>NZ_QFYS01000010.1 GCF_003254525.1 Phenylobacterium kunshanense
AACAACGGCTCGATCAGCCGCCACTCCGCCTCGCTCAGATCGTAACGCGCCATACCAAGGCTCCTTTCGGTAGCCTTGAATCAAGCGTCGCCCCACTCAGCAAGGGTTATGAGTACAGACCCTAGGCCTTGCGCTTCTGCGCCAGGGCCGTGCAGCTCGCCGAGCCGAGGGGCCCCTGCTCGTCGTGGACCAGGCACTCGCCGATGGCCACGCCGTCCGTGGCGCCGTGGTTGAACACCTCGAAGCCGATCCACTCGGTCACCGGCTCACGGTGGAGGTATAGTGTTAGGTCGGTATTGATGTAACCGAGGCCCTGATCGCCCGCGTTGGCGAAGGGGCTGGCGAAGTCGGCGGCGACCGCGACCCGGGCGAATGGCGTGAGCGGCTCGCCCTCGACCAGGTCGCGGACTTCGGCCATCCAGATCCTGCGCGGCATCTCGAGCGTGCCGAAGCCGCCTGAGATGGGCTTCACCTTCCACATGCCGCCCATCGGTCCGGCGGGCGACTGCTCGATGGCGTCGGGCTTCGGCGCGTCCCAGGGGTCAGGCCTCCAGACATTGCCGGACGGATTCTCGGTGCGACGCAGGAGCTGGCAGGTGGCGCGGCCGGCGCTCTGGCCGCCCGAGATGAACTCAGCGTCGATCACCTTGATCCGGTAGCCGTCCTTGACCACGCGGGTGACCACCTCGACCGGCGACAGGTCGGGCAGCTTGTACATGTCGACGGTCAGGCGGGCCGGCATGTAGTCGGGCGAACCGAAGCGGCGTTCGATCTCTGCGCCCAGCAGCCCGATGATGACGCGACCGTGCAGACTGTCGGCGACCCAGGGCCCGATGCCCGCGCGGGTGGGGACGAAGAGGTCTCCGTCCTTTCGAAAGAAGGGTTCATTCGGCATGGCGCGGGACCATGCCCGAACCGCTCAAGCTTGGGTAGCCGGAGCCTCGCGTTCGCCTTTCGAGACGATAGCGGTCACCGCCATGTCGCCGGTCACGTTGCCCAGCGTGCGGAAGATGTCGGGCACGACCTCGACCGCCAGCAGGATCGGCAGCAGCTCGATCGGCAATCCCAGGGTGATGCAGATCGGGGCGACGCTGATGATGAAGGAGACCTGGCCGGGCAGGCCCACCGAGCCGATCGCCACCGCCAGCGCCACCAGGACCGCGCCGGAATACTGCAGCATCGTCGGCTCGATGCCGTAGACCTCGGCGATGAACAGGCAGACGGCGAGGTTCACCGCCGGACTGGTGAACCGGAAGATCGCCACCGCCAGGGGCAAGACGAGGCCCGCCACGCGCGCCGGGACGCCGAGGTCGTCGCGCGAGCGCTCGATCATCGCGGGCAAGCACGCGAGAGAGGACTGAGTGGCGAAGGCTGCCACCAGGACCGGCGCCGTGGCCTGGGCCCAGGTCGCCAGAGGGACACGCCCGACGGTCACCGCCAGCACATAGCCGATGACCGTGATGGCGACGCCGGCCGACGACGCGACCACGATGTAGTGACCCAGCACGCCCGCCGCGCCGACGCCCGCGCGCAGACCGACGCCGAGGCCAAGGGCGAAGACACCGATCGGCGCCACGACCAGCACCCATCGCACGATCACGATCATGGCGTCGCCCAGCGCCTGGAAGAGATCGACCAGCGGCCGCCCGCGACCGTCCGGCAGGCGGATGAGCGCGAAGCCCACAAACACTGCGAAGACCACCACCGGCAGGACGGCATCCTCTGTCGCGGCCTTCAGGGGATTGGAGGGCGCGAGGCTGCGCAGCCAGGCGCCGAAGTCCGGCGTGGTGGCCATGTCGGCGGCGGGCGCCTGAGCCCCCGCGCGCAGAGCCGCCGCCGCCGCCTCGCCGACCGGCCAGGCGCCAAGGATTCCGTTCACCAGAAGGATCGACGTCACTGCCGACAGCAGCATCAGCCCCACGAACCAGACCACCGCGCGCACCGCCAGCCGGCCCGTCGAGGCGGCGTCCGACACCTGGGCGATGCCGGTGACCAGCACAGCGAAGATCAGCGGGATCACCGTCATGCGCAGGGCGTTGAGCCAAAGGCCGCCAACGGCCTCCACCCCCTCAACGACGCGCCGCGCGCCGTCGCCGCCGTACGCCGCTGCGAGCGCACCGACGGCAAGACCCAGGGCCAGGGCGATCAGCACCTGAACGCTCAGGGATCGGAGGAATTTCAAGGGCCAGCTCCAAGGCGAAGGACTGGCGATCTGGCCTGCGCCGAGCCGGGTCGGCAAGACCTTAGGTCAGGCGGAGCGTCCCTGATAGCGGACCGCCAGCGACACGGGCGCCGTGCCGTCGGCGCCGCGCAGCCTGTCGGCCACGTCGCTGAGCGCGGTGTCCTGATCGTCGAAGCGCGCGAGCTCATGACCCTCGCGGCGGACGACCCAGGCGTCCTCTTCCTGCACAACCTCGAAACGCATGCGCGGCCACTACGGCCGACCGCCCGACTCAACAATTGCGCGCATCGTCGCAGCGGGTTCACCGGACGCGCGAACGGACCTCCACATCGCAGATGCTGAAGGCGGCGCCGTTCGCGCGCTTGAGCGACTCCACGTGCTCGCGGAAGGCCCGCCCCCGCTCGTCCAGGATCTCGAGGCGCGGACGTTCGCTTTCCGGCAGGTCGGCGGCCACACGCACCTTCAGCATCAGGTCCGGAACCTTCGGGGGCTCGCCCACCGCCAGGCCCTGAACCGCTTCGCCGCCCGCCACGACGCGCCCCACCACCGTGTACTCATGGTCGAGCCGTCGCGCCGCCGCACGCATCACGAAGATCTCCGAGTTGGCGCTGCCCGGGTCTGCCTGTCTGCCCATCCCGACGACGCCAGGACAGTACGCGCCCCAGCCCCGGAGCCGCGGATCTGGTCGCAGGGCCTGTTCGGCCGCGGACACCGCCTGGAACGGCGTCGCGCCGACGAAGCCCTCTCGTGCATCGCTACGCTCCACCACGACCGTGGCCGCCGCCGCCGGAATGCGGAAGCTGAACTCGGGCGGCAGGTCGGGATGGCGGGAGGTTCCGCCGTCCCGGTTATTTGGGTTGCCCGTCTGGGCGACGAAGCCGTCGATCACCCGGTGGAACTGCAGGCCGTCATAGACGCCTTCACGCGCGAGCAGCTTGATCCGCTCCACGCCCTTCGGCGCGAACTCGGGACGCAGCTCGACCACGACGCGCCCCTTGGTGGTCTCTAGGACGAGGGTGTTCTCCGGGTCGAGCGCCCGCCAGTCGGCCGGCGCGGCGCCCATCAGCCCAAGCGCCGCGGCTGCGATCCCAAACGTCCTGAACATGCGTCAGCCTCCTGTCGTCAGAGGGACAGGAGGCCGACGCGGCGGTCAATACTTGCGGCAGAGCAGGTCGCGCAGAACCGACGAGCGGCCGACGATCTGGCCTTCCGGGCCGATCGCCTCGCGGGCGCGCTCGCTGGAGTCGTACCAGACGGCCGAGCCGAGGCCCTGGCGGCGACAGTAGACGTCGGCCCCGCGGTCGCCCGCCGCCACGTCGTACCCGTCCACTGTCGGACGGGGGAAGAAGACGGTGCGCGCTCCCTCGACGCCCCGCGAGCCAACGCCCGGCCGGCTCGGGCCGACGGGGTCGGGTCGCGGGCGGCCCGCCGGTTCGAGCGAGGAGACCTGGGCCATGAGGCCGTAGGCATGCAGGTTGGGCACATCGCCCCGCACTTCCTGGCAGCGGCCCCGGAAATCGTCGTGCTCACAGATCAGCCAACGCCCCTCGAACCGCGCGCTCTGCGCCCGGTCGTTGAAGCGCCACTTGCCGAGGTCGGGCGCGGATTGGGTGATGGTGACCGAATTGCCCTGGAAGTTGGGCTGGTCGTACAGCGTCGCAGTCCCGCCGCGGAAAGGCTGCGCGTCGGCCGCGCCGGCCAGGGCGACGAGCGCAAGCGCCGCGATGTGGGGGAACTTCGTCATGACAGCCTCCTCAGCGTTCGAGGCGCATCCAAGCGCCACCGTGATGAACCGGGCCTGAAACACCGCGCTCGCCCTGGTTCAGCTACGGGCAGCGCTTCCAATTCAGAAGCAATCTTATGCACGGAGACCAATTTATCCCCGATGCGGCGACACTATCTTTCCGACCGAACGCGGCCCAGACGGCCGCCGGGAGACGAACCATGATCGACCGCAGACCCTTCGCGCGCCTGGGCGGCGCGGACCATGGCTGGCTCAAGGCCCGCCATCACTTCTCGTTCGCCAACTACTATGACCCGGAAAACATGGGCTGGGGCCCGATCCGGGTGTGGAACGACGACGAAATCGCGCCGAACTCCGGCTTCCCGCCCCACCCCCACGCGGACATGGAGATCGTGACCTATGTCCGCACGGGCGCGATCACGCACCAGGACAGCCTGGGCAACCAGGGGCGCACGGCGGCGGGCGATGTCCAGGTGATGAGCGCGGGCTCGGGGATCCGTCATGCCGAGTATAATCTCGAGCCGGAGACGACGACGCTCTTCCAGATCTGGATCGAGCCCAAGGAGCGTGGCGGCAAGCCGGGCTGGGGCGCCAAGCCCTTTCCCAAGGGCGACCGCGCCGGAAAGTTCGTCACCCTGGCCAGCGGCCTGCCGGGGGATGTCGACGCCCTGCCCATCCGAACCGACGCGCGCGTGGCGGGGGCGACGCTGAAGGCCGGAGAGACGACCGAGTACGTCCTGGGCAAGGATCGGCACGCCTATCTGGTGCCGGCGGTCGGCGCCGTGGACGTCAACGGGGTCCGACTGAACGCCCGCGACGGGGCGGCGGTGAAGGACGAGGAGGTCCTGCGGGTCACGGCGCTGGAGGACTCCGAGATCGTCCTCGTCGACGCGGCCTGACGGACGGCGACGGATGCGATTGGGCCCGCGGCTGGGGCGGCCGCGGGCCCTTTTCGCACATCCGCTATCGAAGGGAGAGCTAGCGGGCGGCGAAGGTCTGGGAGGCCTGGACGAGCTGGGCGGCGCGGGCGACCGCGACCTTCTCGTCGAGTTCGGCCTTCACGGCGACGCGGCAGGTCGAGCGTTCGATCAGGCTGTAGACGTTGCCGCAGTAGGTGCGGGCGGCGGTATCCGCACGCTTGGCGAAGGCGGCCTGGCCCTCGGGGGAGGAGAGGTTCAGGTCGGCCACCTTCACGCTGGTGGCGGCGAGCGACTGAGCCGGCAGGGCGGCGATGGGGAGGGCCGCGAGCGCCAGCATGGCGACGCCGGAGATGCGAGTGGCAAAGTTGGTCATGGTCGTTTCCCTCGAAGCGGTTGGTGCTTCCGACGGTGTTGTCCGCCGGCAGGGAAACGAATACTTCGAATGACCCATTACTTCCCGTGAATAGGGAGTAATGACAGAGATTTAAGATAGTTACAGCGACTTAATGTCTTACTGGCGCGTAATGGATGATCAGTGGAAGCGCGTCGGCTCGACAAGTGTCTGCCGCCACTCTCCATCCTCGTCGCAGATCAGGACGGGCCAGGGTTGCTCGATCAGCCGCATCCAGTCACCGGCCGCGGCCAGCGCCTCGTCCCGAGTCTCGTAGGCGCCGAGCTCGCCGGCCTCGGCGTCCTGCAGGATCCAATGCCCGCTACGGGCCCGAACGGTGAAGTCGAACATGGCTTATGCCTCAACCAGGAGGCCATGTTCCCCGATCAAGGTTTCCCATTCGCGAAGACCAGGAGTCGCACGCGGTGCGACGTGTGGGCGCAGGGAACCAAAGCAGAGCTTCCGTCGTTGAGGCGCAAAGGGAAGTATGGGGGAAGGCCCGGTCCATGTATTCGGCGAACCTGGGGGTAGGCTCATCCGCCCCGCGACAACCGACGCCCTATCCACTACACATGACTCGCCCCGGTCTGGCGTCCCCCAACGCCGGCCCCAGGGCGTGGGAGTTCCGGCCATGACCACAGCCACCCTCGAAGGGCTCCGAGTCCTCGTCGTCGAGGACGAGATGATGGTGTCCATGCTGATCGAGGACATGCTGAGCGACCTCGGCTGTACGGTTGTCGGCCCGGCGTCGCGCCTGGACGAGGCGATGGAGCTGGTCCGGGAGGCCGAGCTCGATTGCGCGGTGCTGGACGTGAACCTTGGCGGCCAGCCAATATTCCCCCTGGCCGATCTCCTGAGGGAGAAGGGCGCGCCATTCGCCTTCGCCACCGGCTACGGCGATGCAGGTCTTCGCGAAGTGGATCGAGGCTCGCCGGTCCTGCAGAAGCCCTTCCGCGAGGGCGATCTGGCGCGCGTGCTGGGCGAGCTGCGCCTGCGCGACTGACGCCTAAAGGTAGGGGAAAGCCCGGCCCGCCCAGTCGCTCAGCAGCAGGCTCACCGAGCCCACCAGCGTCGCCAGGGACAGCAGCAGTTTCACGGTCGTCGTCTCCACGTCAGCCGGTTCGTTCGCCGGCGGACGTGCAGATAGGGTCTGGCTTGCGCTGTGAGTAGTTACCTTTTGTGCAGAATAGTTCTGCGCATCCGGAAAGGCGCCTCGACCGTGCGCCCTACCACCCCTTGGCGATCAGCCCCGGCAGCAGCTTGTCGGGCGTGATCGGATAGTCGCGCACGCGAACCCCACAAGCATTGTAGATGGCGTTGGCGACCGCCGCGCCCGCGCCCGAGTTGCCCAGTTCGCCGACGCCCTTGATCCCCATCGGATTGGCCTTGTCGTCGACCTCGTCCAGCATGATGGCGTCAAGTTCGCCGACGTCGGCCTGCACGGTCACGAGGTAGTTCCCGAGGTCCTGACCCAGCAGCGAGCCATAGCGCAGGTCGGGCGCATTGCCCTCGTGAAGCGCGGACGCCACGCCCCAGATCATGCCGCCGGTGAGCTGGCTCCTGGCCGTCTTGGCGTTCAGGATCCGGCCCGCGGCGAACACGCCCAGCATGCGACGCACGCGAACCTCGCCGCTGACAGGGTCGACGCCGACCTCGCAGAAATGGGCGCCGTAGGTCTGCTGGCTCCACTTCTGGGCGTCCTGAGCGGGACGGATCTCGCCCTCCACCGTCAGCCCTGCCGGCGCGGCGCGGCGGACCAGCTCGGCCAGCGTCTCGGACCGGTTCTCCAGCGCGACGACCCCGTCCTGGAAGGTGACCGCGTTGGGATCGCCGCCATGCAGCGGCGATCCAGGATCCGCCACCGCAAGCTCGGCGATCGCCTGACGCAGGTTCATTCCCGCAGCCAGAGCCGCGGAGCCGGCCGTAGCGGCGCCGAACTGGCCGCCCGAACCGGGCGCCGGGGGCAGCTCGGAGTCGCCGATCTCGACCACCACCTTGCCCAGCGGCACGCCCAGGGTCTCGGCGGCGATCTGGGCCAGTACGGTGTAGGTGCCGGTGCCGATGTCGGTCATGCCCTGGCGCACGGTGATCACGCCGTCGGCGTCGACCGAGAAGCTGCACTTGGCCGGCAGCAGGAAGTTGCCCCGGATGGCCGCCGCCATGCCCAGGCCGACCAGCCAGCGGCCGTCGCGGACCTGGCCCGGCGTCGGCAGGCGCCGGTCCCAACCGAATAGCTGGGCGCCTTCCTTCATGCAGCGCACGAGCTGGCGCATGGAGAACGGGCGGCCGTTCTCGGGGTCGACCTCGGGCTCGTTGCGGATGCGCAGCTCGATGGGGTCGAGGCCCAGCTTCTCGGCCAGTTCGTCCATGGCGCATTCGAGGCTGAGCGTGCCCGACGCCTCGCCCGGCGCCCGCATCGCCCCCGCATGCGGCAGGTCGAGCTTCACCAGCCGGTGCCCTGTCAGGCGGTTGGGCGCCGCATAGAGGTTGCGGGCGAAGTTCGAGGCATGCTCGGTGAAGGCCCCGTCGCGCTGGCAGTGGGTCCACGTCATCAGCGACATCGCGTTGAGCCGTCCATCCGCGCCCGCCCCCAGGCGGACCCGCTGGATCGTGGCCGGCCGGTGGATGGTCCCGTGCATCATCTGCTGGCGGGTGAAAGCGACCTTCACCGGCCGCCCCAGCGCCCGCGCGGCCAGCGCCGCCAGGGTGAGATCGTCGTAGGTCTGGCCCTTACCCCCAAAGCCGCCACCGATGTAGCGGGTGAGGAGATGCACGTCGTCCCGGCCGATGCCCAGCGTCTCGGCCAGCCCGTGCTGGGCTGGTTTCACCATCTGCACGGAGGTGTGGGCGATGCACTTCCCACCTTCCCACCAGGCGACGGACGCACAGGGCTCCATCTGGCAGTGGTTCTGGATCGGGGTGGTCCAGGTTTCGTCGAGCTTCACGTCCGACGCGGCGAAGCCGGCCTCGAAATCGCCGATCTCGGTGTCCTGTTCGCCGGGCGGCATGCCGGCCGCGTCGAGCCGGTGGGGGAAGTCCACGTCGGGATCGGCCGCCGTATAGGTCAAGCGGACCAGCTTCGCCGCCGCGGTCGCATTCTCCAGCGTGTCGGCGACCACGAAGGCCACCGGCTGGCCGAAATAGGTGACCCGATCGCTCTCGAGGGCAGGCCTCGAGCCGCTGGTGCTGCGCGGGTGGGCCTTCGTCCCGCGTGGCGGTTGAGCCGGGACGTTGCGATGCGTCCAGACAGCGAGCACACCAGGCGCAGCCTCGGCCTCGACCGTATCGACGCCGGTGATACGGCCGGTGGCGATCTCGGCGCCGACCATCACGCCGTACGCCGGCGGGGACGGCGGCGTCACCTCGTAGGCATAGGGCGCCGCGCCCGTCACCTTGAGCGGTCCCTCGTAGCGGTCGACGCCCTTGCCAATCAGGCCCGAGCGATTGTCCTTCACCGGGTTGGGGGCTTCCCAGTCCTGCACCGAGCTCATTGCGCGGCCTCCCGAAGCGTGGCGGCCACCAGGCGGGTGGCGAGCGGGACCTTGAAGGCGTTTTCGTCGCGGAGCGTGGCGTCCTTCAGCTCCACGCCCATGGCCTCTTCCGCCGTCGCGCCCGAAGCCAGCGCCGCCTCGGCGTCAGCGGCCCGCCAGGGCTTGTGGGCGAGGCCACCGAGGGCGATCCGACCGCCGACCACCGCGACACTGGCGTGCGCCGTGGCGTACGAGGCGCGATCACGGGCCTTGCGGTACTGCTGTCCGCCCTCGGGGAGCGGGGGAAGGACTACGGCGGTGATGAGTTCGCCGGGGATCAGGTGGGTTTCCAGGTGCGGCGTCTCGCCGGGCAGCCGATGCAGCTCCATCAGCGGGAAGCTGCGCGTCTCGCCCGACGGTGTCAGCGTCTCCACCGAAGCGTCCAGGGCGACGAGCGCGACCGCCATGTCCGAGGGATGGACGGCGATGCAGGCGCGGCTGGCGCCGAGGATCGCGCTCTCGCGGATGTGGCCTTCGAGCGCGGCGCAGCCGGCGCCTGGCTGGCGCTTATTGCAGGGCTTGCTGGTGTCGTAGAAGTACGGGCAGCGGGTCCGCTGCAGCAGGTTGCCGCCCGTGCTGGCCTTGTTGCGCAGCTGGCCGGAGGCGCCCGAGACGATCGCCTGCGACAGGACCCGGTAGCGGCTGCGCACCCGCGCGTCGGCCGCGACCTTGGTGTTGCTGGCCATGGCGCCGATCCGCAGGCCACCGTCGGCGGTGTCCTCGATCGTGGCCATCGGCAGGCGGCCGACGTCGATCAGGTGCTGCGGTTGCTCGATTTCGAGCTTCATCAGGTCGAGGAGATTCGTGCCGCCCGCGATGAAGCGCGCGCCGGGCGTCTCCACGGCGGCCTGCACCGCGGCCTTGGCGTCGGAGGCCCGCTCGTAGGTGAACGGCTTCACGGCAGGTTCCCCGCGGCGTCGAGGATCGCATCGACGATCTGGGGATAGGCCGAGCAGCGGCAGATGTTGCCGCTCATACGCTCACGCACCTCGTCGGCGGTCAGCCGCGCCTGCGCGCCGACATCACCGGCGTGGCTCGGGATATCCGCCTTGATCTCGGCGAGGACGCCGACCGCCGAGCAGATCTGGCCAGGGGTGCAATAGCCACACTGGAAGGCGTCGTGGGTCAGGAAGGCCTGCTGCATGGGGTGCAGGGCCTCGGGCGCGCCGAGCCCCTCGATGGTCGTCACCTCGTCCCCGTCGTGCATCACCGCCAGGGACAGGCAAGCGTTGATCCTGACGCCATTCACCAGGACCGTGCAGGCGCCGCACTGACCATGGTCGCAACCCTTCTTCGTGCCGGTCAGCGCCACCTTCTCGCGCAGGAAGTCGAGCAAGGTCGTTCGCGGGTCGAGGTCGAGCGACCGCGCCTCGCCATTGACGGTGATGGTCGTCCGCAACCCGTCCCTCCCACGTTGTCGTCGGCCGCACCGGGCGGCTCTATTGTCAGTTCAGCCTCAGCCTTCGCCGGGCGCCAGCGCCTTCACCGAGAGCGCATGCACGGGCCCGGCGAGTTCCTCGGCCAGGGCATGGTAGACCATCCGCTGCCGGGCGACCCGCGGCGTGCCGGCGAAGGCCGGCGCCTCGATCGTCACATTGAAGTGGCTTTCCCCGCCTTCGCGCGCGCCGGCATGGCCCGCATGTCGGGAGGAGTCGTCGACGATCTCAAGCCTGGTGGGCTCGAACGCCGCCGTCAGCTTGTCTCGGATTGCCTCAAGTATGGCGCCCATCGGTCGCATCTTCAATTCTTGCAGGGAAGTTTCTCCCCACCATACTTGGCCCATGCCCGGCGCGTTTCAATACAAGCCAAAATTCGTCGACATCCGCGTGCGCCCGCCCTCCAAGGACGACGCGACGAAGGAGGACGTGCACGCCCTGAAGCCCGGCGAGCGGCAGTGTGACCACCCCGGCTGCCGGCTCGCGGCCACCGCCCGCGCGCCAAAGGGCCGGGACATGCTGAACGAGCACTATTGGTTCTGCCAGCCGCATGCGGCCGAGTACAATCGCAACTGGAACTTCTTCGCCGGCATGTCAGAGGGTGAGGTTCGCCGCCGCCAGCAGGAAGAGGCGATGACGGGCGGCCGTCCGACCTGGGAAATGAAGGCCGGCCGCCACAGCCGGGAGGCTGCGGCGTTCACGGCAAAATTCGGATCCGGTCAGGGCTATCGCGACCCCTTCGGCATGTTTGGCGGCGGCGGCGCCCGGAAGCCGGAACCCGAGGCCCGTCGGCTTGGAAAGATCGAGCGCAACGCCCTGGCGGATCTCGACCTGGACGAGGACGCCGACGGCCCGAAGATCCGCGCGCGCTACACCGAACTGGTGCGCCGCCTGCACCCCGACTCAAATCAGGGCGATCGGTCCGGGGAGCACCGGCTGCAGCGCGTGATCAAGGCCTATCAGGCGCTGCGCAAGGCCGGGATGGTCTAGGCGGCGCGGGCCCTCGACGCGCCCGGCCGGGCGGTGGCGGCCGCCCCCACGGTGAAGCCCGCCATCAGGCGCGACAGGTCGATGCTCTGCGCGTTGAGGGCATGCGTCGCCGCGGTGGTCTCCTCGACCATGGCCGCATTCTGCTGGGTGAGCTGGTCCAGCTGGCTGACGGCGTTGTTCACCTCGCTGAGGGCCCGGGTCTGCTCCTGGGCCGAGGCCGCGATCTCGCGGATGAGGCCATCGATGGCCGTCACCCGTTCGGCGATCGCGGCCAGCGCCTGACCTGTCTCGCCCACCAACGTGACGCCGGATTTCACCTGGGCGCCCGACTGAGTGATCAGGGCCTTGATCTCCTTGGCGGCTTCGGCCGAACGCTGGGCCAGGGCCCGGACTTCCGAGGCCACGACCGCGAAGCCCTTGCCCGCGTCGCCGGCCCGAGCGGCCTCGACGCCGGCGTTCAGCGCCAGCAGGTTGGTCTGGAAGGCGATTTCATCGATCACGCCGATGATCTGGCTGATCTGGCTGGACGACCCGTCGATTTCGTCCATGGCGCCGATCGCCTGCTCGACCACGGCGCCGGACCGATCGGCCTCCGCCTTCGCCTGAGCAACGGCCTCGCTGGCCACCAGCGCGCCCTCGGCGCTCTTGCGGACAGTGGTCGTGATCTCCTCAAGCGCGGCCGCCGTCTCTTCCAGGTTGGCCGCCTGCTGTTCCGTGCGGCGCGAGAGGTTGCTGGCCGCGGTCCCGATCTGATCGACGCCCTCACCCACCACCTGGGCGGCGTCCGAGGCCGAGCCGATGGCCCGCTCCATGGCGTCCATGGCGCTGTTGAAATTGGCCTTCAGGCTCGCGAACTCCGGCGACAGCTCGACGTCCATTCGCGCCCGGAGGTCGCCGTTCGAGACCCGCGCCAGAGCGTCGCTGATCGCCTGCATGGCCGCGTTCTGGTGATCTTCGGTTTCGCGCCGTTCAGCCTCGAGCCTCTGCCGCTCGTTCTCGAGCGTGTCCAGATAGACCGAGATGGCGAAATCCATGTCGACCATCATGGCTTTGACCAGCGAGGTGATCGCGTCGGCGGTCTCCGCCGCCCCCTTCCCGCGCCCGCCGAGGCCCTTCGGCCAGCGGGCCTCCACCAGCCGGCGCAGCAGGGCCTCCGTGATGAGCGCGTAGCCGGCGATGTACCAGCGCGGCTCCAGGCCGATGCGGGCATGGGTCTCGCCGATCCGCCGAACCCCGTTGACATAGGCGTCGTCGAACTGGCCGTCGGCGATGACGTTCCAGTGCCGCGCCTGTCCGTTCTGGGCGCCCTGGATGTGCCGCTCGTCGCTGAAGAAGCCGCGGACCCGCGGGGTCTTGCGGAGCTTGGCGTAGAAGACTTCCAGCGCCGGCTGGATCTCCGCCTTGATGAACGGGCGCAGGGCGCGCAGGCTGTCGCGCGCGCCCTCGTCCAGTCCGATGAAATCCAGTCGTTCCTTGACGGCGAATTGGTCGGCCACGGTATCCCTCTCTTTCATCCGAGAGGTGCGCAGCCGGCAGTTAACGTTACTTTGCGGCAACGCAACCTGAGGCTGCGTCAAATTGGCCTCTTGCGGCGCCGAAGTCAGGCCGCGTTTCGCGCCCGCGGGAGCGAGGCCGGCGCACCAGTTCCGACGCTGAAACCGGACATGACACGGGAAAGGTTGCTGCTGCGGCCGCTCAGGGCGTTGGTCGCCGCGGTCGTCTGCTCGACCATCGCGGCGTTCTGCTGGGTGAGTTGGTCGAGCTGGTTGACCGCGATGTTCACCTCGCCAAGCGCACGGGTCTGCTCGCGGGCCGACAACGCAATCTCGGCGACCAGGGTGTCGATGGCCGTCACGCGTTCGGCGATCGTCATCAGCGCCTCCCCGGTCTGACCGACGAGGCCGACGCCGGCCTTCACCTCGTCCTCCGACTGGGCGATCAGGGCCTTGATCTCCTTGGCGGCCTCGGCCGAGCGCTGGGCCAGGGCCCGCACTTCGGACGCGACCACGGCGAAGCCCTTGCCGGCGTCCCCGGCCCGCGCGGCTTCCACGCCGGCGTTCAACGCCAGCAGGTTGGTCTGGAAGGCGATTTCGTCGATCACCCCGATGATCTGACCGATCTGGCTCGACGAATGGTCGATCTTGTCCATGGCGCCGATCGCCTGCTCGACCACGGGCGCCGAGCGTTCGGCGGCGGCGCGAGCCTCGGCGACGACCTGGCTGGCGGTCTGCGCCCCTTCCGCGCTCCGGCGGACGGTGGCCGTGATCTCCTCCAGGGCGGCGGCGGTCTCCTCCAGGTTGGCGGCCTGTTGCTCGGTGCGCCGTGAGAGATCGTTGGCCGCCACGCTGATCTGGCCGACACCCTCGCCGACCACCTGGGCGGCTTCCGCCGCCGAGCCGATGGCCCGCTCGAGGGCCGCGATGGCCTCGTTGAAGTCGCTCTTCAGCCCCTCGAACTCCGGAGCGACGCGCGCATCCACGCGCGCGTTGAGCTCGCCCTGCGCCAGGCGGGACAGGGCCGCGCCCAGCGCCTGGACCGCAGCAGCCTGGTCCCGCTCGGCCACCTCTCGCGCAGCCGCCAGCTTCCGGCGATCCGCGTCCAGGGCTTCGAGGTAGGTGGAGATCGAGAAGTCCATGTCCAGGATCATCGCCTTCAGAAAGGCGACGATGCCGTCCGCGACCTCCTGGCCGCCCTTGGCGCGGCCACCGAAGCCTTTCGGCCACTTCGCCTCGATCATCCTGCGCACCAGCGCCTCGGTGATCACGGCGTAGCCGGCCATGTACCAGCGGGGCTCCAGGCCGATCCGGGCATGGGTCGCACCGATCGTCCGGACACCCTTCACGTAGGCTTCGTCGAACCGACCGTCGACGATCGTCGCCCAGTGCCCCATCTGTCCCTTCTGGGCGGCCTTGATGTGGCCGTCGTCGCGGAAGAACGCGCGCGTGTGCGGATTGGCCCGGACGCGGCCGTAGAAGACCTCGAGGGCCGGCTCCAGCTCGACCTCCAGGAATGGGCGGAGCCGGCGCAGCGCCTCACGCCCGGCTTGGTCGAGGCCAATGAAATCCAGCCGTCCCGCGACGTCGTAGGTGTCCGTCATGCCCAATCTCCCGCACTGGTCGGCAGGTCGCATGAGGAATGTTAATCAAGACTTTCCGACGACCACATTGTCGCAGGCTCCACGTCGAATGTGCATGTATTGAGGAAGAATACGGCAACACAGAATCAGGCCGAACGCTCGGACTGAGAGTGCATCTCAATTCAAATTGACGTAACGCTGTGATCGTCAGGCGCCGTCTATGCCTCGAAGTTGCACACTAGAGTTGCGATGCGATCCCAAGTTGCAAGAGGACTCCTGACGCAGGGGCAGGCTGGCGGCGACCGCTAGCCCAGGTAAGCTCCTGTCAGGCGCCGGAACGAGCGCCGAGGGATGGAAACATGGGTGACTTGATCAGCGGCGGGCGGCGTCTCGCCCTGGCCGACGTGCAGGCGCGGGCCGCGCGCGCGGCGAGCGGGCTGGCCAGCCTGGGCATCGGGCGCGGGGACCTGGTCGCTCTCTATCTGCGAAACGACTTCCCGTTCTTCGAGGCCAGCTTCGCCGCCGGGCTCGTCGGGGCCTATCCGACGCCCGTGAACTGGCACTACACCGCCGACGAGGCGGCCTATCTGTTCGAGAACTCGGGCGCGAAGGCGATCGTCATTCACGCCGACCTGATCGAGCCGATCCGCAAGGCCCTGCCCCCCGGGGTGCCGGTCCTGGTGGTTCCCACGCCGCCCGAGATCGCCGAGGCCTATGGCATCGACGCCGCGCCCGTGCCCGCGGGCTTCCTCGACTGGTCGGCATGGCTGGAGGGATTCCCGCCCATCGAGGCCACCGACGCCGAGGCGCCGGGCACCGTCATCTACACCTCCGGCACCACGGGCCACCCGAAGGGCGTGCGCAGGCGCCCCCCGACGCCCGAACAGTCGGCGATCACCGCCTCCGTCCTCGCCCGGGCGTTCGGCTTCGCGGGCTTCGGTCCGCCCGACGAAATGGTCACCGTGGTGACCGGGCCGATGTATCACTCAGCGCCCAACGCCTATGGCCTGGCCTCGGCGCGGCTGGGCGCGACGGTGATTCTGCAGCCCCGCTTCGATCCGGAAGAGCTGCTGGCGATGATCGACCGCCACAAGGTGACGCACCTGCACATGGTGCCGATCATGTTCCACCGGCTGCTGAAGCTTCCCGACGAGGTGAAGGCCCGCTACGACCTGTCATCCCTTCGCTTCGTCGTTCACGCCGCCGCGCCCTGCCCGCCGCCGATCAAGCGCGCCATGATCGAGTGGTGGGGACCGGTGATCAACGAATACTACGGCTCCACCGAGACCAGCGCCGTCGTCTTCTGCACCTCCGAGGACTGGCTGAGCCACCCGGGAACAGTGGGCAAACCCTGGCCCGAAGCCGACGTCCGAGTGATCGACGCCCAGGGGGAAAGCCTGCCGGCGGGCGAAGTGGGCGAGGTGGTCGCCAGGATCCGCGGCATCGCCGACTTCACCTATCACGGCGACGATCAGAAGCGCCGCGACAGCGAGAAGGCCGGGCTGATCGCGCCCGGCGACATCGGCTACTTCGACAAGGACGGGTTCCTCTACCTGTGCGACCGCGCCAAGGACATGATCATCTCGGGCGGCGTGAACATCTACCCGGCCGAGATCGAGGCCGAGCTGCTCAAGATGCCGGGCGTCGCCGACTGCGCCGTGTTCGGCATCCCGGACGAGGAGTTCGGCGAGGCGGTCTATGCCGTGGTGCAGCCCAGCGAGGGCGCCGACCTCGGCGAGACCCAGGTGAAGGCGTACCTGCGTGAGCACGTGGCCGGCTACAAGGTCCCCAAGCGGGTCGACCTGGCTGTCGACCTGCCGCGGGAGGACTCCGGCAAGATCTTCAAACGGAAGCTGCGCGAGCCCTTCTGGGCCGGACTGGAACGGCGGATCTGAGGGGGATGGCAGGATGAAGGATCTCGCGGGCAAGACCGCTTTCGTGACCGGCGGCGCGTCGGGGATCGGCCTCGGAATCGCCAGCGCCCTGGCCCAGGCCGGTGTGAAGGTGATGCTGTGCGACATCGAGCAAGGGGCGCTGGACAAGGCGCTGGCCGGCCTGCGCGCCACCAACGCGGACGTCGCCGGCGTGGTCGCGGACGTGTCGCTCAAGGATGAGCTCAGGAAGGCGGCCCAGGCGACGCTGGACACCTATGGCGACGTCCACATCCTGGTGAACAACGCCGGGGTCGGCGGTGGCGGCAGCTATGGCGCCTGGACCGACGCCAGCTGGGACTGGACCATCGGGGTGAACCTGATGGGCGTGATCTGGGGCGTGGAGATCTTCGGCCCGCTCATCGAGCGCCACGGCCAGGGCGGCCACATCGTCAACACCGCCTCGATCGCCGGACTGATCTCCGGTTCCGGCAACGCCTACAACGTGACGAAGTACGGCGTGGTCTCGCTGTCGGAAGGACTTCGGGCCGAACTCGCGCCGCGGAACATCGGCGTCTCCGTTCTCTGCCCAGGCTTCATCCGCACCCGCATCGTGGACTCGGCCCGCAATCGCCCGGACCGCTTCCCCGACCAGCAGCAGGTCCGCCCGAGCGCCGAGGCGGAGTGGCTGGAGACCGTCCGCGCCCGTGTCGAGACGGGTATCGATCCCCGCTACGTCGGCGATCTGGTGCGCGAGGGGATCGAGGGCGACTGGCCCTACATCTTCACGGACGCCGAGTTCGAGCCCGTGGTCGACGCCCGCTTCGCCATGATCAAGCAGGGCTTCGACCGCATCCGCGACCGGACGCCGCCCGCCGGCTGAGCCGTCTACTCGCCCGGCATCCGCTCGGTGTCGACCGAGGCCTGGAGCTGCGGCGAGTAGCGCGAGCCCACCACGGTCTCGCCGTTCACGGTCGCGTCCACCCGGGCGATGATCTCGGGCGACAGGACCACCTCGGCCGCCGCCGCATCCTCGCGCATGTGGTCCGGGTTGGTCGTCCCGGGGATCGGGATGATGTCGTCCCCCTTGGCCAGCAGCCAGGCGAGGCAGAGCTGCGCGGGCGTGCAGCCGGCGTCCCGCGCGATCGCCTCGAAGCGTGACAGGAGTTCCAGGTTGCGGGCGAAGGCCTCGCCCTGGAACCGCGGCATCCCCCGCCGGAAGTCTCCCTCCTCCAGCCTCGCCGCATCACGCACGCCGCCGGCCAGGAAGCCACGGCCCACAGGCGAGAAGGCGACGAAGGCCACGCCCAGCTCCCGGCAGGCGTCCAGCACCGCGATCTCGGGATTGCGGGTCCAGGGCGAATATTCCGTCTGCAGGGCCGTGATCGGATGCGTCGCGTGCGCCCGCCGCAGGGTGTCGGCCGAGACCTCCGACAGGCCGATCGAGCGGATCTTGCCCGCCTGCACCAGGTCGGCCAGGGCGCCCACGCTCTCCTCGATCGGCACCCGCTGGTCCCAACGGTGCAGGTAGTAGAGGTCGATGACGTCGGTGTTCAGCCGGCGCAGGCTGACGTCACACAGCGCCTTCAGCGTTTCCGGCCGGCCGTCGATGCCGCGCTGCGTGCCGGTGGCGTCGGTGATGCCGCATTTCGAGGCCAGGACGAACTTGTCCCGGTGCGGCCCAAGCACCTCCCCGACCAGGGTCTCATTATGTCCGAGGCCGTACACCGCCGCCGTGTCGAAGAAGGTGTAGCCGGCATCCAGCGCGCCCAGCAGCACCGCCTCGGCCCGCTCGCGCGGCGGCGGGGCGCCGTAGGCGTGGCTGAGGCTCATGCACCCCAGGCCGATGGCCGACACTTCGAACTGACCCAGCTTGCGCGTCTGCATCGCCATCTCCCGAAACAGCCTGGGAGTGACGATGCCGGGAGCCCTTCGTCAAGCACCCAGCAGCCGACCTACGCCGCCTTGGCCGCCCGCGCCTGGAACCACGGGACCATCAGCCGGATGGCCTGCTCGATCTCGGGCGTCGAGACGGCGAAGCTCATGCGGATGAACCGGCGCCCTTCCACGGGGTCGAAGTCGATGCCCGGCGCCGTGGCGACCCCGGTGTCCTGGAGCAGCTGCTTGCAGAACGACAGGCTGTCGTCGGTGTACCGGCCGACGTCGGCCCAGATGTAGAAGGCGCCGTCGGGCGGGGCGATCTTCTCCAGCCCCAGCGCGGGCAGGGCCTCCAGCAGCAGCTCGCGATTGCGGCGATAGGTGGCCAGGTGGCCCTCCAGCTCGTCGCGGCTGTCCATGGCGACCAGGGCCGCGTGCTGGGCCAGCGAGGGCGCGGTCAGGAACAGGGCGCCCATGTAGGCCACTGCCTGCGAGGCCTCGGCCCTGGGGACCAGCAGCCAGCCGAGACGCCATCCCGCCATGCTGAAGTACTTGGAGAAGCTGTTCACGACGATGGCGTTCGGCTCGAACTCCAGCATCGAGTGGGTCCGCTCGGCGTAGCTGAGGCCGTGGTAGATCTCGTCGGAGATGATCCGGATGCCCCGCTCGCGGCAGACGCGGGCGATGGCTTCCAGCTCCGACCCCGGGATCACGGTGCCGGTCGGGTTGGCGGGGCTGGCCAGGATCACGCCGGCCGGCGCGGGCTCCGCCTTCGCCAGCATGTCGGCGGTGAGCTGGTAGCGGCTCTCGGCCCCGCACTCGATCTCCAGCGGGACCATGTGCAGCGCCTTCACGCTGTTGCGGTAGGCCACATAGCCCGGCCGGGCCATGGCGATCACGTCCCCGGGGTTGAACGTCGCCGACAGGGCCAGCACCAGCGCGGGGGAGGCGCCGCAGGTCAGGGTGATCTGCTGCGGCTCGACCGTGACCCCGTAGGCCTCGGCGTAGTGGCGGCAGATGCGGGCCTTCAGCGGGGCGCTTTCCCAGTAGCCCATGGCCTCGGCGTCCAGCACCTCGTGGGCGCGGGCGATGGCGGCCTTCGGCGCGCCGGTCGAGGGCTGGCCGAACTCCATGTGGATCACCTGGCGCCCCTCGGCCTTGAGCCGCTGCGCCAGGCCGCTGATCGAGATGGCGTAGAAGGGATCGATGTCGGCGGTCATGGTCCCGCCCTAGCGTCAATCGCGCCGGAACGCCATGCGACTTGACCGTCGGGGCCCGCGGCTTCAAGCCGAAGCCAACGAGGGGACAGCAGACGTGGCTTCAGTTCAGACCGGCGCCGGCGGCGCCTCCACCCGCCGCGTGCTGACGGCGAGTCTGGTCGGCACGGCGGTGGAGTTCTACGACTTCTACATCTACGCCACGGCCGCCTCGCTGGTGTTCCCCAAGCTGTTCTTCCCGGCCGCGTCGGACTCGGCCCAGCTCATGCAGAGCTATGCGACCTTCGCCGTGGCCTTCTTCGCCCGGCCGGTCGGCGCGGCCTTCTTCGGCCACTTCGGCGACCGCATCGGCCGCAAGTCGACCCTGGTGGCCTCGCTGCTGACCATGGGTCTGTCGACCCTGCTGATCGCTTTCCTCCCCACCTACGCCATGGTCGGCTGGGTGGCCCCTGCCCTGCTCTGCCTGCTGCGGTTCGGCCAGGGCTTCGGCCTGGGCGGCGAATGGGGCGGGGCCGCGTTGCTGGCGGTGGAGAACGCCCCGCCCGGCTGGCGCGCGCGCTTCGGAATGTTCCCCCAGCTCGGCGCTCCGGTCGGCTTCATCGCCGCCAACGGGCTGTTCCTGCTGCTGGGCCTTGGGCTATCGGCCGAGGACTTCCAGGCCTGGGGCTGGCGGCTGCCGTTCCTGGCCAGCGCGATCCTGGTGGGACTGGGCCTCTGGGTGCGCCTCAGGATCGGCGAGACGCCCGCTTTCCAGAAAGCCCTGGAAGAGGCCGAGCCCAGCCACGTGCCCATGGCCGAGGTGGTCCGGCGGCACGGCGGCGCCCTGCTCGGCGGCACCTTCGCCGTCGTGGCCTGCTTCGCGATCTTCTACATCTCGACCGCGTTCGCATTGGGCTACGGCACGACGAAGCTGGGCTACAGTCGCGAGACGTTCCTGGCCGTCCAGCTCGGCGCGATCCTGTTCCTGGCGGCGGGCATCCTGGCGGCCGGCTGGTGGTCCGACGTCGCCAACCCACGTCGCGTGCTGATGGCGGGCTGCGTTGGCACGGTCGCGGTCGGCGCCGTCATGGGGCTGATGATGGGCGCGGGATCGTTGCCGTTGATCTGGCTCTGGCTATCGCTGGCCTTGCTGATGATGGGCTTCGTCTATGGCCCTCTCGGCGCCTTCCTGCCGAGCCTGTTCCCGCCGCGCGTGCGCTACACCGGAGCCTCGATCGCCTTCAACGTCGGCGGGATCATCGGCGGCGGCCTCGCGCCCATCGCCGCGCAACTGCTCGCCGACCGCGGAGGCCTTGCGCCGGTCGGGCTCTACCTGGCGGCCGCCGGCCTGCTGAGCTTCGTCGGCCTCGTGGCGCTCAAGCCTCGCTATGCGGAGTAGCATCGGCGCCGCATGATCGGCGCCATGATCATCGAGACGCCCGAACAGCTCGCCGAAATCTACAGCCCCGCCCCGGTCGCCGCCTCCACGGTCAAGGAGACCGACCACATCACCCCGCACTACCGGGCGCTGATCGAGGCTTCGCCGTTCGTGGCCCTGGCGACCGTCGGGCCCGAGGGCCTGGACTGCAGCCCCCGCGGCGACGCCGGCGCCGCCGTGCGGATCGACGGCCCGAGAACGCTGGTGATGCCCGACCGGCGCGGCAACAATCGCATCGACAGCCTATCGAACATCGTCCGCGACCCGCGCGTGGCGCTGCTGTTCCTGATCCCCGGCTCGGGTACGACCTTCCGGGTCAACGGCCGCGCGGTCATCTCCGCAGATCCGGACCTGCTGGCCTCGCTCGCGGTGGACGGCCAGGCGCCGCGCACGGCCATCATCATCACCGTGGAGCGCGCCTACTTCCAGTGCGCCCGCGCGGTCGTGCGCTCCCGGATCTGGGATCCGGCGACCCACGTCGATCCGGCCTCTCTGCCCACGCCCGGGGATATTCTCGCCGCCCTCAGCGCCGGCGAGGTGGGCGGCAGGGCCTACGACGAGGAGTGGCCGACTCGCGCCGCCAAGACCCTCTGGTAGTCCGTCAGACCGGAACCTCGCCCGCCACGGTCGTCCGGTGCATCACGCGCAGGTGGCCGTCGTAACCGCCCTCGGCGAAGTGCATGGTGCAGCGGTTGTCCCACATCAGCAGCATCCCGGGCTTCCAGGTGTGGCGCAGCCGGTATTTCTCCTGCAGCAGATGCTTGTAGAGGAAGCCCAGGACCGCGTCGGACTCCATGTCGGTCAGGCCCTCGACGCCCACGGTGTAGACCGGGCTGACGAACAGCGCCTTGCGGCCCGTCACCGGATGGGTCCGGACCAGGGGATGCGGGTGGGTCTTGTCGGCCTCGGGCGAGGAAATGATCTCCATCGTCCGCTTCTCGGTCTCGCGGGCGAACATCCCCTGCGCCCCGTAAGGACGCCCGGCGGAGTGGATCGCCCGGAGCGGCGCCAGCATGGCCTTCATGGTGTCGGACAGGTCGTCGTAGGCCCGCGCCGCGTCGATGAACAGGGTGTCCCCGCCCACCGGCGGCGTCACTTCTGACCGCAGGATGGTCGCCGAGGGCGGCGCGGGCTGGAAGCTCCAGTCCGAGTGCCAGCCGCCGCCGAAGTTGGGCGCCTTCTCGTCCGGCTCCCGGCGCAGTTCCAGCACGTTCGGCCGGCCTGGCATCGGCTTGATGAACGGATCCTCGCCGAAGGGCCCGATCTGCAGCGTAAAGGCCTCCAGCTCGTCCAGGCTCAAGGGCTGGTCCGGGAAGGAGAGCACCGCGTGGCGGGCGAAGGCGTCGCGGACGGCCGCGAGGGCGGCCGGCGGCAATGGCTTCGACAGGTCCACGCCGGTCACCTCGGCGCCGAAGCCGCTCTCGCGCGGGCGCACCTGAATGCCGCCGCCTGCTGCTCCATCCGCCATGGGGTTGCTCCTTCGCTGGATCACGCCCCGAGGGCGCGGGTGTAGGTGGCGAGGTCGAAGTAGTCGCGCCAGACCTTGATCTTGCCGCCCGACATCTCGAACACCCCGCAGCAGGGCAGGTCGACCGGCTTGTCTCCCACGCGGGTTCGGTCCAACCGCTCGGCGATCACCACATCGCCCGCCTCGACGATGTTGAGAACGTCCCACTCAGTGGCGGTCCAGTCCTTGATGAAGCCGGCGATGAAGGCCTGCACGGCGGCGCGACCGGCGACCGGGCGGGCCGGCATGTTGTGATAGACGCCGTCCTCGGCGAAGAACGCCGCCAGCTCGGCCGCGTCCAGCCGCGACCAGGCGGCGATGAAGTCCCTGATGATGCGCGCATTCTCGCTCATCGGCGTTTCCCCTTGTCCCGCACCAGTTCTGAGCTGGTGGCCATTGCCGACAAAACACCTGTTTGCGTCCGCCACGGCAAGCCTGTAATCGAACCGCGTCATGGCCGCTTTCGACACCGACGAAGACAAGCTCATCACGCTGGCTCCGGACCGGGAGGTCTCGACGCGAGAGACCTTCGGCGTGGACTTCGACATGAAGGTCCCGGCGTTCTCCGACCGCGATCCGCACGTGCCGGACATCGATCCGGCCTACAAGTTCGACCCGGAAACCACCCGGGCGATCTGCGCGGGCTTCGCCTACGACCGCCGCGTGATGGTCCAGGGCTATCACGGCACCGGCAAGTCGACGCACATCGAGCAGGTGGCCGCGCGCCTGAACTGGCCGCTGATCCGGGTGAACCTGGACAGCCACATCAGCCGCATTGACCTGGTCGGCAAGGACGCCATCGTCCTCAAGGACGGCAAGCAGGTCACCGAGTTCCGCGAAGGCATGTTGCCCTGGGCGCTGCAGCGCCCGATCGCGCTCGTCTTTGACGAGTACGACGCCGGCCGGCCGGACGTGATGTTCGTGATCCAGCGCGTGCTGGAGGCCTCGGGCAAGCTGACGCTGCTGGACCAGAACCGGGTCATCCGGGCCAATCCGTACTTCCGCCTGTTCGCCACGACCAACACCATCGGCCTCGGCGACACCACCGGCCTCTACCACGGCACCCAGCAGATCAATCAGGCGCAGATGGACCGCTGGTCCATCGTCACCACCCTGAACTACCTGGCCCACGACGTTGAGGCCGAGATCGTGCTGGCCAAGGCCCCCGGCTACCAGACCGCCGAGGGCAAGCGCACGATCAACGCCATGGTCCGCGTCGCCGACATGACCCGCAACGCCTTCATGAACGGGGACATCTCCACCGTCATGAGCCCGCGCACGGTCATCACCTGGGCCCAGAACGCCGAGATCTTCGGCGGCGACATCGGCCTCGCCTTCCGCATGACCTTCCTGAACAAGTGCGACGAGCTGGAGCGCGGCACCGTCGCCGAGTTCTACCAGCGCGCGTTCGGCCAGGACCTGCCGGAAAGCACGGCGCGGGTTCGGGTGGCGTAGGCGGGCGACTGCCGCCCGCCATCCTCCCCGCCGGCCCGGTTTCGCCGACGGCGAAGACCGGGCCCCGACCCGCTGCGGCGGCCTACTTCAGCGCGTAGGCCACCACGTAGTCGCCTTTCGGCGCCAGCGGCGAGCCCATCGCCCCGCCGGCCACCGTGACCACGTACTGCTTGCCAGTCTTGGGGGAAACGTAGGTCATCGGCGTGCCCGAGGCGGCCACCGGCAGCTTGCCCCGCCACAGGACCTTGCCCGTCGCGTTGTCATAAGCCCACAGGTATGGGTCGGTCGTCGCGGCGCGGAAGGTGACCCCGCCGGCCGTGGTGATGGGCCCGCCGATGCCCAGGGTGCCGATCGGCAGCGGCAGGCCCGACTCCAGGCCCAGCGGCGCCTGCGCCTCGGCCGTGCCGGCGGGGACCTGCCAGACGATCTGGCGCGACTTCACGTCGATCGCAGTCAGCATCCCGTGCGGCGGCTGCAGGCAGGGCGCGAAGACGGGGCTCAGCATCCAGTTGTTGTCGGCCTCGTAGGCCACGGCCTTCAGGCTGGGCTTGGGGCGATCCTTGGTCTGGGTCGGGTTCAGCAGCGCCTTGGCCGACCGCTTGAGCGCCACGAGCTGGGGCATCCGCACATCGCTGACGATCAGCAGCCCGCGGCGCGGGTCGTAGGCGCCCGAGCCCCAGTTCATGCCGCCCGCGTTGCCAGGGAACTGGATCGAGGGGGTCTTGCCGCCGGGCGGGGTGAAGTCGCCTTCGTAGCGCGCTCTCTTGAAGATGATCCGACAGGCGAGCTGGTCCAGCGGCGTCGCCCCCCACATCTTCGCCTCGGTCAGCCGCTCGACACCGACGGTGGGCATCTCCACCGAATAGGGCTGGGTGCGCGAGGTCCACTCGCCGGGCTGGGTGCCGGAGGGCACGGTCACCTCGACCACGCGGGTCAGGGGCGTTCCCGTCCGCCGGTCGAGTACGAAGATCTGCCCGCGCTTGGTGAGTTGCACCAGGGCCGGGGCCGTCCCGTCCTTGACCGGGAAGTCTATCAGCATCGGCTGGGACGGCACGTCATAGTCCCAGAGGTCGTGGTGGACGGTCTGGAAGGTCCAGCGCATCCGGCCCGTGGCCACGTCCAGCGCCACGACCGAGGACGAATAGCCCTCCGCCGCCAGGGAGCGGTGCGAACCCCAATAGTCCGGCGTGGCGTTGCCCGTCGGCAGATAGATCAGGCCGAGGTCCGGGTCGAAGGCCGGAGTCGACCAGACGTTGGGTGTGCCGCGGGTGTAGGTCTGCCCCTCGGGCGGCAGCTTGGTGATCTCGTCATTACCCAGGTCCCAGGCCCAGACCAGCTCGCCCGTCCGCACGTCGAACGCGCGGACCACGCCGGACGGCTCGGCCAGTTCCTGGTTGTCCATCACCCAGCCGCCGACGACGATCCTGTCGCCGATGACGGTAGGGACCGAGGTCTGGAAATAGAAGCCGCGCTTGATCGGCCCCATGCCGGCGGCGAGGTCGACCATGCCGTCCTTGCCAAAGCCGGCGCACCGCCGGCCCGTCTCGGCGTCCAGCGCGAAGAGCTGGGCGTTGATGGTGGTGGAGATGATCCGGCGGCGGCAAGGCGGGCCGTCGGCCGGTTCGGCCGCGAGGGCGGCCTGCGCCGGCTTTGGCGTGGAAGGGGTGGCTTTTCCAGCGCCGGCCGCGGTCTTACCCGCAGGCTTCGGGGCCGACGCTGCCGATCCCGCGACAGCGACCTTGGGCTGGGTCCCGTCCCAATAGCCTACGCCGCGGCAGCGGTTCCAGAAGAACGGCTTCACCTTGGGGTCGTGGCGCCATTTCTCCCGGCCGGTGTCGGCGTCGAGCGCGATGATGACGTTGGTGGGCGTGCAGACGTAGAGGCTGTCCCCCACCTGCAGCGGCGTGTTCTGGTCCTGGCTGCCCTTGTGGGGCTTCTCGCCCGTGCGGAAGGTCCAGGCGACTTTCAGGTTCTCGACATTCTCGCGGTTGATCTGGTCGACGGGGGCGTATCGCGCGCCCCCGGGGTCACGCCCGTAGTAGCGCCAGTCCGATGCCGCCACCGCCGGCGGCGCCGCGCCGCGCAGGCTGGCCGGCGCCGGAGCCTGGCCCCAGCGGTACAGCGCCGGGATGGCCGCCCCCAGCGTCCCTAGCGTCAGGAGCGAGACCGCCGCCAAGGCCAGCGTCGCCTGGGTGCGGAGCCGGCTCTTGGGCGTCGTCGGGATGACAAGCAGGATGAACAGACCCAGCACCGCAGGCGCCAGCAGGCGCGGCAGCAGCGGCCAGAACTCGAAGCCGCCCTCCCACAGCCCCCAGATCAGCGTCGCGAGCAGGGTGGCGGCGTAGACGAACCCTGCCGCGAAATGCCGGCGGATCAGCAGCACGCCGGTCGCGACAAGCGCGGCGCCAGCCAGAAGATAGTAAGGCGAGCCGTCCTTCCAGATCAGCAGGCCGCCGCCGAGGAAGAGCGGCGCCCCGACCAGCGCGACCAGCCCGCCGCCGACCCATGCCCAGATCCGGGCCGGCCAGCCTGCCGTCTTCTCCGCCGCCATCCGCGCTTCCCCCACCATTCTGGGGCGCGACCTTAGGGCCGAATCGCCACGCGCATGAAGGGTGCTGGACCGCCCCTCCGGAGCACGCCATGATCATACGCAAGTTTCGAAAAACTGAGACGCTGATCGAAGGGGAAACCGAATGACCGCTCGACTGCTCGCCTTGGCCCTCGGCGCCGCGTTGACCGCCGGCGCCGCCCAGGCCCAGACGGCCCATCCGAAGAACGACTACAGCAAGCCGGAAGCGTGGCTCTGCTGGCCGGGCAAGGCCGGCGACGCCTGCGCGATCGACCTGACCGCGACGGTCATCAACGCCGACGGCTCATCCAGGGTGGAAGCGTTCAAGGCCGACCCCAAGGCCCCGATCGACTGCTTCTACGTCTATCCCACCGTGTCCAACGATCCGGGCGTGGTCTCGGACATGACCGCCAACGCCGAAGAGCTGAACGTGGTGAAGCAGCAGCTCGCCCGCTTCGGCTCCAAGTGCCGTATCTTCGCGCCGATCTATCGGCAGTTCACCCTGACGGCCCTGCGCTCCATGACCATGGGCCAGCCGATGCCGGGCGCCATGGACCCCGCCGCGCGCCAGGTCGGGTATGGCGATGTGGTCGATGCGTGGAACCACTATCTCGCGACCGAGAACAAGGGGCGCGGCGTGGTCCTGATCGGGCACTCTCAGGGTTCCGGCGTGCTGCAACGGGTGATCCCGGCCGAGATCGAAGGCAAGCCGATCCAGAAGCAGCTCATATCGGCGCTGATCCTCGGCTCCAACCTGCCGGTGGAAGCGGGCAAGGACACCGGCGCCTTCAAGACGATTCCGCTCTGCAAATCGTCAAGCCAGACGGGGTGCGCGATCAGCTACGTCACCTTCCGCGACACCGATCCGCCGCCGGCGAACAGCCGGTTCGGGAAGGTCGCTGCTCCCGGGATGCAGGCGGCCTGCACGAACCCCGCAGCGCTGGGCGGCGGCGCTGCGCCGCTGAAGGCCTACCTCTCCAATGGCATGAATATCGCCAGCTCGTCCGCCCCCACGCCCGAGTGGGTGAAGGGCAAGCCAAATCCGACCACGCCGTTCGTGGCGGTTCCCGGCCTGATCACGGCCCAGTGCGTCTCGAAGGACGGCTTCAGCTATCTGGAAGCCAAGGTGAACGCCGACCCCAGCGATCCGCGCACCGACATCATCGCCGGTGACGTGGTCGGCCCGGGAGGCGTCGTGGCGAAGGACTGGGGCCTGCACCTCATCGACGCGAACATCGCCATGGGCGACCTGGTCGAGGTGGTCGGCCAGCAGGCGAAGGCCTATCTCGCGAAGAAGTAGTCGGCGCCGGGCGGGGCCAGGCCCCGCCCGGTCCGAGCCTACCGGCCTGTAAGCTTCCGGCCGGCGAAGACGCCGAGGGCGAGGAACAGCAGGAAGCCGACGACGGCGACAAAGAACAGCAGCTTGGCGATACCCGCCGCAGCGCCGGCGATGCCGCCGAAGCCCAGCGCGGCTGCCACGATCGCGACAATCGCGAAGATCAGGGCCCACTTCAGCATGACGTCTCTCCTTGGGTCATGAACCTGAGCCGTCGAAACGCCGGGGCCGCCGGCCCGTTCCGGCGCGCACGATTCCTTGTTTCCCGTGGCGTCACGCCTGATCTATGACCGACTGACATGGCGAAGAACCCGGAAAGCCCCCTAGAGCCCTTCAAGCGCGCGCTGGCGCATGCCGCGCGGTCGCTGGCCGAGACGCCCGACCTGGAGATCGTCTACTCGGGCGAGGGTCCGCAGCTTTCCGGCAACCGGGCCGTCCTGCCTCACCCGCCGCGCGACCTGACGCCGGAGGATGCCGCCCGCATCCGCGGCCTCGCCGACCAGATGGCTTTGCGGATCGCGCACCACGACCCGGCGGCGCATTCGAAGACCCGGCCGCACTCGGGCCCCGGCCAGCCGATCTATGACGCCCTGGAACAGGCCCGGATCGAGGCCATCGGCGCCAACGCCATGGGCGGCGTGCGCGAGAACCTCAAGGCCGTGATGAACCACGCCTGGCAGCGCAAGGCGTTCAACGAGGTCGAGGCCCTGGCCAACCCGCCGCTGGCAGACGTGGTCAGCCTGATGGTTCGCGAACGGCTGACCGGCGAGCCGCCGCCGCCGATGGCCCGCGCGCTGGTCGACCTGTTCCGGGCGGACGTCGAGGCCAAGGCGGGCGGGGACCTCGACCGGCTGGTCGAGGCCGTCGACGATCAGAAGGCCTACGCCCGGATCGCCCGAACGATCATCCGCGACCTCTCCATGGGCGACGACCTGTCGGACGCGCCCGAGCAGCCGGACGAGGACCAGGAGGGCGGCGAAGAAGGCGAGCCCGAAGAGTCCAACCAGGACGACGACAGCGACGGCGAGGCCCAGTCCCCGCAGCAGTCGGCCATGGACGAGGACGAGACCACGGCGCGCGAGGCCGAGGACGCCGACAGCCAAATGATGCAGTCGGAGCAGGACCCCGACGCCGAGGACACCGACGAGCCGCCCGACATGGGCGAGGGCGAACAGCCGGCCCGGCCAGATCCGTCGGGCGACAACCGCGCCGTGACCTACAAGGTCTTCACCACCGCCCACGACGAGATCGTGGCCGCCGAGGAGCTATGCGATCCCGAGGAGCTGACGCGGCTGCGCGCCTACCTCGACCAGCAGCTCGCCTCGGTCTCGAATGTCGTTTCGCGTCTCGCCAACCGCCTTCAGCGCAAGCTGATGGCTCAGCAGAATCGGTCGTGGACCTTCGATCTCGAGGAAGGGCTGCTGGACGTGGCCCGCCTGACGCGAGTGATCGTCGACCCCACCGCCTCGCTCGCCTTCAAGGAGGAAGACGACACCGAGTTCCGGGACACCGTCGTCACCATCCTGATCGACAACTCGGGCTCGATGCGCGGCCGCCCGATCATGGTCGCCGCGGTGTGCGCCGACATCCTGGCCCGCACGCTGGAGCGTTGCAGCGTGAAGACGGAGATTCTCGGCTTCACCACCCGCGCCTGGAAGGGCGGCTCGTCGCGCGAGGACTGGCTGAAGGCCGGCAAGCCCGCCCAGCCGGGCCGCCTGAACGACCTGCGTCACATCATCTACAAGGCCGCCGACGCGCCCTGGCGCCGGGCGCGGCGCAATCTCGGCCTGATGATGCGCGAGGGGCTGCTCAAGGAAAACATCGACGGCGAGGCCCTGATGTGGGCGCACCAGCGCCTGATCGGCCGGCCCGAGCAGCGCCGGATTCTGCTGGTGATCTCGGATGGCGCGCCGGTGGACGACAGCACCCTGTCGGTGAATTCCGGCCACTACCTCGAGCGCCACCTCCGCGAGGTGATCGGCGAGATCGAGGGCAAGAGCCCGGTCCAGCTCATCGCCATCGGCATCGGGCATGACGTAACCCGCTACTACAAGAACGCCGTGACCATCGTGGACGTCGAGCAGCTCGCCGGCGCCATGGTCGAGCAGCTCGCCGACCTGTTCGACGAAGAGCCTCGCCGGGTGACGCGCAAGACGGCGGGCCTGCTGGCGCCGCCGCCGAACACCCAAGGGCCCCAGGGGCCGGCCCGCGGCTCGACGTTCAAGGAAGTGCGGAAGGTCTCTGCGTGAGGCGGCTGGCGGGCCTCGCCGCCGTCGCCCTGTGGCTCACGGGCTGCGTCACCGCACCCGTCGCGCCGCTGCCAAAGGCGCCGGTTCCAGCCGGGCCGGCGATCGCGATCGAGACGACCCCCGCCGAACCCACCCGGACCGCGTTCGGCGCCTTCGTCTTCGCGGGCGGCCTGGTGCTGACCTCGGCCCAGACGTCCCGGCTCCACGGCCTGTCGGACGTCGTGCTCGGCCCCGGCCGCACGCTTACCGCGGTCAGCGACTCGGGTGGCGACCTGGTCAGGATGCGGCTGGTCCTGGATCGCGCCGGCCGCCTGGCCGGCGTCGATCGCGCAACATTGTCGGACCAGGTCAACGAGGCCGGGCGGCCCCTGGGCGGCCCGGAGGGCGATGCCGAGGGATTGGCGGTCCTGGCCAATGGCGACCGGCTGGTGAGCTTCGAGCAGGTTCCCCGCATCCTCCTCTACCCCGCCACGGGGGGACCGCCCCGGCGGGCGCCGGCGCCGACCGACATCAAGGGCGGCAATGACGGCATGGAGGCGCTCGGCGCCGATCCCGACGCCGGCCCCGACGCCTATATCGTCGGCGAGGAATATACGGGACGGACGTGGACGTGCCGCGTCTCGGCCGCCTGCGCGCCTGGACCGACGATCCCGCTGACGGCTCCACAGGCGATCACCTCGGTCAAGCGGCTGTCGGGCGGCCGGACGGCCTGGCTGATCCGCGCGTTCCACTATGTCGGCGCCTACAGCGTGCAGCGCGTGCGGATCCTGGACGGGAGCGGCGCCGTGGTGGACGAACTGGTGCTGGACAGTCGCGAGGTGAAGGATCGGCTCGCGCCAGGGTCCGCCTTCGTCGACAATTTCGAAAGCCTGGCGGCCGAGGAGCGGGCGGACGGCTCGGTGCGATTCTATCTGCTGTCCGACGACAATCTGGGCGCCAACGGCCAGCGCACCCTGCTGGTGGCGTTCGACTGGACGCCGTCCAGATAACGGGACGCCAAATGAAAAGGCCGCCCTCGCGGGCGGCCCTCTCGGAACGACACTCGTCGGGCGCTTAGGCGGCCTGCTCGGCGAGCTTGGCCTTCACCTGGCGCTTGATCTTGAGCGCGCGGGGCGACAGCACCTCGTCGCGGGCCTTCAGCAGGACGGGGTCAAGACCGCCCTTGAAGTCCAGCGTACGCAGCGCCGCATTCGTGATGCGCAGGCTGAACGACTGACCCAGCGCTTCCGACTGGACCGTCGTGGACACCAGGTTCGGCATGAACCGGCGCTTGGTCTTGATGTTCGAGTGGCTCACGTTGTGACCGACCATCGGCCCGACACCCGTGAGTTCGCAACGACGCGACATGGCGAGATAACCTTCGCAATAAATCTGGGACGCGACGGGCCAGGACCCGCGCGAAGAGCGGGCGATGTAGAGGAACCACCCCGCCCCGTCAAGGTGACCTGGCGCATCGCTCGATCCATCGCGCCCGCGCGCGACGCTTCGTTGTGCCTCGAAGCAAATCAGCTACAATATCTCGTAGGGAACAGAAGCTGAATCGCTGGGTGTCAGCGATTCGGTCACGATTCGTTTTGCGCGCGTTCCTGCACATCAACATTCGCGCCTTGGGCTCTGCTGTCGGAGGTCCGCATGTCGTCTCCAGAAGAGAAGCGCGCGCGATTCCGCGCCCTGCACGAGACCGGTTGTTTCGTGATCCCCAACCCGTGGGACGCCGGCAGCGCGCGAATGCTGCAGACCCTGGGCTTTCCGGCGCTGGCGAGCACCAGTTCAGGCATGGCCTGGGCCAGCGGCCGGCTGGACAACGAGGTCCCGCTGGAAGACTCCCTCCACCATCTGTCGATGCTGGCCAGCGCGGTCGACCTGCCGATCAACGCCGATTTCGAGAACGGCTATGCGGACGCCCCCGAAGATGTCGCAGCCAACGTCCGCCGCGCGCTCGGGACCGGGATCGCCGGCCTTTCGATCGAAGACATGAGCCAGGACGCCGGTAAGCCGCTCTACGAGACGGCCGTGGCGGTCGAGCGCGTCCGGGCCGCGGCCGAGGTCGCGCGAGAGACCGGCGCAGTGCTGGTGGGACGGGCGGAGGGTCTGTTGGTCGGCCAGATGGATGTTGGACAGACGTTGGACCGGCTCGTGGCCCTCGCCGAGGCAGGCGCGGATTGCCTCTACGCGCCAGGGCTTCGAACTGCCGACGACATCGCCGCGGCCGTGCGTGCGGTGGCCCCAAGCCGCTGAACGTCCTGATGTGGGCGCCCGGCCTGCCGGTGGCGCAGCTCGCTGATCTGGGCGTGCGCCGGATCAGCCTGGGCGGGGCGCTCGCCCGGGCGGCCTGGGGCGGATTCCTCCGGGCCGCCCAGGAGATCGCCGACGCAGGGACGTTCGACAGTCTCGGCGAGGCTGCCACGGGCGCCCAGCTCAAGGCGCTGCTGACGCCTTAGTCGGCCGCTATCTCGACCGGCTGGTACTGCGCTGTGATCACCTTGGCGGCGTCGATGCGCACGCCGCGCCGGTCGATGATCTCCAGGTGCACATGATCGGTCATGCCGCCGGGGTACATGCGCTGGAGCGACTTGGCGGTGCCAATAGGGCGGCCCATGGCGACCGGCTGGCCGACCTCAACCTTGGGATTCACATAGAACACCCGTGCTGCGATCCGCAGGGCGGGATTGGTGATCTCGATGAACCGCAGGTTCGGCGCGTCGGCGTAGGCGTAGCCAATCTTCGTCACATAGCCCGAGATCGGCGCACGGACGGCCTGGCCGGCCCTGGCCGCGTAGTCGACGCCCTCGTGCCGACGCGCACCGCCGTCCCTCCGAGCGCCGAACTCGCCCTCGCCGTAGGCGTCGATGCTCCGCGGTTGGTGGCCTGTGGGATTGGCGAAATCGCCGCGTCCGTCGCCGTCGAGATCCTTTCCGACCCAGACAAGCTCGTAGGTCAACTCCTCGACCGGGGGCGCGACCGTCTCCGCCGCGCGCTGGACGGCCGTGCCCATCACCGCCCGGCTGACCGGTTGGCTGAACGGCGCAGCGGCGGCCGCCGTCGCCGCCACGAGGCCGGCGACTGTGAGGATGGCGAGGGGCCGCTGCTCGGCCAGCTCGCGAAGACGCATACGAAACCCCGACGTCATCAGGACCCTTACTCAAAGATGCGCCTTCGCCGGACGGATCGCCGGCTTCAAGGCGGATTGACTGAGGCGCCGCTACCGGGAGGGGGGCGCGGCGAGATGTGGTCCTTTGGCTGCGGACCGGGGCAGGAAATAGGCGCCGAGGGTTAATCCCCCATGTGGCGGTTTGACGCCCGGGCGAAAAATATCGCCGTTGCGCGACTTTGCCGCATGCGTTACTAACCGGCTGGTCAGTTACTTAAGAAGGGTCGCGCCATGGATGGCGGTGAGCCGAAATTCCGCCGGCGCAAAGACGAACGGCCGGCCGAGATCGTCGAGGCTGCGCTCGCGGTGTTTGCGGAGAAAGGCTTCGCGGCCGCGAAACTGGACGAGATCGCGCGGCGAGCCGGCATGTCGAAGGGCGCGGTGTATCTCTACTTCGAGACCAAGGAGGAGATCTTCCGGGCGGTGGTGGTCCGGGCGATCGCCCCCAACGTCGCGGCCGTCAAAGCCATGATCTCTACGCATCCGGGCCCCCTGCCCGACCTGCTGCGCGGGGTGGCGAGGCATGTGGCGGGGGTGATCGAGACGACCCCGATCGGGGCCGTGCTCAAGATGGTGGTGGGCGAGGCGCGGAATTTCCCCGAGCTTGCCCGGGTCTGGCACGATGAACTGGTGGCCCAGGCGCTGGGGGCCCTTACCGACGCAATCGCAGGCGCCCAGGCGCGTGGCGAAGTCCGGCCCGGCGATCCCCGCGCCTACGCCCTGCAGCTCATCTCGCCGATCCTGGTCGCCGTGCTTTGGCGCGAGACCTTCGTTCCCGTGGGCGCCCAGGGCTTCGATGTCCGCGCCCTGATGGCCCAGCACATCGACACCATCCTCCACGGCATGGCGCTGGAAGGAGCCCGATCTTGAAACGCCAGCGTCTTCTGATCGCCGGCCTGGCCGCCGCTGCGGCCGCGATCGTCGGCGTGCTGGTGGGCCTGCCACGCCTGGCTGAGCCGCATGCGCTGTCCGGCTATGTGGAAGGCGAGGCGCTCTACCTCGCCGCGCCCGTGTCAGGGACGGTGCGCGCCGTTCACGTGACGCGGGGCCAGGAGGTCGCCGCGGGGCAGTCCTTGTTCGTGGTCGATCCCGCCCAGCTCCGCGCTCAGTACGACCAGGCTTCGGCCGAGGCCGCCGCGGCCGCCGCCCAGGCTGACGACGCCCGCAAGGGACAGCGTCCGGCGGAGCTGGCGGTCTACGAGGCCAACATCACCGCCGCCGAGTCGCACACTCGCGACGCTCAGGCTGACCTGCGCCGGATTCAGCCCCTGGTGCGCCAGGGCTGGTATGCGCCCTCGCGGCTCGACGATGCCCGCGCTGCGGCCGAGACCGCCGAGGCCCAGCTCCGCGCGGCCCGGCGACAGCGCGACGCCGCAGCTCTCGGCGCCCGCGACGACCAGGTCCGCGCCGCCGACGCCCGACTGGTCCAGGCGCGAGCCGCCGCTGCGGGCGCGAGCGCCCGCCTGATGGACGTGGCGCCCATCGCGCCGACCCGGGCTCGGGTCGAGGACGTCTTTTTCCACGCCGGCGAATGGGCGCCGGCGAACCAGCCGATCCTGTCCCTGTTGCCGGATGACCGGATCAAGCTGCGCTTCTTCGTGCCGGCGCAGGATCTCTCGGCCTATCGTGTCGGCCGCGCGGTCCGCTTCGCGTGCGACGGCTGCCCGAAGGGGCTTACGGCCCGGATCGACTTCATCAGCCCGCGCCCGGAGTTCACGCCGCCGGTGATCTACAGCCGCGAGGCCCGCGATCGGCTGGTCTATCTGGTTGAGGCGCGGCCGACGGCGCGGCTCAATCCTGGCCAGCCCGTGGACGTGGAACCGCTGACGTGACCCTCGCCATCGACGTCCGCGGCCTGAACAAGTCCTTCGGCGACAAGCATGTGGTCAACGACGTCTCGATCCAGGTGGAGGAAGGCCGCATCTGCGGCTTCCTGGGGCCCAACGGCTCGGGCAAGACCACCACGCTGCGAATGCTGTGCGGCCTCCTGACTCCGGACTCCGGCGAGGGTCGCGCCCTGGGGTTCGACATCATCCACGAGGCCGACGCCGTGAAGCTGCGCACCGGCTACATGACCCAGAGGTTCTCGCTCTACGAAGACCTGACGATCGTCGAGAACCTGCAGTTCACGGCCCGGGTCTATGGCCTGGACCGTCGACGCGAACGCGTGGACGCGGCGCTGGAACGCCTGGGCCTGTCGTCCCGCCGCCACCAGCTCGCGGGCACGCTCTCCGGCGGCTGGAAGCAGCGGCTGGCCCTGGCCGCCGCCACCCTGCACGAGCCCCGCCTGCTGCTGCTGGACGAACCCACCGCCGGCGTCGACCCCAAGGCCCGCCGCACGTTCTGGGACGAGATCCACGCCCTGGCGGCCGACGGCCTGACCGTCCTGGTCTCCACCCACTACATGGACGAGGCCGAGCGCTGCCACGAGATCGCTTACATCAGCTACGGCCGGCTGATGGCGCGCGGAACCGCGGCCGAGGTGATCGCGGCCTCGGGCCTGGTGACCCTGCATGGCGAAGGGCCCGACGCGGACAGGCTGGCCCAGGCGCTGGCGCGGGTCCCTGGCGTGGAGACCGCGGCCGCGTTCGGCGCGGCGATTCATGTCAGCGGCGCCGACAAGGTCGCCCTGGAAGCCGCGGTCGCGCCCTACCGCGATCGAGGTTACCTCTGGCGCGAGGTGACACCGACGCTGGAAGACGTGTTCATCCAGCTCATGGGCAAGAGCCAGGACAACGTGCAGTGAGCGCCCTGTCCTGGACCCGCGTCCTGGCCGTGCTGGTCAAGGAGTTTAAGCAGCTCACCCGCGACCGGCTGACCTACGCCATGATGCTGGCGATCCCGGTCATCCAGCTCACCCTCTTCGGCTACGCCATCAACACCGAGCCGCGCCATCTGCCGACGGCGGTGCTGGTCCAGGAAGACAGCCGCTATGCCCGCTCGCTGATCGCCGCGCTGGAGAACTCCCGCTATTTCGACTTCGTGGCGGAGGCGCGCACGCCGAGCGAGTTGGACGCCCTCCTCCGTACCGGCCAGGCGCAGTTCGCGGTGACCATTCCCGGAGACTTCAGCCGCCGCGTGGCGCGAGGCGAGAAGCCGCAGATCCTGGTGGAGGCCGACGCGACGGATCCCTCGGCGACCGGCGGCGCCGTGGCGGCCCTGGCCGCACTCCCCGATCGCGCGCTGGCCCATGACCTCAAGGGCGCGTTGGCCGCAAGGGGTCAGCCCGCGGCGCCATTCGAGGTGGTCATTCACCGGCGCTACAACCCCGAGGCCATCACGGCCTACAACATCGTGCCCGGGCTCCTGGGCATCATCCTGTCGCTGACACTGGTGATGATGACCGCGCTGTCGGTCACCCGCGAGACCGAGCGCGGGACGATGGAGACCCTGCTGTCCACCCCGCTCGAGCCGATCGAGGTGATGATCGGCAAGCTGGCGCCCTATGTGATGGTGGGGCTTATCCAGACGGCCATCATCCTGGTCATGGCCGCATCGCTGTTCGAGGTGCCGATGGCCGGCGGGTGGCTGGGGCTCACCGCCGGTGTCGCCCTCTTCATCACCGGCTCGCTGGCGCTGGGCTTCCTTATCTCCACGGTCGCCCGCTCACAACTGCAGGCGATGCAGATGAGCTTCTTCTACATCCTGCCGTCGATCCTGCTGTCGGGCTTCATGTTCCCGTTTCGCGGGATGCCGGCCTGGGCGCAGTGGATCGGCGAGGTGATCCCCGTCACTCACTTCCTGCGCGTGGTCCGCGGCTCGCTCCTGAAGTCACAAGGGATCGGCGACCAGTGGCGGGAACTGGCCGCCCTGGCCGCCTTCGTCTGCGTGGTGACGGCGCTGGCCATGGCCCGCTACCGCCGCACGCTGGACTGATCCTCAGCTCGCGAGCCGCATGGGAGCCTGCTCGCCCACGGCCCGCGTCCCGGCCTCCGGGTGGACCTTGAACTGGGCGATCAGCCGGGCCAGCTCGGCCGACTGGCGCGAGAGCGTGTGGCTGGCCGCCGTGCTCTCCTCGACCATCGCGGCGTTCTGCTGGGTGACGGTGTCCATCTGGTTCATGGCGGTGTTGACCTCGCCCAGAGCCGACGACTGCTCGCGCGCGGACGAGGCGATCTGGCTGACCAGAGTCGCCACCTGGTCGAACTGCTCGAAGATCTGCTGCAGTGACTGACCGGTCTGGGCCACCAGCTCGACGCCGGCTCCGACGTGGCCGGTGGAGGCGTTGATCAGACCCTTGATCTCCTTGGCGGCCTCGGCCGAGCGCTGGGCCAGGGCCCGGACTTCCGAGGCGACCACGGCGAAGCCCTTGCCGGCGTCACCGGCTCGCGCCGCTTCGACCCCGGCGTTCAGCGCCAGCAGATTGGTCTGGAACGCGATCTCGTCGATCACCGCGATGATCTGGCCGATCTGGCTGGAGGAAGAGGATATCTCGTCCATGGCCGCCACCGCCCGGCCGACGACATCGCTGCTGCTCTCGGCGGTCGCGCGGGCCTGGGTGACGACGCGGTCCGCCTGCTGGGCGCCCTCGGCGGTGCGCCGCACGGTTGCGGTGATCTCGTCCAGGGCCGCTGCCGTCTCTTCCAGCGTCGCGGCCTGCTGCTCGGTGCGGCGGGCAAGGTTGTCCGCGGCCTGGCTGACTTCGCTGGCGCCCGACGAGATGCCGGCGGACTCGTCCACGATCTTGCCCAGGGTGCGCTCGAGCTTGGAGAGCGCGCCGTTGAAATCGGACCGGAGCTGTTCGTACGAGCCGCTGAACTTGGCGTCGATGCGGGTCGTCAGGTCGCCCGCCGACAGGCGCGAGAGCCCCTCGGCCAGGGCCTGCACGACGGCCTGTTGTTCGGCCTGGACGGCGGCGCGTTCCTTCTCGCTGGCCGCGCGCTGTTCGGCCGCGGCCTGTTCGGCGGCCTTGGCGTCACGCTCCAGGCGGACGCGCTCGAGGGCGCCCTGTTTGAAGCTCAGCACGGCCTGCGCCATCGCGCCGACCTCGTCGCGCCGCTCGGTCGCCGGAATGTCCACGTCGTTGTCGCCGGCGGCCAGCTTCCGCATGACGGCGGTCATGGCCCGCACGGGATTGCCGATCGCCCGGGCCAGGATGACGCCTGCCACGGAGGCCAGGGCGGCGAGGCCAGCAATGCCCACGACGAGGCCGATGGTGACCTGCTGCAGCGCGCGGGCCTGGTTGGCGGCCTCGCGCTCAAGGGCGGCCGACGCGGCCTTCTCGATCTCTTCCAGCGCCGTCTCCACGTCGCCGATCGCGGCGTCGGCGGGACCATCCGGGCTCACCAGCGTCACGGCCTGGGCGCGCGTGGCCGGGTCCCGGCCCATGGCGATGCCGACCTGCAGCGCCGTCTTGTCGTAGTTCGCGAAAGCCCGCTCGACGGCAGCCACCCGCTGGAGGGCCTTGGGATCGTCCTTTTCGAGCGCCTTGATCTCCTTGAGGGCCGCGAAGAACTTCGGCTGGTGCGCCTCGTTGATGCGCTTCACGTAGTACTCGTCGCCCGACAGCAGGTAGCCACGCAGGGAGTTTTCCTGGCGCGCGAGGCGGAAGGTCGCGTCCACATTGGCCGACAACACCTTCTGCGCGCGATCCGTCCGGGCGATCGAGGCCGACAGCGCGGCGTTGTTGAGGTGCAGCGCGACGCCGCCTGCGGCGATGGTGACCAGCATGGCCGAAAACACCACGACGAGCTTGGCCGAGATGTTGAGATCCCTGAAGTTCACGGTAGCCCCTAGTTCCAATCCAGCTTGCGCCAGGATTGCGGGCTCGACCTGCTAACCAATTAACCGAAGCCGTTCCGCAGTGAGACGGAACGTCGCAATCCTGACAGTTGCATCTGCAACCAAAGCGCGGCCATGGACGCGCCGCCGGTCCGGCCATAGTCTCGCTCGTCCCTCGACCCGACCGGGACACCTCCTCGCCATGACCGACCTTGCGCCGCCGACTGTCGCCCATGAGCTGCGGCGCCTCCTGGCGTCCAGCCATGCGCCCTACTCCGGCGTGCACGTGGCGGCCGCGGTCGAGGCCGCGGACGGCAGTGTCCACTATGGCGTCAATGTGGAGAACGCCGCCTACCCACAGGGCGTCTGCGCCGAGGCCAGCGCGATCTCCGCCGCGGTGACCGCCGGTCACAACTCCCTGCGGCGGGTCTGGGTCGCCTCGGACCTCCCCGGCCTCATCTGGCCCTGCGGTGGTTGCCGCCAGAAGATCTGGGAATTCGCCGAGCCCGGGTGTGAGGTGATCAGCGTGCCGGCCGAGGGGGCGGCGGAGAGCCACACGATCGAGGCTCTCCTGCCGCTCGGCTTCCGGCTGCCCCGCTAAGCCTTGCGGCTGGCGGCGACATAGCGGTCGATCACGCTCTCCAGCACCGACAGGGGCGTGCCGCCGGTCGCGACCACGGCGTCGTTGAAGTCGCGCAGGTCGAAACCGGCGCCAAGGCTGGAGCGCGCCTTCTCGCGTAGGCGCACGATCTCATTGTGGCCGGTCTTGTAGGCGCACGCCTGGCCGGGGCTGGCGCAATAGCGGTCGACCTCGCTCGTGATGGCGCTGACCGAACGGCCGGTGGCCGCCACCATCCAGTCGATGGCCTGCTCGCGGCCCCAACGCTTGTCGTGCAGGCCCGTGTCGACCACGAGGCGCGCCGCCCGGAAACGCAGGGCCTGGAAGTAGCCCAGGCGTCCCATGGGATCGTCGGCGTAGAAGCCGAGCTCGTCGGCGAGCTGCTCGGCGTAGAGCGCCCAGCCCTCGGTGAACGCGCCGAAGCCGATCAGCGAGGAGATGGTGTGGATCTCACCTGCCCGCTCGGCCAGGTAGGCTCCCTGCCAGGCATGGCCCGGGATCGCTTCGTGCGTGGTCAGGCTGGCCAGCGTGTACCGCGGCCAGGCTCCCGTATCGCGCAGGTTCACGTAGTAGATCGCCGGTCGCGAGCCATCGAGGGCGGCGAAGTTCATATAGCCCAGGCTGGCGCCGGCCTCGATCTCGGGCGGGACCCGCTTCACCTCGACCGGCGCCTTCAGGCCCAGTTTCGAGAATTTCGGGATGTAGGTCCGGATCGCGGCGATGCGGCCCTCGATGTACGAGATCAGTTCCCGCCGGCCGGCGTCGGTGTTCGGATAGACGAACTTAGGATCCTTGGTCAGCGCAGCCATGCGCTCGCCGACCGAGCCCTGAGCATAGCCCTGAGCCTTGAGGATGCGGTCCATCTCGGCGTCGATGGCTGCGCCCTGTTCCAGGCCGGTCTTGTGGATCTCGTCCGGTGTGCGGTCGGTGGTCGTGTGTAGCTTGAGCGCCCAGCGGTAGTAGTCGGCGCCGTCGGGGAACTTCCACACGCCCGCGTCGTGGCTGGCGCGCGGTTGCAGCGACTGCAGCATCGCCGCCTGACGTTCCAGCGCCGGGAACACTTTCTGCGCGACGATGGCGCTCGCGCGCGCCCGCCAGTCGCCCGGGAGCCCCTTGGCCGCCGCACGTTCGGTCAACGAGGTCACGAGACGCGTCGCGGCCGCGTCCTGGGCTCGCAGGTCCTTGACCTGCCCCAGCGCCGTGGTGAGCAGGAAGTCGGGCAGGATCACACCCTTGGCGGCCGCATCCCTGATCCGGTCGGTCTCCTGGTCCAGCGCCGCGCCCACCTGGTCGAGGCGAGCGAGATAGGCCTCGGCGTCGTCCGCGGTCTCGATGAGGTGCTGGGCGTTCAGGAACTCGCCCGTGTTGGCGACCGTGCCGTCCTGCTGGCTGACCACGTAGGGGACCGCGAAATCCTTGCCGTAGCCGAACCGCCCCCCTTCGGCCCCGACGCCCATGGCATAGAGCACCGTGTCGTAGGTGGTGAGGTCCTTGCCGGAGAGGCTGTCGCGGGGGATCGCCTGGAGCCGCTTCACCCGGTCGGCATAGCCGGCGAACTCCTTGGTCCGGCCGCCCGACGACAGGTCGTTCAGACGCCGACGCAACGCGGCGCGGGGGCCCTTGTCCATCCCCAGGCTGGTGGCGCCTTCCGGGCTCTCCGCGAGGATCTCCTCGACGAACGAGTCCAGCAACTTGGCCAGTCGAGGATCGTTGACGGCTGCAGCCTCGGCGGCGAGCGCGGCGAGCGGCGTCGCGGCAAGGCCGAGCGCAGCGCCCGTGAACAGCAGATGGCGGCGAGAAAGGTCCATGCCTGGCGGTCCCCAAGAAATTGTGGAACGGGACCCTAGCGGCCGGCAGCCACCGCGCAATTCCTATGCTGCGAACGGCGATCTTCGGGGCGCCAGCTTGCCGCGCTTGCCCGACTCCCTTGCCCATCCCACCTTGAGGGCATGAGCGATCGGCCCTCCGGCGCGGCGCCATCCCGCCTCGTGGCGGTCCTGGGCCCGACCAACACCGGCAAGACCCACCTGGCGGTCGAGCGGATGCTCGGCCACGCCAGCGGCATGATCGGCCTGCCGCTCCGCCTGCTGGCGCGGGAGATCTACGACCGCATCGTCAAGGCGCGCGGGCCGCGCTGCGTGGCGCTGATCACAGGCGAGGAAAAGATCGTACCACCCCGGCCGCAGTATTACGTCTGCACCGTCGAGGCGATGCCGCTCAGCGTCGAGGTTGAGTTCCTGGCGATCGACGAGATCCAGCTCTGCGCCGATCCCGAACGCGGCCACGTCTTCACCCACCGCCTGCTGCATGCGCGCGGGAGAGCCGAAACCATGCTGCTGGGCGCCGGAACGATGGCGCCGCTGGTCCGCCGCCTGCTTCCGCACGCCGAGATCCAGACCCGCGACCGCTTCTCGTCCCTCACCTATGCGGGCCCCAAGAAGCTCACCAAGCTGCCGCGGCGCTCGGCTGTGGTCGCCTTCAGCGCCGACCAGGTCTACGCCATCGCCGAGTTGATCCGTCGCCAGCGCGGCGGTGCGGCGGTGGTCATGGGCAGCCTCAGCCCCCGCACCCGCAACGCCCAGGTGGCGCTCTACCAGTCCGGCGAGGTGGACTTCCTGGTGGCCACCGACGCCATCGGCATGGGCCTCAACATGGACGTCGACCACGTGGCCTTCGCGGGCCTGCGCAAGTTCGACGGCCGCCGCACCCGCTATCTCCACCCCCAGGAGATCGGCCAGATCGCGGGCCGCGCGGGTCGCTATCAGAAAGACGGCACGTTCGGGGTCACCGGCGAGGCAGAGGACATGGATCCCGACCTCGTGGAGGCGGTGGAGCACCACAGCTTCGAGCCCGTCGCCGGGGCCGAGTGGCGCAATGCGAAGCTGGAGTTCGACTCCCTGCCGGCGCTGATGCGAAGCCTGGCGAAGCTCCCGGACCGCCAGGGATTGAAATTGTCCGCCGAGGCGCTCGACGAGACGACGCTGAAGGCGCTGGCCGAGGACGAACTCGTCAAGACACGCACCCGCGACCGGACGAACCTGATGCGCCTGTGGGACGTCTGCCAGACACCGGATTTTCGCAAGGTGGCGACCGAGGAACACGTGGCCCTGGTGAAGGCCTTCTTCGTCCAGCTTACCGAGCGCCGACGCCGCATCGCCGACGACTGGATCGCCCGCCAGTACGAGCACCTGAACCGCACCGACGGCGAGATCGACACCCTGGCCACCCGCCTCGCCAGCGTGCGGACCCTGGCCTATGTCGCCAACCGGCCGGACTGGCTGGTCGATCCGGCCGAGTGGCAGCAGCAGACCAGTGGGCTGGAAGACAGGCTCTCGGACACCCTGCACGAAAAGCTGATGGCCCGGTTCGTCGACCGGCGGACCAGCGCCCTGATGCGCGGCCTGCGCGTGCGCGAGGAGATGCTGGCCGGGGTCGGCGCCGATGGCGCCGTGACCGTCGAGGGGCACTACGTGGGCCGACTCAGCGGCGTCACCTTCGAAGCCGCGAGCGGCGGCACGGTGCTGGAGGAAAAGGCCCTGCGCGCCGCCGCCCAGCACGCGGTGGGCCCCGAGATCGCCCGCCGGCTTGGCCAGCTCTCGGCCGCCCCGGACGCAGCCTTCGCGCTCACCCCCGACGGCGCGGTCCTCTGGGACGGCGTGGTCGCCGGCGTCATCTCGGGCGGCGAGCCGTTCTCGCCCCGCGTCCGGCTGCTGGGCGACCTCGGACACGAGGCGGCCCGCCAGCGGGCGGCGCGGCGGCTTGAGGCGTTCGTGGCCGCCGAGGCCGGGCGCCGGCTCGCCCCGCTCCGCCGGCTCGACGTGGCCATCGCCGAGGGTCAGGTGAGAGGACTGGCGCGCGGTCTCGCCTATCGCCTCGCCGAGGCCGGCGGCGTGCTGGACCGGGCTGAAGTGCGGACCGAGACCCATGCGCTCAGCCAGGTGGAGCGCCGCACCCTGCGCGGCCTGGGCGTGCGGATCGGCGCCCACTCGATCTTCCAGCCGGGCCTGCTGAGGCCCGAGGCCCAGGCCCTGCTGCAGGCGCTGGCCCGCCGCGAAGCGCCGGACTGGCGCCCTGTCGTCGACCTGCCGAGCCCTCTGCCGCATCCCCGGCCGTCGGCCCGCGCCCTCGCCGCCCATGGCCTGCGGGCGGTGCGGGCCTGGGCCGTCCCGGTGGCGCAGCTCGAGCGCCTGGCCGACCTCTTGCGCGCCGCGCCGAGGCTGAACGGCGGCGCCGTCCTCTCCGACGCGGCGCGGGAGGAGCTCGGCTGGACGCCCGCCCAGGCCCAGGACCTGCTGCGAGGTCTCGGCTACGCGCCAGCGAACCGGCCGAAGGATGGCGAGCCCGTGGCCTGGCGCCGCCGGGGCGAGAAGGCGGCCGCTGAAGCCGCGCCGCCGCGCCCACACTCGCCTTTCGCCGCCCTCGCGGTCCTGAAGGAGGCGCCCCCGCCCGCGCGTCGCCCCAGGCGGCGTCGGCGCAAGCCCAAGGCCGCCGCATCGTGAGCGAGGACATGGCCGTGGACGCCTGCCGCGCCGACGTCTGGCTCTGGCGCGCCCGCTTCTTCAAGACGCGCTCGATGGCCGCGAAATTCGTCGACCAGGGCCGAATCCGGATGACCCGCGGCGGCCAGGAGACCCGGCTCGACAAGGCCTCCCGCGCCCTCAAGGCCGGCGACCAGCTCGTCTTCGCCCTCGGCGGCCGGCTCATCGCGGTGCGGGTCGAGGCCATGGGCGAGCGCCGGGGACCGGCGACGGAAGCGCGCGAGCTCTACTCGACGTTGCTGGAAGGCTGAGCCACAGTTTCCGTGCGAACGGGGGTGCGGAGCATGAGCGATCGGATTCAGGAACTCGCCAGCGGAGGCGGGATGCCCGCCAAGCGCGGCTTCGGGGCGTGGATCGCCGGCCGATCCGGACGTCGCGACTATTGGCTTTGGGTCGTTCCTTGGTTCGTCGCCGCTACAGCGGCCACACTGGCGTCGCCGACGTTGGCCCTGCTGTTCGGTGTCCCTCTGTTACTGTTCTGGATTCGGCGCCTTCATGACCTCGGCTGGAGCGGCTGGCTGGCGCCCCTGATCAACATCGCCATCTCCATCGTGGGCTGGATCGAGATGGGCGTCGCCACCGCAGGAGGCGGCGGTAGCGGCCTGTTTCAGAGCCTCGTGGCGTTCGCCGCCATCATCGCCCTCCGCGTGATCCCGGGTCAGCCGCGGCGCAACGAGTACGGCCCACCCCCCGGCCGCAAGCCGGATCTGGCCGAGACTTTCACCTAGGCGCCTATCCCCGCTTCCAGAAATCCTGACGGTCCGTCGCATTGACAAGATGCTGCGGCGCCGCGAAAAACCCGCGCCGCCAGCGCCAGGAGTTCCGCGCCCGCCATGACCTACATCGTGATGGATCCGTGCATCAAATGTAAGTTCATGGACTGCGTGGAGGTGTGTCCCGTCGACTGCTTCTACGAGGGCGAAAACTTCCTCGCGATCAATCCGGACGAGTGCATCGACTGCGGCGTCTGCGAACCCGAGTGCCCCGTCGACGCGATCAAGCCTGACACCGAAGATGATCCGGACGGCAAGTGGCTTCGGATCAACGCCGAATACTCGAAAGTGTGGCCGAACATCACGGTCAAGGGCGAGCCGCCCGCCGACAAGGAAGCTTTCGAGCGCGAGACCGGCAAGTTCGAGAAGTACTTCTCCGAGAAGCCTGGCCGCGGCTCCTGACGCCATCCTCGCCCCGCGGGACCGCCGCGGGCCCAACCCTTTCTTTCCGCTGGTTTTTGTGTTAATGTCATAGCTGACACGACACAGAGGCGCTTGCCCGTGCCGGTCGAAATCAGAACAGCCGTCCGGTTCCCCCAGCCGGAGCGGGCGAAGGGTGTCTTAAGAGGTCAGCTTCCGAACCACAGCGATTTCGCAACCGCGCCTTTCTCGCGGAAGGGGTGGTTTTGTCGCATCCGGAAGCGCCTGACAGAAGTGCCGCGGGTTCGCGGACGCATATGAGAGGTATCTCGATGAGCAAGAGCGGTCACGAATTCTCGGTTGGCGATCACGTCGTCTACCCGGCCCATGGCGTGGGTCAGGTGCAAGGGATCGAAACCCAGGAAGTCGCCGGTCTGAAGCTTGAAGTGTACGTGATCACCTTCGACCACGAGAAGATGACGCTGCGCGTTCCCACCGCCAAGGCCAAGACGGCCGGCCTGCGCTCGCTCGCCGAGACCGGCGTGGTGTCGAAGGCGCTGACCACGCTGAAGGGCCGCGCCCGCGTGAAGCGCACCATGTGGTCGCGCCGCGCTCAGGAATACGAAGCCAAGATCAATTCGGGCGACCTGATTTCGATCGCCGAGGTCGTGCGCGACCTGCACCGCGCCGAGAACCAGCCCGAGCAGTCCTATTCCGAGCGCCAGCTCTACGAGAGCGCCCTGGACCGCATGGCCCGCGAAGTCGCCGCCATCGAGCGCATCGACCGCGAAGCGGCCATCGCCATGCTCAACAAGTCGCTGGTGAAGACCCAGGCCGCCGCGGCCTGATCCGTCCTCCCGACGTTGACCTCGAGACGCCCGGCCTCACCGCCGGGCGTTTTCGTTTCCACGCCCGCAGGGGACAGGCGACGGACCGCGCCGCCGTTTGCAAACCCGCCGCCATGCGCTACCACCGCCCCCGCGCAGCGGCCCGGTAGCTCAGCCGGATAGAGCAGGGCTTTCCTAAAGCCAAGGTCAGGGGTTCGAATCCCTTCCGGGCCGCCAGCGCAAGCAACCCGGCGTCGGACTCAGGCGCCGGCGGGAACCTCTTCCTCCGCGAAGCAGGCGGCGATCGCGCCCAGCAGGGCGCCCAGTTCCACCGGCTTGCGCACGAAGCCGTCGAAGCCTCGGCCGCCCTGCTCGCCGAAGCGCTCCAGGTCGTAGTCGGCCGAAAAGGCGAGGATGGCCGTGTCCTGGTTCGGACCGGGCTGGGCGCGGATGCGCAGGGTGGCGTCCGGGCCGTCCATGCCGGGCATGCGGATGTCCATCAGGATCACGTCGAACGGGCGGTCCAGGGCGACATCGATCGCCTCGTAGCCATCCCCGGCCTCGCTGACCTCGGCGCCGAACGGGGCCAGGATCGATTTCGCCAGCTCGCGGTTCACGGGGTTGTCGTCCACCACCAGCACCCGCAGGCCGCTGAGGTCCAGCGCCTGGACGGCCTCCTCCGCGGGACCGGGTTGGACGCATTGGGTGGTCGGGATCTCAAAGACGAAGTCCGAGCCCCGGCCCACCTTGCTCGACACGGTGATCGCGCCGCCCATGGCCTCGACCAGTCCGCTGCAGATCGCCAGGCCCAGCCCGGTCCCCCCGTGCCGGCGCGCGGCCGAGGCGTCGACCTGGGAAAAGCGCTTGAACAGCTTGGCTTGTTCTTCCGGCTCCATCCCGGGGCCGGTGTCGCGGACGGAGACCCGCAGCCGGCCGCTCACGCCATTGTAGCCCGCCGAAACGATGACCTCGCCGCGGTCCGTGAACTTCACCGCATTGCCGATCAGATTGAGCAGAATCTGCCGGACCCGGTCGGGGTCGATTTCAAGGCAGGCCGGCAGGTCGGGGGCGAGATCGAGCCGGGTCCGCAGCCCCTTCGCCGCGGCCTGGGGCTCGAAGAGGGCCAGGGCGTCGGACAGCGTCTCGAACGGAGACACCGGCTTGGGCAGAATCGGCATCTGCCCGGCCTCCAGCTTCGAGAAGTCGAGGATGTCGTTGACGATCGCCAGCAGCGCCTGGCCCGCCCCCGAGATGCGACCGATCTGATAGCGCTCCTCTTCGCCGAGATCCGCGCGCGCCGCCAGCAGTGAGGTGAAGCCCAGGATGGCCGTCAGCGGCGTGCGGATCTCATGGCTCATATTGGCCATGAACTCGGCCTTGACCGCCGCGGCGGCCTGGGCCGCGTCCCGCGCCTCCCGCAGTTCGTCCTCGAGCTTCACGCGGGTGGAAACGTCCCGCGTCAGGTCGACGAAGCCCGTTACGCGCCCCGCCGCGTCCCGCATGGCGGTGGGTCGGCTCTCCAGCCAGACCCAGTGACCGTCCTTGTGTTTCATCCGATAGGTGATGCCAAAGCCCTCGGGGGCTCGGCCGCGGATGATCTCCTGGTAGCCCGCGTGAACGCCGGCCAGATCGTCCGGGTGCACCAGCGGCAGCATGCTGACGCCGTCCAGCTCCTCGACAGAATAGCCGAGGATCTTCGTGACGCTCGGAGAGATGTAGAGGAGTTCGCCCGACAGCCTCGCGCGGGACACGATATCGGTCAGGTGCTCGGCGAGCATCCGATAGCGCGCTTCACTCTCGGCGAGGGCCTCCTCGATCGCCTTTCGCGCCGTGATCTCGCGAACGACGTCCTGGAATTCGACGAACGCCCCCGTCTCCGGGTCGTAGACCGCCCGAGGGTGCGCCTCGAGCCAGATCATGCGCCCATCCTTGCAATAGGCGCGGTATTCGAAGCGGAACGGCGGGGCGCTAGGTCCCGCCGCCATGTAGTCGGCGAACAACGTGCGGCCGCGGGCGAAGTCGTCCGGGTGGATGAATTCGCTGGTCTTCCGGCCGACCAGTTCTTCCGGCGCGTACCCCGTGACGTAGGTGACCGCCGGGGACATGTAGGTGAAGACCGAGTCCGCCCCGTAGCAGGAGATGATGTCGGTGGCGTTCTCGGTGATCAGACGGTAGCGCGCCTCGCTGCGCTCCAGCTCGCGCTGGGCGGCCACGCGCTCGGAAACATCGCGCAGCGGGGTGATGATGCCGGTGATCGCGCCCGACTCGTCCTTCAGGATGGTCGGGGCGCCTTCCATCCACACATAGCTTCCGTCCGCGGCGCGAAGCCGGAAGGCTTGCTCATAGGTGGGGCCGATCTCGCCGGTCTCGTACACCTCGGCCAGGATCGCCAGGACCCGGTCGACATCTTCGGGATGGACAAGGCTCAACCCCGGCTTGCCGATCAGTTCGTCTGGATCGTACCCGTACCGCGCCGCCGAGGGCGACACGTACTGGATCATGACGCCCGCGTCCGCCTTGAGGACCACATCGGTGGAGGAATCCGCCAGCAGCCGGTACCGGGCCTCGCTCTCCTCGATCTGGTGGAGGAACGTCTCCTCGTCGGTGATGTCGCGCACCACGCCGAACAGTGCGACCACGGCGCCGGTCGCGTCGCGCTGGCCCTGTCCCTTGTAGAGGAGGATCCGACGCTGGCCGTTGTCGGCGCGGCGGATCTCGACCTTGAGTTCCTGGGCCTCGCCGGTTGCGAACAACTGAGCGACCGTCTGCTGCAATCGCGCGCGGTCCTCCGCCGAGTAGAGGTCGACGGCGCCGCTGGCGGCGTTTCCAGGCCCGGAGTTCGCGAGGCCATGAAGTGCGAAGGCCTCATCCGACCATAGAGCCTCTTCGGCGTCTGCCTCTAGACGCCAGTAGCCGATGCCCGCGATCTGACTGGCCAGGCGGAGCCGCTGTTCCGCGAGTTCGGAGGCTTCGAGCGCCTGGCGCTGGGCGTCCTCCATCCGCCGGCCGTGCACCCGGATAGCCGTCAGCGGCAGCATGACCAGCGCCATCGACGCCAGCAGCGCCTGGCTGAGGCCCAGCTTCAGTCCAAGCCCACCTTCAACGAAGGTCGCGGGGCCAAGCCCGTTGACGGCGGCCAGGATTGAGACGGCGGCGGTGGCCAGCAGCGCCAGCGCGCCCCCCGCCGCGCCCCAGGCGAGGACGCAGTAGAGCAGAGCAGGCAGCAGGAGGAATGAGAGCGGATAGTCAGCCTGCCCGAAGACGACTCCCAGCGTGGCGACCAGTGTCAGGGCCGGCAGATAGCTACGGCCGGAACGGAACCTCTCGAGGAACCGGCCCAGCCCCCCCTCGCCCAGCGCCAGTACGGCGGGCGTGGTGAGCAGGATACCGAGGGATTCCGAGACGAACCATTGAGGCGCGGTCGGCCACCATGGCGCCCCCACCAGGAACCGCAGGACGAGCACGCCGGCCAGGCTCGCCAGCATGGGCGCGACGACGCCACCGGCAATGAGGAACGCCGGCAGATGGCGGGGGTTCGTCAGATCGACCCTTGGCTGAGCGACCATCCTCGTGACCAGGATCGCGCAGGTGAACATGGCCAGGACGTTGCTGGCCGCCATGCCCAACGACATGACGACGCCCTCGCCCGCAGCGAGATTGGCCGTGGCGACACCGATCGCCCCGGCGCCCAGGATGGCCCCCCAACGCGCGCGCGGCTGGCGCAGGAGCACGGCGATGACGATGCCGTCGGACAGCCAGACCGCTGCGGGGTTGTGAAGTTCCTTGGTCAGGAGAATGCAGGCGAACGCGGTCACGAACACCGCCGCCGCAAGGGCGGTCGCCCCCGCGATCTGGCCCGTCGCCCATGTCCGTCGCCCGCGTGTCAGCATTTCCCCGCCGGCCGGCGCACTGAGCGATCCGGCTTTGCCATTGGAAGGCATACCTGTGCCTCCAATCCACTAACCGTAATTGCGACAGTTCAGCGCGCCAAAGACCGGCGTTCCCAAAATGAGTATCAGCGCAGGAGTTTGAGAGGCCGGAGGACGATTCGGACCTGAAGTCCGTCGTCCTGCAGGTCCTTGCTGCCGAACAGCTCGACCTTGTTGAGGGCGTGCCCATAGGTGACCCGCGCCGACAGCGCCTCGGATGGCGTCCAGGCGAGCGAGGCGCCCACGCTGTAGATCTCCCGCTTAGGATGCGGCGGCCGGTCGTTGCGGACGTAGGCGCCGTCGGCGAAGGCCGAGACGGTGAAGGCGTCCCAGGTGAACCCGCCTGACCGTGCCTGCCCGCGGGCGAAGCTCAACGGTCGAGCGATTTCCACCGAGCCCACGAGACCATTGTCGGCGAGGATGAGGTTCTCGCGATATCCCCGCACGGTCGTCTCGCCCCCGGCCGAGAAGCGCTCGCCCGAGTAGAGGATGCTGTTGGCCACCTGGCCAGACAACCGCGCCCGCAACTCCAGGCCGTCGTCGGAAAGGCGCCGCGCGTAGTTCACCTGCGCCAGCAGGGCCATGAATGTCTGCTTCGGCGTGGCCAGGCCCGGAATATCGGACCGGGTCCCGTCGAGCCCCATGGTCCCCGTGATCGAGACGGCCATGACCTGGTCGACGTTGCGCACCACATAGTCGCCAACGGCGCGGATGGCGGTGTACTTGCTACGCCCGCGCACCGAACCGGGGCTGAAGGAGAACGGCTCCCCCAGCAGGAAGGTCTTGCCTTCCCGGTGGATCACCAGAACGCCGGTCGACAGGGTCCGCGCGGACGCCCACCGCCCCGGCTCGCCCGTCGGCAGCAGCGGGACGTCGACCAGCTTCCGGGTCAGGCCGACCTCCACGGACCGATCGCGCGCCTCGATATCCAGCGGAACCAGCGGCGTGTCGATCACGGCCGCATTGTTGTAGGCCCCCCGGATCGAAAGTGTGGTCCTGGGCGACAGGAAGGGCGTCGAGTAGTTGAGGGAAATATCCTCCACGCCTTCGGTCCAGCCGGCCTCGGCGCTGAGCACGGAGCCCGCCACCAGCACATTGCGCACGGACCCCGCGACCGCCAGGCGTTCCCCACCCACGGTCGGCGAGCGGTTGTTGGCGGCGGTCACGTAGAGGTCGTAGCGATCCTGCGGCACAAGCCGCACGCCCAGGCTGGCTTCTCCCGGCCGACTGCCGGGCCGGAGCTCGGCATTGACGGTCCGCAGGGCGGGATCCTCGGCCAGCAGGCGGAAATCGCGCTCGAGGTCGAAGGCGCTGAGCGGGCGTTGAAAGGCCGCCGGCATCCGCTCGCGCACGTAGCGTTCGGTCAGTCCCTTGGCGCCCCCGGCCCACGTCACCTCCAGCGGCGCGGCGCCTGGCGCCGACGCCGACAGCCCCCCGTACAGAACCCTGAGCTCCAGTTCTCCTGGGCGCGCGGCCGGCCGGACCACGACGCCCGAGTTGATGAAGCCCGCGCCGAGGTAGGCGCGGTTGATGAGCTGGACCAGCGCCAGCGCCTGCGCCACGCCGCCGGACGGACCGGGCAGGCCGTTCAGTTCGAATTGCCGACGCACCCAGGCTTCGTCCAGGCGCTCGTCCGGTCGATGATCCAGCCGGAACCCCTGCGCCTCGGGCGGGCGCCACCCTGACGGAGGCCGTGGATCGCCCGCAGGTCCCTCCACGGCCACGCGGATCTCGCGGAGCGGAACGCCGGGGCCGGCTGGCGGCGTCTCGGGCGCGGTGCGCTGGGGCTCCGAGGGAAGGCCGGGGCTGGCCTGCGGGTAAGCCGGCAAGGGCGGGGGCGAGGCGCGCGGACCGGTGCGCTCCTGCGCGCTGGCCAGAGCGGCGGGCGACAGCGTCAGGGCCAGGGCCGTGACGCGCAGCAGTCGGCTTCGGCGGGCGCTCAAGGGCAGCCCCCCTCGCCGGCCGACCTCACAAGGGATAGCGCCGGCAGGCCGATCGATGCCGGCTCGCGCGCATAGGGGCCCACCGGACGGGTGATGAGCTGGCTGACCTCGCCCGTGGAACGGACGGATGGGCACTGGCCTCGCAGGACCTTGGAAGCGTCGACCACCGAAAGGTTGCGGTTCACCGTGCCGCTGCTGACGTCATAGAGGCCCGCGGCCAGGACGAACTCACCATCCACGGCGACGACGTTCGTCCGGTCGGCCGAATTGATGAAGTAGCGGCTTTCGATCACCACATTGGCGCCACGCTGCTCACCGAGCGCCAGGATCGCGCCCCCGTTCGAGATGATCGCCCGGGGCGAGGTGATGACGATCCGCCCGCCCGTCCCCGCGCCAGATGAGGTCTGGATCGATCCGGGCGCGTCGGCGCCTTCCAGGATCAGCAGAGCGTCCGTCGGCATTTCGATGCCGATCCCGCCGGCCGCGCCGGCGAAAGAGTTGGTGGAGATGCTGGCCCCGTCGGCGATGCGTATCCGGCCGGCGACGATACCGATGTCGCCCGCGTCGCCCACCTCGCCGGCCGCATAGCCGCTCGCCACGTCCCCTGCTCGGTTCTCGCTCGTGATCACCGTGCCGTCGCCGGAGAGATCCAGCGTCCCGACGTCCAGCAGCACCGTGCCGGCCCGATTGGCGTTTCCGGACACGGTCGTGACCTTCGCGCCGCCTCGAAGGTCGAGAGCGTCAGCCTGCACCAGGACAATGCCAGCGGCGCCCGCCGCACCGGGGAAGGCTTCGGAGGTGATCGCCGCGGCGTTGTCCAGCCTGACACTGTCCGCGATGACCGCGACGTTCCCGGCTGGCCCGCTGTTGAAGGTGCCTGTCCGGATGCCCGCATTGTCGACCAGCAGATCGCCGGCCGTGACCGTGACGTCCCCCGCGCGCCCGCCGCCATAGGTGTCTGACGAGATGAGGGCGCCCTTCATCTGCAGGGTCCTGGCCTCGACCGTTACGGTTCCTGCGTCGCCCCCGAAGGCGTCGGAACTGATGTAGCTCAAGCGGCCAGGCTCACCCTCGAGGGTCAGCTTGTCGGCGGTGATGATCACGTCCCCGGCCTGACCGAGGCCGCCCAAGCTGTCAGAGGCCACATACGAGCCGCCCTGGATCGTAAGGCTGCCGGCGTTGAGCAGCACGGACCCTGCGTCCGAGTCGCCGCGGGTGATCGAGGAGACATAGCCGCGCCCGCGCAGGGTCACCGACCGCGCGTCGATCGTCACGTCCCCGGCCTTGCCCAGACCTATGGTGTCGGAGCTGATGTAGGTGAACTCTCGGTCGCCCCCGTCGAGCTCGATGCTGCCCGCGCGGATCGTCACGGCCCCGGCGTCGCCCAGCGACTGCGCATCGGAGGAGATGAAGGCGTCGGAGAGGGTAAGGCTGTCCGCCTCGATCTCCACCGAGCCGGCGTTCCCCGTCCCCGCTACGCCCTCGGACGTTATGGCCGCGCCGTTGAGCAACCGGACCGCGCCACCGGCGACCCGCACCGCCCCCGCATTGCCCGACCCAAGCGTGTCGGACGAGACCTTGGCCACGGTGTCGAGGACGATTGTGGAGCCTCGGAGCGAAACGTCGCCGGCGTCCCCCAAGGCCGTGGCGTTGGACGACACGACTGCATTGTCGATGCGGAGCGTCTGGCTTGCGCCCAGGTCGACGCTGCCGCCGGTCCCATCGCCCAGGGTGTTGGACTCAACCTGGACACCGTCCAGCGTCAGGTTGCCGGCTCGCGCGAAGATCGTCCCGCCACGTGCCGCCCCATAGGCGGTCGAGCTGATGCGGCCCAGGCGGACGAGGACATCGCCCGTCGCCACGAGTTCGATCAGGCCCGCCCGATCCGAGGCGGGTCCGAACGATTCCGCCACCATCTGGGTCTCGTCGAGCACGATGCGATCGCCGCGTACGCTGACCGTGCCGACGCTGCCGGCGCCGTAGGAGCTGGAGTTGATGTTGGTCTGCTGAAGGAAGATGTCGGGCGCGGTGATCGAGATCTCGCCCGCGCCGCCGTCGCTGTAGGTCACCGCGGTCATGAACACGCCGGCGGCCTCGAAACTGCGGGTCGCCTCGATGGTCAGGCGGCCGGTGTCGCTCGCCGCGCCGGGCGCCGAGCCCAGGACGGCGCCGCCGGACACAGCGATGGCGCCGCCGTCCAGGCGCACGTCGCCTGGCCGTCCGCCCTCGACGCTGCCGGTGACCACCGCTCCGCCCGCCATGGTGATCGCGGGTGCGGACAACGCCACGTCGCCGCCCTGTCCCGGGCCGAAGGTGAAGGCCGTGACCGTGGCCGACGTCAGGTCCAGCGCATCGCCCGCCGCGAACCGAACGAGCCCCCCGCGCCCTGCCGCCGAAGTGGTCGAAGCCACCGAAAGGCTGTCGCTCAGGGTGATCGTGTCGCCGGCGAGCGTGACATTCCCGCCGTCGCCCGGGCCCAGCGCGACGCTGAAGATCGATCCGCCAGCCCCGAAGATGCTCCCGGCGCTCAGCGCGACGTCGCCGCCGGCGGCCGCTCCGCGCGTGGAAGCGCCGAGCAGCGTTCCGTTCCGGAGCGTGAGGCTCTCCTGCGCCCGCACCTCCACGTCACCCCCGCGGAAGTCGCCGCCCGCGTCGCTCGTGATCAGCGCCGCGTCCAGGGTCACCGCCGAGCCCTCAATCCGGAGACCGCCGCCGGGCGCCCCTTCGGCCAGAGCCAGGAGCTGGCTGTTCACGACCTCCACCGAGCCAACCGCGTCCAGCGCCAGGCTGCGGAAGCGCAGGGAGCTGTCGGCGATCCTCACGTCCTGAGCGGCGAGGGAAAGGACGGCGCCAGCCCCCGCAAACGTGTCGCCGACGCCGCCCAGCGCGATGTCAGCTTCGCCGCCGAGGAAGCCGAAGCTCTGGGGCGAGGCGATGGACAGGGTCGAGCCATCCGGCGTCGCCGTGGCGAAGGCGTTTCCGTCCGCGAAGCGCAGCTCGCCCGCGGTCGAGAAGTGAGCGGCGGCCGGCACGTCGAGCCGCGCGCCCGCGCCGAAGACGATCCCCGCCGGGTTGACGAAGTAGAAGCTGGCGTTGGGCAGGGCTTGGGAATCGATGGTCCCGGCGATCTGCGAGGGTTCGCCCCCGGTCACGCGGTTGATCACATTGGCCACGGTCCCGCCGTCACCGGCGCCTCGCACCCACCGGGCCGTGTCGCCGACGCCCAGGCTGAATCGTTCGAAGCTGTGGAAGAGGTTGGCCCCGGCCAGCGTGCCGCCATCGATCGTATGGACAGCGCCCGCCTGAGTGATCGTCGTCCCCAGGCCTCGCGCCCCGCCAATGTCGGGCGTGATCGCGGTCTGCGCCGTGACGGCCGCCGGCCAGCCGCCCAGCGCGGCCGCCAGCACCAGCCAGGAGGCCCCGCCGCGCCTCATCGCCAGGCCCCCAGCAGCGTGAAGGCCGCCCAGATGTTCGGGTTGGCGTTCATACCGCCCGACTCGATCATTCGAAGCTGAGCCTCGCGCAGCGCCGCCGACTTGGAGCGCCCGTCGCGATAGAGCTGGTAGAAGGACTTCATCAGTTCGGCGGTGCCGGCGTCGTTCACCGGCCACAGCGAGGCGATGGCGCTACGGGCGCCCGCCTGCACCGCCGCGCCCGCCAGCCCCATGCTGGCCTCGTCGTCGCCGACCGCCGTCTCGCACGCGCTGAGGACAAGCAGGTCGAGCTCGTCGCCGCGGGTCCGGTTCTGGGCCAGGATCTGGCGCAGCTCCGACAGCAGGATCATCTCGCCGTTGGCCACGATGAAGGCCCGGTCCGAGCGACCGTTGAACGAGGCGTGGGTCGCCAGGTGCAGGACATCGACCTGCTCGCGGGTCAGGGCCTGGACGAGATCAGCCTTGCGGAAATTCTCGATCACCCACGACCTGGCGATGCGTTCTCCATCGGCCACCGCGGCGACGCGGGCTTCGGCGCCGGTGCCCTCCAGCTTCTCGAAGCTGCCGGCGGGGAGGCGAACTTCCATCTCCAGCGAGGCGGCCAGAAGCTGCTGGCGCGTCGTGTCGCCCGAGCCAGGCTCGGTGTAGGCCAGCGAGGGCGCCACCGAGACCCGCGTCTTCTGGATCAGAAAGCGGTTCTGGTCATCCAGCAGCACCGCGAACGGCAGGCTGCGGAGCGGCCCGTCCGGAACCACCGCCAGCACAGCGCCGGGAGCCAGCTCGGCCTCGACGGGCTTGATAAGCAGGTCGTAGAGCTGTCGCACCGCCGGACGCCACGCCTCGTCCTCGTCGTAGCTCAGCGACAGGACCGCGGTTTCCACGAGCCGCGCGACGGCCTGGCGGTCCACGCTGCGGTTGGGCGGCAGGCGCCGGAAAGTCGCCCCGCCATTCCCGCCGGTGACGTACAGCAGCTCCAGCCGATCCGGCAGCAGGATCGGATAGAGCAGCACCTCGCCCGCCGCCAGAGTCTCGGGACGCAACGGGTCGCGTACGGGGATGCACTCGCTGCCGAACACGCTCTGCAGCTCGGCCTGGCGATAGGCCTCGACGATGTGCTGGGCGTCGCGGACACGAAGCTGCTGGGTCCCGCCCTCCGCGCCGGCGAGTTGGACGTCCACCGCGCTCTGGAAGACGTCGCGCATGTGCAGCGAAAAGGCGGTCTCCTCGGTCAGGGGGTCGAACCGCGGCAGCAGCGGACGGACCGCTTCCAGCGCCTCGTAGGCGGCCATCACATGGGCCTCGCGATTCTGCGGATCGGCTTCCGCGAGCAGCAGGCGCCACTCGGGCAGCCGCGTCGGCAGGTCGCGCTGGCTCTCGTGGACCAGGGCGTCCTCCAGCAGGCGCCGCGCCGCCGCCGCGTCGCCGGCGGCCAGGGCCAGCCGCGCCTCGAGGGCGGCGGCATAGGAATGCGCGGCGGCCCCCGCGTTCGCGGCTCGGATCGCAACGGCCGCGGCGGCCAACTCAGGCGTGGGGGCGGCCCGGGCGTCCAGAGCGGTCGAGGCCAGCCGACCCAGGATCTCCGCGCGAAGGGCTGGGTCGGGGACGCCCCGCGCGATCGAAAGTCCTTCCACAGCGTCGCGGTGCGCCAGGGCGCGGTAGGCGTCCCCGGCCTCGCCGGCGTTCTCGGCCACCGCCAGGCGGAGGCGCGCCAGACGCAGGGTCGCAAGGGCCGCGGTGCGCGCATCGCCGGCCGCCATCGCCTGATCCGCGGCGCAACCCAACGAGGCCACGGACAGGGAAAGGTTCGTGGCGCCCAGGACCGCCGGGCGGGCCAGAACCTCGCAGGGGCCGGCGCCCGGGGCGACCGAAGCCTCCCGCACCGCCGCCGACGTCCCGCCCCGCACGCCGCGTCGGCCGCGGGCGCCGGCCACGGTGGGGCTGGACAGCGACACCAGGCCCAGCCGGTAGGCGGCGACGGAGGCCGTCGCCTGCAAGCCAGCGCCGCTGGCGATCTGGAACGCACTCAGTAGATAGGCCTGGGCCTGAAGCTGGCTCCCCTGGGGACTGATCCGCATGAGTTCACCGGCTGCAGCGCAGTATTCCGCCAGCACCGCTGGCGAAGGCCGGCCCGCATTGGTCACAGGCGGGTCCAGCGCCGTGGCCAGTTCCGGAAAGGGGTCGGCCGCCCCCCGGCGTGCGAGCCGCGTTTCCGTAAGCGCGGTCGCCTGGCGGAGACTCTCGGAGGATGGGAAGGATCGAACCTCGGCTGAGCCCGATGGGCTGCACAGGCTGTCCGAAAGCGCCGCCTTGGCTTCGCCCACCACCGCAGCCGCCAGGAAGACGGCCATAGCGCCGGAGGCCGGCATGCGCAGCTTTGCGACGGCACGGCCGCGCGTCATGACATCCCCCCCAGGATTCTCTATCTCGGAGTCCGATCCTTCCTGTCCAGCTTGTCAATGCCATCGGGAAGCAGACCCTAGGCGATACGAGTTCTGGGACCGGTGCGGACGCGTGGCTTGACGTCGAGGCCCACTTCGTCGCCCTACCGTGCTGATGCATTTGAGCGAGTGAGTGCTTGCCGTCGCACGGGCAGCCAGAGACCGAGGAGCATGCCGCCGCCGGCACGCCGCCGGGCGACCGCGCGCCGATGAGCCGTCGCCGGGCCTACGCCTATCGCGGCGTTGGGATCGTCGCCGTGGGCCTGGCGGCGATCGGGGCGGTCCTGCCCCTTATGCCGACCACGGTGTTCCTGCTGATCGCGCTTTGGGCTTTCGCCCGAGGGTCGCCCGCGTGGGCCGATCGATTGCGCGCGCACCGGCGCTTCGGCCCCTACATTCGCGACTGGGAAGAGCGCGGTGCGATCCCGCGCAAGGCCAAGGCCACGGCGATCGTCATGATGACGGCAAGCTGGGCCGGACTGGCGGTCGCCGGTCAGGGCGCCATGGTGCTGGGCCTGGTTGGCGGCGTGCTCGTGGCCGTCGCAGGCTTCATCCTGACGCGGCCGTCACAATAGGGAGCCGGCCACGCTGAGGCGCGTGGCCGGCGGTTCCCGAAATCAGAACAGGTCGTCGTAGTTGTAGGTCGTCCCGCCCTCATAGCTGCGGAACTCCCGCCCCTGCACGAGACCGCCGGTCGGCGGGTAGTCCTCGTCGGTGGGATCGTTGTCGAGGTCGAAGTAGACTTCGCCGCCGCCGGACCGGGCGGAGCCGTACTTGATCGCGGCGCCGACCAATTCGTAGTCCGCCAGGGCCGGGTCCCTGGCGAGCATCGCTTCCAACGCCGCCTCGTACCACGCGTCGAGGTCGTCGTTCACCTGGTCCGGGGTCTCGACCTTGACGAAGAAGAAGCTGTCGTCCTCGCGATCGTCCGGAGTCGCGTCGAAGTAGAACGTGACGTGCGAGATGTCCTTCGGCGTGGTGGGGAAATGGTCCAGCGCTTCGGCTTCGGTCTCAAGGATCTCGGACATGGTCGCTCCATGGAAATGAGGCTCCATGGAGCGTCCCGGGCCTTAACGACCCCGAAGAAAACACCGTTAAAACAACGACATCCTTAACGCCACGCCACGTGACTCGGAACTCAGGCCTGCTTGCTCTTTCCGCGCGCGGCGGCAAGGATGCTGATCAGCGCGGCGGCGGCGGTCAGCGCGGCCGCAGCCGAGGCGATCGGATGGTCCTTGACCTCCTGTACGGCCTTGGTCGCCAGTTCCCTGGCCTGGGGCTTGGCCTTGGCCGCCAGCGTGTCGGCGGCCTTGCGCACCGCCTCCGCGGCCTGAGCCACAGCCGTCTCGGCATCCTTGCTGAGTCCGTCGGCCGCTTCGCGCAGCGCCTTGGCGACATCTTCGATGCCGTCTTCGATCTCGGCCTTCCGCTTGGGATTCAGGGTGATCGTCATGGGACTCTCCTGTCTGTTCGCAGGCACCCTGCGCTGGGCGGCGCAGGGTGCGCCTTGACGGGCGTCAATCCGCCCGTTCCGCCTCAGGCGGCAGGCATCCGGGCGCGCGCCTCGCGCAGGTGCTGGCGCACGTCGTCGGGGGTATCGCGCTTGCGCTCATGCGGATCGGTGGTCTCGAGCCGCGCCGACACCGGGGCGGGCAGCAGATCCTTGAGGATGCCCAGCGCGCGGGGCGGCCCCATGAGCACCAGCTTGTCGAACTCGCCCCGGCCGGCGGCGAGCGACACGCAGTTGGCGACACGCTTCAGAAACCGGCGGGTCGCCTCGTCGCCATTGGTGTGTTCGCCCGCGCCGTGCCGGCCGTGGCCCTGGCGATCATGCACGGTCGCTCGCTGCTTGTGCCCTGCCCCGCGCTCGGCGTCGGTGGCCGACATGCGATGATCTTCAAGCTCCTTCACGGCGCCGGCGCGCACGCGCTCCGCGAAAATCCGGGCCTCGACCGCATCGGCCGCGACGATCCAGGTGACTCCGCCAACGTCCATGGAATTCTCCTCTGCCTTAGGTCTCCAACGCTAAGCCATCACGTGGCCGCGGCCACGTGACGAAGATCAAACCGTAGTCCAGGCGCGCCTCCGTAGCGATACTTAGGGGACGCTCCCAAATTTATACGCGACGGCGGGCCGGGTAGCCCTAGGTCATCGACAAGGAGCTTGCGATGACCCTCGCCTACCCGCTCTCGGATCCCCGCACCGCCCCGCCGGCCGCCGCGCTGACCGAAGCCTTCGAGCGCCTCGGCGTTCGTATGGCCTACGCCCGGGACGAGGAGATCTACGCCCAGGACGACGAGGCCGAGCTCCTGTACCGCGTCGTGCGCGGCGTGATCCGCACCAGCCGCGTCACCGCCGATGGGCGCCGCCAGGTCGGCGACTTCTACTACGTCGGAGACGTCTTCGGCCTGGAGCCGGGTCCGGACCACCGCTTCGCGGCGGAGGCGCTGACCGAGTGCGAAGTGCAGGTGGTGCGTCGTGCGTCGATGCGCGCCGTCGCCGGCGACGCCGAAGTCGATCGGGCGATCCTTGCCGCGACCCAGCGCGAGATGGAGCGTCTTCAGGATCACGTGCTGATGCTGGGCCGCAAGAGCGCCCGTGAGCGGGTCGCCAGCTTCCTGATGTCTCTGGCCGGCGGCCACGAGGGTCAGGTGGACCTGCCGATGGGTCGTCAGGACATGGCTGACTACCTCGGCCTCACCATCGAGACCGTATCGCGGATGTTGACCCAGCTTCAGGGTGAGCAGATCGTTGAATTCCCCTCCTCGCGACGCTTCCAGGTCCGCAAGTGGACCGCCCTGGAGGCGCTCGCCGAATAGGAGGCGTCCGCCTGTGCGGCCGCAGGCGTAGGGCCGGCCGCGACCTGGATGAGGAGTCTGCCATGACCAAGACCCAGGAACGTACGAAGGCCGAGATCGTGATCCGTCCCAATACCTACGCCACACTCCTGACGCACGCCGAGCCGGGCTTGGCCGCGTCGAAGCGCACCGAGGCCGCCGCCCGGTTGGCGCACGATCTGGGCGCCCACCTGATCGGCCTCGGCGCCGAGACCTTCGAGCCCATCGCCACACCGGATCCTTTCACCGGCTATGCCGCAGGCGAATGGATCGCCCTGATCCAGGGCGAGATCGGCAAGAACCTCGCCGCGGCCGAAGAAGCCTTCCGTCGCGACGCCGCAGGTGCGGACTTCGAGTGGCGCAGCGTGCAGGACTATCCCAGCCGCGCCCTGGCCAACCTGTCGCGCGCGGCCGACCTCATCGTCATGAGCCCCCGTGGATCCGGTGGGCCGACCCGCTGCGCCGATCCGGCGGAAGTGGTCATGGCGGCCGGTCGCCCCGTGCTGGTCGTCCCCCCTGGCCGCGAGCATCTGCGGGCCAAGTCGATCGTTGTCGCGTGGAAGGATACGCGCGAGTGCCGCCGCGCCGTGGCCGACGCCATGCCATTCCTTCAGCGTGCCGACGAGGTGGTGGTTCTGGCCGTGTGCGCCAAGGAAGCGGCCGACGACGCCGTGTTCGAAACCGATGACGTGACAGCCAACCTGAAGCGCCACGGGATCAATGCCCGCGCCCAGGTCGTCACCGCCCCGGGTAGCCAGGTGACGGCGGAGATCACTCGGATCGCCGGCCTCCACGACGCCGATCTCGTGGTCGCCGGGGCCTATGGCCACAGCCGCCTGCGTGAATGGGTGCTGGGCGGCGTGACCGACGACCTCGTCCATCGCCCCGAGACGTTCGTTCTCCTCAGCCACTGAGGCCTCGACGATAGCCCCCCCGCGGGAATTGCGGGGGCCTTTCGGGGGTGGCTAGCGGGTTTCCAGCGTCGCGAAGTAGGCGAGGAGGTCTTCGGCCTCAGCCGTGCTGAACGTGATCGGCGGCATCATTCCGGCCCCGTGCTGCGAGATTTCAGCGAACCTCTTCTGCAGCGACAGCGCATTGTAGCGGCGCGACAGGTCGCGGAAGCGCGGCCCGTCCGCGGAGCCGCCGTCATCCAGGCCGATGGTATGGCACCCCGCGCAGCGCCGGGCGGCGAAGGCCTGGCCCCGCTCGGCGGCCGGGTCGAAACGCGCCGCGCCCGGCGTAGAGCCTCCAGCGCAGGCCGAGAGCCCCAGGGCAAGGGAGAGGGCGGGAACGAGCAGGCTGGCGCGCACGATGGCCTCCGGATGCAGACAGCGACCCTGTGGGCGGCGCGCCTCCGGAGCGGTACTTAGGTGGGAGACCGGACTGGCGCCGCCTGGGGCACGTTCGAATGCTTAGCCGTGAATGGGGAGTTTCGCCATGACGTTCCGGGATCTGCTGCTGCCGGCCCTGACCTATCCCGACACGACGCCGGATCGGGCGTTGCGAAGCGGGGTGGCGCTTGCACGACGGTTGGGCGGGAACCTCACATTGGCGCCGATCCAGGTCGACCTGCCCGAACTGCGAAACCCCGTGGCCAACGCCCTGATCGACCTCGATCGGAAGGCTCGCATGGAAGAGGCGCGCAGCGCCGCCGCCGCGCAGCTGGAGGGCGTCTGCGGACGTATCGCGGCCGAGGAAGCTAGCGTGCCGATCACCGTCGCGCCCGTGACGGCGAAGCTCTACGAGGAAGTCGACGAGATCGCCCGCATGAGCCGCACGCGCGACGTCTGCCTCGTGCCGGTGGGTCCGTCGGCGCCGGAATCCCGCGGCGTCGCCGAGGCCGTTCTGTTCGGCTCGGGCAGACCCGTGGCGCTCTATCCCGACGATCTGGAGATTTCCCCGGCCGACGGTTTCGGCGCGGTCGCGGTGGCCTGGGACGGCAGTCCGCGCGCCGCGCGGGCGGTGGCGGACGCGCTGCCGCTGCTGCGCCGCGCGAAGGATGTCCGAATCCTCGTGGCCGTCGGCGAGAAGCCCACGGCCGTCACCGGGATCGCCCAGGAGCTGCTGCGCCACCTCTCAGCACATGAGATCGCCGCGCGTGTCGACGAGGTTCCGGTCGGGGCGCGGCCGATCGGCCGGCTCCTGGCGGACTATGTCGCCGCCGAGCGGATCGACCTTCTGGTGATGGGGGCGTTCGGCCATGCCCGCATGCGCGAGTTCGTTCTTGGCGGCGCCACCCAGGCCATGCTGGATAGTCCGCCATGCGCCGTCCTGATGTCCCATTGAGTCCCGGGCCCGCTCCCGGGACGCCCCGTCGGCAGCTCACCCCGCTCCAGATCGGCGTCCTCGCCATCGTCGCGATCGTGGCGTGGCGGCTTTCGGACGTCATTCTGATGGCCTTCGGGGCCGTGCTGGTCGCCTCGCTCCTTCATGCGCTGGCGGGGCCGCTCGTGCGCAATCTCGGGATCGCCCGCCCCGTCGCCCTGTCGCTGGCCGTCGCGGGACTTGCAGTCGCGGTGGCGGGGACCCTGTGGCTGTTCGGACAACAGATCGCCGCCCAGGTCGTGGCCCTCGGCGACCTTCTCCCACGGGCCTGGCGCGCGCTTCAGGAGCAGCTCTCGCACTACAGCTTCGGCTCCTATGTCCTGGCCGACCTCGAACGCCTGCGCCACGCGGACGGCATGGTCGTGGAGACGGCGTCGCGGCTCTTCGCCAGCTCGGCCGGCGCGGCCGCGGCCACGGTGATCGTGGTGTTCGCGGGTCTCTATCTCGCGTTCAGCCCGGGCGCCTATCTGCACGGTCTGTTGCGCCTGCTGCCGCTGGATCGCCGGGAGCGCGCGGCCGAGGTGCTCAGCGACTGCGGCCACGCGCTCCATGGCTGGCTGCTCGGCTCCCTGATCTCCATGCTGGTCGTGGGCGTGAGCATCGGGTTGGGGCTGTGGCTGGCAGGCGTGCCCTCGCCGCTGGCGCTGGGGGTCATGGCGGGGCTCGCCCAGTTCGTCCCGGTGATCGGGCCGATGGCCGCGACCGTGCCAGGCCTGATCGTCGCGGCCGGTGACTCGCCGCAGACGCTGATGTGGGCGGCGGTGATCTATCTCGGAGCGTCGCAGTTCGAGGCGAACCTCGTCACCCCGCTTCTCCTGCGCCAGATGGTCGAGCTGCCGATGGCGGTCACGCTGTTCGCGGTCCTGGCGATGGGCGTCCTGTTCGGCGGCCTTGGCGTGCTGTTCGCCACGCCCCTGGCCGTGATCGCCTATGTGATCGTCCGGCGCGTGTACGTGGAGGACATTCTGGGCGACCGGTTTTCCGATGGGCAGGCTGCCGAGGAGGCGTGATCCCGCCGCGCGCCCGGCGGCGGTCATGACTATCCCCGCCCACCGCAACTGCGACTTGCCAGAGGCCGACGGGCGACCTACCGCTGGACCCATGGGCCAACCCCCGATCCTCACCGCCGCCGCCGGGCGCAACGGCTGGGTGGCGGGCTATGCCGTCGCGATCATCGCCAGCGGCGTCTGCATGGTGTTCCGCCTGGCTCTGGAACCGATCTTCGGCGACCGGGCGACCTTCCTGATCTTCGCGCCCGCCTTGATGGCCGCCGCCGCGATCGGCGGCTATGGGCCGGCCCTGGCCGGCACGTCCCTGGGGCTCATCTTCTACTTCCTGCTGCTCGGTCCGACCCTGGTCACCGACCCGCAGAACCTGATCAACGCGGTGCTCTTCGTGCTGATCGGCATCGCGTCAGGCTTCGCCGGGCGCGCGCTGCGCCGCAACGCCGCCAGCGCCAGCGCGGCGGTCCGCGACCTGGCGGCGCGGGAGGCCCACCTCCAGTCGATCCTGGACACGGTGCCGGACGCCATGATCGTGATCGACGAGCACGGCCTCATGCAGTCCTTCTCCAGCGCCGCCGAGCGCCAGTTCGGCTGGACCGCCGCCGAGGTGCTCGGGCGAAACGTCAGCATGCTGATGCCTGAACCCTACCGCACGGCCCACGACGCCTATCTCGAACGCTACCTCTCGACAGGCGAGCGGCGGATCATCGGCATCGGCCGCGTGGTGGTGGGCGAACGCAAGGACGGCACCACCTTCCCGATGGAACTGGCCGTCGGCGAGATGATCTCCGGCGATCGTCGCTACTTCACCGGCTTCGTGCGGGATCTGACGGAGCGGCAGGCCACTGAACGCCGGCTTCAGGACGTGCAGGGCGAACTCGTGCACGTCTCCCGCCTGACCGCTCTGGGCGAGATGGCCTCTGCGCTCGCGCACGAGCTGAACCAGCCGCTCACCGCGGCGGCGAACTATATGAAGGGCTGCCTGCTCCTGGTCGAACGCGAGCCCATCGACAAGCCGCGCCTCAAGGAGATCATCTCCCAGGCCGCGGACCAGGCCTTGCGCGCCGGCCAGATCATCCGGCGCCTTCGGGATTTCGTGGCCAAGGGCGAGGCCGATCGGCGTATCGAGAGCCTCCCCAAGCTGCTGGAGGAGGCCGGCGCCCTGGCCATGATCGGCGCGCGCGAGCGCAGCGTGAGGCTGAGGTTCGACATCGATCCTCGGGTGAACCTGGTGCTGGCGGACAAGGTCCAGATCCAGCAGGTGGCGCTCAACCTGCTCCGCAACGCCGTGGAGGCCATGGACGAGTCGCCCCGGCGTGATCTCGTCGTGACCGCCGTCCCCGTGGAGGACGACATGGTCGAGGTGGCGGTGCGCGATACGGGCCCCGGCATCAGCCCGGAGGTGATCGACCAGCTTTTCCAGCCCTTCATGACCACCAAGGTCCATGGCATGGGCGTAGGCCTGTCCATCTCCCGGACCATCATCGAAGCGCACGGGGGGCGCATCTGGGTGGAATCAAACCCGGGCGGCGGCGCGGTTTTCAAGTTCACGCTGCGGGCGGTTCGCGAAGGGGATCTGACCGAAGATGAGTGAGGCGATCATCCATCTGATCGACGATGACGAAGCCGTCAGGAGCTCGCTGGGCTTCCTGCTGGAGATGGCGGACCTCCCGGCCCGGACCTATGGCTCGGCCATGGAGTTCCTGAAGGTGGCCGGCGACCTGAAGTCCGGGGTCATCGTCACCGACGTGCGCATGCCGGAGATGAACGGCCTGGAGCTGGTTCGCCGCCTCAAGGACCGGGGCGTGACCTTGCCGGTCATCGTCATCACCGGCCACGGGGACGTGCCGCTGGCGGTCGAGGCCATGCGGGCCGGCGTGGTCGACTTCATCGAGAAGCCGTTCGAGGACGACACGCTCCTCAACTCGATCCGGTCCGCGCTGAATTCCGCCCCCGAGGCCGACCCCCAGGACGCCGAACGGCAGCGGTTCGAGCAGATGCTCACCGGCCTTTCGGGGCGCGAGCGCGAGGTGCTGCGGGGCGTGGTCGCCGGCAAGCTGAACAAGCAGATCGCCTATGAGCTCGGCATCAGCCCGCGGACGGTCGAGGTCTATCGGGCCAATGTGATGAGCAAGACCGGCGCGCACGGCCTCTCCGAACTGGTGCGTATCGCGCTCCTGGCCGGGTTCGACAAGGATTGAGATAGGTCAAAGCCGGCATTCCTCGCCCGGGGCAGGTTGCGACAATGCTCGCCCCGGTTTCCCGCCCCGTTGTCGTTGTCGTCGATGACGACGCCGCCGTGCGGTCCTCGCTGGCGTTCTCCCTCGATCTCCAGGGCTTCGATGTCTCGACCTGCGAGTCGGGCGAGGCGCTGCTGAGCCGGGCCCTCCCCGCCGGCGGCGCCTGCCTGGTCCTCGACGAGCGCCTGCCGGGAATTTCCGGCATGGAAGCGCTGCGGCAGCTGCGGCAGCGAGATGTCACGCTGCCAGCGATTCTCATCACCAGCCACCCAAAGCCCGACCTGCGGGCGGCGGCGGCGGCGGCGGGCGTGCCGATCGTCGAAAAGCCGCTAATCGGCGACGCCCTGATGACTTCTATCCGCCGGGCCCTGACCGGCTGACCGGACTATTTGGACTTGGTCTTGCGCGCGGCGAGGTAATCAAGGCCCGCGCAGTAGCCCAGCACGAGCATGAACACCGCGAACAGGGCGATGATGAAATAGACAACCGGGTCCATTGGACGCTCCCCATATTATTCCCGGGAGCGAACCTCGTCGGACCGAACAAGCTTGGCTTTGACCGATCTCAAATCGCCTTCGCGTGCCGGCCGGCCCCGTCGTCGAAATATCGGTCGAAGGCCGCGCAGATCGAGCGAACGACCAGCCGCCCCGCGCCCACGACCCGCAGAACCTGCCCGTCGACCTCCAGCAGGCCGTCGGCGCAGAACGGCGCCAGGGCCTGAAGGTCCGGCGCGAGTTCGGCCACGGACCGTCCGTGCCGCGCGCACACCGCGCCCAGGTCGATCTCCAGGTCGCACATGATCCGTTCGATGATCTCGCCGCGGAACCGGTCGTCGGCAGTGAGTTCGACGCCGCGCGCCACGGGCAGGCGGCCTTCCTTCACCGCGGCGCGCCACGGCAGCTCCTGCGCGACATTCTGCACGAACCCCTGAGGCAGTCGCCCGATCGCCGAGGCGCCCAGCCCAAGGAGGGTTCCGGCCTCGTCGGTGGTGTACCCCTGGAAGTTCCGGTGCAGGCGGCCGGCCGTCGCCGCGACCGCCATCTCGTCGTCCGGCAGGGCGAAGTGGTCGAGGCCGATGCGCACATAGCCCTCGGCCGCCAGCCGGTCGGCCGCGGCCTCACTCTGCTCCAGGCGTTGCGCCGGCCAGGGCAGCGCCCCCTCGTCGATCAGTTGCTGATGGGACTTCATCCAGGGGACGTGAGCGTAGCCGAACAGCGCCAGCCGTTCCGGACGCAGACGGAGCACCGACTCCACCGTCGACAGGACGTTCGCCGTCGTCTGGTGCGGCAGGCCATACATGAGGTCGATGTTGATCGAACTGACGCCGGCCTCGCGCAGCCAGCCCACGCAGGCGGCCACGTGTTCATAGCTCTGCACCCGGTTCACCGCGGCCTGGACCTGGGGATCGAGCGTCTGCACGCCCAGGCTGGCCCGGTTCAGTCCATGGGAAGCCGCGGCCCGGATCCAGTCGGCGGTCAGATTGCCCGGATCCAGCTCGGCGGCGACCTCGCGGTCGTCGGTCGGCGCGAACATGCGATCCAGCGCCCCGAAGATCGCCGCCATTTCTTCGGGCGACAGCATGTTGGGCGAGCCTCCGCCCAGATGGATCGCGGATGCGGAGAGTCGCGTCGGAAGGGCCTGCTCGAGGAGGCGCGCCTCCGCCAGCAGCAGCTCCACGTACTCGCTTACCGGCTCATGGCGGGTGGTCGCGCGGGTGTTGCAGCCGCAGTACCAGCACAGCCGATGGCAGAACGGCACATGGACGTAGACCGACACGGGGTCGCCGTGCGGGAGTGCCGCCAGCCAGCCGCGATAGGTCGGCTCGTCCACCTTCGGCGTGAACTGCACGGCGGTCGGATAGCTGGTGTAGCGCGGCGCGCGGCCGTCGTACTTGGCGACGATTTCGGCGTGGTGGTCGGCGCGGGCGGCGGCGAGGCTGGAAACGGTCATGCCGCCTGATCGCCCGCCGCAGGCCGGGACGCCGTGATCCAGATCAAGGCCTGGTCTCAGGGCGCCGGCCGGTCCTCCGGATCGTCGACGAGGATGCGGGCCGCATCACCGGCCGGATCGTCGTACTGGCCGTTGCGGAGGCTCCACCAGAAGGCGGCCACCGCCATCAGGCCAAGGCCCAGCGAGAATGGGGCCAGGAACATCAGGATGTTCATCGGCGTGCTCCCGTGCGCAACGCATTGAGGGTGACGACGAGCGAGGAGCCCGACATGGCGATCGCCGCCACGAACGGGTTCACGAAGCCCAGCATGGCCGCCGGAGCCGCCACCAGATTGTAGAGCGCGGCGAACCCGAAGTTCTCCATGGCGCGCTTCCTCGCATCCTGAGCGACGTCCAGGGCCTGGACGACCGGAGCCAGGCCATCGCCCGAGAACACCAGGTCGGCGGCATTCTGGCTCGCCTCCAGCGCCGTGCCCGGCGCCATCGCGGCGTGCGCCTTGGCCAGCGCCCCGGCGTCGTTGAGGCCGTCGCCGACCATGAGGACAGTCTTGCCCTCCCGCTTAAGGGCGTCGACCAGGGCGGCCTTCTCCTGCGGCGTGCAGCCCGCGCGCCACGTGGCTATGCCGGCGGCCGCGGCGGCCCCGCCAACCGGCCCGGCCAGATCGCCCGACAGCACCTCGACGCCAAGACCCCGGGCTTTCAGCGCGGCGATCGTCGCGGCCGCGTCGCCTCGCACCGAGTCCGCGAACCCGAACCGGATCGGCGCCTCGCCGTCGAAGCCGAACCAGAGCTCGGTCTGCGTCCCGCCGCTCTCGGCGCCCAGGAACGCGGCCCGGCCCAGCCGCGCGCGGCGGCCGTTAATCAGGCCCTCCACCCCAAGGCCCGGATGCTCCACGACCTCGCTCGCAAGGACCCCGTCGCCGGCCGCCTCGGCCAGGGCGTGGGCCAGCGGGTGCCGCGAGGCGCGGGCCAGCGGCGCCGCAAGCGCCAACGCACCCTGGTCCCCGTCCACGAGCTGCGGCCGGCCCTCGGTCAGAACGCCGGTCTTGTCGAAGACGACGTGGTCCACTTCCGCCAGCCGCTCCAGCGCTGCCCCGGACTTCACCAGGACGCCGCGCCGGAACAGGCGGGCGGAGGCCGTGATCTGGACGGCCGGCACGGCCAGGCCGAGCGCACAGGGACAGGTGACGATCAGCACCGCGGCGGCCCGGATCAGGGCCTCGCGCGGCCCCAGGCCCAGCATCCAGCCTCCGGCAAAGGTCAGCAGGGCGGCCGTATGGACGACGGGCACGTAGATCGCGGCGGCCTTGTCCGCCAACTGCACGTAGCGGCTCTTGGACTGCGCGCCCAACTCGACCAGGCGCGCGATCGCCGCCAGGGCGGAGTCCTCGGACCGGGCCTCGGCGCGCAGGCGCAGCAGGCCCGACAGGTTCAACGCCCCGGCCCGGCACACCTCGCCGGCGCCCACGGCGACCGGCGCCGTCTCGCCCGTCAGCAGGCTGTTGTCGAGTTCCGACGCGCCGGCGACGACCCGGCCGTCCACCGGGAACCGCTCGCCCGGCCGGACCAGCAGCAGGTCGCCGGGCTGGACCTGGCTGATCGGCGTGACCGTCAGCGCATCGCCCTCGCCCACCAACGTCGCCGTCGGGGCCTGCAGGGCCAGGAGGTCGGCGGCGGCGCTCGACGCACGGGCCCGCAGGCGATGCTCGAGCCAGCGGCCGATCAGCAGCAGGAACAGCAGCGAGACCGCGGCGTCGAAGTAGGCGTCGCGCCCGCCCAGGATGGTCTCCGAGAAGCTGACGGCCAGGGTCAGCAGCACGCCGATCGAGATCGGCACGTCCATGTTGGCCCGCCGCGCCTTCAAGGAGCGCCAGGCGGACTTGAAGAACGGCATGCCCGCATAGATGGCGCAGGGAGCCCCGACGATGCCGGAAAACCACATCATCACGGTACGGGTGGCGGGGCCCAGTTCCTGGCCGAACAGGCCGGCCCAGATCGGCACCGAGAACATCATGGTGTTCATGACGCCAAAGCCGGCGACGGCGATCGCCAGGATCAGCGCCCGGCCTTCGCGGTCGTGAGCGTCCGCGGCCGCCGCGGGATCGTAGGGCGTGGCGCGATAGCCGAGGCCCGTGACGGCCGCCATGACCGCCGCGGGGTTGGCGCCGCCGCCGGCCCCGAACTCGACGCTGAGCCGCTTGCTGGTCAGGTTCAGTCGGGCCAGCCGGACGCCCGGGACAGCCTGCACCTCACGCTCGATCTTGCCCATGCACCCGGCGCAGCGGGCGTCTGGCACGAGCAGGTCGAAGCTCGCCGCGCCGTCCTCGCGCCGCTTCAGGAACGCGCCGAGGTCGCTCCCAAGGGCGTCGTAGGTCAGGGCCACGTCAGCCTCCGCTCGGCGAGGAAGGTCTCGCCAGCCGTTCCCGTGGCCTCGGCCGTCAGGTCCCATCCGCCCGGCGCCGGACCCGCCGGCGCGACGTAGCGGCCGGGAGCTGCTTCCTTGAAGCTGAGCGCGATCTTGCCCGCCTCAGTCGCCGGCCGCTCGAGACGCCCGACGATCTTGAGGCCCTGGACGGGGCGGCCCTCCCGATCCTGGAACTGCAGCATGACAGCGCGAGGCTGCGCCTCGGCCGCCGCCTGCCAGCCCAGCTGCTCCTGCGCCTCCATCTGGGCGATCTTCCGGTTGTAGAGCAGGCCGTCCTCATAGGGCGTCACCGAGACCTGACCCGGGAAGGTGCGGACAGCCAGCACGGTGAAGATCACGTCGACCGTGATCACCACGGCGAAGAATGCGGCGACGCCGGCGAACACGTGCCAGCCGCGGACTTCGAAGGGCTTACGCGAAGAAGAGGGCATGGCGCTCATGGTGACTTCGGCGCTCCGGTAAGAAAGACGGTCTTGGCGCGCGCCCCGGCCTCGGGCGTCCGCACGTCGAAGGCGGCGGGCAGGCTCGAGTCGGTCGCGGAGTCGGCCGGAATGGTGACGAACACGCGGACGGCGCGCACCTCGTTCGGCGGCAGGACGACCTTGACGATGTCCTGCGGCGGCTCGCCCGGCGTGCGGAGCTGTGCGCCCGGCACACCCGAGAACCGGATCTCCGCCGGCACAGGCTCGAAGCCGCGGTTGGCGACCTTGAGGGTGTAGGCGTTGCGGATCGAGCCGTCGTGGAGCCGCACGAACGTCGGATTGCGGTCGCGCAGGGCGTGGATGTCGAGGACGCTCCGGTTAAGGAAGCCCCACAGCATGATGCCCGACACGAGCACCAGCGCCACGGCGTAGTAGGCCGTCCGCGGCCGCACGTACTCGTGCTTCGGCTTCTGGCCACAGGACCGGGCGGCGACGGCGGCGTCGGTGTCGTAGGCGATCAGCGCCTTCGGCCGACCGACCTTCACCATGATCTCGTCGCAGGCGTCGATGCACAGGCCGCAGTTGATGCACTCGAGCTGCGGGCCGTTCCGGATGTCGATCCCCATCGGACAGGCGACGACGCAGGCGTTGCAGTCGATGCAGTCGCCGCGGCCCTCCCAGGGTTGGCCCTTCTTGTGCGGACCTCGCGGCTCGCCGCGGTCGGCGCGATAGGTGACCTGCAGCGAATGGTCGTCCAGCATGGCGCCCTGGATGCGGGGCCAGGGGCACATATAGGTGCACACCTGCTCGCGCATGTGGCCGGCGAAGACGTAGGTCGTCGCCGTCAGCACGGCGCACGAGACATAGGCGGTCATCGGGGCCCGGCCGATCCAGAAATCCCGGATCAGGGTCGGGGCGTCGTGGAAGTAGAAGATCCACGCGCCGCCGGTGCCGAAGGCGACTCCGAGCCAGACGAGATGCTTGCCGCCCTTGCGCCAGAACTTGTCGAACGACATGGGCGCGGCGGCCAGGCGCATGCGGGCGTTGCGATCGCCCTCGAACAGGCGCTCGACATAGATGTAAAGGTCGGTCCAGACCGTCTGCGGGCAGGCGTAGCCGCACCACAGGCGCCCGAAGAGGGCGGTCACCAGGAACAGCGACAGCGCCGCCATCACCAGCAGGCCGGTGATGAAGTAGACCTCCTGGGGCCAGAGCTGGATCCAGAAGAAGTAGAAACGGCGACCGGTGAAATCGACCAGCACCGCCTGGTCCGGCAGCGCGCCCGGGCGCTCCCAGCGGATCCAGGGGGTGATGTAGTAGATGGCCAGGGTCAGGATCAGCAGCGCCCACTTGATGCGACGCCACTGGCCGTGGACCAGCTTCGGATAGATCGGCTCACGGGGCTTGTAGAGGCCGCCCTTGGCGTCGCCCTTGGCGCGCGCCTTCTCGGCGGCTGAAACGGGACCGCGGCCGTCGCCGGCCGCGGTCTTCTTCGTGTTGTCGATGATGACGGTCACTTGGCTGTGGCGACGGCGACGACGCCCTCCTTCGCGGCGGCCTGCGCCGGCTCGGCGTCACCGCCCGCATTGGCATGGACATAGACGGCCAGCGCCTTGATGGTCTCGGGCGAGAACCGGGCCTGCCACGAGGGCATGACGCCGTTGCGTCCGTTCCAGATCTGCTCGCTGATCGAAGCGCGGTCCGAGCCGTAGAGCCATTCGGCGTCGGTCAGGTTCGGCACGCCCCGCGCGGGGTCGCCGGCGCCGGCCGGGCCATGGCAGGCCGCGCACTGGTCGGCATAGGTCTGGGCGGCGCGCGTCACGGCGGCCTGGTTCGCCTTCCGGCGCGACAGGGCCACGACGTACTCCGTCATGTCGGCGATCTGGGCGTCGGTCAGCATCTGGTCGCGACCGAACGCCGGCATCACGGTTTCGCCTTTGGCCTGGGCGTGGCCCGAGCGGACACCGACCTCGAGCGTGTGACGGATCTCGTCGAGCGAGCCGCCCCACAGCCAGACGTCGTCACGCAGGTTGGGGTAGCCCTTGCCGCCGCCGCCGCCCGCGCCGTGACAGGTGGCGCAGTTGTCGCCAAAGACCGACTGGCCCACCTGCATGGCGTAGGCCTGCAGGTCGGGATCGGCTTCGATCTGCTGCAGAGACGCCGTCCGCAGCTTGGCCTCGCCGGCCTGGCGGTGAGCCTTCAGGCCATCCAGCTCTCGAACGACATCGGCGCGGTCGGACATGCCCAGCACGCCCTTCGTGTATCCGCTGACGCCCGGCCAGGCCGGCATCAGCACCCAGTACACGATAGCCCAGAGGATCGAGCCGTAGAACACCCACAGCCACCAGCGGGGCAGCGGCGTATCCAGTTCCTTGATTCCATCCCACTCGTGGCCAGTGGTTTCGGTGCCCGAGTGGTCGTCGCGTTCGCGCTCAGACATGGTCGCTCTCGTCCTTTTCGAGCGGCAGGTGGGCGAGGCGATCGAACGCCTCCTTGTGCTTGGGCCAGAGCGCGTAGATCAGGCCGGCAATGAAGATCAGGCCGAAGTAGATAGTCCCGCCCTGCTGGGCGAACCTGGCGACGGCCTCGTAGGTCAGGCCGCTCATCGCAGGTTCTCCGGATCCGAGGCCTTGTAGGTCTTGAAGTCGACCATCGTGCCCAGCACCTGCAGGTAGGCGATCAAGGCGTCCATCTCGCTGATCTTCTGCGGATTGCCGTCGAAGTCGCGCTGCTGGACCTTCACGTCGTAGCGCTTCTTCACGCCCGAGGTGTCGCCCGCGAAGGGATCGACCTGGGTCTCGAGATCGGCCCTGGCGTTTTCGATCTGGTCCTTGGTGTAGGGCACGCCGACCGCCTTCAGCGCCTTCAGGCGCTGCTGGATCGCGCGGTAGTCCAGGTCGGTCTCGGCCAGGAACTTGTACGGCGGCATGTTGGATTCCGGCACGACCGAGCGGGGATCCCGCAGGTGGTCGACGTGCCAGCCATCCGAATACTTGCCACCCACGCGGGCCAGGTCAGGCCCGGTCCGCTTGGAACCCCACTGGAAGGGGTGGTCGTACATGCTCTCGGCCGCGAGGCTGTAGTGGCCGTAGCGCTCCACCTCGTCCCGCAGCGGACGGACCATCTGCGAGTGGCAGACGTAGCAGCCCTCGCGGACGTAGATGTCGCGGCCCGCCTGTTCGAGCGGGGTGTAGGGACGGACGCCCTTCACCTTCTCGATCGTGCTCTCCAGGTAGAAGAGCGGAGCGATTTCGACGAGGCCGCCGATCGAGACCACGATGATGATCCCGATGGTGAGCAGGAGCGAATGCCGCTCGAGTTTGCCGTGGTGCTTCCACATATGCGCAGCCCTTACTCAGCCGCCGCGAGGGCGGGGGTGGGCGTCGCGATCGGGGTGGCCAGCTCCGACGTCGCGGGGCTGGGCAGGCGGACCGTACGCCACAGGTTGTAGGCCATGATCACCGCGCCGGAGAGGTACATCAGACCCCCGATGGTACGGATCACGTTCTCGATGTGCTTGGCCGCGACGGTCTCGACGAAGGCGTTCGCGAGGTAGCCCTGCGGCGTGTATTCGCGCCACATCAGGCCCTCCATGATGCCGGAGACCCACATGGCGGCGATGTATAGAAGGATGCCGGTGGTGGCGATCCAGAAGTGCCACTCGACCAGGGCGTTCGAGTAGAGCCGGTCCTTCTTCCACAGCCACGGCACCAGGCAGTAGATCGCGCCGAAGCTGATGAAGCCGACCCAGCCCAGCGCGCCCGAGTGCACGTGGCCGATGGTCCAGTCGGTGTAGTGGCTGAGGGCGTTGACGGCGCGGACGCTCATCAGCGGCCCCTCGAAGGTCGACATGCCATAGAAGGCGATGGCGACCACCATCATCCGGACGACCGGGTCGGTGCGCAGCTTGTCCCACGCGCCCGAGAGGGTCATCAGGCCGTTGATCATGCCGCCCCAGGACGGCATCCACAGCATGATCGAGAAGGTCATGCCCAGGGTCTGCGCCCACTGCGGCAGCGCCGTGTAGTGCAGGTGGTGCGGGCCGGCCCAGATGTAGATGAAGATCAGCGACCAGAAGTGGACGATCGACAGGCGGTACGAATAGACCGGCCGTTCGACCCGCTTCGGCACGAAGTAGTACATCATGGCCAGGAAGCCGGCGGTGAGGAAGAAGCCCACCGCGTTGTGGCCGTACCACCACTGGGTCAGCGCGTCCTGCACGCCCGAGAAGGCCGAGTAGCTCTTCGCTTCCAGCAGACCCACCGGGACGGCCGCATTGTTCACCAGGTGCAGGATCGCGATCGTGACGATGAAGGCCAGGTAGAACCAGTTCGCCACATAGATGTGGGGCTCCTTGCGCTTCCAGATCGTGCCAAGGAAGACCAGCAGGTAGGCGACCCAGACGATCGTCAGCCAGAGATCGACGTACCATTCAGGCTCGGCGTACTCCCGGCTCTGGGTGATCCCGGCGACGTAGCCTGTGGCGGCCAGCACGATGAAGAGCTGGTAGCCCCAGAAGACGAACCAGGGCCAGGCGCCGCCGGCGAGTCGCGCCTTGCAGGTGCGCTGCACCACGTAGAAGGACGTCGCGATCAGGGCGTTGCCCCCGAAGGCGAAGATCACCGCCGAGGTGTGCAGCGGCCGCAGGCGGCCGAAATTCAGGAACGGCAGCTCTGGGAAGTAGAACAGCGTCGGCCAGCTCAGCTGGGCGGCGATGACTACCCCGACCAGCAGGCCGACCACCGCCCAGAACATGGTGGCGATCACCCCGGCGCGAATGACGCCGTCGGCGTATCGGCTCTGGTCCGAGCTGAGCTTGCCCGCCCCGAGCGCCAGGGACATGGCGAAGAAGGCGGTCACGAATCCGGCGATCAGGACATAGCCGTGAAAGCGGAACGAGGGGTCTTGGGTGAAGGCGGTCGCGAGAATCGACAAGAGCGCCGCTACGCCGGTGAAGGTGTAGAGCGCGATCGCGTCGAAGGGCGCGCCGTCGCGTTTTGATGCAGCCTGCGTCATGGCTTCCACGGGTGCTTGAGAGACAGAGGGGCTCCTTGCCGCAGTGCAAAAAGACCGACCTTGATATCGATCAAGGAGCCCCCGCCGCAGCGTCGCCACTGTGGCGCCATTAACGGAGTTCTGGAATGCCCGCGAATGCCACCGAAGATCGGATTCTCCGCCTCGGCGCAGCGCTCGCGGGCGTGATCTTCATGGTCGGCGCAGCGCTGGCCTGGGAGATGGCGCGCGCCCACATGGCGCTTCTGGGAACGATCTGCGGCGCTGGCCCCCACCCCCATTGTGGCTGGTGCTACGGAGCGGCGAGTCTCGTCCTGGCGGGACTCGCCGGTTTCGCCTACGCGGCCCGGCCAAATGGAAACGCCGGTTTGCTCCAGATCAAAGCGCGGCCTTAGAAGACCTGGAGAACATCCCCTCAAGCGGCCAACGAGCCGATACTGAAGGGGATAGATATGAATACGAAGATCTTCGCCGCCGCTGCTGTCGCGGCTCTGGCCTGCGCGGGCGTCGCCCAGGCGCAGGACTTCGCGCCCAAGGCGAAGGGCGACATCATGCTCAACGTGCGCATCACCGACGTGGCGCCGCAGGGCACGGACCCGATCACCACCCTCGCCGGCGCGGCCACCGGCCTGCGCGCCGACGCCTCCTACGACGTGATGCCGACCATCGGCCTCACCTACTTCTTCACTGACAACATCGCCGCCGAGGTGATCGCCGGCACGACCAACCACTCGGTGAAGGCCAAGGGGCCGGGCGTCGACCTGAAGATCAAGGAGACCTGGGTCCTGCCGCCGATCGTGTCGCTACAGTACCACTTCGCGCCGCAGTCGCGCGTGAGCCCCTACGTGGGCGCCGGCATCAACTACATGCTGTTCTATAGCGGCGAGGACAAGAACGGCTTCGCCCTGAAGATCAAGGACGGTTTCGGGACCGCGCTGCAGGCCGGCGTCGACGTCGCACTCCAAGGCAAGTGGAGCCTGAACCTCGACGCCAAGAAGGTGTTCTTCGACACCAAGGCGGTCGACAACATCAACGGCGTGAAGACCAAGGTGACCCTCGACCCGTGGGTCCTGTCGGCGGGCTTCGGCTACCGCTTCTAGGCGGCTTGATCAGACGCAACGCCGGCCGCATCCTGAGAGTCTAGGGTTCCCCCAATCTGGGAGGAAGACCAATGAACAGGCTCAAGGGCAAGGTCGCCGTGATCACCGGTGGCGCGCTCGGACTCGGGCGCGCCACCGCCTTGCGCATGGCCGAGGAAGGCGCCGCGGTCGCCATCTGCGATCTCCTCGTCGATCAGGCCAACATCTTCGCCGACGAGCTCGCCGCCCGCGGTTTCGAGGCCTGCGCCTGGCGGCTCGACGTCTCAAACGAGGCCGAAGTCGCTCGGGTGCTGAACGAGGTGGCTGGCCGGTTCGGCCGCATCGACATCCTCGTGAACAACGCCGGCGTCGCCGGCCCCAGCAAACCCACCGACCAGATCACCGAGGCGGAGTGGGACTTCGTCCAGGCGATCAACGTCAAGGGCGTCTTCTTCTGCACCAAGCACGCCATCCCGCACCTGCGAAAGGCGGGCGCCGGCAGCATCATCAACCTGTCGTCGATCTACGGCCTCGTCGGCGCGCCCGACGTGCCGCCGTATCACGCCTCGAAAGGCGCCGTGCGGCTGATGTCCAAGACAGACGCACTGATCTACGCCCCCGACAAGATCCGCGTGAACTCGGTCCACCCCGGCTTCATCTGGACGCCGATGGTCGAGGGACACCTGAAAGCCCAGGGCGATGTGGAAGAGGGCCGCCACGCGGTCGACGCGCTTCACCCGCTGGGCCACATCGGCGAGCCGGACGACATCGCCTGGGCCTGCGTCTACCTGGCCTCCGACGAAGCGAAGTTCGTCACCGGCGCCGAGCTGGTGGTGGACGGCGGCTACACGGCGAGGTGACGTGCCGGCGTTCAGCTTCCCAGCGGTGCTGCGGGCGCTCGCGGTCTGGGTGCTGATCATCCTGGCCGAGAGCGTCCAGGGCGGCCTGCGCCGGGTCCTCACCGGACCCGAGGCCGAGTTCGCGGTGCGACAGGGCTCGGTTCTGGTGGGCGCGCTGGTGATCTTCGCGATCACCTGGTTCAGCCTTGGCTGGCTGCGGATCCGCACGACGGGCGGGGCGCTGGCGATCGGCCTGCTTTGGGTGGCCCTCACGATCGGCTTCGAGTTCGGGCTGGGCCGCATGCTCGGCTATGGCTGGGACCGCATCCTCTCCGACTATGACCTCGTGCACGGCGGCCTGATGCCGCTGGGCCTGGTTGCGATGGCCCTAACGCCATGGCTGGCGTGCCGGCTCAGGGGCGATAGAGTCGGGAATGGCGATCCTCTCGCCCACGGATGAAGGAGCCTTCAGTGAAGCACGCCGTCGTCCTCGCCCACCCCGCGGCCGGCAGCCTCAATGCCGCGATCGCCAGGGCCTATGCCGAGACCGTCCAGGCTCGGGGCCACGCGGTCGTGGTGCGCGATCTTTACGCCCTGGGATTCGATCCCTGCCTGAAGGCCGAGGAGATTCCAGGGCCTGGCGAGCCGCGATTTGGTCCGGACGTGGTGGCCGAGCGCGCCGAGCTCGCCGACGCCGAGGTCTTCGTCTTCGTCTACCCGATCTGGTTCAACGGACCGCCGGCGATCCTGAAGGGCTATGTGGACCGTGTGTTCGGCATGGGGTTCGGCTTTCGCCCCGCGTTCGGCGGGACCGAGCCGGCGCTCAGCGGACGTCGACTCATCAGCTTCACCACCTCGGGCGCGCCCGATGCCTGGATGAATCAGACCGGGGCCCTCGAGGGCCTGCGCCGCCTTTTCGACGCCCACCTCGCCGGAACCACCGGCCTGACGGTCGCCGACCACGTCCATTTTGGCGGCATGGTCTCGGGAATCACCGAGGAGGCGTTTGAGGAGGTCATCGAGGCGGTTCGCCGCAAGGCCGGCGAGGCGGGCTGAAGACGCCGGCCGCCAGAAAACAATACGCCCCGGCCGATTGCACAGCCGGGGCGGGAAAGGCGCCAGTCCAGGGTTATGGGGGACGAGCAGGACTGGTTGGTGTGCCTTGTGTCGATTGCTAACGCCCTGAACGCGCGCCCGCCTTGCGCGAGGTCAAATTCCGCCGGCTTGCGGGCGGTCAAGACGCCGACACGGTTCACCCGCTAAGGTCCGGCCATGTCCACCCGAAATCTCGACGCCCTCTTCGCGCCGCGCAGCATCGTGTTCGTCGGCGCCAGCGATCGCGCCGGCTCAGTCGGCGACGTGCTGGCCGCCAATCTCGTGGCCGCGCGGTTCCCCGGCGAGCTGATGTTCGTGAACCCGCGCGGAAGGACCGTGCACGGCCGGCAGGTCCATGCCCGCATCGCGGACCTGCCCCACGATCCGGATTTCGCCGTGATCGCCACGCCGGCCCCGACCGTTCCCGAGCTGGTCTCCCAGCTCGGCGCGCGGGGCTGCCGGGCGGTGGTGGTGATCAGCGCCGGCTTCGAGGGCGACGACGGGGACCTGCGGCAGGCCCTGCTCGACGCAGCCCGTCCCCACACGCTTCGGATCGTCGGTCCGAATTGTCTGGGCGTCCTGTCCCCCGGCGGCGGCGTCAACGCCAGCTTCGCCCGCGGAACGCCCCCCGCGGGGAACCTGGCGCTCGTCGCCCAGTCCGGCGCCGTCGCGGCCGCGGCCCTCGATTGGGCTCCGGCCCACGGGCTTGGCTTCTCGCATGTGGTGACGCTGGGCGACTCGCTGGACGTCGACGTCGGCGACGCCCTGGCCTGGCTCGCGGACGATCCAGGCACGTCGGCGATCCTCCTCTACATCGAGGCCCTGCGGGACGCGCCGAAGTTCATGCGCGCCGCCCGCGCGGCGGCGGCCCGCAAGCCGGTCATCGCCATCAAGGGCGGCCGCAGCCGATCCGGCGCCAAGGCGGCCTTCTCCCACACCCGGGCGCTGGCCGGCGCGGACGCGGTCTATTCGGCCGCCTTCCGTCAGGCCGGCGTGCTCCAGCTCGACACCCTGGAAGAGGTTCTGGACACGGCCGCCCTCATGGCCCGGGCGCCGGGCGCCACCCCCGGAGGCCTGACAATCCTGACCAATGGCGGCGGGGCCGGCGTGCTGGCCGTCGACGCCCTCGAGCACGTCGGCGGACAGCTCACCGAGCTCTCATCCGCCACACAGAGCACGCTGCGGGCGATCGTCCCGGCGCACGCCGCGTGTGGCAACCCGGTGGACATTCTCGGCGACGCCGGTCCAGACCTCTATGCGCGCAGCCTCGCCGCCCTGCTGGCGGCGCCCGAGGTGGAGGCGGTCCTCGCCGTCAACTGTCCGACGGCCGTCGCCGACAGCACCCTCGCCGCCGACGCCGTGATCGCGGCCACCCAGGCCAGCGCTTCGGGCAAGCCGGTCTTCGGCGCCTGGATCGGCGAGGTCAGCGTGGCCGAGTCGCGGCGCAAGCTCACCGCCGCGGGCCTTGCCGCCTACACGACGCCGGAAGAGGCAGTTCGCGCCTTCGCACGCCTCGGCCAGTCTGCCGCGCTGCGCGCCCGCGTGGCGGAGATCGCCGACGGCCCCTCGCCCGCCCAGCCGGCCGGCGCGGCGATCGTCGCCCGCGCCCTGGCCGACGGCCGCAAGGCGCTGGCTCCGGACGAGATCCAGGCGCTGCTCCAGGCCTATGGGATTCCCATCCTCGCCACCCGCACCGTGGCGACCGCGGCCGAAGCCGGGGCCGCCGCCGAGGCGATGGGCGGGCGCGTCGCGCTGAAGGTGCTGTCCAGCCAGATCACCCACAAGTCCGACGTGGGCGGTGTGGCGCTCGGCCTGGAAGGCGCGGATGCCGTTCGAGGCGAGGCGGAAGCGATGCTGAGCCGCATTGCGCAGCTCCGGCCCGAGGCCACGGTCGACGGCTTCTTCCTTCAGCCCATGGTGGAGAAGCCCAAGGCGGTGGAGGTGCTGGCGGGCCTGGTCCGCGACCCGACATTCGGGCCGGTGGTGGTGGTAGGCCATGGCGGGGTGGCGGTCGAGGTGATGGCCGACCGGGCGCTGGCGCTGCCGCCGCTGGATGCGCCCCTGGCGTTGGAGGCCATCCGGCGAACCCGAGTCGCCAAGCTCCTGGCAGGCTACCGTGATCGGCCGGCAGCGGACCTGGACGCCCTTGCCGCGGTGCTGGGGGCGCTCGGCCAACTGGCGCTCGACCTGCCCGAGGTGGCCGAACTGGATCTCAATCCGGTGCTTTGCGACGCCGATGGCGCCCTGGCCCTCGACGCTCGCGTGGCGGTAGGTCCGCGTCAGTGAGCCGTGTCTTCGGCCGGCAGGCTGAAGGCCCGAAGCGCGGCGGGCAGGCGCATGGCCATCCGGGTCGCCTCACGCATCGACGCGAAGGGCGTCGCGGCATGGACGTCGGCCACCCAGACCTGAGCGCCGGCCGGCGTCACCTGCAGATAGTGCTCCGGGATCGCCCCAATCGCGGCCTTGGCGACGACGGCGGGATGGACGGTGGCGAACATCGGCGAGGTCTCCGTTCTGTTGGAGCCCGACAAATCCCGCCGGCCCGCCAGCCGCCATTCGTGTCGGCTCCCTAGGTAGCGCTACGGAGGCGAACCAGCCGGCCGGCGAAACCCACGGCGACGCCCCCCAGCGCGCCCAGAGCGGCGACCTCTGCGAGGAGCGCTGGTGCGGGCGCGGCGAAGGCGAAGAGGATGGCCAGTCCTGGAATCAGGAGCGCGGCCGCGAGGCATCCCACCGCCCCGGCGAGGATCGCGCCGAAAGCCAGGAATTGCCTTCGCGGCACGGCCCGCCCGGCGGCCGCCAGGACCCCGGCGACGCCCAGATTGGCGGCGACCAGCGCGACGAGCGCGGCGGCCCGCGCGGCCTCCGGCGGCTGCCCTTGATCCAGCAGCCAGAGATACATGCCGAACACGCCGGCCAGCAGCGCGACGCCCTGCCCGATGGTCGTCAGTAGTCGCGTGACGCCCATCAGTGGCTCGTCGCCGGGCCTCGGCGGCCGCTGCATGGAGCCATGCGACGCCCGACGTCCCTCGAAAACCAGGGCGCACATGGGATCGATCACCAGTTCCAGCAGCACGACCTGGAGCGGGAAAAGCACCGGCGGCGCGCCGATCAACGGCGGCAGCAGCGCCAGCCCGGCCATAGGGATGTGCACGGTGACGATGTAGGCCAGGGCCGCACGCAGGTTGCCGTAGATGCGACGGCCCTCGGCGATGCCCGACACGACCGAGGCGAAGCGGTCGTCGAGCAGGATCAAGTCCGAGGCCTCCCGCGCCACATCGACGCCGCGCTGGCCCATGGCCACGCCGACGTGCGCAGCCTCCAGCGCCGGCGCATCGTTCACCCCGTCGCCGAACATGCCGACGCGCTCGCCGTTGGCCTGCAGGGCCTGGACCAGCCGCAGCTTCTGCTCAGGATCGATGCGGGCGAAGACGCGGACCCGACGCACCGCCTCCCGGAGCTCCCCGTCGCTCATCGCTCGCAGTTCGGCGCCGGTCAGGGCCCCGCCGCTGGCGTCCACGCCGGCCTGGGCGGCGATCGCGAGCGCGGTGTCGGGGAAGTCGCCGGTGATCATGGCCACGGAAATCCCGGCCTCGCGCGCCGCCGCCAGGGCGGGCGGGACGTCCGCACGCACGGGATCCTCGAAGGCGACGAGCCCGTCAAAGCCGAAGGTCGCGTCCCCGGGGTCGCCACCCTGGTCCCGGACATCGGTCGCTGTCGCCACGCCCAGCACCCGCAACCCCCGGCGCGCGAAGGCGGCGACCGCGGCATGGACCTCGTTCCGCGCCGCCGGTTCGAGCCGGCAGAGGTCGAAGATCGCCTCGGGAGCCCCCTTGGCGGCATAGCGCACGCCATCACGCGCTTCCGGCCAGGCCTGGATGAAGGCAAGCCGGTCAGGCCGCAGCGGATAGGACCGCAACGGCGCCTCCCCCACGCTGGCGTCAGGCGCAGCCGCGCGCAGGGCGCGATCCATCGGGTCGAGCGGGTGCACGGCCGAGGCGTCCGCCGCCGCTCGCAGCACGGCGGCTCCGGTGGAATCGCCGACGCCGACCTCCTGGCCTGCCGCCCAGAGCGCGGCGACGCTCATCTCGTTGCGGGTCAAGGTGCCCGTCTTGTCCACGCACAGCACGCTGATGGCGCCGAGCGCCTCGATGGCCGCGGTGCGTCGCACCAGCACCTTCTTCTGCGCCAGCCGCCAGCCGCCCAGCGCGAGGAAGACGGCCAGGACCATAGGGAATTCCTCAGGCACCAGGGCGATGCCGATGGTGAGCGCCGCGAGGCCGCCCTCGATCCAACCGCCGCGAATGAACCCGTGCGCCAGCAGCACCGCGATCGCCAGGCCGAAGGCCGCGACGCCCAGAATGCCCACCAGCCGCCGCGTCGCCTGCTGGAGCGGGGTCGGCGGCTCCGCCGCTGTCGCCAGGGCCGCCCCGATGCCCCCGATGCGGGTATTGCGCCCCGTCGCGGTCACCAGGCCGACGCCGTGCCCCCGGACCAGCAGGGTCCCGGCGCAGATGCGCGCCTGCTCGGGCGCTTCCCCCTGGTCTGAGATTTCCCCCGGCGCGAGGGGCGATCGCACCACCGGCGCCGACTCGCCCGTCAACACCGACTCATCGACGGAGAGGACATCGCCCGCCACCAGGGCCGCATCGGCCGGAGCCCTGCCACCTTCCGCAAGGAGCACGATATCGCCCCGGACCAGCTCTGCCGCCGGAACCCGTCGCTCGGCCCCGCCCCGGATCACCCGCGCCGTGGGCTCGGCCAGCGCCTTGAGCGCCGCCAGCGCCCGCTCGCTCCGTGCTTCCTGGACGATGACGAGGCCAATGGTCGCCACCGCGCCGGCGAACAGGAAGGCGGCCTCGGCCGTGTCGCCGAGAAAGAAGTAGAAGCCGACGGCCACGAGCAGCAACAGGAACATCGGCTCCCGCAGCACTTCCCGGATGATCTGCGGCAGTCGGCGCCGGCGCGACTCGCTGAGCTGGTTTGGACCGTCGCACGCGAGCCGACGCGCCGCTTCTGCTTCGGAAAGGCCGTTCAGGCCGTGGTCGGAATAAGCGGACTCAGGCGGCGGATCGGACATATCTCCAGCATAGCCCAGGCCGATCACGGCGCCTTGATCGCTGTCGCTTGATCCGCCTCAACGTGGCGGGCGACCTTCATGATAGCTTTCTTCGCCAAAGGAGCGCGCCATGTCCGCCACCCCACCCATGCCCAGCGCGGCCCTCATGGAGGCTAGCGCGTCTGAAGCGCTGGAGCTCTGGACCTGCGCCTGCGGCCTTTGGGGCGACTATCTTACGTCCCTTGCGGGCGCCGTGACGCCGATGGCGGTGATGGAGGCCAATACGCGCCTCATGGCCGAAAGCCTGGACCTGTGCAGCAGAGCCGCCGGACTGCGCCTGCAGCATGCCGGCCTGAAGGCGCCCTTGCTGGCCGATACCTAGGCTTTCACCAGTCTGACCCGGGTCCCGCAGAGGACCACCTCCCCGTCGGCGTCGACCGCGCCGCGGGACTTGGCGCGCTCACGCACGGCCTCGGGGTCACGGACCGCCACATCGAAGCAGCCCAGGCCATCCCCGCGACCGTCCTTCGCCGCAACGAACCGGAGTTCGCCGCCGTCCAGAGCGATCCGCCACCCGCTGACCGCCGCCTCGCGCGGCATTCCCAGCACCGCGGCCCAGCGGGACGACATGGCGTCGGGATCCTCGCCCTGCAATTCGCCGCCCACGATGGCGGTGGAAACCTCCGTGCGGACGTTCTTCTCCCAGTCCGGACCGCCCCACTGCCAGCGCGCCTTCGGGACCATCGCGTCGATGGAGAGGATCGCGCCGCCGACGTCCTTGGGATGGAGATGGGTGAAATGGACCCCGTCACCATCGAACTGGTCCACCACCCGCACCCTCTCGGCCGCCAGCCGCGCCCGCGCCGCCTCCAGGTCGTCAACCTGCAGGATGACCATGTAGCCGCCATCGCCGCCGCGCTTCTCCAGCAGCCGCCCGGCGGTCGTCCCCGCCTGCTTTGGTGAGACCACTTCGAGGAAGGTGTCGCCGATCGGCCAGACCTGGTTCGCCAGGCCGTACTTGCCGACGCCCGGGTCCGCGTACGCAGGCCCCAGCCCCAGCACGTCGACGATCTCCGACTTCGCCGCGTCGAGGTCGGCGCCCACCAGTGCGATCTGCCGAAGCCGCATCCGCTACTCCTCCCCTTCCTTGTGTCTATGGCGGACTGAATGCCCCGGGCGGATGACGGTCAAGCCGCGGCGGCCTATCGTCGGCGCAACGACAAGGAGGACTCCCCGCATGGCCGCCCGAGACACCGGCACGACCGACCTCATCGCCGACCTGGACGACGGCGTCCTGACGCTCACCCTGAACCGGCCCGAGGCGCGCAACGCGATGAGCGGGGCGATGAATGCGGCGCTGTCCGAACAGCTCGCCTGGGCTGAGCTGGAGCCGCAGGTGAAGGTCGTGGTGCTGACCGGCGCGGGGAACGGCTTCTGCGCCGGCGGCGACGTGAAGGGCATGGACAACCGCAACGCCGGCGGCGGCGAGCCTACGCCCATCGACGAGGCCATCCATCGCCAGCGGGTGAACCAGCGGGCCACGGCCGGCAAGCTGTTCAAGATGCCCAAGCCCACCATCGCCGCCCTGCCGGGCGCGGCGGCCGGCGCGGGGCTGTCGCTCGCCCTCGCCTGCGACCTCAGGATCATGTCCCGCACCGCCATCATGACCACCGCCTTCGCCAAGGTCGGGTTCTCGGGCGACTACGGCGGGACCTACTTCCTGACGCAGCTCGTGGGATCGGCGAAGGCGCGGGAACTCTATTTCCTGTCCGACCGGGTGAGCGCCGACGAAGCCCTGCGTCTGGGCCTCGCCAACTGGGTCGTCGAGCCGGACGAGCTGGCCTCGAGGACCCGCGAGATCGCCAGCCGCCTGGCAGGCGGGCCGACCATCGCCTACCGCTACATGAAGGAAAACCTGAACCGCGCCATGGCCGGCGACGTCGACGACTGTCTGGACCTGGAGGCCACCCACCACGTCCACTGCGGTCAGACCGCCGACCACAAGGAGGCCGCCCGGGCCTTCGTTGAAAGGCGCGCGCCGGTGTTCCAGGGTCGCTGATGCGCTCCTTCGTTCCCGTGATCGTGGCGGCGCTGGCGCTGGCCGGCTGCCGGCAGGACCCCGTCGCCGAAGCGAGGAAGGCCGGCCAACCCTGCCTGGCGAACCTGGCCACGCCGCAGCCGGCGCCGGCGACCGGCGGCATGGTCCGCATCGCCGGCGGCGAGTTCCTGCAGGGCGCGGCGCCGGCGCGTGGCGAGGAGGGCCCGCCCCGCAAGACCCGCGTCGGGACCTTCTGGATCGACCGGACCGAGGTGACGAACGACCAGTTCGCCCGGTTCGTGGCCGCCACCGGCTACGTGACCCTGGCCGAGCGTCCTCTGGATCCGAAGCGGTATCCCGGTCTTTCTGGCGATCAGCTGAAACCCTCGGCCATCGTCTTCGTCGGCGCGTCCAATCCGAACGAGGGACCCGGCCGCTGGTGGCAGGTGATCCAGGGCGCCGACTGGCGCCATCCGCAGGGACCGGGCAGCTCGATCGAGGGCAAGGGCGCCTGGCCGGTCGTGAACATCGCCTATGACGACGCCCTCGCCTACGCCCGCTGGCTCGGCCGCGACCTGCCGACCGAGGCCGAGTGGGAATACGCCGCGCGCGGGGGACTGAAGGACGCCGCCTACACCTGGGGCAATGCCCCGCTCGACATGAAGACCCCGCAGGCCAACGTCTGGCAGGGACCGTTCCCGTCGGTGGACTCCGGCGCCGACGGCTACAAGGCGACCACCGCGCCGGTGGGCTGCTTTCCCGCCAACGGCTATGGGCTCCGCGACATGGCGGGCAACGTCTGGGAATGGACCAAGGACTGGTACGCGCCGGGCCTCGATCCCAGCGAAGTCGTCGACCCGGTCGGCCCGACGGAGCGCGAGGCCTATCTGCCCAGCGACCCCAGCGAGAAGCGCCGGGTCATCAAGGGCGGCTCGTTCCTCTGCGCCGACAACTTCTGCTTCCGCTACCGGCCGCCCGCCCGCGAGGCGGGGCCGACGGATACGGGATCAGATCACGTCGGCTTCCGAACGGTGCTGCGGGAGAAGACCTAGAACACCGACCAGCCGGTCTTCGCGACCAGCCGCTCCAGCGCCAGGGTCCCGACCTGGGAGTTGCCGACCTCGTTCAGCCCCGGTGACCAGACGGCGATCGCCGCCTTGCCCGGCGCGATGGTCAGGATGCCGCCGCCGACGCCGCTCTTTCCCGGCAGGCCCACCTTGAAGGCGAAATCGCCCGAGGCGTCGTAATGCCCGCAGGTCATCATGATCGCGCAGATGCGACGGGCATGCTCGGCGCTCACGACCCGCTCACCGGAGATCGGGTCGACGCCGCCGTTGGCCAGGAAGAGGCCGGCGCGGGCGAGCTGGCGGCAGGTGATCCGCATGGCGCACTGGTGGAAATAGGTCTGCAGCACCTCCTCCACCGGGCTTCGCAGGTTGTCGAACCCACGCATGAAGTTGGCGAGGGCGTAGTTGCGAAAGCCGGTCGCCGCCTCGGACTCGGCCACCTCCTTGTCGAGGTCGATCGTGTCGTTGTCGGCAAGTCGCCGCAGGGTGTCGCGGATCTCCGCGATCACCTCGTCGCGCCCGCGTCCCGCCATCAGGGCGTCGGTCGTGACGATGGCTCCCGCGTTGATGAACGGGTTTCGTGGAACACCATGCTCGGCTTCGAGCTGGACGATGGAGTTGAAGCGTGAGCCGGACGGCTCGCGCCCGACCCGCGCCCAAAGATCCTCGCCCAGCCGTTCCAGCGCTAGCGTCAGCGTGAAGACCTTGGAGATGCTCTGGATCGAGAATGGAACCCAGGCGTCGCCGGTCTCGAACGTCTCGCCGCCGCAGGTGACGACCGCCAGTCCGAACCGCCGCGCATCCACCCGCGCAAGGGCCGGGATATAGTCGGCCACATGTCCTTCGCCGCGATGCGACTGCATCTCGCGCCCGACGTCGGCGACGATGGCGGCAAGGTCGAGGGTTCCCATGGCCAAGGTGTAGGCGGCGCGTCAGGCCGCAGCAACCGGCGGAGACACCCGCGCGACCTGTGCTACCGTCCGCACGGGGTGGGGCCCATGGGCGGCCTCGGGCAGAGGAACCGCGGTGGCCGACGACACCACATCGCCCAGGCGATCTAAGGGGTCAGGCTCGGGCCTGCCGCCGCGGCTCGTCCGATGGCTGGAGGGCTACCGCCCGCTTCCTGGCGTGCCGGACGAGCTGTTTGGTCCGGACGGCCAAGCGCGCGAGCATTGGCTGGCGTTCCTGAGCGAACTGGCCGGCTATGGCGACAATGACGCGGACGGCCGGTTTGGCATGGCCGCCCGCCACATCCGCGACTCGGGCGCCTCGTACCGGATCTATGGCGAAGACGGGGAGCGGAGCTGGCCGCTGGACGCGCTGCCGCTGATCCTGCCCCAGGCGGAGTGGGACCAGATCGCCGCCGGCGTCGCCCAGCGCGCGCAGCTCATGGAAGCGGTGCTCGAGGACGTCTACGGACCGGGGCGGCTGGTGGCCGATGGCGCGCTGCCCGCGCCCGTCGTCACCGGCAGTCCGGACTTCCTGCGGGTCATGCGCGGCGTTACCCCGCCCTGCGGCCGCCACCTCCAGCTCTACGCCGCCGACCTGGGGCGCGGACCGGACGGCCGCTGGTGGGTGCTGGAGGACCGCGCCCAGGCCCCGTCCGGCGCCGGCTACGCTCTGGAGAACCGGCTGGTGGTCAGTCGGGCCTATCCCAATCTCTACAACGGCCTGAACGTGCACCGGCTCGCGCCTTTCTTCGACTCGCTGCGCCGGGGCCTGGCGGCTACCGCCGACCGGGCCGAACCCCGAATCTGCCTGCTGACCCCCGGCCCGTTCAGCCAGACCTATTTCGAACAGGCGCACCTCGCCCGTTATCTCGGCTTCCTGCTCGTGGAGGGCGACGACCTGGTAGCGCGCGACGGCAAGGTCTGGGTGCGCACCATCGCCGGCCTCAAGCGGGCAGACGTGATCCTGCGTCGGGTCGACGCCGACTTCCTCGACCCCCTGGAGCTCAACGCCGCCTCGCGGCTCGGTGTGCCGGGCCTGCTGGAAGTCATCCGCGCGGGCGGCGTGACGGTGCTGAACATGCCCGGCTCCGGCGTGCTTGAGTCCCGGGCCCTGATGGCCTTCCTGCCCCGGCTCTGCGAGCGCCTGCTGGGCGAGCCGCTGAAGCTGCCCAACATAGCCACATGGTGGTGCGGACAGGCCGCCGAGCAGGCCCATGTGGAAGCCCGCTTCGACGAGCTCGCAATAGCTCCCGCGTTCAACAGCCTCGGCGAGCCGCTCTGCGGCCCGCGGCTGGTGGCGGACCTGGTGCCGGACGCCAGGGCCGAGCTGCGCGCCCGGCTCGCCGACCGCCCCGGCGACTTCGTCGGTCAGGAGGTGGCGCACCTGTCCACCATGCCGGTCCTCCGCGACGGGCGGCTTGAGGCCGCGCCGTTCGTCCTTCGGGTCTTCGCCGCCTGGACGCCGGAAGGGCTGAAGATCATGCCCGGTGGGTTCTGTCGCACCGCCGACCATCCAGACGCCCGCGCGGTCTCCATGGGCGAAGGGGCCCGAACCGCGGACGTCTGGGTCATCGACGACAAGCCGGTGGAACGGTTGACCCTGATCGCCAGCGACGACGACGTGAAGGTTCGCCGCATCCTGGGCCACCTGCCCAGCCGGGCCGCCGACAATCTCTTCTGGCTGGGCCGCTACATAGAGCGGGCGGAGGCGACCCTGCGCCTAGTGCGGGCCCTGTGCTCCAGCCTGATGGATTCGGAGTCCTCCCTGCATGGCCGCGGCGAGACATTCGAGGCGCTGCACGCGCTGCTGGTGGACTGGGGCGCCCTGGCCGCCCACACCCGCACCGGCCGCGCGCTGGACTGCGCCCGCCACAGCCTGCACGACGAGGCGGCGTCCGGCTCGGTCATCCATCTCGTGCGCGCGGCCAAGCGCACCGCCTCTGGGATGCGCGAGCGGCTCTCGGCCGACTTCTGGGGCCTGCTGGTCGACCTGGAAGGTGATCTGGCGGGCAGCGCGGAGGACATCCATTCGGAAGCCCAGGCGCTGGAGCAGGCCGAGAACGCCTTGCGCCACATCGCCGGCCTTTCCGGCCTGACGCAGGAGAACATGAACCGGGTGGCCGGCTGGCGTTTCCTGGACATGGGCCGGCGGATCGAGCGCGGGATCGACACCTGCCAACTCGCCCGCGCGCTCGCGCACGACGGCGCGACCATCGACGACCTCGACCTTCTGCTCGACCTCAACGACAGCCAGATCACCTACCGGGCCCGCTATATCGTCGGCCTCGCACGGACGCCCGTGCGCGATCTCGTGATGCTGGACCCGTTCAACACCCGATCGGTCGCTTTCCAGGTAGCGGCGCTGAAGGAACACCTCTCGGTGCTCCCCACGCTGCGGGAGGATGGGATTCCCGAGGCGCCGGCGCGGATCCTCCTGCCTCTGGCCGCCGAGCTGGAGACGGAAGACGCCGCCGGTCTCGGCGCCGACAAGGCGCTGTCCTACGAGCGCGCCCTGATGCGGCTTTCCAACGCTATCGCCGACCGCTTCTTCCTCCAGGGCGCCAGCGCCGTTCCGACCGTCAAGCTCGTGGGGCTGGCGTGAGGTACCGCCTGCGCCACCGGACCACCTACAGCTACGACAGCGAGGTCGGATTCGCCCGCTGCGTCTTGCGACTGACGCCGCGCTCGTCGCCGGGACAGACGGTGCTGGACAGCGACATCGACGTCTCGCCGCCGCCCTCGGCGATCCTGGACCGCGTCGGCCCCTTCGGCGCGCGCGTCCTCACCGTAACCGTCGACACGCCGCACAGGGCGCTGGTCATCGAGGCCCGCGCGCACATCGACGTTCATACCCCGGCGGCCGGCGACCCGGCCGTCAGTCCGGCCTGGGAGACCATCCGCGCAGCGGTGCTGGAAAGCCGCGACCTCACGGCCGACGGCCCGGCCGCCTACCTCTTTCCCACGCCGCGGACGCCGATCGTCCCGGACATCACCGCCTATGCCCGTGTGAGCTTGACGCCAGGCCGCCCGATCGTCGCCGCCGTGGCCGAGCTGAACCGTCGCATCCACGCCGAGTTCCGTTACGATCCCAGCGCCACGGAAGTCTCGACGCCGGTGGCCCAGGCCTTCGCCGCCCGTCACGGCGTCTGCCAGGACTTCGCCCAGATCATGATCTGCGGCCTGCGAGGCCTCGGCCTGCCCGCGGCATACGTCAGCGGCTATCTGCGCACCGTACCGCCGCCGGGTCAGCCTCGCCTCGAGGGCGCCGACGCCACCCATGCCTGGGTCTCGGTCTGGTGCGGCGAGGCGCTGGGCTGGGTCGGCTTCGACCCCACCAACGCCATCCTCGCCGGCGACGACCACCTGGTGCTGGCCGTTGGCCGCGACTACGCGGACGTGGCGCCCATAGACGGCGTCATCCTCGCCTCCGGCGGCCAGAGCCTGAAGGTCGAGGTCGACGTCACGCCCGAGGACGCAGCAGCCTGAGCCCTACCCCCGGCGGCGGGCGATCATCAGCATCTGGGCGCGTTCCTCGATCTCCAGAGCGGTGTCGAAGCTCACCGCCTCCAGGGTGGCGTCCAGGCTGCGCTTGGTCAGGCGCAGGGCGTCGGGCTGAGCCTTGGCCATGTCGCGCGCCAGGGCCATGCCGTAGTCGTCCAGCTCGGCCTCGGGCGTCACGGCCGATACGAGGCCCGCCTCCAGCGCCGCGGCCGCGTTCAGCGGACGGCCCGCCAGCAGCACCTCCCGGGCTTTCGACAGGCCGATGGCCCGCTGCAGCCGCCAGCTCACGCCCAGCTCCGCGCCCGACAGGCCGATCGCCAGGAACGCCGGGTGGAACGCCGCGCTCTCGCTGGCCACGATCACGTCGCTCGCCAGGGCGATGGCCAACCCACCTCCTGCGGCCGCGCCGCGCACCGTGGAGATCAGGGGCTGCGGACAGGCGCGCATGGCCTTCATCAGGTCGCGCAGGACCCAGTCGCCCTTCGGCCCATCGCGCAGCATGTCGGGCTGGCCCATCGCCTTCAGGTCGGCGCCGGCGGAGAAGGCCCGGCCCGCGCCGCGGATCACGACCACGCGCACATCCTCGCGCCGGCGAAGCCCCTCGAAGTGCGTCAGCAGGGCCTCGGCCATCGGCTGGTTCAGGGCGTTGAGCCGGTCGGGCCGGTTGAAGGTCAGGCGCTGGACCCCGTCCAGGTCTTCGGTCAGCAGGATGTCGTCGGCCACGGCGGGTCCCTCTCTCGTTCGCGGAGCAAGTTGTCGGCAACCTCGGCGCCCCGCAATGGCGCCCTCACGTCAGCCTCGCGCGCTCACCCTGTCGCAAAACGAGGGCGCCCGCGTCACACGCCCGTCAGCGAACCACGTCATTTCCCCGCACAGACAGGTCCTGGGGCATGGGGCAGATGGACTTCGAACCTGTACACCCGGCGCACGCGCCGGCCGCGCTGGTCCAGAGCGCCGAGATGAGCGTCCTCACCTACAACGTGAAGGGTCTTCCGTGGCCCATCGCGCGCGGCCGCGGTGAGGCGCTTCGCGAGATCGGTCGTGAGCTGGCGACCCTCCGGCGCGAAGGTCGCGAGCCGGACGTGGTGCTCATCCAGGAGGGGTTCCGGCAGGAGATCGCCGATCTCGTGCGCGAAAGCGGCTATCGCTACTGGGCGAGGGGTCCAAGCCGTGGCCTGCGCAACCTGACCGGCGGCGGGCTGCATGTCCTGAGCGACGAGCCCATCGTCGACGTGAAGGCCGCCGCGTTCCGCAACTGCGCGGGCCTGGACTGCCTGGCCAACAAGGGCGCCATGCTGGTGCGGCTGGCCCCCGAGGGGCTGCCGACGCCGGTGGACGTGGTCAACACCCACATGAACGCCCGCAAGGCCTCGCGCGCGCCGCTTTCTCAGACCCTGCCCGCCCACCAGGCCCAGACCCGCGAGCTGTTCCAGTTCATCAAGGCTCACCGCGAGCCGGCCGCGCCGATGGTGGTGGGCGGCGACTTCAACATCCGCAACTCGCCGGCCCGGTACTATTACCAGGCGCTCGGGCGGCCCTACACCGTGGTCGGTGAGTTCTGCCATCAGCCCGAAGCCGCATGCGGCGACGGCGCGTCCGACCTCCACGCCGAACCCTGGCTACGCCGACAGGACCTGCAGGCGTTCCAGCCCGGCGCCGTGCAGGTGCAGCCGGTCCGCGCCGAGATGCTGTTCACCGGCCAGGACCGGCCGATGCTTTCGGACCACGAAGGCTATCTGGTCCGCTATCGCCTGAGTTGGTCGGCGACCACCCTGGCGGCTTACCGGCCAGCGCCCGGCGTCGAAGTGAAGCCCCAGTTCGGCAAGTGGGGCGTGAAGGTCGCCTGGAAGCGATAGCTCAGGAGCGCTCCACCAGTCCGTGCTGCTTCAGGCGCCAGACCAGGGTCTCGATCCGGTCCTGGCCGAAGAACGGCTCATCCTTGAAGACGAAGGTCGGAACCCCCCAATGGCCCACCTCGTCCATGCGGGCGTGGCTGGCCTGGACGGCGTCCTCCAGCCGATCGCCCTCGGCCGCGACCACGGCGTCCAGTTCGGCGAGGTCCAGGCCGGCCCGCTCGGTGGCGCGCGCCAGGTGGTCGCCCTCGTTCCAGCCCTGGACCTCGCCGCTCCAGATCAGCCTGCTGACCTCGCAGATGAAGGGGATGCCGCGGCCTCGCTCGACCGCGGCCTGACCCAGGTGCGTCAGCCGGCGGATGTAGGGCTGTTCCTTGGGGATCTCGCGGGTGCGCATGTCCATCACGATCGGATCCGGGCGCGGCGGGCCGAAGGTCATGCCCAGCATCTGCGCCGTGCGGAAACAGTCGCGCACCACATACATCGGCCAGCGCGGATCCTGGCGCTCGAAGAAGCCGTCCACTCGGACGGCCAGCGGATAGACGGGCCGCACCTTGAGGTCGACGTCGTAGCGCTCGGCGATCTCGGCCATGCGCGGTGTGGCCAGGTACGAATAGGGACTGCGGAACGACCAGAAGGCCTCGACCTCGAGCGTCATGGGGGCGGCTCCTCCGACCGGCTTGCTTTTCTGACTGTTTAGTCCATTAATGACCATATAGTCAAATTCGAGGCGGCCGTGGGCGAGCCCAGGATCGACAGGCGAAGGATCAGGACGCGCGCGGCGCTACTGCGTGCGGGCCAGACGCTGTTCGCCGAGCGTTCGGTCGATGGTGTCAGCATCGACGACATCGTCGCCGCGGCCGACGTCGCCAAGGGCAGCTTCTACAACCACTTTCCCGACAAGGACGCGCTGGCCCGCACACTGGCCGACCAAGCCCGCCTGGGCGCCGAAGCGCTGGCCGCTCGCGTCGGGATCGGCATCGAGGACCCGGCCGAGCGCGTCGCCCGCGCGGTCTGCGGCTTCGCCCGGCAGGCGCTGGAGAACCCCGAGAGCGCCCGCCTGGGCCAGCGCCTGTTCCACAGCGCGGCGATTCCGGACGCGCCGATGAACGCCGGCGTGCGCGCCGATATCCAGGCGGGCCTCGCGGCCGGGCGGTTCGGCGGCGTCTCCCTCGAAGCGGCCGTTTTGCTGGCCGTCGGCGTCGTGCAGATGGCGGTGTCGCGCGTGGTGGAGCAGGGATCGCCCGCCCATGCCGCCGCCCTCGCCCAGGACCTCGCCTTCGGCCTGCTCCGCGCCCTGGGGGTCGAGACCCCCGCCGCCCGAACCGTCGCCACGCGCGCCGCCACCGACCTTTTCAACGGGCCGCCGCTCTGAGCGCGCCCGATAGGAACCCCGCCATGCTCATCGCCAGCCGAATCGTCGTCGGTCTCTACGGCCTGATCTTCGCCGCCCTCGGCTTCGGCTTCTGGGTGGCTCCGGAGCGCGCGGCGGCGCGGTTCGCCGTGGAGCCGCTGGGCCCTGTGGGACTATCGACCCTCCGAGGGGACTTCGGCGGCGTCTTCCTCGGCCTGGCGGTGCTCTGTCTGGTGGGCGTCTGGTCGCGGCGCAGGGGTTTGCTGACGGCGGCGGCCATCGTGCTGGGCGCGATCATCCTCGGGCGGCTGCTCGGCGCAGCCATGGGCGGCGGCGCGGCCGGCCTCGTCCCCAACCTGCCCGTGGAGATCGTGGGTCTCGTCGCGCTCGTGCTCTGCGTCCGGGCGCTGCCGCGTTCGGGCGAGCCCAGCCGGCCGCTCCGCGCCCTCGCCATGGCGGGTGTGATCGTCGCCATGGTTCTCGGCCTCGGCGCCGTGGCGCTGAACATGCCGGCGGTCCAGGACGGCCTGCTCCAGCGCGTCGCCGCGGTGAACATCCGCCGGGACAACGCCACCCTGGTGACCGACCCCTCCGCCCTCCGCGTGGCGCTCTGCGGCACCTCGGCGCCGCTTCCCAGCCCCAAGCGCGCCAAGGCCTGCGTCGCCGTCATGGCGGGCGGCAAGATCTGGATCGTCGACAGCGGCCCGGAGTCGACCAAGAACCTGATGCAGTGGGGCGTGCCGCTGGACCGGACGGCCGGGGTCCTGCTGACCCACTTCCATTCCGACCACATCGGCGACCTGGGCGAACTGAACCTGCAGACCTGGGTGCCCGGCCGGCCGGCGCCGCTGGCTGTCTATGGCGGCCCGGGCGTCGAGCAGGTGGTCGACGGGTTCAACCTGGCCTACGCCCAGGACCGGGGCTACCGCACGGCTCACCACACCGCCGCGATCATGCCGCCAGCCACGTCGACGCTCGTCGCCCGGCCGATCGCCCTGCCGGCCGCGACGCAGGGCCAGCCCCGGACGGCCGTGATCCATGACGACGGCCAGATGCGCATCACCGCAATCGAGACCAACCACGCGCCGGTCGCGCCGGCCTATGCCTACCGCTTCGACTACAGGGGCCGCTCGCTGGTGGTGACCGGCGACACCACCGCCTACGCGCCGCTCACCGCGGCCTCGCGCGGCGCCGACATCTTCATGTCCGAGGCGCTGAACCGCGAGATGGTCCGAACCATGGAGGCCACGGCGAGAGACGTCAGCAAGCCCCGCATCGCGCACATCATGCACGACATTCAGGACTACCATATCTCACCCAAGGAGGCGGCGCAGGCGGCCAACCAGGCGGGCGCGCGAATGCTTGTCCTCTACCACCTGATCCCGGCGCCGGATAACGCGATCCTGAAGTCGATCTTCACGCGGGGCCTGGACGATGCCCGGCAGGGCGACTGGGACCTCGCCGAGGACGGCAGCCTCTACACCCTGCCCGTGGGGTCCACGGAGATCCGCATCGGGCGCGTGCCGAAGTAGGACGCCCTCAGGCGTCGCAGGGCCGCATCGTGTGGGCCACGTGGAAGGCGCCGGAGTGCGACAGGACGATCCAGTCGCCGGAGTGCGCCACGACCGGGCCCTCGGGCGTCCGAACCTGAACGGCGGCGGCCTCGGCGACCGATTGGGCGTCCTCGCCCAGCCATTGCCAGAGGACGGTCCAGTTCTTTCGATCGTGCGCCGGCGGCACCCGCAACGCGGCGCCGTGGTCGAACGGGGGATGCAGGCGGATGACTCGCATGACCTTCGGAAACCACAACTCTCGAAAGCCCAGTTCGGCGGTGCTTCGGTCACCAAGACCTTAACCACGACGGTTTAGTGTGCGTTCGGGTGGGTTGAACGCCGGTCGCCTCAAGGCTGAAATAGCTTTGCGGTTTTAAGACGAAGGCGCTTAGTCGCAACTTGGGCTTGCGGGTGAAGACGGGAACACTCGCACAATGGAGGTACTGCCATGTCGGAGGTGTCGACCAAGGCGCCTGATCCAATGGACATCGCGCTCGGGGCCGCGGTGCGCATTCGTCGCCGGACTATCGGTATGTCGCAGGAAGCGCTCGCCGATCAGTGCGGCGTCAGCTTCCAGCAAATCCAGAAATACGAGAACGGGACCAACCGGATCTCATTCTCTCGCCTGGTGCAGATCGCGCGCGCGCTCCGCTGCCGGGTCACCGACCTGATGGACGTCTTCGACGGCGCCGACAAAGAGACCGCCGACGACCTTGACCTGCTCACCCGGATGCGTACGCCGGGCGCGCTGGAACTGCTGTCGGCCTACGAACGGCTGCCGCCGGAGGTGCGTAGCTCGCTGGTCAATCTGGTCCGCAGCCTGACGGCGCAACAGGCCACGGCCAAGGAAGCGGCGACAGTCTAGGCGCCGGCCAGGGCCTTTTCGACCAGGGCGCGGGCCTCGGGGCCGGACCAGTCGGCCTCGCCCGCGACCCGCCCGACTTCCAGGCCGTCCTTGCCATAGACGACGGTCGTGGGCGCGCCTGGCGCGGCGGGAACCAGCTTGAACGGCAGCTTCATTTCGCGGTCGTGGTAGAACTTGAGCGGCGCGTTCTGAGCGATGAACAGGCGCGCCTGATCGGCCGCGTCCACGGAATCGATGCTGACCGCCACCACTTCGACCGGCTGACCTTCGTAGGTCTTGGCCAGCTTGGCCAGGGTGGGCATCTCGACCTTGCAGGGCGCGCACCACGTCGCCCAGATGTTCAGGACAACCACCTTCCCCTTCAGGTCGGCGACCTTCAGCGGCTTTCCGGCCGAGTCGTAGAAGGCGTAGTCCGGCGAGGGCGTCGGCTGCGTCGGCGTGGTCAGCTTGTCTGCGAACGAGGCTCCGCCCGTCTTGGCCCCGGCCGCTGCGGGCGCCGGCGCTGACGGCTGTGTCGGCGCCGTGTTGGTGGAAGCCTGGACGATGATGTAGACAACCGCCGCGACGCCCACGAGGGCGGCGCCCCAGAGGGCCCAGGTCAGGATCCCGCCCTTGGGCTTACCCTGCGCTTGCGGATCTTCGCTCATATGACCTCGTCTTCCTCCAACACGCCGGCCGGCCAGACCCCGTCCGGGCAGGCCTCATCCGGGCAAGCCATGTGGGGCGGCAGGTTTTCCGACAAGCCTGCCGAACTGATGCAGGCGATCAACGTCTCCATCGGGTTCGACAAGCGACTCGCGGCGCAAGACCTTGCCGGCTCGCGGGCGCACGCCGCGATGTTGTGCAGCGCGGGCGTAATTGCAAGCGAGGACGAGGCCGCGATCCAGAAGGGCCTCGACAAGATCGCCGGCGAGATCGCCGACGGCACGTTTCCGTTCCGCGAGGAATACGAGGACATCCACATGAACGTGGAGGCCCGCCTGCGCGAGCTGATCGGGCCGGTGGCGGGCCGGCTCCACACGGCGCGCTCCCGCAACGACCAGGTGGCCCTGGACTTCCGCATGTGGGTTCGCGACGCGTGCGACCGCACCATCGCCCAGCTCCGGGCGCTGCAGGCGGCGCTGGTGGCGCAGGCCGAGGCTCACGCCGATACGCTGATGCCGGGCTTCACCCACCTGCAGCCGGCCCAGCCCGTCACCTTCGGCCACCATCTGATGGCCTATGTGGAGATGTTCGGCCGCGACGCCAGCCGCTTCTCCGACGCGCGCCGCCGGATGAACGAGAGCCCGCTCGGCGCCGCCGCCCTGGCCGGATCGCCCTTTCCCATCGACCGCGAGATGACCGCCAAGGCGCTCGGGTTCGACCGCCCGACGGCCAACTCCCTCGACAGCGTCTCCGACCGCGACTTCGCGCTGGAGGCCCTCGCCGCCGCCACGCTGTGCGGCGTGCACCTCTCGCGCCTGGCCGAGGAGATCGTCATCTGGACGACGCCGCAGTTCGGCTTCATCCGGCTGTCCGACGCCTTCACGACCGGCTCGTCCATCATGCCGCAGAAGAAGAACCCCGACGCGGCCGAACTGGTCAGGGCCAAGGTGGGCCGCCTGCTCGGATCGTTCACCCAGCTCACCGTCGTCATGAAGGGCCTGCCGCTCGCCTATTCCAAGGACATGCAGGAGGACAAGGTGCCCACGTTCGAGGCCTTTGACGCCCTCGAGCTGAGCCTGAAAGCCATGGCCGGCATGGTCGCCGACCTCGAGCCGGTCGCCCCCCGGATGGCCGCCGCCGCGGGCGCCGGCTTCTCCACCGCCACCGATCTCGCCGACTGGCTGGTACGCACGCTCGACATGCCGTTCCGCGACGCCCACCATGTGACGGGCGCGGCGGTGAAGCGGGCCGAGCAGCTCGGCTGCGATCTCGCCGAGCTGCCGCTGGCCGAGCTGCAGGCCCTCTCCCAGGGCATCGGGCCGGACGTCTACGAGGTGCTGACGCCGAGCGCGTCCGCCGGCAGCCGGAAGAGTTATGGCGGAACCGCGCCGGACCAGGTCCGGGCGCAGATCAAGCGTTGGAAGGAAGCCCTGGCATGACCCGCATCCTGATGATCGGCGCCCTCGCCCTCGCTGCCGGTCTCGCCGGCTGCGGCAAGGTGGGTCCGCTCGAGCGCCCCGGCCCGCTGTTCGGCGCCGAGCGCAACACGACGAAGGACGCCGACAGCGCCCAGCGCCAGCAGGATCCGAGCCGGCCTGTCGACACGGTCGACCCGCGCGACCGCGCCACCGACCCGGCGCCGCCGCGCACCCTGCCGATCCCCGGCAGCGGCCAGAATCCGACCGCCCCGGCGCCGCCCAGCGCCCTGCCCGACCCCTACGCCAATCCTCGCCGATGAATCACTTCGAGCTCCAGGGGGGCGAGCTCTGGTGTGAGGGCGTGCCGCTGGTCCGCATCGCCGAGGCCGTGGGAACCCCTGTCTACGTCTATTCGTCGGCCACGCTGGAGCGGCACTTCACGGTCCTGCGCGACGCGCTGACGGGCGCTGGCCTCAAGGATCCGCTCATCGCCTTCGCGGTAAAGGCCAACTCGAACGTCGCGGTCCTGCGCACCCTGGCGCGCCTCGGCGCCGGCGCTGACGTGGTCTCCGAGGGGGAGATCCGCCGCGCCCTGGCCGCGGGCGTCCCGCCCGAACGCATCGTCTTCTCCGGCGTCGGCAAGACTGACCAAGAGATCGCCTTCGCGGTGGAAACCGGCGTCGCCGAGATCAACGTCGAGTCCGAGCCCGAGCTGCACGCGGTCAACCGCGTGGCCCAAAGCCTCGGCAAGCGGGCGACCGTGGCGATCCGGGTCAACCCCGACGTCGAGGCCGGCGGCCACGCCAAGATCTCCACCGGCAAGGCCGAGAACAAGTTCGGTGTCAGCTTCTCCGAGGCTGAGCGGCTCTACGCCAACGCTTCGAACATGGCGGGCGTCCGGCCGGCGGGCGTCGCCTGCCACATCGGCAGCCAGATCACCGACCTTGCGCCCATGGAAGCCGCGTTCGCCAAGATGCGCGGCCTCGTGGAGCGGCTGAAGGCCGAGGGGCTGCCGGTCGAGCGCCTGGACCTCGGCGGCGGCCTGGGCGTGCCCTACTTCAACCAGCCGGAGCCACCCGGGCCCGACGCCTACGCCGCGATGATCGGGCGCGTGACCAGGGGCCTCGACGTCCAGCTCGCCTTCGAGCCGGGCCGCATGATCGCCGCCAACGCCGGCGTCCTGATCGCCCGGGTGAACCACGTCCACGAGCGCCCCGAGGGCCGCAAGTTCCTCGTGCTGGACGCGGCCATGAACGACCTGCTTCGCCCGGCCATGTACGACGCCTACCACGACATCCGACCGGTGAAGCCCCGCGCCGGCGAGCCGGTGGTCTATGACGTGGTCGGCCCGGTCTGCGAGACGGGCGACACCTTTACCCGCGACCGCGCCCTGCCGCCGATGCAGGCGGGCGACCTCATCGCGTTCATGAGCGCGGGCGCGTATGGCGCGGCGATGGCCAGCGAATACAACTCCCGCCTGCTGGTCCCCGAAGTGCTGGTGAAAGGCGACGACTACGCCGTCGTGCGGCCGCGGCCCACCTACCAGGACATGCTGGATCGCGAGCGCCTGCCGGACTGGCTGTAGCTTCCGCTGCTCAGTCCATCGCCCCGATGTAGGGCAGGCCGCGCATTCCCCCCGCCACGTCCAGGCCATAGCCGACCAGGAACCGCTCAGGGGCCTCCCAGGCCACGAAGTCGGGCTCGATGGATCGCTCCGTCGGCCACGGCTTGCGGGCGAAGACCGCCGTCAGCACCTCGCTGGCGCCCGAATCCTTCACCAGCCGTTTCGCCTCCGACAGCGATAGGCCGGTATCGAACACGTCGTCGACGATCAGCGCCTTCCGGCCGGCGATCGGCCGCTGCATGTCCGCGCGCACCTCGCACCGGCCGCTGGATTGCCGCTCGTCCTTGTACGAAGCCAGCCATAGGGCGTCGAACCGCACCAGCCGGCCCCGCCGGGCGAGCGCCCGCGTCAGGTCGGCGGCAAACCAGATGCCGCCGGTGAGCAGGCACACGACCACCGTCTCGTCGTCGATGCGCGGGGCGATCTCGGCCGCCAGGGCGTCCACCCGCTGCGCCACTTCCGCCTCGGAGATCAGGACTGTCGGGGGCTCAATGCGGCTCATGCGTCTTCAGGGCGTCCGGACTGTCGGCGGGAAGGGGCTGGGCCTCGACCGGTTCCGGTCCGGCAGGGGCGGCCGGGGCGGCGGCGTGGCTCTGCGCGGCCTTTGCGGGCGCCTTGGCCTCCGGATCGAACGCGACCTCCAGTTCGAAGGCTCCGGACGGCGGGTCCGGAAGCGAGACGGCGAAATAGCGCTTTGCCCCCGGCGGGACCCGGCCGTTCAGGGGGGCTACGACCAGGCTGGTCAGCGGCTTGTCGTCCTTGTCCAGCAGGCTGACGCGGATCGGCGGAGCGTCCACCGGCTCATCCCGCACCGATCGGACCGCGCCGGTCACCGCCAGCACCGGGCGTCCGCCCTGGAAGGTCTCCTTGGACGCCACGTCCTCCAGCACGAGGCCGATGGTGTTCACGGGCAGGCCTATGGCGGCGAAGAGCGGCGCCATGCCGGGGACCACGCCGACCACCTGCTGTCGCGCCAGGATCAGCCCCGACAGAAGCAGCGCCACGCCCACCGCGACGCCCGCGGCGATCGCCGCGGCCAGTGGGGTCTTCGGGCGCGCCGGCCTTTCCAGCCTGGGAGGTGGAGCGACGAAGTCGACCTGCTCCTCGGGCGGCGGTTCGGCCGGCCCCTCCACCACGAGGTCGTCTTCGGGCGCCTCAGGCTCGGGTTCGCTCCGGTCCTGATAGGCGCGCCAACGGTGGCCGCAGCTCGTGCACTTCACCATCCGGCCAAGCCGCGGGATCCGCAGATCGTCCACGAAATAGCTGGTGTCGCACTCTGGACAGGTCAGTATCATTCGGGCGAATCGGACGCTCCAGACCCCTGACCTCCGAGGTCGCCGATTTCGGCCCGCATGTCCAGAAACGCCCACGTCGCAGCCGAGGACGCCTCGGCCGACGAAATCCTTCGATTCTCCGGCGTGTCCATGCGCTATGGGCGCGGGCCCGAGGTGCTGAGCGACGTCTCGCTGTCGCTGCCGCGTGGCTCCTTCCACTTCATCACCGGCCCCTCTGGCGCGGGCAAGAGCTCGCTGCTCAAGCTGATCTACCTGGCCGCGCGCCCGTCTTCGGGCTCCATCCGCCTGTTCGGCGAGGACGTGGGCGCGGCGCCGGCGTCGATATTGCCCCGGATGCGTCGCCGGATCGGCGTGGTCTTCCAGGACCTCCTCCTGCTCGACCACCTGTCGGCGTTCGACAACACCGCCCTGCCCCTGCGCATCGCCGGCCACAAGCCTTCGGAATATCGCGGCGACGTGGCGGAACTGCTGGCCTGGGTCGGCCTCAAGAGCCGCATGCACGCCTTGCCCCCCACCCTGGCCGGGGGAGAGAAGCAGCGGCTGGCCATCGCCCGAGCCGTCGTGGGGCGCCCCGAGATCCTGCTGGCCGACGAACCCACCGGCAACGTCGACCACGAGATGGCGCTGCGGATCTACCGCCTGTTCGTCGAGCTCAACCGCCTGGGCACGACCGTGATCATCGCCACCCACGACCAGGACCTCGTAGCCCGGTCGGCCCGGCCGGTGCTGCACCTGGACAAGGGCCGGCTGCGCCCGCTGCCGCCGCAGGGGCCCGTGGAATGAGCGAGGCCTTCGACCCCCAGCGCTGGCGCCCGGCGCCGTTCCTGCCGCAAGAGGATGCGCGCGACCCGGCCCTTCTGTTCGTGGTCGCGGTGCTGAGTTTCCTCGCCTGCCTGACCGCGCTGGGCGTGATCGCCTCCAGCCGGGCGGCTCAGGGCTGGACCGACCAGCTCACGGCGGAGGCGACGGTCATCGTCCGCGCCCGCGGCGGCGAGACCCCCGACGCCGCGGCCGCGAGGGCGGCGGAGGTGCTGGCGGGCGTGCCCGGCGTCTCCGAGGCGCGCGCCCTGGAGAAGGAGAAGGCCTACGCCCTCATCGAGCCCTGGATCGGCGATGTCGCCGATCTGGACGACCTTCCCGTCCCGCGGCTCGTGGCCGTCGGCCTCGACGCCCGCAAGCCCGCCACCGCCGCGGCACTGGGACGGGCGCTGAAGGCCCAGGAGCTCGACGCCGTCGTCGACGACCACAGCGTCTGGATCGAGGACATCCGCGGCGCCGCGGAGGTGGTGCGCTGGATCGCGTCGGCCATCCTTCTGCTGATCGCCGGCGCGGCGGCGGCCGTGGTCGCGTTCGCCACCCGGGCCGGCATCGCCGCCCGCAAGGACGTGGTGGAGGTCCTGCACCTGACCGGGGCCGAGGACGGTCAGATCTCGAACCTCTTCGAGCTGCGTTTCGCCGGCATCGCCGCCGTGGCCGGCGCGGCCGGCGCCCTGGCTGCGGGCCTGCTCGGCGGAGCCCTGCGCCTCGTGGGCGGCGGCGAGGGAATCACCCCCGCCCTCCCGATCGCCTGGGTCGATCTGCTCGTGGTCCTCCCCTGCCCGGTTCTCGCGGCCCTCGTCGCGGCGGTGGCGGCGCGCATCACCGCGCGGCGGCTGATACAACGGCTCTGATGAAGTCGATCGCCGCCTTCCTGGTCCTGGCGCTGATCTGGTTCTCGGGCCTCATGGCCTTCGCCACCCGGGTCCAGCAGTCGACCCCGCCGCGCGCGCCACAGCCGGCGCAGGGCATCGTCGCCCTCACGGGCGCGAATTCGAACGCGCGCCTGTCGGCCGCCATGGGGCTGCTGGAGGACGGCTACGGCCGCCGGATGCTGGTGTCCGGCGTCGACCGCAAGGCGACGCGCGAAGACGTGCGCCACGTCAGCCGCGCGGTCCGCCAGCTCTACGACTGCTGCGTCGACCTGGGCTTCACCGCCGCCGACACGGTCGGCAACGCCCGCGAGACCCTCGCCTGGGCCCGGGCCATGCGCTACCGCTCGCTGATCATCGTCACCGCCGACTACCACATGCCGCGCGCCATGCTGGAGTTGAACGCCGTGCTGCGGGACACGGGGATCAGCGCCCAGTCCTATGCCGTCCCCACGCGGGCCCTGAAGCGCCGCGCCTGGTGGCGTGAGCCCGCGGCCGCGCGGTTGATGGTGGTCGAGTATTGCAAGTATCTGGCGATCCTCGGCCGCGAAGCCGTGCTGGGGCTCGGCCCCCGCGAAGCTCCGTCGGCGCAACAGAAGGCCGTCCCGTGATCGCCCTGCGCTCTTTCGCCTATGTGATCTTCTTCTATCTGTGGACCGCCGCCGTCGCGGTCCTGGCGACGCCGCTCCTGCTGGGCCCCACGCGCTGGGTCCATGCCATGTTCCACTTCTGGGGGCGCGGCGTGACGGGCGGCCTGGTCATCTGCGGGATCAGGGTGGAGGTCCGCGGGCGCGAGTTCATCCCCACTGGCGCGGCCCTGGTCGCGCCAAAGCACCAGTGCATGCTGGACGTCTTCGCCCAGTTCACCTGGCTGCCGGCCTCGGTCTTCGTGATGAAGAAGGAGCTGGGCTGGATCCCCTGGCTCGCCTGGTACGCCCGCAAGGCGGGGGCGATCGTCATCGACCGCGAGGGCCATTCGAAGACCATGCGCCAGGTGATCCGCGAGGGGACCGAACGGTTCCGGCAGGGCCGGCAGGTAGTGATCTTCCCGGAAGGCACCCGCAAGGCGCCCGGCGCGCCGCCCGACTACAAGCCCGGCATCGCGGCCCTGTACCGGGAACTCGACGTGCCCGTGTATCCCGTGGCCACCAACGCCGGCGTCCACTGGCCGGCGCACGGCTTCATCCGCCGCCCCGGGACGATCGTCTTCGAGTATCTCGAACCGATCCCGCCGGGCCTGAAGCGCGCGGAATTCATGCGCATCCTCGAGGAGCGGATCGAGACGAAGTCGACCGAGCTCCTGGCCCTCTAACCCGCGAGTTCGCGGGCCTCGACCATCGCCAGCAGGCGCTCCATGGCTCCGTCGCGCACCCGCATCTCCCTGAGGTGCTCGACGAGGTCGCGCAGGTACTCGACGTTTCGGCCCGAGAGCCCCGCGGCCCCCGCGATAAGCTCGGCCTGCCGATCCAGGCTCAGCGCGCCGGCCCACTGGGGGTGGCGCACGTCCGACAGGAAGCACAGCGCCTCCTCGCGGCGCCCGTCGTCGAGCCGCACATGCCGTCGGGCCTCGATGTAGGTCTCGGTGGGCTGTTCCCGCTCCAGCAGATAGGCGTAAACCTCGGGCCAGTCCGCCTCGTCCACCCGATAGGCCGCGCCCCGGCAGGCGCCGCCCGGCGCCAGGCCCAGCACCAGCCCCGGCCGCTCGTATGTCCCGCGATGATGGACGGAATAGATGCAGAAGGCCCGCCGACGTCCGTGTAAGGTGGCGCCGCGCCGCTCCACGAACGGGAAGCCCGGCCGCCACATCAGCGAACCATAGCCGAACACCCACCGTTCCGACGCCATCCCACCCCTCGAACCACGCTGCAGATGTCTGTGCCCGATACCACCGCGCCCCGTAAAGCCAGCCGCCGCCCGATCTATGTCGCGTTCGGACTGGCGACCATCTTCGTCATCGTCCTCAGCGCCGGCTGGATCTGGCTGCGCGGCCAGGCCGACGCCCGGCTGGACGCCGCCGTGCAGCGACTCCGGGACGCGGGCTACGAGATCGCGTGGAAGGAGCGATCCTTCCGCGGCTACCCCTTCCGCCTGAACATCGCGCTCACCGAAGCCCGGATTCGCGACCGCTCCGGCTGGGCTCTGGAGGCGCCGGTTCTGGAGGCCCAGGCCTTCGTCCACGCGCCGACGAGCTGGCTGATCGCCGCGCCCCAGGGCCTGACCTTCGTCCGCCCGATCGGCGGGCCGGTCCGAGTGGAGGGCAAGCTGATCCGCGCCAGCCTCACCCACCTATCCAATACGCCGCCCAACATCTCGTTCGAGGGGGTTGATCTGAAGTTCCAACCGGCGGCCGGCGCCCAGACCTTCGGCCTCGCCACGGCTGAGCGAGTCGAATTCCACCTGCGGCAGGCGCCCAGCGAGGTGGGTGACGAGGCCGGCGTATGGCTCAGCGTCAAGTCCGGCAAGGCGCAGCTCTCGGGCCTGCTGGGGCGGGTCGCCGGCGACAAGCCGGTCTCGATCGAGTGGGATGGCCGGATGACCAAGATCAGCGCCTTCCGCGGACGTGACTGGCCTGACGCGGTCCGCAACTGGGTCCGCGCCGGCGGGACGATGCGGGTGCAGCGTGCAGGGCTCACCGCCGGCGACGCCCTGCTCGGCGCGAACTCGGGCAGGCTGGGCGTGGGATCGGACGGCCGCCTGACCGGCGTCATGGACGTCTCCCTGCGCCAGGCGCCGCGCGCGCTCGGCGCCATCGGTGCGGCCGGCGCCATCCCGCAGGACCGGGCCGACGCCGCCGCCGCGGTGGCCACCGCCCGCCAGACCGGCGACCTCGCCCGCGTCACCCTCAATTTCGAGGCGGGCCAGACCACCCTGGGCCCGGTCGCCATCGCCCCGGCGCCCAAGGTCTACGATCCGAGATAGGCGCCGCAGGGTAAGCGGCGCCATGGTGGCGGGCATGGCCTCGCTCTACGACCGCTTCATCCTGCCCCGGCTGCTCAAATGCGCCTGCTCGTCGCCGCCGATGATGAAGCAGCGCGCCAAGATCGTACCCAAGGCCGAGGGCCGCGTCCTGGAGCTGGGCATCGGCATGGGGCTGAACCTGGCCCTCTATGACGCCGACAAGGTCAGCAGCGTCACGGGGGTCGATCCGGCCGCCGAGCTCCGCGCCGTGGCCGAGGCGGCGCCGCACGATCCACGTCTGTCGGTGAAGGTCGAGGACGGCACGGCCGAGGCGCTGCCATTCGAGGACAAGTCGTTCGACTGTGTCGTCTGCACCTTCACCCTTTGCTCCGTGCACACCCCGGCCGCAGCCCTGGCCGAGGCGCGCCGCGTGCTGAAGCCGGGCGGGCGGCTCCTCTATTGCGAGCACGGCCTGGCGCCCGACGCCGATATCGCCAAGTGGCAGCGCCGCATCGAGCCGGTGTGGAAGCGCATCGCCGGCGGCTGCCATCTGACGCGGCCGATCACCTCGGCCATCGAAGCGGCCGGGTTCAAGATCACACGTTCCGACAGCATGTACGTGCCCAACACGCCGCGCATCGCCGGCTGGAACGAGTGGGGCGAAGCGACGCCCTGAGCCGTCGTCAGTTCGCCGGTTCGTGCACCGGCAGGGCGAAGGCCCGGAATCGGCTCGGCAAGCGCATGGCGGCGCGGGTGGCGTCGCGCACGGTCTGGAACTGCTGGGCCAGGTCGGACGCCTCGGTCCAGGCGACCCGCGCCCCCTCGGCGAGATACTCGAGCCCGTTTGTGTTGCTTCGGGCCACCACGACGGAAGACGCCATTGGCATGGCTCCCCTGCTGTCACATTCCAGCCGGTGTGCCGTTGTGGCCCACCTAACGCGTTACGCAACAAGACGCGTGCCAGATGCGTCGCCACGACACACAACCAAACCGCGCACCACGCTCAGCGAACACTGAAGTGGCACATGTTACCCCAAAGGTATCAAGTGACAGCAAAACTGTTGCCCAATCGACACAATTGCGTGGAACACGTTTGCGCAGAGGCGCCCAAAGCTTGAGCAGCGCGCCGACCACCCCTAGGTGCCGCGCCCTTCTCTAGTTCTGGGATTCAAATGAAAAAGAACCTCTTCGCCGCGGCCGCCGTCGTGGCCTTCCTCGGGTCGGCTGTGGCCGCCAACGCTCAAACCATCGGCCACATCGGCGCCAACTACGGCCGTACCGACATCGACGCCGCCGGCCTCGACGCCGACCTGGACAGCTGGCAGGTCGAAGGCGCCGTGCGCTTCGACGCGGGCTCGCTGGGCGCCCAGATCGACGGCGCCATCTCGGACGCCGAAGACTCCCAAACCACCTTTGGCGTGACCGGCCACCTGAACACCAAGGCCGGCTCGGGCCTGGTCGGCGGCTTCGCCGGCGTGGAAACCTCGGACGACGTCACCTTCTGGGGCCTCGGCGTTGAAGGCCAGGTCGCCCTGGCGCCCGCGACCACCCTGTATGGCCAGGCCGGCTACGGCACCTCGGACGACCTCGGCGACGCCGACTTCTGGGCCGTCCGCGGTGAAGTCCGCCACTTCGTGTCCGACAACTTCCGCCTCCAGGGCTCGCTCGGCTACAACCGCATCGACGTCCGCGGCGGCGACGCCGACGCCTGGAACGCCGGCGTGGAAGCCGAGTACCAGTTCGCGGACACCCCGTTCAGCGTCGTGGCCGGCTACGATCACTTCGACGTCAACGACTTCGACGTGAACGCCGACACCTTCCGCATCGGCGTCCGCTACACCTTCGGCGGCACGCTGAAGGACCGTAACGACTCGGGCGCCTCGCTGGGCTCGGTCACCAAGCTGTTCGGCGCTGGCCTGACCCGCTAATCCGCGGCTGTCAGCACCGACACGCAACGCCCCCGGACCCCACTCCGGGGGCGTTTTCGCATCCGCATGCCCGCGAATCTGCGAGTCTCCCGCCCAGAGAGGGAGGACAGCGGGTTGCCCACGGTCGAATACACCGTCGATTTTCTGGACGAGGTCTGGAAGGTCGGCCTGAACGGCAAGCACTTCGGACCCTATTCCAGCCTCGACACGGCGGTCGCCGCGGCCACCGGCGCCGCGCGCAAGGCCGAGGCCCAGGGCTACGAGGTCATCGTCAGGATCAATACGCCCCCTGCCGGCGAGACCGACGCCGCCTAATCCGACGCGACGAACGGCATCCGGAGAACCGCCGCGAACCCGCCTTCGGCCACCGGCCCCGCCTGGATTCCCGATCGCCCTCCGAACCGCGCCTCCAGTCGCTTGCGGACGTTCAGCAGGCCCACGCCTGCGCCGATGGCCTGGCTCGCGCCCGGACCATCGTCCGAGACCCGGATGACGACATCGTCGCCCTCGCGTCGCGCCACGATCTCGATGTGCGTTTCCCTGCCGGGTGCATGAACGCCGTGCTTCACGGCGTTCTCGACCAGCGGCTGGAGGATCAGCGTCGGCGTCAGGGCGTCGGCCACGTCATCATCGACGGAAATGCTGATCCGGAGCCGGCCGGCGTAGCGGGCCTCCTCCAGCGACAGATACAGCTTCTGCTGCTCGATCTCCTCGCTCAGCTTCACGTCGGCGAGCGGGTCGGCGGACAGATTCGCGCGGAAGAAGGCCGCCAACCCCATCACCATCCGGTCGGCGTCCTTCGGCCGGCCGTCCAGGATCAGCGTCGAGATCGAGTTTAGCGCGTTGTAGAGGAAGTGCGGATTGACCTGGTAGTGCAGCGCGCGGATCTCGGCCTCGCGCGCCGACACGGTCGCCTGCGCCAGCCGCGCGTCGCGCTCGCGCATCAGCCGGCCGTACTCCACCACCATCACGAGCAGCGACCACAGCAGGAAGGGGGGCAGGGAGAACAGCGTATCCCACGCAAAGAGCGTCAGCCCGGTCGCACGGATCTTCAGCACCACGAAGACCTGCGAGATCAGGGGACTGGTCAGTGCGTTCAGCGCGGAACCCCCGACTGCGGCGCCCAGGGCGATCCACGGCCATGCGCCGCGCGACAGGCGAAACCCCGCCCGGATCGCCGCATAGCCGCCCACGCTGATCGCCGCGGCAACCACGATCTCGACCAGCACGCCCGGGATCAGCCGGGGAGTCCACGGTATCCCGTTCATGAGGTTCAGGGCCTGTCCCCACAGACCGATGGCCGACCAGTGCGCTAAGGCCAGCACCGCGATGGCGCCCCACCCCAGCCGCCCGCGCGATGGACGCGACCGTTCAACATCCAGCATGTCCCGTCCCTACCCCAGCCCAGGCCGGCGGCCCAGGCTCCCCCGGAGGTATCGTCGCGCGGTTTGTGACATGCGACGCTTCTGGCGCGGTGAACGGCGGCTCTGCGTCGACGGACGCCTGTGGACTTGCGACGGCCCTGCGTGGGACATCGATCTCCGGCGCCTTCCTCCGCCGCAGCCGCGTGAGCCGCTCGCCTCCTGATGCCTCCACTTCGTGTCCTGGCCGTCGACGATGAGGAACTGGCGCTGCGCCGGATCGAGCTGGCGCTTGCCCAGATGCCCGACGCCATCCTCGTCGGACGGGCGTTCAGCGGCGCCGAGGGGGCGGAGCTGGTCGCCGCCCTTCGCCCCGACGTCGTGCTGCTCGATGTGGAGATGGCGAACCTCGGCGGCTTCGAGATGCTGGAACACCTGCATCAGGCCGAAGCTCCGCTCGTGATCTTCGTCACCGCCTTCGAGGCCTACGCCGCCCGGGCCTTCCGCGTCCGGGCGATCGACTATGTGCTGAAGCCGGTGGATTTCGCCCGCCTGCAGGACGCGCTCCAGCGTGCGCGACAGACCCTCAGCCTGACCGCGGCCGAGCGCCAGGCGGCTGAACTCCGCAATGTCGTCGCCGCGCTCCAGCGCGAGCGCGAGCCGGTCGACCCCCGCTTCACGCGGGAGTTCTGGGCCGACCGCCGTGGCGAGTTGGTCCGCGTGCATGTCCACCAGATCGAGTGGCTGGAAGCCGAGGGCGACTACGTTCGCCTGCACGCCGACACCGGCTCCTTCCTGATCCGCGGCCCGCTCGGCGATATCGAGGCCGGGCTCGACCCCCGGTCCTTCGTCCGCGTCCGCCGGTCGGCGCTGGTCCGGATCGACCGCATCCGCGCCATTCGCCAGAAGCAGTACGGCGACTGCCGCATCGTGCTGACCTCCGGCCAGGAGGTTCGGGTGGGCAAGACCTATCTGCCTGTAGTCCGAGAGCTCTCGGCTCGCCGCTGAGGGGAATCCGACGTCATCCGACGGCGGCGAGCCGCCATTCACCGATGGCGCATGGCGACCGGCCAAGCCGCGCCCCACACCCACCCTGCCCTCGAAATCAGACATGGAGCAGGCACGTGCGTAAGCGTCTTCAATCCCTGGCCCTCGCCAGCGCTGCGGCCGCGGCGATCGCTGGACCGGCCGCCGCCGGCGTGATCATCAGTCCCAAGAGCGTCACGATCCTGACCGGCGGCACGGCTGCCGGCTACGACGCCACGAACATCATCAACCAGTCGGGTCTCTCAAAGAGGTACGTCAGCGGCGTCACGGATTTTGACACCTACATCGCCACCAACCCGCTACATGCCTTCGACGCTGGCGAGTGGCTGAGCGAAGGCCCCACGACGAGCGCGACAGTCCTGTTCGACTTCGGCGAGCTCGTGGAGATCACCGGCTTGGCGTTCTTCAACGAAGACGCCACCAGCATGGACTTCATCACCTTCCGTGCGGGGAATTCGCCCACCAGCCTTTCGGGCTACGGCGGCTCCAGCGTCCGGGTCCAGAATCCGTTCGGCGTGGACTACGGCCCGACGGTGGTCAATCACCAGAGCATCCGCCGCCGGTACTTCGCGTTCAACATCACCGGCTGCAACGCTGCCGGCGCGGCGCACAACGGCTGTGGCCTCGGCGAGGTCGTCTTCGAATCGAGCCAGGCCGCCCCGCCACCGGGCGGCGCGGTGCCAGAGCCCGCGACCTGGGCGATGATGATCATGGGCTTCATGGGGACTGGCGTCGCCATCCGCCGCCGTCGCCAGGGATTCGCCGCCGCCTGATCGGACAGCTCCGCTCGAACCCTGAAGCGCGCGCTCGCCTGGGCGCGCGCTTTTTCGTGCCTGATGGTCCGCAGGGTGGGGAAATTCGCGCGGCGACGCCCTGGTGGCGGGGGGCGGGCTCGAACCGCCGACCTGTGGGTTATGAATCCACCGCTCTAACCAGCTGAGCTACCCAGCCAAGCCAGGGCGCTCGCCGCGCGAGGCGGGGGTTATAGGGGCAGAGACGCTCGGCTTCAAGCGCTTGGGCGAAGCGTCGCAACCCGCTAGGTTCGATCCCGCGATGAGCGTGCTGCACCTCCTGGGAACCGCCGGCGAAGGCGGGGCGGAGACCTACTTCGTCGACCTCGTGGAAGCCCTGGCGCGCGCCGGCGTGCCGCAGGCCGCCGTGATCCGCGGCAATGCAGTTCGCGAGACGCGTCTGAAGACCGCCGGCGTGCCGACGAAGGTGCTGCGGTTCGGAGGCCCCATCGACATCCTGACCAAGCCCGCCGCCGCCGGTTTCGCCACCCTCCACCGGACCCGCGTCGCCGTAGCCTGGATGAACCGCGCCGCCCGCCACACGCCGCGCGGCCCCTGGGCCCGCATCGGCCGGCTCGGCGGCTACTACAGCCTGAAGTACTACAAGGGCTTCGACCACCTGGTGGCCAACACCGAGGACATCGCCGAGTGGGTGGTGAGCCAGGGCTGGCCCGCGGGCCGGGTCACCTGCATCCCGAACTTCGCCGCCGCGCCGCCGAAGGCCGAGCCCGTGGACCGGGCCGGCCTGGGCACCCCGGCCGATGCGCCCCTGCTGCTGGCCATGGGCCGCCTTCACGAGAACAAGGCCCATGACATAGCCCTCCAAGCGCTGGTCGAACTTCCCGACGCCTATCTCTGGATCGCCGGCGTCGGGCCGCTGGAGGCCAAGCTCAAGCTCATGGCCGAGGCGCTTGGCGTCGCCCCCCGCGTCCGGTTCCTGGGCTGGCGCACCGACGCTTCGGCGCTCTACCGGACGGCCGACGTCTGCGTCTTCCCCTCGCGGTTCGAGCCGCTCGGCAATGTGGTGATCCAAAGCTGGGCCCACGGCCTGCCGGTGGTCGCTGCCGCCAGCCAGGGGCCCAGGGGCCTGATCCAGGACGGCAAGGACGGCCTGCTGATCGCGGTCGACGATCCGGCCGCCCTGGCCGACGGAGTCCGCCGGCTCCTCGCCGACCCGGGCCTGCGCGCCCGCCTCGCCGCGGCCGGGACCCACCGCGTGGAGGCCGAATTCTCGGAGGGCGCCGTCGTCGCCCAGTGGAAGTCGCTCTTCGCCGACTACGGAGAAGGCTGATGTGCGGCATCGCCGGCCAGCTCGGGGGCGAGGACGCCGCCGCCGAGCCGATGATCCGCGCGCTCACCCACCGGGGGCCGGATGGCGTTCGCCTGGAGACCCTACCTGGCGCCGCCTTCGCCCACGCCCGCCTCTCGATCATCGACCTGGAGGGCGGCTGGCAGCCCCTCCACGCGGCCGGCGGCGCGGTCATCGGCAATGGCGAGATCTACAACTACCTGGAACTGGCCCGGGAGCACGGGCTTGCGGACGTCCTCTCCACCGGCTCCGACTTCGAGCCCCTGCTGCATCTCTACGCCCGCGAGGGTGAGGCCGCCTTCCAGCGGCTGCGCGGCATGTACGCCCTGTGCCTGGTGGGCGGCGACGGCCGCGCCTGGCTGGCTCGCGATCCGTTCGGCATCAAGCCGCTCTACATCATGGAGCATGGGGGCGGCCTCGCGTTCGCCTCCGAGCCCCGCGCCTTCTTCGCCGCCGGCCTGATGCAGAAGGTGCTGGACGACGGCGCCGCGCGCGAACTGCTCGACCTCAACTATGTCCTCGGCGAACGCTCGATATTCCACGGCCTGCGCCGTCTCGCGCCGGGCGAGGTGGTGGAGGTGCGCGATGGCCGGATCGTCTCCAGCCACCGGCGCGCCGCCCTTTCCCGCAAACCGGTTGCGGCTCCAGCCGACGAGCGCCAGCTCCTCGATCGCCTCGACGCGGTCCTGGAAGACAGTGTCCGCGTCCACCAGCGGGCCGACGTGCCCTACGGCCTGTTCCTCTCCGGCGGGATCGACAGCGCGGCCGTCGCCACATTGATGTCGCGGCTGAACGAGCGGCCGGTCACCGCCTTCACCTGCGGCTTCGATGCGCCCGGCGCCGCGGACGAGCGGGCCCAGGCGGAGGCGGTCGCCCGGGCCCTGAACCTCGACTGGCGCGAGACCACCTTCGGCGAGGCCGACTTCTGGCGGATCCTCCCCGAGGTCGCCTGGGCGCTGGACGACCCGACCGCGGACTACGCCACCCTCCCCACCTACAAGCTGGCGGAAGCCGCCAAGGACACGCTGACCGTCGTCCTCACCGGCGAAGGCGGCGACGAGCTGTTCGGCGGCTACGGCCGCTATCGCCGGGCCCTGAGGCCGAAGCTTCTGGGCGGCCGGCCGGCCGAGCCGCGGGGCGCTCGGCCCGACGTCCTGGCCGCCTGGCGCGAGGCGGCCCGTCCGCCCGGGGGTCTCACCCCCCTGCAGGACGCCCAGTGGTCCGACGTCGTCACCTGGCTGCCGAACGACCTGCTGCTGAAGCTGGACCGCTGCCTGATGGCCCACGGGCTGGAGGGGCGCACGCCGTTCCTCGATCCCGACGTCGCCGCCTTCGCCTGGGGCCTGCCCGACCGGCTGAAGGTGCGCGGCGGCTACGGCAAGTGGATCCTGCGCAAGTGGCTGGAGCGCGCCTGTCCCGCCGCTGCGCCCTGGGCGAAGAAGCAGGGCTTCACCGTGCCGGTCGAGGCGTGGATCGCGCCGCGCGCGCCGGATCTCGCTCATCGCATCGCAGATGTGGAGGCCGTCCGGCGCCTGGTTCCCGACGCCGCCTCGGTCATGCGCGACGGCCCCGCCGGCCGCCGCTGGCCCCTCTTGTTTTTCGCCGTCTGGGCACGAATTCATCTCGAAGGCGCTTCTCCCCCCGAAGCCCTCCAATCCTTGCTGGGAGCCCCTGCCTGATGTCCGCCAAATCCGTGATGCTGGCCGCCTCCGCCGCCGTGGTCCTCGCCGCATGTGGCGGAGAGCCGGGCGTCGCACAGACCACCTCCGCCGCCGCGCCCGTCGAGACCCGGCCGCCCAACGGCAAGGACCAAAAGCCGGCATTCGCGGGCCAGACCCGCGCGCCGGAGGTCAAGGCGGGCGTCGCCTATGAGGTCACCGACCACGTCACCGGCCTCGTCCGCCCCTGGGGGCTGGCGTTCATGCCCGACGGCGGCCTCCTGATCACCGAGCGGCCCGGCCGCCTGCGCCTCTTCAAGGACGGCCAGCTCTCCGAACCCGTCGCCGGCGTCCCGGCCGTCGACGCCCGGGACCAGGGGGGCCTGCTGGGCCTCGCGCTCGATCCCAGGTTCGCCCAGAACGGCCTCGTCTACCTCGCCTACGCAGAGCCGCCGAAGGACGGCATGAACCAGGCCGCCGTCGCGCGCGGCAAGCTCGTGACCACCGGCGGCCCGCCGCGGCTGGAGAACGTCGAGGTCATCTGGCGCCAGACCCCCTCCCTGCCGTCGACCAAGCACTACGGCGGCCGGCTGGTCTTCGCCCGCGACGGGACGCTCTTCATCACCGGCGGCGAACGCTCGATCACCGAGGGCCGCATGCAGGCCCAGCGGATGGACGGCACGCTGGGCAAGGTGGTGCGGATCAACGCCGACGGCTCGACCCCCAAGGACAACCCGTTCGTCGGCAAGCCCGGCGTGAAGCCCGAGATCTTCTCCATCGGCCACCGCAACATCCTCGGCGCCGCCCTGCACCCGAAGACCGGCGAGCTCTGGGAAGTGGAGCACGGCACGCGCGGCGGCGACGAGCTCAACATCGTCCGCAAGGGCCGCGACTACGGCTGGCCCACAATCGCCTACGGCATCGAATACGCCGGCGGCCCGATCACCGGCGGCATCACCCAGAAGGCGGGCATGGAACAGCCCATCTACTACTGGGACCCGGTGATCGCGCCGGGCGGCATGGCCTTCTACGAGCACGCCGCCGCCCCCGCCTGGAAGGGCAGCCTGTTCGTGACCGGTCTTGGCCCCAAGTACCTCGGTCGCCTGACGCTGAAGGGCGACAAGGTGGTCGGCGAGGAACGGATCCTCACAGAGGTCGGCGAGCGCCTGCGCGACGTGGTCGTCGGCCCCGACGGCGCCCTCTACGTCGCCACCGACAACGAGAAGGGCCGCGTGCTTCGGGTCGCGCCTCGCTAACCCCCGCTCATCCCCGCGCCGGCGGGGATCCAAGCAGCTTTTCCGTCCTCCGCGAGGCTGCCTTGGTCCCCGCCTACGCGGGGACGAGCGGATCGGAATGGCGGCCGTACCGGGCGCCGAGCTCGGTCATCACCGCCTCGAACTCGTCGATCGTCTCGCGGAGGATCTGGGCGACCGGCTTCACGCTCTCGATCCGCCCCGCCACCTGGCCGGTGAGCGGAATCGCCGCCTCCAGATCGCCGCCGAAGTAGAGGTCGAGGATGTTGGCCATCTCGCCCATGATGTTCGGCGGCGGCTCCAGCTCCAGCCGCGTGGTCCGCTCGGTGCGCAGCGCCCGCAGCGCCGGCCCGGGTCCCTGCCGGTTGAGGAAAACCGTGTCGGTCTCCTTGGCCGCGACGATGGCGTCCTTCCAGTTCTGGTGAACCGGGCTCTCGGCGGCCGAGACCATGCGCGTGCCCATCTGCACCGCCTCGGCGCCGAGGGCGAAGGCGGCGGCCATGCTGCGGCCATCGGTGATCCCGCCGGCGGCGATGATCGGCACGCCCGTCTTCGAGGCGACCAGCGGCAGCAGCACCATGGTCGAGACGTCGCGGCTGTTCTTGAAGCCACCGCCCTCGCCGCCTTCCACCACCAGGCCGTCCACGCCGGCCTCGATCGCCTTCAGCGCCGCCGACAGCGACGGCACCACGTGGAACACGGTCAGGCCCCGCCCCTTCAGGGCCTCGCAGTAGCGGTTAGGGTCCCCCGCCGAGGTGGTGACGAACCGCACGCCCTGGTCGGCCACGAAGCTCACGATGTCAGGATCGCGGACGAAGGCCTGGGCCACGTTGATCCCCCACGGCTTGTCCGTGAGGGTCTTCATCTTCTTCACCTCCTCGCGCACCTCGTCGAGCCGTCCCGAAGACGTCTCGATGATCCCGAGGCCGCCAGCGTTCGAAACGGCGCTGGCGAGCTGCGAGCGCGCGATCCAGCCCATCGGCGCCTGCACGATCGGATACTGCACGCCCAGCAGGTCGGCGATGCGGTTCTTCATGTCGTCCTCCCCATTTTGGAGGGGAATATCGCCCGGGGACGGCGGAATTCAAACAATCGTTTAGAGCCCCAGCCGCTTCGCGACCTCTTCCCCGATCGCCAGGGACGACGTCAGGCCCGGGCTCTCGATCCCGAACAGCGCGACGAGCCCCGGCAGGCCGTGGAGGTCCGCCCCGTCCAGCCGAAAGTCCGGCTGCGGGTCGGCGGGCCCGTGGATCTTGGGCCGGATGCCGGCGTAGTCGGGGGTGAGCGCGCCGTCGGGCAGGCCCGGCCAGAACTTGCGGATGTAGGCGTAGAAGCCCGCCGCGGCCGAGGGATCCACGCTGTAGTCCAGGGTGTCCACATAGGTCAGGTCCGGCCCGAACACCGCCTGCCCGCCGAGGTCGCGGCGATAGTGGGTGCCGAGCGCCCCGGGGATGGGCGGCGGGTAGATCAGGCGTCGGAACGGCGCCTTGCCGGCCAGCCGGAAGTACATGCCCTTGCCGTAGTGGCCCGGCGGGATCTGGTCCGTCGGGAAGCCCTCGATCAGGCCCGCCACGTGCTGGGCGCTCAGCCCCGGCGCCGTGACCAGCAGCCGGCACGTCAGGGTCGTGGGCTCGGGCCCGCCCGCGCGCACCGAGAAGCCGCCGCCTTCCAGCGGGGTCGCGCCCTCGAACGGCGTGGACAGCACCACCGCCCCGCCGGCCGTTTCGATCTCGCCCTGCAGGGCCAGCATGTAGGCATGGCTCTCGAACACCCCGCTCTGCGGCGACAGCAGCGCGCCGGCGCACGACAGCTCGGGCTCCAGCGCAAGGGCCTGGGCGCGGGTCAGCCGCGCCATCCCCTCGACGTCGTTGGTCAGGGCCTGTTCCAGGATGGCGTCCAGCCGCGGCAGGTCCGCCTCCGTCTCGGCCACCACCAGCTTGCCGCAGCGGTCGTACTGGACGTGATGGGCGTCGCAGAAGGCGTACAGCATCCGCCGCCCCTCCACGCACAGCCGGGCTTTCAGGGAGCCGGTCGGATAGTAGAGCCCGCCGTGGATGACCTCGGAATTGCGCGAGGAGACGCCCTGGCCGATGGCGGAGTCCTGCTCCAGCACGGCCACCACCAGCCCGCGGCGTGACAGGGCATAGCCGCAGGCCAGGCCCACCGCGCCCGCGCCCACCACCACCGCATCGAAATCGAACTCGGCCATCCGTCCCCGCTACCGCGCCAGCCCAGGCGCCTCAGCGCCTTTTGAAACCACAGAAAACGCAGAAGGCACAGAAGAGGACGTCACGCGACCGCGCCGCGCCCCGCTCGGCGTCTTCCGCGTCTTCTGCCATTCCCGCGAAGCGCCCCCTACGCCCCGAGGAAATGCAGGCGCACCGTCTCGCGGAACATCATCGTCTGGCGGCTGATCGCGCCGGAATCCTGCAGGGCCCTTGCGATGGTCATGCCGCCATAGGTGAAGGCCAGGATCGCGTCGGCCAGGTCCTCCAGGCTCGCCTTGCCCTTGGGCGGATAGGCGTCGGCGATCTCGCGCAGCCACGACAGGAACAGCGTCCGCCAGTTCACCACATGATCGATGACGAGCTGGCGGGTCGCCCGGTCCCACGACTGGTCCTGGAACGTCACCGTGGCGACCATGCAGCCGGGGTGCCCGTCGGTCTGGGTCTCCATGGCCTCGGCGTAGAACTTCAGGAAGATCAGGAAGCTGTGCAGCGGGTCGTCGGACAGCTCTCTGGCGCGCGCCGACATCTCGTCCAGGAACTGGGCGTTGCGGGTCGTGTAGCTCTCGATGAGCTGCCGGGCGAGATCGCTCTTGTCCTTGAAATGGTAGAAGAAGCCGCTCTTGGTGATGCCCGCGGCGTCCACCAGCTCCTCGATCGAGGTGGAGGCGAACCCCTTCCGGATCACGCTCTCGTAGGTGAGGTCCAGGATGCGTTCGCGCGTCCGTTCGCCCTTGGAGCGCGGTTCCAACTGCACCGCGGGTGCAGTTTTGCCCTGGCCTTCCGACGCCATTCCCGACGAGTCCTGCTTCACATCCGGGCCAAGCCGTTCAAACTACGCTGGAAACCCGCCGACCTGCGAACCGACCGCGCGACCGCTGGAGACGTGGCCTCAGACCCCGTACCCCTCGCCGCCCCGAGATTGAGGAGAACGAGACATGGCGAAGGATCACCACGGCCTGGAGCTGACGGGCGCGAGCGCGACCGCCGCCGGACTATACCAGAAGGCCCTCGAGGCCCAAATCTGCTACGCGGGCGACGCGTTCACGCCCCTGGAGGCCGCGCTCGCGGACAGCCCCGACTTCGTCATGGCCCACGTCCTCAAGGGCTGGATCACCCTGATGGGCGCCGACACCCCCACGGCGGCCATCGGCGCGGCGGCCTATGAGGCGGCCCGCACCCTGCCGGCCAGTTCCCGCGAGCAGGGCCACATCGCCGCCCTCGCCGCCCTGCTGGCCGGCGAACTCCGCGGCGCCGCGCGCATCCTGGAAGACGTCACCATCGAGCACCCCCATGACCTGCTGGCGCTGCAGGCGGGCCAGAACATGGACTTCCTGCTGGGCGATGCGCGTATGAAGCGCGATCGCATCGGCCGCGTCCTGCCGCACTGGTCGCGCGACATGCCCGGCTGGCACGGGGTGCTCGGGCTGCACGCCTTCGGCCTGGAGGAGACCGGCCACTACGAGCGCGCCGAGGACGCGGGCCGCGAGGCGATCTCGCTGCAGCCGCGCAACAACTGGGCCCAGCACGCCGTGGCCCACGTGATGGTCATGCAGGGGCGGCACGCCGACGGGGTCCGCTGGATGCGCCAGGAGAACGCGGCCTGGCAGCCGGAAGCGATGCTGGGCGTCCACAACTGGTGGCACACGGCCCTCTTCCACATGGGCCTCGGCGAGACCAGCGAAGTGCTCGCCCTCTACGATGGTCCGATCTACGGGGAGCCGACGGCCTTCGGGTTCAACATGGCCGACGCCGCCGCCCTGCTGTGGCGCCTGGAGCTTATGGGCGTGGATGTCGGCGGGCGCTGGAACATCCTCGCCGACCGCTTCGCGAGCGAGCCCGCGGGCCGGAACGCCTTCGTCGACACCCATGCCATGATGGCCTATGTGGGCGCCGGCCGCGACGCCGACCAGGCCGCGCTGCTGGCGGCGCAGGACCAGGCGATAGCGGGACCGGGCGACAACGCCATGTTCGTGCGCGATGTGGGCCGCTTCACGATCCCGGCGATCCAGGCGTTCGGGCGCGGCGACGACGCCAAGGCCATCGAGCTCCTGCGTGACGTCCGCAACCGCGCCGGCCGGTTCGGCGGCAGCCACGCCCAGCGGGACGTCCTGGACCTCACCCTCATCGCAGCCGCCCGCCGCGCGGGCGCGACCGCCCTGGAACGCGCCCTGCTGGCCGAGCGGGAGGCCGCCATGCCGCTCGCTCGCGAAGCCATCAGGGCCCTTGCCGCCTGACCTGCGCGGCGTCCCGGCCGGTTCGACGCCGGCCGGGAACGTGCGTGTTGTTCGATAGGCGGAAGCTCCTTAGCCTTGCCGCCAAAATCGGGGAGGGTTCTCATGCGTAAGGTGCTTGGTCTGGCCGCGGCCGCGGCGTGCATGGTCGTGGGCGCCGCCCAGGCCCAGGTCCCGCTCAAGCCGGGGACACCCTCGATCCTGGTCTGGAGTCCCCAGCAGCAGAGCGACTGGTACCGCGACATCGAGAGCGTCTACCAGGTCGCCACCGTGCCGCGCGGCGACAAGGTCCATCCCCTGCCGATGGCGGACCGGCAGATCGACGTCGCCTTCGACTACGAGGGCAAGCGCTGGACCCTCGACGACTACATGAAGGCCTACAATGTCTCGGGCGTCCTGGTGCTGAAGGACGGCAAGGTGGTGCTCGAGCGGTACGGCATGGGCCGCAAGCCCGAGGATCGCTGGACCTCGTTCTCGGTCGCCAAGTCGGTCACCGCCACCCTCGTGGGCGCGGCGATCCAGGACGGCAAGATCAAGAGCATGTCCGCCCCGGTCACCGACTACATCCCCGAGCTCAAGGGCTCCGGCTACGACGGCGTCACGGTCCGCCAGCTCCTGATGATGAGCTCGGGCGTGAAGTGGAACGAGGACTACGCCGATCCCAATTCCGACGTCGCCCGTTCGGCGACCCTGCCGGTCACCCCCGGCCAGAATCCGCTGGTCACCTATATGAGCCGGCTGCCGCGCGCCAAGGAGCCCGGGACCTTCTTCAACTACAACACGGGCGAGACCGACCTCGTGGGCATCCTGGTGTCCCGCGCGGTCGGCAAGAGCCTGGCGGAGTACACCTCCGAAAAGATCTGGAAGCCGTTCGGCATGGAGCGGGACGCCATCTGGGTCGTCGACCCGGCGGGCCATGAACGCGGCGGCTGCTGCATGTCGATCACCCTGCGCGACTATGGCCGCATCGGCCTCTTCATGCTGGACGAGGGCCGCGCCGGTGGACAGCCGATGCTGCCGCCCAGCTGGGCGCTGGAGGCCACCTCGCCCCAGATCACCAACGGCGCGCCGGCGCCCGGCTACGGCTATTTCTGGTGGATGGCTCCCTACGGCGCCTACGAGGCCCGAGGTATCTTTGGCCAGTCGATCAGCACGTTCCGGGATGATCGCATCGTCGTGGTGATCAACTCGGCCTGGCCCACGGCGGTCGGCCGCGACCTGACCCTGTCGCGCGCGGCCTTCATCAACGCTGCGCGCGCCGCCGCCAAGGCGCACTGATACGGACGCCCGCCGGTCCGGACGCCTGCACAAGCGCCGGACCGGTCGGCGGAATCGCGGATTGAGGATCAAAGAACGCGGTTCTATGCCTGCCGCCCTCGAAAGACCGAAGGCAGACCAGCTCCGTGACCACCCTCCTCCCCCGAAAGACCCGCGAACTTCACAACCACCACATGGACTCGACCGTGTGGAACGACTTCGCCTTCCGCGACGACGACGTGATCGTCGGCACCTACGCCAAGAGCGGCACCACCTGGACTCAGCAGATCGTCGGCCAGCTCATCTTCCAGGGCGACCCCGACGTGCGGATCGCCGATCTCTCGCCCTGGTGGGACATGCGGATCATTCCCCCCGAGGTCCGCGAGGCCGTGCTCGCCCAGACGCATCGCCGGGTGCTGAAGACCCACCTGCCGGTCGATGCGCTCGTGATGTCGCCCAAGGCGAAGTACCTCTATGTCGCCCGCGACGGCCGCGACGTGGTGATGAGCCTCTACAATCACCACGCGGGCTTCGCGCCCCTGGCCTATGAGCTGCTGAACGGCACGCCCGGCCTCGTCGGTCCCGAACTGCCGGTGGCCGATCCCGACCCGCGCCGCTACTTCCGCACCTGGCTCGACAACGACGGCGCCCCGTTCTGGTCGTTCTGGGAGAACATCGCGACCTGGTGGGCGATCCGCGACCTGCCGAACGTCAAACTGGTCCACTTCGCCGATCTCAAACGCGACCTTGCGGGCGAGATGCAGGGCATCGCTGAATTCCTCGGCGTAGACGTCCCCGCCGACCGCTGGCCCCAGGTGGTCGAGCACTGCACCTTCGACTGGATGAAGGCCAACGCCGAGAAGGTCGCCCCGTTGGGCGGCGCGGTGTGGGAAGGCGGCGCCAGCACCTTCATCAACAAGGGCGTCAACGGCCGCTGGCAGTCCGTCCTGACCGAGGGCGACAGCCGCGACTACGAACAGATGGCCGTGGAAAAGCTCGGCCGGGAGTGCGCCCACTGGCTCGCCACGGGCGAGCGCCAGGCGCCAGCCAAGGCTGCCTGACCCCGAAACGCAAGAACGCCCCGGGAGGGCATCCCGGAGCGTTCGGCTGCGCTGGCGGTTATGGGGGACAGGGCCGCCAGCGTCATCCTTGGGCCGTCCAGTGTGGGCGCTGGACGCTATGGTGAAGCGGCTCTCGCCGCACCGCCAATACAGCACGGCCGGATCTCGCCCGTGTTGATCGAGGTCAAGTTCAGGGAGAAACGTCCGATGTTCCGCCCGCCTCTCGCGCGGCCCCGGCGGACTCGCCGTCTCCCACGTCGAAGGCGGTCCGTCGCAGCGTGAAGCTGCGCCGTCCGTTGATCGTCAGCACGCCTTCGTCCGCGAGCTCCTTCAGCACCCGGCTCAGCGTCTCCGGCGCCAGTCCGAGAAAGTCGCCGATGTCCCGGCGGCTCATGGGCAGGGGCACAGTCCGGCCCGGCCGGCCGCCCTCGTGTCGCCACAGCCAGGTGAAGAACCATTGCACCCGCTCGGCCGCCGGAAGGTGCGCCACGTGCGCCACGTGGTGGGCCAGTTCGCGGTACTGTTGATTGCTTGTCCGGATCAGCTTGATCGTCACCTCGGTCGACCGCGCCGACAGCTCCAGAACGGACTGCAGCGGGTAGCGGGTGAGCGTCACGTCGGTGACCGCCTCGGCGGACGAGACCTGTTGGTCGATGCTGTAGCCGAAGTGGTCCCCGGGCAGCAGGAAGGCCAGGATCTGCCGGTGGCCGTCGGCGCCGTTGATCTGCAGGCGAACGCAACCCTCGTCGACCCGGTACATCGCGGTTGCGGGATCGCCCTCATCGTAGATGACCTGCCCTCGCTCGAACGCCACCTGCCAGTGGCGCGCCTCGTCCAGCAGCGGCGCGTCATCGTTGTTCATACACAACTCCGATCGCGGCGGCGGAACAGTCCGTCGCGCGAGCAGGCCCACCTTCGGACGGTCACACACCCGTCACACATGACTGAAATCAAAGGGTTGGCCTGCTGACGATCAGCTTGCTACCCAGAATGGGGAAAGCTGGCGCCAAAAGCGCGCCACGTCTGGCTTGACCGGCCGCCGCGCGACCCCGACCTTCCCGGAAAATAAAGGGAGGCGACCCTGTTTCCGCTCGTACGCCTGTTGGCCATCGGCGCCATGTCAGTGGCCCTGACCGGCTGCCTTGCCCGCGACATCCCCTACGCGACGCTCGAGGCGCGGTACGCCAGCTCCGCGTCGCGCTACATGGACCTCCCCAGCGGCCTGCGCGTCCACTACCGCGACGAGGGCCCGCGCGAGGCCCCGGTGGTGGTCCTCGCCCATGGGTTCTCCGCCTCGCTGCACGCCTGGGAGCCCTGGGTCGCCCGTCTCGGAGGCGAGTACCGGATCGTCACCCTGGATCTGCCCGGTCACGGCCTCACCCGCGCCCCGGCCGACTTCCAGGCCTCCACCGACCGGAGCGTGGCGGTCGTGGACCAGCTCACCCGCAGGCTCGGGATCGAGCGGTTCGTGGTGGGCGGCAATTCCATGGGCGGCGGCGTTGCTTGGAACTACGCCCTGGCTCATCCTGACCGCGTCCGGGGGCTGATTTTGGTCGATGCGGCCGGCTGGCCCGATCCCGAGCGCAGCCGCGAGGGCTCCCCGCTGGTCTTCAAGCTGCTGGGCAATCCGGTCGGCCGCACGATCCTTCGCAACGCCGATCCCGGCCTGATGGCCGAGAAGGGGCTGAAACAGGCCTACGGCGATGAGCGCCTGGTCACGCCCGAGCTGGTGACCCGCTACGTCGAGCTTGCCCGCGCGCCCGGCCACCGCGCCATCCTCACCAGCGGTCGCAGCGCGCCGGCCAGGACCGTGACGCCCGAGACTTTCAAGGCCATCCGCGCGCCGACGCTGGTCATGACCGGGGAGAAGGACACCGTGATCCCGGCCGCGCACGCGCGGGGCTTCGCCTCGGCGATCCCCGGCGCGAAGCTGGTGACCTACCCTGAGGGCGGCCACGTGCCGATGGAGCAGCTTCCCGACCAGACGGCGGCCGACGCGCGCGCGTTCCTTCAGTCCCTGCAGGATCAGGCCGGCGCGCCCACCCGCGGCGTGGCGTCCAGGTAGCGCTGGATCTCGGCCAGCATCTCGCGCCAGGCCGTTTCGGTGGCTGGCGTCCAGTCAGGGCCCAGCACCTCGCGCACCGCCTCGGCCACGAAACCGAAGAAGGTGGAGAACACCTCCCGCGGGACTTCGTAGCCTTCGTGGGTGATCACCTCGGTCTTGATCAGATGGTCGGCGTAGAGGCGATCGCCCACGAAATCGAGGATCGCCGAGAACGTCCGCGCCAGCATCTCGCCGCGGATCGTGCCGTTGGTGTCGCGCCAGAACTGCGCCTCCACCTGCGGGTGCGCCGCGAAGACGCGGCCATAGACCAGCGGCGCCGGGTCCTCGCACCGCTCGGCCATCAGTTCCAGGCTGCGTTCGATCTCGGCAGCGTGGGCGAAGGCCGGAGCGGTCATGGGGGCGTCCTCAGGTGCTCTGGGTCGTGTCGGGCAGGCCCAGGATGCGTTTGGAGACGATGTTAAACTGGATTTCCTGCGATCCGCCATAGATCGACATCGCCTTCCCCCACAGCCAGGCGCGGACCGACTCGATCTCGTGTTCGTTGAAGGCCTCGCCCTCCCAGCCCAGGCCCTGGTGGCCCATCAGCTCCAGGGTCATCTCGGCGCGGGTCTGGGCGACCCAGGTGGCCGAGTTCTTCAGCACCGACGGGGCGTTGCCCGGGCTGTTGTTCCCCTTGGCCTCGGCGGCCGCGCGAGCCAGCGTCAGGGTGTGGGCCTTGGCGTCGATCTCGTGCTTCACCAGGCGCGAGCGGAAGTCGGGATCGGCCAGCCGGCCGCTGTCGTCCAGGCCGATGTACTGCTTGGCGATCTCGTTAAGCGGCCGCGGGGGCCGTCCGCCCATCGAGGCGCCGGTCTGGCTGGCCCGCTCGTGCTGCAGCAGGCGCTTGCCCACCGTCCAGCCGACGTTGAGCTGGCCGAGCAGCGCGTCCTTCGGCGCTTCCGCGTCCGTCAGGAAGGTCTCGCAGAACGGCGAGGCGCCCGAGATCAGGCCGATCGGCCGCGTCTCGATGCCCGGCTGCTTCATGTTCACCAGGAAGAAGCTGATGCCCTCATGCTTCTTGGCCGAGGGGTCGGTCCGCGCCAGCAGGCCGCACCAGTCGGAATACTGCGCACCGCTGGTCCAGGTCTTCTGGCCGTTGAAGACCCACTTGTCGCCGGCGTCCACCGCGCGGGTCTGCAACGAGGCCAGGTCCGAGCCGGCGTTCGGCTCGGAATAGCCGACGCACCACTGCACCTCGCCCCGCACGATCGGCGGGATGTGCTGCTTCTTCTGCTCCTCGGTGCCGTAGTCGAGGATCGTCGGGCCGATCATGGTCACGCCCATCCCGAACATCAGCGGGTTGAACGCGCCGACCTTCGACATCTCCTGGCCGAGCACCTTGGCCTGCTGCGGCGTGAGCCCGCCGCCGCCGTACTCCTTCGGCCAGGTCGGGGTGCCCCAGCCCTTCTCGCCCATGGCCTTGCGCCATTTCACGAGGTCGGGCTCGTTCGAGCGCACTTCGGCCGATGCCAGCGAGCCCTTGCCTTTCAGCGACGGCGGGAAGTTGGCTTCCAGCCATTCGCGCGCCTCCTTGCGGAAGGCCTCGAGGTCGATGTCGGCGCCGAAGTCGGCCATGGCGTAGCTCCTGATCTCTTGAGACCCAGATTAGGGACCCTGCCGTGGCGGCGCCAAGACTCACGTGGGGGAAGGTTCTAGCCGGGGCTGGACAGTTTCATCAGCACGAGGCCGCTGACGATCAGGATCGCGGCGCAGATCCGCATCGGGCTCGCCGCCTCGCCCAGCACCAGGATCCCGACCAGGAACGCCCCCACGGCCCCGATGCCGGTCCACACCGTATAGGCCGTCCCGAGCGGCAGGCTGCGCATGGCCCAGGATAGCAGGCCGAAGCTGATCAACATCGCCACCAGGGTGACGGCCGTCATCAGCGGGCGCGAAAAGCCCTCCGACAGCTTCATGGTGTAGGCCCAGACGACCTCGAACAGTCCGGCGATGGTGAGCGCGATCCACGCCACGGCGACCTCCCTTCGGAGCGCCGGGCCGTCCCGGTCTTGAAGTCCCGGCGCCAGGACATCCGGCCGGAAGCGGGAACGTGGTCGCCGCGGCGCTGATCTAGGATGCGATCCGCGGAAGGGGAAGGCCCCGCCCCTCGCCAGCGGCGTCCGGGCGCGCTACGCCTCCGCCATGCGCCGCATCGCCATCGCCAGCCTCGCCGCCCTCGCCCTCACCGCCTGCGCCACGGCGCGGGCGCCACAGGTCACCTATTCCGGAACGCCCCAGGCGCAGTGGGAACAGGGCCAGCGCGCCTATGAGGCCTGGTCCGCCGCCCGGCCGGGCTGGAAGGTCACCGCCTCGGGCCTGCAGTATCGCCGCGTCTCGGCGGCCCGGCCCGGCGCTCGGCGGCCTGCCCCGACCGACACGGTCACCATTCACTATGTCGGCCGCTTCATCGACGGGCGCGAGTTCGACTCCTCCCGCAGCCGGGGCGAACCCGCGACCTTCCCCCTGCCGCGGCTCATCAAGGGCTGGCAGGAGGGCGTGCCGATGATGCGCGTCGGCGAGACCTGGCAGTTCGTGATCCCCGCGCCGATCGCCTACGGCGACCGCTGGCGCGATCCGATTCCCGCTAACAGCACCCTCCTGTTCGAGATCGAGCTGATCGATATCCCCGCCGAGTGAAACGCCGGGCGGCTGAAGGGACCCCGCCGCGCGTTTCCGGACTGAAACCCCTCTTTCATTGCCCCCGCCGCGCCGGAGTCGTAAATTCGGTATGACGCGCGGCCGGAAGAGCCCGCGCCGAAGACCCTGGGGGAAACCGAAGTGAACCGCGCCGCCATCGCCCTTGCCGCCCTGCTCAGCGCCGCTGCGCTCGCGCCCCTGGCCCACGCCGCCGATGCGCCCAAGGCGGGCGCGGCCGCGAAGCCCTACAAGGCCCCGCGGAACGCATTCGGCCAGCCCGATCTCTCCGGCTTCTGGAGCAACGCCACCCTGACGCCGATGGTGCGCCGGCCCCAGTTCAAGGACCGCCTCGTCTACACGCCCGAAGAGGTGAAGGAGATGGAGCAGAACGCCGAGGCCGAGGTCGAGGAGGGCAACGAGCCCACCGATCCGAACGCCCCGGCCGAAGCCCGCGCCACCCCGAGCACCAACGTGCGGCCCGAGTTCGCGGCCGCGGGCGGCGACGTGGGCGGATACAACCGCGGCTGGCTCGACCCGGGCAGCCATGTGATGCGCGTGAACGGCGAGCCGCGCACCTCGCTGATCACCACGCCCAACGGCATGCCGCCGGCCCGCAAGCCGGGCGCGCCGCCGCCCCCGCGCTTCGGAGGCGGCATGGGCTCGTTCGACGGACCGGAAGTCCGCTCGCTGGGCGAGCGCTGCATCATGTCGTTCGGCCGCAACGCCGGGCCGCCGATGTTCCCCAACGGCTTCTACAACAACAACTACCAGATCCTTCAGACCAAGGACGCCGTGGTCATCGAGGTCGAGATGAACCACGACGCGCGGATCGTCCGGCTCAACGACAAGCACCGCACAGACGGCGTGCGCCCCTACATGGGCGACTCCATCGGCTGGTGGGAGGGCGACACCCTGGTCGTCGAGACGACCAACATTCCGCAGGCGCAGCACTTCATGGGCTCGTGGCAGAAGCTGAAGGTGACGGAGAAGTTCACCCGCGTCGGCCAATACCGCCTGCACTACGCCTTCACCGTGGAAGATCCCGACATCTGGGAGAGCGCCTGGGGCGGCGAGTACGAGTTCTCGCCGCTGGACGGCCGGATCTACGAGTACGCCTGCCACGAGGGCAACTACGCCCTTCCGGGCATCCTGGCCGGCGCCCGGGCCGAAGAGCGCGAAAAGGCCGAGGCCGCGGCCGCGGCGGCGGCGAAGAAGCCTGCGGGGGGCGCGCAGTAGCGGGCCTCCTGCCCAGCACCGCGTTCGGCGCATTCGGATGTCGCAAAGAAGAGGGGCGGCGCTTCCTGCGAAGCGCCGCCCTTCCTTATTGCGGCGGGGTGGTCGTGTCCGGGGTCACCGTGTCCGTCGCCTCGGGCGGCGGGTCGGTGACGATCGGCGGTGTCGACGGGATCGGCTCCGGCGGATTGACCGCCTGGTTGGGCGGCGGGTTGGCCGGCGTCGGGGCCACGGTCGGGTTCAGGGTCGTATAGGGCTGCGGGCCGTCAGGCAGCGTCGCGCTGGCGTTCACCGCGGAGGACTCGGCGTTCGGCGCGGTGGTCGCCGCCGGCCGAGTGCGAACCGCCGGAGCGCTGCGCTGCACGCGCTCGGGAGCCGCGGCGGCCAGGCGGACCGGGGCCTCCGCGGCGGCCGACATCGACGGCGGGTTCACCGCCATTTCCGGCGGCGCGATCGGAGCGGGAGCCGGCGTCAGCGGCGCGACGGCGACCTCGCTGGTCGTGGAGCCCGGGGTGAGTTCCGGAATTCCGCTCGCGTCGCGGCTCATCCACCATCCCGTCGCGCCCAGCGCCACAAGGGCGACCGCCCCGGCGGCGAACGCCGCGGGCGCGACACCGGCCGAGGCCTTGCCGCGGGTGGTGCGTTGGCCGGTCCTGCGATCGGCGGCGGCGAACATGCCCGGCGCGTCGTCGTTGATCTCGGTGTGGGAAGCGTCATCCGCAAAGGTCCGCGGTTCCGAAGCGGCGATGGGGGTGGCGCGCCGGCCGCCAAGGCCACGCTTGCGCCGGGACGCGCGGTCCCAGACAGGGTTCGGCGCGAACATCACGCCCTCGGCGTCGGTTACGGAAGTCTCCCGACGATCAGGGTTGTAGTCCATAGTCATCGCATGTCCCTCCAGGGAAGTGTCGGACGGCGATAACGGCGGTCTTGGCGTCGAGTTCCATAGACCTTTTGAGGTTTGCGCACGGAATATTCGAATGCGGAGGATGTCGGCCTGCCAACTCACGATCTACACGCCAAGACGACTCCCAGATTTAGACACACCTCCGCCATAGTCTGAAACTGCACAGTTGCCGCCGGGACTTCTGTGGATGCGACCCCACCGCGCTTGACCGCCCCCGCCGGTGCTCGCCAAGCTGGCCCTTGCGACTGGAGGTGCGAATGCGGTTCAAGGCCAGGCTCAAGCGCGACTGGCGATACTGGCAGGGGCTCAGCCGGACCCTGAAACGGGTCAAGTCCATCGCCCGCGAGTCCGACAACCTGATCTGCGACGACCTGCAGGCGGCGGTCGACCAGTGGCGCGAGCGCCCGGCCATGACCTTCGAGGGGCGCACCCTCAGCTATGGCGAGCTGGACGCCATGGCCAATCGCTACGCGCACTGGGCGAAGGGGATGAACCTGCGCCGGGGCCAGGTGGTCGCACTCTTCATGCCGAACCGGCTGGAATATTTTCCCGTCTGGTACGGCCTCTCCAAGGTCGGGGTGGTCACCGCCCTGATCAACAGCCAGCTCGCCGGCCTGCCGCTGGCCCACTGCCTCAACATCAGCGGCGCGGCGCACGTGATCGTCGACGCCGACACCTCGCCGGTGTTCGAGGCGACGCGGGCGCTTCTGGAGCGGCCGATGCAGCAGTGGATCCTCGGCCCGGCGCAGGGCGACCAGCGCGACCTCGCCCAGGCCCTCAAGAGCTGCTCATCCCTGCCGCCGGACCGTGGCGTCCGAGACGGCATGACCGCCGCCGACACCGCGCTGCTGATCTTCACGTCGGGCACCACCGGCCTGCCCAAGGCCGCCCGGATCACCCACATGCGCGCCCAGCTCTACATGCGCGGCTTCGCGGGCTCGACGGGCGCCCGGGACACGGACCGCATCTACGTGACCCTGCCGCTGTACCATGCCACCGGGGGCCTCTGCGCCCTGGGCGCGGCGCTGCTCAATGGCGGCTCGGTGGTGCTTCGCAGGAAATTCTCCGCGAGCCACTTCTGGAAGGAGATCGTCGCCGAGGGCTGCACCATGTTCGTCTACATCGGCGAGCTGTGCCGCTACCTCGTGAACCATGAGTTCGACGAGGACGAGACCCGGCACAAGCTGCGGATGGCCTTCGGCAACGGCCTGCGGCCCGATGTCTGGCCCACGCTGAAGCAGCGGTTCCGCATCCCCGAGATCCTCGAGTTCTACGGCTCGACCGAGGGCAATGTGTCGATGTTCAACTTCGACGGCCGCGAGGGCGCCATCGGGCGTGTCCCCAAGTGGTTGAAGAAGAAGGTCAACGTCCGCCTCGTCCAGTTCGACATCGAAACCGAGGAACCGGTCAGGGGGCCTAGCGGCCTGTGCATCGAATGCGGCGCCGGCCAGGTGGGCCTCTGCATCGGCCAGATCGGAACCGGCGACGCGCGCACCGACTTCACCGGCTATCTCGACAAAGCCGCATCGGACAAGAAGGTGCTGCGGGACGTCCTGGCGCGCGGCGACGCCTGGTTCTCCACCGGCGACCTCATGAAGATGGACGCCGACGGCTATTTCTACTTCGTCGACCGGGTGGGCGACACCTTCCGCTGGAAGGGCGAGAACGTCTCCACCGGCGAGGTCGCCGAGCGGATCCAGGCCTTCCCGGGCGTGCTTGAGGCCACCGTCTACGGTGTCGCCGTGGAGGGAGCGGATGGCCGGGCCGGCATGGCCGCGATCGTCATGGATGGGGCGTTCGATCCCGTGGCGTTCGGCGAGCACGTGTCGCGCGAGTTGCCCTCCTACGCCCAGCCGCTGTTCGTGCGGCTGCTGCCCGCCATGGACACCACCGGCACGTTCAAGGTCCGCAAGGTCGACCTTGTCGCCGATGGCTTCGACCCAACGAAGATCAAGGGCGCCCTGTTCTTCCACGACCCGAAGAAGGGCTACGCAAAGCTCACCAAGGCCACCCACGAGAAGCTGGTGTCCGGCGCCATCAAGATCTGATCGCCCCCGTCTGGAGCGGCAGGCGGATGGCGCAGATCAGGCCGGCCGGATCGAAATCGAGGCGCGCCACCCCGCCGAGCTGATCCTTCAGGCTCCGCTCGATCAGCCGCGAGCCGAAGCCGCGCCGCGTAGGCGGCGCCACCGGCGGCCCGCCCGTCTCGGCCCATTGCAGGTCCAGCCAGTCGCCGTCCGCGCGCCATGAGATATCGACGCGGCCGCCCGCCTTGGAGAGCGCCCCGTACTTCGCCGCATTCGTGGCCAGCTCGTGCAGGACGAGGCCCAGCGCCAGCGTCCCCGCCGACGTCAGCTCCACCTCGGCGCCGCTCAGGGCGTACTGCTCCGCCGCGAAGGGCCGCAGTTCGGCGAGCAGCAGGTCCCGCAGCGCCGCCCCGCGCCAACTGCTGGCGGTCAGCAGGTCGTGCGTCGCCGCCAAGGCGAGCAGCCGGGATTCGAAGGCTTCGTGAAAGTCTGACGGCGTCGCGGCGTTGCGCAAGGTCTGGTGGGCGATGGCCTGCACGGTCGCGAGGCTGTTCTTCACCCGGTGGTTCAGTTCGTCGAGCAGCAGCTTCTGCTGGCGCTCCGCCAGCACCCGGTCGGTGACGTCGCTGCCTTCCACGAACACGCCGGAAATCTTCCCGTCCGGAGCCTGGATCGGCTGGTAGATGAAATCCACGAACCGCTCTTCCAGCGGCGCCCCGACCGTCCGCTGAAGGCGCACGCTGAGCGCCTGGCCGATGTAGGGCTCACCGCTGTTCAGCACGCCCTGTAGCAGTTCCACGAACCCCTGCGCCGCCACCTCGGGCAGGGCCTCGGCCACCGAGCGGCCGATCACCTGACGGTGCCCGATGAGCCGCTGGTAGGCGCGGTTCACAAGGGCGAAGCGGAGGTCGGGGCCGGCGAGCACCGCGATGAATCCGGGCGCCTGCATGAACAGGTCCCGCAGCCCCTCCGTCTCCTGGAGCAGCGAGAGGTTCACCTTCTCCGCCTCCTGGGCGCGGAGCAGCAGTTCCTTCTCGCCCGGCGCCGGCTCGCCGCCGGGGCCGTAGGCCATTGTCTTCAGCCGCTGCAGTTCCGTCACGTCCACGGTGTTCTGGACAATGAACGCCGTCCGGCCATCGGGTCCCAGAAGCGGCACGTGCGCCGCCGACCAGTAGCGCATCTCGAACCCCCCGCCCCGGGAAGCTGGCCGCTCGATTGGATAGGGAATGAGGGCGATGGTGTCGGGCTGGCCGGTCTCCAGCACCCGTTCGAACGAGGCGCGGAGGCGCCCTCCGCCCTCGCCCGGGTTCGGAAAGGCGTCGAACAGGTTCCGGCCCAGCAGATCCTCGGCACGGCGCTCCAGCACCGTGCAATAGGCCTGGTTGACCGCGATGTAGTTGAGTTCACGGTCCAGCACCATGTGCGGACTCGGCAGCGCGCCGAACAGAGCGGCGAAGTCGGGCATGGCTGCGCCTGCCATCACGGCTTCCATCTCGGCGCGCATATGTTCCTTTTCTCCGGGGGTGCAAACGCCGAACGGCGCCGCTTGTTCCACCGGAGCTGTCCCCGACCCGCCCCAATATGATGCGCGGGCGCCAAGAGCGCCAGCCGATGCGCCGCCGTGTCGCGGCCCTGCAGCGGCGGCCGGACTCGCCTATATTGCCGCCCATGCTGGACGCACCGTCTTCGCCGCCGACTGAGGGCGCGCCCCTTAAGGGCGCAGCGCTGATCAAGGATGAGGTGCGCCGCCTGCCCGATCGCCCGGGCGTCTACCGGATGATGGGCGAGGACGGCGAAGTCCTCTATGTGGGCAAGGCCCGGTCGCTGAAGAAGCGGGTGATCCAGTACGCACAGGGCCGCTTCCACACCCAGCGCATCGCCCACATGGTCGACGCGACGCGGTCGATGGAGTTCGTCACCACCCGCACCGAGACCGACGCCCTGCTGCTCGAGATCAACCTGATCAAGCAGCTCAAGCCGCGCTTCAACGTCCTGCTCCGGGACGACAAGAGCTTCCCCGAGATCGTCATCCGCCGCGAGCATCCCGCCGCCCAGCTCCGAAAGCACCGGGGCGCCCACACCATCAAGGGCGACTATTTCGGCCCGTTCGCCAGCGCCAATGCGGTGAACAAGACGCTCAACACCCTGCAGAAGGCCTTCCTGCTGCGGTCTTGCTCCGACAGCGTCTACGAGAGCCGCACCCGGCCCTGCATGCTGCACCAGATCAAGCGCTGCGCCGCCCCATGCACGGGCCTCGTCAGCCTTGAGGACTACGCGGGCCTCGTGGAGCAGGCCGAGGCCTTCCTGCGCGGCAGGTCGCGGGCGGTCATGCAGCGGATGTCAGCCGAGATGCAGGCCGCATCCGACGAGATGGAGTTCGAGCGCGCCGCCCGCCTGCGCGACCGCATCCGCGCCCTGGCGTCGGTGGCGCAGGAGACCCAGATCAATCCCGAGACGCTGGAGGAGGCCGACGTCTTCGCCCTGCATGCCGAGGGCGGCCAGGCCTGCGTCCAGGTGTTCTTCTTCCGCGCCGGCCAGAACTGGGGCAACCGCGCCTACTTCCCGCGCGTCGACAAGACCGACGAGGACGCCGACGTCATGGGCGCCTTCCTCGGCCAGTTCTACGACGACAAGCCGATCCCCAAGCTCATCCTGGTCAATGTCGAGCCGGCCGAGCGCGAACTGCTGGCCGAGGCGTTCCAGCAGAAGTCGGGCCGCAAGGTCGAGATCGGCCGCCCTCAGCGCGGCGAGAAGAAACAGCTCGTCGAGCACGCCCACACCAACGCCCGCGAGGCCCTGGGCCGGAAGATGGCCGAGAGCTCGGCCCAGTCGAAGCTGCTGGCCGGCGTCGCCGAGGCGTTCGGCCTGGAGGGCCCGCCAGAGCGGATCGAGGTCTACGACAACAGCCACATCATGGGCACGAACGCCGTCGGCGGCATGATCGTCGCCGGCCCCGAGGGCTTCCAGAAGAGCCAGTACCGCAAGTTCAACATCAAGGGGACGGACCTCACCCCCGGCGACGACTTCGGCATGATGAAGGAGGTGCTGCGCCGCCGCTTCGGCCGGCTGGTGAAGGAGGAGGAGGCCGGCGAGGAGACCGTCCGCCCCGACCTCGTGCTGATCGACGGCGGCGCCGGCCAGATCGCGGCGGTGATGGAGGTGATGGCCGACCTAGGCGTCGACGACATCCCCGTGGTCGGCGTGGCCAAGGGCGTCGACCGGGACGCCGGGATGGAGCGCTTCTTCATCCCCGGCCAGGAGCCGTTCCGCTTCGACCACAAGTCGCCGGTGCTCTATTACCTCCAGCGCCTGCGCGACGAGGCCCACCGCTTCGCTATCGGCAGCCACCGCACCCGCCGGTCCATGGACCTGAAGAAGAACCCCCTCGACGAGATCGACGGGGTCGGTCCCGGGCGCAAGCGCGCCCTGCTCCACGCCTTCGGCTCGGCCCGCGGCGTCAGCCGGGCCAGCGTCGACGACCTCGCCAAGGTCGACGGCGTCAGCCAGCAACTCGCCCAGCGCATCTTCGACTTCTTCCGGAAATAGCTCGACCCCAGTTCCAGGCCCGAGAGTCGCTACACGCCCGCGTTGAGCTTCTGGGCGAACGCCGACATTCTCCGCCGCCCTTCACGTTCCCGGACCCTCTCTATGCCCAAGTCCTTCGCCGCCCCGCTTACGGCGCTCGCTCTCCTTCTCGCCCCGGCCGCCGCCGCAGCCCAGACGCCCGAGGCGCTGCAGATCGCGGTGATGCAGGACGACCCCGCCGCCATCGACCGGGCGATCCGCGCCGGCGCCGACCCGCGCGCCCTGGGCCCCCACGGCTCGCCCCTGGCCATCGCCGCCATGTCGGGTAAGGCCCGCGCCGTCCGCGCCCTCCTGGACCACGGCGCCGATCCCGCCGCCCCTGGCCCCAACGGCGACAACGCGCTCGGCTCGGCCTTCTTCGCCATGAATGGCGTGGCGTTGCTCGGCCGGGACGAGGCGCCCGATCCCGCCCGCAGGGCCCAGGCGCTGGAGGTCCTCCGGCTGGTCGCCGCCCGCAAGATCGGGCTCGACACACCCATCCGCGTCGGTCCCTCCACCTTCACCCCGCTGATGCTGGCGGCCGAGGCCGGCGCCCTCGACGTGACGCAGATCCTCCTGGACGCCGGCGCCAACCCCAACGCGACCAACAGCGGCCGCTACACGCCCATCGACTACGCCGTCGACCGCCCGCCCTCCTGGGCCGCCCTGCCCCAGGGCCGCCGCACCGACATCGTCCGCGCCCTGCTCGCCAAGGGCGCCCGCCTCGACCGCGCCGGCGCCGACGGGGTCACGCCCCTGGCCCGCGCACGCCGGGCCGGGAACCCGGAGATCGTGGCGCTGCTTGAGGGGCGTTGAGGGAAGGCATGACGATCCCGCACATCAGCTCCGGCGTGGTGCACGAGACCCCCGACGATCTTCGCGAGGTGTTTCTCTCCGACCCCGAGGCGCTGGCGAGGTGGGAAGACATCACCCCGCTCGCGCGCAACGAGTGGATCTGCTGGGTCGAGTCCGTGAAGAAGCCCGAGACGCGGCGCAAGCACGTGGAGCGTGCCCGCGAAGACCTGAAGGCGGGCAAGCGGCGGCCCTGCTGCTGGCCGGGCTGCCCGCATCGGGAGCGGACGGGGCGTCCTTAAGGCGCGCGCCCTCCCGGATCGTTCAGGCCGCGTTGGCCCAAAGCCTCCGGAAGGCGCCCCGATAGTCCGGCTGGAGGAAACTCGCCGGCTCGTCGAACACCATGGTCGCCCGGGTCTCGGCGTCGTAGGGCGTCCACCGGGGGAGCTTGCTGGTGTTCGGATCTCCCGTGGCGGCCAGGGCGACGATCGCCGAGGACAGTTCGTCGGTCAGTCTGGCGCTGATTGGGTTCGCCCCCTGAAGCGCGCCCCGCACTTCCCGTGAACTCGGCCCCACGTCGACGCCGTGCGTCGCGCCATAGCGGCCGCCCCAGGCCGGGCTCGCCGCCTTCCAGAGGTAGACGTAGGCCGGAGCCCGTCCCAGCGCGGCCTTGCGCTCGGCCATGGCGAAGCTCGCGCCCCGCCCCATGTCACTGATGATCCGGGACTGGATCAGATAGGGCGACGCCCGCGGGTCCTCCTGGCGGTAGAGGTCCAGCACCTCGGCCGCGCGCGTGCCGACGCGGGGCGTCAGCATCTTGGTCACGCCCTCCCACGTCTCGTCGAAGTTCCGCTGCCGGTAGGTCCGCTCGTCGAGCGTGGTCGAGACGATCATCGGCACGTCGCCGCTGATCGCCGGAGCATCCGGGTCGAACGGATGGCGGGGCATGGCCTCGCCGTCCAGCACGGGCGTGAACGAGTTCGGCGCCTCGCCGCGCGCCCGCTGGGCCGCCTCCATGTCCGCCTGGGCGGACAGCAGATCGTGGAACGGCATGGCCTGCAGCTTCCGCATGTCACCGCCGCCGAGGGTCAGGCTCTTCAGCAACGCGTCCGCCGTCGCCTTGGCGCGCTCGCGCGGAGCCACCCGCAGCATCGCGCCGCTCATCTGCACAGCGCGGTGGAACAGTCCCTTCGCCGACGGCATGGCCATCAGGCCGCTGACTTTCGCCCCGCCCCCCGATTGGCCGATGATCAGCACGCGGGCCGGGTCGCCCCCGAAGGCTTCGATATTGCGGTTCACCCACCGCAGCGCGGCGACCAGGTCCAGCATCCCGGCCATGCCGCTCTGGGCGAATTGGGCCGGCGCGCCGCTGTCCGCCACGTGCAGGAAGCCGAACGCGCTGAGGCGATGGTTCACGCTGACCACCACGCAGTCACCATGTCGCGCCTGCATCTCGCCGTCCATGCCCGGCGAGTTGCTGGAGCCGCCATAGAAGCCGCCCCCGTGGAAGCGGACGATCACCGGCTTCTTCGCGGTGCGCGACAGCTCAGGCGTCCAGACGTTCAGGTTCAGGCAGTCCTCGCCCATGCCGCCGGGCTGGTAGTCCAGGAAGATCAGGTTGGCGTAGTCGCTTCGCCGGTCGCCCGGCATCTGCGGGCAGACGTTGCCGTAGTCCAGTGCGTCGCGGACCCCCGCCCAGGGCTTCACGGCTTGGGGCGGCAGGAAGCGGTTCCTGCCGGACGTGTCGGCGCCGTAGGGCACGCCCTTGAACACCTTGATCCCGCCCGACGCGAGGCCGCGCAGCTTGCCTTCCGCCGTCTCGACGATCGGGAAGATGTCGGTCGTCGCCGCCCGCGCGGTTCCGGCCAGGAGCAACGTCGCGCCAGCCCCGCCGAGGATCGCCCGACGGTTCGCCATGATGTTCATCGGAAAGGCTCCTAGCTGCCGCCGCGCACGGCGGGGAAACGCGCCATGAAGAGGCGTTCTTCGCGGAAGGGATCGTTCGCCACCGTTGGCGGCGTGTCGAACAGCATCACGGGCCGGGTCGCGACGTCATAGGTGGGCCATCTCGGCAGGCCCGCGTGGTTTGGGTCGCCCTTGCGTGCGAAGGCCAGCCAGGCGTTGGCCATGGCCTCGGTCATCGCCCGCGTCTGCGCCGTCTCGGGTCCGGTCAGGTGCGGCGCGCGCGCGACGTTGTCGAACATGAAGGGCAGGTCGATCGTGTGTTCGGAGAACCGCCGGCCGCCCTGCACGGGCGAGCGCCAGGTGACCTGGTAGACCCAAGTGGGATTGGCGGCGCCGTTCTGCGCGTGGCGCTGCTCGGCCATCGTCGTGGCGTTGGTGATGTAGGCGCGCCAGGACGCGATCTTGAAGAACATCTCCGCCGTCGAGCCCGAGGGGGTCGAGGCCCGGAAGATACGCACCGCCTCGTCTGCCGCCTCGGGAGGGATCGTCGTCGCCAGCCGCGCCTTCAGCGCCGCCTCGTCCATGGCGAAGATCGCGGGGTCGCGGCCCAGCTGGTTCGACAGCTCCGTCTGCGTCGTCCCCAGCATCAGGGGAACCTTCGCGGTCTGCCTCGGCGCGTTGGGCAGCCAGGGATCGGCCTTGAAGGACACCCCGTCGATCACCGGCTCGAACCGATACCCGGCGGCGGCGATGACCCGGCGCTGCGTCGCGCCGAGCAGCTCGTGGGGGACCGACTGCAGCTTCCGCGCATCCGCCGGCGCGATGTCCAGCTCCTTCAGTAACGCAGAGGTCAGGGCCCGCGCCTGCTCCGGCGTATGGACCCGCAGGTGCGATCCGGACTGAACGATTCCCTTGTGGAAGAGGCCGTTGGCTTCGGCGCCCGCGTAGCAGACGCTGACCTTCCGCCCACCGCCAGACTGCCCATAGATGGTGACGTTGCCCGGATCGCCGCCGAAGGCCGCTATGTTCTCCCGCACCCACCTCATCGCCGCGACGAGGTCGAGATAGCCGACGTTTCCGGACTGCACGAACTCCGCGCCCAGGTAGTCGGACAGGTCGCAGAAGCCGCAGACGTTCAGGCGGTGATTGATCGTCACGACCACCACGTCGCCGCGCCTGGCCATGTTGCTGCCGTCATAGAGCCCGCTGGCCCCCGTCCCCGCCTCGAACCCGCCGCCGTGGAACCACAGCATGACCGGCCAGCGCGCCGCGCGGCTCGCCCCCGGCGTCCACACGTTGATGCGCAGGCAATCCTCGCTGATCGGCCCCGGCGTGGTCAGGATCGTCCGCGGCTGGGGAGCCTGGTCCCCGAAGTCGAAGGCGTCGCGCACGCCGGCGAACTTTTCGGGCGGCCGCGGGGGCATGAACCGGCCGGGCCCGGCGGTGTCGGCCCCATAGCGCATGCCCCTGAAGACCTCGACGCCGTTCTCCAGCCGGCCGCGATAGCGTCCCTCGGAGGTCTCGACGACCCGGCCCTCGACGCCCTGCGCCCGCGCACCCCCGGCGGCCAGCAGCATCGCCGCAGCGCCAACCAGGCCGCGGCGCGACAGTCTCCGCTCAAACATCTCGTTGCGCCCCGCCCCAATGCCTCGCTACGTCAATCGTACCGATTTTTCGAAACGCGGCAATAGTTGGTCCGGTATGGCGGCGGAGCGCCATTGCGCGGGTGTGACCGGCCGCGGCAGCCCCTTGCCTCGATCACGCCTTCCGCGCCCTCCAGGCTGTAACATCGGCGCGAACCGGCTAAGCTCGGAACGAAGCTGAACCCTGGACGCTCCTCCCTGACATGAAGTCGCTGCCCAACATCCTCACCGGCTCCCGCCTCGTGATGGCCCTGTTCATGTTCGTCGCCTTCGCGGCGGCGTCTGGAGCCGTGCCCTATTTCTCCGGCCGGCTGGAGCCTGACGCCCAGTTCGCGCTGCAGCGGTGGGCGGTCTACGCCTTCGTCCTGGCGGCAGTGACCGATTTCTTCGACGGCTGGCTGGCGCGCAAGCTGGACGCGGTCAGCGTCTGGGGCGCCATCCTCGATCCCATCGGCGACAAGGTGCTGGTCTGCGGCGCCATCCTCGGCCTGATGTCGCTGGGGCCCCAGCCGATGGTCGTCCTGCCGGCCGGCCTCATCCTGTTCCGCGAGTTCACGGTCAGCGCCCTGCGCGAGGTCGGCGCCGGCCGGGGCGTGAAGCTGCCCGTCACCCTGCTCGCCAAATGGAAGACCACGCTCCAGCTCACCGCCCTGGCGATGGAGCTGGTGGTGGCCGCCTGGGGCGCCTTCAGCCTCCCCGACGGCACGGCCTTCCGCGCCGGCTTCGAGGTCGCGGCCCACACCCTCTTCTGGATCGCGGCCGTGGTGACACTGATCACCGGCTTCCAGTACTGGGAACAGACCCGCAAGACCCTGGCCGCCCAGGAAGGCTGAGCCTCCTCAGCACTCCGCCAGGTTCACCGCCAGGCCGCCCAGCGAGGTCTCCTTGTAGATCGCGCTCATGTCCTCGCCGGTGCGCTTCATGGTGGCGATCACCTTGTCCAGGCTGACCGAGTGCTGGCCGTCGCCCAGCATGGCGAGACGGGCGGCGTCGATGGCCTTCACCGCGCCCATGGCGTTCCGCTCGATGCAGGGAATCTGCACCAGGCCGCCGATCGGGTCGCAAGTCAGGCCCAGGTTGTGCTCCATGGCGATCTCGGCGGCGTTCTCGATCTGGGCGTTGGTGGCCCCCAGCGCGGCGGCCAGGCCCGCGGCGGCCATGGAGCAGGCCACCCCCACCTCGCCCTGACACCCCACCTCCGCGCCCGAGATCGAGGCGTTGGTCTTGTAGAGCGCGCCGATCGCCCCCGCCGTCAGCAGGAAGGTGCGCCGCCCCTCGGGCGTGCCCCGATGGAAACGGTCGTAGTAGCGCAGCACCGCCGGCAGCAGGCCCGCCGCGCCGTTGGTCGGCGCCGTCACCACCCGGCCGCCGGCGGCGTTCTCCTCGTTCACCGCCAGGGCCCAGAGGTTCACCCAGTCCAGCGCCGCCAGCGGGTCGGCGATGCGCCGGTCCGCGTCCTCCACCAGGCTCTTCCAGATGCCGTGCGCCCGGCGCTGGACCTTCAGGCCGCCGGGCAGCACGCCCTCGGCGCGCATCCCGCGATCGATGCAGGCGAACATGGCGGCGGCGATCTCGTCCAGGCCCGCCGCGATCTCAGCTTCGCCGCGCACCGCCCGCTCATTGGCCGCCATCAGCGCCGCGATGGTCAGGCCGGCGCGCTCGGCCTGCTCCAGCAGCTCGGCCCCGGACTCGAACGGATAGGGCGCCGGCATGGCGCGCTCCGGCGGCGTGTTCCGGGCGATCTCACCCTCGTCGCGCACGAAGCCGCCGCCGATCGAGAAATAGACCCGCTCGGCCAGCAGTCCTCCGCGGTCGTCGAAGGCGCTGAAGCGCAGGGCGTTGGGATGCTCGGGCAGGCGCGTGCGCCCCTCCCAGACGATGTCCCGCGCCTCGTCGAAGGCGATCTCGTGCGCGCCGGCCAGCGCCAGCCGCCCGGATGCGCGGGCCTGGGCCACCACCGCGTCGGCCGCGTCGGGATCCAGCGTCCGCGGCGCGAACCCGGCCAGACCCAGGATCACCGCCCTGTCGGTGGCGTGCCCGCGCCCGGTGAGCGCCAGCGAGGCGTAGAGCGTGGTCTCCACCCGCGCGACCCGGGCCAGCCCCTCGCCCAATCGCCCCAGGAACCGTCCCGCCGCCGTCATCGGCCCCATGGTGTGCGAGCTGGACGGCCCGACGCCCAGCTTGAAGAGGTCGAAGACGCTGACGTTCATAGGCCGTGTGTGGACGGGTCCTTCGCGCGGTTCAAGGGCGGCGGGGATTGACCCAGATCAACCTGCGGTACGCGCATGGGAGATAAGAATTCAGTTGTGCTCCGGCGAACACGGGGAGGGCAGCGTGGAGACCAGCATGTCTATGGCGCGCAATGCACTGTTCGCCACCTGTGCGGCGTTGCTCGTGGTCGCCAGCCCGGCTTGGGCAGAGCCCCCGCCTCCACCGCAGCCGCCGCCCTTGCAGGCCTCAGAGACCTTCACGAACTTCGGTCAGCTCGACCAGTCGGATACGACCTGCAACTCGAACGGCTGTGGCGCCACCGCGCTCGTCAACGGCCTATGGTTCCTGCAGCAGCAGTATCCAAAGATCTTTGGGACCAGCCTCATCCCGCCGACCAAGCCAGGCGACGACATGGCCAACATGGCCGCCGTCGCCAACAAGCTCGCGGGCGCCGACTACATGAACACCCAGGACGCCACAGAGATCTCCTACTTCATCTACGGCAAGGACAAGTACCTCAACGAGGTCGCCAAGGGAAAAATCAAGATCGCCGTTCAGACTCAGGAACCGTGGAGCGGCCCGCCAGGAGCCGCGCCGTCCTATGTTCAGAACGTAGCGCCGACACCGATGTTCTTGCTGAAGGAATTGAAGAGCAACGAGGCCGTCGAGGTGCTGCTAGCCTACAAGGGGGGTGGCGGACACTACATCACCCTGACCGGCATCGACTATCAGCCCACGGCGAACGGCGGATCCGGCACATTGAGTTTCGTCGATCCGAGCCACCCGACCCTTCCGAACCGGGGGCCGAGCCAGCTCACGATCTACCAGAGCACAAAGGACGGGGTGATCTCCGGCGTCTACAAGCCGTTCGACACCACCGAATCGCACGAGTTCGACATCACCTTCGCCGCGGGCCAGTCTCCTACCCCAGAGCCCGCGACCTGGGCCCTGATGCTGGCGGGCTTCGGCGCGGTTGGCGTAACCTTGCGGCGGCGGGCTCGGATCAGCTCACCGGCGTGACCGTTCAGCCCGGCGCCTTCTCGAAGGCGGCCGTGATCTCCAGGCTCACCTCGTCGGAGACGGCTGGGACCGCATAGCCGAGGCCGAACTCGCTGCGCTTCAGCTTCGCGGTCGCCGAGAACCCAACGGTCTCGGCCTTCGACATCGGATTGGGGCCGGCCCCATAGAGGCGGGCGTCCAGCACCACCGGCCGGGTCACGCCGCGCAGGGTCAGGTCGCCCTTGATCGCGGCCTTGTCGCCGGTGACGGTCACGCTGCGCGACACGAAGCGGGCGGTGGGGAACTTGGCGGTGTCGAACAGGTCGGCGGTCGCCAGGTGCCCGGCGAACTGGGACGAGGTCACCGTCAGGCCCGACAACGGAATGTCGATCTGCACGCTTGCCGCCTCCGGCCGGGCGGGGTCGAGCCGCAGCTCGCCGCTCATCTGGCCGACCATCCCGTAGAGCCGCGACAGGCCCAGGTGGTCCACCGACCACAGCACCTGCGTGTGGTTCGGATCGACCTTGTAGGTCCCGGCCTGGATCGACCGGACCGCAGCCGGCGCGGCGGCGGGCGCCTGGGCGGCGGCGGAGGTGGCGACGAGGCCCAGGGCGATGGCGGCGGCGGCGAGCGTGGACGTGCGCAAGGAATGGACTCCAGGATGGCGGCGGGTCAGGCCTCGTCAGCTAAGCCCCCGCGTCGGCCCGCGGAAGCGCCGATCCCGAAATAGACTCCTGCCGGGGTGGAATGATCCCCAGCGTCGGCGTCGACGAGCGAAACAAGACACGACTTTGGAAGGGCTCAGCTCATCGGGTTCGGCGGAGGCGCAGCCTCCGGCAGCGGGATCCACTCGTCGTGGTCGGCGTCGGGCAGCTTCATGCGGCCGGCGCGCCAGTCCGCCTTGGCCTGCTCGATGCGGTCCTTCGACGAGGAGACGAAGTTCCATTCGATGAAGCGCGGCCCGACCGGCTCGCCGCCCAGCAGCATGACTATGGCGTCGGTGACGGCGGTGAAGACGACGGTGTCGCCCGGCGCGAACACCAGCATCTGGCCAGCGTGGAATTCGCGGCCGTCCACCTCGACGATCCCCTGGGCGACGTAGGCGGCGCGCTCGGGATACTCCGCCGGCAGGTCCGCGCGCCCGCCGGCCTTCAGCCGCCAGTGGCAATAGACCATGGGCGAATGGGTCTTCACGGCGGCCTCGGCGCCCCAGCCCTTGCCCGCGACCAGCCGCGCCCAGAGCTTGCCGTCGGGGCTCTCGTAGGTAGGCAGGTCGTTCGGCCCGTGGTGGGCGAAGGCCGGGTCGGTCTCCTCCAGCTCGGCCGGCAGGGCGACCCAGGCCTGGATGCCGTGCATCGTGCCGCCGCCCGACCGCAGGGTCTCGAAGCGCTCGGAGTGGGTGATGCCGCTGCCGGCGGTCATCCAGTTGACCTCGCCCGGCCGGATCGGCTGCGTCGCGCCGACGCTGTCGCGGTGGGTGATCTCGCCCTCGAACAGGTAGGTGACCGTCGAGATGCCGATGTGGGGGTGCGGGCGCACGTCGACGCTGCGCGGGAAGCCGGCCTGGAATTCGGCCGGCCCCATGTGGTCGAAGAACACGAAGGGCCCGATCATGCGCCGCTTCGCAAACGGCAGCACCCGCCCGACCTCGAAGCCCCCCAGATCCTTGCGCCGCTGGTCGATGACGAGGTCGATCATGGGTGGGCTCCCTTGGAGGAGCCCCTAGCTTTGCGCGCTCACATAGGGGCTGACCAGACCCAGCGGCGCGGCGGTGGTGTTCTTCACCGAGCGGATGACGATGCGGCTCTCGATGTTGGAGACCAGCCCCAGCGACAGGATCTTGTCGCGCAGGAAGTCGTCGAAGGCGTGCATGTCGCGGGTGACGATCCGCAGCTCGTAGTCCGCCGAGCCCGTGACCGTGGCGCACTGCACCACTTCCGGCAGCTTCACGATCACCTGTTCGAAGGCGTCGAGGTTGTCCTTGGTCGGCAGGCTGAGTTTGACGGTGCAGTAGACCTCGAAACCCAGGCCCAGCCGCTCGCGGTCCAGGATGGTCACCCGGCGCTGGATCACGCCCGCGTCCTCCAGGCGTTTTATGCGCCGCCAGCACGGACTCGACGACAATCCGACCCGGTCGGCGATCTCCGCCACGGACAAGCCGGCGTCGTGCTGGATCAAATCAAGGATCTTGGCATCGACGGCGTCGAGGACCTCGGACAACATTTCCTCCTGTTATCGACACGAGAGCATAGTGTTCTTGCCCCGGAACCGCTGGCCGGGGGCATGCTTTTGGCAAGCAATTGCGGCGGTCTTATATGATCTTGCGTAGCGTTAGGGGAGGCCCGAAAGGATAAAAATTGCGATGCGCCACCAGGAAGTGACGCTCGACGACAAATTTCTGCTCACAGAAGGCCGGGTCTTCATCACCGGGGTGCAGACGCTCCTCCGGGTGGCAATGGACCAGCGCCGCCTGGATAAGGCGGCGGGCCTCAACACGGCGGGATTCATCTCGGGTTACCGCGGCTCGCCCCTGGGCGGTCTCGACCAGCAGGCCGCGCGCGCGGGCAAGTTCCTCAAGGACGCAGAAGTCGTCTTCAAGGAGGGGCTGAACGAGGACCTGGCGGCCACGGCCGTCTGGGGCAGCCAGCAGGCGAACCTGTTCCCCGGCGCGCGCTACGACGGCGTGTTCGGCATGTGGTACGGCAAGGCTCCGGGCGTGGACCGAACCGGCGACGCCTTCAAGCACGCCAATTTCGCCGGGGTCTTCCCCAAGGGCGGCGTGCTGGCCGTGGCCGGCGACGACCACTCCTGCAAGTCCTCCACCCTGCCCTCGCAGTCGGAATACGCCTTCCAGGACTTCGAGATGCCGGTGCTGTCGCCGGCCGACGTGCAGGAGGTGCTGGACTACGGCCTGCTGGGCTATGCCCTCAGCCGCTTCTCGGGCCTCTGGGTCGGGCTGATAGCCCTGGCCGACACCATGGACTCGGGCGCGACCATCGACGTCTCGCTCTCGCGCCACCAGTTCGTGACGCCCGAGAACTTCCGCATTCCCGCCGGCGGCCTCGGCATCCGCCTGAAGGACCAGCCGCTCGACAAGGAACGGCGCCTCCGGACCCAGAAGATCCCCGCCGCCCTAGCCTTCGCCCGCGCCAACCGCATCGACCGCGTGATGCTGGGCGCCGCGCGCCCGCGCCTGGGCATCGTCTGCCAGGGCCAGGCCTACAAGGACGTGATCGAAGCCCTGTCGGCCATGGGGATCACGCCGGCCGAGGCCGCCGGCCTGGGCGTCGCCATCTACAAGGTCGGGATGCCCTGGCCGCTGGAGCCGACCGGCATCCGCGCCTTCGCCGCCGGCCTCGAGACGCTCATGGTCATCGAGCACAAGCGGCCGCTGATCGAGACCCAGGCCCGCGCCGCGCTCTACGACCTGCCCGCCCATGCGCGTCCGACGATCATCGGCAAGACCGACGAGAAGGGCGGCCCGCTGCTGTCCGAGCTCACGTCGCTGTCGGTGGCCGAGATCGCCCTGGCCATCGCCGACCGGCTGCCCGCCGGCGGCCACATGGACCGGGTCTACGACTACCTGAACCGCGTCTCGGCCGCCTCCATGGCCGCCGTCACCCTCTCCAGCGACCAGCAACGCAAGCCGTTCTTCTGCTCGGGCTGCCCGCACAACACCTCGACCCGCCTGCCGGAAGGCAGCCGGGCGCTGGCCGGCATCGGCTGCCACTACATGGCCAGCTTCAACGATCCGAACACCGACCTCACCAGCCACATGGGCGGTGAGGGCCTGACCTGGGTCGGCGCCGCGCCGTTCACCACCGAGCCGCACGTCTTCGTCAATCTCGGCGACGGCACCTACAACCACTCGGGCTCGCTCGCGGTCCGCGCCTCGGTCGCGGCGAAGTCCAACATCACCTACAAGCTGCTGTTCAACGACGCGGTGGCCATGACTGGCGGCCAGCGGGCCGAGAGCGGCTTCACCGTGCCCCAGATCACCCGCCAGCTCGCGGCCGAGGGCGTCGAGAAGGTCGTCATCGTCGCCGCCGAACCCGAGCGGTACCAGGGCGTCACCGGCCTCGCGCCCGGCGTCGAGGTGTTCCCCCGGACAGACCTGATGAAGGTGCAGCGCGAGCTGCGGCAGGTCCCCGGGACGACGGTCCTCATCTACGACCAGGTCTGCGCCACCGAGAAGCGCCGCCGGCGCAAGCGCGGCAAGATGGCCGCCGCCCCGATGCGGGTGATGATCAACCCGCTGGTCTGCGAGGGCTGCGGCGACTGTTCGGCCAAGTCGCACTGCGTGTCGGTCGAGCCACTGAACACCGAGTTCGGCCGAAAGCGAAAGATCAACCAGTCGACCTGCAACCAGGACTACTCGTGCCTGGACGGCTTCTGCCCATCGTTCGTCACCCTCGAGGGCGCCGAGAACGCCCACCGGGAGAAGTCGCCGGCGCTCACCGCCGACGCGACCCCGCTGCCCGAGTTTGAGGCGTTGCACGGCGTCCGCAACATCGTCTTCACCGGCGTCGGCGGCACGGGCGTCACCACGGTCGCCTCGATCCTGGCCATGGCCGCCCACGTGGACGGCCGCGCGGCATCGGTGGTCGACATGACGGGCCTGGCGCAGAAGGGCGGCGCGGTGTTCAGCCACGTGCGGATCGGCGAGACCGAGGCCACGATCGTCGGCGGCCGCGTGCCCGCCGCCAGCGCCAACGTCCTGATCGCCTGCGACCTGCTCTCGGCCGCGGGCGCCGACGCCCTGGCGCTCTACGCCAAGGACCGGACGGTCGCGGTCGGCAACGCCGACTTCGCCCCCACCGCCGACTTCGTGACGGATCGCGACGTACGCTTCGACGCGGACGAACAGGGCCGGCGGATCGCGGGTGCGGTGAAGTCCTACGACGCCGCCCCGGCCAGCCACCTGGCCGAGACCAGCCTGGGCGACGCCATCTACGCCAACATGATCATGCTGGGCTTCGCCTGGCAGAAGGGCGTGGTCCCCGTCTCCAGCCGGGCGCTCTACCGGGCGATCCGCCTGAACGGCGTGGAGGCCGAGGCGAACCTGCAGGCCTTCGAGCTCGGCCGGAAGGCGGCCTTCGATCCCTCGTTCCGCGGCAAGCGCGAGGACGACGTCCCGACGCCCCAGACCCTGCCGCTGGACGAGCTGATCGCCCATCGCGTGAAGGAGCTGACCGCCTACCAGGACGCCGCCTATGCGAGCCGCTACCTGGCGCAGGTGGAGAAGGTCCGCGCGGCCGAGGCGCCGCTGGGCTCCGAGGCCCTGACCCGCGCCGTGGCGGTCAGCCTCTACAAGCTGATGGCCTACAAGGACGAGTACGAGGTCGCGCGCCTCTACAGCGACGGCCGCTTCGCCAGCTATCGGGCGGAGACCTTCAAGGGCGGCAAGGCCAAGGTCTGGCTCGCGCCGCCGCTGCTGGCCCGCAAGGGGCCGGACGGCAAGCCGAGGAAGATGGCCTTCTCGCCCTGGATGCTGGATTTGGCGTTCCCGACGCTGGCGAAGCTGAAGGGCCTGCGCGGCGGCCCGCTCGACGTCTTCGGCATGACCGCCGAGCGGAAGATGGAGCGCCAGCTCGTCCGCGACTTCGAGGTCCAGGTCGACCGCCTGGCCGCCGGCCTCACCCCAGGGCGCCTGCCGCTGGCGGTCCAGATCGCCGAGGTCCCCCAGGCCATCCGCGGCTTCGGCCACGTGAAGGAGGCCTCGGTCGGCCCGGCGAAGGCCACCGCCCGGCGCCTCTGGAGCGAATGGGAGGCGAAGGCCTGACCCGCGCCCCCAGGCCCGCTCCAGCCCCCACCCGGCATCCGCAGGATGTCCGAGCCCTCTGGTGGCTCCTGCACGGCGAACGCCTGCGGGCCGCCGCTGGCCTCGGGCTCGGCGTCGCCGTCATCGCGGGCGTGGCCCTGCTCGCGGCGTGGTCGCGTGGCGGCGGAACGGTCACCGGCCAGGTCGTGCGTTTCGGCCTGCGGGAGACGGATCTAGGCAGCGTCCCCGTCGCGGTCGTCCAGCTCGCAGACCGCCTCACCACGGTCGAGCTCGCCCGCACCCACAACTGCCGCATCGGCGACAGCATCACCCTCCACCGCCGAAGTCAGGGCGTCCTTGGCCGTTACACCCGCCCCTGTACGCCGCCCCCGACCCACTGAGCCGCGCGACCTCGCGCCTGGGTTCCCGCTCCGAAGGGCAGATCAGGCGCCTCTCCAGGCACCCCCCCACCGCAACGGCGCACACCCTCACCTCCCCCGCGAAGCGGCGGGAGCAACCATGTTTCAGGTGGCCGGGTGAGCGAGCCAGGGTTGGCCGCGGCTGAGGATGAGGTTGGCGGCTTCGATGAGCTTTCGCATGACGGCGACGGTGACG
>NZ_QFYS01000011.1 GCF_003254525.1 Phenylobacterium kunshanense
CCGTAAGGCTCTGGGGGACACGGCCCCTCCACCGACAGCCCGCCTGGCGCGGCTACGCCAGGCGGGCGTCCCGGAAGACGTCGCCACTGTAGCAGCCAGCCAACAAACAAGGGGGACCGGCCGCCGACCCCGGCCTCGAGCCGGGGGAAGAGCGGCTGGTGGAGGGGGCGGGCCGGGAGCTCGGCGGATTGGACGGCGGGGGCCGGCGCGGCGCCTGGGGCTCGCCCCCTCCACCCCGCGCTCTACGGCCGGCTTCGCCGACCTCGGCCCGCGGTCCCCCTCCCGCCGCTTCGCGGGGGAGGTGAAGGTCGGACTGGTTGGTGGCAACGTCTGCTTTGGGCGTGTGAGGCAAAGGCCCCGTTCGACCCTTCTCGGACGTTGCGTGCACTCGGCCTGCAAACTGTGCTGGTATCGCGGGGCGATGAGGCATGAACGACCGAAATGACTGAACCGGTGCGGACCTATCGAAAGGCGCGTCGTGCTCAGGCTGCCATCGTCGGTGGGCTTGTGACGGGCGTGGTCGCAGCCGTCGCCGGACTTCTCTGGCTAGGATTTCCGTTCAATTTGACTGCCATGATCGATGGCAGGGATGCGCTTGACGCCGGGCACCCGACACCGTTTGGGTGGTGGTCTATCGGGTGGCGTGCAGCACTTGTCGGGCTCGTGGGGCCGGCTCTGACCGCCCGCGGCTACGCATGGTGGCAGCGTGTCCTTAGGCAGGATCGGGCCAGCTAGAACGCCCGCATTCAACCCTTCTGCAACGTCCGGAACGTCCGGTTGCCGGCGATGGTGGTCGAAATCTCGGAAGCGCATGGAGGCGCGCCGGCGCGACGGACTTGATGACCCGGGAAGGGGGCGTTCAGCCTGCTGCCCGGCTGACCTTCTTCGGGACGATCTGGGTCCAGGCTTCGCGGACGAGGGTTTCGAGTTCGGCGTCCTCCAGGGCGGCGAGGTCGACGTAGCTCCAGTGGACGGTGGCGACCTTGCAGGGCTGGAAGACGTCCGGGCGGATCTCGAAGAGGAGGTCCTGGTGGGCGCGGTCGAGCTTGAGGACCGCGCGGTCGTTCCAGACGAGGGCGAAGGTCTTCCTGCCGACGTTGAACCAGGGGGCGCCCTTGTAGGTCACCTCGTGCGCGCCCGGCAGGGCGAGGCTGAGGCGGCGCAGGTCGTCGAGGGTGGCCATGGGCGGAGGCTCCTCCGCCCATGAGGGCGCCGGCGGGCGGGGGCGGTCAACCCCGCGCCCGGGCCTCAGGAGTCGGCGGTGGCGAGGTGGCGGATGGTCTCGGCCTCGTCGCCGAAGACGCGGGCGAAGACGCGGTCGACGTTCTTGAAGTGGTACTCGAGGTCGAAGAGCTGCTCGAGCTCGGCGTCCGAGAGGGTGATCTCGGGGTCGGCCTTCAGGAAGTCGAGGAAGTTCCCCTCGCCGCGCCACACCTTCATGGCGTTGCGCTGGACGGCGGCGTAGCTGGCCTCGCGCGAGAGGCCCTTCTGGGTGAGGCCCAGGAGGACGCGCTGGGAGTGAACCAGGCCGCCGAGGCGGTCGAGGTTCTTGGCCATGTTCTCGGGATAGACCACCAGCCGCTCGACCACGCCGGCGAGGCGGCGGAGGGCGAAGTCGAGGTGGACGCAGGCGTCGGGGCAGATGCCGCGCTCGACCGACGAATGGCTGATGTCGCGCTCGTGCCAGAGGGCGACGTTCTCCATCGCCGGCGTCACCGCCGAGCGGACCAGGCGGGCGAGGCCGGTGAGGTTCTCGGTCAGGATCGGGTTGCGCTTGTGCGGCATGGCCGACGAGCCCTTCTGGCCGACGTCGAACGGCTCCTCGGCCTCCAGCACCTCGGTCCGCTGCAGGTGACGGATCTCGACGGCGAGGCGCTCGATGGAGCTGGCGACGACGGCCAGGGCCGCGAAGTAGGCCGCGTGGCGGTCGCGCGGGATCACCTGGGTCGAGACCGGCTCGACCGCGAGGCCCATCTTGTCGGCCACGTAGGCTTCCACCTCGGGGGCGACGTTGGCGAAGGTGCCGACGGCGCCGGAGATGGCGCAGGTGGCGATCTCGAACTTGGCCATCGCCAGGCGCTCCTTGGCGCGCTGGAACTCGGCGTAGTGGCCGGCGAGCTTGAGGCCGAAGGTGGTGGGCTCGGCGTGGATGCCGTGGCTGCGGCCGACGGTGGGGGTGCGGCGGTGCTCGTAGGCGCGGCGCTTGAGGGCGGCCAGGACCAGGTCGACGTCCTCGATCAGCAGGTCGGTGGCGCGGACGAGCTGGACGGCGAGGGTGGTGTCGTTGACGTCGGAGGACGTCATGCCCTGGTGCAGGAAGCGCGCCTCGGGGCCGACGATCTCGGTGACGTGGGTCAGGAAGGCGATGACGTCGTGCTTCACCTCGCGCTCGATCTCGTCGATGCGGTCGGCGTCCCAGATGGCGTCGCGGCCCTTTTCCCAGATGACCCGCGCAGCCTCCTTCGGGATCACGCCCAGGTCCGCCATGGCGTCGGCGGCGTGGGCCTCGATCTCGAACATGATCTTGAAACGGGTCTGGGGAGCCCAGACGTCGGCGGCTTCCTTGCGGGTGTAGCGGGGGATCATGGGCGGGGGTGTGCCGCCCGCCCTTGCCTCAAGTCAAGGCCTGGAGGGTCCGGCGGCGACGGAAGATAGCGCCGGCGAAGCCGAAGCCGCCGATCATCAGCGCCCAGGCGGACGGTTCGGGGACGGCCGTGGTCTGGTTTCCGCCGGGGACCGGTTCGCGCTCGCCGCCCGGAAGCCCGCCGGGGTTTCCGCCGGGCAGGCCGCCCGGCTCCTCCTCGTCGGGGAAGCCGCCCTGCGGCCCCTCGTTCACGAAGGACGCGAAGACGCCGCCCGCGCCCGGCTTGGGCGGCGGGATCAGTTCGAGGATCAGCTCCAGGTCGCCGTCCTCGGGGTTCCAGGTGAACTCCTGGCCGCCGAAGGTGAGCTGGTCACCGGCGATGCCGCCCATGGTGAAGGAGCCCCAGGTCCCCAGCTCCTGGCCGTTCAGCCGGAAGCTGAGCCGGAAGGTCTTGCTGTCGAGGGCGCCGAGGACGCCGCGCTCCAGGAGGAGCTGGCCGATGGTCATCGGGCCCGCCGCGCCGGCCGCCGACCAGGTCTTCGAGAAGACGCCGTTGTCGTTGAAGCAGGTGGTCTTGCCGCAGCCCTCGGTCCAGCCGGCCGAGAGGATGGTGGCCGCAGACGCGGGGGCCGCCGCCAGGGCGGTCAGGGCCGCCGCCGCGCAGATCGCCTTCAGAGCCGTACGCATGTTTCGCCACCCTTCGATTCCACGGTGAAGCTCGTCGACTCAGGGTGGAATCGCAAGCGCTCGCCCCACTGGAGCGAGCGCTACTCTCCCGTTAGGAGTAAATTAACTATACTTGAGGTGGCGGCGGCCGCGCAGGGCCGAGCCGGCGGCGAAGAAGCCCCCGATCATCAGCGCCCAGGTCCCCGGTTCCGGGATGGCGGCGGCGAACACGCCGCGACCCGGCGAGGGCAGCGGCGCGGGCAGGGGATTGTTGAGGCCGGTGGGGATCGGCGCGCCGCCGAGAACGATGCCGCCGCCCGTGAAGCCGCCGGCTCCGAAGCCGCCACCGCCACCGAACGACGGCGCCCCGGCAAAGCCGCCGCCGCCCCCGAGGCCGCCCCGCTTCGGGACCAGCACCTCGAGGTTCAGCACCAGTTCGCCGCCCGCGCCGTCCCAGTCCAGGGGCTGGCCGCCGATGGTGACCACGTCGCCGCCGAGAACGGCGAGGGTGTAGGCGCCCCAGTTGCCGACGACGGCGCCGTCCTTGGTGGTGAAGGTGATCTTCACGGCGTACTTGCCGAGGTCGCCCAGCATGGCCTTGTCGATGGCCAGGCCCGAGATGCTCATCGGGCCGGAGAAGCTGCGCTGGAAGGTGGTCTTCTCGGTGAAGCAGCCGCCCTTGCCGCAGAGGCTGGCCGCATCGAGGGTGAGGACCGTCGCCGCCTGGGCCGACGTGGACGCCCCGGCCATGGCGGCCGCGGCGGTGATGGCGAGCACTACGCTCTTATGCATGTCAGCCCCACTTACTGAACTAAACCGTGGCCCCCGACACCGCGCTACAGTCTGCGCATTAGGGTTAAGCTGCAAGCAAAAGCTGCATCGAAACCCACATTCTCCCGTTATGCTAGAAAGCAGGGCGGCAGAGGGGCGCCGCCGCCTACAGCTCAGGCGTCAGCGCTCCCTCAACCGACAGGCGACGGAATAGTTCCCGGCGGGATTGATCAGGCTGCCGCGGGAGCGGCCTGAGCGCTCTGCGCCTTCGCCCGGGCCATGTCCTTCGGCAGGGTGATCGCCGCCAGCAGGTAGTGCACGCCGGCCCAGGCGTAGATCAGCAGGTTCGAGACGATGCCGGCGCGGGTGCCCTCGGCCATGGCGGCGGGGCAGGCGGCGGCCAGCTCGGGCGAGGCGCCGGCCGGGGCGAGGCCGCCCTTGCAGACCTCCAGGAAGTCGCCGGCCATGCCCTTGGCGGTGAAGGCGGCGCGGGCGAACTGGTCGATGCACCAGCCGGTGAAGGGCGGGCCGAAGCCCAGGGCGATCAGGTTCAGCACGAAGAACAGCACCGCCACGGCCGTGGCGCGCATGCGGGTGTCCATCACGTTCTGCACCACCCCGAACGTCGGGCCGAGGTAGGTGTAGTGCAGGATGCCGGGGATCAGCAGGACCGCGATGGCGATCTGCCAGGTGTCGCGGGTGTAGGCGTAGATGTAGATCGGCGTCGCCAGGATCAGGCCGATGGCGGGCACCAGGGCGTACCAGCGCGCGCTGCGCTTGCCCGCCCAGTCGGTGAGGACGCCGCCCAGCAGGGTGCCGGCGCCGTTCGACAGGCCGCCCACCAGGCCGATCAGCAGGCCGACCATGCCGAGGCCCAGGCCGAACTCGCGGATGAAGTAGGCCGGGGCGTAGTTGCCCGTGCCGTAGCCGGCGAAGCTGGCCATGGTGATGCCGGCCGCCAGGTGGAACATGCCCCACGAGCCGAACAGGCGCTTGGAGACGGCCAGGATCGAGGGCGGCGGGCCGGCGGCCTCGGCGCCCGGGTTCGGCGCGCCGGCCTCCGAGGCCTCGCGGCCCAGGTCGCCGGGGCGCTCCTCGGCGAGGGCGAGCTGGGAATCGGCCCAGCCGCGCGGCGGCTCCTTGATGAAGACCTTGATGGCGATGGCCACCAGCACGCCGGGCAGGCCCACCACCATGAAGGCCGCCTGCCACGACAGATTCTCGGCGATCCAGCCGCCGGCCATGGCCCCGAACATGGTGCCCAGGGGGATGCCGAACGAATAGATCGAGAGGGCGGTCGCCCGCTTCTTCGGCTCGAAATAGTCGCTGATCAGGCTGTGCGCCGGCGGCGACAGGCCCGCCTCGCCGACGCCCACGCCCACCCGGTAGAGCAGGAGCTGGACGTAGCTGGTCGCCGTGCCGCAGAGGGCGGTGAAGGCCGACCAGATGACGATGGCGATGGCGATGATGTTCACCCGGCTGGTCCGCTCGGCCAGGCGCGCGATCGGGATGCCGAGGGTGGTGTAGAGCAGGGCGAACGACAGCCCGCCCAGCCAGCCGAGCTGCTGGTCGGTGAGGCCGAGGTCGGTTTTGATCGCCTGGCCGATCGTCGAGATGATCGTCCGGTCGATGAAGTTGAAGGTGTAGGCCAGCACCAGCAGCCACAGCACCGTATTGCGGTAGGCGGGGGAGAAGCTGGGCGCCCCGGGCGCGGCGGGCGGAATCTGGGCCTTGTCGGTCACGCGGTCTCGTCTCCCCCGGGCACGCCTCGCCGCCGGAAAGCGGCGGGCGCCGTCGTTGTGGTTGACGCGGACGTTAAGCGGGGGCGCCGGCCTTGGATAGGGGGACGTTGCGGGAGGGGCGGGCCCTCCCGCGCTAGGGTCAGGACGCCGGCCGCGAGACCTTGAGGATTCGCAGGGGGCGCTTCTTCCCGTCGCGGTCGGGCCAGAGGATCGACTGGCCGGCGGTCAGGCCCAGCAGCCCCGCGCCCACGTGGGTCATCACCGAGACCCGGCCGGCGGCGATGTCGGCCTCGCCCGGCCAGACGAGCTGGACGGTGCGCGGCGCGCCATGGGCCTCGTCCAGGAACTCGACGGTGGAGCCCATGGCGACCACGTCGGCCGGCAGCCTGGCGTCGGGCTTCACCCGGGCGCGCTCCAGCTCGTCGAGCAGCAGGGCGGCCACCTCGGGCAGGCGGTCCTCGGCCTGGAGGGCGAGGGCGGTCAGGCGCTCGGCGTCGGTCTCGCCGACGGTGATGGGGGGACGCGCGGTGGCGCGGGCGGCCATGCCGGTCATGGCGGTCTCCTTGTGCGGAAATGGGGATGGCGCGCGCCGGGCGGCGCGGGCGGGTGTGGTGAGTTGAAAGGTGTGGCGCCCCGGACCTGCCGCGGCGCGCGCGTTCAGCCCGGGGCTAGGAGCCTTGCTGGAGCGTGCCGCCGTGGCAGCGGAACCGGCCGAAGGTGGGGCGGGCGAACATGAGCGCCATTGGGCGGGGTGCGGGTGTGAAAGTCAATGTGGGGTGGCGGCGCGGGGACGCCAAGGGGGGGAGACCACGGACCATGAGGACCAGACGGACCATGGGGACGGGGCGTGGGCTCGCGCCTCAGGCGGCCTTGAGGCGCTCGATCTCGCGGGCGAATTCGAAGCGGAGCTGGTTGGCCTCGTCCTCGGGAAGCCAGTTGGCCATCTGGGGGAAGACGGTCTGCCACATGCGGGCGTCGCGGTCGGGCCAGGGCATGGCCTTGGCCTCGCGCGCCAGGGCGAGCAGGTCGTGAAGGCGGCGGCGCACGTCGGCCGGGTCGGGCGCGTAGCTGCGCGCCGGCGGCTGCATCCGGCCCTCGCCGGCGCCGAAGAGGCTGAGCTGGTCGGGCATCGTGCGTGCGAGGCTCCGTCTTCGGTGCAGGTGTTGAGCTTGCCCATATTCTTCCCGCCACGAAAGGCTGTCCCCGGCGCGCGGCGCGGGTAAGTTGTGACCCGTAGAGTCGGGGCCGGGATGAACGCAGCGGACTTCATCGCGAAGTGGCGTGACAGCGAGTTGCGGGAGCGGCAGGGCTCGCAGGAGCATTTCCTGGACCTGTGCCGGCTGCTGGGCGTGCCGACGCCCGCCGACGAAGATCCCAAGGGCGAGCGCTACTGCTTCGAGCGCGGCGCGGAGAAGGTCGGCGGCGGGGACGGCTGGGCCGACGTGTGGCGGCGCGGCTGTTTCGCCTGGGAATACAAGGGCAAGCACAAGGATCTGAACGCGGCGCTGCGGCAGGTGACGGCCTATGCGCGCGACCTGGAGAACCCGCCCTATCTGGTCGTGTCCGACATGGACCGGATCATCGTCCACACCAACTGGACCAACACGGTCCCCAAGACCTACGAGGTCGCCCTCGACGATCTGCTGGAGCCGGCCAAGCGGCACCTGTTGCGGGCGGTGTGGGAGGGCTCGGACGAGCTGAAGCCCCGGATCAGCCCGCAGGAGCTGACCGCCAAGGCCGCCGAGCGGTTCGGGGAGCTGTCGACGCGGCTGCAGGACCGCGGGCACGAGCCGCGGGCCGTGGCGCATTTCCTGAACCAGCTCGTCTTCTGCATGTTCGCCGAGGACGCGGACCTGCTGAAGGATAACCTGTTCACCCGCCTGATCAAGGCGACGGCCACGCGGCCCGAGGCGGCCACGCGCCAGCTTTCCGAGCTGTTCGGCAAGATGGCCCAGCAGGGCGACACCTTCTTCGGCGCCGAGTTCATCCGCTGGTTCAACGGCGGGCTCTATGACGGGGCGGCGGTGCTGCCGCTGGAACGCATCGACCTGGAGCTGATCGGCCGCACGGCCGAGGAGCACGACTGGTCGCAGATCGACCCCTCGGTGTTCGGCACCCTGTTCGAACAAGCCCTCAGCGCCCGTCGCGAGCGCAAGGCCCTGGGGGCGCACTACACCGATCGCGAGAAGATCCTGAAGATCGTGGAGCCGGTGATCGTGCGCCCGCTCCAGGCCGAATGGGCGGCGGCGCTGGAGACCGCGCGGACGGCGATGGCCAAGGCCGAGGCGGCCGACGCGGAGCGAAAAACGCTGCTGGAGGCGGCGGCCGAACAGATGCGGGCCGACCCGCGCGCGGCGCAGGACGCGGAGGCCAAGCGGCGCAAAGCCCTGACGGCCATCGACCGGCGGCGGACGGCGGCGCGGCGCGAGGCGCAGGACGTGGTCGAGGCCTGGCTGGAGCGTCTCGCGAATTTCCGCGTGTTGGACCCGGCCTGCGGCTCGGGCAACTTCCTGTACGTGGCGCTGCACGAGCTGATGGACATCGAGCAGCGGGCCATCGTGGACGCCGAGCGCCTGGGCCTGACCGGCTTCCTGCCGCGCGTCGGGCTGGAGGCGGTGCGCGGGATCGAGCTCGACCGCTACGCCGCCGAGCTGGCGCGGCTGACCCTGTGGATCGGCTACCTGCAATGGGTGCTGAAGAAGGCCGCCAAGCCGCCGCCCGACCCGGTGCTGTCCAACCTCGACCAGATCGAGAACCGCGACGCCCTGCTGAACCCGGACGGGACCGAGGCGGAGTGGCCGGCGGTGGATGTGATCATTGGGAACCCGCCGTTCCTGGGCGGCAAGCGCCTGCGGGACAGCCTGGGGGACGCGGCGGTCGAGCGGCTGTTCGCGGCCTACAAGGGGCGCGTGCCGGCTGAAGCGGACCTGGTCGCTTACTGGGTCGAGAAGGGCTGGCGACAGGTGGAGGCCGGGCGGGCGACGCGCGTCGGGCTGGTGACCACAAACTCGATCCGAGACGGAGCAAGTCGGCGAGTCGTCGATGCAATCCGTGATGCTGAGGCACTGGAAGAGGCCTGGGCGGACGAACCCTGGGCTGTCGATGGGGCCGATGTTCGCGTCTCAATGATTGGCTTTGGCGCGGGTTTTGTCGAACGCCGCCTCAACGGAAAGCTGGCGGAACGCATCAATTCAAACCTTACAAGTACGGCCGTCGACGTAACAAAGGCGGCATCGCTCAGACAGAATGCCGGCGTTGGCTTTATCGGCACTCAGAAGGGCGGCCCGTTTGACGTCGAGGGCGAAACGGCCAGAGCATGGCTAAGCCTGCCACTTAACCCAAACGGACGCCCCAATGGCGACGTGCTGCGGCAATGGAGAAACGGCTCTCACTTGACTGGGCGCTGGGACGATCGCTGGATCATCTTCTTCCCTATTGATTGCTCTCTGGAGGAGGCGGCGCTCTATGAGGCGCCATTTGCCCATGTGAATGAGCATGTCCTTCCGCAGAGAGAGGGCCTGCGACGCGACAATCATCGCCTTCGTTGGTGGATTCATGCTGAACCTCGGCCCGGGATGTGGCGTGCGCTGAGCGGGCGAACGCGCTTCATTGCTACGCCCCGAGTTGCAAAGCACCGCTTCTTCGTATGGTTGCCCGAAGCCGTCGTTCCTGACAGTCGGCTCGTGGCCATCGCCAGGGATGACGACCTTGCTTTCGGAATTTTGACTTCGCGGCTCCACGAAGTCTGGTCCCTTGCGACGTGCTCTTGGCATGGCGTTGGCAATGACCCGACCTACAATGCAGAGAGCTGCCTTTCGACCTTCCCCTTCCCCGAGGGCCTGACCCTCAACATCCCCGCCGCCGACTACGCCGACGACCCGCGCGCCCAGGCCATCGCCGAGGCGGCGCGGAAGCTGAACGAGCTGCGCGAGGCGTGGCTGAACCCGCCGGACCTGACGGTGCGGGTTCCCGAGGTGGTCCCCGGCTATCCCGACCGCATCCTGCCGAAGGACGAGGCGGCGGCGAAGGCGCTGAAGGCCCGCACCCTGACCAACCTCTACAACGAGCGGCCCCGCTGGCTGGCGATGGCGCACGAGGCGCTGGATGCGGCGGTGGCCGCCGCCTACGGCTGGCCCGCCGACCTCTCGGACGACGAGATCCTGGAGCGGCTGTTCGCCCTGAACCAGGAACGGGCCGCGGCGGGGCGGTAGGCGCCTCTCTGTTCGTCCACGAACCACGCGAACCCCACGAACGGGACAGGTCCGCGCGGCGAGGTTCGTGTGGTTGGTGTGGTTCGTGGACGATTGCGCCTGCGGCGCGGGGCGGCGGCGAGGCCCTGGCAGGGGGCTCGCCCCCTCCACCCCCCGCTCTTCGGCCTGCGGCCTCGGCGGGCGGTCCTCCTCCCCCGTGAACGGGGGAGGTGAGGGTCAGCGGTTCGGCTGGGGGCGCCGCCCCCTCCACCACTTCGTGGTCCCCCTCCCCCGCTTCGCAGGGGAGGTTAGGGGCTCACCGGGCCCACATGCCCTTGCCGTCCAGCATGGCGCGGAGCTGGGCGGGGAGGTGGCGGCCGTGGGAGTGGCGGGTGAAGTCGGTGGCCCAGCCGGCCTCGACCATCAGGGTCTCCAGGTCGGCGCCGTCGGCGGTGCGGCAGCGGGCGACGATGCGGCCGTGGGTGCGGCCGCCCTGGTCCTGGCAGGCGATGGGGCCGCGGGTGGCGACGAGGGCGGCGAGGTGGCGGCGGGCGGGCTCGCCGTGGGGCGTCGACATCTCGGGCGCGTCGATGCCGGAGAGGCGCAGGCGGTGGGCGCCGAAGCGCAGGGTGTCGCCGTCGGTGATGCGCGTGGGCCGGCCGCTGATCCGGGCCTCGGGCGTGAGCGGCGTATCGGGGGGCGTGGCCATCATCGCGACTGCGCCGCCGATCAGCAGCGCGGTGAGGACGCCGAGGGTGAGCGGCTGACTGCGGCGGGGAAGCCGTGCCCGCCCAGGCCCCCGGGGGGACCTGGGCGTGGCGGCCGGGAACCGGCGGCGACTCATGCGGCGCAGGGGGCGGGCGGCGCAGGGGGCGGGCGGCGCAGGGGGAGAGCGGGCGGACCGGGCCCCCTTAGCTGACGACGTCCTCGCGGATGGTCTTGCGGGCGCGCCAGAAGCCGAAGAAGGCGACGAGGCCGAAGAGGGTGGAGAGGATCAGCGCCCAGCGGACGCCCTCGCCCGAGGCGGCGGCGCAGGCGGCCTTGGCCTCGCCCACCGCGCCGCGGCAGGTCTGCACGGTCAGGCCGGTGTCCGCGAGGATCATGTTGGCCGACAGGTCCGACACCGCGCCGACCGCCAGCGGGCCGAGACCCAGGCCGATCAGGTTGATGATGAACAGCAGCAGCGCCGCGGTGGTGGCGCGCATGTGCGGCGGCGCCACCGACTGGCCGGTGCCATAGACCGGGCCGTACCAGAGCGTGCCGAGGAAGGCGTTCATGGCCAGCAGGCAGAAGGCGAGCACCGCCGAATCCACCGTCACGGCGATGATGAAGATCGGGATGGTCAGCAGGCTGGCGATGGCGGGCGTCACCATGTAGGCGCGCAGGTCGTTCTTGCCGAAGCGGTCGGCGATGACCCCGCCGGCCATGGCGCCGACGGTGCCGGCGATGCCGCTCATGATGCCGAGGGCCAGGCCCACGAAGCCGCGCGACTGCAGGTCGAAGCCCAGCAGGTCGCCCCAGAAGGCGGCGAGGCGGCCGACCTCCTCGGTGTGGTTGCGGAAGAAGAACGAGGCGGTGAACGGGGCGTGGCCGTAGCCGATGAAGGCCTTCACCGCCGCCGCCATGGCGATGAACCAGAAGGTGGGCTTGGCGGCCAGGTAGCGCACGGTCTCGCTGAAGGTGGCGCTGGCGGCCTGGACCTGGGCCGCGTGGCGGGCGAGGCGGGCGCGCGGCTCCTTCAGGGTGAAGACGGCCAGCAGGGCGAAGATCAGGCCCGGCGCGCCGGCGACGAGGAACGCCGTCCGCCAGCCATAGGCGTCGGCCACGAGGCCGCCCATGATCAGCCCCAGGAGGCCGCCGATCGGCGTGCCCATGGAATAGAAGGCCAGGGCCGAGGCGCGCTTTTCCTTCGGCACGTAGTCGACGATCAGGGAGTGGGCCGGCGGCGTGCAGCCGGCTTCGCCCACGCCGACGCCGACGCGGTAGAGCAGGAGCTGCCAGAAGTTGCCCGCCGTGGCGCAGAGGGCGGTGAAGCCGCTCCATACCGCCACCGACGAGCCGATGATCACCGCACGGTTCTTGCGCTCGGCCAGCCGGGCGATGGGGATGCCGAGGATGGTGTAGAAGATCGCGAACGCCAGGCCGCCGAGCAGGCCCATCTGGGTGTCGGTGAGATGCAGCTCGAGCTTGATGTCCTCGATCAGGATGTTGAGCACCTGGCGGTCGAGGAAATTGATGATGTAGATGCCGAGCAGCAGCCACATGACATAGCTGGTGTAGCCCTTGGAGAAGGGCGGGGCCTCAGCGCCCGCCGCGGGTTCGCGCGCGGCGCCGTCGGACACGGCATCGGTCATGGGGGGCGTGTTCCTCAGTTTATTTTGTCGTTGGTTCCGAACTAGATGGCGCCGCGCGGGCGGCCGCAACACATGAAGTGTTTCAAGTCAGCAGCATGGAGCAGGGCCGATGGAACTGGTGATCGGGACGAAGAAGTGGTCGACGTGGTCCCTGCGGCCCTGGCTGGCGATCAAGCGCTCGGGCCTGCCGTTCACCGAGACCCTGGTGGAGCTGCGCCAGGAGAACAACATGAGCGAGGCCGAGATCCGCGTGCACTCGCCCTCGGGCCTGGTGCCGGTGCTGAAGGACGGCGACCTGGTGATCTGGGACTCGCTGGCGATCTGCGAATACCTGGCCGAGAAGGCGCCGGGGCTGTGGCCCTCGGACCCGGCCCTGCGGGCCCTGGCCCGGTCGGCGGCGGCCGAGATGCACTCGGGCTTCGCCTCGCTGCGCGGGGAGTGTCCGATGGCGCTGGAGTCCGAGCCGCACGTGGCGACGCTGTCCGAGGCGACGCACAAGAACATCCGCCGGATCGTCGAGGGCCTGGGCGGGATCCTGGCGAGGTCGGGCGGGCCGTTCCTGTGCGGCGACTGGTCGATCGCCGACGCCTTCTACACGCCCGTGGCGACGCGCTTCCGCACCTATGGCGTCAAGCTCACCGACTTCGGCGACGACGGGAAAGTGGGCGCCTATTGCCAGCGCCTGCTGGACACGCCGGAGTTCAAGGAATGGGAAGCCGACGCGAAGTGACGCGCAGGCTGGCCGGCCTGCTGCGGGCCGTGAACGTCGGCGGGCGCAAGCTGCTCTCCGCCGACCTGAAGCAGGCGGCCGAGGCGGCGGGGCTCGCGCGGCCGCAGACGCTGCTGGCCAGCGGCAACGTCGTGTTCGAGACCGACCTACCGGCGGCCGAGGCGGCGGCGCGGCTGGAGGCGCGGATCCTTGAGGACCTGGGCCTCGCCGCCGACGTGATGGCCCGCGACCTGGCGGCGCTGGAGGCGGTGATCGCCGCCAACCCCTTTCCCCGCCAGGCGAAGGACGAGCCCAGCCGCCTGATGGCCATGTTCCTCAGCGCAGAGCCGCAGGCCGGCGTCGAGGTCCTGACGGACGCCTGCGCATTCGGCGAGGAGGTGAGGGCCGGGCCGGGCTGCCTCTACGTGTGGTTCCCCGCCGGCGCGGGGACTTCGAAGCTCTCGAACGTGCTGATCGAGCGCCGGCTGAAGGTGCGCGGCACGATGCGCAACTGGAACACGGTGGGGAAGCTGCGGGAGATGGTGGCGGGGTAGGGGCGGGTGAACCTCCGGGCTTCCCGCGCGTAGTGGGCCCACAGCGGAGCTCACGGCGTGTTCGATCTATCCGGTTATCACCTGATCCTGGCGGGCCTGGGCGTGGCGATCGTGCTGGCCTACTGGCTGCCGCGGTTAGTCTCGGGGCGGGAGCCGGCGGCCTCGGCGCTGCTGATCGGGCTGGGCGCGGGACTGTTCGGCTGGATCCCCGATCTGCCGGCGTCGCTGAACCCGGTGACCTCGCCCAAGCCCTGGGAGGTGGTCAGCGAGCTCTGCGTGATCTTCGGCCTGTTCGGCGTTGGCCTGCGCATCGATCGGCTGGCGCCCCTGGCGCAGTGGGGGCCGAGCGCCCGGCTGCTCGCCATCGCCATGCCGCTGACGATCCTGGCGGTGGCGGGGCTGGGCTGGTGGTGGGCCGGGCTTCCCATGGTGGCGGCGCTGCTGCTGGGCTCGGTGCTGGCGCCGACCGACCCGGTCTTGGCGGGCGACGTGCAGGTGGGGCGGCCGACCGAGGGCGGCGAGCATCCCGTGCGCTACACCCTGACCGCCGAGGCCGGGCTGAACGACGGGCTGGCGTTCCCCTTCGTCCACCTGAGCCTGGCGCTGGCCGCGGCGGCGATGCCGCTGGGCGAGTTGATGGGCGAATGGGCGTGGCGGGACGTGGGCTACCGGATCGTGGTCGGCGCGGCCTGCGGCGTCGGCGTCGGGTGGCTGTTGGGCAAGGTGCTGTTCGACGTGCCCCGGGAGAATGCGCTGGCGAAGACCGAGGCCGGGGTCTTCGCCCTGGCCGGGGTGCTGACCGCCTATGGCCTGACCGAACTCGCCGAGGGCTATGGGTTCATCGCGGCGTTCGCGGCGGGGCTGACGCTCAGGCGGAGCGAGAGCCACCATGCGTTCCACGTGCGGCTGCACAACTTCTCGGAGACGATCGAGCACGCGCTGACCGCCGTGCTGCTGATCGGCCTGGGGGCGGCGCTGCCGGCGATCCTGCCGGCGCTGACCTGGACGGGCGCGGCGGTGGGCCTGGCGCTGGTTCTGCTGGTGCGGCCGCTGAGCGGCTGGGTCTCGCTGGCGGGCACGCGGCTGAGCGGGCGCGAGCGGGCGGTGGTCGCGGCGTACGGCGTGCGGGGGGTGGGATCGATCTACTACCTGGCCTATGCCGGGAGCCATGCGGCGCTGCCGGGCGAGGCGGAGCTGTGGGCGATCGTCGCCTTCACGATCCTGGTCTCCACGGTGCTGCACGGCTTCTCCGCGGCCCTGGCCGTGGAGCGGGCCACAGGCGAGCCGCAGTCCGGCTAGGACTCGGACGGCGCGAACGGAATGGGGGTCGTGTCGCGGGTGTCGCCGCCGTCTACCCGCTGCAGCTGGGCGAGCCCGGCGGCCGTGATGTCCCAGCCCTGACGGCTGCGGACGGCGAGGCCGAGCTCGGTGAGCTGGCGCGCGTTGGCGATGTTGACGAAGGCGGTGAGGGCCCCGGCGCTCTTGTGGGACAGGTTGCGCAGGGCCGAGAGCTGGCCCTCGCTCAGAAGGTTGATGTCCATGCGCCGACGCTCCTTTGGTCTTCAGAAGACGGTGGTCGAGACGCCCCAGAGGCGCCGGTTGATCTGGTCGGCCAGGTCGCGCGCCTCGGCCTCGGAGATCTCGCTCCGAAGATCGAGCGTGAACAGCGAGTTGCTGTAGGACGAAACGGTCCCGCTGGACGGCTCGAAGGCCAGGTAGGGCGCGCCGTCTGCGCGGATCTGGACGGTGCAGCGGTGCTGCTGTTCGGGGGTCATTAGAGGCTACTCCTGTCACTGCCGGCGGCCCGACGTCCGAGCCGCTCGATGAGGTCATCCGCCTCGATCCAGCTCATGCCCGACTGCTCGGCCCCGCAAAGCGTGACCGGCTGGCCGGTCCAGCGATCGAAGACAGTCCAGCCGCGCAGGTCGCGGCGGGTGTCGTATTGTGTGGTCATGGTTAGGCGCTCCGGCCGTTTCCATCATTGGGGAGGGCGGCCCACGAGGAGCCGCCCACCGCGGGGGCCCTTAGGCCGCCTGCAGCTGACCCGCCGACATCTTGCCGCTCTTGCGGTCACGCTCGAGCTCGAAGCTGAGCTTCTGGCCTTCCGCCAGCGAGGACATGCCGGCGCGTTCGACCGCCGAGATGTGCACGAAGACGTCATTGCCGCCGTCTTCAGGTTGAATGAAGCCGAAGCCCTTTTGGCCGTTGAACCACTTCACGGTGCCGTTTTGCATATTCGTCCCTTTCGGACATGAGTTCTCGCGCCCGAGATGGGCATTGAGATCAAAATTTCGGAGAGGGTCGATGTCGAATCCGCGGCTAAAACTTGTGATTTCGGCCGGAAAAGAAGGCGAGCCAAAGCGATATTTGACCAGGAATAGATACGGCAAATATTCTGTGTGGGCAAGGTAATATTTTCAAAAATCTTGCAATATGGCCCCTTCGTCGTGCTACTAAAGCTTCATGCGCATGGTTCTTGAGCGGACGGTCCTGACCGTCACACGACACGAAGGCGTCTGGTGCGTCGAGCACGACGGCGACGCCTTCGGGCATTCCCGGGACAAGGAAATCGCCAAGGCGGCCGCCAACCGGCGCGCCCGCGAAGTGCAGGACGGAGGCCGTCCCTGCGAGGTGCGGATTTCCGGCGAGCACGGATTCTGGGCCTCTTGATGATGGCCAAGGTCGCTTCCAAGCCCACGGGTTCGCCCGACTCCCGCTTCCGCAGTCAGATCGAGGCGGCCATCGCCGAGGGGATCGCCCCCGAGGACATGACCCTGCGTCTGACGCTGCGGGATGTGACGCTGCTGTCGCGCGACCGCAGCACGCCGGTGGCCGACATCAGCTATGCGGGGGGCGAGATGCGCTTCCTGGGCGTGCGGGTCGAGAAGGGCGGCGTCGACGTCAGCTCGCTCGTCCGCGGCGAGGCCTGATCCGGCGCCCCGCGGGGCGCGTACGGCGGCGTCCGGTCCCGAAACCGCGGAGCCGCCCATCGGGTTAAGCGGCTCCGCAGACCGTCGCGTGGGGCGACGGCGGCTCCGGGGGGCAGATCACGCCTCCACGAAGCCAGTTCGAGGCGCCATCCACATTGAGAGCTAGAGCCGGAGCGCTCGCGGCGCACCCGGCGCGCGACGAACGCCGACGGGTCTGCGACGGACGCCTTTGCGGGCTTAGGGCGGACCCGGGCTCAGGCCGGGCCCGGACGGTTCAGGCTTTCCGAGGCAACTGCGCCACGCCGACCTCCAGCTCGCGCTGGGCCACCTCGGCGGCGTCGCGCACCAGGGCCTCGGCGGAGAGCTCGGTCTGTTCGATCTGCAGGGACATGAAGACGCCGTCCAGAAGCTGGAGCACGAGCCGGCTGATGCGGCGGACGAGCGCCTGCGCGGCCGCGGGCTCATAAGCCCCCAGGTCGAGGAGCAGGGCCTGCTCCAGGGAGTCGCGCCACATCCGCCGCACCGCGACCGCCGCCTCGCGGATCCGCGGGTCGCTGGCCTGGTGCTCGCTGGCCACCACCATCAGGAGGCGCAGGAATTCGGGGCCGTCCTCGAAGCCGGCGGCCGTCGCGCGGATGGCCTCGCCGAGGCCGGACAGGGGCAGCCGCAGATCGTTGGCCGCCGGCTGGTGGCGATGCTTCCACTCCTCCGCCGCCGCCGTCAGCGCCTCGGCGAACAGAGTCTCCTTGGAGTCGAAGGCCCAGTAGATGGAGCCGGCCAGGACGCCGGCCCGCTTGGCGATCTTGGAGATCGAGGCGGCGGTGTAGCCCTGCTCGGCGAACAGCTCGCGGGCCGCGGCGAGGATGCGCGCGCGGGTGTTGACCTGGTCAGCCTCGTCGGGCGCGGCCTTGGCCATGCGGGTTCCTCGATCGCCTCCGCTCCAGATGCCGCGATTCAGGGCTGGAACTCGACCGGATTGACCAGTCGGCCGACGCCTTCGATCTCGATCGCCATCGGCCGGCGCGCCTGGGCCAGGTCCCACTGGGTCAGCGCCCGGTACCGGCCGCCCTCGGCCGGCCGCATGGCGGTGCCGCAGTGGAGGATGTCGCCCGGCTCCAGGGTCATGTAGTCCGAGGCGTGGGCGATGATCCGCTCCACCGGGAACGTCAGGTTGGCGGTGGAGTCCTCGAACACCAGCTCCTCGCCGTCATAGGAGTGGATCGCCAGCCGGTTGGGGTCGGCGATCTCGTCGGCGGTGACGATCCAGGGGCCGATCGGACCGAAGGTGTCGGTCCCCTTCGAGAGCGCGTGATAGGTGAGGTAGATCGACCGGGCGTCCTCCGCGTCGCGCACGCGCCGCCAGCTCATCAGATCGCGATAGCCGCCCCCGGCCGCGGGCGGGGTGACCAGCTCGATGCTGTCGCGCTCCTTGAGGCCCGGCGAGGTGATGTCGTTGATGATCGTGTAGCCGAAGACGTGCTCCAGGGCCCGGGCCTCCGGGATCGCCTTGCCGCGCCGGCCGATGATGACGGCCAGCTCGGGCTCCGGGTGGGTGAGGCCATAGTCGCCGCGCACGACCACGGGCGCGCCGTGGCCGGTGAGCGAGGTGGCGGGTTTCAGGAAGAAGGCCGGCTCGGCGAACGGCCGGTACGCCACCTGCTGGCCCATGCGGTTGTTGATCGCCACGCCGACGACCTTGCCCGGCCTGGAGACCGGCGGGCGCCAGGTCACCGTCTCCGGGTCGAGGGCGGGTGCGCCGTCCGCGCGGGCCGCCAGGGCGGCCAGGTCGACCCGCCCTTCGCCGGAGGCTTCGATCAGGTCCTCCAGGCTGGCCGGCGCCTCCGCGCCGAGGAGGGCCCTCAGGTCGACGATCCGTCCGTCGGCGCGGACCAGGCCGTAGGATCGGCGGCCGCCCGCCTCGAAGCTGCAGAACCTCATCGCCGCGTCCTCAATAGATGGCCATGTCGGGGTCGAGCCCCAGGAGGTCGCGGCCCAGGCGCTGGGTGGCCACGTCGTAGTCCGAATAGGCGTGGGCGCCGGCCATGTTGGCGTCGCGCCACAGGCGCTGCATCTCGTTGTGGCTGAACCACGCCGAGCCGCCGGAGCCGCTGAAGAGGATGTTCACGGCCTCGATGGCGGTCCGGGTGGCGTAGGCCTGATTGGTCCGCCACATCGCCAGCTCGGCGGGCGAGGGCAGCCGGCCGCTGCGGCTGCGCGAGGCGATCTCGCGCCAGTCCTGGGAGAGGGTGGCGTAGGCCGCGCGCACCATGTGGGAGGCCTCCGCCAGCCGCATGTAGGCCGGGGCGCTCTCGGCCACCCTGGCGCCGGTGTAGGCGCGCGCCCGGCCGGCGATCTTGTCGCGATAGACCTCGAGGAACCGGCGGGCGACGCCCACGGCCACCGCGGAGAAGCCGAACGAGAAATAGGGCACGAAGGCCGCCCGGTAGATGCCGCCGTCGTGCAGGCCGAAGCCCTTCGAGGCGCCGGTGTTCATGGCGATGATCGAGTCGATGCGGTGGTCGGGGACGAAGGCGTCCCTTACCTCCAGCGTCTTGCTGCCCGTGCCGCAGAGGCCGGCCACGTGCCAGTCATCGACGATCGCATAGTCGCCGCGCGGCACGAGGGCGTAGAACGGAAGCATCATGCCGCCCATCTCGGCCACCGGCATGCGGAAGCCGAGGCAGGCCCACTGGGCGTGGTCGCAGCCGCTGGACCAGCCGAAGCGGCCCGAAAGGCGCACGCCGCCGGGGACGGGGACCGCCTCGTTGATCGGGGCCACCGAGGAGGAGACCAGGGTGTCGGGCTCGCGCCAGACCTCGTCCTGGACGTCCTTCGACATCAGCGCGAGGCCGTGGGCGTGCTGGGCCAGGAGGCCCGCGACCCAGGCGGTGGACGCGCAGGCGCCGGCGATGTCGACGACGACCGGACAGTACTGCTCCGGGCTCAGCTCCAGGCCGCCGTAGGCCAGCGGCTGCAGCGCTCGCGTGAATCCCGCCGCCTTCAGGAGTCGGATGTTCTCGTCCGGCACGCGCCGGTCCGCCTCGGCCTTGCCGGCGTTGGCGGCGATGGTGGGGAGCAGGGCCCGCACCCGTTCGCGCATCTCCTCGCCCCGGCGCACCTGTTCCGGATCGGGCAAGACGTAGTCCTGCGTGACCTGGTCGCCGCCGAGCGCGGCCGCTCCATCGGCCATGGCCGTTTCCTCCCTTGTCGCGCGGCCTGCGTGGTCGCGTCTTGTATGATCGTTCAAGTAGGCCTTGTTTGAGCGATCATACAAGATCAAAGATGCGGGACGGACGGACGCCGAAGCCGCCGGGAGGGAAGAATGCCGTATTTGATGGTCGCCGCCTCGCACTCGCCCCTGCTCGACTTTCCCGCCCGGGAAAGCCCGTCGGTGGTGAACATCCGGGCGGCGCTGGACGCGACCCGGGCCCGGATCGAGGCGTTCGACCCCGACCTCGTGATCCTGTTCGGCGTGGATCACTACGGCGGCCAGCACATGGACTGCATGTCGTCCTTCTGCGTGGGCGTGGAGGCGACGGCGCTGGCGGACGTGGGCGGCACGCCAGGGCGGCTGGACGTGCCGCGCGACCTGGCGGTGGCGGCGGTCAGGGCCATCCGGGCGTCCGGCGTCGACACGGCCGTCTCATTCGCGATGGACGTGGACCACGGGTTCTCCCAGGCGCTGACGCGATTGCTGGGCGGGGTGGACCGCTATCCCGTGCTGCCGATCTTCGTGAACTGCATCCAGCCGCCGTTCAGCCCCTATGCCCGGGCGCGCGCCCTGGGCGCGGCGGTGGGCGAGTTCGCGCGAGGCCTGGGCGACCGGCGCATCCTGTTCCTCGGCAGCGGCGGCCTGGCTCACAACCCGGCGGCCCTGTTCCCGCCCATCGACGCCGTGCAGCCCGAGTGGCGTCCGTACATCCTGCACGGCAAGGCGCAGGCCGACGTGCCGCAGCAGGCCTGGATCGACTACGAGATCCAGGCCCACCGGATGGGCGCCCAGATGCTGGCCCAGGACCAGGTGACGCCCGAGATGGCCGGCCTGAAGGACGCCTGGGACAAGGCCTTTCTGGCGACCTTCTGCGGCGGCGACCTGTCGGTCTTCGACGGGTGGGATCCCGAGCAGGTGATGGACGAGGCGGGAATCGGGGCGGTGGAGACCCAGTCATGGGTGGCGGCCGGCCAGGCCATGCTCACCGCGTCCGGCGCCGCGCCGCGGGCGATCTTTCAGGAAGTCTCCAAGGAGGTCGGGATCGGATTCGGGATCGCTGAGGCCGGACCGGCGTAGGACGCGCCGGATCAGCCGCCGCCGAAGGGGGCGCGGGTCTCCAGGTCGGCGAGGGCCAGCAGCAGCTCGTCGGTAGAGAACGGCTTGCAGAGCGACAGGTCGGCGCCGAGCTTCTCGGCCAGCCGCAGGAGGTCGAGCGCTCCCATGCTGCCGCGGCCCGACATGGCGAGGATGCCGGGGCGGGGGCAGCGGCCGCGGATCGCGTTGATCAGCTCCACCCCGTCGCCGCCGGGCATCATGATGTCGGTGAGGATCAGGTCGGGGGTGATGCGGGCGATGACCGAGAGCGCCTCGGGTGCATCGCCGGCCTGGTCGACGTCATAGCCGTTGGCCCGCAGGGTGCGCGACAGGGCCGTCCGCAGCGCGTCGTCGTCGTCGACGATGAGTATCCTGATCGGCACGTCGGCTCCTCGACGTGGAGTTGTAGAACGGGCCGGCGCCCGCTGTCACCCCGCTCCTTGTGGATAACACCGTAAACGATTGTGGGGGCGATGGAAAAGGGCCGGCGCTTCAGTAGAGCAGGAACGGCGCGCGGGCCTCGGCCCAGGCGGCTTCGTCCGGCAGGGTCAGGGCGTCGAGGTCGGCGGGCGTGGCGGCCGGGTCGTCGACCCATTCGCGCAACAGCGGGCCGCCGTTGATCACGTCGATGGCGAGCTTGCCCAGCTCGTATTCGTAGGGGAAGTCTCGCCAGAGCGGGTAGTCGGGCTGGAGGCGGCGGATGGCCTTGAAGGCCAGGGACTGCAGCCGCCAGGGGCGGAAGGCGTCGTGGTCGTAGGCCGGGCCCTCGGTGTGGATCATCACCCCCGCGCAGAGCTGGCCCACGTGCTTGTGGAAGGTGGGCTCGAACCAGCAGTCGCGCAGCGTGCAGCCGTCGAGCCAACCGGGCGCGAGGCTCCGCATCTCGGCGATCACCGCGCGGGCGTCGATATCGGGGGCGCCGAACAGCTCCAGCGGGCGGGTGGTGCCGCGGCCTTCGGAGAGCGTGGTCCCCTCCAGCATCACCGTGCCGGCGTAGGCGCGGGCCATGAAGAGGTTGGGGGCGTTGGGGCTGGGGTTGACCCACACCCGCTCGCCCAGCGGCCAGCCGTAGCCCGGGGCGGCTGCGGGCGCCCAGCCCTCCATCTCGATGACGCGGTACTCGACATCGAGGCTGAAGGTGCGGATGAACCACCAGCCGAGCTCGCCGAGGGTCATGCCGTGGCGCATGGGCATGGGGCCGGCGCCGACGAAGCTCTCCCAGCCGGGGCGCAGGGTGAGGCCCTCGATAGGCCGGCCGGCGGGGTTGGGACGGTCCAGCACCCAGACGGCCTTGCCGTGTTTCGCGGCCGCCTCCAGCACGTAGAGCAGGGTGGTGATGAAGGTGTAGATGCGGCAGCCCAGGTCCTGCAGGTCGACCAGCAGGACGTCGAAGGTCTCCATCGAGGCGTCGGTGGGCCGGCGGACCTCGCCGTAGAGGCTGAAGATCGGAATGCCGTGGACCGGATCGGCGAAGTCCGGGCTCTCGACCATGTTGTCCTGCTTGTCGCCGCGCAGGCCGTGCTGCGGCCCGAAGGCGGCCGTCAGCTTGATGTCCGGGCAGGCGGCCAGGGCGTCGAGCGAATGGGTCAGGTCAGCCGTGACCGAGGCGGGATGGGCCAGCAGCGCGACCCGGCGGCCGGCAAGGGGAGCGCGGAGGGCGGGGTCCGCCAGCAGGCGGTCGATGCCGAATCTCATGGCCCCGAAATTGGGGGAAGTTCGAGCACAAAGCCATCGGCGTGGTGGAAGTCCGGCCGCGCGGCGGGATGGCGCAGGGACCAGTAGGAGATGCTGCCGTCCGCGGCCTCGATCACGGCGGTGACGGCCACCTGCCAGGGGAGGTCGGAAGGGAGGTCGAGGGTCCAGGCGGCGGCGAGGTCGAACGTGTCGCCGTCTCGGTCGGTGGTGACGTGAGGCGCGGGGACGTCGGCGTTGGCCATCCCTTCGCGGTAGCCGTCGAACCGGTAGGCCGCCCAGGGCCCGCCGGGCGAGAGGTTGAGCTCGCGGTAGCCGGGCGCGCCGGGCAGGCGGACGAAGGCCTCCAGGCACGTGCGGCGCCAGAGCTCGTCGGTGCGAGCGGGCGGGGCGGTGGGCGGCAGGACGAGCCCGTCGGTGACGCCGGAGAGGCGGTGGCGGAGCTGCAGGACGTTCGGCGCGGGGCGCGCGGCCTCGACGGTCAGGCCGCCGAGGACGCGGCAGGGGAAGTCCGGATGGGGCTGGAGGTCGTGGCGCACGGGGGTGGAGGGTAGCGGTGGCGGGGTGTTTCGCAAATCGCGAGCCTCCGCTCTCGATGTCATCCCGGTTTCGCGCAGCGAAGACCGGGATCCAACCCACAGCTTGCGCAGAGGTCGAGCGACAGGTTCGGCCAGGGACGTGGAGCCTGTCCGGCGCGGGTGGGGTGCTGGAGCGGGTTGGGTCCCGGTCTTCCGCCTGTGGCGGAAACCGGGATGACACCGAGGAGGATCTAATTCCCGGCGACACGCCGCACCGCCGCGCCGCGCTCGTACCAGCCCTTGCTGGCGTTCACGATGGCGACGACGGAGAGCATGACGGGGACCTCGATGAGGACGCCGACGACGGTGGCGAGGGCGGCGCCGGAGGTGAGGCCGAAGAGGCTGATGGCGGCGGCGACGGCGAGCTCGAAGAAGTTGCTGGCGCCGATCAGGGCCGAGGGGCCGGCGACGCAGTGGGCTTCGCCCGCGGCGCGGTTCAGCAGGTAGGCGAGGCCGGAGTTCAGATAGACCTGGATCAGGATCGGGACGGCCAGGATGGCGATGACCAGCGGCTGCTTCAGGATCTGTTCGCCCTGGAAGCCGAACAGCAGGACCAGGGTGGCGAGGAGCGCGGATAGCGACAGGGGCTGGATGCGGGCGAGGGCGGCGGACAGGGACGCCTCGCCGCCGCGGGCCAGCAGGGCGCCGCGCAGGGCCTGGGCGATCACCACCGGCACGACGATGTAGAGGCCGACCGACAGCAGCAGGGTCTGCCACGGCACGGTGATGGCCGAGAGGCCGAGCAGGAGGCCGACGATGGGGGCGAAGGCGACGACCATGATGGTGTCGTTCAGCGCCACCTGGCTGAGGGTGAAGTTGGGCTCGCCCCGGGTGAGGTTGCTCCAGACGAACACCATGGCGGTGCAGGGGGCGGCGGCCAGGATGATCAGGCCGGCGATGTAGCTGTCGATCTCGCCCGCCGGCAGCCAGGGGCGGAACAGCCAGCCGATGAAGAGGGCGCCGAGGGCGGCCATGGAGAACGGCTTGATGGCCCAGTTCACCAGCAGGGTGACGCCGATGCCGCGCCAGTGGCGGCCGACGGCGCCGAGGGCGCGGAAGTCGACCTTCATCAGCATGGGGACGATCATCAGCCAGATGAGGCCGGCGACCGGGAGGTTGACCTTGGCCACCTCGGCGGCGGCGATGACCTGGAAGGCGGGCGCGAAGAAATGACCAAGGGCGATGCCGGCGACGATGCAGAGGCCGACCCAGAGGGTCAGGTAGCGTTCGAAGACCGGCATGGCCGGCTTGTCGGCCAAGGCTTCAGATGTCACCGGCGCGCTCCGGCTGGTCGGCGGCCTGGCCGATCTCGCGCAGCTTCGCCTGCAGCGACAGGCGGTCGAGCTTGTCGAAGGGGAGCTGGATGAAGGGGGTGATGCGGTTGCGCAGCATCCGGGCCGCCTCGGCGAAGGCGAGGCCGATCTCGGCCTCCGAGCCCGTGGCGGCGGCCGGATCGGGGATGCCCCAGTGGGCGGTCATCGGCTGGCCCGGCCAGATCGGGCAGACCTCGCCGGCGGCGTTGTCGCAGACGGTGAAGATGAAATCGATCGGCGGCGCGTCCGGCCCGGAAAACTCGTCCCACGACTTGGAGCGGAAGTCGGCGATGTCGTAGCCGAGGCCCTTCAGGATCGGCGCGGTGTGCGGATTGACACGGCCGGTGGGGAACGAGCCGGCCGAGAAGGCGCGGAAGCGGCCCTCGCCCAGACGGTTCAGCAGGGCCTCGGCCATGACCGAGCGGGCGGAGTTGCCCGTGCAGAGGAAGAGGACGTTGTAGGGGCGATTGGTCATGGCGGGCCTCAGCAGCTGCGACCTTCGGCGCCGCAGGCGCGGCTGGCGACCTCGGCAAGGGGGGCGCAGATGGCGGCGTTGCCGGCGCAGCAGTCTTCCATGAGGAAAGCGAGCAGCTCGCGCATGCGGTCGTAGCCAGCGGTGTAGATGATCGAACGGCCCTCGCGGCGCGAGGCGACGAGGCCGGCGCCGGCCAGGATGCCGAGGTTGGTCGAGAGCGTGTTGGGCAGGCTGCCGGTGAGACGGGCGATCTCACCGGCGGCAAGGCCCGCGTCGCCGGCCTTGACCAGGAGGCGGAAGACCTCGAGGCGGCCCGGATGGGCGAGGGCGGCGAGGCCGCCGACGGCGTTCTGAGTTTCCATGGTTCGGGATTGCCAGAAGTCTCGAACGCCGCCAAGCGACCGTTTTGTGACAGCTCGGCTCAGCAGCAGGCGCTGACGGCCGCCGGGGTCTCGGCCTTGGCGGGCTCGGCCTTGGGGCCGCAGCAAGCGCCGCCGGTGGCCTGGGCCTCCAGCGCAGCCTGGGCCTCCAGCGCAGCCTGGGCCTCGTCCTCGCCGTAGGTCGTCGCCTCGCCGAAGGTGTAGAAGGTCTCCCACCGCACGCCGGCCGGGTCGGCGACCCAGCTCTTGTCGGAGCGGGCGTAGCAGCAGGTGGTGGCCTCCTCGTCGAAGGTCTGGGCGCCGGCCGCCTTCAGGCGCGAGGACAGCTCGGCGAGCTCGGCGGTGCTGTCGACCTGGATGCCCACGTGGTCGACGCCGGCGGCGCGGTCGCGCTGGGAGATGGCGAAGTTCACCCGCGGATCGTCGAGCATCCACTTGGCGTAGTCGTCCTTCACCACCGTGGGGGCGGCGCCGAACAGCGTCTCGTAGAACTGGATGGATTGGGTGAGGTCGGGCACGCTCACGTGCAGGTGCAGGCGCTTCATGGTGGCCATCTCCGTCGTTGATGTGTCATTCTATATTTCGGGAAAAATGGAAATGTCAAGCGGGGCGCGATGACGGGGTTGAAGGTGCGGCCGGCTCGCCGCGAGGACGCGGCGGCGATCACCGAGATCTACAACCAGGGCATCGAGGACCGGATCGCCACGTTCGAGACCGAGCCCCGGGCGGTGGCCGCCATCGAGGCCTGGTTCGACACGGCGCTGGCGATCGTGGTGGTGGAGGACCCGGCCGGCGAGGTGGCGGGCTATGCGGTGGCCCATCCCTATGCCGACCGCTGCTGCTACCGCGGGATCGGCGAGTTCTCGGTCTATGTCCGGCGGTCGCACCGCGGGCACGGCGTCGGCGCGGCGGCGATGGGGGCGCTCATCGAGGCGGCGCGGGAGAAGGGGCTCTGGAAGCTGTTGTCGCGGGTTTTCCCGGAGAACCGGGCCAGCCTGGCGCTGATGGCGCGGATGGGGTTCGAGGAGATCGGCGTCCACCGCAAGCACGGCAAGCTGGAGGGGGTCTGGATGGACACCGTCATCGTCGAGCGGCTGATCCCGGAGAACCTGGATTAGCCTTCGGGTGGCCGGCTGCTGTCGAGCTCGGGATGCTTCTCGACGAGGTCGGCGCGATCGTCGGCGAGGGCGTCCCAGTGCGCGGCCATCTGGAGGAGCTGGTCGCGCTGGTCGGCGGAATCCATCTGGGCCGCCAGGACGCGGCATTCCCGGGCGTGTTCGCGGTACTCGGAAGCTTTCTTCATGGCCGCCCCATCTACGCCGGCGTTCCGTCGACGCAAGCGTGGCCGCAGGTGGTCGGTCGGCGCCGAAGGCTGCGACGAAGGGACGCCTGGGCCATCCACAGGTTGAGCGCCACGTTCACCGCCTCGAAAGGCTGCGACGTTTACCGTGTTCGATGGCGCCCTAGGGGCCCGACACTAAGGAAGCGCGCGTGAGTCAGGGCACAGCTGCGGCGAGGGACGAGGCCTTCGCCCTCATCGCCGAGCAGATCAGCGACGTGCTGGTGCGCGTCGATCGTGCGGGAACCGTCACCTACATCTCGCCGGCGATCCGCACCTATGGGTGGGAGCCGGAAGAACTGATCGGGACCACGGGCTTCGACCTCGTGCACCCTGAGGATCGCCCCCACTTCGTCGCCAACGTGGCCGCCCTGCTCGAGGGCAAGGCCGATCCTCTGGCGGGGCGGGAGCACCGGATCCTGCGCAAGGACGGCGGCTGCTACTGGGCCCAGGGCAATCCCCGGGTCCTGACCGACGACACGGGCGCTGTCTGCGGCTTCGTGAACATCTTCCGGGACGTGACGGCGCGGCGCGAGATGGAGGCGCGGGCGCGCGAGCAGGCCGAGCTGTTCGAGGCGGCCTTCCGCCATGCGCCGATCGGCAAGGCGCTGGTGGCGCTGGACGGTCGGTTCATGCGGCTGAACGCGGCGTTCTGCCGGGTCGCCGGCCGGACCGAGGCCGACATGCTGGCGCGGGATTTCCAAAGCATCACCCACCCGGACGATCTCGCAAACGACCTGGATCATCTCAGGCGTCTTCAGTCGGGCGCCATCGGCAGCTACGACGTGGAAAAACGCTACATCCGGCCCGGCGGCGAGACGGTCTGGGTGCGACTCACAGTGACGGCGGTGCGGGGGGAGGACGGCTCGCCGCTCTACTACGTCTCGCAGATCCAGGATCTCACCGCCGAGCGGGAGGCCGAGGCGGCGCTGAAGGACAGCGAAGCCCGCTACCGCCTGATCGCCGACAACATGAGCGACCTGGTGATCCGGATGGATCGCCGCGGCCGGATCAACTGGGTTTCGCCGTCGGTCCAGGCCTATGGCTACGCTCCGGAGAGCCTGATCGGGCGACGTGTCGTGGAACTGATCCACCCCGACGACCTGGCTGGGCTTCGCGCCGCTCGCAAGGCGACGGGAGGCGCGGCGCCCGAGGCCGGGTTCGAGATGGACCGGCAGCTCCGGTACCGCACGGCCACCGGCCAGTGGGTCTGGCTGGAGGGCAATCCGCGGATCATCCGAGACGACGCCGGCCGGGCGGTTGGCGCTGTGAACGTGCTGCGCAACGTAACCGAGCGGCGGGCCCAGCAGGAGCTGTTCGCCGCCGCGTTCCAGCATGCGGCCATCGGCAAGGCCGTGGTCGACATGGACGGCCGGTTCCTGGAGGTGAATCGCGCGCTCTGCGAGATGCTCGGTTTCAGCGAGGCGGAACTCCTGACGCTGAGGGCGCCGGACCTGGCCCACCCGGACGAGGCCGGACGCGCCTCGGGCAAGTTCGAGCGGCTGGCGGCGGGCGAGATCGAGGCCTACGCCATCGAGCGCCGCTACCGCCGGGCGGACGGCGGATACATCTGGGTCGAGCTGACCATGTCGCTGGTGCGGCATCCCGACGGCTCCCCCAAGCATCACGTGGTCGAGGTGCAGGACCTGACCTCGCGGCGGGCGGCGGAGGCGGCCCTGCGCGAGCGCGAGGCGCACTATCGCCTGATCATCGAGAACACCTCGGACATGATCATCGTGACCGGCCTGGACGGGCGGTCGACGTACGTCAGCCCGAACGTGCGGTTCCAAGGCGCCGCCGTCGAGGACGTCGAGGGCAAGTCGTTCAGGGACTGGGTCCACCCGGAGGATGTCGCGACGGTCATGCGCGCGTTCGGCCAGCTGCTGCGGGACGGCGGCTCAACGCGCGTCCGGTGGCGGGCGAAGACCTCGGCGGGGGGCTGGACCTGGTGTGAGTCGAACGCCACCCTGGTCCGCGACCCGACCACGGACGAGCCGACCGGTTTCCTGGACGTGATCCGCAACGTCCAGAAGCAGGTGGAGCAGGAAGCCGAGATCGCGGCGGCTCAGGCGCAGGCGGAAGCCGCCGCCGCGGCCAAGTCGCAGTTCCTGGCCAACATGAGCCACGAGATCCGCACGCCGCTGACCGCCGTGCTGGGGTTCACGAATCTCCTGCGCGAGCTCGATCTGCCCGACCCCGCGGGGGGCTACGTGAAACGTATCGCCGGGGCCGGAAACGGGCTGCTGGCGATCGTCAACGACATCCTGGACTTCTCGAAGCTGGAGGCCGGCAAGTTCGAGATCCGGCCGCGGCCGACCGATGTGGCCCAGGTCTGCGAGGAGACCCTGCAGCTCTTCTCGACCCAGGCCGGGGAGAAGGGGCTGGAGCTGCGCTTCGACCTGCGCGCCGGCCTGCCCCGCGCGGCCATGCTGGACGGCGACCGGCTGCGGCAGATGCTGATCAACCTGATCGGCAATGCGGTGAAGTTCACCGACGACGGGGCGGTGGCCCTGACGGTGGGGCCCGGCGAGGGGCCGGGAACCGTGGCGGTCGAGGTGGCCGACACGGGGCCGGGCCTGGACGCGGAGTCGCAGGCGCGGCTGTTCCAGCGTTTCGAGCAGATCGACGGCGGCATGACCCGCCGGCACGGCGGCACTGGGCTGGGGCTGGCGATCAGCCGGGGCATCGTCGAGGCGATGGGCGGCGCGATCGGCGTCGTCAGCACGCCCGGCGAGGGGGCGACCTTCCACGTGGAGCTGCCGGCGCCGGCGGCCGAGCTGCCGGAGGCGCTTGCGGGCGAAGGCGAGGTGGTCTCGATCGACGGGATCCGGGTGTTCGTGGTGGACGACAACCCTGCCAACCGGGAGCTCTCGCGGCGTATCCTGGAAGTCGCCGGCGCCGAGGTGGCCGAAGCCGCCGACGGGGCGGAGGCCGTGGATCGGCTGGCGATGCTGCCCGTGGACGTGGTGCTCATGGATCTCAGGATGCCGGTGCTCGACGGGCGCGCGGCGCTGAGGCGGCTTCGCTCGCAGCCCGGGCCCAACCAGGACGTGCCGGTCCTGGCCTTCACCGCCGACGCGGACGTCGCGGGCGAGGACGACCTGGCGGGCTTCGACGGGCTGGTGCGCAAGCCGATCCAGCCGCTCGAGATGTATGCGGCGATCGCGGCGGCCACCCAGTGGCCCGGCGCGGAGGAGGAGGGGATGGCGCATGCAGCCCATTGAGCGCCGCGCCCGACGGGTGCTGGTGGCGGACGACGAGCCCTTCATCCTGGAACTCATCGTCACGCGGCTGGAACTGGCGGGCTACGAGACGCGCGCCGCGCGGGACGGGGCGCAGGCGCTGGATCGCCTGTCCGACTTCCGTCCCGAGGCCATGGTGCTGGACATCAACATGCCCAAGCTGGACGGCTTCGCCGTGCTCCGGAACATGCGCGCCCAGGGCCTGACCGACAAAGTGCCGACCATGGTGCTCACCGCCCGCAACGCCGCGGAGGACGTGGCGTCGGCGATCCAGCTCGGCGCGAAGGACTATCTGTCGAAGCCGTTCCGGGACGATCAGCTCATCGCCAGGGTCGGTCGGCTGTTCGCCCGGGCCCGGCCGGGAGCCTGACCGAAGACCTGACGGCGGTCAGGTCAGATATTCGTGGTCGGTGTCAGCGCCCAGGCTGAGCTCGAAATCCTGCAGGACGTCCATCAGCTGCATCACGTTGGCGGCCAGGGGGCGCCCGCGGGGGAACTGGTAGCGCCAGTAGGTGGCGATGTGGCTGACGAGGCCGCAGCCCTCGCCCAGCGACAGGAACATCTCGGGCGACTTGAGCAGGAAGTCGCGGAAGGCGGGCGCGTTGCCCTCGCCGGTAAGCTGGGAGAAGACCTGGTCGTAGACGCCCAGCTGGTTCATCACCGTCTTGACCTGGCGCTCCATCTTCTGGCGCAGGCGTTGCTTGAGCTGTTCCAGCTCCTGGGCGGTCTCGGCGTCGACCGGGCCGATCACCTTGACCTTGTTGAGCTCGCTGAAGACCTGGCGGATATCGGCCCAGAGGCTGTTCAGCACCCACTTGTAGTAGAGGAAACCCTTCCAGGCGAAGATCCCCTCCCTGTAGTGCTCCCGCTCCAGCCGCAGGGTCAGGCGCAGCGGCTCGAGCCGCTCATCTGTCCGCGCGGAGAGCAGGGCTTCGACGAGACGGGCGACGTTGCCCTCCATGCCGTCCACGTCGCGGTAGGCCAGCTCGATCAGCTTGGCGATCTCAGACCCCACGAACCGCTGCATCTTGGCCAGATCGGGCGCCGAGATCTCGAAGTGGCTGGGGCTGATGTCGAAGCCCCGACGCTTCATGTGCTCGCGCAGGAGGAAGGGGTCGAGCGACGGCAGCTCGTCGATGGCTTCCAGGACGGCCACGTCGCGGGGGAAGTCCGGGTAGTCGCCCCGGAGCTCCTCGAAGATGTCGAGCCAGCCGCGCTCGTTGACGAACAGGGACCGTCCGCCCAGGCCCAGGTCCGAACGCTCGAACGGAATTATCAGCTTGGTGGCGGTGTAACGCAGCCGATCGAACGCCTCGCGTTCGGAATCGCGCAGACGGTGACGGACGATGACCGAGCCGTTCAGGGTCTGGGCGACGAAGAACGGCGACGCCTCATGCTCCGGGTTGTCGGCGTTTCGCGCCGCCAGGGCCGCGAGGTTCAGCACGCGGCTGGTGGAGGCGGTCTTCTCCAGGCCTCGAAGGCTGCGGTATGTGCGGTCGGTCGACTTGCCCACGTCAGCTTACCAGGCGTTCCTACGCCTTCCCCACGAGCCGGCCCCCCGCCGACGATACGCCGCCCAAGGCGAGCGGCTGCGCGAAGAATCAGACGATTCGACTCCCCGCATCATCGAACCGCGGCGTCCCATGAGAATGGTTACCCACTTTGGGGCGGCATGGTCCATCCGTCGCCGATTCGCCTCACGCTCGCATAACATTGTTGCGCAATCTGCGCGCGCGAAGCGTCGGCCTTGCGTCCGAGCGGCATCCCGAACAGGTTGCGCGCCTGGATTCTCCCCGGGGGCGCAGGATGAGCTTGGGACGGGCGGTGCTGGCTGGCGCGGTGTGGCTTGCGGGGGGGCTGGCGGCCGCCCAGGAGGCTCCAACGTTTCCGGCGTCCCTGGAGCGGGAGCCGCTGCTGGCCTGGCTGCAGCGAGAGACGGACATCATGCCCGAGCGCGTGATCGCGGTGACGCCACAGGCGGTGACCTCGGTCGTCTCGACGTTCCCGGCGAGCGGCGCGCAGGGCCCGCGACTGGTGATCCGGGCCGAGGCGCTGAACGCGGAGTCGCATGCGCGGGCGGGCGCCCTGTCATGGCACGTATCGATCAGCGCCGACTGCCAGGGGCGGCGCGTGCGGCTGGGCGACACGACGGGCTATCCGCAACGCAACCTGCTGGGCGAGCGGATGCTCCTGCGTTCGGGCGACGCGGACTGGCGGACGCCCGACGCGGGCACGGCGTTGGACTTCGCATGGCGCGCCGCGTGCGATCCCAAGTTCCAGGGTCCGTTCCAGTCGGCCCGGATGAGGGTGGCGCAGGCGGACGGGCCCATGGTGACGGCCCCGCCTCAGGCGCCGGCGCCCGTCGCGGAGGTGTCTCCGGCGATCGCAACGCCGCCGCCGGCCGCGCCACGTCCCGACCCGGCGCCGGTGGCCCGTGGCGGCATGGTGGCCCAGGTGGGCGCCGGCGCCTCCGAGGCCGAAGCCCGGGGGCTGCTCGTCGCGCTGGAATCGGTCACCGGCGGGCGGCCGACCTGGGTGGAGCGCGCGGTCGTCGGCGGCCGGACCTGGCACCGCGCCGTGGTCGGCGGGTTCTCGAACGCCGCGGAGGCGGGCCAGTTCTGTGCGGGCCTGAAGGCGGCGGGGCGCGACTGCTTCGTCCGCCCGGGGCGCGGCGGCTAGCTCCCGCGCCTGCGGTTCAGCAGCCAGCGGCCTGCGAGGATCAGCACGCAGACCACGAGCAGTACGCCCACGATGGCCCGCGCGGCGTCGATCAGCAGGCCCACCACCGCCAGGGCCACCATGGCGGCCAAGAGTATCGCGATCCATCGTCCCATGGCTTTCGCAACGGGCTTCAAGCTTGGGCGTTCCAGCCTGGGGCCGCGAAATCGCCACAGCGGCGCCTATGTAAGGCATCCGGCGCATCCGCTCGCCCGTATCAACCGGAATGACCCGGACGGATCGGGGGACGCTGCCGAATTCGAGGTGATCGATCCCATCCATGGCGCCTGACGAGGCGCCGGCCTGATGGGGGCGCCTCGTGGTCGAAGGGATCGGGGACGAGCCATGCTGGCCGTGCTGAGACAGGCGCTGACGAATCCGGCGACCGGGCCGATCGCCCTGGCCGTCGCCGTTGCGTTGGCCGTCGCGCTGGGAGTTTCCGCCAGCCACTGGGAAGCCGAGGCGGCCCGGTACGAGGCGCGGATCCGGGAGCTGACGCAGGCGTCCGAGCGCGCGGGGACGACCTTCAAGGCCGAGCTTGCCGCCTGCCGTGCGGCGGGCGCGGCGCGGGAGGAGGCCCAGGCCGCGCGGTACGCGGCGGCGCCCGGCGCCCCGGCGGGCGCGCGCCGCCTGCTGGAGCAGCAGCCCGAGGGCATCGACGCTTGCGCGCGCATGGAGAGCGCCGACCGCGCGGTGCTTTCGAACCTGAAGCCATGAGCCGACGTGTGCGCGCGATCCTGCTGACGGCCGCGGCGGCGATGACGCTGAGCGCCTGCCAGAGCCTGCGGGGGGGAAAGCCGCCGCCGCCGCCTCTGCCGCCTCCTCCGCCGCCGCCGCCGGTGGTGACGCTGCCCAAGCCGCAGCCGGCGCCGCCTCCGCCGGCCCCGCGAAGCTGTGTGCCGCGGACCCTGCCGGGCCCGCCGCGCTATCCTGACTCCGACGCGGCGCTGCGCTCGGCGCCGGGCGCGGCCGACCGCTACCAGCTCATGGCCGCCGGCCGGATCCTGCGCCAGCAGCGGCTGGAGGAGCTGGAACGGGTGATCGCGGGCTGCCGCGAGCCGCGATAGGACCGGTTCCGGTCGGCCACCGGCCCTGGGGGGCGCTACGTTTCAGCCCGCTACAAAGAAAGACGCCCCGGGACCAGCCCGGGGCGCAGTGTGAGGCGATCCGAACGGTGGCGGATCAGAAGCGGCGCTGCAGCTCGACGCCGTAGGTCCGCGGGGCGATGTAGGACACCGTCTGGTTCACGAAGCCCGTGTTCGGCCCGGTGTTGACGCGGGTCGAGGTGACGCCCGCCGAACCGCGAGAGTCGAAGACGTTCTTCACGTAACCGATCACCGTCCACTTGCCGTCGTGGTCGTTGAACAGCAGGCGCGCGTCGGTCTGGTCGTAGGATTTCACGCGATTGTAGTAGCGGTTGAAGATCGAATAGTAGGTCGCGTCCCGCCAGACATAGGTCAGCGACGCCGACAGGTTCCCGGGCTCCAGCTCCCAGGTGTAGTTGGCGTTGATCGTGAACCGGTGCGGGGTCGAGGAGGGCAGCTTGGCCCCCTTCAGGTCCTGGTTCAGGGCCGCGGTCGGGCTGGCGAGCTGGGCGGGCGTGTTGCCGGCCAGCTTGGCGCCCGGGACCAGGCCGCGCGGGTCTTCCGAATCCTGGAAGCAGCAGGCCTCGCGGATCTCGGCGTTCAGGTACGAGTAGTTGGCCAGGATCTGCAGGTTGTCGATCGGCTGCCAGGTGGTTTCCAGCTCGAAGCCGATGACCCGCGCCTTGGGCAGGTTGAAGAACGAGCTGACGTTGGTGTTCGTCACCGGGTTCAGGCCCGAGATCGGGATCTGGATGTCCTGGTAGTCGTAGAGGAAGGCCGAGGCGTTGGCCTGGAAGCGGCCGCCGAAGGTCTTCTTGGCCCCGACCTCGTAGGCGTCGATCGTCTCCTTGTCGGTGCTGACGTTCGCCTGCAGCGTCGTGGTGCCCGAGTTGAAGCCGCCGGCCTTATAGCCCCGCGTGAACTTGGCGTAGACGAGGGTGTCCGGATCGGGCTTCCAGTCCAGGCCCAGGGTGCCGCTGATGGCGTCCCAGCTCTCCTTCAAGCCACGGTGGCGCAGCCCGGTGGTCGGGTCGGTGAAGGCCGGCAGATAGACCGCCGGATCGGTGCTCGTGCCGGGCGAGGCCACCGCCGTCACGTCGACGGCGCGACCCGTCACCCGCGAGATCGGGCAGGTGGCGGTGTAAAGACAGAAGAGACGGGCGCTCTCGAACGAGCGCTTCTGGTCGTAGGTGTAGCGCAGGCCGGCGGTGGCCTTCAGCTCCTCGGTGAACTCCCAGTCGACCTGGCCGAAGACCGCGTAGGACTTGCTGACGTTCTCGGACGAGCCATAGGCGTAGCGCCGTTCGGGGTTCGGCGCCGCCGGCGTGAGCTGGGTGGCCGGATTCAGCGAGAACAGGGTGGGGTTCTCGAAGCCCGGATTGTCGGGGTAGCGGGCGTCGGAGAGCGTGTAGTTCGACCCCTCGCGGAACTGGTAGAGGCCGATGAGCCACTGCACCGGACCCTCGTAGGTCGAGGCGAAGTTCAGCTCGTTGGAGAACCACCAGACCTCTTCCTGGTACTGGTTGTTGCGGCGGGGGAAGTAGGGCCGCGCCACGCCCGGCAGATTGAACGGGGCCTGACGCGACGTGCCGTCCAGGTCGGTCTGGAGTCGGTAGTCGTAGTAGGTCATGCCGCCGATGTACTTCACGTCGACGTTGTCGAGGTGCAGCACGGTCTCGAGCGTGTAGGTGTTGCTCTCAAGGTTGATGTAGTTGCCGTCGTCCGTGTCGAAGCAGAGCTGGCAGGTGTTGCCGGGCACGGAGGAGCTGAGGCCGAAGGCGGCGGCGTTCGGCGTCAGGCTGGCCTGGAAGGGCGAGGTGACGTCGCGCAGGCCGTAGATCGCGCTCGTTCGGCCGCCGGGGCCCCGGCCCAGGGAATGCCACTCGGTCGTGGACGCCTTCAGCCACCACTCCAGCTTCTCGTCGGCCAGGCTGCCGTCGAGCTGGCCTTCGACGGTCCAGTAGGCGCCGCGGTTGCCCTCGTCCTTGGCCTTGGGGTCGGGGTTCAGGTTCTCGAACGTGCCGTCGCCGATGTGGCTGTAGGACGCCGCGACCCGGCCCCGAACCGTGCCGAACAGCGGACCGGACATGGCCGCCTCGGCGGCCTTGTTGTCGTAGTTGCCATAGCCGCCGCGGACCTCGCCGTAGAAGTCGTCGGTCGGGCGCTTGGAGACGATGTTCAGGGCGCCGCCGATGGCGTTGCGTCCGTACAGGGTGCCCTGGGGCCCGCGCAGCGCCTCGGTGCGCTCGATGAACAGGGAGGACTGGGCGAAGGCCGTCACCGACGAGGTGTAGAAGCCGTCGTTGTACATGGCCACGCCGCCCTCGGAGGAGCGGTTGTTGGTGAAGCGGCCGATGCCCCGCATGTTGATGCGGTCGTTGTTGGTCGAATAGGCCAGACCCGGCGTGAAGTTGGTGAGGTCGGCGACCGAGTTGATGCCGACCAGTTCCCGGCGCTCATCTGTGAACGCGGACACGGCCACCGGCACGTCCTGAAGGGACTGCTCCCGCTTCTCGGCGGTGACGACAAGCTCCTCGATCACGTTGACGTCCGCGCCGGCCTGCGCGTGCGCCGTTGTCGAAATCGCGGTCAGCGCACAGGCGCACGACAGCAGCCAGGTTTTCCTGGAACCCATGACGTATTCCCCCAAAGCCCATTTTGAACAGCGCCTTTGGCGGCGCTTGGATTCGAATGTCCGGCATGGTGGCGGCGGCGTCAATGCGTGTAGCATTCCGGAAATTCAAATTTCGCCGAGACTGTCGAAATGGCGACACGGTTTCGTGCGGGCAATCGGCGAACCGCGGCTTCACCACGGAACGCGGGCGAGGGCTGGCCACGAAGACCGGTGCGGGGCAGGCTGCGAGCCGGAGGGCGCGGCATGGCGGGCTACCGGCGAAGGCTGGAACGGGATCTGGACCGGTGGATCGGCGCGGGGCTGGTGCCCGCCGACAACCGCGCAGCGATCCTGGACAGCGTGGGCGAGGCGCGGCGGCTGGACGCCGCCACGGTCCTGGGGGTCATCGGCGGCCTCATGGCCGGGGTGGCGGTGATCGCCTTCGTGGCGGCGAACTGGTCGGCGATCCCGCGCGTCGCGAGGTTCGCGCTGATCCTGGCGGCGTTCCTGGGCGCGGCGGGTGGCGCGGCCTGGAGCGGCGCGCGGAACCGGCCCGTGGCGAGCCAGGTGCTGCTCAGCGTGGCGGCGCTGGTCTTCGCCGCCGCCATCGGCCTGACGGGCCAGATCTTCGACATCGCCGGCGATCCGCAGGCGGCGCTCAGGATGGCGGGGCTGGCGGCGGTGCTGCTGGCTCTGGCCGGCGGCTCGCCCTGGCCCGCGGCCATCGGCCTGCTGTTCATCGGGCTGGGCGATTTCGCGGGCCGGACGCTGTTCGGCGAGCGAGGGCCCTGGGCCGGGTGGCTGGTGGTCGCCGCACCCCTGGCGGCGGCGGGCGCGCTACGCTGGCGCTCGCCGGCCCTCGCCCACGCCGCCGGCCTGGCCGCCGTCGTCGCGGTGATGACGTTGAGCGAGGCCCTGCGGGTTCGGGCGGAGCTGACGTTCCTGGCCGCCTCGGCGGTCCTGGCGCTCGCCGCCGCCGGCCTGCGCTGGGCCCGTGACCGGTTCGAGGGGCCGGCGGGCGTACTCTACGGCTGGTGCGTCTGGGGCGCGCTGGCCTGGTTCGGCGCCGCCGGCTTCGGCGATGAGTTGCGGGGCGTCGTCCACTCCATCGCCTGGCTGGCCCTGTCGGCGTCGGTGGTGGTGCTGGGGCGGCATGAGCGGGGCGCGGCGGTGACGGCGGCGGGCGTGGTGGGCCTGTTCGCGGCGGGGGCGACCCTGCTGTTCAACATGGGCGTTGGCCTGCTGACATCTGCGGCGGTGTTCGGCGGGTTGGCGGTGGTGGCGCTGGCGATCGCCTTCGCCATGCGTGCGCGGAGGGCGGCATGAGGATCCCTGGTGCGCCGGTCCGCATCGTCATCGCCGCCGGGCTGCTGGCGGCGGGGCTCGTGGGCCTTGTTGTCCGCGAAGGCGTCGCGCGGGCCGCAGGGCAGGAGGTGCGGCTGGCGATGCAGGGCTACGATCCGCGCGCCCTGCTCACCGGCCACTACGTCCGGTTCCAGCTTCGCCATGATCTCCCGGGGGGAACGCGTTGCCCGCCAGTGTCGGCCGCGGGCGCCAGCGTGCGCGACGGCTGGGTCGCCCTGCGCCGGGAGGGCGTCCGCCACGTTCCCGCCGGGGCCGCCGTCAGCCGCGCGGAGGCGCTGAAGCTGGGAGACGTGGCGGTGCGCGGGGTGCTGACCTGCGAATCCGGGCCGGTCCTGCGGCTACCCGCCATCGGCGTCGAGAGCCAGGAGAACAACACGCTGCGGCTCGACGTCGGGATCGATCGCATCCACCTGGACCAGGCCGAGGCCGAGGCGATGGAGCGCCAGCTCAGCCGCTTCACGCCGGACGCCCCGGTGGAGGCCGACGCGATCGTCTCGGTCGGCCAGGACGGCAAGGCCCGGCTGAAAGGCGTCGTGGTCGCCGGCCGGCGGACCGACCTCGACTGGTTCTGAGCGCTATTCCGAGAGGTCGACCGCTTCGGGTTTGCGCCCCTCGGACTCGGCCTTGCGGGCGCCGGCGAGGATACCGGGGAGGGAGTAGTTCCCCTCGTGGCAGGCGTACTCGTACATCGGTCCCTTGGCTGCGTTGAGCGGCATCTCGGCGGTCCAGGGACGGGTGTAGACGGTCGGGTCCTCGACGGTGAAGGCATAGAGGATCTGGTCAGGCGCGATGCGGGTGAAGCGCTCGGTGACCTTGGCCGCGGGCGACAGGAAGAGGCTGGCGCCGAAGTAGGGGCGCAGGGACTCGCCGGGCTGGAAGCCCACGGTCTCGACCACGAGGGTGTCGCCCTCCCACCAGCCGACGGAGTCGCCCATCCAGGTGCGGATGTGCCCGGGCGGACGGCTGCGGTCGGCCAGGCGGACGATACGGGCGTCGTGGTTCATCTCGACGACGATGACCACGTGATCCTTCGCCTGCTGGATCTGGTAGTGGTTGTTGTAGAGGACGTTGAGCATCGGCGGGCCGGCGGTGGAGCCGAAGCCGAGGATGCACCGCTCGCCCAGCGGACGGGCCTCGGGGCCGTCGAAGGTGTTGCGGACCTTGTTCAGGGTGTCCTGGTAGAGCTTCCAGCCCTCGGGACGGTAGGGCAGCCGACCGTCGGCCGGGTCGACCAGCCAGGAGGTGCGCACCTCGCCGCGGATGCGGCCCATGCGCGTGCCGGGATCGATCCAGAACGAATTGTACCCGCCCGGGTCGTCGCCCGCCTTGGGCGCCGGAGCGTTGGGGTCCGAGGGCTTGTTCTGAGCCTCCATCATCCTTGCCCGCATGGCCTCGGCGGCCTTGGCCTGGGCGTCGGTGATGGTGAGGGTCTTGTAGTGGGGCGGACGCTCCAGGCTGGTCAGCGAGGCGTTGGTCCAGACCCCGCCGAAATCCGGCTGGCCGAAGGCGTTGCGGGGGGCCTTGTAGGCCGGCTGAGCGTGGGCCGTGACGGCGAGGAGCGCGGCGGCGAAGGCGAGGGCTAGCGTGCGCATGTCTCAGGTCTTCCGCTCGGCCAGCGCAGCGTAGACGGCCGCGGGGGAGATGTCGCGGACGGCCGGCGTGCCACGGCCGGGGATCGATCCGTCCAGATTCTGGATCATGCCGACGAAGACGATGTCGTGAGTAGGGTCGATCCAGAACCAGGTGCCGAACGCGCCGCCCCACCAGTAGCTGTCCTGGCCGTGGGGCAGGCCGCTTTCGGCCGGGCGCTCGTGCACGGCGAAGTCCATGCCGAAGCCCAGGCCCTTCTGCACCGGGCCATAGAGATCGACGCCGACGCCCTGCTGCAGGACGCTCTTGCGCATCAGCTTGACGGTGTCGGGCTTGAGGATGCGGGCCCCCTCCAGTTCCCCGCCCTGCAGCAGCGCCTGGCAGAAGCGGTAGTAGTCCGGCGCGGTGGAGACGAGGCCGCCACCGCCGGAGAGGAATCGGGGCGGTGAGGTGCGGATCGGGAAGTCGGCGGCGACGATCTTCCCGGCCGGGTCGTACGTGTGCATCCTGACCACGCGGGCGGTCTTGGACGGATCGACCCAGAACTGGGTGTCCGGCATCTTCAGCGGCGTGAAGATGTGGTCCTGGAGGTAGCGGTCGAGGGACTTGCCGGAGAGCTTCTGGACCACATAGCCCTGCAGGTCGACGCAGGGGCCGTAGGCCCAGTCCGTGCCGGGCTGGCTGACCAGCGGCAGCTTCGCCAGCTTGTCCACCATGCCCTGGAGGTCGGTCTCGCGCAGATTGTCCTTCTCGTAGACCGAGCTGACTCCGAAGCCGGCGGTGTGGCTCATGAGCTGGGCCATGGTCATCGGCCGGGCCTGATCCGCGAGGCCCGCGTCGGTCTTCACCTTCAGGCCCGCGAACTCGGGGATGTGCTTGGCGACCGGGTCGTCCAATTTCCAGCGGCCCTGTTCCCAAAGCTGCATCATCGCCACGCCCACCACCGGCTTGGTCATCGAGGCGATACGGAAGATCGAGTCCGTGGTCATCGGCGCCGGCGCCGAGGCGTCCTGCCGGCCGTAGGCGTCGAGGTTCACCACCTTTCCCTTCCGCGCGAGCAGGGTGACCACGCCGGCCAGCTTCTGCTGGTCCACGAGGGCATGCATCTTCGCGTTGAGATCGGCGATCCCCGCTGCCGTGAAGCCCGCCGAGGCGGCAGGTTGCACCGCGATCTTCGCCCAGGCGGGCAGGGCGGCCGAGGCGCCGAGCCCCATCGCCCCGAGCATCAGCGTGCGCCGGTCAAACACCGTCATGGCCGTTTCCCCCATGTTGCCGGTCCGCCTCGCGCGGACTCTTACCGTCGAGCATCCCCGACTTTCGAACTTTCGACCAGAGGTGTTGCGGCGATGTTTCGGGTGGAGAGGGCGGGGGGCGCGCACTAGTGTCGCCGGGTAGCTCGGGGGAGTCGCCGGTGGCGGGGATCAGAACGGTCGAGGCGCCGGTGAAGCGGCCGCTGTGGACGCAGCTCTATCTGCAGGTGCTGGTCGCCATCGCGCTGGGCGCGCTGATCGGCCACTTCGCGCCGGCGACGGGCGAGGCGATGAAGCCGCTGGGCGACGCCTTCATCAAGCTGGTGAAGATGATCATCGCCCCGGTGATCTTCCTGACCGTGGTCACCGGCATCGCGGGCATGCGCGACATCGGCAAGGTGGGCGGGGTCGCGGCCAAGGCCTTCGCCTACTTCATCACCGTGTCGAGCTTCGCCCTGGTGGTGGGGCTGATCGTGGCCAATGTGGTGCAGCCGGGTTCGGGGATGCACATCGACCCCGCCACGCTGGATGCGGAGGCGGTCAAGGGCTACGCGGCCAAGTCGCACGACATGACCATCACCGGGTTCCTGATGGACATCATCCCGGAGACGGTGGCTGGCGCGTTCGTGGGCGGCAATATCCTGCAGGTGCTGTTCTTCTCGATCCCGTTCGGCCTGGCGCTGGCTATGATCGGCGAGCGGGGCGAGCCGGCGCTGACGCTGCTGAACTCGGTGGGCGAGGCGTTCTTCCGGCTGGTCGCGATCTTCATGCGCGCCGCGCCGATCGGGGCGCTGGGCGCCTTCGCCTTCACGGTCGGCAAGTACGGCATAGCCAGCATCGCCAGCCTGGCGGCGCTGGTGGCCACGTTCTACGCCACCTCGCTGCTGTTCGTCCTGGTGGTGCTGGGCGCCATCGCGGCGCTGAACGGCTTCTCGATCCTGAAGCTGATCCGATACCTGAAGGAGGAGCTGTTGCTGGTGCTGGGCACCAGCTCCTCGGAGGCGGCGCTGCCGTCCCTGCTGGAGAAGATGGAGCGGGCGGGGGCGGCCAAGCCCGTGGTCGGGCTGGTGGTGCCGACGGGCTATTCGTTCAATCTGGACGGCACCAACATCTACATGACCCTGGCGGCGCTGTTCATCGCCCAGGCGCTGGGGATCGAGCTGTCGCTGGGCGAGCAACTCCTGCTGCTGGGCGTGGCGATGTTGAGCTCGAAGGGCGCGGCGGGGGTGACGGGCGCGGGGTTCATCACCCTGGCGGCGACGCTGCAGGTGGTTCCGAGCGTGCCGGTGGCCGGCATGGCGCTGATCCTGGGCGTGGACCGGTTCATGAGCGAGTGCCGCGCGCTGACCAACTTCGTGGGCAATGCGGTGGCGACCCTGGTGGTCTCACGCTGGGAGGGGCAGCTGGACCGCACGCGGCTGGCGTCGGCCCTGAACGGCGAGCCGCAACCCGTCGCGGCGCCGCCTGTCGAAACGGACGAGGATTAGCCGACGGCGCGCTTGAGGATCGCGGGCCGGCGGGCGGCCGCGCAGCGCTTGATGGTGGCCATCAGTCCGGCCACCAGGATCGGTTTGGAGACGAAGTCGTCGAAGCCCAGCGCGACGTACTCCGCCGGGCGGCGGGAATAGACATCGGCGGTCAGGGCGATCACCGGCACGTTGCGTTCCGGTCCGTTGGACGCCCTGAGGCGCTGGATGACCTCGATGCCGGTCATGCCCGGCATGTGGATGTCCAGCAGCATCACGTCGAACGGTTCGACCGACAGCCGTTCCAGCGCCTCGGCGCCAGAGCAGGCCATCACCGCCTGATGCCCGAAGGCTCCCAGGATCTCCTGCACGACGCGCAGGTTCATCGGATCGTCGTCAACGTGCAGGACCTTGAGGGGCCTGGCGTCTTCTCCCGGGATCGGCGGCACCGTTCTGGCTCCGAGGGGCGGCGCGGGGGAAGGCGCCCAACAGCCCTGAATTTGGAAGACCCGGTTTAAGGTAACGCTGACAAACGTCCTGAATCCACATTAACCGCGGCCGGCGAAGGTCAACCGTGAGGAGAAGCGCCGCCAAGCTCCAGTGGCGGCAAGTCACGCCACTGGTATCGCGTCCTGGTTGTGTGTGGAAGCTAGTTAAGCGCGCGGTTCAACTCAGCCGCTATGCTTGAGCAGCGTCAGATCAGCCGCGCCACGACCGCGATCAGGCCAAGCGCCGAGGCGGCAAGAGCCACCGTCTCCGTCAGTCTGAACCAGCGGATGGCGTAGCGGACTCGCATTCGGGTCTCCGGCGAAACAAGGGGACTCGCCACCCGGACAATCCCGCACTCGGGGGGAGGTGGGGTTGCGGGACTCGAGCCAGGCGTCTGGGGCATGCGCCGGTGGCCGGTCCGGGTGGCGAGATCTCTTAAAATCCAGTGTCTGTGAGTTTAGTAAATACTGGATATGGGAGTGTCAACTCTCCAGGGACGGTGGGCTGTGGGCCTTCGTCGAGCCGGGTGGTCAGGCCAGATCCAGCACCGGCGTCGCCTCGAGGGGCGCGGTGATGCGGCAGACGACGCCGGCCGCGTCGAAGACGAGGTCGGTCGTTCCGTCCAACTCGCCGGGCAGGCCCTGGGTCAGGAGGCGCGATCCGAAGCCCGAGCGGGCAGGCGGTGAGACGGCGGGGCCGTCGCGTTCCCGCCACTCGAGCGCGAGCCGCCTCACCGGCGCGCTGTCGTCCAGGGTCCAGGTGAGGTCCACGCGGCCGTTCTCGCCGGACAGGGCGCCGTACTTGGCGGCGTTGGTGGCCAGCTCGTGCAACGCCATCGCGAGACCCACCGCGGCGCGGGCGCACAGACGCGCGTCCGGGCCTTCGATCCGGATGCGGCCGTCCCCGCGTGTGGTGAAGGGGGCCAGGGCCTCCTGGGCGATCTCGTGCAGCGCGGCGCCCGACCAGTTCTCGCGCGTGAGGACGTTGTGGGCGGCGGAGAGGGCGACGAGGCGGGCGGTGAACAGGTCCATCGCCTGCTCGGGCGGGCGTCCCGAGCGCAGGGTCTGGCGGGCGATGGACTGGACCGAGGCGAGGGTGTTCTTCACCCGATGGTTCAGCTCGTTGATGAGCATCACCCGGCGCTCCTCGGCCTGCTTGCGCTCGTCGATGTCGATGGCCGCGCTGAGGGTCTTGATGACGCGACCTTCGCCATCGCGCTCGAACGCCACGGCGCGGTCGAGGATCCAGCGCCAGCCTCCGTCGCGCCGTCGCACCCTGAGCTCAAACTCGCTGACGTGACCGTCCGGGGTCGCGGCCAGCTCGCGCAGCCGGCGGCCGACGCTGGGGATATCTTCCGGATGGATCAGCGTGCCGATCAGGGTGGCGCCGCCCGCGACCAGCTCGTGCGGAGTGTAGCCGTACACCGGCTCGGTCAGGCCCGCGGCCCAGATGGCGCTGCCGGTGTTGAAGTCGAAGAGATAGATCGCCGTGGGACTGACGGCGGTGATCTGGGCGAGGCGCGCCTCATTCTCGCGGACGGCGCGGTCGAGGGCCCGGTGCTCGGTGACGTCATAGACGCTGGCCACGGCGCCCGTGATGCCGTTCGACCCGGTCCCGCGGGGGACGACGGTGAGTTTCAGATCCCGCGGCTCGCCGCTGGCGTCCCTGAGGACGAGCAGGTCCTCGAAGGTGGCGCCGGCCATGGCGGCCGCGAGCGGTTCGCGCATCGCCTCCCAAAGATCGGCGGAGACGGCGGTTTCCGGGGCGTCGCCCGAGGCCGGCGGCGGACGGGTCAGCCAGCGCTGCATGCCGCGATTGGCGTAGTCGATGACCCCGTCGCGGCTTACCGACATCACACCCCACGGCGCGGCGTCGGTCATCCGATAGAGGCTGGCGCGATCGATGGGCGGCTTGGCGGCCAGCAGCGCCTCGAGCTCGGCCACACGGGCGGCCAGCCGCGCGTTCTCGGCCTTCAACTCCTCGGACTGGGACATGGCGTCCGTGCACCCCAAGCCTGGACTACAGCTCAAGGTAGCGTCAGCCGGGCGTGCTGGCGAGCGCCTTTCCTGAGGTCCGGCCCGCTCGCTGGAGCGCCGCTATTTGGAGTTGCATCGCCTGCCGCATGAGGCGAGCCGCAGCGCCCTAGCAGGCGTAGCGTCGTTCAATGGTCACGCGGCGGCCGAAATAGGGGTCCCAGACCTTGTCGCGGGTGATGCAGGTGCGGGCGCCCCGGTACGGTTGGTCGTAATAGCCGTAGGCGCGGCCATAGGGCGGGCCGCCACGATAGTAGCGATCGGCGCGAGGGTCGTAGCTGTAGCTCCGGCCGTAGTATCCGCGGTCATAGTAGCCGCCGCGATCTCGCGAGCCGCTGGCCAGGGCCGCGCCGAGGGCGAGGCCGGCGACGCCGCCGATGATGGCCGCGGCGACCTCGTCGTCGTTGTCGCGGCCGCGATGGTGACGGCGCTCGGCGCTGGCCGGGCCCGCGGCGGCCAGGACGGCGCCGGCGGTGACCACGGCGGCCATGGCCGAGGCGATGAACTTGCGCATGGAAGCCTCCTACTCGTGAAGGCAGTTAGCGGTCGTTCACCCTGAACCCTGCCTGAATGAGGCCGTCAGGTTCGCCGGCGCCCTATCTGCGCGCGGCCGCCGCCTCGCGCACCGGCTTGAACTCCGAGCCGGCGTTCCAGCCGGGCCAGCGGTCCGGATTGGCGAGTTCGCGACCGGCCTCGAAGGCAAGCCGCACGTCGGCCGCCGCGCCCCGGTAGTCCTGGGTCGGCTCCCAGCGGTCGCAGGTCTGGTGGTAGCAGCGGGCGGTGTAGTCCTCGACCCACTTCTCGCCGGCCGCGCGGCCGCCGTCGACGAGGTCGGCGCCGCCGCTCATGCCCATGAAGAGCACCGTCGGCACGCCCCGCTTCGCCACCGAGAAGTGGTCGGCGCGGTAGAAGAGGGCGCGCTCGGGCTTGGGGTCGGGGGTGATAGTCCGGCCGTGGCGGGCCGCGACGGCCGCCAGGTGGGCTTCCAGTTCATTCTGGCCCGAGCCGACCAGGACGACGTCGCGCGCCGGGCCCGCGGTCTGGAGTACGTCGTAGGTGTAGTTGGCGACCATCCTCGGGAGGTCGGCGGCGTTCCGCTGCGCATAGAACTCGCTGCCCAGCAGGCCGCGTTCCTCCGCCGTCCAGGCCGCGAACAGGATGGAGCGGTCGGGGGTCGGTCCGGCCTTGAAGGCGCGCGCCGTCTCGATCACGCCGGCCACGCCGACCGCGTCGTCCACGGCGCCGGGGCGAATGGTGACGCCCGCCGCATCGGCCGGGCCGACGCCGTACCCGTCCCAGTGGGCGGCGTAGAGGATGCTCTCGTCCGGCCGCTTGGCGCCGGTGATCTTCGCCAGCACGTTCCGGCTTTCCAGCCGGGTGAAGCCGTTGCGGTAGTCGGCCGAGAACGAAGCGCCCTCGAGCGCTACCGGGCGGAAGGCGGCAGTGCGCGCGCGCGCCTTCTCGGACTCGAAATCGAGGCCCGACTGGCGGAAGAGCTCCACGGCGAGGTCGCGCTGGATCCAGCCCTGCAGCAGCAACTTGTCCTTCGCCGGGTCTTCGCGAACCACGTCGTAGCTCTCGCCGTTCGCCGCGACGACGGTGCTCCAGCCATAGGCGGCGCCCGCAGTCTCGTGGACGATCAGCATCCCGAGGGCCCCGCGGCGCGCGGCCTCCTCATACTTGTAGGACCAGCGCGCGTAGTAGGTGGCCGCTCGGCCGCCGAACTTGCCGGCCACCGCGTCGCCGGGCTGGGCCTCGAAGTCGGGGTCGTTGATGAGGACGACGGCGATCTTGCCCTTCAGGTCCACGCCCTTGAAGTCGTCCCAGGCGCGCTCGGGCGCGGTGACGCCGTAGCCGACGAACACCAGTGGCGCGGCGCGAATGGTCACGGTCTCGACGGGGCGCTGAGTCTCGACCCGAATGTCCGACTGCGTCTGGAGAGAACGGGATACGCCGCCCGCAGTCACGGAGAACGTGCCGCCGGGCTGGGTCTGGAAGCGCCAGAGCGGCGCCGCCTGGGTCCAGCCGCCGTTGTCGCCGGCCGGCTCGAGGCCGAGGGCCTGGAACTCGCGGACGATGAAGTCGATGGTCTTCTGTTCGCCCGGCCCGCCGGGGGCGCGGCCGACGTAGGCGTCGGAGGCCAGCTCGCGCGTCATGTCGGACAGCCGCTGGGCGGAAATCTCCTGGGCGAAGGCCGGCGTGGCGGAGAGGGCGAGGGAGGCGATGAGCAGGGAGCGCAGCATGGCGCCTCCCATAGCGCCGGCGTTTCCCGTTGAAAAAGAAACTTTTGCGGATGGGTCGCGACACCGAACCGCACTTCCCGCGTTAGGGCGGCAGGCGCGCCGCAAGGCGCTGCCCGCACTGGCCTGGAAGCGGAGAAGACGATGAGCGACATCGATAGCGGCGGAACCCTCGACACCTCGGGCGCCGGTGGGCGCAAGGCCCAGGCCAAGGAACTGGTGGGCCAGGCGAGCGAGACCCTGAAGGCGGAGGCCAAGACCTTCGCCAGCGTGGCGCAGGATCGCGTTCGCGCCGAGACGCAGAAGGGGACCGAAAGGGCGACCAAGACCCTGGGCGACTTCGCCAACGCCATCCGCAAGGCGGGCGACGAACTGGGGTCCGCCGACCAGAGTCCGGCCTCGCGCCTCGTGCGGCAGGCGGCGGATGGCCTGGAGACCTTCTCCCGCAGCCTGGAGGGCAAGGACCCGGGCGACCTTCTGAACGATGTCCGTGACTTCGGACGCCGGCATCCGATGGCGTTCGTCGGCGGCGCCGTACTGGCTGGCCTGGCGTTGGGCCGGTTCGTGCGCGCCACCGAGCGGGAGCCGATGAGCTTTGGCGGGGAGGACATGGCCCAGGCGGAGGAGGCGATGTTCGACGGTCCCTCCGAACTCGGCGCGAGCGGCGGCCTCGCCGCGCCTCTCGCCGACAACCTGGACACCCTCGAGGGCCCCGCACCGCTGGCGTCGCCGGCGGAGGACAGCGTGAGCGATCTTACCGGAGCGCCGGACACCGGGCCGGATCCGGCCGCGCCCCCCATCGGAGGGCGGTAGGCGATGGACGGGAGCGGGCCCGACCGGGAGCGCACCCTTCCGGACCTGATCGGGCAGTTGACGGGCGATCTGGCCGCGCTGGTCCGCAAGGAATCTCAGCTCGTCCGGGCCGAGTTCGGCGAGAAGCTGGACCAGGCCGGACGCGGCGTGAGCGGCGTGGCGGCCGGCGCCCTGCTGCTGCTGGCTGCCCTGCTGGTGCTGCTGCAGGCGCTGGTGCTCGCCCTGGCGAGCTTGGTCGGCATGGCGTGGGCCTCGCTCATCGTCGGCGTCGCGGTGGCGGCGGTCGGCTACGTGCTGATGCGCGGCGGCATGAAGGCGCTGAGTCCTGGCGGGCTGAAGCCCGACCGCTCGGCGCGACAACTCAAGAAGGACGCTGAACTTATGAAGGGAGCCCCCCGATGACGAAGTCTTCCGCCGAGCTGGAGCGCGAAGTCGAGGACGCGCGCGGCCGCATCGACCAGACGGTCGAGGCGCTGAAGGACAAGATGCAACCCCGGGAACTGTTCGACGAGGCGACGAGGATGATGGGCGGCGCGAGCAACAAGGTGCTGACGACGGCGGTGGAGCAACTGCGGCAGAATCCGATCCCCATCGCCCTGATCGGCCTCGGCGTGGCGTGGCTGGCGATCGCCCAGACGCGCCGGGACCCGACGCTCGGTGGGGCGTACCCGAACGGTTACTACCCGGTGCACGAGGGCTATGACGAGGACGAGGGCCTGAAAGCCAAGGTCAAGGCGCGGGCCGAGGCGGCGAAGGCGAAGCTGTCCAGCGCCGCCCACGCGGCCAAGGACAAGCTCTCGGCCGCGAGCCATGGCGCCGGCGACGGCGTGGCCGAGGTGCGCGGGCGGGCGTCACAGCTTGCCGGCGAGGCCCGGGCGAAGGCCGGCGAATATGGCCACATGGCCCGGCAGCGGTTCGACCAGACGCTGGACAGCGAACCGCTGGTGATCGGCGCCATCGGGCTGGCGGTCGGGGCGGCGATCGGGGCCTCCCTGCCGGCCACGCCGGTCGAGCGGCGCTACATCGGCCCCGCGCGTAGCAAGGCCGCCGAAAAGGCGAAGACGCAGCTCGGCGACCTCAAGGACGTCGCCAGCCGCGCCTATGGTCAGGTGAAGGAGGAGCTCCATCGCCAGACGGGTCCGGCGGGTGAGGGAACGACCTTGGCCCAGAAGGCCGGGGCGATCGCCGAAGCGGGCTCGCGAAAGGTCCGCGAGGAACTTTCCGGCCCGACCCACTAAGGGCCGGCGATACGGAGAGGGCCGCGCGCCGCGAGGCACGCGGCCCTTCGCGCGTCAGAACCAGGCGCGGAGGCCAACGACGAAGCGGGTGTCGCTGGCGTGCTCGCCCGCGGCGCGGGCCAGATCGGCGGTGTCGCCCAGCTTGCGGTCCCAGTTCACGCCGACATAGGGCGCGAACTCGGGCGTGATCGCGTAGCGCAGTCGCAGGCCGAGTTCGAGCTTGGAGACGCCCGAGCCCACGCCCACAGCCGGGTCGTCGCTGAACGCGACGTCGGCCTCGGCGCGCGGCTCGAGGATCAAGCGCTGGGTCAGGCGCAGGTCGTACGAGGCCTCGAAGCGGGCCGAGAGGTCGCCCTTCTCCGACAGGAAGGCCGCAGCGCCGACTTCGAACCAGTAGGGCGCGAGGCCCTCAAGGCCCACCGTGGCGTAGGTGCGGCGCGGGCGGGGCTCGACGTCCTGCCGAACGCCGGCCTGGAGATTGAAGTACGGGCCGATGGCGCGCGACCCCAGGACCTGAAGCTCGGCGGATTCCAGATCGCCCGACGCCCCTTCGCCTTCGCTGCGAAGGACCAGCCGGTTCACGTCGCCGCCATACGAAAAGCGGCCCTCCCAGGCGTAGCCGTCGCCATCTCCCGAGGGGCGGTACTCGGCGGTCTCCAGCATGCCGGTGGCCCAGGACATCTCGCCATGCTCGCGGCGAAGCTGGTCGCGGGCCGCGGCCATGGCGGTGGGCGAAAAGATCTGGTCGGCCGCGTGGTCGGTCGGGACCGGCGGCGGAGGTTCGCCTCCGACTGGTCCCGTGGGCGGCGCGCCGTGCCCGGCATGCGGATCGGCGGGCATGGCGTGACCGGCGTGCGGGTCGGCCGGCGGCGCGGCGGGGGCCATCCGGTGGCCGGCGTGAGGGTCGGGTGCAGGCGTCGCCGGCATCACGTGGCCCGCGTGCGGATCGGGCGCAGTCGCGGGTGGCATGGCGTGCCCTGCGTGCGGGTCCGTCGCCGCGGGCTTGGGAGCCTCGACCGGGGGAGCCTCGGCCGGAGGCGCGTGGTGGTGCGCATGCGGATCCTGCGCGGCGGCCTCGCCGATTTCAGGGAAGGCCGCGGCGAGCAGTCCGAGGGCGAGGACAGGGCTGGCGAGGGCGGTCATGCGGCCTCTCCGTCGAGGGGGCGCACGGTCACGACCTTGAACATCCCGGCGTGCATGTGGAGCAGCATGTGGCAGTGGAAGGCCCAGTCGCCGGGGGCGTCGGCGGTGAGGTCGAAGGTGGCCTTGCCGCCGGGCTGGACGTTGATGGTGTGCTTGCGCGGATGGTGGCCGGCGTGCCCGTTCACCAGGTCCATGAAGTGGCCGTGCAGGTGGATCGGGTGGTTCATCATGCTGTCGTTGACCAGCGTGACGCGGACCCGCTCGTTCCGGCGGAACGGGATCGGCTTGGTGATCTCGCTGAACTTCTCCCCGTCGAAGGCCCACATGAACCGTTCCATGTTGCCGGTCAGGTGGATCTCCATCGACCGCGAAGGCGGACGCGTGTCGGGATTGGGCGCCAGGGCGATCAGGTCGGCGTAGGTGAGCACCTTGCCGGGGACGCCCTCCAGACCCGTGCCGCGCTCGGCCGTCCGGTCCACCGGCATGGGCGAGATCATCTGCACGCCCGGGCCGGTCTTCACCTGCGGCGCGTTCTTCGGGTCCAGCATCGACATGGAATGGCCGCCGCCATGTCCCCCATGGCCCGACATGTCCATGCCCATGTCCTTCATGGTCAGCAGCGGCCGTTCGCGCAGAGGCGGCGCCTCGGCGGTCATGCCGGGGCGCGGCGCCAGCGTGCCGCGGGCCATGCCCGAGCGGTCGATTGCCTCGGCGACGAGGGTGAAGGCGCGGTCGTCCGTGGGCTGGACGATGACGTCGTAGGTCTCGGCGTTGGCGATCTGGAACTCGTCGACCTCGACCGGGCGCACGTCCTGGCCGTCGGCCTGCACCACCGACAGCTTCAGTCCGGGGATGCGGACGTTGAAGATCGTCATCGAGGCGGCGTTGATGAACCGCAGCCGCACCCGCTCCCCGGGCTTGAACAGGCCGGTCCAGTTGTCCTTGGGGCCGTGGCCGTTCATCAGGAAGGTGTAGGTCGAGCCCGTGACGTCCGAGATGTCGGTCGGGTCCATGCGCATGCCGGACCACTCGACGCGGTCCTTCAGGGGCTGGTCCTTGCCGGCCAGGAGGCCCGCGACGGTCTGCTTCTGGCGGTTGAAGTAGCCGGCCTGCTTCTTGAGCTTCAGGAACACCTCGTGCGGGTGCATGAAGCTGTAGTCCGACAGGACGATCACGTGCTCGCGGTCATAGGGCGCGGGCTCGGCGCCCTTGGGGTCGATGACCAGCGGGGCGTAGTGGCCGACCAGCTCCTGCAGGCCGGAGTGCGAGTGGTACCAGTAGGTGCCCGCATGCAGGATCGGGAACTCGTAGACGAACGTCTCGCCGGGCTTGATGCCGGGAAAGCTGACACCCGGCACGCCGTCCATCTGGAAGGGCACGAGCAGGCCGTGCCAGTGGATCGAGGTGTCCTCGTCGGTCAGGCGGTTGGTCACCTTCAGGCGGACGTTCTGGCCTTCCTTGAGGCGGATCAACGGGCCGGGGACCGTGCCGTTGATGGCGATCCCGTGGCCCTTGCGACCATCGAGCGTGAGGTGGGTGTGGTCGATGGTGAGGGCGATCTCCTCGCCCATGAGCGCCTGCGGGCGAGCGAGGCCCAGGGTCTGGCTGCGGGCCCAGGCGGGGAGCAGGCCGGCGCCGGCGAGGGCCGCGCCGCCTGCGAGGATCTGTCGTCGGTGAAAGTCGATTGCGCGGGGGCGCATGAGGAATCCTGGTCTAGGTTCGGGGGGAGTCGTGCGCCGGTGCGGCGCATGGGCGGGGGAGATCGGGATGCTTCGCTGGTCGACGCAGATCCATAAGTGGCTGGCGCTGGTGGTCGGCCTCCAGGTGCTGGGCTGGGTGCTGGGCGGCCTGGTGATGACCGCCATCCCGATCCAGACGGTGCGCGGCGAGCACCATGTGGCGAAGTTCCGCCCCGACCCGCTGCCGGCCGAGGGCGTGATGGGCTACGCGGTCGCCGCGGCGACGCTGGGCGTCGAGCCGGTGGAGGCCGCCCTGAAGTCCACACTCCGCGGTCCCATGTGGGTGCTGAAGGACGCCGACGGAAGAAGCCATGTCGTCGATGCGCGGACCGGCCGGCATCCTGCGCCGCTGCCGGCAGCTGAGGCGCGCCTGCTGGCCGGCGTGCAGTACCAGGGCGCGGGACGGCCGACGACGGTGCGCTGGTTCGCGGAGGCTCCGGAGGAGACGGGCAAGTCCGGTCCGCTGTGGCGTGTCGACTTCGACGACGCCGAGAAGACCAGCTTCTACGTCTCGCCCGAGACCGGCGAGGTGGTCAGCCGCAGGTCCGACGTGTGGCGGCTCTACGACCTCTTCTGGCGGATTCATATTCTGGACTTTCGGGACGGCGATGATTTCAACCACCCGGTGCTGATCGGCCTCGCGGCCCTGACCCTGCCGGTCGTGGTGACCGGACTGATCCTGCTGTGGATCCGGCTGGCGCGAGACCTCAGGATGCTGCGGGCGAGGCGGAGAACCGGCGCGCCCGCAGCCTGATCCGGCTAGTGCTTGTGCTCGGGCGCCGCCGGGGCCGGCGTCGCGGGCTTGGGCGTGTCGGGCTTGTGGGCGCCGTCGGCGTGGCCGCCGTGATGACCCTTGTGACCGTCCTTGTGGCCGTCCTTCATCTTGTCGCAGGCGCATTCGGACTTGCCGTCGGCCGGCTTGTCCTTGCAGCCGTCGGGGCCGCAGGCGAGGGCGGCGCCGCCGGCGAGGCTGAGGCTCAGGGCGAGGGCGGCGGTGGTGAGGAGATGGGTCATCTGTCGGATCCTTCCAGAATGCGCGGTCAGCGCGTGGCGCGTTCGAGAAGCTGGATCAGCTCGGCCGCCTTCTGGCGCTGCTCGTCCCGGTCGCCGGACACGATCGCGCCTTCGATACAGTGGCCGAGGTGGTCGCGCAGCATCTCAGTCTCGACCTTGCCCAGGGCGGCGCGGACCGCCTGGATCTGGGTCAGGACATCGATGCAGTAGCGGTCTTCCTCGACCATGCGGGCGATGCCGCCCACCTGACCCTGGATGCGGTTCAGGCGGTTGAGCAGCCGATCCTTGTTCTCGCGCTTCATGGGGGTGGAGCATATACCCACCCGGGGTAATTGCAATATGCCCAGGTAGGGTATATTTGCCTGTATGCCCCTCGGGGGTATATTGAGACTTGCAGGAGGCCAACCATGGCCGGGCGACATAGCCACGATCACGAACACCATCATCACGATCACGCCGTAGAGAGCGCGTGTTGCGGGGGCGAGAGCGCGCCCAAGTCGACGGGGGAGGGCGCCTGCTGTGCGACCGCTCATGGCGCCGGCCCCGCCAAGGTGATCGACCCCGTCTGCGACATGACCGTCGACCCGGCGACGACCGCCCATCGTGCGGACCACGCCGGCCAGGACTTCCACTTCTGCTCGGCCGGCTGCCGGACCAAGTTCGTCGCCGATCCGGAGCGGTACCTGGACAAGGACCGGGCGCCGCCGCCCCCGGCGCCGCCGGGCACGATCTACACCTGCCCCATGCATCCGGAGATCCGGCAGGAAGGGCCCGGGAGCTGCCCGATCTGCGGCATGGCGCTGGAGCCTGAGCTGGTTACGGCGGAGGCGCCGCCGAACCACGAGCTGATCGACTTCACGCGCCGGTTCTGGGTGGGCCTGGCCTTCGCCCTGCCGGTGCTGGTTCTGGAGATGGGCGGGCACCTGTTCGACCTGCACCGCTTCGTCACGCCGCAGACGTCCAACTGGCTGCAGTTCGTGCTGGCGACGCCGGTGGTGCTGTGGTCGGGCTGGCCGTTCTTCGAGCGGGGCTGGCGCTCGCTGGTCACGCGTAACCTCAACATGTTCACGCTGATCGCCATCGGGGTCGGCGTCGCGTTCCTCTACAGCGTGGTCGCGACGCTGGCGCCGGGGATCTTCCCGCACGCCTTCCAGCGCCATGACGGCAGCGTCCCGATCTATTTCGAGGCCGCGGCGGTGATCACGGTGCTGGTCCTGCTGGGCCAGCTTCTGGAGCTTCGGGCCCGCGAGCAGACCTCGGGCGCGATCCGCGCGCTGCTGGACCTGGCGCCGAAGACGGCGCGGCGGGTCCGGGACGACGGCACGGACGAGGAGGTCACCCTGGACCTCATCCACGCGGGCGATCGGCTGCGCGTACGGCCGGGCGAGAAGGTTCCCGTGGACGGCGAAGTGCTGGAAGGCCGGGTTTCGATCGACGAATCCATGGTGACCGGCGAGTCCATGCCGGTGACCAAGGAGCCCGGCGCCAAGGTGGTGGGCGGCTCGATCAACAAGACCGGCTCGTTCGTCATGCGGGCCGAGAAGGTGGGCGCAGAGACCCTCCTGTCACAGATCGTCCAGATGGTGGCGCAGGCGCAGCGCAGCCGAGCGCCGATCCAGCGGATGGCCGACCGGGTCTCCGGCTGGTTCGTGCCGGCGGTGATGGCCGTCGCCACGCTGGCGTTCGTCGGCTGGGCCCTGTTCGCGACGAGCGCGGGGCTGTCGTTCGGCCTGATCGCCGCGGTCTCGGTGCTGATCATCGCCTGTCCCTGTGCTCTGGGGCTGGCGACGCCGATCTCGATCATGGTCGGCGTGGGACGGGGCGCGCAGGCGGGCGTGCTGATCAAGAATGCCGAGGCGCTGGAGCGCTTCGAGACCATCGACACCCTGGTGGTGGACAAGACCGGCACCCTGACCGAGGGCCGGCCGGCGGTGACGGCGATCCGTCCGGTGGGCGGGCTGGACGAAGGCGAGGCCCTGCGGCTGGCCGCCAGCCTGGAGCGGGGCAGCGAGCATCCACTGGCCGACGCCATCGTGCGGGCGGCTGGCGAGCGGAGCCTGAAGCTCTCGGAGCCCGAGGCGTTCGACTCCCCGGTCGGCAAGGGCGTGGAAGGCGTCGTCGACGGGCGCCTGGTGGCCCTGGGTTCCAGCCGGTTCCTGGCCGAGAAGCGCGTCGACCTCGCCGGCCTGGAAGCCGAGGCCGACGCCCTGCGCGCCGACGGCGCCACGGCGATCTTCATGGCAGTGGACGGCCGTGCGGCGGCGATCTTCGCTATCGCCGACCCCGTGAAGGCCACCACGCCCGAGGCCGTCCGGGCCCTCAAGGCCGAGGGCGTGCGGTTGGTGATGATGACCGGCGACAACCGCACCACGGCCCTGGCGGTCGCCCGGCGGCTCGGCATCGACGAGGTGGAGGCTGAGGTGCTGCCGCAGGACAAGGCGGCGGTGGTCCAGAAGCTGCGGGCCGAAGGGCGGCGGGTGGCCATGGCGGGCGACGGGGTCAACGACGCCCCGGCGCTGGCGGCGGCCGACGTGGGCGTGGCCATGGGCGCGGGCGCCGACGTGGCGATCGAGAGCGCCGGGGTCACCCTGCTGAAGGGCGACCTGCAGGGTCTGGTGAAGGCCCGGCGGCTGTCGCGCGCGGTGATGCGCAACATCCGCCAGAACCTGTTCTTCGCCTTTGTCTACAATCTGGCCGGCGTGCCGATCGCGGCGGGGGTGCTGTATCCGGTGTTCGGCTGGCTGCTCTCGCCCCAGATCGCGGCGGCGGCGATGGCGCTGTCCAGCGTCAGCGTGGTGGGCAACGCGCTGCGCCTGCGGGGCGTGCGGCTGTAGCTAGGCCGGAGGCGCGCCCGTCCGGGCGCGCCTTGCCGCCTCGGCCCCGAGCCAGGCGGCCGGCAACATGAAGACGGCGGCGAAGACGATCGGCGCCCAGGGGCCGACGCCCGAGAACAGGGCTCCGCCGAAGACCGGACCGATCACCCGCGCGAGCGAGCCGGAGGCGCTGGCCGCCCCGAGGACAGCGCCCTGCCGGTCGGGATCGGTCGCATGGGACACGATGGCGGTGCCGGCCGGTTGCCACAGCGCGTGGCCCACGACCGAGGCGGTGAGCATGACCGCGGCCAGCCAGCCCCAGGGCGACGCCGCCATGCCGACCAGGCATACGGCCGCGAAGACCAGGCCGATAACGATGGTAGGTCCTTCGCCGACGCGGCGGACGAAGGCGCCGGCGACCAGCCCCTGGGTCGTTGCGGCGGCGATGCCCGTGCCGGCCATGACCAGGCCCACGTCGCGTGGTCCCCAGCCGAACCGCGCCTCGGCCCACAGGCCGAGGACCGCCCACATGGCCGACGAGGCGAAGAAGCCGAAAAAGATCACGCCGAACGCGCGGGACAGGGTGGGATGACGAAGCGAGGCGCCCAGGGCCTCGAACGGGTTTCGGCGACCACCTGCGGCGGCGCCCGCCCGCCGGCTCTCCCTGACGAAGGCAAGGATCCCGATGATGGCGAAGACGCAGAGCACGGCGGCCAGGATGAGCGGCGGGCGGAAACCGGCGGCGCCCAGGTCGGGCCGCGCCATCAGCCCGCCCAGGGCCGGGCCGACCACGAATCCAACCCCGAAGGCCGATCCGATGAGACCCAGCCGGCCGGCCAGCTTCGCCGGCGGCGAGACGTCGACGATGTAGCCCTGGATGACCGACATGTTGCCGGAGAAGAACCCGGCGGCGAACCGCACCAGCACGGCGATCCAGATGCCGGGCGAGAAGGCCAGCGCCAGGTATCCGATCGCCGAACCGACGATCGTGACGAGCAGGATGGGTCGCCGCCCGACCCGGTCGGAAAGACGGCCCCAGACCAGCTCACCAAGGAACTGACCCGCCGAATAGACCGAGAAAAGCAGGGTCACCTGCCAAGGCGCCGCGTCGAACGCGGTCGCGAAGAAGGGCAGGAGGGGGATCACGACCCCGAAGCCGATCAGGCTGAGGAAGACGAGCAGAAGCAGCACCGGGACGGCGCCCGGCGCTGCTGTCTGACTTCCTGGTTCGCTCCGGCTCACCCGTCCGGCTTAGACCGGTCCGGCGGCGGCCTCCAGTGCAGAGGCGAGGTTACTTGGCGGCAGGCGCGGCGCCGGACTGCAGCTTCTTCACCTGGTCGAGGTGAGCCTGGATCTTCGGAACCGCCTTCGCCGCTGCGCCCTTCAGGCCGGCGTCGTCGCCGTTGTCGGCGTACCCCTGCATCAGGGTGAGGGCCTCGCTGTGCGCGGCCTCCTGCTGAGCGAGATAGGTCCTGTCGAAGTCGGCGGGGCTGGCGGCGTTGAGGTTGTCGATGAGGCCCTTGCGGCGCTCATCGAGGCCCGTCGGCGCGGTCTTGCCCGCCGCCACGATGAGCGGCTTCATGGCGTTGGACATGGCCGTGTGGTCCGTCACCATCATCTTGCCGAACGCCTTCACGTCAGCGGACTGACCCTTCTGCTGGGCGATCCTGCCGGCCTCGATCTCGTACATGTCGCTGATCGCGGCGTTGGTGACGAAGGCGTCGGTCGAAACCTGGCCCATGGTGGAGGCCGAGACTGCGCCGACAGCGGCGCTGGTGGCGTCCTGGGCGGCGTTGACCGCGTCGTTGGTCGTGCCGGCGTCGGCGGTCGGCTGGCTGTCGGTCTTCTGACAGGCGGCGAGCGAAAGGGCGGTCGCGGCGGCGGCCGCAACCAGCATGGCGGATTTCATCGGGCTCTCCCTGGACTACTGGGCGGGAGAACTGGGGCGACGCGCGCTTTGTTCCGGAACGATCATCAGCGTGGGCGCGGCCAGGATGAGCCGGCGGCCAGCGAGGTCGACCGCCACGTGCATGCCCTGGAGGGCGCTGGCCCCCACCAGACCCGCGGGGGCGGGCGCATGGATGGCCGGGGCGTAGATCTGCACCGGGACATGGCGCAGGGCGAGGTGGCCGATGGCGAGCTGGCGGGCCTCCACCACGCGATCGAGGCGCACGCCGCCCAGGCTGACGGACTGGGCGCGGGTGACCGGCCGTCCGGGGGCGAGCAGGCCGGCGTCCCGCGCAGCCGCTTCCGAAAGGGCCACCCAGCCGCTTGCGCCGGTGTCGAGGAGCAGGTCGATCGGCGGCCGCCCCTCGATGCTGACCGGCACGGTGGGCGCGCCGCCGCTGCGCTGCTTCAGCGGGATCACCTGGCCGTCGAACGGCAGGCGATACGCCCCGGGCGACAGGAAGCGCATCCGGTCCCTGGCGAAGTCGATCTCGAGGACGGCCTCGCGCAGGACGTCGCGGCCGATCAGAAGCTGGAATTCGCGGCCGGTGGCGGCGGACAGTGCGGCCAGGTCGAGGGCGGGCGCCCGCAGTCCCGGCGCATGCAGCCCGGGCACGCCGACGTCCAGCGTCACGGTGTGGGTGAGCGTCGGGCCGCCCGAGACGCCATAGGCCAGGACGGGCGCGGCCAGGGTGCGGGGCAGGTCGAGGCTCTCGGCCAGGACGCGGTCGACCGCCGTGAACTGGGCGCCGGTGTCGACCACCGCGCGGACCGGCCGGCCCGACACCGTCGCGTCGATCTCCACGAGGTTGCGCCCGGGCGCCAGCGGCAGCCAGGGCGTGGCGCGGCCATTGGCGAACCGGACGTCCAGGTCGCGCGGCAGGCGGTCGCGCACCAGGAACAGCGCCGCTCCGCCGGCGGCGGCCAGCAGCAGGAGCCCGCGACGGCTGGTCACTGGGTCTGCAACTCGTCCGCGCCGATGGCGAAGGCGCCGTCCAGCCAGTCCAGGATCTCGCGGGCGGCAGGATGGTCGAAGGCGCCGAACCGCGCGCGCAGGCGCTCTTTGCGCTCGTCGTCCAGGCCGCCGAGACCAGTGTCCTCCAGCAGCAGGAGCGTGCGCTCGACCCCGTCGGCAAGGTCCGGGCCGAGCACGGTCTCGGCTGCCCGGCGGAAGGCGGCGAGATACTGGTAGTCCGCGCCGTCGCGATAGCTCTCCACCAGGGTAAGCGCCGGGATGCGCGAGAGAACCGCCTGAGACGCCGTATTGATCCCGTGGGCCGAGATCTCCGCGCCGATCGAGGCCGGCCGCCCGGTGAAGGCGCGCAGGTGCAGATGCTGGCTCATGCGCGGTCCGTCGTTGACGGGATAGTTGTCCCACAGGAACGGCTTGCGGCGGATCTGGCCGGCGACGCGGGCGAGGTGGCCGGGCGAGAACTCGCGGGCGCAGACTTCCTCGCCGGTCCACATGATCTCGAAGGCAGGATCGAGGGCGGCGCCCAGGTCCTCCAGGTAGTTCGGCGGGCGCTGGCCGAAGACGCGGTCCAGGACCGGATCGTCGGTGTAGTAGCTGGGGCACACGATCACCCGGCCGGCGGCGGTGCGGTCCGCGATCCAGTCCACGATCTCGGCCTGGCGGGCGGCGAGGTCGGGCAGGTCGCCCTTCATGTCGTCGAAGAACACGCCGAGGTCGGCGAGGCCCAGGCTGTCGAGTTGGGCCAGCTTTGCGGCCAGGGCGTCCTTGGCGGGTCCGTCGAAGTCGAGGAAGAGTTCGTACGGGCTCAGGCCCACGCCGAAGCGCACGCCAGCGTCCCGGCACACGCCCGCGAGGTCGGACAGGGCGGCCATGGTGGCGTCGGGATAGGGCTCGCGCCAGCGGCGGCGGAGGTGCGCGTCGGCCTTGGGCGCGTAGAGGTAGAAGCCGTATCCGGCGGGCGCGAGGGCGCGGACCATGTCGGCCCGCTCGTCCCAACCGTAGGGCCGGCCGAAGAAGCCCTCGATGATGCCGAGTTCCGGGGTCATGCTGACTGCATAGCCGCTGGCCGTTGCGATAACAGCGTAAATTCGTAAGGTCGCGGGCCTGAATCGGAGGACCCCATGAACCCCAACGCCGAGTTCGACCTGATCGTCTATGGCGCCACCGGCTACACCGGCCGACTGGTCGCCGAGCACCTGGCGCAGCGCTACGGCGTGGGCGGGGAGGTGAAGTGGGCCATGGCCGGCCGATCCGCCGGAAAGCTGGCGGAGGTGCGCGACGAGATCGGCGCGCCGAAGGATACGCCGCTGGTAGTGGCCGACGCCTCCGACCCGGCTTCGCTGAAGGCCATGGTTGGTCGGGCCAAGGCGATCATCTCGACCGTGGGGCCCTACCAGCTCTATGGCTCCGACCTGGTGGCGGCCTGCGCGGCGGCGGGGACGGACTACCTCGACCTCTGCGGCGAGCCGAACTGGATGCGGCGGATGATCGACCAGCACGACGCGGCGGCGAAGGCCTCGGGCGCGCGCATCCTGTTCTCGTGCGGCTTTGACTCCATTCCCTTCGAGGTGGGCGTCTATTTCTGTCAGGAGACCGCGAAGGCGAAGCTGGGCGGGCCGGCCCCGCGGGTGAAGGGGCGCGTGCGCGGCATGCGCGGCGGCCTCTCCGGCGGGACGGCGGCCAGCGGGGCTGCGACCATGGCGGCGATCCAGAAAGACCCCTCGCAGCTCGCGGTGATGATGAGCCCGTTCGGCCTGACGCCCGGCTTCGAGGGACCGGCGCAGCCGCAGGGAACGACCGCCGAGGAGGACCCGGACGTGGGGCCGGTGGGGCCGTTCATGATGGCGGTGATCAACGTCAAGAACGTCCATCGTTCGAACCTGCTGATGGGCCATCCGTACGGTCGCGACTTCGTCTACGACGAGATGGTGATGGGCGGGCCGGCGGGCTCGGTGGGCTTCACCGACCTGGGCTCGCTGCCGGGCGGCGGCCCGAAGCCGGGCGAGGGGCCGACCAAGGAGGAGCGGGAGACCGGCTTCTTCGACGTGCTGTTCGTCGGGATCGCCGCCGATGGGCGCAAGGTGCGGGTCTCGGTGAAGGGCGACAAGGACCCGGGCTATGGCTCCACGTCCAAGATGCTGGCCGAGACGGGCATCGCCCTGGTGCGCGCGCCCGACGTGGCGGGCGGAATCTGGACGCCCGGCGCGGCGCTGCAGGGCCGTCTGGTGGAGCGTCTGGCCCAGCACGCCGGATTCACGTTCACGGTGGAATAGGCCTCACCGCCCCTCCACCACTTCGTGGTCCCCCTCCCCCATGAATGGGGGAGGTATTTGGAGACGTTGATAGCGCGAACCTCCCCCGTTCACGGGGGAGGGGGACCCGAAGGGGGGAGGGGGCGGTGGGCGCGCGCTACCGCCTCCGCAACGACACCATCGGCGATGCTCTGGGTGTGGGCGATCACCTCGCTGGCGTTCAGGCGCAGAGTCTCGATCCCAAGGTTGCGGAGATAGGCGTCTCTTCGCGCGTCCTGCCCGGGTCGATCGCCAAAGCCGTGGCCGCCGCCGTCGATCTCGACGCAGAGCGACGCGGCTGCGCAGTAGAAGTCGAGCACGTAGGGACCGAGCGGGTGCTGGCGGCGGAACACCGGCTTTCCGTCGCCGCGGCCACGGAGGCAGCGCCACAGCATCACCTCGGGCAGGGACATGTTCTTCCGCAGGCGGCGGGCGCGGATAAGGACGTTTCCGTCGGCTCTCATGGTGGGGCGCCGCCCCCTCCACCACTTCGTGGTCCCCCTCCCCCATGAATGGGGGAGGTTTGGTGCTCAGCTGGCATCACATGAGCCCCAGCGCCTTGAAGCTGGCGACGCCGTCGCGGCCGACGACGAGGTGATCGTGGACGGCGATGCGCAGCGGGCGGGCGGCGTCGACGACCTGGCGGGTCATGTCGACGTCTGCGCTGGAGGGCGTGGGGTCGCCCGAGGGGTGGTTGTGCACCAGGATGATGGCGCTGGAGGAGAGTTCCAGCGCACGGCGAACCACCTCGCGCGGGTAGACCGGAGCGTGGTCGACGGTGCCGCGGCCGAGCACCTCGTCGGCGATGAGCTGGTTCTTCTTGTCGAGGAAGAGCACGCGGAACTGTTCCCGCGCCTCATGGGCGAGGGCGGTCTTCGTGTAGGCGAGCAGGGCGCTCCAGGACGATATGACCGGGCGCCTGGCCACCTGTTCGCGGGCGGTCCGCAGGGTCGCTTCGTGGAGGAGCTTGAGGTCCAGGGCGATCGCCTCGCCGACGCCCGCCACCGTGCGCAGATCCTCGGGGGTGGCGCCGAGGACGCCGCCCAGCGAGCCGAAGCGGCCCAGGAGCTGCTTGGCGAGCGGTTTCACGTCGCCCCGCGGGACCGATCGGAAGAGGAAGAGCTCCAGCACCTCGTAGTCGGGCAGGGCGGCGAGGCCGCCGGCGGTCGCCCGCTCGCGCAGCCGCTCGCGATGGCCGGCGTAGTGGGGCTTGGGCGCGGGCGCAGACCGGCTCAGCCACAGTTCCGGCTGGGGCGAGGCATCCTCGACGGCGGCGTATCGGCGGACCATGACGCGTCAAATGTTCCGAAAATGTTCCGGTTTGGCAAGGCCGAATTCCGGACCCCCGATCGGGGGACCCGTTCTTAACCGTCGACGGCTACGCTTGAGGGGGTGATGGGAGCACAAGGGACATGAAGGTCTCGACCCTGCTGGGGGTGGTCGCCGTGGCGGTCGTCATGGTGGCGATGATCATGGCGGCGCCGACCGCCTGAGGCCCACGGAGTGGCTCGGCTTGGCCTCTGCGCGAATTCGTGCGCCAATTTCCCGGCGAATAGCTGGAGGCGAGGCGATGGTGCGCGCCATGGTGGAGGTCGAGAACGTCAATCACCCGGGCCACATGTCCCGGGTGGACGCGGGCAAATATGCGGCGGCGCGGGAGGCGATGCTGGCGCTGCTGCCACGAACGGCGCCCGGCATGAGCCAGAAGGAGATGATGCTGGCGATGCGTCAGGCCCTGCCGGTCACTCTCTTCCCCGGAACGACAACCAGTTGGTGGGCTAAGACCGTGCAACTCGACCTCGAGGCCAAGGGGCTGGTGGTCCGTGACGCCGGCAAGCCGCTGCGGTGGCGGCGTACCTGAGGATCAGCGCGCCTCGACCGCGATGGCGTTGTCGTCGGACGCCCGGTCGATCTGCTTGTTGTAGGGATCGACCCCCGCGAACTTCGGCAGGCGGTCCACGGTGACCGTCAGCGTCTGGACGCCCGACTTCAGCGACACGGGCCTGAACGCCAGGACGTCCCTGGACGTGAAGCCCGGCTTGCCGGGTTCGGCGGTGAAGACGCCCAGGTCGAACGCCTCGCCGGCCGGGATCGCGACCGCGGTCTCGCTTCCCTGGCCGTCGGCATAGGCCTTCTTCGCCTCGACCGTCAGGGTGACGTCGTAGCGGCCGTCGCCCCGTTTCCTGGCCACGGCGGTCCGGGTCTTGAGGTCGTAGACGGTGATCCTCTCGAACAGGTCGCTGATCAGCTGTTGCGCCGCGGGATCGTTCCCGGCCTCGGCGCGCAGGGCGTCCACCAGGTCCTGGGAGCGCGGATAGGGCGCGCCCTTGAAGGCGTGCTGCTGGAGCAGCCGGCGCAGGGCGGCGTTGACCTTGGCCTCGCCCAGCCGGTCGCGGAGCAGGTACATGACCAGCGAGCCCTTGCGGTAGTGGATGTAGGGCTGGTTCTCCACGCGGATCAGCGGCAGTTCCTCGACGACTTCGCCGCCGCGCGAGCGGAGGTAGCGGTCCAGCTCGTACTTCAGGAACTTGCGGATGCGGTCGGCGCCGTAGGTCTTCTCCATGACGATCAGGGCCGAATACTGGGCCAGGGTCTCGGAGAGGGCGGTCGCGCCCTGCATGTCGGCCCCGATCACCTGGTGCGCCCACCACTGGTGCGCCAGCTCATGGGCGGTGACGTAGGTGACGTAGTCGATCTTGTCGGGCTTGGTGTTGTCGGCCACGAAGCCGATGCCTTCGGAGTAGGGCATGGTGTTGGCGAAGGCCTGGGCGAAGGCGGCGTAGTCTGGGAACTCCAGGATGCGCGCCTGGCGGAACTGGTAGGGGCCGAAATTGGCCTGGTAGTAGTCGAGACCCGTCTTCAGGGCGGCGATCATCCGCTCCACGTTCCAGGGGTGCTGGGGGTCGTGGTAGACCTCGAGCTCGACGCCCTTGTAGCTCTCGCGCCGGACGGCGTAGCGGGCGGACTGCACCGAGAAGAAGTGCAGCACCGGCGCCTCGGTGCGGTAGCGGACGGTCCGGCGACCCTTGTTCGTTTCGTCGGAAATCCGGTAGCCCGGCGCGACCGGGGTCTGGTCGGCGTCGGTGGTGACGCGGATGTCGGCGTTAACCCAGTCGGCGTTGGCGAGGTAGTTGCGCGCCTGGGCGGAGCGGTTTTCCAGCTTGGCGGGCCGGAGCTGGGGCGTCAGGCCGTACTTGCGCCGCTTGGCGCGTTCCTGCAGCAGGCGCGCGCGGTCCATGCCGACGATCGGGGCGAACTCGAAATTGTCGACGAAGGTCCCGTTGTCGACGATCCGGGTCATGTTGCCCGAGTTCTTGAAGCCCCACTGGCCCATGACGGTCTGGAAAGACAGGGCGGTGCGCTCGCCGGGCATCAGCGGGCGGTCGAAGGTGAAGATGCGGTAGTTGAAGCGGTCGAAGGTGCGCACACGGCTCGCGCCATTGACCGACATCTGCAGGGCCTTGGTGTCGCGGTCGAGGCGCACGTGCAACTCGCGCACGGGCGCGCCGGTGTCGTTGAGCAGGTGGTAGACCCCCTCGGTAACCAGCTTCGGCTCGCGCGGGTGCAGGTCGAGGTCGAGCTCGACGTCGGTCACCGACGGCTGCGGCAGCGACTCGTACTTCAGGAAGGCCTTCTCGTAGTCGGCCAGCCAGCGCTCACCCTCGACGCTGGTCCGGTATTCGTTGTCGATGTTGGTGTTGCGGAAGATGTGCGCGCCGAGGCCGGCGAAGGCGAGGAGCGCGACCCCAGCGATCACGCCGCCCGGGCCCACCAGGCGACGCGGCAGCCGCTTCAACCGCGGGCTGAACCGAGTCTCGGTCCCGCGCCGCCACAGCCCCCAGGCCAGCACCATCAGCAGGACGGCGAAGGCGCTCCAGTAGGCGCGGAACCAGGCCGCGTAGCCGGCGAAATCGCCCTGGCCGTTCATGTCGGACAGCGGAACCGAGGGGCGGCCGCCATATAGGTAGAGGTTGTGCTCGAAGCCGATGGTCGGCAGCACCAGGATGGCGATCAGGTAGAGGACCATCAGGCCCCAGCCCACGAACTTGTGCGGCGAGACCGCCTGGAAGAAGACCGCCAGCACGGCGATGAGCGTGAAATCCAGAGCGTGGGGCAGGATGTACCAGAGGAGGTACTTTTCCGGCTGGGTCTGATGGAAGCCGGAGAAAAGCTGGACGGCGACGCCGGTCAGGGCGCTCACGGCCAGCATCGCCATCAGCACCAGGGCGATGGCCAGGGTCTTCGGAACAACGAAGGTCCAGTCGGGGGCCGCCGTGGCGTCGATGATCTCGTGGGTGCGCCGCTCGCGCTCACGCCAGACCAGCTCGCCAGCGTAGTAGACGGCCACGATCGGGACCAGGAAGGCGAAGCTGCCCAGCAGGGTCGTGATGACCCACCGCGTCACGGGATACAGCGCCGCGCCGTCCGCTTCGGCGCCGAAGATCAGGCTGCCCAGGCTGTTGAAGAGGCCGAGGGCCAGGAGGACACCGAAGGCCGGGCTCTTGAACACCTGGGCCATGTCGAACCGGGTGCGGCTGGCAAGCTGCGCCCAGGCGACGGCCAGGCCCTTGCCCGGCGCGGCGAGGGGCTTCAGCCCAGGCGGCGGAACGTCCCGGCCTGCGAGGAGGGTGCGGCGGGCCCGCGTCGGTCGCGCTTCGAACCGGAAGGTCAGGCCGGCGAGCGCGAGGAAGCCGACGGCGACCGGAATCCAGATCAGCCGGTTGGTCAGCAGCGGGCCCGCGAGGTCGGGCATCCGCGTGTTGGACTCGGCGGCCGTGAAGTAGCGGGTCGAGAGCTCCCAGGCCGCCAGGCCGAACGGTTCGACCAGCGCGGCCAGCGGCAGGCGGCTGGGATCCTGCAGCGCCACGCTCATGACGATGTAGGCGACCAGGAAGCCCGCGACCCCCAGGTAGGTGGCCATCATCGAGCGGGTGACGGTCGCCAGGGCGAAGAAGATCGCGGAGGTGAGGAACAGGCCGGGCAAGGCCAGCCAGACGTAGGCGAAGGCGAAGTCGCCCAAGCGGTTCGGACCCATGGTCTCCGGGTCGACCCAGGGCATCAGGGAGCCGATCCAGATCGCCGCGGGGACGAAGAGGAAGCACAGCGCGCAGGCCGCGAAGGCGCCCGAGAACCGGCCGAACAGGTAGTCGAACTTGCGCACGGCAGTGGAGCGGATGATCGGGCCGAAGCCCGTCTCCTCGTCGCGCACGATCACGTTCGCCACGAACGCCGTGGAGACGAACATGAAGAAGACCGTCATCACCATGACGATCTCGCCGATCGCCTTGGGCGAGTTCTTGTGGACGTTGCCGCCCGAGCCGATCTGGATGCGGTCGATGCCGACGGCGCCGAACACCAGGGCGAAGAACATCAGGCCGGCGATCCAGAAGACCGGCTGGCGGAGCTGATAACGCAGCTCGAAGGCCGCGATCCTGCCGAACATGCGGGGCGTCCCTTCGCTCAGGCCGCGCGGCGCGAGGCGGCGAGGGTCGAGAAGTAGACGTCTTCCAGGCCGCCGGCGGCGGGCTCGTAGGCGTCGTCGGGACGGACGTCGGCCAGCACGTGGATCACGAGGCGGCCGCCGGACAGCCGACTGGCGATCACCTGGTGGCGCGCCCGTTCGGCCTCCAGCTCATGACGGTCGATCACCCGGCGCCAGATGCGGCCATGCAGGCCCGCGACCAGCTCGGCCGGCGCGCCCTCCGTGAGGATGCGGCCGCCCGCCAGCACGGCCATGCGGGGACAGAGGTCGGAGACGTCCTCGACGATGTGGGTGGAAAGGATCACCACCACGTTCTCGCCGATCTCTGCCAGCAGGTTCAGGAAACGGTTGCGCTCCTCCGGATCGAGGCCGGCCGTCGGCTCGTCGACGATGATGAGCGAGGGTTGGCCGATCAGCGCCTGGGCGATGCCGAAGCGCTGGCGCATGCCGCCGGAATAGCCGGCCACGGCCTTCTTGCGCACGTCCCAGAGGTTTACCTGCTGGAGCAGGGTCTCGACGGTGTCGCGGCGCTCGCCTCGGCCGGCGATGCCCTTGAGGACCGCCATGTGGTCCAGCAGGTCCATGGCGGACACCCGCGGATAGACCCCGAAGTCCTGCGGCAGGTAGCCAAGCGTGCGCCGCAGCGCCTCGGGCTGGGCGATCACGTCGATGTCGCCGAAGCGGATCTGGCCGGACGTCGGCGTCTGCAGCGTCGCGATCGTGCGCATTAGAGTCGACTTGCCGGCGCCGTTCGGGCCCAGCAGCCCGAACATGCCCTTGCCGATCTCGAGATCGACGCCGTCCAGCGCGCGCGTCCCGTTCGGGTAGACGTGCGTCAGGCCCTTGATGGAAAGCATGGTCTCACTTTCACCCCGTCCCTGGCGCGAAGCTGCCTTCGGCCGGACGAGGGGGCAAGTGAGGGATATGTAACCTGCGACGAAGGGCGAGGTTACAGCGGCGACATCCCTGCCGCGGAGGGATCAGGCCGCGTCGATCGGCGGCTTGAACTGGCCGGTGGGAGAGGCGGTGAAGATCTCGACGCCGTCCTCGGTCACGCCCACTGAATGCTCGCACTGGGCCGAGAGGGACTTGTCGCGGGTCACCGCTGTCCAGCCGTCGGCCAGCAGCTTCACCGGATGCTTGCCCAGGTTCACCATCGGCTCGATCGTGAAGAACATGCCGGGCTTCAGCTCGGCTCCGGTGCCCTTCTGGCCGAAGTGCAGGATGTTGGGGGCGTCGTGGAACACGCGGCCCAGGCCGTGACCGCAGAAGTCGCGGACCACCGAGCAGCGCATGCTCTCGACGTACTGCTGGATGGCCGCGCCGATGTCGCCGGTCTTCTGGCCGGGCTTCACGGCCGCCAGGCCGCGCTCCAGCGCCTCGTAGGTCACGTCGACCAGCCGCTTGGCCCGCGGGGCCACGGCGCCGACGCCGTACATCCGGGAGGTGTCGCCATGCCAGCCGTCGACGATGACGGTGACGTCGATGTTGGCGATGTCACCCTCGCGCAGCGGCCGGTCGCCGGGGATGCCGTGGCAGACCACGTGGTTCGGGCTGATGCAGACCGTCTTCGTATAGCCGCGATAGCCCAGGCAGGCGGGCAGGGCGCCGTGGTCGAGGATGAACTCCCGGGCCAGGTCGTCCAGGCGTCCGGTCATCACGCCCGGCACGACGTAAGGCGTCAGCATGTCGAGGCACTCGGCCGCCAGCCGGCCGGCCTTGCGCATGCCTTCGAAGTCTTCGGGGCCGTGCAGCTTGATCTGCCCGGTGCGGTATTCGCCGTCGAGGGTGTCGGTCATGGGAGCTCCAGCCGCCTATGTCGCAGCGCGGGGGCCGGAATTCAACCGCGCGCGGCGTCGCGCCACGGGATCCGGTCGGCCAGCGTCACCCGCTCCGGCGTGATGGCGCAGCGGTAGGCCAGCACTTCGACGCCGTCGGCGGCGGCCTGCTCCAGGCCGCGGGCATAGGCCGGATCGAGCTCGGCGCAGGCCGCGAAGACGTCGCAGTCGGTGCGCTGGATCACGAACAGCATCACCGCGCGCTCGCCGGCCTCGACCATGGCGGTCAGCTCGCGCAGATGCTTCAGCGAGCGAGCGGCGACGCAGTCGGGGAACTCGGCCAGGGTCCCGGCGCGGCGCAGGTGGCAGTTCTTCACCTCCAGCCAGCAGGGCGCGCGATCGGGGTGCTCCAGCAGGAAGTCGACGCGGCTGTTGGCGCCGTAGCGCACCTCGCGGCGGTGGGTGGCGTAGCCCGCGACCTCGGGGATGGCGCCGGCCGCGAGGGCCTCGGCGACGATGCGGTTGGGGTGCAGGGTGTTGATGCCGACGAGGCCCCCGTCGGCTTCCACCAGCTCCAGCGTATGGGCGAGCTTGCGCTTGGGGTCGTCGGACTTCGACAGCCAGGCGGGCAGGCCGGGGGTGTTCAGGCCCAGCATCGCGCCGGGGTTCGGGCAGTGGGCGGTGACCTCGGTCCCGTCGTCCAGAACCACGTCGGCGAAGAAGCGCTTGTAGCGGCGGACGAGAACGCCGCGGACGAGCGGTTGCGGGAAGTCCATGGATGGCTTTAGTCCGGAGGAAACGGAAACCGGATGTAGGCGAGGGGCAGGCGTATGGCGAGCGGTGCGGACGATCGGGTCACCTGTGCGGTGCTGATCATCGGGGACGAGATCCTCTCGGGCCGGACGCAGGACACCAACCTGCGTGACATCGCCCGCTATCTGAACGTCATCGGCGTGGACCTGGCCGAGGCGCGAACCGTGCCCGACGTCATGGACGAGATCGTCGGAGCGCTGAACGCCCTGCGCGAGAAGTACGACTACGTCATCACCACCGGCGGCATCGGCCCGACGCACGACGACATCACGGCTGACGCCGTGGCCGAGGCGTTCGGCGTCGAGCTGTTCGAGCACCCCGAGATCATCGCCATGATGGAGGCCCGCTTCGGCGACCAGCTCAACGCCGCGCGGCGGCGGATGGCGCGGGTGCCGGTGGGCGGCGACCTGGTGAAAAACCCGGTGCAGGGACCGCCCGGCTTCACCATCGGCAACGTCTTCACCCTGGCCGGCGTGCCGCAGATCATGCGGGGGATGCTGGAGGACGTGGGGCCCAGGATGCGGGGCGGGCGGCCGACGGTGTCGCGCACCGTGCGGGTGGAAGGTTCGGGCGAGGGCGCGATCGCCGCGCCGCTGGAGGTGGTGGCCAAGGCCCATCCCGACATGTCGCTGGGCAGCTATCCGTTCTTCAGCCCCGATGGCTACGGGTCCAACCTGGTGATCCGCAGCCGCGACCCGGAGGCGCTGACCGGCGTGATCGCGGAATTGATCGCGGCGCTCAAGGCGGCGGGGATCGACAACGTCCGGGAGATCGACGTTGCGTGAAAACTGTAGGGTGCTATCCCTTGGTCACAACCTTGAGCTTCGTCCTCCTGAGGAGCGTGACCGATGATTTCCCTCGTGCTGGCCGCCGCGCTGTTCGCCGCCGCAGAGCCCGCCGCCGCGCCCGCGGCCGCGCCGCCGGCCAAGGCGGCGAAGGTGGAGAAGGTCAACAAGGACGGCCTGATCTGCCGGAAGGAAGCCCAGATCGGCAGCCGGATGAAGACGCGCACTTGCATGACCCAGGAGCAGTGGGACGCGCGGGCGGTCGATGACCGCGACATGGTCGAGCAGGCCCAGCGCAACAAGCCGTACCAGTCGAACTGAAATCAGCGTTCGCCGACACAATCCACAGGCGAGGGGTTTCGCCTGTGGATAAGTTGTGCACTACTGAAAGCTTCAGAAGCTGCGCGCCGATTCCGGGCGCGTGAGTTCGGGCTTCGGGGGCGCGCGTGAAGACGTTAACCGTGATGTCTCGCAAGGGCGGGGCGGGCAAGACAACGGTCTCGGTCAACCTGACGCTGGCGGCGCGGGCCGCGGGCCTCCGGGCGGTTCTGGCCGACGCCGACCCCCTCCGCAGCGCCACGGAAGTCTTGCGAGGCCGGGACGAGCCGCCCGGCCTTCTCTTCGAGACCTCGGCGTCCAAGCTGTTCACCCTCACCGAGGCCTGCCGTCGCTCGGGCGTCGACCTGCTGGTGATCGACACGCCGGCCGCGCCGGAGGCGGACGTCGCAGAAGCGGTGAAGATGGCGGACCTGTGCGTCGCCGTCGCCCGCCCAACCTATCTGGATCTGGCCGCAACGGTGCAGTCGGTGGCGGTGATCCAGCGCCTGGGCCGCGAGGGCCTGATCGTGCTGAACCAGTGCCCGCCATCGCGGGGCGGGCTGGAGCCTCCGTGCGTGCTGAAGGCCTTCGAGGCGCTGCGGTTCGCCAATCTGCCGGTGGCCCCGACGGCGCTGCGCTCGCGGATGATCTACCAGACGGCGTTCGCCCAGGGGCGCTCGGTGCTAGAGGCGGAAGGCGGCGATGCGGCGGCCAAGGAAGTCCGCGCGCTGTTCGCCCAGGCCTGGCGCCGGCTGAACGGCAAGGCCGCCCCCGCCGTGCCGACGGCCAACGACGACCTGGCCGGCTTGGCCGCCAGACGCTCCGAGATCGCCGCCCGGGCCTGACGCCATCGGCGCCGACACGCCTTGACCGACGCAGGGTCGGCCGCGAGAAGTCCCCTCAAGCAAAGAGCGGGAGGCTTTCTCAGATGGCGTTCAAACCCTTCGACCTGACCGGCAAGGTCGCGCTGGTGACCGGCGGCAACGGTGGCATCGGCCTGGGCATGGCCGAAGGCCTCGCGGCGGCGGGCGCCAAGGTCGCCATCTGGGGCCAGAACCCGGAGAAGAACGCCAGGGCCGAGGAACAGCTGAAGCGCTACGGCGTGGAAGTCCTGGTCCAGAAGGTGGACGTCGCCGACGAGGCCGCCATCGTCGCGGGCGTCGCCGAGGTGATCAAGACCTTCGGCCGGCTCGACTTCGTGGCCGCCAACGCCGGCATCGGCGGCGGCGCGCCGTTCGAGGAGATGACCACCGAGAAGTGGCGCCGGGTGACGACCGTCAACCTGGACGCGGTGTTCTGGACCTTCCGAGAGGCGGCCAAGCACATGCTGGAGCGCGCCCGGGCGGGCGATCCGGGCGGTTCGCTGGTGGTGACCTCGTCCACGTCGGCGATCCACGGGGCGCCGCGCAACGAGGCCTACGCCGCGACCAAGGGCGCGGTGCTGTCGATGGTTCGCGGCCTGGCGGTCGAGTACGCGCGCTACGGCATCCGGGCCAACTCGATCCTGCCGGGCTGGATCGCCACCGACATGACCTCCGGCCTGCAGGCCAACGACAAGTTCAACGACAAGGCCATCGGCCGCGTGCCCATGCGCCGCTGGGGCGAGGGCGACGACTTCTCGGGCATCGCGGTGTACCTCGCCTCGGACGCCTCGAAGTTCCACACCGGCGACAGCTTCGTCATCGACGGCGGCTACACCATCTTCTGAGGAGGCCGCGATGAGCGATCGCTACGCCCGCTACGAGCGGCTGAAGTTCGAGCGGCCGGCGGACGGCGTGCTCCGGATCGTCATGAGCAATCCGGGCAAGCTGAACGCGGCGGACGTGGTGATGCACCGCGAGCTGGCCGAGATCTGGCGCGACGTGGACGCCGACCCCGACGTCCGTTGCGCGATCCTGACCGGCGAGGGGACCGCCTTCTCGGCCGGCGGAGACTTCGGGATGATCGAGCAGATCGTCGACGATTTCGAGGTCCGGGCCCGCGTGATGCGCGAGGCCCGGGACATCGTCATGAACATCATCGATTGCCAGACGCCGGTGGTCAGCTCGATGCGCGGCGTGGCGGTGGGAGCCGGACTGGTCTGCGGCCTGCTGGCGGACGTCTCGATCGTGACGCCCGACGTGCGGATCATCGACGGCCACACCCGGCTGGGCGTGGCGGCGGGGGACCATGCCGCCATCGTGTGGCCGCTGCTCTGCGGCATGGCCAAGGCCAAGTACTACCTGCTCACCTGCGACCCGCTGAACGGGGCCGAGGCGGAGCGGATCGGGCTCGTCTCGCTGTGTGTCTCGGATGGCGAGCTAGACGGCAAGGCGCTGGAGGTCGCGACGAAGCTGGCGAATGGCGCCACGCGGGCCATCGCCTGGACCAAGCATGCGCTGAACCACTGGCTGAGAACCGCCGGGCCGGCCTTCGATGCTTCTCTGGCGCTGGAGTTCCTCGGCTTCACCGGACCGGAGGCGGCCGAGGGGCTGGCGTCGCACAAGGAAAAGCGAAAGCCGAAATTCACGTAACCCCGTTTGCGTTAACGGGTTTCTCGTCAACCTCCCGCACGATGCGCCTCGCGCAGGCGGGGACGATCGCTCGATGGACAATTCGTACGCGGTGCTGGCCGACGTGCGGCGGCGGGAGCTGAAGACCCGCATCCTCGTTGCGGCCATGGTCGCGGCGGCGGCGTTCGCCATCACGCCGACCTGGGGGCCGCCCGCCTGGTTGGCGGCGGTGGTCGTGAGCCAGCTCGTCGACACGATCAACACCCGTGCGATGCGTGGCGTCCCGAGCCGGGGCGCGCAGGCTGTCTGGATGGCCGCCGTGTTCTGCAACTCGGTGATCTACTCCAGCCTGGGCGTCTATCTCTGGGTGGACGGGAGCGAGACGGGCCGGCTGCTGGGCGTGCTGCTGGTGAGCGGCAGCTTGCTGCATGTCACGATCCACATGCACCACGTGCGCGGGATGCTGCTGGCGGCGATCATTCCGCACGCGGCGATCCTGCTGGCCATGCCGCTCTATAGCGTCGTGCTGGGCGAGCCGATCATGTGGACGATCGTGATGGCCGGCGTGCTCTACCTGGGGCACCTGGTGGTGACCTTCCGCCAGGCCGACACCACCACCCGACAGATCCAGGCCGAGCGCGAGCGGGCCGAGGAGGCGAGCACGGCCAAGTCCGACTTCCTGGCCACCGTGAGCCACGAGATCCGCACGCCGATGAACGCCATCGTCTCGGCCGCCAACCTGCTGGGCAGGTCCAGGCTCAACAAGGCCCAGCGCGAACAGGTCGAGATGCTGAAGGATGCGAACGACGTCCTGCTCAGCCTGCTCAACGACGTGCTGGACCTGTCGCGGATTGAGGCCGGCAAGATGGCGATCGAACCGACGCCGATGGACCTGGGGCGAACCCTCGAGGGGCTGCACAGGCTGTGGAGTCCGCGGGCGGCCGACAAGGGACTGGAACTGCGGCTCGAGATTGCGGAGGTGGCGCCGACGCACGTCGTCATGGATCCCCTGCGTCTGAAGCAGATCCTGTCGAACCTCATATCCAACGCCGTGAAGTTCACGGAAGCCGGCGCCGTCACGGTGCGGCTCGGCCTGGATGCGGCCGCGCCGCAGCGCCTGGTGATCGAGGTGGCGGATACAGGGGTGGGGATCCCGCCCGAGGCGCTGTCGCGGCTGTTCGGGGCGTTCGAGCAGGCGGGCGCCGGGGCCACGCGCAAGCATGGCGGAAGCGGTCTGGGCCTGGCGATCAGTCGCCGGCTGGCGGCGATGATGGACGGAGCTCTCGATGTGGAGAGCACGCCGGGCCAGGGCTCGACCTTCCGGCTGACGCTTCCCCTGGTGGAGGCGGGGGGCGATGCTTCGCCCGCCGAGATCGAGGGCGACGCCGAAATCGGCGACGATGTCCTGCGGGGGCTCGCGATCCTGGTGGCGGAGGACCATCCGGTGAATCGTCGGGTCGTGGAACTGCTGCTTGGCCCACTCGGCTGCGACCTCACCTTCTGCGAGGACGGCGCACAGGCCGTCGAGGCCGCCGGGCTGCGTCCGTTCGACGCCATTCTCATGGACATGCAGATGCCGGTGCTGGACGGCGTGGAGGCGACGCGCCGGATCAAGTCCAGCCGGGGCCCCAACGCCGGCGCTCCGGTGGTCGCCCTGACCGCCAACGCGCTCGACCATCACCGCGCGGAGTGGGCGAGCGTCGGCGTCCATGCCTTCGTCAGCAAACCGATCGACCCCCGGGAGCTGGTCGCGGCGCTGATCGAGGCCGGCCGCGCCGCCAAGGACCGCAGGGCCGCCTGAGGCTATCCACAGCCCCGTAACGCCGCGGTCGCCGATCCGACCGCGAATGTTCACACGCTCGTCGGCGCACCGCCATCGAACTCCGTCACAGCCCGCCCCAGCTTAAACAAGGGGATCGGGTATGCGTATCAACGGGACCAGGGGCCGGCTGCTGGCGGGCGCGGCGGCGGGCGTGATGTGGGCGACGGCGGCGGTCGCCGCGGATGCTCCGGCCGCGGACCAGGTCGAAGAGGTCGTGGTCACGGGTACGCGCGACACCGGCCGCACCGTCTTCACCGCCCTGTCTCCTGTGGACGTTCTTTCGAAGGAGGCGATCCAGGCCTCGGCGACGCCGCAGCTCGGCGAGAACCTGGCCCAGCAGATCCCGTCGTTCATCGTCCAGCGCCTGCCGACCTCGGACGGGCTGCAGTTCGTGCGGCCGGCGACCCTGCGCAACCTGTCGCCGGACCAGAGCCTGGTGCTGCTGAACGGCAAGCGTTTTCACCGCTCGGCGTTCCTGGGATCGCGCGGCGCCCAGGGACCGGACCTGGCGCAGATATCGAGCTTTGCCGTGAAGCGGATGGAGGTGCTGCGCGACGGCGCCTCGGCGCAGTACGGCTCGGACGCCATCGCCGGGGTGATCAACATCATCCTGGATGACGCCATTGGCGTGGCAGCCTTCGGGCAGGCGGGCCAGTTCTACGAGGGCGACGGGACGACCTATCGCGTCGGCCTCCGGGGCGGCGCCCCGCTGGGCGACGGCGGCGTCGTCAGCGCGACGGTGGAGTACGCGGACGCTGAGGCCACCTCGCGCACGCGCCAGCGGCCCGACGCCATCGCCTTCCAGGCAGCCAATCCTACGCTGACCGTGGCCAACCCGGTGCAGCGTTGGGGCAACCCGGATCTTCAGACCCTGCAACTGGCGATGAACGCCGAGCTGCCGCTTGGCGAGACGGCCGAGCTCTACGCCTTCGGGACCCACACGCGGACCGAGGGGGTGAACGACATCAACTGGCGCAATCCGGACGCCAACCCGGCGATCTTCCGGACGGTGTCGGTGTTCCCGGGCTTCAACCTGCGCAGCATCTATCCGGCCGGCTTCACGCCGCGCGAGGGGATCGAGGCCCGGGACCATCAACTGGTCGGCGGGGCGCGCGGCGGCTGGGGCGAGGCCTTCACCTGGGACCTCAGCGCCTCGTGGGGGCGCAACGCCAGCCGGTTCTCTCTGGATGAGTCCATCAACGCCTCGCTTGGCCCACAAAGCCCAACCTCCTTCGACCTCGGCCGGCTGGTGCAGGAAGAGGTCAACCTCAACGCCGATTGGGTCTATCGGCTGACCGTGCCGGGCCTGGCCGAGCCGGTGAACGTGGCCTTCGGCGCCGAGCACCGGACCGAGACCTACCGCATCGAGACCGGGGATCCGGCGTCCTACGCCGTCGGTCCGGGCGCGGCCCAGGGCCTGGCGCCCAACTCCAACGGCTTCCCCGGCTTCAGTCCCCAGCAGGCGGGTGAATGGGACCAGAAGAGCTACGCCGGCTATCTCGATGTCGAGGCCCAGCTTACCGACCGTTGGAGCGCCGGCGTCGCGGTGCGCTACGAGGACTTCTCGGAGTTCGGCGATACCCTGGACGGCAAGCTCGCGACGCGGTTCGAGTTCACGCCCGACATCGCGGCCCGCGTCGCCTTCTCGACCGGCTTCCGCGCGCCGACGCCGGGCCAGCTCAACTCCACCAGCACGTCGCAGGGCCTGGATACGGTGACCCTGCAGCTCTTCACCGCCGGGCGGCTGTCGCCCACCAATCCGGTGGCGACGTTCCTGGGCGCCAAGCCGCTGGAGCCCGAGGAGTCCGAGACGATCACTGCTGGCGTCACGTGGCGGACCGCCTTCGGCCTCTCGGGCTCGATCGACGCCTATCGGATCGACGTGGACAAGCGCTTCTCCGGCTCGCCGACGGTGACGGTCACTCCCGCCATCCGAGCCCAACTCGTGGCGCTGGGCGTCCCGGGCGCCTCGGCCTTCACCTCGATCTCCTGGTTCACCAACGACTTCGACACCCGCACCAAGGGCGTCGATGTGGTGGTCTCCTACCAGCGTGACCTGGACGTCGGCGCGATCAACCTCACCGGCGCCTACAACTACAACAAGACCGAGGTGCGAGCCGGTGCGCTGAGCCGCAGCGCCACCCAGCAGCGGCTGTTCGAGGACTCGCGGCCGAAGCACAACCTGACCGGCTCGGCGACCTGGACCTGGGACCGGCTGCAGCTGCTGGGCCGCGTCCGCTACTACGGCAAGTGGACGGACTCCACCGGCAACGCCACGGGCGACATCTTCCAGGATTTCGGCGCCGTGACGTTCTTCGACGTGTCGGCGAGCTGGAAGGTCAACGACCAGGTCACGGCGCGCATCGGCGCCGAGAACGTCTTCGACAAGTATCCGGATGAGGCCGTATTCCAGGCCAGCCGCGGCCTGATCTACTCGCGGAACTCACCGTATGACACCAATGGCGGGCAGTACTACGCTCGCGTCGACGTGCGTTTCTGAGGGCGGCGGGATGAACGATCGGGTCGAGCTGTCACGGCGCACCCTGCTGGCCACCGGCGCCGCGGCGCCGGTGGCGGGCGCGGGCCTGCCGGCGGCCGCCCGGCCCGACGACGAAGCCTATTGGCGCAAGGTGGCGGCGCTGTTCGACGCGCCGCCGCCGGGCGTGATCCAGCTGGAGAACGGGCAGTTCGGGGCGATGGCGCGGGCCACCCGCGCCGCCTACGAGGGCTACGTCGCCCGCATCAACCGCGAAACCACGCTCTACACCCGCCGCGGCATAGGCGCCGACCTTGCGGCCGTGCGGGCCAAGGCGGCGGCGCTGCTTGGCGTCGGCGAGGACGAGATCGCCTTCACGCGGGGCGGCACGGAGTCCATGCAGACGCTGATCGGCCAATACAACCGGCTGAAGCCGGGCGATGCGGTGCTGTACGCCGACCTCGACTACGACAGCATGCAGGTGGGCATGGCGGCGCTGGCGCGCACTCGCGGCGTCCGCGTCGTGAAGATCGACCTGCCCGAGCCGACCAGCCGGTCAAGTCTCATCGAAGCCTACGACGCGGCGCTGAAGGCCAATCCCGATGTGCGGCTGATGCTGCTGACCCACCTCAGCCACCGCACCGGGCTCATCCCGCCGGTGAAGGAGATCACCGCGATGGCGCGGGCGCGGGGCGTCGATGTCCTGCTCGACTGCGGCCACGCCCTGGGCCAGACCGAATTCTCCCTGAAGGAGATGGGCGTCGAGTTCGCCGGCCTGAACCTGCACAAGTGGATCGGCGCGCCGCTGGGCGTGGGGCTGGTCTATATCGCCCGCGACCGCATCCCCGATATCGACGTCTCGCCGCTGGAGGAGCCCAGCCCGAAGATCGACGCGCGGGTCCACACCGGCACGGTCAACTACGCGGCCGTGCTGGCCGTGTCGGACGCCATCGCGACGCACGAGCATATCGGGCCGGCGGCCAAGGCGGCTCGACTGCGGTGGCTGCGTGACCGCTGGGCGGAGGCGGCGCGTGACATTCCCGGTGTCGAGGTTCTGACGCCGAATGATCCGGCGCTGCACGCCGGCATCACCTCGTTCCGGGTCGCCGGGCGGACCACGACGGCCGACAACGTAGCGATCCGCAAGGCGCTGTTCGAGCGCCACCGCATCTTCACTGTCGAGCGATCCGGCCCGGCGAAGGGCGCCTGCGTGCGGGTGACCCCGTCGTTCGTGAACGGCCCGGCGGACGTTGACGCCCTGGTGACGGCGCTTCGGGAGCTGGCGCGACCCTAGTCCGTGAACACCACGGTCTTGCGGCCGTTGAGCAGAACCCGGTCCTCCAGATGCCAGCGGACGGCGCGGGCCAGGACCCTGCGCTCGATGTCGCGGCCCTTCCGGATCAGGGCGGCCGGGGTGTCGCGGTGGCTGATGCGCTCGACGTCCTGCTCGATGATCGGGCCTTCATCGAGGTCGCCGGTGACGTAGTGCGCCGTCGCGCCGATGACCTTCACGCCGCGCGCATGAGCCTGATGGTAGGGGCGGGCGCCCTTGAAGCCCGGCAGGAACGAGTGGTGGATGTTTATGCAGCGGCCCTCCAGCTTCCGGGCCAGATCGTCCGACAGGACCTGCATGTAGCGGGCGAGGACAACGAGCTCGGTTCCCGTCTCCTCGATCAGCCGCCAGAGCTCGCCTTCCTGCTGAGGCTTGGTGTCCGCGGTGACGGGCAGATGGCGGAAGGCGACGCCGTGCAGATCCGTGTGCGGGAACGTCGTGGCCGGATGGTTCGAGACCACGGCGGTGATGTCCATCACCAGCTCGCCCTGCCGCCAGCGCCACATGAGGTCCGATAGGCAGTGATCCTGCTGGGAGGCGAGGATCATGACCCGGCGGCGCTCCTTCCGGCCGCGGACGGTCCAGGTCATGTCGTATTCGGTGGCCAGCGGCGCGAAAGCCGCGCGCCAGGCGGCGGCGTCCTCGGCGCCGGGGTCGAACACCACGCGCATGAAGAAGCGGCCCGTCTCCTGGTCGTCGTACTGCTGGGCGTCCAGGATGTTGGCGCCGCGCTCGAACAGCAGGGCGGACACGCGGGCCACGATGCCGGGGCGGTCGTCGCAGGAGAGGGTCAGGATCATCGCGCCGGAGCCCTTGCACGCCAGGGCCCGGCGCGGTCAAGGCGTACGGAGCGTCAGGCGGTGGGGCGGGGCGCCTCGGATGGCGACGCCGCCGAGGCATCACCGGTGGGGTGCGGGTAGCGGAAACCCTCACCCCGGCCATCCGCTGCGGCGAGCTGGGCCGCAGCGAAATCCCAGTTGGCGACGTTGTCGAACCAGCGCTCGAGGAAGCCTTTCCGGTCGTTCTTGTAGTCCAGGTAGTAGGCGTGCTCCCAGAGGTCGCAGACCAGGAGCGGGAAGACGCCCTCACGGACGAGCGTGTCGTCGGCGTCATGGGTGGAGATCACCTGCAGGCCCTCCGGCCCGGTCACGATCCAGACCCAGCCGGACGCGAAGTGGCCGACGCCTTCCTTCACGAAGGCCTCCTTCAGGCCGTCCTGCCCGCCGAAGCCCTGCTCGATACGCCGCGCCAGGTCGCCAGCAGGAGCGGGCCCGCCCGGCGGGCGCATGCTTTCCCAGAAGAAGGCGTGGTTCCAGGCCTGGGCGGCATTGTTGAACAGGCCGGCGTCCCCGCGCCTGCGCGCCTCGCGCACCACATCCTCCAGCGGTCGGCCAGCCAGACCAGCCTTGGCGGCCAGGTCGTTGGTCTTGTCGACGTAGGTCTTGTGGTGTTTGCCGTGGTGAGTTTGCAGCGTGTCAGCCGACACGAACGGCGCAAGCGCATCGTGGGCATAGGGGAGCTCGGGCAGAACGTACATCGGCGCCTCCGTTTCGGGTTCGCTGCTGCAACCCGTTGGAGGCGCCTCTGTTCCGCGTCCCTCGTCAGGCCGCGGTGATCTGCCAGCCGCCACCGGCGACGCGGCACGCATTGTAGCGTTCGCGCAGGGTCGGCGCGCCCGGTTCACGGATCGTCTGCTCGACCAGTTGGCAGTCGCCTGTTCCGTTCACCTGGCGGACCACCGAGCGGGACACATAGCCCTGGATCAGGCCGTCTTCGATCACGGCGAGCCAGCCGCCGGCCGCAGCACCTGCGACTTCGAATTCCTCGCCCGCGCGAAGGCGGTCGACGATGGCCGCACTGGTGTTCGGGGCCGCGCGTACATTCACGCGGTTGCTCGCGGCGTAGGTTCCGCCAACGCTGCTGACGCGCGTGGCGGCCTTTACGCCCTCGGCGAAGCGCCAGCGGCCAGAATAGCTGGTCTGGCCGCCCGACCCGGGGCCGTCGGCAGCGCCCAGCACTTCGATGCGTCCGGTTGCGCCCGTCTTGGGATCCGACCACGTCTGCGCTTTGCCGGTGTCGAGCGCCTTTTCGAAGGCTGTGCGGGCGTCCTGCTGCGACTTGCGGTCCATGCGGCAGCCGATGTTGTTGCCGATCGCGGCCCCGATGCCGGCGCCGATGACCGCGCCAAGCGTGCGCTCGTTCTTGCTCACCTGACTGCCGACGAGCCCACCCACGAGGCCGCCGACCACCGCGCCGGTGGTGTTGGAGGAACCTGGGGCGTCACAGGAGAACAGGTTGCCGAGTCCCTGCGCCGATGCGGCCGATGGCAGGGCGAACGCAAGCGCCGCAAGCGGCGCGATGGCGAGGGTGAGGCGGGTCATTGGGCGTCCTCCAGACGAGCTTTGTCACATCATGCCCGCGGCTGCGCCGTAACGCCATGATCCAGCGCAAGGGTGGACGGGCGCGGCGCAAACGTCGTACCGCTCGGGCTGCGCGGGCGTGGCGGAATTGGCAGACGCAGCGGACTTAAAATCCGCTTCCGGCGACGGAGTGTCGGTTCGAACCCGACCGCCCGCACCAGGTCAGGAGGCCAGGCCCCTGAGGGCTGCGGGCGACTGGGGGTTGACCCAGCTCTCGATCACGCCGCGTTCGGCAAGACCCGCCATCAGGCGTTGCAGCGTTGCCGCCAGCTCGGCGACGAAGGCCTCCATCGCCGCGTCATCCGGATCGAGCCGCACGCTGAACCGGGCGCTGGCGTCGCGCTGGCAATGACCGGCGAGGTGGAGTTGCGTCAGGCGACGGCGAACCGTCTCGGCCGGCAATCCGAGGCGTCGAGCCGCCTCGCTGGCCGTCAGGCCGGGAGGAGATTCAGGGTTCCGGCCGGTGCGGATCGCATCGGCGATCACCGCCGCCAGGATGAGCCCGGCGACGGTGTCCTCGGTGCGCCGGACGAGGATGTCGGCGATCCGCAGTAGGAAGTCCGACAGGAGCCGGGCCGCGGCTCGCACCGGCGCTTCGTCGGCTGGCAGGTAGTTCGACGGCGGCAGCGGATCGAGGACGCTGGCGTCGGCGAGGTCGAAGTAGAGCCGGCGCATCCGCTCGTGGGCCGCGAGCACATCCTGAAGGTAGGCAGGAGAACTGAGATAGCTTGCCGGGATGACCACGCCGCGGGCTTCCTGCCGGCACGCGCCCATCGCTTCGAGATGGTGGATGCGTCGCCGGACGGTCTCGAACGGGATCTGCATCGACTGGGCGATGGCGTGAATGCTGACCGGCCGACGGCTCTCGTCCGGCGCCGGCGCGCTCAGACCGCCATAGGCGTAGCGGGCGTCGACATCCCGGGTCAGCGACGCGATGTTCGCCTGGTTCACCGCCAGGACGATGAGCGCATCGAGCGACTTCAGGCCGGTCAGACCCAGGGCCACCTGATCCACGGTGAAATCCAGCGCCGCCCGCGCCAGCCGCCAGACCCGCGGCTGCTCGGCGCGCCAGAGCGCGCCCGGAACCTCGACGGATTCGTCCACAGCTCTGATTGTCTCCCCGTCGCGGCCCGCGGGCAAGCGACGTCTGGGGCGTCAGCCGACTACTCGCCGGCGGCGATGACCACGAATGGCGCCCAGTAGGCCGGATGCGCCCACTCGGGACGCCAGCCGGGCAGGGTGGTGTTGTCCGGCAGCCGGCCTGTCCGCACGATCCGCATCGCCCGCTGCAGGGCCTGAGCCTTGGTGAGCTGGGGATTGGCGCGCTGGACGGCCAGGGTCTGGACGGTAAGGGCCGCTGTGGAATCGTCGAACACCCGCCAGTGGCTGACCAGCAGCGCCCGCGCGCCGGCATACAGAAAGGCGCGCGCCAGTCCGGACAGGCTGTCGGCGCCCGGCGCGCCGTCACCGCCCGCGGTGTTGCAGGCCGAGAGGATCACCCAGTCCGCGGAGAGCTCAAGCGCGGCCGCTTCCGACGCGGTCAGCACCCCATCGTCCTGCGCGGTGGCCTTGCTGGGTGGCGTGAGGACAAGTCCCGGCTCGCTCACGCCGTCCAGTTCCCTGGAAAGGAGGCCGTGGGTGGCGATGGCGATCACCCCCGCGTGGGCGATGTCCGGGGAGGCCTTGATGGCGGCTTCCGTCGCCCTGGAGCCCAAGCGGAGGGCCGACGGGGACGCGCCGAGCGTCCGGGCCATGGCGCGCAGTTCATTGGCCGTGCCCGGAAGCGGCGGATAGGCCGAGCGAAGCATGGTGGGGTCTGCGAGGCGCCGGGCGCCCGGCGCGGGGCCGGTCAGGGACGGGTCGCCGAAGCCCACGAACGTCCATCGCTGCGAAGCGGGCCGCCGGGCCGGACCGCCCGCGCGAAGGCTCGCCACGGAGGGCAGGGTGGTCAGCGCGTAGCGATCCGCGAGCCAGGTGGTCGCGCCGAGCGCCGCGTTGCCGCCAGAGCTCGGCGACGCCTCGGTGGGCAGCAGGCCGAGCGGCAGGCCGGCCAGGGGGCCGGTCATGGTGACATACAGCCGGTTCACGCCGGCGAATGCGTCCTCCACCGGAACCAGCAGGTCCCGATAGAGGGCGTGGGCCGCCTGCAGGTCGAACGCGGGCAGGCGCCCCTCAGGGGCCGCGCGGCCACAGGCCTGGTCGTCGACCTGGCAGCGGAGGGTCCGGACCCGCGCCTCAAGGTTCGACGCTCCGCCGGAGATGCGATTCCAGGCGATCCTGGTGCGGGACACGGCGAAGACGTGGACGTCCTCGCCCGCCGGAGTGACGAGCAGCAGGCCTTCTCCAGGCCGCAGCCGAGCCTGCGCCTGGGTCACGCTCAACGGCGGCGGCGAGGCCAGTTCGGCGTATCGCGGGTTGCTCCGCTGAAGCCGGGCGTCGAGGTCGGCGAGCTCTCGTCCCACGGCGTCGAGGGCTGCGCCCACGCGCGCGGCCTTGCCGGGATCGCCCTGGGGAAGGGCGCGAACGAGCTGTTGTTCGATCTGTCGGACCTGTCCCGCCAGGTCCTCCCGCAGCCTCGCCTGACGGGCCGCGTCCTGTCGGCTGACGGCCGCGCGGGCCGTGGTCAGGGCGAGGGCGCGCGCCGCGGGGGAGACTTCCAGTTCCTGGGCGACGGTGAAGGCCTTGGCGCGGAGCCGCGGCAGGTCCGCCGGCCGGCCCTGGGCCGCGAGCCAGGCGGTCTGAAGATAGCGCCGGAAGACTGGTTCGGCCTCGGCGCCCGGATCGGCCCGGACGCGCCGGATCGCCGCCTCGCCGTCGGAGCCCGAGACCCGGAGGTTCTCGCTCCGGCGGGCCCGAATGCTGGCGACAGCCTGGGACGCGAGATCCTCGGCCGGAGCATAGGCCGCCAGCCGCTGCTGGTTGGAGGCCAGGGCCTCGAAAGCCTTGGCTGTCGCCGGATGCTTCTCGCCCAGGACTTCGCGACGGATCTCGAGGGTTCTTCGTAGCCAGGGCTCTGCCTGGGCGTGACGGCCTCGCGCGCTCAGTGTTCCCGCCAGGGCCGCATAGGCGCTCGCCGTCGCGGGGTCGCGTTCTCCGCGGGCGGCCCGCAGGATTTCCAGGGCGCGCCGGTGGTGCGCCTCGGCCGCGCGAAGCTGGCCGCGGGCCGCCAGATTGTCGGCCAGAGCGCCGTAGCTGGCGCCGGTGTCGGCGTGTCGCTCTCCCAGCACCTGGCGGCGCACCGCCAGCGCCTTGCGAAGAAATGGCTCCGCCTCGCGGGTACGTCCCTGGGCGCTGAGGTTGGCGCCAAGCGCGGCGGCGTCCGCAGCCGTGGCGGGATGACTCTGGCCACGGACGTCGCGGTCGATCGCAAGAGCGGTCCGGTGCAGCGGCTCCGCTTCGGCGTGCCGACCCTGGGCGTCCAGGTTCGCTGCGACGCGGGCATAGGCCTGGGCGGTGGCGGCGTCGCGTTCACCGAAAGCCGCCCGGCGCAGTGTGAGGGATCGCCGGTGCAGGGTCTCTGCTTCGACGTGCCGGCCGAGGTCGTCCAGCGCCGCGGCCAAGGCGCCCAGGTCGGCGGCGATCCGGGGATCGGCTTCGCCGTAGAGCCTGGTGTCGATCTCCAGGGCCAGGCGGTACAGCGGCTCGGCTTCAGTGGGGCGGGCGCTGGCGCGAAGAACGTCTCCGAGCGCTACGGCGGCGGCGGCGGCCTCGGCGCTCCGAGGTCCAAACATCTTCTGGGTCGTCGCATGGAGACTGCGCCTCAGCGGCTCGGCCTCGCCGAACCGTCCCAGGCGTTCGAGCACGCCGGCAAGGTTGGTGAGGGCCAGCAGCGTCTGGGGGTGTGCTTCGCCCAGTGTCCGCCGGTTGGTCTCCAGCGCTCGCCGGTAGAAAGGTTCAGCCTCGGCTTCCCGGTCCTGGCGAACCAGCGCCTGACCGATCCAGGACCAGGACGCCACCGTCACGGCGGCTTCGGGGCCGAACGTCTTCTCCTCGATGGCGGCTCGGCGGCGCGTTAGCTTTTCCAGCTCGCGCCAGCGGCCGGCCGACCGGGCGGTTTCGGCCTGGTCCACGAGGGATTTCCAGGCCTGCGCTTCCTTGGGTGTCGGCTCGCGCGGCGACGCTGGCGTCGCGGCGAGCGCGCCCGGTCCTACCGCGAGACTGAGCACCGCGCAGGCCAACAGACCTGCGCGCCAAGCCCGGGGCGCCATGCTCCCGTCCTTCTACGAATCTCCCACGCGGTAAGCTTACTCGCTCGGCGGCCGCGTGCGCATGGGACCCGACGCCGCGTTGCCGGAACTTCCGCCGATGTAGCCGAGGGTCGCAGCGCGCTGGATCGCCTGGGACCGACCGCCCACCCGCAGCTTTCGGGCCGCGTTGGTCACATGGAAGCGCACTGTCGGCAGCGAGATGTCGACGATCGCGCTGATCTCGGCGTCGGTCTTTCCGGCCGCAGCCCACTTCAGGCACTGGATTTCACGGCGGGTGAGCCGGGGCGGCGCCTCGCCCTCGCCGGCCATCGCCTCCCCGTAGGTGGCCACGAACCGCAGGGCCAGCAGGTGCAGCTCGCCCGCGTGGCGGTCGAACGCCGATTCCACATCGAACTCGGGATCGGCGGTGGCCCAGACCACCGCCCCGATCACGCCCCCGGGCAGATAGGCGGGGCAGACGATCGCCGCGCCGACGCCGTAGGTTTCCACAGGGCCTTCGGCGTTGACCGCATCGAGGGCGCGGCTTGGTCGCCAGGTGCCGAAGCCGGCGCCGGAGAAGTGGAAGGGCTCGGAACAGGCGCGGGAGGCGTGGATAAAGGCGGCCCGCAGCGCGAAGCCGTGATCCTCCCAGTAGCGCAGACTGGGATCGACCCAGCGGAAGAGGGTTTCCGCCAGGGGCCGGCCATCGGCGCCGACCGGAGGTACGGCCGACGAGATGTCGGCCGCGACTGCAACGAAGGGCAACCCGATGCGCGCGCCGGCGTCGGCGATCTCGTGCGCCAGCGCCTCGGCGGCGGCGAGGGCGACTTGGTCGGGTGCGGCGGCCGTCACGTCAGCAGGCCCTATCACTTCCACTAGCTTGTTCACTGCGGCGCGGGTCCGCAAGCTTGCGCTTCGGCCGGATTATAGGGTCCGACAAGAACGACAAGTCGTCCGTAAGGGGAGGAACAATGCAGTATCTCAAAGCGACGGCGTCCAGCGCCGTGCTGGCGTTTGCCTGCGCGGCGGCCGCGCCGGCCCTGGCGCAGACCGAAGTCGCGGAGGTCGAGGCGGTTATCGTCACCGCTCAGAAGCGGGAGCAGAACCTCCAGGACGTTCCGATCGTCGTGAACGTGGTGTCGGGCCAGCAGCTTCAGGACGCCGGTGTCCGGGACGTGAAGGACCTGCAGGTCCTGACCCCGGGCCTCAGCGTCACCTCGTCCAGCGGCGGGGCCCAGACCTCGATCCGCATCCGCGGCGTCGGCACCATCGGCGACAACGCCGGCCTGGAATCGTCGGTCGGCACGGTGATCGACGGCGTGTACCGCGCGCGCAGCGGCGTTGCGTTTGGCGACCTCGGCGAGCTGGAGCGCATCGAGGTGCTGAAGGGGCCGCAGGGCACCGTTTTCGGCAAGAACACCTCAGCCGGCGTGATCAACGTCATCACCAAGGCGCCTGAGTTCGAATTCCACGCCGAGGGCGAACTCACCGCCGGCAACCACGACCAGCGCGGCATCGCGGCCAGCGTCACCGGACCGCTGAGCGAGACGGTGGCCGCCCGCCTGTTCATCGCCAAGCGCGATCGGGACGGCTACTACACCGTCCGCAACGGCGCGGGCCCCAGCACGCAGGGCGACAACGACGACCAGGACGTCTTCACCGTGCGCGGCCAGCTCTCCTGGCTGCCTACCGACGCGCTGACGTTCCGGTTCATGGCCGACTACACCAAGCGCGACGAGCACTGCTGCCTGGATGTCACCACCTTCGTCGGCGGCACGGGCGCGATCATCGACGCCCTGGCGGCGGATGCGGGCCTGGGCCGGCCGGCTGATCCGTTCAGCCGGATCGCCTATGCGAACCGGGAATCCAGCCAGGAGCTCAAGGACAAGGGCGTCTCGCTCCAGGCGGACTGGGAGATCAACGACGACCTGACCCTGACCTCGATCACCGCCTGGCGCGACTGGTCCAACGTCCAGGGCAACGACATCGACTTCTCGTCCGCCGACCTGTGGTACCGGCCGTTCGATGGCCAGACCTACAGCAAGTTCGAGGTCTTCTCGCAGGAGACCCGGCTGGCGGGGACGGCGGGTCCGCTCGACTGGATGGTCGGCGCCTACTACTCGGACGAACAGCTCGACGCCAAGAACTTCACCCCCTACGGCACGTCGTACGAGACGTACTTCGGCCTGCTGCTGTCTTCGGGCGCCAATCCCAATACTGTCTCGCTGCTCACGGGCCTGCCTGCGGGTACGAACTACGTGCCGGGTCAGGGGCCGCTCGACACCTTCGATCACAGCAATACCGGCTGGGCGCTGTTCACCAACAACACCTGGCGGATCGCCGAGGGCCTCGATCTGACGTTCGGCCTTCGCTACAGCGACGACACCAAGAAGGTGTTCTCGCAGTATCGGAACACCGCGCCCGGCCTGGCCTGCGCCGCCGCGATCGCCCGGCCGATCCCGGCCGCCGCCCGCGCCGCGCTGTGCGCTCCCGGGTCGGATCCGGCGTTCAACAACGTCGACACCCGGCAGAAGCGTAGCGAGGACCGCCTCGGCGGCACGGCCAAGCTCAGCTACCGGATCAATCCGGACCTGATGACCTATGTGTCGTACGCTTCCAGCCACAAGAGCGGCGGCTTCAACCTCGACCGTGCGCGCCTGAGCGCGGGGGTCATCAACACCGACACCAGTTTCCCGGCCGAGACGGTCGAGAGCTGGGAGGCGGGCTTCAAGAGCCAGCTCTTCGATCGCCGCCTGACGCTGAACGCCGCGGCCTTCGACCAGACGTTCAAGAACTTCCAGCTCAACACCTTCACCGGCATCAGCTTCGTGGTCGCCTCGATCCCGAAGGTGACGTCCAAGGGCGTGGACATGGACCTGGTGTGGCGGACCCCGGTGCCGGGCCTGACCACCACGGGCGGCGTGACGTATGCGGTCACCCAGTACGGAAACTTCGTGCCGGGCCCAGGGGTCGGCCCGCGCCTGCCGGGCTCGCGGCTGGGCTACGCCCCGCTGTGGTCGGCGTCGTGGTCGGCGGCCTACGAGAACGACATCGGCTCGAACCTGAAGCTGCGGGCCAGCCTCTCGGGCCGCTACACCTCGGCCTACAACACCGGCTCCAACCTCGACCCGGCGAAGATCCAGAAGGAGCTGACGCTGTGGAACGGGCGCGTCGGCGTCGGCACGGCGGACGACCGCTGGATGCTGGAGCTGTGGGCCCAGAACCTGACGAACGAGGACTACTACCAGGTGGTGGTGGACCAGCCGCTCCAGTCGGGCACCTTTGCAGCCTTCCTCGGCGCCCCGCGCACGTGGGGCGTCACCCTTCGGTCGCGGTTCTAGACGGAGAAAGTCGTAGTGGACCTGGAGCTTACCAAAGAGGATCTGGCGTTCCGCGATGAGGTTCGCGCCTTCATCGAGGCTAACCTCACGCCCGAGCTCCAGGTCGCTGGCCGCCGTCTGACGAGCGTCTTCTGCGAACCGCGCTACAGCCTGCCCTGGCAGAAGATCCTGCATGCGCGGGGCTGGGCCGCGCCGGCTTGGCCCAAGGAATACGGCGGGCCAGGCTGGAACGAGGTGCAGCGCGCGATCTTCGCGGCCGAATGTGCGCGGGCGGGGACTCCCTCGCTCTCGCCCATGGGCCTGAAGATGGTGGGGCCGGTGATCATGGGCTTCGGTACGCCCGAGCAGAAGGCCTATTACCTTCCGCGCATCCTGGCGGGCGAGGACTACTGGTGCCAGGGCTATTCCGAGCCAGGCTCGGGCTCGGACCTCGCTTCGCTGCAGCTTCGGGCCGTAAGTGACGGAGATCACTACGTTCTTGATGGGTCGAAAATCTGGACGACCCACGCCCATCACGCCAACCGAATGTTCTGCCTGGTGCGGACGTCCACCGAGGGCAAGGCGCAGCAGGGGATCACCTTCCTGCTTTTGGAGATGAACACCCCCGGGATCAGCGTGAAGCCGATCATCACCCTGGCCGGCGAGCACGAGGTGAATCAGGTGTTCTTCGACGGGGTGCGGGTGCCCAAGGCGAACCGCATCGGCCAGGAGAACCAGGGGTGGACGGTCGCCAAGTACCTGCTCGAGTTCGAGCGGGGCGGTGGTTCTGCTCCCGGCCTGTTCGTCGGGCTGGAGCGGGCGCAGGCGATCGCCGAGACCGCCGACGGTGACGACCGCTGGCACCGCCGGCGTCTGGCCGAGGCGGAGATCGCGGTGGCCGCGATCGACATGTCGGAGCGGCGGGTCCTGTCCGAATTGGCCAGTGGCAAGAATCCGGGGCCGGCGTCTTCGATGCTGAAGATCAACGGCACCGAGGCGATGCAGCGGATCGACGAGATCTCGATCGCGGCGCTGGGCGACTACGCCCACGTCGATCAGATGGACGCGCGCGAGCCGGGTTCGAACATCCCGCCGATCGGGCCCGAGGAAGGGCTGACCGCGATGCCGCGGTATCTGAACAATCGCGCGGCTTCGATCTATGGTGGATCCAACGAGATCCAAAGGGACATCATCGCCCGCCTCGTGCTCGGGCTATGAGGAGGAAAGACGCATGACCAGCCTGCTCGGCCTGCGCCGGCCGCCGTTCCGGACCTATTCGATCACCCAGCTTTGCCGCGAGTTCGGCGCCACGCCGCGCGCCCTGCGCTTCTATGAGGAGCAGGGCCTGCTTTCGCCGGCGCGGCGGGACACGGCCCGCGTCTACTCCTACCGGGATCGCGCGCGGCTGCAGCTCATCATGCGGGGCCGACGGGTCGGCCTCTCGATCGCGGAGATCCGCGACATCCTCGATACCTACGAGGAGGAGGGCGCGGCCGCCCAGGACGCTGAAGCGCTGCGGATTCACAAGAAGCGGGTGGCCCAGCTCGAGGCCCAGCGCCAGGACGTGGAGGATGCGATCAAGGCGCTGGAGGACGCGGCTGCGCGCCTGGAGCGGAAGTACCCCGAGGCGGTGCGGGCTCTGGACTCCTGACGGCCAACGGCCGCCCCGGCGGCGTCAGACGTCGATCCAGGCTTCGAATGAGCGGCTTAGCACCGGCGGCGGCGCGGGCAGGGGTGCGCGGATCGTGAACGTTGCGCCGCCGTCCGTCTGGGCGGACAGGCTGCCCCGCAGGTCGCGGATGATCGCGGCGATGATCGACATGCCAAGCCCGCCGGGCCGGCCATCGCCTAGCCCCTTGCCCTCGTCCGACACGGTGAGGATCAGGTCGGAGCCGTCGCGCCTCGCCGTCACGGTGAGACGGCCGCCCGGTTGGCCGGCATAGGCGTGCTTGGCGGCGTTGATGGCGATCTCGTTGATCGCGATTCCCAGCTGCTGGGCCATGTCGCCGGGAACGCTGGTCGCGTCGGCGGTGATCGAGACGCGCAGGCCCGTGGTGGCCGCGATGGCGTCGCCCAGGCCTATGAGGAACGGGCGCAGCTCGATGGTCGGCTTGTCGGCGTGCTCGTAGAGATACCGATGAAGCTCGCCCACCGCCACGAGGCGGGCGCGGCTCGCTTCCAGCGCCGCCTGAGCCAGCGGGTCGCGAGCCCGGAGTTGCTCGAACACCAGCATGTCCGCCGCCAGCTGCAGGCTGTTGGCGATGCGGTGGTTCAGTTCCTGGATCTGGCGTTCCTGACTGGCCAGGCGCGCGCGCGCTCGAGTGAGTTCTCGGGCCAGTCCGGTGTCGTTGGTCGCGGCGCTTGCGAGCATATGCGCCCCCGGGGCGTTACAGTGGAGCTTGTTCCGTTGTGAGACGACGCGTTCTGCGTCGCTGTCGATGAACCGCCCGTCCCGGTTATCAGTTCCGCTCTCTAAAGACTAAATTGGGCAAAAGAACGGCGGTATCGCCACGAATACACGAGCGCCGAAAAGGTTAATGGAATGTTAACGTGAATTCTCACCTAAGCGCAGATAACGCCTGATCGAGACTGGGTATAGGCGCCTGAAGAATAGGCAACCTCTCCATTGACCAGCACCGTATCGACACCGCGGGCCGCGCGTACATAGCGCATGCCGTCGCCCGGCATGTCGAAGGACGGCAGCTCGGCGCCCCGGTCGATGTTGTCTGCGTCGAACACCACGATGTCGGCGGCGAGACCCTCGGCCAGGCGGCCGCGGTCCTTGAGGCCCCAGATGTCGGCGGTCTCGCTAGTCACCTTGGCGACGGCCTTCTCCAGCGAGAGATAGCGACCCTTGCGCACGAATTCGCTGAACAGGTAGCCGGTGTCGCCATAGGTGGCGAAGGAGGCGAGGTGCGCACCGCCATCGCTGGCGCCGATGTGCACCAGCGGGTGGGCCAGCATCGGGCCGATACGATCGGTGAGCTGATGTCCCTGGCTGGCGCTGAGGAAGGCCACGTCCAGGCCGTGCTCCAGCGACAGGTTGATCAGCGCCCGCGCCGGGACCTCGCCGCGCGCGGCGGCGATCTCGGACAGGGTCTTGCCGACCAGTTCGGACGGGGCGGCGTCGCCGCCGCGCACCACCAGGCGGCCCATCATCTGCTCGCCGCCGTCGGGGCCCAGGTCGGCCACCATCTTGTCGGCGGTCTCCGGGTCGCGCAGCGCGGCCAGGCGTTCGTCCAGCGGCTGGCGCAGGATGCGCACCCAGCGCGGCAGGCGGGCGAAGAACAGGCTTGGCCGCAGCAGGCTGAAGCTGATGTCGATGGGCCGGGTCTGCATCTGCGGCCAGACGCGGGCGCCGCGGGCGAAGTGCTCCTCGACCCGGGCGATGGCGCGGGGCGCGTTGTCGGGCACGGCGGCGGTGTCGAACAGCGGCGAGAAGGTGGTGGGGATATTGTGCTTCAGGCTCAGCTCGGCGAGCTGGTCGATGCGCGCGATGGTGATGTCGGTGGCGTAGAACTCGGGCACGCACTGGAGCATGCGGCCGTATTCGCCCAACACAGCGCAGAGGGCGTCCAGCTCCTCGAACTGGGCGAAACGGCTGGGCACCGGGCGGCCGTTCTCGTCGACGTCCACGAAGCTGGTCGAGAGGCCCACGGCGCCGGCGTCCAGGCACTCGCGCAGCAGGTCCTGCATGGCCGCGATCTCATCCGGGGTCGCAGCGCGCTCCTGCGAGGCGTTCCCCATCACCCAAAGGCGGATGACGCTGTGCCCGACCAGCGGGGCGACGTTGATGGACAGGCCCTTGCGGATCGCCGCGACATAGCCGGCGAAGTCCTCCCAGCTCCACTCGAAGGCGGTGGTGAAGGCCTCGGGCGGCATCTCCTCGATCTGCTGGAACATGCCGACCACACGGCGGCGGTCGGCTGCCTTCAGCGGCGCCAGCGACAGCGAGCAGTTGCCGGGAACGATGGTGGTGACACCGTGCTCCAGCGCCGGCCGTGCGGCGCCGTCCCAGAGCAGTTGGACGTCGAAATGGGTGTGCGGGTCGATGAACCCCGGCGCCACGACGCGGCCCGCGGCGTCGACCACCTGTCGCGCCTCGCCTTCGACCTTGCCAACGGCGGCGATCCGCCCGTCCTTCACGGCCACGTCGCCGGTGAACGCCGGAGCGCCGGTGCCGTCGACCACCAGGCCGCCCTTCACGATCACGTCGAACATCAGCCGGTCTCCACGATCCGTCGCCAGGACTGACCCTTCAGGTCGTCAAGGCTGCCTGCCGCGCAGGCTTCCATCAGCTTGAGGCCGGTCTCCTCGTCCAGCACCACCGGGCCCTCCGACCCGTCGGGGTGGCGCAGGCGGACGAGCAATTCGGCCGAGCCGTCATGGCCGGCGACGATCTCGGCGCCGACGATGACCGCGTCATCCAACCGGCGGCTCCACGAACACGACGTCGGAGCCGAGCAGCAGGCCGGCCGGCTTGCGCATCGCGAAGATGTGCAGGTTCCAGCTCTTGATCCGGTCGACGGCGGCTTCGAGCGGCTCGCCGGGGAGGGCCCGCAGGGCGAGCTCCTCCACGGTCTCGTCCGGACCCGGCGTCACGAAGCGGCGTTGCCGGGTCAGGGGCATCAGATGCGCTCGATGATGATGGCCGGGGCCATGCCGCCGGCGGCGCACATGGTGACGAGGCCACGCTTCAGGTCGCGGCGCTCGAGTTCGTCGAGCACGGTGCCGATCAGGATCGAGCCGGTGGCGCCGATCGGGTGGCCAAGGGCCATGGCGCCGCCGTTCACATTGACCTTCTCACGATCGAGGTTCAGGTCGCGGATGAACTTCTCGGCCACGACCGCGAAGGCCTCGTTGATTTCCCACAGGTCGATGTCGTCCGGGGTCAGGCCGGCCTTCTTCAGCACCTTCTTGGCCGCCGGGACGGGCGCGTTCAGCATCAGGGTCGGGCTGTCGCCGACATTGGCCATGGCGACGACCCGGGCGCGGGCCTTCAGGCCGTTCTTCTTGGCGTAGTCCGGCGAGGCCAGCAGCACGGCGCCCGAGCCGTCCACGACGCCCGAGGAGTTCCCGGCGTGGTGGAAGTGGCGGATCTTCAGGTCCGGATAGACCTGGTTGATCAGGCCCGCGAAGGTGGTGCCGTTCTCGTCCAGCGGCACGTTGGCCATGGCCTCGAAGGACGGCTTGAGCGACGCCAGGCCCTCAAGGGTGGTCTGGGGCCGCGGGAATTCCTCGTGGTCGAGGGCCAGGCCGCTGCCGTCCTGCTTGTAGACCGGCACCAGCGAGCGGTTGAACCGGCCTTCCTTGATCGCCTTGTCCGCGCGCTGCTGGCTGACGTAGGCCAGCTCGTCCAGTGCCTCGCGGGTGATGCCTTCCATCGTGGCGATGGCGTCGGCGCAGATGCCCTGGTGCGACTGCGGGTGCAGCTTGCGCAGATGGGTGTTGCCCGCATCCATCAGCGGCGGGCCTTCCTTGGGGTCGCGCTGCGCGGCGGTCGCCGCGGTGTACGACATCATCTCGCAGCCGCCAGCGATGACCAGGTCTTCCATGCCCGCCATGATCTGGGCGGAGGCCATGTTCACCGAGGTGATGCCCGAGCCGCAGAAGCGGTCGAGGGTGACGCCGCTGGCGCGGACGTCGAAGCCGGCGTCCAGCGCGGCCATGCGGCCCATGTCGCTGCCCTGCTTGCCGCGCTGGGAGGAGGTGCCCCAGATCACGTCGTCGACTTCGGCCGTGTTCAGGTTGTTGCGCTCGGCCAGGGCCTTCAGGACCGTGGCGGCGAGGTGCTGGGGATGCTGGTCGGCCAGCGCTCCCTTGCCGACCTTGCCGATGCCGCGCGGCGTGCGGCAGGCGTCGATGATGAGAGCTTCGGGCATGATCTTTCCTCGCGAGCCGGTCTGGGCCTTGTGGCGGGAAGATTCCGTCCCCGACCTAAGGTCAGTCTAGTCCCTAGTTGCCGCCCACCCGGACGACTGGCGAATCTTCGAAATCAGGGTATGGTCATTCCGGGCCTGGAGAAGCCCTGGGGAGGATGCGATGAGAATCAGGCTGATGGTCCTGGGCGCGCTTTCGGCGGCGCTGGCGCGCGAAGCTGCGGCCAGAGACGTCGGCGGCGTGGCCTGCACGACTCCGCAACCTGTGCGGTGTGAGGGAGAGGCCTGCGCCACCTCGAACGCGCTGGCGGACCTGGGCAATGCGACGGATGCGAAGACCGGGCGGAAGTTCTGGCTCGACTATCCCTGCGACCTGAAGCCGGGGGAGAAGGTGACCTTCATCCTCAACCTGCACGGCGCAGGCTCGGTCGGGAACTGGCAGCGCCACTACTTCCCGGCCTCGGACTATGTGCAGAAGCACCGGCTGGTCGTGGCGACGCCGACGGCGGCGACCTCGGTCGCCATGGCGCCCGGCGGGCCGGCCGTCCGCCGATGGGACGGCGCCGCGGACGACGCGCACCTTCAGAACATCACCGACTTTGTGTTCGACAGCTTCGGCCGGAGCAACATCCGCTCCATGTGGCTGGCCGGGCACAGCCAGGGCGGCTTCACCTCCAGCCGGATCATCTGCAGCGACTATTTCAAGGGCAAGGTCGACGGCTGGCTCAGCCTGTCGGGCGGTCGGATCGGCCAGGCGCCGTTCGTGGCCCAGTTCGGCCCGCCGAAGGCCGACGGCTCGCCGCCCGATCCGCGGCCTCGCGGCGCGATGCCGACGGGCTCCGCGCCGACCTGCGACTTCAGCCACATCTTCGCGATCGGCCAGTACGAGATCGAGAACCTGCCGGAGACCTCGCCCTGGGCCGAGAAGTACGGCTGTGGCGCGCGCATCCGCGAAAAGGACATCGTCGACGACAAGCCCGGCCATGTCTGGGACTTCGCGAGGGCCGGCTACAAGGTCTGGGGGACGAAGGCCCGACCGGGGACGGCCGAGGCCTGGACCTATCCGAAATGCCGCGACGGCCGCGTTGTCGCCGACGTCATGCGCCTGGACAAGGGTCACACCGAAGGGCTCGAGCCGAAAGTCACAGAGGCCCTGGTGCGGATGATCGTGGCCGCGCCTGGCGGCAAGGCGCAGGCCGGCGGGACCTAGGACGCGGGCAGGGCGAGCGAAGCTTGGCCGAAGGCGTATCGCCAGCCTTCGGCCGTGCGGACATAGGTGTCGCTGAACCACAGGGTCCGATCGACCGCCTGGCCGCCGCGCACGTACTTCAGCCGCAGCTTGGCGGTGACGATGGCGGTGTCGGCGCCGAACAGGCGGACGGTCTGGGAGCCGGGTTCCTCGTCCTGGATCTCGTACTGGACGCGGCCCGAACGGGCCTCCGCGAGCAGGTCGTCGCGGGTGACGACGGCGCCCGAGCCGACCACGAGGATCATCTCAGGGTGGAGGATGCGGGCCATGGCCTCGGCGTCGTTCGCCTTCACCGCGGCCTGGTACCGGGTGTCGAGGGTCGCAACGGCGGCGCGGTCGGCGGCCGGATCGGCGGCCTGCGCGGAGGTGGCCAGCAGCGCGAGCGCAGCGACAGCGGCGACTGAACGGATCATGTGGCGGTCTCCAGTTTCGGAGAGCGCCGATAGCCGAGCTATCCGTTTTCGGCTGGCGGCAATCGGACATCATAGGCGGGGGCCGTTCGAAATATTGGTGTAACGTGAAGTGGCGAGGATTGCGGCACAGGGCCTGCCGCAAGAGCGGGCGTTCTACGAATCCCTGGGGGGACCCGCGTCATGACCATCACCCGCTACGGCATCCTGGCCCTGCTGGCTTCGACCGCGCTGGTCTCCGGCTGCGCCAGCGACAGCACAGCGCCGAACGCTCTCGCGCAAGGCTCGCCCGTATCGGCCGTCGCGGGCGCACAGAGCGTGGACAACTTCATGCTCGTGGACGCCGGGATGGAGGCGCACGAGCTGTACCGAAAGGCGCATGCCTCCGCGGTCGTGCTGGTCGTCCAGGCCAATGGAGACGCGGTGCTGCGCGGCCAGGCCGGCGCGGTGAACGCCCTGGCGTCCAGCTACGGCGCGAAGGGCGTCGAGGTCCTGATGCTGAACTCCACGGGCAAGGACACGCGCGAGGCCATCATCGCGGAGGCCGAGAAGGCGGGCTATCGCGCGCCGGTCCTGATGGATTCGTACCAGCTCGTCGGCGAGAGCCTGGGCGTCACGCGCTCCGGCGAGGCCATCGTGGTCAATCCGAAGACCTGGACCATCGCCTGGCGCGGGCCGGTGGGCGGCGCGGCCGCCGCGCTGGACGCCCTGCTGGCCGGCCAGGCCGCGCCGGCCTCCGTCGCCGTGGCTCAGGGGACGCCGATCGCGTTCCCGTCAAAGGCCCAGGCTCACAAGATCTCCTACGCCAAGGACGTGGCTCCGATCCTCGAGGCGAAGTGCGTCGCCTGTCACCAGGACGGCGGCATCGGCCCGTTCGCCATGTCGAGCTACGAGATGGTGAAAGGCTTCTCGCCGATGATCCGCGAGGTGATCCGCACCGACCGGATGCCGCCCTATAACGCCGACCCCCGCGTCGGCCGCTTCAAGGACGACAAGAACCTCTCGGCCGCCGAGATCAAGACGCTGGTCCACTGGATGGAAGCCGGCGCGCCGCGCGGCGAGGGCGCCGATCCGCTGGCCATCGCCCGGCATGTTGCGCCCGACTGGCCGCTGGGCAAGCCGGACCTGGTCCTCAACATCCCAGCCTATACGGTGCCGGCGTCGGGCGTCGTCGACTACCAGCGGCCGGCGATCGCGAACCCGCTGACCGAGGGCAAGTGGATCAAGGCGACGACCGTGAAGCCGGGCGACCGCCAGTCGGTCCACCACGTCCTGACAGGCTGGATGGCCGAGATGCCGGCCAATGGCCAGTCGTCGGAGACGCGCTGGCGCGGCTCGGTCGGCGGCTACGCCGTCGGCTCGGAATCCACGGTGTTCGACAAGACCGTCGGCACGTTCCTGCCGGCCGGCGGCGCCATCGGCTTCCAGATGCACTACACGCCGTATGGCAAGGAGGCGACGGACAACTCCCAGATCGGCGTCTACTTCCACGACACGCAGCCGGAACTGGTCATGCGCAGCGTGGTGGTCATCGACACCTCGATCTCGATCCCGCCGAACACCGCGCGTCACACGGAAACGGCCTACGTCGAATTCCCGAACGACGCGCTGCTGTACGCCGCGTTCCCGCACGCCCACTACCGCGCCTATTCCAGCGACCTTTGGATCCAGTACCCCGACGGCAGGAAGAAGCTCCTGCTGACCCTGCCGCGGTACGACTTCAACTGGCAGCGGTCGTACGACTTCGCCGAGCCGGTGAAGATCCCGGCCGGGTCGCGGATCATCGCCAACTACGTCTACGACAACTCGAGGCAGAATCCGGCCAACCCCGACCCGACCATCAAGGTCACCTGGGGCGAGCAGAGCCATGAGGAGATGCTGTTCACGAACCTGCAGTTCCGCTGGGTGGACGAGACCTCGGCCAAGCAGGTGAACTCCGACGCCCGCCTCGCGCCGACCCGCCTGATGGGCATGATGGACGACAACCTCGACGGGCGGCTGCAGAAGGCCGAGCTGAAAGGCAACATGGGCAATATGATCAGCCCGTTCTTCGCGCGCATCGACGCCGACAGCGACGGCTCGATCGACAAGGCAGAACTGGCGAAGGCCCAGGCGCTGCTGCCGGGCCGCCGCCGGGGCGCGGAAGCCGCCAACGCGCCCACCCAGCCGAAAGGCACGTCCGGCGGCCGCTGAGGCTGGAAGAGCCGGGGCGCGGCGGTCGCCGCCCCCGGTCACGACCTATTGCGCGGCCTGTTCCTGGGCGTAGCCGAGCTGTTCGTTCAGTCGGTCCAGGACCTCGATCGCCGCTTCCGGGATCACCGTGCCGGGCGGGAAGATCGCCGCCACGCCCATGTCCTCCAGGGCCTTGAAATCCTCGGGCGGGATCACGCCGCCGACGAAGACCAGGATGTCGGGCCGGCCCAACTTCTTCAGCTCGGCCTGGAGTTCGGGCACCAGCGTGAGGTGGCCCGCGGCGAGCGAGCTGGCGCCGACAGCGTGGACGCCCGCCTGCACGGCCTCGGCCGCGGCCTCGGCCGGGGTTTGGAAGAGGTCGCCGATCTCCACGTCGAAGCCGAGGTCGGCGAAGCCCGAGGCGATCACCTTCTGGCCGCGGTCGTGGCCGTCCTGGCCCATCTTGGCGACCATGATCCGGGGCTTCTTGCCGTCGGCCTGGACGAACGCTTCGGTCATCGCCCTGGCGCGCTCGGCGAGCGGCGTGCTGCCGGACTCGCGGAGATAGACGCCCTTCACCGCGTCGGCCTTGGCCTTGTGGCGGCCGAAGACCTTCTCCAGCGCGAACGAAATCTCGCCGACGGTGGCCTTGGCCCGGGCGGCCTGCACCGCCAGCTCCAGCAGGTTGGCGTTCCCCGCTGCGCCGGCCGTGAGGGCGTCGAGCGCCGCAGCCACGGCCTCGGGGTCGCGCTCGGCCTTCAGGCGGTTGAGCTTGGCGATCTGGGCGTTGCGGACGGCCGTATTGTCGACCTTCAGCACCGGGATATCGTCCTCGACGTCCGGCTTGTAGCGGTTCACGCCGACCACGACCTGCTGGCCGGAATCGATCCGGGCCTGGATGCGCGCGGACGCCTCCTCGATGCGGCGCTTGGGCAGGCCGTCCTCGATGGCCTTGGCCATGCCGCCCAGGGCCTCCACCTCGGCGATGTGGGCGAGGGCCCGTTCGGCGAGGTCGGCCGTCAGACGCTCGACGTAGAAGCTGCCGCCCCAGGGGTCGACGACCCGCGGCTGGCCGCTCTCCAGCTGCAGGAAGAGCTGGGTGTTGCGGGCGATCCGGGCCGAGAAGTCGGTCGGCAGGGCCAGGGCCTCGTCCAGCGAGTTGGTGTGCAAGCTCTGGGTCTGGCCGCCCGCGGCGCCCATGGCCTCGATGGCGGTGCGAGGCACGTTGTTGAATACGTCCTGCGCCGCGAGGCTCCAGCCCGAGGTCTGGGTGTGGGCGCGCAGGGCCAGCGAGCGCGCGTCCTTCGGGTCGAACTCCTGCTTCATGAGCTTGGCCCAGAGCAGGCGGCTGGCGCGCTGCTTGGCGACCTCCATGAACATGTTCATACCGGCGCACCAGAAGAACGACAGGCGCGGGGCGAACTGGTCCACCGTCATGCCGGCGGCGACGCCCGCGCGGACGTATTCGATGCCGTCGGCCAGGGTGTAGGCGAGCTCCAGGTCCAGCGTCGCCCCGGCTTCCTGCATGTGGTAGCCGCTGATCGAGATCGAGTTGAACCGCGGCATTTCCTTCGACGTGTAGGCGAAGATGTCCGCGATGATCCGCATCGAGGGGCCGGGCGGATAGATGTAGGTGTTCCGGGTCAGGAACTCCTTCAGGATGTCGTTCTGGATCGTGCCCGACAGCTTCTCGTGCGGTACGCCCTGCTCCTCGGCCGCGACGATGTAGAGCGCCAGGATCGGCAGCACCGCGCCGTTCATGGTCATCGACACGCTCATCTTGTCGAGCGGGATGCCGTCGAACAGCGTCCGCATGTCGAGGATGGAGTCGATGGCGACGCCCGCCATGCCGACGTCGCCGGGCACGCGCGGATGGTCGGAATCGTAGCCGCGGTGGGTGGCCAGGTCGAAGGCGATGGACAGGCCCATCTGACCCGCCGCCAGGTTGCGGCGGTAGAAGGCGTTGGAGTCCTCGGCCGTGGAGAAGCCCGCGTACTGGCGGATCGTCCACGGGTTGGTCGCGTACATCGTCGGGTACGGACCGCGGACGAACGGTGCGAGCCCGGGATAGCCGCCAAGGGCGGCGATGCCCGCAGCGTCTTCGGCCGCGTAGGAGGGCTGGACGGCGAGGCCTTCGGGCGTCGTCCATGCCGCGCCGGTGGCCGGCTGGGTCGCGGCGGTCGGGCCATCGAAGGGCAGGGTGGCGAAGTCGGGGAAGGCGCTCATGCCGCGACCTCATGCTTTTCGGAAAGCCGCACAGGCTTGAGCGGCGGGCACTTGCCGTCCGGCCCTGGCAGGCGGGCGGCCGAGATATCGAGCACGGCAGGCGATCCCTCGCCGATGCTGACGGGCGCTTCGTCCGTCGGTGGGAAGGCGGTGACGCCGAGGATCTTCGGCTCACCGCGCGCGGCGACGGCGGCCTCGACCTCACGGGCGATCAGGCCCGAAGAGTGGGCCGCGGCGAGTCCGCCGGCGGCTTCGATGGCCTGGAGCTTGTCCCAGGCCGCGCGGGCGATCTGGTCGGTCAGGGCCTCGACGTAGCCCGAGCCCGCGGCGGGATCGGCGACCTTGCCGATCGCGGCCTCTTCCATGAGGACGAGCTGGGTATTGCGGCTCTGGCGACGACCGAAGGCGGTCGGCAGGCCGAGCGCGTCGGTGAAGGCGCCGAGGACCACCGCGTCCGCCCCGCCCACCGCCGCGCCGAAACCGGCGGCCGTCAGGCGGATCATGTTGGTCCAGGGATCCTTGGCGGTCAGCATCCGCCGCGAGGACCGGGCCTCGATGCGCGCCAGCGCCGGGGCGCCCGAAGCGGTCGCCACGCGGGCGAACACGGCCCGGGCGGCGCGCAGCTTGGCGATGGTGAGGAAGTAGTCCCCGTCGGCGGAGAGCCCGAGGGTGATCCGGGCGAAGGCCTCGTTCACCGGCAGGCCCGCGCGGACCAGCGCCTTGGCGTAGGCGATGGCTGCGGTGGCGGCGACCGCCACCTCGAGCGCCTCGCCGCCGCCGGCCTCGTGGGCGACGCGGCCCGAGGCCAGGAAGAGCTGGGCCTGGGGATAGGTCTGGGCGTGGCGAACGGCGACGGTCGCGGCGCTGACCAGGTGGCTTTCGATCGGGCCGGGGCTCTCGCCCGCCTCGGCGAAGGCGCTGAGCGGATCGAGATTGAAGTTCAGCTTCGCGCCCGGGGACGACTTGGCCACGGCGTGCAGCGCGTCGGCGGCCCTGGGGCCGAGGAAGCCGGCATCGAGGCCGACGGGCGCCAGCTCGACGATCACGTCCTTCAGGGCGCGGGACAGCGCCTCGGGCGCGACCTGACCGGCCACGATGACCGATGCAGCGCCGCCTTCCAGATCGGCGAGCAGCTCGGCGTTCACCCGCGCCGGGTCGGCATGCGCCGAAAGGACCCTGAGATCCCAGGGACGCTCGGCATCCACTGGACGCGCCGGAAACGCCGCGGGCGCTTCGCTGGCCGCATAGAGTGGCGCGATCGGCAGGCCTTCCGCGGTCGCCTTGGTCAGGCTGTCGAAGGGCTTGTCGCCGAGGGTCTTGGCGACGAGGGCGCGCCAGGCGTCCTCGCTGGCGGGCGGGATTCCAGTATCCAGAAGGCGTATGTCGGCCATGGCGCGAATTGCCCCCCGGCCGCCGCGCCCGTCAAGTTCACCTAAGGGCGCCGCCCTGGCGCGCCGGCGGGGGTTCGGGCTAGTACGGGACCGGGAGGGACCGCGACTTGACCGCCGAGAACCTGTTGCGACTGGCGGCCCCGACGCTTGTTGGCGAGCTTCCCTATTGGACCCTGCCGGAGCCCGCGGACTCGGATCGCCCTGTGCTGCTGGTCATCGCCGGAAGCTTCATGTCGATGCGGTCTCTCAACCGCCTCCCACAGCTTCTGGCCGGCCGGTGTCAGGTGGTTCTGGTCGAACTGCCGACGACCACGCCGCCGGAGATCCCCAATCTGACCGCCGCACGGGTCGCCGAGGCGTTCGGTCAGCTGGTCCACCGGGCGTTCCGCGCCCGGCCGGTGGTGGTGCTGGCGTTCGGAGACGCCGCGGTGGTGGCCGTCTCGATCCGCGCGCCCGAGGTGTTGAGAACGGTCGCGGTAGAGCCGCCGCTGCGGAGCGAAAAGCTGTGGCCGATGCACGACGCCGTCCTGGCGCGTGCTGAGGCGGCGAGCGACGGGTTCAAGCGGTTCCTCGACGATCTCTATGGCGTTGGGGGGGCGACGCCGGGAGCTCGAGACCATCGGTTGGCCTTCCGCGCGCCGCAGGCGCCTGTCGACGTCCTCGTCGGCGAGGATCCGCTCATGCCCGAGCGAGCTACGCCACGCACACCTAGCCTGGTCGACGAGGAGGATCGGGCGTGGCTGCGCGCGCAGCCACAGGTCAGCCTCCGCGTCGTCGCGGGTGCGGGTCATGATCTGGTCCGAGAGGCTGGCGGGGCGGTGCTGGAGGCGGCGCGCGCAGCGCTGGACTGGGCGGCGGCCTTCCGGCGGCCGGCGGCCCAAATGGCGCGGCGGCTGGTCGAGGCGACGCCGATCGAGGCGGCCCGCGTACTGTTCCTTGGTGAGGGCCATGACGAATTCGCAGCCGGCTATCTCGCGCGCTGCCCGGCCGCGCGGGTCGACGTCGCCGCAAGCGCTGGCGCCAGCTATGACGCCATCGTTCTCGCGGACCCCGGCGGCGAGACCCCGGCGGACGACGCGCTCCTGGCGTCCCTGGCGCCAGGCGGAACCATGGTGGCGGCGACCCAGCTTGGCGCGCCGGCGCGCCGGCTAGGCGAGAGCCTCGCCCAGCATGGGCTGACGCTTCTATCCGGCGATCGGGCGCTGACCGCCGTGGGCACGGCCCTGGTGCGGGCGCGCCGCTCGCCGCCGCCGGCCACGCCGCTGACCATCGTCGCCTACGCCCGGACGCTGATGGACATCCGCACGCGCCTGCCGGCCATGGCCCTGCGCAGCGATCCGGCGCTGGAGGTCGAGTACCAGGCGCCGCCGTTCGCCCAGCCCGAAGGCGGCGTTCCCGGCGTGGTGGTGATGACCCGCCCGGCGGAATGGACGCCCGAGGCCTGGCGGGCGACGGCGGCCCGCGCGATCCAAGCCCGGCAGGTGCTGGTGGTCGAATATGACGACCACCCCGAACTGGTGTCGCAGATGACCCGCGGGGTGAGCGTGCCCGAGCGTGACTGGGAACGCTTTCGCATGGTCCACGCGATCCAGACGTCCACCGAACCGCTGGTCGCACTATTCCAAAGGTTCAATCCCGAAGTGGCGATGTTCCCGAACGCGGTCTTCACCCTGGCGCCGTTCCCCCAGACGCCGCGTCCACGCCGGGTGTTCTTCGGCGGCGTCACGCGCGGACCGTTCGTCGTCGACGTGGCCCGCGCCCTGCGGCCGGCGATCGAGGCCTATCCGGACACCGCTTTCCACGTCGTTGGCGACCGGGCCTTCTTCGACGCCCTGCCCACGGCCAACAAGCAGTTCGACGACTATCTGCCGTACGAAGCCTACCTGAGTGCGATGGCCGCCTGCGCCATCTCGCTTTCGCCGCTCGAAGACCGGCCGATGGTGGAGACCAAGAGCGACGCGAAGTACCTCGACGCCGCTCGCGCCGGGGTCGTGACCATTGCCTCGCCGACGGTCTACGCCCGGACGATCCGCTCGGGCGTCAATGGCCTGATCGCCGCGCGGTTGGAGGACTGGCCGACCGCCCTGTCGCAGTTGCTGGGCGACGATCCCCTGCGGGAGCGGATCGCGCGGGCCGCCTGGGAGGATGTGCGCGACCACAGGATGTTCGCGCACCAGCTTGGCCGTCGGCGCGACTGGTATCGGGATCTGCTGGCGCGGCGGAAGGCGCTGAACGCCGCCATCCTGGCCCGCGCCCCGGCTGTCGCAGCGGAACTCGCGACTCGACGTGGACTTGCCTCCTCCTTGCGACCCGACGAGGGTGTGCGTACAACGTAAACCAAACAACCGTTCGAGGAACCGTCCATGGCCCTGCCGCCCGTCCTGCGCGACCGCCTCCGCCTGCCGCTGATCGGCAGCCCGCTGTTCATCATCTCGACGCCCGACCTGGTGATCGCCCAGTGCAAGGCCGGCATCGTCGGCTCGTTCCCGGCCCTGAACGCACGCCCGGCGTCGCTGCTGGACGAGTGGCTGCACCGGATCACCGAGGAACTGGCCGCCTGGGATCGCGACCATCCGGATACGCCGTCGGCGCCCTTTGCGGTGAACCACATCGTGCACAAGACCAACGACCGGCTGGAGCACGACCTGGAGGCCTCCTGCAAGTGGAAGGCGCCCATCGTCATCACCTCGCTCGGTGCGCGCGAGGACGTGAACAAGGCGGTCCACGAGTCGGGCGGCGTGGTGCTGCATGACGTGATCACGAACGCCTTCGCCCGCAAGGCCGTGGAGAAGGGCGCCGATGGCCTGATCCCGGTGGCGGCCGGCGCCGGCGGCCACGCCGGGCGGCTGTCGCCCTTCGCCCTGGTGCAGGAGATCCGCGAGTGGTTCGACGGGCCGATCGCTCTATCGGGCTCCATCGCCAACGGCCATGCCATCCTGGGCGCCCAGGCCATGGGGGCGGACCTCGCCTACGCCGGTTCGATGTTCATCGCGACCCAGGAGGCCAATGCCGATCCGGCCTACAAGCAGATGATCGTGGAGTCCGCAGCCGACGACATCATCTACTCGAACCTCTTCACCGGCGTGCACGGCAACTATCTCGCGCCGTCGATCATCGCCGCCGGTCTCGACCCCAACGCACTGCCGGAATCCGACCCGTCGAAGATGAACTTCGGCTCGGGCGGCAACCAGAAGTCCAAGGCCTGGCGCGACATCTGGGGCTGCGGTCAGGGGATCGGCGCGGTCAAGGACGTGCCGACCGTCGCCGAACTCGTGGCCCGTCTGTCCGCGGAATACGAAGAGGCCAAGGCCGAGCTGGCGCTGAAGACGTCCTTCACCGCCGGCAAGGTGCTGATGGCGGCGGAATAGCCGCCGCCGCGACCATCGGGCGCACCTGGACGCAGGGTGCGCCTGGGGCCGCGCCGCATACCGCGTTAACCCTCCCGGGGCACTGTCACGCGCGTTTCACTCAAGGTGAAGCAGGTCTGTGGTCAGATGCTCCCGGGCGGCTCCCGTTTCGAGCCAGGCATTCCGCGATTGGCGCGGAGTCCGAGATCTGACCGGCTTACGAGGGCCAGCTTCGCCTCAACCCGAGGATTGAAGACATGCCCTCCGCTCGCCTTCCGGCCCACATCCGCAGTCTGTCGCTCGCCCTCCTGCTCGCCAGCGCCGCGCCGGCGGCTTTCGCTCAGCAGGCGACGGCGCCGACGCAGACCGTCGGCATCAGCCAGGAGCAGCTTCTGGCGCTCGTCGGCCGGCTGGACGCGCTGGAGAAGCGCAACGACGACCTGGAGGCCCAACTCGCCGCCCTGAAGACCAGCCAGGCGAGCGGGGAGCAGGCGGTGAAGAAGCTGAGCGCGACCACCGTTTCGATGTCGAACGGCCGGCCGACTTTCGCGTCCAGCGACGGCCGTTTCAGCGCCTCCCTGCGTGGGGTCCTGCAGCTCGACGCGGCGCGGTTCGACCAGCGCAGCGCCGGGCCGGTCGCGACCGACTTCCGCCGCGGCTCGTTCGGCGACGCGGCCGAGGCCGAGCGTGCGCGTGACCTGGCCGACGGCGCCAATTTCCGCCGCGCGCGCATCGGCGTCGAGGGCAAGGCCTGGGGTGACTGGAACTACAACATCCTGTTCGACTTCGGCGGCTCGGGCATCGAGGAAGCCGGCAAGATCAGCTCCGCCTACCTGGAGTACGCCGGCCTGAAGCCGCTGCGCTTCCGTGTCGGCGCGTTCCCGCCCAACACCGGGTTCGATGACGGGACGGGGGTCAACAACCTGCTGTTCCTCGAGCGGCCCGCAGTGGCCGAGCTCGTGCGCGGCCTGGCCGGCGCCGACGGACGGGTCGGCGCGGCCGTGCTGGGCAACGGGGACCGGTGGAGCGCGCAACTCGTCGTCAGCGGCAATCTCGTCACCAACCAGACGTATGACGAGCAGACCGGTCTCGTGGGGCGCCTGACCTACCTGCCGTACAAGTCCAAGGACTCGCTGGTCCACGTGGGCGGCAACCTCAACATGATCATCAGCCCGGCGGCGACCACGGTCGACGTGGCGCCGGCGGGAGCGACCACGCCCGTGCGGCTGCGCGAGCGGCCCGAGGTCCGGGTGGACGTCACGCGGCTGGTGGACACAGGCAGCATCGATGCCGATGGCGTGACCTCGATGGGGCTGGAGCTCGGGTTCCAGCACAAGGCTCTGACGGTTCAGGCCGAGAACTTCTGGATCGACGTCGAGCGTCGCAACAGCCTGCTGGCCGATCCCAGCTTCGGCGGCTGGTACATCCAGGGGGCCTGGACCCTCACGGGCGAAGCGCGGCGCTACAATACCGCCACTGGCGGCTTCGACCCGCCGCGCGTGGACAATCCGTTCAGCCGGGGCAAGGGCCTGGGCGTGTGGGAGATCGCCGCGCGGTTCTCGGAGCTGGACCTGAACTACCGGGCCGGAGCGGGCGGCACGGCGCCGGTGGCCGGCGCGGTTCGGGGCGGGGAGCAGCAGATCTTCTCGCTGGGGCTCAACTGGTATCCCAACAACAACGTCCGCTTCCTCGCCGACTACCAGCGGGTGGAGGTCGACCGGCTGTCGCCCGGCGGCACGGCGTTCGGCGCCGGCGCGCTGACGCCGCCGGCGGGCGCGCAGGTGGGCCAGGACCTGAACATCTGGTCGATCCGGACGCAGTACGCCTTCTGATCGCGCGACGGCCGGCGGGGGCTATGCGGCGCGTCGACCCCGCCGCCCGTTCATCTCGTCGCCGGCGTCCGCCGGCAGCCGGGCGAACCAGAGCATCGACAGGAGCGTGATGGCGCCGATGATCACGAAGGCCGGGCTCACGACCTCGGTCGTCAGCTCGGACGAGCCTTTCAGGACCATCAGTCCGTGAAGCAGGCTGGCCGACAGGCCGATGCCGATGGACTGGACCAGCTGCTGGACCATCGACGAGGTGGTGGTCGCCCGGCTCATCTGGTCCTGCTCGATGTCGGCATAGGCGAGGCCGTTCAGGGCGCTGAACTGCAATGAGCGGAAGAAGCCGCCGACGCCCAGCACGACCATGATCGCCCAGTGCGGCCACGACGGCCGGAAGAGCGCATAGGCCATGAACGAGGCGCCGACGATGACGGCGTTGGTCATGAGGACGGTCCGGAAGCCGAACCTGCGGAGGATCGGCGGCGCGGTGGTCTTCATCGCCAGCGCGCCGACCGCGGAGACGAAGGTCATCAGCCCGGCCGCGAAGGCCGACAGGCCGAACGCCACCTGCAGCAGCATGGCGAGCAGGAACGGGTTGGCCCCCATGGCGATGCGCATGAAGCCGCCGCCGACCACCGAGGCCTGGAACGTGCGCAGCCTGAAGATGGAGAGGTTGACCACCGCGTGGGGCGTGCGGCCGGCGTGCCGGACGTAGAGGGCCAGCAGCGCGATCCCGGAGGCGAGCAGGCCGGCGGTCGTCAGCGGACTCAGCGCCTCGCGGCCCAGGTTCTCGAAGCCGAAGATCAGGGCGGCGAGCCCGGCGCCGGTGAGCACGACGCCCGGCAGGTCCACGCGCGGCGGCGCCTGTTCGCGCACCTCGGGCACGAACCGCCAGGCGAGCACGAGGCCGGTCAGGGCGATCGGCAGGTTCATGAAGAAGATCCAGCGCCAGTCGGCGAAGGTGACGATGGCGCCGCCGATCGGCGGGCCGAGCACCGGCCCAAGGAGGGCGGGCATGGTCACGACCGAAAGCGCGCCCACGAGCTCGCTCTTGGGCGTCGTCCGCAGGAGCACGAGGCGGCCGACGGGCATCAGCGTCGCGCCCGCCGCGCCCTGGGCGAAGCGGAACAGGACGAGTTGCCAGAGCTCGGTCGCGAAGCCGCAGGCCGCGGAGCCGGCCGCATAGAGCACGATGGAGATCATGAAGACCCGCCGCGCGCCGAAGCGGTCGGCCGCCCAGCCGCTGAGGGGCAGGAAGATCGCCGCCGACAGCATGTAGACCGTGATGGCCAGGTTCAGGCGCAGGGGCTCGACGCCGAAGGCCTCGGCCATGGAGGGCAGGGCGTTGGCGATGACGGTGGCGTTCAGCGTCTGCATCATCAGCGCCGAGCCGATGATGGCGGGCACCAGCCAGCCGCGGCCTGGAGCGGTGGACGCGGGAGCGGCGTGGGGAAGGTCGGGCGCCTCGGCGCGCTCCTCGCTGGGATTCGTCGGCATACCGGAGCTACGAAAGCCACGAAACCCCGCCCAGGGGGAGTCCCAACAGCGCCGCGCATGAAGAAGGGGCCCGCGCGGGCGGGCCCCTTCGGCAGTCCCGTGGCCCGGAGCTAGAGGACGCCCAGCATCTCGGCCACCAGCGGGTGGCGGACGATGTCCTGGTCGGCGAGCCGGACGACGGCGATGTTGCCCACCTCCTCCAGCCTGGAGGCGACGGGCCCGAGGCCGGAGATCTCGGGCAGCAGGTCGGACTGGTTGGGGTCGCCGGTCACCACCATGGTCGAATGCCAGCCGAGGCGGGTCAGCAGCATCTTGAGCTGGCCGTAGGTGCAGTTCTGCGCCTCGTCGATCACCACGAAGGCGTTGTTCAGCGTGCGGCCGCGCATGAAGCCGACGGGGGCGATCTCGATGGCGCCCTCGGACATCAGGGCCCGGACCCGCTTCATGGACAGGCGGTCCGACAGGGCGTCGTAGAGCGGGCGCAGATAGGGGGCCAGCTTGTCCTCGGCGTCGCCGGGCAGGAAGCCGATCGACTCGCCGGCCTCGACGGCCGGACGCGAGAGGACGATCCGCCCGACGCGGCCGCTCTCCAGCGCCTCCACGGCCTTGGCGATGGCGAGATAGGTCTTGCCGGTGCCGGCTGGGCCGAGCGCCAGGACCAGGTTCTTGGCGTCGATGGCGTTGATCAGGGCCTGCTGGCCCTCGGACTTGGCCTTGATGGTCTTGAGGTAGCCCTGCTGGCGGTCGTCGTTGTGGTGCGGGAGCGGCGACCAGCCGCGGTCGACCGGCAGCCGCCGGATCTTGTCATCCCCCTCGAACTGACCCGCGTCGAACGCACCTTCGCGCAGTTGTCGCTTCAGAGCCCGCTTGCTCATAAGGCCTCCTCAGGGGGCAAGAAAAAAGGGCGTCCCGGATGGGAGCGCCCTTCGAAAGATGAAAATGAACGGATGCGGCGGCGTTCGCGGCCCGATTGGTCGAACCCAGGTGGCGAGACGGGCCCTGGCGGGCCTTCGCCATCTGCGGGACCGGGGCGGGCGCCCCGGCGGAACGACAGACTCAGCGCCATCCAACTCCGTCCAGCGCGAGACGCGGAGGCGAAACCTCCGCGGCGGCTCACGGGAAGGCTTTCGCCCCCTCGAATCGCCCGACTAGAATGATCCTAACGTGGTTTCGGTTTCGTTAAACCGGGTGTCGAGCACAAGAAGAGGGGAGTTGACGTGGCTGTCTACAACTTAGGCAATGTGACGCCGCAATTACCAAATGATGACGAATACTGGATCGCGCCGACGGCGGCCGTGATGGGCAACGTGATTCTCAAGAAGAATGCGTCGATCTGGTGGGGCGCGGTGCTCCGGGGCGACAACGACCCGATCGTGGTCGGCGAGGGCTCCAACATCCAGGACGGCAGCATCTGCCACACCGACCATGGCGCCCCGCTGACCATCGGCGCCAACGTGACCATCGGCCACATGGTGATGCTGCACGGCTGCGAGATCGGCGACGGCTCGCTGATCGGCATCGGCTCGATCGTGCTGAACGGCGCGAAGATCGGGAAGAACTGCCTGATCGGCGCCAACTGCCTGATCACCGAGGGCAAGGAGATCCCGGACAACTCCCTGGTCATGGGCGCGCCCGGCAAGGTGGTGCGCGAGCTGAGCCCCGAGCAGGCGGCCCGCGTGGCCCTGGGCTCGGCGCACTATGTCGAGAACTGGAAGCGCTACCGCCGGGAGCTGACGCAGATCGGTTGACGGGACGGGGCGCGCTTGACGGACGTTGGGGCGCCCCGAGAAGCGTGCCGCCGAACACGGGAGGACGCCATGGCGTATCAGCATATCAAGGTCGAGCGGGAAGGCCCGGTCACCATCTTCACCCTGAACCGCCCGGAGGTGATGAACGCCCTGCACTCGCCGGCGCACTTCGAGCTGCACGAGGCGTTCGACGCCTTCGCCGCCGACCCCGACCAGTGGGTGGGCATCGTCACCGGCGCCGGGGACAAGGCCTTCTCGGCCGGCAACGACCTGAAGCACCAGGCCACCGGCGGCGAGATGCGCAGCCCGCCGTCGGGCTTCGCGGGCCTGACCTCGCGGTTCGACCTGACCAAGCCGCTGATCGCGGCGGTGAACGGCGTCGCCATGGGCGGCGGCTTCGAGATCGCCCTGGCGTGCGACATCATCATCGCCTCCGAAAACGCCGTCTTCTCGCTGCCCGAGCCGCGCGTGGGCCTGGCGGCCCTGGCCGGCGGCCTGCACCGGCTGCCGCGCGCCATCGGGACCAAGCGCGCCATGGCGATGATCCTCACCGCCCGCCGGGTCTCGGCGGCCGAGGGCAAGGAACTGGGCTTCGTCGACCAGGTGGCGCCGGCCGCCGGCCTGATGGACGCCGCCCGCGCCATGGCCAAGACGATCTGCGAGCTGGGCCCGATGTCCATCCGCGCCTCCAAGGAAGCCGTCTACAAGGGCCTGGACGAACCGACCCTGGAAGCGGCGATCCGCGGCCAGAACAAGTACCCGGCCGTGGCCGCGCTGTTCACCTCCGAGGACTTCAAGGAAGGCCCTCTGGCGTTCGCCCAGAAGCGCGCGCCGCAGTGGAAGGGCCGGTAGGGGGCGGACGCCCCTGACCCTCGCCCGCCCGGCGGGACGGTGAGGGGCAGGCATGGCGATGCGCGGCCGGAGCAGGCTCCGTCCGTCGGGCAGGGCCGTGGGGCCGCGGCGGCCGTTCAACCCGAGCTGCGCCAGGGCGGCGGGCGAGGGCGTTCGCCGCCGCCGCCGCCGTCATCCAGGCTTCGAGGCGCGAGAAGGCCCGGGTCCCGAAGGCCCGGGTCCAGAAGACTGGGGCCCATCGGGCTGGAGCTCGACAGGAGGGCGCCGCGGGTGCGGGAACGCGCCGGGGGCGCCGGGCCGGCCGGGGCCCGGCTCTGCGCTTCGCTTCGGCCGGGATGACAAGGCGAGAGGACGCGTTCGGCCTTGGCGAGGCCGCGCTGGATGCGGGCGACGCTGGTCTCGATGGCCGCGTTGATGGCGTCGCGGTCGCCCAGGCTCAGCACCTCGTCGAGGCGCTCGCTCCAGTCGGCCGGTTCGTATTCGTTCCAGTAGACCCGCTCAGGGCGCTCGGGCGGCGGCGGGGCGGGCGGCTTCGGCGGCTCGGACATGGCCGGCTCGGGCCGGGCCGGCTCGGGCCGGGCCGGTTCGGGCCTGGCCGGTTCGGGCCTGGCCGGTTCGGGCCGGGCCGGTTCGGGCCTGGCCGGTTCGGGCCTGGCCGGTTCGGGCCTGGCCGGTTCGGGCTTGGGGGGCGCGGGCTCGCGCGGCGCATGCCGGAGCTTGTGCTCCAGCGCGATGGTCTGGCGGATCGAGCGGGAGACGGTGTGGAAGGCCTCGCCGAGCAGGACCAGCTCCTGCACGCCCTCGGCCCGCGACAGCGCGCCGTGCAGCCGCTGGGCCACGCCCATTCCAGCCTCGGCGAGCTCCACCAGCATGCGGCCGTGCCGCGCCTCCATGTCGTCGTCCGAGGACATGGGCGGGAGTGGAACAGGCGGCTACGACAGAAGCGGTCGTAGGTTGGGGCGGGTGGGGCCGAGGCCTGCATTCAAGGGCCAGCGACCGGAACGCGCCAGGAGGAGACGTCGGGATCTCGCCAGCAAGCGGACCCTTCTCGAGAATACCAACAGCGGGGCAGTCATCGTGCTGGCTGACGCTCGTAGTAGATGTCCCAGGCCTCTCGATGCGTCTCGACGAAGCCGTACCGCACATAGAAGCGGTTGGCGTCGCTCTCCTTCAGTACGGAGAGGCGCAGAACGACTCCGTCGTGGTCAGCCCACCGCGCGATGTCGGACATCATCGTCGCGCCCAGACCGCGTCCCTGATGAGAGGGTTCAAGGTAGAAGTGCTCGATCCAGGCCGCCTTCGGGCCCCCCGGTCGGACCGTCACGCAGCCGATGATGGCGTCGCCGCTGACCGCGACCCGCATGTGCATTGGCTCAAACGTGCTGCGTAGGCGATCACGCACCCGATCGGGGTCGAAGCGGCCGATCCGCTCGAGGCTTGCCCGCATGGCGCGTGTTCGAAGCGCCACGAGCGCCTCAAAATCACGTTCCTCCCCGGTCCTGAACGCCAGCGCATTGCCTGTGATCATGGAGGACGATAACCCCTCCTAGCGGGTGCCCGCACCCCCAATGATCGGCGCGCGTGCGGTCGACGGTTTGAATCGCGGCTGACAGTCGGCCATTCCCTACGCTGGGCAAATCGGCCGCTACGCGCCAGGAGCAGACATCAAGATCGCGCCGGAAAGCGGACATTGCCGCCTGCGGGCGAACCAACTTTCGCGGACCTCGCTCGTAGGTGGAATGGACGTCACTCGCTGTTGATCTCGCGCAGATGTCCAAGATCGTGTTGGGTGGCGAATTCGACGGGGCTCTGCGTGAGCGAACACGTCGGGTTCTGCATGAGGCTGGCGCGAAGCTCGCGAGCTCCGAATGGGGGATTGGCGGCTCCCAAGAACTCACCGTCGAGGAGTGGATCCTCGATGGCGCAACACTCATCCTGGAAGCCAAGACCTACATGGGCCTCAGCCTGAGCGGGCCCGATGATCTGGTCGTCCGGATAACAGACGCTCTAGGAAGTTCGCAGGCTACGTGACACCGGCGGCTCTGCGCCACAAGCCGACGTTGGGATCGGGGCGGAGAGCGGACTTTCTATCGCCCTCGCCGACTACGACCCATTGCGGCCCTACGCAGCGCAAGTGATCTCGATTTGAAAATCACTGGCCCACGCCGGCCCAATGAACTCTAGGCAGTCGTCTTCCGCGACGACGATGTAGTGCGTCTGCGGATTGGCCGCAGCGCTGACACCGCCTCCAAAGTCGCTCAGGTAACCGCTCTTGGTCACAGTGTAGAACATGCCGGAAGCCACGCCCTCCCGGCGTAGCCTGACGGCGAAGTCATGCATTTCACGTTCGTCCTGCACCCTGAAACTGGTCACGCCTGAGATGGAGACGTTGGCGATGGGACCGTCTCGTCCATTCTGCAAAGTGACCGTTAGCCTCCGGGTGTACTCGGGCTCTAGATCGTATTCGAGCCGCACAATCCACCAGCCCGACCCTCCATGGGTCCAACCCACTTCCGCGTCCACGAGCACGAAACCTTCGACCATAAGCTTAAGCTAGTTGAGCCTCCGTCCGCTAACCACCCCTCGCTGACATTCAACCGTTCGACTGTTCCGGGGTCGGCGCTGCGCCACCTCCGGCCAATGCAGTAGCCCCCACGCCCCCCCCCCCCCTCCGCCCACCTTGCCGCCTGTCGCCAATCTGGCCACAGTCCGGCGCGAGCGGCGGGGTGAGGGATGGTGGACGTTGAGGCGGTCGGCGGGGCGGTGACCGGCGGGCTGGCCGCCGGCGCGATCGAGAAGCCCACCGGGCAGGCGGGCGAGGCGCACAACCGCTGCGCCGACTGCGGAACCGAGACGATCGGCCGGTTCTGCCACAACTGCGGCAACGCCAGCCATGTGCACCGGACCCTGCTGCACCTGGGCGAGGAGATCCTGCACGGGGTCATGCATTTCGACAGCCGGGCCTGGCGGACGCTTCCCATGCTGGCGTTCCGGCCCGGGCGCCTGACGCGGGAGTGGTGCGAGGGCAGGCGGACCCGCTACGTCTCGCCCCTGGCGATGTTCCTCTTCACCGTCTTCGTCATGTTCATGCTGCTGAGCTATGCGCCCGAGCCGAAGGCGTCCGGCGTGGGCCGGCAGGCGGTGGCGACGGCGGATCTGGCCCGGAAGAACAGCGAGCTCGCCGAGGCGCGCATCGCCCTCAGGGACGCCCCGCCCGGGGCGCGGGAGGCGGCCGAGATCGCGGTGAAGCTGGCCGAGACCAATGTGGCGACCGCCAAGGCGCGGGTCGGCGATACGCCGAGGTCCGCCGAGGTGGACGGCTGGCAGCAGGAGCTGGCGAACGACGCGAAGACCGGCCAGCTCGGCTTCTCGTTCGGCGACAAGAAGCTGGACGAGAAGATCCAGCACAAGCTCGAGAACCCGGAGCTGGCGATCTACAAGCTGCAGCAGACCTTCTACAAGTTCTCGTTCCTGCTGGTGCCGATCTCGATCCCGTTCGTGGCGCTGCTGTTTCTGTGGAAGCGCGGATTCACGCTCTACGATCACGGAGTGTTCGCGCTCTACTCCCTGACCTTCATGTCGCTGCTGATCATGGTGGTCGCCGCGTTGGGCCGGATCGGCGGGGCGGCGGGCGGGCTGGCCATCGCGATGGTCCCGTTCGTGGTCCCGGCCCACATGTTCTTCCAGCTCAAGGGCGCCTACGGACTGGGCGTGTTCTCCGCGGCCTGGCGGACGTTCTTCCTGCTGATCTTCTGCTCGATCGCCCTGGCGGTCTTCGCCCTGGCGATCCTGTGGCTGGGGCTGATGTGAGGCGCAATCCGCAAAAGTGACGCCGCGTTCACTCTTGCGGCGCGGCGGCGGCTGAGCGAGTGTCCGCCGCAACCAAACAGAGTTCATCAAGACACAGTTCAGGGGCGAGCGCCGTGGAGCGGTACGACTACATCATCATCGGAGCCGGGTCGGCGGGCTGCGTGCTGGCCAACCGGCTGTCGGAGGACGGCAAGTCCAAGGTCCTGCTGCTGGAGGCGGGCGGCAAGGACAAGTCGCTGATGGTGACCATGCCGGCCGGCGTCGGCGGGCTGATCGGCAAGCAGGGGCCGTTCAACTGGGGCTTCTGGACCGAGCCGGAGCCGCAACTGGACAACCGCCGCCTGTGGTGGCCGCGCGGCAAGGGCTGGGGCGGCTCGTCCTCGATCAACGGCATGATCTACATCCGCGGCCATGCGCGCGACTACGACCAGTGGCGGCAGATGGGGCTGGCCGGCTGGGGCTATGCCGACGTGCTGCCGTACTTCAAGAAGTCGGAGAGCCTGGAGGGCGGCGGCGACGCCTGGCACGGCGGCGACGGCCCGCTGAAGGTGTCCAAGGCCAGCTCGCCGAACCCGATCTACAAGGCGGCGATCGAGGCGGGCGCCCAGGCCGGCTTCAAGCTGACCAAGGACTTCAACGGCTATCAGCAGGAGGGATGGGGCCCGTACCAGCTGACGATCCACAACGGCGAGCGCTGGAGCGCCGCGCGCGGCTATCTGCACCCGGCGCTGGGGCGGCCGAACCTGACCTGCATCACCGGGGCGCGGACGTCGAGGATCGTCATCGAAGGCGGCCGGGCCACCGGCGTCGAGTACCTGGACGAGAAGGGCGGCAAGCAGGTCGTCCACGCCGACAAGGAAGTGATCCTCTCGGCCGGCGCGGTGCAGTCGCCGCACATCCTGCAGCTCAGCGGTATCGGCGATCCCGAGCACCTGGCCGAGCACGGGGTGCCGGTGGTGCATGCGCTGAAGGGCGTGGGCCAGAACCTGCAGGACCACCTCGACGTCTGCCTGTCGTGGGAGTGCCCGCAGCCGATCACGATCTATTCCATGCGCAAGGGCATCAAGACGCTGTTCGTGGGGCTGGACTACCTGCTCCGGCGCAAGGGGATCGGGCGGCAGAACTTCCTGGAGTCCGGCGCCTTCCTCCGCTCGCGGCCCGACCTGGACCGGCCGGACCTGCAGATCCACACCGTGCTGGCGATCATGCAGGACCACGGCAAGGTGCAGATCGCCAAGGACGGCTTCACGTTCCACGTGTGCCAGCTGCGGCCGGAGAGCCGCGGGACGGTCAAGCTGAAGAGCGCCGACCCGACCGCCGATCCGGCGATCTTCGCCAACTACCTGGCCACCGAGGAGGACCGCCGGGCGATCCGCGAGGGCGTGAAGATGATGCGCGAGGTGGCCAAGCAGGCCGCCCTCAAGCCCTACATCAAGGCCGAGTTCGCGCCGGGTCCCGAGGTGCAGACGGACGCCGAGATCGACGCCTGGATCAATAAGGCCGCCGAGACGATCTACCACCCGGTCGGCACCTGCCGCATGGGCGCGGCGGGCGATCCGATGGCCGTGGTCGACGGCGACTGCCGGGTGCAGGGCCTGCAGGGCCTGCGGGTGGTCGACGCCTCGGTGATGCCGACCCTGGTGGGCGGCAACACCAACGCCCCGACGATCATGATCGCCGAGAAGATCGCGGACTCCATCCGCGGTCGCCCGTTCCTGCCGGCCGACGACGCGCCGGTCTACGAGGACGGGGCCCAGGCCGCCTGAAGCCTAGAGCACGTCCCGGTCGGATTGAATCAAGCCGACCGGGATGAACGTGCTCGCTTCTCTAGGATTAGAGGCCTTCTGATCCACTCACGATGGATCATCATGAGTGGGAAGGCCTCTAGGAGGTCGCGCCGGCGGCGGCTGAGCTGCCCGCCGGCACGACCATCAGCTTGAACGCCGCCTCGGGCTTCAGGAGAGCCTCGGCGGCGCGCTTCACATCCGCGGGGCTGACCTTCTCGGTGCCCGGCAGGATCTGGCGGATGACGTCGAGCCTCCGCGGATCGGCCTGCGCGCCCGAGAGCTCGCTCACCCAATAGCTGTTGGTCTGCTGGGCCCGATGGAGGCCCTCCAGGCGCGGCTGGCGGGCGCGCGCCAGTTCGTCGGCGCTGACCTCGTTCCGGCGCAGATCCTCGGCGATCTTCAGGACGGCCGAGAAGAAGTCCGGCAGCCTGTCCGGCGGCGCCTCGACGTTGGCGGCGATGTAGCCCCAGCCGGTCCAGACCAGGCTGTGCTGCGAATTGACGTCAGGCGAGTAGGTGACGCCCTGCGTCTCCCGCAGCTCCTCGGTGAGCCGGAGCTTCATGATCTCGCGCAGCACGGCCGCGTCCCGCGCGCGCTGGGGGGCGGCCCAGTAGTCGCTGGTGCCCCAGGCCACATAGCCCACCGCCTGGTCGGCGCGCCCCTTGTGGGTCAGCACCATCGGGTCCGCCCGGCCAGCCGGGAACGGGCCGCCGCGCTGCTCGGGGGGCGGAGGCTCCGGCGCCGGGCGCGGAGGCAGGGCGCCGAAGGTGGCGGCCGTCGCCGCGATCGCCTGGTCCACCGTGATGTCGCCGACGATCACCACCTCCACCGGCCCCTGCGAGAGGCCGGGCGTCACCGCCGCCCGGACGTCGTCCAGCGTCGTCGCCGCCATCTCCTCGCGGGTGGGGAAGGTCCAGCGGCGGTCGCCGGACCGCAGGATCCCGGGCAGCTCGCGGGTCAGAACGCCGCCGACCGTGGACTCGTACTGGTCGTGAATGGTCCGGCCGGCGGCCTTGATCCGCGCGAAGGCCGTGTCGCGCCACCCGGGCTCGGTGAGATAGGCGGCCAGGACCTGCAGCTGGACCGCGACGTCCCCGGTGCGCGTCGAGCCCGAGAGGACGAAGGCGTCATCGCCGATGTTGAAGCGGCTGCCGTAGAAGCGCGAGGCCAGCACGCGCTCCATGTCCTCGACGCCGATCTTCTCCAGCCCGCCCTCGGTCAGGGCGTTCGCGGCCCAGAACGGACTCTGGCGGTCCGCCGGCAGGCTCGACATGCCGCGTCCGGCGTTCACGCGGACCAGGACTTCGTCGTCCCGGAACGCCGTCGGCTTCACCGTCAGCCGGACCCCGTTGCGGAAGCGGACGAAGGTCGCGCCGAGGTCCTTGACGGTGGAACGGTCCGCCACCTCTCCAGGCGGCCCGAAACGCTCATAGGGCCAGGCGATCTGCGAGGTCGCGGCGGACGGGGCGACCGCCACCGCCTGGGAGGCGGCGAGGGCGGCCAGCAGCGTCTGCTCGCCGCCCTCGATCGGTGTCGGGGAGGTCATGAACAGCAGCGGCCCCTGACCCTGGAAGACGCCCTTCAGCGCGGCGTTCACCGTCTCGGCCTTCAGGTCCTTCACCGCGGCCTCGAACCTGGCGAGGTCGTCCGCCGGAGAGGTGACGACGGTGTCGTCCGGCAGCGACGCGAGAACTTCGCCGGCGAGATCGGACGGACGCCGGGTGGCGGCGCGGGCCGCCGCGGCCCTGAGGCTCGCCCGGAACTCCTCGATCTCGCGGTCGAGCTCCTCCTGGCGAACGCCGTACTGGACCAGCCGCCGCTGCTCCTGCTCGGCGGCGGCCAGCGCCTCGCGCCAGCGCCCCGACTCGGCGCTGACACCGATGGTGGCGAGCTGCGCCGCATGGTCCTGGTCGGCCTTGTAGGCCCCGGCGCCGAGGAACGGCGGGTCGGCGGCGCGGGCGATGGCGGAGTAGCGCCGGTTGAGGACGGCCAGCCCGAGCGTCTCGATCAGGTCGCGCCGGCGCTTGGCGACGGTGTCCGGCTCCTTGTCGGGCGGGCTGACCCAGGCGACCTGCAGGCTCTGCGTGACGCCGGGATCCACGACCAGCGTGGCTTCGGCGGTCCGCGTGGCCACCTGTCCATGGTCGGGATCCGCCGGTCCGGGCCCGGTCGCGGCCCAATCTCCAAACGCCGAGCGGATCTTCGATTCCATGGAGTCCACGTCGAAGTCGCCTACCGCCACCAGCACGGCGCGATCGGGGCGATACCAGCGGCGATAGTAGTCGGCGATCCGGCTCGCCGGGGCCGTCTTCAGGACCTCGACGCGGCCGATCGGCAGGCGCTGGGGCAGGCGCTGCCCCTTCAGCAGGAAGTCCAGCCGCTTGACCGTCGCCCGGTAGCTCGGGGTGTCGCGGGCACGCTCCTCGGCGAGGATGACGCCGCGCTCCCGGTCGACTGCGGCCGGATCGATGGTGAGATTGAACGCGGTCTCGCGCAGCAGCTTCAGGGAGGTGTCCACCGTCTCGGCGTCGGTCCGCGGCAGGTCCAGCTTGTAGATGGTCTCCGAGAAGCCGGTGGATGCGTTGGTGTCGGCCCCGAACGCGAGGCCCAGGCGCTCGAGGATCTTGATCATCTCGCCTTCCTTCACGTCCTTCGAGCCATTGAAGGCCATGTGCTCGAGGAAGTGGGCGAGACCGGCCTGGTCGTCGTCCTCCATGAGGGAGCCGGCGGCGAACCGAAGGCGGAGCGCGGCCTGGCCGGCCGGGGTGGCCTGCCGGCGGATGGCGTATCTCATGCCGTTGGGAAGGACGCCGAAGCGTATGGCGGGGTCGGCCTGCAGATCCGACCGGGCCTGCGGCCAGCCCACCGACGCCGCCGCCGTCGCCGACGGAGGGGCTGCGGCCGAGAGGCCCGTCGGGGCCGCGATCAGGGCGAGCGAGAGCGCGGCGGCCAGGGCGGCGCCGGGAATGCGGATCATCAGATGTGCCGGGGAGTGTGCATGAACTCGGCGCACCATCGCCGGGCGGCATGGCGAGGGCAAGGCGCCGGCGGGGGCGCCGTTCAGCGCGCCCGGCGCTCGCCTCCGGCCGCGACACCCCTTACATGGGGCGCATGGACGTTCTTCGTTTCGAAGCGCCGGCGCCCGGCGACCCGCGGCCACAGCACCGTGGCGGCGCCGGACATCGCCCGCCTTCGGAGCCGATGGTCAATGCGCCGTGGCCCGTCGTGGCCATGTGCCTGGCGATCATCGGCCTCTACGCCCTGCAGACCCAGGTTCCGTTCCTGGAGCCCCTCCTGGCCTTCTCCCCCGCGCGCCTGGCGATGGGGGAGACCGCCGGCCTCATCACCTCACAGTTTCTGCACGGGAACTGGGCCCACGCCCTGATGAACGCGGCCTTCGTTCTGGCCTTCGGCGCCCCCGTCGCGCGATTCTTCGGCGGCGGCGTCTCCGGCGCCGCGATCTTCTTCGCGTTCTACCTGCTGTGCGGGATCCTCGCGGCGCTGGGGTTCGCCGCGCTGCATTGGGGAATGCCCGCGGCCATGGTGGGGGCCTCGGGCGCGGCGTCCGGACTGATGGGGGCCGCCGCGCGACTGATCGGCGGCCACGGCCGCGTCGGTCCGCTGTTCTCACAGGCGGTGACCGGAATGGGTCTCGCCTGGATCGTCGTGAACCTGATCATGGCGGTCACCGGCGGGGCGCTTATTCCCGGATCAGGCGGCGCCGGCGTGGCATGGGAGGCCCACCTCGCGGGGTTCGCCGCTGGCGTCCTCCTCATCGGCCCCTTCGGGTGGATCGCGGGGCGGCGCTGACCGGCCGCTCATCCCCCGCTCACGGGGGCGTGATGGCGAGCGCATTGTATCTGCTCTGAAACTGGGCGACGGTGTTATCCGAACAAATGCGAACGGAGGCGCCCGTTGCTGGTCTCACAGATCCTCAAGACCAAGGGTGACAGCGTCTTCACCGTGAAGCCCGCCGACTCGGTGGGCGCGGTGGCCGATCTGCTGCACTCCAGGGGCGTAGGCGCCTTTGTCGTGCTGGACGCCGAGCGCGTAGTGGGCATCGTCTCCGAGCGCGACATCGTGCGGGCGGTGGCCTCCCATGGCGGCGCGGCGCTCGAGCGCCCCGTCTCGGACTTCATGACCGCCAACGTGCTGTTCGCCGAGCCGGGCGACACGATCGATTCCGCGCTCGGCAGGATGACCGACCGGCGAATCCGCCATTTGCCGGTCTGCCGCAACGAACGGCTGGTCGGCATCGTCTCGATCGGCGACCTGGTGAAGTGGAAGATCTCGGAGGTCGAAGCCGAGGCCGACGGCCTCAAGGCCTACATCGCCGCAAGTTGAGACCCCCCTCCGGAAGGAGGGCTGAAAGCCGGCTGCCCGCCGGCGATGGGGGCGGGGAGGGGGCAATCCCATCCTCGCCCCGCTTTCTGTCTTCGTGAGCCTCGGCGCGTCCCGACGGCTACATTGTGATCCGCGGGAGTTCCGGCGCGCCGGACGCCGCGGCGTCGGCGAGGCTATAGGCCTCCAGGACATCTGCCGTGGCGTCGCGTGCGCGCGCCAGGGCCTCTCGCAGCGTGCAGGTCGCCAGGTCCGCGCAGTCGACGCACTTCCGGAAACCGAGCCGCGGGGAAACACAGGGGGCGAGCGCGAGCGGGCCATCGATGATGCGAATGATCTCCGCGAAGGAGATCTCGCCCGCCGGTCGCGCCAGGACGTATCCGCCGAACTTGCCGCGGCGACTCACCACGACCTGATTGCGGGAGAGTTCCAGCAGGATCGCCTCCAGGAACTTGCGCGGCGTTCCAGCCCGCAGGGAGAGTTCGCCGGCGCTGAGCTGCATCCCGTCCGCCCGGGCGAGTTCGACGAGGGCCCGCAAGCCGTACTTGGCCTTCTGTGAGAGCATTGATCCTCCGGCTACCGTTCTGACGGGGGCGCCGGGCCGGCGCAAGGCGCGAGACGCGCGGCCCCGCGGACCATCGATCCGCGAGATTCTTTCCGCGCGCCGGTTGACGCGGGCCGAGCCCCCCAATAGATAGCCGCCTCCGCTTGAGGAGCGGGCGGCGACGGCGGGTCTTCGAGGGCGTAAGCTCTTGAAATCTTGCCAAAAACCGCCGCTCCTCGGGTGTCTGCCGCCACATCTCGGCGGCGCAGGATGCCTAGCTTCCAGCGCCGCGTCGCGATGAGGCCGGACCAGAAGATCCGGGAGACCGGGGATCGGTTCGGGTTCCGCAAGGGATCGGTTGACTCGGATGGAGGTGGTCACTAACCAGCCGCCTCCCGCTCGGGACGAGCACACATCGGATGGACGGCGGCGCCGGTAACAAAGCGCTTGATCTTTCGTCTGGAATGAGTAAGTTCCCGAGCCTCAATCGAATCGCTACGGACTTCGGGGGAAGCCCCACGGCAGCCCGCGGTGATTTTTGCGGCCAAATCCGGGGGTTCTCGGAATTGTCGCAAAGCTGAAAAGGCCGATTGACACCGATCGGGGCGGTCACTAAGTAGCCGCCTCCGCCGACCACCGGCGCAAAACAGTGGGGTCGGCCCAGGTCGATCGCGGTCTTTGACAAGTGAATAGGAAAGAGAAACGCAGGCGGCGGCGTCTTGGCGATAGGCTTTAGGCTTATCAAGTGACGTTGACTGTGACTGCGGTCTCTTGAAGACACCATGAATATGGTCGGATTT
>NZ_QFYS01000012.1 GCF_003254525.1 Phenylobacterium kunshanense
AGATCGAGAACACGTCTTCCACCGGCATCAGGAACGGAAGGTCCACAGGACGCTCCGGCTGCGGGATGTAGGCGTCCACCGCCGCCATCAGCTCAAGGATCCGCTCCTCGCCGATCGCCGGGTCACGGCCCTCGACCGCCGCCAGCGCCGAGCCCTTCACGATCGGAATGTCGTCGCCCGGGAACTCGTAAGACGACAGAAGCTCGCGAACTTCCATCTCCACCAGGTCCAGCAGCTCGGCGTCGTCGACCATGTCGACCTTGTTCATGAACACCACCAGCGCCGGCACGCCCACCTGACGGGCCAGCAGGATGTGCTCGCGCGTCTGCGGCATCGGACCGTCAGCCGCCGAAACCACCAGGATCGCGCCGTCCATCTGCGCCGCGCCCGTGATCATGTTCTTCACGTAGTCGGCGTGACCAGGGCAGTCCACGTGCGCGTAGTGACGGTTCGTCGTCTCGTACTCGACGTGCGCCGTGTTGATCGTGATGCCCCGCGCCTTCTCTTCCGGCGCAGCGTCAATGTCTTCGTACTTCTTCGCCGTCGCGCCGCCAGTCTTCGCCAGCACCATCGTGATCGCCGCCGTCAGCGTCGTCTTGCCGTGGTCAACGTGACCAATCGTGCCGATGTTGCAGTGCGGCTTGTTACGTTCGAACTTCTCTTTGGCCATCAGGGTCCTGCCGGCGTTGCGTGACTAATGGGTCAAGGAGCTGGAGCGGGTAGCGGGAATCGAACCCGCATCCTCAGCTTGGAAGGCTGCTGCACTACCATTGTGCTATACCCGCCAACCAGATCGCGGGGCCGCCGCAACTCCTCAGATTCAAGCTCACTCCGGCGCGTGGTGGGGGAAGTAGGACTCGAACCTACGAAGCCATTACAGCAGCGGATTTACAGTCCGCCCCCTTTGCCACTCGGGACATTCCCCCAGCGCGCTCGGAGCCAGTTCGGGGCCTTTTCGGCAGGCGCTCCGCATCCGGATGCGAGGGGCTTGAAGCGGCCCGGCTCACGGTCCAAAAGCGGCGGCCTCCCTAGGGGGCCCCAAATTGGAGCGCGTCTTATAGTGGCCTCGCATACGGAACGCAACGACGCCCGAAAGGGTCGGAATTTTCGCTCGAAAGGAAGCCCCCGGGGCCGCCCGGAACGGCGCGTCTCCGCGCCGGTCGACGACTGGATCTGGGGTTGGCATCCCGTGGAGGCGGCGTTGGCGAATCCCCGGCGGGGCGCCCCTTTGAAGCTGGTGGCCACCCCGGACAAGGCGCGCCAGATCGAGGCGCGATTCGGAAAACTCCCGACGCTCGAGATCGCCGACGCGCATCAGATCGGCCTGTCCCTGCCCCAGGGCGCGGTGCACCAGGGCGTCGCCATGCGCCCCGCGCCGCTCGAGGAGGCGGCGGTCACCGACTTCGAGCCGAAGCCGGGGGCCGTGGTTCTGATGCTGGATCAGGTGACGGATCCTCAGAACGTCGGCGCGATTCTCCGCTCCGCGGCGGCGTTCGGCGCGGTGGGCATGGTGCTGCAGGATCGCAACGCCCCGAAACTCACCGGCGCCCTGGCCAAGGCGGCCGCGGGCGCCGTGGAACAGGTGCCGGTCGCGCGCGTGGTCAACCTCTCGCGCGCGCTGGACGAGCTCACTCGGTCGGGCTGGCGCGCGGTCGGCATGGCCGGCGAGGCCGAGCGCGCGCTTGCAGAGGTCCTGGATGGCGGCCCGACCGTCATTGTCATGGGTTCGGAGGGCGAAGGCCTGCGGCGTCTGGTGGCCGAGCACTGCGATGAGCTGGCGCGGATTCCGATGCCGGGCGGCTTCGAGAGCCTGAACGTCTCGGCCGCCGCCGCAGTGGCGCTCTACGAGGCGTCCCGCCGCCGCGCGTGACGGTTGAGCCGGCGTCACATCGATTCCGCCCCTCGCCTTGTGATTTGTCAAAGCTCCGCCGCTGACAACACCCCCCAAACCTGCGACCAAAGACGCAACTTGGGCGGGGGATCTGCGGGTGGGCGAAGGCGAATTTCCATCGCGGCTGCTTCTCGCGCTGAAAGCCCTGTCGCTGAGCCGAGGGCGCCTCGCGGCCGAACTGGCGGTGGACAAGTCGGTCGTCAGCCGCTGGTTGAGCGGCCGCCAGGCCCCGTCGGGCGAGAACCTGGCGAACCTGACCAATCTCGTGGCCCAGCGGCGGCCCGGCTTCACCCTGCTCGACTGGGAGGCTGATCTCGACACCCTGTCGGCAAGGCTCGGCGTGGCGTCCGAGCCCGCGCCCGGCGCCTTCGGTCCCCTCGCCGGCTGGCTGCCCGAGGCGGTGCTGCAGGAGGCGCAGGCGCTTACCGCCCTGCGAGGCGCGGACTACGAGGGCTTCTGGCGCACCACCCGGCCGGCGATCGGCATGCCCGGACGGTTCATGCACGACCAGGTGCTGATCCGCCGCGCCGACAACGGCTTCCTCGCCTTCCGACTCCGGGTCGAGGACATGCTGTTCGAGGGCTGGACGTTCCCGACCCAGACCCAGCTCTTCTCGCTCGCCGCTGACGCCCGGAGCGGCATCTTCATCTTCTCGATCTACAATGCGGTCCTCCGGAACAAGGCGGAGGTGCTGGACGGCATCTCGATGACGATCCAGCGGGTGGGCGGCGGCTCACCCGTGGCCGGAGCCAACATCCTGGAACGCACGGGCGACCTGACCGGCGACGCCCAGGCCGACGACGCCAGGTTCGAGGAACTCGCCTTGGCAAACCCGCTTGCTCCGGAAGATTCGGTGCCGCCGGAGGTGCGCGATCACGTCTTCAGGGACTTCGGCCCGTCGGTTCTGGCGAGCGGCGGTTCGGCGCTGCTCACAATGCCCTTCGCCGGTTCCTGGTCGCGCGGAAGGCGCTTCGAGCCGTAGGGCCCAAGCAACCGCCATTCAGGACATCCTTGCCGGCGCGCGCGCCTCGACTCGCAACAACTCGAATGGCGACGCGCCTACCCGCGCCCTGCCGCGTCTGATTGATCACGCCCCATTCCTGAGTGGGGGACATCAAGTGCTTTCAAGGACTCTGAAGATCGTCGCATCAGCCGCGGCGGCGCTGACCATTGCGGTGACCAGCGCCGAGGCCGGAACCCTCGTCGACGGCGCGAGCATCTTCAGCATCAACGGCAATGCGCCGACCGTCGGCTTCTTCGCCGGCGACACGCTGACGCCGACATCTGGCTTCGCCGCGGGCTTTCCGATCGACGGCATCGCCCACATGGGCGGCCGCATCTTCGCCAGCGGGAGGGTCGACGGCTTTCTGGGCGGCGGCGTGCTCTATGCCTACGACCTCGATGGCAACGTCCTGGAGAGCATATACGGCCTCTCCTTCGTCGACTGGGGCGCCCTGGCGGCGGGCAACGGCTCGCTCTTCGCCGGGACCAGGAAGGCCGATCTGGGCGGTTCCACCTACTGGATCGACACCTATGACGCCGACCTCGCGATCCAGGACGCGTTCGAGGTGCCGGAAGCCGTCACGGGTGTGGCCTTCACGGGCGGCGGCCTGTTCGTCTCGTACGGCAGCACCCTCGCGCACTACGACCTTTCGGGCGGTCTTATCGACGCCCACGACTATGGGGTCGTGAACATCACCGGCCTCGCCTATGGCGGCGGCAAGGTGTTCGCGGCCTTCGACTCGGGGAGCCAGCATGGCTGGGCGTCGATCGATCCGCTTCTCTTCAGCTCGGGGGGCGCCACGGTGTACACCGACGACGCGGTGACCGGCCTCGCCTACGGCGATGGGGGGCTCTACGTCAGCACCGAGTTCGGGCTCTCGAAGTACGACCCATCGGGCTCGCAGGTCCTGTCGCTCAACACGGGGCCCGTTATCAGCAATGGCCCCCTGGCCTTCATCCCCACCGCGACGACGCCACGCGATCCCTGCGAGCCGGGCACGCGAATCTGCGGCCCCGCAGGCGCAGTGCCGGAGCCCTCAGCCTGGGCGTTGATGATCCTGGGCTTCGGCGCCGCAGGCACGATGCTGCGCCAGCGGCGTCGACTGGTCTCCGCCGCGTCCTGACGCGACGGGGGACCGGAGCTGCGTCCCCCACCAATGACGCCGCTCCGGGGGGCGGTCGGCGAGCAGGGTCGCTGACCGCCTGGGGATCGGCCCGGCTGGACTACCCGGTCGGGCCGGGCCGATCCCGCGGCTGGGCGCTCGTCTCCTGTTGCAGCCGGACGCGGGCTGACGCATTGAGACCGGATGTTCGAAGAGCTGATGTCGCCGGGGGCCCTCTCGGCCCTTCTCCAAGTCCTGATGATCGACCTGGTCCTGGCGGGCGACAACGCCGTCGCCGTGGGCCTCGCCGCCGGAGGACTGCCGCCCGAACAGCGCCGCAAGGCCATCCTGTGGGGCCTCGGCGCGGCGGTGATCACGCGGATCGGCTTCGCCCTGATCACCACCCAGCTGCTCGGCGTGATCGGCCTGCTCTTCGCCGGCGGACTGCTGCTGCTCTGGGTCTGCTGGAAGATGTGGAAGGAGCTGAGGAACCAGGCGCTCGACGACGAGTCCGACGCCGAAGCGGTTCTCGACGACGATCCCACGACCGAACCGACGGACCGGCCGGCGAAGTCCTTCAAGGACGCGTTCATCCAGATCCTGATCGCCGACGTCTCGATGTCGCTCGACAACGTGCTGGCCGTTGCGGGCGCGGCGCGCGAACACCCGGGCATCCTGGTCTTCGGCCTGCTGCTCTCGATCGCGCTGATGGGCGTCGCCGCCCACGCCATCGCCCGCCTGCTCCACAAGTACCGCTGGATCGGCTTCATCGGCCTGATCATCGTCCTCTATGTGGCGCTGCACATGATGTGGCAGGGTCACCGGACCATCGCGATCGATCTCAATCAGACGGCGGCTTACAACGCCGCCGTGCCGGACATGATGGACATCACGCCGGAAGAGGTCGCGACCCACCTCCGCCACAAGAACGGCGGCGGGGGGCACTAAGCCCCCCAGAAGATCAGGCCGCCTCGGGTCCCCCGAAGCGCTCGCGCCATTCGGCGACCTGAGCGTCCTCGATCTTGCGGAACAGCACCTCGGGCGCCTGGATCTTCCGACCGGGCTCCAGCGCCGACAGCACGCCCTGCCCGTCCAGCGACGGCCAGGTGGCCGGGAACGGCTCGCCCAGCGCGGCGGAGATCTTCTCGGCCGCGAACGGGATGAACGGCTCCGAGACCTTGGCGAACAGGGCCGCGAGGTTCAGGCCGTAGCGCACCGCCACGGCCGCGCGGTCGCGGTCGGTCTTGATCGCGGTCCAGGGCGCCGCCTCGGTCAGGTACTGGTTGCCCAGCACCCACAGTTGCCGCAGGGCCGTCGCGCTCTTGCGATATTCGCGGTCTTCCATGTGGCCGGTCAGCTCGCGCAACTTGGCGAGCACGTCCGCTTCCAGCTTCTCGTCCAGCGCGCCGGGCGCGCCGCCCTCAGGAACGACGCCGTCGAACCGGCTCTCGGTGAACTTGCAGATGCGGTTCACGAAATTGCCCAGCACGTCGGCCAGGTCGGCGTTCACCTGGTCGCGGAACTGCTCCCAGGCGAAGGTGGAGTCCGACGTCTCGGGCGCGTTGGCCATGATCCACCAGCGCCAGTAGTCGGCCGGCAGCAGCTCGAGGGCGTGGTCCATGAAGACGCCGCGGCCCTGGGAGGTGGAGAACTTGCCGCCGTAGTAGTCCAGCCAGTTGAAGCCCTTTAGCTCGTCCACCAGCTTCCACGGGGCGGTCTCGCGGGTGTTCACCCCCATCAGGGTGCAGGGGAAGCCCACCGTGTGGAACGGCACGTTGTCCTTGCCCATGAACTGGACGTAGGTCACGTCGGCCGCCTCGGGCCCCTTCCACCACCGCAGCCACTCCGCGTCAGCGGCCGGCCCCCGGCCCTCCTCCGCAGCGCGCGCGTCGGCCCACTCCCAGGTGGCGCCGATGTATTCGATGGGGGCGTCGTACCAGACGTAGAAGACCTTGCCGGCCAGCCCCTCGATGTCCGGCAGCTTGCCCTCGGGGTTCGGCCCCCATTCGAAGGCGTTCACCGGCACGCCCCATTCGAGATCCCGGGTGATGCCCCGGTCCTGCAGCCCCTCGTCCAGCCACTTCAGCGCGATCGAAGTGACCAGCAGCGGCCAGGTTCCGCGCTTGCTCTCGATCCAGTCACGGAGCTTGCCGGCGAACAGGCTCTGGCGGAGGAACAGGTGCTTGGACCCGCGGATCTCGATGTCGGTCGAGCCCGACACCGCGGAGCGCGGATGCAGGAGGTCGGCCGGGTCGAGGACGCGCGTGCAGTTCTCGCACTGGTCGCCGCGCGCCGCCTCGTAGCCGCAGTGCGGGCAGGTCCCGATCACGTAGCGGTCGGGCAGGAAGCGCTTGTCGGCGTGCGAATAGACCTGCTGGGTGACCCGCTCCTCGATGAAACCAGCCTCCCAGAGCTGCTGGGCGAAGCGCTGGGTCAGGCGGTGGTTCTGCGGTGAGGACGAGCGGCCGAAGTGGTCCCACGACAGCCCGAATTCGCGGCCCAGCCGGTGCTGGACGTCATGCGCCTCGGCGCAGAAGGTGGCGGGATCCTGTCCCTTCTCGGCGGCGGCCAGTTCGGTCGGCGTGCCGTGCTCGTCGGTGGCGCAGATGTAGAGCGTCTCGCGGCCGCGGGCCCGCTGGAAGCGCGCATAGACGTCGGCCGGCAGCATGGACCCGGCCAGCGTCCCCAGATGCTTGATCCCGTTGATGTACGGCAGGGCCGAGGTGATGAGGATGCGGGACATGGGCCTTCGCGCGGCGTCGTTCAGTTGCGGAACCGGGGCTTATAGGCCGCCCGCGTGGTTCGCCAAAGCCGCCGTTGCAAGATTTGCTCGCCAATCGCGGGTATCCGCGCACACTCAAGCTCGCGGGACCAGGCGGCGGCCCGCGAGTCGCAAACGATAAGCCGCCGGGATCGGGAGAAGACATGCGCAAGATGTTGCTTGCGGCGGGCGCTCTCGCCTGCCTTTCGCTTTCCGCCTGCAGTGAGAAGGCCGCCGAGCCGGCGGCGACCGCCGAGGCGCCGGCGCCCAAGAAGTCGCTGGCGCGGCAGGCGCCGATGTACGCCGGTCAGGAACAGGTCCTGTCCATCCAGTCGGCGAAGGCGACCGCTGCGGCCGGCGGCGGGCTGGACCTTGAGGCCCAGGCCTCGACCGACGGAGCGGGCTGGACCCAGGTCGGCTTCCTGCCGCGGGTGTATGCCGCCACGCCTCCGGACGGCATCTACGAAGTCGACGTGGTCGCCCAGAAGCCGGCGACGCCCGGCGCGGCGGGCCCGACGCCGGTCGAGGTGAAAAGCGCCTGGGACCGCTACAAGGACGGCCGCGTGAAGGGCGTGAAGTTCATCTCCAAGACCAACGAAGTCGTCGCCATGGTCGGCGGCTGACGGAGGCTGCCGGGTCGTCCGCGCGGCGGCCCGGCGCCCTCAGATCGGGCTCTTGAACACAAACCAGGCGCCCAGGGCGATGAACGCGAAGCCTACGCCGTGGCTGAGGGTCAGCTTCTCGCCCAGGTAGGCCACCGAGAAGACCGCGAACACGGCGAGGGTGATGACCTCCTGCATGGTCTTCAGCTCGGCGGGGCTGTAGACCGCCCGCCCGATCCGATTGGCGGGCACCGCCAGCCAATACTCGAAGAACGCGATCCCCCAGCTCACCATCACGATGATCCAGAGCGGCCGGTGCTCCACCTTGAGGTGGCCGTACCACGCAAAGGTCATGAACACGTTCGACGCCACGAGCATCAGGATCGGGGCGATCGCGGTCCAGGCGGGGGTCATCGGCATCTTCCGGGCAATTCGGGCTTAACGGCGCTTCGAAGCGACCTATAACCTGCGCCGCACAGAATTTGGGGGACGGCGCATGCGTGGATGGATGGCGACCCTGGGCGTGGCGGCGATGCTGGCGCTGGCCGCCTGCTCACCGAAGGCCGAGGGCGACAAGGCGGCGTCCGGCTCGACTGAACTGCGGATCTACAACTGGTCGGACTACATCGACCCGGAACTGCTGGCGGAGTTCACGAAAGAGACCGGGATCAAGGTCACCTACGACACCTTCGATTCCAACGAGGTGCTCGAGACCAAGGTGCTGCAGGGCGGCACCGGCTACGACATCGTGGCCCCGTCCAACCACAACCTGCCCCGCTACATCGCCGCCGGCGCGATCCAGCCGCTGGCCAAGGACAAGCTGCCCGGCCTCGACAAGCTGGCCCCCGACCTGATGGCGCACCTGGCGACCTTCGATCCGGGCGGAAAGTACGCCGTGCCCTATATGCAGGGCACCATCGGCATCGGCTACAACGCCGACGCGGTCGCCAAGCGGCTGCCCGGCGTGAAGGTGGATAGCTGGGCGGTCGTGTTCGACCCGGCCAGCCTCGCCAAGCTCAAGGATTGCGGCGTCTACTTCCTCGACGCCTCCGAGGACATGTATGCGGTCGCCCTGAACTACCTGGGCAAGGACCCAAACTCGACCAATCCGGCCGACTATGAGGCCGCGACGGCCCTGCTGCTCAAGGTGCGCCCCTACGTCCGCAAGTTCCACTCGTCCGAATACATCGAGGCCCTGGCCAACGGCGACATCTGCGTCGCCATCGGCTACTCGGGCGACGTGCTGCAGGCGCGGGACCGGGCCGACGAGGCCAAGAACGGCGTGAAGCTGGCCTACGCCATTCCCAAGGAAGGCAGCCAGGTCTGGTTCGACGTCTTCAGCATTCCCAAGGACGCGCCGCATGTCGACGCCGCGCACAAGTTCCTGGCCTTCATGCTGCGGCCCGAAGTCATCGCCCGGGCGTCAAACTACACGCAGTACGCCAACGCCAACGCCGCGGCCACGCCGCTGGTCGACGAGGCGATCCGGAATGACCCCAATGTCTACCCGACGGCCGAGGTCTCGAAGCGGCTGTTCGTCACCACCACCAAGGACCAAGCCCTGCTGCGCGACGTGAACCGCCAGTGGACGCGCGTCCTCACCGGCCGGTGAACGGTCGCCCTCAGATCGGCGGCGTCCGCGAGACCTTCGCCCCCTGGGACGATCCCGGCGCGCGCCCGCTCGTGCGGTTCGAGGGGGTCTCGAAGGCCTTCGGCGAGACGGCGGCGGTCCGCGGCGTCGACCTTGCCATCTACGAACGAGAATTCTTCGCCCTGCTCGGCCCGTCCGGCTGCGGCAAGACCACGCTGATGCGGATGCTGGCCGGGTTCGAACAGCCCGACGCGGGCCGCATCCTGCTTGAGGACCGGGACATCCAGGCCGAACCGCCGCACCGGCGGCCGGTCCACATGATGTTCCAGTCGTACGCGCTGTTCCCGCACCTGAACGTGGCTCAGAACGTCGCCTTCGGCCTGAAGCGCCAGGGCCTACCGAAGGCGGAGATCGCCGGCCGCGTCGACGAGATGCTGACCCTCGTGCGTCTCCAGGACCACGGCCGCCGCCGGATCGACCAGCTTTCGGGGGGGCAGCGCCAGCGGGTGGCCCTGGCCCGGGCCCTCGCGCCACGCCCGCGCATCCTGCTGCTCGACGAGCCGATGGCGGCGCTGGACAAGAAGCTGCGCGAGGAGACCCAGTTCGAGCTCATGGCCCTGCAGCAGCGCCTGGGCATGACCTTCATGATCGTCACCCATGACCAGGACGAGGCGATGGTGGTGGCCGACCGCATCGCCGTGATGCGCGAAGGCGAGATCGTCCAGGTGGGCCGGCCCGCAGAGGTCTACGAGTCCCCGGCCGACCGCTACGTCGCCGGCTTTATCGGAGACATCAACCTGTTCGAGGGCCGGGTGGAGACGTCGGGCGACGGTCTTGTGCGCCTGGCCTCGGCGGAAGGCCTCTTCGTAGCCGAGGGTGCGGCTCCGGTCGGCGCGACCGCATGGCTGGCGGTCCGGCCCGAGAAGATGGTCGTCCACTCCGAACCACCGCCTGCCGGACCCAACGTCGTCGCCGGACGCATCCTCGACTATGGCTACCTGGGAGACTGGACCACCTACCTCGTGGACGTCGGCGCGGGCCGCACCCTGCGCGCCGCTCGCGCCAACGCCACCCGGACCGTCGACCGGCCGCTGGGCTGCGACGATCCCGTCTGGCTCACATTCGCCCCGTCCAGCGCGGTGGTGCTCGACCGATGAGGCGGGAGCGTTCCGGGCTGGCGGCGATCGTGCCGCTCCTGTGGCTTGCGATCTTCTTCGCCTTTCCGTTCCTGCTGGTGGCCAAGCTGTCCCTGTCGGACACCGCCCTCGCGATGCCGCCCTACGCGCCCCGGATCGACTGGAGTCAGGGGCTCGCGGGCGTACGCGCCTTCCTTGCCGCCCTGGACGGCGAGACCTATGCCCGGCTGACCCAGGATCGCCTGTACCTGGACGCCTATCTCTCCAGCCTGCGGCTCGCGGCCATCGGCACGGCGCTGCTGCTGCTGATCGGCTATCCGATCGCCTACGGGATCAGCCGCTGCCCGGACGGCGTGCGACGCGCGCTGGTGATGGCGGTGGTCCTGCCCTTCTGGACCAGCTTCCTGATCCGCATCTACGCCTGGATCGCCATCCTGAAGCCGGCGGGCCTGCTCAACACCGTCCTCGGCGCGGTGGGCCTGCCCGCGATCAACATCCTCAACACCGAGGCGGCGGTGATCCTGGGCCTCGTCTACGCCTACCTGCCCTTCATGGTCCTGCCGCTCTACGCCGTGCTGGACCGGCAGGACGAGAGCCTGATCGAGGCGGCGCAGGATCTCGGCTGCACGCCCGTCTCGGCCTTCTGGCGCGTGACCTTCCCGCTCTCGCTGCGCGGGGCCGCCGCCGGGGCGCTGCTCTGCTTCATCCCCATGGCCGGCGAGTTCGTGATCCCCGACCTGCTGGGCGGATCCGAGACGCTGATGCTGGGGAAGGTCATCTGGACCGAATTCTTCGCCAATCGCGACTGGCCCGCGGCGTCGGCCGTGGCCATCGTCCTCCTCGCCACCCTCACCGTCCCGATCGTGCTGTTCGAGCGCGAGCAGCGGAAGGTCGTCGGATGAGGAAGGGTCCGTCCGCCTTCAACATCGCCTCGATCGCGCTGGGGCTCGCTTTCCTCTACGCGCCGATCCTGGTGCTGGCGCTCTATTCCTTCAACGCCAGCCGGCTGGTCACCGTGTGGGGCGGCTTTTCCACCCGCTGGTACGCCGCCCTCTTCCGCGACGCCCAGCTTCTGGATGCGATCTGGGTGACCCTGCGGGTTGGAGCCCTCTCGGCCACCATGGCCACCCTCGTGGCCCTGCCAGCTGCGATCGCCCTCACCCGAGGCCGTCGAGCGCGCACGGCGCTGGCCGGCGGCGTCTACGCCACCCTGGTGATGCCCGAGGTGATCCTCGGCCTGTCCCTGCTGCTGCTGTTCGTCTCCCTGGGCCTGCCGCGCGGCTTCTGGACCGTCACCCTCAGCCACGCGACCCTGACCCTCGCCTACGCCACGGTGATCATCCAGGCGCGCCTCGCGACCTTCGATCGGAGCCTTGAGGAAGCCGCCCAGGACCTGGGCTGCCCCCCGTGGAAGGCTTTCGTACTGGTGACCCTGCCGGGGATCGCCCCCGCCGTGGCGGCGGCCTGGATGCTGGCCTTCACCCTCTCGCTGGACGACCTGGTGATCGCCAGCTTCACCTCGGGACCGGGGTCAACGACCCTGCCCATGCGCCTCTACAGCCAGGTGCGGCTGGGTGTGGATCCAAAAATCAATGCGGTCTCGACCCTGCTGATCGGCTTCGTCGCCACGGGCGTCATCGCCGCCTACCTGTTTCAGCAGCGCCGGCGCAGGTCGGCCTGACCACCGCGGACGGTCCAGCCCAGCCTTCTGCGACCCTGCTCGGCCAAGGCTGGACCATCCGCGGCTGACGTCCAGAGCCGGACGTCAGGCGCCTGGTCTGCCCCCCAGCCGACCAGGGCCGTCGGAAACACCCCGCGTCCCGTCCCGGCACGCATTCCCGACCTGCCCGTGCTGCAGTGCAAACGCCGGGCTAAAGCGGCGGAACGCGATCGAACCAGGGGCGCGCCTGTTCCAGCTGGCCCGCCAGCCGGAACAGAACCGCCTCGTCTCCCGTGCGCGCCACGAACTGGAGCCCGATCGGCAGGCCGTCGGAACTCCAGGCCAGGGGCACGGTCATCGCAGGCTGCCCCGAGTTGTTGAACGCCTGGGTGTTAGGCATGTACGAGAACAGGCGCTGGACGGTTTCCTTCGGCTCCTCCAGCAGCCAGCCCACCGGGATCGCCGGCCGCCCGAGGGTGGCCAGGAGAAGCACGTCGTAGCGCTCGAACAGCTCCGCCGCGGCGCGGCCGTATGCATGGATCGTCTGCACGGCCCGGACATACTCAGGCGCGGGCGTCTCCTTGCCCCGGCGATAGATGTCGAGCGTGGCGGGCTCGATATCGCCGGTGGCCAGAGGTCGGCCCCGGCGCTCGAGTTCGGCGTCGACGTTGGCCGCCACGCTCGCCCACAGGATCGTGCGCGCCGCCGCCTGCATGGCCGCGTGGTCGCCCCCCAGAGTCGCCGCCTCCACGCTGTGCCCCAGCCCCTCGCAGAGGCGCGCCGCATCGCGCACGGCTTCGACCACCTCCGGATCCATGGTCACGCCGGGGGTCAGCGCGGTGTCGATGACCGCGATCCGCAGCCGGCCCGGATCCCGCCCGACCTCCTCCGCATACGGACGTTCGGGAGGCGCCAGGAAGTAGGGATCGCCAGGCTGCGGGACGCAGCCGATGTCCAGCAGCACCGCGCTGTCCCTCACCGACCGCGTCACCGCATGCTGGATCGACGCGCCGGCCCAGCCCTCGCCCGCAGGCGAGAACGACACCCGGCCGCGAGAGGGCTTCATGCCGAAGAGGCCGCAGCAGGCCGCCGGGATGCGGATCGATCCGCCGCCATCGCTGGCGTGGGCCGCCGGCACGATCCCGGCCGCCACCGCCGCCGAGGCCCCGCCGGACGAGCCGCCCGGCGTCCGGGACAGGTCCCACGGGTTGCGCGCAGGACCGAACAGGTCGGGCTCGGTCACCGGCCAGATCCCGAACTCGGGCGTATTGGTCTTGCCGAAGATGTTGAGGCCCGCCGCCTTGTAGAGGCGCGTCAACGCACTGTCCGCCGGCGCGACCGCCTCCGAGAACATGCGCGAGCCGTACGAGGTCGGCGCGCCGCCATAGTGCGCGCCCAGGTCCTTCAGCAGGAATGGCACGCCCGCCAGCGGCCCCTTGGCTGGCGCCTGGGCGCGTGCCCGGTCGCTGAGGTCGTGCACGATCGCGTTGACCTTCGGATTGACCTCCGCCGCCCGCGCCAGAGCCGTATCGAGCAGTTCGCCCGCCGTGACCTCCCCCTTCGCCACCAGCGCGGCCAGCCCCACGGCGTCGTGCTTGCGGTACTCCTCGAAACGCATCCGGCAATCCTCCCTGGTGTCAGTCTTGTTGGAAGCACCATACGCGCGCGCCTGCGGCCTGCGAGCCCCTTGGCGCGGGCATCGTTTCACCGCATAAGCAGCGCACCCCTGACGGGCCGGGTTAGCTCAGCTGGTAGAGCAGCGGTTTTGTAAACCGAAGGTCGCGGGTTCGATCCCTGCACTCGGCACCATCGCCAGCGCCTCTTGGGCGTGCGGCCAGCCACAGAGCCCCGGCGCCCATGCGCATCTTCATCGACGCCGACGCCTGTCCCGTGAAGGACGAGACCTACAAGGTGGCCGCGCGCTACCAGCTGAAGGTCTTCGTGGTCTCGAACAGCTTCGTGACCATTCCCGTCTCGCCCCTGATCGAGCGGCGGATCGTGGACGCCGGTCCAGACGTGGCCGACGACTGGATCGCCGGCGAGGTCCAGCCCGGCGACATCGTCGTGACAAACGACATTCCCCTCGCCGACCGTGTGCTGAAATCAGGCGGGGCCGCTATCGCGCCGAACGGACGGCCCTTCACCCCGGATTCCATCGGCTCGGCCCTCGCCCAGCGGTCGATCATGGAGCACATCCGCTCGACCGGAGAGATCACCGGCGGCCCCCGCCCCTTCGCCGCCGCAGATCGCTCACGCTTTCTCCAGGCGCTGGATGAGGCGGTGAACCGGGAGCGGCGCCGGCGACGCTGACAGCATGGGTCGCTCGCGCCTTGCGCCGGCGCAAGCCATCGCTAGGTTGCCGGCGTTTCCACCCCGGAGAGTCCCCAATGCGTCATGGCCCGATCCTCGCCGCCGCAGCCCTGAGCCTGCTGGCCGCCGCCTGCGGCAAGTCCGAACCCGCCGCCCCCGCCGCCGACGAACAGGCTGCTGGCCCCGCGCCCACCGCCGCCGCTCCATCAGCCACCCCCGAGATCAGCGACGAGGAAAAGAACAAGATCCTCGCCTCGCTGCCGGCGCCCTACAACGCGGCGGACGTCAGCAACGGCAAGGCCAAGTTCGCCCTCTGCCAATCGTGCCACACCATCGCCCCGGGCGGGGCCAACATGACCGGCCCGAACCTCCACGGGATTTTCGGCAAGAAGGCCGCCGCCCACCCTGACTTCAAGTACTCCGATGCGCTGAAGAACGCCGGCTTCGTGTGGGATGGCCCGCAGCTCGATCAGTGGCTGGCCAAGCCGCAGACCTTCCTGCCCGGCACCAAGATGACGTTCGCCGGCATCAAGAACGAGAAGGATCGGACCGACCTTATCGCCTATCTGATGGTGGAAACGGGACACAAGCCGTAGGCCTGTCTCCGCTCCAGGGCGCCAGATTTCGGGCCTGGACAACCTTGACGCGCACGCGACTCGCCTCCATGGTTGAGTCGTCGAGAACGAGCATCTGTCTGGATCGACACCCCAATCCGAATGGCGGCGCCCCCCGCCGCCTGCCGGGCCCAGGGACCTGCACCCCCCTTTTGTAACCAGGTCCCTGGCGCCGGCTGAACGCCGGCGCATCGGGTCGCCGCTCGGCGGAAGCGCGACTACTCCGCCGCGTTGGCGACGCGGGCCCGCTCGGCGTCCTCGAACGCTTCGATCCGCCGGGCCGTGGCCTGCGGCGACTTCGTGAAGCGGGCGAGCAGATTGTAGAACACCGGCACGATGAAGAGGGTGACCAGGGTGGCGAAGATCGCCCCGAAGAAGATGGTCACGCCAATGGTCTTGCGCGCCTCGCCCCCGGCGCCGCCCCAGACGATGAGCGGGATGGCGCCCGCCGCGGCCGAGATGGACGTCATGATGATCGGGCGCAGCCGTAGGGACGCGCTCTCGATCACCGCCTCGCGGATCGATAGGCCCTCGTCGCGAAGCTGGTTGGCGAATTCGACGATCAGGATGCCGTTCTTGGCGGCGATGCCGATCAGGATGATCAGGCCGATCTGGCTGTAGGTATTGATGGAGGAGTCCACCAGGAGCAGCCCGAACAGGCCGCCCACCGCCGCGACGGGCACCGTCAGCATGATCACCGCCGGGTGGATCCAGCTCTCGAATTGCGCCGCCAACACCAGGAAGACCAGGAGGAGCGCCATGGCGAATGCCAGACCCACCGAGCCCGACGCTTCAAGGTAATCGCGGGCGCCGCCGCCCCACTTCACCGTCACCTGTCCAGGCTGCTTGGCGGCTTCGTCCTGCAGGAACTTGATCGCCTCGCCCATGGAATAGCCCGGATTCAGCTGGGCGGTCAGGGTGATGGAGCGCAGGCGGTCCACCCGCGAGCGATCCGGCGTGTCGCCGCGAATGCGGGTGGTCACCACCGATGAGAGCGGCACCAGCTCGCCCGAGCTGGCGCGCACATAGAGCTGGCTCAGGTCCTGCTCGGTCTGCCGCCGCTCGCGGTCCGTCTGCAGGAGAACGTCGTACTCCTGGCCGTTCTTGATGTAGGTCGTCACCCGACGCGAGCCGAACTGCGTCTCCAGCGCCCGCCCGATCGCCTGAGCCGAGACGCCGAGCGACGCCGCCTTCTCGCGATCGATGTTGACCACGACCCGGGGGCTGGTGGGTTCGTAGTCGAGACGCGGCCGCGCCAGCCCCGGATTGGAATTCGCCGCCGTGAGCAGCGGCTGAATCCAGCGGGCGATCTCGGGATAATCCGTACCGGTCGCGATGAGCTGCAGGCTCGATCCCCCGCCGCCCCCGCCGCCGGGACCGCCACGCTGCAGACCGCCTTCGGGCGAGACGATCGCCCGCACCGAGGTGATCGACGAGAGTTCGCGGTTCAGCTTCGCAGCAAGCTCCGGGGCCGTCGTCTTGGTTTCGTCCGACAGGATGGCATTGCCGCCGCCGGTGTTGAACGAGTTGTTGCCGAAGCGAGGCATGGAGAAGACGTACCGCTCGAGCGTGCCGTCGTTGAGATACTTCTGGAGGATCTGCTCGACCTGCCGGCTGGCCGCCAGGGTGTAGTCGAAGCCGGCGCCCTCGGGGCCCATGATCATCACTTGGGCGCGCCGTCTGTCTTCCTCGGGCGTCAGCTCCCGCGGGAGGACGCTGAAAATGCCCCAGGCGGCGACGCCCAGCAGAACCACTAGCGCGGACGCGCCGATGGATACGCTCCGACGGCCCAACATCCCTTCCAGGGAGGCGTGATAGGACGTCTTGAGCCGGTGCATCGCCGTATCGACCCGACGCGCGATCCATCCTTCGCCCTGGGCCGGCCGCAGCAGCTTGGACGCCAGCATGGGCGAAAGCGACAGCGCCAGAAGCGCGGAGAAGGCGATGGCGGCAGCCACCGCGACCGCCAGTTCGACGAACAGCCGCCCGATGAACCCGGGCAGGAACATCAGGGGCGCGAAGACCGAGATCAGCACGACGGTGGTCGCGACCACCGCGAAGAACACCTGCCGGGCGCCGCGCTGAGCCGCAACAATCGGCGGTTCGCCCTCGTCGATCCTCCGCTGGATGTTCTCCACGACCACGATGGCGTCGTCGACAACAAGGCCAATGGCCAGGACGAGCGCCAGCAGGGTCAAGAGGTTGATCGAGAAGCCGAGCGGCGCGAGCACGATGAAGGTGGAGAGAATGCAGATCGGCGCCACGACCGATGGAATGATCGCCGCCCGAAGCGTGCCGAGGAACAGGAAGTTCACCAGGGCCACGAAGCCCAGGGCGATGCCCATGGTGATCCAGACTTCCTCGATCGCGTGGCGCGTGAACTCGGTGTAGTCGACCGAAATCCCCAGGCGCGTCCCCTTGGGCAGGCCGGCGTTGATCTCCTCGATCGCCGCCCTGACGCCGTCCGAGATTTCCAGATCGTTGGCCTGGCTCTGGCGGAAGATGGCGACCCCGACCATGTCGCGGCCGTTGGAGCGGAACAGCCGGCGGTGTTCGTCGGGGCCCTCCTCGACGCGCGCGATGTCGCCCAGCCGCGTGATGTAGCCCTGCGCCGAGGTCGCGGTCGTCACGTCCCGCGTCGCGCCTTGCGCGGCGCCGGCGCCGGCCGCGCTCCCGCCCAGGACGGCCGACCCCTGGGTCTGGGTGACAGACCGCGAGGGGACGATCGGCATCTGCGCGAACTGCTCGGGCGTCGCGTAGCCGCGCGCGACCCGGATGGTGAAGTCCTTGGCGGGCGCCTCGAGCGAACCCGCCGGAAGCTCGGCGTTCTGGCTGTTGAGCGCCGTTTCCACATCCTCGACGGTGATCCCCCGCGCCGCCATGGCCTCCGGGTTCAGCCAGATGCGCATGGAATAGAACTGGGCGCCGCCCACGCCCACGTTCGCAACGCCCGGGACGGTCGAGATCCGTTCGACCAGGTAGCGCTGTGCGTAGTCCGACAGCTGTAGCCGGTTCATGGTCGTGGACGTGAAGTTCAGGAACATGATCGGCGAGGCGTCGGCGTTCGCCTTCTGGATCTGCGGCGGATCGGCCTGTTCCGGAAGCTGGGCGGTGACGCGGCTGACCGCATCGCGGACGTCGTTCGCCGCCGCGTCCAAATCCCGGTCCAGCTTGAACGAGATGTTGATCCGGGATGAGCCGTCGCGCGACGCCGAATTGATGCGGTCGACGCCCTCGATGCCTGCGATCTGGCGCTCGATCACCTCGGTGATCCGCTCCTCGATCACCTCGGCGGAAGCCCCGCGATAGTTGGTGGAGATGCCGACCACGGGCGGATCGACGCTGGGCAGTTCACGAACCGTGAGGGCCCCGAACGAGGCCACGCCCACGACGCAGAGGATAATGGCCGCGACCGCGGCGAAGACGGGCCGGCGGACCGAAATGTCCGAAAGCATCATGCCGCCGGCCGCGGAGCAGGCGTCCGCGCTCCCTGAGGCGCGCCAGCCGCCGGCCCGCGCGCCACGCGCACCGGCTGGCCAGGCTGGATCTTGTTGAGGCCGTCCGCGACCAGCCGATCGCCGGGCCGCACGCCATCGACGATCTCGACGAAGCCCTGCTGGCGGACGCCGGTGATGATCGGCCGCTGCTCGGCCAGCGTCCGCTCGCCTTGCTGGTTCAGCACATAGACGAAGGCGGCGTCGCCCTGGACGGCCACGGCCGACTCCGGGGCTCCGGGATTCGTCCTCTGGCCTCGCGACACCCCCACCCTGATCAGCATGCCCGGCTTCAAGCGTCCGCTCGGGTTGGGGAATTCGGCGCGAGCCGTGATCGCACGGGTCCGCTCATCCACGCGCGTGTCGAGTTGGGCGATGCGGCCGCTGATCGTCTCGCCGGGAAATGCGTCAGCGGTCGCCAGCAGCGGCTGCCCCTGCCGGATCTGGCCAAGGAAGCGTTCCGGCACCTGGAAATCGACGCGGATCACGGAGGTGTCGTCCAGGGTGACGATGGGCGCCCCCGGGTTGACCAGGGCGCCCGGCGCTACGTCCGAAAGGCCCACCACGCCCGCGAACGGGGCGCGGATCACCCGGTCGGCCTCGCGCGCCTTCGCGGCGGCGAGGTCCGCCTGGGCCGAGCGCCATGCCGCCTCGTACTGGTCGATGGCGGCCTTGGAAGCGAACCCCTGCTGCCCGAGGGTGACATAGCGATCGTACGCCCGGCGGGCCTGCAACAGCCGCGCCTCGGCCTGGGCCACGCCAGCGTCCTGTTCGGTCGCCTTCAGTTCGACCAGCACCGCGCCGCGCGGCACTCTCTGTCCATCCGAGAACCGCACCCGCTCCACGAGCTGGGTGGTTGCGGCCGTCAGCGTCACCGACTGGCGCCCCTTGGCGACGCCCAGGACCTCGATGGTGTCCTCGAACGCCCGCGGTTGGACCACCGCCACCGAAACCAGGGTCGGCCCCCCAAATGCGCCGGCGCGGCGATTGCCTGCGCCTCCCCCCGGCGCGCCCCCCGCCTTGCTCATCGCGGCGGGCCCGCCGGCGCCACCGGCGTCGCCGGACTTCTTGGTCAGCACCTTGAACCCGCCGGCCACAGCCATGACGGCGAGGACCACGAGGGCCGCGACGAGGAAGAAGTGGCGTCGGATCAAAACTTGAAGGCTCCGTCGCCCGCGCACGTGCGGGCATAATTCTGACAATTGGCCGCGGCTCTTAGGCAGCCAGATACATGTGGTCCAGTGACAGCAGGATGGCTATGCGTTGCGACCCTGAAACTTCCGCCTAAATGCAAACGGGCGCCCGGTGGCCGGGCGCCCGCCTGCCTATGCTTGGGGCAGCTTGGCCGTCAGGCGTCGTAGCCGGGCAGCTCACGGTCCAGTTTACGCAGGCAACCCGGCCAGGCGAGGCCGCCGCCGATTCCCCGCGCGACCTGCGACTTCACCTCGGCCTGAGAGGCTTCGGGCGCGATCAGCACGTTCTGGCGGCCACCGCCCATCGCCCTGACCTGCATCGTGCAGGCCCGCTCCAGGTAATACATGCCGATCCAGCAATCCGCCGCCGTCTCGCCCACCGACAGCGTGCCATGATTTCTCAGCAGCATCAGGGTCTTGTCGCCGATGTCGGCGACCAGCCGCTCGCGCTCGTCGTGGTTCAGGGCGATCCCCTCGTAGTCATGGTAGGCCAGCCGGGGCAACACGATCAGCGCGTGCTGCGACAGCGGCAGCAGGCCATCGGCCTGGGCGGCCACCGCCACGCCGTCGTCCGAGTGCAAGTGCATCACATACCTGGCGTCTTCACGGGCGGCATGGATGGCCGAGTGGATCGTGAAGCCCGCCGGATTGATGAAATAGGGCGTCTCCTGGAGGATGTTGCCGTCCAGGTCGATCTTCACCAGGGACGAGGCGGTGATCTCCTCGAACAGCAGGCCATAGGGGTTGATCAGGAAGTGATGCTCGGGCCCCGGAATGCGGGCCGAGATGTGGGTGTAGATGAGGTCATCCCACCCGTAGAGCGCCACGAGCCGGTAGAGCGCGGCAAGCTCCACACGCGCCTTCCATTCCTCGGCGCTCACCTTGCCCTTCAGCGAGGTCACGCCGACGCCAGAACCATCCGCCATGGCCATCTCCCTAATCGTTGTTCAGGCGCGAACCTCGCCCCCCTCCGGCCTATCGTCAAGCCGAGGCCAGCTCGGCGACCGCGTCCACGGCGGCCTCGAGGTCCGCCGGATCATCCGGTCGCACGGCCACGCTCCCCAGCAGCGGGCGGTCGTGCTTGCGGCGTGATCGGTCGTAGGCGGGGTCATATCGGAACGCCATGATCGCTTCCGCCAGCTCGGCGAACGCGCCGGCGTCGGCCATCGCCCGCCAGCCCGCGAGCCGCTCGCGGCTGGGCGGCTCGGGCAGCCGGGCGAACGCCGCCTCCATGGCCGCCCTGTCGGCCGTCAGGTCGCGGTAGGCGGCGACGAGATAGCGGGCGCGGCTCTTGCGGTCGGCGACGAGTTCGATGCGAGCCGCGTCGGCGATGCGCGTCCAGAGGGCTGGCGGGATCATCCGGTCGCCGATCTTGCTCGACTCCGCCTCGGCGATCACCGGTCGGGACGGGTCGAGGCCATCCAGCGCCGCCAGCAGCCTGCTTTCGAACAATTTCTGGGAGGGCTGCGGCTGGCCGGCCAAGGCGCCGAACAACGATCCACGGTGGGCGGCCAGGCCTTCGAGATCCAGCGTCTGGAATCCCCGCTTCGCCAGCTTGCCGAGAAGCTCGGTCTTGCCCGACCCGGTATGCCCGTCGAGCAGAATGAAGCTATGCGGCAGGACACCATCATAGAGCCGGGCCGTCACATGGCGCCGATAGGTGCGGTATCCGCCGCTCAGCACGCTCGTGCGCCACCCGACCTGCGACAGGATGAGGGCCATGGCGTTCGAGCGCATGCCGCCGCGCCAGCAATAGACCAGCGGCTTGAAGTCACCCGGCCGGTCCGCCAGCGCCGTCTCCAGGTGGAGCGCGACATTGCGGGCGACGTGCGCGGCGCCGATCCGCCGCGCCTTGAAGCGCGACTCCTGCACGTAGATCGTGCCGACTTCCGCGCGCTCGGCGTCGGTCAGCACCGGCAGGTTCACCGATCCCGGGATATGGTCCTCGGCGTACTCGCCAGGGCTGCGCACGTCGATCAGCATATCGAATCGCGCGAGGGCGGCGGGGGACACGTCTTCGGTGAGCTGCAGGCTCATGGCTCTGCTATAGCCCCGTTTGACTGGAGGGAGAGCCCATGTCCGAAAAAGTGCCCCTGACATCCCTGGCCCATGGCGGCGGGTGCGGCTGCAAGCTGGCGCCCAAGGCCCTGCGCGAGATCATGGCGCGGATGCCGGCGGCAGCGGCGTTTCCCGACCTGCTTGTGGGGAACGAGACCTCCGACGACGCGGCCGTCTGGCGGCTGAACGACACCCAGGCCCTCGTCGCCACCACCGATTTCTTCATGCCTGTCGTGGACGACCCCTTCGACTTCGGCCGCATCGCCGCCACCAACGCCCTGTCCGATGTCTACGCCATGGGCGGGACGCCGATCATGGCGCTGGCGATCGTCGGCATGCCGATCGGCAAGCTCGAGCCGGACACGATCGCGCGCATTCTCGAAGGCGGCGCTTCCGTCTGTGCGGCGGCGGGCATCCCGATCGCCGGCGGCCACTCCATCGACAGCGAGGAGCCGATCTATGGCCTCGTGGCGCTGGGGCTCGTGCATCCGGACCAGATCCTCACCAACAAGGGCGGGCGCGAGGGCGACGTCCTCATCCTGACCAAGCCCCTGGGCGTCGGCGTGCTGTCGGCGGCCTTCAAGCAGGGCCGGCTCGACGCGGCAGGCTATGAGACCCTGATCGCCACCACCACGCAGCTCAACACCCTGGGCCGCGACCTCGCCGGGATGGCCGGAGTACATGCCGTCACCGACGTCACGGGCTTCGGCCTGATCGGCCACGCGCTGGAGATGGCGGTCGGTAGCAAGCTGCTGGCCGACATCCGGGCCGACGTCCCCATCCTGCCCGGGGTCGAGCATCTGCTGAAGACCGGCGCGCGCACAGGCGCGTCCACCCGCAACTGGGAGAGCTATGGCGATCTGGTGCAGGAGATGGCCGCCGTCCCGCACTGGAAGCGCGATCTCCTGACCGATCCCCAGACCAGCGGCGGCCTGCTCATCGCCGCCGCGCCGAGCGTCGCCGACGCGGTCCTCACCGCCGCCCGCGTCCGCGGGTTCGACCGGGCCGCCGTCATCGGAAGGCTCTCGGGCCGTTCCATGGGCATCCAACCCAGGGTCCGCCTGCTCTAGGTGGTGCGCACGCGGGCCACGGCGTCGAGCCAGCGGGCATAGGCCCGCTCGCGCGGATCGACGTCCATCCGTGGCCCATAGGCTTCGGTCTTCGGACGCGCGGCGGCGGCCTCCGCCGGATCTCTGTAGATGCCCGCCCCAACGCCGGCGAACAGCGCCGCGCCCAGAGCCGTGGTCTCCTGGTAGGTCGCGCGGCAGACACTGACGCCGGTCAGGTCCGCGAGCCGCTGGCTGAACCACGGGCTCTTCGCCATCCCGCCATCGATCCTGAGCTCGACCTCGCCATGGAACGCCTTGGGCGCATCGGCGCGCATGGCCTCGATCAGGTCGCGGGTCTGCAGGGCGCAGGCGTCAAAGGCCGCGCGCGCGATCTCGGGCAGGCCCGCATCCCGGGTCAGCCCGAACAGCGCCCCGCGCGCACCGGCGTCCCACCACGGCGCGCCAAGGCCCGTGAATGCGGGCACGAGCACCACGCCCAGGTCGTCGTTCGCCTCGGCCGCCAGGGCTTCCGCCGCCTGCGGGCCGCCGGGAATCCGCAGCCCCTCCGAGAGCCACTGGATCGCGGCCCCGGCGATGAAGATCGCCCCCTCGAGCGCGTAGGTGGTCCGACCGCCGACCTGCGCCGCCACCGTGGTCAGCAGCCGCGCCTGCGAGATCGGCGCCGTCTCTCCGGTGTTGATGAGCATGAAGCAGCCGGTCCCATAGGTGGCCTTCATCTCGCCCGGCCTGACGCACCCCTGCCCCATCAGCGCCGCCTGCTGGTCGCCCGCGACGCCTCGGATCGGGACCGCCCGCCCCAGGATCGCGGCATCCGTCTCGCCGAAATCGCCCGCGCAGTCCCTCACCTCGGGGAGGATCCCGAGCGGGACATCAAGCATGGCCGCCATCTCGGCCGACCAGCCGCCCTTCCGCAGGTCGTACAGCAAGGTGCGGGACGCGTTCGTCGCGTCGGTGGCGTGGACCCGCCCGCCGGTCAGCTTCCAGATGAGCCAGGTGTCGATGGTGCCCGCGAGCAACTCGCCGGCTTCGGCGGCTGCCCGGGCGCCCGGAACGTGGTCGAGCAGCCACGCCAGCTTCGTGCCCGAGAAGTAGGGGTCCAGGAGCAGCCCGGTCAGCTCGGTGACGCGCGCCTCCCGCCCTGCGGCCCGAAGTCGCGCGCAGACCGGTTCGGTGCGGCGGTCCTGCCAGACGATCGCCTTGTGCACCGGCCGGCCGGTGGCGCGATCCCACAGCACGACCGTCTCCCGCTGGTTGGTGATCCCGATCGCGGCGATCGCCGAGAGCTCGCGTCCCGCCGTCTCCACGGCCGCCTTCAGGACGGCCACCGCGGCCTGGAATATCTCCTCCGCGTCGTGCTCGACCCAGCCGTCCTGCGGATAGTGCTGCTGCAGCGGACGGCCGGCCTCGCCCAGCGCCAAGCCGTCGGCGCCGAAAAGTATCGCGCGCGTTGAGGTGGTCCCCTGGTCCAGCGCGAGCAGCAGCGGTTCGCCCATGGCTCGTTTCCTCCGTTCCGACTTCACCCTTAAGCATGTCTTCACGCCAAAGGCCCAGAGTCGGCTACAGCCGTGTTCGTACTGTAGAAAATAGGAGTTCCGGCTTGAGCCTCGCGATGAGCAGCGAAAGCCTGCTCGATCTCGCCAAGAGCCGCCAGCCGGCGGACCGCGAACGCCTGTTGCTGGCGATCGCGGATCTGTGCGACGCGCCACATGTCGGCGCGGCGATGAAGTCGCCGTCGATCCAGGGACTGCTGTCCTCGATCTTCATGAGCCTGGTGGTCGAAGCCGAACGCGATATCCGCCATCGGCTCTCCCAGAAGCTGGCCGCCGCCGACTGGGCGCCGAACGCCCTCGTCAATGTCCTCGCGCTCGACGACATCGAGATCGCCCGGCCGATCATTTCGCAGAGCCCCGTGCTCCGCGACCTCGACCTCGTCCGCCTGCTGGTCGAGGCGACGATTGAGCACCAGATCGAGGTCGCCCGCCGGCCGAACCTCTCGAGCACCGTCGTATCGGCGATCCTGGAACAGGCCGAGCCCGCCGTGCTGACCGCCCTGGCCGGGAACACCTCCGCCGAACTCTCGCCTCGCGAGATGGAGGAGTTGGTCGAGGCGTCACGCCAGATCGCGGCGCTCCGCACCCCGCTATCCCAGCACCCCAAGCTGACCGGCCAGCTCGCCAAGCGCCTCTATCTCTGGGTTGGACTGGCGCTGCGCCAGGGCCTTGCCGACCGATTCCGCCTCGACGTCACTATCCTGGACGAGGCGCTGGCCGCCTCGCTCAACGAGGCGCACGTCGGGATCGCCCACCTCAATTCCGAAGCCTTGCCGCGCATGACGCGCGAGGGCGAGCGGGAGGCGATGGAGCGGCGGCTGATCGACAAGCTCCACGCCGCGGGGCAACTCCGTCCCGGCTACCTCATCCGCGCCCTCCGCGAGGGGCGGCTCGGCCTCTTTGCCGGGGCGCTGGCGGTGCTGGGACGCTTCGACGCCGCCCAGGTGCAGGCCACGCTCGATTCGGACCGGCCGGAACTCCTGGCCCTCGCCTGCGCCGCCGTGGGCATCGACCGCAGCGTGTTCCCCGACATCCTGACCATGACGCGCAAGCTGAACAACGGCCGCCCCGGCGGTGGGGCCGAAGGCGCCCGCAAGGCGTCGGTGGCGTTCGCGCCCGTCTCGCCTGAGGTCGCCGGCGCCGCCTTCCGTCAGGCCGCCCGGGCCCTATCCGTCGTTTGACAGACCGCGAAGCTTCGGCCCCTCTACCGGCCGATGAAAAAGTCCGCGTTCGTCACCCGACTCACCTTCGTCGCGTCCAACCGCCCCGAGGCGCAGGAGGCGCGCGACAAGCTTGTCGCGCGCTATGGCGACGCCGGCGTCGAGAACGCCCAGGTAATCGTCGCCCTGGGGGGCGACGGGTTCATGCTCGAGACGGTCCACGCGCTCATGCACTCGGGCAAGCCGATCTACGGCATGAACAAGGGCTCGGTCGGCTTCCTGATGAACGAGTTCGCCGACGACGACCTTCTCGGCCGCATCAACGCGGCCGAAGGGGCCACCATCCATCCCCTGAGGATGCAGGCGGTGGACGTGAACGGCGAGACGCACGAGGCGATCGCCTTCAACGAAGTCAGCCTGCTCCGAACGACCCGACAGGCCGCCAAGCTGCGCATATCCGTCGATGGCAAGGTGCGCCTGCCGGAGCTCATCTGCGACGGCGCCCTGATCTCGACCCCGATGGGATCGACCGCCTACAACCTGTCGGCCCACGGCCCCATCATCCCGATGGATTCGCAGATCCTGGCCCTGACGCCGATCAGCGCCTTTCGCCCCCGCCGCTGGCGCGGCGCACTCCTCTCGCACACGGCGCGCATTCGCCTGGAAGTCCTGGAGGGCGCCAAGCGGCCGGTCAGCGCGACGGCCGACAACTACGAGGCCCAGCACGTGATGGAAGTCTACATCGCCGAGGATCGGGACGTGCAAGTGTGCATGCTCTTCGACGCCGGGCGCAGCCTGGGCGAACGGGTGCTCGCCGAGCAGTTCTCGGTGTGATCCTGCGTCGCATAACGCGCTTCGACATCATGGCTTATTAACGGGTTCACCTTACCTTCGCGGGGATCGTTCGGGAGAGTCATGTGAGCGAACACAAGCCCGGCCAGATGATTCCGGCCCCCAACGCGCTCCGCCTGAAGGTGGGCGGGGGCCGCCTGGGCGCCATCGATCCGGCGGCGATCGCGAAGGCCGAGGCCGCGCTGAAGAGCCTGTCGGGGAACTTCACCCAGTGGCTGAACGACGAGATCACCAAGCTCGAGGGCGCGCGCCAGACCGTGCGGACCGAGGGCGCCAGCCCCGAGAACATGGAAAGCCTCTATCTGCGGGCGCATGACCTGAAGGGTCTGGGCTCCACCTATGGCTTCCCGCTGATCACCCGCATCGCCGGCCTGCTCTGCCGACTCATCGACGACAAGGCCAAGCGCCTGGAAGCGCCGATGCCCCTGATCGACGCCCACATCGACGCGATCAAGGCCGCAGCCCGCGACGAGATCAAGACCGAGGACCACCCGGTCGGCCAGGCGCTCGTGCGCGAACTCGAAGGCCAGATCGCCGCTTTCGGCGCCTGATCCGCCCTACCCGCCGATGCGTTCCATCGGCTCGGCCACGGGGCCGTAGCCGGCATCCGGTGGCAGCACCAGGAACGCACCCTCAGCGCGCCGCTCCACCTGGGGCAGCACCGTGACCAGCGTCCGGGCCTCGGCCTGCGCCACGCAGTCCTCGGCGCTCCGCGCTTCGGCGAGCAACTGAACGTTCATGCGGGTCGGAAAGATCACCGTCCGCTCTCCGGCCGACGCCAGCCTGAGGACCTCGCCGGGCGCGATCCATTCGGCATCCACCGTCTCACGGCCGTCGCAGGCCGCCACCTGGTCGGCCGGCGCACGCACGGCGTAGAACCAGGTGTCGAACCGCTTCGGCATCATCACCGGCGTGATCCAGCGCGCGAACACGGACAGCGCATCCAGCCGCAACCGCACCCCGAGCTCGCGCACCACGTCCAGGAAATGAACCTCGCCCCGATCCACGGCCTCGCGGATCGCGGGGTCGCACGCCGCGGCGAAATGGGCGCCGTCGTGGTGTTCGGCGAGGAGGATTCCCGCCTCCTCGAACGCTTCGCGTATCGCACCGATGCGCAGGGTCCGCTGAACGTCGTCGAAGGCGTGCCAGCCGACAGCATGCTCGGCCCAGGCCGGATCCGTGTCGCCCGCGTGGGTCTTGCCGCCTGGGAACACCAGCGCGCCGGACGCGAAGTCGATCTGATGATGCCGCTTGACCATGAGCACCTGGAATTCCGGCTCGTCGCGCAGCAGCAGGATGGTGGCCGCCGGTTTCGGTTCGGCCGGTCCCTTTTCCGGGGTCTTGGGCGTTTCCATGGGCGAAGCTTGGAACCCGGCCCCTGGGGAAGGCAAGCGTCAGGCGCTCTGGGCCAGCGCCCTGGCGTCGTTGGCGGCGCGGTCCATCCGGTCGAGCAGATAGTCCACGTCCTCTCTCGATACTGTGGCCGGCTGGGTCAGGAACCGCTGAAGCATCCGCTCCTGGAATCGTTCGCGGTCCCGCGGCCCGCCGTCGAACTCCATGGAGTGGAAGGTGTCGACCGCGGCGCGGAACGCGGGGAACAGCCGCGCCGGCAGGCCCGCTCGCTCGTAGATGGCGCGCAGGCCGAGCGGTCCTGCGTCGTGGATCATGAGCCAGGTCCGGTGATGCGGCACGCCCGCCAGTTCGGCCACACCCCATTCGAAGAAGGTCATGTGTCCATGCGCCAGGGCGCGTAGCAGCAACGACGCGGTCAGCCGCCGCTCGGCATGGAGATGACCCACCAGGCTCTTGACGTCCGCCGCCCGGCCCGCCTGGTCGACGAGATCGACCGTGGCGCGCTCCGCCGCGCCCGTGGCGACCTCCAGTGCGATCTCCGCCGATACGCCATGCTGGCTCACAAGGTGGTCGCGGACGTTGTCGCTGACCAGCTTGACCAACCGCTCGCTCACCGACAGCGGCAGGAACTTCCGATAGGCCATGGCGGCGAGGACGCGCTCAGAGGCCTCGAAGCGGTCGACCACCTGCTGCAGGGCGTCTTCCGAGAAGTCGGCGCCGGGATTGGCGCATGCCACCGCCACCGCGCGCTCGGCGCCAAAGTCGGCGAGGCTCTCGGTGACGGCCCGCGACAGCGTCGGACGCTTGGCTATGGCGATCTGCCGGACGGGCCCGCCCAATCGAACGATCTCGGCGAGGTCCGCGTCGGTGAATGCGGGCGAAAAGGCCAGCATCGGCAGGCAGATGGACTCCACGTCGCGCGCCAGCCGCGTAGCCACATCGCGCGGAACGACCGGTGAGGCGCGGAGCGTCTCGACGATCGCCTTGCGGACCATTTCGGTGGCGTCGCCCGCCATCACCCTGAGGATATCGGCCGCCAGCTCGCGGTCCTCGTCCGACAGCGGCTCGCGGCTCATGCTGGCGCAAAGCTTCCGCGCGGCCAGGGCGCGCTCGTCGGCCGTCGCTCCCTTCACCAGCGTGCGGATGTCAGCATCCGTCAGCGCTGACCGCGTTGTCGTCATCGCCCCTCTCGCCCCATCCGGATCGGCTCCGGAGTCCCGCGATTCGAGATTGGCGCGCGTAAGCTTAACCATTCGTTGCCGGCCGAATCTGTGGATTAAGGATCTCGCGTAACGAGCCGCGAACGGGCCCCGCGTAGGGTCTCCCCCGCACCTTGGGAGAGACCTTATCTTGGCCGACGCCCTGCCTGCCGATCCGAGCCCCGGAGCCTCGTTCGCCGAGCAGGGCATGAAGGCCCAGGCCGCCCTGCTCCCCTATGCGCTGGCGGCGTTCGGGGTGTGCCTGCCCATATTCGTCTGGGCCGGGAGCCACGCGGACAACGCCGCCTGGATGAGCGTATGCTTCGCGGGTTTCGCCGCCGGTTGGGGCTGCTTCTACGGCGTCGTGAACTGGTTAAGGACGCCGGCTGCGGCGGATGCCCGCAGGCGCGCCAGGATGCAGATCCTGGCAGGCCTGATCTGGGCCGCGGTCATCGCCCAGCTCGCCGTGTTCGCGCACTTCGCTGGCCCCGCGCGCGAGACCCTGCTGCTGCTGACACTGGGCGCGGCGATGATCTGCGTGGTGTTCACGGCGCCGTGGCTATCCAGCCTGCTGGTGGTGGCGCCCGCCGCGTTCGCCGGCCCGCTGGTCGCCCTGTTCCTGCATGCCGAGGACCTGCCGACCGCACGCCTTGGCCTGGCGGCGACGGCGCTGTCTCTCGCCCTGGCTCTGCTGGTGAACCGCATTCTTCGCACCCAGTACGCCCTCGCCGCCGAGCGGGAGACCCTGATGGCGGAACGCGCGGCCCAGGCGGAAGCCGCCCGGCGCCTCGCGCGCGCCAAGTCCGATCTCGTGTCCACGCTCTCAGACGAGATCCGTCACGGGCTGACGGGCGTGGCCCATGTCCTGGCTTCCGCGGCGGACCGGCGCCGCGCCGCGCCGTCGCGCCAACAGGTATCCGCCGCGCTCGACGCCGTGAACGACCTCCTGTCGGTCCTGGAGACCACCGTGGACGCCGAGAGCGCCGAGGCCGGCCGCCTGACTGTGGAGCCCCGTTCTGTCGACCTGGCGGGGCTGGTCAGGGACATCATTGGCGCGCAGCGTCCGGCCGCCGCCGCGAAGGGCCTTGAGCTGGCCATCCATGTGGACGAGGCGCTAGAGACCGGCCCCGGCGCCGCCATCGCCGACCCGGCGCGCACGAAGCAGGTGCTCGGGGCCCTCATCGGCAATGCGGTGAAGTTCACGGTCCGCGGCCGGGTCGAGGTCCGGATCAGCCGGGTGGACGCGCAACGCGTCGCCGTTGCGATCGCCGATACAGGCCCCGGTCTCTCCGACGAGGAACTCGCCATCGCGCTGCAGCCATTCCAGCGGATCGCCCGGACCAGCGCCGGCAGCTCCGGCGCCGGACTGGGCCTCCCCCTGGCGTGCCAGCTGGCCCGGCTCATGGGGGGCGGCATTCGCGCCGAAAGCGCGCCGAACGTGGGGAGCTGCTTCACTCTGGAGCTTCCGTTCGACCCTGCGGTGTCCGGGCCGCGCACGTCCGCGCCGCCCCCGACGATGGCCCCCCGGCGGTTGCGAATTCTGACCGTGGAGGCCGAGCCGCTGTCCGCCGCCATGCTCAGGGCGTGCCTCGAACAGCTCGGCCACCAGGTGGTCCACGCGGTCGACAGCCGGCGCGCCGTCGACCTTGCCCGGATCTGCGACCTGGACCTGGTGGTCAGCGGCGACGCCGAGACGGTCGGCGCCATCCGCGCCCTCTCGGGCGATGCCGCCCGCACGCCGGTGCTTGCGCTCACGCAAGGCGAGCCGAGTGAGGCCGAGGCTGCGCTGTCAGCCGGCGCCGACGCCCTCCTGCGCCGGCCGGTGGCCGTTCCCGCCGCCGCCCGCGCCATCGCCGAAGCCCTGTCGGACAAGGCGCCCGCGAACGACCGCGCCGTGGCATAGGCGCCGCTCCGTCACCTGCTCTAACCTAGGCTCCAAAAGAGGGAGCGAACGCGTGCTGCTGCAGGGTCTGAAGGTCGTCGATTTTTCCGCCTACATCGCCGGACCCGGGGCCGCGGGGATCATGGCCGACTGGGGCGCAGACGTGATCAAGGTCGAGCGGCCCGGCGGCGACAACATGCGCCACATCTTCGCCGACCTCGCCAATGACCTCGGCTCCAACCCGACCTTCGACCTCGACAACCGGGGCAAGCGGGGCGCGGTCCTCGACATCACCCTGCCCGAGGGACGCGAAGCCCTGGCGCGCCTCGCCGCCCAGGCGGACGTCTTCCTTACCAACGTCCGGCCCGCGTCCCTGCGCAAGTACGGCCTCGACGACCAGAGCCTCCGCGCGGCGAACCCGCGCCTCGTCTACGCCGTGATCACGGGCTACGGACTGGAGGGGCCCGAGGCTCACCTGCCTGGATTCGATGTGACCGCCTTCTGGGCGCGGGCCGGGGTCTCCTACATGACCGCGCCGAAGGGCTCCGAGCCGTTCCTGCGCAGCTCCGGCATCGGCGACCACACGACGTCCCTGGCCACGGTGTCCGCCATCCTCGCGGCACTCTACGAGCGCGAGCGGACGGGCGAGGGGCGGCTGGTGCAGACCTCCCTGCTGGCCTCGGGGATCTACCTCATCGGATCTGACCTCGCCGTACAGCTTAAGCTGGGCCGGCTCGCCTCCATCAGGTCCCGCGACAATCCGATCAACGCGATCGCGAACTATTTCCAGAGCCAGGACGGACGCTGGTTCGTACACAACCCGCGGGGGTCAGGGGGCGGCTGGGAGAAGTTCTGCGAGGCGGCCGGGCGGCCCGACCTCGTCACCGACGAGCGCTTCGCGACCGGCAAGGCCCGCCGCCAGAATGCGCGCGAGCTCTCGGCTGAACTGGACGCCGCGTTCGGCGCCCTGCCGATGGACGAGATCGCCCGCCGCCTGGACGCCGCCGACCTGGTCTGGGCCCCGATGCAGACGCCGTCCGATGTCGCCGCCGATCCTCAGGCCGCGGCGGCAGGCGCCTTCGTCGAGATCGAGGATGGACAAGGCGGAACCTACCGATCGCCGGCCGCCCCGGCGCGTTTCCCGGGCGCCGACGTCGACCGCCGTCCCCGGGCGCCCCGGCTGGGCGAGCATACGCGCCAGGTCCTCGCCGAAGCGGGCTATGGCGAGGCGGAGATCGACGCGATGTTCGAGAGCGGCGCGGCCGCCTGACCGGATCAGCTGTCGCGGCTGTCAGAAAGCATCTTCAGCATCTCGCTGGTGAACAGCGAGCCGGCCAGCCGGCTGCCGACTCCGGCCTGGTCCGCCGGCTGCGCGCCCCGCAGGATCATGGCCACCAGGGCGTCCTGCTCCCGCTCACGGGCGGTGCGCCGGACCGAGGCGTATTGGATGAAGCCGCCATCGTCGGGATCCGTCACCTCCCGCGGCGTGACGGCCTGGTGCGCCCCACCCGTCCGGGTCAGGTTGGCGTAGACCTCGCCCACAGTTGCCGCGCGGCCATTCCTGTAGAAGATCGCGCGATTGGCGCGCGCGGCGTCCGGGAACAGCGACGCCGCCGAGGTGTCCGGCTGGACTTCCGCCGCCTTGATCAGCTTCGCCGATCCCTGGGGGCCGAGGAAGTGGGCCACGTAGAGCTCGCCCGCGGTCGGGTCGCGGCCGACCCGGCCCTTCAGGTAGGCGGCGTTCTGGGCGGTCAACTCCCCGGCCATGACCGAGGCGGCGTGCGGGTCGAGGCGCAGGTCCATCACCGCGCGGCGCGCTTCCTGTCCGTCGACCCGATAGCGGCCGTCGGCGCCCCGGGTGATCAGGTCCGCATAGCGGGCATAGCCGTGCTTGGCGCCGTGCTGTTTCAGCGTCGCCAGCCACGTCTGACCCACGAACTGGAAAAGCCCGGCGGCCGACGACGTGGAGGCCTGGGCGCGCGGGTTGAAGCTGCTCTCCCGGCCTGCCGTCTTCATCAGGAATCCGAAGTCGACGCCCGTCGCCTTGGAGGCGCGTTCGATCGCAGCTTCGACGATGCCCCGGATTCCCTGGACGGCCATGACACCAGCAGTCGGCGATCATGGTTAACACCCAGCTAACCTTGGGGACGCGGATGCCACTAAGCCTGCGGCATTCCGCCATTTTACTGCTGTAATTGTCGCATGGACTACGTGCGTAAATCGCACGAGGAAGCGCCATGACCACTCGAACGACCACGCCCTTCGACTTCCGCTCCCCTCGATCAGGTCCGTCCAGGACCACCGCCCTGGTGGTGGCCGGTTCGCTTGCCGCTCATGGGCTCGTCGCCGGCTATCTCGCCTTGATGCGGTTCGCGCCCCCTGCTCCGGAAATCATCGACGAGCCGCCGCCGATGGTTGTCGAGACCTGGACGCCGCCCAAGCCTCCGCCGCCGCCCAAGCCCGATCAGCCCCGGCCAACCGCCTCGCCCCGCCCGCCGGTGCAGACGAGTTCGCCCCTGCCGCTCGCCCCGATCCCCCTGCCGCCAATCATCGACACCGCGCCGACACCCGGTCCCGTGGCCATGGATCCGCCAGCGCCCGACCCGCCCGCGGCGCGGGCGCCGGAGATCGGCAATCCCACATGGCTGCGGAAGCCCGGGGCGGAGGAACTCGCGCGCTTCTATCCGGATCGCGCGGTGCGGCTGGGACAGGAGGGACGCGCGACGATCTCCTGCGAGGTGACAGACGTCGGCGCCGTGACGGGCTGCCGGGTCGTTTCGGAAACGCCCGAGGACTTCGGCTTCGGCGCGGCGGCGTTGAGGCTCGCGAGATACTTCCGCATGACCCCGCAGACCATCGACGGTCGGCCCGTGGGCGGCGCGAAGGTCTCGATCCCGATCACCTTCCGCCTGCCGAAGTGAGCCGCGGCTGGGCCTGCCTAGTAGCTCTTGGGCAGGCCCAGGACCCGTTCGGCGATGTAGTTCAGGATCATCTCCCGGCTCACCGGCGCGATGCGGGCGATCATCGCCTCGCGGAAGTAGCGCTCGACGTCGAACTCCTTGGCGTAGCCCATGCCCCCGTGCGCCAGCACCGCCGCCTCGCAGGCGTTGAAGCCGGCCTCGCCGCCAAGGTACTTGGCCGCATTGGCCTCGGCGCCGCACTCGCGCCCGGCGTCGAACAGCGCCGCCGCCTTGAACGCCATGAGGTTCGCCGCCTCCAGTTCGGCCCAGGCCTTGGCGAGCGGATGCGCCACGCCCTGGTTCTGGCCGATCGGCCGGCCGAACACGACGCGCTCCTTGGCATAGCCGGCCGCGCGCTTCAGCGCCGCGCGTCCCAGCCCCACGGCTTCCGCGCCGATCAGGACCCGTTCGGGATTGAGCCCTTCGAGAAGGTAGTAGAAGCCCCTGCCCTCCTCACCCACCAGATGCTCGGCGGGCACGTGCAGGTCGTCGATGAAGACCGCATTCGATTCAACGGCTTTCCGCCCCATCTTGGGAATGGGTGTGGCCTGGATCCGAGTCCGGTCGAAGTCGGTGTAGAATAGAGACAATCCCTCGGTCGGCCGGCGAGCCTCTTCCTTCGGCGTCGTCCGCGCGATCAGCAGGATCTTGTTCGCGCGCTGGGCATTGGTCGTCCACATCTTCCGGCCACGGATGACGTAGCCATCGTTCGTCCGGACCGCGCGGGTTGAAAGGCTCGTCGTGTCCAGGCCCGCGTCGGGCTCGGTGACCGCGAAGCAGGTACGGTCCTGTCCCGCGATGATGCGAGGGATCGCGGCCTTCCGGAGCGCGTCGGTCCCGAACTTCACCACCGGCATGAGCCCGAAGATGTTGAGATGCATGGCGCTGGCGCCCGAGAAGCCCGCCCCGCTCTCGGCCACCGTCTGCATCACGATCGCCGCCTCGGTCAGGCCGAGCCCCGCCCCGCCCAGTTCGGCCGGCATCGCCGTGCCCAACCAGCCGGCCTCCGCCATCGCGCTGACGAACGCTTCCGGGAAGACGCCCGTCTCGTCGGTCGTGCGCCAGTAGGCGGCGTCGAAGCCCTCGCAGAGCCGGGAGACGGCGTCCCGGATCGCCTGCTGCTCATCGGTCAGCCAGAAGCCGCTCATGCTCATCCCCCAGAGAACCGGTTGGCGGCCAGCCGCGCCGCGTAGGGCCCGGCGTCGCCGCCGGTGACCTGCGCCGCGACCATCCGGCCGACCAACGGCGCCAGGAGCCAGCCGTTGCGGCGCGCGCCGGCTGCAAGGATCACCCCCGGCGTGCGTCCGGGGCCGATCAATGGCAGCCCGTCGGCGGTCGCCGCGCGCACACCCGCCACCGCGTCGACGCGGGCGTCGCCAAGTCCGGGAAACAGCCGCAGTCCCGCGGCCAGCAGGGCCTTGGCCTTGGCGGGATCGACGACCACGTCCGAAAGGCCGGCCTCCATGGTGGCGCCGAAAGCCATGGCCTCGCCCGGCGCCGCATAGATGCCCTTGCTCCGCACCACCGCGCCGGATGCGGGTGTCGAGACCCGGACGATGTGCCCCTTGATCGGCGAAAGCTCCGCCAGCTCCGGTGCGATGTCCACCAGCGCGTCGTCGGCTCCCGTGGCCACAACCAGCACGTCGGCCTCGCCGCCATCGGTCACGACGCGGGGTTCGAAGACGACGCCGGCGGCCCTTGCTGCGTCGGCAAGGGCCTTCAACGCCGTCGCGGCGTCGATGCGCCAGTCCTCGCGGGTCAGCAACGCCCTGTCGTAGGCGTCGGACAGGCCGGGAGCGAGCGCCCGCGCCGTCGCGCCGCCGATCTCCGTCGGCCATTCGTGGAGAGCGTTGAAGCGCGTCGCCAGGTCGTCGAGCCAGCCGTCGTCCCCGACGGCAAGGCCCCCCGACCGATCCAGGAAGACGCCGGCGCGCTCGGCAAAGCCTGGCCACAGGTCGCGCGCCCCCATGAGCAGATCGAAGTGATCGCGGACGGCGTCGTCCAGCACCGCCTCGAACACCGGCGCGATCATGCCGGCCGCCACGCTGGACGCGTTCGGGCCGCCCGGATCGCAGACGGTGACGTGACAGCCCGCATCCGCCAGGGCCAGGGCGCTGGCGAGGCCGAACGCCCCGGCGCCGGCGACAAGGACTCGGGCCGTCGTGCTCATACGCCTAACGAGCCGGGCGGAGCGCGAAAATCAAGACCGGAACCTGCACCGCAACCGAGGGTTCTTAGCTGCAAAGACGCACCCCATCAGGAGATGCCGCCATGCCCAACGCACCGCAGACCCGTTCCACCACCTCGAAGTCCTCCGATCCCGGCCTCACCAAGGAGGGACGCGCGCGCATGACCGTGGAGGACGGCGTGACGCTGCTGATGCGCGACCACCGCACCGTGGAGGATCTGTTCAAGGCCTACGAGGACGCCAAATCCAACGCGCGTCGGAAGGCGGAAATCTATCGCACGATCGCCAGCGAACTCCGCGTTCATATGCAGCTTGAGGAGGAGATCTTCTATCCCGCCTCGCGCGAGTTCGTGGACGAGCAGGACACCGTGAACGAAGCCGAGGTCGAACACGCCTCCGCGAAGGACCTGATGGCCCAACTCGACGGCATGTCGCCTGACGATCCCTACTACGACGCCAAGGTGAAGGTCCTCCAGGAGATGATCGACCACCACGTGGAGGAAGAGGAAAGCGAATACTTCCCCGAGGTTCGTCGCTCGGCCATGGACCTCAAGGCGGTGGGCGACCAGATGGCCACCCGCAAGTCCGAACTGACGGGCCAGACCGAAAAGGCGCCCCGCGCCCACTAGACCATGGCGGAAGCTCTCGACCCGGCCATCCCGGACGACGTCGAGCGGCTGGCGCAGGAGGTGCTGCAGGCGGCTTGCGACCGTGGCGTCATGCTGGCCACGGCCGAGAGCTGCACCGGGGGCCTCCTGGCGTCGCTGCTCACCGACATTCCGGGGAAGAGCCATGCTTTCGAGCGAGGCTTCGTGACCTACACAAATGACGCCAAGCACGAGGTGCTCGGCGTTTCGTGGGATATCCTGGACAGGTTCGGCGCGGTCTCCGCGCCTGCCGCCGAAGCCATGGCCGCCGGCGCCCTGACCGCCTCGCGGGCCGACATCTCGGTGTCGATCACCGGCTTCACGGAAAGCGCGCCCGGCCAGCCAGCGGGGCTCGTCCACTTCGCCTGCGCCCGCCGGGGCGCCGAATGCGTCCAACAGCTTGAGACGTTCGGCGATATCGGCCGCGCCGCCGTGAGGCTGGCGTCCCTGCGGACCGCCCTGCGCCTCCTGAACGCAGCCCTTGGAAGGACGGCCGACGCCGCCTGACCGGGTCGGCGGGCGTTCCTGCGTCACCGCCGCGAAACAATCCGCAATCGACACGCACACCGCATCCTGTAGAAGAACCGGTATGCCTTGGGGAGGGCGCACCGTTGATTCGCGATGTCGTGGTCTGGCTGTCGCAGCTGGGCAAGGGACCGGGGGAATACGACCCCTCATGGAGCGAGCAGCTCGCCAGCACCCTGAACTTCTGGGGTCTGCTGGAAGGCACCCATGTGCTGACGCTGATGCTGTTCGCCGGCACGATCTTCCTGGTGGACCTGCGGCTGCTGGGAGTCGCCTTCCGACGCACCCCGATCTCGGTGATCAGCGACCGGGTGCTGCCGCTAACCGTGTTCGGCTTCGCGCTGATGATCGTGACCGGCGTCGCGCTGTTTTACGCCAAGCCACTGCTTTATTATCATAATCTGTGGTTTCGGCTGAAGCTGATCTTCCTCGCTGTGGCGGCGATCAACATCCTGGTCTTCCACTTTCGGGTGCAGCGGAGCCGGTCGGCCTGGGACACGGCTCCCCGCACGCCGGCCGCCGTCAAGGCCTCGGCGCTGATCTCGATCAGCGCCTGGATCCTGGTGATCACCTTCGGGCGCTTCATCGCCTACGACTGGTTCGAATGCGGCAAGCCGCTGCCCCACTGGGCCAACGCCGCCCAGGCCTGCGCCGCCTCTGAACGCGGCGCGATCGACCTCGGCGAGGTGATCCAATGACCATGGCTCCGCAGGATTTCTTCCCCGCGCTCGCCGACTGGGTGGCCACGCTGGACGACGTCTGGCCCGGCGTCGTCATCAAGCCGTACTTCGCCCAGTGGGAAGTCGGCCATCTCCTCTCGCTCGCCCTCCTGGGCGGTTGCAGCATCCTGCTCAATCTTCGGCTGATCGGCTTCGGCCTGACCGACGAGAGCCCCTCGGAAGTGCAGCGCAGCACCCGCGCCTGGATGCATCTCGGCGTGGTCGGCGTCATCTTGACCGGGCTTCTGATCGGGGCCTCGAACGCCGAGCGCCTCTACACGTCGGAAGCGTTCACCGCGAAGATGCTGGGGCTGGCCGCCGCCCTGGTCCTGACCTACGGCGTGAGCATGCCCCTCGCCAGCGCCGACGGGCGCGGCAATGGCGCAATCCGCATCGCAGGCGTCGCTGGCCTGTTGCTTTGGGCCGGATCGCTCTGGGTGTTCGGCGTGGGGAAGCTGATCAACCCCGGCGTCTGGCACGTCATTTTCGCCGGCGGGCTGATCGTGCTGTTCGTGGCCCGGGGGCGGACGCGGATCGTGTATGCCGCGGGTCTGGCGGCGCTGGTCGTGGCCCAGTTCGTCACGACGCGCCTGGTCATCGACCCCGAGGACTACGCCCGGCTCGATCCGACCAACAAGGCCTTCGCCTGGGTGTTCGCGGCGTGGATCCTCGGCGCCATCGCCACGCAACTCGCCAGCGGCGGACGCAGCGCCGAGGGCACGCCGTTCACGCGCGGACTGGCCTACGCCGCCATCCTGGTCTGGATCACGACCGCCGCCGCCGGCCGCTGGATCGCCTTCGCCTGAGGGAGCCTCAGCGGCCGGGGTGCTGACTCCCCCATCCCTGGTGCCACTCGGGTTCGCCGGCATACCGCTGGGCCAGGAAATCCACGAAGGCGCGGACTTTCGCGGCCAGGTGCCGGGCATGCGGATAGACCGCATGCACATGGATCAACTCGGGCTCGAAGTTGCACAGCACCGGGACCAGGCGGCCGGCGCGCAGGTCTTCGGCCGCAGCGAAGGCCGGCGTCCGCACCACACCGAAGCCCGCCACCGCCGCCGCCACACAGGCTTCCGCGCCATTGAAACGCAGACGGCCGTGCACCCGGACGTCCCGAAGATCGCTGTGAGGACCGAACCGCCAGACGGTGGGATCCCGCGCATTGGTGTCCAGGATCGCCTCGTGCTGGCCAAGATCCTCCAGGGCCGCCGGAACGCCCGCGCGCTCCAGATAGGCCGGCGCCGCACACGTCACCATCCTGACAGCCGCCAGGCGGCGCGCGACGAGCGAAGAGTCGGCCAGATGGCCGATGCGCACCGCCACATCGAACCCCTCTTCCACCAGGTTCACCACGCGGTCCGAGAAGCTGACGTCCAGGGACACCGCCGCGCAGCCCGCGGCGAAGTCGAGCAGCGCAGGCGTGAGCTGGTTCTTGCCGAAGGACACAGGCGCCGAGACCTTCAGGGTTCCGGAGGGGCCGGCCTGGTCGCGCACCGAGGCCTCGAGCACGTCGAAGCTCTCCAGCAGTTCCCGCGCGCGCTCCAGATAGGCCTGACCGGTGTCGGTGAGCGACACGTCACGCGTCGTGCGGTTCAGGAGCCGCGCGCCGAGGCGGTTCTCCAGGCGGGCGACCAGTTTCGACACCTGCGCGCCGGAAACGTCCAACTTGCGCGCGCCCTGCGTGAAGCTGCGCGCGTCAGCGACCGCCACAAACGCGCGGATTTCGTCGAGTCGGTCCACGGGATTGTTTCCTGTTCGGCATAACAATCCTCCGGATGGGCCAGATTATCAACATCGCAGCGCCCCGCCATCTTTGCATCGTCCCGAGGCGATCCGGCCGAGGGGCAGCCGCCGCCGCGCTCATGACAGGGCCTGACGGCGCTCCCATCCCGCAAAGGAGCTCCCCTGTGACCCAGCCCCGCACCGTCGCCGTCATCGTCGGCTCGATCCGCAAGGACAGCGTCAGCCGCAAGGTGGCCAAGGCCTTCGCCGCCCTGACCCCCGGCCTGACCTTCAAGTTCGTGCAGATCGCCGACCTCCCCCACTTCGACCAGGATCTGGAAAGCGAGCCGCCCGCCGAATGGGTCCGCTTCCGGAAGGAGATCGCAGCGGCGGACGCCGTGCTGTTCCTGACGCCGGAATACAATCGTTCGTTTCCCGGCGTCCTGAAGAACGCCGTCGACGTGGGTTCGCGCCCGTATGGCCAGAGCGTCTGGGACGGCAAGCCCGGCGCGGTCATCAGCGTTTCGCCCGGCGCGATCGGCGGCTTCGGCGCCAATCACCACCTTCGCCAATCGCTCGTGTTCCTGAACGTCCCGCTGCTCAGCAAGGAGGCCTACATCGGAGGCGCCTATGCCCTGTTCGACGAAAGCGGGGAGCTGACGAACGACTCCACCGCCGAGTTCCTTCGGGGCTACGGCGCCGCCTTCACGGCCTGGGTCGAGCGCATCCTCGCCTGATCGCCGCGTCCCACGGAAGGTCCCGAGCATGACGACCCTGCCAACCGTCTTCCTGCCCCACGGCGCCGGTCCCTGCTTCTTCATGGAGTGGGGGCGTGGCCCCACGGACACCTGGGACCGTACGGCCGCCTACCTGAAGGGTCTGGTGACCAGCCTCCCTACCCGGCCGGAGGCCATCCTGGTGATCTCCGGCCACTGGGAGGCGACCGCTTTCACCGTCGGTTCCGCTCCGCGGCCGGAGTTGATCTACGACTACTACGGCTTCCCCGAGCACACCTACCGGCTGACATTCCCGGCTGAAGGCTCGCCCGGTCTCGCGAACAGGGTCCAGGCTCTGCTCGCGGCCGCCGGCATCCCGGCGACGGCGGACCCCGCGCGGGGGTGGGACCATGGCGTCTTCATCCCCCTGATGGTCGCCACGCCCGACGCGGACATCCCCGTCGTCCAGCTTTCGCTGCGGGCGGACCTGGACCCGACCGCGCACCTGGAGGCGGGCCGGGCCCTGCGCCCGCTGCGGGACGAAGGCGTCCTCATCGTCGGCTCCGGCATGAGCTGGCACAACATGCGCGGCTTCTCGCCGGCCTTCACCGAGCGGTCGGCCACCTTCGACGCCTGGCTGGAAGCGGCCATACGGCGACCTCTCGGACGCGAACAGGCTCTCGCCAGCTGGACCGACGCGCCCTTTGCGAGGGACGCCCATCCGCGGGAGGAACACCTCCTGCCCCTCATGGTGGCGGCCGGCGCCGCGACCGGCGACCCTGCTACGGTCGCCTTCCGCGATACGGTCATGGACGTAGTGGTCTCGGCCATCGAATTCGGCCGGCCGGCCTAGAGCCTTTCCCGTTCAAACGGAATCGTTTGAACGGGATAAAAAAGCTCTAAATCAAATGTTTGAGCGCGTTCTGACCGCAAAACCGGTTCCCACTCTTGCGGAACGCGCTCTAGGCGCCTCGCCGCGGCCGTCGGTCACGCCACTGCGGCGCCTGGCGCGGCGTCGCGGTCGACGGCGGCCTGCAGAGCTTCATAGAGCCGTTGCGCCTCGATCGGCTTGGCCACGAGGGCGTCCATGCCCGATTGGAGATATTCCGCGATCTGGTGAGACATCGCGTTGGCCGTCAGCGCGACGATCGGCGTCCGCGCGCGCCCCTCGGAGCGCTCCCGCGCCCGGATCTGCGCCGTGGCGGTCGGTCCGTCCATGACCGGCATCTGGACATCCATGAGGATGACGTCCCAGGGCTCGCGTTCCCAGGCCGCCACAGCTTCACGCCCGTCGGCCACGATCACCGGATCGATCCCGATCTGGGCCAGCAGCGTCTTCAGGACGAACTGGTTCATGGGATTGTCCTCCGCGGCCAACACGCGAACGGTGCGGGCCCTGCGCCCGGACCCCCGCGCGGCGCGGCTTGCCGGAACCGACCCGCGCGACGTCCGCGAGGCCTTCGGCAGCGGCAGCGAGGCCGTGAACGTCGACCCCATGCCCGGCGCGCTGGTGGCGCGGATCTCGCCGCCCATCAGCTCAGCCAACTCCCGGCAGATCGCGAGGCCCAGCCCCGTTCCGCCGAACCGGCGGGTCGTCGACGCGTCGGCCTGCTCGAACTTGCGGAACAGACCCGCAAGCTGCTCGGCCGACATGCCGATCCCGGAATCGAAGACGGTCAGCGACAGATCGCCCTTCTCGCGACCGATGCGCACCTTCACGCCGCCCCGCTCGGTAAACTTCAAGGCGTTGGAGACCAGGTTCCACAGGATCTGGCGCACGCGCACCTGATCGCCCTCGTAAACGCCGCGGGCCGCGTGATCGACGCTCAGCTCGAAGTCCAGTCCCTTGGCCTCGGCGATCGCCTGGAAGGTGGCATGGACGGCCTTGGCCAGCGCGTCCACCTCGAAGGGCGCGGTCTCTAGCGTCAATTTGCCGGCTTCGATCTTGGAGAGGTCCAGGACGTCGTTAAGGATGGTCAGCAGGCTCTCGCCCGACTGCCGGATCACCTCGATACGCTCCCGCTGCGCTTCGGTCAGATCACCGTCCGCCGCCAACGCCTGCGCCATGCCCAACACCCCGTTCAGGGGCGTGCGGATCTCGTGGCTCATGGTGGCCAGGAATGCGCTCTTGGCCCGGTTGGCGGCCTCCGCGTCCTCCTTCGCCTGCACCATGGCGCGCTCGGCGGCCTTCTCCCGGGTGATGTTCCGCAGCGCGCCGACGAGCCGGACGGGCTTGTTCTCCTCGTCGAGGATCAGCTTCGTGGCCGCGGCGACCCAGACTTCCTCGCCGTCGGTGCGAGCGACCCGGTACTGAGGCCGGTAGGGCTCCCCGCCCTCGCGGTGGCGGCGCCACATCTCGAGCACCCAATCGCGGTCGCGCGGATCGACAGTGCTCCAGATGTCCTGCTCGAGGTCCTGGTAGGTCCTGGGGGGATCGAAGAAGGCCTCGGCGGAGCCGACCCTGAACAGCTCGCGACGAGCATAGTCCATCTCGAAGACGTGCAGTTCGGCGAGCTGGAGCGCCACCTTCAGGCGGTCTTCAGAGCGCTCGGAGGACTCCAGCGCCTCGACGTGCTGGGTGATGTCGTACCAGGTGATGATCAGTCCGGCGACGGCGCCATCCTTGTCGCGCCAGGGGCCGATCTGGACCCGCGCCCACTGGACGCCGCCGTCCGGCCGCGGAAGCTGCACCCGCTCGATGTTGTAGTCCTGGCCGGTCATGCAGTGTGCAAGGCCGCCCCGCCAGCGCTCGAACAGGTCGGGGCGGAGGTCGAAGATGTTGCGGCCGACGATCTCCTCGCCCTGCAGCCCGCGGGCTTCGATCCAGGGTGGGCTGGCGTAGAGAAGGCGGAATTCCTGATCCAGCAGCACCATCGCCACCGGCATCGCGCCCACGATCGCGGACACGGCCTCCTCGTAGCCGGCACGGGCCTGGCTGGCCCTGACCCGGGTCCACTCGTCGGCGACGAAGTCGGCCAGATCCTGCAGGTCGCGCAGCAGTTGATCGTCGCGCCGCCGCGGCTCCAGCCCCGCGACCCACAGCGCGCCGGGCGTCGTCCCATCGTCGAGCCGGATCGGCGCGCCGGCGAAGAACTGGACACCCTGCACGGTGACTTCCGGCTCGCCGCGGAAGATCCGATCCTCGCGAGCGTCTTCCACCCAGATGGCCTCGCCCCGGCGGATCACCTCGTTGACGCCGGCGCCCCGGCTGATGATCGCGATAGGCTGAGGCCGACTGCGCCAGTAGCCGTCTTCAGTGACGAGAGTGACCTGGGCCATGATCCGGCCGAACAGCGCGCGGGCCAGGCGGGTCGCCCGGTCGAAGACCGCCCGGGAGCTCTCTAGGCCCGGCGGCATGGCGGCTGCGTCTCCCGTCGGTTGGCGCGTCATCGGCCTGTTCCGGTGCGCGATGGCGCACCTCCCCCGCCGACGTTGTCGCCCGCAACCTGTTAAGCGGGCCTTAGCCGCCCACGCGCGCGAGGCGATGCAGAACGATGCCGCTGGTCGTCGCCACGTTGAGAGAGTCGAATCCACCCGACATCTCAATGCGTACGCCCCGGATTCGGCCCAGCACCTCCGCGGGCAAACCCGGCCCCTCGGCGCCGAACAGGGCGGCGGTCCGGCGGCGCGATGGGAATTCGTCCAGCGGGGTCTCGCCCCTTGGCGAGAGCGCCATGACATCGAAGCCGGCGCCCTGCAGAAGATCGACCATCTCCAGTGCAGACCCCGCACGCGCGAACGGGACGGACAGGACGCCCCCTACGCTGACCCGGATCGCCTTCCGGTAGAGCGGATCGCAGCAGGTGTCATCGAGCAGGATCGCATCGACGCCAAAGGCCGCGGCGTTGCGGAAGATCCCGCCCATGTTGTCGTGGTTGGCGATCCCGACCAGTCCGACCACAAGCGCCCGATCGGGCGCCTGGGCCAGCAGGTCCTCGGCGATGGGCGTCGGCCGCCGCCCCACCGCGAGGATGCCGCGATGGATCGGAAATCCGACCACCCTGTCCATCACGGCCTGGGTCGCGGCGTACACGGGCGTTCCCGGCGCCAACGGGGCGAGCACCTCGGCCAGGGCCTCCACCCGGTGTTCCGCGACCAGTACGGAGGCCAGACGCTCGGGCATCGACCGGGTCGCCTTCTCCAGGACGACCCGCCCCTCGACGATGAACAATCCGTCCCGGCCGACGAGGTCACGTTCCCGGACGGCCCGATAGGGTTCGAGCCTCGGGTCGTCCGGGTCGTCGATGCGCTGGACTACCAGATCTTCACCCGGTCGCTCGGCGCCAGATAGAGCTTCTGCCCCTCCTTGACCTCGAACGCCGGATACCAGGCGTCGAGGTTGCGGACGGTGACGGCCCGCCACGGCCCCGGCGAATGCACGCCCGTCACGATCTGCCGGCGCAACGCGGCCTCGCGGAACTTGCTCCGGTAGTTCTGGGCCCAGCCGAGGAAGAACCTCTGATCCGCCGACAGCCCACCCAGCACCGGCGCCGGCGCGCCCTTCAGAGACAGGTGGTAGGCGTCGTAGGCGGCGGCCAGGCCAGCCACATCGGCGATGTTCTCGCCCAGCACCTGCTGGCCGTTGAAGTGGAGCCCGGGCAGCGGCTCATAGGCGCTGTACTGGTCGGCCAGCTTCTTGGTCTCGGCCTTGAAGCGCGCCAGGTCCTCCGGACGCCACCAGTTGCGCAGGTTCCCGTCGGCGTCGAACTGGGCCCCCAGGTCGTCGAAGCCGTGGCTCACCTCGTGACCGATCACCCCGCCGATCGCGCCATAGTTCACAGCTGCGTCCGCGTTCGGGTCGAAGAACGTCGGCTCCAGGATGGCCGCGGGGAAGATGATCGAGTTCTGGCTGGGGGCGAACAGGGCGTTCACGGTCTGGGGCGTCATGAACCACTCCTTGCGGTCCACCGGCTTGCCCAGCTTGGCGACGTTGCGGCGGTATTCGAACAGAGAAGCGCGGCGCCAGTTGCCGTAGGCGTCGCCGGGCGCGATCTCCAGGCCGGAGTAGTCACGCCAGGCGTCGGGATAGCCGACATAGACCCGGAAGTTGGCCAGCTTCTTCCTGGCCTCGGCCTTGGTCTCCGGGGTCATCCACTCGAGCTTGTCGATGCGCTGACCGAAGGCGGTCAGGACGTTCTTCGCCATCTCCTCGGCCTGCGCCTTGTATTCGGGCGGGAAGTGGCGCTGGACGTACTGCTTGCCGATGGCCTCACCCAGGGCGGCGGACGTGAAATCCACGCCCCGCTTCCAGCGGTCGCGCTGCTGCGGCGTTCCGTTCAGAACCTGGCCGTTGAAGGCGAAGTGCTCGTCCACGAACGCCTTCGACAGGAAGGGCGCGCCGCGCTCCACGGCGTGGAAGGCGAGGTAGTCGCGCCACGCCTGCAGCGGCTGACTGGCGGTGAGTTTCGACATGCCCGCGATGGCCGGAGCCTGCCAGGCGCCGAACCTCGACTGGTCCGCAAGGCCGGCGCCCGCGAGGAAGGCGTCCCAGTCCAATCCCGGCGCCTTCTTGGCCAGTTCCGCGCGGGTCCACACGGTGTTGGACTTCGACACGTCCGAACTCTCGTCCACGGACACATGAGTGCGGGCGATGGCGGTCTCCAGGGCCACGACGCGCCCCGCCGCCGCCTCGGGGTCGGGATAGCCGGCCAGCTTCAGCATCGCCGCCACGTGCGCCTGGTACTTGCCGCGCACCTCCACGAAACGGGCGCTGTCGGCGAGATAGTACTCGCGATCGGGCAGGCCCAGGCCGCCCTGCATCAGGTAGGCGCGGTACTTGGTGGTGTCGTCCAGGTCTTCCGCGACCCAGAGACCGAACGGCCGCTCGGTGTAGAAGTTGGTCGCGTTCAGGGCGTCGGTGTCGGCCCGGATCGTCGCGCCCAGGATGCGAGACAGGTCCTGGCGGGTCCTGATCGCGCCGATCGCGTCGAGCTCGGGCTTCAGGGGCGCAGCGCCCAGTTGCTCGATCCGCGCCTCGTCCATGAAGCTGGAGAAGTAGTCGCCGATCTTGCGCGCCTCCGATCCCGCCGGAGCCTCGGCGTTCGCCGGATCCTCGATGATGGTCCGGGTCCGGGCGGCGGCCTTCTCGGCGATGATCGCAAAGCTCGTGAGGTTCGAGCGGTCGGCGGGGATCTCGGTGCGGTCCACCCACTTGCCGACCGCGTGCCGGAAGAAGTCGTCGCCCGCCACCACGCCGGTGTCCATGCCCGACACGTCGAAGCCGAACTCGCCGACCTGCGCCTTGGGGCGCTGCGGCGCCGCGGGCGGCGGCGCCTCGGCCATCGCCGCGGGCGGCGGCGGCGCGGCCGGCGTGGCGCAGGCGGAGACGAGGACGGCGGCCGATGCAGCGGCGAGCCAGGCGGAACGGACGGTCATGCGGAAAAGGACTCCCTCGGCGCGGGCCAGCCGCCCGCGCGTGCTTTGGGCTCTCTTACACCGGGCGTCACATCCCGCGCGCGTTACGGCTTTGTCATCCGCCGGAGCGTCATCACCGCTCCGTCACGCTTTCCCGGATGCGGACGATCAGCGACTGGCTGGCCGTGGCCATGAGTTCTCCGTCCTGGGCGAACAGGTACATCGCGCCATGGGCGAAGCCGCCGTGCACGCCGGTCATCCGGATGTCGCAGAGCACCCACTCCGTCGGCACGATCCGCCGGATGCGCAAGGTGTTGTCCAGGCTGTTGCCGCCCGCGTGCTTGCCCAGCGCCGCGCCGAGGCCTGACGGCACGAAGTCCGCCATGATCGCCAGCATCGGGGCGTCGATCGGGAAGCCCTCCCTGGGACGAACCCAGAGCAACGAGCGGCCATCGGCCTGGGGATGGCCAAGCCGGTCGCTGCCGTAGCGCCCGCGGGCGACCCGCACCTCGATCCGGCTGTGCAGCCCCTCCTCCGACCCACGCCAGTGGTCCGCGACCTCGCAGTCCTCCGGCGGCGGCGCCTCGGGCATCTCCAGCCACTGTTGCGACAGGTCGCTCGGTCGCGCCCCGAGCGCGGCGTTGACCGTCAGGATCTCCTTGTCGTCGACATGGCCGACCACCCGCGCCTGGGTGTTGTACTTGCCCTCGGCCGGCGTCCAGACGTCGAGGTCGACGATGCTCGGCGGGCGGGCATAGGAGAGGTACTGGGCCGTCGCCCAGATGAGCGGCCGCCCGCAGGTTCGCTCCATCGCCGCGACCGCCGAGGCCAGGCCGACGCCGCCGAACATGAACACGTTGCCGGGCGGGCCGACGCAGACCGATGGATCCAGCTGCAGATACCAGCGATGCGGATTGTGGGTCGGGCGCAGGTCGAAGAAGAGCTTGTCCATGGCCTGCGTTGTGGGGCCGTCGCCCGCCCCGATGCAAGACCGCGAAAGATTGCGCTGCGACGATATGCGCGCCATGCGCGAATTCGGACACCAGCCTTAAACCACGAACCTTAAGCCTGAAGTGACGCGCCCCGGTTAGGGTGGTCCTCAATGATGATCGGCCATCACATTCCGGCTCCGAACGCGGTGGCTCTGCCCCGTTCGCTTTACGTCCCGCTGGGCGCGGCGATGGGCGTCGCCGTGCTGGTCCTTTCGCTGACCCCGATCGCACAGCCGTTCATGGTGCGGCTCCTGATCTTCTACGCGGCGACCACCGCAGCCTACGTCCTGATGCCCTTCGCCCGGCGTGGCGACATCCCGCTGGTGGCGGCCTGGGTGGTCCTGCTGGCCGAGCTTGCCCCATGCATCGGCGGCCAGCTTATCTCACCGGCGAAGGTGGCCGCCGATGTGCTGGGCGTCCTGATGGCCGCGGGCCCGATCTATGTGGCGCGCCTGCGTCAGGTGCAGCAGGGCGACATCCGCCAAGGCGGACGCCGCGCCTCCGAGCTGAAGGTCTAGAAGTTGGCTCGGCGCGACAGGGCGCCGTCGACCACCATGTTGATCCCGGTCGTGAAGGCCGACCGCGGGCTGGCCAGGAACACGGTCGCGGCCGCGATCTCCTCCGGCGTGGCCATGCGGCCGGTCGGGTTGCGCTGGATCATCTGGTCGAAGAAGCCGGGCATGCCCCGCTTCACCTGACCCCAGACGCCATCCTCGAAGAACACCGTCCCCGGCGAGACCACGTTGCAGCGCACCTTCTTCGGCGCGTACTGCCGGGCCACCCCCTTGGCGAAGTGGATCTGCGCCGCCTTCATGGCGCCATAGGAGCTGGGATTGTCGGCCTCCGCCGCCGAGATCGAGGAGGTGATGACCATGCAGGCGTCGCCCCGGGATTCCGCGGCCTTCTCCAGGAACGGCAGGGCGGCCTCCAGCGTCCGGACCGCACCCAGGATGTCGATGTCGAACATCGCCTTCCAGGCGTCCTCGCCGTTGCCCTGCACGAGGGCGCTCGCGTTGGAGACCAGCACGTCGATGCCGCCCAGCGTCTCCCCGGCCTTCACGACGAACGCCTTCAGCCCTGCGCCGTCGGCGATGTCCACCGCCTCGCCGTAGGCCTTCACGCCCCTGGCCTGCAGGGCCTTCACCGCTTCGGCCACCTGCTCGGCGTTCCGGGCGCAGATGGCGACGTTGGCGCCTTCGTCGGCGAAGGCCTCGGCGATCGCCCGTCCGATCCCGCGCGTGGCGCCCGTGATCACCGCGGTCTTGCCCTTGAGCTGCAGGTCCATGCCATCCTCCCGGTTCTGCTGGGCGGCGAACCTGCACGAGCCGTCAGCGCTTGAACAGGTCCGCGAAACGATCCCGCAGCAGGTTCTTCTGCACCTTGCCCATGGCGTTGCGCGGCAGCTCGTCCACGAACACCACCCGCTTCGGCGCCTTGTAGGCCGCGAGCTGGCGGCGAGCCTCGGCGATAAGCGTCGCCTCGTCGCCCTGGCCCATAACCACCGCCACGACGCCTTCGCCGAAGTCGGGGTGGGAGACGCCGATCACGGCGCTCTCCGTCACGCCCGGAAGCTCGTCGAGCACCAGCTCGACCTCCTTGGGATAGACGTTGTAGCCGCCCGAGATGATCAGGTCCTTGGCCCTGCCCGAGATCCACACACGTCCGTCGGGATCGCGGCGCCCCACGTCGCCCGTGATGAAATAGCCGTCCGAGGTGAACTCCTCCGCGGTCTTTTCGGGCATGCGCCAGTAGCCGGAGAAGACGCTGGGGCCGCGAATCTGGATGATGCCCGTCTCCTCGCCGCCGCCGATCCGCAGGTCCACGCCGGGCAGCGGGAAGCCGACGGAACCGGCGATCCGCTCACCGTGAAGCGGATTGGTCGTGATGATCACCGCTTCGCTCATGCCGTAGCGCTCCAGGATCCGCTGGCCGGTGCGCGCCTCGAACTCTTCAAAGGTCGAAGGCAGCAGCGGCGCCGAACCCGATATGAACAGGCGCACGCCCGCCGACGCCTCACGCGTGAAGGCGGGGTTCGACAGCAGGCGCGTGTAGAAGGTCGGCACCCCCATCATCACGGTTGACCGCTTCAGTCCCGCCAGCACCTCCGCGTCGCTGAATTTCGGCAGCCACACCATCGGCGCGCCGCTGAGCAGCGCGCAGTGCAGCGCCACGAACAGGCCGTGGACGTGGAAGATCGGCAGGGCGTGCAGCAGCACGTCCTCCGACGTGAACCCCCACGCGGCATGCAGAGCCAGGGCGTTGTCGGCGAGGTTCCCATGGCTGAGCATCGCGCCCTTGGAACGCCCGGTGGTCCCCGACGTGTAGATCAGTGACGCAAGGTCCCCCGCATCCCGTGGCGTCGTATCGGCAATCGCCGGATGACGGCGCGCCTCGGCCACCCAGGCGGGCGGGTCGGTTACGAACACCTTCGGTTCGGCGTCGCCCAGGAAATAGTCCACCTCGGCGGGGGTGTAGGCGCTGTTGAGCGGCACGAACACCGCGCCCGCCTTGAGCACGCCGAGATAGATCATGATGACCTCGGCGCTCTTCTCGGCCTGAAGCGCCACGCGATCGCCGATCTGTACGCCCTCGGCGCGGAGCCGGCCGGCGACATGGGCCGCGCCCGCCTCCAGCGCGCCATAGCTGATGGCCGAGCCGTCGTTCAGCAGGAAGCAGGGCTTCGAACGGTCGTCGGGAAACCGGCTGGCGAGAAGGTCGTACAGATTGGCGGACATGACCCTTCCCTAGCCGATTTTCCGCGGCAATGGTCTCTCCGATGACACCGCAGCAGGCCCTCGATCGGATCCGCCGCTACGACGGCCGCCTCAACGCCTTCGTCCAGGTGTTCGACCCGCCGCTGGAGATCGGGCGGGCCCGCGGGCCGACCGTGGCGATCAAGGACCTGATCGACGTCGCCGGCGTCCCCACCGGCGGCGGCGCCCGCATCCCGCTGGACCCCAGCCCCGCCCGTCATGCGATCGTGGTCGAGCGCCTGCTGCAGGCCGGGTGGCGGGTGATCGGCAAGACGCAGACCGTCGAGCTCGCCTACGGGGGCTGGGGCACCAACCGGGCCGTGGGCGCGCCGTGGAATCCCTGGGATGCGGCGGTCCATCGGGCGCCGGGCGGATCTTCGTCGGGCTCGGCCGTCGCCGTGGCCGCAGGCCTCTGCGATGCGGCCCTGGGCAGCGACACCGGCGGTTCGGTGCGGATACCGGCCGCGACCTGCGGCGTCGTAGGGCTGAAGCCGGGGAGAGGCCTCGTCAGCCTCGAGGGGGTGCATCCGCTCAGCCCGTCGCTGGATACGGTCGGCGCGCTGGCCCGCGATGTCAGGACGGCGGCCTTGACCCTGGCGGCGATCTCCGGTCCGGACGGCGCGACCGCCGACCGCGGCCCCTTCGACGCCGAAGCGGCCTTGGGCGCCGATAGCGCGGGCCGTCGGATTGCCGCCATGCCGACGGAGGACCTGGCGCCGCTCGATCCCGAGGTGGCCCGCCTCTATGAGGAGGCCCTCGAGCGCCTCCGAGACGCCGGGATGATCGTCGAGATCGTCCGGCCGCCTCGGGCGCTGGAGGCGTCGTTCGGCCCGAATGGCTGGCTGATGGCCGGCGAGGGCTGGCGTATCTGGCGCGAGCGGATCGCCCACTATCGCGAACTCATGGACCCCTGGATCGTCCGCCGCTTCGAGGCCGGTCGAGAGGTCAGCGACGATCGACTGTCGGAAATTCATCTGGAGCGCGCCGCGAGCCAGGCCGAGGTGCGCGACTGGCTCGCCGGCTATCACGGCCTCGTGTCCCCGACCTGCCCGATCCCCGCCCCGCCGATCAATGGCGTCGACGAGACGATCTCGCCGCTGAGCCGCCTTACCCGCGCGGCCAACTACCTGGATCTGCCGGGGATCAGCGTCCCGTGTGGCCTGACCGCCGCCGGCCTGCCGGTTGGGCTTCAGATCCTGGGCAATCCGCGGGATGAGGCCGGCGTCGTGACGCTGGGGGCCGCATTCGAGAGGGTGTCGGGCTGGAACGGGCGGACACCCGACCTGACAGGGTTCGGCTAGCTCCCCCTGGTCGGCGCGTGCAGGAGCCGCAAGGCAAGCCAGGCCGCCAAGGCCCAGGCCGCCCCCAGGCACCAGCCCGCCAGGACATCGCTGGGCCAGTGGACCCCCAGGTACACGCGGCTGAAACCCACGCCCACAAGGACCGCGCACGCCAGGCCATAGGCCAGCGCCTTGGTTCGCCGGCGGGGCTCGAGGCTGGAGACCAGCATCGCCAGCGTCAGGTAGGTGGTCGCCGCCATGGTCGAGTGCCCACTTGGGAAGCTGCCCGAGTAGACGAACACCTCGTGCGGCACGAGGTCGGGCCGCGGCCTGTCGAACAAGGTCTTGGTGAGGTTGCTGGACAGGGTGCCGAGCAGGACGGTCCCGCCGAGGACCAGGGCATGCCGATAGCGGCGGTGGAAGGCGAACGCCAGGATACCAACGAGCGTCACCACCACGATCAAGGTGGTGCCGCCCAGCGCCGTGACGTCGCGGACCGCTTCTTCCAGGTCGTGAGAGCCGACGGGATTGTTGAGGTCGCCCGGCGTGCGAAGCGCCAGGACCAGACGACGGTCCAGCGCCTCCGTATCGCCCTCGACCATGTCATCGGCGAGTTCGACGAAGGACAGGACGGCCCCGCTGGCGAGGCCGAGCGCAATCAGCACCCGCGCTTCGAAGCGCTTGGCGAAGCGCCAGACAGTGTCGAACACAGTTTGCGACATCTCTTGAAGCTAGGGTCCCGCCAGGGCGTGGGCAATCAGGCCCTGGCCGACAGCCCGAGGTCTACGCCGGCGCTCTGCAGCGTCACATTCACGGCCGCCTGCGCGGCCGCCTGGGTCGCATGCGCCCCGTCAGCCACCGTCACGCCATCCTCGTCATAGACGCTCCAGCGCCAGACGTCCTCGTCATGGCTCAGCGAATAGGCGAGGTACTTACCGTCACGCATACCCGTCCTCCGTCCCGAGCGGGTTCAACTCGTACGAAATCAAACGGTTTCGCAGTGCACAATAGATTTCGCGTGATCGGGAGATCGGCTCGCGCGATGCGCGACCTCAGCCGTTGTCGAGCAGGGTCCTGCCGGCGTCGCGGGCGTTGTTGCAGCCGGTCAGGGTCATCGCCACGGCCAGCTCCGCCCGAAGGGTGTCGAGCATCCTCTCGATCGCCGGCTGCCCGCCGGCGCCCAGCGCCCACGCCCAGGCGCGGCCGACGAAACAGGCCTTGGCGCCCAGGGCGAGCGCCTTGAGGACATCCAGGCCCGATCGGACACCCCCGTCCATGAACACATCCAGATCACCACCCACGGCGTCAGCGATGGCGGGCAGCACCGAGATCGAGGAGCGCACGCCGTCGAGCTGGCGTCCGCCATGGTTCGAGACGACCAGCCCCTGAGCCCCTGCGCGGACGACGTCGCGGGCATCCTCGACGTCCAGTACGCCCTTGACGACGATCGGGCCCTCCCAGTTCTCCCGAACCCAGTCGATGTCCTTCCACGTGACCGAGCGGTCGAAGTTGCGGGCGATCCACGCGAGGAAATCCGTGACGCGCCGACCTTCCTTCACCGCCGCCTGCACCGATCCCAGGGTGTGCGGACGCCCGTTCACGAAGACGTCCCAGGTCCAGCCGGGGTGGGTGATCCCGTCCAACGCCTGGGTCATCGCGGCCTTGAGCGGCGTCGAGCCGGTGAATCCCGATCGGATGTCGCGATAGCGCGACCCCGGCAGCGGCAGGTCCACCGTGAAGACCAGCACCGGGCAGCCCGCCGCCTTGGCCCGCGCGAGCAACTCGCGCATGTAGCCGCGGTCCTTGAGCATGTAGAGCTGGAACCAGGGCGGCGTGCCCGTCGCGGCGACTTCCTCGATGGAACAGACACCAACCGTGGAGAGGCAGAACGGCACGCCGGCCGCCGTCGCCGCGCGGATCGCCTGGGTCTCGCCCCGGCGACCGTACATCCCCGCCATGCCGACGGGCGCGAGGCCAACCGGCATCTTCAGCGTCTGGCCCAGGGTCTGGACGCTCATGTCGAGCTGGGTCATGTCGCGCATCACCCGCTGGCGCAGCGCGATGGCCTCCAGGTCCTCGACGTTCCGGCGCAGGGTCACCTCGGCATAGGATCCGCCGTCGATGTATTCGAAGAAGATGTTCGGCAGGCGCCGGCGCGCCAGCTCGCGATAGTCCGAGACCGAAGCCGCCCGCATCGATGATCCTCCCGCCGCCCGGTTTTGGAGCGCAGGGGGCCTGGGCGCAAGCGTCAGACGCCGCCAGCGCCGGGAGGCACACCGGCGGCAGGAGGAAAGGCGCCCATCACGATCCAGACCTGGTGCGCGAGGCCGGCCAGGCGGCCTTCGCCATCATAGAGCGCGACGCCGGCGACTTCCTTGCGCCCCTCCTTCGAGATCGGCCAGGCGACCACGACATACTCCTCGCCAGCCCGCACCGGCAGCAGCACCTCCGCGGTCATGGTTCCGAGCAGCGCGCCGTGACGCCCCTCCTTCTCGACCCAGGCGAAGTAGCCCGGGCAATCCAAGGCGGCCCACACGACCTCGGACGCGACGAGTCCGTCCTCGCCCGCGAAGTTGGCGTGCGGCGTCCAGGTGCAGGCGACGACGCCGAGATCGGCGCCCTCCAGCCGTCCGGGCAGCACGCGCAGGCCATCGCCCTCCTCGCGCGCCGTTCCGCAGGTGAAGCAGATCGGGTGGATGCGCTGGGTGAGCCCCACATGCCGGGCCGCGGCGGCGCGGGCCGCCTCGAGGCTCGGCGCCGGCGGGGGCGTGGGAAGGTCCTGGGTTGCGGGCCGCCCCTGGGCGATCAGCGCGCCCTCCCCGCCCAGCAAGGCCTGTCCGCCCTCGCGGGACTCCAGGTCGAGTTCGGCGTCCAAGGGGATCGGGGCCCGCAACACCGCGGTTGTGGGCCCTTCGTGTCCCCTGGCGAGGACGCCACAGACATACCCCCCGTTGCCGGAGTTCGGCGGGCCGCAGAATTGGCGGCCGATGACGATCTTGCTCAAAATCGGAAACCCAAGCGAAGAATGAACCGGATGAATGGCGGCGGCTTTCTCACGCTTGCGTCGCGGAATGGAAGCCAAAACCGTGATCGCAGCGTTGGACGCGGCCACGCGCCGCGCTAAAGGCAAGCCATGCGCCGCGCTTCGCGGCCGGAACGACAAGACACCTTCGACGGAGACACCTGGTGAGCAACCGGATCGAACGCCCCTGGGCCCTGATGCGCCATCACGCGGGCTGGGCTGACGTCTTCCACATCGAGAGCGAGACGCCGGATTCGATCACGGGATTCTACCCGGATCGCGAGACCGTGGGCCCGCCGGTGAACTATTCCACCCGCGCCGTGCTCGCCCGCTACTCGACGCTGGAAGCCGCCCGCGCGGCGCGCGAGGAAGCCGTGGCCGAGTGGCGCAAACACGACGCCGCCGTGCGCGACGCCGAGACCAAGCTGCGGGAAGCCGAGAAGCTGCGGGAAGACGCCTGGCTGACCTGCCTGCGCGACGCCGCCGAGCGCAGCTAGAGCCTGAGCCCCTTCGACACGAACCAGGCTGCGGCGCCGGCCAGCACGGCGCCCAGCACCAGGCTCCACCAAGGAGCCTTCGACAGGCCCGGGTCCGACGGAAGCCAGCGGCGGCCGGTGATCATCGGCCGGACGAGGTTCGTCTTCTTCCAGACGAGGTAGTAGGCGATCGCCGCCAGATGCAGCGCCACCAGGGCCTGCAGGATGCGGAAGATCAGTTCGTGGATCTCCGCGATCGCCCTGCCCGTCTCGAAACTGACGCGATCCGACAGCGGCCCACCCTCGAAGGCGTCGATATCGACCGTGAACAGGCCGGTCGCGACCTGGGCGAACAGCACTGCAAGTATCGCTACAACGCTCAAGGCTCCGAGCGGATTGTGCCCCGGCGTCACGGACGCCTCCCGACGCCCGAGGGTCTTCAGGTAGGCCAGTGTGGCGCCCGGCCCCTTCACGAAGCTGGCGAACCGCGCCGCGCCGCCGCCGGCGAAGCCCCACCACAGGCGGAACAACAGCAGGCCGAGGATCGCGTAGCCGCTCCAGCGATGCCAGTTCAGGTGATCTTCAGACGACCACCAGGAGAACAGGATCAGGGCGACGAGGGCCCAGTGGACCAGGCGAACCGGCGCGTCCCACAGCCTGACGCTTACGCCTGCCGACGGGCCGGGCACGATCAGCCCTTCTTCTCTTGCCGGTATTTCTCGTGACAGCTCTTGCAGGCCATGAAGGTCTGTCGCGTCTGCGCCTTCACGGCGTCCACGTCACCAGCCGCCGCCAGTTGGCTGAGTTTCGCCGCCTGGGTCTGGAAGTTGGAGCTTGCGGCGGTGAAGCCCGCGGCGTCGGTCCAGATCTCGGCCTTCGCCTCGCTCATCGGGCGCGCCTGCACGCCGCTGCCCCGCGGAAACCAGGTGGGCAGTCCCTTGGCCAGGGTGGCGATGGTGTTGGCGTTGCTGGTGAGCACCGCCTTGGCCGGCTGCGGCTTGCGAAGCTCGTCGTTGATCGCCTTGAAGGCGCCGCCCAGCTTCTTGAAGTTCTCATGCCGGGCATAGGCCGCCTTCGTCGCCGCGCTGGCGTTCGCCGGCATCACGTCGTCGTGAGCGATCGCCCCGCCGGCGGCCACGGCCGCGCCGATCCCCAGCGCAATCGCCAGCATCGCACCCTTGGTCATCATCGTCGCGTCACCCTTGCTGGACCCACCCTTGAGCTCCGGAGATTGACGGGCTGGTCGCCGTCCCGTCAACGGCCTGCGCCGCGGGTGTTCGCCTGCGCCCCAGCGGCGCCCGCCGCGCCCATCAATGCGGCGCAGTTGGCGTCCTTGGCCAGGCCAGGGTCGACGAACGGCAGGATGGCGGCCAGCGGCGACAGCAGGGCGCCAAGCCCCGCCGCGACGCCGCCCTGCGCCACCACCGGCCCCGCCTCGACGCCCAGCCTCGGCGCCATCAGCGGCCCCTCGGCCTTCACGGGGACCAGGGCCCGCACCAGCCGGAACTTCTTGTTGTGCCCGCGCAGGCGCAGGTCGATCCGTTCGGACGCGAGGTTCACCACGCCTTCGCCCTTCACCAGGACAGGGCCGGTGTCAAAGACGATATTGTCGGCGCGCATAACGCCATCGCGGGTCCGGAAACTGGCGACGGCGCAGCGGATGGGCGTCGTGGAGGTGTCCTTCTCCAGCAACAGACCCAGCCCCTTCACCACATTCACGCCCATCAGCTCGGCGAACGCCTTCCTGATCTCGCCATCGGCGGACGCGACGACGACCTGGCCCTCTGCGCTGGCGAAGGTCTTGTGGACGCTATCGCCCCGGCCCGACAGCTTGGCTCGCCCCACCAGCGGACCACGCACTGCGGAACCGCCGTCGTAGCTCACAGGGATCAGTGTCTCGATGCGGCTATTGAGGAGCCGAAGGTCAAGATCGGTGGCAGGCGTCGGACCACGGGCGTTCAGCACGACCTGGCCCTCCACGCGGCCCTGGGGCAGATCGAGCCGCACGGGATCTGCCCGCATCAGCCCGTCGGTGAGCCTCACCCGCACCTGCCCCGCGGTCAGTTTGACCGGCGTGTCGCGTATCGACAGCGCCCGATAGCTCACATCGGCGTCCATCGCGCGAATGCGGGACACGTCGAGCGGCGCATCGGGGAAAAGCCGCCGCTGCGCCACCATCCTCCGTGCGATGACGGCCTGTTCGGGTGATACGGTCTCACCTGGACCTGTCTTGGGAGCGGCGCCGAACAATGGACCGAGGTCGTCGAAATCCAGGCTGGTCGAGCGGAGCTCGGCCTTGAGGAAGGGGCGCTCCGCACCCGTATCCACCGAGACATCGCCGGCGAGATCGCTGTCCCCGACCCGGCCGGCGAGGTTCTCGATGCGCCAGACCAGCTGGTCACGCACGATCCTGCCTCGCAGGCTGTAGGGCGGCGTATTCGGCAGGGCCACGCCCGTCAGTGGGAACAGGTCGGCCAGATCCGGCCCGCGCGCCGTCGCGACCATCTGGAACCGGGCGAGATCGAACGGACGCGGCACGTCGCCTCTGGCGGTGATGAACGTCCGCCCCGCGCGGATCTCGGCGTCGAAGGGATACGGCCGGCTCCGCTCGATGTTCAGCAGGGGGCCGCCCGTCACTTCCGCGCGGAAGGGCGCCCGGTTGATCGTCCCCTGCCCCACGAGCTCGAAGCCGCGATTGCCGCCTCCAAGCTGCTCGCGCGCACTGATGGCGCCCTGGAAGCGGACGTCGCGGCGGGCGTCGAGATAACTGAGCCGCCCGTCCTTGATGAGGAAGCTATGGACCGGCGGCAACCGCGCAGGCTCACGGACGCGCCCGTCCGAGAAGTCCCAGTTCCGTCGGCCGGTCTTGTCCGCGATCAGCGCGAAGGAGGGGCGATCGATGCTGAGCACGCGCATATCCACGTCCCCCCATAGCAAGGGGATCATCCGGACCTTCACCGCCAGGCGCTCGATCGAGCCGAGCTTCGCCGGGCCGGCCCACGACGGGTTCGCGATGCTGATGCGTTCGATCGTCATGCCTGGCTGCCATGACCACAGGCTGACGTTCAGATCGCCGGCGATCTCCACCTGCCGGTTGAGGCGCGCCGACGCGAGCCGCTCCAGGGGCCCGCGGAACCAGTTCCAGTCCCAGATGGCCACGAGGATCGCCGCGGCGACGGCCAGCAGCGCGACGACGGAGCCCGCGACCGTCAACGCCTTGCGGCCTGGCCGGGGGATCGACGGGCCCCGCTGGCGCAGCGGCGTCCAGACACGCGCCCTCAACGAGCGCCGCTCCGTCTGCTGGAGCCTGTTGCGGGCCGCTGGCCGGCGGGCCTGGGGAGGTTGAAGCGGATTCTGGCTCACGGGCGGGATCTCCGGGAGCCGTCAGAACGCCTCGGCCGGGCCTCCGTTGCCGTTCTTTCAGTGACTTACGCCACGACCCGTCAGCGCCACCCGCGCAGTGGCCAGCAGGATCGCGAGGTCGAATCCGAACGACATCCGGTCGAGATACTCCCGGTCCAGCCTCACCTTCTCGGCGATCGGGAGTTCGTCACGGCCGTTCACCTGGGCCCATCCGGTCACGCCTGGACGCAAGTCGTCGACGCCCGCGGCCGTACGAAGCGCCACGAGATCATCCTGGTTGAACAGCGCCGGACGCGGCCCCACGAGGCTCATGTCGCCGGTGAGGACACTCCAGAGCTGCGGCAGTTCGTCGAGGCTGGAGCGTCGCAGGAACCGGCCAAGCGGCGTGACCCATCGCGCCGGGTCCTCCAGCAGGTGGGTCGCCACGTCCGGCGTATCGGTACGCATGGTCCGAAACTTCGGCATGGCGAAGATGCGGTTGGCCCGACCGACCCGCCGGGACCAGTGGATCGCTGGGCCGGAGCTGTCCAGGCGCACCGCCAGTGCGAGCGCCAGCAGCAGCGGCCAGGCCAGCGCGAGGCCGGTGGTCGCGATGACGATATCGAAGGCCCGCTTCAGCACCCGGTCTTGTTAGCCCTGCCCGGCGCCTCGCGCCAAGTCAGGCGTCGGCGTCGCCCGACGGGATCGACTTCCGCGGCTTGATCTTCGCCTCGGTCGGCGCTGGAGCCTCGACCGCGTCCAGGAGCGGGACGGCTGGAATCGCCGCTTCGGCGTTCGCGACCTCGGCCGGCGGTTCCTCGGGCAGGACCTCGGCGACGGGCGCAGGCGGGGGTTCAACGACGTCATCCGCCAGAGCCTCCAGAACCGGACTGATCGGAGCGGACTCGCCACCGACGGGTTCGAGCTCCGCCGCCACGGTGTCGATCACCATGTCAGGCGCCAGGGCGCGTCCGCCGAACAGCGCTTCCAGGTTCGCAGGGCGCGCCCAGCGGGTCATCCACCAGTAGGCGACGCCGGCCGAGGCGGCCGCGCCGAAGTAGCTCCACAGCGGCGAGGCGACGCCGACCAGGAGCTGTGGGCTCATGCGAGTTTCAGATGTGGGGGGAAAGTCGAACATCGCCATGGGGGTCTCCCTGTGCGGATTGTGCACCGCAACATAACACGCCCCGACCGTCGTGAGTTGCGAACTTATTGTGGCGTGAGCGGATAGACCCGTGCGCCCCCACCGGCGCCCAAAGCTTGCGCGACCCAGCCGCAGATCTCGGCAAGCGGGCCGGACAGATCGGGCCCGCCCACGAGAACGAGGGCGCAGCCGTTCATCTTCATGGGATCGCTCAAGGGCTTCACCCGCGTCTCGGCGACGAGCATCGGCGCGTCCACCTCGTCCTCCAGGTCCCGCAGGAAGGCGTCGAGCGTCTCCAGATCCTTGATCGGCAGCCAGACCAGCGCCTGGGCCGCGGGATTCCGCCGCCGCACCGCCACCAGGGCGTCGACGATGCGCTCGTAATCGTCCGGTTTCTCGAACGGCGGATCGATGAGGACCAGCACGCGGCCGTTGGGCGGCGCCTCGGCCGGGGCGGCCGCATAGCCGTCGGCGTTCAGCGTCCGCGCCTGCGGTCGCTCCTTGAGCGTCGCGCGCAGCGCATCGTGCTCTTCCTTCCGCAGTTCGCAGGCCAGATACCGATCGCCAGGGCGCAGGGCCTCGGCGATCAGCCACGGCGAGCCGGGGTAGCGCCTGACCTCGCCGCCCCGGTTCAGCGCCAAAACGGAGCGTTTGAGGGACGCGAACTCCGCTGGCGCGTCCCCGGCCCGCATGAGCCGCACGATCCCCGCCTCGGCCTCGCCCGACTTCCGCGCCTCCGGACCCGCCAGGTCGTAGAGGCCCCGACCCGCATGAGTGTCGATCACAGTGAGCGGGCCGCCCTCGGCGGTCAGCTCGGACAGCAGGCGAAGCAGCGCCGCATGCTTCACGAGATCGGCGAAGTTCCCGGCATGGAAAGCGTGGCGGTAGTTCAATCTGATCCTGCGACGACTGAGAGGAACTCGGGCCCCGCATACCACGTTGCCGAGCCGCCACGAGAGGCCCGGGATGCCGAACAATACTAGCGCCGATCCGCTGCCCAGGGGCCTGACCTATGTCACGGCCGACGACCCCGGCATACGCCGCAAGCCCGCCCGAGGTCATGGCTTCAACTACGCCGACGCCGAGGGTCGGCCCGTCCGCGATGAGGCGACTCTGGAGCGGATCCGCGCGCTCGCGATCCCGCCCGCCTGGACCGATGTCTGGATCTGCCCGGACGCAAGCGGCCATATCCAGGCCGTCGGTCGCGACATCAGGGGCCGCAGGCAGTACCGCTACCACGCGCGCTGGCGACAGGCGCGCGACGGCGACAAGTTTGACCGCCTGATCGCTTTCGGACGGGCCCTCCCCAAGCTGCGGCGCCGCGTGGAGTCCGACCTTTCGCGGCGTGGCCTGCCTCGAGACAAGGTGCTCGCGGCTGTGGTCCGGGTGATGGAAACCACGCTGATCCGCGTGGGAAATCGGGAGTACGCCCGGCAGAACAACAGCTTCGGCCTGACGACTCTGCGCAACCGGCATGTGAAGATCGGCGCGGCTCGCGCGGTCTTCGAGTTTCGCGGCAAGAGCGGCAAGGTCCACCGGACCGGCTTCAATGATCGGCGACTGGCGCGCATCCTCAGGGCCTGCCAGGACCTGCCCGGCCAGCGCCTGTTCCAATATCTCGACGACGAGGGCGAGCGACGCGCCATCGAGAGCGCTGATGTCAACGCCTACATCCGGGAGGCGATCGGCGAGGAGTTCTCGGCCAAGGACTTCCGCACCTGGGCTGGCACCGTCGCGGCGGCGCAGGCCCTCATGCTCAGCGAGCCGTGCGCGTCGGCGGCCGAGGCGAAGCGGACCATCAATACCTGCGTCAAGGCTGTCGCAGGCCTGTTGGGCAATACGGCGGCGGTGGCGCGGAGCGCGTACATCCATCCCGCGGTGATCAGCGCCTATGAGCAGGGTCGGCTCGAGTTGGGCGGCGGCGCGGGAGACCGGGCGTTCGAACTGGCGGTCCTGCGCTTCCTCGAGGCCATGCGCGACGGCGACGCCCCTACCGCCGCCCGCGCGACACGCCGCATGGCGAAGGCCGCCTGACGCTGCGACAGCCTCGCGAGACGCGGGAACCGTCGCTATCCTCCAGCCGACAGCCCGCGGACGAACCGCGGCTCCGGAGGATCCTCATGTTCGGCCCGCGCCTGCGCTTCGGCGCCTTCATCGCCCCCTTTCATCCCGTCGACGAGAACCCGACGCTCGCCCTCCAGCGCGACCTGGAGCTGGTCGAGCACATGGATCGGCTGGGCTTCGAGGAGGCCTGGATCGGCGAGCACCATTCGGCGGGCTACGAGCTGATCGCCAGCCCCGAGCTGTTCATCGCCGCCGCCGCCGAGCGCACGAAGCACATCCGCCTGGGCACCGGAGTCTCGTCCCTGCCCTACCACCATCCGCTGATGCTGGCCGACCGCATCAACCAGCTCGACCACATGACCCGGGGCCGGGTGATGTTCGGCGTCGGACCGGGCGCGCTGATCTCGGATGCGCGGATGATGGGCATCCCGCCGGAGAAGCAGCGCGACCGCATGGACGAGGCCCTGGACGTCCTGGTCCGCCTGCTTCGCGGCGAGGAGGTCACGCACAAGTCCGACTGGTTCGAGCTCTGGCAGGCCCGCCTGCAGATGACGCCCTACTCTCGCCCGTCGGTGGAAATCGCGGTGGCGAGCCAGGTGTCGCCGACCGGCGCGCGCGCCGCCGGCCGCCACGGCCTGGGCCTCCTGTCGCTGGGCGCGACGGGCACGGCCGGGTTCAGCGCCCTGGCCTCCAACTGGAACATCGCCACCGACCTGGCGGCCGACCACGGAAAGACCATGGACCGCCAGGCCTGGCGGCTCGTGGGACCTATGCACATTGCGCCCACCCGCGAGCAGGCCATGGAAGACATCCGCTTCGGCCTGGAGAAGTGGATCTACTATTTCCGGGAGATCGCGAACCTGCCCGTCGTGCCCGAGGGCCCCGACCCGGTGAAGGCGCTGATCGAAAGCGGCACCGCCGTGATCGGCACGCCCGAGGACGCCGCGAACAGGATCCAGCAGCTCGTGGACGAGAGCGGCGGCTTCGGCGCCTTCCTGCTCATGGACCACAACTGGGCCCCGTGGGAACAGAAGAAGCTGAGCTACGAGCTCATCGCCCGCTACGTCGCCCCAAAGTTCCAGCAGCTCAACGAGAACCGGGAGGCATCGATCGCCTGGGTGGGCGGTAAGAAGGCCGAGTTCTCCGGCCAGACCATGGCCGCCATGGGGGCCCGCATCGCTCAGCACATCGCCGAAAAGGGCTCCAAGGACATCCGCCCGGAGTTCGCGGCGATGCTGGGCGGTGCGGCCGCCCCCCCGAAAGCCGAGTGATCAGCGGCGGAAGCTGACCCCGACCCGGATCGTCCGCGGCGCCGAGTAGCTCTCGACGCCGTCGGCGGTCTCGCCGACCTCGATGTTGTCGTCGAAGAGGTTCTCCGCCGAAACGAACGCTTCCAGCGTCTCGGAGACCCGCCATCCGGCGCGCGCGTCCAGCTGAACCCCGGCGCCGAGACGGCGCGTATTGAGGTCATCCTCCCACCGGGCGCTCTCGTAGCGCGCATCCATCGAGAGCGAGAGCGCGGACATGGGGCGGTAGGCCATTCCGGCCGTCACCGTCCACTTCGGGGTCTGCGCCGGTCGCAGTCCCGTGAGCTGGCGCGCGCTCGCGCCTCCATCGACCTCGGCGTCGGTGTAGGCGGCGGCCACCCGCCAATCGAACGTCCGGCCCATCTCGCCAGACGCCTCGCCTTCGAGTCCCCAGGCCTCGATCTCCCCGGCGTTCCGGCGCTGCCGCAGCGTACCGCCGGCCGGCACGAAGCCCGCCGTGGGGAAATTGCCGGGTCCGACGCCGATGGTGACGTTGGTGATGGGATCCTTGAGCCGGTTGTAGAACACCGTGGCGGCCCAACGGACCGCGCCCTCACCGGACAGGCCGGCCTCGACGCCCTGCAGGGTCTCAGGCTTGAGAGTCGGATTGGCCTCGGTGATGTCGTTGCCTACCCGGAACGGCCGGTGCAGTTCGTTGAGGGTCGGCGCCCGGAAAGCGGCATAGGCCGCGCCCCGCACGTGGAGTCCCTCCGCCAGTTCGTAGCGCAGACCAAGACGCCCTGTCGGCGCCGTATCGGAGCGGTCCGGTCCTCCCTGATTCAACAGGACGGCTCCCGTCGCCGTATCCCGCTCGATCCGGACAGCGTCGTAGGCGCGCGTCCGATCCACCCGGATGCCTGCCGTCGCCAAAAGAGGCCCGTCGTCGAGCGCCGCCTCGAGGTAGGTGCCCGCTACGAACGTCCGACCGCCCGCGGTCCGGTCGCGAGTGAAGGCGCCGTTCATGAACCGGAACAGTTCCTTGGCCTTGCCGTCGGTCAGCCGCATGTCGGCGCCGACTTCCCAGGCGAGCGGACCCTGCCGCCCCTGCCAGGCCGCGTTCAGGCCATAGCCTACCGCGGGCGTGTCGTACTGGTCGTTGGCCGGCGTCGTCGTGGCGCGATTGGCGGCGACCGCGACCGAGCTGTTCTCCAGCTCGCTGGCCCGGGCCCAGCCCTGGAGCCGCCAGCCCCCCACCCCCTCGTCTGCCGGCTGCGCCAGCGTGACCGTCAGCGACGCCCCCGAGGCGTTCGATCGCGCGCCGACAAGTCCCGCCTGCTGGTTCACCTGGAACGCGGCCACGCGAACCGCGGCCTCCAGCCCGTCGAAATCGTGCTGCACCCGCAACGCCGCAGACGCGTCGTCGAGCCGAAGGCGTGCGTCGGCCGCCCCGCGTCGCGGGCCGCGCACCGCGTGGTAGCCATCAGACCGGGACGCCGAGACGGTCGCGAACACCCCCGGCAGGCCGCCCGATACGACGCCGCGGTAGCTGTCCCGCGACCCGGCGGAGACCTCGGCCGCCGCCAGGCCCCGGACCGCCGCGCGCTCCTCCAGGGCGACGACGCCGGTCAGCGCGCCCGCGCCGAACGGACCCGCCCCGGCGCCGCGGACGACCGTGGCCGTTTCGACGCCCTCCGATGGAAGGGCGCTCCAGATCACCCAGCCGCCGAACGGATCGTTCTGCGGCGCGCCATCGAGAGTCACCAGCGCCCGCCCCGCGCCCGATGGCGCGATGGCGCGAAGGGAAAGTCCCTGGGTGGTGGGATTGGCCGCGCCGCTGCCCGTGCGCCGGAACAGCGACACGCCGGGCGCGGTCTTCAGCGCCTCGTCCAGCCGCGGCTCGGCCCGGAGCGTCTCGGGCGTGATCCGCACCGCGCTGAAGACGGCTTCGCCCCCCAGGGGCGCCAGTCGGGGCGGATGAACAACGACGATCTCGACTTCGGTCGGCGGCGGGGGCAGCTCGGCCATGGTCCTCGTATCTCTGGTATGGCAGGTGGGGGCGAGGGCTAAAGACGCCCGCGGGAGAGCGCAATGCCAAAGGTCGCCATCGTCACCGGGGCCGGTTCGGGTATCGGTCGGGCTGTGTCCCTGGCGCTACTGCGACAGGACTGGAGCGTCGTCCTGGCGGGCCGTCGACGCGAGCAGCTCGAGGAAACCGCCGGGCTGGCTCAGGGTGGCCAGAGCCTCGTCCAGCCCACGGACGTGGCCGACGAGGCGTCGGTGGACGCGCTGTTCATGGCCACCGCCGACCGGTTCGGGCGCCTCGACCTCCTGTTCAACAACGCAGGCACTGGCGCGCCGCCGGTGGCCATTGAGGATCACGCCCTGGACCACTGGAAGCGGGTGGTCGACGTGAACCTGACCGGCGCCTTCCTGTGCACCCGTGCGGCATTCCGCCTCATGAAGAGCCAGGATCCGCGGGGCGGGCGGATCATCAACAACGGCTCGATCTCCGCCCATTCGCCACGCCCGCGGTCGATCGCCTATACCGCCACCAAGCACGCGATCACCGGCCTGACGCGGTCGACCTCGCTCGACGGCCGCGCCTACGACATCGCCTGCGGCCAGATCGACATCGGAAACGCGCAAACCCTTATGACGCAAGCGATCGCGAAGGGCGTCCCACAGGCCGACGGGTCGCTGAAACCTGAGCCGGTGATGGACGTCTCGGCGGTCGCCGACGCCGTCCTCTACATGGCCGGCCTGCCGCTCTCGGCGAACGTTCAGTTCATGACCGTGATGGCCACGCAGATGCCGTTCATCGGCCGCGGGTGATCATTGTTCACCTTGCGACGCAACATTGTTGCTGCGACGCAGCAATTTTGCGCTTGCGCCCTGCTGGGAACGGCGGAATCATGAGGCATCGGTAGAGGTTAGATCGTGAGCGGCAGTCTCCGACGCCTGACCGAGAGGAACGCCGGAAAGGGGTTGAAGCAACCCTGATCCATAGAGCGAAACCATGATCCGTCTCCTGACCGTCGCCGCCGTCGCCGCCCTGGTCGCCTCGCCGGCCGCCGCCCAGTCCGTGCGCATCGCCACCGCGGGCAAGTCGACCGAGCAACTCCACACCGAGATCTCCGCCGCCGCCAAGAAGGTCTGCCGTCAGGCCACCGTCGGCGCGAGCTTCCCGCGCGAGATGTACGCCTCGTGCTTCAAGGCCGCGATCGCCCAGGCGGTCTCCAAGGCCAATGACCCGGCCCTCGCCGCCGCGGCGAAGCTCGAACTGGCTTCCAACTAATCCACTCCCGCAGGGCCGCTTCGCGTCATAGCGGAGCGGCCCTTGCGAGTTCGCGTACCACGACTATCTGATCGCGTAGCCGCAAGCTGGACCTTGAGATCCGCACCGGCAGGAGGAGCGTTCCGGATCGGGTTGGCCCTGAATCACAGAGGTACGACCATGATGATGCGAGTTCTCGCCCTGACCGCCGCCGCGAGCGCCCTCCTGGCCGCGCCGGCTCTCGCCGAAACCAGCGCCCTGCCCATCGCCGGAAAGGCGCCCGAGCAGATTTCCAAGGAAGTCTGGAAGGCGGCCAACCGCGCCTGCGCCAAGGAAGCGGTGATGACGACGCTCATCGACGCCCACCGCGCCTGCGTCCGCAACACCTATCGCACGGCGATGGTGCGGAGCGGCGATCCGAAGCTCGCCGCCCTCGCGACCCAGACGCCGGGCTCGTAAGGCCTCAGCCCGCGCCGAAGGGGATCGGCGCCGGGGTTTCCACCTCGGCCTCGGCGAAGTTCGGCGCGCGCTTCTGCATGTTGGCCATCACGGCCTCCACCTGATTGGGCGAGCCGATGAGCGCGGTCTGTTCGCGGCTCTCCTCCATCAGGATTTCCCGCTGATCGGCCTCGGCGGCCAGATTCAGCAGCCGCTTGGCGGCGCGGATCGCATGCGGGTTCTTCCCGGCCACGTCCCTCGCATAGGCCAACGCCTCGGCCCGCGGATCGGCGGTCAGCCGCGTGGCGAAGCCGAGCTGCAGCGCCTCCTCGCCAGAGAAGATCCGGCCCGAATAGGTCAGCTCGCGGGCGATGTCGTCACGAACCAGCTGACGCATCAGCACCAGGCCGGCCATGTCCGGCACCAGGCCCCACTTGATCTCCATGACCGACATCTTGGTGTCGGGGGCCACGAAGCGCATGTCGGGGCCACAGGCGAGCTGGAAGCCGCCGCCGAAGGCCACCCCGTGCACCGCGGCGATCACCGGCACCGGGATCTCGCGCCACACCATCACCGCGTGCTGGGCGCGGTTGGAGCCGCCCGGCGTGCGGTTGGCCGTGACTAGCGCACCCGTCGTGCCCTGCCCCTTCGCGCGCTCGCCCGACGCCATCTGCGAGAAGTTGCCCATGTCGAGGCCGGCGCAGAACGCCCGCCCCTCGCCCGACAGCACCACCGCCCGCAGGCCCGCCTCGCCCTTTAGGCGCTCGCCCGTCTGGATCAGAGCCTCGAACATGGCGTTGTCCAGGGCGTTCATCTTGTCGGTGCGGATCAGGCGCACGTCGGCGACGCCGCCCTGGATGTCCACGCTCACGCGGTCGTTCATCGTAAGGTCCTCCTAGCGGCGCGCCAGCACATAGCCGGCGCGCGGAAAATGCACGTGCGTCACGTCCAGCTCACCGCATTCGCGAGCCAGGGTGACGCGGTCTCGGGTCAGGCCCACGAGTATCCCCTCGACAGGGTCGCGGCCGTAGTCGTCGGCCTGCACCACCACCTTGTCCCCGCGCTTCAGACCCGACGGATCATCCGGGTCGCAAGCGACACCCTCGTCCGGCGTCGCCGTCAGGGCCGCCTGGAGCGCGTCGCCCGGCGCCATCGCGCTGCGGCGTCCGTGACCAATTGCGCGGAGACGTTCGATCCAACGCTGCGTCCGGCCGAAGCCGGCCAGCATGGCCTGCGCCTGGGCGGGCGCCGCTGCCCCGGTCCACCAGACATTCATCCAGGCGGCCAAATCGGCCAGGGACGGCGCGGCGCCCCCCAGGAAATCCGCAGTCGTCAAACCGTCTTCGATCCAGGCGGCGTAGGCGCGCCATTGGGCCCGCATGAACGGCGCCGCAGCCTTCATCGCCGCCACGTCGAACGGGCGGCCCGAAAGTTTCTCGCGGTCGGCGACGAACTCCTTCGGCACGGCGTCGCCGATCTCGCCGAAGATCACCGCCACGCTGGCCTGGAACCACAGCCGGTCCGCCCAGAGGTTCACCGCCCAGTCAGCCCCACGCACCACCGCCGGGTCCGGGAAGCGGCGCTCGAGCTCGGCCAGGATCACCTGGCTGTCGCAATAGACGTCCGCCCCGATCTGCATCACCGGGATGCGGCGATAGCCGCCCGTCAGCGGGATCAGGTCCGGCTTCGGCATGATCACCGGCTGGATGACCGAGCGCCACGCCAGCCCCTTCACGCCGAGCATCAGCCGCACCTTCTCCGAGAAGGGCGACGTATCGTAGTGGTGGAGGATGATCTCCGACATCTAGACGACCACCACCCCTGGCCCCGGCGGATTAGCATAGATCGCGTCGACCAGCGCCTTGCGGTTCTCCAGCGTGGCGCGCTGGTTCACATAGCCCTTGTCGGTGATCTCGCCCGCGTCGATGGACGGCGGCTCCAGCATCACGGCGAAGCGGGCGATGCGCCGCGACGAGCCGCCGGAGGTCTTGTTGAAATCGGCGATCCGTTCCTTCAGCACCTCGTTCAGCTTCGCCAGCGGGTTCTCGCCCAGGGTCGGCAGCGCCGCCGGCGACGGCCAGATCAGCGCCGAGGCGAAGGGCTTGTCCTGGCCGGCGATCACCATGTCGAACGCATAGGGGCTGCAGGCGGCGACCAGCTCGGGCCGCAGGGTGCCGACCGAGACCCAGGTGCCGGAATCCAGCTTGAAGTCCTCGGTGACGCGTCCGTCGAACACCAGGCCCAGTTCGGGGCGCTCGGGGTCCAGGAAGCGGCAGGCGTCGCCCAGCTTGTAGAAGCCTTCCTCGTCGAAGGCGGCGGCCGTCTTCTCGGGATCGTTGTGGTAGCCGGTCGTCACCGTCGGCCCCTTGACCCGCACCTCCAGCTTCGAGCCGTTGGGCACGAGCTTCAGGGTGATGCCCGGCAGCGGCAGGCCGATCAGGCCCACGAGCTCGGTGATCCAGTGCACCACCGTGACACCCTGGGTCTCGGTGGCGCCGTACATCGTCGTCAGCGGGATGCGATGGCCGGTCTCGGCGACCGCCAGCCGCTGAAGCCGCTCGGACACATCCGTCGACAGGGTCGCGCCGCCGTAGCCCATGCTGCGCAGGTTCTTGAAGAAGCTCTTCCGGAGCGCCGGGTCGCGCTCCATGGCCTCCACCAGCATGCCGAAGGCCACCGGCGCGGAGCCGAACACCATGGGCGAGACCTCGTAGAGGTTCTTGATGGTGGTCTCGAACTGGCCCGGGATCGGCTTGCCTTCGTCCAGGTGGAGGGTCGCCCCCGCCCACATGGCGCCGTTGAAGCTGATGTTGCCGGCCGAGATGTGGCTCCAGGGCATCCATTCCAGCGACTGCGGAACGACATCGGGGTCCGCCGGCTCGTCCCGCAGGCCTTCGGTGCCCGCGATGACGCCCGCGAACATGCCATGCGTCTGCGGCACGCCCTTGGGCATACCGGTGGAGCCGGAGGTGAACAGATACTTGGCCACCGTCCCGTGGTTCAGCGCCTCGCGCGCGGCTTCCACGGCGGCGGTCGGCTCGGTGGCGGTGAGCTCGGACAGCGGCGTCGTACCCGCCCCCCCGTCGACCGTGATGAACCGGAGGGTCGGATCAAGGCTTTTCAGCGTCTCGAACGCCCGCGCGAACATGGCGCTGTCCTGGGCGAAAACCGCCTTGGGCCGGACGGTGGCGAAGCAGTGCTTCAGCTTGGCGTGGTCGGTGGAGATCAGGCTGTAGGCCGGACTGATCGGGGCGATCGGCACGCCGGCCGTGTAGCAGCCCAGCATCATCAGCGCGTGCTCGACCGAGTTGGCGGAAAGCACCATGACGCTGTCGGCGCCGGTGAGGCCCTGGTCGAGCAGCCACTGCGCGATGCCGTCCGCCGCCCGCTTGGCCTCGCCGTAGGTGACCCCGCGCCAGGGCCCGTGACCGGGTTCACGCTGCAGGATGTAAGGCCGGTCGGGATGCTCGGCGGCGCGCTCGGCCAGGAGGTGCGCGATCGACCGTGGCCCATCCGCCGGCGGATGGTTGGATCGGACGTAGTAGGTCCCGTCCGGCGTCTTCTCGACGGAAAGGTCGGGGGCCTTCTGCGGCAGGGGCTTGAACGGCGCCAGCGTCGGGGCGGCCGCCTGGTCGTCGGCGGGGCTCATGGCCGGTTTCCTCGTATCGTTGTCCGGCCGGAGCCTACGCCAGCGGCCGGGGGCCGCAACGGGGACGCCACGTCAAGGTCGGGCGGATTTCCGCGCCACTCAGCCGAAGTCGGGCGCGAAGCGGATGTTGTCGCGCTCCAGCCCCTTCAGGACCACCTCGACGCCGCCCGACTTGATCATCCATTCCAGCCGGTGGTCGCGGTACTCGCGCTTGAACAGCCCCTTCTCCACGAGTTCGGCGACGTTGGTCATCACGGGGCCTCCCGCATTGAGCGCGGCGATGTCGGCGACACATGCCGCTACCGAGGGACGTTCGTTCGCCCGGGCGAGCCAGGCCGCCAGCTTCGAGCCGGCCGGCGGCGGGTGTCCGTGTCCCACCGAACCGTTGAGGTAAGGGACGACGCTGAGGTCGCCCCAGCCGAACGTCTCGCCGTTGAACCAAGTCCGGTCGCCGAGCTGGCGTTCCAGCCAGGCGTAGAAGCCCGCGGTCTGACGGCGCGCCGCCGCCGTCAGCGCCTCGGCGGAGGCGCCCTCGGCCCTTCGGAACCAGCGGATCTCGGACAGGCCCCAGTTGATGGCCTCGAAGTGGGTGTCCATCACCTCTTCGAGCATCCGGACCCGCGCCCGCTCCGCGGGGCTGGTGGGACGCATCGGCGGGGTCGGGTAGGCGTCGTCGAGGTACTCCAGGATGATCGTGGAATCGAAGACGCGAACGTCGCCGTCCAGGATGGCCGGCACCTCGGCCCGCGGATTGGCCTCAACGAACGCGCCGGCCGCGCCGCCGGCCCCCAGCCCGCCCGGGAGCACGGCCTCGAACGCCAGGCCCTTCTCGATCAGGCTGATCTTGACCTTCTGCGCGTAGGGCGAGAGCGGGTGGTCGAAGAGCGTGATCACGACGACAGCGCCTCATCGAGTTCGATCTTCTGGGCCTTCTTGGCGGCCTTGAAGCCGGGCCGCTCGCGCAGCCGTTCCCAGTACGCGGCGATGGCAGGCGAGAAGTCCGCGTCCAGCTTTAGGGTCCGCGCGAGCAGCAGGGCGTAACCCACTGAAATATCGGCGCCCGTGAAGCGACCGGCGCAGAGCCATTCCCGGCCGTCCGCAAGCGCGCGGTCCACCTGCCGGAGGCGGGAGAGGAACCATTTCGCGTAGTCGTCGGCGACCACCTCGGCCTTGCCCGGCTCGAACCTGCGGTAGCGGAGCACCAGGGTCTGCGGGAAGGTCAGCGTCGCCTCGCCGAAGTGCAGCCAGTTCAGCCAGGCGCCGTAGTCGGCCTCGTCGACGGCCACCGCCAGATCGCTGGGGCCGTAGCGCGTGGCCAGGTACTGCACGATGGCGGCGCTCTCGGTCATGAAGGTCTCCCCGTCGCGCATCGCGGGGATGGTGCCGAGCGGATTGACCTCCAGGTAGGCCGGCTCACGGACGCGCGGCGGGAACGGCAGCAGGTGAAGCCTGTACTCTAGCCCCAGCTCCTCCAGCGCCCACAGCGGCCGGAACGAACGCGCGTCAGGACAGTGCCAGAGCTCGATCACGTTCAGCCCTCCCGGCGCGTGTACTGAGGCCGGCGCTTCTCCAGGAACGCCCGGACGCCCTCGCCGAAGTCGCCGTCCGAGCTGGCCAGGATCTGGTTGCGATCCTCCATGGCGATCGCCGCTTCCAGCCCCTGCGCGTCGATGGCGTGGTTCAGCGCCTCCTTGGTGAGACGCAGGCCAAGAGGCGTTGCATGCAGCATGTCGTCGACGAAGCCCTGAGCCTCGGCTTCGAGCTGCTCCTGGGGCACGACGCGGCTGACCAGGCCGAGCTGGTAGGCCCGCTCGGCGTCGATGAACCGGCCTGTCAGCATGTACTCCGCGGCCACGGACGAGCCGACCATCCGCGGCAGGAAGTAGCTGACCCCGATGTCGCAGGCCGAGAGACCAATGCGGATGAAGGCGGCGTTCATGCGCAGGTTCGGCGTGGCGATCCGCACGTCCGAGGCCAGGGCCAGGGCGAAACCGCCGCCCGCCGCCGCGCCGTTCACGCAGGCGATGATCGGCTGCGGGCAGCGCCGCATGGCGATGACGATCTCGCTGATCTCGCGCTGCCGGGTGAGCCCGGCGCCGATGGAGCGCTGGGAGCCGCCCGGATCGTTGCTCTCCTTCAGGTCGAGCCCGGCGCAGAACGCCTTGCCCGCGCCCTGCAACACCACCACCCGAACGTCCCGCCGCCAGTAGAGATCGACGAAGAACTCGCGCAGCTCGGTCACCAGGTTGCGCGACAGGGCGTTCAGCCGGTCGGGCCGGTTCATGGTCGCCCAGATGACGTCGCCGTCCTGCCGAAGTTCCAGATCAGCCATGGTCAGAGCCCTTTCAGCCAGTCGAGCAGGATCGCGGTGGTCTCGGCCGGCCGCTCCTGCTGGGTCCAATGTCCGCAGCCCGGGAGCACGTGCGCGCCGCGCAGGTCGGTCGCGTGCTGGCGCATCAGGGCGGACGGGTCGGGAATGCGGCCGAAGCCGTTGAACGCGGGATCGCGGTCGCCGCCGATCAGCAGGGTCGGCATCTCGAGCTTGCGATCCTTGAAGGCCTGCAGCCATTCGAAGTCGCGCTCGTGGTTCCGGTAGCGGCTGATGGGCCCGAAGAAGCCCGAGCTCTCGAACTCGGCGACGTAGTAGTCGAGGTCCTCCGGGGTCAGCCAGGCCGGGAACGGGTCGGGATCCACCATCCCTTCGAGCAGGCTCGCGCCGTGCTTCTTCAGCGGCCAGGTGCCGGGTGGGGCGTCGCCGCAGATGCCGTAGTAGAACTTGCGCAGGAAGTCGCGGACGTCGGCTTCCGCCTCGGCCTCGGGCGGCCCCACGTCCTGGAACCAGGCCTGGTAGAAGAAGATGCCCTTGCTGGTGAAGGCCTCGGCGAAGATCTCCGTGAACGGCCGGGCCGGGACGCCGGTATAGGGCACCGACAGGCCGGCGACCGCACTGATCGCCTCGGGCCGGCTGAGGGCGGTGTTCCAGACGATGGGCGCGCCCCAGTCGTGGCCGATCAGGATCGCCGGCGCGTCGGGCTGCAGCGCCTTGGCGACGCCCGCCACGTCGCCGGTGAGCTGCTCCATCGAGTAGGCGTCGACGCTCTTCGGCTTGTCCGAGCCGCCGTACCCGCGCACGTCCATCGCCGCGGCGGTGAACCCCGCCTCGGCGATCGGCCCGATCTGGTGGCGCCAGGAGTACCAGCTCTCGGGAAAGCCATGGACCATCAGGACCAGCGGCCCCTCACCCTCCACAGCCACCCGGATCTTCGCGTTCCCCGCGTCGACCGTGCGGAATTCCGGCATTGTTCGTCCTCCCGGCCGGCATGCTTCGTCCGCTGTCCCTGCGCTGGCAAGACTGCCCTGGCGTCACGGTTGACCGCTTTTCCCGCCGTGCCAGCATCGGGCAAAGGGAGGAGCGCCCATGGTCTCGCTGACCGAGAAGAGCGCCGGGTTCGAACATGTCCTCTGCACGCTGGAGGCCCATGTCGCGACGGTGATGCTGAATCGTCCCGAGCGGCGTAACGCGCTGAACTACCAGGCCTATGACGAGCTGGAGCAGGCGCTGCGCCTCTGCGCGGCCGATGACGAGGTGCGCTGCGTGATCGTCACGGGCGCCGATCCCGCCTTCTGCTCCGGCGACGACGTGGGCGAGATCATGGCCGGGCCGAAGCCGGTGTCGAAGCGCACCCTGCCGGTGACCTATCAGGCGACGCCCGCCGCCATCGCGGCGCTGGAGTGCGACAAGCCGGTGATCGCCGCCATCAACGGCGCGGCGGTCGGCTGGGGCATGGAGCTGGCCCTGTTCGCCGACATCCGGATCGCGTCGGAGAAGGCCAAGTTCGGCGAGCTGTTCGTCAAGCGCGGCCTCGTCTGCGACGTAGGTGGGTTCTACCGCCTGCCCGCCGTGGTCGGTCCGGCGAAGGCCGCCGAGCTGCTGTTCACCGGCGATGTCTTCGACGCCGCCGAGGCGCTGCGGATCGGCCTCGTCACGAAGGTGACGCCGCACGGCGAACTGATGGCTGCGGCGCGGGAGCTCGCCGGGCGGATCGCCGCCAACCCGCCGCTGGCCGTGCGCCACCTGAAGGCCGGCCTCTCCCGCTTCGCCTATGGCGATCCGCGCGAGATCGGCGCCTGGGCGATCGAGAAGATCCGCCTGCTGATGCAGACCGAAGACCACAAGGAGGGCGTCGCCAGCTTCCTGGAAAAGCGCGAGCCCGTGTTCCAGGGACGATAGACGACATGAGCAGCCGATCCGTCGCGGGCGCCGTCGCGCTCATCACCGGAGCCGCCTCGGGCATGGGCAAGGCCACTGCGGAGGTCTTCGCGGCCGAGGGCGCGCATGTGGCCGTCACCGACCTCTCGGCCGAGACCTCCGAGCCGGTGGTGGCCGCCATCCGCGCCGCAGGCGGCAGCGCCGAGGCCTGGCCGCTGGATGTCTCCGACCCGTCCGCCATCGAGGCGGTCGTGGCGGCGGTCGCCCAGCGGTTCGGCCGGCTGGACATCGTGGTCAACAACGCGGGCATCTCGGCCTTCTGCCCGATCGATCATCCCGAGTACGACACGGTGTGGACGCGCGCGCTGGGCGTCCTTCTGACCTCGCATCAGCGGATCATCCGCGCCGCCCTGCCCCATCTGCGCAAGTCGGACCATCCGCGGATCGTCAACATCGCCTCGACCGAGGCCCTGGGCGCGACCAGCCGCGACAGCCCCTACTCCGCCGCCAAAGCCGGCGTGACGGGCCTGACCCGCGCCCTCGCCGTCGAACTGGGTCCGGAAGGGATCACGGTCAACTGCATCTGCCCTGGACCGATCCTGACCGGCATGACGGCGAACGTGCCAGACGACGACAAGCAGACCTACGCCCGGCGTCGCACGGCCCTGCGCCGCTACGGCCGTCCGGAAGAGGTGGCGCACATGACCCTCAGCCTGTGCCTGCCGGCCGCGTCCTACATCACCGGCGTGACGATCCCCGTCGACGGCGGCCTGATGGCCCGCAACGCCTGAGCCCTCGCAACGCGCCGCAACCCGGCGCATGTCGCCGCGCCTAGCGCGGCGCGGGCGAGACCGCATGATGTCCGGGACGTCGGGCGCAAGGGGTGCTGCGTTCGGCGTCGCCACGGGGACCTGCGGGAGATCATCACATGTGGAGCTGGAACAAGGCCCTTGCCGGGCTGACGGGGGCGCTTGCGCTGGGACTGGCGGCGCCTGGCGCGGCGGCCGCGAGCACGGTGATCGACTTCGAGTCGTTTCTCGCCTCGACCACCGCCTATTCCACCCAGGGCGTGACGTTCACGTCCGGGGTCGGCGGCCTGGTGAACCCGGTGAACGGACCGAACGGCAGCCGGAACATCATCGGCGCCTATGTCGAGGATCCAAACGACCCGGACATCGGCGTCTTCGACCCGCTCCGGGCGGACTTCGACGCTCTTGTGGGGAATGTCAGCGTCGACCTCGGCGACTGGCCCAGCCGGGAGTACGGCGACGAGGACCTCCTGTTCCTCGAAGCCTTCGACGCGGGCGACGTATCGCTCGGGCGCGTCGAGCTCCTCATCGGGCCACTGGAGAGCGAGTTCAAGACGCTCGCGATCACCGCCGCGGGCATCAAGTACGTGACGTTCGGATCGGTCGGCGACGGCGGCTCCAGCGTCTATGCCGACAACTTCACTTTCGGCGCGGCCGTACCGGAACCGTCGGCATGGGCCCTGATGATCCTCGGCTTTGGCGGGCTGGGCGCGGCCATGCGCCGGCGCCGGCCCGCGCCAATCGAGATCCTGAAGGGGTGACAGCGGCTATTCGCCGGTGAACCGGCCAGGCCGCTTCTCACGGAAGGCCGCGACGCCCTCGCGGAAGTCCTGGCTGGAGGTGGCCAGCAGGTACTGGTCGCGATCCATGTAGATCGAGGCCTGGGCCGTCGCCGCGGAGATCGCGTTGACGGCCTCCTTGGTCATCCGTACGGGCAGCGGCGGCAGGCCGGCGACCTTGGCGGCCCAGGCGCGAGCGGCGGCCAGAGCCATTCCCTTGCCGACCGCCTCGTCCGCGAAACCCCAGTCGAGGCAGCGGGCGGCGTCGACCGCCTCGCCGAACATCACGAACTGCTTGGCGCGCGACGGGCCCACCAGCGCCACGATCCCGGGCAGGCTCCGCCAGCTCATGTTCATGCCGAGCGGGACCTCGGGCAGGCGCAGGTAGGCGCCCTCGCCCATGACGCGGAAGTCGCACGACAGCGCCAGCGCCGCGCCGCCCCCGATGCAGTAGCCCTCGATGGCCGCGATCGTGACCGCCTCGATCTCGGCCCACGCCCGGCACATGTCTGGCCCAGCCATCACCGCCCGGCGGCTCTCGATCAGGCTGGGCTGGGCGCGCCGCGCCTCGCTGGCGGATAGGTCTGCGCCGGCCGAAAAGTAGTCGGCCGAGCCGGTGAGGATGACCGCCCGCACGTCGGTCCGGAGCCGCAGCCGCCGGGCCACCTCCGTCAGTTCGGCCATCAGTTCGCCGTTCAGCGCGTTGCGCGCCTCGGTGCGCGCAAGCGCGACCTCCACGACATGCTCCCGCTGCTCGACCCGGACGTAGGTCCAGTCGCCCTCCAGCCGTTCCTCGCCCATGCGCCCTCCCGTTGAAATCGGCGACATCTTGGGGCCGTGAGGGACGGGAGCGGTAGCCCCTTTGGCGATCAGTCGCGTCGGAGACCGGGAATCCGCCTCAGCAGGCTCGGCTTCTTCGCCTTCGGCGGCGGCGGAGCGATCTCGGCGATCGGGGCCGCAACCGGCGACGTGTCGGTCGCCCCGGTCGCGGGCTCGGTGACGGCCACGGTCTGCGGGCCCAGGTCCTTGTCGCAGCGGGCGTCTCGCGTCGCCGTCTCGAACACCGTAGCCGTCAGCACCGGCGTCTGTCCGGGCCGCGCCGTACTGACCAGAACCGCCAGGGCGCGCCGGCCCGGCAGGTTGCAGAACGTCTCCCGGCTCGCCATGCCGCCCGCTTCCCAGGCCGACTTGGCCGGCGTGAACAGCTCGCTCCGTCGCTTGATCGCCACCAGCACCGCCTCGCGGATGACCACGGGCTGGCCGGCATCGACCCTGACCGTGCAACTCACCGGATCCTTTCCACGCCGGATCACCACGTCCTCGCCGTCGATGTCCTCGACGGGAGCGCCGTCGATGACCGCCGAAAGGCAGGCGGCGGTGGCGGAGCGCGCCTCCTGCACCGGGTCGGCCAGCGCCGACGCCGGCGCGGCGAGCAGGGAAAGGGCGAGGATCAATCTGCGCATGGGGCTCCATATCCCCGCCAAGGCGGCGACGATATGGCGATCAGCCGGTGTTTCGGAGGCCGGGACTTCGGACGTCCGGCCGGCGCGAGCCGCCCGTCACTTGCCGCGGATGGTCCTGATGAGTTGCACGGTGTCACGCACCCGCGCCTCCAGCCCGGCGTAGTCCTGGGCGTCCAGCAGCGACTTGGTGATGAGGTTGGAGCCCATGCCACAGGCCACGATACCGGCCTCGAACCAGGGCCGGAGGGAGGCCTCGGCCACGTCCACGCCGCCAGTGGGCATCATCTTGGTCCAGGGCATCGGGCCCATCACCGCCTTGACGAAGTCGGGACCACCCACCGAGCCGCCGGGAAACACCTTGACGATCTCGCAGCCCAGCTCCTGGGCCTGGCCGATCTCGGTCGGCGTGGCGCAGCCGGGAGAATAGGCGATCTGACGGCGGTTGCAGACCTTGGCCACGTCCGGGTTGAGCAGCGGGCCGACCACGAAGTTCGCGCCGTTCGCGATGAAGAGCCCCGCCGTCGGCGCGTCGACGATCGACCCCACCCCCATGATGACGCTGGGATCGGCCTTGGCGAAATGGCGGGTGACCTCAAGGAACACCTCGGCGGCGAAGTCTCCCCGGTTGGTGAACTCGATGCACTTGGCCCCGCCGTTGGCGCAGGCCTGGATCACCTTCACGCAGACCGCGGGATCCGGGTGGTAGAAGACCGGGATCACGCCCTGGTCCATCATGGCGTTCAACACGGCGAGGCGATCGCGGGCCATCAGCGGTCCTTTCTTGCACCTGGGCTGGCTCGACGCGCCAGCCGGCCGCCACTCACGGCGACGGCCTGCATGTAATCCGCTGCGCGGCCGGCGAGGAAGTCCGCCGAGCCGTCGGGACCAGGCTGGCCGCTACCAGGCCCGCCGTCCATCCGGCCCCTCAGACGGCGACGGTCTCGATTTCCGGGTCAGCCTCGAGCATCCGGCCGACCTCGCCGAGCAGCGCGGCAACGGAGATCGGCTTCGATACGATGCCGTTCATGCCGGCCGCCAGGTACTCGGCGCGCTGGTGGGTCATGGCGTTGGCGGTCAGCGCCAGGATGGGGACCTGGCCGGCGGCCCCCGCGAGGCCGCGGATCGATTGCGCAGCCTCGATGCCGTCCATGTGCGGCATCTGGATGTCCATCAGGATCAGGTCGAAGCGGCCCGTGGCGGCGGCGCGGACGCCCGCCAGGCCGTCCTCCGCCTCCGTCACCTGGGCGCCCAGGCGCTGGAGAAGGGTCTGGGCCACGAGCCGGTTGGTGGCGTTGTCTTCCACAAGCAGGATCCGGACCCCGGCGAGAACCGCCTCGTCCGCCGTGGCCGGCGCGGCAGGTGTCGCGGCCGGCGCCTCGAACTCGAGCCAGAAGGTGGAGCCTTCGCCTGCGACGCTGGTGAAGCCGATGTCACCGCCCATCATCCGGACGAGCGCACGGCTGATGGACAGTCCCAGGCCCGCCCCGCCGAACCGGCGGGCCGTGTCGCTTTCGGCCTGCTGGAACCGTTCGAACAGGCGAGCCTGCACCTCTGGCGCCATGCCGATGCCGGTGTCTTCGACTTCGAAACGCACCCGGCGACGATCATCGCCCATCGGCTGAACGCTGAGCCGGGCCTCTACATGGCCGGCGCTCGTGAACTTCACCGCATTGCCGACCAGGTTGAACATCACCTGGCGCAACCGGACGGCGTCGGCCTCGATCCAGAAGCCCTCGCCATCGACGGCGCTGCGCAGGTCGACGCCCTTGGCTCGCGCCTGCCCCTCCAGCAGCCCCACGACGACATCGAGCGCTTCACGTGCGTCCAGCGGCTCGGGCGACAGGTCCAGCTGTCCGGCCTCGATCTTCGAGAAGTCGAGCACGTCGTTGAGCAATTCCGCCAGCATGCGGCCGCAGTCGTTCGCCCGGCGCATGAGCGACCTGCCCTCGGCGGAGACCGGCTCATCCTGCAGGAGTTGCAGGGCGCCGAGGACGCCGTTCAAGGGCGTGCGGATCTCGTGGCTCACGTTTGCCAGGAACTCGGCCTTGGCGCGGGTCGCCGCCTCCGCTTCTGCCTTGGCCTCCTTCAGCGCCGCCTCGGCCGCCACCTGGGCCGTGACGTCCCGCGAGACGTCGATGGTGGCGACGGGAGCGCCGTCCTCGAAGATGAGGCGAGCGCTGGACTGCAGCCATAGCCAGCGGCCGTCCTTGTGCCGAACCTGAACGGTCATGGCCTCGGCCCGGCCCGGCTCGGCCACCATGCGATGATAGGCTTCCACCATCTCGGCGACGTCGGCGTCCGGGTGAGTGATGTCCCAGCGTGACGTGCCGACCAGTTCCTCGGGCTCATAGCCAAGGATCGCCTTCACCGACGGCGAGACATAGACGAACTCGCCCGTCAGGTTCGTGCGCGCGATGACGTCGGTGACGTTCGCGGCCAGGGTCTCGTAGGCGTCCAGGCTCTCGTTCAGTCGACGCTGCTGCTCCTGGGTCGACGGCGTGTCGAGCGCGCGACCCACGCAGAAGGCGCCGCAGAGCAGAAGTGTGACGGAAAGCAACAGGGCCTCGGCGGGACTCCGCGCCTCCACCCCCGCCAGCACCGCCAGCGCGCCCAGCGCCGGCGCGGCTCCGGAGGCCAGGAAAACCATAGGCGTGTTGTAGAAGAGCAGGATCGTGACGGCGGCGATCACCATGAACACCGCCGCGCCGGCCGCCTGGACCAGCGGCGCCCCCGTCGACCATAGGAACGTGGCCAGCACCAGCCAGCACGCGATCTGGGCCAGGTATGCGGCCGCGACATTGGGGTAGTTGCGCCGTCTGCGGTCCCGAGGCGCCGAGGGGCGCGTTGCGAACCACCCCCAGGTCTCGATGGCGACCAGACCCGCGAACCATGCCGCCGTCGTTTTCCAGTCGAGGACGAGCGTGGCGGCGAGCGCGGCCACCAGCCCCAGCACGATCTTCTGCAGCGCGACCTCGTGGAGCGCATCCGCAGCCTCGTCGATCACCTGCCGCAATGTCGGGCGGACATAGCGGGGCGTGATCAGACCCGGATGCGCGCCGGTGCGCGACATGCCAGGCCTAGGGGCGGGAGACTCCTGCATCGCGCCCAGAAGCCATCAGTCGCCTAACCGCAAAGCTAAGGTGCGATGCGGCATATCGTCCGCGGATTCACAGGGGCGGCATGTCCTCGGTGATCGGCGGCGGGCTCACCGCCGGCAGGACGGCCTCTTCGGCAGGCTGTGCGGGCGGCGCCACAGGCGGGGGCCCGGCCGGAATGGGCTGTGCCGGGATGCGCTTGAGCGCCGTGGACATGAAGCTCCGCCACATCTGCGCCGGCGCCGTCGACCCGCTGATCCGGGCCATGGGCCGGCCGTCGTCGCGTCCCATCCAGGCGCAGCTCGCGAGCCCCCCCGTGTAGCCGCAGAACCAGGCGTCCTTGTAGTCCGACGTGGTCCCGGTCTTGCCCGCCAGGTCATGGCCGGGAATGGCGGCCCGCGCCCCGGTCCCCGACGTCATCACGGTGCGCAGCATGCGGTTCAGGTCGCTGAGCGCGGGGTTGGCGACGGCCGGCGCCGGAGCGGGCGGGCGTTTCTGGAAGATCACCTGCCCGCCGGACCGGATCCGCTCGATCCCATAGGGCTGCACGCGATTGCCGCCATTGGAGAACGCGGCATAGGCCTGGGTCAGCTCCAAGGGCGACACCAGGGTGGTTCCCAGGGCCATGGCGGGGTCGGTGTTCACGGTGGATGCGATCCCGATCCGCCGCGCCGTCTGGGCGATCGCCGGCCGGCCTACCTCATCGGCCAGACGCGCGGCGACCGTATTCACCGACTTGGCCAGCGCCGTCTCCAGCGTGATCGGTCCCAGGTAGGCGCCGACCTCGTAGTTGCTGGGCGTCCAGCCGGCGATGGTCACCGGCTCGTCGACCACCGGGCTGTCGGGCGTCAGCCCCCGTTCGAGGGCGGTCAGGTAGACAATCGGCTTCCAGGCGGACCCTGCCTGCCGCCGCGCGCTGACGGCGCGGTTGTAAGGGGCCGTGGCGTGGTTGGTTCCGCCCACCAGCGCACGAACCCTGCCCTGCCCGTCGATGGCCACGATAGCCGCCTGGTCCGCGCCTTGCCCGCGCCAGGCTTCGACGCCGGCGCGCACGGCTGTGCCGGCGGCCGCCTCCATCGCCTGATCCAGCGTGGTCTCCACCATCAGGTCGCGGGTCGGCTTGGGAACCATCCGGCGCACCTCGCCGTCGACCCAGTCCAGGAAATACTGGGCGGGACCGTTGGGCGCGGTCTTCCACACGCGCGGCTTCTGCGCCGCGGCCTTGTCGCGCTGGGCGGGCGTGATCGCCCCGGTCTCCACCATCGCGTTCAGCACCAGTCTGGCGCGCTCCAGGCACCGTTCGGGCTGCTCGACGGGGTTGTACCCGCTGGGCGACTTCAGGACGCCCGCCAGCATGGCCGCCTCCTTCAGGCTCAACCGGGCCGCCGCCTTGTTGAAGTAGCGCTGCGAGGCGGCCTCGAGGCCATAGGCGCCCGATCCGAAATAGACCCGGCTGAGGTAGAGCCCGAGGATCTGCTTCTTGGTGTAGGTGCGCTCCAGCTCGACCGCATAGACGAGCTCGGTGGCCTTGCGCTCCAGCGTCCGCTCCTGGGTGAGGAACAGATTTCGCGCCAACTGCTGGGTGATCGTCGAGGCGCCCTGCGTCGGTCGCCCCGCCCCGATGCCCGCCACCACCGCCCGGGCGATGCCGCGCGCGTCGAAGCCGTCGTGCTCGTAGAAGCGCCGATCCTCGATCGCCACGAAGGCGGCAGGCACATGGGCCGGCAGTTTGGCGATGTCGACGGGCGGGGCATACCGGCCGCCCCGCACGCCGATCACGGCGCCGGCGCGGTCCAGGTAGGTGATCTGTGGCTCCCGCGTGATCGGCGGCATCCGCGGGAGGTCGGGCGCCTGGACGGCGGCCATCGAGAGGGCGGCGGCAAGGCTCAGCAAGGCGCGACAGACTCCCCGGACGACGCCCCCAGCGCGCCTCCGCCCGGCCTATCTGTCGCCACGACCTGACGTCGCCAAGCTAATTCGAGTTAATGCGACGGAAGCACGCGCTGGCTGCACGGCATCTGCTTACAGGGTCAGGAACGCCTCGAACCCACCGTAGATCATCCGCTTTCCGTCGAACGGCATGTTCTCCTGCTGCGGCTTAAGACGCGGATCGCCCATCACCTTGGCCAGGATCTCGTCGCGCGCCTTGCGATCCGGATAGGTGATCCAGGAGAAGATCACGACCTCGTCGTCCGTCGCCTGGACCGACCGAGGGAAGGACGTGAGTTCGCCGTAGGGCACGTCGTCGCCGATGCACTCCACGTAGCTGAGCGCGCCCAGTTCCATCCACACCTCGCCCGCGATGCGCGCCATTTCCTTGTAGGCTTCCAGATTGGCCTTGGGGACGGCCAGGACGAACCCGTCGACGTAGGGCATGGACGACTCCTCTGATCTGCACTGGCCGAAGGACGAACGAGCATCGGCGCTCCCGACACGCTGAACTTTCATTCCGCTGCGGCAGTTGCTTGCTGCGAACCGCGCACACGGCCAATTTGGGCGCCTTGGATTCGACCGACCAGAAGGAGTAGCCCCGCGTGGCTGAAGCGATCCGGCGCCGCCGGCGGGTGAAGATCGTGGCCACCATCGGGCCGGCGTCGTCCAGTCCGGAGCGGCTGGAGGAGCTGTTCCGCACGGGGGCGGACGTGTTCCGCCTCAACTTCAGCCACGGCAGCCAGGACGGCCACGCCGAGGTCGTCGCGCGGATCCGCAAGGTGGAGAAGAAGACCGGTCGCCCGATCGGCATCCTCGCCGACCTCCAGGGTCCCAAGCTTCGTGTCGGCCGCTTCGCCGGCGGCGCGGTGGTTCTGCAGTGGGGCCGCTCGTTCCGGCTGGACCTGCAGGAGCGGCCTGGCGACAGCCAGCGGGCGCAACTGCCCCACCCGGAGATCATGGCCGCGGCCTCGCCAGGCTCCGTCCTGCTGCTCGATGATGGACGTATCCGCCTGGAGGTGGTGCGCCAGACGCCGGAATTCCTCGACACCCGGGTCATCGTCGGCGGCCGGCTCTCCGACCACAAGGGCGTCAACCTGCCCGGCCTGACTCTGCCCATCCCCGCGCTGACCAGGAAGGACCGGTCCGACCTGACGTTCGCCCTCGACCAGGGTTGCGACTACATCGGTCTCTCGTTCGTCCAGCGTCCCGAGGACGTCATGGAAGCGCGCGAACTGGTCGGCGACCGCGCCTTCATCCTTTCCAAGATCGAGAAGCCCGGCGCGCTCCAGCACATCGACGAGGTGGTCCGGCTCTCCGACGCCATCATGGTGGCGCGGGGCGATCTTGGGGTGGAGATGCCTGCCGAGGATGTGCCGCTCCTTCAGAAGCGCCTGATCCGCACGGCGCACCGGTTCGGTCGGCCCGTGGTCGTGGCCACGCAGATGATGGAGAGCATGATCGAGAACCCGGCGCCGACCCGCGCCGAAGCGTCCGACGTGGCTACCGCCGTCTTCGACGGGGCGGACGCCGTCATGCTCTCGGCCGAGAGCGCCACCGGCAAGTACCCCGTCGAAACGGTCCGCATGATGGACCGGATCATCGCCCGAACCGAGGAGGACGAGGACCTCAAGGCCTCGCGGGCCGCCATGCGGCCGAAGCCCGAGAAGTCCACGCCTGACGCCATTTCGGCCGCGGCCCGACAGGTGGCGGAAACCCTGGAGGCCAAGGCGATCGTCGCTTTCTCCCTCACCGGTCGCGCGGCGATGCGGATCGCCAGGCAACGTCCGGACGTGCCGATCCTGGGCCTGACGCCACAGGTGGAGACGGCCCGCCGCATGGCGCTGGTCTGGGGCGTCCACGCCCTCACCTGCGAGCCGAACCACACCATGACCGAGACCGTGGCCCAGGCGGCGGCCCTGGCCCTTCGAAGCGGCTTCGCCAAGCGTCGCGACGAGATCGTTGTGGTCGCCGGCGTGCCGTTCGGAAGGGCGGGCGGCACCAATTCCCTGCGGATCGCCCAGGTGACCTGAGACGGGGCTGGGTCAGCCGCTGCGAGGCGAGAAGCGCGCCGTCAGGTCATAGGCCTCGCCTGGGAACGTCATCCGAACGTGGGTGATGCGGACCTCGCCCCGCCAGGTCAGGCGCTCGAGGACGAGACAGGCCGCTTCCGGCTCCAGGCTCAGCAGGCGCGCGGCCTTGCCGGCGCTCACGGCGCTGATCCGATGCTCGGCCTCGGTCCAGGGCACGTGGGTGAGCAGCCAGCCGCCCGGCGCAGTCATCGTGAAATCGACGGCCTCGGCCTCCGGCGCGGCCGACAGGCTGATCAGCCGCTCTTCCAGGGCGAAGGGCTGACCCGCGGCCCGATGCAGACAGGTCATCGCCAGGACCCGCCCGCCCGGCGGCAGGTCCAGCGCCCTCGCCTCGTCGGCCTTCGCGGCCCGGGCCGCCCGCGACAGCAGTTCGTAGCCGTAGGTCTCGCCGCGCGCGGTGACCTCAGCCTGGATGTCGGGAATGTCGAGCACCGCCGAGTGGATTCGCGGCCGCGCCACGAAGGATCCTGCCCGGCGGAGGCGCACGATCAGCCCAGCCTCCGCCAGCGGGGCCAAGGCCTTGTTCACGGTCATCCGCGAACAGCCGTACTCGGCCATCAACTCGTGCTCGGCCGGCACGCGGTGCCCCGGCGGCCAGGCGCCCGAGAGGATGCGGTCCTGGATATCCGCGCGAATGCGCTGGTGAAGGCTGCTCATGCCAGCAGACGACCTAGCACCTCGCGATAGCGCCGCTCCAGGGCCGGTCGCTCTACGTGGCGTCCCTCGGCCACCACCTGGCGTCCGCGTCGCCAGACCGCCATCACCGGACTGTGGCGGCAGGCGAAGATCCAGCTGTCCAGGACCGCATCTCCGCGCTTCATCGCTAGCGTGGGATGGCCGGCGTCGAGCGCGACGAGGTCCGCCGGGGCCCCGACCTCGAGCCCGGACGCGCCCCCCAGCGCCTGCGCGCCGCCCGCGAGCGCGCCGCGGAACAGGCGCCCGCCGGTCGAAACGCCAGGCTCGCCCGCCAGGACGTTGCGCGCCCGCCTCGACAGCCTTTGTGCGTACTCCAGCGCTCGCAGTTCGCCGGCGGCGTCGATGAGGACGTTGGAGTCCGTTCCGATCCCGAAGGCGCCGCCCGCCGCCAGATAGTCCGCCGTCGGGAACACCCCATCGCCAAGGTTGGCCTCGGTCACGGGACAAAGACCCGCCACCGCGCCGCTTGCCGCGAGCCCTGCGGTCTCCGACCCGGTCATGTGAGTCGCATGGATCAGGCACCAGCGGCGATCGACGTCCGCGTTGGCCAGCAGCCATTCCACGGGCCGGGCGCCCGACCACGCGACGCAATCGTCCACTTCCTTGGTCTGCTCGGCCGCGTGGATGTGGATCGGGCCGTCGCCCAGCCGCGCCACGACCCGTAGCTCTTCGGGGCTCACGGCGCGCAGGCTGTGGGGTGCGACGCCGACCAGTGGGTCCGGCAGGCGGGCAACCGCGCGGCGCCCCGCCTCGACGAGCTGCTCGAACGCCTCGAGGCCCATCACGAAGCGCCGCTGGCCCGGCGCGGGGGCCGCGCCCCCGAACTGCGAGTGCGCATAGAAGACCGGCAGCAGGGTCAGGGCGATGCCGCTCGCCGCTGCGGCCGCGACGATCCCATGGATCATTTCGGCCGGGTCCCTGAACGGCGTCCCGTCCAGGTCATTGTGCAGATAGTGGAATTCCCCCACCCGCGTGAACCCGGCCTCCAGCATCTCCGCGAAGGCGAAGGCTGCGATGGCGGCGTTGTCCTCAGGCGTCAGGCGATCGACGAAGCGGTACATCGCCTCCCGCCAGGTCCAGAAGTTGTCGCTTACCGGCCCCGCGACCTCGGCCAGGCCCGCCATGCCGCGCTGGAAGGCGTGACTGTGCAGGTTGCAGAGCCCCGGCACGGCGACGCCGTGGCTCGCTTCCCCCGCTTCGCGCCGCACGTTCGTCTCGATCCGCGCGATAAGCCCATCGGCCAAGGTCAGGCGCACGTCCGGGACCCAGCCGTCCTCCAGCAACGCTTCCTGAAACCACACAGTCGTGGGGCCTGCGGTCACTGGACTCCCTCCCTCGGCGCGCTATTGTCTATACAATAGACTTCAGCCGGAGGACAGGGATGCGCTGCGATCGCGTCTGGGCCAACGCCCGGCTCGCCACCCTGGCCACGAGCCGCGCGGGACTCGGCGAGATCGACCGGGGCGTGGTCGCGTCCACCGGCGATCGCATCGTCTATGCCGGCGCCCTGGAGGACGCGCCCTCCTTCGACGCGGCCGAGACCATCGACTGCGAGGGCCGCTGGATTACGCCCGGCCTCATCGACTGCCACACCCACCTCGTCCACGCTGGCGACCGCGCCCATGAGTTCGAGCTGCGGCTGGCGGGCGCCTCCTATGAAGAGATCGCCAGATCTGGCGGCGGCATCGCCGCCACGGTCGCGGCGACGCGCGCGGCCACGGAATCCGACCTCGTCGCGACGGCCCGTCCCCGGCTGGAGGCGCTCGTCGCGGAAGGCGTCACCACCGTCGAGATCAAGTCGGGATACGGCCTCACCACCGACGACGAGTTGAAGATGCTGCGCGCCGCGCGGGGACTGGGCGACCGGGCCAGCATCGTCACCACCCTCCTGGGCGCCCACGCCCTGCCCCCGGAGTTCGCCGATGACGCGGACGGCTATGTCGATCTCGTCTGCGCTGAGATGATCCCCGCCGCGGTCGAGTTGGGGCTCGCCGACGCTGTCGACGCCTTCTGCGAGGGTATCGGCTTCACAGCGGCCCAGACGCGCCGGGTCTTCGAGGCCGCCCGGGGCCATGGCCTGCCGGTGAAGCTGCACGCCGAGCAGCTTTCGAACCTCAATGGGGCCGCGCTCGCGGCCGAGTTCGGCGCGCTGTCCGCCGATCACCTGGAACATCTGGATTCGACAGGCATCGAGGCGATGGCAAGGGCCGGCACGGTGGCGACGCTGCTGCCCGGCGCCTTCTACTTCCTCCGCGAGACCAGGCTGCCGCCCGTCGAGGCCCTGCGCGCGGCCGGCGTGCCCATGGCCCTCGCCACGGACTGCAATCCGGGCACCTCGCCCCTGACCTCGCTCCTGCTGACGCTGAACATGGGGGCCACCCTGTTCCGCCTGACGGTCGAGGAATGCCTCACCGCCGTGACGCGCAACGCCGCCCGCGCCCTGGGCCTGTCTGGGGAGGTCGGGACGCTGGAGGCCGGCAACCGCTGCGACCTCGCGATCTGGGACATCGAGCGCCCGGCCGAACTCGTCTACCGCATGGGGTTCAACCCGCTCCATGCGCGCGTCTGGAGGGGAATTTGAGCCACGTCGTCCTGAAACCCGGCGATACGCCGCTGCCCGAGTGGCGCCGGATATACGCTGGAGCGCCGGTGAGGCTGGACCCGGCCTCGCTCCCGGTCATAGCGGAGGGCGCGCGCGCCGTGGAACGCATCCTCGCGCGCCATGAGCCGGTCTATGGGATCAACACCGGCTTCGGAAAACTCGCCAGCGTGCGGATCGACGACGCCGACCTGGAGACGCTTCAGCGGAACCTCGTCCTCTCCCACGCCGCCGGCGTCGGGGAGCCGACCCCGAAGCCTGTCGTGTGCCTGATGATGGCGCTGAAGCTGGGCAGCCTGGCCCAGGGCGCCTCGGGGGTACGGCCAGCCACGGTCGAGTTGCTCGAGCGGATGCTGGGGGCCGGGCTGATCCCGGTCGTTCCGGCGCAGGGCTCCGTGGGCGCGTCAGGCGATCTGGCGCCCCTGGCGCACATGACCTGCGCCCTGATTGGCGAGGGCGAGATCGACACGCCGGCCGGCCGCCGGCCCGCCGCCGAGGCCCTGCGCGCCGCGGGCCTGCCCCCCCTCGTACTCGGGCCGAAGGAGGGCCTGGCCCTCCTGAACGGCACCCAGTTCTCGACGGCCTATGCGCTCGCCGGCCTGTTCGAGGCCGAGCGGCTGTTCCAGACCGCGCTGATCACGGGCGCCCTGTCGACGGAGGCCGCGAAGGGCTCGGATGCGCCCTTCGATCCGCGGATCCACGCGCTGCGCCGCCAGCCTGGCCAGATCGAGGCCGCCGCGGCCCTCCGCCAGCTCATGGCCGGATCGGCGATCCGCGCCTCTCACCTGAAGGACGACGAGCGCATACAGGACCCCTACTGCCTGCGCTGCCAGCCGCAGGTGATGGGAGCCGCCCTGGACGTCCTGCGCCAAGCGGCGCAGACGCTCGGTTTCGAGGCGAACGGCGTGTCGGACAATCCGCTGATCTTCGCCGGCGAAGACGTGGCCCTCTCGGGCGGCAACTTCCACGCCGAACCTGTGGCCTTCGCCGCCGACATGATCGCCCTGGCCGTGTGCGAAATCGGGTCCATCGCGGAGCGGCGCCTGGCGATGCTGGTCGATCCGGCCCTCTCGGGCCTGCCCGCCTTCCTCACCCCGCGCCCGGGGCTGAACTCCGGCTTCATGATCCCGCAGGTCACCGCCGCCGCGCTCGTGTCGGAGAACAAGCAGCGCGCCCATCCTGCCAGCGTCGACTCCATCCCGACCTCCGCCAACCAGGAGGATCATGTGTCCATGGCCGCCCACGGCGCCCGACGCCTGCTCGCCATGGCGGAAAACGCCACCGCGGTCATCGGCATCGAGCTCCTCGCGGCCGCCCAGGGCTGTGACTTCCATGCGCCCCTGCAGTCCAGCGACGCGCTGGAAGCCGTGCGGAAGCTGGTCCGCCGTAGCGTCCCGGCCCTCGACCTTGACCGCCTGTTCCATCCCGACATGGAGGCGGCCAACGCCATGGTCCGCACGGGCGCCGTCGTCTCGGCGGCGGCCCTGCCGCTTCCGGCGGTCGCATGACGGACTGGCTGGAAATCCACCGCGGCGAGGCGCCGCTGGTCGTGAGCTTCCCCCACACGGGAACCGAGCTTCCCTCCGCCGTCGCCGCGCGGATGATCTCGCCCTGGCTGGCCCGCAAGGACGCCGACTGGTGGATCCACCAGCTCTACGACTTCGCGCCCTCGCTCGGCGCGACCACGATCCGCACGGGCATCAGCCGCACGGTGATCGACGTGAACCGCGACCCGTCGGGCGCGTCGCTCTACCCCGGTCAGGCCACCACGGACCTTTGCCCGACGACGACCTTCGACGGCGAGCCGCTGTATCGCACCGGCGAGCCGGACAGCGCCGAGGTCGCCCAGCGCCGGGCCCAGTGGTTCGAGCCGTACCACGCCGCCCTGGGCGCCGAGCTCGACCGACTGCGGGCGCGACATGGCAAGGTCGTCCTCTACGAGGCCCATTCGATCCGCTCGGTGATCCCGCGCCTGTTCGACGGCCAACTCCCCGATTTCAACATCGGCACAAACTCAGGGGCGAGTTGCGACCCGGCGCTGGCCGCAGCGGTCGAGGCGGCCTGCGACGCCAGCGGGTTCACGCGCGTGACCAACGGCCGGTTCAAGGGCGGCTGGACGACCCGACACTACGGCCGACCGAGCGAGGGGGTCCATGCGATCCAGATGGAGCTTGCCTGCCGCAGCTACATGGACGAGCCGGAGGGCCTGCTCACCTCGCTCGTCTGGCCCACGGCCTACGACCCCGTCCGCGCCGCGCCGATGCGCCAGGCGCTCGCCCACGTCCTCACCGCCTGCCTGGACTTCGCCGCCGCATGACCCGCCACGATCCCACCCGCGTCATCCGCCCCCCGATGGGAAGCGACCTCACCTGCCGAAGCTGGCTCACCGAGGCGCCGCTGCGGATGCTGATGAACAACCTCCACCCTGACGTCGCCGAGCGCCCGGAAGACCTGGTCGTGTACGGCGGCGTCGGCCGCGCCGCGCGCGACTGGGAGAGCTATGACCGGATCGTGGAGACCCTCCGCCGCCTGGGCGACGACGAGACCCTGCTGGTCCAGTCCGGCAAACCGGTCGGCGTCTTCCGCACCCATGCCGACGCGCCGCGGGTGCTCATCGCCAATTCCAACCTCGTTCCCCGCTGGGCCACCTGGGAGCACTTCAACGAGCTCGATCGGAAGGGCCTGGCCATGTACGGCCAGATGACCGCCGGCTCGTGGATCTACATCGGCGCCCAGGGCATCGTTCAGGGCACCTACGAGACCTTCGTCGAAATGGGCCGCCAGCATTACGCCGGCGACCTTTCCGGCCGCTGGCTGCTGACCGCGGGGCTGGGCGGCATGGGCGCGGCCCAGCCGCTGGCTGCGGTGATGGCGGGCGCCTCGTGCCTGGCCATCGAGTGCCAGCCGTCGCGGATCGAGATGCGCCTGCGCACCGGCTACCTGGACCGGGCCACCGAGAGTCTGGACGAGGCGCTGGCGATCATCGAGCAGTCCTGTCGGGACAGGGCGCCCGTCTCGGTGGGCCTGCTGGGCAACGCCTGCGAACTCCTCCCGGAGATCTACGCCCGCGGGGTGAGGCCCGACCTGCTCACCGACCAGACCTCGGCCCATGACCCGGTGAACGGCTACCTGCCCAAGGGCTGGAGCCTGGAGCGCTGGGCCGCCATGCGCGAGCAGGCGCCGGACCAGGTGGAGGACGCGGCACGCGCCTCCATGGCTGAGCACGTCGAGGCCATGCTGGCCTTTCGCGCGGCGGGCGTGCCCACCGTCGACTACGGCAACAACATCCGCCAGGTGGCCAAGGACGCTGGCGTCGCGAACGCCTTCGACTTCCCGGGCTTCGTGCCGGCCTACATCCGCCCGCTGTTCTGCCGGGGGATCGGCCCCTTCCGCTGGGCGGCCCTATCGGGCGATCCCGAGGACATCTACCGCACCGACGCCAAGGTGAAGGAGCTGATCCCCGACAACCCGCACCTGCACAACTGGCTGGACATGGCCCGCGAGCGCATCCGGTTCCAGGGCCTGCCCGCCCGCATCTGCTGGGTGGGCCTTGGCGATCGCCACCGGCTGGGCCTGGCGTTCAACGAGATGGTCGCCCGGGGCGAGCTCAAGGCCCCCGTCGTCATCGGCCGCGACCACCTGGATAGCGGCTCGGTCGCCTCCCCCAACCGGGAGACCGAGGCGATGCGGGACGGATCCGACGCCGTCTCCGACTGGCCATTGCTGAACGCCCTGCTCAACACCGCCTCGGGCGCCACCTGGGTCTCGTTGCACCATGGCGGCGGGGTCGGGATGGGCTACTCCCAGCACGCCGGCATGGTCATCGTGTGCGATGGCTCCGATGCCGCGGCCCGCCGCATCGAGCGCGTGCTCTGGAACGACCCGGCCACGGGAGTCATGCGCCATGCCGACGCCGGCTACGAGATCGCGCTCGAGGTGGCGCGGGAGAAGCAGCTCGATCTGCCGGGAATCCTCGGCTGAGCTAGGGCGTCAGTTCCTCGCGCAGGGCCGCCGCCAGCAGGTCGGCGAGCGGCGCGGCGTTGGTCGGATGGATGCAGGAGTCGGTGGAGACCACACGGCTGGCCCCGGCGTCCCGCAGGCGCGCCATTGCGCCGTCCTCCATCAGGGCGTGGGTGACCGCCACCTCGACACTCGCCGCGCCCGCCTTGAGCAGCAGCTCCACGGCCCGCGCGAGCGTGGAGCCGCTGGAGCAGACGTCGTCCGCCAGCGCAACGGCCTGCCCCTCCACCGCTGACGGATCGGCCAGGGAGATGCGAACGTCGCGGTCGCCGTGCCGCGACTTCTGCAATGTCAGATGCGGGGTGCGGAGCTCGGCCGCCACGGCCGCCGCCCATGGCCCGGCCTCCACGTCCGGCCCCACCACCAGCGTCGCGCCTCCGTCCGCCAGCGCGCTGGCCAGAACCGGCGCCGCGGACAGCACCGTGACCGGCACGCCCCAGGCCGCGCTGAGGTCGGGCGTCCGGTGCAGGTGCGGATCCACCGTCACGATCCTGTCGAACCTGCGGGCAAGCAGATCGCCCATCACATCCCGACTTAGGGGCTGGCCCGGCGCGAACACCTTGTCCTGGCGGAGATAGCTCATGTAGGGGGCCACCAGCACGAGGCGCTGGACCCCTGCCCTCCGCCAGGCGTCGCAGGCCTGCAGCAGCGGCATCAGCTTGGGATTGGGCCGATCCAGGGAGCGATAGACGATCACCGTCGCGCCCGCCTCCGGCACGGTCGGCAGGGTCTCCTCGTCCGGAAAACGATGAACCGACACCAGGCCGAGCCCGACGCCCAGCGCGTCGGCGAGGCGCCCCGCCGCCGCGGCTTCATCGGCAAAGGCGTGGACGGGACCGGTCACCGGCTGATCCTGACGCCGCTGTCCTCGCCGGCGGCTTCTATGGCGAAGCCGAAGTCTGCGGGCTCCGAGGCGTGGATCCGGTAGACCGGCTCGCCTGCCCGCACCGGCTCCCCCATTTTCCGCAGGAGTTCGAGTCCCGCGCCGGGGTCAGTCGGCGCGCCGGCGAGCCGCGCCACGGATGCGATCCTGAGACAATCGATGCTTGCGACGTGTCCGTCCGTGGCCGCGCATACCTCGTGCGTCAGCGCCCCGGTCCGACGGGCGATCGGTGAAGCGCCCTGTGCAGCGCAGATTTCCTCCATCTTGGCCATGGCGGCGCCGCTCTCCAGCAGGTCCCGAGCGCGCCGCTCACCGGCGCCGCCGTGAAGCGCGGGATCGAATTCCAGCACCCGGCCGGCCAGCCAGACGGCCTTTTCCTTCAAGTCGCTCGGCGCATCTGCGCGGCCCGCCAGCACGGCCTCCACATCCCGAGCCTCGAGCACCGGCCCTACGCCACGGCCGATCGGCTCTGGTGCCTCGGTGATCATCACCTCAAGAGAAAGTCCAATTCCGTCCGCGACATATTCGAACAACTTCTTCAACCGAAGGGCTGACCGGCGGTCCCGGACCTTTGCCGTCGGGCCCACCGGGACATCAAGGATCAGGTGGGTCGAACCGGCGGCGGTCTTCTTCGACAGGATCGACGCGACCATCTGCTCGGGCGTGTCGATCGACAACGGACGCTCCACCGAGATCAGCACGTCGTCGGCGGGTGACAGGTTCACGCGCCCGCCCCAGACCACGCAGGCTCCGCAGGCTTCCACGACGCTCCGCATCTCGGCCTCGTTCAGGTCGACCCGCGCGAACACCTCCATGGTGTCAGCCGTGCCGGCCGGCGAGGTGATCGCGCGCGAGGACGTCTTCGGCATCGTGAGCCCGTGCGCCGCCACGATCGGGGTCACGATCAGCGAGGTCCGGTTCCCCGGGATGCCGCCGATGCAGTGCTTGTCCACCACCATCGGCCGACCCCAGTCCAGACGGGCGCCGGCGCCGATCATCGCCCGCGTCAGCGCGAGCGTCTCCTCGGTAGTCATGAAGGCGGCGCAGGCGACGAGAAAGGCCGCGACCTCCATGTCCGACCACTGGTGTCCCGCAAGGTCGCGGGTGATCGCCCGGTAGTCGTCGTCCGTCAGGGACTCGCCGGCGATCTTGGCCTTCACCAGATCCAGCGTCTTGGGCGCGCGCGCCGGCGCGACGTGGATCGCGTCGCCCGATGTCACCCCCAGGCGCCGGAACACGGGCTGGGGCAGGCCGATCTCGCCGGGCCCCACCACGCTGGGATCGTCACAGATCATCGGGACCGCAAGCAGGCGAAGGCTTCCGGCGACCACCTCGACCTTGCGCACGCCGGCCAGACGTTCCGGTCGGACGACCGGGTTGTTGCGCGCCAGGAGCACCACGTTCTCGCGGAAGGTGTCCAGCGCCAGCGGCCGGGCCACGAGCGTTGCTGGGGCTATCGTCGGCCTTTGGCCCGCCGAGGAACTGTCGCCGTCCATCAAGGCTCCTCAGGAGTCGCGCCGATGATGTTGCAGCGTAACATGTATTTGCCGATGTGCTGCGAGCTCACTCGCCCCGGTCCCGGAGCCGGACACCGTCGCCGACCTTGTCCGACGGGAAGACCACGACCCGCTCGCCGGCCTTCAGCCCCTTGCGGATCTCGGCCTCCTTGTCCGTCATCGCCCCGACCTCGACGACCGTGAGCCGCGCGCGTCCGCCCTCGGCCCGGAACACGGCCCAACGCCCGCCCTCCCGCACGAGCGCGCCCAGCGGCGCCTTCACCGCCTTGGGCTCGCGCCGGAGGATGACCCGCCCCCAGACCCGGTACCCCGGGCCCAGGCGCGCCCAGCCGGCCGGGTCGCCGGCGAACTGCAGCAGCACCAGCACCCGCTGCTCCTCGACGCCCAGCGCCGAGACCTTCGTGAAGGCCTGGGGCTCGACGCGGCGGACGACCGCGGGGATGGTCCCTTCTCCGCCCCAGTCGAAGATCTCCGCGGGCATTCCCTCGCGGATTCGCACGGCGTCCTGGGTCAGGAACTCCACCGCCGCCTCCAGGCCGCTCTGGTCGCCGATCTCGACGAGGGGCGCCCCCATCGCCACGGTGCGTTCGCTCTCCTGCAGGACCCGGGTGACATAGCCGGACGAGGGCGACGTCACCGGAACCGCACCGCCGCCGTCGGCTTCCGGCCCGAGGAGCGCGGAGCGCGCCGCCGTCAGTTCCGACCGCCGCACCGCGAGCTGCGCCGCCGCCGCGCGGACCGCCGCCCGGGCCGCGCGGGCCTGCGCCTCGGCCGCATCGAGCGCCTGGTTCGCCGCATAGCCCTTCTCGGCCAGGGTTCTCACCCGCCGCAGATCGGCGTCCGCCTTCCTCGACTCGGCTGCGAGTTGCTCCTGCTGCGCCGCCGCCGCGCCGACCGCGGCCTGTGCGGCCGCGACGGTCGCCTGCGCCTGAGCCCGGGTGCGAGGATCGAGCAGGTCGGCGCTGGCTGGCGCAATCCGCGCCACGACCGTCTGGCCCGCCACCACCCTGTCGCCGACGTGCAGGGCGATCCGTTCCAGCCGACCCGAAACCGGCGCTGCGATCACATAGGCTTCGCGCACCCGTGCATAGCCCTGGTCGGCGACACTCTCGGCGATCGGGCCGACGGATACGACAGCGGTTCCCACCTCCACGGGCCGGGGCGCCAGCAGCATGACCACGGCGGCGACGGCAAGGGCCGCCACCCCGCCTCCGAGGGCCCAGCGAACCCACCTGACCTTGCCCGCCACGCCCTACTCCCTCGTCTTCAGCACGGCGACGAGGTCGAAGCCCCAGATGCGCCGCCCGACCATTGCCGCCGCCAGGATCACCGCCGACAGATAGGCGACGATCGATATCCCGTAGCTCCTTGCGCTGATCACCTCCGGGAGCCTCATCTCGTCGCGGGAGTAGGCCAGCACCAGCCCGTGGGCCAGCGCCTGCCCGCCGATCACCCCGATCGGCGTGGCCACCAGCGCCAGGACCGCCAGCTCGCCCACCAGGATGTACGCGCACTCCCCCTGGCCGAAGCCCAGCACGCGCAGGGTCGCCAGGTCACGCGATCTTTCCGACAGCGCGATGCGGCTCGTGTTGTAGGCCACGCCGAAGGCGATCGCCGCGGCGAAGCTGACGTAGAACATGATCATCACCCGGAAGGCTTCCGCCATCGCCTGGCGCCAGCCGGCGACGGTCTCGTCCCGCGACGACGAGCCTATGATCTGAGGGGTCCGCTCGATGGCGCTATAGAACGCCGGGCGCTGGTCGGCGGCGACCAGAAGCTGGGCGCCATTCGCGACGTCGCCCTCCCCCATGAGCCGGTTGAGCGCCCGCCGGTCCATGTACGCGGTGAAGCCGCTGTAGTCCCGGGCAAGGCCCGTGATCGGAACATCCGCCGTCGGGCCGGAACCGTCCACCACCTCGATCCGCGCGCTTTCGCCGGGCTGCAGCCCCAGCCGTGCGGCCAGCGCCTCGCTGATCACCAGGCCGTGGCCCTTGATGGGGACCGGCCGGTCCAGGCCGTCCAGAGGACGCTGGAATGAGGCATCCGGCTCCACTCCGACGATGCGGATCCGATCCTCGCGGCCGCTCGCCTTGATGCGCGCCGAGACGGCGCGGACCGGCTCCGCGGCGAAGACGCCCGGCAGGCGCCGGACGGCGCCGATCGCCGCGATGCTCCTCGCTTCGGCGAAGCCGATCGCCTCGCTCCATCGCTGGCTTCGATAGTAGGCCTGCTCCACGATCCTATCGATGCTGTCGAAGAGGAACTGGGTCCCGACCAGCAACGCGAGACTGGACGCCAGGCCCGCGATCGCGAACGTCGCCCGAAGCGGAAAACGCTCCAGGTTGCGCGCGATGATCCGGGTCGCCTGGTCGACGGCGCCGTCGCGGACGATCCGGTCCAGCACGCCTTCCCGGTACGCGGTCGGACGCAGCGGCTGCATGGCGATGGCTGGCGACAGCGCCGCCGCCCGGCGGACCGCCGCGACCGATCCCGCCAATGTGGCGCCGACCGCCACCGCCGCCGCGCCGGCGAAGGCGCCCCAGTGGAAACGTATCTCCAGCACCGGGAACCGGAAGTATTCCCGATACTGCTCAACGACCGCCGCCGCGAGCAGGCCGCCCGCCAGCCCTCCGCCAGCCGCGCCGAAAAGCCCTATGACCGCCGCCATCCGAAGGTAGGGCGCCGTGGCCTCCCGGTCTCCGTAGCCGAAGGCCTTCAACAGGCCGATCTGCTCGCGCTCGGCCTCGACCAGGCGCGTCATGGTCAGATGCACCAGCGCCGCCGCGACGATCAGGAATATCGGCGGCAGGATCGAGGCGGAGGTCGACAGCTCCTTCAGCTCCGCGTCGAGGAACGCGTGCGAAGGCTGGTCCGCGCGCGCGTAGGCCGACCGCCCCCCATACCTTGCAAGGGTCCGGTCGAGTTGCTGGATGACCGCCTCAGCGGACGCGCCTGGCGCGAGACGCAGGGCGATGGCGTTGACCGCGCCGTTCATCCCCGTGGCCTGCTCGACCGCCGGGCGCGGCGCCCAGATGACCGCCTGGTGCGCATCGTCCGGCATCATCGACTGCGGCGCCGGGACATAGACGTACTCGGGCGACAGCGCCGCGCCGACGATGGTGAAGGTGAAGGCGCGCCCTTCGATCACAGCGGTCAGCCGGTCGCCAAGCCGAACGCCCGCCGCGTCCATGAAGGTCCTCAGCGCGAGGGCCTCGTCGACCCGCCTCGGATCCGGCATCCGGCCCGCGACCAGCCGGACCCGATCCAGCGCGCCCCGATCATCGTCCGGCAGCGAGACCAGCCGCGCCGTGGCCGGACGCGCCAGTCCCGGCACGTCCATCAAGCCGGCCTCGACGATCCGCCCGTCGACAGCGGTCACCCCTTCCAGCCGCGCCAGGTCGCGCACGCGGGACACAGGAATCCGCTTGGCCTGGGCGAAGACATCCGCGAAGCGGCTCTCGGCATAGAAGGCGCGCTGCGCCTCGCCCAGCGCCTGCTGCGCGGAGAACGACATCACCGCCACCGCCACGCCGCACGCCACCAGGAGCCCGATGGCCATCACCTGCCATTTCAGTCGCCAGAGATCCCGCGCCAGCTTCCTGTCCAGCGGGGCCGGCCTCACCAGCTCATCTCCCGTGGCGTCGCCCTGGTCGCATTGGTCTCGATCCGCTGGATCGCGCCGTCGCGGCAGCGGATGACGCGGTCCGCCATGGCGGCGATCCCGGTGTTGTGGGACACGATCATCGTCGTCGCCCCGACTTCACGGGTCACGTCCGCGATCGCCTCCAGCACCTGGACGCCGCTCTCGCTGTCGAGCGAGCCGGTCGGCTCGTCGCACAGCAGCAGTTCGGGCCGCTTGGCGATCGCGCGCGCCACCGCCACGCGCTGCTGCTGGCCGCCCGAGAGTTGGGAGGGAAAGTGATCCATCCGGTCGCCGAGGCCCACCCGCGCCAGCGCCTCTTCCGGCTTCATCGGGTCCGCGGCGATCTCGGTGATCAGCGCCACGTTCTCGCGCGCGGTCAGACTGGGGACGAGATTGAAGAACTGGAAGATGAAACCGACCGACCGTCGGCGGTAGCGGGTCAGTTCCACCTCGCTCGCGCTGGCCAGCTCGAATCCGTGGAACCGCGCCGAGCCGCTGCTCGCCCGGTCCAGCCCCCCCAGGATGTTGAGCAGGGTGGACTTGCCCGACCCCGACGGCCCAAGCAGCACCAGCGTTTCGCCGGCCAGGATGTCGAGATCCACGCTCCGAAGGGCATGCACGTCGCCCGCGCCGCTACGATAGACCTTCGACAGCCCGCGGACCTCGAAGGCCACCTCGCTCCTGCTGCATGAGCCCTGCGCCGACATGCGCCATTCCTGCCCCAGTCCGCCGTCCCACGGCCTTGACCGGGCTCAACCTGGAGTCTCGCGGCGCGCCCCCGCAAGCGAAAACCCGCTGCTCTGCCCATCTCCGGATACGCAAACGGCCCCCGCTTGGGGGCGGGGGCCGATGTGGCTTGGGTGCGGGGACAGGATTTGAACCTGTGACCTTCAGGTTATGAGCCTGACGAGCTACCGGGCTGCTCCACCCCGCG
>NZ_QFYS01000013.1 GCF_003254525.1 Phenylobacterium kunshanense
AAGGCTCTGGGGGACACGGCCCCTCCACCGACAGCCCGCCTGGCGCGGCTACGCCAGGCGGGCGTCCCGGAAGACGTCGCCACTGTAGCAGCCAGCCAACAAACAAGGGGGACCGGCCGCCGAGCCGAAGGCGAAGATCGGCGGGTGGAGGGGGCGAGCCGGGAGCTCGGCGGATCGATCGGCGTGGCTGGTGCGGTGCGTGGGACTCGCCCCCACCACCACGCGCTCTACGGCCGGCTTCGCCGACCTCGGCCCGCGGTCCCCCTCCCGCCGCTTCGCGGGGGAGGTGAAGTTCTAGGCGGCTGAAGCCGCCGAGTCGCCCGCCAGGGCGCGTTCGGCGCGGGCGGTCATGACGTCGCCGATCGCCCCGATGAGGGCGGCGGGCTGGACGGGCTTGTGCTGCAGGGCGTCGAAGCCGAGGCCTCGCAGGCGCGTCTCCTCGCCGGGCATGGCGTCGGCGGTGAGGGCGATGATCGGGATGTCGTGGCGGCCGACCTGGCCGTCGCGGATGCGGCCCACCGCCTCGATCCCGTCCATCACCGGCATGTGGACGTCCATCAGCACCACGTCGAAGACCTCGGTGCGCAGGCGCTCGAGGGCCTGTTCGCCGTCGCCGGCCGTCTCCACGACGGCGCCGGCGGCCTCAAGGATGGCGCGGGCCACGGCCTGGTTGATGGGGTTGTCGTCGGCCACAAGGATGCGGATCGCCGGCAGGTCTTCCGGCCGGGCGGCCGTGTGGGGCTGTTCGTCGGCGGCGGGCAGGGGCAGCCAGACCCGGAAAGTCGACCCCTTACCCGGGGTGCTCTCGACGTCGATGTGGCCGCCCATGCGGGTGGCGAGGTCGCGGCAGATGGCCAGGCCCAGGCCCGTGCCGCCGTACTTGCGCGCGGTCGAGGTCTCAGCCTGGACGAAGGGGCGGAAGAGGTTGGCGAGCTGGTCGGGCGTGATGCCGATGCCGGTGTCGACGACGCGGATCTCCACCCCGCCGTCGCCGTCGGCGCTGGGATAGGTTGAGGCCTCGAGGCGGACGGAGCCGGTCTCGGTGAACTTCAGGGCGTTGGAGACCAGGTTCATCACGATCTGGCGCACGCGGGTCTCGTCGCCCAGCACACGGGCCGGCAGGTCGGCGTCGACCTCGCAGGTGAGGCTGAGCTGCTTGGCCTTGGCGCCTTCCAGCCACAGCTCGATCACGTGGTCGCTGAGTTCCCGCAGGTCGAAGGAGGCGACCTCCAGATCCATCCGGCCGGCCTCGATCTTGGTCAGGTCGAGGACGTCGTTCAGCATCACGAGCAGGGTGTCGCCCGAGCGCAGCATGGTCTCGACGTAGCGCTGCTGGCGGGGCTCCAGGGTCGTGCGCTGCAGCGCGCGGGCCATGCCCAGCACGCCGTTCAGCGGGGTGCGCAGCTCGTGCGTCACCATGGCGAGGAACGCGGACTTGGCCTCGTTGGCGGTGACGGCGGCGCGCTCGGCCTCCGCGAGGGCGGCGGCGGTGCGGACGTTGGCCCGGGCGCTCGCGCCGACATAGGAGAGCAGGAGGGCGAGGCCGACCGTGACGGTGACCAGCCCGACGCCCGAATAGCCGCCCATGAAGACGGGCAGGGCGAACCACAGCGTCGCGGGGACAATGCCCATGGCCGCAAGGGCGGCGGGCGAGCGCGACGAGAAGCCCTGAGCGTGGGTCAGCAGACCTGCCAGAATGGCCAGGGCGGCCAGGCGGAAGGGTTCCTCTCCGGTCACCCACAGGCGGACGGCCAGAGCCGACCAGGTCAGGCTCGACACCACCATGCAGGCCACATAACCAGCCCGCTGGAGCCGGCTCATGTGTTCGCCGCGAGCCACGGGGCGCGTGACGATCCGGGTGATGGTCTCGTGGAACGCGAAGGCCCCGAACCACGTCAGGGCGAAGGTCGGGCCGAAGATCAGGTTGGCGATGACCGCGGCGCCGACGCCCGCGAGCAGACGCACGACGAGCACCGCCGCGGCTGTGACCGCGACGATCTCCAGCCGTTCGTCGAGCAGGCTCCAACGCTTGTCGGTCACCGTCGTCCGACTCCAGATCATCCCCCGGCGCCAACCACCCCCTGTGGCGCCATGACGCACCACTATGACGCGCAAGTGTGAACGGACCCTTGTTCTGCGAATGGATATTTTCGGGACGACGCCGGTCGGCGGCGGCGGGTTTCCCCGGAGACCCGAATGGCCCTAGGCTCGTGATGGTGAAGGCCGAGGGGAGCGCAGATGCTGCTGGCGAAATTCCTGATCCGCGCGGTGTTCGCCGCGCTGGGTCTATGGGTGGCCTCGGCCATCGTGCCGGGGGTGCGGGTGGACGACACCGGCACGCTGATCCTGGCGGCGGTGCTGCTGGGGCTGGTGAACGCCTTCGTGCGGCCGGTGGTGACGATCCTGACCCTGCCGATCACCATCCTGACGCTGGGCCTGTTCCTGCTGGTGGTGAACGCCGGGATGATCGGGCTGGTGGCGCTGATGCTGGGCGGCTTCCACGTGAACGGGCTGCTCGCCGGCATCCTGGCGGCCATCGTCACCGGCATCGCGAGCTGGATCGGCGGCATGGTGATCCGCGACGACCGCAAGTAGGCCTCAGCAGGGCGCGGGTCCGGAGTAGTTCTTGGCGAGGTAGCTCGCGTAGGGCTCCATCCCGAGCTTCGCCCGCCGTGCGTCGAGGTTATCTGGGTCCTCGATGGGCAAGGGGACCCATTTCCCAGCCTTGCAGCTCATCTGCGAGCCATAGCGCTGCTTGCGGCCCTCGGTGGTCTCCAGCCGGTCGTACATCAGCGCGAAGTGGCGGCCCTCCACCTCGCCCTTGGCGGCGAGGGGCTCCAGCACCGGCACGAAGCGGCGCCAGAGGTCGACGTTCCCGTGCTGCACGATCAGGAAGGCGGCGCGGGACGCCTCCTTGCCGTAGCGGCTGATGGTGAACCAGCCCTCGGGCGGCAGCATCTCCAGAACGGCCTTCTGGTTGGCCTCGTCGATCGGAGTGATCTGCCGCCACATCGCCGTGTAGGCAGCCTTCCGTTCCGCCGGCGGGATCTTCTGGAAGTCGACGGCCATCATGGCGGCGCGCGGGGCCTGTTCCAGGTCGCGCATGCGCAGGAGCTTCTCGGCGTCGTCCTTCGGCGGCGGCAGGGCGGCCTGATCGGCTCGAACCTTCGCAATCGCCGAGGCCACGGGCGCGATCAGGATGCGGGTCTCCGGGGAGTGTTCCGCAGGCGTCGCCGCGACTGGGGCGGCGATCGCCTGCGCGAGTAGCAGCGCAACAAACATGAAGAGCCCTCCCGCCGCGCACGCTTACCAGAAGTTGCGGCGGGATTGGGGCGCTATCGACCCTTGAAGACTAGCGACCCTTGAAGTCGGGCGCGCGCTTCTCCTGGAACGCCTTCACCGCCTCGCCGAAGTCCTCGGTGCGGATGAGCGGCATGAGCTGCAGGAAGACGTGGTGGACGTGCTCGTTGAAGCCTTCGGAGAGGCCCATGCGCATCATCCGCTTGGCGGCCTGGACCGCGAGCGGGGCGTTGGCGGCGATCTCGGCGGCGAGCTTGCGCGCCTCGGCCTGGAGGTCGCCCTCGGGCACGGCGCGGGAGGCGAGGCCCAGGGACACGGCCTCGTCGCTGCTCAGCGTGCGGCCGGTGAAGATCAGCTCGGCGGCCATGGACCAGCCCACGAGGCGCGGCAGCAGCCAGGTGCCGCCGGACTCCGGGACGATGGCGCGCTTGGTGAAGGCCACGGCCAGCTTCGCGCCCTCGGCGATCAGGCGCATGTCGCAGCCGAGCGCGGTGTCGAGGCCGTAGCCCGCGGCCGAGCCGTTGAGCGCGCAGATCGTAGGGGTGTCGAGGTTGAAGAGGACCGTCGGCGGGGTGGCGCGCAGGTCGAGGTTGGTGGAGGTGGACGAGCCCTCCAGCCCGAGCTTGCCCTGGCTGGCGCCCCTGAGGTCGAGCCCGGCGCAGAAGGCGCGGCCCTTGCCGGTGAGGATGATGGCGCGCACGTCCGGGTCGCGGTCGGCCTTCAGCAGCAGCTCGGTGAGCTGGGCCAGCATGGTCCCGGAGATGGTGTTCATCCGGTCGGGGCGGTTCAGCGTGATCGTCGCGATGTGTTCGCTGACGTCGTAGAGCACCTCGTCGTCGAGCACGGCGGCGGAGTCGGCGGGCATGACGGAACCTCCCTCTGATTTTCCGCCAGCGTAGCAGCCGTCCGCGACGTCACGCACGGGCAAAGAAAAAGGGCGGAGCCTTGCGGCCCCGCCCTCGATCTTGTCTGGGTCCCGGCTCGGCCTTCGGGCTTCGCCCTTCGTTGGCCGGGATGACAGGCTTCTAAGGTCTTAGAAGTCCATGTCGCCCATGCCGCCCATGCCGCCGGGCATGCCGCCCGGAGCGCCGCCGCCCTTCTTGGGGGCTTCGACGATGGCCGCTTCGGTGGTGATCAGCAGGCCGGCCACCGAGGCGGCGTCCTGCAGAGCCGTACGGACGACCTTCGCCGGGTCGATGACGCCGGCCTGCACCAGGTCGACGTACTCTTCCGTCTGGGCGTTGAAGCCGAAGGTCGGCGAGGCGTTCTCGAGCACCTTGCCCACGACGATCGAGCCTTCGACGCCGGCGTTCTCGGAGATCTGCCGGATCGGGGCCTGGAGCGCGCGGCGCACGATGGCGATGCCGGCTTCCTGGTCGTCGTTGTCACCCTTGAAGCCGTCCAGCACGCGGCTGGCCTTCAGCAGGGCGACGCCACCGCCGGGGACGATGCCTTCTTCCACCGCAGCGCGGGTGGCGTTCAGGGCGTCGTCGACGCGGTCCTTCTTTTCCTTCACTTCGACTTCGGTCGCGCCGCCGACGCGGATCACCGCGACGCCGCCGGCCAGCTTGGCCAGACGCTCTTGCAGCTTTTCCTTGTCGTAGTCCGAGGTGGTGTCCTCGATCTGCTTCTTGATCTGCGAGATGCGGCCTTCGATGCCGTCCTTGTCACCCGAACCGTCGACGATCGTGGTGTCGTCCTTGGTGATGGTGACCTTCTTGGCCTTGCCCAGCATGTCGAGCGTGACGCTCTCGAGCTTGATGCCGAGGTCTTCGGAGATCAGCTGGCCGCCGGTGAGGATCGCGATGTCCTCCAGCATGGCCTTGCGGCGGTCGCCGAAGCCCGGAGCCTTGACGGCCGCGACGCGCAGGCCGCCGCGCAGCTTGTTGACCACGAGGGTCGCCAGCGCTTCGCCTTCCACGTCTTCCGCGATGATCAGCAGCGGACGGCCCGACTGCACGACGGCCTCGAGGACCGGCAGCAGCGGCTGGAGCGAGGAGAGCTTCTTTTCGAAGAGCAGGATCAGCGGCTCTTCGAGGTCGGCCTCCATCTTCTCCGCGTTGGTGATGAAGTACGGCGACAGGTAGCCGCGGTCGAACTGCATGCCTTCGACGACGTCGAGTTCGGTCTCGGCGGTCTTGGCTTCCTCGACGGTGATGACGCCTTCGTTGCCGACCTTTTCCATGGCCTTGGCGATCATCTCGCCGACTTCCAGGTCGCCGTTGGCGGAGATGGTGCCGACCTGAGCGATCTCGCTGTTGGCCGAGACCTTCTTGGCGTTCGACTTGATCTCTTCGATCACCCGGGCGACGGCCTTGTCGACGCCGCGCTTCAGGTCCATCGGGTTCATGCCGGCCGCGACCGACTTCAGGCCTTCGACCACGATGGCCTGGGCCAGGACGGTGGCGGTGGTGGTGCCGTCGCCGGCCTTGTCGTTGGTCTTGGAGGCGACTTCACGGATGAGCTGGGCGCCGAGGTTCTCGAACTTGTCGGCCAGCTCGATTTCCTTCGCCACCGACACGCCGTCCTTGGTCGAACGCGGAGCGCCGAAGGACTTCTCGATGACGACGTTGCGGCCCTTGGGGCCGAGGGTCACCTTCACCGCGTTGGCGAGGGTGTTGACGCCGCGCAGCATGCGGTCGCGAGCGTCGGAGGAGAAATAGACGTCTTTGGCAGCCATGGCTGGGTCTCTTTCCTAGATTTCTTGCGGGGGAAGCGGCCGGATCGCCGGCCCTTGGCGGTCGCTTAGGCGACGACGCCCAGGATGTCGCTTTCCTTCATGATCAGCAGATCCTGGCCGTCGAGCTTGACCTCGGTGCCGGACCACTTGCCGAACAGGATGCGGTCGCCGGGCTTCACGTCCAGCGGCTGGACCTTGCCGGAATCGTCGCGGGCGCCGGGGCCGACGGCGATCACTTCGCCTTCCTGCGGCTTTTCCTTCGCGGTGTCGGGGATGATGATCCCGCCCTTGGTCTTCTCTTCTTCCTCGACGCGCTTGACGAGGACGCGATCCCCAAGAGGACGAAACGCCATGATTTTCTCTGCTCCGTGCGAGACGGTTGAATGTCGGTGACGTAGCGCTCGGGTGGGCTGTTAGCAGTCCCGGCCCCTGAGTGCTAACGACCGCGGGGAGGTAGGGAAGCCGCCTTTTCGAGTCAAGGGCGTCGCGTGCGGGGGTTGGCAATTCTCCCCCGGTCCATAGTCTCGACGAAAAGTTGGGAGGTCCGCGATGGGGCTGCAAGCCGTCCTGCAGAAGATCGTCCGTTCGGGCGACCTGACCGTGAAGCTGCCGGGCGGGGGGCAGATCCGGCTAGGTGACGGAACAGGGCCGGCGCTGGTCTGCCGGGTGACTTCGGCCGCGTGGGCGGCGCGGATCGCGGCCAAGCCGGGGCTGGGCGTCGGCGAGGCCTACATGGACGGCGGGCTCGTGCTGGAGCAGGGCGGGATCGACGAGTTCATCGACCTTGTCGGCGAGAACGCCAAGTACAAGGTCAGCAAGAGGGGCGGCCTGAAGAAGTGGCTTCGCCGCACGCTGCGCGAGGCCAACGACCGGGTGGCGGCGCGCAAGAACGTCGCCCACCACTACGACCTCTCCTACGACCTGTACCGGCGCTTCCTCGACGAGGACATGCAGTACTCCTGCGCCTACTTCGCCCGGCCCGACATGACGCTGGAGGAGGCCCAGGTGGCCAAGAAGCGCCACATCGCGGCCAAGCTGTGCCTGGAGCCAGGGCAGTCGGTGGTGGAGATCGGCTGCGGCTGGGGCGGCCTGGCGCTGACGCTGGTGGAGGAGGCCGGCGTCGAGGTGGACGCCATCACCCTTTCGGTGGAGCAGCTCAAGGTGGCCAAGGCGCGGGCCGAGGCCAAGGGGCTGGCGCACAAGGCGCGGTTCTCCCTGACCGACTATCGCGACCTGCAGGGGACCTATGACCGCGTGCTGTCGGTGGCGATGTTCGAGGCGGTCGGGCGGCCGAACTACCAGGAATATTTCGACGGGGTGGCGCGGCTGATGAAGGACGACGGGGTGGCGCTGATCCACTCCATCGGTCGGCCCGAGGGCGGGGCGGTGACCAACGCCTGGATCGACAAGTACATCTTCCCGGGCGGCTACAGCCCGGCGCTGAGCGAGGTGATGCCGGCGATCGAAAAGGCGGGCCTGCTGGTGACCGACGTCGAGATCCTGCGGCTCCACTACGCCGAGACGATCCGGCACTGGCGCGAACGGTTCGCCAAGGTGCGGTCCGAGATCGCCGAGCTCTACGACGAGCGCTTCTGCCGGATGTGGGAGTTCTATCTGGGCATCTCGGAGCAGAGCTTCCGCCACCGCCGGCAGTTCATCTTCCAGATCCAGCTGGCCAAGCGCGTGGACGTGGTCCCGATCACCCGCGACTACATCGGTGAAACCGAGCGAGCCATGGGCAAGCCGGCGCGGAAGGTGGCGTAGGCGGATGGCGCGCCTGAAATGTGTGGAGACGCCAAAATTCCGCCGCTAGGGTCCGGCCGAACTCCGGGCCGAAATCCCGGTGCGACCCTGTTGGAGAGAACGCCCATGCGCCGCGCCTTTGCGCTTGCCGCCACCCTGTCGCTGATCGCCGGCGCCGCGACGGCCGAGACCTGGACCAAGTATGTGGACGGCCCGAACGGGACCCAGTGGTCGTACGACGCGGACTATACCTACAAGGACAAGCAGACCGGCCGCCTCGTGGTGATGCAGGCGATCTCCAAGCCCTCGGCCAACCTTGGACCGTCCGGTCCCGGCAAGCCGGACGGCGTGGGCAGCGTCATCGCCATCGACTGCAAGGACAAGAACCTGATCACGCTGGGCGGCTACAAGCCCTCGGCCCCGCTGGACATCAAGGACACCTGGCGCAGCGAGACGCCCAAGAAGGCCACCGGCGACGACAACGCCGCCCTGATGGCCGCGGTCTGCCCGCACGTCGACCACGTGCCGGTGAAGTGAGGCCGTGAGGCGGCCGCCACCGGCCGCCTCCGCCTTCTTCTCCGCCTAGCGGATGCCGACCGGCACGCGCTCGGCGTCCTTTTCGGCCTCGGCGCGGGCGTTGAGGCCGCGGTACTTGGCGTACTCCAGGCGGGCGATGGTGCGGTTGTGCACCTCGTCCGGACCGTCGGCGAGGCGAAGGGTGCGCTGGCCGGCGTAGGCCTTGGCGAGGCCGAAGTCGCTGGTGACGCCGCCGCCGCCGTGGGCCTGGATGGCGTCGTCGATCACCTTCAGCGCCATCGCCGGAGCCTGGACCTTGATCATGGCGATCTCGGTGCGGGCGGCCTTGTTGCCCACCTTGTCCATCATGTCCGCCGCCTTCAGGCACAGCAGGCGGGTCATCTCGATGTCGATGCGGGCGCGGGCGATCCGCTCCTCCCAGACGGAATGCTCGGCGATCGGCTTGCCGAAGGCGGTGCGGGTCAGCAGGCGCTTGCACATCTTCTCCAGCGCCACTTCCGCGGACCCGATCGTGCGCATGCAGTGGTGGATGCGGCCGGGCCCCAGGCGCGCCTGGCTGATCTCGAAGCCGCGACCCTCGCCGAGGATCAGCGAATCCTTGATCGGTACGCGGACGTTCTCCAGCACCACCTCGGCGTGGCCGTGCGGGGCGTCGTCGTAGCCGAACACCGGCAACATCCGGAGGGTCTTGATGCCCGGCGCGTCCATGGGGACGAGGATCTGGCTCTGCTGCTGGTGCAGCGGGGCGTCAGGGTTGGTCTTGCCCATGACGATCGCGATCTTGCAGCGCGGATCGCCCATGCCGCTGGACCACCACTTGCGGCCATTGATGACGTAGTCGTCGCCGTCGCGCTCGATGCGGGTCTCGATGTTGGTGGCGTCGGACGAGGCGACCGCCGGCTCGGTCATGAGGAAGGCCGAGCGGATCTCGCCGTTCATCAATGGCCGCAGCCACCGGTCCTTCTGCTCACGCGTGCCGAAGCGGTTCAGCACCTCCATGTTGCCGGTGTCGGGCGCGGAGCAGTTGAACACCTCGGAGGCGAACTCCACCCGGCCCATCATCTCGGCGATCAGGGCGTATTCCAGGTTCGTGCACTGGAGCCCCTCGAACCGGAAGCTCTCGTCCACGTGCGGGTGGCCGGAACCGGGCGGCATGAACATGTTCCAGAGGCCCGCCGCCTTCGCCTTGGCCTTCAGCTCCTCGACGACGGGAATGACCTTCCAGCGCTCGCCTTCCTCGTGCTGCTGCTCGTAGGTCGGCACGGCGGGATAGACGTGGGCGTCCATGAAGTCGGAGACGCGGGCGATCAGCTCCTTCTGGCGGGCGGAATATTCGAAATCCATCGGGGCGGCTCCGGTTCAAACAATCGTTTGAATGTGATATGCGCCCTGTGGACGAACAGTTGTTTGATTTTTGGCAAGTCTGCGCCCATGGTCGGCGCTTACGATTTTTCGGCATCAGCGCTCTGGGAGGAGTGACCCATGAACAACGTCGCGGCGGAACGCGCGAATTCCAGCTTCGGGCTGAGCCCGCAGGACGAGCTCAACGACCTGCGGATGTCGGACAAGGCGCTGCCCCTCTACAACGCGGTGAAGGACTTCATCCGCGACGTCTGCGAGCCGGCGTCCGAGGAATGGCACCGCCTGGGCGAAGGCCGCCCCGACCCGTGGCAGTACGCGCCCGGCCAGCTGGAAGTCCTGGAAGCCGCCAAGGAGAAGGCCAAGGCCGCAGGCCTCTGGAATTTCTTCCTGCCGAACGCCGAGACCGGCGAGGGCCTGTCGAACCTGGACTACGCCTACATCGCGGTGGAGCTGGGCAAGGTGCGCCTGGCGTCCGAGATCATGAACTGCGCCGCGCCCGACACCGGCAACATGGAAGTGCTGGAGCGCGTCGGCACGCCCGAGCAGAAGAAGCAGTGGCTGGAGCCCCTGCTGAGAGGCGAGATCCGTTCGGCCTACTGCATGACCGAGCTGAACACCGCCAGCTCGGACGCCAAGAACATCGACACCCGCGCCGTGCGCGTCGGTGACGAGTACATCATCAACGGCGAGAAGCACTACATCTCGGGCGCCGGCAGCCCGCGCTGCAAGGTCATGATCTGCATGGTGAAGACCGGCGAGGAGAACGCCCCGCCGCACCTGCAGCAGTCGCAGATCCTGGTGCCGCTGCCCTGCGAGGGCGTGGAGATCGTCCAGGGCCAGCAGGTGTTCGGCGACTACGACGCGCCGCACGGCCACATGCACATCCGGTTCAACAACGCCCGGGTGCCGGCCTCCAACATGCTGCTCGGCGAAGGCCGCGGCTTCGAGATCAGCCAGCTCCGCCTCGGCCCCGGCCGTATCCACCACTGCATGCGCGCGATCGGCTCGGCCGAGAAGGCGCTGGACCTGATGGTGACCCGCGGCATGACCCGCGTGGCGTTCGGCAAGCCGATCATCCAGCTGGGCGGCAACCTCGAGATCGTCAGCCGCGCGCGGATCGAGATCGAGGCCATGCGCCTGATGGTGCTGAAGGCGGCCAAGGCGATGGACGTGCTGGGCAACCGCGAAGCCCGCGTCTGGATCCACATGGTGAAGGCCATGGTGCCCGAGCGCGTGTGCAAGATCATCGACCAGGCGATCCAGATGCACGGCGCCCTGGGCGTGTCGCAGCACACCCCGCTGGCCCGCATGTACGCCAACACCCGCACCCTGCGGATCGCCGACGGCCCGGACGAGGTGCACCACATGGTGGTGGGCCGCAACGAGCTGCAGCAGTTCCGCGAAGGCCCGCACGACTCGTCGATGTCGGCGGTGTTCCGGAACTAGGGTCGACGGTCAGTCGAGATACTGGAGAGCCCTCGCGAAAGCGGGGGCTCTTTTCGTTTGGGGCCACAGAAAACACAGATGTCCCGGAAGGGCGGTGTGACTGGAGCGCCGACCCGTTCTGTGTCCGTCTGTGGTTTCGGTGGTTCTCTCGCCTGCGGCGCTTCGGGTTGATCGGGGCGATCAACCTTGGCCGGGCGGGCAGCATGGGTGTAAGCGAACGGCGATCCGCGATGGACACCCTATTCGACCTCCAGCCCGGCTGCGGCCGAGGCTCTTCCCAAGGCGCTCGCCGCGACCGGCTCGCAGCGCCCGCTCCTTCCCGCGCGCGACGCGCAGCTGACCGGCGATCGGAGGCGGCCTGTGCCCGCCTCTCGGGGCCGGTCGCAATCCTGGAGGATCCAGATGACCCTGGTTTCCGCGGCCTTCGTGGTCTGCATGGCGTTCCTGACCGCCACGCTCTCGGGCGTGTTCGGCATGGCGGGCGGCCTCGTGCTGATGGGCGCGCTGGCCTTCGTGCTGCCGGTGCAGGCGGCCTTCGTCACCCATGGCCTGCTGCAGCTGGTGGCGAACGGCTGGCGGGCGATCCTGCACCGTAGGCACGTCCGCTGGGACATCGTCGGGTGGTACGCCCTGGCCTCGGCGGTGGCGGCCGGCGCCGTTTGGCTGCTGACCTTCACCCCCTCGAAGCCGCTGCTGTTCCTGCTGCTGGGGCTGGCGCCGTTCCTCACCTGGCTGCCGCAGCGGTGGATCAACCTGGATGCGGCGAAACCGGCGCAGGCGTTCCTCTCGGGACTCTCGGTGACGGGCCTGAACCTCACGGCCGGGGTCGCCGGGCCGCTGCTGGACATCTTCTTCGTCCGCACCGAGCTGACGCGGCACGCCATCGTCGCCACCAAGGCGGCGACCCAGGTGTTCGCGCATCTGTCCAAGATCCTGGTCTATGGCGCGCCCCTGCTGGCCGGGGCGGAGGTCGGGATGCCGCCGGTCTGGGTGTTCGCCCTGGCCGTGCCGCTGTCGATGCTGGGGACGGTGGCCGGCGGCGCGATCCTCAACCGCATCACCGACGTGGACTTCAAGCGCTGGACCCGCTGGATCGTCACGGCGGTGGGGGTGACCTACCTGCTCCGCTCGGCCCAGCTCTTCGCCGGCGGCTAGAGCCGTGGCCGGGTCAGGCCGCCCGCAAGAAAAACGGCCGGGTCACGAAGACCCGGCCGGGGGGAAGTTCTTAGGGAGGAAACGCCCAGGAATGGGCAAGGGCTGAGGTATGTCTCGAAAGCGGCGGCGCAAGGGCCGAGAACGGGTTTTTTGAGGCCGACGACGAAAAAGCGTGGCCGCGCAGGAAAGTGGTCTGCTCGATCGGTTGATATTGGCCATTATTGACCGGTCCGCTTGCGGTCTAAGACGCCCCGATAGCTCGAGGAGGGGCAAAATGAAGCTGGTTCCGCAGGTCCTGGAAAACGCGTTCGTGCGGCTGGAGCCGATGGAGGACGCGCACCGCGAGGGCCTGCGCGCGGCCTGCAACGCCGACCAGCGGATCTGGACCGAGCTCTACCCCTTCTCGTGGGCCAACGAGCAGTTCGAGCCGACCTGGGAGAAGCTGCGCCGCGACCAGGCCGAGGGAAGCAACCAGCCCTACGCGGTGCTGGTCGGCGGAGAGGTCGTGGGGATCACCACCTTCTACGCCATCGAGCCGGCCAATGCGGCGGTGGCGGTCGGGGGCACCTACTATCGGCCCGACCAGCGGGGCGGGGCCACGAACCCGGCGGCCAAGCGGCTGATGATGGGCCATGCGTTCGGCGCCGGCGCGCGGCGGGTGGTCTATCACGTCGACGCCCTGAACCTGCGCAGCCGGGCGGCGGTGACCAAGCTGGGCGCGGTTCAGGAAGGGATCATGCGCCAGGACCGGGTCACCTGGACCGGCCGCCTGCGCGACACGGTGGTGTTCTCGATCCTGGCGGACGAATGGCCGTCGGTGCGCGACCGCCTGGAGGCGCGGCTGGCCGTCTTCGCCTAGCGCGCCGCCGCGCCCAGCCGGTGGACGTTCTCCGGGACGTCGAAGAACACCTTGGCGGCGTTCTCGGCGACCTCCTGGGCGGTGTAGGGGCGGCCGGGCGCGAAGCCTTCCGTCTCCACCATCTTGATCTCGCGCACGCCGCGGGCCGAGACGCCGAGGATCTTTCCCGAGTGCTCGGCGGCCAGGTCCGAGACCATGAAGAGCACCCCGGGGGCGACGTTCTCGGGCAGGCTCAGCGGATCGGGCTCGCGCCCCTGGCGGCCGGGCAGGTCCGAGGTCATGCGGGTGTAGGCGCCGGGGGCGAGGCCCATGACTCGGATGTTGTACTTGCGGCCCTCGATCGCCATCACCCGGACCATGCCGTAGATGCCGGCCTTGGCCGCGCCGTAGTTGGTCTGGCCGAAATTGCCGTAGAGGCCCGAGGTGGACGAGGTCAGGACCATGGAGCCGCCGCCGTTCTCCTTCATCCACTTCCACACCGGCAGGGCGCAGCAGTAGGTCCCCTTGAGGTGGACCTTGATGACCGCGTCCCAGTCCTCCTCGCTGGTGTTGGCGAAGCTGCGGTCGCGCAGGATGCCGGCGTTGCAGACCAGGATGTCCACGCGCCCGAAGGCGTCGAGGGCGGTCTTCAGGATGTTCTCGCCCCCGGCCACGGTGGAGACGTCGTCGCCGTTGGCCACGGCCCGGCCGCCCTCGGCGACGATGGCGTCCACGACCTTCTGGGCGGCCGAGCGGTCGGCTCCGCTGCCGTCGCGGGCGCCGCCCAGGTCGTTGACGACGACCGCCGCGCCTTCCCGCGCGAAGAGTTTCGCATAGGCTTCCCCCAGGCCGTTCCCCGCCCCGGTGATGATCGCGACCTTCCCGTCCAGCAGTCCCATGTCGTCCTCCCGTTCGGCCTCTTCGGGCCATACCGATAATTGGAAGGATCATGGGTCCGGCGCCGGGCCGGGCGCAATCACTTGATTCGCGTGTAGCGCCATTCCTCGCGGCGAAGGGCGCCCTTCACCGCGCCCTCCACGGCGGCGCAGAGGTCCACGCCGCAGCGGCGGTAGATGACCCGCTGGGGATAGTCGTGGGCGAGGTTCTCGAAGACCGCCTCGCCGTCGGGACCAGGCTTCAGCACGAACGGCGTCGGCGGCTGTCCGGGGAGGACGGCGGTGAAGGTGGCGCCGGCGGGCTCGGCGGTGATCTTCATGTGCTCGACGAAGGGCTTGCGGCCCGGGCGGTTGGTCTGGCCCGCGCCCGCCATCACGCCGCCCAGCGGCGGCAGCCAGGTCTCGCGCACCGTGGCCCCGTCCTTCTCGGCGATCCAGCTTCCGGCCATCCAGGACAGCCTGTCTACGTCGGCCACGGCGGCGACGGCGCCGCTGGCCAGCAGGGCGGCCAGGATCATGGCTTCGCCCTCCGTCTGGCCTGGAAGAAGCCCTTCAGCATCGCCGAGCTCTCCTCGGCCAGGACGCCGCCCTCGACCTGAGGCCGCCAGTGGCAGGTGGGCTGTTCGAAGAAGCGGGGGCCGTGGACGACGGCGCCGCCCTTGGGATCTTCGGCGCCGAACACCACCCGGCCGATACGGGCATGGCTGATCGCCCCGGCGCACATGGCGCAGGGCTCGAGCGTCACATAGAGGGTCAGGTTGGTGAGGCGATAGTTGCCCAGCTTCGCCGCGGCGGCGCGCAGGGCGACGACCTCGGCATGGGCGGTCGGATCGTGGCTGCCGATGGGCTGGTTGGCGCCCACAGCGACGACCTCGCCGGTGGCCGGATCGACGATCACGGCGCCGACGGGCGTCTCGCCGGCGTCCGCGGCGGCTTGCGCTGCTTCGAGCGCGATGCGCATTGTCCGGCGATCATGGTCCACGACCCCCTACGAAGCGACGCCGCGGGCGAAGGTCAACCCCAGGACGGCGAGGGCGAGCGCGTCGCCAAGCTGCTGGCGCGCTGCGGCGTGGGCTCGCGCCGGGACGTGGAGCGCCTGATCGGCGAGGGGCGGGTGGCGATCAACGGCCGCACCCTGGACACCCCAGCGGTGAAGGTCGAGCCCGGCGACATCATAACCGTCGACGGCGAGGTGGTGGGCGAGCCCGAGCCGACACGCCTGTTCCGCTATCACAAGCCCGTCGGTCTCGTGACGACGCACAAGGACCCCGTGGGGCGGCCGACCGTATTCGAGGCGCTGCCCGAGGGCTTGCCGCGCCTGATCTCGGTCGGGCGGCTTGACCTGAACTCCGAGGGGCTGCTGCTGCTGACCAACGACGGCGAGCTGGCGCGGGCGCTGGAGATGCCGTCGACGGCGATCGTCCGCCGCTATCGCGCCCGGGCCCACGGCCGCACGACGCAGGAGAAGCTGGACACCCTGAAGAACGGCATCACAGTCGAGGGCGTCCGCTACGGGCCGATCGAGGCGAAGCTGGACAAGGCCAAGGAAGGCCCGCAGGGCGCCAACCTCTGGCTCACGGTCACGCTGCACGAGGGCAAGAACCGTGAGGTGCGGCGCGTGCTGGAGGCGCTGGGCCTGAAGGTGAACCGGCTGATCCGCCTGGCCTATGGCCCGCTGGCGCTGGGCACCCTCGGCGTCGGGGAACTGGAGGAGGTCGGGCCGCGGGTGGTCCGCGAGCAGTTCGCCGAGCACATCGACCCGGCCAACCTGCCGAAGGGCGAGCGCCCGCAGTACCGCTCGCCGGCCCGCAAGCGGCGTAGAGCCCAGGACGAGGCCGAGGTCGTCGCCGCCCCCGCTGCGCCGCGCGAGCCCAAGGGGAAGACCGAATACAAGGCCGGCTGGGCCAAGCCGAAGAAGAAGGTCCGCCCCCACCCGCCGCCGAAGAAGGCCGCCGCGCGGCCCGGCGATGGGAGGCAGGCCGATACCAGGCACGTCGAGGCCAGGCCTGCTCGCGCCAAGCCCGCAGGGGGCAAGCCCTCAGCGGCCAAACCTTTCGGAGCCAGGGCTGGGGCCAAACCGACAGGGGCACGGCCCACGGGCCCAAAGCCCGCCGCGGCTAGACCTTCTGGATCTCGGCCGGCCGGCGGCCCCGGCGAAGGCCCGCGCGGGCCGAGGCCGTCCGCATCACCTCGGAAAAGCCCCGGCGCTCGTCCGCCAGGCCGTCCGAAACCGGGCGGTCGAGGGCCGCGCGGGTAAGGCGCTTGGCGTAGGCGATCCCCTCGGCCCCACGCCCCTCCCACTCGGCGGCGATCTCCAGCGCCCGCGCCAGCGGATCGGCGGCCAGTTCGTGAACGAGGCCGATCCAGTGCGCCTCTACGCCGTCGAAGGTGAGCCCGCGCAGGATGATCTCCAGCGCCTTGGCCTCGCCGACCACGCGCGGCAGGCGCTGGGTCCCGCCGCCGCCGGGGAAAATGCCGATGCGGGTCTCGGGCAGGCCGATCGCGGCGGCCTCCGGCGCGGCGATGCGCAGGTCGCAGGCGAGCGCCAGCTCGAACCCGCCGCCCTGGCAGAGGCCGTTGATCGCCGCGACCACGGGCTTAGGCGCCTCGGCGATCTCATCGACCAGGGCCAGGAAGCCCTGCCGTGGCCGGCGGCCCGGCTCGGGCGGCGGCAAGGGCGGCGCGCCCTCGGTCGCATCGCTGGCGTCGGACAGTTCATCGACGTCGTAGTGGCGGATGAAGATGCCGGGGACGCCGCCGGTGATGATCACCGACCGGACCTCGGGATCGGCCGCCAGCGGGCGGAAGGCCTCCAACATCTCCTGGGCCCCTGCGGCGGTCATCGTCCCCCAGGGCGGATTCGCATAGGTCATCACCGCCGTCCCGCCGTTGCGGTTCACCGTCACCAGGCCCATCGGCCGTCCTCCCCTTGATTGTTGGGCCAAAGCTTGGAACGGGGAGGCGGAACAGGGAAGTGTGCCCCAAGGGCAGGACTGCGCAGGGCAGGATTGGGCACGGCAGGGAGCGGCGGCTTGCGGATCGTGGCGGGAGAGTTTCGCGGCAAGGCGCTGGCGGCGCCGAAGGGAGACGCCACGCGTCCGACGTCTGATCGCGCCCGGCAGGCGATCTTCAACATCCTTGAACACGCGTCCTGGTCGCCGGGTATTCGTGATCGCCGGGTGATCGACCTGTTCGCGGGCTCGGGCGCCCTCGGCTTCGAGGCCGTGTCGCGCGGCGCGGCCTTCTGCCTGTTCGTGGAGACCGACGAAGCGGCCCGGGGCGCGATCCGCGAGAACGTCGACGCCATGGGACTGTTTGGCCGTACCCGCGTGCATCGCCGCTCGGCCATCGACCTGGGGGTCAGGCCCGGGGCGGACGGCCCGGCGTTCGACCTGGCGTTCCTGGACCCGCCCTACGGCAAGGGCCTGGGCGAACAGGCCCTGGAGCGGCTGGCGGCGGGAGGATGGCTGGCTCCCGGCGCCACGGTGGTCTTCGAGCGCGGTGCGTCGGAGTCGCCACTCGCCGTTGAAAACTACCAGGTATTGGACGATCGCGAATACGGAGCGGCGCGCGTCTATTTCCTGAAATTTGCTCAAGCGTGATGTGTGTCACAAATATTTCGCGAAAGTTTGTTGATTGGGGAGAGTTGAGCTAACCGCGCGTTAGGCGTGCATCCGCGATCCGTTGCCCCGCCCTTGTGCGGAGTTCGATATGACCCGGCTGTTCGACATTGCGCCATACGTCCCGCCGGTGTCGCCGGCCGACCTGGGCGGAGATGTCTATCAGCGGTTCCAGGACGAACCGGACACCCTGGCCATCGCCGTGGTCGATGCGGACGGGACACCCCTGGGGCTTGTGGAGCGGAACGCCTTCCTGGTCCTGATGGCCGCACAGTACGGTCACGCCCTGTGGTCGAAGCGGCCCATCTCCCACGTGATGAAGCGCGATCCGGTGGTCGCGGCGGGTGAGACCTCGGTGGCGGACTTCTGTGGTCAGGTGCTGGACGAGCAGGCGTCGGAACTGCTGCACGGCTTCATCGTCACGCGCGCGGGCCGCTATGCCGGCGTCGGAACGACCTTGAACCTCCTGCAGGCGTCGGCGGCTGCGGCGGCCAGCCATGCGGAGACCATGAGCCGGCTGGCCTGGGAAGCCAGCGAGGCTCTGGCCACCAAGGGCCGCTTCCTGGCGGTGATGAGCCACGAAATCCGTACGCCGCTGAACGGCGTCCTGGCGGTGGCGGAAATCCTGAAGCGCAAGTCTGGGCAGCCGGACCTCGCGCCCTTCATCGACACGATCCTCGAGTCGGGCGGAGCTCTGCTTCGCCTGCTGAACGATGCGCTCGACCTCTCCCGGGCCGAGGCCGCGGAACTGACCCTGCACGAGGACGTCCATGCAGCGGCGCGCCTGCTGGACGACGTGGCGGGACTCTGGGCGGCGCAGGCCGAGCTGAAGGGGCTGACAGTGGACGCCGCCTACGAGGGGCCCGAGGACCTGTGGGTGCGCGTGGATCAGGTCCGACTGCGACAGGTGCTCAACAACCTGGTCGGCAATGCGCTGAAATTCACCGCCAAGGGCGGTGTGCGGGTGCGACTGACGGCAAGCGTCCATGACGATCGGGTGCGCCTACGGGGCGAGGTCCGCGACACCGGCCCCGGGATCCCGCCGGATCGGCTGGCCGACATCTTCACCCCCTTCCTGCAGACTGAGGAGGGCGTCCGGCACGGCGGCGCCGGCCTGGGGCTGGCGGTCTGCCGCCAGATCGTCGAGCGGATGGGCGGCGCGATCGCGGCCCACCCATGCGAGGCGGCTGGCGCGCGCTTCGTCTTCGAGGTCGTCCTCGACCGCGCGGCGCCCGCGCCCAGCCAAGCCGTCACCGCATCGACCATCGAGGCCGCGCCCGGGGCGGTGCGGATCCTGATCGTCGACGACAACGCCACGAACCGGATGGTCGCCCGGACCCTGTGCGAGATGTTCGGCTGCGTCTGCGAAACGGTCGACAACGGCCTCGACGCGGTCCGGCTCGCCGCGGACGGGGGCTTCGACCTCATCCTGATGGACATCAAGATGCCCGGCGTCGATGGCGTCGAAGCCACACGCCGCATCCGTTCGGGTGGCGGGCCCGCTTCCCAGGCCCCCATCCTGGCGCTGACCGCCAACGCCGATCCGGCGGACGCCGCCTTCTATCGCCTGTGCGGGATGAACGGCGTGGTGGAAAAGCCCATCAAGCCCGAGCGCCTGCTGGCCGCCATGAACGCCGTGCTGGCGGTCGAGGGCGCCGAGGCGGCGGCGGCCTGAGGTCTCAGTCCTCGACGCGAACCACCTGGAGCCGAGGGCCCTGTGGCACGCGAATCGCGCAGACGAGGCCGCTGCGGGCGAAATCCAGCGTGACCCGTCCGCCGAGCTCGCGCGCGACGCCCCGCTCCAGCAGGCGCGAGCCGAAGCCGCGCCGGGTCGGCGGAGCCACGGCGCCGCCACCCGTCTCGCGCCAGACGATGCAGACGTCGCCGCCGGCGGTCTCGGACACCTCGACGTCCACCCGCCCCGCGCCCCGCCAGGCGCCGTGCTTCAGGGCGTTGGTGGCCAGTTCGTGCAGCGCCATGCCCAGGCTGACCACGAAGTTCGGGTCGAGCTGCAGGTCGGGCCCGGTCAGCGCATAGGGGCGCCCGTAAGGACGCAGGGTGCTCTCGGTGAGTTCGTGGAGGCAGGCGCTCTCCCAGGCGCGGCGGACCAGCAGGTTGTGCGTGGACGACAGCGCCAGCAGCCGCTCGATGAAGAGGTCGCGCGCCTGGGCCATGTCGCCCTCGTCGCGCAGGGTCTGCACGGCCACCGACTGGACGGCCGCCAGGGTGTTCTTCACCCGGTGGTTCAGTTCGTCGAGCAGCAGCTTCTGGCGCGTCTCGTGCTCCTGCATCCGCGCCATGGCGTCGAGGGTCTGCAGCTCGCCGCGCTTTCGGGCGGTGATGTCCATCAGCGCGCCGATCACGCGCCGGGGCTCCCCAGAATCGTCGGGGGTGATCTCGGCCACGGCGAAGACCCAGACTTCTCGACCGTCCGCGCGACTCATCCGGAACTCGGAGCGGAATGAGGCCCCCTCCGCGATGGCGACTTCCCACTCGCGGCTGACGCGTTCGCGGTCCGCCACGTCCACGATCATCTCCAGCCCCGGCCAGAGATCCTCGAAGACAAGCTCCCGTTCGAACAGCGCGTCGTCCGAGCCGTGGTGGGTGAGCTGGCGCCGGTCGAAGTCCAGCTCGTAGACGTGCATCCCGGCGAGCTGGAGTGCGAGAATCAGCCGCTGTTCGGCGCGTTTGATCGTCTCCTCGGCGGCCTTTTCATCCGAGATGTCCATGGCCGCGCCACGCAGGCCCACGCAGACGCCGTCCTCGTATACGCCTTCGCCGAAGACGCGCAGCCAGCCGCGCGAGCCGTCATAGCGCGTGAAGCGGACCTCGTAGTGGAGCCGCTCGCCGGGCGGACGCGAGCGCGACATCAGGAGTGCGATGCGGGGCCGATCTTCGGGATCGTAAGGATCCAGGCCATCGGCCAGGGGCTGCACCGCAGGCCCTCCGCCCATCAGGCGTACGCATTCCTCCGATCGCGTCAGAAGACCTGTCCGGTAGTCGCAATGCCAGCCGCCCAGGCGGGCGACCTCGTTGGCGGAGCGGAGGATGGCGGCCTGCAGCTCGGCCTCGCGTTCCCGCTGCTCGGCGGCGCGCCTGGCGGCCTCGATCTCCGTGACGTCCCGAGAGGTCACCAGGAGCGCCACGGGGGCGCCGTCGTCGTCGCAAAGCGGCGCGATGACATTGTCGAAGTCGCGCACCACGCCCTTGAAGGTGACGGCCGGGCCCATCACCCGGTCGGTCTCTCCCGCCACGCCCCGGGCGAGGGCGGCCGCGACCCGCGGTCGCTCGGCATCGCCCCACAGCGAAAGCCATTCGACGCCCAGCAGGTCGGCGGCGTCGGCGGCTTCCATCAGCTCGACGCCGTTGCGGTTCACGAACTGGATGTGGCCAGCGAGGTCCAGGATCTTGACGCAGTCGGGGCTGCTCTCAAGGGCGCTGCGGAAGAAGCCGTCCCCGGCGAAGCGACTCGACGCGAAGTAACCTCTCGGAGCGTTCATCTGCGAGCCCGGCGTCCCGGGATCCCTGTTGCCGCCCGAACAGTAGAGGCGGGAGGGCGGTCGGCAACCTTCGTTAACGTCGCAGGCGGTGTCGCAGGGTCAGCGGCGGCCGAACAGGCGCTCGATGTCGGCGAGCTTGAGTTCCACATAGGTGGGCCGGCCATGATTGCATTGGCCGGAGTGCGGCGTGGCCTCCATCTGGCGCAGCAGGGCGTTCATCTCGGGGGCGGTGAGCCGGCGGCCCGAACGGACCGAGCCGTGACAGGCCATGGTCCCGCAGACCTCCTCCAGCCGTTCCTTCAGCGCCAGGGCGGAGCCGTTCTCGGAGAGGTCGTCGGCGATGTCGCGCACGAGGCCGATGACGTCGGTGTCGCCCAGCAGGGCCGGGACCTCGCGCACCAGGACGGCGCCGGGGCCGAAGGGTTCGACCACGAGGCCGAGGGCGGCCAGCTCGTCGGCGCGGGCCGCGACGCGCTCGGCCTCGGCGGGGTCCAGCTCCACGACCTCGGGGAGCAGCAACGCCTGGCGGGCGACCCCGCCCTCGGCCATCTCGGCCTTCATGCGTTCGTAGACGAGGCGCTCGTGCGCCGCGTGCTGGTCGACGATGACCATCCCGTCGCGAGTCTGGGCGACGATGTAGGTCTCGTGCACCTGGGCGCGGGCGGCGCCGAGCGGGAAGTCCACGAGATCGAAGGCCGGCGTGGCGGCGGGCGCGTCTGCGAACCCCGCGAGATCGGGCTCGGGTTCGGCGCGGGCGGAGACCTCGGACAGGCCGGGGATGGCCTGAGCGGTCGGAGTGGGTGTCCATCCGCCCTGCGCCCAGGCCGAAAAGCCCCCGCCGGACGGTCGGTGCGGCACGGGCGGCATGGTCTCGGCCCGGAAGCCGCCCAACGCCGCCATGGCGACGGTTGTGGAGGCGCGATGGCCGGCGGCTGCCAGCGCGTGCCGCAGGCCGCCGACGATCAGGCCGCGCACGAGGGCGGGGTCGCGGAAGCGCACCTCGGCCTTGGCCGGGTGGACGTTCACGTCGACCAGGCCGGGATCGAGCTCGACGTAGAGGGCGCAGGCCGGGTGTCGGTCGCGGGCGAGGAAGTCGGCGTAGGCGCCGCGCAGGGCGCCCTGCAGCAGGCGGTCGCGCACCGGCCGGCCGTTGACGAAGAGGTACTGGTGGGCGGCGTTGCCGCGGTTGTAGGTGGGCAGGCCGGCGTAGCCGGAGAGGCGGACGCCCTCGCGCTCGTGGTCGATGAGCAGGGCGTTGTCCGAGAACTCGCGGCCCATGATGGCGCCGAGGCGGGCGAGGCGGCCCTCGTCGCCCGGCGCCTCGGCAGGAAGGCGCAGGGTGCGGCGGCCGTCCAGGTCGAGCGCGAAGCCGACGGCCTCGTGGGCCATGGCCTGGCGCTTCAGCTCTTCGGTGATGGCCTGCGCCTCCGAGCGCTCGGACTTCATGAACTTCAGGCGTGCGGGCGTGGCGTAGAAGAGGTCGCGCACCTCCACCCGCGCCCCGTGCGGGCCGGGGAAGGCGGCGGGCGAGACCTGGCCCACCGCGCCGCCGTCCACGAAGATCGCGTGGGCGTCGGCCTGGCCGCGGGCCCGGCTGGTGATCGACAGGCGCGCCACCGAGCCAATGGAGGGCAGGGCCTCGCCCCGGAAGCCGAGGGTGGCGATCCTGAGCAGGTCGTAGTCGCCGGCGTCGTCGGGCGCGAGCTTGGAGGTGGCGTGGCGTTCGACGGCCAGCGGCAGCTCGTCGGCCGTCAAACCGCCGCCGTCATCGGCGACGAGGATGCGGGTGAGGCCCCCGCCGTCGGCCTGGACCTGGACTTCGGAGGCGCCGGCGTCGAGGGCGTTCTCCACCAGTTCCTTGACCGCGCTCGCAGGCCGTTCCACCACCTCGCCGGCGGCGATGCGGTTGATGAGTTCGGTCGGGAGGCGACGGATCGGCATGACGGCTGGACCTGACTACATAGTACGATTCCAGGGAGGCGCCCGTCCGTGCTGAATCGTCTCGCCCCGTTGGCCGCCATCCTGACTCTGCTCGCCCTGCCGGCGCAGGCGCAGGTTCCGCCCGCGCCCGAGGACCCCGACGCGACCCTGGTCGAGGAACTGGTGGTGCGCGGCCGTCTGCCTGGGCCGGCCTGGTGGCGGGTCACCGACGCCGACACCACGGTCTATGTGCTGGGCGTGCCGTCGCTGGCGCCCAAGCGCATGGCGTGGGACCGGTCGATCTTCGAGCGCCGGCTGGAAGGCGCCAATGTGGTCGTCCTGCCGTTCGTGAACGTGAAGGCCAAGCTGGGCGGTTCGCTCGGGACGGCGTTCAACCTGGCGCGGCTCAGGTCCGGCGGACCCTACGAGGAGAAGCTGGACCCGGCGACGCGGGCGCGGTTCGTCGCCGTCCGGACGCGGCTCGGCAAGGACGCGGGCCGCTATCGGACCAGCAACCCGCTGGCGGCGGGCGTGCAGCTGGCCATCGACTACCGGGACGCCAGCCAGCTCACCAACATGGATCCGGCCAAGCTGGTCCGATACCTCGCTCAGCAGAAGGGCGTGAGGGTAGTGGAGAAGAGCTACGACCTCGGGCCGCAACTCGGCGGGATCATCCGCACGCCGGCGAACCTGGGGCGGATCTGTTTCGACGAGGTGCTGGCTCAGGCCGAGGCGGGCCCCGGCGTGACTCTGGAGGCGGCGCGGGCTTGGGCCGAGGGTGACGTGGAAGGCGCGCTGCAGAACGAGCGCACCTACGAGCGTTGCCTGGCCACGATCTCAGGCGGCCGGACCTATGACGAGCGTATGAAGGCCGACGAGGCGGCGGCGATCGCAAATGCCCTGAAGACCCCGGGCCATGCGATCGTGCTGGTCCCGCTGCGGCCGCTGCTGGCGCAGGGGGGCGTGCTGGACCGGCTGCGCGCGCAGGGCCTGACGGTTAAGACGCCGGGCGAGGAGTAGGAACTACAGTTCGGAGAGCTTGAGGTCGGGCGTGTAGTCGCCCTCGACTTCCTTCACGATCGCCTGACCGCAGATAACCCGCTTGGATTCCGGGTCATAGGTGAGGCTCGGCGAGCCGTGCAGCGACCAGCCGGCGTTTAGCGCCGCGGTCACGCGGTGGCAGAACGCCGAGTCGTCGGGGCCCGTGAGGTAGCGGTAGGCTTTCATCCGCGGCCTAGAGCCCCGGGAGCTTGATCCGGCTCTTGGCCTCGCGCTGGATGGTGATCGGCTTTCCGCCGGTCAGCTTAGCCACGCGCTCCTGCTCGGCGGCGGCGTCCACGGGGGCGTTGGAGTTGTCCAGGCCCGCGCCCTCGGCGGGCTTGGCCGGGGCGTCGCCCTTCCTCCAGAACATCACCCGGTCGGCGAAGCCCTTTTCCTTGTGGGCCAGGTCGCCGAACTCATCATCGACCACGTAGCGGACCAGCGGGTCTGCCTTGTCGGCGCCGGCCTTGGCGACCAGCAGCTTCTCGCCGTCGGTGCGCTGCTCGCCCTCGCGCTGACCCAGCAGGGCGTTGCGCGCCGCGCTCTCGGGCTGGAGTTCCTGGGGCCGCGGCTCGCCGGGCGCCGGCGGGCGCAGGGCGTAGTCGGGCGGCACGACCAGGGGAGCCTTGGTCACGACCCGGAACTCGTCGGGGGTCACCTTGCTCATGCCCAGGGCCTTCTGGGTCGACTGGCAGCCGGCAAGGCCCGCGGCCGCGACCAGAGCGGTCGCCACGATCACGCGATTGAAGCTCATGAACCTAGAAGACTCCTCCGGCGCGGACGCGCCCTGTGTCTCAGACTGCCCCATTTCCGTGGCCGGAAAACGGCGGGCGGACTTCGTTACCGACTCCGAATAGCGCAAGCGGCCGCCCGCGCCAACGGCGTCACGCGGGGCGTTCTCGCCGCAGGCTGTCGAGCAGTAGCAGGATGACGCCGATGGTGATCCCCGAGTCGGCGATGTTGAAGATCCACGGGAAGAAGCCGATCCGCTGCACGTCGATGAAATCGACCACCGCGCCGAAGCGCGCCCGGTCGATGGCGTTGCCGATCGCGCCGCCGATCAGGAGCGCCAGGCCCAACGCGGGCAGGGCGCGCGTCTGGTTGCGGGCCCACACCGACAGCAGCACGGCGACACCGAGGTTGAACACCACCATGCCCCAGCGGACGAGGTCGTGTTCCGCCTGCAGCAGGCCGAAGCTGACCCCCTCGTTCCAGATGCGGGTGAACTGGAGCGGCCAGACCACCTCCATCGGCACGCCCTCGGGCAGGCGCAGGACCGAGAGGATCCAGTGCTTGCTGACCTGGTCCAGGATCAGGACGACGGCGGCGATCGCGTAGGCGCGCCACGCCCAGGCCGTCAGCCTGCCGGCGGGGACCTTCTCGGCGGTTTCGGTCATGCGCGGGCCGCGTCCCAGGCCGCCACGGCGTCATCGCATCGAACGCAGAGGAACTTGGGGGCGGTGACTTCGGGAAGCCTGCGTCGGCAACGCTCGCACTTCTCGCCGGACGCGGCGCGATGGGTTACGTAGACATGTCCGACGTCTGGCCGGTTGAATTGCTTAGATAAGTATCCGGCAGGCGCTTGCGCCGCTAGATGATCATCCCAATCGGGGTTTCCAAGTTCGCAATCGCTCGTGCGGAAGACTTCGGCTGGATTCAGCCCCTCGAAAGCCTCAAGCGAATCTCGATCTAGTATTTGTACGAGCGGATTTGATTCAAGTGCGGCGCCGACCTCTTTCGCCTGTCGTTTAATCTCAAGCTCACCAGTTACAACAGTCGTTACCGCTTTAACTTTCGCCCAACGACTAGATTCGTAGTCGTTCCGCCATTCTCCCGGCGTTTGCGGAAGTGTCCGCAAGCAGTTGGAGTGCGCTTGCGGGAAGCGAGTGAGCCATGCCTCCTCCATGGTGAACGGCATGAGGGGGGAGAGCCACGCGGTTAGCCGCTCGAATGTCTCATGCATGACGGTCCGGGCTGCCCTCCGCGTCAGGTGGTCCGGGCGATCACAGTACAAACTGTCCTTGCGGATGTCGAAGAACAGTGCCGACAAGTCCTCTTGGCAGAAGTCGAGCACCGGCCGGATCACGTCCTGGAAGACATAGCTCTCGTAGGCGGCGCGCACCTGGCCATCCAGCTCCCACAGGCGGTGCAGGATGAAGCGCTCCAGCGGCGGCATCTGGTCCAGTTCCACCGCCTCGTCCGGCGAGAAGTCGGCGAGGGCGCCCAGCATGTAGCGGATGGTGTTGCGCAGCTTGCGGTAGGCGTCGGAGGTGGTCTGCAGGATCGTCTTCCCGATCCGGCTGTCGTCGGCGTAGTCGATCATCGCCGCCCAGATGCGGATGATCTCGGCCCCGCTCTCGCGGATCACCACCTCGGGATCGACGGTGTTGCCCTTGGACTTGGACATCTTCTCGCCGTTCTCATCCATGGTGAAGCCGTGGGTGAGGATGGCGTCGTAGGGCGCGCGGCCGCGGGTGCCCGAGCTCTCCAGCAGCGAGCTCTGGAACCAGCCGCGGTGCTGGTCCGAGCCTTCGAGGTAGAGGTCGGCCGGCCACTTGGTGTGGGCGCGGTTCTCCAGCGTGAAGGCGTGGGTCGAGCCGCTGTCGAACCAGACGTCGAGGATGTCCTCGACCTTCTCGTAGCGCTCGGGGTCGTGCGGCCCCAGGAAGTCGGTGACCGGACGGTTGAACCAGGCGTCGGCGCCCTCGGCCTTGATCGCCTCGACGATGCGGGCGTCGACCTCGGGATCGTGCAGCGGCTGGTTCGTCTCCTTGTCGACGAACATGGCCAGCGGCGCGCCCCAGGCCCGCTGGCGGCTGATCAGCCAGTCGGGGCGGCTCTCGACCATCGAGCGGATGCGGTTCTTGCCCTGGGCGGGATAGAAGGCGGTGGCCTCGATGGCCTCCAGCGCCGCCTCGCGCAGAGTGCGGCCGCCCAGCTCCTTCGTCTCCACCGGCTCGTCCATGCGGATGAACCACTGGGGTGTGTTGCGGAAGATCACCGGGGCCTTGGAGCGCCAGGAGTGCGGATAGCTGTGCTCCAGCCGCCCGCGGGCCAAGAGTCGGCCCGCCTCGATCAGCTTTTCGATCACCGCCGGGTTGGCCGGGCCGAATTTGCCGGCCTTCTTGCCCTCGGTCTCCAGCACCTTGAGGCCCGCGAACAGGGCGACGTGCGGATAGTAGGCGCCATCGGGATCGACGGTCTCGGGGATCTCGCGATGGCCGTGGGCGATCCAGACCATGTAGTCGTCGGCGCCGTGGCCGGGGGCGGTGTGGACGAAGCCGGTGCCGGCGTCGTCCGTCACATGGTCGCCGGCCAGCAGCGGCACGCCGAACTGGTAATGCGGGTCGAGGTTGGCCAGCGGATGTTCGCAGACCATGCCCTGGCAATCGACCGGCTCGACGCGGCGGTACTTGGCGACCTTGGCGGCGTCCATGACGTCGGCCACCAGCTTGTCGGCGACGATCAGGCGGTCGCCCGGCGCGGCCCAGGGCTCGAACTCCAGGCCGCCCTGAATCTGCTCGACCACATATACCGAGTAGGCGATGGCCTCGTTGTAGCTGATCGCCCGGTTGGCGGGGATGGTCCAGGGTGTGGTGGTCCAGATCACCACGCTGGCCCCGCGGGCCGCGTCGCTGCCCTCGGTGACCGGGAACTTCACCCAGACCGTGGGGCTGACGTGGTCGTGGTACTCGACTTCGGCGTCGGCCAGGGCGGTGCGCTCGACCGGGCTCCACATCACCGGCTTGGAGCCGCGGTAGAGCTGGCCCGAGGCCACGAACTTGTGGAACTCGGCGACGATGGCGGCCTCGGACGCAAAGTCCATGGTCGCGTAGCGGTTCTCCCAGTCGCCGATCACGCCCAGGCGCTTGAAGCCCTGGCACTGCACGTCGATCCAGTGGGCGGCGTACTCGCGGCAGCGGGTGCGGAACTCGGCCTTGGAGACCTCGTCCTTGCGCCGGCCCTGGCCGCGCAGCTCCTCCTCGATCTTCCACTCGATCGGCAGGCCGTGGCAGTCCCAGCCGGGCACGAAGTCGACGTCATAGCCGAGCAGGAAGCGCGAGCGGACGACGAAGTCCTTCAGCGTCTTCTGCAGCGCGTGGCCGATGTGGATGGCCCCGTTGGCGTAGGGCGGGCCGTCGTGCAGCACGAACAGCGGCGCCCCGGCGCGCTGCCGGTCGGCGCGGATGGCGTGGTAGAGGTTCTGCTCATCCCACTTGGCGAGGATCTGCGGCTCCTTCTGCGGCAGGCCTGCGCGCATGGGGAAGGGCGTCTCGGGAAGGAAGACGGTCTCGCGGTAGTCGCGGGTGGGCGTAGGGGCGTCGTCGGCCATGGAACTTTCCGGTCTGGCTCGGGAACGGGAGGGGCGGGAAAACCCGGCGCGCGCTGGATCGAAACCGTCCGGCGGCGTCACGCCGGGCGGGTAATTCGCGCGCTCGTCCGAACCGAAAACATGCCGGTGGCTCTAACAGAGCGGGCGCGGGGCGTCATCCCCGGCCTGCACGTCACATGCGGTGGCCTGCCATGTGGTCAGAAAAAAAGATGCGGCGAGGCGAGCCCCGCCGCATCCAGGAATGACCGCAAGGGGATCAAGCGGCCAGAACCTCATCGGTGGGACCGAAGAACTCGTAGCGGATGCGCGCCGCATCCACGCCTTCGGCGGCGAGCCCGGAGACCAGGGCCCGCAGGAACGGCTTGGGACCGCAGAGATAGAAGACCGCCTGTTCGAAGGGGGTGTTGGCCTTCAGCCAGTCGACGGTGATGAACCCCTGTTCGTCGTAGTGCTCGCCGCGGACGCAGCCCGGCGTGGGCTCGGCGTAGAAGGCGGCGAGCTGGATGTCGGCGGTGCGGGCGGCGAGGTCGCGGACGCGTTCGGCCATGGCGTGGACCCGGCTGTTCTGGGTCCCGTGCACGAACCAGGTCGGCGGACGCTCGCCGGCGGCGGCCAGCGCCTCGAGCATGCTGACCAGCGGCGTCAGTCCAACCCCGCCGCTGAGCAGCACGACCGGGCTGCCGGCGGTGTCGAGGACGAATTCGCCGGCGGGCGGGGCCACCTGCAGGACCGTGCCGACGCCCACCTCGTCATGGAACCAGTTCGACGCGATGCCGGCCGGCGCGTCGGGCCGGTCCGCGGGCGCGGGCTCGCGCTTGATGCTGATCCGGTAGCCCTCGTCGCTGGGCGCGCTGGAGATGGAGTAGTTGCGCTTCAGCAGGCCATGGCCGGGCAGGTCGAGCTTGAAGGTCAGGAACTGGCCCGGCTTGTGACGCAGCACTTTCCCGCCGTCGGTGGGGTGCAGGTAGAACGACTTGATGATCTCGCTTTCGCGCTCGACCCGCTCGACGGTGAAGTCGCGCCAGCCCATCCAGCCGCCCGGAGCCGTCGCGACCTCGCGGTAGATCTGGGCCTCGCGGCCGATCAGGATCTCGGCGAGGAACCAGTAGGCCTCGCCCCAGGCGTTCAGCACGGCGTCGTTGGCCGCCTCGCCCAGGACGTCGCGGATCGCCTGCAGCAGGGCGGTGGCCACGTGCGGATAGTGCTCGGGCAGGATGTTGAGCCCTGCGTGCCGCTGGGCGATGCGCTCGACCGCCGAGGTGAGGGCGCCGAGATTGTCGATGTTCTGGGCGTAGGCGATGATCGCGCCGGCCAGCGCCCGCGGCTGGCCGCCCTCGGCGCCCTGGTGCGACTGGTTGAAGAGATCGCGGATCTCCTCGTTCTTGAACAGGTGTCCATACATGGTCTGGGTGATCGCCAGGCCGTTGGCCTGGAGGGCCGGAACGGTGGCCTTGACGGTAGCGATGGTCTCGGCGGAGAGCGGCGTAGGCATCTGTCGGTCTGTTCCCTCGTTGCGGACCCCGCCGCGCGGCGAGGGGCTTAAAGATGTACGGCGGATACCTCTATTAGATGCTAACCCGGGCCAACTCCGTATCGGACCGGAGGTGACCCGGCCGGAGATGGTGCATAAGGGGCCCGGTTCTCCATGAAGCTGACCCGCTACACAGACTTCGCCCTGCGGGTGCTGATGCACCTCGCCTCGACGCCGGACCGGCTGTGGTCGATCGCCGAGGTGGCCGCGGCCTATGGGATTTCGGAGAACCACCTGATGAAGGTGGTGCAGGACCTCGGCCGCCGGGGTTTCCTCACGACCGTGCGCGGACGGGGCGGCGGTATCCGGCTCGCCCGGCCGGCGGAGGCGATCTCGGTCGGCGAGGTGGTGCGCGCGACCGAGGACGACTGTCCGATGGTGGATTGCGGGAACTGCATCCTGGCGGGCAGCTGCCGGCTGACCGGCGCGCTCGCCGAGGCCCGCGCTGCGTTCTTCGCCGTGCTGGACCGATATTCGGTCGCCGAGGTGGCGCGCCGCCCCGACCTCGTCGCGGCGATCTAGACGCTCAGGATCGCCTTCGCCCGTTCGGCGTCCTTCATCACCTGCTCGGTCATCAGCTCCAGGTTCCCGAACTTCTCCTCGGGCCGCAGGAAGGCGATCAGGTCGGTCTCGATGATCCGGTCGTAGATGTCCTCGTCGAAGTCGAACAGCCAGACCTCGAGCAGGGGCTTGGTGACGCCGGTGACGGTGGGGTTGACCCCGATGTTGGCGACGCCGGCGAACTCGCGCCCGTCGGACAGGCGCGTGCGGGTGGCGTAGACGCCGAAGCGGGGCGTGACGTAGTCCCCGAGGTCGACGTTGGCGGTGGGGAAGCCCAGCTTGCGGCCGAGCTGGCGGCCCCGCTGGACCGGGCCCTCGATGGCGAAGGGGCGGCCCAGGATCTCGGCGGCCAGGTCGGGGCGGCCGTCGCGCAGGGCGTCGCGCACGCCGGTCGAGGAGAACTTGTCGCCCGAGCCGTCGCCGACCGGCGCGGCCACCGAGACGCCGAAGCCCAGTTCGCCGCCGTACTGGCGCATGGTGTCGGGGGTGCCGGACCGGCCCTTGCCGAAGGAGTTGTCGAACCCGACCGCCACGTGGCGCGCGCCCAGGCCCTGGTGCAGGACCTGCTCGGCGAACTCGCGATCGGTCATGTTGGCCAGTTCGGCGTCCAGCGGCAGGACGTAGAGGATGTCGACGTTCAGCTTCTCCAGCGCCCGGGCCTGCTGGTCGGTCTTCATCAGGCGGAAGGCCGGCTCGTCAGGCCGGAAATAGACGCGCGGGTGCGGGTCGAAGGTGATCACGCCCAGCGGAGAGCCCAGGTCGGTCGCGGCGCGGTGCGCGAGTTCGATCACCTGCTGGTGGCCGCGGTGGACGCCGTCGAAATTGCCCATGGCGAGGGCCGCCCCACGATCGCCCTGGGGCAGGTCCTTCCAGCCGCGGATGACCCGGATACGCTTCATTTCGGCCTTCTGGGGGCGATGATGAGGGCTTCGCCGTCGATCACCGTCTTGCCGTTCACTTCGCACACGGTGTCCAGGACCACATGCGCCTTGCCTTCGTCCAGCGACTTCACGGTCACGCGGGTGACGACGAGGTCGCCGATCTTCACCGGCCGGCGGAACCGCAGCGACTGCGACAGGTAGATCGCGCCGGCGCCTGGCAGCTTGCCGGCGATCAGCGCCGAAATGAACGACGCCGACAGCATGCCGTGGGCGATGCGTTCGCCGAAGGGCGTGGTCTTGGCGTAGTCCTCGTCGAGGTGGACCGGATTGTGGTCGCCCGACACCTCGGCGAAGGCCTCGATGTCGGCGGCGCCGACCACGCGGCTGGTCTCGGCCATCTGGCCCACCGTCAGCTCGTCGAAATAGAATCCCTGCACCCGGCTCCCCTCCGGCAGATTGGCGGCCTGGTCGAAGCCTGGCCTTGTCCGATGCCTACCAGACCAGATCGGCGATGGCCCAGTCTGCTTTCAGGCCTTCCTGCCGCATGAGGTCGGCGACGATCACCTCGTTGAGGCCGTCGGGTCCCACGGTCTCGCCGCCATGGATGCCGTTGGCGACGAAGAGGACGTCGAGCCCGCGCGCGTTGGCGCCGCGCACGTCGGTGGGCAGGCCGTCGCCGACGCACAGCACGCGGGACCGGTCGACGGCGCGGCCGAGGGCGGTCTCCGCCGCGGCCAGGGCCATGTCGTAGATCGGCTGGTAGGGCTTGCCCGCCATGACGGCCCGGCCGCCCAGGCTCTCGTAGAGCTGGGCCAGGGCGCCGCCGCAGTAGATCAGCTTGTCGCCCCGCTGGACCACGATGTCCGGGTTGGCGCAGATCAGGTCGAGCTTTCGGTCGGCGCAGAGGATCAGGCGTTCGCGATAGTCGGCCGGCTCCTCGGTCTCGTCGTCGTAGGGGCCGGTGACGGAGACGAAGTCGGCCTCCGCGGGGCCCGCCTCCTGCAGGTCGATGCCGGCATAGAGCGGCCAGTCGCGGTCGGGGCCGACCTTCCACACCTTGCCGGGCGCCCGTTCGCTCAGCAGCAGTCGGGTGGCGTCGCCGGAGGTGATGAGCTGGGTGTAGGCCTCGCGTGGGACGGCCAGGCTGTCGAGCTGTTCGACGATCGGCGGATGTGGCCGGGGCGCGTTGGAGATCAGGATCACCGGGCCCACCTCGGCCCGGAAGCGGGCCAGGGCGGCGCAGGCGGCGGGGAAGCTCTCCCGGCCGTTGTGGATGACGCCCCAGACGTCGCACAGCAGCACGTCGTAGCGGGGCGCGAGCTCTGCGAGCCCTGAGATCTTGGTCGGGGAGGTCATGGCGGGGCGGTATCGGCCGCCCGCGCCCGCGTCAATGCGTCAGCCGAAGGCGGCCCGGCGCTGGGGCATCTGGACCACGGTGGAGGCCGGCGGGGCGCCGGTCTCGGCCAGCACGGCCTCCTTGATCGCCCGGGGCTCGCCGAACAGGTGGCCCTGGCCGAACTGGATATCGAGGTCGAGGATGTCCACCACCTGGCGTTCGTTCTCGACCTTCTCGGCGATCAGGTCGACGCCGTAGCGGCGCATCAGCAGGGCGAAGTCCTCGGCGGCGAGGTCGGGCATCGAACGCAGGACCAGGCGGTCCTCGACCTCGGTGAGCTCGTCCAGAAGCGTCTGGGCGCCGATCTTCACGAACTTCACGTCGGCGCGGGACAGGTCCTGCAGGTCGAGGTCGAGGTTGGTCACCTTGTCCAGGCTGAAGCGGAAGCCGAGGTCGGCCAGCCGGGCCATGTTGCGGGCCGCGACGCCGTTGCGGGCCTCGAAAGCGGCCTGGCCCACCTCGAAGATCAGCGCCGGGGCGAGATCGCGGTTGGCGCGCAGCAGGTCGAGGAACTGCGGGAAGAACTCGTCGTCCGACAGGCTGGCCATCGAGATGTTGCAGAAGATGCCGACGCGGCGGTCCTGGCGGGCCAGCCGGCGGACGATCTGCACGCAGCGGAACAGCAGCAGATTGTCGATGGCGGTGACCAGGCCGTTCGGCTCGGCCACGGCCAGGTACTCGGCCGGCATGATCACCTGGCCGGTGGCGTCGCGGAGGCGCGAATAGCTTTCGTAGAAGACGGTCTTGCGCTGGGGCAGGGCCATGACCGGCTGCAGGTAGAGGTCGACCCGGCCCTGGGTCAGGGCCTCGCGCACCACCTCCATCAGGCTCTGTGGCCGGCGACCCTCGTGGCCGCGGACGTCATGGCCGCCGCGGGCGGCGAGGTAGGGGGCGACCTGGGGCTGTTCGTCGAACCGGCGGGTCAGCTTGTGGACCAGCTTCTCCAGCAGGTGGACCTCGTCGGTCAGCTCGGCCGAGCGCGAGACGTCGGCTTCGACGATCTTGGCCACCTGGACCACCCGGCCGTCGATGCGTTCGACCTGGTCCAGCAGGATGCGGTGGGCGTCGCGCACGGCCTCGACCTCGCCGCGCAGCTCGCGCATCTCCAGCATCCGCATGATCATGCCGTGGGAGGCCAAGCAGAGGCCCAGCCCGCCCAGGAACGCCGACACGGCGACGCCGCCGCCGAAGCCGTTACGCCACAGGCTCAGCGCTGCGATCAGCGAAAGGCACAGGTAGGTCGCACAGAGGAGCGCGAGGGTAAGCCGCCGCATGGATCCCGTTCCGAATCACCCCGAGTATCCACGCGGACCTCGGGGCCGTCGAATTCATTAACCATGCGGCCGATTGGGGTTTGGTTAACGCCGAATCGGGAGCAGCGCCCGCGGCCGACGGGGAGGAGCCGGCAGCGGGCGCTGCAGTCGTCGCCTCAGGCGCCGGGCTGGTTCATCGACCACTGGACGCCGAACGGGTCGGCGAGCTGGGCGTAGATGTCGCCCCAGAACATCCTCTGCGGCGGCGTCACGGGGGTGCAGCCGGCGTCGATCGCCCGCTTCCACCAGGCCTCGATGTCGTCCACCTGGATGTTCAGGCTGAAGGCCTGGGGCTTCTCGTAGGCGTGGCCGTGCTCCGGGTAGAAGTCGGCGAGCATGACCGAACTGCCGTTGACGTAGAGGTGGACGTGCATCGTCCGCCCCTTCTCGTCTGGCGGATAGGCCGCGACCGTCTCGCCGCCGAAGGCCTTGGCGTAGAACGCGGCCGCCTTCATGGCGCCGTCGATCGAGAGGTAGGGAACGACCCCGCCTTTCACGGCGACATTGGGCATTTCCGCTGCGAGCGCTTCCGACATGGCGATCTCCTGAATGGCTTGCTGGCCTGAGGACGACCGGAGCGCCGCAATTCCGACAGGCGCCACGAAAAATCCTCGGCTCAGACCGGGCCGCGGGCGTGTTCGGACTGCAGGCGATCCAGATGCTGGCGGATGTGGGCGGCCTCTGCTGGGGTGTTGGCAAGGGCGATCGCCTTGTCGAAGGCGGTGCGGGCGGCCTCCGATCGGCCCAGTTCCAGGTTCAGCGCGCCCACCAGCCCATGGAAATGGAAATAGCCGGCCAGGCGCTCGGCGAGCGGAGCCACCATCTCCAGGGCGGCCTGCGCCCCAGCCGTCTTGCTGACCGCGACCGCCCGGTTGAGCGTCACCACCGGCGACGGGGTCAGCCGCTCGAGCGTCGCATACAGCCGGTCGATCTGAAGCCAATCGGTCTCCGCCGGCGTGGCCGCTCTGGCATGGAGAGCGGCGATGGCGGCCTGGACCTGGTAGGCGCCCGGACGGCGATGGCGCATGGCCTTGTCGATCAGGGCGAGCCCCTCGGCGATCATCTCGCGGTCCCAGAGGCGACGATCCTGGTCGTCGAGCAGGACGACCTCGCCCTCGGCGTCGAAACGGGCCGGGGTGCGGGCGTGCTGGACCAGCATGAGGGCGAGGAGGCCCATGACTTCGGGCTCGGTCTGGTAAAGGCGCAGCAGCAGGCGCGTCAGGCGGATCGCCTCGGCGCACAGCTCGGCCCGATCCGGGTTGTCGGCGGCCGAATACCCCTCGTTGAAGACCAGGTAGAGCATGGCCATGACGGCGGCGAGCCGCTCGGCCCGCTCCGCCGGACCCGGAGTCTCGAATTCGGCGTCACCGGCGGCGACCAGTCGTTTGGCCCGGGTGATCCGCTGCTCCATCGCCGCTTCCGAGACGAGGAAGGCCCGCGCGATCTGCCTGACCGACAGGCCCGAGACGATGCGCAGGGCGAGGGCGATCTGCTGCGTCGGAGGCAGGTCGGGGTGGCAGCAGATGAACAGCAGGCGAAGGACGTCGTCGCGGTAGTCCCTCGCGTCGATCCGGTCCGCGACGCGCGTCTCGGCGTCATCCAGGTCGGAAAGGACCTCCTCGGGCGGGAGCTCGGTCTGGCGCGACCGCTTGCGGACGCCGTCGAGCGCAGCGTTCCGGCCGACCATGATCAGCCAGGCGGCGGGATCGCGCGGCGGGCCGTTCTTCGGCCAGTTGTTGAGCGCCCTCAGGCAGGCGTCCTGGAACGCCTCCTCCGCCGTGTCTAGGTCGCGGAAGTACCGTAGCAGCGCGCCCACGGCCTGGGGGCGCGCGGCCGTGATCGCCGCGTTGATCCAGGCCGGGTCGGTCATCTCAGGACACCTCGGCGGGCACCGCCCCCGGGGTGAACGCGCCCCCGCCGGGATTGTAGACCGCCAGCGGTCGGATCTCGTATGCGCCGCCCGGATTGGCCTCGCCCAGGTCGCGGGCGATCTGGAGCGCTTCCTCCAGGTGGGTGACGTCCAGGATGTAGAATCCGAGGAGCTGTTCCTTCGTCTCGGCGAACGGGCCGTCGATCACCAGGGGCGGATCGCTCTTGCGGAACGTGGTGGCCGCCGTCGTGGGCAGGAGCCGAAGCGACGGCCCCATCTTTCCGGTGCGTTCCAGGCGCTCGCGCACCACGGCGAGCCGGGCCATGACCTCGTCGTCCTGCTTCTTGTCCCAGTTCCAGACGACGTCCTCGTCATTGTAGCAGAGCAGGGCGTAAAGCATGGGGAGGCCTCCTCGTTCGATCCCAGGACGGACGAGGATGCCAGAGGCCGACACCCGGTGCGAAGTTTCTGGGACGAGCGGCCGTTCCGCCGGCTCAGGCGGCGTGCGCCCGCCCGACCCAGTGGGACACCTTGGTCATCAGCGTGTGGGTGGCGATCGGCTTCGGGATGTGATCGTCCATCCCCGCCTCCAGGCAGGCGTGGACATGCATCGGCAGCACATTGGCGCTGACGGCGACGATCGGCGTATCGGCGTTGGGCCCGCCGGCGCCGCGGATCGCGCGGGCGGCCGAGGGCCCGTCCATGACGGGCATCTGCATGTCCATCAGGATCAGGTCGTACGTCGCAGCGCCCGCCGTCTCCACCGCTTCGGCGCCGTCGTAGGCGAACGTCACCTCGTATCCGGCCGCTTCCAGCATCGCGCCCACGAGCTCGCAGTTGACCGGCGCATCGTCGACGATCAGCACGCGCGGACGCTGAGGGCTTTCGGGCTCCGGCGCCGTCTCCGCCTGGGCGGTAGCCGCCGGTGCGGCGATGGGAGCGGGGACGGCGAACCAGAACGTGGACCCCGCGCCCGGTTGGCTCGAGTACCCGATCTGTCCGCCCATCCGTTCCACCAGGCTTCGGCAGATCGCCAGGCCCAGGCCCGTGCCGCCATGCCGCCGGGTGACGGAGCCGTCGAGCTGGGAGAACCGTTCGAAGAGTTGCGCCGCCCGCTCGGCAGGGATGCCGATACCGGAATCGCGGACCGCGAACCGAAGGGTGCCTCCGGCCTCATGGTCGTGGGTGATGGCGATCGTGACCGCGCCGCGCTCGGTGAATTTCAGGGCGTTGTCGACGATGTTCAGCAGGACCTGCCGGATGCGCCCGCTGTCGGCTACCACGGCCGGCGGCAGGCCGTTGGGCGCCGTGGCGCTGAGGTCCACGCCCTTGGCCCGCGCCACGTCCAGGAACATGTCGACGACCGTCGCCCCGAGCCCGGCGGGGTCGAACGGTTGCGGGTCCAGCTCGATCCGACCGGCGTCGACGTTCGAGAAGTCGAGGATCTGGTCCACCATCGTCTGCAGCGACTGGGCGGCGACGGCGATACGGTTCGCGTAGCCCCGCTCGGTGGCCTGGAGCGTGGCCGACTCACGCAGGAGGTCGGCGAAGCCCACGATGGCGGTCAGCGGAGTCCGGATCTCGTGGCTCATGTTGGCCAGGAACTCCGACTTGGCCCGGATGCCGGCTTCGGCCTCGCCCTGACGTCGCCGCAGCTCCCGCTCCATGGCCCGCCGCTCGGTGATGTCGCGGAGGGTGACGACGCCTTCGCCCGCGGAGCCTTCGTCGTCGCGCACGAGCTGGGGACTGCCCTCGAACCAGAGCCAGGCCCCGTTGGCATGGCGGAGGCGAACGCGGAGGGGGGCTGCGCTGTCTTCGGGGTCACAGGCGAGCTCGCTCACGCGCGCGGACGCCAGATCGCGATCGTCGGGATGGACGAGGCAGAGGGGCGAGCGATCGACGATCTCTTCCGGGGCGTACCCGAGCTGGGCGACCGACGGGGAGACGTAGAGGACCCGATCGTCGAGGCTGAACCGGATGATGATGTCGCTGGAGTGGTCGGCCAGCAGCTTGTAGTCGCGAGCCGCACTCGCCAGCCGGCTCCGGTCGTCGCTGACCGATAGGGCGAATGACAGCTCGCCGGCCAGTTCCTCGAACAGGCCCAGTTCCTGATCGCCGAAGGCGTCAGGCTCCCTCGCGTAGACGAGCAGCACGCCCCGCAGCTCACCATTGATGCTGAGGGGGACGGTCACGCTGGACCGGATCCCGTATCCCGCCGCCCGCTCGCGCCAGGGCTCGAACATGGGGTCGATGAGCGCATCGCGCATGACGTATGGCTTGCCGCTGCGCATGGAGTGGCCCGTGGGTCCCGAGCCGCTGACCGCGGTCGATGAGGCGCTGAGCTGCAGGCCCTCGACGTAGCCCGTGGCCACGCCGGCGGCCGATATGATCCTGACCGGCTGGTCCTTGGCCGATGCGGTGAGGCCGACGGCGGCGATCAGATATCGCCCGTCCTGGACGATAGCCTCGCAGACCTGATCGACGAGTTCCTCGACCCCCTTGAAGTGAATGAGGGCTCGGGTCGAGCGGACATAGGCTTCCAGCGCCCACTGCAGACGCGACCTGTCGGTCACCACCGCAAGTGGATCGTGGTCCCCTTGAGCGCTCGACTTCGCCTGGCCGGGTCTGGTGGCGTCCCGCAACGCCGCCCGGCTCTTCCTGGCCTTCATGCGTCTGCTCGAACCGCCTCCTCCGCAACGACGCGCCCTCGAGCGTCGTGCCCTGACGTATTGGTAACGCCAGAGCCGGCTTAGGGAAGCATTAAGGCTGGGGTTACGTAGCGAAGCTGGACGCTGAGTTACCCGGAATGGGGGAAGGTTCGCGCGTTCTGGTTGCGCTCATGGCTCGACGGGAATCCACCATGCGATCGTCGCGCCGGCCCGGCTCGGATCGAAGCCAGGCGGATAGACCTCCAGGTCGGGCGCACGGGCAAGCCGAAGGCCCGTCCGTGGAAGGCGCTGGCCCCAGATCTCGCGGGCGGCGGCCTGCATCTGTGCGTGTAGGTCCGGACCCTGGGTTTCGAGCGTGAAGATCAGATAGTCGCGGGATGGCAGCTCAATGAACTCAAGACCGGGCGGGGCGGGCTCCCCACCCGCCGCCTCCAGGCCCGCCATGTATCGCATGTCGCCGGACCCTTCGCCAATCGCGGCGCAGACGCCGAACGTCTGGCCTCCTGTCCAGCCGGCAAGCGCGGGGTGCGCGAAGAGGCGCCCCCACAGGGCCGGTATGCCGGCCTTGGTGGCCTCTTCAAAGATCTGGGACAGCCCGGCGATCCGCAGGGCGGGCATGCGCTCCGGGCCGTCAGCCTGGATGAGCGTCGGAAGGGCATCGAGACCTGAGGGCATCGGGGGGCTCTCTGATGGAACCGGGCGCGCGCCTCTCTGGAAGCGGCCGGGCGTGACGCCGAAAGCTCGGGCGAAAGCGCGGGTGAAGCCTTCCTGGGTGTCGAACCCACAGTCGAGCGCCAGGTCGATGAGGCGGGGCGGCGTCTGCGAAGCCAGACGTTCAGCCGCAGCGTGCAGCCTGAGCGAGCGCGCGTAGGCGATCGGGGATGTGCCGTACCGGGCCGCGAACTGGCGCGAGAAATGATACGGGGAGAGCCCGGCCGCCGCCGCGCAATCGGCCAGCGAGAGCGCCCGGCCAAGGTCGCCCGTCATGCGCAGCCGAGCGCGCTCCAGCGGATCAACACTTGGGGAGGGTGGGGCGCCGACGTCGTTCATCGGGGCATGATCACCCCGCGCATCGGACCTGTCTTGACCGGGTTTGCGCCTAGCGCGTCGGAACGGGCTTGTCGCCGCGGTAGTCGTAGAAGCCCCGGCCGGTCTTGCGGCCGAGCCAGCCGGCCTCGACGTACTTCACCAGCAGCGGGCAGGGCCGGTATTTGGAGTCCGCGAGCCCTTCGTAGAGCACGTTCATGATCGACAGGACCGTGTCGAGCCCAATGAAATCGCCCAGTTCGAGCGGCCCCATCGGATGGTTGGCGCCGAGCCGCAGCGCGGTGTCGATGGCGTCGACGGTGCCCACGCCTTCGTACAGCGTGTAGATCGCCTCGTTGATCATCGGCACCAGCACGCGGTTGACGATGAAGGCCGGGAAATCCTCGGCGTTGGACGTGGTCTTGCCCAGCGACTGGGCGAAATTGACCGCGGTCTCGTAGGTGTCGGCGTCGGTGGCGATGCCGCGGATGATCTCCACCAGCTTCATCACCGGCGCGGGATTCATGAAGTGGAGGCCGATGAACTTGCCCGGGCGGTCGGTGCCCGAGGCCAGGCGGGTGATGGAAATCGACGAGGTGTTCGAGGCCAGCAGCGTGTTGGCCTTCAGGTGGGGACCGAGCGCCTTGAAGATCGCCTTCTTGGTCTCTTCGTTCTCGGTGGCGGCCTCGATGGCGAGGTCGGTCGTCCCGATCGTCTGCAGCTCCGGAGCCGCCTTGATCCGGCCGACGGCGGCCCGCATCGCCTCGTCCGAGATGATCCCGCGGGACACCTGCCGGACCATGTTCTTCTCGATCTGGGCGATGCCCTGGTCGATCCGGTCAGGGCTGACGTCGTGCAGCAGGACGTCGTATCCGCCCAGGGCGCAGACATGGGCGATGCCCGAACCCATTTGGCCGGCGCCGATCACGCCCACCGTCTTGATGTCAACCATTCGGACCAGGCCTCGAAACACCCGAGCGGCTTCCGCTCAAATTCGTGGCAGCTTTCTAACACGTGTATGGCGCGGCGCCGCAAGGGCTTTGCTGCGGCGCAACAGCTCAGCCTAGGGGGTGGCCTGCTCGGCTGAGTAGAGGGCGGCTTCCGCAACAAGCCAGTCGCGAAGTTCGGCGATCCGGCGCGCCTTGCGGCTGTCCGCGCGCCACACGACCCAGTAGCCCAGCTCGGATGCGACCCCACCCTCGAACGGCCGCACGAGGCGACCGCTGCGCAGGTCCTGCTCCACAAGTCCGCTGCGTCCCAGTGCGACGCCGATGCCCTGCGCCGCCGCCTCGAGCAGCATGACGGAATCCTCGAACACCAGCCCCTTCTGGGGCGGGGGCTCGAGATCGAAGGCGTTGAACCACAGGCGCCATGGCCGGTGGCCGTGATGCAGCAGCGGCGCCTTCAGCAGGTCCTGGGGGCAGCAGAGCTCGGGCAGGCCGGCCAGGGCCGGACTGCAGACCGGGAACAGCGTCTCGCGGAAGAGGCGGGCGGTCTCGACGTCGTCCCACACCCCGGCGCCGTAGCGAATGCCGACGTCCACCCCGTCGGTGACGAAATTGGCCCGGCGGTCCTCGACCTTCAGCTCCAGGTTCGCGCCGGCCGGATCGACGAGGAGCCGTTGAAGGCGGGGCGTCAGCCAGCGGCTGGCGAACTGTGGGTCGATGCTGACCACCAGAGGGTCGCGTTCGGCGGCGGCGTGGAATTCGGCCACCGCGTTCCTCAGGACGTCGAGACTGCGCCCCACCTCGCCCGCGAGGCGGTGGGCGTCGGGCGTCGGGATCATCGCATTGCCGCGCCGTTCGAACAGCCGCGCGCCCAACTCGGCCTCGAGCCGCCGGATCTGCTGGCTGACGGCGCCGTGGGTCACCGACAGCTCCTCGGCCGCCCGGCTGTAGCTCTGGTGGCGGGCGGCGGCCTCGAGGGCGCGCAGGGCGAAGAACGGCGGCAGGCGGGCCATGGCGCAGGTTGTTAGCGCGCCTGACAACCCCTGGCAAAATCTATCGTTCGCGACGGAGGCCTTGCGGTCCTACATCCCACCCATCGGCGGCGCTGCTGAATGGTGTGTGAAAACAAGGATATAGGCAATGAAATCCCTTCCCCTCATTCTGTCCGCCGCTGTCGCCCTCGGACTGGGCGGCGCAGCTCACGCGACCCCCCGCGAAGTCACCCACTACCTGGCGCAGGCCGGCGAGGTCGCCACGGCCGAGCTGGCCGCGGCGGGCGTCGACGCCGGTCGAGGACTGCGCGTGAAGGCGCGGGTGAACTCGGATGGCCGGCTGACCGGCGCGCGGGTCGTCACCTCCTCGGGCTCGCTGGAGACCGACCAGAAGGCGACGCAGGCGCTCCGGCGGCTGAAGGTGGCCACGCCGCCAAACATCCTGATCGGCGCAGAGGTTGTCGTCGCGGTCGCCCAGGCTCCGATCGAGACCGCGAAAGCGAACTGATCCCCGCAGACCCCACAATGCGGCGGATCGCGGCGGGCGGCTCCGGGCGGAGCCGCCCGCTTTTTCATGGCAGGCGCAAAAGAAAGGGGCGGCTCGTCGCCGAGCCGCCCCGATCTGCTTGCAGATGAAGCGAGGGTCTCAGCCCAGCGCGCTCATCAGTTCCGGCACCGCGGCCTTGTAGTCGGCCACCAGGCCGAAGTCGGCGACCTGGAAGATCGGCGCGTCCGGATCCTTGTTGATCGCGACGATCACCTTGGAGTCCTTCATGCCGGCCAGGTGCTGGATCGCGCCCGAGATGCCGATGGCGATGTAGAGCTCCGGCGCCACGACCTTGCCGGTCTGGCCGACCTGGTAGTCGTTCGGGGCGTAGCCGGCGTCCACCGCGGCGCGCGAAGCGCCGACCGCCGCGCCGAGCTTGTCGGCGAGAGGTTCGATGACCGCCTGGAACTCCTCGGCAGAGCCCATCGCACGACCGCCCGAGACGACGATCTTGGCGGCGCCCAGGTCCGGGCGGGCCGACTTGACGATCTTCTGGTCGACGAACTGGGTCTTGGCCGGGGCGGCGGGAGCGGACACGCTCTCGACCGAGGCCGAGCCGCCTTCCGCGGCCGCCTTGAAGGCGGTCGGGCGGACGGTCAGGACCTTCTTCGGCTCCGACGACTGGACGGTTTCCAGCGCGTTGCCGGCGTAGATCGGGCGCACGAAGGTGTCGGCCGACACGACTTCGATGACATCCGAGATCTGCGACACGTCCAGCTTCGCGGCGACGCGCGGGCTGAAGTTCTTGCCGGCGGTGGTGGCGGGCGTGAGGATCGCGTCGTAGCCGCCGGCCAGGCCGACGACGAGGTCGGTGACGGCCTCGGCCAGGCCCTGGCCCAGAGCGTCGCTCTCGGCGGTCAGCACCTTGCGCACGCCGCCGATCTTGGCGGCCTCAGCCGCGATCGCCGCGGTGTTCGTGCCGGCGACCAGGATGTCGATGTCGCCGCCGATGGCCTGGGCGGCCGACACCACCTTGTGGGTGTTGTCCTTCAGCGACGCGTTGTCGTGGTCCGCGATGACGAGAACGGCCATGTTAGAGGACCCCCGCGGTCTTGAGGTTGGAGACGAGGTCGGCGGCGGTTTCCACCTTGATGCCGGCCGAGCGCTTCGGCGGCTCGGTGACCTTCACGACCTTCAGGCGCGGGGCGGTGTCGACGCCGAGCGAACCCAGCTCCTTCACGTCCAGCGGCTTCTTCTTGGCCTTCATGATGTTCGGCAGCGAGGCGTAGCGCGGCTCGTTGAGGCGCAGGTCGGCGGTCACCACCGCCGGCAGGTCCACGTTGAGCGTCTGCAGGCCGCCGTCGACCTCGCGGGTCACCTTGGCCTTGCCGCCCTCGATCACGACTTCCGAGGCGAACGCCGCCTGCGGCCAGTCGAGCAGGGCCGCCAGCATCTGGCCGGTGGCGTTGTTGTCGCCGTCGATGGCCTGCTTGCCCATCAGCACCACTTGGGGGCCTTCCTCGGCGATGACGGCCTTCAGCACCTTGGCGACGGCCAGCGGCTCGAGGTCCTGGTCGGTCTGGATCAGGATGGCGCGGTCGGCGCCCATGGCGAGCGCGGTCCGCAGGGTTTCCTGCGCCTGGGTCGGGCCGACGGACACGGCGACGACCTCGGTCGCGGCGCCCTTCTCCTTCAGGCGGACGGCCTCTTCGACCGCGATCTCGCAGAAGGGATTCATCGACATCTTGACGTTGGCGAGGTCGACACCCGTCTGATCGGCCTTAACGCGGGCCTTGACGTTGTAATCGATCACCCGCTTCACCGGGACCAACACCTTCATGGGTTGCTAGCGCCTCAAATTGCTGCGGAAAGAAAAATGCCGGCTGGCAATAGCGGTTTGGCGGCGGTTTGCAAGCGCGCACGCCCGCGCGATGCCGCAGCGCACACCGCTGGCGATGGCCGCTGTCCTTGCGTAAAAGGCCGCCCATGAACGCGAACATCGAGCGCCTCAAGCTCATCTTCATCGCCGTCTTCGCCGTCGCCGTCGTCGGAGTCGTGGTGTGGCAGGTCGGCTGGGCGATGCCCGCCAAGAAGTGCGGCGAGGCGAAGAAGTGGTGGGACCCGGCCGAGCGCGTGTGCGCCACGCCGATCCTTATCTCGGACATCACCGGGCGCGTGATCACCGACAAGAAGGGACTCGAGGAAGCGAAGAAGGCGCTCGGTCGCCCCACGGCTCCGGCTCCGGCGGCCGCGCCGCCGGTCGCCAGGCCCTAGCGGGTCGCGGCGGGCTTCCAGAGCACCTCGTCCCGGCCCTGGCCGTTGGCCCGGCGTGACGCCACGAAGAGGAAGTCGGACAGGCGATTGAGGTAGCGCAGGGCGGGCTCGCTGACCGCTTCGCCCGCCTCGACCAGCCGTACCGCATCCCGCTCCGCCCGCCGGCAGACGGTCCGCGCGAGATGCAGGGCCGCCGCGGCCGGCGTCCCGCCCGGGAGGATGAACGACGTGAGGTCGGGCAGGCCCTCGTTCAGCGCGTCGATCTCGGCCTCGATCCGCGCGGTCTGGCTGTCGAGGATGCGCAGGGCGGCGCCTTCGGTTTCATCCGGCTTCGGCGGGGTTGCGAGATCGGCGCCCAGGTCGAACAGCTCGTTCTGGATCCGGCCGAGCATGGTGTCGAGCTCAGGGTCCGCCGCCATATGGATGCGCGCCAAACCGACGCAGGCGTTGGTTTCGTCCACCGCGCCATAGGCCTCGACGCGCAGGTCGGTCTTGCTGACCGGCTGACCTGTGGCCAGACGGGTCTGCCCGGCGTCACCCGTGCGGGTGTAGATGCGGTTCAAGGTGACCATGCGGTCAGTGCTGCCCGCGCCACCATACCGCGGCGACGAGCACCACGATGGCGATGGCCTGGGTGAGTACGCGCAGGCGCATCAGCTTGTTGGAGTACGAGCGCCCGAAATCCCCGCCCCGGAACAGGGCGTAGATCCCAAGCGCCAGCACCGTGGCGACCGCCGCGAGCGCGGCATAGATCGCGTAGTCGAACAAATCCATGACGGCAGATTAGGCCTCCACGTTGCCCGAGACTATCGGAAAGCGCGGGTATATTTTAAACTTGACTTGATGCTTCACGATCATGTTCAACGAGCATCGGCTGCTTTGTCGCGGCGGATTCGGTCCGCCGGCGTTGACCTGACGTCATAAGGGATTATGCAAGCCCTGGTCGCCTCGGCGTCCGGTCGCAGGCGATGAGTTACTCCTCGTTAGTTATCCCGTGTAACTAGTTAGTTGAACGCGTTCATTGCCGGTGATAAAGCCTCGGCTTCTCCGGTTCCTCCCCCCCCCCCCAAGCATGCTCGCCGGACTCCCCCTCCGGCGGCGCCCAAGAGAAGAATGAAGCACATCTCCCCCAATCAGGTCGCGGCCGACACGCCGGCGCGCGCTCCCACCCGCCGCGCTCTCGCCAAGCAACAGACCCGTCTGAAGGTTCTTGCGGCCGCCCGCCGCCTCTTCAGCGAGCAAGGCTACGAAGGCGCCACCATCCGCGACATCGCCGCCGCGGCCGGCATGTCCACCGGCGCGGTCTTCGCCAATTTCACCGACAAGTCCGACCTGTTCCGCGAGATCATGGTCGACGACATGGAGGCCCTGAACGCCGCCATGCGTGACGCCGCGGTTCGTGGCCGGGGCGTCGAGGACGCCCTGCTGAAGGTCTTCATGGCCGGCTATACCTTCTACAAGTCGCGTCTCCAGCTTGCCCGCGCCGCATTCAGCGTCTCGTGGGACAAGGATGGCGGCCCGTCGCTGCGCGGCCTGCCGGCCTCGCTGGCGCTCGAAGACCTGTTCACCGAGCTGCTGTCGGACGCCGTCACGCGCGGCGAACTGTCGCAGGAGGCCGAGGTGAAGCTGCGCAGCCGGATGCTGTTCGACACCTATCTGTCCAACTTCCCGCAGGCGATCTTCGACGGCTGGAGCCTGGACGCCCTGCAGGCCCGCGCCCGCGACCAGATCCGCATTCTGCTCGCCGGCGCCCGGCGGGGCTGAGGCTCGCGGGGGGCATGAACGCAGACGTCGACACGGCCTCCCGGCCGCCGGCCTCGCGCCAGTCGCAGAAGGAAGCGACCCGGCTGCGGGTGCTCAACGCGGCCCGGGAGCTGTTCGACACCCACGGCTACCAGGGCACGACGATCCGCGAGATCGCGCGCCATGCCGGCGTCGCCGTGGGAAGCGTTTTCACCACCTTCGCCTCCAAGGGCGAGATCCTCTCCGAAGTCATGCAGGCCCGGCTCGACCCGCTCTACGCGGAGCTCGACCGGGTCATGCCGCATCTGCGCGGGTCGACGGCGGACCGCCTGCGCACCATGTTCGCCATCCACTTCGAGTTCGAGGCTCGGCACGTGCGGCTGTTCCTGTCGCACATCGCGGCCGCCTACGACTGGACCTTGCCGCCCGGCGCCAAGCCGTACGGCCACACGCCCCGGCTCCAGGAGATCATCCGCGAGACCCTTCAGAAGGGGATCGAGCAGGGCGAGGTGCGCGCCGACTGCGATCTGCAGGAGATCGTCGACCTGCTGATGGCCGCCTACGCCTGGACCTATCGGCTGGTGATCACGCGCGAGGCCGGCACTCAGGCGATGATCGACGCAATGGATCGCCAGATCGGCCTGGTCGCCGAGGGGTTCGCGCCCCGCGGCTGAGACGGACGACGGCCGACGCTCAGTTCGCGCCTTCCAGCAGCCGTCTCGCGATCACCTGCGCCTGGATCTCGCCCGCGCCCTCGAAGATGTTGAGGATGCGCGCGTCGGCCAGCACCCGGCTGACCGGGGTCTCCAACGCAAAGCCCGTACCCCCGTGGATCTGCACCGCATTGTCGGCCGCGGCCCAGGCGATGCGCGCGGCGGTGAGCTTGGCCATGCCGGCCTCCAGGTCGCAGCGGCGGCCCTCGTCCTTGGTCCGGGCGGCGAACCACGCCAGCCGGCGGGCGCCCAGGATCTCGGCCGCCATCATCGCCAGCTTGTTGGCGACCCGCGGGAAACGGGCGATCGGCTCGCCGAACTGGCGGCGGGCCAGCGCATAGTCGAGAGCCAGGTCAAGGGCGTTCTGCGCCACGCCGATGGCGCGGGCGGCCGTCTGGATCCGCGCGCTCTCGAAGGTGGCCATGAGCTGCACGAAACCCTGGCCTTCCACCCCGCCCAGCAGGTTGGCGTGGGGCACCTCGAAGCCGTCGAAGCCGATCTCGTATTCCTTCATGCCGCGGTAGCCGATCACCTTGATCTCGCCTCCGGTCATGCCCTTGGCCGGGAAGGGGGCGGCGTCAGTCCCGCGCGGCTTCTCGGCCAGGAACATGGAGAGGCCGCGGTGGTCCTTCTTTTCGGGATCGGTCCGGACGAGAAGGGTCATCAGGTCGGCGCGGGCGGCGTGGGTGATCCAGGTCTTGGCGCCGTGCACCGTCCAGACCTCGCCGTCCCGGCTGGCGCGGGTGCGGAGGGAGCCCAGGTCGGAACCGGCTTCGGGCTCGGTGAACACGGCTGTGGGGATGATCTCGCCCGAGGTGATGCCCGGTAGGAACCGCGCCTTCTGCTCGGGCGTGCCGTGGGCCATGATCAGTTCGCCGGCGATTTCCGAGCGCGTGCCCAGCGAGCCGGTCCCGATCCAGCCCCGCGACAGGGCCTCGGACACCACGCACATGGCCACCTTGCCCAGGCCCGATCCGCCCCACTCCTCAGGGGCCGTTAGGCCGAAGACGCCGAGGTCGCCCAGTTCCTGCAGCAGCTCCAGCGGGATCAGTTCGTCGCGCAGGTGCCAGCCGTGGGCATGGGGCGTGATCTTCTCAGCCGTGAAGGCGCAGAACTGGTCGCGGATGGCTTCGAGCGTCTCGTCGAGACCGCTGGCCTCAAGGGACGGGCGGCCGCGCGCCTCGTCGAGCAACTCGACGATCCGCCACTTCACCGCCTGGGTCACACCGGGACGGAGGCGACCGAGCACGGCGCCCAGACGCTCGGCGGGCGCAAAGACGTCGGCGGGGCGGAAGAATTCGCCCTGGTTCATCGGAATTCCGCCGGCGAGCTGCGACAGGTACTCGTGCGCGAGTATCTGGGCCGGCAAGGCCTCGGCCTCGCCGAACCGACCCTCGGCCTCCAGCGCGCGCGCCCAGGCCGCCGTCTGGCGCAGGGTCTCCGCATAGGCGGCCGCCCAGGCCAGTCCGTGGGCCGCGTGCTGCTCATCATCCAGCGCCGCCCGATCCAGGCGCCCATCCTGCCGAACGCGTCCGCCCAAGGCGCCTGCGATGGCGGTGACGAGGCCGGCGGCCGCGTCGGCGGCCTGGTCGAGGAGGTCGGGGAGCTGGGGGAGGATCAGGGTCATGGTCGGCCTTATGGCAGACTTGCGTTGCGTCAGGTCAGACGGCTTTGCTGATATCCAGCCAGACAAGAGGAAGCGTCGCCATGCTCATCGTCCACCACCTCAACGATTCCCGCTCGCAGCGCATCCTCTGGCTCCTAGAGGAACTGGCCGTTCCCTACGAGATCAAGCGCTACGCGCGGGACGCGACGACCCGTCTGGCGCCGCCGGAGCTGGTCGCCGTGCACCCGCTGGGCAAGTCGCCGGTGATCACGGACGACGGACGGACGGTCCATGAGAGCGGCGCCATCATCGACTACATCATCCGCCGGCACGGCGGCGGGCGGATGGCCCCGGCGATCGGCAGCGACGCCTACGAGACCTACAACCAGTGGCTCCACTACGCCGAGGGATCGGCGATGCTGCCGCTCATGCTGTTCATGTACGTGGGTCGGCTGGGTGAGGGCGGCGCGCCGCTGCACCCGCGTATCGAGAGCGAGATCGCCAACCACATGGGCTACGTGGACCGCAGCCTCGCCGGCCGCGACTGGCTGCTGGGGAGCGAACTCACGGGCGCCGACATCAACCTCAGCTTCGTCGCCGAGGTGATGGGCGCGTTCGGCAAGCTGGACGGCTATCCGAACATGAAGGCGTGGCTGGAGCGCTTCCAGGCCCGGCCGGCCTATAGGACGGCGCTGGAGAAGGGCGGAGCCTACAGCTTCGCCCGCTGAGGCTATTCGAACGGCGGGAAGTCGTCGTCGAGCAGGCCGTCCAGGAAGTCGAACACCGTGGCCTTCAGCGAGGCGTGCGGGATCGCCGAGAAGTGGTCGCAGCCGGGCAGGCTGACGCCCTTGCCATGGGGAAACAGGCGGGCCAGCTCGTCCGGGTCGCCCGCCAGTTCGTCGCGGGCGCCGGCGACGACAAGGACGGGCATCGGCAGTCGCGCCAGGGCGTCGCGGTCCCAGGCGGGATTCTGGGCGGCCGACATGGCGGCCAGGGCCTGGCGGTCCTCGCCCTGCTCGTCGGCGAACTGGCGGAAGCTCTTGAGGAACGGCTGGTCGATGGTCTCCGGATCGTCGGTGGCCATGGCCTGCTTCATGGCGTCGGCGGCGCCCGGCCGGGGCGGATCGAACAGCTTGCCGCCGATCCCGCCGAGCATCAGGTGGCCGATCCGGTCCGGAGCATCCAGCGCCATCTGCAGGGCCGTCCGCGTGCCCATGGAATAGCCGAACACCTCGCAGCGGCCGACGCCGAGGCTATCCAGCAGCGCGACGGCGTCGGCGGCCAGATTGGCCCGGGTGTAGTCCGCGGGGTCGTGAGACTTGACGCTCTCGCCGTGGCCGCGCTGGTCCAGGGCGATGGTCCGGATGCCGCGCCGCTCGAAGGCCCCGTACCAGCCGGTCCGCCGCCAGCCCTCGTTCCGGTTCGAAGCGAACCCGTGCAGGAGCAGGACGGTCCGCTGGACCGGGCCGGCGGGGGCGATGTCGTCATAGGCGATGGTCACGCCGTTCAGGGTCGCGCTGGGCATGGCGCGGACCGTAGAGTCGGTATGGCCCTGCCGTCCACTCCTCCGCAGCGTCAGGTCGTGGTGACCATCAGGGCGGCTCGCCCGTCCACTCCCAGTGCCAGGGCTCGAAGGGGTAGTTCACGAAGCCGAACCGCCCGGCGTTGGCCAGCAGCCAGCGGTAGGTCGGCGTTTGGGTCATGACCAGCCGGTTCGGGTCGGCGCTGGAGTCAGGTCCGTAGCCGGGCGCCTGCCCGACGTAGATGTCCATAGCGAGTCCGGTCCGGTGGGCGGAACACCGCGCGCGGACGATCCCGTCGCAGTTGCCGTCGGCCTGGCAACGGGCGGCGTCGGCGGCCGGGCTGCGGTAGCCGGAGAAGATGGTCAGGTTGCGCGGATCGACGGCGATCTCCGGCGTCTCGGCCCGAGCGGCCTCCACCATCCGGCGGTAGGCGGCGAGGGCCTTCGGGCGCAGCCAGACCTGCTTGCCGGAATATCCCTCTTCGAGGCGCGCGGCGGTGATCAGGTCGGGCGTTTCCGGGCATTGGCCGAGCGCGGTGAAACGGACGAACTCGCGCAGGCCCTGTAGCTCGCCCTTGAGCGTCAGGAAGACCGGCTCGGTCAGCACCCCGTCGCCGCCCAGGTCGTTGGCGCGTTGCCAGGTGGCCAGCGCCGCCGCGAAGCCTTCGCTGTGCGGGGGACAGGTCGTGCCGATCCGCTGCTGGATGAGCGGCGCATATATCTCCCACCCGGTCTCGGCGCGGCCGAACGGGCTCCAGGCCAGAGTCTGCAGCGAAGCGGCGTTGGCCACGGCGGCGTCGGTCCAGCCTTCCGCACGGCACTCCGGACTTATCGGGACGTGGGAGCTGACCGGCGGCGTGACCGGCGCCGGGGCGGGGATTTGAAGGGGAGCGCAGCCGGCGACGATCAGCGCCAGGATGCAGGTCGCCGGCATGGCCGCGGGCCTGCGCCCACCCGCGGAATCTGGCGTGCGACAGGCGCGCGGAGGCGCGCATTTTCCGCCCACACCACCTGAGATCATTGTTCCGCGACTGGTTTTGTCATTGAAATGTCAGCGTAAAGGTTTCGGTTACAAACCCTGGTTACCCATTTTGAGGAGCGGCAAAAAGCCGCCTCGGCAGCCAACTGCCGAGCCAGGAGGAAATATGACCGGCAGTCCCCCCGCCACGGTCATCGCATCCATGAGTCGCGTGGACCGCGCCACCGGCCGGCTGGCCCGCGACAGCGATCGCAAGCTCCGCGCGACCAGCCGCCGCCGGGCCACCCGCACCGACGTCGAGGCGCAACAGCGGCTCCATTCGCGCCTGACCGAAATCCACAAGGTGACGCCCAAGCGCGTCGACTGGGACCGCATCCTGGCCGAGGGGCCGGTGGTTCCGGCGATCGCGCGTGACGCCATGTCGGCCGCGGCGCGGCGGAAGCTGTCGGAGTACCGGCCGTCCCTGATGGACAGTCTCCTGGGCGTCGAGCGCGAGAAGCGACGGGAGCTGACCGAGAAGGTGATCGAGGCCGCCAAGGCCGACGCCGAACTCTGGGCCCGGGCGAAGGCCGAGGCCGACACCCACAACCGCCTGCTGGCCCTGGCGCCCGGCGTTCGGGCGCTGCAGGTCGAGGCCATCGCGGGCGCCCTCAAGGTCCAGGGTGTGGCGATGAACCTGAAGGATATCGTCGAGGGCCTGACCATTCATCAGCCGACACCTGAGCGCCTGGTGGCGCGCGTCGACCTGCTGGAGTTCGACGCCCTGCCGGATGAGACCTGCCTGTCCGGCGCCACCAGCGCGACCTGGTTGGGGATGAGTCCGGCCGAGCGGGCGGACCTTCAGCTCACCAACGCATGCTCCGTCGTGCTGCGGGTGGCCGTCGAACTGCTCCAGGTGGTCTCGGTGGAAGCGGCTGAGGTGGTGGCCCGCGTCTGCCGCCCGGGCGGCCTGACCGAAGCCGATATGCAGCCGGTCCTGCACGTCAAGGTTCCGACCGCCGTGCTGGCGAAGCTCCAGCTCCGCAAGCTGGACGCGGGCCCGGCGGCGGCCGCCCTGGGCGCCCGTATGGCGTGGACGCCGGGCCACGGGCTTGGCCCTATCGACATCGAACAAGTCGGGCTCGGCGCGTTGCGGGCCCCCTCGATCCAGGCCGCCTGACGCCCACGGTGGCGTGACGCGGCGGAAGGGGCGATAGCGTTCTCCAAAACAAGGGGAGGACGCGCGATGAAGGACTTTGCCGGAAAATTCGCGGTGGTGACGGGCGGCGGCACGGGCATGGGCCGCGAGCTTGCCCGCCAGCTCATCGCCGAGGGCTGCAGCGTCGCCATGTGCGACGTCTCGGATCGCAACATGGCCGAGACCATCGCCCTGTGCGAAGCCGACCGGATCCCTCAGGGCGCGAGGATCACCGCGCACATCGCCGACGTCTCGGACGAGGCGGCGCTGGTCCGGTTCCGCGACGAGGCGGCCAAGGCGCACGACACCGACCGCCTGAACCTGCTGTTCAACAACGCCGGGATCGGCGGCGGCGGATCGATGGTCAATGACGACCGAGGTGAGTGGGAGCGGACATTCAACGTCTGCTGGGGCGGGGTCTATCTTGGCGTGCGCACCTTCCTGCCCATGCTGATCGCCGCGGACGAGGCGCACATCGTCAACACCTCGTCGGTGAACGGGCTCTGGGCCAGCCTCGGTCCGCATGTTTCCCATACGGCCTACGCTTCGGCGAAGTTCGCGGTGCGGGGCTTCACCGAGGCCCTGGTGACCGACCTTCGGCTCAACGCGCCGCACGTGAAGTGCTCGGTGGTGATGCCCGGCCACATCGGAACCGCCATCGTCGCAAACTCGCGCAAGGTGATCCGCGGCGTGGACGAGGACACGCTGACGGTGGAAGAGTTGGAGCGCGCCCGCGACCGGATCGCACATATGGGGATGGACTCCGCGGGCGTGCCCGACGCGGCGATCCAGGCGATGGTCGCCGAGCAGGCCCGCCGCTTCCTGGAGGACGCGCCCACCTCCGCGGCTGAAGCGGCGAGGATCATCCTGGACGGCGTCCGGCACGAGCGCTGGCGGATCCTGGTAGGCGAAGACGCCCACGTGATCGACCGCATGGTCCGGGAAAATCCCGAACAGGCCTATGAGCCGGAGTTCTACAACCGCCTGGTGGAGGCGGCCGGCTGGCAGCTCCAGAACATCGTCGCCAGCCGCTCGGAGTGACTGGACCGCATACCGCCTTTTCGGCGAAGTTGCTCCCTGGCGAAGCTTTCGGGGGATCGAGCATGGGCGGGCGACGACCGTGAATCCCCGCATCTATGTCCTGACCCTCTGCACCTTCGCCTTCGGGTCGGCGGCGTTCATCTTCGCCGGCCTGCTGGAGACGATGGCGGCCGACCTCGGCGTCTCCACCGCCGTGGCCGGGCAACTTCAGACGGCCTATGTCCTGACCTCGGCGGCGCTGGGGCCGGTCGTCGCCTGGCGGCTGGGACGCCTGGATCGGCGATGGGTGGTCGTGGGCGGCCTCGTCCTGGGCCTTGCTCTGCACCTCGCCTGCGCGCTGACGCCGAACTTCGAGGCCCTGCTGGTTCTTCGCGGGCTCGCCGGACTGGCAGGCGCCATGTCGGGTCCGGCGGCCAGCGTGGCGGCCGCCTCGCTCGCTCCGCCGGAACGCCGAGGCTCGGCCATTGCGCTCGTCTCGGGCGGCATGACCCTGGCCTTCGTGGTCGGCATCCCCATGGGCAGCGTTGTCGGATCAATGTTCGGCTGGCGCGCCACGTTTCTGTTCGCGGCGCTGCTGTCCGGGATCGCCCTGACCGCGGTGCTGCTGTTCCGGCCCAGCGTGCCGGCGCCGCCGAAGCGCCAGGGCGGCAGCGTGCCGGTGAACACGATCTGGCCGCTGTACCTGACCACCTTCCTGGTCTTCGCCGCCAACATGACTTTGAACCTCTACATCGCCCCCATCGTGCGCGTGGGCGCGGGGGTGACCGGGGCCGGTGTCGGGGTGTTCCAGGCGATGATCGGCTGGGGCTCGATCGCAGGCCTGTGGCTGGGCGCCCGGGCGGCGGATCGCAATGCGGGCAAGTCGTGGATCCTGCTGGGCTTTGTGATCCAGGCCACGGCCATGAGTCTGCACTTCGCGGCCACGCATGAGGCGCTGCCGCCCGGCCTGCCCAGCCAGATCCTCGTCGCCTCGGCGATCTTCGTGGCGGCGACGGCGTTGTTCTCGATCACCCCGGTGATCCAGTCGCGGCTGATCCACGCCACCGAGGGCGCGCCGGTGGCCCTGGCGCTCAACGGCTCGGTTGTCGCCTTGGGACAGGCCCTGGGTTCGGCGGCGGGCGGCGCCTCGCTGGCGGCGTGGGGCGTCCCGGCGATTCCGGCGACGGCCCTGGCGCTGTCGCTGACCGCCTTCCTGATCCTGAGCGTCGCGTTCCCGCGCGCTAGATGAGGTTCGAGAGGGCCGCCCGCGCGGCCTTGAGGAACACGCTGGGCAGGGCGTCCAGGTCGCGGCGCGGGCTCCAGATGAGGCCCTCCGCATCGCCCTCGGCCCTGAGCAGGCCGAGGCTCAGGCTGAAATGGGTGAAGACGTGCTCGATCTCGCCGACGGGCCGCCAGTCCGCCGGCGCGGGCGCGGCGGCCATGGCCTCGGCCTCGGTCCACCGCTCGGCGCGCCAGTCGCTGGTCGGCAGGGCCAGCATCCCGCCGAGCAGTCCCTTAGGCGGCCGGCGGACCAGGGCGATCTCCGCGCCCCGGGTCAGGACATAGGCGACGCCGTGACGGCGGGGCCGCTCGGCCTTGGCCGTCTTGCGGGGATAGGTTTCGGGCGCGCCCCCGGCCAGCCCGGCGCAGCTCGACGCGATCGGACACCGGTCGCACAACGGCGCCTTCGGCCGGCAGATGGTGGCCCCGAGGTCCATCAGCGCCTGAGCCCAGTCGCCGGGACGGTCCTCGCGCACGAGCGCGCCGGCCAGTCGCTTGAGCTCCGGCTTGGCCTCGGGCAGGGGCGTCTCCACCGCGAACAGGCGGGCCATCACGCGCTCGACATTGCCGTCGACGACATTGGCGGGCCGGTCGAAGGCGATCGCGCCCACGGCGGCGGCGGTGTAGGGGCCGAGGCCGGGCAGGCTCCGCAGGCCCTCTTCCGTGTCGGGAAAGACCCCGCCGTGGTCCCGCGCCACGGCGCGGGCGCAGGCCAGGAGGTTGCGGGCGCGGGCGTAGTAGCCGAGGCCGGCCCAGGCGGCCATGACCTCCTCATCCGGCGCGGCCGCGAGATCCGACACCGTCGGCCAGCGGGCGGTGAACTTCAGGAAGTAGGGCGTGGCGTGCGGCACGGTGGTCTGCTGCAGCATCACCTCCGACAGCCAGACGCGGTAGGGCTCGGCCCGGACGCCGGCCGCGTGGTCGCGCGGCCCGACCCGCCAGGGCAGGTCGCGGGCGTTCGCGTCGTACCAGGCGAGGAGCTGGGCGCGGAGCAGGTCGGCGGTCACGCGCGTGGCCTATCATTCCGCGCCCCGGTCGCGAAACCTTGCTCGACGCGAGGGAAACTCGGCAAGCTTGGCCGTAAGGGAAGGAAACAACGATGCCAGACACGGTGCTTCCGGGCATGTCCGCCGACGAGCTCGCCCTCGCGAGGCGTCCGCTCGAACAGGCCTGGACCCTGCCACCGGCCGCCTATGTGCGGGACGATGTCTATGGCCTGGAGGTCGAGCGCGTCTTCCGACGGACCTGGACCCCCCTGGCCCGCGTCGACCAGCTTCCGGAGCCAGGCGACTACCTGACCGTCGACCTGATGGGACAGCCGCTGCTGGTCGTGCACGGGGCGGACGGGGCGTTCCGGGTGATGTCGAACGTCTGCCTGCACCGCGCGGCCGCGATCGCCGAGGGCTCGGGCCGGCGGAAGCTGTTCACGTGCCCCTACCATTCCTGGGCCTACGACACGGCCGGCCAACTCGTCGCCGCGCCGCTGATGGAGGGCGCCGACGGGTTCGCGCCGGAAGGTTGCCGCCTGCCGCAGGTCCGGACCGAGGTCTGGGAAGGCTTCATCCTGGCCAATCTCGACCCCGAGGCGGAACCGTTCGCCCCGCAGGCCGAGGGGCTCCGAAGCTACTTCGAGCGGTACAACATGGCCGACATGGTGGTGGCGCGGACGCTGACCTACGAGTCCGGCTGGAACTGGAAGGTGCTGGTCGAGAACTTCATGGAGGCCTACCACCACATCGGCCCCCACGCGCAGACCTTCGAGCCCGTGTTCCACGCCCGCGACTCCAAGGTCCCGGACAACGAAGGCCAGCCCTGGTCGATCCTGCACATGCCTGCCGCCGACCCCGCTGCGGCGGGCCATGGCGAGCGGATGGTCCAGGGACTGGAGGACTGGCAGGCGGGCGCGCTGTTCGCCGCGGTGGCCTTCCCGCACTTCATGTTCGCCCTGCACGGCAACGGCATGGCCTGGTACCAGGTCTTTCCGGAGGCGGCGGATCGCCTGGTCCTGAAGATCCACGTCTGCGTCCCGGGCTTCGCGCGCCAACTCCCCGACTACGAGCAGATCGTCGAGGCCTCGGCCCAGTTCACCGACCACATCCACCAGGAAGACATCGCCGCCAACGACCTCGTCTGGCGCGGCCTCACGGCGCCCATGACGCGGCAGGGGCGCCTGTCGCCGCTGGAAGCGTCGATATGGCAGCTCAATCAATGGTGGCTCGGGCGGATGGGCGCGCTAGTCTAGGGGCATGCCCCGCCAGCTCCCCAGCGCCGAGGAAGCCGCCCGCATCCTCGCCCGCAAGCGCACAAGGCCGCCGCATCGGCCACCGCCGCCCGCCGGGCGCGGCCTGTCGCGGCTGGTGAAGGAGCTGGATGCGCGCTTCGGCCAGGGCGCGGGCGCGCTGTCCGCCCGCTGGCGCGAGATCGTCGGCCCCGAAGTGGCCAAGCGGACCGAGCCGGTGAAGCTGATCAAGGGCCGCAACGGCGGACCGTCGACGCTCGAGATCCGGGTCGCAGGCCCCGCGGCGGCGATCATCCAGCACCAGGCGCACGAGATCCTGGCGCGGGTGAACCTGTTCCTGGGGCCGGAGGCGGTGCAGAAGCTGCGGATCGTGCAGGGCCCGCTGCAGCGCGCCGAGACGGCGCCGGCCCCCCGCCGTCGGCAGGCCCCACTGGATGCGGCCGTCGAGGCGAAGCTCGCCGCCGACCTGGCCGCCGCGCCGGAAGGCCGGCTGAAAGACGCCCTGATCGCGCTCGGTCGCGGTGTGATGAGGCGCCGAAACGGCGGTTGACACACAACCGCCGCGGTTCCATCGGCAAGTCCGCGCGGGGCCCCGCAGGCCAGGCCGCTTGGGGCGCGCGGGAATCGCGCTTTAATCCTTCGTTCAGAACTTCCGGAAGGTCCTGATGTCCAACCTCACCCGTCGTCTCGTGATGGTCGCCGCCGCTGCTGGCGCGGCCCTGGCGCTGGCCGGCTGCAACAACGCGGGCGGCGGCGGGTCCGTCTCCGCCGACGCCATGACCATGGGCGACCCGAAGGCGCCGGTGAAGATGGAGGAGTTCGCCTCCACCACCTGCAGCCATTGCGGCAAGTTCGCGGTGGAGGTCTTCCCGGCCTTCAAGGCCAAGTACATCGACACCGGCAAGGTCCAGTACACCTTCCACGAATTCATCACCCCGCCCGAGGCCGTGGCCGTGGCGGGCTTCCTCACGGCCCGCTGCGCCGGCAAGGACAAGTACTTCAGCGTGATCGACGCTCTCTTCCACAGCCAGGAAGAGATGTTCCGCACCGGCGACGCCCGCGGCACGCTGCTCAAGGTCGCCCAGTCGGCCGGCATGACCGAGGAACAGTTCAACGCCTGCGTTTCGGATGAGGCCGCGAACAAGGCCCTCGCCGAGCGGGTGGAGAAGGCCCAGCGCGAGCGCAACATCACGTCCACGCCCACCTTCTTCTTCAACGGCAAGAAGGTGAAGGAAGGCGAGATGACCATGGAAGAGCTGGACGCCGCCGTGGCCGAGGCCTCGAAGTAGCATGTCCGCGCTCACCCGCCGGGCCGCATTGCTGACCGTCGCCGCTGGGGCGGTGGCGGCGGCTGCGCCCGCCGGGGCCGCCGTGAAGGCCGCGCCAGGGGACATGAACCTGGGCAACCCCAAGGCCCCGGTGCACGTGGTCGAGTACCTCTCGCTCACCTGCCCGCACTGCGCCGAATTCCACGCCGAGGTCTTTCCGGCCTTCAAGGCCAAGTACATCGACACGGGCCGCGTCTACTTCACGGTGCGCGAGCTGCTGACGGCCCCGGCCCAGGTGGCCGCGGCGGGCGTGCTCATGGCGCGCTGCAACGGCGGGACGAAGTACTTCCAGGTCGTCGAGGATGTCTTCCGCAGCCAGTCCCGCTGGCAGGCCGGCTCGATCAAGCCGATCTTCGTGGAGATCGCCAAGAAGAACGGCCTGACCGAGGCGCAGTTCGAATCCTGCATCACCGACGAGAAGGCGCAGATCGCGCTGGAGGGGCGGCTGCAGTACGCGACCCAGACCGACAAGGTGACGGGAACGCCGACGTTCATCGTCAACGGGGTGATGCTGGACAACCGCCACGTCCCGACCCTGGCCGATCTGGATGCGGCCATCGGCAAGGCGCTCAAGAGCGGGAGGCGCTGACCGCGGTGCACTTCCAGCGCCTCAGGCTCGCGGGCTTCAAGTCCTTCGTCGATCCGACCGAGTTTCGGATTGAGCCGGGACTCACGGGCATCGTCGGGCCGAACGGGTGCGGGAAGTCGAACCTGCTGGAAGCCCTGCGCTGGGTGATGGGCGCCAATTCCGCCAAGGCGATGCGCGCCGGCGGGATGGACGACGTGATCTTCGCCGGCGCATCCAACCGCCCCTCGCGGAATCACGCCGAAGTCTCGCTGACGATCGACAACTCCGCGCGCCGCGCGCCGCCCGCTTTCAACGATCACCCGGTGATCGAGGTGGTCCGCCGGATCGACCGGGGCGCGGGCTCCACCTACCGGATCAACGGGCGCGAGGTGCGCGCCAAGGACGTCCAGCTCCTGTTCGCCGACGCCTCGACGGGCGCGAGTTCGCCGGCGCTGGTGCGCCAGGGCCAGATCTCGGAGCTGATCGCCGCCAAGCCGCAGAACCGCCGCCTGATCCTGGAAGAGGCGGCGGGCGTGTCCGGCCTGCACTCGCGCCGGCATGAGGCCGAACTGCGACTGCGCGCGGCCGAGACCAACCTGACCCGCCTCGACGACGTGGCGCGCGAGCTGGAGGCCAGCCTGGGCCGGCTCCGGCGCGAGGCCCGGCAGGCCGAGCGCTACAAGAAGCTCTCCGCCGAGATCAGGGCGCTGCAGGGCGCGGTCCTGGTGGCCAAGTGGACGGAAGCCAAGGCGGCGGCCGAGCGCATCACCTCCGAAGCTCACGCCGCGGTGCGGGCGGTGGAGGAGACGGCCCGGGCGGCGGCCGGCGCGACGACCCGCGCAGCCGAGGCCGAAGCGGCGCTGAAGCCGCTGCGCGAGGCCGAGACCATCGCGGCGGCCATCCTCCACAAGCTCGCCATCGACAAGGACCGCCTGGAGCGGGAGGAGGAGGCGCATGCGGCGGAGCTCGCCCGCCTCACCAGCGATCTGGAGCGTATCGACGCCGACCGGGCCCGCGAGGCCCACATCACCGAGGACGCCGAGGTCGCGCTGAAGCGCCTGGCCGCGGACCTGGAGGCGCTGCAGGCGCAGGTCGCCGCCGCGCCCGAGCGGGGGCCGGAGCTGGAGGCCGCCGCTCGCGCAGCCGAGGCCGCCCGCGCCGACGCGGACGCCGAGGTGGAGCGCCTGGCCGGGGAGTTCGCTGCCCAGGAGGCCCAGCGGCGCGCGGCCCAGGCCAGGGTCGAGGAAGCCCAGACGCGGGTGTCCCGCACGCGTCGCGCCCTCGACCAGGCGCGGCAGGAACGCGAGGCGCTGGGCCCGGCGCTGAACCCGCAGGCGGCGGTGGCCAAGGCCACGCTCGAGTCGGCGGAGGCCGCCCTGGCCGCCTCGCGCGCCTCGCTGGATGCGGCTGAGGAGGAACGGGCCCAGGCCACCGAGACCGAGGTCGCGGCGCGGGACGCGGCGCGGAAGCTGGACGAGCAGCTTGGCCGCCTGACCGCGGAAGCCCGGGCGCTGGCCGGCCTGGTCGCCCAGGCCAAGCGGGGCGGGTTTGCGCCCGCGCTCGATTCGGTGGCGCCCGACCGCGGCTATGAGCAGGCGCTCGCCGCGGCTCTGGGCGACGACCTGGACGCCGCCCTCGACCCGGCGGCGCCGGCCTACTGGGGTGGGCGGGATCCCTCCGCTCCCACCTGGCCGCCAGGGGCGACCCCGCTCGCGCCGTTGGTGAGAGCGCCGACGGCGCTGGCCGCGCGCCTGGCATATGTGGCGCTGGTCGATCGCGCCGACGGTGATCGCCTGCAGAAGATGTTGCCGCCTGGCGGGCGGCTGGTCTCGCGGGAAGGTGACCTGTGGCGCTGGGACGGCTTCGTCGCGCGCGCCGAAGCGCCGAAGCCCGCGGCGGTGCGGCTGGAACAGAAGACGCGACTCGCCGAGGTCGAGACCGAAATCGAGACGCTTGACCCCTGCGTGAAGGCCGCGCGCGACACAGCGGCAGCCGCTCTGGCGCGCGTCCGCGCGGCCGACGAGGCCCTGCGCGTCGCCCGCCGTGAGCCGCCCGTGCTGGAGCAGAAAGCCGCCCAGGCGCGGTCCGCCCTGGAGCGGTTCGAGCGCGAAGCGGCGCTGAAGGAAGCCCGGGCGGCTTCGCTGGACGACCTGATCGCGCGGTTCGAGGCGGAGTTCGCGGAACACGAAGCGGCGCTGGCGGCGGTCCAGGCCGAGGCGGCCGGCGGCGCCGAGCCTAGCGGCCTGGCCGAGCGGCTCGCCGTAGCACGCGCGGCGGCTGGTCCGGCCCGCGAGGCCGCAGCGCAGGCGCGCGCGGCCTATGAAATGGAGATTCGCGAACGCGACAGCCGGGCCCGTCGCCTCGAATCACTGACGCGCGAACACGACGACTGGACCCGCCGCGCCGCCGCGGCCGCGGGACGCGTCGGTCACCTCGACGACGCCCGCGCCAAGGCGCACGCCGCGCTGACCGCGGCCCGCAACGCGCCTTCCACGCTGGAGAGCCGCAAGGCCGCGCTGCTGGACGAACTCGCGGCCGCCGAAGCGCGCCGGGCCAAGACCTCCGACGCCTTGGCCGGCGCCGAGCATGAACGGGCCGAGGCGGACCGGGGGCTGCGCGCCGCCGAGGCCGCCGCATCCGAGGCGCGCGAGGTGCGCGCAAGCCTCGCCGCCCATGCCGAGGCGGCCACTCAGCGCCTGCAGGAGGTGTCGGCCAACATTCGCGAAGCCGCCCGGATGGAGCCGGCCGAGCTGGCCCGCAAGCTGGCCGACGAGGCGGTGGCGATTCCCACCGACGCCGAGGGCATGGAAGCCCATCTCTTCAACCTCGAGCGGCAGCGCGAGCAGATCGGGCCGGTGAACCTGCGCGCCGAGGAGGAGGCGGGGGAATTGGCGACCCGTCTTGAGACCATGAACGTGGAGCGAGCGGACCTGACCGGGGCCATCGCGCGCCTCCGGCAGGGAATCGATGAGCTGAACCACGAAGGCCGCGAGCGCCTCACGGCCGCGTTCGGCGTCATCAACGAACACTTCAAGACGCTGTTCGCCGCGCTGTTCCAGGGCGGGCAGGCCGAGCTGCGCCTGGTCGAATCGGACGATCCCCTGGAAGCGGGCCTGGAGATCTACGCCTGTCCGCCCGGCAAGCGCCTCGCCACCATGAGCCTGATGAGCGGCGGCGAGCAGGCTCTGACCGCCTCGGCGCTGATCTTCGCCGTCTTCCTGGCCCAGCCGGCGCCCATCTGCGTCCTGGACGAAGTGGACGCGCCTCTCGACGACGCCAATGTCGACCGCTTCTGCAACATGGTCGACGAGATGTGCCGCCGCACCGAGACCCGTTTCATCGTGATCACCCACAATCCGGTGACGATGGCGCGCACCGATCGCCTGTTCGGGGTGACCATGGCCGAGCGCGGCGTGTCGCAACTCGTCAGCGTCGATCTTCGGCAGGCCGAGGCTATGGCTGCGCAGTGACGTCGGGTCAGGCCGGTCAGACTGTCGCGTGCTCTATAATGTTTAATTAAAACAGAGTTTTAGTGCGAGCGTAAGGCTCCTTGACGCGTCGGGCTCACGCCTATAGGTTCCGCCGCGATCAAGCCGGGGGGGCTCACGTTCTCCCGTAACTCGCATTGCACGTTCATGGCTCCTGCTGACAACGCGCGCGAAGAGGCGCTGAAGCGTCTCGACGAACGGGCGGAGGCACTGGGAGCCCGGACCCAGCGTCCGGTGACGTCGCACGCCGGTGAGCAGGCCATCAGCAAGGCCTATCGCATCATCGCCGAGCTCCTCGGCGGGGTGCTGGTGGGGCTGGCGGCGGGCTTCATCGTCGATCGGGTATTCAACACCACGCCGTGGGGGTTGATTGGGGGAGTCCTTATCGGATTTGCCCTGTCGATCTGGATGGCGCGGCGAACGGCCAACCGCCTGATGGCGATGGCGAGACAAGAGCAAGGATCGGAACCGCTTCCCTCGGTTCCGTTCGATGGCGACGACGAGGAGTCTTAGGGCCGATGGCCGCGAACGACCCGATCCACCAGTTTCAGATCGAAAAGCTCGTCGACTTCGGCGCCGTGAATCTCCCGGTGTTCGGTCGCTCGGAGATCGCATTCACGAACTCGCACCTGGCGATGACGATTGCGTTCGTCGCCCTGGTCGGCTTCCTGTCGCTGGCGACCTCGAAGATGCAGGTCGTTCCCGGCCGGCTGCAGGCCGCTGGAGAAAGTCTCTTCGGCCTCATCGACAATCTGGCCGAGTCCATCATCGGCCACGAGGGCCGCAAGTATTTCCCGTTCATCTTCACGGTGTTCACGTTCATCCTCGCGATGAACATCCTGGGCCTGTTCCTGACGTTCACCGTCACTTCGCAACTCGCGATCACGGCCACCTTTGGCCTGATGACCATCCTCGTGGTGCTGATCGTGGGCTTCGCCAAGAATGGCCTTGGCTTCTTCAAGCTGTTCGTGCCCTCCGGCGTGCCGATCGTGCTGTTGCCGGTGATCGTGGTGATCGAGTTCGTCTCGTTTCTGCTGCGCCCGGTCACCCTCGCCCTTCGTCTCTTCGGCAACATGCTCGGCGGCCACGTCGCCCTGAAGGTGTTCGCCGGCTTCGTCGTGACCCTCGGCGCAATGGCCGCCGGCGGTGGTCTCGGCATCCTCGGCATCCCCGGCGCGGCGCTGTCGCTCAGCATGGTCCTGGGCCTGACGGCGCTGGAGTTCCTGGTCGCCTTCCTGCAGGCGTTCGTCTTCGCCGTGCTGACCTGCATCTACCTCAACGACGTGGTCAATCTCGGCCACGGTCACTGAAGCCAACTCCTACACCCACCACTTCTTAGGACGAGAATCCCATGGAAATCGAAGCTGCTAAGCAAATCGGCGCCGGTCTCGCGACGCTGGGCATGATCGGCGCCGGCATCGGCGTCGGCAACATCTTCGGCAACTTCCTGTCGGCCGCCGTGCGCAACCCCTCGGCCGCCGCCAGCCAGATCGGCAACCTGTTCGTCGGCGCGGCGCTGGCCGAAGCCCTCGGCATTCTGGCGTTCGTTCTGGGCATCCTGCTGAAGTTCGGCTGATCCACTAGGACCACGGCGCGGAGGTTCCGATCGGGACCCCGCGCAATCTGCCGATCCCGGAGCTTCCCAGAATGGCCGTAGAGACCGAAAGCGCGACCCACGCGGTCGTTGCCGAACACCCGCCAGGGACGGCGGGCGCGACCGAGCACGCCGCCACAACGGCCGCCGAGCACAGCGCGGGTCTGCCGCAGTTCCAGACCGAGCATTGGGCGGGCCAGATCGCCTACCTGCTCGTCCTGTTCGCGGTCCTGTATGTCCTGATTTCGAAGGTCTTCGCCCCGCGTATGCGGCGCGTGCTCGACGAGCGTACGACCACCATCCAGGAAGCTCTGAGCAGCGCTCGCGCTGTTCAGGCCGAAGCCGACAATCAGGCCGAGGCCGCCCGGCGCGCCCTGGCCGAGGCGCGCGCCTCCGCCCAGCGGACCGCCGCCGAAGCCAGCGCCAAGGCCGCCGCCGAGACCGCCGCCCGCAAGGCCGAGCTCGACGCCGAACTCGGCGCGAAGCAGGCCGAGGCGGAGGGGCGTATCCGCGCCGCTCGTGACGCGGCCATGCAGCAGCTCGCCGAAGTGGCCACCGACGCCGCCGAAGCGATGTTGCAAAAGCTCACCGGCGCCAAGGCGTCTCGCGAGGCGGTCACTGCCGCCGTCAAGAGCCAGGGATAATCCATGCCCGCCTTCTTCCACGCCGCGTTTTGGGATCTCGCCAACCCCGAGCTATGGGTCGGCGTTGGTCTGATCGCCTTCATCGCCATTCTGTGGCGGGCTGGCGCGCTCCACATGGCGGGAGCCGCGCTCGACTCCAAGGCCGCCAAGATCAAGGTCGACCTGGACGAAGCCGCCCGCATCCGTGCGGACGCCGAAGCCCTGCTGGCCGACATCAATAAGCAACGGGCTGACGCCGAGGCGCAGGCCAAGGCGATGATCGAGACCGCCCAGATCCAGGCCCAGCAACTGGCCGCGGACGCCAAGGCCAAGCTCCAGGACGAGCTCGCCCGTCGCACGCGTATCGCCGAGGCCAAGATCGAAGCCGCGCAGGCCGAGGCGGCCGCGCAGGTGCGCGCCGCCGCCATCGACCTGGCAGCACGCGCGACCGAGAACGTGCTGGCCCAGAACCTGGCCGGCGTGAAGACCGACCCGCTGATCGACAAGGCGATCAGCGAGATGGCGACCAAGCTGCAATAGGCAGACCAGATCGGGCCTGCGCGCGTCTCAGCTCTCCTGAGACCGCCGCCCGTGGCCGGGCCGTGGCGTTGGGGAACGACGCGGTCCGCGACCTGTCCACGAACCCCACAACGCACGACATCGTCCGCGACGCCCTTTCTGGGGAGGCGTGTCAAACACGGACCATCTTCGCCGTTGTGGGGTTCGTGGACGCCCTAACCCGCCAGGGATTCGCACCCAAAGGCCGCCACGGCCGAGCGCAGCCAGACGGCAGCGCTCAACTAGGCACGCGCCAGCGGAGGTGCGTGTGCGGAGCGGTGATCAGCGCCGACGGAAGCGTCGGCGGAGCGGTTTCACGAACCGCGCCCGCCGGGGAAGCATCACCCGCTCGACCCGCAGCGTCTGCTGATAGAACAGCGCCATGAACTCCGGGTCGCGCCGCAGCAGGCGGCGCAGGGGTGAAATCACCTTCGGGTGCGCGCGCTGCAGCTTCACGAACTGCCGCCGGGCCTTGAACGAGTTCTTGAGGACGATCATCAGGCCCACCACGATCACGGGAATGCCGCCTGGACCGGGGAGAGGCGCGATCAGAACCCCGCCCGCGATGATCGCGAAGCCAAGCACCACCAGCCCGGCCCGCTTGATGCGGCCGGCCACTTCGCGCGCGAAGTCGTCCGTGGCGCGATAGGCGCGCAAAGAGGGCATGGCAAAAGACACGGGGTTAGTCCTGGGGAGCGCGCGTCAGGTGGGGAGGCCCCGACGTCGCCCTTCTCATATGCGTACGTACCGGAGACTCGTAAAGACGACGTGCCCGTTAAATTTTCCTAACGCGCGCTATTCACGCCCTGATGGCGCCGAAGCCACAGTCCGATGTCTCGGCGCCACGGTTAAGCCGCAGAACCTTCACCGGGCCTGCACATCAGGCGCCGCCGGCGGGATCCGGCTTCCACGCGAGCTTGGGCTTCCGGGCCGCCAAGGTCTCATCGAGCCGCCGCAGCGGAGCCAGGTGGGGAGCGCCCTTGAATCGGTCCTTGTCGTTGCCCTTGGCGGCCACCGCCAGGGCGCGGAGCGCCTCGCAGAAGCGGTCCAACTCGGCCTTGGACTCCGTCTCGGTCGGCTCGATCAGCATCGCCCCGTGGACCACGAGCGGGAAGTACATGGTCATGGGGTGGAAGCCCTCGTCGATCATCGCCTTGGCGAAGTCGAGCGTGCTCACCCCCGTGCCCTCCAGCCAGGCGTCGTCGAACAGCGCTTCGTGCATGCACGGCCCGTCCGGGAAGGCCGGCGACATGACGTCGCACAGCCGAGCTTTGACGTAGTTGGCGTTGAGGACCGCGTCCTCCGCGACCTGGCGCAGGCCATCCGCGCCGTGGCTCAGCATGTAGGCGTAGGCGCGGACGAACATGCCCATCTGGCCGTGGAAGGCGGACATGCGGCCGAAGGCCTGGGCAGCGGGGCCGGTGGCTTCCTCGGCTAGACGAAGGCCGTCGGAGCCGGAGACCACCCACGGGGCGGGCGCGAAGGGGGCGAGGGCTTCGGACAGCACGACGGGACCCGCGCCGGGACCGCCACCGCCGTGGGGGGTGGAGAAGGTCTTGTGCAGGTTGATGTGCATGGCGTCGACGCCCAGGTCGCCGGGGCGGACGCGGCCGACGATGGCGTTGAAGTTGGCCCCGTCGCAGTAGAAGTAGGCGCCGGCGGCGTGAGTGAGTTTAGCGATTTCAATAATATCGCGCTCGAAGAGGCCGCAGGTGTTGGGGTTGGTCACCATGATGGCGGCGACGTCGGGGCCGAGCTTGGACTCCAGGTCGGCGAGGTCGACGCGGCCGTCCTCGGTCTGGGCGATCTCCTGCACCGCGTAGCCCACGAAGGCGGCGGTGGCCGGGTTGGTGCCGTGGGCGGAGGTGGGGACGAGGACGGTCCGGCGGTGGCCCTGGCCGGCGGCCTCGTGGGCGGCCTTGATGCAGAGCAGGCCGCAGAGCTCGCCGTGGGCGCCGGCCTTGGGCGACAGCGCCACGGCGGGCATCCCGGTCAGCGTCTTCAGCCAGTGGGCCAGGCGGTCCATCAGCGCGAGCGCGCCCTGAACGGTCGAGACCGGCTGCAGCGGGTGGATGTCGGAGAAGCCGGCCAGGCGCGCGGCCTTCTCGTTGAGCCGCGGGTTGTGCTTCATGGTGCACGAGCCGAGCGGATAGAGCGCCAGGTCGATGGCGTGGTTCTTCTGGCTGAGGCGCACGTAGTGGCGCACGGCCTCGGGCTCGGAGAGGCCGGGCAGGGCGACCGCCTCGCGCGTCAGGCCGGCCAGATCCGAGGCGTCGGCCGACGCCGCCGGCAGGTCGACGCCGGTCTTGCTCCAGCCGCCGAGTTCGAAGATCAGCGGCTCGTCCTGCAGGAGGCCGCGGCCGCCGGCGAGGGAGGTGAAGCCCTGGGCGGAGGTCTCGGCGTCGGGACGGGTGGGACGGCCCACGTTCTGCATGGTCATCTCAGGCGGCCTTCAGGGCGGCGGCGAGGGCCGCGATGTCTTGGGAGGTGGTGGTCTCGGTGGCGGCGAGCAGCAGGACGTCGTCCAGGCCGGCCGCCGGATCGAGGCGCGAGAACGGCACGCCGGCGACGACGCCGCGGGCCAGCAGGGCCTCGACCAGGGCCGCGGCGGGGCCCTTGGTCCGCACCGCGATCTCATTGAAGAACCGGGGCGTCAGCACCTCCAGCCCAGCGGCCTCCACCGTCGCCTTCAGCTCGCGCGCCCGGGCGTGGTTCACCTCGGCCAGCCGCCGCAGACCCACGCCGCCCAGCAGCGACATGTGGATCGAGAAGGCCAGGGCGCAGAGGCCCGAGTTGGTGCAGATGTTGGAGGTCGCCTTCTCGCGGCGGATGTGCTGCTCGCGGGTCGACAGCGTGAGCACGTAGCCGCGCCGGCCGTCGGCGTCGACGGTCTCGCCGCAGAGGCGGCCGGGCATGCTGCGCACCAGCTTCTCGCGCACCGCGAAGAGGCCGACGTAGGGGCCGCCGAAGTTCAGGGCGTTGCCGATCGACTGGCCCTCGGCCACGGCGATGTCGGCGCCCATTTCGCCGGGCGACTTCAGGAGGCCGAACGAGACGGCCTCGGTCGTGACGACGATCAGCAGGGCGCCCTTGGCGTGGGCCGCCTCGGCGATCTTCGCGACGTCGGTGACCACGCCGAAGACGTTGGGCGTCTGGACGACGACGCAGGCGGTGTGCTCGTCGATGGCGTCGATGACCGCGGCCTCGGCGTCGATCGCCGCCTTCTGGCGGACGATCTGCATCCCCTCGGCGTGGGCGATGGTCTGGGTGGTCGCCGCGTAGTGCGGGTGCAGGCCGCCGGACAGGATCGCCTTCTCGCGGCGCGTGACGCGCTGGGCCATCATCACGGCCTCGGCGCAGGCGGTGGAGCCGTCGTACATCGAGGCGTTGGCCACGTCGAGGCCGGTCAGGGCCGCCACCTGGGTCTGGAATTCGAACAGCACCTGCAGCGTGCCCTGGGCGATCTCGGGCTGGTAGGGCGTGTAGCTGGTCAGGAACTCCGACCGCTGGATGATGTGGTCCACCGTCGCCGGCACGTGGTGGCGATAGGCGCCCGCGCCGCAGAAGAACGGCCCCGAGCCGGCGGTGCGGTTCATGGCCGCCAGGGCCGAAAGCTCGCGCTCCACCTCCAGCTCGCCGGCATGGTGCGGCAGGTCCACCGGCCCCGGCAGGCGGGCGGCGGCCGGCACGTCGGCGAACAGGGCGTCCACGTCGGGCGCGCCGATGACGCCGAGCATCTCGGCGCGGTCGTCGGGAGTGAGGGGCAGGTATCGCATGGCGGTCTCTTCTCTCCGCTCGTTCCCGCGAAGGCGGGAATCCAGGCGGCGATTCAGCTTGGGTCCCCGCCTGCGCGGGGACGAGCGGGTGTTACTGGGTCGCCAGGAAGGCTTCGTAGGCGTCGCGGTCCATGAGCTTTTCGTACTCGGACGGATCGGCGACCTTGATCTTCGCGAACCAGCCGCCGGCCTCGGGCTCGGCGTTGACGGTCTCGGGCGCGTCGCCCAGGGCCGTGTTGCCCTCGATCACCTCGCCCGAGATCGGGGCGTAGACGTCGGACGCGGCCTTGACGCTCTCGACCACCGCGAAGGCGTCGCCGGCTTTCACGGCCTTGCCGGCTTCCGGCGTCTCGACGAACACGACGTCGCCGAGCTGTTCGGCGGCGTGGGCGGTGATGCCGATGGTGGCCACGTCGCCCTCGAGGACGACCCACTCGTGATCCTTGGTGAAGCGCATTAGGTATCTCCTAGAAGCGGGTGTGGGCGCCGGAGGCGCTGTCGTTCTGAACCACGGACCATCGCGGACCATCACGGACGACGCGGCGCTGTCCGTGCTGGTCCGCGATGGTCCGTGGTCCGATCTGTCGGCGCTGCGCGCCCGAGATGAGCATGGTCCTAGGCCTTGCGCGCGTAGCGGTGGGGGACGAAGGGGCTGGACACGACTTCGGCGGCCTGGGGCTTGCCGCGGACGATGACCTTGAGCTGCGTGCCCACGGCCTTGAAGGCGGGCGGGACGAAGGCGAGCGCGATGCCCGCCTTCAGGCAAGGCGAATAGCCGCCGGAGGTGACCACACCGATCACATTGCCTTCGCCGTCGGCGACTTCGGCGCCTTCGCGCGCCGGGGCGCCTTCCAGCACCTTCAGGCAGACCTTAGTGCGGGTGGTCCCTTCCGCCAGCTCCTTCACGATCCGGGCCGCGCCCGGGAAGTCGCGCTGCTCGCGGCGGTTCTTGTTGATCGCAAAGGTCAGGCCCGCCTCGACCGGGCTCACCGTCTCGTCCAGGTCGTGGCCGTAGAGCGGCAGGCCGGCCTCCAGGCGCAGGGAATCGCGGGCGCCGAGGCCGATCGGCTTCACCCGCGGGTCGGACAGCAGGAGGTTCCAGACCCGCACCGCCTCGGACGCCGGGACCGAGATCTCGTAGCCGTCCTCGCCGGTGTAGCCCGAGCGGGAGATGATGAGGTCGGTCCCGAAGCCGGGCATCGACCGGATGTCCATGAACACCATTTCGGCGGCGGCGGGCACGTGAGCCTGGACCACCGCGGCGGCCTCCGGGCCCTGGATGGCCATCAGCGCCCGGTCCTCCAGGCGCTCGATCGTCACCTGGCCGGCCAGCTCGTCGTCGATGACCTTGAAGTCATTGTCCTTGCAGGCCCCGTTGACCACCACGAACAGGCCGTCGGTGACCTGGCCGTCGGGGGCGGTCGGGCGGCCGGCCATCAGGTCGTCGACGATCCCGCCCTTGTGGTTCAGCAGCACGGAATATTTCTGCTTGCCGGGCTTCAGGCCGATGAAGTCGCCGGGGACCACCTCCTCGAAGGCCGACAGCGGCGAGACCCCGCGAAGGCGGGCCTGGCCCATGTGGGAGACGTCGAACAGGCCGGCGTGCTCGCGGGTCCACAGGTGCTCCTTCAGCACGCCGTCGGCGTACTGGATCGGCATATGGTGCCCGGCGAATGGCGCCATGCGGGCGCCGAGGGCGATGTGCGCCTCGGTGAGCGGGGTGGTCTTCAGGTCTTGGGCGTTGTCGGACACGTGGGACTCCGGCTGACGATCCGGCGCGCAGCAAGGTCCCTCCCGATCGGGACAGACCCTCGCCTCGCGCGCCCCCGCTGTCCTCTGAGCCTGAGAGATTTCGGGTCTCGCCGATGGTCCGGCGGGCCCTCTGCTCCTTCGGCGTCCCGCTACGCCCAAAGGCGCAGGAGGAACTTTCCAGCGTTCATCAGCCCGTCGCGGTCCTTTTGCCTGAGCGTTTCCGGGGCGGTTGCGCCTTCGGCGCCGGAGGCGAAGCCCCGGCCTCTCCCGCGAGAGTTGGAGCGGTTGTGGCGGCGGGGGCGGGGGGAGTCAATGGTGGGGTGGGGGGGGCGCGTGTCTGCTGGTGGCGCGATGCGGTCGAAATCTCATCGTTTAGCCATCCGCGCATGTTCAAAGCAGCATCAGCGCCGCGAACGCCATCCAGGGCAGCAACCCGAGTCCAAAGACCAGTCGCCACGTCCACGGCTCGCCGCGTCGCCAGACGAGCAGCATCAGCGCATACAGCGCCACAAGAGGATGCGCGCCGACCATCCACCCCAATGGCGCACCACCCGGTGCCGTCGAGAACATCAGCAGGAACACGTTCGGGACCATGCTGGATATCAAGAGCAGGATGACGACCGCCCGCCCGATGAGTCGGAGCCCACGCTGACGTCTGGATGTCGCGCCGTTCTCGGTCACGCCCCTTCTCCTGGTGGCCGCAAGCTAAGGGGATACCTAGCCTCAATCCTACAGCGCTGCCGATAGGAGAGCTCGCCTCCGCCCCCACCGCAGCGTGCCAGCCTCTTCCGCTTCCTCAAGGACGGCGCGGGCGCGCCGCCGCGGGGCGGTCGCGCGGTCGCGCTGGATCCTTGACCAAGCTCCAGAGGCCGGCCGGGGTTGGCCGTGGGCTTCAGGGTGGGGTGCGTCCTGGCGGACCTGCGCCGTCGCGGGGTGGCGTTTCACCTCCCCTGCGGAGCGGGGGAGGGGGACCGGTCGCCGAGCGTAGCGAAGAGCGGCTGGTGGAGGGGGCGAGCGTCGGCGCCGGGGAGGCGAGGTCGTCGCACCTCCGACGCTGAGCGGGTCGTCGATCCTCTGTGGGCGGGGCTCGCCCCCTCCACCCCGCGCTCTGCGGCGCGCGGTCCCCCTTGTTTGTTGGCTGGCTGCTACAGTGGCGACGTCTTCCGGGACGCCCGCCTGGCGTAGCCGCGCCAGGCGGGCTGTCGGTGGAGGGGCCGTGTCCCCCAGAGCCTTACGGCTGCGCGG
>NZ_QFYS01000014.1 GCF_003254525.1 Phenylobacterium kunshanense
GAGAATCCTCGTCCCGTGCGGTTCAAGCGGAGCTCTGAATCATGGCGCAGCGGGACGCGTTGGTAGCAGTGTTGGTACGTGGCGTTCCAATAGAGCAATCACCGAGGGAAATTTGAGTCCTGCCGGGTCTACGATCGGCGAGAGCGTCGTCGTCGGGGTGGTTTCGATGTCCTTGTCTGCGCTCGCGATGCAATGCGGGTAGGAGGCGAACACCCTCCAGCCGTCACAGCCGATTCGCAGGGGGCTCCCAACGGCAGCTTCTCTGCCCCCCTATTGCCCCCCTAAACGACCGCACAATCCGCCTGAGTGGGAGTCGAAGTGGTAAATCGCTGAATTTTCTGGGAGAAAATGGTGGATGCGACAGGGATTGAACCTGTGACCCCCTCGGTGTGAACGAGGTGCTCTCCCGCTGAGCTACGCATCCGCCGGCCACGCCTCGCGGCGCGGGAAGGCGGGGGCTATAGCCGACCGGATCGCGGGCCGCAAGCGGTCAGGAGCCGCAGGCACGCACTCGGCAGGTCGTCAAAACTGTGGATGAGTTCGTCAGGGTCGAGGTCGGCCACGGGGATCTCGGTGTAGCCGAAGCTGACCAGGATCAGGCCGGCCCCGGCGCCCCGGGCCGCGCCGGCGTCGGTCGCGGCGTCGCCGACCATGATGGTGCGCCCGAGATCGCCGCCCACGGCGTCCACGGCGACCTGAAGGTGGCGCGGGTCGGGCTTGATCGCGGGGGCCATGTCGGCCCCGACGATGGCGTCGAAGCGGCGCGCGAGGTCCAGGCGCTCCAGGAGGGCGATCGAGAGGTCGGTGCGCTTGTTGGTGCAGACGCAAAGCCGGGCGCCCGCGGCGGCGAGGGTGTCGAGCGCCGCCTCGCAGCCGGGGAAGGGCCGGCTCTCGTCGGCGATCCGCTCGCGGTAGTGGAGGATGAAGCGCTCAAACAGCGCCTGCGAGCGCGTCGGATGCAGGTGCTCGCCCGCCGCCTCGAAGCCGCGCTCGATCATCCACCGCGCGCCGCGGCCGATAAATGGACGGGCGTCGGCAAGCGGCAGGACCGGCAGGCCCTCGTCCTTCAGCAGCACGTTGAGCGTGCCGATCAGGTCGGGGGCCGTGTCGACCAGGGTGCCATCGAGGTCGAAGGCGACGACGGCCCCTTTGAGCGAAGCGTCAGCCGCCATTGACCACCGCCGTCGCCGCGTCGAGGCCGGCCGCATAGTCCGTCAGGGCCTCGGAGGTGAGGGCGATGTAGGTGGTGGCGTCTTCGAACCGGCGCTCCTCGATCGCCTCGCGGATGCCCGGCAAGGTCTTGGCGCCGTAGCCGGTGAAGCGGCCGGGGGCGTAGATCATGTGCTTGTACCAGGCGCGGAAGGGCAGGCCCTTGTCGCGCAGGAGGCGCTGCTCCTGGGTCAGCAGCAGGGCGTCCAGCTTCTTCCGCTGCGCGGCGCCCAGAGTGGCGCCCTTGGCGGCGAGGGCCTGGTCGAAGGCCGCCGCGCTGGCCTTGAGCTTCGCCAGACTGGCGTCCATGGGGGCGAAGTCCAGGGCAGGCGAGGCCGGCAGCGCGGGCGGGTCGCCCCGGGGGATCGTCGGGTCGTCGGCCAGCCTGTAGGCGCCCGCCGCCAGCAGCCGGGCGCGGGTCTGGGCCTGATCGCGCGTGGTATCGGCGAGCTTCTTCACCTCGTCGAGATAGACCGCGACCGTGTCGGCGAGGTCGCCATACCGCTGGACCGGCGTATCGGCGTCGGCCATCCGGAGCACCATACGGCCGGCCACCTTGGCGAGCGCGCCGGCGTAGGCGTGGCCGGGATCCACGAAGCGGCTGTGGTGCTCGTAGGTGTCGTAGGCCGAGTGGTAGACGCCGCCGGAGTCACCCTCGCCGCCGAAGCCCACGTTCAGGGTCGCGAGGCCCAGGTGCTGCAGGAAGGCGGAATAGTCCGAACCCGAGCCCAGCGGATCGAGGGGCAGGTCGCGGGCCGGGTCGGCGGCGATCTTGCCCCGCGCCACGGCTCGGGCGCTGGCGCCGGGCGCCTCGCCCTGGACCGTCAGGCCGGCCCGGGCGCGGTCTCGCACCGAGACGCCCGTCTGCGGGTCCTTAACGTCGGTCGCCACCTCGTTGACGAAGCGCTGCAGCGCATGGCTGCCGCCAACATCCAGGAAGCCCCGGCCGTTGGAGTCGGAGTTGATGTAGACGAGGCCCTTCTTCTTCAGCTCCGCGGCGTGGGTCTCGGCCCATTCGGTTGAGCCCAGCAGCAGGGGTTCTTCGGCGTCCCACGAGAGGTAGACGATGGTCCGGTCGGGCCGCCAGCCGGCCTTGTAGAGCGCGCCCAGGGCCTTGGCCTCGGCCATCATGGCCACGTGGCCCGAGAGCGGGTCCGTGGCGCCGAAGACCCAGCCGTCGCGGTGGTTGCCGCGCAGCACCCACTCGTTCGGCCTCGTCTTGCCCTTGAGGGTGGCGACCACGTTGTGGGCCGGTTTCAGGCTCCAGTCGGAGAGGACCTTCAGGCGGACCTTCGCCGCCTCCCCGCCGCCCACGTGGTAGGTCAGGGGCAGGGCGCCGCGGAACGAAGCCGGCGCGACCGGACCGTCCAGCGCCTTCAGGATCACCTGGGCGTCGCCGTAGGAGATCGGCAGCGTCGGGATCTTCAGGATCGCGGGGCTCTCCTCGCGGCTCATCCGCTTGCCGTCCTCGGACGAGCCGTAGCCTGGCGTCGTCGGGTCGCCCGGGAAGATGGTCATGTCCGCGACCGAACCGCGCTGGAAGCCCTGCGGCGGGCGCGCAGGACCCGCCGGATAGACGTCCTCGACCGCGTAGCCGTCCTCTCGCGGGTCGGAGTAGATGATCGCGCCGACCGCGCCCTGCTCCTGCGCCAGCTTCGGCTTCAGGCCGCGCCAGCCCTGGCCGTAGCGGGCGATCACGATCTTGCCCTTCACCGACACGCCCAGCCGGGCCAGCGCCTCGTAGTCGGCGGGAAGACCGTAGTTCACGTAGACGACCGGGGCGGTGACGTCGCCGTCGCCCTGGAAGGCGACATAGGCGGGCAGCTGATCCTTGGTGCGGGCCGAGCTCTCGTCGCCCGCCACGGGCGCCTCGGTCAGCGTGGCCTTGAACGGCGCGCCGGCCCCGGCCACCAGCTCGAGCGAGACCTCCTTGGGCGTCGGATAGAGCACGGGAATGGTCTCGATCTTCGCATCCCAGCCCCAGGCCTTGAACTGGGCCAGGGTCATCTCCGCGTTCTTCCTGTTGTGCGGCGCGCCGACGTGGATCGGCTCGGCGGACATTGTCTTCAGCCAGGCGCCCATCTCGGCCGGATCGATGGCCGCGTCGAACTTCGCCTCCAGCGCCGCGTCGGCGGACTGGGCGGCGGCCGGCGCCAGCGCGGCGAGGGCGGTGGCGGCAAGAAGGGCGGCGAGACGCGAGCGAGACGGCATGGAGATTTCCCCGACTGGAAGGGCGGCACGCTAGCCATGTGTCGCGCGCCGCCACAAGGCTTGCTAAGCGGGGGCGACACCCGAGACTCGATCTGATCCCAGGAGCGCCGAATGACCGCCAGAGCCGCCGTGATCATGGCCGCCGGCCACGGCACGCGGATGAAGTCGCGCACGCCTAAGGTGCTGCACAAGGTGGGCGGCCGGACCCTCCTGGACCGCATCATCGACACGGTGCAGGCGGCCGGCTGCGACCGCATCCACGTGGTGGTGGGCCTGATCCCGGAGGTCCGCGCGCTCGTCGAGAAGCGCCTGGGCCCGCAGGCAGTGGTCGTGCAGGACCCGCCCATGGGCACCGGCCACGCCGTGCTGTGCGCCAAGGACGCCCTGGCGGACTTCGACGGCGACGTGCTGATCGTCAATGCCGACCCGCCGCTTCTGACCGCCCAGGACCTGGAGCCGCTGTTCACCCTGCGACGGGGCGGGGCGGCGCTGGCGCTGCTGGGGTTCGAGCCGGTGGACCCGCTGCTCTACGGGCGCGTGCTCCGCGGCGCGGACGGCCACGTGATGCGGATCGTCGAGCCCAGCGAGGCGAGCGAGCAGGTCAGGCAGGTCAAGCTGTGCAACGCGGGCATGTACCTGGCTGGCCGCGAGGACCTGTTCCGCTGGCTGTCGCGCCTGACCAACGACAACCCGAAGAACGAATACTTCCTCACCGGCATCGTCGCCGAGGCGGTGAAGGAGGAGAAGCTGGTGCGGGCGCATATCGCCCCCGAGACGGCAGTGATGGGCGCGGACACGCCGATGCAGCTCAGTCAGGCCGAGGCCGAGTTCCAGAAGCGCCGGCGGGCGCACTTCCTGGCCGAGGGTGTCGCCATGACCGCGCCCGAGACGGTGTTCTTCGCCTGGGACACGGAGATCGCCGCCGGCGCGACGGTAGAGCCCTATGTGGTCTTCGCGCCCGGCGTGAAGGTGGAGACCGCGGCGGTGATCCGCGCGTTCAGCCACCTGGAGGGCTGCGTGGTGCGGGAAGGCGCGCTGATCGGGCCCTACGCGCGGCTGCGGCCCGGCGCCGACATCGGCGAGGAGGCCCACATCGGCAACTTCGTCGAGGTGAAGAAGGTGACGGTCGGCAAGGGCGCCAAGGCCAACCACCTGGCCTACCTGGGCGACGGCACGGTGGGCGCGGGCGCGAACATCGGCGCCGGGACGATCTTCTGCAACTACGACGGCTTCTTCAAATACGACACCCATGTGGGCGACGGCGCGTTCATCGGCTCGAATTCGTCGCTCGTGGCGCCGGTGCGGATCGGGGCAGGGGCCTACACCGGCTCTGGCTCGGTGATCACCGAGGATGTGTCGGACGACGCCCTGGCGCTGGGCCGTGGTCGCCAGGCCGAGAAGGAAGGCTGGGCGGCGAAGTTCCGCAAGAAGATGGCCGCCAGGAAGGCCGGGAAGAGCAAATGAACGACGCAGACGCCCAGAAGAGGGCCGCAGGGGAGGCCGCGGCCGCCCTCGTGCAAAGCGGCATGGTGGTGGGGCTCGGCACCGGCTCGACGGCCGCCTGGTTCGTGAAGGCCCTGGCCGCGCGCAAGCTGGACATCATCGGCGTCCCGACGTCGCAAGCCACCGCCGACCTGGCGACCAGCCTCGGGATCCGGATCGGCGAACTGGGCGAGACCCGGGCCATCGATCTGACCGTCGACGGGGCGGACGAGGTCGGGCCGGGCCTGTCGCTGATCAAGGGCGGCGGCGCGGCGCTGCTTCGCGAGAAGCTGGTCTGGGAGGCCTCGAAGTCCTGCGTCGTCATCGCCGATGCGGCCAAGCAGGTGAAGACGCTGGGAAAATTCCCCCTGCCGATCGAGGTCGTGGCGTTCGGACACAAGACCACGGCGCTGCGGATCTGCGACGCCCTGGCCGAGTGCGACATCGGCATTGCGCCGGCGCTGCGCCGCAAGGACGGCGAACCGGTGAGAACCGACGGCGGCAACCTTATCTATGACGCCCACTGCGGCCGGATCGAGGAGCCTGCGGTCCTGGCGGCGGCGCTGAAGAGCGTCACTGGCGTCGTGGACCATGGCCTGTTCCTCGACCTGGCCGACCGGGCCCTGATCGGCACGCCGGACGGGGTGATCGAACTCGAACCGTAAGGAGTGTCCCTTGGCGGACTACGACCTCTTCGTCATCGGCGCCGGCTCTGGCGGCGTGCGCGCGGCCCGTGTGGCGGCCATGAGCGGCGCCCGGGTGGCGGTGGCCGAGGAGCATCGCGTCGGCGGAACCTGCGTCATCCGCGGCTGCGTGCCCAAGAAGTTCATGGTCTACGCCTCTGAATTCTCGAAGGCTTTCGAGACAGCGCGGGGCTATGGCTGGGAAATCGGCGAGACGCGCTTCGACTGGCCGCGCTTCCTGATGGACAAGGACAAGGAGATCGCCCGGCTGTCGGGGATCTATGTCCGCAACCTGCAGAACGCCGGCTGCGAGCTGGTGCACGGCAAGGCGCGGCTGAAGGACCGGCACACCGTCGAGATCGAGGGCGTGGGCACGGTGACTGCCGACAAGATCCTTATCGCCACCGGCGGGCGCCCGTGGATGCCGGCTGACCTGCCGGGCGTGGAGCATGCGATCACCTCGAACGAGGCGTTCCACCTGGAACAGCTCCCGAAGCGGATCGTGATCGCCGGCGGCGGCTATATCGCGCTGGAGTTCGCCTGCATCTTCAATGGTCTCGGCGTGGATACGACGGTGGTGCACCGGGGCCCGAACGTGCTGCGCGGCTTCGACGATGACGTCCGTATCCACGTGGCCGAGGAGCTGAAGCAGGCCGGCGTCAAGGTGATGCTGGGGACCCAGCACGCCCGCATCGAGAAGACCGCCATGGGGCTCGTCAGTCACTGCACGGGCGGCCACGGCGTCGAGTCCGACGTGGTCATGTTCGCCCTGGGCCGCGAGCCCTACACCGAGGGGCTCGGGCTGGCCGAGGCGGGGGTGGAACTGGCCGAGAACGGCGCGGTGAAGGTGGACGCCTTCTCGCGCTCCAACGTCGAGAACATCTGGGCCGTGGGCGACGTCACCAACCGCATCAACCTGACGCCGGTGGCCATCCGCGAGGGCGAGGCCTTCGCCCGCACCGAGTTCCACGGCACGCCCATGAGCTTCGACCACGAGATGGTGGCCGCGGCGGTGTTCACCCAGCCGCCGGTCGGGACGGTGGGGCTGTCGGAAGCCGACGCGCGCCGCCAGCACCACGGCAAGGTGGACATCTACATGGCCAAGTTCCGCGCCATGAAGGAGACCTTCTACGGCGGCCAGCAGCGCACCCTCATGAAGCTGGTGGTGGAGCAGGGCAGCGAGAAGATCCTCGGCTGCCACATCGTCGGCCCCGACGCGCCCGAGATCATCCAGATGGCGGCGGTGGCCCTGAAGATGGGCGCGACCAAGCCGCAGTGGGATTCCACCTGCGCCGTGCACCCGACCCTGGCCGAGGAGCTCGTCACCATGCGCGAGAAGCATATCCCGCCCGCCATGGGTCAGGTGGCCTAAACCTCCGAAGCCCCGTATGGGGCAGGTATGAGCGAAGCGGCAGGCGAGATCCGCGACCGGCTGGGGGCCTGGTGCGGCTGGGTGCTGGTGGGCCTGGCCGGCCTGACGCCGCTGCTCGCCTGGCTCAGCCCGATCAGCTTTGCGCCGGTGGTCGGTCTCGCGGGGCTGCTGTGCCTACCGGCCCTCAGGATCGGACCCCAGGAAAGGCCGCTGGCCATCGTCCTGCTCGTGGCCTCCGCCTGGGCGTCTCTGTCGACCCTGTGGAGCCCGCATCGCCCGGCGCTGGAGGACAGCGTCGCCCTCAAGCTCTTCCTGCAGATCCCGCTTTACTGGGCGGCCTGGTGCGGCGCGCGGCGGGCCGATCCGGCCCTGCGGCGGCTGGCGTTGAAGGTTCTGGCCTGGGGCTTGGCGGCTTATGGCGTGGTGCTGCTGATCGAGGCCTTCACCGGCGGCGCGCTCTACCTCGGCCTGCGTCAGGCGATCGGCGACCCCATCCGGCCCGACCTCGGCCGCAAGAACATCGCCCAGGGCAGCTTCGTCCTGGCGCTGCTGTGGCCCGTGGCGGCCGCGGCCGGGGCGCGGGCGGGCGCCCCGAAGGCGCTGGCGATCCCGATGGCGCTGGGGACGGCGATCCTGGCCAGCCGGTTCCTCTCGGACGCCCCGACGATCGCCGTGGGGCTGGCGATCCTCGCCGGAGCGCTGGCCTGGATTTGGCCGCGCTCAGCGCCGCCCGCGATGGGCCTCGCCACGGCCGCCGGGATCATCCTCATGCCCCTGGTCTTCCTGCTGATGGCAGGCCTCGGGCTGCGCGTCAGCCTGCCACTCTCGTGGGCGGAACGCATGAGCTACTGGATGTACGCCACCGCCCAGATCGGCGCGCACCCCTGGCGCGGCTGGGGCCTGGACGCCAGCCGGGCGTTCAGCCCGCACATCCAGCTTCATCCGCACAACGGCCCGCTACAGCTCTGGCTCGAGCTGGGGCTGCTGGGTGCGGTGCTTGCCGGGCTGATCTGGATCTTCGCCTTCCGGCGGCTGGCCCGTGACGAGCGCGGCCTGCTGGCCGCGGCGACCGTCGGCTCGGCAGCGGTCTACGTGTTCTTCGGCCTGATCAGCTTCGGGGTCTGGCAGGAGTGGTGGCTGGCGCTGGGCGCCCTGGTGGCTGTGACCGGGGCGCTGGGTGACGCAGAGGATACGTCTCGTCGCAGCTAGGCCGCGGGGAATCGACGCTGCGCCGCAATGTCGTTAAAACGCCCGGCCCGCCTAACGTCAGGCGGTTTCCGAGTGCAACACGATGACCCAACACTGGACGCCCGCATCCTGGAGATCGAAGCCCGCGAAGCACATCCCGTCCGACTATCCGGACATGGCCGAGCTGTCGCGAGTCGAGACCACCCTTCGGAAGATGCCGCCGCTGGTGTTTGCGGGCGAGGCGCGCCGCCTGAAGGGTCTCCTCGGCGACGTTGCGGCCGGCAAGGCCTTCCTGCTCCAGGGCGGCGACTGCGCCGAGAGCTTCAAGGAATTCCACGCGGACAACATCCGCGACACCTTCCGCCTGATCCTGCAGATGGCGGTGGTGCTGACCTTCGCCGGCGGCAAGCCGGTGGTTAAGGTCGGCCGCATGGCCGGCCAGTTCGGCAAGCCGCGCTCGTCGCCGGTGGAGACGGTCGACGGCGTGGAGCTGCCTAGCTACCGGGGCGACAACATCAACGGGATGGACTTCACCCCGGAGAGCCGCACGCCGGACCCGCAGCGCCTGATCCAGGCCTACAGCCAGTCGTCGGCGACGCTGAACCTGCTGCGCGCCTTCGCGGGCGGCGGCTATGCCGACCTCTACAACATCCATCGCTGGACCCTGGGCTTCGTGAATGACAGCCCGCAGGGGGCGCGATACCGCGAACTGTCGGAAAAGATCTCCGAGGCCCTGACCTTCATGGCGGCCATCGGCGTCACGCCCGAGACCCACCCCGAGATGCACCGGGTGGAGTTCTTCACCTCGCACGAAGGCCTGCTGCTGGGCTTCGAGGAGGCGATGACCCGCGTCGATAGCACCTCGGGCGAGTGGTACGACACCTCGGCCCACCTGCTGTGGATCGGCGAGCGCACCCGCCAGCTCGACGGGGCGCACGTGGAGTTCTTCCGCGGCATCAGGAACCCGATCGGCGTGAAGGTCGGCCCGACGCTGGAGTCGGACGAACTGCTGCGCCTCATCGACACCCTGAACCCGCGGGACGAGCCAGGCCGCCTGACGCTGTACGGCCGCTTCGGCTACGACAAGATCGAGCAGCGGCTGCCGAACCTGCTGCGCGCGGTGAAGGCTTCGGGCCGGACCGTCGTCTGGGCCATCGACCCGATGCACGGCAACACCCTGACGGCCAACACCGGCTTCAAGACCCGGCCGTTCGACCGCATCCTCTCGGAGGTGAAGTCCTTCGTCGACATATGCAAGGCCGAGGGGGTCCATCCCGGCGGCGTGCACCTGGAGATGACGGGGCAGAACGTCACCGAGTGCCTGGGCGGCGCCCGCGCGCTGACCGAGGGCGAGCTCGGCGACCGCTACCACACCCACTGCGATCCGCGGCTGAACGGCGAGCAGGCCCTGGAACTGGCGTTCCTGGTGGCCGAGAAGCTGAAGGACGACCGGGTCGACCTGGCCGACCGCGTGGCGGCCAATATCTGACGCGAGGTTTCCCGGGCGGCGGCGCTGCCGTGGCCCGGGACGCCGTCAGCGCCGATTTCGGCGGCTCCCCCCTGAACTTCTTCGTCCGGCGGCAGTTGGGCGGGGGACAGGAGGGATGCTCACATGTCCAACGACATCTATGACCGCCGCAATCCGGGTTCGGGCGGCGAGACGCACCAGCGCGCCGAGGGCGATACGCCGGTCCTGACCACCCAGCAGGGCGTGCCGGTCGCCGACGACCAGAACACGCTGAAAGTCGGCCCTCGTGGCCCCTCGTTGATCGAGGACTTCCACTTCCGGGAGAAGCTGTTCCACTTCGACCATGAGCGGATCCCCGAGCGGGTGGTTCACGCCCGCGGCTTCGGCGTCCGCGGCTACTTCGAAACCACGCAGTCGCTCGCCGACGTGACCCGCGCCGACCTGTTCCAGCGGGTGGGGGAGAAGACCGAGGTCTTCGTCCGCTTCTCGACGGTCGCCGGCAACAAGGGCTCCTTCGACCTAGCCCGCGACGTCCGGGGCTTCGCGGTGAAGTTCTACACGAAGGAGGGCAACTGGGACCTGGTCGGCAACAACATCCCGGTGTTCTTCATCCAGGACGCCATCAAGTTCCCCGATGTGGTCCACGCCGCCAAGCAGGCGCCGGACCGGGACTTCCCCCAGGCCCAGACGGCGCACGACAACTTCTGGGACTTCATCACGCTCACGCCCGAGTCCATGCACATGATCATGTGGACCATGTCGGATCGGGCGATCCCGCGATCGTTCCGGTTCATGGAGGGTTTCGGCGTCCACACCTTCCGGTTCATCGACGCCCAGGGGCGGTCGTCTTTCGTCAAGTTCCACTGGAAGCCCAAGCTGGGCCTGCAGTCGGTGTTGTGGAACGAGGCGGTGAAGATCAACGGCGCCGACCCGGACTTCCACCGCCGGGACCTGTGGGATGCGATCAAGCTGGGCGATCCGCCGGAATGGGAGCTCGGCGTGCAGGTGTTCGACGACGCCTTCGCCGACAGCTTCCCGTTCGACATCCTGGATCCCACCAAGCTCATCCCGGAGGAGCTGGTTCCGATCCGGATCGTGGGCCGGCTGGTCTTGGACCAGACCGTGGACAACTTCTTCGCCGAGACGGAGCAGGTCGCCTTCTGCACCCAGAACGTCGTCCCCGGCATCGGATTCACCAACGACCCGCTGCTGCAGGGGCGGAACTTCTCGTATCTCGACACCCAGCTGAAGCGCCTGGGCAGCCCGAACTTCACCCATATCCCGGTGAACGCCCCGCGCTGTCCCGTGATGAATTTCCAGCAGGATGGCCACATGGCCATGCGGAACCCGGTGGGCCGCGTGAACTACGAGCCGAACAGCTGGGGCGGTCCGCGCGAGTGCCCGACCCGCGGCTATCCGCACTTCCCCGCCGCGGAAGCCGGCGAGATGCGGCAGGTGCGGTCCGAGAGCTTCGCCGATCATTACAGTCAGGCCCGGCAGTTCTACCTGAGCCAGCTTCCGGTGGAGCAGAAGCACATCGGCGACGCCTTGGTCTTCGAGCTCAGCAAGTGCGAGCGTCCCGACATCCGGGCGCGCATGGTGGCGCACCTGCGCAACATCGACGAGGGGCTGGCGGCGAGGGTGGCGAATGGTCTTGGCCTGGCCGCCATCCCCGAGGCCCTGCCGCCGGCAAGGCCGGTGGTGGCCGATCTGGCGCCGTCCGACCCGCTCAGCATCCTGAAGCGCCTGCCGCCCAGCTTCCGCGGCCGCAAGGTCGGCATCCTGATCGCCGATGGGTCGCCGTCCGACCTGCTGGCGTCGCTGGTCGCCGCGATCGAGGCCGAGGGCGCGGTCTATGAGATCATCGCCCCGAAGGTCGGGGGCGCGGTGCTGGATGACGGGGCGCTGCAGCCGGCCAAGCAGAAGATCGATGGCGGGCCGTCGGTGCTCTACGACGCCGTCGCGGTCCTGCTCTCGCCAGAGGGGGCGGAACTGCTCAGCATGGACAAGCCGGCGAAGGACTTCATCAACGACGCCTTCGCCCACTGCAAGGTGATCGGCCACACCGAGGCGGCCCTGCCGTTCTTCGAGAAGGCGGGGCTCTCCCTAGCGGAGCTGGACGAGGGCTTCGTCGGCGTGGCGGATGGCGGCAAGGCCTTCATCGCGGCCTGCCGGAACGGGCGCGTCTGGGCGCGAGAACTGAAGACCGACCTCGACGCCATCGGCTGATCCAAGCTGTGCCCTGCGGGTCACGGAGGCCCGGCGGAAGTCCGGAACGGCGGAGCTGGCCCTTGCCCAAAGTCTGGGTGGGCGCCAGTCTCCGCGCCTCTTTGAAACCCGGGACCCGTCGTCATGGACCGCCCTGCGGCCCAAGAGCCTTCGCCTGTCCGCAAGGACCTCACGACCCTGCTGACGCTGTCGGGGCCGGTGGTGCTGTCGCGCCTGGGCATCATGGCCATGGGGCTGACCGACGCCGTGGTCGTCGGACGCTATTCGGCGACTGAGCTCGGCTATCACGCCCTCGGCTGGGCCCCGACCAGCGTGGTGCTGACCGCCGTCGTCGGCCTGCTCACGGGCGTGCAGGTGATGACTGCCCGCGCCGTGGGCGAGGGGCGGCGGGACAAGACCGGCGCGGTGCTCCGGCGTGGCCTCGTCTACAGCTTCTGGATCGGCCTGGTCTCGACGGCGGTCCTGGCCGCGGTTGGCCCGCCGTTCCTGCATGCGATCGGCCTGGAGAAGGATCTGGCGGACGGCGCCAGCCGGGCGCTGCTGGTCTTCGCCCTGTCCCTCACCGGTTACGCGATCAGCGTCGCGTGCAGCTTCTGGCTGGAGGGGTTGTCCCGGCCGGGACCGGCGGCCACCGCCATGTGGGCGGCCAATGTCGTCAACCTGGCCCTGGTGCTGCTGTTCGTGCCCGGAACCTTCGGCCTGCCCGCTGGCGGGGCCGTGGGCGCGGCCTGGGCCACCTTCGGCGCGCGGACCTTCCTGGCCCTGGCGATGCTGGGCTTCATCGTCCGCATGGGGGAGGCGCGGGCGCTCGGCGTGTTCACGAAGCCGGAGCCGGACCGAGCCGCCGCCACCGAGCAGCGGCGGATCGGCTACGGCGCGGGCGTCTCGAACTTCCTGGAAGTCTCCGCCTTCGCCAGCATGAACGTCATCGCCGGCTGGATCAGCGGCCTGGCCGTCGCCGCCTGGGCGATCGTCCTGAACGTGGCGGCGATCGTCTTCATGGTGCCGCTCGGCCTGGCGACGGGGGCCGCGGTCCTGGTCGGCAAGGCCTATGGCGCGCGCGACCCCGCGGGCGTGAACCGGGCCGGCGCCGTAGCGTTCGCGGTGACCGGCGTGTTCGGGCTGATTATTTCACTCGCCATCTGGCCGACCGCGGGTCTGATCGCCCAGGGCTACACCACCGATCCGGCGACCATCGCGATGGCCGCGCCGGCTCTGGTCCTGGCCTGCCTGTTCTTCTTCCCGGACTGCCTGCAGGTGGTCGCGGCCCAGGCGCTCAGGGCGCGGGGCGACGTGTGGCTACCCACCTATACGCACCTCGCCAGCTACATCCTGGTGATGACGCCGCTGGCCTGGTGGTTTGCGATCCCGCTGAAGATGGGCATCGACGGCATCGTCTGGGCGGTGGTGATCGCCAGCTTCCTCTCGGGCGGCCTGCTGCTGGGCCGCTTCTGGATGCTGAGCCGGCGCGAGCGCTAGACGCCCGCACCCAGGATCCAACCCTCCTCGCGCTCGGCGTCCAGCACGACGTCGGCGGCGGTGTCCTTCGGCGGCGCGAAGAGGGCGCCCAGCTTGTTCGCCTCATCCAGGCGGGCGAAGTGCTCGGCGGTCGTGCGCACCTGGGTCAGGTCCTTGACCTCGCCGGGCGCGCCCTGCGGCTTCAGCATCGACGGATAGACCTCGGCCACCACGGCCTCAACGCCGTTGAGATCCGCCTCGGTCAGCGCCTTGAAGCCCGTCTCGAACGGCCAGACCTTCACGGCCTCGCCGCGCGCGTCCTTCAGGCGCCGCACGAACGGGATGCCCAGGATCGCCTGACCTCCCACCGAGCCGTTGTAGTAGAGCTTCCAGATCGAGGCGGCGCCCTTGGCCGCCAGGTCGCCATGACGGAACTCGGGCAGGTCGTCCGGCCCGTGGTTCCGTGTCCGCTTGGGCTGCAGGGTGGTGAGGGCGTCCTTCGGCGGGCAGCCCCAGAAGGGGAACGGGCCACCGGTCAGGCGCCGGTTGATCTCGGAGCCCACGCCGAAGCGGTTGTTGGTGTTGTCGGCCTTGTCCTTGACCATCTTGGCGAGCTGGTCCCAGGTCGCGCGCCAAGGCTGCTCGCCCGGGAGGTTCAACGCCGTCGCGAAGCCGCGCGGGAAGCCCAGCGGGAAGTCGAAGCCGATCAAGGCCCGCTCGCCGCGCTTCTTCAGGTCATCGAGGATGGCCGCCAGCCGCGTCTCGGCCTCGGCCCGGGTCGAGGGATTGTAGCTCTCGAAGGCCATGCGGAAGCGGATGTCGCGCTTCAGCACGCCGATCCAGATGGAATCGGCCCCCGTCGTCGGCTTGGCCGCGGCGCTCCAGTCGACGATCACATAGGCGCTGAACAGGCGCGGCACGGCCAAACTCCAGGATAACTCGGGGGGAGGATGAGGGCTTTCTACGCCCTCATCCCGGGTGGTCCAACCGTCAGGCGAGCTTGACCAGCATCTTGCCGAGGTTCTCGCCCTTGAACAGGCCGACGAAGGCGTCGGGGGCCTTCTCGATCCCCTCCTTCACGGTCTCGCGCCAGGTGACCTTGCCTTCCTTGACCCATTGGCCGAGCTCGCGGTGATAGTCGGCCATCATGTCCCAGTGGGTGGAGACGATGAAGCCTTCCATGCGGAGCTGCTTGCCGACCATCTGGACCAGGTTGCGCGGGCCGGGCGGGAGCTCGGTGGCGTTGTACATCGAGATCGCGCCGCAGAGGGCGAAGCGCGCGAAGGGCCGGGCCGCTGCCAGGGCGGCTTCCAGGTGCTCGCCGCCGACGTTGTCGAAATAGACGTCGATGCCCTTGGGCGCGGCGCGGAGGAGGGCGGCGGTCAGGTCCTTCTCGGCCTTGTAGTCGATGACCTCGTCACAGCCGATCTCCTTCAGGAAGGCGACCTTCTCCGCCCCGCCGGCCGAACCGATGACCGTGTGCCCCTTGGCCTTGGCGATCTGCACCACCATCGAGCCCACGGCGCCCGCCGCGCCCGACACGAAGACGATGTCGCCGTCCTTCAGCGCCGCGACGCGCAGCAGGCCCGCGTAGGCGGTCAGGCCCGGCATCCCCGCCGCGCCGAGGAAGGCCTGGGGCGGCAGGCCGGCGGTCTCCAGCTTCTGCACGCTGGCGGCCGGGGCGTTGAAGCCCTCGCGCCAGCCGAGGTTGGACTGCACCAGATCGCCAGGCTTCAGGGACGGATCGTTGGAGAGGGTGACCTCGCCGATGGCCCCGCCTTCCAGCGGCGCGCCGAGCTGGAACGGTGGCACGTAGCTCTTCACGTCGTTCATGCGGCCGCGCATGTAGGGGTCGACCGTCATCCAGAGGTTCTTCACCTGCACCTCCCCCGGCCCGGGCGCGGGCAGGTCGACGGTGGCCAGCTCGAAATTGTCGTGGGTCGGCACGCCATTCGGGCGGCTCTTCAGGCGGATCTCTCGGACGGCGGTCATGGCTTCCTCCAGCTCGGTTTCAAACAGTTGTAAGAGGCCTGTCGGGTGGCGTCGATAGCGCGGCGCATGATAGGCCCCGACGCCATGAGCGAGACCTTGCGCGGCGGCGTCATCGGAGCGGGCGTGTTCGGCGGCTATCACGCCCGGCAGTATGCGCGTCTGCCTGGCGTGACGTTCGTCGGCGTCTACGATCCCCACCCTGAGCGCGCGGCCGGAGTCGCCATGCCCCTGGGTGGGCGGGCGTTCGCCGACCTCGAGGCGCTGCTGGCCGAGGTGGATGTCGTGACCGTGGCCTCCCCGGCCAGCCATCACGCCGAGCAGGCGCTGGCGGCGATCGCGGCGGGAAAGCACGTCTATGTCGAGAAGCCCGTCGCCATCTCCGTCCCAGACGGGGAAAAGGTGCGCGCGGCGGCCGACAAGGCCGGACTGGTCGTCGCCTGCGGACACCAGGAGCGGGTCGTGTTCCAGGCCATGGGCCTGCTGGACGTGACCGAGCAGCCGCTGCTGCTGGAGGCGCTGCGCCACGGTCCGCCATCGGACCGCAGCCGCGACGTCACGGCGGTGCTGGACCTGATGATTCACGACATCGACCTCGTCCTCGCCATAGCGGCGGCCGATCCGGTGACGGCCGAGGCCGAAGGGGAACGCGCGGCGGATGGGGTGTGGGACGCGGTGCGGGCCGAGGTCAGTTTCGACAGCGGGTTCACCGCGCGCTTCGACGTCTCCCGCATGGCGGAAGCGCGGCGGCGGACGATGAGGGTGGTCTATCCCTCGGGCGAGGTGGAGATCGATTTCGTCGCGCGGACCTTCCGCAACACCACGCCCTTCGCCCTCAACCCCGACTTCGCGGACACGCCGGCCGCCGCCGACCCGCTGGGGGCGAGCGTCGAAGGGTTCCTGCAGGCGGTGCGAGGCCTGGCCCCGCGACCTGTGGTCAGTGCGGGCGAGGCGATCGCGGCGCTGGACCTGGCGGTCGCGGTCGAGAAGGCCCTCGACGAGGCCAACTGAAGGCCGGGAGCAGACGGGCGCCGCGGGGTGCGTGCGGCGCCCGTCCTACGGCGTCAGAAGCGGTACTGCAGTTCCACGCCGTAGATGCGCGGCGGCGTCAGCTCATAGACCTGCGCGCCGTTGGGGAAGCGGTCCGACGCCACCGTGGCGCTGTTGTTGCGCTGGGACGCCGCCACGGCGGCGGCGTAGCCGTCGTCGTTGAGGACGTTCTTCACGTAGGCGATGACCGTGTACTTGCCGCCCTCGGGAGCCCAGATGGCCCGCAGGTCCACCTGGTCCCAGGACGGGGCCGAGTTGTACTCACGCTCGAAGACGTTGGCGTACGACTTCGATCGGTAGAGGTAGGTCGCGCCCAGGGTCAGGTCGCCCGGCTCGAAGTCGAAGGTGTAGGTGCCGTTCAGCGCGAACTTGTGCTTCGGCGCCTGGGGCAGGGCGTTGCCGACGATGCTGACGGCGCCGGTGTTGATGTTGTCGTTCACATCGACGAGCAGGAGGCTCTTCTTGATCTTCGTCGGGTTGTAGCCGTAGTCGACCGTCAGCCGCAGGGGATCGATGGGCCGCCAGATGACGCTGAGCTCGGCGCCCTTGGAGACCGATTTCTCGACGTTGACGAACTGGGTGACGTTGGTCGCGCCGACCCGCACGGCCACCGGCGCCTGCAGGTTCTTGTAGTCCAGGTAGAAGAGGGCGGCGTTGAACTGCAGGTTGGTCCCGAAGTTCTTCTTCAGGCCCACCTCATAGGCGTTGACGGTCTCGGCATCGGCCTTCGGGTCGGCCAGGAAGCCGCCGGCTGAGAAGCCGAACGCCTTGTAGCCGCGGCTGTAGCGGGCATAGGCCATGGTGTCGTCGTCCGGCTCCCACTGCACGCCGGCGGTGCCCGTGACGGCGTCGGAGGTGTCCTCCAGCTCGCGGCTGGCGATTCCGTTGGGCCCGATCACATACTGGCGGCAGACCTGCGCTGCGCCAGTCCCGGTGCAGACGGACGGCGTCTTCACGCCTTCGATCAGGCCGTTGGTGCTCTTGGGCGCCAGGGTGTCGGTGAGGTCCATGGCCCCGTTGCCCAGGCCGCCAAGGGGCGCCAACGCGTTCCCAAGGCCGAGAGCCTGGCCGACGGCCGGCAGGGCCGTGAGGTTGCCGAGCAGGCTGCCCCAGTTGGCGGCGGTGCCCGGTCCGAAGGCGCCGAGGCCCAGGGCCGGATAGAGGCCGGGATAGCAGGCGTCCGAGTTGCAGACGATGCGGCGGTACTCGGTGCCGAACTTCTTGTCCTTGGTGTAGCGCAGGCCGACCGTGAGCTTCACCTGTTCGGTCGCCTGCCAGTCGACCTGGCCGAACACCGCCTTGCTGCGGGTGGTCAGGGCGTAGTTGCCGGTGGACCAGTAGTTCTCCGGGTTCGGCCTGGCGCCCAGGATCGGCGTCTGCAGCGAGGACGGGCCGACGAGGAAGAAGTCGGCGGTGCTGCCGGTGCCGGTGTATTTCTCGTTGAAATAGAAGGCGCCGACGATCCACTGCAGAGGTCCGTCATGGGTCGACGAGATGTTGATCTCGTGGCTGAACCACTTCGGGTATTCGAAGTAGTGGTAGCCGTTGTTGGCGTTCACCGTCAGGGGTGAGCAGTTGACGCTCGATCGGCCGGCGGCGAACAGCGCTCCAACGGTTCCGCAGATGGAGCCTGGCGCCAGTGGGATCTGGTACGACTGGACGCTGGTGGCGTCGGTGTCGCCGTAGAGGTCGTACTTATACTCCTGAATACCGCCGACGTATTTCACGTCCACCGTGGGTAGGTGGTAGACGAAATTTGCGGTCAGCGAGTTCACGTCGCGCAGGCGCACGCGCTGCGGGATGTTGGTGTTGAAGGTGTGGTTGTCGACCAGCGCCGGGTTGGACGTGGTCGTCGAGCCGTTGAACTGGCGCAGGCTGCCCGGGACGATGCCGTTGACGCCGGTCTCGGGCGAATAGCCGTGGGCGGAATTGTAGACGATCGAGAAGTTGGGGTCGGTGCGTCCCGTCTCGTAGGGGCCGTTGAGGTAGCCCGCCCGGGCGCCGGGGCCGCCGCGGTTGTGCCAGACCAGCGTCTTGTATGAGACCCAGAGGTCCGCGTTCTCGCCCAGGTCGGCCTCGATCTGCGCCTGCACCTGGTATTCGTCGCGCTTGCTGCCTTCCGACGGCAGGCCGGCGTTGACGTTCTTGAAGTAGCCCTTGCGCTGGTCGAGCTTGTAGCCGGAGACCCTGAAACGCAGGCCATCGGTGATCGGGCCCGAGACCGCCATCTGCAGGTTGGTGAAGTCGTAGTTCTCGGCGATCGCCCGGACCTCGGCGTAGAAGTCCTCGGTCGGCCGCACGGAGATCACGTTCACGGTGCCGCCGATCGCATTGCGTCCATACAGCGTGCCCTGCGGCCCGCGCAGGATCTCCACCCGCTCCACGTCCAGCGGCGGGCCGCCGGCCAGCACGGTCGAGGTGGTGAACAGGCCATCGATGTAGATCGACACCGCCCCGTCCACCGCGTGGACGTTCGTCAGGCGGCCAATGCCGCGCATGCTCGAGCGGTCATTCGAGGACTGGTAGACGAAGCCGGGCGTGAAGTTCGTCAGGTCCTGGACGGTGCTGATGCCGACCAGGTCGCGTTGCTTGCTGGTGAAGGCCGAGATGGCGACCGGCACGTCCTGCAGGCTCTGCTCTCGTTTCTCGGCCGTGACGACAAGTTCCTCGATCACATTGACCTGGGCGCTCGCTGCGCTCGCCAGACTGACGCCCAGCAGCACGCTGGACACCATCAGATGGTGTTTGAATGTCATGAAACTGCCTCCCCGCAGCTTTTTTTGGGCGCTTATTGACTGCGCTTGAAGGCAGGCTGAGGCAGTGATGAAGCTGCTGTCAACGCAAATACCGATCGTGAACGTTGATAACTAAATAAGGGTCATATACACCTGCCGGCAGAGATAAGGTGGGATGCGTACGAGTCTTGTAACTGGTCGCCCGTTGAGCAATGATGTGGTAGCTACGGACTTTGTTCATCCCAGCAACAACCTATGGGCGCGCGCATTGCGCGCCCTATTTGTTTGGGGTGCGCCCTGATTCCGCCGCCTGAAGTCTGAAATTTCGCATTTGCGAAACATTGCGAAAGGCTTGCGGGACAAGAGAACGCCGGTCTCCGGTCTCGCTGAACATCGGCGCCGCAGCATGGTCGTCCCGGGGGCGGGCGTTGCTCGCTCAGGTGGAGCGCCAGCCGCGCCGAAGTGGCGCTTCCATCGGCCCGGAATGACTCCTAGAGAGCGCCGTCCGCCGGCTGGACCCGGCGCCCAGGAGGTGCGGCATGAAGACAATCGGCGTGCTCGGCGGGATGAGCGCGGAGAGCACGGCGCTCTACTACCGCGAGCTGAATCGCCTCGTCCGTGAGCGCAGGGGCGGCCTCCACTCGGCGGAGCTTCTCATCCGCTCCGTGGATTTCGCGCCTATCGCCGATCTTCAGGCGGCGGGCCGCTGGGACGAGACGGGACGTATCCTGGGCGAGGCCGCGCACCGTCTGGAGGGCGCCGGCGCGGATGTCATCATCCTGGCCACCAACACCATGCACCTGAACGCCGACGACATTCGGGCGGCCATCTCCGTGCCGTTCCTCCACATCGGCGACGCCACGGCCTCGGCGCTGAGGGCGCGGGGCGTGCGCCGGCCGCTGCTGCTGGCCACGCGGTTCACGATGGAGAAGGCGTTCTACCGCGAGCGGCTGTCGGCCGCCGGACTGGAGCCGATGGTCCCCGACCAGGCCGACCGGGATCGGCTCCACGCCATCATCTTCGACGAGCTGTGCCAGGGCGTCGTCCGGCCCGAGTCGACGGCGGCCGGGCTGGAGATGGTTGCGCGCGGCCGGGCCGCGGGCGCCGACGGGGTGATCTTCGGCTGCACCGAGGTGGGTCTGCTGCTTTCGCCCGACGCCCTCGACCTGCCGGCGGTCGACACCACCCTGGTGCACTGCGAGGCGGCGGTGGAGTTCGCCCTCAGCTAGGGATGGCCGGAACGCCGAACAGGAGCTGGTGGGACCAGGCGATCCCGGCCCACAGCAGGGTGGCGACCAGCACCCGCCACCAGCCGACCTCCTCGAGGTTTAGCTTCTGGCGGCCCGAGAGGATCGCGGCGAAGGGTACGTTCGAGGTCTGGGCGACAAACGCGTCCCACTCGGGCCCAAGGGCCCGCTTGCGCTTGGCGTCGATGCTGAGGGTCCCGAAGACGGCCAAGGCGAACATCGAGCCGAACAGGATCAGGGACGCCCACTCGCCGTTCACGAGCAGATGTCCGAGCGCCCAGATCGCCACCCCCCACAGGAACGGATGGCGGGTGATGCGCAGCATGCCCTTGACCACGTCCGGCCGCTGAAGCGCGCCCTCCTGCCGAACGCTGGTGGGATTCGGCGTGGTGAGGCCGGGGAAGATCAGCAGCAGCGCCAGGAGCTGGAACAGGAGCTGAGCGCCCCGTGTCGTCGAGCCGGGCGCCCAATAGGCCGTGTTCCAGGATGATGTCCGCGCCTCGCCGAACGCGAACCCGAGCCAGACAAGCCCCAGGACGGAGACCAGCGAGAACAGGCCCATGTAGGGGCCGGCGCCGAGCCGGGCGACGAGACCGTCCCGCATCCGGGTGCCGGACACGAGGAGATGGATCAGCACGAAGAAGCCGGCGGCGGCGATCAGATTGGCCATGGGTCGTTCCTCCGCCCTTGAGACTGGTGCAATAATTTACGCTGTCAAGTTATAGCGTCTTCAGGATCGGCCTTGAGGTCGTCGAAGAGCGGGCCGGCCGGAGCCGCCAGCAGGGGCGGGGCCTTTGCGACGGCTGCCTGTGGCGCCGTGCGCCGAAGCAGCGCCTCCATCCGCGCCATCCATCGGTTGGCTTCCCGCAGGGCCTCGCCGGCAGTGAGGCGGTCGCGCCACCCCTCGTCCTCCGGCCGCCAGAGATCCAGTTCGAAGTCGGGATGGGTCGCATCGTCGAATACGAACCTCAGCCGCACCAGCGTCTGCGGCTGGCCGAGGTCGTCCAGGCCCCGGCGGACGTCCCCGCGGAAGGCGCGCGCGGCCACCCGCTCGTCGACGATCACCTCGACGCCCACCACCTCCTCGAGCCGATAGTCGAGGCGCCAGCCGCCCCGGTCCCAGGTGACGCAGACCCGGCTCGTCGCCAGATCGAAGCCGATCCCCGTGCCGCGGCCCCGGGCGGTCAGCATGGGTTGCGGCGCCGCGCCGAGCGCTCGGGAGAGGGTGCGCTCCACCCGCCGCGTCTCGTCCAGGAAATAGGCGAACGCCGCGCCGATGATCGTCAGCGCGCCGCCCACCAGCGCGAGCAGGGCCAGGAGCCGCGCAACCTCGTCCATGGAACAACGATACGCGGATTTGTGAGTCGGCGGAACGCGGCCGTCCCGGTCAGGCGTCGAGCTCGATGACCAGCGGCACGTGGTCCGACGGCTTGTCCCAGCCGCGGACGTCGCGGTGGATCGAGACGCCGGTCAGCAGGTCGGTCGCCTCGGGCGACAAGAGCGCGTGGTCGATGCGGATGCCGTTGTTCCGCTGCCATGCGCCGGCCTGATAGTCCCAGAAGGTGTAGGCGCCCGGCGCGCCGTCGGCCTGCAGATAGGCTTCGGTCAGGCCCAGGTTCTTCAGCGCCCGGAAGGCCCGGCGGCTCTCGGGCTGGAAGAGGGCGTCGCCCTCCCAGTTCTTCGGGAATTCGGCGTCCCTGGGCTCGGGGATGACGTTGTAGTCGCCCATCAGCGCGAAGGGCTCTTCCCACGCCAGCAGCTCGCGGGCGTGGGCGTTCAGCCGGTCCATCCAGGCCAGCTTGTAGGCGAACTTCTCTGTGCCGACCGGATTGCCGTTGGGCAGGTAGATCGAGGCCACCCGCACTGGCTGCGGCCCTGAGACGACCGCCTCGATGTAGCGCGCCTGTTCGTCTCCATCGTCGCCGGGCAGGCCGCGTCGCACGTCCTCCAGCGGCCGCTTCGAGACCAGGGCGACACCGTTGTACGTCTTCTGCCCGTGGACGGCGACATTGTAGCCAAGCCGCTCAAAGGCTTCGGCGGGGAACTTCTCGTCGACGCACTTGATCTCCTGCAGGCACGCGACGTCGGGCTGGGCGGCCTCGAACCAGCGCAGGACTGTCTCCAGCCGCGCGTTGACCGAGTTCACGTTCCAGGTGGCGAGGCGCATCGGGGACTCCGCACTGACGGCGCGTGAAGCTAGTCGCGCCCGCTGTCCGGCTCAACGGGCTTGCCATGCCTCTTAGGCACGATACGGGTGAGCCAGACACGCAGGAGTCGCATCATGGCGCTGACGGTCCACGGCCATCCGCTGTCGTCCTATTGCTGGAAGGTGTTCATCGCGCTGGACGAGGCGGGCCTGCCGTACGAGCTCGCGCACATCGACCTCGCCGACGAGCAGGCCGCGGGCCGTTTCCGCCAGATTTCGCCCTTCGGCATGATGCCGGTCCTGGAAGACCCCGCGCACGGCGTCGCCACGCCGGAGGCGACGGTCATCATTCAGCATCTGGCCCGCGCCTATGCGTCGGCGGCGCACCTTGTTCCGCAAGGCGAGCATGCGCTCGACGTCGCGTTCTGGGACCGGGTGTTCGACCTGCACGTCCAAAATCACCTCCAGCGCGTGGTCGGTGACCGGCTGCGCGCGCCCGGAACCCGCGATCCGTTCGGGGTCGCCCAGGCGAAGGCGGCGCTGTCGCGCGCCTACGAGGTCGTCGAGGCGCGGATGGCCGACCGGGAGTGGGTGGCCGGTGGGTTCAGCATGGCGGACTGCGCCGCATGTCCGGCGCTGCACTACGCCCACAAGATCGTGCCCATCGGCGCGGCGTTCCCGAAGACGGCCGCCTATCTGGCGCGACTGGAGGCGCGGCCGTCGTTCGCCCGGGTGCTGGAGGCGGCGCAGCCTTACGCCCATTTCTTCCCGCAAGAGCCGGCCTGAACCGGCATGCGTGCCCGCCTCGTCCTCGCGCTTTCGCTCGTCGCCCTCTGCGCGGCCACGCCGCTGTCGGCGCAGGAACTCGCCCTGCCTCCAGTGCAGCCCTTGCCCCCCGTCGAGCCGCCGCCGGAAGCCCGCTCCCCGGCGCCGACGACGAGTTCCTCCGGCTGCGCGCCGGAGGCGCTGTTCCGCGCGACGCTACGCAATATCTCGCCGGGCCTGGCCGCGGCGGACCGGGCCGCGCAGCCGCGGACGCTATGGCGGTTCGGCCCGACATTTCTCCGCAGCGAAGAACAGCCGGACCCGGTGCGCGGCGACCAGGTGCTGACCATCGTGGCCGAGCCCGACATCTGGATGATCAACCTGGCCACGCGCGTGGGCCAGCACACGCTGGATCCCGGGCCAGACTACACGGTTCACGCGCCGATCCTGCCGCCGTCGCCGGATCTCCCTGGGCCGCTCCGCGCGCTGGAATACGGTTGCGAGCCCGAGTTCGTGGCCCGGCACGCCCCGCGGCCGCAGCAGCTCGTGAAGTGGGGGCAGATCCAGGCGGCGCTGCACGGCGCCAACTTCGGCGAGCACGCGGTGGCCGTTCTGATGGACCAGCGGCGCAACGAGCCGATCATGGTCAGCTACCTGCGCCAGGGACGACCCGTCTATGTGGTGCGCTACGACGACTGGCGGCGCGCCGGTCCGAACCGTCCGGAACTGTTCCAGCCGCCGAAGAATGTGGAGATCCGCGAGGCGCCGGCCCGGCCGCCGGGAGGCGCGCCGGCTGAAGGGAGCGACAGCTCGCCGCCGATCCCCCTGGGCAAGGGCGGCCGCACGCCGTTCACGGAGTAGGATCAGATCGAGAAGCTGACCCCGCAGCCGCAGCTCGACTTGGCGTTGGGGTTGCGGACGCGGAACTCGGCGCCCGCCAGCTCGTCCACGAAGTCGATCTCCGAGCCCTTGAGCAGGGCCAGGGACACCACGTCGACCAGCGCGGCGACCCCGTCGCGTTCGATCCGAAGGTCGTCGTCCTGCGCCGCGTCGACAAGCTCGAACTGGTACTGGAAGCCGGAACAGCCGCCGCCTTCGACCGCGACGCGCAGCATCACCGGCCGGCCCTCCTGGGCGCCGATGTGGCGGATCCGGGCTGCAGCCGCGGGGGAAAGGGTTACGTCCGCTGTGGCCATGCTCTGTTCGACGTTGCTGACGGCAGACTATATGAGGGCCTGACCGGCTTCGACCAAGGGGCCATGAGACAGATCAAGGCTGATGGTTTCCTTCATACCGCCGCGAGTCCCCTACGCCGAACAACCCGCCGCGTCGCGTGGACGCAAGGTTCCCGAGGCGCCCAGCCGTACGCGCACCGACTTCGCCCGCGACCGGGACCGCATCATCCACTCGACCGCCTTCCGGCGGCTGAAGGAGAAGACCCAGGTCTTCGTGGCGCACGAGGGTGATCACTTCCGCACCCGCCTGACCCACAGTCTCGAGGTCGCCCAGATCGCCCGCTCGCTGGCTACGGCCCTCGGCCTGGACGCCGATCTGGCCGAGACGATCGCCCTGGCGCACGACCTGGGCCACCCGCCGTTCGGCCACGCCGGCGAGGACGAGCTGCAGGTCCAGATGCAGGGCTACGGCGGCTTCGACCACAACGTCCAGACGTTCCGGGTCGTCACCAGGCTGGAGCGGCGCTACCCGCGCTTCGACGGCCTGAACCTGACCTGGGAGACGCTTGAAGGGGTGATCAAGCACAACGGGCCGGTCGTCGACCAACTCGCCAAGCCCTCCTGGAGCGCGATCTCCGAGTTCGACAGCCAGTACGCCCTGCGGCTCGACACCTGGGCGTCGGCCGAGGCCCAGGTCGCGGCGCTGTCCGACGACATCGCCTACAACAATCACGACGTGGACGACGGCGTGCTGGCCGGCCTGTTCAATCTCGACGAGCTGGCCGAGGTGCCGTTGATCGGGCCGCACATCAAGGCGGCCTGGGCCGACTATCCGGGTTGCGATCCGGGCATCCTGCGGCTGGAGGCGGTGCGCCGGATGATCGGCGCCATGGTCGACGACGTCATGGCCGAGACGCGTCGCCGCGCCGAGGCGGGCAGGGTGGACTCTCCCGAGGACGTGCGCCTGCTTGGCCACGCCCTGGTGTCGTTCTCCCGCGACATGGTCGAGGACCTGGCCGCGCTGCGCCAGTTCCTGATGGACCGGATGTACCGCTACTGGAAGGTCAACCGGACCCGGAGCCAGGCGCGCCGCATCCTGGCCGAGATGTTCCAGCTCTTCATGGCCGAGCCGGATGTCCTGCCCGCAGAGTGGGGCGCCCGGGCGCTGGGCCGCGACGAGGCGGGTCGCGCACGGGTGGTCTGCGACTACATCGCCGGCATGACCGACCGCTTCGCCATCGAGGAGCACCGCAAGCTGTTCCACCTCGACATCTGGAACTGATCCCGGATGGACGTGCTGGTGGTGCGCGGGCCGATGTATCATTCGCCCGGCGACGAGAACGCCTTCAACACCTGGCTGAAGCGGATCGGCGCGGTGAGCCGTGTCCAGTCGCGCGGCGCGGACCTGCATATCCAGTTGCGCCCCGGGCGGCTGACGGCCGACGAGCTGCGTGAGTTCCGGGCGCTGTTCCACCGCTACGGCATGGACACCTCGGAGATCGAGGCGCTGTCCCAGCGTTAGGTCGCCCACAGCTTTTGCGGCGGCGCCACACTCCGGACTCGGCGCGCTCCGATAGACTGGCCGGAAAAGCGCGATTCGCGCCTGATTTCGCGGAGCCCTCGCGATGACCGACCAAGAGCGCGGCGCCTATACGCCACCGACCGCCGATGCGCCGCTGAGCTTCGATCCGCGCCAGCCTGTGCGGGGCGCCCGGCCGATCCCCTTCACCTTGATCCTCAGCGTGCTGGTGCTGGCGGCCCTGGTGGCGGCGATCTTCATGTTCTACCAGCAGGGCGTGCGGCAGGCCGGTCAGGCGCCGCAGGTCGTCGGCGAGTCCATCGTGGGCATGAAGCAGGCCGCCCCGCCCGGCGCGCAGCCACAGGACCCGGCCGCGGGCCTGCAGATCTACCGCTCCGACGCCGGCGGTCCGATGGAGACCGTCCCCGCCGAGCCGACCTTCGCCCCGCCCCCCGAGCAGCCGCAGGCGCGGCCGACCACGCCGGTGGTGATCACCCAGGCGCCGCCCGCGCAGCCTGCGCCGACCTCCGCGCCGATCAAGGCCACCATTCCAGCCGAGCCTGTGCAGAAGGCGGAGGCTCCCGCGCCGGCCCCGAAGGTCGCCGCCGCGGCGCCCAAGGCCGCGCCACCGCCGCCCAAGGCGGCAGCGCCCGCGCCCGAGCCCAAGAAGGTCGCCGCGGCCGAGCCGAAGGCCTCCTCCGGCGCCGCCCGCGTGCAGGTGGGCGCGGTCTCGTCCACCGCCTTGGCCGACAAGGCGTGGAACGACGCCGTCTCCGCCGCGCCGGGCCTCGCCGCCGGCAAGGGCAAGGCCGTCGCGAAGATCGAGGGCGGCAGCCTCTACCGGACCTTCGTCACCGGCTTCTCCAGCCGCGCCGACGCCCAGGCGTTCTGCGCCAGGTTGCAGGCCGCCGGGAAGAGCTGCTTCGTCCGGTGACCGGGGCGGCCTGCATCCTGGGCTGTTCCGGACCTTCGCTGACGAAGGCGGAGGATGCGTTCTTCCGCCAGGCGCGGCCGTGGGGCTTCATTCTCTTCGCCCGCAACGTCGAGGAGCCCGGGCAGGTGCGTTCCCTCACCCAGCGGCTGCGCGAGACGGTCGGGCGGGCCGACGCCCCGGTGCTGGTCGACCAGGAGGGTGGCCGGGTCCAACGCCTCGGTCCACCGCACTGGCCGCGCTATCCCGCCGCGCGCGCCTACGCAGGGATCGCGCCGCATGATCCGTTTCTCCGGGCCGCCATCGTCCGCCTGGGGGCGCGCCTGATGGCGCACGACCTTGCGGAGGTTGGGATCACGGCGAATTGCCTGCCGGTGCTGGATGTGCCGGATCCCGGCGCGCACGCGGTGATCGGGGACCGCGCCTACGGCGAGACCCCCGACGAGGTGGGGATGCTGGGCCGCGCCGCGGCCGAGGGCCTGGTGGCGGGCGGGGTGCTTCCGGTGATGAAGCACATTCCGGGGCATGGCCGCGCCCGCGCCGACAGCCATGACACATTGCCGGTGGTGGACGCCACGACGGACGATCTGGACACTCGCGACTTCGCGCCGTTCCGGGCGCTCTCTGACCTGCCGATGGCGATGACGGCGCATGTCGTCTATGCGGCGATCGACGCCCGCCGGCCGGCCACCACCTCCCGCGCCGTCGTGCAGACGGTGATCCGGCGGCGCATCGGCTTCGATGGGCTGCTGATGAGCGACGACCTGTCGATGCGGGCCCTGTTGGGTGGCATGGTCGACCGCGCCCGGGCGGCCCGGCGCGCTGGTTGCGACGTCGTCCTGCACTGCAATGGTGACCTTGGCGAGATGCGGGCGGTGGTCGAGGGGGCGGGACCACTGGTCGGACGTTCCGCCCGCCGCGCCCAGGCGGCGATGGCCCGCCGGCCACGATCGGTGGAACCGTTCGACGTGGCCGCCGGCCGGGCTCGCTTCGCGGCCGCATTCGATGGAAGACTGGCGGCATGAGCGGCGCCTTCCAGCCCAGCCTCGACTTCTCCGCCGCGGCGTCGGCCGCCCAGGACGGCGAGGCGCTGATCGTCGACGTCGAGGGCTATGAAGGCCCCTTGCACGTCCTGCTGGCGCTGGCCCGCACCCAGAAGGTGGACCTGCTCAAGCTCTCGATCCTGAAGCTGGCCGAGCAGTACCTCGTGTTCGTGCAGGAAGCGCGGCGTCGGCGGTTCTCGCTGGCGGCGGATTACCTGGTGATGGCCGCCTGGCTGGCCTACCTGAAATCCCGCCTGCTGCTGCCCAAGCCCGAACAGCCGAAGGCTGAGGAACCCCCGGCCGAGGAGATGGCGCAGCGCCTGGCCTTCCGCCTCGCCAAACTGGAAGCGATGCGCCAGGCCGCCGAGTCGCTCCGGACGACCCCGCAGCTCGGTCGCGACGTGTTCGTCCGCGGTGACCCCGACGCGATCCGCGTGGTCCCCTCCGGCCGCATCGAGGGCGATCTCTACAGCCTGATGAGCGCCTACATCGGCCAACGCGAGAAGGAGCTGAAGCGCACCTACAAGCCCTACGTCCCGACGGCCTACGCACTGGAGGACGCCCGCGACCGCCTGCGCCGGCTGTTGCCCGACCTCGAGCGCTGGACGCCGCTGACCGGCGTCGCGCCCATGGGCTCGCCGACCGCGGGACCGAGCCGGGCGTCCTATGTGGCCTCGACCCTGTCGGCCAGCCTGGAGCTGGTGAAGGAGGGCGCGCTGGAAGCCCGCCAGCTCGAAGCCTTCGCCGACATCTACCTGCGGGCGCGGAAGGGCGAACCGGCGGACGGGCAGGGGAGCGTTTCCCGATGAGCGATCTCGCCCAGACCGTCCGCGAGGTGGAGGCGCTGCTGTTCGCGGCCGCGAGTCCCCTGACTGTCGAGGACCTGGCCGGGCGTCTGCCCGAGGGCGCCGATGTCCCGGCCGCCCTGGCCGAACTCGGGCGGCAGTATGAGGCGCGCGGCGTGGTCCTCGCCAATGTCGCCGGCGGCTGGCGGTTCCAGACCGCGGAGGACCTCGCCTGGCTGATGACCGAGGAGCGGGACGAGCCGCGCCGCCTCTCCAAGGCCGCGCAGGAGACCCTGGCCATCATCGCCTACCACCAGCCGGTCACGCGGGCCGAGATCGAGGCGGTGCGCGGCGTGCAGGCCAGCAAGGGCACCCTGGACGTCCTGCTGGAACTCGGTCTCGTGCGGATGCGAGGGCGCCGGCGGACGCCCGGCCGGCCCGTCACCTACGGCACGACCGACGCCTTCCTGGAACACTATGGCCTCGCCACGCTCGGGGACCTGCCGGGTATGGCGGAGATGAAGGCGGCCGGCCTCCTGTCCCTTGATCTGCCCGCCGACTTCGCGGTGCCCAATCCGGAGGCGCCGGCCCTGGACGAAGACCCCCTGGAGGGCGAGGCGCCCGAATTCCATGTCGATTTTCTGGGCGAGGACGAACCTGTCCGATGAGGACAATCGCCGCGTGGCGCGTCGGCGGCGGAGCGACTATATAGCCGCGTAAGAACAGCGGGCGGCGACGCGGTGGTCGCCACTGTCCCAAGGAGTGATCTGCGCATGGGCGCCCTCAGCATCTGGCACATTGCCCTCATCGTCGTCGTGGCGCTGCTGCTCTTCGGCGGCCGCGGCAAGATCTCCAGCATCATGGGTGACACCGCCAAGGGCATCCGGGCCTTCCGCGAAGGCCTGAAGGGCGAAGAGTCGTCCGAAGAGGCGAAGGTCCTGCCGAAGGACGAGAAGGACAGCGCGCGGAGCTGATCCCCGCGTCTGCAACGGATTTCGCGCCGGCCGCCTTGATGGCGCCGGCGCTTCTCATTAGGCGTCCCTGATGCTTCCGGAAATCGGCGGTCTCGAGTGGCTGGTGATCGCGGTGGTCGCGCTTGTCGTGATCGGCCCGAAGGACCTGCCTGTCATGATGCGCAAGGTCGGCCAGTTCATGGCCAAGCTGCGCGGCATGGCGAACGAGTTCCGCGCCAGCTTCGACGAAATGGCCCGGCAGTCCGAACTGGACGAGCTGCGCAAGGAGGTCGAGGCCATGCGCCGCGGCCAGTTCGCCGACATGGCCGCCCATGACGCAGAGCTGCGCCGGACCGTCAGCGACATCGAGCAGGGCATGGCCGACGTCGGCGTCCAGCTCCACCCGCCGATGAGCTACCAGTACGACACCACTACCGCGCCGCCCGAGGCGCCGCCGCTCGAAATCGCCGAGGCGCCGGCCAAGCCCGCGCGCAAGCCGCGTGCGAAGAAGCCGAAGGTCGAGGCCGTGGACGCCGCGCCGATCGTCGAGACGCCAAAGGCCCGCAAGCCCCGCAGCAAGAAGATCGTCGAGGCCGGCTCGTGAGCTACGACGCCGACGAAGCCGAGATCGAGGCCTCCCGCGCCCCGCTGCTCGACCACCTCATCGAGCTGCGCAAGCGGCTGATCATCTGCGTCGTGGCGGTGGTCGCGGGGTTCATCCTCTGCTTCTCGTTCGCCGACACGATCTACCAGTTCCTGCTGCACCCCTTCAAAATGGCCGCCCAGATCTACGCGGCCTCCAAGGCGGCCGGCCACTCGGCGGGGGCGTTCGACCTGCTGTTCGTGCTGGTGGGCCTCAAGGAGGCCCCCGCCGCGGCCGGGGACCTGCGGCTGATGTTCACCGCGCCGCTGGAATTCTTCTTCACCAAGCTGAAGCTGGCCGGCTTCGGGGCGGTGGTGCTGACGTTCCCGGTGCTGGCCTGGCAGGTCTACGCCTTCGTGGCGCCGGGCCTCTACAAGCGCGAGCGGCGGGCGTTCCTGCCGTTCCTGGTCGCCGCGCCGATGCTGTTCCTGATGGGCGCGGCGCTGGTCTACTACATCATCCTGCCGTTCGTGCTCTGGTTCTCCCTGTCCCAGCAGATCATGGGCGCGGGCATCGCGGTGGAGTTGCTGCCCAAGGTCTCGGACTACCTGACCCTGGTGACGACCCTGTTGCTGGCGTTCGGCCTGTGCTTCCAGCTTCCGGTGGTGCTGACCCTGCTGGGTCTGGCGGGGATCGTGAACTCCAGCATGCTGTGGAAGGGCTGGCGCTACGCCGTCTTCGCCGTGGTAGTGGTCGCCGCGATCGTGACCCCACCGGATCCGATCAGCCAGTTGCTGCTCGCGACGCCGATCATCCTGCTCTATTTCGTCTCGGTCGGGTGCGTGAAGCTGATCGAGCTCCGCCGCTCCAAGGACGATGCGTCGGCGGGCAAGGACATCGTTCCCACCTGAACCCGGGCCCAAAGGGTTGGCGCGCCTTCCGACGCGCTCTAGAGAAAGCCCGCCTAGCCTAGCGGACCCCCATGCACGACATCCGAGCCATTCGCGACAATCCCGAGCTGTACGAGGCGGCGTGGGCGGCGAAGGGGAACTCCGGCCGGGTGGCCGAGATCCTGGCGCTGGACGCGAAGCTGCGCGCCGCCCAGACGGCGGGGCAGGCGGCCCAGGCGGAGCGTAACGACGCCTCCAAGAAGATCGGCCAGGCCAAGGCCCAGAAGAATGAGGATGAAGCCCAGCGCCTGATGGCTCAGGTAGAGGCTCTCAAGACCACGCTCGCCGAACAGGCCGAGGCCGAGCGGGCCGCCGGCGAGGCGCTGCGGAATCTGCTGGCTGCGCTGCCGAACATCCCGTTCCCCGACGTGCCGAAGGGCGCCGACGAGCACGACAACGTCGAGGTCCGCCGCTGGGGCGAGCCGTTCGCGATCAGCAATCCGCGCGACCACGTCGACATCGGCGAGGGTCTGGGGCTGGTGGACTTCGAAGCCGCCGCCCGCATGAGCGGCGCGCGGTTCACGGTGCTCAAGGGCCAGCTCGCGCGGCTGGAGCGCGCCATCGGCCAGTTCATGCTGGACCTGCAGACGCAGGAGCACGGCTACACCGAGGTCTCGCCGCCGCTGCTGGTCAACGACGCGGCCGCCTACGGCACCGACAAGCTGCCGAAGTTCGCTGAGGATCTGTTCCAGACCACCGATGGCCGCTGGCTGATCCCGACCGCCGAGGTGCCGCTGACCAGCCTCGTCATGGGCCAGATCGTGGCCGAGGAAGAGCTGCCGATGCGCGTCACCGCGCTGACCCCGTGCTTCCGTTCGGAGGCGGGCGCCTCTGGGCGTGACACCCGAGGCATGATCCGCCAGCACCAGTTCTACAAGGTGGAGCTGGTCTCCATCACCACGCCCGACCAGAGCGAGGCCGAGCACGAGCGCATGGTGAACTGCGCCGAGACTGTGCTGAAGCGGCTCGAGCTGCCGTTCCGCACCATGCTGCTGTGCACCGGCGACATGGGCTTTGGCGCCCGCAAGACCTATGACCTCGAGGTCTGGCTGCCCTCGCAGGGCAAGTACCGCGAGATCAGCTCGTGCTCGAACTGCGGCGACTTCCAGGCCCGCCGGATGGACGCCCGCTGCAAGAAGGCCGGCGAGAAGGGCACCCGCTACGTCCACAGCCTGAACGGCTCGGGCCTTGCCGTCGGCCGGACCCTGGTGGCGATCATGGAGAACTACCAGGACGAGGGCGGCCGCATCGCCATCCCGCAGGCGCTGCATCCCTACCTGCCGGGCCTGACCCACATCGGGGGCGCGGCTTGAGGATCCTGCTGACCAACGACGACGGCATTCACGCCGACGGGCTGGAGGCCCTGGAGCGGATCGCCGCCGAACTCTCCGACGACGTCTGGGTGGTCGCGCCGGAATACGAGCGGTCGGGCGCCAGCCGGGCGCTGACCCTGGACGAGCCGATCCGGGTCCGGAAGGTGGGGGAGCGCAAGTTCTCGACGACCGGCACGCCCACCGACTGCGTGATGCTGGGCGTCCACGAGCTGGTGACCGGCAAACGCCCCGACCTGGTGCTCTCCGGCGTCAATCGCGGCGCGAACCTGGCCGAGGACGTGACCATGTCCGGCACCGTGGCCGGCGCGATCGAGGGCATGGCCCTGGGCATCCCGTCGATCGCCCTGTCGCAGATGGGCTTCTACGAGCCGGGGACGAGCTTCGAGGCGTCCGAGACCTTCGGTCCCGGAATCGTGAAGCGCCTCGTGGAGCTGGGCTGGCCCGGCGACGTGGTGTTGAACGTGAATTTCCCAAACGGTCCGGTCGACCGCATCACCGAGGTGGAAGTCACGCGCCAGGGATTCCGCGATGTCCACGTGCGCCATGCCGAGCGGCGCACCGACCTGCGCGGCAAGGAGTACTACTGGATGGGCTTCCGCATGGAGAAGTCCAGCCCGGCCGACGGCACCGACCTGCACGCCCTCTACAACGGCAAGATCTCGGTGACCCCGCTGCACATCGACCTGACGCACATGCAGACGGTCCGCGATCTCAAGGGACAGCTTGGCGGCGTCCCGCCGAAGGTCTGAGCATGGCCGAAGCGCACGACACGCCCGAGACCCAGATGGCGCGCCTGATCCTGGCGCTGCGCAGCCAGGGGGTGAGCGACCCCAAGGTCCTGAACGTCATCGAGAAGACGCCGAGGCCGCTGTTCACCCAGGAGCTGTTCAAGGAGCGGGCGTTCGAGGACTCGGCCCTTCCGATCGCCTGCGGCCAGACCATCAGCCAGCCGTTCATCGTCGGCCTGATGACCCAGGCCCTGAAGATCGACAAGCGCGACCGGGTCCTCGAGATCGGCACCGGCAGCGGCTACCAGACCGCGATCCTCTCGAAGCTGGCGCGGCTGGTCTACACGGTGGAGCGCTATCGCACGCTGATGAAAGAGGCCGAGGCGCGGTTCAAGGTCCTGGGCCTGACCAACGTCATCACCCGCTTTGGCGATGGCGGCGAGGGATGGCCCGAGCAGGCGCCTTTCGACCGCATTATGGTCACGGCGGCGGCGCCGGACGAACCTAAGGCTCTGCTTTCGCAGCTCAAACCCAACGGCATCCTGGTGGCGCCGATCGGCAAGGGACCTGTCCAGACGCTCCGCCGCTACACCGGCGACGGAAAGGGCGGGTTCGAGGTGGAGGACCTGATCGACGTCCGCTTCGTGCCCCTTCTCGACGGCGTGGCCAAGGAGCTCTGACGAGTTCGTGTTGCGAGGCGTTTGCGGGTTGGCGGGGGCGTCTCCCGGCCGTCATCATGTCATTTCACGCCCCGATGATTCCTTTGACTGAAACGCTACCGGAGCGGCGATGCCTCCTCACTTCGAACGCACGGCCCTGATCCTCCTCGCCGGCACGGCGCTGACCGCCTGCGCGAGTCCGCAGTATCCGATCACCGCGCCGCTCGTTCAGCTTCCTCCGCCGGCCGCGGCGCCGGCGTCGTCTCCGTCGCCCACGCCCCAAATGGCCGCCGCGCCCGAGGCGCCTGCGGTCGCGGCCCCCATCGCGCCGGTGGAAACGGCCACGCTCGCGCCCCTGGCTCCGGCTCGCCCCGCCCCGTCCATGCCGGACGCCGCGGCCACGACGCCTCCCACGGCCATGACGCCGCCCGCGGTCGATGCGGCCACCCGGTCCCGGTCCCGTGGGCCGGCCGCCACCTACACCGTCAAGAAGGGCGACACGCTCGCGAAGATCGCCGACAAGCTGGGCACGGACATCCAGGACCTGGCCAAGGCCAACGGGCTGAAGTCCCCCTATCGGATCAACCCCGGCCAGGTGCTGAAGAACCCCAAGGCTCCGGCCCCGGCCAGGCGGACCACCTCGCGCGCCGAGCGGGCTGAGGATGGCGCGGGCGAGGGCGGGCGCACCTACACCGTCCAGGCGGGCGACACCCTGTTCGGGATCGCCATGAAGTTCGGAACCACCGTGGACGCCCTGCGGGAGGCCAATGGCATCTCGGGGTCAGGGCTGATGCGCGGCCGGACGCTGAAGATCCCGGGCGGCGGGGCGGACGCGGCGCCCGCATCGGACGCGCCCGAGACCGTGCCTGGGCCCAAGGCCTCGTCGACCCGCGCGGAACCCGCGCCGGAGGCCGCGCCCGCGGAGCCGTCGGACAGTCGCACGGTGACGACCCGCCAGGTGACCGGTCGCGTCGTGGACATCTCGGTTCCCGGCCAGGCCTACAAGGTCAAGAGCGGCGACAATCTCGAACGGATCGCGCGCCGGCTGGACAGCGACGTCGAGGAACTGGCCAAGATCAACAAGCTGAAGAAGCCCTATCGGCTCCAGCCGGGCCAGACGATCCGTGGACCGGGCAGCTCGGCCAAGGGCTATGTGGTCGGTCGCGGCGACACCCTGGCCCTGATCGCCCGCCGGTTCGACGTCACGGTCGAGGAACTTCGCGCCGCCAACGGCCTCCGCCGCGGCGCCAGCGTGGCCCCGGGCCGCCGCCTGAAGCTCCCATCCGGCTATCGCGACAAGGGCCCGATCGTGACCCGCTCCACCGCCCCGGCGGAGCGGCCTGAGGCCCCGGCCCCGAAGCCGCCGTCGTCCTTCGACACGCCGCCCCCCGCGGGTCAGCGTCTGCCACCCCCGCGCTCTGCGCCCCGCCCGCCGGAGGTGGAGGGCTCTCGGCTCCCGTCGCGGCCGCAGCCCTACCAGCCCTCTGGTCCGATCCCGGGCGCGCCGGTGGCCAGCCCGCCGGTCAGCGACGCGCAGATCATGGAGATGGGCCGTGGCCGGTTTGCGTGGCCGATCCGTGGGGAGCTGATCTCGTCCTATGGCGCACGCGGCCCCGGCCAGCGCAACGACGGGGTGAACATCCGCGCCAACGCGGGCGATCCCGTCCGGGCGTCGGCGGCCGGCGACGTCGTCTATGCCGGCGACCAGGTGCCGGGTTTCGGCAACCTCGTGCTGATCAAGCACGCCGACGGCTGGGTCACCGCCTACGGCCACCTCGGCCGGGTCAACGTGCGGATGCAGCAAAGGGTCGAGCAGGGCCAGGAAATCGGCCAGGCCGGTTCCAGCGGCGGCGTCTCCGAGCCGCAGCTCCACTTCGAGGTCCGCTACGCCCCGACCCCGCAGGAGCGGGCGAGGCCGGTCGACCCGGCGCTGGTCCTGCCGCGCTAAAGCGGCAGCGGCTTGCCGAGCTCGCCCGCCAGGTCGCGGATGAACTGCCAGGCGACCCGACCCGATCGCGCGCCCCGAAGCTGGGCCCACTGCAGCGCCCTGCGGTCCAGGTCCATCGCCTGGAGCCCGTACCGCTCGGCGTAGGCGGCGACCGCGGCGAGGTAGGTCGGCTGGTCCATGGGCGGGAAGCCGATCCAGAGGCCGAAGCGGTCCGAGACGCTGACCTCTTCCTCGGCGTCCTCCGCCGCGGCGACGAGGCCGCGGTCTTCCTGGTGGCCCCGGGGCATCAGGTGCCTGCGGTTGGATGTGGCGACGAAGAGCACGTTCGCCGGCGGGCCCGACACACCGCCTTCCAGGGCCGATTTCAGCGCCTTGGCGGCGGCCGCGCCTTCCTCGAACGAGAGATCGTCGCACAGCACGACGAACCGTTCCGGACGGTCGCGCAGGGTGTCGAACAGGGCGGGCAGGGCCGTCACCTCGTCGCGGTCCACCTCCACCAGCTTCAGCGCCGGCGTGGCGTCGGCGACCGCCATGAACGCCGCCTTGGCCAGCGAACTCTTGCCCGTGCCCCGCACGCCCCAGAGCAGGGCGTGGTTGAACGGCAGGCCCGTCGCGAACCGCTGGAGATTTTCGAGGAACCGCGCCTTCTGGCGGTCGACGCCCATCAGGCTGTCCAGCGCCAGGGGGTAGTCGGGGGCGGGGTGAAAGGCGCCGGACCCGGGATCGTGCCGGAACAGGCGGGCGGTTTCGAAGACCGGCGTCGCGCGAGCAGGCGGCGCCAGTCGCTCCAGCGCCTCGGCGATACGGATCAGGAGGGGCGAAAGGTCGTTCTGCATCGCGCCCGCCATACACGAGGGGCGCGTTCCATTGCAAAAGCGGGTCGGCGCGCATAGCTTCCGCCGACCAAATTCCGGGCCCCTTCGGCCCCCGCCTTCCGGAGCTGTGATGAACGACCCGAATATGATCAGCACGATCGCGATGCCGATCCTCCTGATCGTGCTCTTCTACTTCCTGATGATCCGGCCGCAGCAGAAGCGGATGAAGCAGCACCAGAGCATGCTGGCGGCGCTGAAGCGCGGCGATCAGGTGGTGCTGTCCTCGGGCATGATCGGAAAGGTCGTTCGCGTCGAGGATTCGGAGGTCGGTCTCGAAATCGCCACCGGCGTCACCGTCAAGGTGGTCAAGGCGATGATCTCCGACGTCCGCGCCAAGGGCGAACCCGCCCCGGCGAACGACGCCAAGGCCTGAAGCTAGAAAAGACGCCTTCCGATGCTCACCCTCTCGCGCTGGAAGGTTCTCCTCGTCATCCTGTCGGTCGTGGCGGGGGTGCTCTTCGCCCTGCCGAACGCGCTGCCGAAGGACGTCCGGGAGAGCCTTCCGGGCTTCCTGCCCAAGCAGACCCTGAACCTCGGCCTCGACCTGCAGGGCGGCTCGTACCTGCTGCTCGAAGTCGACCTCAAGGCGCTCAAGGCCGAACGTCTCAACAACACGATCGAGGACGTCCGCACCCAGCTCCGTGAGGAGCAGATCGTCTTCAGCGATCTCGGCCTGGTGGGCGACACGATCAGCGTCCGCATCACCGATCCCGGGCAGTACGAGGCGGCGACGCGCCTCCTGAGGCAGAACATCGGCTCGGACCTGCCGGGCGCCGTGGGCGGCCGGGACATCCGCGTCACCACGGAAGCGGATCAGCGCCTGCGCCTCGCGCTCGCGCCTGAGGCCATGGACGCCGAGGGCCGCCGCGCTGTGGAGCAGTCGCAGGAGATCATCCGCCGCCGGATCGACGAACTCGGCACGCGCGAGCCTTCAATCACCCGCCAGGGCGCCAACCGCATCGTGGTGGCCGCGCCGGGCGAGAGCGATCCCGAGAAGCTCAAGGCGATCCTGGGCCAGACCGCGAAGCTGACCTTCCAGCTCGTGGACGAAACCGCCGACATCGTCGCCGCCCAGGAAGGCCGCGTGCCCCCTGGCTCAGTGCTCGTTCCCGGCGACCAGGTCCAACCGTTCTACGTGCTCAAGCGCCGCGCGCTGGTCACGGGCGAGATGCTGACGAACGCGTCGGCCGGCTTCGACCCTCAGACCGGCCAGCCGGTGGTGAATTTCCGGTTCAACGGCGAGGGCGCCCGGCGCTTCGCCAACGCCACCACCCAGAACGTCGGCAAGCGCTTCGCCATCGTCCTCGACGACAAGGTGATCTCCGCGCCCAACATCAACGAGCCGATCACCGGCGGCTCGGGCCAGATCAGCGGCAACTTCACCGTCGAGAGCGCCAACGACCTCGCCATCCTGCTGCGCGCCGGCGCCCTGCCGACCCGGCTAAACGTCGAGGAACAGCGGACCGTGGGCGCCGAACTGGGCGCCGACGCGATCAAGGCCGGCCAGATCTCCACGATCATCGGCTTCGCGGCCATCCTCGTCTTCATGCTGCTGGCCTATGGCCTTCTGTTCGGTGGCATCTCGATCGTGGCGCTGCTGGTCAACGGCCTGCTGATCATCGCGGCGATGAGCCTGACGCAGGCGACGCTGACCTTGCCGGGCATCGCCGGCCTGATCCTCACCCTGGCCGTGGCGGTCGACGCCAACGTGCTGATCTACGAGCGCATGCGCGACGAGGTGAGGGCGGGGCGGACCGTGGCCATGTCCATGGACGCCGGCTTCTCGCGCGCCATGAGCACCATCATCGACGCCAACCTGACGACTCTGCTGGCGGCGCTGATGATGTTCCAGTTCGGCGCGGGGCCCGTGAAGGGCTTCGCCTGGACGCTCTCCATCGGCGTGCTCACCTCGGTGTTCTCCGCCGTCCTCATCACCCAGGTGCTTCTGGCATGGTGGTATCGCGCCGCCCGCCCGAAGACCCTGCCGATCGCGTAAGGGAGAGCCTAGCCATGTGGCCTCTGATCAAGCTTCTCCCGATCAAGACGAACTTCCACTTCGTGAAGTTCGCGAGATACGCGGCGATCCTGTCTGCGATCGCCGTGATCGCGTCCCTGGCGCGGGCCCTCGTCCCGTTCGAGCCGCCCTGCGGCGGCCTGAACTGCGGCATCGACTTCAAGGGCGGCACCGTCCTTGAGCTGTCGACGGCCCCCAAGGCGGTGGACCTTGCCACGGCTCGGGGCGCACTGGAGCGGATGGACCTGGGGGATGTCCAGGTGCAGGCGTTCGGGTCGGCCGACCAGGCGATGGTGCGCTTCCAGACGCCCGCCGGCGCCAGCCCGGCTGAGACCGTCGATCGCGTGAAGGCGACGCTGACCCAGGCGCTGGGCAAGGTGACCTTCGTCCGGACGGACGTGGTCGGGCCCAAGGTTTCGGGCGAGCTGTTCAACGCCGGCCTGCTGGCGCTGCTGCTCTCGATCGGCCTGATGCTCGTCTACATCTGGTTCCGGTTCGAGCTGCAGTTCGGCGTCGGCGCCGTGGTGGCCCTGTTCCACGACGTGTTCCTGACCTTCGGGATCATCGCCTTCGCCGGGCTGGAATTCAGCCTGACGACCGTCGCGGCGATCCTCACCGTCATCGGCTATTCGATGAACGACACCGTCGTGGTGTTCGACCGGCTTCGCGAGAACTTGCGCAAGTACAAGCGGATGCCGCTGCGCGAGGTGATCGACCTGTCGATCAACGAGACCCTGTCGCGGACGGTGATCACCGGCGTCACGGCGCTGCTGGCGCTGGCCGGCTTGGCCGTCTTCGGTGGTCCCACCCTGTTCGGCATGTCGATCGTGCTGATGTTCGGCATCATCATCGGCACCTATTCGTCGATCTATGTCGCCGCTCCGGTGATCCTGCTCTGGGGCGTGAAGCGCTTCGACGAGCCGGCGGAGCCGCTGAAGACGGCCGTTCCGCGGCCCTGAGCCGATGGCGCGGAACGCTCCTTCGATCGACGCCTACGGCGAGGGCGGCTTCCGCCTGGCAGGAGGCGTCCGCCACGAGGGCTCGCTGCTGATCCTGGCGGACGAGCCCCGGGCGTGGCCCGTCGCCTCGATGGGGGAACTGACCCTGGCCTCGCTGGAGCCGGTCCTCGCGGCCGGCCCCGCCGAGGTCGAGGTGCTGCTGCTGGGCGCGGGCGCCCGCAACGCCCTGCCGTCGCGCGAGGTCCGCGATGGTCTGCGTGAGGCGGGCATCGGCTTCGAGTTTCTGGACACGCCGGCCGCGGCGAAACTCTACAACCTCCTCACCTATGAGGGCCGCAAGCTGGCCGCCGCGCTCATCGCTGTCTGAGCGTCACCTTTCGGCGCAGGGCGAAACGCCCTATACGTCGCCGCCAGGGCAGGGACTCACGAGGGCATAGTTAAATGGCTGGATTGCTCGCCAATTTCCGAAACACGTTGATCGTCAGCGTCATCCTGGCGCTGGTGATGATTGGCGCCTACTCGCAGGGGCCGCAGGGGACCGACGTGGCGTTCTGGCAGGCGGTGTTCCGTTGGCTCCACACCTTCTTCGGCATCCTCTGGATCGGACTTCTCTACTACTTCAACTTCGTCCAGATCCGGAAAATGCCCGAGATCCCGGCCGAGCTGAAGCCGGCGGTTTCGAAGTACATCGCCCCCGAGGCGCTGTTCTGGTTCCGCTGGGCGGCGCTGTTCACGGTGCTGATGGGCCTCATCGTCGCCTACCTTCGCGGCGTGGACTACGCCCACGAGGCGCTGACGTTGGGCCTGTTCAACGGCTACTCGGCCACCGACACGGGCTACACGCTGCTGGGCCTCGCCATGTGGCTGGCGATCGTCATGTTCATCAACGTCTGGGTCTTCATCTGGCCGAACCAGAAGATCGCCCTGGGCATCGTCGAGGGCGACGCCGACGCCAAGGCCAAGGCCGGCCGCACGGCGATGCTGTTCTCGCGCACGAACCTGCTGCTCTCGATCCCCATGCTGACGGGGATGACGATGACGCAGACGCTGTTCGGCTGATAGGGACCACAATTCCCGGAAAGGCCCGCCCCTCCGGCGGGCCTTTTTCGTTGAGGGACCATGGACGACGATCTCGACGACCTGATCCGGCGCGTTGACCCGGACCGCTGGCTCTCCAGCCGGTTCATCGGCGACACGGGCAAGCGCGCCGATGTGATCGCGATCTACGCCTACGACTACGAGCTGGCCCGCGCGCCCAAGGTCACATCGAACGCCTTGCTGGGCGAGATCCGGCTGACGTGGTGGCGCGAGATGCTGGACGAGGCCTACGAGGGGCGTCCCGTGCGCCGCCATCCGACCGCCCAGGCGCTGGCCGCGGCGATTGCCCGCCACAACCTGCCGCGTGAGCCGCTGGAGGCGATGATCGACGCCCGCTACCGCGAGCTGGACGCGACGCCGATGAAGCCGAACGAGGCGCTGGAGTGGGCCCGCGACACCGGCGGGCGGGCCGCGGAGTTGGCCGCGATGATCCTGGCGCCCGGTTCGGACACGGGCCCGGCGCGCGCCGCGGGCGCGGCGTGGGCGCTGGCGCGGCGCGCCGAGGGTGAGCGCCGGATCGCTGCGGTATCGGCTCGCGCGTCGATGGGCGCGAAGACCGCGGTCGCCAAGCTCGCCACGGACGCCTTCCCGGCGGTGGCCCATGCTGCGCTGACCGGCCGAAAGCGCTCACCGTTGCGCGACCGGCTCAGGCTGCTGTGGGCCGTGGCGCGTGGCCGGATCTGACGGCTATTCCGCCGGCTCCATCTGCGCCGGCGCGCCGTCGATCCAGGCCTTGAGATCGGCCAGGGCCCGCTCGCCCATGGCGCGCTTCTTCAGCCGGGTCTTCTCCTTGGCGCCGAGGCGGCGGCCCTCGGCGTCGCGCTTGGGCGGGGCCATGGGCGGCAGGAGGCCATAATTGATGTTCATCGGCTGGAACGAGCCGGCCCCGTGCTCCAGATGTCCGCCCGTGATGTGGCCCACCAAGCCGCCCAGCGCGGTGGTCGCGGGCGGCGCCTCGATCGGGCGGCCCAGCCGCTCGGCGGCGGCGAAGCGGCCCGCCAGCAGGCCCACGGCGGCGCTTTCCACATAGCCTTCCACGCCCGTCACTTGGCCGGCGAAGCGCAGGCGCGGATCCACCTTCAGCCGCAGCGAGCGGTCCAGCAGGCGCGGGCTGTTGATGAACGTGTTGCGATGCAGGCCGCCCAGGCGGGCGAAGACCGCCTTCTCCAGGCCCGGGATCATCCGGAAGATCTCGGTCTGGGCGCCGTGCTTCAGCTTGGTCTGGAAGCCGACCATGTTCCACAGCGTGCCTAGGGCGTTGTCCTGGCGGAGCTGGACGACCGCCCAGGGCTTCTCGTCCGGCTTGTGGGCGTTGGTCAGGCCGACCGGCTTCATCGGCCCGTGCCGCAGGGTCTCGCGGCCGCGCTCGGCCATTACCTCGATCGGCAGGCAGCCGTCGAAGTAGGGGACGTTCTCCCACTCCTTGAACTCGGACTTCGGCCCGGCCAGCAGGGCGTCGATGAACGCCTCGTACTGCGCCTGGGTCATCGGACAGTTGATGTAGGCCGCCGCGTCGCCGCCGGGGCCCTCCTTGTCGTAGCGCGACTGGCGCCAGGCCACGTCCATGTCGACGGACTCGAAGTTCACGATCGGCGCGATGGCGTCGAAGAACGAGAGCTGGCCCTCGCCGGTCAGCTTCAGGATCGCCTCCGACAGGGCGGGCGAGGTGAGCGGGCCGGTGGCGACGATCACGCTGTCCCACTCCGCCGGCGGCAGGCCCGCGACCTCGCCGCGCTCGATGGTCACCAGCGGGTGGGCCTCCAGTCGCCGGGTGACGGCCTGGGAGAAGCCCTCGCGGTCGACGGCCAGCGCGCCGCCCGCCGGCACCTGGTGCGCGTCGCCCGCCGACATGATGATCGAGTCCAGCGCGCGCATCTCGGCGTGGAGCAGGCCGACGGCGTTGCCGGTCCAGTCGTCGGCGCGGAACGAGTTGGAACAGACCAGTTCGGCGAGCTGGTCGGTCTGGTGGGCGTCGGTGCCGCGGACGGGCCGCATCTCGTGCAGCACCACCGGCACGCCCGCCTGGGCGATCTGCCAGGTGGCTTCTGAACCGGCGAGACCGCCGCCGACGACGTGAACAGGACGTAGGGACATGCGTTGCCTACTAGCAACTGTGTGGCTGTATCGCGAGCGGGGCCTTGCACGCGACGTGGGTCCCACGCACTTTGACGGTGAAGGAAGTGGCCCGATTCACCTGTCGGGCCGGGGGAATGGATGACTAGCTTCTCGGCGACGGACGCCGCGCTCGAAGGGTTTCGGATCACGCGCGAACGGCCTAGGGCGCTGATGGCATGGACCGCCTTCTGCTTCGCCATCAGCGTGGTCAGCGCCCTCATCACCGTGAACATGCCGGCCGAGGCCCGGGCGGCGCTGGAGTTTCTTCAGAACGACCCCAGCGCGACGCCTGACGCGGGCATGCTGATGCAGGCGCTGGCGATCCTTTCACCGATGCTGCTGTTCGGCCTCGTCGTGCAGTGCATCATGGGCGCGGCGGTCTACCGCATCATCCTGCGGCCGCAGGACGACAAGTTCAGCTACCTGCGCCTGGGTCGCGACGAGCTGCGGCTGATGGCCCTTACGCTCGTGTATCTCGTGCTGGCGCTGATGGCTGTGGTGGCGGTGCAGATCGTCGTGGCGATCATCGCGACCCTGGCCTCCTTCCTCGGCAACGCGGCGTTCTCGTTCGCCTTCGCCGCCGCCGAGCTCTTCGCGCTGGGACTCCTGGTCTTTGTGGCGGTGCGCATGTCGCTGGCGCCCGTCATGACCTTCGACCTCGGTCGGCTGGCGATCCTGGACTCCTGGAGCCTGACGCGCGGCCAGTTCTGGCGCCTCGTGGCCGCCTATGTCCTGGCGATCTGCTGCGTCTTCGTGGTCGCGATCCTATTCCTGATGCTGTTCATGGCGGTCTCGATGATCGTCACGATCGCCACCGGCGGGACGGTCGCCGAGCTGATGCGCATCTTCCAGCCGGACGAGACGACCCTGCGGACCTATCTGAACCCGTTCATGATCGCCTACATGGTGGTCGGCGGCCTGTTCACGGCGATCTACTACGCCGTGGTCGCCGCGCCGGGCGCGGTCGCCTACCAGCGCCTTTCGGCCCAGGCCTGATCCCTCAGGCCGAGGCGCTCGGCCGCGCGCTGACCCGCGTGTGCCAGGCTTTCAGGTTGGCGTGCTCGTCGGCCACAGGCAGGCCGATCCAGGTGGCGAAATCCACCGTCGAGAGCAGGCAGATGTCGGCCATGGTGTAGGCCTCGCCGGCCACGAACGGGCGATCGGCCAGCTCGCGGTCCAGCCAGCGCTGGGCGCCGGCATAGGTCTCGCGGTTGCTTTCGCCGAAGTCCTTGAACTGGGTCAGCAGCGCGGCGGTGAACGGGTGGGCGTGCCGCCAGAAATTGCCCACGGGCGACATCACGGTGAACTCGATCCGCCGGATCCACATGTCGACCAGCGCCTTTTCGACAGCCGTGGACCCGAACAGCGGCGGGTCGGGCTGGGTCTCCTCGAAGTAGCGGCAGATCGAGACCGTCTCGGAAATGCAGGTCCCGTCGTCCAACTCCAGCGTCGGGACCTGGCCGAGCGAGTTCCGCGCCCGATGCTCCGGGCTCTTGTGCTCGCGCTTCCGCATGTCGACCAGCGTCTCGGGCAGGTCGATGCCCTTCTCCGCAAGGAAGATGCGGACCCGCCGCGGGTTGGGAGCGGGCATCGGCGCGCCGTACAGGATCATGGTGGGCTTTCCTCGGTCGTGTGGAAGTCATCCCTCCTCTCAGGGGAGGGTGGCCGGCGCAGCCGGCCGGATAGGGAGTGTGGGTCTGTCCGGGCCCTCTCCGTCAAGGTCCCGGTCCGCGCTCTGCGCGGACCACCCTCCCCATAAAGGGGAGGGATTGTCCTCAGGCCCCCACCAGCGCCTTCTTCCGCGCGCCCTTGCGCTGGCGGTGGCGCTCCAGCAGCTCGTGCAGGTAGCGGCCGGTCCAGCTCCGGGGGTTGGCGGCGACGTCCTCAGGGCTGCCCTGGGCGACGATCTCGCCGCCGCCGTCGCCGCCTTCGGGGCCGAAGTCCACCAGCCAGTCGGCGGTCTTCACGACGTCGAGATTGTGTTCGATCACCACGACGGTGTTGCCCTGGTCGGCCAGCTCGTGGAGCACCTCGAGCAGCTTCTTCACGTCCTCGAAGTGGAGGCCCGTCGTCGGCTCGTCGAGGATGTAGAGCGTCTTGCCCGTGGCGCGGCGCGACAGCTCCTTCGAGAGCTTCACCCGCTGAGCCTCGCCACCGGACAGTGTGGTCGCCTGTTGGCCGACCTTCACGTAGCCGAGACCGACGCGCTTCAGCGTCTCCATCTTCTCGCGGATCGGCGGCACCGCCTTGAAGAAGTCGGCTGCCTCCTCGACGGTCATGTCGAGCACGTCGGCGATGTTCTTGCCCTTGAACATCACCTCCAGCGTCTCGCGGTTGTACCGGCGGCCGTGGCAGACGTCGCAGGTGACGTACACGTCCGGCAGGAAGTGCATCTCGATCTTGATCAGGCCGTCGCCCTGGCAAGCCTCGCAGCGGCCGCCCTTGACGTTGAAGCTGAAGCGGCCGGGGCCGTAGCCGCGCGACTTGGCCTCGGGCAGGCCGGCGAACCAGTCGCGGATGGGCTGGAAGGCTCCAGTGTAGGTCGCGGGGTTGGATCGCGGCGTGCGGCCGATCGGGCTCTGGTCGATGTCGATGACCTTGTCGAAGTGCTCCAGCCCCTCGATCCGCTCGTGCGGGGCCGGGGCGTCCGAGGCGTTGTGCAGCCGCCGGGCGGCCGCCTTGTAGAGCGTTTCGATGGTGAAGGTGGACTTGCCGCCGCCGGAGACGCCGGTGATGCAGGTGAAGGTGCCCACCGGGATCTCGGCAGTGACGGCCTTCAGGTTGTTGCCGGTGGCGCCGACGACGCGGATGACCTTCTTCTTCGAGATCGGCCGGCGGTCCTCGGGCACGGCGATCTCCCGAACGCCCGACAGGTACTGGCCGGTCACGCTGTTCGGGTTGGCCATGATGTCGTCGGGCGTGCCCTGGGCGATGATCTCGCCGCCGTGGACGCCGGCGGCGGGGCCCATGTCGATCACATGGTCGGCGGTGAGGATCGCCTCCTCGTCATGCTCGACCACGAGCACCGAGTTGCCGAGGTCGCGCAGGCCCTTCAGCGAGGTGAGCAGGCGAGTGTTGTCCCGCTGGTGCAGCCCGATCGACGGCTCGTCCAGCACATAGAGCACGCCCGTCAGCCCCGAGCCGATCTGGCTGGCCAGTCGGATGCGCTGGCTCTCGCCCCCTGACAGGGTGCCCGAACTGCGCGACATGTTCAGGTAGTCGAGGCCCACGTTGACCAGGAATCGCAGCCGGTCGTTGATCTCCTTCAGGATCCGGCGGGCGATCTCCATCTGCTTGTCGGTGAGCTGGCCGTCCAGGCTCTCGAACCACTCCTGGGCGTGGCGGATCGACAGGCGCGAGACGTCGCCGATGTGCCGGCCGGCGATCTTCACGGCGAGTGACTCCGGCTTCAGGCGGTAGCCCTCGCACGCCAGGCAGGGCGTCTCGGACTGGTAGCGGCCCAGCTCCTCGCGCACCCATGAGCTGTCGGTCTCGCGCCAGCGGCGCTCCAGGTTCGGCAGCACGCCTTCGAAGGTCTTGTTGACCTCGTACTTGCGGGCGTTGTCGTCATAGACGAAGCGGATCTTCTCGGATCCGGAGCCGTAGAGCACCACATTCTTCGCCGGCTCGGGCAGCTTCCACCACGGCTCGTCCATCGAGAAGCCGTAGTGCCGCGAGAGGGCCTGCAGGGTCTGGGTGTAGAGCGGCGAAGGGCCCTTGGCCCAAGGGGCGATGGCGCCCTTGTGCAGGCTCTTTTCCTTGTCGGGCACGACCATGTCGGCGTCGAAGGCCAGCTTGGCGCCCAGGCCGTCGCACACCGGGCAGGCGCCGTAGGGGTTGTTGAACGAGAACAGGCGCGGCTCGATCTCGCTGATCGTGAACCCGGAGACCGGGCAGGCGAACTTCTCGGAGAAGACCAGCCGCCGGGGCTCGGTCTCTCCCTCGGCCAGGTCGGCCCATTCGGCCACGGCTATGCCGTCGGCGAGCCGCAGCGCCGTCTCCAGGCTATCGGCGTAGCGCGCCTCCAGCCCCGGCTTGGTGACGATCCGGTCCACGACGATGTCGATGTCGTGCTTGAACTTCTTGTCGAGGGCCGGCGCATCCTCGATCAGCATCAGCTCGCCGTTGACCTTCACCCGCTGGAAGCCGGCCTTCTGCCACTCGGCGAACTCCTTGCGGTACTCGCCCTTGCGACCGCGCACGACGGGCGCGAGCAGGTTGAGGCGCGTGCCCTCCGGCAAGGCGTTCAGCTTGTCGACCATCTGGCTGACGGTCTGGCTCTCGATCGGCAGCCCCGTCGCCGGCGAGTAGGGAACGCCCACCCGCGCCCAGAGCAGGCGCATGTAGTCGTGGATCTCGGTCACCGTGCCCACGGTGGAGCGAGGATTGCGGCTGGTGGTCTTCTGCTCGATGGAGATCGCCGGCGACAGGCCCTCGATGAGGTCCACGTCGGGCTTGCTCATCAGCTCCAGGAACTGGCGGGCATAGGCCGAGAGGCTCTCGACATAGCGGCGCTGGCCCTCGGCGTAGATGGTGTCGAACGCCAGCGAACTCTTGCCCGAGCCGGACAGGCCCGTCAGCACGACAAGCTCGCCCCGCGGGATGTCGACGTTGACGTCCTTGAGATTGTGCTCGCGCGCCCCGCGCACGCGGATGAGGTTGTGCTGGTCGGCCATGTTGTCCCGGAACGCGAGATCGCCCGGGAAAGGTCCCGGGCGAGACCGCCTAATGTAGGAAACCGGCGACTCTCATAACACGGGAACGAGTCGTGAACAAAGGCCCCGCGGCCTTGTGCGCGCATGGGCTGCTGACACCACGTTGGCAGCAGGTCGTGGCGGCTACCAGCGCCGGACGTGCTTCAGCTCCAGGATGTCCAGCTTGGATTCATAGGCGGGCCACGGAAACGCCACCCGCCAACGCTCGTCGCCAATGCGCTGCACGAGTCCGACCAGGTCGCGCTCGGGATCGGCCCCGTACCTGGGAGTCCGGGTCTCGTCGCCCAGCTCCAGGACGCCGACGAACCGCGCCGTCCGCCGCTCGCCGGTGGGGCAGATGAGTCCCACCGGCCGTTGCGAGCCGCTGACCTTGCGCAGCTCCAGGTCGCCGCCCGGGGAGAGCGTCACCTGGCAGCGGAACCAGCCGTAGGCGATGTACGGCAGCATCCCCTCCTGCGCGGCCCCGAGCTTGAGGGTGCGGCACAGGTATCGGCCCGGCGTGGGCTGCGGCCGGTTGAGGTCGACTCGCGGGTCGGCGACGGGCCCCAGCCGGCGAAGATCGTCGCCGTGGCCGTTGCGGATGGCGTCGGCGCGAGCCTCCTTCCAGGCGAGGTCGAGGCGCTTCATCCGGTCGGCGTCCGCCCGCGTCGGGGTGCAGGTGAGCGGCTGAGACGCCGCGGCGTCCGCGAGAGCGCTGAACGCCAGGAAACTCAGCGCAATGAGGGGACGTGCGAGCATGGGGCTCCGATCAGAAGCGACGCTTGAAGGCTACGCGGGTGGGCGTCACCCGGAAACCCTCGTCGTCCGACCATTCCGAACGGGCGCGCAGGTCGATGTCGGGCAGCGTTCCGGTCTCGATCGTCGGCGTCAGCTTCAGCGTGCGGAGGTCAGCGGCGCGGCGGAGTTCGGCCAGGCGCAGGCTGGACGGCCGGGCCGGCGCCTTGTGGGCGGTCTTGAGGGGCGTCACCCTCGGCGCTCCCGCGACCGTGCTCGCCGGCCAGGTCTGGGCGGCGGCGGCTGATGCCTGGCCGGCGACGAGCGTGGCGATCAGGAGCGTGAGCAGGCGGGGCAAGGGATGTTCCTCCAGCGTGTGACCGCCGGCGAGAACCCTCTCACATCGCTTTGGTTTCCGACCTCACGGGATCGTCACGCGTCCGTCGTCGAAGCCCACGAGCACGGCGGCTTCGTCCACGGACTTGCGGCGGGAGACCACCGCATTGCCGGCGGAAGATGGCGCTGGGGCAGGGAAACGCCCGTCGGCGTTCAGGCCCGGTCGATCCGCGCCGCGTAGCAGCCTGCCCCGGCGTAGTGGGCGTGCAGATAGGCCGCCTTGGGCACGGCCAGTAGCCGCTCGATCGCCGCCGGCAGGTCCATGGTCGCGGCGAGCTCCGCGTCGATCATCATGCCCTTGGCGTCGAAGGCCCGTAGCGACAGGTGGCTGCGGTTGCGGAACACCGGCGGCAGCTCGCCCGGCGCGAAGCGGGTGTCCTCGGCGGTCTCGCGCACGAAGATCGCGTGACGCGACCGGAACGGCGTGTCCGCCGGCTGATGCTCATAGTTCAGCAGCAGGACGGTCTCGCCGACCGGCGCGTCCTCGAGCGTGACGCGGCAGGGCGAGCCGACGGGGGCCTCGACCCGGCGGCGCTGGACACCGCGGGCGGCCAGGGCCTCGTCCGACAGCCTGAAGAGCGGACGGAACTCGGCGACGGGCAGGGCGGAAACGACGAAAGACATGGCGGTTCTCCTTTGCCCGTCAGATCGTCCTGCGACCGCCGCCATCCAATGTGGCGATCCCAACACATGTCCGAATGCCGCTAGAGGGCGTCGTGGAAGATGACGCCCAGGGTGTGCCGCCGGCCGGACCTCAGGCGGCTGACGCCGTGGCGCATGTTGACCCGGTAGAGGCCCCGGCTCCCGCGCACCGGCCGCTGGCTGACCGGGAAGACCACGGCGTCGCCCTGGCCCAGCGGCACGACCTCGACGCGTGACTGCATCCGCGGTCGCTGTTCGGTCAGGACGAACTCGCCGCCCTCGAAATCCCGGCCCGGCTCCGACAGCAGCACGGCCACCTGCAGCGGGAAGACGTGCTCGCCATAGAGATCCTGGTGCAGGCAGTTGTAGTCCCCCGCCACGTAGCGCAGCACGAGGGGCGTCGGCCGGATCTGGCCGGCGGCGTGACAGCGGGCGAGGTAGTCGGCGTGCTCCGCCGGATAGCGCACGGGCTCGCCCAAGGCCGCGTTCCAGGCGTTGGCGATCCGCGCCAGCGGCGGATAGAGCGCCGCGCGGAGACTCGCGACGGGCTCGGGGAGCGGATAGGCGAAGTAGCGGTACTCGCCGCGTCCGAACCCGTGCCGGGCCATGACGACCGTCGAGCGGAAGCCCGCCGGCGCGTCGTAGAGCGCGGCGAGGGCCTCGCAGTCGGCGGCGGGCAGCAGCCTCGGAATGATCGCGCACCCGTGGGTGTCGAGGTCTTGGGCGAGGGCGGTCCAGTCGATGTCGGGCAGGGTCATGGGGCGCAGATGACCGCCCGGCCGGGGCGCTGCAACGGCCGGCCTCATGCCGCGTCCGGATTGCGCGAGGCGCCGGCGACCCCTAGATAGCGGCCATCGCAAGAAGGAGCAGGCCGATGCGGCTCGCGCTGGACATTCCGACCACCCCGAACGTCCACGCCGCGATGACCCTTCATGCCCGCACACATCACCCTCGACGGCCTCAGCTACGCGACGCCTGACGGCCGCGTCCTCCTCGACAACCTGACCCTCGCGTTCGGCGCCGAGCGCACCGGCCTCGTCGGCCGCAACGGCGTCGGCAAGTCCACGCTCGTGCGGCTGATCCTGGGCGAGCTGGCCCCCGGCGCCGGGACGTTGACCGTCCGCGGCCGCCTGGGCGTGCTGCGTCAGGCCCTGGCCCCGCCGCCGGGCGCGAGCGTCGCCGACCTGCTGGGCGTCGCGGCCCCGCTCGCGCGCCTGCGCCGGATCGAGGCGGGGGAGGGGAGCGAGGACGACCTCGCCGAGGCGGACTGGACGCTGGAGCCCCGGCTCGACGCGGCCCTGGCGGAGGTCGGGCTGCCCGGCCTCGACCTCGCGCGGCCCGCCGCCAGCCTCAGCGGTGGTCAGTCCACGCGCGCAAGCCTCGCTGGCCTGCTCGCCGCCGAGCCGGACCTGCTGATCCTGGACGAGCCGACCAACAACCTCGACGCAGCGGCGCGCGACCTGGTGGCCGAGGTGCTGGGGCGCTGGAAGGGCGGCGCCATCGTCGTCAGCCATGATCGGACTCTGCTGCGCCGGATGGACCGTATCGTCGAGCTCTCCAGCCTGGGGGCGGAGGTCTATGGCGGCGACTATGACCTCTATGCCGCGCGCAAGGCCGAGGCCGAGGCCGCCGCCGTCCGTGACCTCGCCGACGCCCAGCGCGGCGCCCTGCGGGCCGCGCGGGAAGGGCAGGTGGCCCTGGAGCGGCAGGCCCGCCGCGACGCCGCCGGCAAGCGCAGCCGCGCCCGCAATGACGCCCCCAAGATCCTGCTGGATGCGCGTCAGGACCGCGCGGAGGCCACCGGCGGCCGCATCCGCCACCTCGCTGATCGCAAGGCCAGTGAAGCCGCCGAGGCGGTGAGCGCCGCCGAGGCCCGGGTCGAGCGGGTGCGCCGACTGGCGTTCGATCTCCCGCCCTCGGGCCTGCCGGCGGGCAAGCTCGTGCTCTCCATGGAGCAGGCGGCGTTCGCCTGGCCCGGGGGACCGGCTCTCCTGGCGGGCGTCGATCTGCGGATCACGGGCCCTGAGCGGGTCGCCGTCAGCGGCCCGAACGGCAGCGGCAAGACGACCCTGCTGCGTCTCGCCGCCGGCGAGCTCGCGCCGACCGCAGGCCAGGTCACGCGCGGCGCGCGCACCGCCTTCCTGGATCAGCAGACTGCGCTGCTGGGCCAGGACGCCAGCCTGGTAGAGGCCTTCCGACGGCTGACTCCGGCCGCGAGCGAGAACGCCGCCCGCGCGGCCCTGGCCCGCTTCCTGTTCCGCAACACCGCCGCCGACAAGCCGGTCGCCAGCCTGAGTGGCGGCGAGCGGTTGCGCGCTGCCCTGGCCTGCGTGCTGGCGGGCGAGGCGCCGCCACAGCTCCTGATCCTGGATGAGCCGACCAACCATCTCGACCTGGACTCGATCGGGGCCGTGGAGGCCGCCCTGCGCGGCTACGACGGCGCCCTGCTGGTCGTCAGCCACGACCAGGACTTCCTGGAGGCCGTGGGCGTGGAGCGGACGCTCCGCCTCCCCGACATGGCCGAGGAGGCGAAGCGCTGACCTAGGCGAACCCTTCCGCCAGCACGACGATCGCGTCGGAGCCGGCGATGCGGTCCTTGGCGATCTCGCGATACTCGGGGGAATTCGCCCAGGCGAGAGCCGCATTGCGGCTGTCGAAGGCGAGCAGGACCAGCTTGCGGCCGTCCCAGTCGCCCTCGAGCGGCTCCGGATTCTCTTCCGACACCAGCAGCCGGCCGCCGTACTGCTTCAGCACCGGCATGAACGCAGCGGCGTAGCGGCCGTAGCGTTCGCGGTCGTGGATCGCGATGCGTCCGACGAGGTAGCAGGTCATGCCGCCATCGCCTTCTTCACGACCCGGAACACCGCGTTGGCCCGTGCGCACGGCTGGCCGTCGGCGGTGACGAAGGCCTGGGTAAAGCAGAGCGTGCCGCCCGGCTTCACGAACACCGTGTCGAACTCCAGCCACTGGCCGGTGTGGGCCGAACCCAGGAAGTCGACCGTGAGGTTCACGGTCACGAGGCTCGCCACCTCGCCCAGGCGCCGCACGCACGACAGGCCCATGGCGTTGTCGGCGAGGGTCGAGATCAGCCCTCCGTGGACGAAGCCGCGGCTGTTGCAGTGCGGCGGCCCGGCCCGCAGGCCGAGCACCACGGTGTCGCCCGAGAGCCGGCGGTAGAGCGGCTCCCAGGGTTCGGTCATGGGGCTGCGGCGGTCATGCCGCTCGAAGCCCGCGGGAATCCCGAGCGCGGCGTCCATCACGCCGCCCCCGCGAGCTGGGCCAGGCTCTGCAGCGTGCCGTGGCAGGCGCGGGCCGCCTCCGCCCCCTTCACCCGGAAGTGGGCGTGGAAGAAGCCCTGGTGCACGTCGTGTTCGTGGAAGTGGTGCGGCGTCAGCACCACCGAAAACACCGGCGTCTCGGTGGCGAGCTGCACCTGCATCAGCGCCTGGACCACCGTCTGGGCGACGAAGTCGTGGCGGTAGATGCCTCCATCGACGACGAAGCCCGCCGCCACGATCGCGGCGTAACGGCCCGTGCGCGCCAGTGTCTGTGCGTGCAGGGGGATTTCGAACGAACCGGGCGTCTCGAACTTCTCGATCGCCGAGGCGGGGATGCCCAGCGTGGCCATCTCCTCCACGAAGCCGTCGTAGGCCTCGCGGACGATCTCGGCGTGCCAGAGCGCATGCACGAAGGCGATGCGGCCGGCGCGGAACGCGCCGTTGGCGGTGGGGAATTCGAGGGTGTTCAGTTGGGTCATGGTCTTCTCCCTGACCGGGTTCAAAGGACCACGACTCAGGGGGCAGGCCGCGCGCACGGGTGACGGATTCCGCCCACCGCGAACACGACCGTTCTCATAACCGGACTATGACCGTCGGTCCCGGGATCGCACCGGGTCTGCTCGTCCCTGGCCCCACCTATGACGAGGAGCCAGGCGCCCGCGGACTCGTCCCTCCTTGGCCGAGGCTTCGGAGGGCATTACCGCCGGTGGGGAGTTGCACCCCGCCCTGAGAACGCAGACCGCCGGACTTTCCGACGGCGCGAGCAACATAGGCAGTTTCCGTCGCGGCAAACAAGCGTTTGAATTGCGGCCGGTCCACTTGGGCGGCGGTGGACGCGGCCTACGCATCAGCGATGGCGCAGGGCGCGACGACGATCCGCCCGGCCGGTCCGCACCTCGACATCGCGCCCACCTATTACGGCTGCGTGATCCTGGATCCGGACGGCGCCAAGCTGGAGATCGTCGCCGGCACGATGCACTAGGGTCTGTACTCATAACCCTTGCTGAGTGGGGCGACGCTTGATTCAAGGCTACCGAAAGGAGCCTTGGTATGGCGCGTTACGATCTGAGCGAGGCGGAGTGGCGGCTGATCGAGCCGTTGTTGC
>NZ_QFYS01000015.1 GCF_003254525.1 Phenylobacterium kunshanense
CGCGAAGGCGGCCGGACCGTCGGTTCGGGCGTCGTCTCCAAGATCCTCAAGTAAGCCACCCGCTTACCTGAAGACCGAATACGAAGGGCCGTCGGGGGAAACCCCGGCGGCCCTTTCGCTTGCGGGGTCAATCCGGCGGCAGGTTGCGGTCCTGCGCGGCCTTGCGGCCACCCTCCGCGCCGTCGAGCAGGTCGGTGTCGGCCTGGTTCGGGGCATGGCCGTCCTGGCGGGCTTCGCCGCTGGCTGGGTCGGTGAGGGTCTTGTCGCTGCGGGCCGAGCCTTCCGCGCCGTGCGGCTCGGTGGCGGGGCGGGGTGCGCCGGGCTTCTGGTCCTGGTCGCGGTTGTACTGGGCGTCGTGGTTCTGGCTCATGCCACCCGAACGGGCAATGCGCGCGAAGGCTCCCGCGAAGAGGCTTGAAATGCCGCAGCGGTTGCGTCATACGCCTGCGTCCTACCCGACATCGTTGGAGTCTGCTTTTCTAGCCGCCGCGCGCGGACGACGGGTGTTTCACCCGGGATGAGGAAGCGGGCCGACGACGAGGATAGGGGCGCGTAGGAGTGTAGCTCAGCTGGTAGAGCATCGGTCTCCAAAACCGAGGGCCGGGGGTTCGAGTCCCTCCACTCCTGCCACCCTATATAAAGCGTAGGCATGAACCGGAGCGCGGCGGGCCGCGGCTCCAGATGAGAGTTAGACGAGCCGTATGGCCAGGAAACCCAATCCGCAGGCGATCCGCGAGCGCGCGGCGAAGACGGCCCAGGCCATGGGCGGTTCCGGCGGAGTCGCGGCCGACGCGCCGAAGAAGAAGACCAGCCTGCCGCAGTTCGCCCGCGAGGTCCGCGCCGAGGCGCGCAAGATCACGTGGACCAGCCGCAAGGAGACCTGGATCACCTCGGTCATGGTGGCGATCATGGTCGTGATCGCGTCGGTCTTCTTCGGGATCGTCGACTTCGGCCTCCGCGTGGGCGTGGCCCAAATCCTCAAGCTGGCCAACGCCGGGTGATCTGAAGATGTCTGAAGCCGAAGCAACGACCAAGGCCAACCCGCGCCACAAGTGGTACATCGTCCACGCCTACTCGAACTTCGAGAAGAAGGTGAAGGAGTCGATCCTCGATCAGGCCAAGCAGCACGGTCTTGAGGATCAGTTCTCGGAGGTCCTGGTGCCGACCGAGGACGTGGTGGAGATCCGCCGCGGCCGGAAGGTCAACGCCGAACGCAAGTTCTTCCCCGGCTACGTGCTGGTGAAGATGGAGCTGACGGACGAGGCCTATCACCTGATCAAGAACACCCCGAAGGTGACGGGCTTCCTGGGCTCGGGCTCCAAGCCGATCCCGGTCTCCGAAAAGGAAGTCCAGCGCATCATCGGCACGATCGAGGAGGGCGTTGAGCGGCCGAAGCCAACCATCTCCTTCGAGATCGGCGAGCAGGTCCGCGTGACCGATGGCCCGTTCGCCAGCTTCAACGGCTCGGTGGAGCAGGTCGACGAGGAACGCGCCCGTCTGCGGGTCACCGTTTCGATCTTCGGCCGCGCCACCCCGGTCGAGCTGGAATACGGCCAGGTCGAGAAGATCGCCTGACATTGCGCCGCGGTTGTCGCCGCGGCCCTTTCCTGATAGGAGCGCGCCCTTCGCAGACGGGCGCGTTCTTTGTTTTCCGTCTGCGACTTCAAATCCGTGGGAGAGGGCGGCCACCGTAACCTCGCACCACGGCTCATAACCGGCCGGGTTTCCGGCCATGAGGAGCAAAGATGGCCAAGAAGATCTTGGGCTATATCAAGCTGCAGGTGCCCGCGGGCTCCGCCACCCCGTCGCCGCCGATCGGCCCGGCGCTGGGTCAGCGCGGCGTCAACATCATGGGCTTCTGCAAGGAGTTCAACGCCCGGACCGAGAAGGAACCGAAGGGCACGCCCCTTCCGACCATCATCACGGTCTACCAGGACAAGTCGTTCACCTTCGTCACCAAGACCCCGCCGGCCACGCACTTCATCAAGGAAGCGCTGGGCCTGAAGTCGGGCTCCAAGGCGCCCGGCCGTGACGTCGCCGGCAAGATCACCCGCGCCCAGCTGCGCGACATCGCCGAAAAGAAGATGAAGGACCTCAACGCCAACGACGTCGAGGCCGCCGCCCGCATCATCGAGGGCTCCGCCCGCTCGATGGGCCTTCAGATCGTGGAGGCCTAAGCACATGGCCAAGCAACCCAAGCGCATGAAGGCCTGGACCGGCGACACCAACGCCGCCCACGCCCTGTCCGACGCCGTCAAGCTGGTGAAGGCCAACGCCAACGCCAAGTTCGACGAGAGCGTCGAGATCGCCGTCAACCTGGGCGTCGACCCGCGTCACGCCGACCAGCAGGTCCGCGGAGTGGTGGCCCTGCCGTCCGGCACCGGCCGCGACGTCCGCGTCGCCGTCATCGCCAAGGACGCCAAGGCCGAGGAAGCCAAGGCCGCCGGCGCCGAAGTCGTCGGCGCCGAGGACCTGGTCGAACGGATCCAGGGCGGCTTCATGGACTTCGACCGCGTGATCGCCACGCCGGACATGATGGCCCTCGTCGGCCGTCTGGGTAAGGTGCTGGGCCCGCGCGGCCTGATGCCGAACCCGCGCGTCGGCACCGTGACGCCGAACGTCGGCCAGGCCGTGAAGGACGCCAAGGGCGGCTCGATCGAGTTCCGCACCGAGAAGACCGGCATCATCCATGCCGGCATCGGCAAGGCCTCGTTCACCGAGGAAGCCCTGGAAGCCAACGTGAAGGCGATGATCGACGCCCTCAACAAGGCCAAGCCGTCGGGCGCCAAGGGCACCTACATCAAGAAGATCAGCCTGTCGTCGACGATGGGCCCGGGCTTCAAGGTGGAGACCGGTTCGGTCGGCGTCTGAGCCGACTGACTGTCAGACTTTGAGGGGCGCGGGGGGAGACCTCCGCGCCCTTTGTCGTGCTGGTGAGATAGCCGGATAGCCACGCGCGGCTAGATTGTGTATACGAGCACATGGCCTTCCATATCCGCGATGAAGATACCGACACGCTCGTGCGCAAACTTGCGCGCCGAAAGGGCGTGGGGCTGACGGAAGCGGTGCGGCTGGCGGTCGACGCCGAGCTGGCGCGAAGCGCGCAGGACGAACGGTCGGCGAAGGTCCGAGAGATTCAGGCCCGTATCGCCGCGCGGAGGCAATCCGGCCTGAAGGCGGACAAGGCGTTCTTCGACGACCTCTCCGGCCAGGGCGACGACTGATGTTTCTCGATGCGTCGGCGCTGTGCGCCGTGCTGTTGTCCGAGGACGACGCGGCGGCCTACGACGCGAAGATCGCCGCGGCGGCCGCTCCCATGACGTCCGCTGTCGCAATCTTCGAAACGGTTCTCGCGGTGGCGCGCGCGGGCGATGGGGACCTGGGTGTCGCGAGGCGCGCGGTGGACGAATACCTGAACGTCTCGAACGTGAAGATTGCGCCGGTCGGCGAGGCGGAGCTGGCCCGGGCGCTCGACGCGTTCGATCGGTTCGGCAAGGACCGCCATCCGGCCAGGCTGAACATGGGCAACTGCTTCGCCTACGCCTGCGCCAAGACGAATGGAGTGCCCCTGCTGTTCAAGGGCGACGACTTCGACCGGACGGATGTCGCGATCGCCTGACGCCGATCAGAGGCCAAGCACGGCCTTGGCCATGATGTTGCGCTGGATCTCGTTGGTCCCGGCATAGATCGTGCCGGCGCGGTCGTTGAAGTATTTGGCGGCGACGGTGAGGGCGTGCTCGGGCCCGACGAAACCCTGGTCGGCGGGCGGCGCGTAGAGGGGTGTGGGACCGCCGGGGCAGGCGGCGTGCGCCTGATAGAGGCCGCCGTAGGCGCCGGAGGCTTCCAGGGCGAGCTCGGTGAGGCGCTGGCTCAGCTCAGTGGACACGGTCTTCAGCATCGAGGAACGCGGGCCGGGGGCGTCGCCCTGGCTCATGTTGGCCAGGATCTGCAGTTCCACAGCTTCCAGGCTGTCGATCTCGATCGCCGCCTGGGCGAGGCGGGACATGAAGCCGTCGTCCCGGGCGAGGGCGCGGCCATCGTCGCCGGCTTCGGCGCCGGCCATCCGGCGGATGCGCTCCAGCCGCGCCTTCAGGCCGGGCGCAGAGACGCTGCCGCCGCGCTCGAACTCCATCAGGTACTTGGCCACCGTCCAGCCCTCGCCGATACGGCCGACGACATTGGCCTTGGGCACGCGCACGTCTGTGAAGAAGACGTCGTTCTGGATGTGCTCGCCCGACAGCATCAGGATCGGCCGCACCTCCACGCCCGGCGTCGTCATGTCGATCAGCAGGAAGGTGATGCCGCGCTGGGGGATCGCCTCCTGGCTGGTTCGCACGAGGCAAAAGATCCAGTTCGCGTCGTTGGCGTGGGTGGTCCACAGCTTGTGGCCGGAGCAGACGAGATGGTCGCCGTCGTCCACCGCGCTCATCTGCAGGCTGGCGAGGTCCGAGCCCGAGCCCGGCTCGGAATAGCCCTGGCACCAGAAGTGCTCGCCGGTCAGCATCCGCGGCAGGTAGTGGGCCTTCTGCTCGGCCGTGCCGTGGCCGATCAGGACGGGGCCGCACATGCCGATCCCCATGGGCGACAGCGGCGGCGCGTCGTTGGACGCCAGTTCCTGGGCGAAGATGTAGCGCTGGGCCGCCGTCCAGCCGCAGCCGCCATGCTCCACCGGCCAGGCTGGCGCGGCCCAACTGCGGGCGTGCAGGATCGCCTGCCAGGCCATGCCCAGCGTGTGGGGCGCATAGACGCTGGTCATCCGGCGGACGTCGCGCCGCATCTCCGCGGTCAGCTCGGCCTCGAGGAAGGCGCGCACCTCGTCGCGGAAGTCGAGGTCGGCCTGGCTCCAGCGGATCTGCATCTCAACCCTCCTGCATCGTCGGTGGAGAGGCTAGGATCGTTGACGTGTGGGAACGAAACAGGGGAGGGGTCGATGTCCGAGGTGACGCTGGAGCCGTGCGGACCCGAGCGGGCCGAGACGATCCAGAACCTCTTCCAGTTCTACGTCCACGACTTCACCGACTTCTGGGAAACCCGCCGGACAGAGCTCCAGGAGGACGGCCGGTTCGGACTCTATCCGCCGCTGCCGCGCTACTGGACTGATCCGAGTTGCTCGGCCTTCCTGATCCGCGCCGACGGAAATTTGGCGGGCTTCGTGCTGCTGGATCGCGACGGACATTCCGGGCGGCCCTGCGACTTCAACGTCGGCGAGTTCTTCGTCGCCCGGCACTACCGTCGGGAAGGCGTGGGGCGCGCGGCCGCGCTGCAGACCATCCGGCCGCGCAAGGGAGTCTGGGAGATCGCCGTCGCGCGCCGCAATTCCGGCGCCCAGGCCTTCTGGCGCGCCGTCGCGGCCGAGGTGGCCGTGGGGCCGGTGGAAGAGGTCGACCAGGACGATGCGCGATGGAACGGTCTCGTCCTCAGGCTGACCGCCGGCGGCTAGCGCGGAGCTTACCTCTCCGCCAGTCGCAGCCTATGGTGGTGGCAAGAGCAAGGGGAGGGACACATGCGGTGGAAGACGATCATCAGCGCCTTCGTGGCGGCCGTGCTGGCGGGGGCGGCCCATGCCGAGACGTTCAATTTCGTGGCGCTCGGAGACACGGCCTACAACCTGCCGCGGGACGCGCCGGTCTATGACGCGCTGATCGAGCGCATCAACAAGGCGCGGCCCGCCTTCTCGATCCACGTCGGCGACACATGGGGGGCGATGGCCTGCACCGAGGAGAGCCACCGCTACGTCCTCCGCCAGTTTGCGAAATTCGATCACCCGGTGGTCTACACGCCCGGCGACAACGAGTGGACCGACTGCCGCAAGCCGGAGATCCTCGAGGCGTATCACCGCTATGTTGTCGGCAAAGCGACGCCTCAGGACATGGGCCTGCTGTTGCCAGCGCGGACATTCGACGGCGCGTTCTCGAACTACGGCTACGCAGACCCTCTCTCGGGCCTCACGCTGATCCGGCGGCTCTATTTCGGCAAGCCCGAGAGCCTGGGCCAGCGTCCGATGCCGCTCACGCGCCAGACGGATGTCACGCCGGCCGTCGAGACGGCCGAGAACACGCGCTGGCAGAAGGGCGGGGTGGTCTTCGCGACGCTCAGCGTCCCGGGCTCGGCCAACGGGTTCACGCTCAACGATGAAGCCCAGGCCCGCGAGGCCATCGCTCGCAACCGCGCCAACGTCGACTGGATCAAGGCGACCTTCGCCGAGGCGAAGGCCAAGAACGCCAAGGCTGTGGTGCTGTCGCTGCAGGCGGGGCTGTTCGTGGACGGCCGGGGCGGTGACTTCACCGGCAAGGCGATCCGGGGCGGGTCGGATGGTCCGTTCTACTGGATCGTCTACGCCCTGCGCGACGAGGCGGCGAAGTTCGGCAAGCCGGTCCTGCTCATCAACGGCGACTACCATGACCTGGTCATCGACCGGCCGTTCATGGTCAGCCAGGGGGAGAGCAAGCCGCCGCTCTATGCGAACATCACCCGGCTCCAGGTCTATGGCGCGCCGGAACTGAAGGCGGTCCAGGTCACCGTCGACACGGAATCCCCCTGGGTGTTCAGCTTCCAGCCGCTCTACAACTGAGGCATGGAACTCAAAGCCACCCGCTACGACGTCCGCGACGGCGTCGCCGTCGTCACGCTCGCCCGGCCCAAGCGCCGCAACGCCTGGACTGGGCGGATGCACACCGAATACCGGTGGATCCTGCGCGAGGCCGACAACGATCCGGCCGTGCGGGTGATCGTGGTGACGGGCGATCCGGAGGGGAACGCTTTCTGCGCCGGGGCCGACCTGCAGGCGCTGGAGGGGCATTCCGAACGTGGCCAGTACGACGCGGGCACCCCTGAGGATATCCCCGAGCCGGGCTATGGCGTCGACCCGGCCTTCGATGCGACGTTCGCCTACCACTTCGGGATCGGTAAGCCGGTGATCGCGGCCATAAACGGCGCGGCCGCGGGCGTGGGGCTGGTGCTCGCGGCCTATGCGGACCTGCGGTTCTGCGTACCGGGTGCGAAGTTCACGGCGGCGCACGGGCGGTTCAATTTTCCGGCGGAGTACGGCCTGTCGTGGCTGCTGCCGCGGATTGTCGGCCTGACCCACGCCAACGACATCCTCCTGTCGAGCCGGGTCTTCACGGCGGAGGAGGCGGACCGGATGGGCTTCCTCAACCGGATCGTCCCGCCCGAGCGCCTGATGGATGAGGTGATGGCCTATGCGAAGGCCCTTGCTACCTCCGTGGCCCCCGGCTCGGCGCGGGAGACCAAGCGCCAGATCTACCGCGATCTCCACCGGGACGCCGCGAGCGCGGTGAAGGCGGCCGAGGCGCTGCTGGTCGAGATGTCCAGGACCCCGGACTACCGGGAAGGCGTGAAGGCCTGGATGGAGAAGCGGCCTGCCGACTGGAAGGGCTGACGCTACGCGGGCTTGACGCGCTGGCCGCGGCGCTTCACGGACCTGCCAACTTTTCGGAGGAAGCCCACGTGAGACGCGCCGCCATCGTCAGCCCCATCCGCACCGCCGTGGGCAAGTTCCAGGGAAGCCTCGCCAGTCTGACGGCCGGCGAGCTCGGCGCGGTGATCCTGAAGGCGCTGGTCGAGCGCACGAAGCTGGACCCGATGAAGGTGGACGACATCATCTTCGCTCAGGGCTACGGCAACGGCGAGGCGCCCTGCATCGCCCGCTGGTCGGCCCTGGCGGCGGACTTCCCGATCGAGATCCCCGGCTACCAGCTCGACCGCCGCTGCGGCTCGGGCCTGCAGGCGATCATCGACGCGGCCATGATGGTCCAGACCGGCGTCGCCGACGTGGTGATCGCCGGCGGCGTGGAGAGCATGAGCAACGTCGAGTACTATTCGCTCGACATGCGCAACGGCGCCCGGGCCGGCTCGGTGACCATGCACGACCGCCTGGCCCGCGGCCGGGTGATGAGCCAGCCGATCAGCCGCTTCGGCGTGATCAGCGGCATGATCGAGACCGCGGACAACCTGGCCCGCGACTATCAGATCAGCCGCGAAGAGGCCGACGAGTACGCGGTGATGAGCCACCAGCGCGCCGCCAAGGCCTGGGCCGAGGGCAAGTTCGACGACGAACTGGTGCCCGTGGCCGTGCCGCAGAAGAAGGGTGACCCGGTCATCTTCGCCAAGGACGAGGGCGTCCGCGCCGACGCCACGATGGAGAGCCTGGGCAAGCTGCGCGCCATCGAGAAGGACGGTGTGGTCACCGCCGGCAACGCCAGCCAGCAGAACGACGCCGCCGCCGCCTGCCTGGTGGTCGCCGAGGACAAGCTCGCCGAGCTGAACCTCGACCCGATGGGCTATTTCGTGAGCTGGGCCGCGGCCGGCTGCGATCCGTCGCGCATGGGCATCGGCCCGGTGCCGGCCGTGAAGCGCCTGTTCGAGCGCACCGGCATGGGCTGGGATGACATCGACCTCGTCGAGCTCAACGAGGCCTTCGCCCCGCAGGTCCTGGCCGTGCTGAAGGGCTGGGGCTGGGACGAGCGCGACCGGCTGAACGTCAACGGCTCGGGCATCAGCCTCGGCCACCCGATCGGCGCCACCGGCGGCCGCATCCTCGCCAACCTGCTGCGCGAGCTGAAGCGCCGCGATGGCAAGTACGGCCTGGAGACCATGTGCATCGGCGGCGGCCAGGGCATCGCGGCGATCTTCGAGCGGGCGTGAGGCCATGACCCGGGGCGAGGTGGAGGCGCTGTTCTCGCACCTCGCGCCCGACCTCGATGCGTTCGCAGCGCCCTGGGCCGTGATCGGCAGCGGGGCGCTGATCCTGCAGGGCGCGCCGCTGGACGAGGCGGCCGACCTCGACGTGGTCACTAGCGTCGGCGGCGCTGCGCGCTTGCGGTCCGCGTGGGCCGAGTGGCTCGAGCCGGGCGAGCCCAAGGCGCCGGATGGACCGTTCCGCTCGGAGGACTTCGCCCGCTACGTCACGCCGTGGGGGCCGGTCGAGGTGATGGGCGGGCTGAAGGTGAGGGGGCGCGTGCTGGCCGTCTCCGGACCGATCCCGCCGGCGTCAGAACTGCTCCGTATTCTGCGCCTCTTCGGCCGGCCGAAGGACCTGGCGAAAGCCGAGCAGGTCGAGGCCTGGCTCTCGGCGGGTTGAGTTTCCGGGCCGGCTCGTGTAAAGGCCCGCGCTTCGTCGATCCCGCAAGGGAGAGGCGAGGACGGGAGGCCCCTCCAAGGGCTTCCCATCCTGTCCAAGAACTGTGCAGCCGCCGGGGTCACCGACGGCCGTAACGCGAGGAGGGGCCCCTCCTCAGGCGCAGGGAGACGGGAAGATGACGTCCCACCCGTTCCAGCCGCAAAGGCCTGGGCGCGAGGGTCGCGGCTTTCCTCACAGGACAGGTGCTTACCGCGTGCGCACTCGCGCGTGCGCGGAACCTGAGTATGGAGACCGCAATGGACCGCGCTCAAAAGCAGGAAGCCATCGAGACGCTCAAGGGCGTCTTCGCTGACTCCGGCGCCGTGGTCGTGACCCACTACATGGGTCTGACCGTTGCGGAAATGACCGATCTCCGCGGCCGCCTCCGCAAGGAAGGCGCCTCGCTGCAGGTGGTGAAGAACACCCTGGCTCAGAAGGCGCTGCAAGGCGCGGCCGGCGAAGCGGGCGACGCCCTCTTCAAGGGCCCCGTCGCCATCGCTTTCGGCCCGGACCCCGTCTCCGCCGCCAAGGTCGCCACCCAGTACGCCAAGGACAATGACAAGTTCTCGGTCGTCGGCGGCCTCATGGGTCAACAGGTCCTGGACCAGAAGGCGATCAACGCCCTGGCCACCCTGCCGTCCCTGGACCAGCTCCGCGGCAAGATCATCGGCCTCCTCCAGGCCCCGGCGACCAAGGTCGCGGGCGTCCTGCAGGCTCCGGCCGGCCAGCTGGCGCGCGTCTTCAACGCGTACGCGACCAAAGACGCCGCCTGATCGGATCATCTTCCCCGACAACCTCTACCTCTAAGGAATCGAACACATGGCCAATCTCGAAAAGCTGGTCGACGAACTGTCGGCCCTGACCGTCCTGGAAGCCGCTGAGCTCTCCAAGCTGCTGGAAGAAAAGTGGGGCGTTTCCGCCGCCGCTCCGGTCGCCATGGCTGCCGCTCCGGCCGCCGGTGGCGCCGCTCCGGCCGAAGCCGCCGAAGAGCAAACCGAGTTCACCGTTGTCCTGACCGCCGGTGGCGACAAGAAGATCAACGTGATCAAGGAAGTCCGCGGCGTCCGTCCGGACCTCGGCCTGAAGGAAGCCAAGGACCTCGTCGAAGGCGCTCCGCAGAACGTGAAGGAAAACGTTTCCAAGCAGGAAGCGGAAGAGATCAAGAAGAAGCTCGAAGAAGCCGGCGCGACCGTCCAGATCAAGTAGTCTGGACGCGCTGGATCAGCGCTTCTGCAAGATCGAAGGGCCGGGAGCGATCCCGGCCCTTTTTTCGTGTTCCACGGGCTGGCGTGGAACACCAATTGGGCTTCGCGGGTTCGATACGGCGCGAGACCGGAAGTCGAAGCACCTGCCCGGGATATGCCCGGGAACGATACGGGCGGCGCGGAGGATCACCTCCGCGTCGCCTCCGCTTTTGGCGGCTAGGGGCTTCACAAGCTGTCCGAGATGGCGTAGTAGCCGCCGTTCGCGAACGCCTTCCGATTCACATCTTTCGATGCGGCCTTCGCGCGTGCAGGCCCCGAGGCATGGTCCGTAGCCCTCCGACCATGCGAAGGGGCGCCCCTGACGACACAGGGGTTCCAGGGTCCGGCTCCCGCAAGGGAGGCCGAGGGCGGACCCAGGATGAAGACACTCGACGCCGGGATTCCGTGCCCGTCGTCCTCAAGGGATCAAAATGGCGCAATCCTTTACCGGCAAGAAGCGGATCCGGAAGTCTTTCGGCCGCATCCCCGAAGCCGTGCAGATGCCGAACCTGATCGAGGTTCAGCGGTCGTCGTACGAGCAGTTCCTGCAGCGCGAGGTCCGCGCCGGCGAGCGGCGCGAAGAGGGCATCGAGGCGGTCTTCAAGTCCGTCTTCCCGATCAAGGACTTCAACGAGCGCGCGGTGCTCGAATACGTCTCCTACGAGTTCGAGGAGCCGAAGTACGACGTCGAGGAATGCGTCCAGCGCGACATGACCTATGCCGCGCCCCTGAAGGTGAAGCTGCGCCTCATCGTCTTCGAAACTGACGAAGAGACCCAGGCCCGCTCCGTGAAGGACATCAAGGAGCAGGACGTCTACATGGGCGACATCCCGCTCATGACGGAGAAGGGCACCTTCATCGTCAACGGGACCCAGCGCGTCATCGTCTCGCAGATGCACCGCTCGCCGGGCGTCTTCTTCGATCACGACAAGGGCAAGACCCACGCTTCGGGCAAGCTGCTGTTCGCCGCCCGCGTGATCCCGTACCGCGGCTCGTGGCTCGACTTCGAATTCGACGCCAAGGACATCGTCTACGTCCGCATCGACCGCCGCCGGAAGCTGCCGGCCACCACCTTCCTCATGGCCCTGGGCATGGACGGCGAGGAGATCCTCGGCACGTTCTATGACACCGTGCCCTACGAGAAGAAGGGCGAGGGCTGGGCGACGCCGTACAAGGCCGAGCGCTGGCGCGGGGTGAAGCCCGAGTTCCCGCTCATCGACGCTGACACCGGCGAGGAAGTCGCGCCCTCAGGGACGAAGATTTCGGCGCGGAACGCCAAGAAGCTCGCCGACAACGGCCTCAAGACGCTGCTGCTCGCGCCCGAAGCGCTGAACGGCCGCTACCTGGCCCGCGACCTGGTCAACTTCGAGACCGGCGAGATCTACGCCGAGGCCGGCGACGAGCTGGATCCGGCGCTGCTGACCAGCCTGGAAGAGCAGGGCTTCACCACCCTCGACGTGCTCGACGTCGACGAGGTGACGATCGGCGCTTACATGCGCAACACCCTGCGGGTCGACAAGAACACGGCCCGTGAGGATGCGCTGTTCGACATCTACCGCGTCATGCGCCCGGGCGAGCCGCCGACGGTGGAAGCCGCCGAGGCGATGTTCAAGAGCCTGTTCTTCGACGGTGAGCGCTACGACCTCAGCTCGGTCGGCCGCGTGAAGATGAACATGCGCCTGGAGCTGGACTGCCCCGACGATGTGCGGATCCTGCGCAAGGAAGATGTGATCGAGGTGCTGCGCACCCTGGTCGGCCTGCGCGACGGCAAGGGCGAGATCGACGACATCGACAACCTCGGCAACCGCCGGGTCCGCTCGGTGGGCGAACTGCTGGAGAACCAGTACCGCGTCGGCCTGCTGCGTATGGAGCGGGCGATCAAGGAGCGCATGAGCTCGGTCGATATCGACACGGTCATGCCGCACGACCTGATCAATGCGAAGCCGGCGGCCGCGGCCGTGCGGGAGTTCTTCGGCTCCTCGCAGCTCTCGCAGTTCATGGACCAGACCAACCCGCTGTCCGAGATCACCCACAAGCGCCGCCTGTCGGCCCTTGGCCCGGGCGGTCTGACCCGCGAGCGGGCGGGCTTCGAGGTCCGCGACGTGCACCCGACCCACTACGGCCGGATCTGCCCGATCGAGACGCCTGAAGGTCCGAACATCGGCCTGATCAACTCGCTCGCCACCCACGCGGTGGTGAACAAGTACGGCTTCATCGAGAGCCCCTACCGGCGCATCCGTGACGGCAAGACCACCGAGGAAGTGGTCTACATGTCGGCCATGGAAGAGGCGAAGCACGTCATCGCCCAGGCCAACATCAAGCTCGAGAACGGCGAGATCGTCGAAGACCTCGTCCCGGGCCGCGTCAACGGCGAACCTTCGCTGCTGCCGAGGGACCAGGTCGACCTGATGGACGTGTCGCCGAAGCAGGTCGTCTCGGTCGCCGCGTCGCTGATCCCGTTCCTTGAAAACGACGACGCCAACCGCGCCCTGATGGGCTCGAACATGCAGAAGCAGGCCGTGCCGCTCATCCAGTCGGATGCGCCGCTGGTGGGCACGGGCATGGAGAGCGTCGTCGCCGTGGACTCGGGCGCCGTCGTGGTGGCCCGCCGGACCGGCGTCGTCGAGCAGATCGACGGCACGCGTATCGTCATCCGCGCCACCGAGGAGACCGACCCCTCCAAGCCGGGCGTCGACATCTACCGGCTGCAGAAGTTCCAGCGCTCAAACACCTCGACCTGCATCAACCAGCGTCCGCTGGTGCGGGTGGGCGACAGCGTGCGCGCCGGCGACGTGATCGCCGATGGCCCGTCGACCGAGCTGGGCGAACTGGCGCTGGGCCGTAACGCCCTCGTCGCGTTCATGCCCTGGAACGGCTACAACTTCGAAGACTCGATCCTGATCTCCGAACGGATCGTGCGCGACGACGTCTTCACCTCGATCCACATCGAGGAGTTCGAAGTCATGGCCCGCGACACCAAGCTGGGCCCCGAAGAGATCACCCGCGACATCCCGAACGTCGGCGAGGAAGCCCTGCGCAACCTCGACGAGGCCGGCATCGTGGCGATCGGCGCCGAGGTCATGCCGGGCGACATTCTGGTCGGCAAGGTGACGCCGAAGGGTGAAAGCCCGATGACGCCGGAAGAAAAGCTGCTGCGCGCCATCTTCGGCGAAAAGGCCTCGGACGTGCGCGACACCTCCCTGCGCCTGCCGCCGGGCGTCGCCGGGACGATCGTGGAAGTCCGCGTGTTCAACCGTCACGGCGTCGACAAGGACGAGCGCGCCCTGGCCATCGAACGCGCCGAGATCGACCGTCTGGGCAAGGACCGCGACGACGAGTTCGCGATCCTGAACCGCAACATGCAGGGCCGCCTCCGCCAGCTCCTGGTCGGCAAGAACGCCGTGTCCGGTCCGAAGGGCCTGGGCCGCGGCGAGATCACCGCCGACAAGCTGGAAGAGATCGCGCCCGGTCTGTGGTGGCAGATCGCCCTCGACGACGAGAAGGCGATGGGCGAGCTCGAAGCGCTGCGCAAGCAGTTCGACGACGCCCGCAAGCGCCTCGACCGCCGCTTCGAGGACAAGGTCGACAAGCTGCAGCGCGGCGATGAGCTGCCCCCCGGCGTGATGAAGATGGTCAAGGTGTTCGTCGCGGTGAAGCGCAAGCTGCAGCCGGGCGACAAGATGGCCGGCCGTCACGGCAACAAGGGGGTCATCTCCAAGATCCTGCCGATCGAGGACATGCCCTATCTGGAAAACGGCCAGCACGTGGACATCGTGCTGAACCCGCTGGGCGTGCCGTCGCGGATGAACGTGGGTCAGATCTTCGAGACCCACCTCGGCTGGGCCGCTGCGGGTCTTGGCAAGCAGGTCGCCGACATGCTCGAGGCCTGGCAGAACGGCGGCCAGCGCCAGGCGCTGATCGACCACCTGAAGGACGTCTACGGCGCCGACCAGGAGCTGCCCGAAACCGACGAGGAGCTGGTCGAACTGGCCCGCAACCTGTCGAAGGGCATTCCGTTCGCCACGCCCGTGTTCGACGGCGCCCACATCGACGACATCGAGAACCTGCTGGAGAAGGCGGGCCTCGACCGTTCCGGCCAGTCGTACCTGTACGACGGTCAGACGGGCGAGCGGTTCAAGCGTCCGGTCACGGTCGGCTACATCTACATGCTGAAGCTGCACCACCTGGTCGACGACAAGATCCACGCCCGCTCGATCGGTCCGTACAGCCTCGTCACCCAGCAGCCGCTGGGCGGCAAGGCTCAGTTCGGCGGTCAGCGCTTCGGGGAAATGGAGGTGTGGGCGCTCGAAGCCTACGGCGCCGCCTACACCCTGCAGGAGATGCTGACGGTGAAGTCGGACGACGTGGCCGGCCGGACCAAGGTCTACGAAAGCATCGTCCGTGGCGACGACACCTTCGAGGCCGGCATTCCGGAGAGCTTCAACGTGCTGGTCAAGGAGATGCGCTCCCTGGGCCTCAACGTGGAGCTGGAGAACTCGTAGCCTTCGACCGCTCGTTCCCGCGCAGGCGGGAACCCAGGCTGAGCCCGACGCTGGATAGCGAACTCAGATTGGATCCCCGCCTTCGCGGGGATGAGCGGGAGACGGGAACGAGCCCAAACTGAAATTCACGCGGCTCACGCCGCAGAAGGAACCAAGATGAACCAGGAAGTCCTGAACATCTTCAATCCGGTCCAGGCCGCTCCGACCTTCGACCGCATCCGCATCGCCCTGGCCTCGCCGGAGAAGATCCGCTCGTGGTCGTTCGGCGAGATCAAGAAGCCCGAGACGATCAACTACCGCACGTTCAAGCCCGAGCGTGACGGCCTGTTCTGCGCCCGCATCTTCGGCCCGACGAAGGACTACGAGTGCCTTTGCGGCAAGTACAAGCGGATGAAGTACAAGGGCATCATCTGCGAGAAGTGCGGGGTCGAAGTGACCCTGGCGCGCGTCCGGCGCGAGCGGATGGGCCACATCGAGCTCGCCTCGCCGGTCGCCCACATCTGGTTCCTGAAGTCGCTGCCGAGCCGCATCGCGCTGATGCTGGACATGGCGCTGAAGGACATCGAGCGCGTCCTCTACTTCGAATACTACATCGTCACCGAGCCGGGCCTGACCCCGCTGAAGCAGCACCAGCTGCTCTCGGAAGATGACTACCTGCGCTTCCAGGAAGAGTTCGGCGACGACAGCTTCACCGCCGAGATCGGCGCCGAGGCGGTCCAGGGCCTGCTGAAGGCGATCGACCTCGAGAAGGAGGCCGAGAAGCTCCGCGAGGACCTGAAGACCACCACCTCGGAGATGAAGCTCAAGAAGACGTCCAAGCGTCTGAAGCTCATCGAGAGCTTCATCGAGAGCAACAACAAGCCCGAGTGGATGGTCCTGTCGGTGATCCCCGTGATCCCGCCGGAACTGCGCCCGCTGGTGCCGCTGGACGGCGGTCGCTTCGCGACGTCGGACCTGAACGACCTGTATCGCCGGGTCATCAACCGGAACAACCGCCTGAAGCGCCTCATCGAGCTGCGCGCGCCCGACATCATCATCCGCAACGAAAAGCGGATGCTGCAGGAAGCCGTCGACGCCCTGTTCGATAACGGCCGCCGCGGCCGCGTCATCACCGGCGCCAACAAGCGTCCGCTGAAGTCGCTCGCCGACATGCTGAAGGGCAAGCAGGGCCGCTTCCGCCAGAACCTGCTCGGCAAGCGCGTCGACTACTCGGGCCGTTCGGTCATCGTGGTGGGCCCTGAGCTGAAGCTGCACGAGTGCGGCCTGCCGAAGAAGATGGCCCTCGAGCTGTTCAAGCCGTTCATCTACGCGCGCCTGGACGCCAAGGGCCTGTCGGGCACCGTGAAGCAGTCCAAGCGCATGGTGGAGCGCGAGCAGCCGGCCGTCTGGGACATCCTGGACGAGGTGATCCGCGAGCACCCGGTGCTGCTGAACCGCGCGCCGACGCTGCACCGCCTGGGCATCCAGGCGTTCGAGCCGAAGCTGATCGAGGGCAAGGCGATCCAGCTTCACCCGCTGGTCTGCGCCGCCTTCAACGCCGACTTCGACGGCGACCAGATGGCCGTCCACGTGCCGCTGTCGCTGGAAGCCCAGCTCGAAGCGCGCGTGCTGATGATGAGCACGAACAACATCCTGTCGCCCGCCAACGGCCGGCCGATCATCGTGCCGTCTCAGGACATCGTTCTCGGCCTCTACTACCTGTCTCTGGCCAAGGACAACGAGCCGGGCGAGGGCAAGGTCTTCACCGACCTGGCCGAGATCGACCAGGCGCTGGACGCCAAGGTCGTCACCCTGCACACGAAGATCAAGGCGCGTCACACCGAGATGGACGCCGACGGCAACGTCGTGCGGAAGATCATCGACACGACGCCCGGCCGGATGAAGATCGCGGCCCTGCTGCCGCACAACCCGGCGATCGGTCACCGTCTCCTCGAGAAGAACCTCACCAAGAAGGAGATCGGGAACCTGATCGACGCCGTCTACCGGCACTGCGGTCAGAAGGCGACGGTCATCTTCGCCGACCAGATCATGGGCCTGGGCTTCCGCGAGGCGGCCAAGGCGGGCATCTCCTTCGGCAAGGACGACATCGTCATCCCGGCCCGCAAGGCGCCGATCGTCGATGAGACCCGCAAGCTCGTGGAAGAGTACGAGCAGCAGTACGCCGACGGCCTGATCACCAAGGGCGAGAAGTACAACAAGGTCGTCGACGCCTGGGCCAAGGCCACGGATCGCGTCGCCGACGAGATGATGGCCGAGATCTCCTCCGCTCCCGTGGGCGCGGATGGTCGCCAGCTTGAGATCAACTCGATCTTCATGATGGCCAACTCGGGCGCCCGCGGCTCGCAGGCGCAGATGAAGCAGCTCGGCGGGATGCGCGGCCTGATGGCCAAGCCGTCCGGCGAGATCATCGAGACGCCGATCATCTCGAACTTCAAGGAAGGCCTGACCGTCCAGGAGTACTTCAACTCCACCCACGGCGCCCGTAAGGGCCTGGCCGACACCGCGCTGAAGACGGCCAACTCGGGCTACCTGACCCGTCGTCTGGTCGACGTGGCCCAGGACTGCATCATCACCGAGGAAGACTGCGGCACCACCCGGGGCATCACGCTCCGCGCCGTGGTCGAGGGCGGCGACGTGCTGGTCTCGCTCGGCCAGCGCATCCTGGGTCGCTTCGCGGCCGAGGACGTGAAGGATCCGGGTACGCAGGAAGTCATCGTTCCCGCCGACACCTATCTCGACGAGAACATGATCGATCTGGTCGAGAGCGCTGGCGTCCAGTCGGTGAAGATCCGCTCGGTCCTGACCTGCGAGACCAAGGTCGGCGTCTGCGGCGCCTGCTACGGCCGCGACCTGGCGCGCGGCACGCCGGTGAACATCGGCGAAGCCGTGGGCGTCATCGCCGCCCAGTCGATCGGCGAGCCGGGCACCCAGCTGACGATGCGGACCTTCCACATCGGCGGCACCGCACAGGTGGCCGAGCAGTCGTTCTTCGAAAGCGCCAACGAAGGTGTCGCCCGGATCTCCGGCGGCAACACCGTGGTCGGCGCCGACGGCGTGCTGATCTCGATGAGCCGCAACCTGACGCTGACCATCCAGGTCGATGGCAAGGATCGCGAGTCCTACAAGGTCCCCTACGGCGCCCGCTTCCAGATCAAGGACGGCGACAAGGTCAAGCGCGGCCAGCGCCTGGCCACCTGGGACCCCTACACCACGCCGATCATCACGGAAGTGGGCGGCAAGGTGCGGTTCGAGGACCTGGTGGAGAACTTCTCGTTCCGCGAGGAGGCCGACGAAGCCACGGGCATCTCCAACCGCGTGGTCATCGACTGGCGCGCCAGCTCGAAGGGTTCGGACCTGCGTCCGGCCATGGCGGTGCTGGACGAGAGCGGCGCCTACAAGCGCCTCTCCAACGGCGGTGAAGCGCGTTACCTGCTCCCGGTGGGCGCCATTCTCTCCATCGGCGACGGTGACGAGGTGAAGCCCGGCGAGATCATGGCGCGTATCCCGACCGAGAGCGCCAAGACCCGGGACATCACCGGCGGTCTGCCGCGCGTGGCCGAGCTGTTTGAAGCCCGCCGTCCGAAGGACTGCGCCGTCATTGCCGAGATGGACGGCCGCGTGGAATTCGGGCGCGACTACAAGAACAAGCGCCGGATCAAGATCACGCCGGAGGACGGTGGCGATCCGGTCGAGTTCCTGATCCCGAAGGGCAAGCACATCGCGGTCCACGACGGCGACGTCATCCGCAAGGGCGAGTACCTGATCGACGGCAACCCGGATCCGCACGATATCCTGCGCATCCAGGGCATCGAGGCGCTGGCCGACTTCCTGGTGAACGAAATCCAGGAGGTCTACCGACTGCAGGGCGTGCCGATCAACGACAAGCACATCGAGACGATCGTCCGTCAGATGCTGCAGAAGGTGGAGATCCTGGAGCCGGGCGATACCGGTCTGCTCAAGGGCGACCACTTGGACAAGCAGGAAGTCGAAGACGAAAGCGCCAAGGCGGAAGCCCGCGGCGGTCGTCCGGCGCTTACCCAGCCCGTCCTGCTCGGCATCACCAAGGCCTCGCTGCAGACCCGCAGCTTCATCTCCGCGGCCTCGTTCCAGGAGACGACCCGGGTGCTCACCGAAGCCGCGGTCCAGGGGAAGAGCGACACCCTGGAAGGCCTCAAGGAGAACGTCATCGTGGGCCGCCTGATCCCGGCGGGTACGGGCTCGTATCTGCGGAACCTGCAGCGCATCGCCGCCAAGCGCGACGAGGCCCTCACGCAGAGCCGCGAGGAGGCCATGGAGCCGCTGCCGGCCGAGATCGCCGACGCGGCCGAGGCCGAGACGGTCGAAGGCTAAACTCTCCAGTAGCTGTCACGCGTAGCGAGCGGCCCGGGAGCGATCCCGGGCCGTTTTGCCTTGCGCGGCCCGCCTGCCGGTTGCGCCCAAGCTTCACTGCAAGCTACCGTCGCGCTCGGGGAAGTGCTTCGGGGGAGTTCTCAATGCGTAGGGTTGTATTGGCGTCGGCCGCGTTCCTGGCCGCGGCCACGGTCGCACGCGCTGCGCCGCCTCCGGCTTCGGCGTTCGGGCGGGCGCCGGCGGTCGTCGATGCGGAGATTTCGCCCAATGGACAGCGGATTGCGATCCTCGGGGGTACGTCGGAACAGCGTGTCGTGTCGATCGCCACTATCGATCAGCCGGGCTTGCCGATCCTGCAGTTGGGCTCGGTGGAGGGCGTCGGCATCCGCTGGGCGGGCGACGACTTCGTGCTCGCGCGCATCGCCTTCTGGGAGAACGATGGGCCGGGATACCGGGTGGAGCGCAATGTCGTGGTCACGGCTCAGGCCAAGGCGATCGCGCGCCTGCTGGAAGCCGACACGCTGTCGCGCGCCCTGACGTCCCAGCCGGTCTACCGGGTCACGTCGGAGGGCCGCCCTCAGGCGATGGTGCGCGGGCTCGTCGAGCGCGGCTCTATGAGCAACTCTTGGGACACCCGGCTGAAGCGTAAGGACGAGGACTTCGTCTTCACGCTCATGAAGGCCGATCCCGCCACGGGTAAGGGCGTGATGGTCGACCGAGGCACGCCTGACACCGTCAGCTGGGCCGTGGATGCGCAAGGACGGCCAAGAGCCCGGCTCGACGTCGACCAATTGAATCACCGCGTTTCGGTGTTTGGCAAAGCCGGGGGCAAAGGGCAGTGGCGCATGGTCTGGGAGGGCAAGAGCTTCGCCAGCCGCCGCCACTACTTCGGGTACTCGGAAGCGACAGACTCCATCTACCTGGGCCACGGCGACACGCTGGTCGCGCGCCGGCTGTCGGATGGCGCTGAGACGCCCGTCGGCAAGACTTCCGGGGGACCTTCACTTCGGCTCGTGTGGGACGAGCACACCGATGCGCTGCTCGGTCTTTCGACGGGCGCCGAGAAGCCGACTATTGAGTGGCTGGACGCTGAGGTCGGCGCCGCTCACGCCACGCTGACGCGGGCGTTCAAGGGGCGGGACGTCGCCCTGACCAGCTGGTCGCGCGACCGGAGCCGCTTTCTGGCGCGAGTGAGCGCTCCTGCGTCGCCTGCGGTCTGGTACCTGTACGATCGCGGCCGCAAGGAGATTTCTCCGATCGGAGAAGAATACCCCGAGCTCAATGGCGCCGAGCTCGGGACCACGCGTTGGATCAGTTACAAGGCGCGCGATGGGCTGGACATTCCAGCTTATCTTACGCTGCCGCCCGGCGCGCGTCCGGGCGTCAAGCCGCCGCTGGTCGTGCTGCCGCACGGCGGGCCCACCTCGCGCGACGAATACGACTTCGACTTCCTGGCGCAATTCCTGGCCACGCGGGGCTATGCGGTGCTCCAGCCGCAGTTCCGCGGTTCATGGGGCTTCGGCGCGGCTTTCGAAGCGGCGGGCAAGGGGGAGTGGGGTGGCAAGATGCAGACCGATCTCCAAGATGGAGTGCTAGCGCTCGCGAAGGAGGGACAAGTGGACCCAGGCCGCGTTTGCATCGTCGGCGCGAGTTTTGGCGGGTACTCTGCGCTCGCAGGCGCAGCGCTTTATCCGGACGCCTATCGCTGCGCGGCGTCCATCGCCGGGATCTCGGACCTGGGGCAGCTGCAGCTCGACGAAGGCCTTACTCCCGGTCAAAAAAACCCGCACATCGAGGAGCTTCGAGAGGAGCTCGGTGCGACGTCGAGCGCGCGGATCGCAGCGCATTCCCCGGCGCGCAATGCTGCGGCGGTTGAGGTCCCGGTTCTGCTCATCCACGGCGACCAGGACAATGTCGTCGACATCAAGCAATCGGAGCTGATGGTCGAACGTCTCAAGGCGGCGGGTAAGCCGCACGAGTTCATCGTGCTTAAGGGCGAGAACCACTACCTCACCAGGTCGGCCACGCGGACGCAGACTCTCGAAGCGCTCGAAGTCTTTCTCGCCAAGCACCTGCCGGTGAACTGATCGCCCCTTGCAGGGGCGGGGAGGCCTCCTAGATCAGGTCGAACCTGAAGGAGGTCTCCCCCTTGCCGCTGCTGCTATGCCCCAACTGCAACACCTCGATGCAGAACGTGAACCGTTCCGGCGTCGAGATCGACATGTGCCCGAGCTGCCGGGGCGTCTGGCTTGATCGCGGTGAGCTGGAGAAGCTGCTGGAGGGCCAGCGCGAGGAACGCGCCGGACAGCAGCACGACCGCGAACGCTTCGACCGCGAGGTGCGCGACTTCCATCGCGATCCCGACGACTGGAAGCGCAAGCACCCCTACGACAGCAAGCACGGCCACTACCGCTATGACGACGACTATCACTACCGGAAGAAGAAGAAGGGCTTCGATATCTTCGACATCTTCGACTGACGGTCCGGCCGAGGCCATCACACGAACGTGACGCTCGCGTCATTTTTGTTGATCCAGATCAAAGATGACGCTGGCGTCACTTTTAAGGTGCTCCCAAGCCCGGACTGACCGGGCGTCAGGGAGATCGCCATGCTGCAGGTGCAAGTCGTCGAAGGCCCGCCGACCGAGGTCCAGTATTTCGACGAGGACGAGTTGGCCCACCGGCTCACGGACCACGACGTCGAGGTCATCCGCGAGATTTTCCAGACCCCGCTGATGGGCTCCTACAACTGGGACTACGAGGCGGCCAATTCCCGGATCCGGCGGCTGTACGAGCTGGGCAAGCGGTTCAACTGGAACTCCGAGCTCGACGTGGATTGGACGCTTGAGCCGCCGGCGGCCGGCGCGCCTTCCGACGACGCGGGCCCCGAGGGCTTCAAGGACCATCCGAAATGGAAGGCCCTGACGCCGGCCCAGAAGGCCGATTTCATGCGTCGCACGTCGGCCCAGACGCTGTCGCAGTTCCTGCACGGGGAGCAGGGGGCCCTGATGGTGGCGTCCCAGCTCGTGAGCTGCGCGCCGACCCACGACGCCAAGCTCTACGCCGCCTCACAGACCTTCGACGAGGCGCGGCACGTGGAGGTGTTCCACAAGTACCTGATGGAACGCTGCCACATGATCTACCCCATCAACCCGAACCTGAAGTTCCTGCTCGACAAGGTGCTGACCGACGAGCGCTGGGACCTGAAGTTCATCGGCATGCAGATCCTCATCGAGGGCCTGGCGCTGGCGGCCTTCCAGACCATTCACGAGACCACGCCCGACCCGCTGCTGAAGCAGGTCGTGGGGCTGGTGATGCGCGACGAGGGCCGGCATGTGGCGTTCGGCGTGAACTATCTGGAGGACTGGATCCGCGCCCTGCCGCAGGACCAGATCGAGGAGCGGGCCCAGTTCGCCTACGAGGCCTGCGTGGTCATGAAGAACCGTCTGATCTCGACCAACGTCGCCGAGGAATTCGGCTTCACCCGGGAGGAGGCTCTCGAGATCAACGCCCAGAGCCAGGGCGGCCAGGCGTTCCGGAAGTTCCTGTTCGAACGGATGATCCCGAACCTCAAGCGGGTCGGCCTGCTGACCGATGCGATCCGGCCAAAGTTCGAGGAACTCGGCGTGCTGGAGTTCGAGAACCTGCAGCACGACGGCATGATCGACTGGGCTGTCCTGGAGGCGCCGCTGGAAATGAAGGAACGCGTCGCCGCCTAGTTGGGAACCTTCAGACTTCGGCGATCGTCATTGCCTGTGACATCGCCGAGGTCGTGGGCAGATGATCCCATTCCAAGGTTCGGGGCTCCCGGACCTTGGATGCGGCTATTGTCGTAGCCGCTGCCGGTCGTTCCCGCACCGCTCGGCGCAGAGCGCTTGTAGCGATAGTCCTCTTCCTTCCGCCGCGCCGCGCGCGCCAGGTCGCCTTCCTTGCCGCGCTCGATCCCCAGACCCAGGGGCGGTGCGTTCCGGGCGTCTGAGGCGAACCGATCCATGCAGGCCTCCCGCTCGGCGCGCGTCAGGCCGGGGCTATCGCAATTCAGGCGTCCGCGAAGGGCCCGTCGCGCATTGTCGGCGAGCGTATCCTCGTAGCGCGGCAGGAGCAGAGTCCGGGGACCGGAGGGGGCGGGGGCCTGCGTCGGTTCGGCGGGGGCCTGGGGCGCAACGAGCGGGGCCACCGGAAGCTGCGCGTCCGAATAGCGCGTCCGCCGCCTGTGCAGCCGCAGCGGCGCCGGGGCCGCGTCGGGTTCCGCCGAAGGGGGCAGGGCGCGCGGCATGATCAGCACCGGGATGATCGCCTCGGGCGGGCCGGATGGCGGCGCGGGCGGCGTGCGCAGGCGCGGGACGTGCAGGGCGATCAGGCCCAGCACGACGACGTGGGCGGCCACGGAGGCCGCCACGATCCCGTACCCTCGCAGGCCCCGACCCGCCGCCGGCATCCGCTCTCCCGTGGTGTCGAAGCTCGGCCTTAGGTGTGGGGGCATGCGCGGCGATTTCATGGCCGACCCGTCACCTGTTCGCCGCAGGGACCGGCGATTGACGGGACAGCGCTTCCCGACTATGTAGCGCGCTCTTTCGAGGCCGGGGATTCTTCCTGGCTCCGATGAACCGCTCCCGCCGGAACGCCTGTCAGGTGCTCCGGCGAGTTTTTGCGTTTCATCGAGTGGCCTCGGACCAGAGACCTAAACGACCCCAACTGAGGCGCCACGGCCAAACGGCACACGCCTCCACGAAGCGAGAGTAGATGCCGACAGTTAACCAGCTCATCCGCAAGCCCCGGCAGAACAAGCCGGTGCGGAACAAGGTCCCGGCCCTGAAGGGCTGCCCGCAGCGCCGCGGCGTCTGCACCCGGGTCTACACGACCACGCCGAAGAAGCCGAACTCGGCTCTGCGTAAGGTCGCCAAGGTCCGTCTGACCACCGGCATCGAAGCGGTGTGCTACATCCCCGGCGAAGGCCACAACCTTCAGGAACACTCCGTGGTGCTGATCCGCGGCGGCCGCGTGAAGGACCTTCCCGGCGTGCGCTATCACATCCTGCGCGGCGTGCTCGACACCCAAGGGGTCAAGGACCGCAAGCAGCGTCGTTCGCTCTACGGCGCCAAGCGTCCGAAGTAAGGAATTTCAGAGATGTCCCGTCGCCGTCGCGCAGACAAACGTGAAGTCCTCCCGGATCCGAAGTTCGGGGACCTCGTCGTCACCAAGTTCATGAACTACGTGATGTACGAAGGTAAGAAGGCCGTGGCCGAGAATATCGTCTACGGCGCCTTCGACATCCTGGAGACCCGCCGCAAGGATCAGGGCCCGCTGGAAACCTTCCACGCCGCCCTGGACAACGTGGCTCCGGCCATCGAGGTGCGCTCCCGCCGGGTCGGCGGCGCCACCTACCAGGTTCCCGTGGAAGTGCGCCCCGAGCGCCGCCGCGCCCTGGCGATCCGCTGGCTGGTCAACGCCGCCCGCAATCGCGGCGAGAACACCATGACCGAGAAGCTGGCCGGCGAACTGCTGGACGCCTCCTCGAACCGTGGTTCGGCCGTCAAGAAGCGCGAAGACACGCACAAGATGGCCGAAGCCAACCGGGCCTTCTCGCACTACCGCTGGTAAGCCCGACCCTGAGTTAAGCTTTCCGGCGCGGGCGGTTTGAGATAAACCGCCCGCGCCGTTCGTTCAGGCTCCTCCGAACACCCCTTTTCCGCAGAGCATCCGCTATGCCTCGCACGCACAAAATCGAAGACTACCGCAACTTCGGCATCATGGCGCACATCGACGCCGGGAAGACGACGACGACGGAGCGGATCCTCTACTACACCGGCAAGTCGCATAAGATCGGCGAAGTCCACGACGGCGCCGCGACCATGGACTGGATGGAGCAGGAGCAGGAGCGCGGCATCACGATCACGTCGGCCGCGACGACCGCCTTCTGGCAGGGCAAGCGCCTGAACATCATCGACACCCCCGGGCACGTCGACTTCACCATCGAGGTGGAGCGCAGCCTGCGCGTGCTCGACGGCGCCGTGACGGTGCTGGACGGCAACGCCGGCGTCGAGCCGCAGACCGAGACGGTCTGGCGCCAGGCCGACAAGTACAAGGTTCCCCGCATCGTGTTCGTCAACAAGATGGACAAGCTGGGCGCCGACTTCGACAAGTCGGTCGAGTCGATCCGCGACCGCCTGGGCGCGAAGGCCGTTCCGATCCAGCTGCCGATCGGTTCTGAATCCGCCCTGAAGGGTATTGTGGACCTGGTCCGCATGAAGGCCGTGGTCTGGGACAACGATGGCCTGGGCGCGAGCTTCCGGGACGAGGAAATCCCGGCCGACCTGAAGGAAAAGGCCGAGGCCGCCCGCAGCTACATGATCGAGAACGCCGTCGAACTCGACGACGACGCCATGGAAGCCTACCTCTCGGGCGAGGAGCCCTCGGAAGAGGTGATCAAGAAGTGCATCCGTAAGGCTGTGCTCACCGGCGCCTTCTACCCGATCCTCTGCGGCTCGGCGTTCAAGAACAAGGGCGTCCAGACGCTGCTCGACGCCGTCGTCGACTATCTGCCGTCGCCGGTGGACATTCCGCCGACCAAGGGCATCGACTTCAAGACCGAGGCCGAAGTCGAACGCCGCGCGTCCGACGACGAGCCGCTGTCCGTCCTGGCGTTCAAGATCATGGACGACCCCTTCGTGGGCTCGCTCACCTTCTGCCGCATCTACTCGGGCAAGCTCGAGACCGGCATGGGCCTGATGAACTCCACGCGCGACAAGAAGGAGCGCGTCGGCCGCATGCTGCTGATGCACTCGAACAACCGCGAGGACATCAAGGAAGCCTACGCCGGCGACATCGTCGCCCTGGCCGGCCTGAAGGAAACCCGCACGGGTGACACTCTCTGCGATCCGAACCGCTCGCCGGTGATCCTGGAACGCATGGAGTTCCCGGCCCCGGTGATCGAGATCGCCGTCGAGCCCAAGTCCAAGGCCGACCAGGAGAAGCTGGGCGTGGCCCTGGCGAAGCTGGCCGCCGAGGATCCGTCCTTCACCGTCTCCACCGATCACGAGTCGGGCCAGACGATCCTGAAGGGCATGGGCGAGCTGCACCTCGACATCAAGATCGACATCCTGAAGCGCACCTACAAGGTGGAAGCCAACATCGGCGCGCCGCAGGTGGCCTATCGTGAGAGCCTCGGTAAGCGCACCGAGATCGACTACACGCACAAGAAGCAGACCGGCGGTACGGGCCAGTTCGCCCGCGTCAAGCTGGTGTTCGAGCCGGGCGAGCCGGGTTCGGGCTTCGTCTTCGAGAGCGGGATCGTCGGCGGCGCGGTGCCGAAGGAATACATCCCGGGCGTCCAGAAGGGTCTGGAGTCGGCGAAGGAAAACGGCCTGCTGGCCGGGTTCCCGCTGATCGACTTCAAGGCGACCCTGATCGACGGCGCGTTCCACGACGTGGACTCGTCGGTCCTGGCCTTCGAAATCGCCTCCCGCGCGGCCTTCAAGGAACTCCGCGAGAAGGGCGCTCCGAAGCTGCTCGAGCCGATCATGGCCGTCGAAGTGGTGACCCCGGAAGAGTATCTGGGCTCGGTCATCGGCGACCTGAACGGCCGCCGCGGTCAGATCCAGGGGCAGGACGTGCGCGGCAACGCCATCGTCATCAACGCCTTCGTGCCGCTGGCCAACATGTTCGGCTACGTGAACAACCTGCGCGGCATGTCGCAAGGCCGCGCCCAGTTCACGATGCAGTACGATCACTACGACCCGGTCCCGCAGGCCGTGGCCGACGAAGTCATCAAGAAGTACGCCTAAGACTTTCCAACCCTAGTTAGAGGACAAGCCCGGACAGGGCTGGAGCTTGAAATGGCCAAAGAGAAGTTCGAACGTAATAAGCCGCACTGCAACATCGGCACGATTGGTCACGTTGACCACGGCAAGACGACGCTGACGGCGGCGATCACGATGGTGCTGGCGAAGACCGGCGGCGCGACGGCGAAGAAGTACGAAGACATTGACGCTGCGCCGGAAGAGAAGGCGCGGGGCATCACGATCAACACGGCGCACGTCGAGTACGAGACGACGAACCGTCACTACGCGCACGTGGACT
>NZ_QFYS01000016.1 GCF_003254525.1 Phenylobacterium kunshanense
AAATCCGACCATATTCATGGTGTCTTCAAGAGACCGCAGTCACAGTCAACGTCACTTGATAAGCCTAAAGCCTATCGCCAAGACGCCGCCGCCTGCGTTTCTCTTTCCTATTCACTTGTCAAAGACCTAGCGCCGGCGAACCTGCGCCGCTCCGAAGAGCCTTAGAGATGATCCGGCGTGTGAGAGGCGGTAGAACCGCTAACTCATTGACGCCATCGCGGTCAGACCGCGCGACCGACTGGTTGTCTTGCGACGCCCTTTCGGCCGGAGCGCTCAGATGGGTTCGTTTGGACCGAACTCAAGAGAGGCTCTCTTCGCCGCCGGTTCGTTCCGGAAGGTCCGGAGCGCGTCGGCGAGGCGGCGTATCTATGCGAGGGTTCCGGGGTCGTCAACCTCGCAGTTCGAGATTTTACATAAACCGTCGTTCCGCATTGTCGCAGGGCCGGATCCGCGGCCCTGCGCCCAGCTCACAAGCCCAGGACCAGCTTCGCCATGATGTTGTGCTGGATCTCGTTGGACCCCGCATAGATCGAGGTCTTGCGATAGTTGAAGTAGTGCGGGGCCACCGTAGCGGCGTAGTCCGGGCCGGCGCGGAAGGTGTTACCCCCGGGACGGAGCATCTCCCAGGTGTCCTGCACGAAGGGCTGCTTGAACACCCCGACGGCTTCCAGGGCGAGTTCCGTGACCGCCTGCTGCATCTGGCTGCCTTCGAGCTTCAGCATGGACGAGACGGCGCCCATCGCCTCGCCGTTTGCACGGCCTGAGAAGACCCGCAGCTCGGTGGCGTTCAGGGCCTCGATCTTGATCTCGACCTCGGCCAGCCGCCGGCGGAAGTCTGGGTCCGCCATCATCGAGCCGCCGCCATCGGAACGCTCGAGTTCGGCGATCTTCCGCACCTTGCGCAGCTGATTCTGCAGGCCCGGGGCGTAGGCGTTGCCGCGCTCGAACTGCAGCAGGTACTTGGCGTAGGTCCACCCCTCGCCTTCCTTGCCGATGCGGTTGGAGACCGGCACCCGCACGTTGTCGAAGAACGTCTCGTTGATCTCCTGCTCCCCCTCGGGCGGGCCGTCGAGCGTCGGGATCGGCCGGATGGTGATGCCCGGCGTCTTCATGTCGATCAGCAGGAACGAGATGCCCTTCTGGCGAATCTCCTCATTTGAGGTGCGGACCAGGCAGAACATCCAGTCCGCCCATTGGGCGAGCGTGGTCCACGTCTTCGAGCCGTTGAGGACGTAGTGGTCGCCATCCCGCTCGGCCTTCAGGGCCAGGGAGGCGAGGTCGGAGCCGGAGCCCGGCTCGGAATAGCCCTGGCACCACCAAACGTCGGCCGACAGGATCTTCGGCAGGTGTTGTTGTTTCTGCTCGGGCGTCCCGAAGGCCATGACCACGGGCGCACACATGCGCAGGCCCATGTTCGACGTCGCCGGCGCGCCGGCGAGCGCCATCTCCATGTCGAAGACGTACTTCTTGCCGAGGCTCCAGCCGGTGCCGCCGTATTCCACCGGCCAGTCGGGCGCGAGCCAGCCCTTGGCCGACAGGCGCTTCAGCCAGCGGATCTGGGCTTCCTTGTCGAGGTGATTGTTCTTCGACTGGGCCAGCTTGGCCCGCATGTCGTCGTCGAACGCTTCGGCGATGAAGGCGCGGACCTCGTCGCGGAACGCGAGGTCCTCAGGCGCGAAATCGAGGTCCATGCCGGGCGCTCCTCAGCCGACGCCGTCGAGGTATTCGACGTCCGGACGACCGGCGAGGAAGGGGGCGAACCCCGGGCCGGCGGCCTTGAAGTGCGCCGAGGCGCCGTGGGCGGCCAGGGCGTCCTGGTCCTTGTAGAGTTCGAGCACCTTGTAGGTGTTGGGCTCGGTGCGGCTCTTGGTGAGCTGGTAGGCGACGTTGCCGGGCTCGTTCTCGCGCACCTGCTTGGCGAGGCCGGTGAAGAAGGCCTCGAATTCCGGCCCCTTGCCGTCCTGGATCCTGATCGTCGCGACGACGCCGATGGTCATGCCTACCTCCCAACAAATGTTTGAATGGACGGTAGAGGCCTGGGCACGCCCCCGCAAGGGCGACTTGGAGCTGGCTTAGAAGAGTCGGTCTAGCGGCGCTCGTTCCAGCCGTAGGCGACCCAGTGGTGGCCGCCCACGTGCCGGGCTTCGATGATGTCGCTGTGCCGCGCCCGCACCTTCCGGCGGGCGCGCATCGCCAGGGCGGCGAAGGCCAGGAGAGCCGAGCCCATCACGGCGATGACGGCCACAGTAGCGGCGGCGAAGACAGCGAGGACCGCGCCCACGATGACCGCGGCGGCGGTGGCGAGGCTGGCGCCCACGGCGGCCAGGCCGCGGATGGCGGAACCCTGGTTCGCGGTGAAGTCCTTGACCATTTCAGCTCCTCAGCAGCGCGCCTGGGGCGGACCGTGAAAGACACATGTCAGCACACCCGTCCGGAACGTCAACTGGGGATGCGTCAAACCGCCGCCAAACTTCAGTCACGCCGCACCTTCCAGCGACAGCGATTTCCGTTCGCGCACGATCTGGCCATAGGCGGCGTTGATGGCGGCGGCCTTGGCTTCCGCGACCTCGATGAACTCCGCCGGCAGGCCTCGGGCCCGGGCGCGGTCCGGGTGCGCCTCGGAAAGCTGGGCGCGCCACGCGGCGCGGACCGCCTCGTCCGAGGCGTCCGGCGCCACGCCAAGGATCACGTAGGGGTCGTCGTTCGCGGCGCCGAGGTGGGTGGCCTTGAGCCGGCGGAAGGTCAGCGGCGAGAGGCCGAACAGGTCGCAGACCCGCTCCAGGTAGGCGATCTCGTCGGCTGTCACCACGCCGTCGGAGGCGGCGATGTGGAACAGACCGTCCAGCACGTCCTCCAAGAGCTGCGGGCAGGAGCCATAGCGCTTGCGCAGCCGCCGGGCATAGCTTTCGAACCCGCGCGTCGTCTGGCGGGCAAGCTGGTAGAGGCGACGGATATTGCCCTCGCTCCCCGGGTCGGACTGGAAGACCGTGTGGAAGGCGTCGTACTCGGCGGCCTGCGCCTCGCCATCAGCCTTGGCGAGCTTCGCGCCCAAGGCCGTGACAGCCGTGGAGAATGCGGGATCCTCGCCGGGGAGGCCGGGCGGGCAGACATCGCATTCCGCCTCATCGACCTTGCGCGCCGCCAGGCCGGCAATTTTGCGCCAGAAGCTCATTTCGCTATGGCAAGCCTTACGACTGCGGCCATCCCGTGACAATCACGCCCAGAGGTTAAGTTTTGGACAGGCGCTTCAGCTTCTGGATCGACCGGGGCGGCACTTTCACCGACGTGATCGGCCGCGCGGACGACGGCGCGGAGGTTTCGCTGAAGCTGCTGTCCGCTTCCGCCGCCTACGAGGACGCGGCTGTCGAGGCCATGCGCCGTGTCCTGGGCGCCGCCCCCGGCACGCCCTTTCCAGCGGACCGCGTCGAGGCGATCAAGATGGGCACCACGGTGGCCACCAACGCCCTGCTGGAGCGCCGGGGGGCGCGGACGCTGTTCGTCACCACCGAGGGCTTCGCCGACGCCCTGGCCATCGGCGATCAGGCGCGCCCCGACCTCTTCGCCCTGAACATCCAAAAGCCCGAACCCTTGTACGCCGGTGTCGTGGAGGCGCGAGAGCGGCTGTCCGCCGACGGGGCCATAGTGACGCCGCTCGACGCGGACGCCCTGAAGACGCGCCTGGAGGCGGCTGTCGCCGACGGCTTCACCTCGGCGGCCATCGCCTTCCTGCACGCCGACCTCAACCCCGCTCACGAGCGCGAAGCCGGCCAGATCGCCCGGGCGGCCGGGTTCGACTTCGTGGCCCTGAGCTCCGACGTCTCGCCCCTGCCCCGCTTCATCCCCCGCGCCGAGACGACGGTGGCCGACGCCTATCTGACGCCCGTGCTGCAGGCCTATGTGCAGCGCGTGGCGCGGGCCGTCGCCGGCGCGCCGCTCTATTTCATGACCTCGGCGGGAGGGCTCGTCAGGGCCGAGGCGTTCCGGGGCCGCGACGCGGTCGTCTCGGGTCCGGCGGGCGGGGTGGTCGGGGTGGCGATGACGGCCGAGGCGGCCGGCGCCGAGGCGGTGCTGGGCTTCGACATGGGCGGCACCTCCACCGACGTCTGCCGCTTCGCCGGCCGACTCGAGCGGCGCGACGCCGCGCGGGTGGCGGGCGTGAAGCTACGCAGCCCCATGCTGGACGTGGAGACGGTGGCGGCCGGAGGCGGCTCGGTCCTGGCCTTCGACGGGATGCGTGCGCGCGCAGGTCCGGCCAGCGCCGGCGCCGATCCCGGCCCCGCCTGCTACGGCCGCGGCGGCCCGGCGGCGGTGACGGACGCCAACCTGGTACTGGGTCGGCTGGACCCGCGCTACTTCCCCAGTGTCTTCGGGCTGAAGGGCGACGCGCCCCTCGACCCTGAGGCCAGCCGTGCGCGGTTGGCCGGGCTGGCGGAAGCCATGGGCGCGGCGAGTGTCGAGGCGGCCGCAGAGGGATTCGTCGCCGTCGCCGTGGAGCAGATGGCCCAGGCCGTGCGGCGTATCTCCACCGAGCGCGGTTTCGATCCCCGCGACCATGCCCTGGTGGCGTTCGGCGGCGCGGCCGGCCAGGTCGCCTGCCAGACGGCCGAGGCGCTGGGGGTCTCGGAGGTGCTGTGCCCGAAGTACGGCAGCGTCCTGTCGGCCTGGGGCATAGGCCAGGCGCGGGTGACGGCGCTCCGGCAGGCCGGGGTCGAGACGGCGCTGGCAGGCGGGCTGGTTGCGGCCGAGAAGGTGTTGGCCGGCCTCGAGGCGGGGGTCCGCGCCGACATGATCGCCCAGGGCGCCGACGCCTGTGAGATCCGTCGCACGCTGCGGCTCCGGTACGACGGAGCCGACGCGGAACTGCCGGTGGCGCTCTGCGATCCAGCGACCGCGAGGGCCGAGTTCGAGGCGGCGCACCAGCGGCTGTTCGGCTTCATCGAGCCCGAGCGGTCCATACTGATCGCGGCCGTGGAAGCGGAGGCGGTCTCCACCACCGCTCCTCCCCGCGAAGGCTGGGATCCCCGGCTGCATGCCGCCGCCTTTGACGTGGCCACGTCCGCCCCGGGTCCCCGTCTTCGCGACGATGAGAAGGTCCGCATGTACGCGGCCGGCGCCTGGCTTGAGACCCAGGTCGTGGCGGCGGAGAGCCTGGCCTCGATCGACGGTCCGGCCCTCGTCGTGCGCGCCGACACGCAGATCGCCGTGCCGCCGGGCTGGCGCGCCGTGGGCGATGCGGGCGGCCTGATCCGCCTGACCCGCACGGGCGCGGCGCGGCGACAGACGATCACGCTGGACCGGCCCGACCCGGTGACCCTGGAACTGTTCAATCGCCGCTTCATGGGTGTGGCCGAGGCGATGGGGGCGGCGCTGGAGCGGACGGCCCATTCGGTGAACATCAAGGAGCGGCTCGATTTCTCGTGCGCGCTGTTCGACGCCGACGGCGGGCTGGTGGCCAACGCCCCGCACATGCCGGTGCACCTGGGCTCCATGGGCGCCAGCGTGCGGGCCGTACGCGACCGACATGCCAACCTGAAGCCGGGCCAGGCCTTCGCGCTGAACAACCCCTACGCCGGCGGCACCCACCTGCCGGACATCACCGTGGTCATGCCGGTGTTCATGGACGAGGGCGACAGACAGCCCAGCTTCTACGTCGCCGCGCGAGGCCACCACGCCGACGTGGGCGGGGTGCAGCCCGGCTCGATGCCGCCCTTCTCGCACACCATCGACGAGGAGGGTGTCCTGCTCGACGCCCTGCCGATCATGGAGGGTGGCCGCTTCCTGGATGCGGCGGTTCGCGGGGCCCTGACCCGCGGTCCCTGGCCCGCCCGGGCTCCGGACCGGAACCTCGCCGACCTCAAGGCGCAGGTGGCCGCCTGCCAGGCCGGGGCAGCGGCGGTGGCGGACATGATCCGCGCCCAGGGCGCCGAAGCGGTCGCCCGTTACATGGCCTTCGTCCAGCAGAACGCCGCCGAGGCGGTCCGGCGGGCCATCGGGCGCCTGCATGACGGCGAGGCGCGCGCGCCGATGGACGGCGGCGGCGAGATCGTCGTGCGGACCACCGTGGACGCGGCGAAGCGGGAGGCGGTGCTGGACTTCACGGCCTCGGCTGACCAGCTCGGGTCCAACTTCAACGCCCCCTCGGCCATCGTCGACGCCGCGGCGCTCTATGTCTTCAGGACCCTGGTGGACGACGACATCCCCCTGAACGCCGGCTGCCTGGAGCCGCTGAAGATCCTGACCCGCGAGGGGTCGATGCTGGCGCCGCGCCCGCCGGCCGCGGTCGTGGCCGGCAACGTCGAGACCAGCCAGCACGTGGTCGACGCCCTCTATGCGGCGCTGGGCGTGATGGCCAACGCCCAGGGCTCGATGAACAACTTCACCTTCGGCGACGAGACACGGCAGTATTACGAGACCATCTGCGGCGGAGCCGGGGCGACCGCGGACCATGACGGCGCCAGCGCCATCCACACCCACATGACCAACTCCCGGCTCACAGATCCGGAAATCCTGGAGCGGCGCTTCCCCGTGCGGGTGGAGCGTTTCGGGGTCCGCCCCGGCTCGGGCGGCGCCGGGCTGCGGCGCGGCGGTGACGGCGCTCGGCGGCGCATCCGGTTCCTGGCGCCCATGGAGGCCGCGTTGCTCTCGTCCAGGCGCGAGAACGCGCCCCAGGGCCTGGCCGGCGGCGGCGCCGGCCTGCCCGGCCGGCAGCGTTTGATCCGCGCATCGGGCGAGGCTAGTGAACTTCCCGGCTGCTTCTCCGTTACGGTGGAGCTTGGCGACGCGATCGAGATCGAGACCCCTGGGGGCGGCGGGTTCGGACCCGCGGACTAGGTCGGGCGCGAAGCTGACAAAATCTCCGACCACAAGGTTCCGAATGACCCCTCTTGCGATCGCCCTTGCCCTGTTCGCCCAGGACGCCGCCCCCGCCGCCGAAGCCGCACCGGCGCCGCCACCGGTCGAGGACCGCCTGCCCACCGGCGCGCCGAAGGAGGACTACCCCTTCGTGGCCTGGTGCTATGGCGCCCTTCGCGGCTACCTCGACCTGCATGACGAGGTGATGCCCGAGGTGAAGCGGATCGAGGGCCAGTTCCGCAAGCCGGGAACGAGCCTGGAGGACGACCTTAGGGTCTATGCCGAGATGCAGGCGGACGGCCGGGCGAAGCTGAAGCAGTTCCAGTCGGCTCTGACCGCCGCCGAGCGAGCCTCCCCCCGCCCCATCAACATGATCGGCGCGCAGGCGGTCCGCCAGGGCCGGAGCGCCTGGCTGACGGGGCCGGAAGTGACCAAGGCGCGCAAGGCGCAGGAATGGATGAGCTGGGCCCTGCCCGCCCGCTGCGAGAAGGTGGCCGCGCAGCTCGAGACCCGCTCGGTGCTGATGGGTACGGCGCTGAAGGCCAACGCGCCAGCGGACGCACCGCCCTCCGCAACCGACGAGCCGCCAGCGGCCGAAGCGCCGCCCTCTCCCGCACCGGAGACCGCGCCCGACGCACCGGCCGTCTCCGACCCGCTGTCGGATCCGACGAGCTGACCTAGGGCGTGGACTCATAAGCCTGTAGCCAGAGGCGTGCTGATCCGAGGAGGACGGTGGCGAGGAAGTTCCTGGCTAGTTTGTCGAAGCGGGTGGCGATGCGTCGGAAGTGCTTGAGGCTGCAGAA
>NZ_QFYS01000017.1 GCF_003254525.1 Phenylobacterium kunshanense
GGATCCCTCGCATGATTGCAGCAAGCCGGGCCTCCGTCTGTTCAAAGGTCCAACTGTCGCGGGACGCATTCTGCTGCATTTCAAGCGCAGAGGTCGCGACGCCACCGGCGTTGGCCGCCTTCCCGGGCGCGAACAGGGCGCCCGCCTCCTGGAAGATTCGCACGGCCTCTGGCGTGCACGGCATGTTGGCGCCCTCCCCCACCGCGATCACGCCGTTGCCGAGCAACGCCTTGGCGTCTCGACCCGTCAGTTCGTTCTGCGTCGCGGATGGCATGGCGATGGAACACGGCACATCCCAGATGCTGCCGCCTTCCACGTACCTGGAGGTTCCCTTTCTGAGTTCGGCGTAGGCGCCGATCCGGGATCGACGGACCTCCTTCACTTCCTTCAACAGTGAAAGGTCGATGCCCGTCTCGTCCACGATGTAGCCGCTGGAATTCGAGCAGGCCACGACTCTGGCCCCAAGCTGCTGCAGCTTCCCAACGCCGCAAACAGCATGCTCACGTCAATCCTCACTTAGAGCCGAGCTGAACTCGGAGATCGAACACCAGAGCGCAAGCGACTCTACCGCAGCCCCACCGCCCCCTGATCTGCCTCTGCGGGCTGTCTGCCCGTGCGGCTAACGCCCTTCCGGAGGTGGCGGTAGCGAACGGATGTAGGCGATCACGTCCGCGCGCGCCTGACGGCCCGCCAACCTAGTAGAGCTGCCAGGACCCACGCCGCCGAGCCAACCGGAACGCCGACGAATCCCCGCTACCAACACATCTACCAACAGTATCGTTCGGTCGCCCCGACGGCCGATGACGGTCCCGGGGGCCTAGACTCCAACCGGGCGAAGCCCTGCACCTTCACAAGGCCAGTTCACCCGTCTCGTCTCAGTTCTGGCTTGAACGAACCGGTCCGCTGGCGGCCCCCGCGATCGATCTCGGAAACCTGACGCGGGCGTGCGTCGCGCGAAATCGACCTGCTTTGCAGGCGGGCCTGCTCGGGTCCCACCCATCTTCGGCTAGCGCCTGCAGACCGGTTCCCCCGGGGCCCGGATTTCGCGCGCCGCCCTGCCCCACGTCGAACGGCTCCGTGATCGCGGGATGCCCCCGCGAGCGGCCGGGCTCCCCCGGCCTTCGGAACGGAGACAAGACGATGTTGAACAAGACCCAACTCATCGGCCGCCTGGGCGCCGACCCGGAAGTCCGCAGCCTCAACGACGGCGCCAAGGTCACCAACCTGCGCCTTGCCACTTCCGAAACCTGGAAGGATCGAGACACCGGTGAGCGCAAGGAGCGCACCGACTGGCATCGGGTGACGGTCTGGGGTGATGGCTCGGCCAAGTACCTGTCCCACGCCACCAAGGGCGCGATGCTCTTCGTCGAGGGACGCCTGACTACCCGCAGGTGGACGGACGCTGACGGCGTCGAACGCGCATCCACCGAAATCGTCGTCCGATCCGGGAGCGGGCAGCTGAAGATCCTCGGTGACCGCTTGAGCCGGCGCGATGCCGACCACTCGACTACTGGAAGCCGCCATCCCTCGGGCAGCGAAGCCGAGCAAACCAGGCTGGACCTTTAGCCTGAGCCCCGGGTCCGGTCCGACCGGAGCGGACCCGGCAGTTCGGCCATTTCAGCCCCGGCAATCGAAAAGGCCCCTTCGCCAACAGATAGCAATGTTCGCAGCTCGCGCAGACTCGCGACCAGCACGCTTAACAGACTTCGTCGTTCGCCGAACGCGGCTCCACCCACATTCCGGCACGCAATTCGCTCGCCCTATAAGTCTACTTATTTCCAATAGGCTCAATAGCGCGCGCGAGGCTCCTCATATACACACCAATTCGGTAAACACACTACTTGCGAAGATGATTAATTCGCTCTGGTTATTTGTGGTTAACAACGCAAGTTATTATTGCGTTCCGGCGCAAACGAGAGGCGTTCCTTTCACATCGGCTCCACCGATGCTCATGCCTCACCAAGGCGTTCTGAAAGGTACGTAATGCAAACAACACCCCCTAAACTGCTCCCCTGGCGGATCGTCCGCGCCATGATCGGCAATCTCGGCCGCACCACCTGGTGGCGGATGATGCGGTCTGGCAGCGCGCCTCGCCCGATCAGAATTTCGCCCGGCCGCGTCGCTTGGCTGGAAGCGGACATTCTGGACTGGATCGCTGAGCGCCAGGCACAGGCGTAGTACCCAGACGGGAGAGCGGTGAAGCCAGCAGGCTCACCGCTCTCTCCCTCCGCGCCCCCCAATCACACGCCCGCCCCACAACCTACGCGAGCTATCGCGCCTCACAGCCGCTGGCTGGCCGGTTTGTCAATCACATGCGCAACGGAAGATATGATTTGAACAACTCTCGTCCATCCCATGATGAACTCGCGCCATCGTTTGCAGAACATCCGCGAGCTCGCGATGTACTCGCGCCATCTCTTGAAGAACATCAGTCCAATCGCTCGCTTCGCTCGCTCTCGATGGGTGGATACCCCCTTTTGGGGCCTCCTTCAGGCCGTGTCCGCGGAGCCAAGAGTCCCTTAAATGGGCGATACACCATACGCACCCCCCTCTGGGGCGCTTTTGCTCGTTTTTTCAATATCTTGTGGACGCCCACTCACAATTTTGAGGCGATACCCGCAAGCATAAACGCGTACGGCAAGTCGGGTCGGCCGTTGAATTGCCTGACCTTTTCGACAGCGCAGCGCTGACTTGGGAGCAAACATGCGCCGAAAACAATTGAGCGACGTTATGACGATCCGCCTCCCGTACGGAATCCGAAGCGACCTGCAAGCTGAGGCCAACTACCGTGGGACGAGTGTCGCAGAACTCATCCGCCAACGACTCGACAGTGCCACGGCCACCATTGCGATCGCCCGCGATATCCGCGCGGAGGTGCAGTACTTCATTCAGAGGGGGCTCGGAGGGCAGGCAGAGTCCGGCCGTTCGAACAGCGATGCGCTGCTTGCGGAGGTGCTGCTAATCCTTCGTCAGATCGTAAGTCCTGCCCAGATGCGTAGCGTCCAGAATGAGGTCCATGAGCTTGGCTTCGAAATCTGGACCGGGGGACAGCCGCGATGAGCACACCGACCGCCGAGCCTCCTCACGATGATCCCGTCGCACGCCTCGAGGCTTTCGCAGCCGCCCTGGAGGAAACCCACCAGAGAAGCTTGGAGTCGTTCCGCGTCACCATGGAGAAGGCACGTCCAAGGGCAGTCTCGGCTCGACTTCGCAAGCACCACCACATCCTCGATCAGTGGGCCAAGCGCGGCTACAGCTTGGAGACCATGTGTCAGTTCCTGAGAGAGAACTTCGACGTGGATGTGACGCCACAATACCTCGCGACCCTCCGCCATCGTGAGCGGCGCCGGAGGGCTAAGGAAGAGGAGACCGCAACCGCGAAGTAGGTCGGGTCAGGCCGGCGACGACGGCGGCTTCGACCGCTCGGTGCCGGCCTGCAGACCGCCGGTCGAAAGAAGGAAGGATGGGAGTGGTTGGGTGCGAAAACGCGCACCAGAGGAGCACGACGTGCAACCCACCACCCTTCAAGTCACCCGCCCCGACGACGGCCTGCCCGCTGATCTTGCGGCACAGATCGACGCAGAAATCTACGCCTGCGAGCAGATTGCGACCCATCCGACCCAGTACCACTACGAACTGCAGTACCGACTGCGGGATCTGGGCGCGCGTCTCGGCTACATCTCCAAGCTCGAGTTCTGGACGCCGTCTATATTGGCAGGCAAGCGCGGCCAGATCGATGTCGTGTGGACGTGCCGCGACGGAGGTCGCGGTGTGGCGTTCGAACTGGATGCCAGCTGGCGGCGCAAATCGATCGTGAAGCTGCTGCACATGGCGCCGACCCACTACCCCGTCTGGATCGTCTACGGCGATCCCTACATGACATTCGGCCCTGAAGAATTTGCCCTCGACCAGCTGATCGTCATCCAGCCCGACCTCTCACGCTTGCCGCCGTTCTGCCGGGCCCGGGTGGGACGGGAGCGCCTGGAAGCTTATCGGCGTGAGCAACGCGCGCTGAAAGCCGCGCGCCGGCAGGCAGCGGCTGCTCAGCGCAAGGCAGTAGAGGCAGGGGAGCCGAGCTCCACATCAGCTGCCAGGAAAGAGGAAGGAAGGGTCTGAGGGGGCGCGACAACGCGCATCAAAGGAGCACGCCGTGCAAATCCCACCACCCTCCCCCACCTCTCACCACGACATCCAGCATGCTGGAAGTGGGTCAGGTCGATCGACCAGCCGCCGCACTGCCAGGCAGCTGGTCCGCTTCAGCCTCTACGCCCTGTCCTATCTTGGCGGCTCAGCGACCGGAACCTCGGCGGTGGCGCTGGTGCTCTACCAACCCGCAGATTGGCGGTGGGTCTTCCTGGGAGTCGGCGGTCTCCTCGCCGGCGCCTGCGCCGCGGGATTGGCCCCCTACTTCCCCAAGTACGGGGAGGACAGGCCATGAGCGAGCGTCGTGCAGGGCGTCGCCGGCGCAAACAGCTGCGCACCTTGCATCGGATGCAGGGTGGCTACTGCGCAGGGTGCGGCGAACGCATCAAGCTTGGCATTGCACTCCCACCCAACAGTCCGATCCGGCCCACCTTCGATCACTACGACCCGGCGTTCCTCGGGGGCGGCCGAACTCTCCAAAATGGCTTGCTCAAGCACCGTAGTTGCAATGAGCGGCGCGGGGCCAGATTGCCCAATGGGTGTGACATGATCTGGCACTGGCTCGTGTTGGCGAAGCTTGGCGAGCGTAGGCCCTCGACGGCCCGAACTAGGGGCCCCTGAGGCCAGCGTTCTCCACCCCATAGCGGACCATTCACACTTCAGACATGCGCCAGGAGCGGACGTTCAACGCGCTGCCGAAAGCCGACCTTCGCTCATCAGACGGGCGCGTTAGCGGTCTACCCGCCGCGATCGGAGAACGCGAACTAGATAAGCAACAAGAAGCGTGCCCACCACGACGGCGGAGATGGGGTCGACCCAGGCTTCGACACGGCGGTATTCGTGTTCCAGGGCGTAGCCGGCGGCGGCCAACATCGTGGTCCATAGGGCCGTCCCCAGGGTCGTTGCCAGGAAAAAGACGGCGTGCGGCATGCGCATCAGTCCGGCCGGGACAGAGATGAACGTTCGAACACCAGGGATCAGCCGGCCAACGAAAACCGCAATCGCGCCCCGCCGCTGGAAGAACTCGCGGGACTTTCGAAGGTCGGAGGTGTCCAGCGTCAGCCATCGTCCATGCCGGTCGATCCAGACCGCCAATCTGTCTTCGGGCACCCGTCGTCCGACGAGGTACCAGACATAGGCGCCGGCGACCGCTCCGAGCGTGCCGGCCGCCAAAACGCCCAGGAAGTCGAGGCGTCCCTGGGCCGCCGCGAAGCCCGCGAGGGGCATGATCAGCTCGGATGGGACGGGCGGGACAATATTCTCTGCGAGCATGAGCAGCGCAACGCCCACCAAGCCGCCCGCAACGATCACGCCCAGGATGAATTCGAACACAGCCGCTCAGCCCCTTTCCGGCCGGCGTTCCGGGAACCGGACTCGCACCAGAAGCCTGAGGGCAGCATCCTCCAGCTGTATTGTTGCGCCATGGCGCTGGGCGGCGGCGGCGACAAGGCTCACGGCAAGCCCGAACCCTTCTCCACCCGATCGTGAGGGTGACGGCATGCGGTCACCTTGCGACCGCCTCGATCTGGGTGACCTCGCCGCTAGATTTGATTTTCGCAATGTTCGCCTTGAGCGGAGCTCAGCGAGGAACTCCCAGGGGGCCGCGACATTCGCTGTTCAGCCTTCCCGGGAGTGGTTGATGGATTTGCTCGATCCCGATTTGTTGTGGCCCATCGTGGGGTCGATCGTGGCCGGGGGCGTCATCGGCATCGAGCGTGAGTACAGGTCAAGTCCGGCCGGCTTCCGCACCCACATTCTCGTCTGCCTGTCATCGGCGCTGCTCATGCTGGCGGCGGTGCACCAGGTCCGCTGGCTTAGCGACACCCCACAGGACATCATCCGGATAGACCCGGTCCGCATGGCTCACGGCGTCCTTACAGGCATCGGATTTCTATGCGGCGGCGTGATCTTCCGTGAGGGTTTCACAGTTCGCGGCCTCACCACGGCGGCGTCACTCTGGAGCACATCGTCGCTCGGCGTGCTGTTCGGGGTTGGGTTCTACGCGCTCGCGATCGTGGGCGCCGCGGCGACGCTTCTCGTGCTGGCGGCCGTCACGCTGACGGAGAAACTGTTGCCGCAGCGGCAGTATGCCGACCTCAAGATCCGATACCGGCGGGACGCCGCCGTCAGTCGACGGTCGTTCTGCGAAATGGTCTCGGCCCATGGCATGCGTGCACAAGCCGTGACCGAAGGTGTCCAGGCCGACGTACTGGAATATGGCGCGACCGTCGAAGGCTACGGGGACAGCTCCGAAGCGCTGACCGAAGCGATGCGCGGCGACCCGGCAGTGCTCGGGTATGATTGTCAGCCGCACAAAGCCTGAGTCACTCCAGAAGTCCGCGAAGCGCCACAAGCGGTCATTGGGAGTGGGACCGAAAGCGGACGTCCACCTGCGCCTACAGGGAGCTGCCTGCGACCGTTCGCCGGCTTTGTGCTCAGTTAACGCCCTGCTCAGCGGCGTCGTGCAGTAGGTCAAACAGCGCTATCCTCAAGGGACCATGTCGCCAGTGCCCGGTGACGTGACCCCCGTTTCTCATCCAGTCGTAACGAGAGTCCTGGGTTGATCTGAGCCGTGCTCGGCGGGGGTTGCAAGAGGCCGGCGCGCGGAGACATCAGGTATCGCAGCGTGCCGGCCGGACTCT
>NZ_QFYS01000018.1:2500-5556 GCF_003254525.1 Phenylobacterium kunshanense
CCTTTGATCCGGCTATTTCCGAATGGGGAAACCCACCTTTACGGTCTGCGAATGTGAACCCTGGCTTCGGCCAAGGTTCTGGTTCGTAGGTCGTCCAAAGGTACAATGACCTGAATACATAGGGTTCATTGAGCAAACCCGGGGAACTGAAACATCTCAGTACCCGGAGGAAAGGACATCAACCGAGACTCCCGTAGTAGTGGCGAGCGAACCGGGACCAGGCCAGTGCTGTCGTGACATAAAGCCGAACGACTTGGAAAGGTCGGCCATAGCGGGTGATAGCCCCGTAGGCGTCAATTAGGGACAGACTCGAGTAGGGCGGGACACGTGAAATCCTGTCTGAACATGGGGGGACCATCCTCCAAGCCTAAGTACTCCTCAGTGACCGATAGTGAACAAGTACCGTGAGGGAAAGGTGAAAAGCACCCCGACAAGGGGAGTGAAATAGAACCTGAAATCGGAAGCCTACAAGCAGTCGGAGCCACCTCGCGTGGTGACGGCGTACCTTTTGTATAATGGGTCAGCGACTTCATGTGCCGTGCAAGCTTAAGCCGTTAGGTGTAGGCGCAGCGAAAGCGAGTCTGAATAGGGCGAATAAGTACGTCGCATGACGACCCGAAACCAGGTGATCTATCCATGAGCAGGTTGAAGGCTGGGTAACACCAGCTGGAGGACCGAACCCGTGCCCGTTGAAAAGGTCTGGGATGACTTGTGGATAGGGGTGAAAGGCCAATCAAACCTGGACATAGCTGGTTCTCCGCGAAATCTATTTAGGTAGAGCCTCGGACGAATTCCTTGGGGGGTAGAGCACTGGATGGATGCGGGCGGCGCGAGCTGTACCAATTCTAACCAAACTCCGAATACCCAAGAGAACTATCCGGGAGACACACGGCGGGTGCTAACGTCCGTCGTGAAAAGGGAAACAACCCTAACCATCATCTAAGGCCCCCAAGTAACGGCTAAGTGGGAAACGATGTGGGATTGCTTTGACAACCAGGATGTTGGCTTAGAAGCAGCCATCATTTAAAGAAAGCGTAACAGCTCACTGGTCAAGCGATCCTGCGCGGAAAATGTAACGGGGCTAAAGCCGTTCGCCGAAGGTATGGGTGTGCGCAAGCACGCGGTAGCGGAGCGTTCCGTAAGCCTGTGAAGGTCGGTCGTGAGGCCGGCTGGAGGTATCGGAAGTGAGAATGCTGACATGAGTAGCGACAAAGAGTGTGAGAGACACTCTCGCCGAAAGTCCAAGGGTTCCTGCGTAAAGTTAATCTGCGCAGGGTTAGCCGGCCCCTAAGGTGAGGCCGAAAGGCGTAATCGATGGGAACCAGGTGAATATTCCTGGGCCAGTTGGAAGTGACGAATTCCGTATATTGTCGGGGCTTATTGGATTGCTCCCGGCAGTGAAGGAGTTCCTGGAAATAACTCCAACAGAGACCGTACCCGAAACCGACACAGGTGGACTGGTAGAGCATACCAAGGCGCTTGAGAGAACTATGCTGAAGGAACTCGGCAAATTGCACGCGTAACTTCGGGATAAGCGTGACTCACCCTGCGCAAGCAGGACTGAGTGGCACAGGCCAGGGGGTAGCGACTGTTTATCAAAAACACAGGGCTCTGCTAAACCGTAAGGTGAAGTATAGGGTCTGACGCCTGCCCGGTGCCGGAAGGTTAAAAGGAGGGGTGCAAGCTCCGAATTGAAGCCCCGGTAAACGGCGGCCGTAACTATAACGGTCCTAAGGTAGCGAAATTCCTTGTCGGGTAAGTTCCGACCTGCACGAATGGCGTAACGACTTCCCCACTGTCTCCAGCATAGGCTCAGCGAAATTGAATTCCCCGTGAAGATGCGGGGTTCCCGCGGTCAGACGGAAAGACCCTATGAACCTTTACTGCAGCTTCGCCTTGGCGTTAGCGACAACATGTGTAGGATAGGTGGGAGGCTATGAAACCGGGGCGCCAGCTCTGGCGGAGCCAACCTTGAAATACCACCCTTGTTGTCGTTGACGTCTAACCTAGGCCCGTTATCCGGGTCAGGGACATGGCGTGGCGGGCAGTTTGACTGGGGCGGTCGCCTCCCAAAGTGTAACGGAGGCGCGCGATGGTGGGCTCAGAGCGGTCGGAAATCGCTCGTCGAGTGCAATGGCATAAGCCCGCCTGACTGAGAGACTGACAAGTCGATCAGAGACGAAAGTCGGCCATAGTGATCCGGTGGTTCTGCATGGAAGGGCCATCGCTCAACGGATAAAAGGTACTCTAGGGATAACAGGCTGATTTTGCCCAAGCGTCCACAGCGACGGCAAAGTTTGGCACCTCGATGTCGGCTCATCACATCCTGGGGCTGGAGCAGGTCCCAAGGGTTCGGCTGTTCGCCGATTAAAGTGGTACGTGAGCTGGGTTCAGAACGTCGTGAGACAGTTTGGTCCCTATCTGCCGTGGGTGTACGAAGCTTGAGAGGATCTGTCCCTAGTACGAGAGGACCGGGATGGACACACCTCTGGTGGACCTGTCGTGGCGCCAGCCGCGCAGCAGGGTAGCTAAGTGTGGAATAGATAACCGCTGAAAGCATCTAAGCGGGAAACTAACCTCAAAACAAGGCTTCGCTGAGAGCCGTGGTAGACCACCACGTTGATAGGCCAGGTGTGGAAGTGCCGCGAGGCATGGAGCTTACTGGTACTAATCGCTCGATCGGCTTGATCGTTCTTATCAAAACTCATGCGCGCTTTGTAGCGACACAGATGTCTTCTCATACTGATCCGTTTCGTTGACCTGGTGGCTATGCCGAGGAGTCCCCACCCGATCCCATCCCGAACTCGGTCGTTAAGCTCCTCAGGGCCAATGGTACTTCGTCTTAAGGCGCGGGAGAGTAGGTCGCCGCCAGGTCTACAAAACGGATCAGATCCAACCCTTCAATACTCACCATCAGACACCCTATCGACGCGGGGTGGAGCAGCCCGGTAGCTCGTCAGGCTCATAACCTGAAGGTCACAGGTTCAAATCCTGTCCCCGCACCCAAGCCACATCGGCCCCCGCCCCCAAGCGGGGGCCGTTTGCGTATCCGGAGA
>NZ_QFYS01000019.1 GCF_003254525.1 Phenylobacterium kunshanense
CAAGGCCCGCAAGCTCGTCACCGTCGCCGTCATGCGAAAGCTCATCGAAGCCGCCAACCTCATCCTCAGCCGCGGCCAACCCTGGCTCGCTCACCCGGCCACCTGAAACATGGTTGCTCCCGCCGCTGCGCGGGGGAGGTGAAAAACAACGCCGCCTCGCCCATCTACGTCCGCTTCTGACGCAGAGCCATGTTTTCCTCCCCCCATGGCCACCCCCGCCGCCCCGTCCGCCCCCGATCCCGACGAGCTCATGCTCGCGCGGCTGGCCGAGATGGACATGGCCGCCGCGGTCGAGGCCCACGCACGGATGATGGCGGCCGAGACGCCGGATGAGTTCAACGACCTCGGCCGCACCTACCAGCGGATGGCCCGCTCGGCCCGCCAGTCCATCGCCCTCAAGGCCCGGCTGAAGCGCGAGCGCGAACAGCCCGCCCGGCCCGAGCGGCCGCCGCTCAGCCACGACTGCCTGCCCGCGCGGGTCCGCAACCACATCGACCGCGCCAGCGCCCTGGCCCTGCGCTTCACCGAGCGCGACGCCCCAGAAGGGACGGGGACGGGGACCGGGATCGACGAGATCGACCTCACCGACGCCCTGATCGCCATCGCCGTCGACGACGGCGAGGCGGCCTTCCTGGGTCGCCCCACCGAGTCCCTCGCCGCCGAGGCCCTGCGCCTGGTCGGCCGCCCGCGTCGGACCGACGGTCCGCCGCCGCCGCGCCCCGACCCTAAACCGACCGTCCTCTGGCGCGGCCCCCTGCCGCCGTCCCTGCGGCCTCCGCGGAACAGTTCGGGTTGATCCGCCGCGGACCGCGCGCCGAGCCCCGCGCCTCTTGACGCCCCCCGGGGAAAGCCCGTCACCTCTCGCCCCAACGGGAGGACGTCATCCATGGACATGCAAGGCATACTGGCGCGCCAGAAGGCCGCCCACATTCGCGATGGCGCCCCCAGCGCCGAACAGCGCATCGACCGCATCGACCGCTGCATCAAGCTGCTGATCGACAACCGCACGGCCATCGAGGACGCGCTGAACGCCGACTTCGGCTCCCGCTCGCGCGAGACCACCGGCGTCACCGACGTCGCCGGCTCCATCGGCCCGCTGAAGCACGCCAAGGAGAACCTGCGGAAGTGGATGCGCACCGAGAAGCGCAAGACCACGCCGGCGATCCTCGGCCTCTTCGGCGCCAAGGCCGAGGTCCGCTACCAGCCCAAGGGCGTGGTGGGCGTGATCAGCCCCTGGAACTTCCCGGTGAACCTCACCTTCGCCCCCCTGGCCGGCATCCTGGCGGCCGGCAACCGGGCTATGATCAAGCCATCGGAGTTCACCCCGGCCACGTCCGAGCTGATGAAGACCATGTTCGCCAGCGCCTTCTCGGAGGAGGAGATCGCCGTGGTCACCGGCGGCCCGGAGATCGGTCAGGCCTTCGCGGCCCTGCCCTTCGACCACATGATCTTCACCGGCGCGACCAGCATCGCCCGCCACGTCATGCGCGCGGCGGCCGAGAACCTGGTGCCGCTGACCCTCGAGCTGGGCGGCAAGAGCCCGGTGATTCTGGGCAAGTCGGCCGATGTCAGCGTGGCCGCGGCCCGCGTGATGGCCGGCAAGACGCTGAACGCCGGCCAGATCTGCCTGGCCCCCGACTATGTCCTGGCCCCGCATGACCGCATGGACAGCTTCGTCGAGGCCGCCCGCGCCTCGGTGGCGAAGATGTACCCGACCATCAAGGACAATCCCGACTACACCTCGATCGTCGCCCAGCGGCACTACGACCGCATCACCGGCTACATCGAGGACGCCCGCGCCAAGGGGGCCAAGGTGGTCGAGCTCTCCCCGCCCGGCGAGGACTTCCGCCAGCAGGAGCACCGCAAGATCCCGCCGACCCTGATCCTCGAGCCCACCGACGAGATGAAGGTGATGCAGGAGGAGATCTTCGGCCCGGTCCTGCCGGTGAAGAGCTACCGCACCCTCGACGAGGCCGTGGCCTATGTGAACGCCCACGACCGGCCGCTGGGCCTCTACTACTTCGGCGCCGACGCGGCCGAGCAGGAGAAGGTGCTGAACGCCACCACCTCAGGCGGCGTCACCGTCAACGACGTGATCTTCCACGTGGCGCAGGAGGAGCTGCCGTTCGGCGGCATCGGCCCGGCCGGCATGGGCAGCTATCACGGCCACGACGGCTTCAAGGAGTTCAGCCACAGGAAGGCCGTGTTCAGCCAGCTCAAGAAGGATATCGGCCCGCTGCAGGCCATGCGTCCGCCCTACGGCGAGGCGATCCGGAAGTATCTCAGCGGGGCCATCAAGGCCTAGGGCGTGGACTCATAAGCCTGTAGCCAGAGGCGTGCTGATCCGAGGAGGACGGTGGCGAGGAAGTTCCTGGCTAGTTTGTCGAAGCGGGTGGCGATGCGTCGGAAGTGCTTGAGGCTGCAG
>NZ_QFYS01000001.1 GCF_003254525.1 Phenylobacterium kunshanense
TTCTGCAGCCTCAAGCACTTCCGACGCATCGCCACCCGCTTCGACAAACTAGCCAGGAACTTCCTCGCCACCGTCCTCCTCGGATCAGCACGCCTCTGGCTACAGGCTTATGAGTCCACGCCCTAGGCGGTCAGGCGGCGACGGGCTCGCGGCCCAGGACGTCGTCGCGCACGCTCTCGGCGATCTTGGCCACCTCCGCGATGTCGCTCGCGGGCACGCCCAGCTCCGTCAGCGTGGCGGCAAGGTTCTCCACCACGGCGTCGAAGTGGCCGTCGTTCAGGCCGCGCGCGACGAGATGGGCGTGGCCGCGGCGCATGTCGGCGCCGGTGTAGGCGTTGGGGCCGCCGAAGGCCATGATCAGGAAGGCCCGCTGCTTGGCGTTCTGGTTGGCCATGTCCACGCCGTCGAAGAAGTGCGCGATCCGGTCGTCGGCCAGCACCTTGCCGTAGAAGATGTCCACCGCAGCCTTCACAGCCGGAGCGCCGCCGATGCGTTCGTAGAGCGTGGTCATGAGTCCCCCATTAAGTGGAATTTCAGATACCTATTTGAGAAGCGGCGCCTGATATACCACTTTTGTGCGAGCCACAAGCGCCCGTGGCCTTGAGGGTCTGCCGTTGCGTCTCAGCCTCCACACCGACTACGCGCTGCGGGCGCTGATCTATCTGGCCGCGATGCGGGAGCCGTCGGCGACGGCGGGCGCCATCGCCCAGTCCTATCGGATCTCGCAGAATCACCTGGTGAAGGTGCTCCAGCGGCTTCGGTCGCTGGGGTATGTGACGACGGTCCGGGGACGCGGCGGCGGCGTGCGGCTGGCCAGGGACCCGGCGGAGATTCGCGTGGGCGAGATCGTGCGCCAGACCGAGGACCTGGGCGAGATCGTCGAGTGCTTCAATCCTGAGACCAACACCTGCCCTGTGGCCCCGGTGTGCCTGCTGCCGCGTCGGCTCGGAGAAGCGATGGAGGCCTATCTGGCGGTGCTGGATCGCTACACCATCGCGGACGTCTCGGCGAACCGAGACGCGCTCGGGCGGATTCTTGGGACCTAGGCCCGCTTGTTGAGCGTGATCGCGGTGGCGGTCGCCGTGCTCACCTGGGCGCCAGCCGATCCGTAGACGCTCGCCTGGCTGCGCTGGCTGGCGACCTCCTCGGCGATGCATTTCACAAGGCCTTCGGTCACGATCCGGGCGGCCTCGATCGCGCGACCCTGGCGGGCCAGCACCGCGTCGAACGCCTCGGTCGCCCGGGCGAGCTTGGCGCGGAGCTGGAGGGGCGCGCCCTCCACAAGGCGTTTGTCGGCCCGCACCCGGGCGCTCTCGTGGCGATAGAGGTTCGCGAGGCGCGAGGTTTCCTCCAGCAGGGCGGCGGCGTCCTGCGGGCGGCGTTGCTCGAACGCCTGCGCCTGGGCGGCGATCAGCTCGGTCAGCCGCTCGGTGAGGACGATGAGCTGCTCACAGCGGTCGGTGGCGTCGTCGGCGGCGAGGGCCATCAGGTCAGTCCCTGCATCTTCAGGATTTCGCGCTGGATCGTGTCGGCCAGGCCGATGCCGCCCGCCTTGGTCATCTGTTTGCCCATGGCTTCGGTCATCATCGAGCGGAACATCTCCTCGCCCTGACCGCCGCCGAAGGGCCCGTCGGTCTCGACCCCTTGGAACATCTGCTGCAGCATGATCGAGAGAAACTGGCTTTCGAACTTCTCGGCCGCGTCGCGCGCCTTGCCACGGGCGAGATCCGCCGTCGTGGCCTGGGCCGTGGGAGTCAGCAGGGCAGGGGAGACGCTGACGGGCGTCGTGAAGCCGCTCATCACATCACCTCGATTTCGGCCTGCAGGGCGCCGGCGGCCTTGATGGTCTGCAGGATGGAGATCATGTCGCGCGGGGTGACGCCCAGGGCGTTCAGCCCGGCCACGAGGGTCGACAGCGAGGCGCCCGACTTCACCGTCAGGAACTGCTTGCCCTTCTCCTCCTCGACCGACACGTCCGACTGCGGAACCACCGCCGTCTGTCCGCCGCGGGAGAACGGCCCGGGCTGGCTCACCGCGGGGCTCTCGCGGACCGTGATGGTCAGGTTGCCCTGCTGGATGGCGACCGTCGAAACGCGGACCGCGTCGCCCATCACGATCACGCCGGCGACCTCGTCGATGACCACCTTGGCCGCATTGTCCGGCTCGACGGCCAGGTTCTCGATCTGCGCCATGAAGGCGACCAGGTTCTCGCCGGCCGGCGGGCGCACCGAGACGATCGTGGGGTTCTCGGCCACGGCCGAGCCCGGATGGTTGGTGTTGATCACGTCGGCCACGCGACGGGCGGTGGTGAAGTCGGGGTTGCGGAGGGTCATCCGCAGCTGGTCCAACTGGGCGAGCTGGAAGCGGATTTCCCGCTCGACCGTCGCGCCGCCCGCGATCCGGCCGGCCGTCGGCACGCCTTTCAGCACCGTCGAGCCCGAAGCGCCGCCGGCGCTGACCGAACCGGTCTGCACCGTGCCCTGGGCCACCGCGTAGGCCTGGCCGTCGGCGCCCAGCAGCGGGGTCACCAGCAGCGTGCCGCCGAGCAGGCTCTTGGCGTCGCCGAGGGCCGAGACCTGGGCGTCGATCTGGGCGCCCGGCGCGGAGAACGGCGGCAGCTTGGCCGTCACCATCACGGCGGCCACGTTCTTGGTGTTGAGGTTCGTCTCTCGCACGTTGACGCCGAGGCGCTCCAGCATCGCCTCCAGGCTCTGCTTGGTGAAGGGCGCGTTCCGCAGCGCGTCGCCCGTGCCGTTCAGGCCCACGACGATGCCGTAGCCGATCAGCTGGTTCTCCCGCACGCCCTCGAAGGCGACGATGTCCTTGATGCGCGACTTGGCCGTCGCCGCCTGGGGCAGGCAGGCCGTCGCGGCGAGGACGAGAGCAGAGAGGAGTCGGGCCAGGTTCATGGGCGCCCTTCGTACGAAAGAGTTCGGCTCCCCTTCGCCAGATGTGTGCCAGCCGGAAAACGCTGAAAAATCAGTGCTCCGACGGATCGGTCGGCAAGTTCGACTAGGCAGAATCCTCCCCTCGTTAACCATGCTGCAAGTTTGGCCGGCAATGCTGCGCGTGAGAGTCGAGGGCCCAGGCGTCCATTCATGAAGGTCACCGGTACAGGCGGTCTGTCGCAGACGTCGGGCGCCAAGCCCGCGCGCAGCGGCGGCGGAGGCGAGGGGTTCCGCGTCGGCGCGTCTTCGGCGCCGGCCGCGCCCGCCCAGGTCGCAGCGGCCAGCGGCGTCGCCAGCGTCATGGGGGTCGAGGCGCTGATCGCCCTGCAGGACGTCGGGACGCCCACCGAGCGCCGTCGGCGGTCGGTCAGCCGGGCCGGCCGGCTTCTGGACTCCCTCGATGACCTGAAGGTCGCCCTGCTGGGCGGCGATCTGTCGGCCGCCCAGGTCGAGGCGCTCGGACGGGCCGTCCGGGAGCAGCGCATGGCCACCGACGACCCCAAGCTCGAAGCCGTTCTAGATGAGATCGAGACTCGCGCCGCGGTTGAGCTTGCGAAGCTGGAAGCCGTCCGTGGGCGCCGATAGTCCGCTGCGACGTTCCAGCGACGTTGAAACCATCGGTCGTTTTGCTATACAGCCCGCGCGTGTCTCAGGGTTCCTAGGGGCGTGAGGTTTTCATGAAGGCAGCCGCTGTGTTGGCTGAAGGTCCTGAATACCGTCCTTCCGAGGACGAGGAATTCATGAACGAGCGCCAGCTTGAGTATTTCAAGCAGAAGCTCCTGGCGTGGAAAGAGGACATTCTCCGCGAATCTCGCGAGACGCTGTCCCATCTCCAGAAGGAGACCGAGAATCACCCCGATATTGCTGATCGGGCGTCCTCGGAAACCGATCGGGCTCTTGAGCTTCGTACCCGTGACCGGCAGCGTAAGCTGATTTCCAAGATCGACGACGCCCTGCGCCGGATCGAGGACGGGTCCTACGGCTACTGCGAGGAGACGGGCGAACCCATCGGCCTGGCGCGACTCGACGCCCGCCCGATCGCGACGCTGAGTCTCGAGGCCCAGGAGCGGCACGAGCGCCGCGAGCGCGTCCACCGCGACGACTGACGGCGCCCGGGGGTGTTTTTGCCCCGCTGACGCGGCTAGACTATATATGCTCAAAGTGAGCATTAGTCCGGTCGGGAGCTGGCGGTGACGAAGGCGTTCCACTCGATCCACACGCACGGGTTCGTCCGGGCCGCCGTCTGCACGCCGGCCGTCCTCCCGGGAGAGCCCGGTTTCAACACCGACGAGACGCTGCGCATGGCCCGGCAGGGCGATGTGGAGAGCTGCGATCTCATGCTCTTCCCGGAACTGGGGATCTCCGCCTACGCCATCGACGACCTGCTGCTGCAGGACGCGCTCCTGGCCCGGGTCGACGCCGAGCTGCGCCGCCTGGTGGAGGCGAGCGCCCACCTGAAGCCGGTGCTGATCGTGGGCGCGCCCCTGGCCCACAACGGCCGCCTCTACAACTGCGGGATCGCGATCTCCCGCGGGCGCGTGCTGGGCGTCACGCCGAAGAGCTTTCTGCCCAACTATCGGGAATATTACGAGAAACGCTGGTTCGCGCCGGGCGCTGGCGTCACGGGGCTGGAGATCGCCGTGGCGGGCCAGACGGCGCCGTTCGGGACCGATCTGCTGTTCGCGGCCGAGGACTATCCGGACTTCGTCTTCCACCTGGAGATCTGCGAGGACTTCTGGGCGCCGACCCCGCCCTCGACCCAGGGCGCGCTCGCCGGCGCGCTGATCCTCTGCAACCTCTCGGCCTCGAACGTCGTCGTCGGCAAGGCGGACGAACGGGAGCTGCTGTGCGCCAGCCAGTCGGCGCGGTGCCAGGCGGCCTATCTCTATTCCGCCGCCGGGCCGGGCGAGAGCACCACGGACCTGGCCTGGGACGGGCAGGCCTCGATCCACGAGTTGGGCCGGCGCCTGGCGCAGACCGAGCGCTTCCCTGCGGCCTCGGAGATGGCCGTGGCGGACATCGATGTGGAGCGCCTGCGGCTGGAGCGCATGCGCACGCCGACGTTCAATGACGCCGCGGTCGCCGCCGGCCATCCCGAGCGACGTTTCCGGCGTGTGGGTTTCGCGCATCGCCCGCACTACGACGACGTCGGCCTGATCCGCCCGCTCGACCGCTTTCCCTTCGTCCCGGACGATCCCGCGCGCCTGGACAAGGATTGCTACGAGGCCTTCAACATCCAGGTGCAGGGCCTGGCCAAGCGCCTCCAGGCCACGAAATCGAAGCACATCTGCATCGGCGTCTCGGGCGGGCTGGACTCAACCCACGCGCTCATCGTCGCCGCCAAGGCGTTCGACTGGGTCGGACTCCCGCGCGCCAACATCCTGGCCTTCACCATGCCCGGCTTCGCCACCAGCGAGGGGACCAAGGCCAACGCCTGGGCGCTGATGCACGGCCTCGGCGTCACCGGCGAGGAAATCGACATCCGGCCGACGGCGCGGCTGATGCTGGAGGAGATGGGCCATCCCTTCGCCAAGGGCGAGCCGGTCTACGACATCGCCTTCGAGAACGTTCAGGCGGGCCTGCGGACCGACTTCCTGTTCCGGCTGGCGAACCAGAGGCACGCCTTCGTGCTCGGCACGGGCGACCTGTCCGAGCTGGCGCTGGGCTGGTGCACCTACGGCGTCGGCGACCAGATGAGCCACTACAACGTCAACGGCTCGCTCGCGAAGACCCTGATCCAGCACATGATCCGCTGGGTCGTGAAGACGAAACAGTTCGAGGAGGGCGCCTCGGCGACCCTGCTCTCGATCCTCGACACCGAGATCTCGCCCGAACTGGTGCCGGCCGACGCCACGGGCGCGATCCAGTCGACCCAGGCCAAGGTCGGGCCCTACGAGCTGCAGGACTTCAACCTCTTCCACATCACCCGCTACGGCCTGCGCCCCTCGAAGGTGGCGTTCCTGGCCTGGCATGCGTGGCATGACGCGGAGCGCGGCGACTGGCCCGAGCATTTCCCGGAAGAGGCGCGCAACCAGTACGACCTGGCGACGATCAAGTCGTGGCTGCGCGTCTTCCTGTTCCGCTTCTTCGAGATCAGCCAGTTCAAGCGCTCGGCCATGCCCAACGGGCCGAAGGTGATCTCGGGCGGGGCGCTCAGCCCCCGGGGCGACTGGCGCGCGCCCAGCGACGGCGTGGCCCGGGTGTGGCTGGACGAGCTGGAGACGGGCGTTCCCTGAGCCGCCGCTCAGCGGAGGGTCAGCGCTTGCTTCAGTGCGCGGCGTTCGCCCTCGGCCGAGCGCCACTGGCGGGTCAGCGCCCTCACGGCCGGGAGGACCCACGCCGTCCAGTATCCGAATGGAACGTCCTTATGGATGCGGTGCAGCTCTTCCATGGTCGGTCATCTCCCGTCAGGGCTTGTCCCTGCCTAGGTAAGATGATCTTCAGGACCGTGCGGAACAAACGGGTTCTCCTGCTGTATCCATAAGGTGGACTTATGAATGACCCGCTGGCCTCTCTGCCGCTAAGCGCCATCCGGGTGTTCGAGGCGGCGGCTCGGCTCGGCAGCTTCACCCGGGCGTCGGAGGAGCTGGGTATGACCCAGGCCGCCGTGAGCTGGCAGGTGAAGGCGCTGGAGCGCCGGCTGGACCAGCCCCTGTTCCGCCGCCTGTCGCGCGAGGTGGCGCTGACGCCGGCGGGCGAGCGTCTGGCCCGCGCGGCCACCGAGGCCATGACGGCCCTGCGCGCAGCGGTCGCCGACCTGACCGACACCGGTGAAGGCATCCTGTCGATCACCACGCTGCAGACCTTCGCGACGCGCTGGCTGGCCAGCCGCCTGGGCGCGTTCCAGGTGGCGCATCCGTCGATCGCGGTGCGCCTCGACACCGATTCCCGTGTCGTCGACCTGCTGCGCGGGGAGGCGGACCTCGCGATCCGGGCCTCCCGCCAGCGCGAGTGGCCGGCGATGGAGAGCGTCCTGCTGTTCCCCTCGGCCCAAACCGTGCTGGCCACCGCCGAGGCGATGGCGAGGCTGCCGCCGGAGCCACGGCCAGCCGATCTGCTGTCGGTCCAGAGGGTCGGGTCGGAGGCGGAATGGGCGGCGTGGTTCCGCAACGCCGGGGTCGAGGCCGTGGGACCTGCGCCGGAAGGGCCGCGGCTGACGGCGGACAATCAGGTGCTGGAAGTGGCCGCGGCCCAGGCCAGCGGCGGCGTGGCGATCGGCTCGCCGGTCATGTTCGCGACCGAGATCGCGGCCGGACGGCTGGTCCAGCCGTTCGAGGTCTATATCGGGGAGGAGGGCGGCTACTGGCTGGTCTATCCGAAGGACCGGCGCCGGGCCCGCAAGATCGCGGCCTTCCGTGACTGGCTGCTGGCCGAGGTCAGGGCCGACGCCACAGCGCAGAAGCTGCTGCAGGATCGGCCCGCCCCCACCACGGGAGATTAGAAGCGGTAGCTCGCCGTCACGCGGAAGCTGTCGACCTCGAAGTCGTCGTCGGTGCGCCGGAAGTCGGTCCCGGCGGTGTTGACCAGCAGGAACGGGTTGGTGGCCGCGGTCGTGCCCGAGTTGGACGCCCGCACGCCAAAGTCGTCGTCGTCGAGGCTGGTGCGCAGCCACTCGACGCCCAGGGTCACGTTGTCGGTCAGCTTGCGCTCGTAGCCGAGGCCCAGTTGGTGGCCCTTGGCGTCGCCGCCGCCCGAACGCGGGAAGGCGTTGACCGTGTTGGTGGTGGTGAAGCTGTGCTTCATGTTGCCCTGGGCGTAGCCGCCGGTGGCGTAGACCAGGTTGTCGCCGAAGGCGTAGCCGCCGCGCGCGCGGACGGCGAACAGGTCGGTCAGCTTGCGGGTGAAGTTGTAGGCCGCCGGCGTGGTCGAGAAGGCGGTCACGCCGTCCTGCAGCTCGAGCCGGCTGTATTCCACCACGCCCCCGACCACGAACGAGCCGATCTGGTAGTCGTAGCCGGCGCGCACGCCGATCTCGACGTCGGTGCCGTCGTCCTTGCGGCAGCCGCCGGGCGCGGCGTTGGTGTTGAACTGCCCGCCGCAGAAGCCGGGCGAGAAGGCGTCGGCGCCGGCGGCCGTGCGCACCGTGTCGCCATAGGTCCCGTCGAGGTTGGTGTCGAAGCCGATCGTCTCGCCGCTGCTCTCGTTGCGGTCGGCGTAGCCGGCGACGACGCCGACGTAGGCGCCGGTCCAGTCGGCGGTCTGGGCCTGGGCGGCGCCGGCGATCGCGAAGGCGGCCGTGGCGAGAAGAAGGGTGCGCATCTGTGGGCTCTCCTGGTCGTAGTCTCTGGTGCGGGATCGCCCTCGGCGCGCCCGTCCCCGGCTCTACGGTCCGTCAGGAACAGCGGATGCGACGCCCTGCCGCGTTCGACGGCAGGTGTGTCTTTCCACCCACAGTTGTCCGTCAGCCCCGGCGCCCCACCGCCGCTTCGGACGGATAGGGCTCGCGCCCCTGGTCGAGGAGGGCGGGGACGATCTGGTCCACCGTGTCCACGGCCACCCACGCGTCCATGAAGCCCGCCGGCGTCAGCCGCTCGTCCACCGTGTGCTGGAACAGCCGGAACAGCGGGTCCCAGAAGCTGCGGGGATTGTAGAACACCACCGGCTTGGCGTGCAGGTCGAGGCGGCGCCAGGAGAGAAGCTCGACCACCTCCTCCAGCGTGCCGATGCCGCCTGGCAGGATCACGAAGCTGTCCGAGCGCTGGAACATGAGCATCTTCCGCTCATGCATGTTGTCGACGATGACGTGCTCCACCTCGGCGAGGGCGCGTTCCTTGGCCACGAGGAAGGTCGGGATGATGCCGAGCACGTCGCCGCCGGCCGCATGGGCGGCCCGCGCGGCCGCGCCCATCAGGCCGACTCCGCCGCCGCCATAGACGAGCCGGATGCGCGCATCGGCCAGCGCCTTGCCCAGGGCGCGGGCGGCCTCCAGGAACGCCGGGTCGGCCTCGTCCGACGAGCCGCAGAACACGCAGGCCGATTCCAGGCGTTGGCTGAGACGCCCCATGACGCGTACTCCAATGGAAATCGAGTCTGGCCGCTTGCTTGCGCGGCGAGCACGTCCAAATAGCTAGGGCCAGGCTTCAGGAGTAGCAAGCACACCGTGACCGCCCCTCCCGAGTCGATGCGAGCGCGTCCGCCCCGGCGCGCGGGTGGGGGCTGAGCCCATGGTCCACGGACATATGGCGCACGGGCGTTTCCACGGGCCCGGCGCGGTCGAGCCGCCGGCGGCGCGCTTCGCCTTCTGGGGCTCCATGCGCGACCTGCTGGCGCTCGTCATGCGCTCGGAGGCGCCGCAGCTCAGGCTGAGGATCGGCGCGGCGCTGGTGCTGGTGCTGGTGGGCAAGCTGGCGGCGGTCATCGCGCCGGTGATGCTGGGCGAGGCGATCAACAGCCTGACCCCGACCGCGCAAGGCGTCGTCGTGGTGGGCGCGGGCTTCATCGGCATGGCCGTCGGGTTCGCCGTCCTGCGGCTGGTGGCCGCCTGCGCGCCTTATGCCCGCGATGCGATCTTCACCCGCGTCTCCCAGTCCACCATGGCGCGGGCGGCGGTGGAGAGCTTCGGCCACGCCCTGGCGCTGTCGCTGGACTTCCACCAGACCAAGCAGTCGGGCGCCCTGGCGCGGGTGATCGACCGGGGCGCCCGGTCCACCGACTTCCTGATCCGCAGTCTGATCTTCAGCCTGGGTCCGACCTTCGTCGAGCTGGTGCTGGCCATGACGGTGATGGCCGTTCGGCTGGACTGGCGCTTCGCGCTCACCGCCTTCGTCACCCTGGTCGTCTATGCGGTGATCACCTTCCGCATCACCGACTGGCGCCTCTCGCACCGCCGCGAGCTGAACGAAACCGAGACCCGGGCGGCGGGTCTCTCCTCCGACGCCCTCATGAACTACGAGACCCTGAAGGCCTTCGGCGCCGAGGACCGGCTGGTCCGCACCTATGGCGAGGCCATGGGGCGCTACGTCGACGCCAGCGCCCGGGCGAACGGCTCACTGAACCTCTTGAACGCCGCCCAGGCCCTGATCCTCAACGTCGGCCTCGCGGCGATGACGGTCATGGCGGGGATGGAGGTCGCCGGCGGGCGGCTCAGCATCGGCGACATCACCATGGCGGTGTTCCTGCTCTCCGGCCTCTACGCGCCGCTCGGCATGCTGGGGTTCCAGTACCGCGAGATCCGCCAGGGGCTGATCGACATGGAGCAGATGGTCGCCCTGCGGCAGATCACGCCCGACATCGTCGACGCGCCCGCGTCGCGGCCCCTGCCGCCGGCCAGCGGGCAGGGCGCGGCCATCGCCTTCGACCACGTCAGCTTCCGCCACGATGCGCGCTCGTCCGGCCTCCTCGACGTCAGTTTCGAGGCGCGTCCCGGCCAGACGGTGGCCCTGGTCGGCCCCTCGGGCGCGGGCAAGACGACGGCCGTGCGCCTGGCCATGCGGCTGCTGGATCCGCAGGAGGGCCGGGTGACGATCGACGGCGTCGACATGCGGGAGGTTCCCCAGGTGGAGCTGCGCCGCGCGGTGGCGCTGGTGCCGCAGGACGTGGCCCTGTTCAACGACACCCTCTTCGCCAACATCGCCTTCGCCCGGCCGGACGCCCGCCCGGAGGACGTCCGCGCCGCGGCCGAGGCCGCCGAGCTCGGGCCGTTCATCGACGGCCTGCCGAACGGCATGTCGACCCGGGTGGGGGAGCGGGGCCTGAAGCTGTCGGGGGGCGAACGCCAGCGCGTCGGCATCGCCCGCGCCCTCCTGGCCGGTCCGCGCCTGCTGATCCTGGACGAGGCCACCAGCGCCCTCGACGGTCCCACAGAGGCGGCGATCCAGGAGACCCTGCGCAAGGTGAAGGCCGGCCGCACGACCCTGGTGATCGCCCACCGCCTGTCCACCATCGCGGACGCCGACCAGATCCTGGTGCTGCGCCGCGGCCGCATCGTCGAGCGCGGAACCCACGCCGAGCTGCTGGACCACAAGGGCGAGTACGCCGCCCTCTGGCGGCGCCAGACGCGGGAGAGCTAGAGGTCGGCCGAAAGGGGCGGGATCTCGCCCCGGCCCACGGCCAGTCCCAGCGACAGGCTGCGGCCGATCATCCGGGAGCGCTCCACGAACAGGTCCGCGGCCTTGGGCGGGCAGACATCCCGGGCCGTCTTCTCGAAGAGGGCGAGCCAGATGGGGAAGTGCTCGTCCCTGATCTGCGGATTGCGGGCGTGCGCCGCCATGGGCGAGCCCTTGAACCGGCCGGTCATCAGGGTGACCGAGGACCAGAAGTCGCACAGCTTGGCCAGGTGCTCGTCCCAGTCATGGATGGCGGCGTTGAAGATCGGCCCCAGAACGGCGTCCTGGCGCACCCGTCCATAGAAGGTGTGCACCAGGGTCCTGATCATGGCCTCGTCGACCCCGGCGGCGACGCCGGGGCCTACCCGAAGGCGGGCGTCCATCAGGCCGCCTCGCGCCAGTGGGGCTCGAGCTGCTCGTGCGGCCACACGGCGGGGACCTTCACGGCCGGGGCGATGCCGGCCAGCTCGTTGGCGAAGCCGTGGTTCACGTCGCGGTGGTGGGCCTCGTCGGCGCGGACCACCTCGACCACGTCGCGCAGGGTCGCGTCGGGGCCAAGGTTCCAATAGCGCCGCGCGATCTCGGGCGCGGCCACGTTGGGCGAGCGGCCCTCGTCGATCTCGGCGAGGTAGTGGGTGTAGCTGATCACCGCCTCTTCCTCGAAATAGCCGACCACGCGGTGGGCGGTCTTCGACGAGACAAGATAGAGGCCGAAGAAGAACAGGTAGAACACCCACTGGGCGGCCACGACCACGAAGCGTTCGAAGGCCGTGGGCTTGGCGACCTCGATGAACGTCATCAGGTGCATCCGTTCGTTCTCGGCCTCGTCCATCAGGGTCTTGATCCAGCCCCGGTCGTCTTCCATCCGGCGCAGGCACTTCAGGTGGTTGAGGGTCGCGCCGACCATGCCGGGCACGGCGGCGACGGTCTCCAGCACCACCGCGCGGTGGCCATAGCGCCTGGCGAAGAAGGTGTCGGCGCAGAACCGCAGCGCCTTCACGAATCCGAACGCGACGCGGTCCGAAAGGCCGCGCGGGGTGTGATGGACGGCGTAGTCGGCGAGGGGGGCGATCATGGGGAACTCCTTCACTCACCGGTCGCTGGGGAGGGGCGACCGATGGCGGGGAGATAGACCTCGCCCGAAGCCGCCGCCATTTCGGAGCGGCCCCTACGTGGCGCTACGGAGACTTGGCCGTAGGGGGCAAGCGATGGGCTTGCCCATCCGGACCAGCGGAACCGCCGCCCCGCCCCGGGCGTCCTCGATCGCCTCGATGTCGACGTAGCCGCATTGGCTGTAGAGCGCCCGTCCGGAGAGGGTGGCCATCAGCTCCAGGCGCCGGAAGCCTTCCGCGCGCGCCGCGTCCTCGCAGAGCCGCAGGATCAGCCGGCCGACTCCCCGGCGCGCAAAATCGGGGTGGGTGTACATGGCCCGCACCCGCGCCGCGTCGGTGGCGGGGTCCAGCAGGGCCGCGTCGCGGCCCGGCGTGTGGTCGCCGCCGTAGAGGGTCGCCCGCCGGCTCCAGCCGCCGCAGCCGGCGATCCGGCCCTCGGACTCGACGATGAAGTAGGTCCCGTCGGCCAGCAGCTGGCGGTCCAGGCCCATGATCGTCCGGCTCGACTCGATCTGCGCCGGGTCCAGGAAGCCGCGCTGCAGCTCGCCGATGGCGGCGTCCATGACGAGATCCAGCGCCGGGGCGTCCTCGGGCCGGGCGATGCGGTGGCTCAGGGGCATGCCCCCGGGCTTACTCCGCCGCGCGCGGGATGTCGTCGTTGCCCAGGCCCGTCGGCTCCGGTTGGCGGCGCGAAGCCGGGCGGCGCCCGCCAAACAGGCCGCGCAGCCTGCCAAAGCGGGCAGAATAGACCTTCGGCGCGGCCAGCATGACCGGCGTCAGGACCAGGGTCAGCAGCGTGGCGAAGGACAGGCCCCAGACCACGGAGGCCGAAAGCTGGACCCACCATTCCGAGCCCGGCGCCTGATACTCGATGTGGCCGGTCCGGAAGTTCGGGTGGACCCGGAACATCAGCGGCAGGAGGCCGACGACGGTCACGAGGGTGGTCAGCAGCACGGGGCGGAACCGCTGGGCCGCCGCGCGCACCGCCGCTTCGTCCGCGGGATAGCCGGCGTGGCGCAGGTGGTAGAACGTATCCACCAGCACGATGTTGTGCCCGACCACGACGCCGAACAGCGCCACCACCCCGGTCCCCAGCATGATCACCGAGATGTACGGGAACGTGCCCCCCAGGTTTACCTGCACCCCCAGCAGGACGCCCACGGTGGACAGGATCACCGCCGAGAGGGTGACGAGCACCCCGTAGAAGCTGTTGAACTGCCACAGCAGGATCACGAACATCATGAAGATCGAGGCGGCCATTGCGGCGATGAAGAACTGCGCCGCCTCCTGGCCTTCCTCGTCGGCGCCGGTGAACTTCCAGGTCACGGCGGGGTCGATCGGCGCCTTCTCCAGCCAGGGCTTCAGGTCGGCGATCTTCTGGTTGGCGGCGACGCCCTCCACGACGTTGGCCTGGACGATCACCAGCCGCTGGCTGTCGCGCCGCTGGATCTGCGTCACCTGCTGGGCGGGCACGCGCTTGATGAAGTAGCTGGCGGGCACGGGACCGCTGGGCGTGGTGATCTTGAGCTGCTCCAGCGCCGCGACGTTACGGGCGCTGGGCGGGAATCGGACGCGGATGTCCAGCTCGTCCTCGGCGTCGTCCGGACGATAGCGGCCCATCAGCACGCCACCGGTGAGGAACTGGATCGTCTGGCCCACCGACAGCACGTCGACGCCGTAGCGGCCGGCGGCCTCGCGGTCGACGGCGAGGTTCCACTCGATGCCGGGCGAGGTCCGATTGTCCTCCAGCTCGATAAGCTGGCGATCCTCGGCCAGCTTGGCCTTCACCAGGTCGGCGGCGGCTTCCAGCGCGGCCGGATCGTGGCTGCGGAACTGCACCTGCACGTCCTTGCCGACCGGCGGGCCGTTCTGCGGTCCCCGCACCTCGACCTGGAGGCCGGGGATCTCGGTGACCCGCTCGCGCACCGCGTTCTCGATGTCCTTGCCGCGCAGGCCCAGGGCCTGGCGATCCTCGAAGTCCAGGAAGTCGACCCGGATGCGGCCGACGGTGTCGTTGGGCGCCGAGTTTGGGCCGCCGTTGCTGCTGAACCCGCCGGCGCGGACGTAGAAGGACTCCACGCCCTTGATGCCGCCCAGCCGGCTCTCGACCTGCCGCACCAGCGCATCCTGGGCCTCGGGCGAGAGGTTGCCGCGGGCCTTCACGAAGACCTGCGTGAACTCAGGGTCGTCCTCGAAGAAGAACTCGGTCCGGTGCTTCGTGGTCGCGAACCAGGCCACGATCGCGATGACGACCAGCAGGCCGCCGGCGAAGGCGCGGGTGGGGTGGGCGCCGAGATAGGTGAGGGCCCGGGCGTACCAGCCCATGAAGCCCTTCATCTCGCGCGGGTCGCCGTGCTCGGACTTCACGATCTCGGCCAGGTGCTCCTCGTCGATCGCCGCCTTGCGGGCGAAGATCGAGCCGAACGCCGGCGTGAAGATCAGCGCCACGAAGATCGAGGCGCCCAGCACGAAGAACAGGGTCAGCGGCAGGAAGCTCATGAACTTCCCGGCGATTGAGTTCCAGAACATGAAGGGCACGAAGGCGCACAGGGTCGTCAGGGTGCCGTTGGCCACCGGCCAGAACATCCGCTTGCCGGCGGAGGCGAAGGCTTCCAGCTTCGGCAGCCCCTCGGCCATGCGGCGGTCGGCGTACTCCACCACCACGATGCCGCCGTCGACCAGGATGCCCACGGCCAGCACCATCCCGAACATGACCATCATGTTCAGCGTGACGCCCATGAAGTTCATCATCAGGAACGCCAGCATGAAGCAGATCGGGATCGAGGCGCCGACCATCAGGCCCTGGCGGATCCCCAGGCTGGCGATGATGATCATCATCACAAGCAGGCTGGCCATGATCAGGCCGGACTCGAGCACCACCAGCGTGCGCCCGATGAACTCGCTCTCGTCGTAGATGTAGTTGAGCTGGACCGTCGACGGCCAGCGCTTGGCCTCGGTCTCGGTGACCTTCTTGATGGTCTCCACCGTGTCGAGGATGTTAGCGCCGCCGCGCTTGGAGACCTCGAGGATGAAGGCCGGATGGCCGTTGAAGCGGCTGATCGAGCTGGCTTCCTTGAAGGTGCGCCGCACCTCGCCGATGTCGCCGATGGTCACCAGGCGGTCGCCGCTCTTCTTGACCGGCAGGGCCAGCACGTCGGCCGGGCTTTCCACCACGCCGGGCACCTTGATCGCGAACTGGCCCGCGCCCGAGCGCAGGGAGCCGGCGGGCACGAGCTGGTTGTTGCGGCCGATCACCTGGGCGAGTTCGCCGGTGGTGACGTTGTAGGCTTCCATGCGCAGGGGATCGATCTCGACCTCCAGCACTTCCTCGCGGCCGCCGCTCATGAAGACCTCGAGCACGCCGTCCGTGCCCTCCAGCCGCTCCTTGAGCACCGTGGCGACCCGGTGCAGCTCGCGCTCGGGCGCCGAGCCCGAGATCACGATGCCGATGACCGGCTCGCCCGAGAAGTTGGCCTCCTGGATGATCGGCTCTTCCGCGTCGGGCGGGAACTTGCCGCGGGCCAGGTCCACCTTGGCGCGGACGTCCTCCAGCGCCTTGTCCTTGTCGAAGTCGGCCTCGAACTCCAGCGTGACGATCGCCGCGCTCTGTCGCGCCACCGCGTTCAGGGACTTGATGCCCTGGATCGTCTGCAGTTCGACCTCGAGCGGCTTCACCAGCAGGCGCTCGGCGTCTTCCGGCGACACGCCGGGGAAGGGGACGACCACCGAGATGTAGGGCAGGTCGATGTCCGGCTCGGATTCGCGCGGCATCGAAAGGTAGGCGAACAGGCCGAACAGGGCGGCGATGAGCGTGACGCCCAGCACAACCTTGCGCCGCTTGATGGCTCCGTCGATCAGCGGACCGATCATCAGTATCTCCCGAAGCGCCTACCGAGGGGGTGGATGACCGGCCCGCCGCCCGGAAAGCGCTCAAACTCCCAAAAAAACGCCAGCGCTCTCCAGAGCGCCGGTGGCGACCCGGCCTAGCGGACCTGGGCCACCCGAACCTTCTGACCATCGGCGACGAACGACTGTCCGACGGTGATTACATTGACGGTCCCCTTGAGGCCGCTGATCCACATGCCCTCGCGCGTTTCCTCCAGCACGCTGACGGGCGCGAATGCGACCCGGCCGTCGGCTTGCACATAGCGCACGCCCTGACGTCCGGCGCTGTCGAGCACCAGGGCGGAGACGGGCACCAGGTGCGCCGGCCCGGCGCCGGCGGCGATGCGCAGGTCGGCCGAGAGGCCCGAGCGCACCACATTGCCTGGATTGGGCACGGTGACCTCGAGGTGATAGGTGCGGGTCTGCGGATCGGCGTCGCGGGCCACATAGCGGACCTGGCCGTTCAGCACCTTGCCGTCCACCAGCCGCGCCTGGGCCGGCGCGCCGACGCGCAGGCGGGCCGCCTCGGTCTCCGGCGCGTCGCCGACCACCAGCAGCGGGTTGAGTTCGATCATCGTGCCGCACGGCTGGCCGGGGGCGAGGTAGGCGCCGATCTCGGCGTCCCGGCGGTCGAACACGCCCGAGAACGGCGCGCGGATCTCCACCTGGCGCAGCGCGATCTCGGCCTGGCGGACGGCCGCCTGAGCCGCGTCGAGATTGGCCTGGGCCTCCAGGACCTGCGTCTCGGATCGGAAGCCCTTTTCGCGGAGCTGCTGCGCCGCCTGACGCTGGAGCTGGCGGGATTTCAGGGCCGCGCGCGCCTGGTCGAGCGCCGCCTGGCGCGCATCGACGGCGAGGCGGCACAGCACCTGGCCCTGACGGACGAAGCTGCCCTCGGCGGTCGGCGTCGCGGCGACCACGCCGGCGGTCTCCGAGCGAACGACGACGGCGCGGGCCGCCTCGGTGCGTCCCCGCATCACCACCTGGGTCTCTCTGACCATCTCCGGCGACATCTTCGCCTGCACGCTTGGCAGCGCCGACCCGGCGGGCGCCTTGGCCTCGGCCTGGTTCGAACCGCCGCCGAAGATCGACCGGATCGCGAAATATACGACCAGGACGGCGACGATGGCGACAATGACGGCGTACTGCGGCTTCAGGCGCATACAGGCGGATCCCCGGACTCAGCTTTGAGCGCGATGTCTCCCCATCCCGCCCGATCGCCGACTATCCGCGGCTTGGGGCGTTTGTGATGCCGTCGTTACGCCAGCGCAAATGAATTTGCGGTCACCTGGACGGCGGGGTTCAATCGGCCTTGGCGAGCCCAAACTACAACGAATGGTAGAGCCGCGCGAGAGGCGCGACCTTGCCGGTGGGTTTACGGGGTAAGTCGATGAATCGCCAGCGCGAGCTGGGCTGTTGAGGGCAAAGCCGTGAGATATCTGCACACCATGGTCCGGGTGACCGATCTCGACGCCTCGCTGGCGTTCTACCGCGACAAGCTGGGGCTGAAGGAGGTGTCGCGCAGCGAGAACCCGGGCGGCCGCTTCACCCTGGTCTTCCTCTGCGCGCCCGGCGACGAGGAGATGGCGCGCCAGCACAAGGCGCCCATGGTGGAGCTCACCTACAACTGGGACCCCGAGGTCTATGAAGGCGGCCGGAACTTTGGTCACCTGGCCTATGCGGTCGACGACATCTACGCGGTGTGCCAGCGCCTCAAGGACGCGGGGGTGGTGATCAATCGTCCGCCCCGGGACGGCCGACTGGCCTTCGTCCGCTCGCCGGACAACATCTCCATCGAGCTGCTCCAGGCCGGCCCGGCGCTTCCGCCCGCGGAGCCCTGGGCGTCGATGCCCAACGTGGGCAGCTGGTAGGGGCGCCAGCCTTCAGCGCGCCCCCCGCTGGCGGGCCAGGCCGACTCGCCAGCGCCAGACCGCCACACCGACCACGACCGCGATCACCGCCGTGCCCGCCGCCACCGGCGCGGCATGGGCGAAGGCGCGCTCCAGCACCGACATGACGACGGGCCCGAAGGCATATCCCAGGGCGACGAAGGCGCCGGCCCAGATGGCTGCCCCTATCGCGTTCAGGATCGCGAACTTCCGCGTGGAGATCGTCGAGACGCCCACCGCGACCGGCCCGGCGGCCCGGAGGCCATAGATGAACCGAAAGCTGAGGATGAAGCCGGAGGGATAGCGCTCGATCAGCGCCAGCGCCCGCCCGAATGCTGGCCCTGAGGTCGTCTTCTGAACCCAGCGCGTGTGGCGGAAGCTGCGGCCCATCGCGAACAGCAGATAGTCGATGATCCCGGATCCGAGGGCCGCGGCGAGGACCACGACCGCGGGCGACAGCACCTGTTCGCGCGCCATGATTCCGCCGGCGACCACGGAGGTCTGCCCCTCGATCGCGGCCCCGAACGCGATGGCGACCGGGCCGAAGGCGGCGAGGTGTTGGGTCCAGTCGGTCATTCGGCCATCCGGCGGGCGCTTCTGCCCCGGATATGGAGGCGCGGCGCCGACCCGGCCAGAGGCTCGCGCTGCGACAAACGAAGCCAAGCCAGGGATTCGCGGATGAGGGAAGGGGCAGGCCTGCGGCCGGCCGATGCTTCGGTGTGGCTCCCCGAGCAGGACTCGAACCTGCGACAAGTCGGTTAACAGCCGACTGCTCTACCAGCTGAGCTATCGGGGATCACAACGAAGAGGGCGGGCGTATACGCTGCGATTCCGGCTTGCGCAAGTCCGGGGACGGCGTGTCGCACGCAGGCCCTGAGGCCATTGAAAAAAGAGCCCGGCGCGAACGCCGGGCCATCAGAAGTTTGGTGATGGTGGGGTGTCTTCAAAGAAGACGATTTGAACCTCTGCTGTGTTGGTAAAGGCAGGGTTAACGCGCGAACCGTGTTCTTGCGGCCGGCCCGGCGCGGGGGCGCCGGATTGTCGCGCGGGGCTGGACGCGGCGTGCGGATCGGCCGATCAGAAGGGCGAGGCAGGCACCACGGACTGAAGGCGAATGCGCATCCATTTCACCGGCATCGCGGGCGCGGGCATGGCCGCGGCGGCGCTGATGATGCGCGAAGCGGGCCACCAGATCAGCGGCTCGGACGAGGACGTCTTCCCGCCCATGTCCACCTATGTGGAAGGGCTGGGGTTCCCCTTCTTCCGGCGGTTCGACGCCGCCAACTTGCCGGAGGGCCTGGACCTGCTGGTGCTCGGCGCCTCGGCCAAGCTCGGGGGCGAGGCCAACGCCGAGGTCGTCGCGGCCCGGGCGCGCGGCGTCCGCGTCACGACCTTTCCGGAACTGGTGGGCGAGGCGACCCAGGGGCGCCGCAACACCGTGGTCGCCGGATCCTTCGGCAAGTCGACCTGCACCGCGCTGATGTCCCACGTCCTGCGTGCCAGCGGCGTCGACGCCGGCTGGATGATCGGGGCGATCTCGCCGTCTCTTCCGGACACCGGCCACTGGGGGGCCGCGCCGCAGGTGGTGCTCGAGGGTGACGAGTACATCGTCGGCCCCACCGATCGCCGCTCGAAGTTCGTCCTCTACCACCCGCGCGACTTGCTGCTGACCTCGTTGATCCACGACCACGTGAACGTCTTCCCGACCTTCGACGACTATGTGAAGCCGTTCGCCGAGCTGCTGCGGCTGCTGCCGGGCGACGGTCTGCTGGTCGCCCGCGAGCATCCCGCCACCCGCGCCATCGCCGGCGAGGCCGCCTCCCGGATCGTCTGGTACGACACCGCCCCCTGCGACGGCTGGTATCCGGAAGGGATCGTCTACGGCGAGACCACGCGCTTCACCCTGGTCGGGCCCGGTGGCCGCCGCGTGGCCCTCGCCACGACGCTGCTCGGCGAGCACAACGTCGAGAACATCGTCGGCGTCTCGGCCTACCTGCTGGAGAGGGGGCTGGTCTCCGAGGCCGACCTGGTCCGCGGGGTCGAGAGCTTCGCGGGAATCCGCCGGCGTCTCGACCGGCTGACGCGGCGCTCGGCCGTCCCGGTCATCGAGGGCTTCGGCTCATCATACGAGAAGGCCCGCTCGGCCATCGAGGCCATGCTGCTGCACTACCCCGAGCGGCGCCTGACGGTGGTGTTCGAGCCGCACACCTTCTCGTGGCGCAACCGCGACGCGCTGCCCTGGTACGACACGGTGTTCGAGGGCGCCGCCCGCGTGCTCGTGATCCCGCCGCCACACCATGGCGAGGCCAGTCACAACCAGTCGAGCTTCGCCGAGATCCTGGCGCGCGTGGCCGCCACCGGCATGGCCGTCGAGGGCGTGGAGACGGCCGACGCCGCCCTTGCCGCGCTTGGCCGCCTCGCCGGCGACGAGGTCGTGCTGCTGCTGTCGTCGGGCCCGCTGCTGGGCCTGCCGGACAGCCTGCCCCCGGTGTTCGACGAGCTCTACGGACAGGCCGCGGCGGCCTGATCGACCGCCGCGGCGCCGTTCTTACGGGCGCGAGGCGTTGTGGTGCGCCGGGATGGGCTGGACGTAGTCGCCCTTGGCGGCCTTCTCCGCCTCGTTCAATTCCTTGAAGAACGGGTCGGCGCGCTTCGGCCCGAGGTAGCCGAACAGATAGGCGGCCACCTTGCGCATCTGGATCTCCTCCGAGCCTTCGGTGATGCGGTAGCGGCGGTGGTGGCGATAGATGTGCTCGAACGGCTTGTGGCGCGAATAGCCGATGCCGCCGTGCACCTGCATGGCCCGGTCGGCCGCCTCGCAGACCAGCCGGTTGCCCCAGTAGTTGCACATGGAGACCTTGTCCGAGATCGTCTTCTCGATCTCCTTATGCTCCATGTGGTCCATCTGCCAGGCGGTCTTGCGGATCAGCAGGCGCAGCATCTCGCACTGGGTCTGCAACTCGACCAGCGGCCACTGGATGGCCTGGTTCTCGGCCAGCGCCTTGCCGAATGGCTTGCGCTCGCGGGCGTAGCGGACGCTCTCGTTGATGCAGAACTGCGCCGCGCCCAGGCTCGAGGCGGCCTGACGGATGCGGTTCTGGTGCACGAAGCTCTGGCCGATGCCCAGGCCATGGTCGATCTGGCCCCAGTAGCTGTCCTCCGGGATCCAGACATTGGTGAAGCTGACCCGCGGGTGGTCGGTCGGCATGTTGAACGTCCAGAGGTACTCCTCGACCTTCACGCCCGGCGCGTCGGCCGGGACGATGAAGCAGGTGATCCCCTTGGCGTCGCCGTCGTTTCCGGAGGTGCGGGTGAAGCACATCACGTGGGTCGCCACGTGCATGCCCGTCGTCCACATCTTTTCGCCGTTGATCAGCCAGCCCGGCTTGCCGTCCTTGTCCTGGCGGATCGCGCGGGTCTCCATCCAGGTGGCGTCCGAGCCGTGGTTCGGCTCGGTCAGGCCGAAGCCCGTCCGCATCTTCCCGTTCAGCAGGGCGTCGGCGTACCGGTCGTACTGCTCGTTCGTCGCGAACTCCTTGAACATCAGGATGAAGGGGTTGTTGCCGACGATCGAGTGCTCGGTCTGCAGGTCGTTGAACAGGCCCAGGCCCTTGGCCGCCAGGTGCTCGCGGATGATGGCCATGGCGAGCTGGCTGCCGCCCTTGCCCCCCATCTCCTTGGGCCAGGCGTAGCGCAGGTGGCCGGCGTCGTCGGCCAGCTTGCGGGCCTTGGCGAGCAGCTCCTCCCACTCGTGGCGCGGCAGGCCGCCGTTGTCCCAGTCGGTCCGCGCGTGCTCGCGGCGATGGTCGAAGAACCGGTCGTTATCGTCCGCCCGCTGCAGCGGCATGATCACGTCGTCGATGAAGCGATCGAGTTCGTCCAGGTAGTCCTGGATGTCCTGAGGAATGTCGAAGTCCATGGCCGTTCTCCCAAGCGTCATCGCACGTGCTCTTGGGCGGACTTGACGTAGGGGACCGGTTTACAACGGCCCTTGAAGCCCGCCAGATCGGACCCAGTCTAGACCAGCCGCGAGGTTCCGCCGGGTCATGGAAGTTGATGTTCGCCAAGGACTTTCGCAGCTCGCCGTGAGGCTGGGGGGCGAGGGCGCGGCGGTGGCCGACGCGCAGCGCCTCTCGGGCGGCGCCAGCATGGAGACCTGGGCGTTCGCGCTTACCGGTCCAGGCGGCCGTGAGGACCTGATCCTGCGCCGACGCAGCGCGCCGTTCGACGAGGAGACCGCCCGCTCGGTCAGCCTCCGCACCGAGGCGGCGCTCATTCAGGCCACGGCCGCCAACGGGGCCAAGGTCCCGATCGTCCGCCACGTCTGCGACGACGCCGACGGGCTGGGCGAGGCCTATGTGATGCGCCGGGTCGCCGGCGAGACCCTGGGCAAGAAGATCGTCTCCGATCCGCGCTTCGACGCCATCCGGCCGGCCCTGGCCCGCCAGTGCGGCGAGGCCCTGGTCCCGATCCACCGGACCGCGCTGCCGGCGGGCGTCAGTCTCAAGACCGCCGACGCGGCCGCCGATCTCGACCGCTACGAGGAGGTCTACCGCGCCACCGGCGCCCAGCGTCCGGTGCTGGAGCTGGCGTTCCAGTACCTGCGCAAGCGGATCCCGGAGCCGGTCGAGCCGGTCCTTCTGCACGGCGATTTCCGCAACGGGAACATCATGTTCGACCCGGAGACGGGCGTCGCCGCCGTGCTCGACTGGGAGCTCGCGCACCTGGGCGACCCGGCCGAGGACATGGGGTGGATTTGCACCAATTCCTGGCGCTTCGGCCGTCCGGACCGGCCCGTCGGCGGCTTCGGCGACTACGCGGACCTGCTGGCCGGCTATGCCGCGGCGGGCGGCAAGCCGATCGAACTCTCCCGCGTGCGCTTCTGGCAGATGCTGGGCTCGCTGCGCTGGGGCGTCATGTGCCTCACCATGTACCTCTCCTGGGCCAGCGGCGTGGAGAAGTCGGTGGAGCGGCCGATGATCGGCCGGCGGGTCTCGGAGACCGAGGCCGACCTGGTGGTGCTTCTGGAGCAGGGCCTGTGATCACCCATCCCAAGACCGAGGAGCTGGCCGAGTCCGTGGCGCTGTGGATCGAGCAGATCCGCCCCTCGCTCGACCCGCGCAACGCCTTCCTGGCCCGCGTCGCCGCCAACGCCATGGCGACCATCCGGCGCGAGCTCACCGACGGTCCGGCGGCGGAGGCGAGGGCGACCACGGCCATGGCCGGCGTCCTCGGCCACGACGGCGACTTCGCGGCGCTGAACGCCGAGCTTTGCGACCGCATCCGCGCCGGCGAGCTGACGGTCGAGACGCCGGGCCTGCTGGCAGCGCTACGCGTCATGGCCATGGACCAGCTCGCCATCGACCAGCCGAGCTACAAGCACGAGGTCTGAGCCTCAGGCCGCGGCGCGGTCCTCGAAGCTCTCCAGCACCCGGATGATCTCGCTCTCGCGCTCGTTCCAGAGGATGGCGACGCGGGCGGCGCGCTGGCCTTCCGCCCCGAGGGCGGCGGCGACCTCGGGCTCGCGCAGGCGGCGGTCCGAAAGGCGCAGCAGGGTGCGCTCGCCGCCCTGATCGACGCTCACGTCGTGATAGCGCAGGATCGCGTCCACCACGGCCGCGGGCGGCAGGGCCGGGCGGCTGGGCTGGACCTTGGCCGGCGGCGCCTTCGCGGGGCGCGGCGCGAAGCGGGCGGGGCTGAAGCGGTCGGGACGACGACGGGGCTGGAAACGGGAGGCCATCGGTGTCGAGCTCCTTGCGGGTTGCCGATGGTTCTGGTTTTGTCTGGCTTGTACGACAGAAACGGACGTAGATTTTCCGATGCGGCACGAAAAAGGGGCCCGGCTGCTGGAGCTGGCGCGGATGCTCGCCTCCACCGCCGAGGGGCTGACCCTCGACGAGATGGCCGAGCGGCTGGGCGTCAGTCGGCGCACGGCCGAGCGGATGCGCGATGCGGTCTGGGAAGTGTTTCCCCAGCTGGAGGCGGTGGAGGAGGGCGTCAGCCGCCGGTTCCGCATTCCAGCGGGACTGGACGGCCTCTTCCAGGCCCCGACCGCGGAGGAGCTGGCGGCGCTCGCGGCGTCGGCCGAGCTCATGGATCGCCAGGGCGCCGCCGCCCGGGCGGCGGCGCTCCGCTCTCTCGAACAGAAGGTGCTGTCCGCCACCCGCGCCTCGGCCCGCCGCCGCCTCGCGCCGGACCTTGAGGCCCTGCTGCAGGCCGAGACCATCGCCGTCACCGCCGGCCCGCGTCCCTTCGAGGAGGAGACCATCCTGGCCGCTGTGCGCGAGGGCCTGAAGTCCCTCTCGACGCTGCGCTTCCGCTACGAGGGCGGCTCGAACCCCGGCCGCGTGCGGGAGGTGACCCCGTACGGCATCCTGTTCGGGCGCTCGAACTATCTGGTGGCCGAGGAGGTGGGGGCAGGAACGGGCCCGCGGAACTGGCGTCTCGACCGCATCTTCGACGTCGAGGTCACCGGCTCACCCGGCGCGCCGCCGGCCGACTTCTCGCTCCAGGCCTATGCGGACGAGAGCTTCGGCATCTACCAGGACGACACCCATGACGTGGTCCTGCGCATCCTGCCCCACGGCCGGGAGGACGCGGTGCGCTGGCGTTTCCATGCGCGGCAGAAGGTCGAGGACCAGCCCGACGGCTCCACCATTGTCCGCTTCCGCGCCAGCGGCATGCGCGAGCTGGCCTGGCACCTCTTCACCTGGGGCGACAAGGTCGAGATCGTCGAGCCCCAGGCGCTGAAGGACATGATGCGGGCCGAGCTGGAGGTCGCGCTCAAAACCCACGTCCGGAATTGACGTAGATGGACTCCAGGGTCGCTCCACCAGACCGGAGACGACCCATGGACACCCTCGACTACGCCGCCTTCTTCGAAGCCCACGTCCGGCCGCGCCAGCGCCGTCGGCGCCTCGCCCTCGGGGTGATGGCCGCGGTGGTGTGGATCCTGCCGGTGCTCTACGTCGGCGTCTTCGCCCAGGGCTGACGTCCGGGTTGGCGCTCGGCGAACCCCGCTCGCCGCAAACCGCTTGAGCTTGCGCGGCGCATCGGCCCCTATCACCGGACGATGATTTGGGAATTTGCCACATGCCGATGCGTGTTCTTGGGGCGGCCCTCGCCGCGGTGTTTCTGATGGGGGCGGCCGCGCCGGAGGACGATCCCTACACCTGGATGGAGGAGATCGAGGGCGCCCGGGCGCTCGAGTGGGCGAAGGCGGAGAACGCCCGCTCGCTGCCCCAGCTCCAGAACGACCCCCGCTATGCCGGCCTCTATGCCGAGGCCCTGAAGATCGCCACCGCCAAGGACCGCATCCCCGGCGTCTGGTTCGCCGGCGACGGGTCCCTGCGTGACTATTGGCAGGACGCCGACCACGTCCGGGGCATCTGGCGCGCCGCCAGCCTCGACAGCTATCGGGGCGGCAATCCCGAGTGGCGCACGATCCTCGACATCGACGCCCTGGCGAAGGCCGAGAAGGCCAACTGGGTCTGGAAGGGCGCCGACTGCCTGGCCCCCGACGACCGCCTCTGCCTGGTGAATCTCTCCGACGGCGGCAAGGACGCCGTGGAGATCCGCGAGTTCGACGCCGCCGCCGGCAAGTTCGTCGAGGGCGGGTTCCGCCTGCCCGAGGGCAAGCACCGCGTGGACTGGATCGACCAGGACACGCTGCTGGTCGTCACCGAGTGGAACAAGGGCGAGGTCACCACCTCGGGCTACCCCTATATCGCCAAGCTGCTGAAGCGCGGCCAGCCGCTCTCGGCGGCCAAGCAGGTCTTCACGGGCCAGAAGGCCGACGGCGGCTACGGCGTGCAGTCGATCGTTCTGCGCGACCCCGACGGCAAGGTGCAGGCCGTGGTGATCCAGCGCCCCTTGGACACCTTCAACGCCGAATACTACCTGCTGGTCGGCGACCGACCGCTGAGGCTGGACCTGCCGAAGAAGTCCTCCATCCAGGGCTACCTCGATGGCCGCGTGATCATCAGCCTGGAGGAGGACTGGTCCGCCAAGGGGATGAAGGAGGGCGACCTCGTCGACTTCGACCTGGCCGCCTTCAGGAATAAGCCCGCCGCCCTCACGCCGTCCCTGGTCCTGCGGCCGACCCTCAGCCAGAGCGTCGAGCAGGTGGCCACCACCCGCGGGCGCCTCGTCGTCGCCCTGTTCGACAATGTGAAGGGCCAGGTGCTCAGCTTCCGGCGCGCGAACGACGCCTGGGCGTCCACGAAGCTGGATCTTCCGGCCGACTCCACCATCGGCATCGCCTCGGCGTCCGAGCACGACGACCGTCTGATCCTCAACGTCACCAGCTACCTGACGCCCTCCAGCCAGTGGCTGGCGGACGCCTCGGCCGGCAAGCCGGAACAGCTGCGCACCCTGCCGCCGCGCTTCGACGCCTCCGACATGAAGGTCGAGCAGCACTGGGCCACGTCGAAGGACGGCACGAAGGTCCCGTACTTCGTGGTGTCGAAGAAGGACGTGAACCTCGACGGCTCGAACCCGACGCTGCTCTACGCCTACGGCGGCTTCCTGGTCAGCCAGACGCCGGCCTATGCGGCGACCGCCGGCAAGCTGTGGCTGGAGAAGGGCGGCGTCTACGTCGTCGCCAATATCCGCGGCGGCGGCGAGTTCGGCCCCCGCTGGCACAACGCCGGCCTGAAGCTGAACCGCATGCGGGTCTACGACGACTTCTTCGCGGTCTCCGAAGACCTGATCGCGCGCAAGATCACCAACCCGAAGAAGCTCGGCATCATGGGCGGCTCGAACGGCGGCCTGCTCATGGGCGTGGCCCTGACCAAGCGGCCCGAACTCTACAACGCCGTGGTCATCCAGGTGCCGCTGTTCGACATGATCGGCTACGACCACATCGGCGCCGGCTCGTCCTGGATCGGCGAATACGGCGACCCCAAGGTGCCGGAAGAGCGGGCGATGCTGATGAGCTATTCGCCGTACCAGAACCTGAAGCCCGGCCAGCCCTATCCGCGGGTGTTCATCGAGACGTCCACCAAGGACGACCGCGTCCACCCGGCCCACGCTCGCAAGGCCGCCGCGCGGCTCAAGGAGTACGGCTACGACTACCTCTACTACGAGAACATCGATGGCGGTCACGCCGCCGCCGCCAACCTCAACGAGCGGGCCATGCGCCAGGCGCTGGAATACACCTACCTGATGCAGCGGCTGATGGACTGATGCCCAAGGCCCCCGTCGTTAGCGCCGGCGTGCTGGCCTGGCGGCGGGGCGCCTCGGGCCCGGAGTTCCTGCTGGTTCATCCCGGCGGGCCCTACTGGGCGAAGAAGGACGCCCAGGGATGGTCGATCCCCAAGGGGCTGGTCGATCCTGGCGAGGACGGCTGGACTGCCGCCCGCCGCGAGTTCCGCGAGGAGCTGGGTCTGGAGATCGACGGGGAGGGCGAGCCGCTGGCCCCGGCGACGTCCTCGGGCAAGACCGTGCACGCCTGGCTGGTGGAGGCGGACCTCGACGTCTCCGCCATCGCCTCCAACACCTTCGAGGTCGAATGGCCGCCGAGGTCCGGCCGCCGGCAGGCGTTTCCGGAGGTCGACCGCGCCGCCTGGTTCGACGCCGACACGGCCCTCGTGAAGATCCACGCCGGCCAGCGCCCGATCCTCGCCGAGGCGCTCCGGCGGCTCGCGTCCGGTCCCGCGCAATCCTGATTATGCGACGAAGGGCGACAAGCCTGCGGCCAGTGACCTTCGCCGGCTTCCGGCTGGCCGCTAAGCCTCGCCGATGTTCTGCGAGCTTCCCGACCTGCTCACCGCCGATGAAGTGGCCCAGCTCAAGGCCATCGCCACCAGCCTGTCGTTCGTCGACGGGCGGGTGACGAACCCCGACTCCAAGGTGAAGAACAACCTCCAGGGCCTGCCGGGCGACCCGCAGCATGACCGGGCGTCGCAGATCCTGCTGGGCGGCCTGAAGCGCAGCGCCGTGTTCATCGCCTACGCCTTTCCGAAGATGGTCGCCCCGCCGGCCCTGTCGCTCTACCGCCCGGGGATGAACTACGGCGCCCACGCCGACGCCGCCTTCCTGCCAATCGGTGCGCGGCCGATCCGGGCGGACCTGTCGTGCACGGTGTTCCTGAACGATCCCGCGGACTACGACGGCGGAGAGCTGTCGGTGCGGCTGGGCGCGCGGGCGGTGGATTTCAAGCTGAGCCCCGGCTCGGCGATCCTCTATCCCTCGACCACCATCCACGAGGTGAAGCCGGTGACCCGCGGCGAGCGCCTGTGCGGGATCACCTTCATCGAGAGCGACATCGTCGATCAGGCAGGCCGGGAACTGCTCTTCACCCTGAACGACGTCCTCGCCACCGAGGGCGAGAAGCTGAGCTGGGAGGCGCGCACGCGGCTGAGCCACGTGGCGACCTCCCTGCATCGGCAGTGGGGCGACGCGGGTTGAAGCGACCGGCGGGGCGCTTCAACCGGTTAGAAAATTCGCGAATCCCATCGCGTCGAGGGTGCAGTTGGCGAGGCGCACGGCCGTGTCGGCTACGCCATTGTTGGTGAGCGAGTCAGCAAACACGAAGACATCGCTTCCCACCTGAATGGCGACATAGTTGATTTCGCCGGCCGCGATCTGGGCATTGGCCATCGCGAGTGCTGCCTCATAGGTGGACGCGAACCCTTCAAAGTAATTGAAGCCGACGCCTGGGCCCACTGCGTCGCCCGTCTTCAAATCCTGAAAATAGAGATAGTCCGCACTTGTCCAATCAAGGATGACGTCCAAATCGCTGAGCTCGGTGAAGGACTGTCCGCCGTAGAAATCGAACTCGTCGGCGCCATCTCCTCCGGACAGGGTGTCCTGTCCGCCCCAGCCGGCGAGCACATCGTTTTCAGAGCCGCCGCTGATGCTGTCGGCGCCGTTGGTGCCACGGATCAGATCGCGACCGGAACCGCCAACGATAGTAGCCTGACCGACCCCGCCTTCGAAGAGGCCGATGCATGCGTCATCGCCGTCTCCCATATCGACCCAGAACGTGCCGTCGCGAAGGTCGATCACGTCGCCGCCAGAGCCGGCGTAGACGGTGGCTTCGCCCGCTACATCGATGAAGTCTTTGTCCGCACCCGCGTCGATGAAATTTCGGCCGCCGCTGTCGACGATGTGGTCGCGACCGTCTTCGCCGATCAGGGTGTCGTCTCCGGTCCCGCCGAAGATGACGTCGTCTCCGAGATTCCCATTGATGACGTCGTTGCCGCCACCGCTGACGCCGACGGGATTTTCATACAGCGTGAAGAGGCCGGAGCGGCGTCCAGGACCTGCGTCCGAGGCGCCCAGCACGTCGTTGCCTTGTCCGCCCAAGAGCGTGTCGCTGTCGACCCGGGAGCCGCTTATCGTGTCATCGCCCCGATTGCCCTGAGCGAAATTGGTCCCACCGCCGCTGCTCTCGCCGACAATGATCGTATCGTTATCCTGCCCGCCATAGATGACGTCGCGCCCGCGCCCGCCGATGAGCTTGTCTTCGCCCTGGTTGCCCTGAAGCTGGTTGGCGCCGTCGCCTGCATCGAGGGTGTCCGCACCTGCGCCCCCGTAAAGTCCGTTGTCTTCCGCGCCGAATGCAGAGGGGGCGTCGTTGCCCGTGGTCCCTATGAACAGCCGCGATCCGTCGGCGAAGGTCGCGGTAGCATTCCCCAGCCCCGCGCCGAACACGACACTGGTTCCCGCGACCGTCATGACGATCGTCGTGGCTCCAAACTGAATTGTAGTCGTGTTGGCGGAGCCCTGGTCCACGAGCAGGGTATCGGCCGCCGAAAAGGCAAGCGCCTGCGCGGCCGACATGGTCGAGTAGTTGAAAATTGGCACAATGCTATCCCCCAGTTGATTCAGGCATAGCTTGTTGTGTGCATATCGCCAATCAGGAGCCGCCTCTGTCGGCAGAAGCGGCTCCCGGGGCCGACGCCGCAGACGCCGTTCCCCGACGATCGGCCTGGGGTCAGGCCCGCGCCAGCACGCTCCGCCGGGCGCGGATCGTCGAGCCGAGGCCGAAGAAGCCCAGCAGCATCATCGCCCAGGTGGCGGGCTCGGGAACGGCGGCGACGCTGCCCGTCAGCCGGATGTTGTCGATCTGGACGTTCTGGCCGACCTCGCGGGTTCCGATCAGGAACGCCTTGAGGTTCTTCTGGTTGACGGTGAACGTCTCAAGACCGGCGGTGGAATTGGTGTTGAGGTAGAGAGTCTGCTGCTTGTTGTCTGCATAAACGAACCGCAGCGTGAAATCGTAATTCGCGCCGATGTTCATGATATCAGCGATGTCGATGGAGAAAATTTCGAATAATGAGCCATCCTCTTTAGTGATGTTCATCTCGTACCGGTCCCAAGTGTGGCCAAATGTCGTGCCGCTTGGGTCCGCATTGGTCGCATCATCCAGGCCCAAAGTGAAGAAATTTGGATTTCCCGAGTAGGTCGAGTAGAAATTGAAGCCCTGATATTTGAAGTTATTCTGGGCGATATTCTTGCGGCCCGTTCCCGCCTGGGCCAGGTCGTCGAAGGTCAGCACCGACGCCGCCTGGGCCGCCGACGCGCCGCCGAGCAGCGCCACCGCGCAGATTGCAGAAGCCAGAGCTCTCATCACACACCCACATCCTATCGTTGTCGAATGGCGTGGGTGTGCGGGGGCGCAGGCAATGGCGGCAATCAGCCTGCGACGAACGTCGGTGGAGCTGCGCCAAAGCTGTCGCTATTCCCCTGGCGCGCGAGTGTCCCGGGCCGCCCGGACAAGCTGTACGAACTCCGCCCGCTCGCCGAACGGGTCGGCGCCCCGCGCGCCCTGGGCCAGGGCCAGGATGTCGTCCCAGCCGAAGGCGTCGGACAGGCGCGGATCCTGTTTCAGCTTCTGGCCGAACCCGGCCACCGCCACCGCCCAGCGGGTCGGCTCGGGCGCTGCCGCGATACTGGGCCTCACGTCGGCACGCGTGATCGGCCGCTCCATCAGCCGCGAACGGTCCTCGCCGGGCAGCTTGTAGCGGATCTTCAGGTAGGCCAGTTCGCCCGACGGGCCGGGCCTCGGCGCCTGCCGTCCATAGCGCAGCGGGTCGGCGGAGGGCCGCGCGCCCGCCGGGGTGATCTCGTACAGGGCCGTCACCGACGCCCCCGCGCCGACCTCGCCCGCGTCCACCCGGTCGTTGTTGAAGTCCTCCCGCGCCAGCATGCGGGTCTCGTAGCCGATCAGTCGGTACTCGCTGACCTGGGCGGGGTTGAACTCCACCTGCACCTTCACGTCGTCGGCGATGGGGAAGAGGCTCTTGGTGAAGTCCTCGCGGAACAGCTTGCGCGCCTCCTGCAGGCTGTCGACGTAGGCGGCGGTCCCGTTTCCGTTCTGCGCCAGGGCCTGCATCATCGTGTCGTTGTAGTTGCCGCGCCCGAAGCCGTAGACCGACAGATAGACCCCGTCCTTGCGCTTCTCCGCCACGAGGTCCTTCAGCCGGCGCGGATCGGCGACGCCGACGTTGAAGTCCCCGTCGGTCAGCAGGATCACGCGGTTCACCGCCTTCGGGTCGAACCGCTCCTTCGCGAGGGCGTAGGCCAGTTGCAGCCCCTGGCCCCCGGCCGTCGAGCCGCCGGCGTGCAGGGCGCCCAAGGCGCACTTCATCTTCAGCTTCTCGCGCCCGCTGGTGGGCCCCAGCACCGCTCCCGCCGAGCCGGCATAGGCCACCATCGACACCCGGTCCTGCGGCCGGAGCTGTTCGATCAGCAGGCTCAGTGACTTGCGCGCCAGGGGCAGACGGTCCGGCCCGGACATCGAACCCGAGGTGTCGATCAGGAACACCAGGTTCAGCGGCGGCGGCTCGGTCCGCGTCAGGTCATAGCCCTGGATGCCGATGTGCAGGATCTGCCGCTCGGCCGACCACGGCGAGGGCGCCAGCGCCACATAGGTCGTGAACGGCTGCGCGCGGCCCGTCGGCTTGGCGTAGCCGTAGTCGAAATAGTTCACCAGTTCCTCGACCCGCACCGCGTCGGTCGGCGGGCGCGCCCCGTCGTTCAGGAACCGGCGGACATTGGCGTAGGCGGCGGTGTCGACGTCGACGGAGAAGGTCGAGACCGGGTCGGTCGCCGTCTGGCGGATCGGATTGGCGGCCGCGTCCGGATAGCGCTCGGTGTCGCGCGGCGCATAGGCGGGCGGGGCGGGCAGGCGCCGGCCGCTGGTGACGACCATCTCCTGCACCGCCGCGGCTGGCGGCCGGGGCTCCTTGATTCGCCGCTCGACCGGGGGGAGCGGCAGGGGCGGGACCGTGGCGACGATTGGGGGCGAAGGCGGGGGAGGCGGCGCGGCCGTCGGCGCTGGTCCGGCCATGGCGGGGTAGGATCGATCCTCCGGTGCGGCCCGAAAGCCCAGCGCCTCACAGTCGGCCGGGGTGGGATCGCGGCCCGCGTCGCGGCCGAGGTCGCGCACCGGCGCCTGGGCGGGCGCAGGCGTGCCGCTGGCCGCGGTCAGCAGCGCGAGTCCGATCGCCGGCAGACGTTGGCGGGTCATGGTCGTTCCTCCCTGGGTGGTCTTGCGGGCCAGCTCGCGCCGCCATCGTGGCGCGTCTGTGGCGAAGCTCTGGCGATCGGATGACATTTGTAATCTTCGCAAGGGCGTCGCGCCCTGCGCACGGATAGGGTGGGGCCAGCTTGGCTGCGCCAGCGCTCGTGCTAGGTTCGTCTGAGGGGAGGACTACCGACAACGGCCGCGGCTCAGCCGGGGCGGAGGGGGCGCCAGCACGTGGCCAGTGGATCGAACGAGCAGACCGGCGGAATCCTTCGCTGGATCGAACGCACGGGTAACCGGCTGCCGGATCCCGTCTTCATCTTCGTCTACCTGATCGGCGTCCTCATCCTGGTGAGCGTGGCGGCGGCGATGTTCGGCTGGTCGGCCGCGCACCCGACGAAGATCGACGAGCAGACGGGAGCCGCTGCGGTGATCGCGGCGGAGAGCCTGCTCTCGGCGGACAATATCCGCCGGCTGTGGGTGGAGATGCCCACCACCTTCACCCACTTCCACCCGCTGGGGTACGTCCTGGTGGTGATGCTGGGGGCGGGCGTGGCCGAGCGTTCCGGTCTGTTCGGGACCGCCATGAGCGCCGCCGTGCGCGATGCGCCGAAGTTCCTCCTGACGCCGCTTGTGGCGCTGGTCGCCATGCTCGGAAACCTGGCGGCGGACGCGGCCTATGTCGTGTTGATCCCGCTTGCGGGGGCCCTGTTCGCTGCGGCGGGCCGGCATCCCGTCGCGGGCATCGCCGCGGCGTTCGCCGGCGTGTCCGGGGGCTTTTCCGCCAATCTGCTGCCTGGTCAGCTCGACGCCCTGCTGTTCGGGATCACCGAGGCGGCGGCCGAGACCATCCTGCCGTCATGGGACGCGAACATCGCCGGCAACTGGTACTTCATCTCGGCCATGACCGTCGTCTTCCTGCCGGTCATCTGGTACGTGACCGACCGCGTGATCGAGCCGCGCCTCGGCCGGTACGATCCCGCGTCCAGGGCTGAACCGCCGCCGGAAACCGCCGCGGAGCCTACGCCCGACGCCCCGCTGACGCCGGCGCAGAAGCGGGGGCTGCTCCATGCCGGCCTCGCCACGCTGGCGGTCGCGGTTCTCTGGCTATTCTTCACCTTTGGCCCGGGTACGCCCCTGATCGACGAGGCGGCCGCCCCGACCGGCCGGCTGACGCCCTTCTACCAGTCGCTGGTGGCGGGCTTCTTCCTTCTCTTTCTCGCGGCCGGCTGGGCCTACGGCCGGGCCGCCGGGACGGTGAAGAGCCATCGCGACCTGGTGCAGATGATGGCGGGGTCGATGGGCGACATGGCCTACTACCTCGTGCTGGCCTTCGCCGCGGCGCACTTCGTCGCGATGTTCAACTGGTCGAACCTCGGTCTGATCACCGCGGTTCACGGCGCGGCCGGCCTTGAGCAGCTGGCCCTGCCGGCCCCCGCGCTGCTGGCCGTGATCGTGGTCTTCACGGCGGGCCTCAACCTGTTCGTCGGCTCGGCCAGCGCCAAGTGGGCGCTGCTGGCTCCGGTTCTGGTGCCGATGCTGATGCTGCTCGGGATCAGCCCCGAAACCACCACGGCCGCCTACCGCGTCGGCGATGGGGCGACCAACATCATCACCCCCCTGATGGTCTATTTCCCGCTGATCCTCGTGTTCTGCCAGCGGTGGCAGAAGGACTTCGGCATCGGCAGCCTCGCCGCGACCATGACGCCCTATTCGATCTGGCTGCTGGTCGTAGGGGTGGGCCTCGTCGTGGCCTGGGTGGCCCTGGACGTTCCCCTGGGCCCGGGCGCGACGGTCGGCTTCACGCTGCCGGCGGCGGCGCCTTGAGCCTTTCGCGTTCAAACGACTCCGACGGGAAGGGCTCTAAGGCTCACGGCACAGCGGCTCGAGATCTCCGGGGTAGGGCATCGGCCGGAAGGCCGAGACATCCGCGCCGCCGGTGTTGCCCGCGGGCGCCCAGCCGAGCCAGGTGAAGAGGCCGCCGCCCGCCAGCCTCAGGATCTGGCCGGCCACCTCGCGCGGGTCGCGCCGCCGCCAGCCCACGCGGAGCATCATCCAGTGGGTCCAGCTGTGGGCGCCGACCCAGGGCTGGCCCAGGATGTGGGCGCGCTCCAGGCGGGCGAACGCTACGTCGAGGTCGCCGGCGGCCAGCGCCTCGCGCGCGGCTGCGGCCTCGACCACATAGGCCGCGCGTCGTTCGGGGGATCGGTTCATGTGGGGCTCCTTCGCGCCCCCTCATGCCCCGCGCGCCGGCTCCTCGCTTGAACGTAGCGGCTGCCGCGCACGGGTCGCGGAAAGCCGCCCGGCGGAGATGCCGAAGCAGGCGCGCATCGTCCGCGCCAGGTGCGCGCTGTCGGCGAACCCCGCGGTGTGGGCGGCGGCGGTGATCTCCTGGCCGTCCGAGATCAGGCCCACGGCGCGCGTTATCCGACGCCAGAGCAGATGGCGGCGGAAGGAGACGCCGAACGCCTCCGAAAAGGCGTGGCGGTACCGGTCCGGCGAAAGTCCGGCCGCGGCGGCCACCGTCGCCAGGCGCACCGTCCCATCTTCCAGCGCCGCGTCTATCGTCGCCAGCGAGGCCAGCAGGGCCGGCGAGACGGCGCGGCGGGGAACGGCCGGTTCGGCGAGGAGGGGGCCCCAGAAGCGCAGCGACGGTTCGGTCGCCTCGACGATCACCGGGTCGCGCAGCCGTGGACCTAAGTCCGCCACGAGCGACTCAAGCACCGCGCGGCTGTGTGTCGGCTCGATGAAGATCAGTTCGGCGTCGCCCTCGGTTTCCAGGGCGTGCAGCGCGAGGGGATCGACGAGCAGGCACCGACCGGTCCAGATCCGCCCCTGGCCGTCCCGGATCGTGGCGGGAGACACGGCGAAGACGGCCTGCGCCGCCAGATGCCGGTGCGGGCGGTTGTCGCCCACCGGACCCTGCCAGCGGGCGCCGGCGGCCGTCATCTCGAGCTGTCCGGCCCAGGCGGCGCGTCCCCCAGTGCGGGTTGGGTGCGACATGCGGGCCTCCTGCGCCGTCCCGTCGCCTATCGCACGAAGCTGGCCCCGTTGATGTCGATCACCGCGCCGGTCATCGACGGCGGGGCCTCCAGGGCCAGGTAGGCGGCCGCGCTGGCCACTTCCTCGGGCATCGCGACGCGGCCGAGCGGGATGTCGGCCAGCAGCTTGTCGCCGCCACGGCTGGCCAGGTAGTCCTCGGCCATGCCGGTCATGGTGAAGCCGGGGCAGACCGCGAAGGCGAGGATGCCCTCGGCCGCGAAGCCCCGCGCGATCGACTTGGTCATGCCGACCATCCCCGCCTTCGACGCCGCATAGTGCCAGTGGGCCGGCGAGTCCCCGCGATAGGCTGCGCGGCTGGCGATGTTGACGATCCGGCCTCCCGTCCCGCGCTCGCGCCAGTGCAGGATCGCCCGACGGCAGAGGTCGGCCGAGGCCTGCAGGTTGATCTGCATCGTCCGGCCCCAGCCGGCCTGCCAGTCGTCGAGGGGCGCGTCCACCGCCACCGGCTCGAACACCCCGGCGTTGTTGATCAGCACGTCGATGCGTCCGCCCAGGCGCTCCAGCGCCGCGTCCCACAGGCGGTCGGCCGCCGCGGGGTCGGAGAGGTCGGCGCCGATGGTCGCGGGACCGTCGCTGCGGCCGTGTCCGACCACGTTCGCCCGGCCCGAGAGCGCCTCCACGATCGCGGCGCCGATGCCGCGGGTGGAGCCGGTGACCAGGATGGAGGGGAGTTCGTTCGCCATGCCCACCGTTAGGCCGGCTCGCCTCCCAGGTTCAAGCTTCCGCGGGGTTCAAGCTTCGAACCGGCGGCCGAACCGGTGTAGGTCTGTCGCCGAGGCAAGGTGAGGGCGCATGCCGGAAGAGTTCCAACGGCTGGGTCTGGCGCTGGCGATCGGCTTCCTGGTCGGCGTCGAGCGCGGCTGGCGCGGACGCGACATCGCCGAGGGCGGGCGCACCGCGGGCATCCGCACCTATGCGCTCATGGGCCTCCTGGGCGGCGTCGCGGCGCTGCTGGCGGAGACGCTCGGCGGCTGGGCCTTCGCCACGGTCGGCCTGCCGCTGGCCGCGGCCTTCATCCTCTTCAAGCAGCACGAGCAGCAGGAGGAGGACGACCATTCCGTCACCGCCATCGTCGCCGCCCTCATGGTCTTCGCCCTCGGCGCCTATGCCTGTATCGGCGACTGGCGGGTCGCGGCGGCCGCGGCGGTGATCGTCACCGCGCTGCTGGCCTTCAAGCCGGTCCTGCACGACTGGCTGAGGAAGCTGACCTGGCCCGAGCTGCGCAGCGCCTTGATCCTGCTGGCCATGAGCTTCGTCGCCCTGCCGCTGCTGCCTGATCAGGCGTACGGCCCCTGGGACAGCGTCAACCCGCGCGAGCTCTGGCTGCTGACCATCGCCATGGCCGGCATCTCGTTCCTGGCCTACGTGGCCATGCGGGTGCTGGGGCCGACACGCGGCGTCATCGTGGCCAGCCTGGCCGGCGCGCTGGTCTCGTCCACCGCCGTCACCATCCAGCTCGGCCGGCTGAACCGCCAGGCGCCGGACGGAACCCTGGCCCACGCCGGCGGCGCCCTGCTGGCGGGCGGGGTCATGGTGGCGCGCATCGCGGCCATCGCGGCGGTCCTGGCTCCGGCGCTGTTCCAGCGCCTGCTGCCGCCGCTGGCGGCCTTCGCGGTGGTTTCGGCGATCCTCGGCGTCGCCGCCGCGATCAAGTCCCGGGACGGGGAGGGCGCCCAGGACCTCTCGGGCATGAAGAGCCCCTTCGATCTCGGCCTCGTCCTCAAGTTCGCCCTGGTGCTCGGCGTCGTCATGGCCGCCGCGCGCATCCTTTCGGGCCTCTACGGCGCGGGCAGCCTCCTGCCGGTGGCGGCGCTGGCCGGCCTGGTGGACGTCGACGCCATCACGCTTACGGTCAGCCGCATGGTGGAGCAGGGGCTGGACCTGCGCCTCGCCGCCCTCGCGGTCCTGGTCGCCGCCGCCGTGGACAGCGTCTCCAAGTCGGTCATCGCCCTGGTCGTCGGCGGCAAGCGCTTCGGCCTGATGTACGCCGCCGGCACGGTGATCGCCGGCGCCGCGGCCGGCGCGGCCCTGCTCTGGCAGGGATGATCGGGAAGCGAGGAAGTTGGAGGCCTGACCGGGAATCGAACCCGGGTTCACGGATTTGCAGTCCGGTGCGTCACCACTCCGCCATCAGGCCGCCGGAGGTGAGGCGCGGTGCTAACAGAACGGCCCTTCGCCCGCAATTGCCTTCCGCCCGTGGGGGCCTATAACCCGCCGCAGCAAACCTACCCTCGAGGACTCGATGGCCGACTTCGCCGCCGCCCGCCTGAACATGGTGGAAAGCCAGGTGCGCACCCAGGACGTCACGGACGTGCGCATCCACGACGCCATGCGCGCCATCCCGCGCGAGCGCTTCGTGCCCGCCGACCGGCAGCACCTGGCCTATACCGACATCGAGGTGGAGTACGCCCCGGGCCGCTTCCTGCTGAAGCCGCGCGACGTCTCCAAGCTGATCCAGGCCCTGCGGCCGATGCCGGGCGAGAAGGTGCTGGCGATCAGCGCGCCCTACGCCGCGGCGGTGATGGAGGAGATGGGCGCCGAGGTGACCCGCGCCGAGGCTGGCGAATCGGTCCCGGCCGGCGCCTTCGACATCGTGGTCTGCGAGGGCGCGGTGTCGCGCGTCCCCGACGCCTGGACGGCCGCACTGGCGCCCCAGGGACGGCTGGGCCTGGTCGAACGTGATGGTCCCGTAGGCAAGGCCTGCCTCTATGTGCGCACGCCCGAGGGCGTGGCCCGGCGCGATCTGTTCGACAGCTTCCCGCCCGTGCTGGCCGGCTTCGAGGCGCGCCACGGATTCGCCTTCTGACGAAGGCTGGATGAAACACCCACGAAACCCTGGCGTGAAAAAAGCTTAAGGTGACGCTGCTTGGCCCAGGCGGCAGAGGTCAGGAATATAACGACGAGTCTCTCGCGAGATCGGGGATAGCAGATGTCGATTAACTTCCGCGGCCGTCTGATGGCCGCGACCGTGTGTGTAGGCGTCCTTGGCGCCGCCGCCTCCGCCAGCGCCGAGACCTTGGCCGACGCCATCGCCCTGGCTTACGAGAACAATCCGACCCTGCAGGCCCAGCGCGCCACCCAGCGCGCGCTCGATGAGACCTACGTCCAGGCCCGCACCGGCTGGCGGCCGACGCTGACGCTGGGCGGCCAGGCCCAGTGGACCGAGAGCCAGACGCCGCTTCTCGGTCGGCTGCAGGATTTCAACGGCGACGGGGTGCCTGACTCCAGCGGCAGGGCCGGAGCGGTCCGCAGCAATTCGGGCGCCGCCCAGCTTACCTTCACCCAGCCCCTGTGGACCGGCGGCCGGGCCGCCGCGGCGGTGAACGCCGCCAACGCCGACGTCCTGGCCGGCCGCGAGAACCTGCGCCGCGTCGAGGCCCAGGTGCTGGTCAGCGTGATCCAGGCCTATTCCGACGTGCGCCGCGACCAGGAGGTGCTGCGGATCCGGCAGGAGAACGTCAACGTCCTGACGCGACAGCTCCAGGAGTCCCAGGCCCGCTTCGACGTGGGCGAGGTGACCCGCACCGACGTCGCCCAGTCCCAGGCGCGCCTCGCCCAGGCCCAGGCCTCGCTGCAGGCCGCCCAGGCCCAGCTGGCGATCAGCCGCGCGGGCTACGCCACCCTGGTCGGTCAGAACCCCGGCGAGCTCGCGCCCGAGCCGTCCCTGGCCTACCTGCTGCCGTCCGACCCGGACCAGGCCTACCAGCTCGCCGAGCAGTTCAATCCCCAGCTCCGCGCCCAGCAGTTCGCCGAACAGGCCAGCCGCGCCCGCGTCGCCGGCGCCAGGGCCGAGCGGATGCCGCAGGTCAGCGCCCAGGTCGCCGTGGCTCAGCGGGGCGTGATCGAGCCCTTCGAGCCGGAGGACCGGTTCGGCCGCGCCTATACCGCCACCATCAGCGCCTCCGTCCCGCTGTTCTCCGGCGGCCTGACCTCGTCGCGCGTCCGCCAGGCGGTGGAGCGCAACACGTCCGACCGCATCACCGTCGAGGGCGTGCGCCGCAACGTGCTGCAGGGCGTGACCCAGTTCTGGAGCCAGCTCATCGCCGCCCGCGCGACCATCGCCTCCAGCGAGGAGCAGGTCCGCGCCGCCCGCATCGCCGCCGAGGGCACGCGCCAGGAGCAGCAGGTGGGCCTGCGCACCACCATCGACGTGCTGAACGCCGAGCAGGAGCTCCGCCAGGCCGAGCTCAACGCCGTCAGCTCGCGCCGCGACGAATATGTGGCCGCCGCCAACGTCCTGGCCGTGATGGGCCGGCTGGAAGGGCGCAACCTCGTGCCCAGCCAGCCGCAGTACGACGCGGCCAAGAACTTCCGGAAGCTGCGGATGACCTGGGGATGGACGCCCTGGGAGGAGCCGATCGGCATCATCGACCAGCTGCTGACGCCGTATCCGGCCAAGGCGCCGGGCGCCAAGCCGCTCGAGGCGCCCATCGGTCCCGGCCTCGAACCGCCGCCGGTGGCGCCTGCAAAGTAGCCCGCGGCGACGCTTCGACGCGTCGCGCGCGGGGGAAATTGCAGGATCGGCCGGGCGCGCTTAGGCTCACCCACGCAGATTCACTCGCGGCGGCAGGCACATGTCCGAACAGAGTTCCCAAGAACCGACGATGGAGGAGATCCTCGCCTCCATCCGCCGCATCATCTCCGAAGACGAAGCCCCGGCGGGCGAGGCGCCGGCTGGGCCTGAGATCGACATCCGTCCCGAGCCGGTGCCCGAGCACGGCGCGCCGGTGGTGGCGACGCCGGAGCCCGAGCCCGAGCGTGAGCGCGCCGCCGCCGCTCCCGCCGCCGATGAGGACGAGGACGACGGCGACCTGGAGCTGACCCAGAAGGTCGAGACCCACGGCGACCTCGATTTCGTCGACGCCGCCCCGCCGCCGGCCGACTTCGCGCCCGAGCCGGCCCCCGCGCCGATGGCCGAGGCGCCGCCGCCGCTGGCCCCGCCGGGCGAGGGCCTGGTCAGCGAGCCGGTGGCCGCCGTGGCCGCCGCCGCCTTCGGCCGCCTCTCCAGCAACATCCTGATGCCCGCCGAGGGCCGCACCCTTGAGGACGTGGTCCGCGAACTGCTGCGCCCGCTGCTGCAGCAGTGGCTCGACGACAACCTGCCCGGCATCGTCCAGACCGCGGTCGAGGCCGAGGTCGAGCGCATCGCCCGCGGCCGAGTACGCTAGACCGCGCAATTCCCGCTCATCCCCGCGAAGGCGGGGACCCCATTCCCGCTCATCCCTGCTTTCGCGGGGGTGAGCGGCTGTGTATGCACGCCCCTCACACAGAAGCCTGCTCCCGATGCTCGACAAGACCTTCGATCCCAAGACCGCCGAACCGCGCCTCTACGCCGCCTGGGAGGCCTCGGGCGCCTTTGCGCCGACCGACGACCCGGCCGCCGAGCCGTTCTCCATCGTCATCCCGCCGCCCAACGTCACCGGCTCCCTGCACATCGGCCACGCGCTGAACAACACCCTGCAGGACGTGCTGATCCGCTTCGAGCGCATGCGCGGCAAGGCGGCCCTGTGGCTGCCCGGCACCGACCACGCCGGCATCGCCACCCAGATGGTGGTCGAGCGCCAGCTCGCCGCCCAGGGCAACCAGAGCCGCCGCGACCTCGGCCGCGAGGACTTCGTGGCCAAGGTGTGGGAGTGGAAGGCCCAGTCCGGCGGCACGATCGTCAACCAGCTGAAGCGCCTCGGCGCCTCCTGCGACTGGAGCCGCGAGCGCTTCACCCTGGACGAGGGCCTCAGCGCCGCCGTCCGCAAGGTGTTCGTCCAGCTCTACAAGGAAAAGCTGCTCTACCGCGACAAGCGCCTGGTCAACTGGGACCCCCACTTCCAGACCGCCATCTCGGACCTGGAGGTCGAGCAGCGCGAGGTCGAGGGCCACTTCTGGCACTTCGCCTATCCGCTGGAGGACGGCTCGGGCGAGATCGTCGTCGCCACCACGCGCCCTGAGACCATGCTGGGCGACGTCGCCGTCGCGGTCCATCCGACCGACGAGCGCTACCAGCACCTGATCGGCAAGTGCGTCCGCCTGCCGATCGTGAACCGCCCGGTCCCCATCGTCGCCGACGAGTACGCCGACCCGGAAAAGGGCTCGGGCGCGGTGAAGATCACCCCGGCCCACGACTTCAACGACTTCGCGGTCGGCAAGCGCCACAACCTGCCGCTCATCAGCGTCTTCGACGACTTCGCCAAGATCAACGACAACGCCCCGCCCGAGTACCGCGGCCTCGACCGCTTCGAGGCCCGCAAGAAGGTGGTCGAGACCTTCGAGGCCCTGGGCCTGCTGCGCGGCATCGAGAAGACCCGCCACGTCGTGCCGCACGGGGACCGCTCGGGCGTCGTCGTCGAGCCCTATCTGACCGACCAGTGGTACGTCGCCGCCGACGTCCTGGCCCAGCCGGCCATCAAGGCCGTGGAGGAGGGCGCCACCGTCTTCGTGCCCAGGCACTGGGAGAAGACCTACTTCGAGTGGATGCGGAACATCCAGCCGTGGTGCGTCTCCCGCCAGCTCTGGTGGGGCCACCGCATCCCGGCCTGGTACGGCCCCGACGGCAAGGTGTTCGTCGAGGAGACGGAGGACGAGGCCCGCCGCCAGGCGCGCGAGCTCTACGGCCGCGACGTCGACCTGCGCCAGGACGAGGACGTCCTCGACACCTGGTTCTCCTCGGGCCTCTGGCCGTTCTCCACCCTGGGCTGGCCGGAAAAGACCGACGACCTGCGCCGGTTCTACCCGACCCACACCCTGGTCACCGGCTTCGACATCATCTTCTTCTGGGTCGCCCGGATGATGATGCAGGGCATCCACTTCACCGGCGAGGTCCCCTTCAAGCGGGTCTTCATCAACGCCCTGGTGCGCGACGCCAGCGGGGCCAAGATGTCGAAGTCCAAGGGCAACGTCATGGACCCCCTGGAACTGGTGGACGAGTTCGGGGCCGACGCCCTGCGCTTCACCCTGACCGCCATGTCGGGCCAGGCGCGCGACATCAAGCTCGCCAAGCCCCGCATCGAGGGCTACCGCAACTTCGGCACCAAGCTCTGGAACGCCACCCGCTTCTGCCAGATGAACGGCTGCGCCCGGGCCGAGGGCTTCGACCCCGCCGCCGTCAAGGCGCCGCTCAACCGCTGGATCGTCGGCGAGACGGCCCGCACGGCCCAGGCGGTCACCGCGGCCCTGGCCGACTGCGGCTTCGACGAGGCGGCGAACCAGCTCTACCGCTTCATCTGGAACCGCTTCTGCGACTGGTACGTGGAGCTGGCCAAGCCGCTGCTGAACGGCGCCGACGCGGCCGCCAAGGCCGAAACCCAGGCCACCACCGCCTGGGTGCTCGACGTGGTGCTGAAGCTGCTCCACCCGGTGATGCCCTACATCACCGAGGAGCTGTGGGCCCAGACCGCCGACCTCGGCGCGCCGCGCGGTCACGACGGCTTCCTGATGACCGCCCGCTGGCCCGACCTCGGCCCTGAGCTGATCGACCCGGCCGCCGACGCCGAGATCGGCCTCATCATCGAGGCGATCAGCGAGGGCCGCTCGGTCCGCGCCGAGCTCAACGTGCCCAATTCGGCCCGCCCGTCGCTGCTGATCGTGGAGGCCGGCGAGGCCCAGCGCCGCGTCCTCGACGCCGCCGCCCCCCTGATCGCCCAGCTCCTGCGCGTGGCCGAGGTGAAAAGCGTCGACGCCGCCCCGGAAGGCTCGATCCCCTATGTGGTCGAGGGCGTCACCCTGGCCCTGCCGGTGGCCGAGTTCATCGACCTCGCCGCCGAGCGCGCGCGCCTGGCCAAGGAGGTCGCCGGCCTCGCCGCCGACATCGACAGGACGGCGAAGAAGCTCGGCAACCCCGACTTCGTCGCCCGCGCGCCGGAGGAGGTGGTCGAGGAAAACCGCGAACGCCTCGCCGACGCCGAGGCCGCCAAGGCCAAGCTGGAAAGCGCCCTCGCGCGCCTCACCGCCGCCGGCTGAGGGCAGGGCAGACCCAATCCCTCCCCGTCATGGGGACGGTGTCGCCCCCGGCGGGGGCGACGGGTGGGGAAACCGGCCGCAGCAGGCCCGCTCAATCCCTCCCCGTCATGGGGAGGGTGTCGCCCCCTGCGGGGGCGACGGGTGGGGAAGTGTGGGCCGGAGCGCTGACTCCGCAGCAGTCCCACCCCATCCCTCCCCTTCATGGGGAGGGTGTCGCCCCCGCCGGGGGCGACGGGTGGGGAAGCGTCGTCCGGAGTGCTGACTCAGCAGTTGTCCCACCCCCGCCACGGCGAAGTCGGGCGAGCAGGGCCACCCCGGCATGGCCTACGGCGAACAGCCAAGATGCAGATTGCCGAGCCGGAGCGCATCGACCCGAACCCCCACGCCTGGGCCGACAAGCCGGCCCCCGGGCGCGGTCGGGCGCCACATCTTCGAGGAGGAGGGGACCTGGTTCCTCGATCTCAAGAAGGACTACGACGACCAGGCCTTCCTCACCCGCCGCTTTCGCGAGGAGTTCGAACGCTACGCCGCCCACGTGCCGCCCAGCAGCGAGCGCCGCAGCTTCGCGGACGAGGGGGAGATCTATCAGAAGCCGTTGGGGTGAGGGAGCGGGGCCCCTTCGAAGGTGACGAGTGGGGAGCGTGGTGGGAGGTCCCCTCGGGTGATGCTGCCAACCGTACAGCTAGACCTTCAGTAACCGCCAGACTCGCTCCTCCTCGTCGTCTAGCTCTCGCCGATTCCGCACCAAACTGAGCACCTCCTTTGCCCGTTCCAATGTCCCGACGATTACTGCAGTAGATGCTGCTCCAATTCTCGACTTCGTTGCATTGCGAAAGGTTAGGAGAGGGTCGACCAGTCGGTATGCATAGATGTCGATTTCGCCGCCCCGTTCAGCTAATCTGGCGCCCATCAGCTCGCATGCGCGAATTGCAGCTTGATCGAGATCTTTTTGGTATCCGGCAACACCACTCACGAGTAAAAATCGGGCCATCTGATTATCGAGCATGTAAGTGCGATATCCAGGGCGAGCTTTCGCTTTTTCGTAAGCAGTCTGAAGCGCTTTATCCGCCTCCAGCCAGTGCGCTCCTTCGGCCCGAGCCATCGCGAGCTGGAGCCAAAACTGAGGGTCGTCCCGAATGTAACCTAGTTTCAGTACGCGCTCATAAAGGGCTTCAAGGAAATGTCGCCGTTCGCCCCCACGAAAAAGGCGAGTCACACCCGCGAACCGGAGGATGCGTGGAATTGATTCCTCAAATCTCGAGTCCGCATCACGGAAGCTAACGAGGCGCTCGACCATCGCCGCTATGGACTCGAGTACGAGGCTCCCTGGCAGCACCTCGGCCAGCAAGTGTTCGGAAAGGACTGGCGATCTGGCTTTGAAGTCGATTTCGGCATCTTGGAACAGGTCGCTCACGCCTGTTCGGCTGAAGGTTGAATGAACATCCCGTGGTTCGACATCCATTAGGTCGCAGATGTCGTGGAAGCCGAGTTCGCAGTCGGCGAAGCGGGCAGCAAGAAGCGCGGCGAGGAGGGTTGGCATCTGCCCTCCCTCGGCTAATAGGCGATTCACCGGTTCGCGAATTCTCGAACTGATCATGGAATCGCGAAAAAGGTGGAGGAACAGCGACCGGGACTCGGCCCCACACTCGTGCCGGATGAAGCGGCGCCGACTGTCAGTCGTTCGGCCCGCTGCCTTTCCCCAGATTCCATAGAAGTCGAGCAAGTGTTCGGCCTCGGCGATATCGGCTTCTGGGAGGGTGTCGAGGTCGATCCGGCGGAACCCCTCGCCAATCACGTTTCTTAGATTTTGGTAGTCACCCGCAAAGGAGGCTGGCCGAGCGGCTACTAGAAGTACATCGCGAGCCTGAAGCGTTGGAGACACCGCCTTGATCGCGGCTTCGAACTCACGCGCCCCTTCGTATATAAACACTAGCGGCTTGCCGTCGCGTCGGAGCGCGTCGATCTCATCACCGATGGTTGCTGCTGCGTGACCACCCATCAATACGCGGTAGCCGTCATGTGCAAAATGTACGGCAAGTTCCCGCAGGAAGACGCTTTTTCCATTTCCGATTCGGGATGAAACCAAGAACTTGCGCGGACCTACAGTATTGTGTTGAGCGATTTCTCGCATCGCATAGTTGCGCTTGAATGCGTATGGTGAAGTCTTGTCGATGATGCTGTGAAGATATACCTCCGAATCAAATTCTCCACCTATGACAAGCTTGTATACGTCCTCTGAGCGAGGCTCTCGAGTACTTGCTGGAAGTGCGAATTCATCAAAACTTACGATAATTGGATCGGAAGATTCGGTAATGTCTCCGGGGTCCGCATCATTAAGAAGAGTTACAATTCCTGACGTTCCCACATCCATTACGGTTCCGTATTCGGAAGCAGCCTCTTTCAATCCCTGGGACGCGCCAGGCTTTATTATTACAAAGGACTTGCGGCGCAAGGCGCTTGATTCTCTGAAGAGGCGAGCTAAGTGAAGGTCTTCAAATGAGAAGCCGATTATGAAGACGGCGTCCGCGCGAGCCAGATCCGCTTGTAGCTGCGTCGGCCAAGCCGTCTGCATGACTTCGAGGCGGATGTAGCTCGATTTGTCGATCACGATCTGGGCCTGACGACCGCCGGTGACAAGTTCGGAAGGAAGACCGTGGAGGTGCACGATCCACGGCTTCGATCCATCGTTCTGGTGGGGCGGAAAAGCAGTCGACAGGGAAAGGCGTTGAATTCCAACTGCATCAGACGCGACCTCTACGAGGTTGTCGTAGTTTGTGCTGTAGATGCGTCTCCAAGGAATTCGCGCGAATCCGAGATGTGGCTCTTCTGCCTTTTCAACGCTGAACTGCTTGGCAAGAAAAGTCGCTAGAGCATGTGGATCGGCCGCATGACGCTTGCGGTAGACCTCTGCGGCGACGTCGAACGCCAAGCCTTCCTCGCCTAGCTCCAGACATAGCCGCGCAGCAAGGTCGGGCGTCGTCGGAATTTTCTGGCCGTTCGCTGCCATTGCATCGAACGAGAAGCCTGAGCCTAAGAAGGCGAGAGCCCTTCCGCGGCGAGCGGCAATGAGTGCGTCTTTGAGGTCCATGCATTCTTCCGGAGGGACGCTTGATGGGTTTTGCTTCAGCCACGACGGCAGACCTACCGAACGTGAAGCTAGGCGGTGGTATTTGTCGCGACTAGTCAGCCAGCCCAGCAAATTGCACTAGTCTAAATGGCATACGTCACCATCACAATCTATGATTTAGATGATGACGATGAATGCGGTCAAATGCAGGGTGGCGGGGGCCGCTCCTCGGTTTGTCGGCCTTGTGCTTCGACGCTCACTCGTCGCCCAGCCGCCCTTGACCCCACCGCTTCGATGTTCTACAAATGTTCCCATCATGTCCACCCCGCTCCCCAGCGCCGCGATGCTCGCCGAGATGGCGGAGTGCGCCTATCGGCTGGGGATCGCGTTCGGGGCTGAGGCGGAGCGGGCGGAGACGCATGAGCGGCGGATGGAGGCCTACCATCTGTTCGACCGCTGCTTCTTCGCGGTGCGGGTGTCCATCGCCCTGCAGCTTCGCCTGAAGCGCACGCCGCAGGCCCTCGCGCCCGCCGCCGGTCAGGCTCAAGCTCAGGTCCAGGCCCGCGAATGGCCCGAGCGCGAGCGGGGCGATCCGTCCGACGCCGACCGGGACGAGGCGGTCGACCGCGACGAGCCCGACCGGGACCGCGACCGCGAACCGGTCAGCGTCCCCGCGTTCCTCAGCACCCTCCGGGACGTCGCCGCCGGCGCCGCGGCCCGGCCGGGGCCGGCGCCCGCGGCCCTGACCACCCTGCGCGGGCTGCTGGACCAGGTTCCGGCGGGTCCGCTCGCGAAGACCCCGAGCCCGCCGGCGCGGACCTCCGCCCCGGCGCTGCGATCCCGCCTCGCCGGGTCCGGCGCCGCCGCCATGCTGGCGCCGGCGAAACTGGCCCTGCCGACGGGCCCCCCGGGCGATCTCGGTGGCGCACCGCTCCGCCGCGCCACCGGCCCGCCGCCTCGGCGCTAGTCACCCGGGTAGGGCGCCGCCGAGCCTCGCGCGCCGATCCCCCCGCACGCCCACCGTTTCCAGCCTCGATCCATTCCCCCCGACGGGCCTCCGGTCCGGCGGCGAAGACCCATGCCCGGTCAGCGGCGTGCAGGTCGCCGCCACCGCCGCCAATCACCGCCGATCGTCATCAAACGGCCGTTTGCCTCCGGCCCCAGGTTATGCTTGTTCACCTACCCATGACGCTGGGGCAGGGACCCGGCGCGACCAGTAGGGAGATGCGTGATGTCCGAGGCCACGTTGCCGGCGGGTTGGCCCGCCATGTCGATCCAGCAGGCCCACGCCCTGATCGGCCAGCCTGGCCTGCCCACCGAGGTCGCCGAGGAGACGATCCGGGGCGTCACCTACAAGGTCTGGAAGAACCAGCCGCCGACCCTGCGCGCCGTCGCCGAGGGGGCCAAGGCCCACGGCGAGAAGATCTTCCTGGTCTATGAGGACGAGCGCGTCAGCTACGACGCCTTCCACCGCGCCGTCGCCGCCTTCGCCATCGAGCTGCAGGCGCAGGGGGTGGAGAAGGGCGACCGCGTCGCCGTCATCATGCGCAACGTGCCCGAGTGGGTGGTGGCCTTCTACGCCGCCGCCTCGATCGGGGCGATCGTCACCCCGCTGAACGCCTGGTGGACCGGCCCCGAGCTGGAATACGGCCTCACCGACTCCGGGACCAAGGTCGCGGTGATGGACGCCGAGCGCTACCAGCGCATGACCGAGCACTTCGCCAACTGCCCCGAGCTGAAGCGCGTCTATGTCAGCCGCGAGGTGGACGAGATCGCCCACCCCTACGTGGCCAAGCTGGAGAGCGTGCTGGGCGAGCCGAACGCCTGGGCGGGGCTGCCCGACGCGGCGATCCCGCCGGTGGAGATCCACCCCGACGACGACGCCACCATCTTCTACACCTCGGGCACGACCGGTAAGCCCAAGGGGGCGCTCGCGACCCACCGCGCGGTGAACTGCAACATCCTGACCGCCGGCGCCGCCAGCGCGCGGGTGTTCCTGCGCAAGGGCGAGGCCCCGCCGGCGCCCGACCCGAACGCGCCGCAGCGCGCGGCCCTCCTGTCGGTGCCGTTCTTCCACGTCACCGGCTGCTTCGCCGTGCTGAACCCGACGCTCTTCACCGGCGGGAAGCTGGTGCTGATGTTCAAGTGGGAGCCGATCCGCGCCTTCGAGCTGATCCAGCGCGAGAAGGTGAACCTGGCCGGCGGCGTGCCGACCATCGCCTGGCAGATCCTGGAGCATCCGGCCCGCGAGCAGTTCGACCTCTCGTCCCTGGAGCAGGTGAGCTACGGCGGCGCCCCCTCGGCGCCCGAGCTGGTGCGGCGGCTGAAGGAGGTGTTCCCAAAGTCGCAGCCGGGCCAGGGCTGGGGCATGACCGAGACCTGCGCCACCGTCACCTCCAACAGCGGCGAGGACTACCAGAACCGCCCCGACAGCTGCGGCCCGGCCGCCGCCGTCGCCGAGCTGCAGATCCGCGATCCGGCCGACGGCAAGACCGTGCTGGGGCCGAACGAGGTGGGTGAGCTGTGGTCGAAGGGGCCGATGAACGCCCGCGCCTACTGGAACAAGCCCGAGCCCTCGGCCCAGACCTTCGTCGACGGCTGGGTCCGCACCGGCGACCTCGCCCGCCTGGACGAGGAGGGCTTCTGCTACATCATCGACCGGGCCAAGGACATGCTGATCCGGGGCGGCGAGAACATCTACTGCGTCGAGGTCGAGAACGTCCTCTACGACCACCCGGCGGTGATGGACGCGGCGGTCGTGGCCAAGCCGCACCGCATCCTCGGCGAGGAGCCGGCGGCCGTGGTCACCCTTAAGCCGGGCGCCGAGGCCACCGAGGAGGAGCTGCGCGCCCACGTGGCCGAGCGCCTGGCCGCCTTCAAGGTGCCGGTGGCGATCCGGTTCTGGAAGGAGACCCTGCCGCGCAACGCCAACGGCAAGATCCTGAAGACCGAGCTCAAGAAGCTCTTCCAGGAAGAGACCGCCTGAAGACGCGGCCTTGAAGACCAGGGCGGACGTATTGCTGGTCGAGCGCGGCCTGTTCGAGAGCCGCGCCAAGGCCCGCGCCGCCATCGAGGCCGGCGGCGTCACCGCCGACGGCCGCGTGGTCGCCAAGGCCGCCGAGCTGCTGGAAAGCGACGCGGTGATCGCGGCCGCGCCGGCCCACCCCTGGGTCGGTCGCGGCGCGCTGAAGCTGGTTCACGCCCTCGACCTCTGGCCGGTGGCCGTGGAGGGGCGGGTGGTGCTGGACGTCGGCGCCTCCACCGGCGGCTTCACCGAGGTCTGCCTGGCCCGCGGCGCGGCCCGCGTCTACGCCGTCGACGTCGGCCGCGGCCAGCTCCATGCCCGGCTCGCCGCCGACCCGCGCGTGGCGAGCCTGGAGGCCACCGACGCCCGCGACCTGACGCCTGCGCTCGTCCCCGAGCCGCCGGGCCTGATCGTCACCGACGTCTCCTTCATCGGCCTTGCCAAGGCCCTGCCGGCCGCGCTGGCCCTGGCAGAGCCCGGCGCCGACCTCGTGGCCCTGGTGAAGCCGCAGTTCGAGGTGGGCCCGGCCAAGGTCGGCAAGGGCGGCCTCGTCAGCGACGCGGGCGCCCGCGCCCAGGCCCTCGCCGACGTCTGCGCCTTCCTGGAGGCCTCGGGCTGGCGGGTCCGCGGGACCGCCGACAGCCCCATCGAGGGCGGCGATGGCAACCGCGAGTTCCTCGCCTGGGCCCAAAAGGAACGGGCCGCCCCTTAGAGGAGCGGCCCGAGGCGGTTGCTCGACCAGAGCTGGGATCAGTCGACGACGGCGTACTTCCCGGCCGCGTCGCGGCAGACGCGGACGAAGCGGGTCTGGGTGCGGCCGTCGGGCATGTAGATCGGGCTCTCGGCCAGGGTGCAGTCCTCGGCGTCGCGCGGCCGCTCGGCCACGCGGTAGCCGTCGTCCTCGCGCCAGGCGTCGTCGCGCCGCGGCGTGGCGGCCGGCGCGGCATAGGCGTCGCGGTCGTAGTAGGGCGCTTCGACCCGCGGCGGCGGCGGCGGCGGCGGAGCGGCGCCATAGCCGTAGCTGGTCGTCGTCGGGCCGCAGGCGGCGCTCTTGTTGCCGACCACGCCGCCCAGCACCGCACCCAGCAGGCCGCCCAGCAGGGCGCCTTCGGTGCGGGCGTTGCGCGCCGCGGCGTTGGAGCCGATCACCGCGCCCATGCCGCCGCCGATCAGGGCGCCGGCCGTGCCGCGCTGGGTCTGGTCGCGCTTGCAGGGATCGTAGTGGTAGCCGGCCCGGTCCTGGGCGCTGTACGAGCCGTAGGACGGCGACTGCGCCATAGCCGGCGCGGCGGACGACAGGGCGAGCGCGCCCGCCAGCGCGGCGGCTCCAGCCTTGGCGATCATGGTGGACATCCGGTATCCCTCTCTCGAAGCACTCAGGCCGCCATACGGCGACGCTTGCCGCGACCATGCGGCGGCCAACCTGAACGGCCGTTGAGAATCTCGTTCATGTTCGTTCATTTTCCGCTAACCACGCCGCCTGTCCGGAGCCCGGCATGAGGCCCCCGAAGCGCCGCTTCCCGTCCACCCGCCCCGACCCGCGCCCCGCGCCCGGCCCGCCGGCGGAGTTCGTTATCCAGGGCGTGGGCGGGGAGGGCGACGGCGTCGCCCCCGGCCCGGTGTTCATCCCCTTCAGCCTGCCCGGCGAGCGGGTGATCGCCAAGGGCAGCGGCGACCGGCGCGAGCTGGTCGAGGTGCTGGAGAGGAGCGCCGAGCGGGTCGAGCCGCCGTGTCCGCACTTCCACGCCTGCGGCGGCTGCGCCCTCCAGCACTGGGACCACGCCGCCTACCTCACCTGGAAGGTGGAGCGTCTCGTCGGCACCCTGGCCCGCGAGCGCATCGAGGCCGAGATCCTGCCCGCCTACGCCGCCGGCCCCGGCACGCGCCGCCGCGTGGCGCTGCACGCCCGCAAGGGCGGTCCCGGCTCCGCCCGCGTCGGCTACAAGGCCCGCCGCTCCTGGGACCTGGTGGACGTCTCCGTCTGCCCGATCGCCGACCCGCGCCTGCAGGCGGCCATCCCGGCCCTGAAGCGCCTCGCCGCGCCGCTGTTCGAGCACCCGAAGTCCGCGCCGACGCTGCACGTCACGCTCACCGACACCGGCCTCGACATCGACATCACCGGCGTGGAGGCCAAGAGCGGCGGCCTCTCCGCCGACGCCCGGATGCAGATCGCCGAACAGGCCGCCGCCGCGGACCTCGCCCGCGTCACCCTGGCCGGCGAGATGGCCTACATGGCCCGCGCCCCGCAGGTGCGCCTTGGGCCCGCCCGCGTGAACCTGCCGCCGGGCGCCTTCCTCCAGGCCACCGCCGGCGCCGAGGCCGCCATGGCCGCCTTCGTCGCCGAGGCCGCCGGCGGCGCTCAGCGCATCGCCGACCTCTTCTGCGGCGTCGGCACCTTCACCTTCCGTCTGGCCGAGATCGCGCCGGTCTACGCCGCCGACTTCACGCCCGAGGCCGTGGCCGCGCTCACCGGCGCCCTCGCCACCGCGCCAGGCCTGAAGGGCGTCACCGCCGAGGCCCGCGACCTCGTCCGTCGCCCGATGCTGTCCGACGAGATGAAGAAGGTGGACGTGGTGGTCTTCGACCCGCCCCGCGCCGGCGCCGCCGAGCAGACCGTCGAGATCGCCCGCTCGAAGGTGGGCCGCGTGGTCGGCGTCTCCTGCAACCCCGCCACCTTCGCCCGCGACGCCCGCACCCTCATCGACGCCGGCTTCCGCCTGGAGCGCGTGCTGCCGGTCGACCAGTTCCTCTGGTCCCCGCACGTGGAGCTGGTCGGGGTGTTCAGCCGCTAGGGCGCGAAGAGGTCGATCTGGTCGCCGGCCTTGGGCGGGATGCGAAACCGGCCGGTGTCCAGCGCCGCCCACGGCGCATCCAGGCCGAAACGCCGCTGCGCCGCCTTGAAGCGCCGGGACATCAGGTCGGCGAGCGGGCCTTCGCCGCGCATCCGGCTGCCCCACTGGCTGTCATAGTCCTTGCCGCCGCGCATCTGGCGGACCAGCGACATGACCCGGCGCGCCCGGTCGGGGTGGTCGCTCTCCAGCCATTCGCGGAACAGGTCCTTGATCTCCAGCGGCAGGCGCAACGCCACGTAGCCGGCCCCCAAGGCGCCCGCTTCGGCGGCGCGTTCCAGCACCGCCTCCAGTTCGTGGTCGTTCAGGCCCGGAATGCTGGGGGCGAACATGACGCTGACCGGCACGCCGGCCGCAGAGAGGCGGCGGATCGCATCGAGGCGCTTCTCGGGCGTGGCGGCGCGCGGCTCCATCGACCGGGCCAGCCGGCGATCGAGGGTCGTCACCGAGATCGCCACCCGCGTCAGCCCCTGCGCCGCAGCCTCGGCCAGCAGGTCGAGGTCCCGGACGATCAGCGCCGACTTGGTGATGATCGTGAAGGGGTGTCGAAAGCGGACGAGCACTTCCATGACCTGGCGCGTCACCCGCAGCGTCCGCTCCTGCGGCTGGTAGGGGTCGGTGTTGCCGCCGATGTGGATGAACTCGGGCCTGTAGCGCGGCTTGCGGAGTTCGGCCTCCAGCAGTTCGGCGGCGCGCGGCTTGAAGAACAGCTTCGTCTCGAAGTCGAGGCCGGGGGAGAGGCCCATGTAGGCGTGGGCGGGACGGGCGTAGCAGTAGGTGCAGCCGTGCTCGCAGCCCCGGTAGGGGTTGATCGAGGCCGAGAAGCCCACGTCGGGGCTGTCATTGCGCGTGATGATCACCCTGGCCGTCTCGGGGGCCACCTCGGTCGTGATCTGCCTGGGTTCGCCGTCGTCCGCTGTCCAGCCGTCGTCGAAGGCCTCGCGGACCTGGCTCTCATAGCGGCCCGTGACGTTCGAGCGGACGCCTCGGCCGCGGATCTGCTGCGTGAAACTGGACACGCCGGCAGAGTAGATGCTCCAATGAACAAAACAAGAACTCTTGACCTTGGCCGTAAAAGCAAGGTCTGAGGACGGGATGCTGACGGTGATCATCGACGCGCGCGCAGACGCCGAACGCCTTCCGGCGTTGCTGGCCCAGCTCACGGCCGGCGCCGTGGATGGGCTGGTGAAGCAGGTCGCGATCGTGGCGGCGGCCGATCAGCCCGGCATCGATCTGCTGTGCGAGGACATGGGCGCCGACGCCTTTCCCAGCCTGGAGGCTGCAGCGGTCGCTGCGAGAGGCGAGCGGCTGCTCGTCGTCCCCGCGGAACTCCGTCTGCGCGACGGCTGGATCGGGGCGCTGGAAGCGCACCTCGCCGCCGGCGGAGCGCCAGCGCTGGTCGAGGGGTTGGGGAAGGGCGGGCTCTTCGTGCGCCCGCCCTGCGGCGTGCTAGTCGAACGCGACCGTCTGAAGGGCCGCCGCGGCGCCGATCTGCAGCGGCTCCGTCGCGAGCTCGGGCTGCGTCCGCGCCGCATCGGGTAGGTCGAGGCGGGCGTCGATGCGCCGCGCGCCGCCGGCGATGGCGTCGAGCGTGCGGGTCTCCTCACCGAGGACGCGCTTGTACGTCCAGTAGGAGGTCATGACCTTCTCGACGTAGTTGCGGGTCTCGAGGGCCGGCAGCGTCTCGATCATCAGCAGCGGGTCGTCGTCGCCCACCTTCTGGATGGTGTTGAGGACCGCGCCGGGGCCAGCGTTGTAGGCCGCCACCACCTTCAGCAGGTCCGAGCCGACGCCGCGGTCCATGAGGTAGGCGAGATAGTCCTGTCCGGCCCGCAGGTTGATGGCGGGGTTGAGCAGGATCTTCGGCTTGCGCTGGAACGTCCGGTCGCCGGTCGCGAGCGCCGCCGACGACGGCAGGAGCTGCATCAGCCCCATGGCCCCGGCGTGCGAAATGGCGCGCGGATTGAACGCGCTCTCATGCCGCACGATCGCATAGACCAAGGCCTTGTCGACCGTGAAGCCGTCCTTCGGCTGCAGCGGCGGAAGCTGATAGTCGCCGAGCGCGAGGTACGAGGCGCGTCCGCCCGGATCGGCGGCAGGGCCGAGGTTCGTCAGCAGGGCCGACCAGGCTGTACGCTCCTGCGACGTCCGGGCGAGGGCGAGGCCTGCGCGGAGTTCCTGTCGAGCGTCCTCGATGCGACCGATCTGGGCGAGGGCCGCGGCGCGGTGCGCGCGGGGATTCTCGCGAACGAAGCTGCCCAGCTCCTGCGCAGGCGGATGGTACGATGCGAGCACCAACTCGCCAGTCGGCGCCTCTGCGCGCTGCATCACGACCTGACGTTCGGCGATCATGCCGTAGAACGTCTGCGGCGCCTGGGCGGCGAGCCTCAGATAGGCCTGGGCGGCGGAACCGTCCCCAAGGGCGAGGGACGACCGCGAGGCCCAGTAGGCGCCGGCGGCGCGAAGCCACGGATCTTCCCGATCATCCTGGGCGACCTGGGCGAAATAGTCGCGGGCCTGGCCGTATTCGCGAAGGCGCCAGGCGGCGAGGCCGGCGATCCAGCGCTCGCCGACGCCGACGGCAAGTTCGAAGGCCGTGCGGGCGTCGCCGGAATAGAAGGCCTCGCGGGCGGGGCGGGTCACCTCGCTGCGGGCGGTGTCCATCAGCGCGACCTCGGGCGTCGCCAGCGGCATGGCCGCGTCGGCGGGCTTGCGCTTGGCGGCGAGGGCGAAGATGCGATCCGCCACGGGAAGGTCGCGGAAGCGGGTCAGCCAGCCGGCCAGTTCCTCGAACCCAGCCTTGTGGGCGGTCGGGTGCATCAGGGCGCGGAAGGACAGATAGCCCTTAAGCGACTGGTCCTGGATCTCGGCGGCGGTGAGCTCGGCGCCCAGGAAATCGCCCTGGTCCACGGCCTCAAAGGCGGCGGCATAGGCGCGGGCGTCGGATTCGGAGAGGGCCTTCAACGACCCGGCGGCAGCGGTGCTGGCGACCGAGGCGGCGGCGACGAGGGACAATACCCCGACGCGCAGGCGCTGTTTTAGCGTCATGCGGCCTTCTTCGCGCACCAGGACTAACGCCAGGTTGAGCGCGATCCCTTTTCTCAAAGTCCCACGAACGGCGAGGCTAGTGGGGTCGCTCGGGGCGATCAAGCCTTTCGGTGAGAGTCAGAAGGTCGCTCCAGGCCCGCTTCTTGGCTCCCGGCTGCCGCAGCAGGAAGGCCGGGTGAAGCGTCGGCATGGCTGGCAGCTCAAGGGATTCGTCGGCTGAACGCCACTCGAACCAGCGGCCGCGAAGCGACAGGATGCCCTCCTCGCGCTTCAGCAGGGACTTCGCCGAGGCGCCGCCCACGAGCAGCAGCATCTTGGGGTCAACCAGCGCGATCATGCGCTCGAGGAAGGGCGCGCATATGGCCTGCTCCGCGGGCGTCGGCGTCCGGTTGCCGGGGGGGCGCCAGAACACGGTGTTGGTGATCAGGACGCGGTCCGTTAGCCCGGCGGCGGCAAGCATCTTGTCCAGCAGCTTGCCGGCGCGGCCGACGAAGGGCGCGCCCTGGGCGTCCTCGTCGGCGCCGGGCCCTTCGCCGATCACCATCAGAGGCGCTGCGGGATCGCCTCGGAACACCACGGCCTTCGTCGCCGCGCCCTCGAACCTCAGCGGGCAGCCCTCGAAGGCGGAGATGGCGGCGACCAGGGCGACGAGGTCCTGTGCGCCCGCGGCGAGCTGCCGCGCGGCCGCGACGGCGGAGGAGATATCGATGGGCGCGGCGCCGGCTCGCGGCGGTGCGACCACGGCCACGGGGGGCGGCTTGACGGGTGGCAGGATCCGCCCGGCCTCGATCCGGTCGACCGGCTCGTCCAGCAGCATGGCGTCGACGCCCGCGTCGGCCCAGAAGGCGAGCAGGCTTTCGGCGATGCGGCTCAGCGACTGGTCGGCGGGCGCCGTCATTCGGGATGTTCACTCCGGCAATGGCTTGCGCCACTCTTCGCGCGAAGCGGCGGACTTGTCAGCCGCGAAGGCGCGAGGAGGGACGATGTTGCGGCGGATCGGGGCGGGACTGGCGCTCGCGCTGCTGCTGGCCGGCCCGGCGCCCGCGCAGACCTCCTACGCCGAGCGGGCGCAGCACGAGGCGATCCTTGCCGAGGTAGGTGGTCGGTACGCGGGGCCCCAGGCGGACTACGTCGCCGCGGTGGGAGAGCGCGTCGCCACCGGCGCGGGTCTGGCCGGCCGGTGCGAGTTCGTCCTGGTGGACAGCAAGGTGGTCAACGCCTTCACCGCCCCGCCAGGCTGCCACGTCTATGTCACCCGCGGGCTGCTCGCGATCATGAATTCGGAGGCCGAGCTGGCCGCCGTGCTGGGGCACGAGCTGGGCCATGTCACGGCGCGGCATGCGGCCCGGCAGCGAAATCAGGAGGTCGTGACCAGTCTGGCGGCGGCGCTGGTCGGCGCGGTTTCGAAGTCGGACATGGTGGGCGGCATCGCCAAGCAGGCGGCGAAGCTCACCAACCTCGGCTACTCGCGGGCCCAGGAGCACGAGGCGGACACGCTTTCGCTGCGCTATCTGCCGGCGGCCGGGTATCCGGTCCGAGGTCTCGCGGATGTGCTTGGCGATCTGCAGCGCGAGGATGCGTACTCGGCCCGCGCGACCGGCCGCGACCCGCGGGCTCTCCCGGCCTGGGCCAGCACCCATCCGCTGACCGCTGACCGCATCCGTCGGGTGCGCCAGCAGGCCGCAGACATGCCAGACGAAGGTGACCTCGCCGGCGACGCCTACCTCGCCGCCCTCGACGGCCTCACCTATGGCGACAGTGCTGATCAGGGGGTTGTGGCGGGGCGGACCTTCACTCATCCGCGCCTGGGGATCGCCTTCGAGGCGCCGGCCGGGTTCCGGCTTACGGACCAGCCGCAGGGCGTGCGTATCGACGGGCCGGACGGAATGCGGGGGGAGTTCGCCGCCGGGCGGGCCACGCCCGATCGTCTGCAAGACTACGCGGTCCAGGTCCTGGGCGCTGTGGCGGGCGGCGCGGCGATCCGGGTGGGGCGGCCGGCGAGGACGCTCGTCAACGGCGTGGACGCGGTCGTGCTACCGGCCCAGGCGGCGACGCGAGCAGGCCCGGTCGAGGTCGTCGTGGCCGCCTATGGCGTCGGCGGTGGGCGCGCCTACCACTTCGCCACCATCGCCCCCGCGGGCCGCGCCAGCCTCTTCGAGCCGATGTACGGATCGTTCCGCCGCCTGAGCGAAAGCGAGGCGGCCGCCCTGGGGCCGACCCGAATCCGAACCGTCACGGTCCGCCGGGGCGACACGATCGAGAGCCTCTCCCAGCGCATGGTCGGCGACGATCCGCTCGGCAGGTTCCTGATGCTGAACGCGCTGTCCGAAGGGGAGGGGCTTACGCCCGGACGGCGTGTGAAGATTGTCACGGCCGGCGCGCCCTGACGCGTAACCGCGCTTCGCGCTTGACCGCCGCTGTGTGACGTCCTGATAAGACGCGCAATCTTGAGGGCAAGGGGACCACGATGAGCGAGCCGATCCAGCGCGAGGCCATGGAGTACGACGTCGTCGTCGTGGGCGCCGGTCCGTCGGGCCTGGCCGCCGCCATCCGGCTGAAGCAGCTTTCCGCCGATCTCACCGTCGCGGTGGTGGAGAAGGGCGCCGAAGTCGGCGCGCACATCCTGTCGGGCGCGGTGATCGATCCGAAGGCCCTCTCGGAACTCATCCCCGACTGGAAGGCCAAGGGCGCGCCGCTGGAGACGCCGGTCACCAAGGACCGGTTCCTGGTGCTGGGTCCGCAAGGCTCCATCGAGCTGCCGATGTGGGCGATGCCGCCCTTCATGGACAACCACGGAAACTACATCGCCAGCCTCGGCAACGTGTGCCGCTGGCTCGCCACCCAGGCCGAGGAACTGGGGGTCGAGATCTATCCGGGCATGGCCGCGTCGGCCCCGATCTTTGAGGGCGACAAGCTGGTCGGCGTCGTCGTCGGCGAGTTCGGCATCGGCAAGGATGGCCAGCCGGGTCCGAACTACGAGCCGGGCATGGAGCTGCGCGGCAAGTATGTGTTCATCGGCGAGGGCGTGCGCGGCTCGCTCGCCAAGGTGCTGAAGGCCAAGTACGACCTGGGCAAGGGCGCCGAGCCCGAGAAGTACGGCATCGGCATCAAGGAGCTGTGGCAGATCCCGGCCGAGAACCACCAGCCGGGTCTGGTGGTGCACACCACGGGCTGGCCGTTGGACATGAACACCGGCGGTGGCAGCTTCCTCTACCACTTCGGAGACAACTACGTGGCCATCGGCTACGTGGTGCACCTGAACTACAAGAACCCCTGGCTGTCGCCCTTCGACGAATTCCAGCGGTACAAGCACCATCCCGAGATCTCGAAGTACCTGGAGGGCGGCAAGCGGATCGCCTACGGCGCGCGGGCCATCAGCGAGGGCGGCCTGCAGTCGATCCCGAAGCTCTACTTCCCGGGTGGCGTCCTGCTGGGCGATTCCGCCGGCTTCGTGAACGTCCCGCGGATCAAGGGCAGCCATGCGGCGATCAAGAGCGGCATGATGGCCGCCGAGGCCGCCTTCGAGGCGATCCAGGCCGGCCGCTCGGGCGACGAACTGAGCGGGTACAAGCAGAAGTTCGACGGCTCGTGGCTGCGCAAGGAACTGCATGTCGTCCGCAACGCCAAGCCGATCCTGTCGAAGTACGGCACCGTTCTGGGCGGCGCGCTGGGCATGTTCGACCTGTGGACCAACCACTTGTTCGGCGGCCTGTCGATCTTCGGCACCATGAAGCATGGCAAGTCCGACTCCGCCTCCACCGGCCTCGCGAAGGACTACAAGCCGATCGTCTATCCGAAGCCCGACGGCGTGATCAGCTTCGACAAACTGTCCAGCGTGTTCCTGGCCAGCACGAACCACGACGAGAATCAGCCGGCCCACCTGAAGCTGCGCGACCCGTCGGTGCCGATCGACGTGAACCTCGCCAAGTACGGCGAGCCGGCGCGGCTCTACTGCCCGGCGGGCGTCTACGAGGTGCTCTACGACGAGCAGGGCCAGAACCCGAAGTTCCAGATCAACTTCCAGAACTGCGTCCACTGCAAGACCTGCGATATCAAGGATCCGTCGCAGAACATCGACTGGACGACGCCGCAGGGCGGGGACGGGCCGAACTACCCGAATATGTGAGCCGGCCGGACTCATGTGACGTCTGGGCGCTTGCGGCCGACCGTCGGCGCGCCCAGAGTCATATGATGCGTCTTGCCCTGCTTGCCTTCGCCGCCCCGCTAGTTCTTCTCGGCGGGTGCGCCACGTCATCCCGCGACGACGCAGCCGCGCCGCCTGCGGCCGCGGCGGCCGACAGCGCCTATGGCATGTTCCTGGCGGGCAACGCCGCGTTGAGCGAGGGGCGCAGCGGCGAGGCGGCGCGGTTCCTGGATTTAGCGCGCGCCGAAAGTGGCGGTGATCCGGCCGTGGCCGAGCGCGCCTTCCAGGCAGCCCTGATGGCGGGAGAGATCGGCAAGGCCGCAGCGCTGGCTCCGGACGGCCCGGCCGCATCGGAGCCCGGCAAGCGGCTCGGCCGGCTGGCCAAGGTCGTGGACGCGCTGTCGCGCGGTCGGGGAAAGGTCGCCAAGGAAGAGTTGGCGGCGGACGGTATCGGCTTCCCGCATCGCAGCGCTGCGGCGCTGCTAGGGCCCTGGGTGGCGGCGGCGGCCGGCGACACCGAGGGCGCCGTCGTGCGTCCCCAGGTCCGCGGCGACGGTGGTGTCGACTACTTCGGTCAGATCGGCCAGGCGCACCTCTTCGAGCGGTATCGCCGCTACGATGAGGCCGAGACGAACTTCAAGGCGCTGACAGGTGTGGCTCGCCCGAGCGAGATCGCGGTCATCGCCCATGGGGCCTTTCTTGAGCGGCGCGGCCGCAGGGCCGAGGCGCAGGCCCTCTATGACGAGGCCCTGCAGCGCAATCCCGCGAATCTCAGCCTGAAGTCGGCGCGGGCTCGGCTGGCCTCGGGCAAGCCGGCTCCCGCCATGCCGACGGTCAAGGAGGGTGCGGCGTTCGCCCTTCTGGCGCCGGCGGCCGCCATGATCAGCGCCAAGCAGGAGCAGGTCGGGCTCGCCTACCTGCGCCTCGCCTTGCACCTGGACCCGACCCGCAACGACGCGTGGCTGATGCTGGGGGATGTCCTCCAGGAGGGCGGCGACGTCGAGGGCGCACGCGCGGCCTACGCCAGGCCGAAGGCAGTCGCAGCCGAGTTTCCCGCCGCCCAGGCCAAGCTGGCGTGGAGCTACCATAACGATGGCGACAAGGAAGGCGCAATCCGCCTGGCCCGGGCGGGCGCGGAGACGGGCGACCGCGAGGCGCGCCTCACGCTGTCCGATCTTCTTCGGGCCAACGAACGCTACGAGGAGGCCATCGGCCTGCTGGACGGCCTGATCGCCGAGACGAAGACTCCTGATTGGACCCTACACTACGCCCGCGGGCAGGCGCTGGAGCGCAGCGGGCGCTGGAAGGAGGCCGAGACCGACCTCAGCCTCGCCCTCAAGCTACGGCCCGACGAGCCGGAACTGCTCAACTACCTCGGCTACGCCTGGATCGACCGGGGGGAGCGGCTTGAGGAAGCCCTCGCGATGGTCGAGAAGGCGGTCGCCGCCAATCCACGCTCGGGCGCCATCGTCGACAGCCTGGGCTGGGCCCACTACCGGCTCGGGAACTACAAGAAGGCGGTCGAGGTGCTGGAGGAAGCGGTCGAACTCGAGGCCGGCGATCCCGAGATCAACAATCACCTTGGCGACGCCTACTGGATGGTCGGCCGCAAGGACGAGGCGGGTTTCCAGTGGCGGCGGGTCCTGACGCTCGACCCGGACGACAAGATCAAGACGGACGCCGAGAAGAAGCTGGCCTCCGGCCTTGGCCCCCAGCCTAAGCTGGCCGGGCAATAGGCGATGGCCGAGGCGTTCGCGCCGGCGAAGGTGAACCTGTTCCTGCACGTCGGCGCGCCGGCGGCGGACGGCTATCACCCGCTCTGCAGCCTGATGGTCTTCGCGGACATGGGTGACCGGGTCCGGATCGAACTGGGCGAGGGCAGCCTCGTCATCGGCGGTCCCTTCGCCCGCGCGCTAGTGGGGCACGAGGCCGACAACCTCATGGTGCGCGCGGTCCGGGCCTTCGTCGAGGAACTCGGCCGGCCGATGGCGGAACTGTCGATGTCCCTCGACAAGCAACTGCCGATCGCCAGCGGCCTGGGCGGCGGGTCCAGTGACGCCGGCGCGTTGCTCCGCCTGATCCGGGATGTCTTCGCGCCTCAGATCGACGATGCGCGGCTGGAGCGGGTGGCGGGTCGGCTAGGCGCGGACGGCGCGGCCTGTCTGTGGGGCCGGCCCGTGCTGGCGGAGGGCTATGGGGAACGCCTGTCGCCCGCGCCGGGGCTGCCTGAGATCCACGCCGTGCTGGTGAACCCCGCGGTGGCGGTCTCGACCCCGGATGTCTATCGGCGTCTCGACGCGTCGGAAGGGTTTGGAGACATCGCGCCGCCGCCGATGCCCGATGCCTTCGAGAGCGTGGCCGAGCTGGCGGGTTGGCTGTCGATCCAGCGCAACGACCTGGAGGCGCCGGCCGTGGCCGCCGCGCCCGAGGTCGGTGCTGTGCTCGAGACCCTGCGCGCGGAGCCCGAGGTCCTGTTGGCCCGGGTGTCGGGGTCGGGCGGCACCTGTTTCGCGCTCTGCGCCGACGACCTGGCCGCCGAGAGCCTGGCCGAACGGGTCGAGGCGCTGGCGCCGCGCTGGTGGGTCCGCCGCTGCCGGTTGGGCGGCCCCTGGGGCTGACGTTGGTCTGATCTGAACGAAGAGGGGGCCCCGCAGGGCCCCCTCGCACTCCATTGCCGCCCGGCGGTGTGTGGCCGGGCGACTGTCTCTCCCCCGAGATCAGGAGTGGTAGGCGCGTTCACCGTGCTCGACGATGTCGATGCCTTCTTCCTCGGTCTCCGGAGAGACCCGAAGGCCGACGGTGAACTTGATGATGTAGAAGACGATCGCCGAGGCGACGGCCGACCAGCTGATGGCGACCAGGACAGCCTTGATCTGGGCCATCAGCTGCACGCCCATGACGTAGGCGGCCGTGTCGCAGGTCGAGATGTCCCCGTCAGCCGCGCAGGTGGTGTAGTCCACCACGCCCGCGCCACCCCATTCCGGATTGACGAGCAGGCCGGTGGCCAGGGCGCCGACGATGCCGCCAACCGCGTGGATGCCGAAGGCGTCCAGGCTGTCGTCGTACTTCAGCGCGTTCTTGATGGTCGAGCAGAAGATCACGCAGATCGGCGACACGATGAGACCGAGGATCATCGCGCCCACCGGACCGGCGAAGCCGGCGGCGGGGGTCACCGCCACAAGGCCAGCGATCAGGCCCGAGGCCAGGCCCAGCATCGAGGCCTTCTTGCGCGTCACCCACTCAGTCATGGTCCACGAGAAGCCGGCCGCCGCGGTGGCGATCAGCGTGTTGACCACGGCGAGCGCCGCATAGCCGTTGGCTTCCAGGTTCGAGCCGGCGTTGAAGCCGAACCAGCCCACCCACAGCAGGCCGGCGCCGACCAGGGTCAGCGTCAGGCTGTGCGGCGGCATCGGCTCGGTGCGATAGCCCTTCCGCGCGCCGAGGATCAGAGCGCCCACCAGGGCGGCGATACCCGCGTTGATGTGGACGACCGTGCCGCCGGCGAAGTCGAGGGCGCCGAAGCTCCACAGCAGACCCGACTGGATCGGAGCCGTCGGATTGGCGGCGACCGAGTCCGGACCGGCCCACCACCACACCATGTGAGCCATGGGATAGTAAGAGAGGATCGGCCACAGGATGGCGAAGATCACGACCGCGGCGAACTTCATCCGTTCGGCGACGCCGCCGAGGACCAGCGCGGCGGTGATGCAGGCGAAGGTCATCTGGAAGGCGATGAAGGCCAGTTCCGGAATGACGACGCCCGTCGAGAACGTCGCGACGTTGCTGGCCGGCGTCACGTCCTTCAGGAACAGCCGCCCGAAGCCGCCGACGAACTTGTCCAGGCCGCCGCCGTCGGTGAAGGCGAGGCTGTAGCCGTAGACCAGCCAGGCCATCATCCCGATCACGGTGACCGTCGAGACCTGCATCAGCATCGACAGCATGTTCTTCTGGCGGACGAGGCCGCCGTAGAACAGCGCCAGGCCAGGCAGGATCATCAGCAGCACGAGGATCGTCGACACGAGCATCCAGCTCACGTCGCCCTTGTCCGGCACGGGCGCCGGCGCCTCGGCGGCGGGCGCCTCAGCCGGAGCGGCTTCGGCCGCAGCCGGCGCTGCGGGCGCGGCTTCAGGCGCAGGGGCCGCGGCCTCTGCGGCCGCTGGCGCGGCAGCGGCCGGGGCCGCCTCCTGGGCGAAGGCTGTCGACGCCAATGGCGCCCCAGCCATCGCGGCGGCGAGCATCAGCCCCGCCAGCCGCTTCTTTCCAAAGAAGTTCATAAGCATATCCCCTTGTCCCCTTAGAGCGCCGCCGCCCCGGTCTCGCCCGTCCGGATGCGCACCGCTTCCGAGACGTCGAGCACGAAGATCTTCCCGTCGCCGATCTTGCCGGTCGCGGCCGCAGCCTTGATGGCTTCCACCGCCTTGCCCGCCGCCGCGTCGTCCACGACCGCTTCAAGCTTCACCTTCGGCAGGAAATTGATCTGGTATTCCGCGCCCCGGTAGATCTCGGTCTGGCCCTTCTGCCGGCCGTACCCCTTGACCTCCGAGACCGTCAGACCCTCCACGCCGGCCGACACGAGCGCTTCGCGCACGTCGTCCAGCTTGAACGGTTTGACGATCGCCATGATGAGTTTCATCCGCTCGCTCCCGCGTCCGGCCCTGTGGGCGGGCCAACCCCTCTCGTTCGTTCGATGACCGCCGCAGACGAAGATCCCCGAGCGACGATCGGCTCGACGCTAAGTCGGGGGAGGGCGGGGGGCTGACCGCTGCCGTAACCGTTCGGTGAAGAAGGGAGTAGGCGCCGAATTGTTGGGCGCTGCGATGTGCGGGCGCCGCGAAAATGGGCAGATATGGAGCCCGGGCGGCGTTTGGACACGCTTGACGCCCCCGCCTGTGGTCGTAAATCCGGCGCCATCAAGGCCTATAGTTTTCATGACGCCGCAGTGCAGCGGCTGATCGCCATTCCAAGGATTCCTGATGTCGCCGACCCGCTTCCTTCTCGCCGCCGCCGCCGTCGCCGCTCTGGCTTCGGCTCCGTTCGCCGCCCAGGCGCAAGACGCCGCTCCGGCGGCCGCCGCCGTCACGGTCCAGGGCGACATGATCGACACCCTGAAGCTCAACGGCGGATTCACGACCTTCGTCGCGGGCCTCGACTCCACGAATCTCTCCGGCCTCGTGAAGGGCCAGAAGGCGTTGACCGTGTTCGCGCCCTCCGACGCAGCCTTCGCCGCCATGCCGGCCGAAGACCTGGCTAAGCTGAAGTCCGACAAGGCCGCGATGCAGAAGTTCCTCCTGCATCATCTGATCAACGCCCCGGTGGACTCCACGAAGATCAAGGGCGCGCGCGGCGAGTGGCCGACCGTCGCCGGCGACAAGGTTCTGCTCGACGGCAGCGAGGATGTGCTGAAGGCCGATGGCGCGACGATCGCCCAGGCCGACATCAAGACCGTGAACGGCGTGCTGCACATCGTCGACAAGCCGCTCGTGGCGGGCCAGGGCGCGCCGGCTCCGACCGCCGCGGCCGACGCACCCACCGCCAACTGAAACTGGAGGGCGAGGCGGAACCAACCGCCCGCCTGAGCCGTACTGCGTCAGCACATCGAGATCGGGCCGTTTTCGCGCGATCGAAGGAGTCCTGACGATGAAGCTCACTCACCTGATGACCGCGACGGCTGCTATCGCCCTTATGGGCGGCGCGGCCGTCGCGCAGACCAAGAACGACATGCCCAAGGGGCCGACCCCCGGGTCGGTGACAGGCGACTGGAACGGCGCCCACGCGCCGTCGGACGACAAGCAGTATCAGGAGAAGGTCGTCGTGCCGGTTGGCTCGGCGTCGTCCGCGGCGGCGGCGCCAGCGCAGTCGGCTGCGGTCAATCCTCCTGTTCCGTCCACCGGTGACGCCACGGTCGCGGCCGACGCCAGCACGACGGCGCCCGCGGCCACCTACACCACCACCATGGTCACCAACGGACCGGTGCCCGACACCGCGGAAAACCGCGCCAAGTACGGGCAACCGCTCTCGCGAGCCGGCAAGAGGACCGCCGCGCGCGGCAACTGACGTGCTGAAAATTCGCGCTCTTTGAGCGTTGAAGCGAAGGTCGGCGGGCCCTATGGTCCGCCGACTTTTTTGCGCCTGCGAACAAATCCATCCGATGCACGACAAGCCGCTCTCGTTTCAGGGCCTGATCCTGAAGCTCCACGACTATTGGAGCCGGCAGGGCTGCGCCATCCTGCAGCCGTACGACGTCGAGATCGGCGCGGGGACGCTGTCGCCCATGACGGTGCTGCGCACGCTGGGGCCGAAGCCGTGGAAGGTGGCCTATGTGCAGCCTTCGCGCCGGCCGGCGGATGGCCGCTATGGCGAGAACCCCAACCGCCTTCACCAGCATCACCAGTACCAGGTGATCCTGAAGCCGAACCCGGAGAACCTTCAGGAGCTGTACCTCGGCTGCCTTGAGGCGATCGGCATTGACCCGGGTCTGCACGACATCCGCTTCGTCGAGGATGACTGGGAGAACCCCACGGTTGGCGCCTGGGGCCTCGGCTGGGAGGTCTGGTGCGACGGCATGGAGATCACCCAGTACACCTACTTCCAGCAGGTGGGCGGCCTGGACGTGTTCCCGGTGGCCGGCGAGCTGACCATCGGCCTCGAACGCCTGTCGCTGTATCTGCAGAACAAAGAGAACGTCTACGACCTGCAGTTCAACGACGAGTTCACCTACGGCGACATCTACCTCGCCAACGAGCAGCAGTTCTCGGCCTTCGAGCTCGAGACCGCCGACGTCGAGACCTGCAAGCGCCAGTTCGCGGACATGGAGCGCGAGGTGCCGCGGATCCTCGCCGCGCGCGGACGGCAGGGCCAGCCGCTGGCCTTGCCGGCCTACGATCATGTGCTGAAGGCCAGCCACCTGTTCAACATCATGGACGCCCGCGGCGCGATCGCCGTGGCCGAGCGCCAGAGCTACATCGGCCGCATCCGCGACCTCTGTAAGATGTGCGCCGAGGCCTGGGTGGCCAGCCAGGGTGGGAACGCGTGATGTTCCGGCGAATTGCCGACCTGTTCAAAGACCGGTCCCCGCTCGATGAACTTGTAGTGGTGGAGGCTGTCGACCAAGCGATGAACGCCGCCATCGACCAAGCGAGGGCGACGCTGGACGTGTTCTGGACGAAGTTCGACGCCGGCGAGGCCGATGAGTTCCAGCTGAAGGCAGGCCTTACGACTCCCAATGGTGCGATCGAGCACGTCTGGCTGAGGGTCTCGGGCCGCCAGAACGGCCGGATTGTCGGCCGACTGGGCAACCAGCCCGTCGACCTTGTGGACGTGAACATCGGCGACGAGATTCAAGTTGAGCCCGATCGGGTTTCGGATTGGGCCTACTTCAAAGCAGGGCGCCAGTATGGGGCGTTCACGCAGCGCGCCATGCTTGATCGGGCAGACCCCCGCACACGACGGCAGATCGAAGCTGTCCTTTCACCGAACCCGCTCGAAACCGACGCCTGATGCCCCAGCTTCTACTCGAACTGCTCTCCGAAGAGATTCCGGCGCGTATGCAGGCGAACGCCGCGCGCGATCTGGAACGCATGGCCCGGGAGCGCCTCCTGGCCGAGGGCCTGCTGCCCGAGGCGCTGAAGACGTTCGGCGGCGCGCGGCGCCTGACGCTGGTCGCCGAAGGCTTGCCCGAGCGCCAGCCGGACCGTCACGAGGAGCTCAAGGGCCCCAAGACCAGTGCGCCCGACCAGGCCCTGGAAGGCTTCCTGCGCAAGACGGGCTTGTCGAAGGATCAGCTCGTCGAGAAGGACGGGGTCTGGTTCGCCACGGTGCACCGGCATGGCCGGGCCACGGCCGAGATCGTCGCCGAGATGGTGCAGGGGATCGTCCGCGACTTCCCCTGGCCAAAGTCGATGGTGTCAGGCGTTTCGAAGCTGCGCTGGGTGCGGCCCCTGCGTCGCATCGTCTGCGTCTTCGACGGCGAGATCGTGCCCTTCCAAATCGAGGGCATCCCGAGCGGCGACGTCACTCAGGGCCACCGGTTCATGGGCTCGGCCCAGCCGTTCCGGGTGAAGGACTTCGACGACTACGCCGAGAAGCTTCAGAAGCATCACGTCGTGCTCGATCCCGAGGAGCGCAAGGCGAAGATCCTGGAGGAGGCGCGCACGCTCTGCTTCGCGCGCAACCTGGAACTGGTCGATGACGCGGGTCTGCTGGACGAGGTGGCCGGCCTGGTCGAGTGGCCGGTTCCCGTGCTGGGTGACATGGACCCAGCCTTCCTGGACCTGCCGCCGGAAGTGATCCGCACCTCGATGCGGGTTCACCAGCGCTATTTCGCCGTCCGAAACCCGGCGACCGGAAAGCTCGCGCCGCACTTCGTGACGATCGCCAACATCGCGGCCAAGGATGGCGGCCGGACCATCGCCACCGGCAACGCCAAGGTGCTGTCGGCGCGCCTGTCCGACGCCCGGTTCTTCTGGAACGAAGACCGCAAGGTCCGCCTGGAGGACCGCCTCGAGAAGCTGAAGGGTGTGACCTTCCACGCCAAGCTCGGCTCGATGTACGACCGCGTGCAGCGGATCGTGTCGATGGCCGAGGCCATCGCGCCGTTCGTGCGCGACGACGACGCGACCCGCTCCAAGGCTGCCGAGGCGGCCAGCCTCTGCAAGGCCGATCTCGTCTCGGGCGTGGTGGGCGAGTTCCCCGAGCTGCAGGGGATCATGGGCGGCTACTACGCCGAGGCCGAGGGGCTGGATCCCGAGGTCGTGGACGCCATCCGCCACCACTACAAACCGCAGGGACCGAACGACGACGTGCCGGTCCAGTCGGTCGCCGCGACGGTGGCCCTGGCCGACAAGCTCGACACCCTGGTCAGCTTCTTCGGCATCGGCGAGAAGCCTACCGGCTCGCGCGATCCGTTCGCCCTGCGCCGCGCGGCCCTCGGCGTCATCCGGATCGTCCTGTCGACGCGCACGCGCCTGCCGCTGAAGCAGTTCGGCTCTGACGACCTGCTCGCTTTCTTCGCCGATCGCCTGAAGGTCCAACTCCGCGATGAGGGACAGCGGCACGATCTCGTGGACGCCGCCTTCGCCCTGGGCGACGACGACCTCGTGCGGATCGTGGCGCGGGTGCAGGCGCTGGGAGAATTCCTGGCTACCGACGACGGCGCCAACCTGCTGGCCGGCTACAAGCGCGCCGTGAACATCCTGCGGGCCGAGGAGAAGAAGGGCCCGCTGCCGACGGGCGTAGCCGCGGCCATGACCGGCCAGCCGGCGGAAGAAGCGGCGCTGATCGCCGCCCGCGACGCCGCCGGCGCGTCGCTCTCCGCGGCCCTCGGCAACGAGGACTTCGTCGGCGCGATGCAGGCCCTCGCGGCGCTACGTGGGCCGGTCGATGCGTTTTTCGACAAGGTGTTAGTGAATTCCGATGTAGAGGCCGAGCGGGAGAACCGCCTGCGGCTTCTGGCGAACGTGCGCGACCTGATGGGTCAGGTGGCGGACTTCTCGCAGGTGACTGGCTAGTAGGGAACGACTGCAAATGGCCGATACGATGGTGAAGACGCGTTGGGTCTATGCCTTCGGCGGCGGCTCGGCCGACGGCGACGCCTCCATGAAGAACCTGCTCGGCGGCAAGGGCGCCAACCTCGCCGAGATGTCTTCGCTGGGCCTCCCGGTGCCGCCGGGCTTCACCATTACGACCGAGGCCTGCGTCCACTATTACGCCAACGAGCGCAGCTATCCGGCCGAGCTCAAGGACCAGGTCGCCGCCGGCCTGAAGAAGGTTGAGGAGATCACCGGCAAGCGGTTCGGCGATCCGTCAAACCCGCTGCTGGTCTCGGTCCGCTCGGGCGCCCGCGCCTCGATGCCGGGGATGATGGACACGGTCCTGAATCTGGGCCTGAACGACCAGACGGTGGAGGGCCTGGCCAAGCTGTCGGGCGACCGCCGCTTCGCCTTCGACAGCTACCGCCGCTTCATCCAGATGTATTCGAACGTGGTCCTCGACCTGGATCACCACATGTTCGAGGAGATCCTCGACGACCATAAGGACCGCCTCGACATACACGTCGACACGGGCCTCTCTGCCGAGGACTGGGAAGCGGTCGTCGCCGACTACAAGCGCGCCGTCGAGGATGAGCGGGGCGAGCCGTTCCCGCAGGATCCGAACGAACAGCTCTGGGGCGCCGTCGGCGCCGTGTTCGCCAGCTGGATGAACGACCGGGCCAAGTTCTACCGCCGCATGCACGACATCCCTGAGAGCTGGGGCACAGCGGTGAACATCCAGTCGATGGTGTTCGGCAACATGGGCGACAAGTCGGCCACCGGCGTCGCCTTCACCCGCAATCCCTCCACCGGCGACAACCGCCTGTACGGAGAGTTCCTGATCAACGCCCAGGGCGAGGACGTCGTCGCCGGCATCCGCACGCCGCAGCCGCTGACCAAGGTGGCGCGCGAGGAGATGGGCGATGTGAACCCCTCGATGGAAGAGGCGATGCCGGAGGTGTTCGCCCAGTTCAAGGGGGTCGTGGAGAAGCTGGAGAAGCACTACCGCGACATGCAGGACATCGAGTTCACGGTGGAGCAGGGCCAGCTCTACATGCTGCAGACCCGCAACGGGAAGCGCACCGCCAAGGCGGCGCTGAAGGTTGCGGTGGACCTGGCCAGCGAGGGCCTGATCGACAAGGCCGAGGCGGTGATGCGCGTCGAGCCCGCCTCGCTCGACCAGCTGCTGCACCCGACCATCGATCCAGCCAGCCCGCGCGACGTGGTCGCCACCGGCCTGCCCGCCAGTCCCGGCGCGGCCACCGGCAAGGTGGTCTTCACCGCCGAGGAAGCCGAGAAGCTGGGCAACGCCGGCGAGGCTGTGATCCTGGTCCGCGAGGAGACGAGTCCCGAGGACATCCGTGGCATGGATGCGGCGCGAGGCATCGTCACCGCCCGCGGCGGCATGACCAGCCACGCGGCCGTGGTGGCGCGCGGCATGGGCCGTCCCTGCGTCTCGGGCGCAGGCGAGATCCATATCGACAACCGCGCGCAGGAGTTCCACGCCCGCGGCCAGACGATCCGGGCCTACGACATCATCACCATCGACGGTTCGACCGGCGAGGTGCTGAAGGGCGCGGTGAAGATGGTCGAGCCCGAGCTGTCGGGCGACTTCGCCAACCTGATGGCCTGGGCCGACGAGGTCCGCCGCCTGAAGGTCCGCGCCAACGCCGAGACCGCGCTCGACGCCCAGACGGCTCGCCAGTTCGGCGCCGAAGGCATCGGCCTCTGCCGCACCGAGCACATGTTCTTCGACCCGGCGCGGATCGCCGCCGTGCGCGAGATGATCCTCGCCGACGACGTCGCCGGCCGGAAGGCGGCGCTGGGCAAGATCCTGCCGATGCAGCGCCAGGACTTCGTCGAGCTGTTCAAGATCATGGAAGGGCTGCCGGTCACCATCCGACTGCTCGACCCGCCGCTGCACGAGTTCCTGCCGCACACGGAAGAGGACGTGCAGGCCGTCGCCGAGGCCACGGGCCTGGACGCCGCCAAGCTGCTGCGCCGGGCGCAGGAGCTGCACGAGGTGAACCCGATGCTCGGCCACCGCGGCTGCCGCCTGGGTGTCTCGTACCCCGAGATCTACGAGATGCAGGTCCGCGCCATCATCGAGGCGGCCTGCGAAATCGTCGCCTCCGGCCGCCCGGCGCCGATCCCCGAGATCATGCACCCGCTGGTGGCCAAGGGCGAGGAGATGCGATTCCTTCGCACGCTCACCGACCGCACCGCCAAGGAAGTGATCGCCGAGAAGGGCGTCACGATCGAATACATGGTCGGGACCATGGTCGAGCTGCCCCGCGCCGCGATCCGCGCCGGCGACCTGGCCGAGCACGCCGAATTCTTCTCGTTCGGCACCAACGACCTGACCCAGACCACCTTCGGCATCAGCCGCGACGACTCGGGTCGGTTCCTGAACGCCTACATCGAGAAGGGCATCTTCGAGAAAGACCCATTCGTCAGCCTCGACCAGGACGGCGTCGGCGACCTGATCAAGATCGCCGCCGAGCGCGGCCGGGCCGCGCGCCCGAACGTCAAGCTCGGCATCTGCGGCGAGCACGGGGGCGACCCGGCCTCGATCCAGTTCTGCGAGAGCGTCGGCCTGGATTACGTGAGCTGCTCGCCCTACCGCGTGCCGATCGCCCGCCTGGCGGCGGCGCAGGCCGCGATCGGCGAGCGCGAGAAGGACCGGTAGGGCCTACCAGCTCCAGTCCTTCGCCGAGGTCCGGCAGCCGCCGTCCTTCCAGCCCGTCCAGCCGCGGCCGCGCACCACCTGGCCGGGGCGGGCGGCCGTGGGCTCGCCGTTCGCCAGGGCGAGTTGGCCGTTGACCACCACCTCGCTGACGCCGGTGGCGAACTGGTGCGGCTTCTCGAAGGTGGCGTGGTCCTGGATCGTGGCGGGATCGAACACCACCGCATCCGCGTAGTAGCCCGCCTTCAGCAGGCCGCGGTCGCGCAGGCCGAGGTTATGCGCCGGCAGGGCCGAGAGCTTTCGCACGGCTTCGGCGAGCGTCAGCCGCTTTTCCTCGCGCACGTACTTGGCCAGCAGGCGCGCGAAATTGCCGTAGGCGCGCGGGTGGGTGGACGAGAGGGTGAAGGGCGGCTCCGGCGCCTGGCTGGCGGCATCCGAGCCGAAGCTCATCCAGGGCAGGGCGACCTGGCGGGCGACATTGGCCTCCAGCATCGAGAAGTAGACCACCTGCACGCGGCTGCCGTCCTCGATCACGAGGTCGATGGCGGCGTCCTCTGGGCTGACGCCGCGGTCCTTGGCGACCTCGGCCAGGGTCTTGCCGGTGAGGGGCTTGAGCTTCGGGTTCTTGAATCCGACCAGCAGCGTGCCCTCGGCGCCGGCGCCGCGCTGGAGGTTCTCGAACGTGGGCGTGCCCGAGCGCATCTCGCCGATGACCTTGGCGCGCGTGGCCGGGTCCTTCAGACGGGTGATCCACTGTTCGACACCTCCCGCCTGGACCCAGGTCGGCATAGCCGCGTCCAGGCCGGTGGAGCTGGCGGGATAGGTGTACATGTCGGCGGTGATCCGCAGGCCTGAGGCGCGGGCGGCCTCGATGCGGGCGAGGGCGGCGTCCAGCTTGCCCCAGTTCTCCTTGCCCGAGGCCTTGAGGTGGTAGATCTCGGCCGGCGCGCCCGAACGGCGGGAGATCTCGATCAGCTCGTCGATCGCCTCAATCAGGCGGCTGCCTTCCGAACGAATGTGACTGATGTAGATGCCGCCGCAACGGCCGGCCTCGCCGACCAGGGCCGCCAGCTCGTCGGTCTCCGCGAAGGTCCCAGGGGCATAGATCAGAGACGAACCGACGCCCAGAGCGCCGTCTTCCATCGCCTTCACGACGAGCGCCCGCATCTCGGCGAGCTGGGCCGGCGTGGGATCGACGTCGCCTTCGCCCAGGACGTTCTCGCGGACGGTGGCCGAGCCGATGAATGAGGCGACGTTCACCGAGACGCCCTTCTCCTCGAGGAAGCGCAGGTATTCGTCCAGGGTGGTCCAGGTGATCGGATACTTGATATCGCCTTGGCGCTGCGTCTCCGTCTGCTTCATCCGCGGCGACATCGGGCCCATGGAGCTGCCTTCGCCCATGACCTGCAGCGTCACCCCCTGGCGCAGCTCGGACTGGCCGCGACCGTCCTCGATCAGGCTCTCGGTGGACCAGGACAGCATGTTGATGAAGCCAGGCGAGATGGCCTTGCCCGTGGCGTTCACAGTCTTCGCGGCCGCACCCGCAGGGCAAGAGCCCACGCAGACGATCCGCTCGCCCTTGATCCCGACGTCGCCCTTCAGAGCCAGACCGCCCGAGCCGTCGTAGATCTCGCCGTCCCGGATCAGCAGGTCGTAGGCGGCAGGCTGAGCCTGGCCGGGACCGCCCAGGGCGACGGCCAGGGCTGCGGCGGCGAACAGAACGCGTTTCATCGGAGACTCTCCACTTGTGGAAGAGCCTAGCCTCAGCGCTTGCGGACGAACACCGTGCCGGCGGAGTAGCCCGCGCCGAATGAGCAGATCAGGCCAGTTTCGCCCGCCTGGAAGTCGTCGTTGGCTTTGTGGAAGGCGATGATCGAGCCCGCCGACGAGGTGTTCGCGTACTCGTCGAGGATGATGACGTTCTCGCCCGGCGCCGGATCGCGGCCCAGGACGCGGCGGCCGATCATCTCGTTCATGTTGATGTTGGCCTGGTGCAGCCACATGCGCTTAAGGCCCGTCGGGTCGATGCCCAGTTCGCCCGCATGCTCGACGATCATCTCCGAGACCATCGGCACCACTTCGCGGAAGACCTTGCGGCCCTCCTGCACGAACAGCTTGTCAGGCTGGCCGATCCCTTCGGGAGCGCAGCGGTTCAGGAAGCCGAAGTTGTTGCGGATGTTGTTCGAGAACTGGGTCTTGAGGCGTGTGCCTAGGATCTCCCAGCCGCCGTCGGCGTCTTCGGTCCGCTCCACGATCACGGCGGTGGCCACGTCGCCGAAGATGAAGTGGCTGTCCCGGTCGCGGAAGTTCAGGTGGCCCGAGCAGATCTCCGGATTGACCATCAGCACCGCCCGGGCCGAGCCGGAGGTCACGAAGTCGGCGGCGGTCTTGATCCCGAAGGTGGCGGACGAGCAGGCCACGTTCATGTCAAAGGCGAAGCCGTCGATCCCCAGCGCCTGCTGCACCTCGATCGCCATGGCGGGATAGGCGCGCTGCATGTTGGAGGCGGCGCAGATCACCGCGTCGATCTGGCTGACATCCTTGCCCCAGCGGGCGATCGCCTGCTTCGCCGCCTCGACGGCGATCTCGGCCAGCACCGAGATCTGGTCGTTGGGCCGCTCCGGGATGTTGGGCGTCATCCGCTCGGGGTCGACCAGACCGGTCTTGTCGATGACGAAGCGCGATTTGATCCCCGAGGCCTTCTCGATGAATTCCGCGGAGGAGGGGGTCAGCGCCTGGAGCTCGCCCTTCGCGATCGAGTCGGCGTTGGCGGCGTTGAACCGTTCAACATAGGCGTTGAAGGTCTCGACCAGCTCGGCGTTGGAGAGGCTGTTCGGCGGCGTATAGAGCCCCGTCGCCGCGATCACCGCTCCCGTCATCTGTCATCTCCGCGAAATAAGAGGCGGGACTGATAGCACGTCCGGCGGGGGCGTCAGCGGCCATTGTGGCCGCAGGGCCACAGATACCGAACGAACACTTCTTGGCCACAGAACCGACCGGGCCCGGTCGCGTTTGGAGGCGACATCGACCGGGCTGGGCGGGCTGTTCAGCAGAGTACGGAGTCACCTCCCCAAAATGAAAAACGCTCTCATCGCCGCGGCCTCGCTGGCCGCGATCGCCACCGTCGTCCCCGCCGCCGCCATGGCCCAGGATACGGCCCCGACCAACACGGGCGCCTATGTGAACCTGCACGCCGGCGCCGTGGACGCCGACAATATCGACCCGAAGGTCATCGGCGGCCGCCTCGGCTACCGCTTCAACGACTGGATCGGCGTCGAGGGCGAACTGGCCACGGGCCTCAAGAGCGACAAGGACACGGTCGCGGGCGTCGACGTCTCTTACAAGCTGAAGCACTCGGCGGACGCCTACCTCGTGGGCTTCGCCCCGATCGCGCCGAACACCGACCTGATCGCCCGCATCGGCTACGGCACGTCGAAGATCCGCGCCAAGGCGGCCGGCGTTTCGGCGTCCGATTCCGAAGAATCGTTCAACTTCGGCGTGGGCGCCCAGCACCACTTCGACGGCATGAACGGCGTGCGCGTCGACTACACCCGCAAGGAGTTCGGTAACGGCGCGCCGGACGCCAACGTCTGGACCGTGGGCTATTCCCGCCGCTTCTAAGGGGCTGACGTCCTAAGGGACTTCGATCGCCAGATGGAGAGGCCGCCGTTGTCGCAACGGCGGCCTTTTCCTTGACCCGGTATCTGGCGCGGACCACGCTGAAAGAAAACGCGGCGGGAGAAGCGTCATGGGCGACGAGGCCCTCATCCAGTTCGCCCTGTCGGCGGCGGCCGTGGCGGCGCTCATCGCGCTGGCGGCCTGGGCGAAAATCGCGCGGCCGGTCGGCCCACTGGACGACGCGCGGGCGCGCGCCCTGCTGGCCGAGGAGTTTCCGGGGCGGTCGGTGGATGCGGTGTGGATCGCCTCCGACGGTGCGGGCGCCCTGGCCCGCTCTGGCGGCATGGCGCTCGTCATCTGCCGGTTCGGCGACGGTTTCGTGGCGCGCCAGATCCCCTGGGCGCAGGCCGTTTCCTCCAGCTTCCGGGACGGCCGCCTGTCCGTGGACCTCGCCGACATCGCCGCCCCGCGCGCGACCCTCTCGCTGCCGTCCTGGCCGCCCAAGAACCTGGCCGCCTGATGAAGCTGGATCCCGTTACGCTCGCGACGCCGCTGTTCATCATCACGATCATCCTGGAGATCGTGGCCGCGCGGCTCGGCAAGGCCCGGGCGAACTACGAACCCCGCGACACCGCCGTGTCGCTGGTCATGGGGCTGGGCTCCACCATGTCGGGCGTGTTCACGGCCGGCGTCGTCGCGGCGTCCACCGTCTGGGTCTACCAGCACCGGCTGTTCGACATTCCCATGACCGCCGTATGGGCCTGGGCGGCGATCTTCGTGCTGGAGGATCTCGTCTACTACTGGTTCCACCGGATCAGCCATGAGCGGCGGTTCTGGTGGGCGGCGCACGTGAACCACCATACGAGCCAGCACTACAACCTCTCCACGGCCCTGCGGCAGACATGGACCGGCGGCATCGCCGGCACCTGGTCTCTGTGGCTGGCTCTGGCCTTTCTCGGCTTTCCGCCGGCGATGATCGCGACGCAGAAGGGGATCAGCCTCGTCTATCAGTACTGGATTCATACCGAGGTGATCGGGCGGATGCCGCGCTGGTTCGAGGCGGTGTTCAACACGCCCTCGCATCACCGGGTGCACCATGCGCGGAACGCCGTGTACCTGGATCGCAACTACGCCGGCATCCTGATCGTGTGGGACAAGCTGTTCGGCACCTTCCAGCCCGAGCTGGACGACGTCCCGTGCAAGTATGGCGTGGTGAAGAACCTCGGCACCTTCAACATCCTGCGCGTGGCCTTCCACGAGTGGATCGCCATGGGCGCGGACGTGCTGAAGCATCCCCGACATGCGCTGGGGTACGTCTTCGGTCCTCCCGGCTGGAGCCATGATGGCAGCCGGGAGACCAGCGCCACGCTGAAGGCGCGCGCGAACGTTTCGGCGGGCGTCGGCGCAAACGCACTGGATGCGGGCGCAGGCGGGCAGGGGGCGGAAGCCCTTTCCTGAGGCGGGTTCAGTCCCTTAGGAGGGGCAGGGCCAGGCCACCCACCGGCCGGGCGCCGAGGACCTCGCGCCGGAAGCGGAACAGTTCGGCCGGGCGGCCGCCGGTGTCGGCGTCGAGGCGGCCCAGGCCTTCGACCAGGTCGGTGCGTTCGAGGCCCCGGCGGAAATTCTGCTTGTGCAGGGGCACGCCGGCGATCGCCTCGACGGTCCGCTGCAGGGCGGAGAGGGTGAAGGCGTCGGGCATCAGTTCGAACACGACCGGCCGGTACTTCAGCTTGCCACGCAGCCGGCCGAGGGCGGTGGCCAGGATGCGCCGGTGGTCCGAGATCATGGGCTCGCCGAGGGCCGCGGTCAGCGCGTCGGTCCGGGTCGGCGCGGCCTCGCCGCGGTCGCGGGCCGCCTCCGGGGCCAGGCCGGCCTCGTAGAGCAACTCGTACCGCTCCAGTACCCGTTCCTCGTTCCAGGGCGCGCCGTCGAGGGCGAACAGGTAGCGTACGCGCGCCAGCCGTTGCGGGTCGTTGCCGGCCCAGGCGCGGAGGGCCGACTCGACCGCGTCGAAGGCCGGGGGGCGGCCGGCGCGCCAGTCCTCCCAGGGGAATATCCGCGACCAGGGCCGCCACTCGCTGCCGGCGAAGTGGGTGTCGACCGCGGCCGGGGCCAGGGCGAGGTAGCCGACCGAGATGACCCGCGCGGCGCCGTCGCCGCCGCCAAGGTCGGCGAGCGGGGCGTCGCGGCCCTTGTCGCCGAAGGTGTAGAGCTGTTCCACGTAGCCGAGGTCGAAGCGCGTCTGCTCGGTCACGAAGGCGCGAAGGGCGAGTTCGAACGTGCGGTGGCCGTCGGGGTCGAAGGGGCCGAACGGCAGTCCAGCCAGGTCGCCGGCGGTTCCCTTGTGGCGCACGATCAGCGCCACGGCCTCGCCGTCCTTGATGGCGACCACCACCGCCGAAAGGCCGATGACGACGGACAGGCTCATTCGGTGTCGAACGCCTGCGCGTGAGGCGTGTAGCCGGCGGCCTCGGACAGCACCTCGAAGCGGCGCAGGTAGTGGGCCTGGGCCTCGGTCGGCGCCTGGGGCTCGATCTTCAGCGCATATCCGGCGGGTGGCGCGCCGAAGAAGTCGAGGGACTCAGCCTGGGTGAAGCCCGCGAGCTGGGTCGCCTCGAAGAAGGCGCAGGCGCGGTCGGCCTGTTTGATCAGCTTCTTGATGTCGGCGGGGGTCTTGGCCGGCAGGCCGAAGCGGACGTGGATGGCCGTCTCCAGCCGCTCCTCGAACAGCTTGTAGTCCATGCCCAGCGCCGCCTTGAACGGACTGATCATGTCGCCGATCACGAATTCCGAGGCGTCGTGCAGCAGGGCGGCCAGGCGCCAGCGCGGCTCCAGGTCGGGCCGGATGTGGGCGGCGATCTCTTCGACCACCACCGAGTGCTGGGCGACCGAGAAGGCGTGCTCGCCGATAGTCTGGCCGTTCCAGCGTGCGACGCGGGCCAGGCCGTGGGCGATGTCCTCGATCTCGATGTCCATGGGCGAGGGGTCGAGAAGGTCGAGACGTCGCCCCGACAGCATGCGCTGCCAGGCCCTCGGTTCCGCCTTCGTGCGACGCAGCCCTTTCCTCACGGACGCATTCCTTTCACAGTCGAGGTGGAGACCTGACCCAGGAGGTGACAAAGATCAATCCGGGGCAGGGGCCGCTGGTTCACTATCGGGCGACATGAGGATGAACGGATGAGCTGGGCGCGGATCATGGCGCCGCTTTCGGGCGGGCAGGGCGACGCGGCGGCGGTGACCGCAGCGGCGATGATCGCCGAGCCGTTCGGCGCGGAGCTGGCGTGCGTCTACACGCCTGCCGACGTGGCCGACGTCATGCCGTGGATGGGCGAGGGTTTCCTGGGCGGGGTGCAGACCACGGCGCTGGAGTCGCTTAAGGAGGCGACAGCCGCGGGCGAGGCCAATGCGCGTAAGGCGGCCGCCGGCTCCGGCTACGCCAAGACCCAGTTCGTCGCGCTGCAGACGCCCGTCTGGGCCGGACTGTCGGCCGAGAGCCGACTTTCGGACGTGGTGGTGTTCACCAACGATCCGGCGCGCGGCCGCGGACCGCTGGCCGAGGCGTTTCAGCAGATGGTGGCCGACGAGCAGCGGCCGGTTCTGGTCGCACGCGAAGGCCTGAAAGTCGGCGGCGTGGCGGTGGTGGCCTGGGATGGCGGCAAGGAGGCCTCGCGCGCGGCGCGACTGGCGACGCCGCTGCTGGAGAAAGCCTCGCGCGTGGTGATCGTCGCGGCGCCCAAGGCCAGTTCCCGCACCTTCGACCCCGCGCGCCTGCAGAGCTATTACGCCGCCCGCGGCGTGAAGGCGGAGGTGCAGCTCCTGTCGGATGGTGGCGACGCCGCTCCGGCGATCCTGCACGCGACGGCGGCCGCAGGGGCCGATATCCTGGTGGCCGGGGCCTTCGGGCATCCGCGCTTGCAGGAGTTCATTTTCGGGGGCACCACCCGGACCCTCTTGAACTCGGACAGCCCGTCCCTGTTTCTTTCGCACTGATTCCAAGTTTTCTGATCTGCCAGGAGGTACCCCATGGCTCTGTCGCGCATCGTGATGCGGCTCGCCCGTAACCCCGGAACTGAGTTCGCCGGCGGCGACGACCATCGCGGCTATACGCTGACGGCGCCGCTGACTGCCGACGGGCATCTGGACGAGGCCGCGTACGCAAAGGCCAAGGACGCCTGCACCGTGCGCCGGTTCGCTCCCGACGAGGACGCCGTCGATGGCCGCCTGGCGCGCAAGGGCCAGCGCTGGTTCTTCGACTATGACCAGGGCGATTCGGCCGACGACGAGCCGGTCTTCCGGCTGGGCGACCACATCTTCGCCGTGGGCGAGTATGTGACCATCACGGACGAGGATGGCCGGCCGCTGACCTACAAGGTGGTCGAGGTGCAGAAGGCGGGGTGATCAGACCCCGCCGTTCTTCCGGACCAGCTTCTTGACGTCGGGATAGATGTCGTCGCCGTCGGGGCCTTCCGTCTTGGATCGCACCGTGGCGACGGTGATCGGGCCCCGCTTCGGGCCACCGGCCTCGTAGCCCACGAAACGGTAGCCGCTGGGAAGGTCCTCGCCGGCATAGATGAACAGGGCGCGGAAGCCGCGCTTCTTGCGGCGGAGCGGTTCGCCGCGCATCCGGACGTCGCGGCGCATGTGGACCTTGGCGCTGTCGCCGGCCGCGTCGATCGACAGGGGACCGATCTTCACCTTGGCGGAGTCGTCGGCGTCGTTGGCGACGATGTGCACGCCGGGGAGTTCGACCCGCGTGGTCCCGCCATCGTCGGTCGTGACGGCCAGTCCGTTGGAGTCGGCTTTGATGCTGACCTCGGCGCCTGCGCCGCGGGCGTCCTGCATCGCCTGCCGGGTCGCCTGCTCGGCTGCGCGGACCGACGCGGCGGCGGCGTCCTTCACCGGAGTCTCGGCCTTCGCCTGCGCCTCTGCGCCTATCGCGGCAGCGGGGGATTCCGCAGGAGCGGCCAGCAGGGCTTTCTCGATGGACGCCAGGGTCGCATCGACATCGCCCTTCACCGGAATGAGCTGCAGCGTGACCTCGGCGCCTGCGCTGTTGGTGTAGGTGCAGGTCTTGCCGTCGGCGGCGGCCGAGGTCCGGGTCAGGTCGCCCTGGGTCGCCGGGCACTCCAGCGCGGCGCGCGCGGCCGGGACCTGCGGACCGCATGCGGCGGCGGCGAGGGCCAGGGTCGAGGCGGCGATCAGCGAGTGAGACTTCATGAAAAAGGGCTCCGTCCAGGTCCTGAGAACCTGAGCGGAGCCCCTTCGAAAGGCGAGTGAATTCGCCGTAACCGCGGAGCCGTTACTGGCCCGGGCGGGCAGCCCCCTCTCGGCGGGCGAGGAACGCCAGGCGTTCGAACAGGTGCACATCCTGCTCGTTCTTGAGCAGGGCGCCGTGCAGCGGCGGGATCAGCTTGGTGGGGTCCTTCTCGGCGAGCGCGTCGCCGTCGATGTCTTCCACCATCAACAGTTTCAGCCAGTCCAGCAGCTCGGACGTGGAGGGCTTCTTCTTCAGACCCGGGACCTTGCGCATGTCGTAGAAGATGCGCAGCGCCTCCGCGACCAGCTTCTGCTTGATGCCCGGATAGTGCACGTCGACGATCGACTGCATCGTCTCGGAGTCCGGGAACCGGATGTAGTGGAAGAAGCAGCGGCGCAGGAAGGCGTCGGGCAGCTCCTTCTCGTTGTTGGAAGTGATGATGACGATCGGGCGGATCTTGGCCTTGATCGTCTCATTGGTCTCGTAGACGTAGAACTCCATCCGATCGAGCTCTTGCAGGAGGTCGTTCGGGAACTCGATGTCGGCCTTGTCGATCTCGTCGATCAGCAGGACCGGGCGCTTGGGGGCGTCGAAGGCCTCCCAGAGCTTGCCCTTCTTGATGTAGTTCTTCACGTCCTTGACCCGCTCGTCGCCGAGCTGGCTGTCGCGCAGGCGGGTGACCGCGTCGTACTCGTAGAGGCCCTGGTGGGCCTTGGTGGTCGACTTGATGTGCCAGGTGATCAGCTCGGCATCGAGGGCCTTGGCGATCTCGTAGGCCAGCACCGTCTTGCCGGTGCCAGGCTCTCCCTTGATCAGGAGCGGACGCTCCAGGGCCATGGCGGCGTTCACCGCCACCTTGAGGTCTTCGGTGGCGACGTAGTTGTCGGTCCCTTCGAAACGCTGGCTCATCTAGGCTCCCCACGCGGCCCGAAGGACCGCATTCGAACGTTTGTTTGTCTCGCCGCAGCCTATAGGCCGGAGCGTCGAGATCAAGCGGGTTCCATCGAGGCGCGGTGTGACGTCCGGTCACCGGTCGCGGGGCGTATGCTTAAAGCGCCCTTAATCCCCACATGCGGTGATGGGGTGAGACGCGCGATCCGGGATCGCGCGACAAGAGTTCGGAGCCGCGCCATGAGCCAGCGCCACGTCGTCATCAACGGCCGCCGCATCGGCCCCGAAGAGCCGCCCTACATCGTGGCCGAGCTGTCGGGGAATCATAACGGCGACATCGGCCGCGCCTTCGCCCTGATCGACGCCGCAAAGGCCGCGGGGGCCGATGCGGTCAAGCTGCAGACCTATACGGCCGACACCATCACCATCGACCACGACGGTCCGGAGTTTCAGCTCCAGGGCGGGCTGTGGCACGGCCGCCGGCTCTACGAGCTGTACGAGGAGGCGCACACGCCCTGGGACTGGCATCCGCGCCTGTTCGAGCATGCGCGGTCCATGGGCATCGACATCTTCTCCTCGCCGTTCGACCCGACGGCGGTGGAGTTCCTGCAGGAACTGGACGCCCCCGCATTCAAGATCGCCTCGTTCGAGCTGGTGGACATCCCGCTGATCGACCAGTGCGCACGCACCGGCAAACCGATCATCATGTCGACGGGCCTGGCCTCGCCCACGGAAATCACCGAGGCGGTCAGCGCGGCCAAGGCCGCGGGCGACGGCGGGGTTATCCTGCTCCACTGTACGAGCGGCTACCCGACCCCGCCCGAGGAGATGAACCTGCGGACCCTGCCGCACCTGGCGCAGGCGCATGACGTCGTGCCGGGCCTTTCGGATCACACTCTCGGGGTCACGGTGTCGATCGCCGCGGTGGCCCTGGGCGCCTGCTTCATCGAGAAGCACTTCACGCTGTCTCGCGCCGACGGGGGCGTCGATTCCGACTTCTCCCTTGAGCCGCATGAACTGGAGCGGCTGGTGAAGGAGAGCCGGGAGGCGTGGCTGGCGATGGGGAGCGTGCGCTATGAGGACGTGCCGTCGGAGGCGGCGAGCCGTGACTGCCGCCGTTCGTTGTACGTCGTGGCCGATGTGGCGGCCGGCGAGGCTTTCACCCCCGCGAACGTGCGCTCCATCCGGCCGGGACATGGCCTTCCGCCCAAGCACCTGCCTGAGATCTTGACGAAGACGGCGAGCCGGAAGCTGTCGCGGGGCCAGGCCCTGGACTGGTCGATGGTGGGCTGAGAGGTCCCTATTCGGCCCCGTAGTGGGCGAAGGGGAGGGCGCGGATGTCGTCGGAGGTGAAGTCCGGCTTCGTCGGATAGAGCGCCTCGTAGACCTTCTCCACGAACGCGAAGTCCTCTGGGGTGTCCACCGTCCACCGCAGGCGGCTGAGGTCGGGCTCCTGGACCAGGTGGCCGACCGTGAACTTGTCCGGGTTCCTGTAGAGGTAGGGCGTCACATGCTCGCGGTCGTAGGGGTCCGTGGCGTCATGCCAGGCGGTCTCGAGGGCCGACAGCGTGAAGGCCTCGACGTCCAGCCCGTGGGGATAGGTCCGCTGGCCGCTGTTCGCACAGTAGTCGACGCCGAGACGCTCGTGCAGCCTCACGCAATCGTCGATGACGACCGGGTCGGCGAGGGGGCAGTCGGCCGTGAGCCTGACGATGCGGCCCGTGACGCCGAATGCGCGGGCGCATCCGACATAGCGATCCAGCACGTCGGTCAGGGAGCCGCGGAACACCTCCACGCCGATCGATCGGAGGTGGTCGGCCAACACATCGTCGGATGGATCATCGCTCGTCGCCACGATGATGCGGTCGAGGGTGTCGCAGCGCCGCAGTCGCTCAAGCTGCCGCTCGATCATCGGGCGACCCAACAGCGGCTTCATCACCTTGCCTGGAAGGCGGGTGGAACTCATCCGCGCCTGCAGGATCGCGACCGTCATGGCGGACATCCTCCGCCCGACCGATGCGCCGAGTCGCGGTCGCGCGTCGACGCCGTCGGCTGATCAGGGCTCCTCGGCGCCCAGCCCGTCGAGATCGTCCTCGCGTTCGGCGGTCACGGCCCGGTAGTCGAGTTCATGATCGTCCTCGAGATCGGCGTCTCCGACCGACTCGGCGTCGAATTCGGCAGCGTCGAGGGCAAGGGCTTCGTCGTCGTCGCGGTCGCCCACGGCACGGGTAAGATCCTCGACGTCGGGCAGATCCTCGAAGCTGCGTGTTTCGATGGTTGTGGGCGGACGATCAGCGCCGACCGTCATCTCTTCGTCGAAAGCCTCGGACTGGTCCTGGTCGTCGAACGTGTTGCCGGGTTCGAAGGGTTCGCCAGACATCGGGGCCTCCTGACTGCGGCGGCCGGAATGGTCGCGGCTGCGTTAGGAAAACCCGCTGACGGGATCAACGTTCCGGACTGTCCACCCAGGCGGCGAGCTGTTGTGCGACCTCGCCCATCACCGGCTCCCATTCGTCGAGACTCGGCGACGAGAAGACCCGTGCCCGAGGGTACCACGGGTAGTTTTCCCGCTGCCCCAGCCGGGTCCATGACCCCGGGTTCGAAATCAGCCAGGACTTGGCGCCCGTGGCCGCTCCAAGGTTGAATGTCGCATTGGAGAAGCCGATCACGAGGTCGGTCGCGCAGCAGAGCGCGGCGACGTCGTCGAGATCCTGCCGAAGGTCGATCTCAGGCGGTTGCCAGATCTTCACGCCCAGTTCCCGCTCGGCGAGTTCGATCTCCGCCGAGCAGTCCCCGTATTGCAGGTTCACGAAGGAGACCCCCGGCGTCTGCAGGATCGGGGCCCAGAGCTCGAAGGGCGAGAAGTAGCGGTGACGGGCGTCCTTGCTGATCAGGCTCTTCCATAGGAGGCCGACCTTGGGGCCCGGCCCGGCCTGCTCGAGGGTCGCTTTCCAGTGGGCGACTCGCTCGGGGTCGGCCGTGAGGAACTGCGGTCGTGCCGGGAACGCCTCCACCGAGGGGCGGAACTCCCGCAGCAGGCTGCCGATCGGCGTCCATAGGTCGACATTCGACAGGTCGGCCTCGGGCAGGCTCCGCAAGGGACGGGTCGCATAGGCGATGGTCCGGTGATGCGTGACGTCGGCGTCCGGATAGGTGCGCTGGAATAGCGGGATCAGGCGCTTCTCCACGCCCAGCCGCAGCTTTCCGTTCGGTCCAAGCTTTTCCAGAAGATCGGGCAAGACGTTGGCGAACAGGACTTCGTCGCCCAGGCCCTGCTCGCCCACCACCAGGAAGGTCTTGCCCGCGACGTCCATGCCGGGCTTCCACCGCGGCCGGTCGATCGCGAAGTGAGTGACATCGGCGAACTGCGAGGACAGGCGGGCCTCGTATTCGTCCCACCCCTCCTTGAGACGGCCCAGGGCGACCAGGTAGTTGCTCCGGGCGAGCCGCATCATCTCCCGGTCGTCGGCGGTCGAGCCACGCAGCTTCAGAGCCGTGTCGCAGTCCTCCAGCGCGCCGGTCGGATCACCGAGCGCGATCTTGACCTGACTGAGATTGTACCGCGCCTTCGCGAACTTCGGATCCAGCCTGCAGGCTTCGCCGAAGAAGAGGGCGGCGTTCTTCAACTCAGCCTGCTCGTTCATGATCGTGCCGAGCGTGTTCCAGAGCAGGGCCGACTCGGGGTGTTGGGCGAGCGCCTCCTTGAGGATCTCGATGGATTCCTCGTGCCGCCCTTGCTCGCGAATGGCGCTGGCGAGGTTGTTGATGCCGTCGACCTTCTCGGGCGACTGGGCCATGAAGTGGCGAAACAGCTTCTCCGCCTGGACCGGCATCCCCATCCGGAAGGCGAGTCGCCCCAGGTCGTTGGCCACATCGGCGTGGTTGGGGAGAAGTTGCAGCGCGGCCTCGTAGGCCTTGATCGAGCTCTCGAAATCGCCGGCCCGTTCGCGGGCGATGGCCAGAAGATACCAGCCGACCCCGTTGCGCTCGTCCTTCTCCAGGGCCTTGAGCGCCCACTTGCCTCCATTGACGAAGTCTTCTCGGTTGAGAGCGTCGATCGCCCTCTTGAGAAGCGGCGCGGCGGCGACGGCCTTCAGTTCCTTGAGCGCTTCATTGAGACGGGCGAGGGCGTCTTTCCCGCCCGCTTCGCCCATTTCACCCATCGAGCCCTTCGGAGGGGTGGCGACCGCCTCCTGCAGGGCCAGGGGGGAGGAGGCGCTATTGAAGGCGTTCGCCGCCATGCTGAGGCTCCTGAAGACTGGAGACATCTACCTCCCGTGTTATGCTTAATGCGCTCTTAAGCTGCGCTATTCGGCCGCAGCCGTGCTCAGGGCATGTTCGACAAGGGGCCGTTAACCGCCGCCCATTAAGCCTCTTGATGCGGTCGTTCGCGACCGGCGCGAATATGTCGATATCGAATCGCGCCATGCGGGCGTCGACGCAACGAGGGGACGGGACTTGCCGCTCAAACTGTCTCTGAAGCCGGGCGAGAAATTCGTCCTCAACGGCGCGGTTGTGCAGAACGGAGACCGCCGTGCGGTGCTGGTTCTGCAGAACAAGGCGTCGGTCCTGCGGGAAAAGGACATCATGCAGGAAACGGAGGTCCAGACGCCGGCGCGTCGGATCTATTTCCCTGTGATGATGATGTACCTCGATGGCGGTAACGCCGAGCGGTACTATTCGGAATTCGTTCGTCGGCTCACCGAGTTCATGGGGGTCATTGCGAACCCCTCGGTGCTGGCCGACTGCGTGGATATCTCCAAGCATTGCATGGAGCGCGAGTACTACAAGGCGCTGATGCTGTGCCGGAAGCTCATCGAATACGAAGACGAAAGGCTGGGGAATGTCCCTTCAGGCGTACCAGCAGGCGGCGACGCGGGCTGAGAGCCCGCGCGACCTCGAATACCGCCTGTTCGCGCAGGTGACCCGGGCGCTCATGGAGGCGCAGAAGCTCGACGCCAACGACATCGGTGGCCGGGCCGACGCGCTCGACTGGAACCGGCGCGTCTGGTCGACGCTGGCTTCGGAATGCGGCAAGCCGGAGAACGGGCTGCCCCCGCCGCTTCGCGCCTCGATCATCTCGCTGAGTATCTGGGTGGGCAAGCACACCAGCCTGGTGATCCGTAAGCAGGAAGAGATCGAGCCGCTGATCGAGATCAATCGTATGATCATGCAGGGCTTGTCGGGAGGCGCTCAGGCCGCCGCCTGACCATCTGCCGACGACGTGTTGCGAGGGGCCGCGGGAGACCGCGGCCCCTTTTGTTTGCGCGCGAGGCGGCAGTTGCAGGGCATTGCCGGGGCCGTCGCGGCAGGTTCTGCCGGGCGGCAGGAAATGGCTAACGTCGATGATCGGCGTTCTTCATAATATTAAGCAAAAACAATGTGCTTGACGCCCAGATCGTGGTTACCGCGCTGGCCCGCGTCTTGCGTGGCGTTCCTCGGCGAAGAACCGCCGCCTGGCAAAAGCCGGGATGCTTATTCCAGAATGGAAGGAACTACCCATGCCGATGAACTCGGTTAACACCAACGTGGGCGCGATGGTCGCCCTGCAGAACCTCAACGCCACCAACACGGAGCTGGCCACCACCCAGAGCAGGATTAACACCGGTAAGCGGGTCGCCTCGGCCAAGGACAACGGCGCCGTCTGGGCCATCGCCCAGAACCAGCGCGCGACGTCCAACGCCCTGAACTCCGTCAAGGAATCGCTGCAGCGCGGTCAATCGACCGTGGAAGTGGCGATCTCGGCGGGCGAGAGCATCTCCGATCTGCTGCTGCAGATGAAGGAGAAGGCCCTCGCGGCGGCTGACGCGGGTCTGGATTCGACGAGCCGTACGGCTCTGGACGATGAGTTCAAGTCGCTGAAGGCCCAGATCTCCAAGGCTGTGAACAATGCCGAGTTCAACGGCTCCAACCTGATCAAGGCTGGGGGCGTGGACGTGAAGTCGCTGGCGAACGCCGACGCCTCGTCGGTGATCACCGTGTCGGCTCAGGACTTGACCATCACTGCCCTGGCGATCGTCAGCAACTCGCTGACCACCAAGACCAACGCCAGCACGGCGATCGGTGCGCTCAACGCGGCGATCACCGATGTGTCGAGCAAGCTGTCGAAGCTGGGCACCGGCGCCAAGGCGCTCGGCTCGCACCTGAACTTCATCAGCAAGCTTCAGGACACGGTCGACGCTGGTATCGGCAACTTGGTCGACGCCGACCTGGCGAAGGAAAGTGCGAAACTCCAGGCGCTGCAGACGAAGCAGCAGCTCGGGGTCCAGGCGCTTTCGATCGCCAACCAGTCGTCCGGCATCCTGCTGGGTCTGTTCCGATAGGTCGCGCTACCGCTGGGCGGGCTTCGGCCCGCCCAGCGGCACCTTTTTGACCCGCCGGGACGATATTGCCGCCCGGACCGGGCAATTTTTGCCGACCAGGCCGCCCACTGGGCAGAAAATGCCGATTGACGGCAACCCTAACAGCTCTATAATGCAATAAAATCAGCTAGATGCACGCATTCCGGCTGATCCCTCCGCTGGCGCGGAACTTGCTCCCTTCTCTCCGGGCAAAACGCCCTCGGCCCTCAGAATGATGGTCGATCCTGAGAAGAAGGACTCAACCGATGAATTCGGTGAACACCAACGTCGGGGCTATGATCGCCCTGCAGAACCTGAACTCCACCAACTCCGACCTCGCCTCTACCCAGTCGCGTATCAACACGGGTAAGCGGGTCGCCTCGGCCAAGGACAACGGCGCCGTCTGGGCCATCGCCCAGAACCAGCGCGCGACGTCCAACGCCCTGAACTCCGTCAAGGAATCGCTGCAGCGCGGTCAGTCGACCGTGGAAGTTGCGATCTCGGCCGGTGAAAGCATCTCCGATCTGCTGCTGCAGATGAAGGAGAAGGCCCTCGCGGCGGCTGACGCGGGTCTGGATTCGACGAGCCGTACGGCCCTCAACGACGAATTCACCTCGCTCAAGGCCCAGATCTCCAAGGCCGTGAACAATGCCGAGTTCAACGGTTCGAACCTGATCAAGAACGGCGGCGTCGACGTGAAGGCGCTGGCGAACGCCGACGCTTCGTCGGTGATCACCGTGTCGGCTCAGGACCTGACCGTGACGGCGCTGGCGATCGTCGGCAGCTCGCTGACGACCAAGACCAACGCCAGCACCGCGATCGGCGCGCTCAACACCGCGATCGCCGGCGTGTCGAGCAAGCTGTCGAAGCTGGGCACCGGCGCCAAGGCGCTCGGCTCGCACCTGACCTTCGTGAGCAAGCTGCAGGACACGATCGACGCCGGGGTGGGTAACCTCGTCGACGCCGACCTGGCGAAGGAAAGCGCAAAGCTCCAGGCGCTGCAGACCAAGCAGCAGCTGGGCGTCCAGGCGCTTTCGATCGCCAACCAGTCGTCCTCGATCCTGCTGGGCCTCTTCCGTTAAAGGCCCGCGCGGCCGCGGAGCCTGACCGGGCTCCGCGGACGGCAACATGCGTCGGCGGGCGAGGGGGTTCTTGTGAGCTTCCTCGCCCGTCTCCGCTTCATCCGGAGCGCTGCGCAGAAGCGTGGCGAGAGGAGAGATGGACACCAAGGCCGCGGCCAACGCGCCCCAGCCTGATCCGGCCAAGCTACAGACGCCAAGCCTGCCCACGGCCCAGAGCCGTGAGTCGGAACCCGCGCCTAAGCCCAAGCCAGAAGCGCCCCCGGCGCCCGATCAGGTCGAAATGCGACTGGTCATAGAAATGGATCAAGCCAGCGGATCCTACGTCTACAAGACCATCAACCGGCTCACCGGCGAGGTCATCCTGCAACTGCCCAGGGCCGAGGTCCTGCGGATGAAGGATGGCGCCGAGTACGAGACCGGTTCGGTGATCCGCACCAAGGCCTGATCAGTAAAGAGGGCGCGGCGATCCCGCGCGCCTAGGACATATTGTCCCGACCGCCCCGGCCGCGCCGGCGGCGGCGCTTATGGTTAAGCGTGTTAACCATCTGCTCACCACGAGTTCCTAGGGTCACGGTAACGCCGGGTTGCGAGTCGCGCCGCCCGGAGCACCGCTAGGAGAGCGTGATGACCCTCAGCGTCCACACGAACAAGGCTGCGCTGACGGCCCTGCAGAACCTGAACAAGACCAACAACGAGTTGGGCGACGTTCAGAACAAGATCAACACGGGTCTGAAGATCAACAACGCCAAGGACAACGCGGCGGTCTGGGCCATCGCCCAGGGACAGCGGGCCGACATCGGCGCGCTCGGCGCCGTCCGGATGAGCCTGGAGCGCGCAAACTCGATCGCCGAAGTCTCGCTGTCTGCCGGTGAAACCATCTCCGACCTGCTGGTGCAGCTGAAGGAGAAGGTGGTCGCGGCGATGGACACGTCGCTCGACACGGCGTCGCGGACCGCGCTGGACTCCGACTACAAGGCCATCCTCCGCCAGATCACCCAGGTGGTGACCAATTCCTCGTTCGACGGGGCGAACCTGCTCACCGGTTCGGGCGGCGACATCCAGTTCCTCGCCAATGCTGAGGCCACCTCGCGACTGACGCTGTCGACCCGGACCCTGGCGCTGGGCGGCGGCAACATCACCATCCCCGCGACGTCGTCGATCAGCACCGTGGCCCTCGCGTCTGCGGCTCTGGCGCAGCTCAGCGCCTCGATCGGCAACGTGAACCAGGCGCTCGGCAATCTCGGCTCCCAGGCCAAACAGCTCGAAGCGCACCTCGAGTTCGTCTCCAAACTGACCGACGTGCTCGAATCGGGGGTCGGAAACCTGGTGGACGCCGACCTGGCCAAGGAGAGCGCCAGGCTGCAGGCGCTTCAGGTGCAGCAGCAGCTCGGCGCCCAGGCGCTCTCGATCGCCAACTCCGCGCCACAGATCGTGCTGCAGCTCTTCCAGGGCGGCTAACTCCTTTCCGTTGGGGCGTAGAAGAGGGCTCGGTCGCGCGGCGACCGGGCCCTTTTTCTTTCGCGGGTTAACGGGCGGTAAGGGATGTCCGCCTAAGGTGAGATGGCGGAGGTGTGCTCCGCGGAACCGGGTCGCATGGTCACATCGATCGATTCGAGCCTGCTGTTGGGCATCTACCAGTCGCGCTATGGCGCGGCGGGGAGCGCCGTGGCCGCAAGCACGACGACCACGAGGCGAACCACGCCGACGGCGCCCTGGAACCAGGAAACGTCCGCCGCCGACACGAGCGCTGCGGTCAAGGCCGCCCTTGCCGGCCGCAAATTCGTCAACGAAGGCGGCACCGTCCTCGATATCAAGGGCGCCAGCGCCGACTACAGGAAGCTGTTCGCGCTCTACCAGGGCCTGGGCGCCCTGATGGGCGTGGCCGAACGGGCTGGGGCCAAGGGGCTCACCAGCCTCGAACAGACCAAGTTGAGCCAGACCTTCGCGCGCGGGCTCAGCGAGATTTCGGGCTATGTCGCGGACCTCGACGTCGACAAGTTCCGGATGATCCAGGGCGAGACCGCGATCTCCGCAAAGACCGTCGGCGTGCCGCGGACCAAGACCGAGTATGTCACCCCGCCGCTGGTCAGCGGGTCCAGCGAGAACGTCGTGCCGGCCTTCACCGGCAATGTTCAGTTCGACATTTCCATCAAGCGGTCTGGCTCCACGGTCAATGTGCCCATCGACCTTGCGGGCATGGGCGGCCAGACCCGCTCGATGGGCAATGTTGTCAGCTACATAAATCAACAACTTCAGGCCGCGGGCGTCGACGCACGCGTGGCCTCGCAACGCATCGCAGGCACGGCAAAGACGACCACGGTCGGTGGCAAGACGATCGAGATCGGCAAGAATCCCGACCAGTGGGCCCTGAAGGTCAAGGTGGCCGCCGGCGAGACGCTGAGCTTTGCGGCCTCGGCCACGGCAGGCGCCGTCTACGTGGCGCAGAACGCCGGCAATCCCGATCCCGACGGCAAGAGCACGACCCAGGACAGCACCGAGGCTGCGCAGTTCCTCAAATTCCAGACCGACACGACCAACGTCCCGTCGCCCCTGCAGCCGACGGCCGAGGCGAACTGGGTCGACGGGCGGGTGTTCGCCAAGACACTCGGGCCTGAGGTCAAGACCATCCGAGAGCAGGTCGTCGGGTCCGACGGGTCGATCTACATGCTGGCCGACGTGACCGACAAGGTCGCCGGTCAGGAGATCAAGGGCGACCAGGATGTCGCCCTGCTGAAATATGACGCCGCGGGCCAGTTGGTCTTTGCTCGGACGCTGGGCGCGTCGGACGAAGCCAGCGGACTGGGCCTGGCGCTCAGCGCAGACGGGAAGATTGCGGTGGCCGGCTCGGTCAAGGGGGAACTTGCCGGTTCGACGAACGGCCCGCTCAATTCCACAGGCGCATTTGCGGCCAACACCGATAGTTTCGTCACGCTCTTCGACGCCGAGGGGCAGGAACTCTGGACCCAGCGCCGCGGGGCGCGCCAGGGGGACGAGGCCAGCGAGGTGGCGTTCGGCGCCGACGGCACGGTTTACGTCTCGGGCCGCGCGGACTCGGCGATGCCGGGGACCTCCGCCATCGGGGGGACCGACGGCTACATCGAGGCCTTCAAGGCCGACGCGACCGGCAAGGTGCAGACGCTGTTCACGACCAGCTTCGGCACGGCGGGCGCCGACAAGCCCGCGGGCCTAGTCGTCGACGGGACGTCGATCGTCGTCGCCAGCAATGAGGACGGCCGGGGCGTCCTGCGCCGCTATGACGTCTCGGGCGGAACGCCGGTGCTCACCTCGACGCGAGACCTGGGCGACCTGCAGGGTGGCCAGATCACCGGCCTGGCGATGGATGGCGGCAACCTGATCGTCGCGGGGACCGCAGGCAATCCCAGCCTCAACGGGCTCACTGTCACCAACGCCCACGCCGGCGGCAGCGATGCGTTCGCCGCCCGCATGTCCGCCGACCTCAGCGGGGGCGGGCAGGTCGCGTACTACGGCGGGGCAGGGGACGATAGCGCCACCTCTCTGGCGGTGAGCGGGGGCCAGGTCTGGATCGGCGGCTCCGCCGGGACCGACCTGCCGGGCTATCCCGACAAGGTCGGCGTCAAGGACGGCTTCCTGGCGCGTCTCGACATCGGGACCGGAACCGTGGCCTGGTCGCGGCGCTTCACGGGCAAGGACGGCCGCGCGGCGCCGACCGCGATCGCGGTGGACACCACGGGCGCCAGTGTTCTGGACCGCATCGGCCTGCCCAAGGGCGAGCTGGACATGACGGATTCCTCGCGCCTCACGGCGGCGACCAGCCTCCGCGGCGGCGACCAGTTCACGCTGAAGACCGGGCTTGGCCGCAACTCGACGATCACCATCGACGAGGGCGAGACCCTGGACACCCTGGCCCAGAAGATCCGCCGCGCCAGCGGCTTCCAGGCCAAGGTCACCATCGCCACGGCTGAAGGGCGTCGCTATCTCCGGATCGAGCCGACCACGGATCGCGTGACGCTGGAATTCGGGCCGGGCAAGACGGACAAGAACGCCCTGGAAATGCTGGGGATTCCCGAGGGCATCGTCCGCAAGACCAAGATGGCGGACGGCAAGACCGTGCCCGCCGACGGCAAGTCGATGCTGTACGGCCTGGGGCTGCCCAGCGACCTCAACCTGAAGGACGATCTCGAGCGCAAGCATGCGCTCGCCGAGATCGGTTCGGCGATGGGTATCGTCCGACAGGTCTACAAGGATCTCGCTGCAGCGGCCAATCCACGGTCGGCCCAGGCGGCGGCGGCGGCGGCCAGCGGCCCCGTCCCGGCCTACCTCAGCAACCAGATCGCCAACTACCAGGCCGCGCTCGCACGCCTGGGCGGCTGATCCTCGCCGCTTGAAAGCCGTCCCCGAGGGCGGTAGCCAAGCCCCATGGCGACCCCAGACCCCGCGCCCGAGCCCAAACCGCGTCGCGGCCCGCCGCTGGTGGCGATCGGCGCCGTGGTTGCGTTGCTCGCGGGCGCGGTCATCGCGTGGCTGCTGGTGTCGGGCGACAGTAGCCGCCGGGCGCCGCCGCCCGCATCGGAAGGCGGGCTGGTGATCGACTCCAGCGGCGAGGGGGACGGGACGGCCGAGGCCGGCAAGCCGCTGCGCTGCTTCGTGCAGGGTCGGTACGTCGGTGAACTCAGTCTCGCCGCCTGCGCCCAGCGGAACGGCGTGGCTACGGACGCGCTCGACGTGGGCATCGACGAGACCGGCGCGCTCGCTGCGGCCGATGAGGCTGGGCAGATGCTCATTCCACTGCCGCCGCAGGAAGACGATGTGGAGGCCGCTCCCGAGCCGGAGATCGTCGAGCCCGCAACGGACGCCGAGGCCCCTGCGCCCGATGGGGCGGTCGCCACCTGTCGTCGCTATGAAGGCGGCCGCTGGCGGCGTCTGGGGGACATGGACCTGGACGCCTGTGTCCAAACACTGTTCGCCGGGCGCTGCGAGAAGCCCGGCCAGGCCAGCTATGGCCGCCACGGCCAGCAGACCCTGCGTCTGGTCACCGGGCGTCTGGAGGTCTCGGACGACAACCGCACCTTCCGGCCGATCGCCCCTCAGGCGCCCGATTGCAGTCTCCCGCCCGTGCAATGAGCCTGTTAGGCTGACGGCATGACCCTGAAGCCCGTCATCCTCCTCGCTGTCACCCTGGCGCTAAGCGCCTGCGCCAAGAAGACCACGCCGCCGGGCGAGCCTGGTGTCTGCTATCACGTGGTTCCGCAGGCCGATGGTTCGCTGAAATACAACAAGCTGGTCACCACCGAGAGCCTGGAGAAGTGCGCCGCCAACCTTGAGGCGATGCGGATCAAGTTCCTCCGGATGGGCGGGACGCAGCAGGAACTCTACGGCGCCTATCAGTCCAATTTCCTGTTCCTGCAAAAGGAGGGGATCTTCACGTCCACCTCGCTGGAGGGGCCCCGTTATGTGGCCCTGGTGCGGACGGGAGACGGCCGGCTGGCCATTCCAGGCGCCATGCCGCAGCAATAGCTGTGGACGGCCTGGAACGAAAATAGAACATATGCTTGTTAACGGATCGGCGCGGCGCTAGCGTGGCGTCCGGGCGTTCGGCCCGCTTCTACGGAAACCAAGGCACGAGATCGAAATGGCGGGCAGCGTCAACAAAGTCATACTGGTGGGCAACCTCGGCGCGGATCCGGAGATCCGCGCGCTGGGCTCTGGCGATCGGGTCGCCAACCTGCGGGTCGCCACCTCCGAAACCTGGCGCGACCGCTCGAGCGGCGAGCGCAAGGAAAAGACCGAGTGGCATCGGGTGGTGATCTTCAACGAGAACCTCGTGAAGGTGGCCGAGAACTACCTGCGCAAGGGCTCTAAGGTCTACATCGAGGGCAGCCTCCAGACCCGGAAGTGGACCGACCAATCGGGCCAGGAGAAGTTTTCCACCGAAGTGGTGCTGCAGAAGTTCCGCGGCGAACTCACCATGCTCGACGGCCGGGGCGGCGAGGGCGAGCGGGACGAAGGCGGCTATTCCAGCGGCGGCGGTTTCTCGTCTGGCCCCCGCGCCGGCGGCTCCGGCCCACGGGAAGACTTCTCCGCCAACCTGGACGACGAAATTCCCTTCTAGGATCAAGCCGCGAGGGGGACGCCGTCGAGCGTGATGCGGTGCATCAGCCGACGGTGGCCCTGATAGTCGTTCATGGCGTTGTGCCAGGTGCAGCGGTTGTCCCAGATCGCCATCGAGCCTGGGCGCCACTGGAAGCGGCGAACGAAACGAGGCTGAACGGCGTGCTCGTAGAGTTCGAGCAGCAGGGCGCGACTCTCCTCCGGCGGGACGCCCACGATTTCCACGGTGAAGGCGGGATTGACGTACAATGCCTGTCGACCGCTGCCGGGGTGGGTGATCACGACTGGGTGCACCGCCTCCGGCGTCTCTGCGTGCCCCGACAGTTCCGGCCGGTCGCTCCGGGCGTATCCGCCGCCCTCGCCGAAGACGTGAGCCGAGGCGTGGCGCGCGCGTAGGCGCGAGATGCGCGCCCTGGTCGACGGTGGGAGAGCCTCGTAGGCGGCGTACATATCGGCAAACAGGGTGTCGCCGCCGCTGGGCGGTGTATCGACGGCAAGAAGGACCGAGCCCATGGCCGGCGCGGCGTCATAGCTGTGGTCTGTGTGCCAGCCACCGCCGATGTTCGTCACCTGGGTCTCGGACTTCTCGACCTTGGCGATTTCGGGGTGTTTCTCGGTCTTCGGGAAGTAGCGGTTGACGACGATCGGGGCGATGCGCCGGGCGAAGGCGATCTGGTCTTCCGGGGTCAGGGTCTGCTCGCGCAGGAATACGACGCCGCGATGAAAGATCGCTTCGCGCAGGGCCTTGATGTCCTGGTCTGAAGCTTGGCGGACGTCCAGTCCTTCCACCATCGCCCCACAGCCCTCCAGCGGGCGAATCCGCAACGTCGTCGTCGTCATCGGCGCGTCTCCCATTTCGTCGAACCATCGCGTGGGGGATGACGTGGGACTGTAACTTTCGTTACGATTTTGGATGGACGCTGCAGATCGGGCGCTCGCGCGCCACCATCTCGAACGCGCGGCTTGGCTCGCAGGCGATCGGTCCGACCTGGTTAAGGCGCTTCTCGCGCACGGCAGGATCGTACGTCTGGCGCCGGGCCAGTGGGCTCACGCCGAGGGCGATGATGAAGCCGGAGTGCTCGTCGTGCTCGCCGGCGTGGCGCAGCTTCTCTGCAAGGCGCCTGGAGACCGGGAGGTGCTGATCGGTCAGGCCGGGCCCGGCGCGGCCATCGGTCAGACGACGCGGTTCGGCGGTGGGCCGCGGCTGGTGACGGTGATCTGCCAGGCGGAATGCGTGCTGTTGCAGGTGTCCGATCGGGCGCTTGGGCGTATCGCCACTGAAACGCCGAGGATCTGGGAGGCCGTCGCGGGGCTGCTGTATCTCCAACTGCGGGGGCTGCTGCAGCTTGCGGCGGAGACCATCGCCCTGGCGCCCCGGCAGCGATTGGCGGCGCGGCTGGACCTGTTGAGCGGGACCGAGGCGGGCGCCCTGCAGCTCAGCCAGGAAGCGCTGGCGGAAATGCTGGGCCTCAGCCGCAAGACCGTGAACGGGTATCTGGGCGACTTCGAGCGGCAGGGGCTTGTCCGCCGTCGCTACGGGGTGGTGGAGGTGGTCGACCGCGCGGCGCTGCGCCGGATCGCCGGGAGCTGAGGATCAGAGCTGCGTCCTGAGCGACCAGAGCTCCGGGAAGCAGCGTCTTTCGAGCGTGCGTTGCAGATAGCCCCGCCCTTCGGTGCCGCCTGTGCCACGCTTGCCGCCGATGACCCGCTCGACCGTCAGGATATGCTTGTGGCGCCAGGTGAGGAGGGCGTCGTCGAGGTCCATCAGCTTCTCGGCGAGCTGGTAGAGCTCCCAGTAGCGGGCGGTGTCGCGATAGACGGCGAGCCAGGCGGTCTCGACGGCGGGCGACGGCGCATAGGGTTGGGACACGTCGCGCGCCAGGACCTCGGCCGGGATCGCCAGTCCGTGTGCGGCCAGGCGATGGATGGCGTCGTCGTAGAGGCTAGGCGCTTCGAGGGCGGCCTTCAGGACCGCCATGGCCTCGGAGCCCTCGTCCTGAAAGGCGAGGAACGAGGCGTCCTTCAGGCCCAGCAGGTACTCCAAGGTGCGGAACTGCCACGACTGGAAGCCGGAGCTGCTGCCGAGGCCATCGCGGAAGCTGAGGTAGTCGGCAGGCGTCAAGGTCGCCAGGACGTCCCACGACAGCGTCATGATCGTCTGGATGCGGGAGACCCGCGCCAGGGCCTTGTAGGCCGGCTCCACTTCGCCCGAACGGACCAGCGCCTTGGCCAGGCGCACCTCGTGGATGATCTCCTTGAGCCACAGCTCCTTCGTCTGGTGGATGACGATGAACAGCAGCTCGTCGTGGCGGTCGGTCGTGGGATGCTGGGCGGCGAGCAGCTGCTCCAGGCCCAGGTAGCTGGCGTAGGTGATGCGGGGCTGAGTCACGCAGGGGAGGGAGGCTGGTCAGCCGTCCCAAGTCAAGGCGTGGTGGTCAGTTCCCGGCCTCCGTCTTCGGCTCGGGCGGCGGGCAGACGTCCGCGATCCGCCGGGCCTCGGTGCTGGCCTTCCCCGCGATGTCGAGGCCGAGAAACTCGGTGGCGATCTCGGCCGTCAGGTTGAAGCTGGTGGGCGTGTAGGCGCCCGAACCCTGCACCGCCACCTTGCGTCCCTTCTTGCTGACGCAGGTGCCCTTGAGGCGGATCTGGCCGCCGGAAATGACCTTGGTGGGGTAGGTGCAGGCATAATGTCGGTTGGACGGGCCGGCCATGAACTTGTCCACGTCCGCGGGAGTGATGCACCGCTTCTCGGTCTTGCTCTGTTTGATGGGCGAGAGAAGGCGATTGGTGGATTCCCAGTAGCCTGGCTTGATCGCCGGCGCGCTCGCGGCCGGCGTGGGGGCGGCGAGGGCAAGCGCCAGGAGGGCGGGGGGCAGGCGGGTCATGGGGCGGACTCTGCGCAGGATTCCGGCGGCATGGTGGCGGGCTCAGGCCACCGACTCGACGGCCGGGCGGCTGTTGTCGATGAAGCCCCGGTTCTGGTCGCGGATCTTCTGCGCCGCCTCATCGTGCAGAAACGGAAGGAAGGCATACCGCTGACCCCGGGTTACCGGTGTGGCCTCATGCTGGAGGCTGCAGCAGAACACGACCGCGCCGCCGACGGGGGGGCGGTAGGTGCGCCGGCCGAACTCGGGAAACCGCAGGTCGCCGCCGTCGAAGTCGTCGTTCAGGTTGATTGAGCAGGCGAAGCGCCGGTGGGCGGTGCCGAGCGTCTCATTGTCGCGATGGGCCTTGAAGTATCCCCCTTCGTCGGCGGCGTACCGGGCGACCAGATAGCGTTCGAGCCGCGTGGCCCGGAATTGCAGGGCCCGCCGGATCATCGGCGTGAGATTGCGGCTGATGGCGCCGACGACCTCCCTCTGCAGGGATTCATCCTCGATGATTGCGTCCCGCCGGCTCTTCATCGGGTCCAGCACGCCGACCGTCTTGCCATCGATATCGCGCATCACGCCCGATCGCAGGCCGCCGCGCTCGTCATAGTAGCCGATCAGGCGCTGGCAGAGGTCGACCGTGAAAACCCGCGGCGCGATGAGCACCGGCGCGACGAGCGGGACGCCGGCGTAGTCTTCCACGGACGGCAGCGCGAGGATCTGGTCGAACAGTCCTTCGGCCGCGTCGAGCGGCGCCTGGGTGATCAGACGGAGCGCGGGGTCGAGGAGGAACCAGGCGCCCTGGTCCTCGCCGAGATGATAGCGGCGGCGAACCTCACCGTCGGCGTCGAACAGCCAACGCTGGCCCGGGATTCGGTCGGCTGGCGTGTCCTCGCCGGGCGCGGACGGCGTGACGAAGAAGGCCGCGAGCCGGTGGCCGTCGAACTGGGGGCTGATCCGCTGGAAGGCGGCGAGGGCGGCGCCGCGGCGAGCCTGGTCGGCCGGCATGAACGCGAGCAGCACGTAGCGCCCGGCCGCCGTGTTGAAATGGTAGGTCGGGTTGGTCCGGGTGGACGCCATGAAGTTGGGGGCGATCTCGCCGATGGTGAACGGCGGGAGGGTCCAGCGGGAGCTCATGCGGGTGTTCCTTCCGCGGGAGCCAGGCCGGCGACGCGGGCCTCATAGGCAGCCCTCACGGTCGCGCCGTCCTCGTCGAAGAGGAAAGGCAGGAAGGCGTAGCGGCGGCCGCGCGTCACCCGGGTCGCTTCGTGCAGGATCGCGCACGAGAACACCACGGCGCCGCCGACCGGTGGGCGGTAGGTGCTCATCCCGTATTCCCCGAACCGCAGGTCGCCGCCGTCGAAGTCGTCGTTCAGGTTTATCGAGCAGGCAAAACGGCGGTGGGCGGTTCCCTGGGTGGTGTTGTCGCGGTGGGGGTGAAACACGGCCTCGTCGGCCGCGTCGTAGCAACTGACGAGGTAGCGCTCGATGCGGGTGGCGGCGAAGCCCAGGGCCAGCCTGATGAAGGGAAAGAGGCGGCGATGCAGTCGTTCGGCGATCGCATCGCGGAGTTCGGGGTCCTCAAGCCAGATGTCCCGGCGCTTCTTCAGCTCATCCATGACCGCCACAGTGCGGTCGCCCTGATCGCGCATGACGCCGGTGAAGGCTCCGCCTTGCGCCTGATGGCGCTGGATCAGTTCCTCGCAGAGCTCGGGTTCGAAGACTCTCGGCGCGATCAGGGCGGGCGCGTGCATCGGGACGCCCGCGTGTTCCGCCGGCGGCGGAAGGGTGGGCAGGCGCGCCAGCAGCGCGGCGCCGTCCGCGATCGGCGCCGAGGCCATCACCCGCAGGGTCGGATCGAGCAGCAGCCAGTGCGGCTCCGGACCGAACAGCTCGGTGATCCGGCCGCTGGAATCGTGGACCCATCTCAGGCCCCGAATGTCTCGCGCGCCCTGGACCCAGCTGGGGTCGCGGAGCACGACCACGGCGGTGGTCCGACTGTCGTCGAACATCCGCTGATGCGTGGCGAGGGTCCGAATGGCCTCGCTCCTGGCGGCTGGCTCCTCGGGGAGAAGCAGCAGCACGACATAGCGTCCGGCCGCGCTGTCCAGCACGAAAGCCGGGCTGGATGCGGTCGGAGCCGTGAACCAGGGCACGGGCTGGCCAGGAAGGTAAGCCATGGGGCGGAACCTAAGGGCTTGCGGGGCAAACGTCACGGGCCCCGGCCGTACCCCAGCCGCGCGCGCGTACGCGTGCGTGCACGCGCGAATTTGGCGTAGGCGGGTTCAGGGTGTTAATTGAGGGACGTATCTAACCAGTCCGATTCGAACGGCGTTTCCCTCCCTTGACCGACAACAGCACCACGACCCCTCCCGAGCACGGGCCCGGGGGTATCGCCCCTATCGCGATCGAAGACGAGCTGAAGCGCTCGTACCTCGATTACGCCATGAGCGTGATCGTCAGCCGCGCGCTGCCCGACGTGCGCGACGGCCTGAAGCCGGTGCACCGGCGGATTCTGTTCTCCATGGGCGAGCAGGGGCACACCCCTGACCGGAGCTATGTGAAGTCTGCCCGCGTCGTCGGTGACGTGATGGGTAAGTATCACCCGCACGGCGACGTCGCGATCTACGACACCTTGGTCCGCCTGGCGCAGCCGTTCTCGATGAACCTGCTGCTGATCGACGGCCAGGGCAACTTCGGCTCGGTCGACAACGACCCGCCCGCGGCCATGCGCTACACCGAGAGCCGCATGACCCGCGCCGCCATGGCGATCCTGGCGGACCTCGACAAGGACACGGTCGACTTCAAGGACAACTACGACGGCTCCGAGCAGGAGCCGGTGGTGCTGCCTTCGCGCATCCCGAACCTGCTGGTGAACGGCGCCGGCGGCATCGCGGTGGGTATGGCCACCAATATCCCACCGCACAACCTTGGTGAGGTGGTCGACGCCTGCCTGGCCTATGTGGACAACCCTGATATCGGCCTCGACGACCTGCTCGATATCGTGCCGGGCCCCGACTTCCCGACGGGCGGCCAGATCGTGGGCCGCACGGGCCCGCGGACGGCGCTGATGACCGGCCGCGGCTCAGTGATCATGCGCGGCATCGCCAACGTCGAGGAGATCCGTAAGGATCGTGAGGCGATCATCATCACGGCCATCCCGTACCAGGTGAACAAGGCCGCGCTGGTCGAGCGCATCGCCGAGCTGGTGCGCGAGAAGCGCGTCGAGGGCGTCGCCGACCTGCGTGATGAATCCGACCGCCAGGGCATGCGCATCGTCATCGAGATGAAGCGCGACGCCTCGGCCGACGTGCTGCTGAACCAGCTCTACCGCTTCACGCCGCTGCAGACCTCGTTCGGGGTCAACATGCTGGCGCTGAACCGCGGCCGGCCCGAGCAGATGGGCCTGAAGGACATGATCACCGCCTTCGTGGATTTCCGCGAAGAGGTGGTCGTCCGGCGGGTGAAGTTCGAGCTCTCCAAGGCCCGCGACCGGGGCCATGTCTTGGTGGGCCTGGCCATCGCCGTGGCCAACATCGACGAATTCATCCACATCATCCGCTCGTCCAAGGACCCGACCGAGGCTCGCGAGCGTCTGGTGGCGCGCGACTGGCCGGCGGGCGACATGCTGCCGCTGGTCGAGCTGATCGCCGACCCCCGCACCATCGTGGTCGATGGCAAGGAGATCCGGCTCACCGATGAGCAGGCCCGTGCGATCCTGGCGTTGACGCTGTCGCGTCTCACAGGCCTCGGCCGGGACGAGATCTTTGGCGAGGCGCGCGAGCTGGCCGACACCATCCGCGGCCACCTGGAGATCCTGGCCAGCCGCGAGAAGGTCATGGCCATCGTCCGCGAAGAGCTGGAGGAGGTGAAGGCCCAGTTCGCCGTTCCTCGCCGCACCGAGATCGTCGAGGGCGACGCGGACGTCGAGGACGAGGATCTCATCGCCCGCGAGGACATGGTCATCACCGTGACCCACGGCGGCTATGTGAAGCGCACGCCGCTCGCGATCTACCGGACCCAGCACCGGGGCGGGAAGGGCCGCTCGGGCATGGCGACGAAGGAAGAGGACGCCGTCACTCGGGTCTTCTCGGCCAACACCCACACGCCGATGCTGTTCTTCTCGTCGGGCGGCAAGGCGTTCCAGCTCAAGGTCTGGCGCCTGCCCGTCGGCACGCCGACGTCGCGCGGCAAGGCCTGGGTGAACCTGCTGCCGATCGAGCCGGGCGAGAGCATCACCTCGATCCTGCCGTTGCCCGAGGACGAGGCGACCTGGGACCAGTACGACGTGATGTTCGCGACGCGGTCGGGCAATGTCCGCCGGAACAAGCTCTCCGACTTCATCGGCATCAAGCGCAACGGCAAGATCGCCATGAAGCTGGACGAGGGTGACTCCATCATCGGCGTGGGCGTCTGCAACGCCACGCAGAACGACATCCTGCTGACGACGGCCCTGGGCCGCTGCATCCGCTTCGCCACCGAGGAGGTTCGGGTGTTCGTCGGCCGTGATTCGACGGGGGTCCGCGGCATCCGCCTGGCCGAGGGCGACAGCGTCATCTCGATGGCGATCCTGCGCTCGGTGGCCGCCACTGCCGACGAGCGCGCGGCCTATGTGAAACACGCCAACGCCATGCGCCGTGCGGCCAGCGGCGAGGCGGAGGACGTCGAGGACGCCGCGGGGACCGAAGACGAGGACGAAGCCGTGGGCGAGGCCGCCCTGTCGCCAGAGCGCATCGCCGAGCTGGGCGCCGCCGAGGAAGTGATCCTCACCGTCTCGACTGAAGGCTACGGCAAGCGGACCTCGGCCTACGAGTTCCGGCGCACCGGTCGTGGCGGTCAGGGCCTCCTGGCCCAGGATCTCACCAAGCGGGGCGGCCGCCTGGCGGCTTCGTTCCCGGTGGACGAAGGCGATCAGATCCTGCTCGTCACCGACCAGGGCCAACTCATCCGCACGCCGGTCAGCCAGGTCCGCATGGTCGGGCGCAACACCTCGGGCGTCATCATCTTCCGGACCAGCGCCGACGAGCACGTGGTGTCGGTGGAGCGCCTGGCCGATCAAGGAGAGGATGAAGTCGACGCCGACACGACCGAGGGTGGCGACGAATCGACTCCGGAGGGCGAGGCCTGACCCCCGGACGCCGGGGGTCCCGTTGCGGCAGGTCGTTTTCCGCTTGCCAGATGACGCTTCCACGGCGAAAGGGCGACAGGTGGTGTTGGGGGACCCTTTGCGTATGACCCGCGTCGGCCTCTATCCGGGTACGTTCGATCCCATTCACAATGGGCACACGGACATCATGGGCCGTGCGGCCAAGCTGGTGGACCGACTTGTGATCGGTGTGGCCATCAACGCTGGCAAGGGCCCGCTGTTCGACCTCGACGAGCGGGTCGCCATCGTCGAGGAGGCGGTCGCTCCCCTCCGCAATCAGGCCGAAATCGTGGTCCAGCCCTTCGAGGGCCTGACCATGCACTTCGCCCGCGAGATGGGCGCTCAGGTGATCGTGCGCGGCCTGCGGGCCGTGGCGGACTTCGAGTTCGAATTCCAGATGACCGCCATGAACCAGCAGCTCGATCGCGAGATCGAGACGGTGTTCTTCATGGCCGACCCGCGGCACCAGGCGATCGCCTCGAAGCTCGTCAAGGAGATCGCGGTCCTGGGCGGGGACGTGACGAAATTCGTCAGCCCGTCGGTCAAGGAACGCCTGCTGGCCAAGGTCGGCCGGGCCTAGCCGCCGCCGCAATCGGCGGCTACGAGAGCGCCATGAAGCTTGCGACCGCCCTGATCGCCGCCGCCGTGGCGGCGACCCCCGCCTTCGCCCAGAAGAAGCCGTCAGCAGCCCCTGCGCCCGTGCCGGCCGGCGCGCCCACCGCCGCCGACTGGCGGACGCCCGATCCCGACGACGTTCTGGTGATCGACACCAACAAGGGCCGGATCATCGTCGAGATGGTCCCCGAGGTGGCGCCGCTGGCCACGACGCGCTACCGCGAGCTGGCGCGCGAGCACTTCTACGACGGCCAGACGTTCTTCCGGGTCATCGACGATTTCATGGCCCAGACGGGAGATCCGGAGAACCGCGGCACCGGCTCGTCGAGCAAGCCGGACGTGAAGGCCGAGTTCCAGTTCCGGCGCGGGCCGCAGACCCCCTTCACGCTGGCGCAGGATCAGAGCGTGGCCGAGATCGGCTTCGTGAAGTCGCTTCCGGTCGCCACCCAGTCGTTCATGCTGGCCCCGATGACGCGCGACGGAAAGGTCTCGGGGTACGCGCTGTACTGCCCCGGCGTCGCCGGCGCTGCGCGGGGCGAGGCCGAGGATTCCGCCAACAGCCAGTTCTTCCTGATGCGCGCCAACTATCCGAAGCTGGAGCGCCGGTACACGGCATGGGGCCGGGTGATCTCCGGGCAGTCGGTCGTCACGTCGATCAAGGCCGGCGAGCCCGTCCCCGAGCCGCAGGATCGGATGGAACGGCTGCGCCTGCTCAGCGATATTCCTGAGAAGGAACGGCCGAAGATCCGGGTCATCGACCCGGCCGGCCCATGGTTCAAGGCCGAGATCGCCCGGGCCCGCGCGGCCGGCGGGGCGAACTTCTCGGCCTGTGACGTCAATATTCCAGTCGAGGTGAAGTGATGGACGCTGAAAATACCCTGGTCATGGAGCTGGAAAGCGGCCCCGTGACGATCAAGCTTCGGCCCGACCTGGCCCCGAAGCACGTGGAGCAGATCAAGTCGCTGGCTCGCGAGGGCTTCTATGACGGCGTGGTGTTCCATCGCGTGATCCCGGGCTTCATGGCCCAGGGCGGCGACCCGACCGGCAGCGGCATGGGCGGCTCCAAGAAGCCCGACCTGCCGGCGGAATTCAGCCGGGAGCCCCACGTCCGGGGCGTCTGCTCGATGGCGCGAACCGCCAATCCGAACTCGGCCAACAGCCAGTTCTTCATCTGCTTCGACGACGCCCGTTTCCTGGACGGCCAATACACCGTCTGGGGCGAGGTGACCGAGGGCATGGAACACGTCGACGCCCTGCCGAAGGGCGAGCCGCCGCGCCAGCCCGGCAAGATCGTCTCGATGAAGGTCGCCGCGGACGCCTGAGGCCTCGAGCGAACGTCAGTTTGGCGTCAGGATGACGACCAGCGGGTAGTGGTCCGACCCCAGGGACGGACCACGCTCGATGCTGACTATCCGCCAGCCGCGGCCGACGTACACGTGGTCTATCGGCAGGACAGGAACGGGCCAGGCCTTTCCGTGGACGCGGGCCGGCCAGGAGAATATGGCCCGGTCCACCCGATGGAGCCCGAGCGCCGCATCGGTGCGCCGTAGGGCCCTGGACCACGGCGTCGTGTTGAGGTCGCCGGTGACGATCATCCGGTCGCGCGGCAGGGCGGCCGTCAGGCCTGCGAGGTCCTCGTGCTGGCGCCGGTAGGTCGGCGATGTCGGCCAGTCGAAGTGGGTCGTGATGACCTCGTAGGGGCCGGTCGGGCCGGCGTAGGTCGCATTGAGATAGGTGAGGCCGCCGTGCTTGAGGGGAGGCCGCACCATCCGAATTCGGCGGGCGCGGCTGAAGATCATCACATGCTCCTTCGCCCCGGCGACCTGCCAGTCCGTGCGGCGCATCAGCTCGTCGCGCAGGTCGTGGCGGGCCTCCTGCAGGGTGACGATGTCGGGGTCCTGGGCGATCAGCCAATCGGCGACCCGGCGGATGTCGGCGTTGCGCTTATAGGCGTTGAGCTGGATCAGCTTGATCTGGCCGGCGGTACTCGCGGGCGCCTGTTGCGCCGGCTCGCGACGAAATTCGGGCGCCATCAGGGCCCCGGCGCCGAGAGTCGCGATCAGGCCGCAGGCCAGGATGAAACGGCTAGTCTGCAGGCGACGCAGCGCGACCGCCGTCAAGCCCCCGCCCAGTCCCACCGCGAGGTAGACGGGCGCAAAGTGCGACAGCACGTCAAACCCGAACGCAGCCACCGCGAGCAGGGCCGCGAGCCCGACGACTACGGCCAGCAGCGCCAGGGCGATTGGCCCAACGACCCGACGAAGCGACCCCAACCCGACACCCCGATCTTGACGCGGACGCGCCCACATGCGCTTGACCTCGCCCTTCATGAAGCTTGCCGACTTCGATTTCCACCTGCCCGAAGAGCGGATCGCGCTCCGGCCCGCGATCCCGCGTGATTCCGCGCGACTTCTGCTGGTCGAGCCCGGCGCGGCGCTCCGGGATCTGCACGTTCGCGATCTTCCCGGCCTGCTGCGCGCCGGGGACGTGCTGGTGGTGAACGACACCCGGGTGATCCCGGCGCGGCTCAAGGGCGTGCGGCTGCGCGGGGAGAGCCGGGTGGCGGTCGAGGCGACCCTGCACCGCCAGCTTTCCGGGCATGTCTGGACGGCGTTCATGCGGCCCGGAAAGAAGCTGGCCCCCGGCGATCGGATCAGCTTCGGAGAGCCGTCCGATCGGGCCTGCCTGCTGGGGGCGCTAGACGCGACGGTGCGGGAAAAGGGTGAAGGCGGCGAGGTGACCCTGGCGTTCGACCTCTCCGGGCCGGATCTGATGGCCGCCATCGCCGAGCGCGGGATGATGCCGCTGCCCCCCTACATCGCGGCCAAGCGAGGTGAGGACGCCCAGGATCGGGCGGACTACCAGACGATCTATGCGGCCGAGGACGGTTCGGTCGCCGCGCCGACCGCCGGCCTCCATTTCACCCCGGAACTGCTGGGACGGCTCGAAGCCATGGGCGTGGGATTCGAGCGTGTGACCCTGCACGTGGGCGCCGGCACCTTCCTGCCGGTGAAGACCGACGAACTGGCGGATCACCGCATGCACGCCGAGTGGGGCGAGATCGACGCGGCCACGGCTGACCGACTGAATGCTGCGCGCGCCGCCGGCGGCCGGGTCATCTGTGTCGGCACCACATCCCTGCGCCTGCTGGAGAGCGCTGCGGACGAGACCGGCGCCATCCGGCCGTTCGCCGCGGAGACGGCGATCTTCATCACCCCCGGCTACCGCTTCCGGGCCGTGGATGGGCTGATGACCAACTTTCACCTGCCCAAGTCGACCCTGTTCATGCTGGTCTGCGCCTTCGCGGGCTTCGAGACCATGAAGGCGGCTTACGCCCACGCCATTGCCGACGGCTACAGGTTCTACTCCTACGGCGACGCGAGCCTGCTCTGGAGGGAGGTCTGATGGGGGCGTTTCCGTTCACGGTCGCGGCGAGCGATGGCCGCGCGCGGACCGGCGTGCTGTCCACCCCGCGCGGCGAGATCCGCACGCCCGCCTTCATGCCCGTTGGCACCGCGGGCACGGTGAAGGCGCTGACCGTCGAGCAGGTGGCCGCCACCGGGGCGGACATCATCCTGGGCAATACCTACCACCTGATGCTGCGACCGACGGCCGAGCGGGTGCGGCGGATGGGGGGCCTCCACCGCTTCATGCGCTGGGAGAAGCCGATCCTCACCGACAGTGGCGGCTTCCAGGTGATGTCCCTGTCCAAGATCTCGAAGGTCACCGAGGAGGCCGTTACCTTCCAGAGCCACCTCGACGGCAGTCGGCACGTCCTGTCGCCCGAGCGGTCAATGGAAATCCAGGCCGACCTGCTGGGCTCGGACATCGTCATGCAACTCGACGAACTCGTGGCCCTGCCGGCCGACGAGACGCGGGCGGCCGACGCCATGCGCCGCTCGGCCCGGTGGGGTGATCGCTCGAAGGCCGCGTTCGGCGCGCGGGAGGCGCAGGCGCTGTTCGGCATCCAGCAAGGCGGCACCTGGGAGCACCTTCGCCGCGAGTCGGCCGAGCGGATGATCGAGACCGGCTTCGACGGCTACGCCATCGGCGGCCTGGCGGTGGGGGAGGGGCACGAAGCCATGGTGGAGGTGCTGGACTTCGCCCCCGCCATGCTGCCCGCCGACCGGCCGCGATACCTTATGGGTGTGGGCAAGCCGATCGACATCGTCGAGGCGGTCTACCGCGGCGTGGACATGTTCGACTGCGTGCTGCCGACCCGTTCGGGCCGCCACGGCCAGGCTTGGACCTGGGATGGTCCGATCAACCTCAAGAATGCGCGCTTCGCCGAGGATGACACCCCGCTGGATGCGGCGAGTCCGGTCTCGGCGAGCCGGGACTATTCCAAGGCCTACCTGCACCACCTGGTGAAGGCGAACGAGATTCTGGGGCAGGTGCTGCTGTCCTGGCACAACCTGGCCTTCTTCCAGGCGCTGATGGCCGAGATGCGGGCGGCGATCGCCGAGGGTCGCATGGAGGCGTTCCGGGCAGGCTTCGCCTCCCGGCAGTTGCGGAACGCGCCCTAGCGGGTCGGATACTTAGGCGCAAAGCGGCCACCGGGGCCGACGGGCTTCGGCGGCGGGGTTCCGGCCCTTTCGTGGGAGGGGGTCGCCGGAGGCATGCAGCCCCGCGATTCGCCCAGGCCCTTCAGGTAGGCGCGGCGCACATTGCCGGCGATGATCGCCGACTGGACAAGCTTGTCGTGGGCTTCCGCGCCCGTGAGCTTGCGCACCCAGCCGCGGAACGGGATGGCGTCGGACGCGAGGTCCGCTGCGGCGCCCAGTGCGGTGGACTTGCCGCGGTCCATCAGATTTTCGTCGCCAGGCAGGATGCGGTCGATGTCCGGACCCAGGGCCTCGTCCAGCGGTCTCACCAACGCGATGATCTGGCTGCAACGCCACTTGGCCGGTGGGCGCTCGTAGGGATCGGCGAGGGCGTCCAGCAACACCTCGGGAATCTTCGCCCGCACGACATTGAGGTCTCGCAGCGGAGCCGTGACGGCGCCCTGCACGCTTTCGCGCTTGAGCTGGTCCGACGTCTTCACCTGGTTGTCGGGATCGGGCGGCGGCGGAGGTGCGGGCGCGGCCTTTGCCGCCGGCCTGACCGTCGACCTGGTCTGGCTGGCGGCGTCGCCCGCCACGCTGACGGCGAGGGCGGTCGTGACGGCGAGACGAAGAGCGATCCAGCGCATGTCATTCAGCATGGCGCCGCCCTGTGGCGCTGTTAAGGCCAAGCCCTGAAGATGCGGGCTTTCCCTTTGCCTCATAGCCCTCTAGTTTCCGCGCCGCTTCGCTGCGCCGCTCAGGGAATGGGTGGTCGCGATGCGGGCCGGTAGCTCAGTGGTAGAGCATTCGACTTTTAATCGAATGGTCCTGGGTTCGAGTCCCAGCCGGCCTACCAATCCTGTCCGCCGCCGAAGAAAAAGGGCCGGCGGAGAGACCTCCACCGACCCTGGCGTCTGCTTAGCCTGTGATGACGTCTGTCAGTTCGGCTGGGGGGCCGAACCTGTCTTGGCGAGGTAGGCGTCGAGGGCCTGGCGGGCGACGGTCTTGCAGCCGCTGGTTTCTGCCACGCGGACGATGTCATCCAGGGTCGTGAGCGTTTCCAGCGCCGGGCAGATGCCGCCACGGCGGGCTCCGAACGTGCGGCCCTGCGGCGGGGGCTCCACCAGGGCGCGGAGGGTTTCGAAACGGGCGGCGTCGGCCGCCGCGAGCTTGCTCCCCGGGATGGTTGCGCCGGAGGCGGCGCCGCGGACGGTCACCACCTCGCCGGACGCGCGCATCAGGGTCAGGGTCTTGCCCGCGCCCAGCGCCACCCGGGCGCCGGCGTCGAAGGCCTGGCCCCGCTTGATCGCCGGATCGCTGGAGCTCACCACGATGTAGTCGCTGGCGAGCGCAGTACCGGAAAACGCGAAGGAGAGAGCAATGCCGATCAGTAGTTTACGCATTCAGTTCACCCCTGTGAGGCGTAGTGTTTCGATGTGCGCAGGTCGTCCGAGTATCACATCGGCGCCGTGAACGGTACCTGAACCTGACGCTTACACCCTCATGTACGCGGCATTGTGACGCGCAGACGCAGAATTCCGAACTTGGCCATCCACAGCAGTCCCCTTTCAAGGAAAGCCCGTCGTTCCGGCGGCGCCTCGGCAAGCAGTTCGCCGACAGAGCGGGGGGCGAGGGCGAGAGCCGCCGTCAAGGCCTCCACTTCGTCCGGCGTCGGCAGGCGAGCGGCGGTCTGACGGACGGCGGGGAGATCCAGCAGGGCGGCGGCCTCACCCTCTGCGAAGGGGCGGGAAAGCACGACCTCGTCATCGGTGGAAAGGGTCGTGGAGGGGTAGGCGGCGAACATGCGGAAGGGATCGGGACGGTAGGGGTTTTCCGTCGGCGGCTGGATTGAGGCCGCGGCGCGCCTGCGGGCGAGTTCGGCCCAGAGGGCCTGATACTGCGGAATCACGACCCGCCAGTCGAAGACTTCGCGGGCGCGGGCCTGACCTGCCGCGCCCATCCTCTGGCGAAGCGCGGGGTCGGCGAAGAGCGTCGTGAGCGCTTCTGCGGCGTCTCCCACATCGACCGCCGTGAAGAGCGCGGCCGCTCCGGCATAGGCCTCGTAGCCCATCATGCGCAGGGCGTAGCCGTAGGCCAGATCGGCGCCGAGCCCGGGGCGGGGCCCCAGGGTGCGGATGCGGAAGCCATCGACGCCGTGCCGCACGGTGTCTCGATAGCCGTCCCAGTCGCTGACCACGCAGGGCAGGCCGGCGGCCATGGCCTCCACGGGCGTGAGGCCGAAGGTCTCCTGCACGTTGTCCGACAACGAGAGGAACACGTCGGCGGCCGAGACGATCTCGTCGCGGGTGGCGGCCAGAGTGTCGCCGGCAAGGCGGATACGGACGTCCGGACACGCGGCGGCGGCGGCGGCCAGGAAGGCTTCCTCGTCCTCGGTCTTTCGCGCCCCGCCGAACATGATCCAGTAGACGGGGCGGCCCAGCCGCTGGGCGGATTCCTGGAGCGCCAGCCCCATGGGTCCGGGATGCATCTTGGTCTTCACGCTGAAGCGGCCGAGATGCAGCGCCACCGGGGCGTCATCCGGGATGCCGAGACGTTCACGCCAGCGGCGGCGCACCCCGGGATCCCGATGGAAGTCGCCGGTGTGGATTCCCAGGGGGATGGTCACGAGTTGCGCGGGCGGGATGCGCGTGGCGCCGAACCGCTCGTGAACATAGCCGGCCACGCCTTCTAGCAGGGCCTCCACCGCGCGCCGACCGGGATCGGACGTGCAGATGAGGGCGTCCCATGGCTCCAGGGGCGCGAGCAGCAAGGCTGCGATCTCGTCCATGATGTAGGTTTCGGCGATCGTGTGGGTGACGCCGGTCAGCGAGTAGGCGTGGCCCCCGATGGCCCGGCGAGCCCAGGCTTCGGTCTTCATCTCGGGCGTGGGTATGTAGAGGCCGCCAGCCTCGGCCAGACGATGGCGATCGGCCTTGCCAAGCCAGTTCACGGGCCGATCGAGAGGCCCCAGCCGGTCGAGCAGGGCGTCCAACTCCGCCTGATCCTGGTCGAAGGCGTTCCAGAAGTGGAACCGTTCGACGTCGGCATACTTCAGGAAGCCCCGCAGGAACCCTTCGCCCGCAGAGTTGCGCCCCATCGGCCGTGGGATCGAGGCGTCGTACGGCTCGGTGTTGAGCTGGATCGCGACGTTGGACATCGGCGGGCCGCGGCGTCCGGCGGGGACGTCCCGCTCAGTTCGCCGCCGTGCGGGTCGGGGCCGCTGGCAGCGGCTTCGACCCGTCGCCGACGATCGTGAACGGCGCCCAGAAGTAGGGATGCGAGAACTGTTCCGATCGGATCAGCGCCCGCTGGGCCTCGCCCAGGGACTCGGCCTTGCTGGGCGCTCCGGCCGAGAACATGCCCGTCATCAGCCGCACCGTCGCGACGGAATCCACCGACCAGTGCGAGACGATCAGCGACCGGCCGCCGGCATAGATAACCGCGCGGGTCAGGCCGCCGAGGGCCTCGCCGCCACCCTGCATCCCCGTGGTCGTGGCGTCGCCGCCCGAGCCGCCCGTGTCGCAGGCCGACAGCACCACCAGGTCGGCGTCGAGCTTGAGGTCGAGGATTTCGCTGGCGTCGAGCAACCCGTCCGAGCCGTCGCCGCCGACCGAGGTCATCAGGGCGGGTTCGGGCAGGCAGGCCGACGGTTGCGGCAGCAGGCCGTGGGTCGCGAAGTAGAGCACCTTGTAGTCGGACAGGTCATTGCGGCCGCGCACGCTGTCATCGGTGAACGCGGCGCCGGTGATGATTTGATCGGTTCCAGCGCCGCCGATGCTGGCGGCGACCTGGCGCACTTCGTCGGCGGTGTCGGGCAGGGCCGGCATCTGCATCAGCGCCAGACGGGTGTTCTCGCAGACGTTCGAGATGTCGCGGTTGCTGCGCAGGCTCACCGAGCGGCGGAGCATGCCGGAATAGGCGCGGGGATCGCTCTTGGCCGGCGTGGCCGGGTCGGCAAATCCCAGGAAAGGCCGACCGGCGCGGGACGGGGCAAAGGCCCGCGACTGCATGAAGCTTGCCGCCGAGAGGACCAGGGCGGAGTCCGCCTTGGCGCCCAGCCAGGCCACCTGGCGATAGTCCGGATCCTGGCCGGCGGAGGTTTTCGTCAACAGAGCTGCCGGGTCGGCCGTGACGAGGGTGGAGACGGGCAGCGAGATCAGCGCTCCGTCCGGCTCGTACACGAGGTGGCGGGCGGCCAGTACGTCTTCCGCCACCGGTCCGAACAGCTTCTGGAACAGCACGTGGGCGCGGGCGACGTCGAACGGCGGCAGGCTGTCCTCCGCCTGGAACGGGCGCCTCAGCGCCACGACGGCGGCGGCGGCCTGGCCGCGGTTCATGTCGATGACGTAGGGCTTGGCGGCCGTCTGCGAGACGAGAATGCCGTAGCCGCGGGCGCCGAGGAGCAGGACCTTCACATAGACCTCGTCCTTGCCGAGAGCCTTCTGAAGGTCGGCGAGGGAAGCCTGCGAGGAGACGAGCTGGGCGTAGCGCGGGTTGGCCGAGAGGAGCTGGGACTCCAGCGCATCGGCCTGACCCTGGAGCGCCTTCAACCGCGCCTCGAGATCGGTGCGCTCCTGCCCGGAGTAGGCGTTGGCGGCCTGCAGATTGGCGGCCTGGGCCTCGGTGGCCCGCAGTTCGCGGCGGGTGTCCTCCAGGGCGCGGACGAGTCCGGTCACGGCGCTGTCGCCCGACGCTACCCGCGCCGCCAGCTTGGATACGGTCTGGGCCGTGGCATTGGAGACCACGCTGGCCGCGGCGTTGAAGAACCTCGCCTTGTAGTCGTCGGCTCGCGCCGGATCGGCGCCGATACGCTTGATCAGCAGGTCGAAATACGGGGCGGCGTCGTCGGCTGAGGCGCCCAACGCGCCGCGCTGCTGCTGGAAGAGTTCGAAGGCGCGGGCATAGGTCGCCAGGGCTGCGTCCTCCTGACCCGTGGCCGCCTGGGCGCGGGCAAGGCTCAGCAGCAGGCCGCCTTCGGCGGCGGTGCCGGCGTGGCGGAGGCGGATGGTGCGCACGGCATTCGCGTAGCGCGCCGTCGCCGCGCCGGGCTGGCCGGCGTCCATGTCGAGTTCGGCGAGGTCGGCCTCGATCCGGGCGCGGAGCCACACGTTGAGCGCCCCGCTGGCCTCGGCCGTGGTGAGCAGCCGGGCGGCACGGTTCAACGCCTCGCGGGCGCCCGCGGCGTCCCCCTGGGCGGCCAGGGACGACCCGACCACTTCGAGCGCCTGGACGTCCTGGACGGTCAGGCGGTCCGCGATGGAGACGCGGCTGCCTCCCAATACGTTCCGACCCGACGCGCGGCGGTTCAGCGCTGCCGAGAGGTCTCCGGAGATCGACACGTCGCCGTCGGTGGTCGTGGCTACCGCCGCTCCGCTGGCGGCCAGACCCCGTTGCGCGCGGACCTGCTCGCTGGCGCGCAGGGCGGCCTGACCCGCCTGCACCGCTTCCGAGAAGCGCCCGGCGTTGCGGAGGTGCAGGGCGCGGTAGGTGCGGGACTGCGCGGCGAGCAGCGGGTCGCTGGCGGCCGCCACCTGCACCTCGGCGTCGCGGAACAGTCGGTCTGCTTCCGCGAAACGCCCGTTGTTGGAGACGTTGAGCGCCAGGTTGAGCATGGCCTCGGCCATCTCCGCAGGCGGCGCGCGGCGCGCCTCGGCGTCAGCCACCAGGGCCTGGAAGTCCGTCTCGGCCTGTTCGAAGCGCCACTCGTTGTTCTGGACATAGGCGCGGGCGCGCAGGCGGGCGGGGTCGGCCGCGGCGGCGGCCTGCGACCGGGCGAGGCCGCCGGTGGCCCCGCCGAAGTCGGCGGCGATCTCGGCGCTGGCGGCCGATGTCTGGACGTCCGACGCCGCCGGCGGCTTCATGGTTCCGGCCAGGATCTTCAATCCGGTTTCGAGGACGTCGGCGATCTGGGCCGGGCCTTCCGACGTGAGGACGGCTCCGCCCTTTCGGGCGGCGTAGGCGAGATAGGGCGCGTTGCCCCGGGCGCTGCGGCACGCGCGGCGATCGACGCCGCTCAGTGGGCCGACGGCCTGGGTCTTCGGCTCGGCGCATTGGGCGCGGCCGGCCAGGGCGGCTTCCCACCCCGAGGAGTCGGCCGCCTTCTCAAAGACGTACAAGCGCCCGAGACTGCCCTCCCAGCCGCGGCAACGGATGTTCCACGCCCGTCGGCCGGCGCCCTGGACGACGGGGTCGTCGTAGTCGCGCACCGCCTGACAGACCGCGCCCGATGCGGCGCTCTGGCCCAGCGGGATCAGGTCGGCCCGGGTCTGGGCGGCGCCACTGGACGGCGCCGCCGTCAGGACGAGCAGACCGCTCGCCGCGAGAATGAGACGCTTGACCATCATTGCTTCTGCCTGCGTTGCCGCCAGATTTCCTCGCTGCCGGCCCCCGTGACGACCGGATCGGTGACGATCTCGTCCGGGTCGGGAGCTGCGACGCCCAGGAGGACTGGCGGGCTTGTGAGGGTCTCGGACGAGACCTGGGCTGCCGCCTCCTCGTCCGTGAGTTCGGAGCCGCCGGGGCCACTGGACGAGCTCGAAAGGCCGTCGCGCGCCGTCAGCAAGCCCACGTTCATCTGGCCGGTGACCCCCTCCTGGGGGGCCGCCAGGACCGGGGCGCAGTTGGTGGTGCCGACGTCGCAACTGTTGAAGCGGTAGTTGGCCCCCTGAGGCCGTTCGACCGGCTGGCCATTGGTGTCGACAACCACGAAGGTGACTGAGCCGCCCGCCGTCGTGCCGGTGACGACCTGGCCGCCCTGGCCGGAGAAGGCCCCCCAGAGCTCTACGAGTCTCGGCGGATCGATGATCAGCGCGGGATTGAACTGGCCGGTGAAGAAGACGCCCACGGCCTGACCACCGCCGAGCGCGGACGTATTCTGCTGGACCACCTTGTTGTCGGCCGAGACTTCGAGCCTGCCGGTGGAGATGAAGACCCGGTTGACCTCATCGCCCACGGGCGTGACGCCGGCTGGCCTCCCGGCGGCTACATCGATGTCGGAGATCGCGGCGTTCCGCACCAGGTCGATGAACCGCTGCGACCCCATGAGGATGTCCTGGCGCGCCGCCAGGCGGACCTCGTCGAAGCTGCGTACCCCGGAATAGGCCGCCCCTGAGAACGTGGCCGCTCCGATCGCGCCGGACACCAGGACGGTGCTGGGTCGCCAACTCAGATCCGTGGCGTGGCCGATGCGGAAGATGCCGCCGCTGGCGGTGGGCGCCACCAGGCCCGCGACGGACGCCGTGTTGCCGGAACCCACCAGGAAGGCGACGTTCGGCGTGTTGGAGGGATTCACCGCCAGGTCCTGGAGCAGCAGGTCGCCGCGGGCGCCGCCCGTCGTGTCGCCGGCGTACAGTCGCAGCTGACCGGCGATGCGAAGCTGTCCGAACTCGGAATTGTCGAGGATGAACCCCGAGCCGCCAGCGGACCCGCCGACCCGCATCGCGCCGCGGGATTCGATCTGGGCGTCGGCGGCCGTGATCGTACCACCGAGGGTCAGGTCGCCGGCGACGATGCGGATCCCGGATCCCGCCGAGGCCTGGCCGATGCTGGCGGTTCCGGCGACGTCGAGGGTCAGGTTGCGTCCGGCGGAAAGCGGCGTGGAGGATGTGAAGTTACCCAAGGAAGTAATTGAAAGATCGCGAGCAACAGGCGCGATCGATGATCCCAGAGAGAGTGTCGACCCCTGGATGATGAGGTCGCGGCCGGTTCGGTAGCTGGCCGTCGTCACGCCGCCCGAGAGCGCGCGCAGCGTCAGGTCTTCGCTCGCCGAGACGGCGCCGGCGGTCACCGTCGCGCCGGTCAGTGACACCGACCCGGCATTGGCCGTCACATCGGCGACCCGGAGCGCGCCGGCGGCCGTGATGGTGACATTCCGGGTGGCGGTCAGCGCGTTGGCGAGCGTGAAGTCACCCGTGGTGCTGCCGACCGCGAGGTCCCGTCCTGCGGTGACGCTGTCGAGCCTGACGGTGGGCGCCTTCAGGGTCGCATCGCGCGCGGCGATGACCGAAAGCGAGGCCGGCGTCTCCCGGACCACATCGACCACGGCGTCCTGACCCGCCCGAACCGTGACCTCCGTGGCGCCGGAAACGCCGCCGGTCCCGAGGCCGAGCCTGGCGTCGAAGTCCGTGGATTCGACCCGCACGACGCGGCCATTGCCCGCGGCGTCTGGATTGCCCGCGAACTCGACCTGAACAGCGTCTGCGGCGCCGCCCGTGAGCGTGGCCGAGCCCAGCGACGCCGTCCCGTGTGTGGCGATGACGAAAATGTCGTCGCCTGCGGTCGCGTTGTCGACCTGGGCGTCGCCGTTGGTGGCCAGAACGTAGAGGTCGCCCGCAGTGGCAGCGGAGCCGATCTTCACGCTTTCCGCCCTGGCGAACACGCGCGGGGCATTCACCGCGCCGATGTCCAGCGCGCCGCCGCGGAGGTTGGCGCTGACGCCTGCGTTGATCGTGTCGATGCGGGCGGAGGCCAGCTCGATGGTCACGTTCTGCGGGGCCGACAGGCTGATGGCCCCGGTCACCGACGAGACCCCGTCGCCGATCGTGATGTCGCGGCCCGAGGTGACGGTCAGCCGCGTCGGCGCGGTGATGGCGTCGATCTGGACGTCGGTCCTGCCGGTGATGCTGCCCTCGCGCATCACGCCCACGCCGGCCAGGCGGACGGCGCCCTCGGTGGACCTGACGGTCAGGGCGCCGTTGGCGATCAGGCTATTGGCCTCGATCTCGGGCCCCTGGACCGACACGTCGCGGCTGGCGACGATCCGGCCAAGTTCGATGCCGGCCGTCGCCCGGATGTTCGCATCCCGGCCGGTGGTGATGGCGGAGATGGCGGTCGGGTCGAAGAGGGCGGAGACGAGGGCCCGGTCGAGGACGACGGACTCCAGCGGGGCGAAACCGCCATTCAGGAAGCCGTTGCCGTTGCCGTTTCCGTCACCGTTGTCGGTGGTCTCGTCGCACTGGCCCAACAGGCCGCAGGGATCGGCTTCCTCGGCAAGCGACCTCGGGTCCTTCAATTCTTCGATAGGCCGAACCCAGGGCCGACCGAAGGTCCGGCCGACGTTCTGGATCTGGAGATCCCGCGAAGCCGAGGCCTTGTTGAGATAGATGTCCGTGGAGGCGGCCCCGGCCAGCGAGGGCGCCGCGGTGCGGCTGGCGATCCCCGCGCCCCCGGACAGCACAATGTCGCCCCCGTCGGCCCTTGCGGCCTGGGCGGTGACCATGCCCTCGAGGTTGATCACGGCGCTGCCGATCGCCGACTTCGAGACGGCGGCGAGGAAGACCGAGTTCGCCCGCGTGTCGCCGCCAAGGTCGATGGCGACGGCGCCGTCAGCGCCGTCGCTGACGTTCGGGACTATGAAGTCCACGAGGTCGAAGTCGCCGGCGGCGCCGGGCTCCAGCCGGATCTGGAAATTCTTGGCCGAACCGTAGAGGACGCTGCCCTCCGTGGCGCTGACCACGGCGTTGGCGCGGGTCGAGACGGTCGGGGCCATCAGGGCCACCATCCCACCGTGAGCGGTCAACCGGGCGTTCGACAGGACGAACACGCGCGCATTTGGAAGCGCATCGCCGCCGTTGAACGAAAAGAGGTTGTTCGACGGATTGAGGAAGCTGCCCGTGTCCGGCGTGCCGATGGCGGCGAGCAGGCCGCCGGCGTCGACCTGAACGCCCTTGCCGAAGATGATGCTGTTCTGGGACGTGAACCAGATATTGCCGCCGTAGGCGCCGCCTACGCGCCCCTCGATGATCCCCTCGATCCGGGACGGCTGCAGGCCGGTGATCCGATTGAGCACGATCCAGTTGCGGGCGCCGAAGTTGAAGCTGACGGTCTCGTCGGGCGTGACGTCGAAGGTGGTCCAGCTCAGCACCGTCCGCGGCGCGTTGAGCGTGACGTTCATCCGGGTGTCGACGGTGGTGATGGTGGGCGCGCCGCCCCCGGCGCTGACCTCCGGAATGCCGCCGGTGGGCAGGGCGACAGCGGTGACCGGGGCCAGCCAGCTCAGACCACACAGGGCTCCGCAAAGGGCCGTCCGTGCGAAGAGACGGAGGCGGCGGCCGTCATCCCGTTGATGGGGAAGGTCGAGGGGCGGCATGGGGCGTTCCTCCCGCGTCACAGCAGGCTCGCCGTGAGCTGGATCAGTACGCGATCACCTGGACGGCGACCGCCGGTGCGCGTTGCATCGATCGGGTGGGCGTAGGTCACTTCGAGGTTCGCGCGGTTGAAAAGGCGGAAAACGACCCCGGCGCCGACCGACTTGAGCGTGCGGTCCTTCTGCACGCCGGAGGCAAGGGCGTTGTTGCTGGCGACGTAGCCGGCGTCGAAGAAACCATACGGAGCGGCGACCACCTTGGGATGCAACTGCATCGGGCCGTAGCGGAGCTCGAACGCCGCCGAGACGCCCTTGTCGCCAAGCAGCGCGGCGGGATCATAGCCCCGACCGACCGTCAGGCCGCCCAGCGATATCTGTTCGTAGGGAAGGAGCGAACTTCCGGAATACTGGGCCTGGCCGCGGAGCATTCCGGTCAGGCGCTCGGTGATGGCGATGTCGGCGCCGCCCTGGGCGCGAAGCAGCCAGGCGTCTGGATTTCCAAGCGCCCGGGTCAGGTCCGTGTCGCCCTTCTCACTGCCGCCGAGGATGGACAGTCCCTTGCGGACCCCCAGGGAACCACTGAACAGCACGGGGCGCGCCGCCCATTCGGTGCGGTAGTCGCCGTCCGCGCGGGCATAGGCGACCCGGAGTTCGTCGTGCGAAGGAGGCCCACCGCCCGCGCGGGTCTTCTGGTCGATCACGTCGAGGCCGCCAGCCAGGGTGAGGTTCTGGGCGCGTGACCGCACCAGGGGATAGGCCGTCTCAAGGTTGGCGACCAGCGACCTGCTCGTCAGGTCAATCGGCTTGAGGAAATCCCCCGGTCGGCTCTCGCCGTAGGTCAGCGAGCCGCGGCCGACCAGTCCTTCGCCGCCGAACCGCGCGGTCTCGCTGAGCTGGAGGAGCCACTGCTCGTTTGAGTCCAGGGTGTGGAAGGCGGTCAGGGAGGTGCTCTCCCCGAACCGTGTCAGGCCGGCGATCTCGCCGCGGACCAGCCCGCCCCAGCGGCCGACCTGCTTGGAACCGGTGTTCTGGATATTGGCGAAGACCTCGGGACCTTCCGGCGTCACCGTGAGGTCGATATCGACCGCGCCGCGCTCCGGGCTCGTCGACGGGCGGACCGCCGCCCGGACACGGACGCCGGGCACGTCGGAGGCGAGCAGCAGGTAGCGCTGGGCGCGCGCCATATCGAAGGGCTTCATGCCGCGCAGCTTCTCGGCATATCGCTCGATGACCGCCTGCGTTTCGCCCACGTCGCCCCGGACGCGGACGTTGACCACGTGCGCCTCGATCACCTCCAGGACCAGGGCGCCGCCGGCGATGCGCTGTTCGGGAATTTCCACACGGGCCAGCACGCCCGACTCGAACATGACTCTCGCCGCGCGGTCGCGGATCGCGCAGATGACGGAAACCGGCTGCGGCGTGCCGATGAATTCGCTGTACGCGCCGCGCAGCGCCTCGGGTCCGACGGCGGTGACGCCCTTGAAGGTCACACTGTTGAGCGTGACCTGCAGATCGGAAGACTCGAGCGGGCAGGGACCGGGAGGCTCGGGCGAGAAGGCTCCAGCGTCCGCCCGACGCGGCGGGGGACGCGTGACTCGCGTGTTGGGATCCAGCTCCGCGGCGGTCGCGCCCGGGGCGGGCTGGGCCCAGGCCTCGGCGGTCGGGGTCAGCGCGGTGGTTGCGAGGACGAGCAAAGCGAAGCGTGGCCATAGGCCAACGCCTTGCGCGCCCCTGAGACGCCCAACCATGAAAATCTACCCCCCAAACCCTAGCCGCCGACTACTACTCTCCGAGAAACCCCTTGTTAAGGGGGAGACTCTCACTAGGCGAACATCGCTCGTGGAACGAGGCTTTCGCGTTCGATTAGCTGCGCCACCGCCTTATTCGGGCTACCGAAGCAGCCCCGGGGCGGCTAAGAGTACGGTGAGTGCGCCGGGGAGGGACCATGGGGGGAGCACGAGCGTCGCGAGTCGTCGGCGCGCTTTGCATCGCCGCGGCGACCGTCGTCGGCGCGATTGTTCTTGGCGGCGGCAAGGCTGCGACGGCCGCCACCGAGACGGCTCCGCCGCCGGGCGTGCACCTTGGCGTGGCGTCGTGCGCCGGCTCGACGTGCCACAGCCGGCAAGTCGATTCCGGCGTGAACATCCGTCAGAACGAACTCATCACTTGGCAGGATCCAGGGGTGGCCGGCGCGCACAGTCGCGCCTGGACGGTCCTGCGGACCACGCGCTCTCAGGCGATCGCCCGCAAACTCGGCATCGGCGACCCGGCCAGCGCCAAGGAATGCATCGAGTGTCACTCCGACACGGTGGCCGCGAGCGCGGGGAAGCATCAGATCAGCGACGGGGTCGGCTGTGAGTCGTGCCACGGCGGATCGAGCGGCTGGCTCGACAGCCACCGCACCGTCGCCGGTGGTCGCCGCGACGTTCCGGCCGGGACCAGCCAGGCGGTGGCCGCTCACCAGGCCAACCTGGAGCGCGGTCTGAAGCGGCTGGAAGACCCCAAGGTCCGGGCCGACGTCTGCCTCGACTGCCACTACGGGTCTTCGCGCCGCTATCAGTTCGTCACCCACGACATCATGGCCGCGGGCCATCCTCGCGTGGCGTTCGAGCTGGACCTGTTCTCCAGCCTGCAGAAACATTGGGACGTCGACCGCGACTACGTCGCCCGAAAGGTCTACGCCGACGGCGCCAAGACCTGGGCCGTGGGTCAGGCGATGGCGGTGAAACGCGCCGCAAGCCTCTACGCCAGCGGCGCCCGCAACATGGGCGCGTTCCCGGAGCTCTACTTCTTCGACTGTCATGCCTGCCACCGGGAGATCTCGGACGACCCGAGCGCGAGGCCGAAGTGGGAGGTGAACCCCGGCCGCTTCCGCACAGCCGGGCAGCCCCCCTTCAACGACGAGAACATGATCATGGTCTCGGCGGCGGCGAAGGTTCTGGCGCCGGGGCTCGCGGCCCGGTTCGACGCAGAGACCAAGGCTTTCCATGACGCCACCACCCGGAGCGGACAGGATTCGCGCCAGGCAGCCGCCCGCCTTGCCGCGACGGCCGATCAGCTCGCCAACGTCTTCGCCGCGCGCGGGGAGGTGAGCCCTGGGCAGGCCCACGCCATTCTCGACGCCGTGCTCGCCGGCGAGATCACCCGCCGTTACACCGACTACGCCGGCAGCGCCCAGGCGGTGATGGCTGCGGAAACCCTCGTCAATCACCTGGTGGCGCGTGGCGCCGACCGGGGCGTGGTCGACCGTGCGATCCGGCCCAGCCTGAACGCCGCCTACGCCCAGGTTCGCGAGCCGAACAGCTATCGACCCGAGGCTTTCCGGGCGTCGTTGACCCGGGTCGCCCAGGCGGCAAGGTCCCTGAGATGAAGTTCGCGTCGCGTCTGGCCCTGTTCGGGGCCGCTCTGTCCCTCGCCGCGTGCGGCGGCGGCGGTGGAGGGGGTGGCGGGACGAGCACGCCCCCGCCGCCGAACCCGGGGCCCTCCGCGCCGCTCTATCCGCTGCCAGGCGCGGAATCCCTCAGCGCGGCCGACGTCCAGAAGGTTCTGGCCCAGGCCATCGCCGAGGCGCGCGCCCGCAATCTGCCGGCCGTGATCGCGGTGACCGACCGCGTCGGCAACGTGCTGGCGGTCTATTCCATGACCGGCGCCCGGACGACCGCGCGCGTGCCGCCGAGCCGCTCGGGCCAGAATTTCGACGTCCAGAACCTGGAAGTGCCGGCGGCGGCGGCGGCGATCGCCAAGGCCATCACCGGCGCCTACCTTTCGTCGGGGGGCAACGCCTTCTCGACGCGCACGGCCAGCCAGATCGTGCAGGAGCACTTTCCGCCAGCCCCGTCGACGGTGGGTCTGGAGAGCGGCCCGCTGTTCGGCGTGCAGTTCTCGTCGCTGCCCTGCTCGGACGTGACGACGCGCGTCGGCGCCACGGCGACCGGCCCGCGACGCTCGCCGCTTGGTCTTTCGGCCGACCCGGGCGGCTTCCCGCTCTACAAGAACGGGGTGCTGGTGGGGGGTGTCGGCGTGATCGCCGATGGCGTCTATGGCCTCGACACTAACATCCTCGACGTGGATGACGACGCGGATGAGGCCATCGCCTTCGCGGCCCAGACCGGTTTCGATGCGCCCACCGAGATCCGCGCGGAGCGGGTCGCCGTGGACGGGACCACGTTGCGCTTCAGCGACGCGACAGCGGCGTCATTGCGCGCCGCGCCGGCCAATGCCCCGGCGTTCGCCAGCCTGCCGGCGGGTACAGGCGCCTTCACGCCAGTCACGGGCTACTACGCCGGCGGCGGCGCCCAGTCTGGCCTGGCCTATGGCACGGAGGCCTCGGGCCTGCGGCTGGCGACGGCCGCGGAATTCTCGAACACCAGCGCCATGGTCCTGACCAACGGCTCGGGCCAGAACCGCTTCCCCATCCGGGCTGGCACCGACGCGGCCGATGGGCACACGCCGCTGAGCGAGGCCGAGGTTCGGGCGATCCTCGAGGAAGCCTTCACGGTGATGAGCCGGGCCCGGGCCCAGATCCGCCGCCCGCTGGACAGCCGTGCGCAGGTGTCGATCACGGTCGTCGACAGTCGGGGCCAGATCCTGGGCATCGTGCGCTCGCCTGACGCCCCGGTGTTCGGCATCGACGTTTCCGCCCAGAAAGCCCGCTCGGCGACCTTCTTCTCCGGGACCTTCGCCGCGGCCGAGCTCGCGGCCGATCCCAGCGCGGACGTCCGCGGCTTCGTTCAGAAGGCCCGGGACTTCTTCGGCGATCCCGCTGCATTGACGGGCAAGACGGCCTTTGGCGCGCGCACCATCGGCAACCTTTCGCGGCCCTACTTCCCCGACGGGGAGGTGACGCGCCCGAACGGCCCGTTCTCGCGGCCGATCGGCCAGTGGAGCCCGTTCTCGACCGGACTGCAGTCTGCGCTGGTGCTTGGCGCCCTCGGCCAGCACCTGGCCTTCGTGACCGGCGCGAGTGCGACCGACACGCCGCAGCGCTGCACCGCGCTCCCCGAGGTGGCGCCGGGGCAGAACAGGCTCCAGAACGGCATCCAGATCTTCCCGGGCGGCGTGCCGATCTATCGTGGCGGCAGGCTGGTGGGCGGGATCGGCGTCTCCGGCGACGGCATCGACCAGGACGACATGGTCGCCTTCCTGGGACTCTACAATGGCGGCAATCGGGTGCAGACGCTGTCGAACGCCGCGACGGCGATGCGCGCCGACCAGCTGGTGGTCGGACCGGCGCCCGCCGTGCGCCTGCGCTACGTCGGCTGCCCGTTCGCGCCGTTCCTCGACACGAGCGAACAGAACGTGTGTCAGGGGAAATAGGCGTGCGCTCGGCTCCTCTCCTCGCCTTTGCCGCGGCAGCCGCCCTTGGAGGGCCGGCTCTGGCGGCGCAGGAGCATGGCGCGCAGCCGAGCCCGACATCGGCCGCCCAGCCGGCCGGGCCTGAAGCGCCGCAGCCGGAAGGCGCCCCGCCGCCCGTCGATGAACAACCCCTGGAGGGGCGCGCGCGTCCCGGCCTCTTCAAGGCGCCGCCCCCGCCCGTGGTCATTCCGGAGAACCCGGGAGCGGTCCGCGCCCCGCCGCCCGAGGCGTTCGACCCGGCGCAATCCGTTCCGATCCCCGACCGCTGGCGGCTCGCCGGCGCGCTCGGAGTCGTCAAGTCGCGCTGGTTCGATCCCTACAACCAGAACTTCTGGAAGGGCGACATCCCGATCAAGGGGACCGAGGACTGGTTCTTCGCGGCCACGGCGATCTCGGACACGGTGATCGAGCCGCGCAGCTTCCCGATCCCCGTCGGGGTGCAGACCACCTCGCGCCCGGGCAGCCTGGACATCTTCGGCAAGGACAGCAGCCTCGTCGTCGCCCAGACCGTCATCGCGGCCGCTTCGCTCATCAAGGGCTCCACGGCCTACAAGCCGCCGGAAATGGAGTTCCGCGTCGCGCTCGCCTACCAGCACAACTATGTGGACGTGCCGGAGCGGCGGGTGCTGTACGTGGAGCCGAGTCGCAAGTCGCGCCGTAGCGACTCCTTCATCGGGGTGCAGGAAGCCTTCTTCGACTATCACCTGCGCGACGTTTCCGACCGCTACGACTTCGACAGCGTACGGGTGGGCATACAGCCGTTCTCGAGCGAATTCCGGGGCTTCCTGTTCCAGGACAATCAGCTCGGCGTCCGCTTCTTCGGCAACCGGGACAACAACCGGTTCCAATACAACCTGGCCGCCTTCTGGCGGATCGAGAAGGACACCAATTCGGGCCTGAACGACATCGGCCAGGATCTGCGGAAGGACTACGTCTTCATCGCGTCGATGTACCGCCAGGACCTGCCGTTCCCGGGGATCACCAGCCAGGTGATGGTGGCGCACAATCGCAACCGGGAAGGCGATGAGATCTACGTCGACAAGAACGGCTTTCCCCAGCGACCGGCCCTGCTGGGGAACCTCCGGGGCCGGGACTACGATGTCACCTATCTGGGATACTCGACCGACGGCCGCGTGGGACGGGTCAATCTGACAGCGTCGGCGTTCTATGCGTTCGGCGAGGACCGGAACAACACCTTCACCGGTCGGAAGGCCAAGATCCGCAGCTGGTTCGTGGCGGCGGAGCCGTCGATCGACCTCGACTGGACACGGCTGCGTCTGCAGGGCCTCTACGCTTCTGCCGACAAGGATCCTTACGACAACCGCGAACGGGGTTTCGACGCCATCTTTGAGAACCCACAGTTCGCAGGTTCTGACACTAGCTATTGGATTCGACAGACAATTCCTCTCGCGGGCGGTGGTCGCGTGATCGGCGTCAACGGCCGGAACGGGGTGCTGAACAGCCTGCGCTCCTCCAAGGAGGAGGGGCAGTCGAACTTCAACAATCCGGGCACGGTCCTGCTGGGCGGCGGCGCGGACTTTGACGTCACGCCCGAACTTCGGGTCACCACCAACCTGAACCACCTGGCTTTCGCCGACACCGCGATCCTGCAGGCCCTTCGCCAGGAGGGATCGATCCCGAAGTCGCTGGGCTGGGACGCTTCGGTCTCGACGATCTGGCGGCCGAAGATGTCCCAGAACATCGTGCTGCGCGCCTCGGCGGCGGCGTTCGACCCCGGCAAGGGGTTCAAAGACCTGTTCACCAACAGCCCGCGGCACAAGCGGTACTATTCGGTACTGCTCAACGCGGTTCTTACCTTCTAGGGCCAAGATGCTGAAGTTTGGGGGAAAATGGCTGAAGCTCGGGGCGCTGGCGGCGGTGACCGTTCTGGCGCCGCTCAGCCTGTCCGCCAGCGAGGCCGAGAAGCCGGTTAAGCGCGTCTATGCGCCCGCGGCTCCGGCGCGCCTGGGCCTGACCGACGCTGACGTGGACAAGTCCAGTGCCGGGTGCCTCACCTGTCACACCGACACCGACGCCAAGAGCATGCACGTGTCCCAGGCGGTGAAGCTGGGCTGCGCCGACTGCCATGGCGGGGACGCGTCGGTACGCCTGCCGGATGGCATGGCGCGCCAGGCGCCCCAGTACGCACAGGTCCGCGACAAGGCCCACGTGCTGCCGAAGTATCCGAAGAGCTGGCACTATCCGAGTTCGGCCAACCCCAAGGCCAGCTACACGCTGCTGAACAAGGAGAGCCCCGAGTTCATCCGCTTCGTGAACCCGTCGGACTACCGCGTGGCGCGGCAGGCCTGCGGCGCCTGCCACATGGAGCTGATCGAGCGCGCGGAGCGGTCCATGATGGCCACCGGCGTCATGCTGTGGGGCGGCGGCGCGTACAACAACGGCATCCTGCCCTTCAAGAACTACGTCCTGGGCGAGGCCTACACCCCGCACGGTGAGCCGGCGCGGCTGCTGTCGCCGGGAAATCCGCCCGGCACGGTGACGCCGGAGCAGGCCAAGCGCGGCGCGCTGCCGACGCTCTATCCGCTGCCGACCTGGCAGGTGGTGCCGCCTGGCGACATCTTCCGCGTGTTCGAACGCGGCGGCCGCAACATCAATACCCAGTTCGCCGAGGTGGGCCTGCCCAACGCCAACGGCCAGATCCAGCGCCTGGAGGAGCCCGGGCGGCCGGACATCCGACAGTCGAACCGCGGTCCGGGCACCGGCCTGCGCGTGGCGATCCCGGTCCTGAACATCCACAAGACGCGCCTGAACGACCCCTTCACCTGGTTCATGGGCACCAACGACCAGCCGGGGGACTACCGTTCGTCGGGCTGCGCGTCGTGCCACGTGGTCTACGCCAACAACCGCCAGCCGCACGCCAGCCTGACCTATGCGCCGTATGGCCGCGACGGGCAGAGCGCGACGGTCGACCCGACGATCAGCAAGGAAGAGAGCGGCCACCCCATCAAGCACGCCTTCTCGCGCGCCATCCCGACGGCCCAGTGCATGAACTGCCACATGCACCAGCCGAACATGTTCGTGAACACCTACCTCGGCTACACGATGTGGGATTACGAATCCGACGCGCCCTTCATGTGGCCGGAGAAGCAGAAGTATCCGACCAGCGAGGAGATCCGGAAGGTCCTGGACCGCAATCCGGAGGGCGCCTCGCCCCGCGGGCTCTGGGCGGACCTCGACTTCCTGCGCAACGTCTTCAGCCTCAACACTAAGCTGAAGGACACCCAGTTCGCCGACTATCACGGCCACGGCTGGAACTTCCGCGCCATCTTCAAGCGCAATCGTGAAGGCGAATTGCTGGACAAGGACGGCAAGATCATCGCCCACGACGACCCCGAGAAGTTCCACAAGGCCGGCGCGCCCGAGTTCACCCCCGCGGGCCAGAACGCCCCCGGCAAGGCGGTTCACATGATGGACATCCACGCCGAGAAGGGGATGCAGTGCGCCGACTGCCACTTCAGCCAGGACAGCCACGGTTCGGGCCTGATCTATGGCGAGGTGGCCAATGCGGTGGAGATCCGCTGCAAGGACTGCCACGGCACGTCGACGGAGTACCCGACCCTTCGCACCTCCGGCCCCGCCGCCGATCCGAAGGGCAACGACCTCTCTCTGCTCCGCAACCCCGACGGCCAGCGCCGGTTTGAGTGGGTGGAGGAGGGCGGCCGTCGGGTGCTGATCCAGCGCTCGCTGCTGGATCCCAAGCTCGAATGGCGGGTGAAGCTGACCAAGGACACCGTCGACCGCTCGAGCCCCGACTTCAACGCCAAGTCCGCCAGGGCCAAGCTGATGTCCAAGATCAGCCAGGACGGCCGTCCGTTCGCCTGGGGGCCGGGCGTCGCGCCGGCCGACCGGGCGCACAAGGACGAAGAGATGGAGTGCTTCGCCTGTCACACCGCCTGGACGACGGCGTGCGGCGGGTGCCACCTGCCGATCGAGGCGAACTGGAAGACCAAGGCCCACAAGTACGAGGGCGAGACCACCCGGAACTACGCCACCTATAATCCGCAGGTGGCGCGGGACGAGATGTACCAGCTCGGCAAGCACCAGACGACGAAGGGCTCGACCATCGCCCCGGTGCGCTCGTCCTCGGCCCTCGTGCTTTCGTCGACCAATGTGAACCGCGAACGCATCTATGTGCAGCAGCCGCCGATGGCGGCCTCGGGCTTCTCGAGCCAGGCTTTCGCGCCGCACTTCCCGCACACGGTGCGGACCACCGAGACCAAGACCTGCACCGACTGTCACGTCTCGGCCGCGAACGACAACAACGCCATCATGGCCCAGCTCCTGCTGCTCGGGACCAATTACGTGAACTTCGTCGGGCAGAACGCCTGGGTCGGGGCCGCCGGCGGCATCCAGGCCACGCGGGTCTCCGAGTGGAGCGAACCTCAGGCGGTGATCGGCTCATACCTGCACCGCTACGCCTATCCCGACTTCTACAAGCTGCACGTCGACCAGAACGGGCGGGAGCTGAAGAACTGGGTGCGCGGCAAGCCGTTCGCCAAGGGCAAGGGCCTGTCGGGCGGTGAGGAGGATGGTCCGGAGGAGTTCTCGAACTTCGTCCACAAGACCGGCGGCGAAGCCCGCTGCCTGCAGCTTCGCGGCGAATACCTGTACGTCGCCGAAGGCAAGGGCGGCTTCCGCGTCTATGACGCCGCCAGCGTCGCCAACAAGGGCGTCTCCCAGCGGGTGATCACCGCGCCGTTCTCGCCCCTGGGCCACGACACCCGCGTGGCGACCAAGAACGCCACGTGCATGACCCTGGCGACCACCCAGCCGGTCGCGCCGCTGCGCAACGAGTGGATGCAGCAGACCAAGCTGAAGCATCCGGTCACCGGCGAGGAAGCCAGCCTCCTGGACATCAACCAGGAGCAGAAGTTCCACCCGATCTACTCCTACGCGGTCATCACCGACGCGGAGGAGGGGCTGGTCCTTGTCAACATCAACACCCTGGCCGACGGCGAGCCGCGCAACAACAAGCTGAAGCGCGCCGTGACCTGGAACGCCGGCGGCGTGCTGAAGGGCGCGCGGCACGTGACCCTCGGGGGGCACTACGCGTACATCGCCGCGGACGCGGGCCTCGTGGTCGTCGACCTCGACAACCCGCTGCAGCCCCGCCACGTGACGACGGTGGCGCTCCCCGATCCGCGCGGCTCGGCGCTCCAGTTCCGCTATCTGTGGGTCACCACGGCGCGCGGCCTCGAAGTGCTGGATGTGACCAAGCTGGACCAGCCACGGCATCTGCCCGAAGCGACCGTTCCGATCGCCGACGCCCGCAAGCTCTACATCGCGCGCACCTATGCCTATGTGGCGGCCAAGTCGCAGGGGCTGGTGATCGTCAACGTCACCAATCCCGAGCGGCCGAAGCCCTACATGGCCTTCGACGCCGGCGGCCTGCTGAACGACGCCGAGGACGTGATCGTGGCCTCCACCAACGCCTCGGCCTTCGCCTACGTCGCGGACGGCCGGAACGGCATGAAGGTGCTGCAGATCACGAGCCCGTCCACCCAGCCGAACTACTACGGCTTCTCGCCCGCGCCGAAGCCGGAGCTGATCGCCTGGGCGAAGACGCCGGGGCCGGCCTATGCCCTCTCCAAGGGCCTGGACCGCGACCGCGCGGTGGACGAGAGCGGCTACCAGATGGCGATCTTCGGCCGTCTGGGCTCCCGTCCGTTCACGCGCCCCGAGATGGAGCGGTTCTTCACCGACCAGTGGGGCCGGCCGTATCGCGTCGTGGATGAGGTGGATATGACCGCTTGGCTGGGCGTGCCGACGAACCAGGCGCAGGCGGACCGCTAGGCCCGCTCAGGCGGGCGGAGCACGTAGACGACGGTGTCATCGGCGAGCGCGCGGCCGGTCTGATCGACCGACATGCCCTGGCGCTCGTAGAAGGCGCGGGCTCGCAGGTTGTCGGTCTGGGTGCTGAGCCAGAAACCGTCGGGCATCGTCGATCTCGCGACGTCGAACAGGTTCCGTCCGACACCTTGCCCCTGGGCCTCGGGCGCGACGAAGAGCTGGTCCAGTCGCCGCTCGGCGAGGCAGATCGCCACGAAGCCGATCAGCCGCCCCTCGGCTTCCGCCACCGTCACGGTCCATCGTGTCGCGAGCTCGTGTCGGGCGCGCCTCGCCAGATCATTTCGCGTGACCACGGGCTGCTGCAGTCCGGTGGAGCGCCAGCTCTCGAACCAGAGATCGGCGAGGACGGCCTGGTCGGCGGGCCGGCAGGAGCGGAGCTGCACGCCGTGCCCTACGCGGCGCCAGCCGGCCCTTCGGTGCGCGTCGTGTAGGCCGGGATGGGCACTGGCACGCCCTTCAGGTCGATCTCGCCCACCGGCTCGACCGGAATCTCGGTCTTGGCGAGCTTCAGGGTGTCTGCGGAGAACAGGATGCGGGTGCCGAAGGTCTTGTTGGCCGCCTCCAGGCGGGCGGCGATCACCACGACCTCGCCGTACGCCGTGTAGTTGAAGCGGCGCTCGCCGCCGAAGTTGCCCACGAGGCCGATCCCTGAGGACAGGCCCATGCGCGTGTAGCCGAACTTGATGCCACGGGCGATCATGCGCTCGCGGATGTCCAGGCCAAAGGCGTCGATCTCGCGGGCGCAGGCGAGGGCGCGGTCGGCGTGGTCGGTGTAAGGCACCGGGGCGCCGAAGATGGCGATGATGCCGTCGCCGGTCATCTTGTCGATCATCGCCTCGTGCTTCCACAGGATGTCGATGACCCCGTCGAAGTACTCATTGATCACGCCCTCGAAGGTTTCGAGATCGAGGGTCGCGACGAGGGTGGAGAAGTTCTCCAGGTCCGAGATCATGACCGTGATCTCGCGTTCTTCCGCCCCGATCTTCACCTCTTCGGCGCCGTCGACCATGCGGTCGATGACCTGCGGCGCCAGGTAGCGCTCCAGGGTCGAAGAGTAGAAGGCCCGCTGGTTCTGCAGTTCGGCGGCGGCCAGGCGACTGAGGATGAAGAAGCCGACCGCGAAGCTGATCGCGGGGGCGGTCATCGGCATGATCACCGAGCCGTACCGGTAGATGAGCCAGGCCCCGACAGTGTTGACCGCGATCGCCAGGACGACGATGCCCACCGAGACCCACCACCGCTGGGTGGAGCGTCCAAGCAGGGCCCCGCCCAGGGCTGTCAGGAAGACCAGCAGCGCGTCCCACACAGGACCCGGATTCCGGATCCGGTCGCCAGCCATCATCTGCGAGAGGGCGTGGACGTGAACCTCGACCCCCGGCGTCCCCTTGTAATGCCCGGTGAGGAACCGCAGCGGCGTGGTGTGCAGGTCTTCGAGCGGGGTGTCCGAATCCTCGGCGGCCGAGCGTGTCACGCGGCCGATGAAGGCGATCTTGCCCTTGAGCAGGTTGTCGGGAAGGAACGGGACGAAGGCGGCTGAGTAGGACGGCGCGATGGCGCCTGCGTTCTCGGCCGACACCTTGGGGTCTGGCCGGCGATAGCGGATGGCGAACCGGTCGCGCGGCGGTTCCATCCCCACCGCGGCGATCCCGACCTCGGTGGCGAGGGCCTTCACGGCGCTGGGGCGCGGGTCATAGCGCCGGATCACGTCGTCATAGTCGACGCCGATCAGCGCGCGGGCGTCCGCATAGCGAAGCTTGGAGGACACGGGGAAGTCGACGCCCGGCTTCAGTTGCGGGTCGACCACGGCGACGATCGGCGCCCTCGTGCCGGCGATGCGCTCCTGGAAGGCGTTGAATTCATCCTCGGACGCCCAGGTGTCGAGCAGATAGTCGACCCCGATCGCCTTGACGCCCTTCGCATCCAGGGCGGCGAGCAGATCGCCCAGCCAGACCTTGTCGATCGGCGAGAGGCAGTGGCATGGGGACGAGTCCCGCATCGCGTTGAGCGCCGTGTCGTCGATCTTGATGATGACGAAGTCGGGCTGGGCCGCCGGCGCCGCCGTCGCCAGGCGGAAGTCATAGGTCTGGTTTTCGATGTACCGGATCGGGGTCGTGCGATTCAGCGCGAGCGCCGCCACCGCCGCGGCGACAGCCACGAGGATGACGATGACCGTATCGGCCAGGGCCTTGCCGCCGGCCTTGCGCAGGTCGGCGGTCAGCTTGAGAAGGCGGCCCATCGGCCCCTGGCGCGCACGACCCGCCATGGCTCAGGCGAGGGTCCGGAAGGGGAAGTTGTAGTGCACGGCCGGCGCCCAATCGCCGGCCAGACAGACGTGGGTGGTCAGGTCCCGCCCGTTCGACATGAGGAGGGCGAAGCCCGGGGGCTCCTCCACCAGGATTTCCCGACCGTCGGGCACGTGCATGTCGACCTCGGTGAGGTCGAGCGTCAGTTGGATCGAGGTGGCGGGCGCGGCCGAAAGCGTGTGGCCGGCGAAGAGGCCGTTGAACGCGCGGTGGATGTGCCCGCACATCAGCACCTTGACCTGCTCACGACCGGACAGAACCTCCCGCAGCTTCAGGATCCACGGGGAATCCGGCTCGGGATCCATCCACTGGATGCCGCTGAGGATCGGCGGGTGATGGAGGATCACGGCCGTGGGACGGTCGGGAGCCGCGTCCAGCGTCCTGGCCAGCCAGGCGGCGCGCGGGTCGTCGTACTCCCCGTGGTTCGGACCGCCCAGGGTGTCGCAGACCACCATGCGCATGTCGCCGAAGTCGGCCGCGTACTGGACGAAACCGTTCTCGTCGGTCTGGGCTCCGGGGCCCGAGAACACCTGCAGGAAGGGCTCGCGGGCGTCGTGATTGCCCATGGCGTAGTAGATCGGGATCTCGCTCTCGGCCATCAGGCGCTTCAGTTCGAGGTATTCCTCCAACTCGCCGCGATCGACGAGATCGCCGCTGGCGATGATCGCCACGGGCCGCGGACGCAGGGCGTGGATCGCCTTCATCACTTGGCGCAGACGATCCTCGTTCCGCTTCTGATTGAGCGGGTCCTTCTCCGTCGTCACGTGGAGGTCGGTGATCTGTGCGATCGTCAACACCAAGCCGCCTCCCCCAGCAGCGCGCGCATCGTCCCGAGGTTAGTACGCACGCTCAGCGGCGACGGATGACGAGATTGCGAATTTCCGTCATGTCTTCCATCGCGAAGCGCACACCCTCGCGACCCAGCCCCGAATCTTTGACACCACCGTAAGGCATGTTGTCGACGCGGTAACTCGGTACGTCGCCAATCACCACGCCGCCGACGTCCAGGTGGTCCCATGCTTCGAGCATCTTGTAGAGGTCGCGGGTGAAGACGCCCGTCTGCAGGCCGAACTTGGAGTCGTTCACCTCGGCGAGCGCATCCTCGAAGTCGGTGAACTTCGAGAGGATCGCCACGGGGCCGAAAGCCTCCTCGGCATAGAGCGCCGCGGTGCGGCTGACACCCTCCAGCAGGGTGGCCTCCAGCATGGCGCCCTCTCGCTTGCCGCCGCAGAGCAGGGTGGCGCCGCCGCCCACGGCCTGCTGAATCCAGCTGTCGAGACGGCGGGCTTCCTTTTCGTCGATCATCGGACCGACGAAGGTTTCTTCGTTGTGCGGATCGCCGGCGACCAGGGTCTTCGTCTTCGCCACGAGGCGGTCACGCAGCTCGTCGTAGATGCCTGCGTGGATGATGATCCGCTGCACGCCGATGCAGCTCTGGCCAGACTGGTAGAAGGCGCCGAAGATGATGCGCTCGACCGCGTCGTCCAGGTCGGTGTCGGCGTCGACGATGACGGCCGCGTTGCCGCCCAGCTCCAGAACCACCTTCTTCTTGCCGGCCTTGGCCTTCAGGTCCCAGCCGACGCCCGGCGAGCCGGTGAACGACAGCAGCTTGAGGCGCTCGTCAGTGGTGAAGAGGTCTGCGCCGTCCCGCTGGGCGGGCAGGATCGAGAACGCGCCCTTCGGCAGGTCCGTCTCGGCCAGGATCTCGCCGATGATGATCGCGCCGAGCGGAGTGCGCGAGGCGGGCTTCATCACGAACGGGCAGCCGACCGCGAGGGCAGGGGCGATCTTGTGCGCCGCCAGGTTCAGCGGGAAGTTGAACGGGCTGATGAAGGAGCAGGGGCCGATCGGCACCCGCTTCCACATGCCCTGATAGCCCTTGGCCCTGGGAGAGATGTCCAACGGCTGGACCTCGCCGGTCATGCGCACCGACTCCTCGGCCGCGATCCGGAAGGTGTCGATCAGCCGCGTGACCTCACCGCGGGCGTCGCGGATCGGCTTGCCGGCCTCGACGCAGAGCGCATAGGCCAGCTCGTCGAACCGCTCCTGGAAGCGTTTCACGCAGTGCGCGAGCACCTCCTGGCGGGCGTAGGCGGGCATCCGGGCCATCGGCTCGGCGGCGTCCACGGTCGCGGCGATGCCGGCGTCGATGATCGCCGCGTTGGCCAGGGCCACGCGGGTCGCCACCTTGCCGGTGTATTTGTCCGTGACCTCCAGGTCGAGGTTCGGGGTCTGAGCCTCGTTGGCGAGGTAGAGCGGATAAGAGTCGCGTAAGCCGGCCATGTCGGTGGTACCTGCGGGGCGCCTAGAGGGCCGCGCTCAGCTCCTTGATCTGGCGGTTCAGGATCAGGTCGTTGTCGGAGTAGTCCACCGGACAGTCGATCAGATGGACGCCCGGCGTATCCAGGCACTCCCTGAGAAGCTTGGGCAGGTGGGCGGCGCTTTCCACCCGGTGCCCCTTGGCGCCATAGCTATCGGCGTATTTCACGAAGTCCGGGTTGTCATAGGTCAGGCCCCAGTCCTTGAAGCCCATGTTGGCCTGCTTCCAGCGGATCATGCCGTAGCTGCCGTCATTGAGGATCAGGACTGTGATGTTCAGCTTCAGCCGGACCGCGGTTTCCAACTCCTGACTGTTCATCATGAAGCCGCCGTCGCCGCAGATGGCCATGACCTTGCGGTCCGGATAGACCATGTTCGAGGCCATGGCCGACGGCAGGCCGGCGCCCATGGTGGCCAGGGCGTTGTCGAGCAGGACGGTGTTGGGCATCCGCGCCGCATAGTTGCGGGCGAACCAGATCTTATAGACCCCGTTGTCGAGGCAGATGATGCCGTCGGTCGGCATCGCCTCGCGGATCTGCGCCACCAGGTGCTGAGGATAGATCGGGAAGCGCTGGTCGCCGACCTGCCTGGACGTATGTTCGACCTCGGCGGCGCGGGCCTTCATCATCGTCGAGAAGTCCCAGCCGGCCTGCGGGAGGATGTCCTCCTTGAGCTGCCAGATGGCGTTGCCGATGTCGCCGATCACCTCGTACTGCGGGAAGTAGACCGGATCGACCTCCGCCGAGCGGAAGTTGATGTGGATCACCTCGGCGCCGCCGCGCTGCATGAAGAACGGCGGCTTCTCGATCACGTCGTGGCCGACATTGATGATCAGGTCGGCCGCGCCGATGGCCCGGTGCACGAAGTCGCCGGCCGACAGGGCCGCGCAGCCCACGAACTTCGGATTGGTCTCGTCGACCACGCCCTTGCCGAGCTGGGTCGAGACGAACGGGATGCCCGTCTTCTCGATGAACTGGGTCAGCATCCGGCTGGTCATGGTGCGGTTGGCGCCGGCGCCGATGACCAGGATCGGGGACTTGGCCTGCTCGATGCGCTTGGCTGCGGCCCGGATCGACTTCTCGTCGGCCACGGGGCGCCGGGCGTTGCTCTTCGGCAGTGGCGTCGATTCGGTGTGCTCGTCCGCCACGTCCTCGGGGAATTCGAGGTGCACGGCGCCCGGCTTCTCTTCCTGCGCCAGGCGGAACGCTTCGCGGATGCGGCTCGGGATGTTGTCGGCCGAGGCAAGCTGGTGCGTGTACTTCGTGATCGGCTTCATCATGTCGACCACGTCGAGGATCTGGAAACGACCCTGCTTGGACTTCTTGATGGGCTTCTGACCGGTGACCATCATCATCGGCATGCCGCCGAGGGTGGCGTAGGCCGCCGCAGTCACGAAGTTGGTTGCGCCCGGGCCCAGGGTGGCGACGCACACGCCCGCCTTGCCGGTATGCCGGCCGTAGGTCGCGGCCATGAAGCCCGCGCCCTGCTCGTGGCGGGTAAGGATGAGCTTGATCTTCTTGGAGCGGCTCAGACTGTCCAGGAAGTCGAGATTTTCTTCTCCTGGAACGCCGAAGACGTGTTCGACGCCTTCCTCTTCCAGGCACTGCACAAAAAGATCAGACGCCTTGGTCATCTTAGCCCCCATCCCACGGGGGGAGTTGTCGCAAATTCCGGCGACTTGTGAAGGGCGAAAGTCCACGCGTCGCGAATGCGTCCGCAAATGCAGTTAGACCGTACGGAAATCGCAGCTTAGCTTCTGAGAGAGCGTACGGCGCGCGCCAGCGCCGCGCGAATGGGGGAATACATGGCGGTCAGCGACCACGTCGATCTGAATGGCTTCATCGAAGGTGTGAAGCGTCGAAACCCGGGCCAGTCCGAGTTCGTCCAGGCGGTCCAGGAAGTGGCCGAGGACATCTTCGACTTCATCCAGGACAAGGAAGAGTACCACAAGGCCCAGATCCTGCGCCGGATCGCCGAGCCGGACCGGGTCATCAGCTTCCGCGTCTGCTGGGAGGACGACAAGGGCAATATCCGCGTCCAGCGGGCCTGGCGCGTCCAGAACAACAACGCCATCGGCCCTTACAAGGGCGGCATCCGCTTCCATCCGTCGGTGACGGAGAGCGTGCTGAAGTTCCTGGCGTTCGAGCAGACCTTCAAGAACGCCCTGACCGGCCTGCCCATGGGCGGCGGCAAGGGTGGGTCGAACTTCAACCCGAAGGGCAAGTCCGACAACGAGGTCATGCGCTTCTGCCAGAGTCTGATGATCGAGCTGTACCGCCACGTCGGCGCCGACGTGGACGTGCCGGCGGGCGACATCGGCGTGGGCGCGCGCGAGATCGGCTACATGTTCGGGCAGTACAAGCGCATCACCAACCACTTCACCGGTGTGCTGACGGGCAAGGGTCTGGAGTACGGCGGCAGCCTGATCCGCACCGAGGCTACCGGCTACGGCGCGACCTACTTCCTGCAGAACATGCTGAAGACGCAAGGCAAGGCCATCGACGGCCACAGCGTCGTCATCTCCGGCTCGGGCAACGTCGCGACCCATGCGGCCGAGAAGTGCCACCAGCTCGGCGGAAAGGTGCTGACCCTCTCGGATTCCGAAGGCTTCATCTACGACCCCGAGGGCATGACCCAGGAGAAGATCGACTGGGTGAAGGATCTGAAGACCAAGCGCCGCGGGCGGATCAGCGAGTACGCCAAGGAATTCAAGGGATCCGAGTTCCATGCTGGCAAGACGCCTTGGGGCGTGAAGTGCGACCTGGCGCTACCTTGTGCGACCCAGAACGAACTTCTGGGGCCTGACGCCGAGACGCTGCTGGCCAATGGCTGCATCGCGGTCTCCGAAGGCGCCAACATGCCGACCAACCTGGACGGCGTGCACAAGTTCAAGGCCGCGGGGATCCTCTTCGCGCCGGGCAAGGCGGCGAACGCCGGTGGCGTGGCGGTGTCCGGCCTCGAGATGAGCCAGAACTCGGCCCGCATCTCGTGGAAGGAAGAAGAGCTCCAGCGCCTGCTGCTCGACATCATGCAGGGCATCCACGACCGCTGCGTCGAGTACGGGACCAAGCCCGGCGGCGGCGTCGACTATGTGAAGGGCGCGAACATCGCCGGCTTCAAGAAGGTGGCTGACGCCATGCTGGCCTACGGCGTGGTCTGACCCACGAAGACCTGTGAGACGGCGACGGCCGCTCCACCTCGGTGGGGCGGCTGTTATCGTATGGCGGTCACTCCCTTGACGAGCGACGGGGCGGGGTGCCACCTGAGGTGATCGCCGCCCGCGTGGCGGCGCGCTGGGGCGAGGACCTGCGTCTGGGCGAAACCTAGGCGCGAGCGTAGCGCCAGACGTACCTCACCGGCTCGCTACCTTCGTCCACTGAAGGGCTTTCAGCGGCGGATGCCCTGGCGTCGGCGTGGCCTGGCCGGGCCGGTGGAAGGCGTGGCAGGTCGTGCAGTCGGCATCGTCGGCCGCCGCGATCTGGGCCGTGGTCTTGCCGTGGCAGGTGGCGCACTTGGCGATGTCGGGGATCAGTACGTCCGCCGTCCGGTCCGAAGTCTTCGCCGCGTGGCAGTCCGCGCACTTGAAGCCGCCCTTCTTCGACGTTCCGGGGCCGCCATGTTCGGGGACGCTGTGGTCGAAGCCGCCTTTGGGCAGATAGCGCTGGGTCAGGCTCACGGGCGCCATCCGTACGGTGTCGCCCTCCCAGGTGATCGTATGGCAGTCGTAGCAGGCGCCGCCGGGCGAGAAGGCGGCGCGATACGCGCTGGCGCCGGACGCGGTGTAGATCGAGGCCCGAAGGATGCGCGGCCGGGCCCGTTCGGCGCCTGGGGCGATGAGCGTGCGGCCGGCCAGCGTGTCGACGACCTTCTGCAGCTCGCCGTGAGGCAGGTACCTGAGCTGGCCGCCCTCACGAACGAAGGCCAGGGAGTGGCAGCTCCCGCAGTCGCGCTCCATCTCGATCGGCCTGAAGGCCTTACCGCCGGCGTCGGGGCGATGGCACGAGGCGCACTCCAGGGCGGCGCCGTAGCCCGCGCCTTTGCCGAGGTCGATGGCCTGCCGGGCCACGCCGCCCAGCGGATCCATGTGCAGGTCGTGCGGGAAGATGAGGCCGTTCTTCTCCGTCGGCGCCTGGGCCGAGGTGAGGGGCGCCCGCTGGAACTTGGGCTTCGGACCGGCTTCGGTCACGATCATTGCCTTGAAGGGCGCGTGCTCGAAATTCGGGAAGCGCTTGTCCGGCGTGTTCGCGATCGAGGTGGACTCCAGGCGCTTCGACAGGTCGGTGTGGCAGCTCTCGCAGTCGTGGACGACGGCCAGTTTCGGCTTGTCGCTGAGCGGCGCCTGGGGGTCAGGCCCCTTACCGGCGGGTGTGTGCTCGATATGGCAGCTCGCGCAGCGGTCGGTCGGGTGCCCGAGCAGGGTTTGGGCGTAGAAGCCGATGGCGCCGAGCCCCTTGGGCGGTGGCGTGCCATCGCTCAGGCGTTCGCGAGGGGCGTGGTCGGCGACCAGGAGCGGCTTGAACGGGCTGCCGAGGTCCCGCGATCGGGCCAGCGCCTTCTCGGCCATTCCCGGCGTCGCGTCATGGCAGCTCTGGCAGGTGTCGTCGCGGACCGCCACGAAGGCGTTGGCGTGGCAGGCCTTGCAGTCGTCCTGCAGGAACGCGTGCGACTTGGATAGGGCCCCGGCTTGCCACTGCTTCTGCGGATTGATCAGCAGCTTCGAGCCGGAGAGGACCGCGACCAGGGGCAGGACAAGACACAGCAGCAAAATGCCGGCGCCCAGGATCCAGGACATGCGGCGTCTGCCGAACACCTGGGCCTTGAGCGAGAAGTCGCTGGGGGACAGATGGTGCTCGTCCTCTTCCCGGGTGACGATCACCAGCGCGTCATCGTCTGGCGCCGGGCCGAACGCCACGGTGTAGGAGCCGAAGACGACCTCCGGCCGGGCCGAGATGTCGAGGTCGGCGCCCTGGACCTCGCGGCCGCCGACCTGGAACGTCTGTCCGCCGACGGCTTCGATGCGGACGCGTCCCGGGCCGCTGAACCGCATCCGGGCGTGAGCCAGGTCGATCGTGAGGTCTGCCAGGACGATGTCGTTGGTCTCGGCGCGCCCAATGGTGGCCTCACCGCCCGAAATGGAGCGGTCGCGGACGATCGGGTCGCCGCCTCCGGCGCGCTGCGTGATCAGCCTGAGATGGAATTCCTGGGCCACCGGCTCACCAGTACGCAAAGACGCTGACGATGTGCGCGGTCAGCGCCGCCAGCAGGGCGAAGGTGGCGGGGATGTGCACGAAGAGCCACCCCTCGAGCATGGCGGTGATCTGCATCTGGCGGCGCGCCTTGGTCAGCACGGCGTCCTTCTGCTTCATCACCTGTTCGATCCTGGTGAGCGCCTCGGCCTGGCGCGCGCTCGGCGGATTCGGCAGCGCACGAAGCTGGACCATCGCTCGCTTGTTGGCGCAACCGCGGTGATCGTTCGTGAGGCGGGTCCAGAAGCCGCCGCCCATTTCAGTGTCTTCGATGGAGCGGCGGACAACCTCGGCCCCGGCCCGGTCGAGCGGCTGGGCGAGATCGGCGAGCTGGCGGTCCAGACTCTCCACCGCCTCGATCATCTGCTTGCGGGTGGTCTCGCCCCGGTTCCCGTGCAGACGCTCGGGCAGGGTGGCGTACGCCCAGATGCCCAATGCCCCCGACGCGATCACCAGCATCATCAGCGCATAGGCGAGGGTGTGGACGTTCCAGCCGAACTGGAACCCGGTGTGCAGGGTGCCCAGCACCACCAGGGACAGGCCAAGGTAGACATGGGCGGAGACCCAGGCCTTCAGCGAGTAGTGACCGGCGGTGATGACGCGCTTGCGGATGCCGAGGCACGCCAGCCAGACGATCAGGCCGGCGCTCATGGTCCCCAGGAGATAGCCGAGCCAGCTTCCGCCGCTGGGCGGTTCGGCCAGTCGGCTGGCGGCGACGAAATAGACGCCCACCGCCACGACGCAGAGCGCCGTCGCCACCTGGGCCCAACGAAAGCCCTTGTAGGCGAGGAAGCCCTCGTGGGTCCGCTGCCGGACGCGTTCGGTGTGTCCCGCGACGTCGCTCATCGGACGGCGCTGCCCCCCGCATGCGGCGCGGCTGCGGCTCCCGCGCCGACGATCGCGATCATGACGATCTTCGCCATTCCAGACGCCCCAACTCCCGGCCGATCGGCCGCGCCCCCGGACGCCCTCCCCAAGCGGCGTCGCGTGCTCTCCCATAGCTCCGCTAACACGGGTCGCCCCAGGGTGGGGAGCATAAAGTGTCCGCCCATCGTCGCCAGACCCTTCGACCGCAACTAGCGGCGATCGACCCGCGCGACCGACAGGAAGGCGTCGGGCGTCACGCGGATCGCGGCGCCGGTGGGGCAGGCGCGGACGCAGGCCGGCCCGCCGGGCTTGCCCGAGCACATGTCGCACTTGATGGCCAGTTTCGGGGACTCGGCGCCCTCGGCCTTGGTCGCCTTCTTTCGCCATTCGTAGGAGGGTTGGCCGGGCCCAGGTCCCTTGCCGAACAGCATCCACTCCCACAGCGGCGGCTTCTTCGGCGGCGGCTTGTCCATCTGGATCACGCCGTAAGGGCAGGCGCGCTGACAGTTTCCACATCCGATGCAGGTGTCGGAGATGAAGACTTCCCCGTCGGGGCCGCGCCGGATCGCGTTGGGCGGGCAGTCGCTCATGCAGTGCGGATGTTCGCAGTGGCGGCAGGACGTCGGCACGTGAATGTTGGCGAACGTGGTTCCGGCCTCGCGGTTGAGGCGGGAGATGCCGTCATGGCTGTCGGCGCAGGCCTTCTCGCAATTGTCGCAGCCGACACAGAGGCTCTCGTCGATCAGCAACACGTCGGTCGCCTCGCCGATCCCCTGCTTGATCAGGAAGTTGGCCACGGACGAGTACATATCGACCGCGCCGCCGAACTCCTCCTTCTGGCTCTCGATGAACGCGTTGATCTCCTTGCGCGCGTGCATCTCCTCTTCCATCCGCTTCCGAAGTTCGGGCTTGCGGGACAGGAGTCTGCGGAACGGCTCGGCGGGCAGCTTGACGACGGTGGAGCGGATCGCCGCCTTCACGGTCGCCACCCGCGGCGACCGCTCGATCATGGCCATCTCGCCCGAGTACGAGCCGGCCGGAACGTAGGACATGAACACCGGCTTCCCGCCGAGGTTCTTCTCCACGATCATCGAGCCCGACCGGATGATGTAGAGGTCGTCCGAGACGTCGCCCTCGTTGATGATCGCCTGGCCGGGGCGCACCTCCATCACCTCGGCGCCGGCGAGCACCTCCTGGATATCGGCCGGCGTGAGGCCCGACTTGAAGATCTGCAGGACCTGCCGCTCGCTGGTGATGCGGTTCACCGTGTCGCGGGCCTCCGGCACCTGGGCCATCAGCTTCAGGGCGGCCATGCGGGGGATTTCGATGCAGATGGTCGGCTCGGCCGCCCGGATCGTGGCGCCGCGCTTGCGGCCTGAGATCAGGCCGACCTCGCCGAAGATCGAACCCTTGCCGATCGGCACGGTGATGTTCGGGTTGGAAGGGTCCACCTCGACCTTCACCGACCCCGAGGCGATGCCGAAGACCGACGACCCGGGGGCGTTGCGGATGAAGATCGCCTCGTCCGCCTTGTAGGCCCGCACATCGGAATCGAGCAGGAACTCGCGCATCTGCAGCGGCGAGAGCCCGTTCAGGATCTCGACGTTCTCGCGAAGGAACGCCAGCCACTCCGAGACCTTCCGGTTTCCGGGCAGGCCGGCCAGCTTCTCCTTCAGCAGCGGCTCGTCGGCGGGCTCCAGGTCGGTGACGCCCATGATGAATTCGACGACGTCGTAGCCCTGGTTCATGCAGTGCTTGATCAGCGGATAGCCTGCCAGGGCGCCGATGACGTAGATGCCGGGCTTGGTCGTCTCGAAGGTGGGCGACAGGGTGGGGAAGGCGCCCGGCGAATCGCTGGCGAAGGCGATGCCGCAGCTCTCGACGAACTTCCGCGGCGGCGAGGCGCCCATGCGGGCGATGATCCGATCGCAGCGATGACGCGAAGAGCCCTGCGGCGTGTCGACGGTGATCCAGCCCGGCTCCACCAGGCTGGGCGTAGTCTCGGTCATCACGGTCATGCGGCCGGCGTCGCGCGTGGCCATCAGGGCGTCCACGTTCGCCTTCTTCGCGCGGGCGAAGTCGGCGGAACGATTGAGAATGGTGACCGTGTTGCCCTGGGCGGCGTCGGCGGCGAGCCCGAGGGCGTTCTCGATGCCGGCATCGCCGGAGCCCACCACGAAGATGTGCTCGTCGGTGTATTCGCCGGGATCGTCGAGCTGGTACTGGACGTGGGGCAGGTTGGCGCCTTCGCACCGCATCAGGTTCGGATTGCCCTGGGTGCCGATGGCGAGGATCACGTTCTCGGCCCTGATCGGCGCGCCCTTGGTCAGCTCAATGGTGAAGTCGCCTTGATCGCCGGTGATCGCCTTCACATCGGCGTTGAAGCGGACGTTGACGCCCGCCGCCTTCACGTCGGCGTCCCACTGCTCCAGGATCTTCTCGCGCTTCCCGGCGTCGAACTCGCAGTCGGAGCGCAGCACCAGCACGGACGGCGTGGCCATCACGTGCTTGCCCTTCTGGTATCGGTAGATCGTGTCCGAGAGGTGGTCGGTCTTCTCCAGCAGGACGTGGCTGAGGCCCTTCCGCGCGGCGTGCGCGGCGGCGCTCATCCCGGCGGGGCCCGAGCCGATGATCGCGATCTTGAACACTTCGGACATCCAGACGCCCCCAGGCCCCCCGGCCGTTCATACGCCCCAACTTAGAGCGCCCACACACTGCAACATTTCCGATCGGCGTTGAACGCGCTACCACGCGGCGCAAGTCGGAGGGAGTGTTCAGTTCATGTCGGCGGAAGTCGGTCAGTTCGCGCTGATCCTCGCCTTGCTGCTCGCGCTCGTCCAGTCCGTGGCGCCGCTGGTAGGCGCGTGGCGACGGGATGGCGTGCTCATGGCGGTGGGTCGCCAGGCGGCGCTGTTGCAGGGCGGCTTCGTCCTCCTCGCCTTCGGATGCCTCGCCTACGCCTATGTCACCTGTGACTTCTCGACGGCCCTCGTGGCCCGTCACAGTCACACGACCCAGCCGCTGGCGTACCGGTTCGCCGCCACCTGGGGCAGCCACGAGGGGTCGATGCTGCTCTGGGTCCTGATCCTGGCGGTCTATGGCGCGGGCGTGGCCTTCTTCGGCGGCACGCTCCGGGAAACGCTGCAGGCGCGGGTGCTGGGCGTTCAGGGCCTCGTGGGGGTCGCCTTCCTGGCCTTCCTGATCTTCACCTCCAACCCCTTCCTGCGCCTCGACCCCGCGCCGATCGAGGGGACGGAGCTCAATCCGCTGCTGCAGGACCCCGGCCTCGTGCTGCACCCGCCGCTGCTGTACCTCGGCTACGTCGGCTTTTCGGTCGCGTTCTGCTTCGCCGTCGCGGCGCTGATGGAGGGGAGGGTGGACGCGGCCTGGGCCCGCTGGGTGCGGCCGTGGGTCCTCGCCGCCTGGGCGCCGCTGACCGCCGGGATCACCCTGGGCAGCGCCTGGGCCTACTATGAACTCGGGTGGGGAGGCTGGTGGTTCTGGGACCCCGTCGAGAACGCCTCTCTCATGCCGTGGCTGCTCGGCACGGCGCTGCTGCATTCGGCCCTGGTGCTCGAACGCCGTGGGGCGCTGGCGAGCTGGACCGTGCTGCTGGCCATCCTGACCTTCTCGCTCAGCCTCGTCGGCACCTTCCTGGTCCGCTCCGGCATCCTGACGAGCGTCCACGCCTTCGCCGTCGACCCCGAGCGCGGCGTCTTCATCCTGGGAATCATCGCGCTGACAACGGGCGCCTCGCTGGCCCTCTATGCCTGGCGGGCGCCTTCCATCCGCGCCGGGGCGCTGTTCCAGCCGCTGTCCCGCGAGGGTGGCGTCACCCTGAACAACCTCTTCCTCACTGCGCTCACCGCGACGGTCTTCCTGGGCACCTTCAGCCCGGTGTTCATCGAGATGCTGAACGGCGACAAGATCTCGGTCGGGCCGCCCTACTACAATCGGACATTCGCGCCCCTCGCCGTGCCGCTGCTGGCGCTGGTGGTTTTCGGGCCGATGCTGAACTGGAAGCGCGACGAGGTCCGGAAGGTCGTCCAGCGCCTCCGCATCCCGCTTGGGGTCGCCGGCATTGTCCTTCTGGCCGCCGCTCTGTTCGGCGGACTGAAAGGCCTGGCGACCGCCGGCGGACTGGCCATGTCGGCTTGGCTGATCGTCGGATCGTTCGCGGTCCTGGGCCGCCGCTGGTGGGCAGGCCGCGCCTACCTGGCCCGCTCGGTCGCCACCACGCCGCGCTCGGTCTGGGGCCTGGTCCTGTCCCATGCCGGGCTTGGCATGCTGACCCTGGGCATCACCGGAGTCACATCGTGGGAGAGTGACAAGGTCCTGAACATGCGTCCGGGCGAGACCGTTGAGTTCGCCGGACGGGTGCTGACGCTGCAGTCGCTGGAGATGGCCCAGGGCCCGAACTACGAGGCCCGCCGCGGCATCCTGATCGTTCGCGGCCCCGGACCGGACTACAGCCTTCGTAGCGAGCGCCGCTTCTATCCGTCTGCACAGTCGCAGACGACGGAGGCGGGCATTCGCGTCGGGTTCCTAGGCAATCTCTATGTCTCGGTGGGCGAAGAGTCCGAGCAGGGCGTGATCGTGCGCCTGTGGCATCACCCGCTCATCGTGTGGATCTGGATCGGCGGTTTCGTCATGTCCATCGGCGGCCTGGTATCGCTGAGCGATCGTCGCCTGAGGGTCGGCGCCGCGGTGAAGGCCCGGACCATCCTTCAGCCCGCGGCCGCCGAATGAAGCGCATCCTCTTCATCCTGCCGGTCGTCGGCTTTGCGGTCTTGCTGGGGGTCTTCTTCGCCGGACTGGGGCGGGATCCGCGCGCCTTGCCGTCGGCCTTCGTCGGGAAGCCGCTTCCGGCCTTCCAGGCTCCGCCGGTCCGCGAGGGCGATGCGGGGCTGTCCAACACGGACTTCCAACGTGGCGAGCCCGTGCTCCTGAACGTGTTCGCGTCCTGGTGCGGGCCCTGCCGGGTCGAGCATCCCGTGCTGATGCGCCTGCGGGCGCAGGGTGTCGCGATCCACGGTCTGGACTGGAAGGAGGACGCCGCGGCCGGTGCGAAGTGGCTGGTCGACAACGGCGATCCCTACATCCGCGTGGGTTCGGATCCGACGGGACGGACCGGGATCGAGTTCGGCGTCGCCGGGGTGCCTGAAACATTCGTGATCGATCGGCACGGCAAGGTCCGCTACCGCCACGTCGGCGCGGTCACGTCCGACGTCTGGGAGACGAAGCTGAGGCCGCTGATGGAAGAACTGAGGAGTGAACCGTGAGGCGCGTGCTGCCCCTGGCTCCCGCGTTCGCCCTGCTGGCGCTGCTGTTGCTGGCGAGCCCCGCCGCGGCGGTGAATCCTGACGAGCAACTGCCCGACCCTGCCCAGGAGGCGAGGGCGGTGGAGCTGAGCCGGGAACTCCGCTGCGTCGTCTGTCAGAACCAGTCGATCGACGATTCCGATGCGGCGCTGGCGCGGGACCTACGCATCATCCTGCGCGAGCGGATCGCGGCGGGTGACACCGACAAGCAGGCGATCGACCACATCGTCGCCCGCTACGGCAGCTTCGTGCAGCTCCGGCCGCCGGTGCGTGGCGACACGCTGGCGCTCTGGTTCGGGCCGCTGGGCGTGCTGGTGCTGGGCGGGGTCGGGGCATACCTCTACATCCGCAGCCGGACGCCGGCCGCCGCAGCGGCGTTGACCGCGGCGGAGGAAGCCGAGGCGGCCGAACTGCTCAAGACGGACAAGGCGGACTGATGCTGCTCTGGATGATCCTCACCTTCATGACCGTCCTGGCCGCGGTGGGCGTCGCCATCCCCCTGCTGCGCCGGCGTGACGCCGTGCAGGCGGACCGGGACGATGCGCTCGCGGTGCTGAAGAATCAGCTCGGAGAGATCGAGGCCCAGGCCGCCTCCGGGGCGGTCACGGACGCCGAGGCCGACGCGCTGAAGAGCGACCTGAAGCGACGGGTCCTGGCGGAAGCGCGTCGGGAAGAGGCTCCGGCCCGCCCGCTGGCCGATCGCACCCTGATCTACGTGGCGCTCGGTCTGGCGGCGATCGTCACGCTCGGCGGCACGGCGCTCTACATGAAGATCGGTCGCCCTGATGTGCCGGCCAGCCCGGCGCTCGCCCCCGGCGCGCCCGCCGGTGCGCCCGCCGCACCGGGAGATCATCCGCAGGGCGACGTTGGAGCCATGATCGCCCAACTGGAAGCCCAGATGCAGCAGACGCCCAACAATCCGGAAGGCTGGCGAATGCTGGGCTGGTCCTACCTGCAGACCGGTCGACCCGCCGACGCTGCGAGCGCCTACGGCAAGGCCGCGGCCCTCGATCCCAAGAACCCGGAGTATCTGTCGGCCCAGGGGGAAGCGACGGTGCTGGCGGCCCAGGGGGCCGTCACCCCGGCCGCCGAGGCGATCTTCCGAAAGACCCTCGCCGTCGATCCGGCCGATCCCCGCGCCCGCTACTATCTGGCCGTGGGCAAGGATCAGCGGGGCGAGCGGGACGCGGCCATGGACGACTGGATCGCCCTGATCAGGTCCGCGCCGGCCGACTCGCCCTGGGCCGCCGAGGTGCGGGTTTTCGTGGAGCGCGTCGCCGCCGAACGTAAGATCGATATCTCGGGCCGCCTTCCTCCGGTTCAGTCCGCTGGGGCGGCCGGCGCGCCCCAGGGCCCGACGGCCGATCAGATGGCCGCCGCCCAGGACATGAGCGAAGCCGATCGCCAGCAGATGGTGCAGGGCATGGTGTCCGGCCTGGCCGAGCGGCTGAAGCAGAATCCCCGCGACCGCGCGGGATGGGAGCGGCTGATGCGGGCGCGAATGGTGATGGGTGACACCCAGCAGGCGGCGAGCGACTATCGTGACGCCAGGCGGGCGTTCGCGGGCTCGCCGGCCGACCAGCAGGCCTTGCGCGAGGCGGCGCTGCAACTTGGCGTGCCGGGAGCCTGAGATGCCGTTGTCGCAGGTTCTGGAGCGCGGCGGCGCGGGCGCGGCGGCGGAGCTGATCCTCGAGCTGCTGCCCGAGCCGGTCCTGCTGGTTCAGGCGCACGAGGGCGAGCCGCCCGAGATCGCCTATGGCAACGCCGCGGCGCGCGAGGTCTTCCGCATAGAGCTGGCCGGCGCTCCGCTGGGGGCGGCCCTTCGAAGGCCGGAGGTGCTGGAGGCGATCGAGGGCGCCCTGGAGATCGAGGCGCCGACCGAGGTCGCCTTCGAGACCATCGGCGTCCAGCCGCGTTTCTGGCGCGCCTTCGCCCGTCCGCTGGAAGCCGGACCGGAGGGGTTGCGGCGCCTGGTGGTCGTGCTCCGCGACGAGACCGACGCCCGCCGCACTGAGAGAATGCGAGCGGACTTCCTGGCCAATGCGAGCCATGAACTGCGCACCCCGCTGGCCTCGCTCGCCGGGTTCGTGGAGACCCTGCGGACCCACGCCAAGGACGATCCCGAGGCGAGGGACAAGTTTCTCGGGATCATGGCGCAGCAGGCGACGCGAATGGCGCGGCTGGTGGACGACCTGCTGTCACTGAGCCGGATCGAGCTCAACGAGCACATCGCGCCCTCGGGCAAGGTCGAGCTGGCGCGCACCATCCAGGACGTCGTCGATGCCGTGCGTCCGCTCATCGAGGAGCGGGGCGTCAACATCACGACCGATGTCCGGCCGGGGGTGACGCCCGTGACCGGCGATCGCGACCAGCTCGTGCAGGTGATCCAGAACCTGGTCGACAATGCGGTGAAGTATACGCCGAAGGGCGGCGCCGTCCGGATATCCCTGGAGCCGGCCGCGTCGGTCGAGGCGGCGCGGGCGCCCAGCCGCAGCGGCGTAGGATTGTCGCTGCTCTCGCCCGACGCGCCCGAAGGCCAGGCGTTCGTGGTCATCCGCGTCACCGACGACGGCCCGGGCATCGCTCGCCAGCACCTGCCGCGGCTGTCGGAACGCTTCTACCGCGTGGAGGGCCAGCGCAGCGGGGGCACGGGCCTGGGACTTGCGATCGTCAAGCACGTGGTGAACCGACATCGCGGCGGCCTCACGGTCGAGAGCGCCGAGGGCGAGGGGACCACGTTCAGCGTCTATCTGCCCCTGGCGCCGGCGGTCGCCGCCCAAGCCTGACTGTCGCAAAACTGTCGCGTGATCGCATTAGTTTGCCCGCCAACAGAGAGGGCCAAGTGACACGTACGTATCAGTCCGAGTTGCGACAACTGGTGGCCGAGGTGATCCGCATGGGCGGTCTCGCCGAGGCCCAGGTCGTGGACGCCGTCGACGCCGTGGTCCGGCGCGACGTTCCCCTGGCCCAGGCGCTGATCGTGCGCGACCTGCGCCTCGACACCCTGCAGAGCGAAGTCGAGCAGCGGGCCCTGGACCTCATCGAGCGGCATCGTCCGGTGGACGTGGACCTGCGGCGGGCGATCTCGACCCTGAAGCTCGCCATGAACCTGGAACGCTGCGGCGATCTGGCCCGCAACATCGCCAAGCGCAGCCTGGTGCTCTCCTCGGGGGAGCCGCTGCTGCCGCTCACTGGCGCGATCGAGCGCATGGGGCGGCTGGTGGCGGCCCGCCTGCGGGAGGTTCTGGACGCCTATGCGGCCGGGGACGTGGAGCCAGCGCTCGACGTCTGGCGGCGGGACGGGGAGGTGGACGAGCACTACGAGAGCCTCTTCCGCGAACTCCTGGCCTTCATGACCGCCCATCCCGGCGCTGTGGAGACCGGGGCCCACCTGCTCTTCGTCGCCAAGAACCTCGAGCGGATCGGCGATCACGCGACCAACATCGCCGAGATCCTGCACTTCCAGATGACGGGCCGCGAACTGATCGGCGAGCGTCCCAAGGTGAGCCTGCCCCAATTGGAGGGCCTCAAGTCGTGACCCCGTACGTTCTGGTCGTCGAGGATGAGGACGCGCTGGCGACGCTTCTCGACTACAACCTCATGAAGGAAGGCTTCCGCGTCGAACGCGCGGCGGATGGCGAGGAAGCGCTGTTGCGCGTCGCGGAGGAGCCGCCGGATCTGGTGGTCCTGGACTGGATGCTGCCGAAGGTCTCGGGCGTCGAGGTCTGCCGACAGCTCCGCGCGGGCGCGGAGACCCGTCGCACACCGGTCCTGATGCTGACCGCCCGGGGCGAGGAGGGTGACAAGGTCCGCGGCCTGGACACCGGCGCCGACGACTATGTGGTCAAGCCGTTCTCTATGAGCGAACTGGTGGCGCGGATCCGGGCCCTGCTTCGCCGCACCCGGCCCGAACTGGTGGAGGAGCGGCTGGAGTACGCCGATCTGGTCCTCGACCGTGGCCGCCACCGCGTGACCCGCGCGGGCAAGGACGTGCACCTGGGCCCGACTGAATACCGCCTGCTGGATTTCCTGATGCAGCGGCCGGGTCGGGTGTTCAGCCGCGAGCGCCTGCTGGACGCGGTCTGGGGCGCCAACACCTATGTCGAAGTGCGAACCGTGGACGTCCATGTGGGACGGCTGCGCAAGGCGTTGCGCCAGCCTGGCGCGCCGGACCTGATCCGGACGGTCCGTTCGGCCGGCTACGCCCTGGATACGGAGGGATAGGGGCGTCACGCCCCTGTCACCGACTCCCCGTAACGCAACCCCACTTCGCAGTTTTGGGGGACCGCGATGCCTGAGGCTTCACCCGCCGTTCGTTGCCGTGCGGCGTTCATCTCCGACATCCACCTGGGAACCAAGGGCTGCCAGGCCGACCTGCTCCTCGAGTTCATCCGCGAGCTCGAGTGCGACACCCTCTACCTGGTCGGCGATATCGTCGACGGTTGGAAGATGAAGAGCGGCTGGTACTGGCCGCAGGGCCACAATGACGTCGTCCAGAAGATCCTGCGCCTGGCGCGCAAGGGCGTCCGGGTCGTCTATGTGCCTGGCAACCATGACGATCGGATCCGCGATTTCTGCGGCGTCCATTTCGGCGGGGTGGTGGTGGCGCGGGATGCGATCCACGAGGCAGCGGACGGCCGACGCTATCTGGTGACCCACGGCGACGAGTTCGACGGCGTGGTGCAGAACGCCAAGTGGCTCGCCTTCCTGGGCGACTGGAGCTACCGGGCGCTGCTCGGGCTGAACACCCACTTCAACCGGCTGCGAAAGCTGATGGGCCTGGGCTACTGGAGCCTTTCGGCCTTCCTGAAACATCGCGTGAAGGACGCCGTCGCCTTCATCGACCAGTTCGAGACGGCCATGGCCGACGAAGCCCGCCGCCGCGGCGTCGCCGGCGTGATCTGCGGCCACATCCACAAGGCCGAGATGCGCGAGATGGATGGCGTCCTCTATCTGAACGACGGCGACTGGGTGGAAAGCTGCACCGCGCTGGTGGAGGGCTTCGAGGGCGAATTCCGGATCGTCCACTGGCTGGAAGAACGCAAGGTCCTGGCCGCCCAGCCCATCCCGTTCGCCGAGCCGCTTGCCGCCTGAGCCAGGCCATAGGCGCAAAAAATTGGCCGCGACCGGGGGGAGGTCGCGGCCGTGCGGCCATCGGGGTTGGCCGACTGGAGAGATACGCGAGGGGATACTGAGCCGGAGCGTACGCCTCGCGCGTGTCTGCCTCGTGACGTCAGAACGACACCTGCATCCGGCCGGCCACGGCGTCGTAGTCCTGGCCGATCTGGGCTCCGGCCGCGTTCAGGCGATCGATGTCGACGTGCTGGTAGTCCAGCATCAGGCGGATGGTCGGGTTCAGGTACCAGTTGGCCCCGAAGGTCAGGATCTTCTGCTCGCCGCCGCGGACGGCGCCGAGGACGGACGTCGTACCCTGAGGGCCGGCGCGGTAGTTGAGGTCGGTCACCGAATAGCGTGCCGCCACCTCGAACGCGCCCCAGGCTCCGGCCGCCGGGCTGAAGTTGTAGGCGGGCTTTGGCGCATCGAAGCGGGCCTCGGCCGGGTTGTAGGGCCGGCTTTCCCCCGTCAGCACCCAGGCGCCCTGGACGTACCAGCCGTCGAAGCGGGGATCCTTCGGGGCCACCGCCGTGGTGATGCGACGGTCGATGTCATACCGGTACCATTCACCCTCGATCAGGAAGGGACCGGCGGTGAGACCCGCTTCGAGCCCCAGGACGCTGACATGCCGAGCGTCGATCGCGCCGGTGTCGATCAATCGCGTGCCGTCGATCCGCAGTTCCGGCCGATCGCGAAGCTGAGCGGGATAGCGCGGCGTCGCGGAGGGGCCGGCGTCGCCCGGGTGGATCACGTACTGATAGTTGGCGCCGAAATGCGCCTGCCAGGCCGGACCGTTGAAGGGGGCCAGCGCGACGCGGCCGATCCAGGCGGTCTGCTCGTCGAAGCTCTGCGCCGCGCCGATCGTGGAGCCCGTGACGGCGGTGGAGGCGAACCAGCGTGTCGCAAGGCCGGAGTCGCCGCTGCCGAAACTGCCGGCGCCAGTCACCTGCGCCGTCACGCGCGAGTCGCCCGCGGCCACGTTGCGCGCGATCTCGGCCGGGGCGGGACGCTCCATCAGCGGCATCTGGCTGGTGGAGACGGCCGCTGCGAGGCCGATGTTGGGCTCGTAGGCGCCCAGCTTGATGCGGAACGGCTTGAGCGCGGTGTAGGTCACCGAGGCCTCATAGAGCCGCCCCGACTCCTCGGCGCCCGACCCGCCGAATTCGTAGACGAAGGCATAGTCGAAGTCGGTGAAGAGGCGACCGTCCAGGCCGAGACGCGCCCGCCGGAAGTTCGTGCCTTCACCCAGATCGCGGCCAGGGACATTTGCGGCGAGACCCCCATCCTGGAAATATTTCCCGGCGTCCAACATCACGATCGCACGAACGTTGGCGGAGAAGCGGCCGTCAGCGGTGGCGAAGCCTGGCTTGCCGTTGGACAGTGTCGCCGACACCGAGGCCGGAGCCGGGGGTAGCTTGAGCGTCGCGATGTCCGCGGACGTTTCATCCTGGGTCGTCTTCATCGCCGCGAGCTGAGCAGCCATGGTGTCCAGCTGCTGCTGCATGGCGGTCAGCCGCGCGTCAGCCTGAGTTGCGGACTGCATCTGCTGGAGCTGCGCGCGCATCTCGTCGAGCTGCTGCTGCATCGCCTGGAGCTTGGCGGCGTCGGCGGGCGCGGCCATGGCGGCGGAAGACGCGCCGCAGAGCAGGATGCCCGCGAGGCTGGCGCCTAGCCACGTGCGCGAGGGGGATATGGCCATGTCTGGAACCTCTTGCCGATCGCTCTCCCGCGATCCGTTCGCGGCGGTCCTAGGGCGAGTGTGTGACAATGGCGCAAAAGAAGCATGACAACGACATGACAATCACCGCTGTCATGGAACTGCCGCGACACTGTCGCGCAGCTTTTGCACGACGATCCTACACGCCCCTCGAGCGGCGCAGACTGCGCCCCGGACGAGGGATCTTCGATGTTCAAACGCTATCTGACTGGCCTTGTGGCCGCTATCGCGCTCGCTGGCGCCGGTTCCGCCCAGTCGGCGGACATCTCGGGCGCGGGGGCGACCTTCCCGGCGCCGCTCTACGCCAAGTGGGCTGAGGGGTATCGGGCCCAGACCGGGGACCGGCTCAACTATCAGGCCATCGGGTCGGGTGGCGGCATCCGCCAGATCACCGCGGGCACCGTGGATTTCGGCGCGACCGATAAGCCGTTGAAGCCCGACGACCTGGCGGCCAATGGCTTCACGATGTTCCCCACGGTGATGGGCGGCGTGGTGCCCGTGGTGAACGTGCCCGGGCTTAAGTCGGGCCAGCTCAAGCTGACCGGCGCGCTCACCGCCGACATCTACCGGGGCGTGGTCAAGAAGTGGAACGACCCGCTGATCGCGAAGTACAATCCGGGCCTTACCCTTCCGAACCTGCCGATCACGGTCGTCCATCGGTCGGACGGGTCGGGCACCACCTTCCTGTTCACGAGCTATCTCGCCATGAAAGCCCCGCGCTGGGCCAGCGAGGTCGGGGCCAACGACGCCGTGAAATGGCCGGTGGGTCTGGGCGGCAAGGGCAACGACGGAGTCGCGGCCTATGTGAAGCAGACCCCCGGCGCGATCGGCTACGTGGAGTACGCCTTCGCCAAGCAGAACGGCCTGACCTACGCCCTGCTGCAGAACAAGGCCGGCAAGTACGTTGCGCCAGCCGCGGCCAATTTCGCAGCGGCGGCGGCAAATGCGAACTGGAAGGCGGCGCCCGGGTTCTACCTGCTGCTGCTGGACCAGCCTGGCGCGGAGGCCTGGCCGATCACGGGCGCGACCTTCATCCTCGTGAAGACCCGGCAGGCCGACGCCCAGAAGGGGCGCGAGGTGCTGGCGTTCTTCGACTGGGCCTATCGGAACGGCGACGCCGCAGCCCAGCAGTTGGACTATCTTCCGATGCCGCCGGCCGTGAAGGAGATGGTGCGCAAGTCCTGGGCGAAGGTCCTGGGGCCCGACGGCAAGCCCGTCTATCGCTGAGCTAGAACGCCCGGTCCGCCAGCCTCGCCGCGCCGTAGAACAGTGCGGCGATCAGGCCCGAGGCGGGCAGGGTGACGACCCACGCCCACACGATCCGGCTGGCCACGTTCCAGCGGACGGCCGACATGCGCCGCGATGCGCCGACGCCGACGATGGCGCCGGTGATCGTGTGGGTGGTGGAGATCGGCACCCCGATGTGCGTAGCCAGGAAGATGGTGATGGCGCCGCCCGTCTCAGCGCAGAAGCCCTGCTGGGGCGAGAGCCGGGTGATCTTCGAGCCCATCGTGTGCACGATGCGCCAGCCTCCGAAGAGCGTCCCGAGCCCCAGGGCGGCCTGACATGTGATCACGACCCAGAACGGCACGTGGAACTCCGCGCCGAGCTGGCCGTGGGAATAGAGCAGCACGGCGATGATCCCCATGGTCTTCTGGGCGTCGTTCCCGCCGTGGCCCAGCGAGAACATCGCGGCCGAGACGAGCTGAAGCTTTCGGAAGGTGGAGTCGGCGAAGGCGGGCGTGGCCCGGACGAAGAGCCAGCTGATCGCAAAGACCAGCACGAGGGCGAGCACGAATCCGAGCGTCGGTGAGACCACGATGCCGGCGACGGTCTTCAGGACGCCGCTCCACACCACGCCCTCGAAGCCGGCCTTGGCGAGCCCGGCGCCCAGCAGGCCGCCAATCAGCGCGTGCGAGGACGACGAGGGGATCCCGGCGATCCACGTGATGACGTTCCAGCTGATGGCGCCACCCAGGGCGCCGAAGATCACGGCGTCGGAGACAATGTCCGCCGAGATGATTCCCTTGCCCACCGTGTTGGCCACGTGGAGGCCGAAGAACAGGAAGGCGATGAAATTGAAGAAGGCCGCCCATGCGACGGCCACCCGTGGCGAGAGCACGCGGGTGGAGACCACCGTGGCGATGGAATTGGCCGCATCGTGCAGGCCGTTGAGGAAATCGAACGCCAGGGCGACGCCGATCAGGAAGATGAGCAGCCAGCCGGCCGCGAGCAGGTCCATGGCGGGCTAGAGGTGCTCGATCAGCACGCCGCTGATCCGGTTGGCCACGTCCTCGAACCGGTCCACCACCTTTTCCAGGTGGTCGTAGATCTCGGCCCCGATGATGTAGCCCATCGGATCGGTCTTCCCGACCTCGCGGTAGAGCGCGGCGATGCCGGCGTCATAGAGATGGTCGGACTCTTCCTCCAGCCGCGTGACCTGGTCGGTGATGGTGTTCAGGCGGGCGGCGTTGTTCTTCATCGCCCGGAGAAGCCGGACGGCCTCGGCGACGAGGTCCGCCGTCTTCACGATCACCTCGCCCAGGCGAACCATGTCGGGTTGGAAGGTGTGCTGCTCGAAGAGCGCGGTGACCTTGGCGGTCTTGTGCATCTGGTCGATGGCGTCGTCCATCGAGCTGATCAGGTCGATGATGTCGGCCCGGTCGAACGGGGTGATGAAGGTCCGCCGGACCAGCAGCATCACCTCGCGGGTGATCTCGTCCGCGTCGTTCTCGTGCCTGGCGACCGCCGCGCCGTATTCCGGCGTCTCGGGACCACCCTCCAGCAGGCGATGCAGGGAGGCGGCTCCCGCGCACAAGGTCTCGGCGTGACGTTCGAACAGGTCGAAGAACCGGCCCTCCTTGGGCATCAGGGCCTGGAACCAGTTCACGGAAGACCTCTTCGACAGCTTTGCGGCGCGACGCCGCGGCTCTTACAGTGTTCCGTAGCGGGCGTCACCGAACTGTCGCAAAAGCTTTGCGTAGCTGTCACATGCCCCGCGTAGAGCGGCCCCAAGATCCTTCGGACGGAGGTGGGTATGTTCCGGAAAGTCCTCGTCGGCGTTGCGGCCTGTCTGGCCCTGACGGCGTGCAGCAACAACAGTGACAAGGCCGGCGAAGCCAAGGCGCCCGCGGGCGCCCAGATCGCCGGCGCCGGCGCGACCTTCCCGGCGCCGCTCTATGCCAAGTGGGCCGAAGCCCAGAAGGCGGAGACTGGGCTCGCCCTGAACTACCAGGCCATCGGCTCCGGCGGCGGAATCAAGCAGATCAAGGCCAAGACCGTGGCTTTCGGCGCGAGCGACAAGCCGCTGAAGCCCGAGGAACTGAACGAAGCCGGTCTGGTCCAATTCCCGACCGTCATCGGGGGCGTGGTTCCCATCGTGAACCTGCCGGGCGTGACGCCGGGCCAGATCAAGCTCACCGGCCCGCTGCTCGCCGACATCTTCCTCGGCACGGTCAAGAAGTGGAACGATCCGGCGATCGCCCAGGCGAATCCGGGCGTCGCCCTGCCGAACCTGCCGATCACCGTGGTGCACCGTTCGGACGGCTCGGGCACGACCTTCCTCTTCACCAGCTACCTGACGGCGGTCGCGCCCCAGTGGGCCAAGGTCGGCGCCAGCGACGCGGTCGCCTGGCCGGCTGGGCAAGGCGGCAAGGGCAACGACGGCGTCTCCGGCTATGTGAAGCAGACGCCCGGCGCGATCGGCTACGTCGAGTACGCCTTCGCCAAGCAGAACGGCCTGGCTCATGCCGCGCTCCAGAACGCGGCCGGGACCTTCGTGAACCCGACGGCCGAGAGCTTTGCGGCTGCGGCCAGCGGTGCGGACTGGTCCAAGGCGCCTGGCTTCTATCTGCTGCTGATCAACCAGCCGGGCGCCAACGCCTGGCCGATCACGGGCGCGACCTTCATCCTGATGCACAAGGCTCAGGCCGATGCGGCGACGGGCAAGAGCGTGCTGAGCTTCGTGGACTGGGCCTATGCGAAGGGCGACGCGGCTGCGAACGAGCTGGCCTATGTTCCGCTCCCGGCCGATCTGAAACAGCGCGTGCGGTCGAGCTGGTCGGCGATCGTCGGCCCTGACGGCAAACCGGTCTACGTCCCGGCCGCTCAATGACCACCGTCGCCGAAGCCGGTGGCGCGCCCCGGGCGGCCCGGGGTGCGGCCCTGGACCGCCTGTTCGAAGCGCTCTGTTTCGGTGCGGCCACATTGCTCCTGACGGCTCTGGGAGGCCTGGTGGTCTCTCTCGCCATCGGCGGCTGGCCGGCCTTCGAGCGCTTCGGCCTCTCGTTCTTCACCAGCGCCACCTGGGATCCGGTCCAGGAAATCTACGGCGCCGCGGGCGCAGTGACCGGCACGCTCGTCACGGCCACCCTGGCGCTGCTGTTCGCCCTGCCTTTGGCGTTCGGCATTGCGATCTTCCTGGTGGAACTCTGTCCTCCCATGCTGCGCCGTCCCATTGGCACCGCCGTGGAGCTCCTCGCGGGCATTCCATCGATCGTCTACGGCATGTGGGGCCTGTTCGTGTTCGCGCCCTGGTTCGCCAAGCACGTGCAGATGCCGATCATGATGTCCGCCAAGCCGGGCACCCTATGGGAGACGATCACCACGGGCGTGCCCAACGGCGCGGGTATCCTGTCGGCCTCGATCATCCTGGCGATCATGATCCTGCCGTTCATCGCCGCGACCATGCGCGAGCTGCTGCTGACCATTCCGGCCCAGGTGCGCGAGAGCGCCTACGGTCTCGGTTCGACCACGTTCGAAGTCATCCGGAACGTCAGCATCCCCTATGTGCGGACGGGCGCGATCGGAGCTGTGATGCTGGGTCTTGGCCGCGCCCTCGGCGAGACCATGGCCGTCACCTTCATCATCGGGAACGCGCACGGTTTCCCGACCTCGATCTTCGCCTCGGGCTCGACGATCGCCTCGACGATCGCCAACGAATTCGCAGAGGCCACGGGTGAGGCTCATACCTCGTCCCTGATCGCCCTGGGCCTGGTGCTGTTCCTCATCACCTTCGCAGTCCTGGCCCTGGCCCGGCTGCTCATCGGACGGCAGGCGCACGCATGATCCACGCCGGCTCACCCCGTCTATCGCGCCGCATCGGCGAGGCCGCCTTCCTGGCGTTCTGCTGGGCGGCGACCGGTCTCGCCATCGTCGCGCTCGCGGCGATCCTCTGGTCACTCGTCAGTCAGGGCGTCGCAGGTCTCGACGCCAACGTCTTCACCAAGTCCACGCCGGCGCCCGGTTCTGAAGGCGGCCTGGCGAACGCCATCGTGGGTTCGCTCATGATGTGCGTGGTCGCCATGGTTGGCGCCGTGATCGTGGGGGTGCTGGCCGGAACGTGGCTCTCGGAATACGCACGCGACAGCCGATACGGGAAGGTCGTCCGCTTCCTGAATGACGTGCTTCTTTCGGCTCCGTCGATCCTGGTCGGTCTCTTCGTCTATGAGATCTTCGTCGCCCCGCTGAAGGGGTTCTCGGGGCTCGCTGGCTCGGTGGCGCTGGGGCTCATCGCCGCGCCCGTCATCACCCGCACGACCGAAGACGTTCTGCGGCTGCAACCGGTCTCCCTGCGCGAGGCCAGCGTGGCCCTGGGGGCTCCCGTCTGGCGCACCATCCTGGCGGTGATCTGGAAGTCGGCGCAGGGTGGAATGCTCACGGGCGCCTTGCTGGCGTTCGCCCGCATCAGCGGTGAGACCGCCCCGCTGCTCTTCACGGCGCTGAACAATCAGTTCTTCAGCCTCGACCTCACCAAGCCGACCGCCAATCTGCCGGTCGTCATCTTCAACTACGCGCTTTCGGCCTATGACGACTGGCGACGCCTGGCCTGGGCCGGCGCGCTGCTGATCGCCGCCACCGTGCTGACGGTCACCGTCGCCGCCCGAATGCTCGCCCGGGAGCCTCGCCGCTCATGAACGTCCAACTGGAATCCCCGCCCGAAACGGCGATCCTGGAGCTGCCGTCCGAGACGGTGAAGCTGGCCGTGAAGAACCTCAACTTCTTCTACGGACAGAAACAGGCCCTGTTCGACGTCAACGTCGGCTTCGCGGCCAATGCCGTGACCGCGCTTATCGGCCCGTCCGGCTGTGGCAAGTCCACCCTGCTGCGCACGCTCAACCGGATCTACAGCCTGTATCCGGGCCAGAAGGCGACGGGGCAGGTGTTGCTCGACGGCGAGGACGTGCTGGGATCGCGCGTCGACGTGGCCTCGCTCCGCGCGCGGGTCGGCATGGTGTTCCAGAAGCCGACGCCGTTCCCGATGTCGATCTTCGACAATGTCGCGTACGGCGTCCGGCTCTACGAGAAGCTGTCCAAGGCCGACCTCGCGGCGCGCGTCGAAGACTCTCTGCGGCGCGCCGCGCTGTGGGACGAGGTGAAGGACAAGCTGCGGGAATCGGGGCTCAGCCTTTCCGGCGGCCAGCAGCAGCGGCTGTGCGTCGCGCGCGGCATCGCGGTGCGGCCGGAGGTGCTGCTGCTCGACGAGCCGGCGTCGGCGCTGGATCCGATTTCCACGGCGCGCCTGGAAGAGACGATCGCCGAGCTGAAGCGCGACTACACGATCGTCATCGTGACCCACAACATGGGCCAGGCGGCGCGACTGTCGGACCACACCGGCTTCATGTACCTCGGCAAGTTGGTCGAGTTCGGGGAGACGGAACAGGTGTTCACCAACCCGGTGACCACGCGCGCCCGCGACTACATCACCGGCCGCTTCGGCTAGGGGAGGGTTCGATGGAACACACGATCAAGGCGATCGACACCGAACTGGCAGGCCTGGGTCACGACGTGTCCGCCATGGGCGACCTCGCCGTCGCGCAGGTGCGGGCATCGGTGGATGTATTCACGGCCCATGACCTCACCGCCGCCGCCAAGGTGGTTCGTGGCGATGACGCGCTCGACCTCCAGGACGCCGAGATCGAGAAGCGCGCTGTCCGCTTCATCGCCCTGCGCCAGCCGGTCGCCGACGACCTGCGCCGGACAATCGCGGCGATGAAGATCGCGATGCAGCTCGAACGCTGCGGCGACCTGGCGAAGAACATCGGCAAGCGCGTCGGTCGGATGACCAAGCCCGCTGCCGCCGCCCAGGCCGACCCGATCGGAGATCTGGGTCGGCTTGTGACCGAACGCCTGGCCGCCGTCGTCGAGGCGTACCGCACCGACGATGCTCAGGGGGCGTATGACGTCTGGCTCAAGGACACCGATATCGACGAGCGGCATGAAGTCACCCTCCGCGAGATCGTGAGCTGCATGGCTTCGGATCCCGAAAGCGTCGGCGACTGCACGCACCTGCTGTTCATCGCCAAGAACCTCGAGCGCATCGGCGACCACGCCACCAACATCGCCGAACTGGTCCACTACCAGATCACCGGCCACGAGCTGGCCGACCGGCCGAAGCTGTAGGCGCCGGCGCCCAAACTCTGTCGCAGCAGGCGCCCGTCGCCGGGCGAGCGGCGACAATCGGAGCGTGGCGGTTGCGCCGGCGGCTCCATGGCCTTTTTCTCCGGTGGGCCGAGTGAGGGGGTGCGCGTGTCACGAGTCCGGATCGTTCAACCAGATCGCCGTTCGCTGCTGGGCGGAGCTGCCGGCCTGGCGGGAGTTGGCCTGCTCGGGGGCTGCGCGACCGCCGGCCCGGCAAGGCCGCCGTTCCGCCCAGCGCCGCAGCTCGCGCCGATCCGCGCGGACATTCGGCGGCTCATGGGGATCACGGTGTGCCTGCGCCCCTTCCGGGCCGCGGGACCGCGCATGGACGCCGAGACCGTCGGCGACAAGCTGGTGGTTCACAACTACGGCCATGGCGGCAGCGGCTGGTCGCTCTCGTGGGGCTCTGCGGTGTCGGTCGTGCGGACGGCGCTGGCCGGAGGGGCGAAGGAGGTGGCGGTCCTCGGCGCCGGTGCGCTCGGCATGACCGCGGCGACGGTCGCCCGGCGCGCCGGGGCGAACGTCACCATCTATGCCAAGGAGCGCGTCCTCGACAGCCGGTCGACGCGAGCCACAGGGGTCTGGTCGCCGGACTCGCGCATCGCCCTCAGCAGCGCCGTAGATGGCGAATTCCCCGCGCGATGGGAGGAGATGGCCCGAACCTCGTGGCGCATGCACCACCAATACCTGGGCCTCGGCGACGGACCGGTGGAATGGACCGAGCGCTACATGCTCGCCGACTCGCCGAGCGTCGCGCCGCATGACCCGATGGGCTTCGCGCACTATGGGCGGCGTCTGCAGGACATCTGGGCGCCGAGCGAACCGCTGGAGCCCGGCCAGCACCCGTTCCCGACCCGGTTCGCACGCAGGCAGACCCTGCCGATGTTCAACATCACCGCCTATGGCCACCTGCTGACCTCGGAATTCCTCCAGGCGGGCGGCCGTATCGAGACCATGGAATTCCACCATCCTTCCGACCTGTCGCGCCTGAAGGAGACGGTGATCATCAACTGCACCGGCTATGGCGCTCGTGCGCTTTGGCGGGACGAGAGCGTCGTGCCCGTACGCGGACAGATCGCCTGGCTCATCCCCCAGCCCGAGGTCGCCTACGGCCTCTACTACAAGGGGGTCGGCACGATCTCGCGGCGTGATGGCATGGTGGTTCAGTACTCAGGCGCGGACGAGAGCTACGGCTACAACGATCCGAACGAAGCGCCCGACCGGGGGGAGGCCGAGCGAGCCATCGCCACCATCGCGCCCCTGTTCGCGGCGCGCGGCTGACCTATATTGAAGCGGCTGCGGCGGGCTACGACGGCCCATCCGCGCGCCGATCCCGGCCCCATTCTGGATGGTGGGTCAGAGCGTTGTCGCAAGAGCGCTCTCCCGCCGCAGCGCCCCTACTGCTGCTGTTGCTGCATCTGATGCAGACGCTGCTGGTGCTCATGGGCGGCGCCCGGAGCAACCCGCCGGCCCGGCGCGCCGTTGCGGCTCGCGGGCCGCGAGACGCGCAGGAACTCAGGCTCGCTGATGGCCGCCCGCGCCTTGCGCACCGACACCCCCACCGCCAGCAGGCTCTCGGCCTCGCCCTTGTAGACGCCGCGTGACGGGGGCACGTCCGAATAGTCGCGACCAACCGCGCAGGCGATGTGGCGCTCGGTGGCCACGGTGTTGTTGGTGGGGTCGAAGCCGATCCAGCGCAGGCTGGGGAGGAACGCTTCCACCCAGGCGTGGGTGGCGTCGGGATCCGAGCGGTCGCCATGCTTGCGGTCGGTGAAGAGGTAGCCGGAGACGTAGCGCGCCGGAACGCCCCAGGATCGCAGGATGGCCAGCATCACGTGCACGAAGTCCTGGCAGACGCCCTTGCGGGCCCGCAGCACATCGTCGATCGGGCTGTCGGCGCGGGTTACCCCGGCTTCGTAGCCGAAGGATTCGTAGATCTTGCGGTTCAGCCCCTGCAAGGCGGTCAGCGGGTCCCGGCGGCGCAGGTCGTCGATCTCGTGTTCGGCCATGTAGGCATGCAGCAACCCGGTCTCGCGGGCGAAGCCGTGAGGGTGCAGGAAGTCGAAGTTCTCCCCCCGGAGGAAGTCCGATCTCAGACGATCCCATTCCCCTTGGTCGAGGTGGTCCGGCAGAGGCGCGGGGGCTTGGGTCTCCACCGCGGAGCGGGCGGTGATGGTCAGCCGGTCGTGCGGCTGCGGCACGTCGAAATGGTAGACGGCGTTGCCGAAGCTGTCGGCGTACGAGAACACCTGGGTCGGCGGGTCGATATCGAGGTCGAAGCTGACCAGCCGCTGGCGCGCGCTGCGTTGCGGCTGCATCCACACCTCCATGACGCTTTCGCGCACGGGGACGGCGTACTGGTACTGGGTGACGTGGCGAACCTCGAGCAACACGTTTGAAGGTCTCCTAGGCCGGGAGGCGGTCTTCGAGGGGATAGGCCACGAAGGCGTCGTAGAGGCTGCGGTGGATGGCGGCGCACTCGTCGAGCACGGTCTTCAGGAATGCGCTGGCGCCCTGGGTCTCCAGCTCGTCGATGTCCGCGTACTGCAGGCGGGCGCGCAGGCGACCGGCCAATCGGTCGGGGCCGACACGGCCGGCGAGACCCGCGTGGCGGATGATGGCGGCCAAGTGCTGTTCGATCTGCTGGGTGCAGAACCGCATCGAGCGCGGGAAGTCCTCGTCCAGCATGAGGAACTGCAGAATGTAGCGAGGCTGCATCTCGGCCGTGTAGACGCGAAGGTACGGCTCCAGCGCGCACCCCATCCGCAGGACGTTGGTGAGGGCGAAGTGGTCGCGGATGGGGCGCCGTTGTCGGCCTTCGCCGAACACCACCTCCAGTAGCGCGCCGATGAGCTGGGCCCGTTCCAGGTAGACGCCGAGGAGCAGGAAGCTCCAGCCCTCGCCGTGGCTCATCGTGGCGTCGCCGGCCCCCTTGAAGAGGTGGAGGTCGGCGATGGTGTCGTGGAGGAAGACCTGCGAGCCGCCCTCGAACGCCTTGACCGCATCGGGCGAGCTCATGCGCAGATAGATGAGGTTCAGCCGCTCCCAGGTCTCGGTGGTGATCTGGTCGCGCACCTGGCGGGCGTTCTCCCGCGCCCGGGCGATGGACGAGTAGATCGAGCCCGCATCGTCACGATCGAGCGTCAGCGCCTGAGCGGCTTCATAGGGGTTCCCGGCCTTGGCGGCGTCGGGGTCGCCCACGGCGGCCAGGGCGATCCGCGCCACCTGGGTGGCGGCCTCCGAACGATCCAGCGTGGCGTTGAGCATCACGTCCGAGAGGCGGCACATGTGCTCGGCCCGCTCCACGTAACGGCCGATCCAGTAGAGGCTGTCGGCGACCCTCGCGAGCATCATGCTCGCGTTCCTTCACGAAGAGGCTTGGCGAGCATCATGAGCGGTCTCCCTTGCCGTCCGAGAGCACCCAGGTGTCCTTGGAGCCACCGCCCTGGCTGGAATTGACCACCAGCGATCCCTTCTTGAGCGCGACGCGGGTCAGCGCGCCGGGCGTGACCACGATCTTCTCGCCGGAGAGGATGAAGGGGCGCAGGTCGACGTGGCGCGGCTCCACGGCCCCATCGATCAGGCAAGGTGCGGTCGAAAGCTGGATGGTCGGCTGGGCGATGTAGTTGGACGGATCGGCCCGCAGGGCGTCCGCGAAGGCGTCGCGCTGGGCCTTGGTGGAGTGCGGGCCGACCAGCATCCCGTAGCCGCCCGACGCGCCGACGGCCTTGACCACCAGCTTGTCGAGATTGGCCAGGACGTGGCTGAGCTGGGCGGGCTCGCGGCAGAGATAGGTCTCGATGTTGGGAAGGATCGCGTCCTCGCCCAGGTAGTAGCGGATGATCTCGGGGACGTAGGCATAGACCGCCTTGTCGTCCGCGACCCCCGTGCCCGGCGCGTTGCAGATCACGACGTTGCCCGCGCGATAGGCATTGAAGAGCCCAGCCGCGCCCAGCGAGCTGTCGCGTCGGAAGGTGAGGGGGTCGATGAAGTCGTCGTCCACCCGGCGGTAGATCACGTCGATCCGGCGCAGGCCCGTCGTTGTGCGCATGTAGACCATGTTGTCGTGGACCACGAGGTCGCGTCCCTCGACCAGCGGCACGCCCATCAGGCGGGCGAGGTAGGCATGCTCGTAGTAGGCGGAGTTGTAGACGCCGGGTGTGAGCACCACGACCTGCGGGTTCGGCCGCCAGTCGGCCGCCATGCTCTTCAGCGTGGTCAGCAGGAGGTCGGGATAGCGATCGATCGCCCGTACCCCTGCGGCCCTGAAGGTGCCGGGGAAGACGCGCTTGGACGCCTCGCGGTTGGCCAGCATGTACGAGACGCCGGAGGGAACCCGCAGGTTGTCCTCAAGCACGGCGAACTCGCCGTTCTCCTGGCGAATGAGGTCCGAACCACAGACGTTGGCGTAGGCGTTGTGCGGAACGTAGAGGTTCTGCATCTCGCGGCGGTACGAGGGCGCCTGCATCACCAACTCGCGCGGCACCACCCCATCCATGAGGATCTGCTGCTCCGAGTAGATATCCGCCAGGAACATGTTCAGGGCCCGCAGGCGCTGGGTCAGGCCGGCCTCGATCCGGGACCACTCGGCCGCTGGGATGATCCGCGGCAGGATATCTGTCGGGATGATCCGCTCGGTCGAACTCTCGGCGCCGTAGACCGTGAACGTGATGCCCTGGAGCAGGAAGAACCGCTCCTGCGTCTTCTGGCGGTCCGCCAGCTCCGCGGCGCTGAGCGTGGAGAGCCGCGCCTGCAGGGCCGCGTAGTGCGGCCGAACCTCACCAAGCGGCGCGCGCATCTCATCATAGGGGCCCATCGGGCTCGCGGCGTCGCTCGCCGGTTCGTCCAGCCTGGCGCTCACGGTGGATTCCACGCCTTTCCGCCCTCGCTTGGTAAATCAGTATGACGCTTACGGCCCGCCCGGAAGCACGGTGACGAAATTCCGACCTCGACGGATGGCTCCCGGGCGCCTGCCCAAGAATTGGGCGCCGACGGCCGCAACGGGCGGATGACAGGGTCTGGAGGCCCGGCTACATCCGCAGAGGGGGCGCCAACGGGGAATCGGGCTTGGGTCGACTGGTGTATGCCGTCGCCGCCTCGGCGGTCCTTTGCGCGTCTGGCGGCGCCGCTCTTGCGGCCGAGCCCAAGGCGACGGTCGAAGGTGACATGGATGCGGACCTGCGGGCCACGATCCAGCGGGTCGTGGGCGACAGCGACCGTCCGATCGAGAACCGGTTCGAGGCGCGTCGGCGCGCCCGCGCCGCCGCCGAGGACGCGATCGCCGTTCTCCGTTCCGAGGGCTATTATGCGTATACGGTCAGCCCGGACGTCAGCGAGACCGATCCGCCCCGTCCGCTTGTGAAGATCGCCCCCGGTCCGCTGTTCCTGATCGGCGAGGCAGGCATCGAATGGCGGGGCGAGGCGCCGGACTCCGAGGCCGCGGTGGCCGCCCGTCGCGCGATGAACCTGTCCCCCGGCACGCCGGGCCGGGCCGTGGACGTGATCGCCGCCGAAGGGCGGATCGTGGCCGAGATCCAGCAGCGCGGCTATGCCGACGCGGTGGCTGAGCCCAGGGACGTGGTGGTGGATCATGCGGACCATTCCGTGCGGCCAACCTACAGGATCGCGGCGGGGGGCCTCGTCCGGCTGGACGACCTGGATATCGTCGCCGCAGGGCGGACCCGGCCGGCCTGGCTGCGCGGTCTGGCGCCGTGGACGGCAGGCGACGCCTACAGCCCTGACGAAGTGGCCGAGCTGGAGCGCCGGCTCCTCGACACCGGCGTGTACGACTCCGTCACCGTGGCGCTGGCGCCGCCGGAGAAGGCGACCGCCAACGGCCGGCGTCCCGTGGTGGTGAGCCTGGCGGAACGAAAGCCGCGCACCATCGAGACGGCGGCCAGCTACGCGACGGTCGACGGCGTAGGCGTCAATGCGCGCTGGACGCACTACAACCGCCTTGGCCGAGCGGACACCATCGCGCTGTTGGGCCAGTATTCCGATCGCGACACGCGAGCCGAGGCCAGCGTCTCGCTGCCCCATTGGCGTCGGGCGCAGCAGACGTTGCGCACCAGCGCCGCCGCCTACCGCGTCGAGACTGACGCCTATGACGAGGATGGCTTCGGGCTGCAGGCCGACGTGACGCGTCGCTACGGACGAACCTCCTACGTCACCGTCGGCGGCTCGGTGGATGCGACGCGGTCGACAGAGAAGACAAACGGCGCTCTGAGCGCTCTCGGCCGCGACCTCGTAACGCTGGCGGTCCTGGGCGACGTAATGCTGGACCGCTCGAACGATCCGCTGAATCCGACGTCCGGCTGGAGGCTCAGCGCCCGGCTGGAGCCGACGCTGATCGTCGGCGACACCAATCTGCCCTATCTGCGCGCGGTGACACAGGGGACCTACTACTGGGCGCTCGACAAGCGCGCCCACACCGTCGTGGCCGGGCGTCTCCGGCTTGGACGCATCATCAACGGGTCCGTGGACCAGGTGCCGGCGTCCCAGCGCTTCTTCGCCGGCGGCGGCGGGTCCGTGCGCGGCTTTCCCTACCAGGCCGTTGGGCCTCGGCTGGCGGACAATACCCCGCGCGGCGGGGTTTCGCTGCTCGAGAGCTCGGTTGAGGTGCGCCGGGACCTGACGGCGAAGTGGGGCGTGGCGCTCTTCGTGGATGCCGGAGCGGTCGGCTCGTCGAGTGTCATCGACGTTGGGGACATGGCCGTCGGCGCAGGGATCGGCGTTCGCTACAACCTGGGCTTTGCGCCGATCCGCATCGACGTCGCCACGCCTGTGGCGCGTCGGCGCGGCGAGGCCCCATTCCAGGTCTACCTGAGCATCGGACAGAGCTTTTGAGCGATGCTGCCGACATTCCGGCGCGCGTGCGCTCGCGATGGCCGAGGGCGATCCTGGCCGTCCTGGCGACCATGGCGGCCACGCTGCTGCTGGTGGCCGGCGTCACGCGCTACGGGGTGCTGCTGCCTCAGGTGCGCCTGCTGATCGAGGCGCGCACGGACGGGCTGAAGCTCGGGCGTATCGGACGGCTGAGGATCGAGGGCCTGTCCGGCGACGTCTGGCGGGACGTGCGTGCGCAGCGACTCACCATCCGGGACGAAAAGGGCGTCTGGCTCGAAGCCAGGGACGTCCACATCAAGTGGAACTACGCCGAGCTTCTCCGGCGCAGGTTCGACGCCGACGTCGTCACCGCGGGATCGGTGCGGGTGCTTCGGCGCCCGGCCATGGGACCCAAGGGCAAGGACCGGGGCCTTCCGGTGTCGTTCCACATCGACCGGCTCGCCACGCGTCTCACCCTGGAGCCTGCATTCGCCCAGACCCGCGGCGTCTATGACCTGAAGGCGGCGCTGGACATCGAGCGGCGCGGCGGGCGCAGCGGAACGCTCGCGGCGACCAGCGTGCTGCATCCCGGCGACCGCCTGGATGTCGAGCTGGCGCTGGGAGGCCCCGGTCCGCTGAAGATCGTCGCGGCGGCTGAGGAGGCGAGGGGCGGGGCCATCGCCGGCTCCCTGGGCCTACCCGCCGATCGGCCCTTCCATCTCGATCTTCGGGCGGACGGCACGGTGTCGGAGGGGCGCTTCACCGCCGTCGCCAAGACCGGTGACGTGACCCCCCTGATCGCCAGCGGCGCCTGGAGCCCGCAGGGAGGGCAGGCCGGCGGGCGGGTCCTCCTTGCGGCCTCCGACCTCACAGCGCCGGTCGCCGAGCGCCTGGGCGCCAGGGTCCTGTTCGGCCTGGCCGGCCGCAAGACGCGGGCCGGGGATTATGCGCTGGATCTCAGACTGCGCGCCGACGGGGCGAGCCTGCATGCATTCGGGCCCGGCGACCTTGGCAAGCGACGGCTTTCCGCCGTGCGGCTCGACGCCCAGGCGCCTTCACTGTCGCGACTGCTCGGCGCTGGCGACCTCGGTCCCGGACGCCTGACGGGTGGCGTGACGGCGCAAGGGGCGGACTGGCGGTTCGAGGGATCCGCCGTGCTGATGGATGTCGGTCTCGGGGCGTATCGGCTGCAGCGCATTTCCGGGCCAGTGCAGGTCGCCCGGGAGAAGGGCGCCTATGCGCTGGAGACACAGCTGACAGGCGCGGGCGGGCAGGGGGCCGGGCTGGCGGCCGCCATGCTTGGCGCAAACCCCGTGGCCAGCCTCGATGCGCGTCGACTCGCCAATGGCCAGATGGTCGTGCGTCGGCTCGACCTTTCGGGGCGCGGGCTGAAGCTTTCGGCCAGCGGCGAAAGGACCCTGCTCGGAGCCGTGGGCTTCAAGGGCGATGCGCAGGTCTCGAACCTTGCGGCCGCTCGCGAAGGCGCCTCGGGTGCGCTGGACATGGCGTGGCGGGCGTCCCAGGCGCGAGCGGACGGCCCGTGGACGATCACGCTTGATGCGCGCGGCCAGCGCCTGGCCCTCGGCATGGCCGAACTGGATCGATTGCTCGGCGGGCAGCCGCGCCTCGAGGCGCAGGGAACGTGGCAGGCCGGTCGTGTCGCCATTACCCGCGCGGCGTTGGATGGCGCGGCGCTCGATGCGACCGCGGCCGGCGTCATGGAGCGCGATCAACGCCTGGCCTTCAAGACCGACTGGACCGCGACCGGGCCCTTCAGAGCTGGGCCCGTGGAAATTTCCGGGCGCGCCCGGGGGATGGGCGGGGTCAGCGGCACGCTCACTGCGCCGCGCCTGGATCTGTCCGCCGACATCGAGCAGATCGACGTGCCGCGACTTCCGCTGCGCGATGCCAAGCTCGCGCTGGTCTTCCAGCGCAGGGTGGATGGCTCGGATGGGACGGTCGCCCTTACGGCCTCAAGCGGCTACGGCCCGGCGCGCGCTGGCGCATCGTTCCGCTTCCCGAGAGGCGGGGTGGATCTCTCGGACCTCGTGATCGACGCCGGCGGCGTGCGGGCCCGAGGCCAACTATCCCTCCGGCGCAGCGCTCCATCGGCCGCGGACCTGACCCTCGACATCGGACGGGGCGCCTTGCTGGACGCCGGACGGATCGCGGGGCGGGCCCAGGTGGTCGACGGGGCCGGCGGACCCCGGGCGACACTGAACCTGACCGCAGAGAACGCGCGGGCTGCGGGCTCTGCAATCACCATCCGGACGGCCAAGATTGTTGCAGACGGAGCGCTGACGCGCCTGCCCTATTCGGTGGATGCGAGGGGGGTCTCGGAGCGGGGCGCCTGGACCCTGGATGGCCGCGGCGTCCTGGACGATCAGGCCGGGGGATATCTGGTCACCTTCGACGGTGGCGGCGCGATCGGGGGGCAGGAACTGCGGACGGCCGAGACCGCCAACTTCCGTCTTGGCGGCGGCGATCAGGCGGCCCGCGTGCGGCTTGTCGGATCGAACGGCGGCCGGCTCGACCTGGACGCCGCGCTGCGGGGAGATGTGGCCGAGGTGGAGGCCCGGGTCGCGAACCTGGGCCTGACGCTGTTCAACGCCGACCTGGACGGACGGGTCGAAGCGACGCTGGCGCTGCGGGGGCAGGGGCAGAGGTTGGATGGATCCCTCCAGGCGCGCCTTCTTGACGCGCGGGGGCGTGGGTCACCTGCCAGCCAGGGTGTGGATGGGACTCTTCAAGCGCGCCTTGCCGGCGACGCCGTCTCGCTGGAGGCGGCCACCACCAACGACCAGGGACTGCGCGCGGAAGCGAGCCTCGTCCTGCCAGCGGAAACGTCCGCCCGGCCATTCCGCGTCGCGATCGCCCGGCAACGGCCCATGCGGGGACGCTTCTCCGCTGAGGGGGAGGTTCGGCCTCTGTGGGATCTCTTCATGGGCGGTGACCGGTCCCTGGCCGGATTCGTCCGCACGGAAGGGACTTTGGCCGGCAGCCTGGCGTCTCCCCGCGCGACGGGCCGGGTTTCGGTGGAGCGCGGCCGCTTCGACGACGGCGTCTCGGGCCTTTCGCTCCGTGAGGTCACCCTCGCGGCCGTGTTTGCCGAGGATGGGATCGATGTCAGCGAGGCGCGGGGTGTCGATGGTCACGGGGGATCCGTCGCCGGGCAGGGACACGTGAGCCTCCAGCGCGACGGTGTGTCGAGCTTCCGCCTGGATCTGCGCGGCTTCCGCCTGATCGACAACGAAATGGCCACCGCGTCCGCAAGCGGTCAGGCGACGATCCGGCGCGCGACCGACGGAAAGGTGACGCTCACAGGCGATCTGGTGATCGACCAGGCGGAGGTCGCCGCCGATCCCCCGACGCCGACGGGCGTGGTGGCGATGGATGTCCGGGAGGTGAACCGTCCCGATGACCTGTCGCTCGGCCTGCCGCCGCGCGTCCGCAGCGGCGACGGCTGGGCCCTGGACGTGAAGCTTCGCGCGCCGCGTCGGGTGTTCCTGCGCGGCCGGGGGCTCGACATGGAGCTGTCGCTGGACGCCCATGTTGGCGGGACGACGTCCAGGCCGGACCTGACCGGCGAGGCGCGCGTCGTCCGCGGCGACTACGACTTCGCCGGAAAGCGGTTCGAGTTCGACGACCGGGGCGTGGTCTATCTCTCGACGCGGCCTCAGAATATCCGGCTCCAACTGGACGCCGTGCGCGAAGATCCCTCGCTGACCGTCACGGTCCGTATTCGCGGAACTGCGGCGCGTCCGGAAATCACCCTGGTCTCGTCGCCCAACCTGCCCAATGACGAGGTGCTGTCGAAGGTGCTGTTCGAGCGGTCCGCATCGCAGCTCTCCGCAGTCGAGGCCGCTCAGCTTGCTTCGGCGCTCTCGGCGCTGTCAGGCGGCGGTGGGCTGGACGTGATCGGCAACCTGCGCAGCTTTGCGGGACTCGACCGGCTCGCCTTTGGCGGCGACGAGGAATCCGGGGTGACCGTCTCCGGCGGCAAGTACCTGACGGACGATGTCTACCTGGAGCTGACCGGCGGCGGTCGTGAAGGCCCCTCGGCGCAGGTCGAATGGCGGATCCGCAAGAACCTGTCGCTGCTTTCGCGGATCGCCGGCCAGACGGGAAACCGCCTCGCGATCCGATGGCGGAAGGACTACTAGGCCCGGCCGCGGCCGCCAGCCTTCGCGTAAGCCTGAGTTCCGCGCGTGAAGACCTGGTCGCTCGGGAGAACGGCGTCGATCGGCACGTCCGGCTGCGCGCCGAGCCAGGCGTAGAGGGCGCCGAAGTCGGCCAGCGTCGCGTCCAGCAAAGCCTGCAGCGACGGCACGACGAAATAGACCTGCTGGAAGTCGTCGATCCGGTAGGGCGTGCGCATCACGCGGCCCAGGTCGAAGCCCAGCCGGTTCGGCGAAGGATCGTCGAGGGCGAAGATCGACTCGGCATGGCTGGAGACGATGCCGGCCCCGTAGATTCGCAGCCCCGCGGGGGTCTGCAGGAGACCGAACTCCACCGTGTACCAGTAGAGGCGCGCCAGGTTGTGCAGCTGGCCCAGATGAAGGGCGCGCAAGCCGCCCTCGCCATACGCCTGCATGTAGTCGGCGAAGGTGGGATCGGTGAGCATCGGCACGTGGCCGAACACATCGTGGAACACATCCGGTTCCTGGAGGTAGTCCAGTTCCTCCGGCTTGCGGATGAAGTGACCTGCGGGGAAGCGCCGGTTCGCGAGATGCTCGAAGAAGACGTCGTCCGGGACGAGTCCCGGCACGGCGACGACCGTCCACCCGGTCAGCCGCTGAAGCTCCTCGTTGATCCGGGCGAAGTCCGGAATGCCGGCGCGGTGGAGGTCGAGCGCGTCGAGGCCCCTCAGGAACGGATCGCAAGCGCGGCCAGGCAGCAGAGCCGACTGCCGCTCATAGAGCTTGATCCAGACCTGGTGCTCGGCCGCCGTGTAGCGGTCCCAGTTCTGGTCGATCGTCCAGTCCGCCCGCGCGCCCGGCGGGGGCAGGTTGTGTCCGTCTGCGCTCATGGCGCGAGATTGGCCGCTTCCTCCCGGAAGTTCCGTTCGAAATATCCCGCAAAACCGGGTTCAGGCGGAAGGTTTATGCGTCCGACGGTTGGGTCGAGGGCGATCTAGTGCCCGATCCCGGGGCGGAGGCGATACTGACCTTCGTCGAATTTGTCGAAGATCAGGGACGCTTGAGGATGTCCGACCGGTTGTCCGGTGTCGTCGGGCAGCAGGTTCTGCTCCGAGACATAGGCCACGTAGGCGCTGTCGTCGTTCTCGGCGAGCAGGTGGTAGAACGGCTGCTCCTTGTGCGGCCGGATGTGCTCGGGGATCGACAGCCAGTATTCCTCGGTGTTCGCGAACTCCGGGTCGACGTCGAAGATCACGCCACGGAAGGGATAGACCCGGTGGCGAACGACTTGGCCGATCGTGAATTTGGCGAGTCGCGTGCTCATGATCCGAATCTAAAACGCTCCTTCTGACTGGAAGGTGAACGTAGCGACGCGTCACTGTCATTCAAGGCTCGGCTTCCGGGCGCCCGTTCGGCTTGCTAAGGTCGCCTCGAAATGAGGCGCTGGCCGGAGTCGGCGCCTGCGTAGGACGGGTGAAGTCCATGAGTGAGGCGCCGCGTGCGCCCGGGCCGACGATGCGCGGCCGGGAAAGATCCGGGGGCGATCCCCCCTGCTATGCCGCCCTGGATCTGGGCACCAATAACTGTCGCCTGCTGATCGCGACGCCGACGCCACACGGCTTTCGGGTCGTGGAGGCGTATTCGCGGATCGTGCGCCTGGGGGAAGGCCTTTCGCAGAGCGGACGCCTGTCGGACGCCGCGATGGAGCGGGCGATGGCGGCCCTGAAGGTCTCGGGCGAGAAGGTTCGCCGTCGTCGGGTCGTCAAGTTCCGGGCCATAGCCACCCAGGCCTGCCGGATGGCCGAGAACGGCCAGGCGTTTGTCGACCGCGTGGCGGACGAGACGGGCGTCAGGCTGCAGATCATCAGCCCGCAGGAAGAGGCGCGGCTGTCGGTGCGCGGGTGCCTCAATCTCCTGGATGGGTCCCACGAGGCGGCGCTGGTCGTCGACGTGGGCGGCGGGTCGACCGAGTTGTCCTGGGTGGACCTGGCGGCGGCCAAGCCCGGTGGCGAGCCGCCGGTGCGGGCCTGGCTGTCGGTTCCTATCGGGGTGGTCACCCTGGCGGAGCGGTTCCCCGAAGGGGAGGTCGCCACCGAGGGCTGGTTCCGGCAGATGGTCGAACACGTGAAAGACCAGATCGCCGCCTTTCGCCGGGCCGATCCCATGAAGCCGATCTTCGAAGCCGATCGCGCGCACCTGGTGGGCACATCCGGCGCCATCACCAGCCTGGCGGGCATGCATCTCGACCTGCCCCGCTATGACCGCAACCGGGTGGACGGTATCTGGATGCGCCGCGAGGAGTGCGAGGCGGCTGCGGGCCGGCTGCTGGCGCTGTCCAGCACCGAGCGGGCGTCGCAACCCTGCATCGGACCCGACCGCGCCGACCTGGTGCTGGCCGGGGCGGCGATCCTGCAGGCGGTCCAGGAGCTGTGGCCCTGCAATCGCGTGCGTGTCGCCGATCGGGGTTTGCGGGAGGGCATCCTGCTGTCACTGATGGCCGAACGCGGCCAGCGTCGCCGTCGCCGCCGTCGGCGCGGTGGAGGCCGGAAGGGCGCCGAATGACCGAACCTCCCCGCAAGCGCATGGTGAAGCCGCCGACGGGCGGCCTGGAAGGCGGTCGCGGCAAGCCTGCCCGGCTCAAGACCGCCAAGGAGCGCACGCCCAGCCAGCAGGCCTGGCTTGAGCGCCAGATCAATGATCCCTTCGCCGCCAAGGCTCGCGCCCTGGGATATCGCAGCCGCGCGGCGTTCAAGATCACCGAGATCGATGACCGCTTCCATCTCTTCAAACCGGGCGTGAAGGTCGTCGATCTGGGCCTGGCGCCAGGCGGTTGGACGCAGGTGGCGGTGCAGCGCGGGGTGAAGGACATCGTCGGCGTCGACCTTCTGCCGGTCGACCCTCTGCCGCCTGCGCAGATCCTCCAGATGGATTTCACCGATCCGGAGTGCGGTCCGAAACTCATCGAACTCCTGGGCGGACCGCCCGACGTCGTCTTGTCGGACATGGCGCCCAACACCATAGGGCACCGTGAGACCGATCACCTTCGGATCGTCGGCCTGATCGAGGCGGCGATCGACTTCGCCATTGAGGTGCTGAAGCCAGGGGGATCGTTCGTGGCCAAGGCCTTCCAGGGCGGTGGTTCCGACGAACTGCTCGCGCTGCTGAAACGCAACTTCCGTGACGTGCGGAATATCAAGCCCAAGGCCAGCCGGCAGGACAGCTCCGAGGTCTTCTTCGTGGCGACGGGATTCCGCGGGCGGTAGCCCCGTCAGGCCTCGTTCCACGACAGGGTGTCGGTCCGCGCCACCACGATCTGCCGGGCCGGACGCGGCGGGACCGTGGTCGGCCATCGAGCGTTCACGAAGCGACTCTTGGCGATCCAGGCGATCGACACGCTGTCGGACTGGTTGCCGCCGAGGATGCGATACGCCGTGGGGTCTTCTCCAGCATAGAATCCGACGTGGCCCAGGCCGCTGTCGGGCTTGCCGCGCCAGAACACCATGACGGCGCCAGGCGTTGGTTCCGTGGGTATGCCGAAGCGCTCCCAGGCGCGCGCGCTCAGCAGCCGGGTGGGTGTCGGCTCGGTGTCGAGCGTGGTGCTGATACAATGCCCCACGAACAGCCCGCACCAGGGGATGTCGTCGGCCTTGTACGATTTCAGCCCAAGGTCGCTCGCCCAGTCGAGGATCAGCGGATTGTTCCCCACGCCGGGCTTCTCGCGCGTGCCGAGCAGGCGGCGCGCCTCCTGAAACCAGACCAGCGTCGGGTCGTTGAGGTCCGTGCTCGGTGAGGCCGAGGGGACTGTCGATGACCCCGAGCCGGGAAACAGCGCCGCCAGGGTGCGCGCGCCGATGATCCCGTCGACCGTCAGTCCATGCTGTCGCTGGAATTCGCGAACCGCGGCCTGGGTCTGGCGCCCCCAGACGCCATCGATCGGGCCTGGCCGATAGCCCAGCGCGGCGAGCTGCTGCTGGATGTCCTTCATTCGCATGACGGTCTCCTAGGTGCAGTCGAGAATGGACGCACGCAGCCGGCGGATCTGTCAATCTTGAAGGGTGGCGGCAGGTCGGCGCTACTTCTAGGAGGGCTGGATCGCGTCGGCGTGTCCGGCGCCCTCAGGCGGCGCCGGCGTTTCGGCGCCTTCCGCCACCAGCCAGTCGCGGAACCGCCTGAGCGCACGGCTGTCGGCGCCCGGCGCGGTCAGGAGGGCGAAGGCGCTTGCGGATCGGCGAAAGCCGAGCGGAGCGACCAGCCTACCATTTCGGATCTCGCTCACGCACAGGGGCCATGAGACGACCGCCGCCCCCAGTCCCGCCAGGGCCGCGTCCATCGCGAAGTGTACGTGGGCGAACGATCGCTCCCGCGCGAACGGCAACTCCACGCCCGCGTGCTCGGCGAAGAGGGGCCAGGCTTCGGGGTGGGTGGCGGCGGCGAGACGCGGCGCGCGCAGTGGATCGTTCCCCCAACGCGTCACCGCTTCAGGCGACATCACCGCGCCCAAGGCGTTGCGGATGAACGGCGTACAGTCCGCCTCGGCCGCACGGCTGAGCGGCACGATCCGGACGACGGCCTGCGCGCCCCGGTGCGACGTGGCGTGGGCGGCCAACTCGGACAGCGACAGGCGGATGTCGGGATGCAAGGCCTGGAACCGGGGGAGCCGGGGGATGAGCCATTTGACAGACAGGCTGGCGTTCACGGCGATGTGGAGATCTTCGCCGCTGGATCGGGTCCGACGCACGGCCTCGGTGATCTGGTCGAACGCGGCGGACAGCGACGCGGCGAGCTCCTGGCCAGCGGGGGTCAGCTCCAGCCGGTTCTTGGGGCCGGCGAACAGGCGGACGCCCAGGGCGGCCTCCAGGCCCTTCACCTGTCGGCTTACAGCCGAGTGGGTCACGTGAAGCTCCTCGGCCGCGAGGGTCACGCGACCGGTCCGCGCCACAGCCTCGAATGCGCGGAGCGCGTTCAGGGAGGGCAGTCTGCCGGATGTGAGATTTTCGAACACTAAAAATCAAATTAGTCGATTTTCTCAAGATCGCAATTGGCGCACATGCTGCTCATGGAAGCCCGCAGCATCCGTTCATCCCAGGCGTTGGTCGTCGCGGGACTTGGCCTGGGCCAGATCGTAGCCTTCGCCTCGAGCTTCTACCTGATGGGCGTGCTGGGCGACGCGGTCGCCCGGGATCTCGACGTCAGTCCCACCTTCGTCTTCGGCGCGGTCTCGTTGTCGCTACTTGTCCCGGCCGTCGTGGGGCCGGCCGTCGCAAGGCGCATCGACCGGGACGGCGGCAAGCCGATGTTGCTGGCGTCGAACCTGGTCTTCTGCCTCGGCCTAGCCCTCCTGGCGCTGACCCAGCACGTGGCCGTGCTGGCCCTCGCCATGGCGGTGATCGGCCTCGGCATGGCTCTCGGGCTTTCCCCGACGCCGTTCGCCATCCTTGTCTCGCTGTACGGCGAGGCCGCGCGCCGCCCGATCACGGGGGTGTCGCTGATCGGCGGCCTTGGCTCGACGCTGGGCTGGCCCATCACGGGCCTGATGGCCGAGGCGCTCGGCTGGCGGGGCGCGTGCCTCGCCTGGGCAGGCGTTCACCTGCTCATACTGCCGCTGATCGCTTGGATCTGTCCGCGCGATGGCGCGCCCGGCGACCACGGCGAGGCGGCACCGGGGCAGGTCCGGTGGGATCGTGCGATGGTGCAACTGGCGATCCTGTTCGCCTGCGCCTGGTTCATCTCCACCTGCATGAGCGCGCATCTGCCGCGATTGCTGACGCATTTCGGACTGAGCTTCCGCGAGGCCGCGGCCACGGCGGGTCTCGTCGGGATCGCTGCGGTGAGCGTGCGCTTTCTGGAGTTCACGGTGTTCCGTCGGCTCCCGCCGCTGGCCACCACGCGCGCCGCCACGCTGATGCACCCGGCCGGCGCCGCCGCGCTGCTGGCGTTGGGCAGGGCCGGCGCGCCGCTGTTGGCGCTGGGGCAGGGGGCGGGCAATGGGATGCTCGCCGTGGCCAAGGGCGTGCTGCCGCTCAGTCTCTATGGACCGAAGGACTATGCCTACCGGTCGGCTCTGCTCGGACGGCCCGCGATCGTCGCCCAGGCCGCCGGTCCGACCGCGTTCGCCCTCGCGCTCGAAGCCTCGCCGACGGCCGCCGTCGTCGGCGCCTCGACGCTCTGCCTGGTGATGTTCGCGATGACATTCGGCCTGAATGCCCATCGATCCCGCCCCGTACAGGAGACCGCAATCGTATGAACGCCCTGACGCCCCTTGCCCCGGAAGCCGCCCAACCCCTATACGCGGACCGCAAAACGGAGAGTCTCATGGAGATCCGCGAAGGTCTCACCTTCGACGATGTTTTGCTCGAACCCGGCGCATCGGACGTCATGCCGACGCAGGTGGATGTCTCCACCCGGTTCACGCGCGAAATCAGTCTGAACATCCCCCTCGTGTCCGCCGCCATGGACACGGTCACCGAAAGCCGTCTCGCCATCGCCATGGCCCAGTCCGGCGGCATCGGGGTTCTGCACCGTAACCTCACCGTCGAGGACCAGGCCGACCAGGTCCGCGAGGTGAAGCGCTACGAGAGCGGCATGGTCATCAATCCGATGACCATCCATCCGGACACCACCCTGGGCGAGGTCCGCCAGATCAAGGCGCGCCGCAAGATCAGCGGCTTCCCGGTCGTCGACGACAACGGCAAGCTGGTGGGCATCCTCACCAACCGCGACATGCGCTTCGAGGGCCGGGACGACATTCCCGCCAAGGCGCTCATGACGCACGAGAACCTGGTGACGGTGAAGGAAGGCGTCGGCCAGTCGGAGGCCCGCGACCTCCTGCGCCGCCACAAGATCGAGCGCCTGATCGTGGTCGACGACGACTACCACGCCGTCGGCCTGATCACCGTCAAGGACATGGAGAAGTCCCAGGCGCACCCGCACGCCGCCAAGGACGCCCAGGGCCGCCTGCTGGTCGCCGCCGCCTCGACCGTGGGCGATGCGGGTTACGAGCGCTCGATGGCTCTCGTGGACGCCGGCGTGGACGTGGTGGTCATCGACACCGCGCACGGGCACAACGCCGAGGTCGCCAACGCGGTCGCCCGGGTGAAGCGCGAGACCAACCGCGTTCAGATCGTCGCCGGCAATATCGCGACTTACGATGCGGCTCGCGCCCTGATCGACGCGGGCGCGGACGCGGTGAAGGTGGGCATCGGCCCGGGCTCGATCTGCACCACCCGCATCGTGGCGGGCGTGGGCGTGCCGCAACTGACGGCCATCGCCGACGCCGTGCGGGCCGCCCAGGGAACGGACGTGCCGATCGTCGCCGACGGCGGCATCAAGTATTCGGGCGACCTCGCCAAGGCGCTGGCTATGGGCGCCTCTGTGGCGATGATGGGCTCGGTGTTCGCCGGCGTCGACGAGGCTCCGGGCGAGGTGTTCCTGTACCAGGGCCGCTCGTACAAGGCCTACCGCGGCATGGGCTCGGTGGGCGCCATGGGCCAGGGCTCCGCCGACCGCTACTTCCAGAAGGACGTCAAGGACGCGCTGAAGCTCGTGCCGGAAGGCATCGAGGGGCAGGTGCCCTACAAGGGGCCGATCGCCCCGATCCTTCACCAGATGGTCGGCGGCCTCCGGGCGGCCATGGGCTATGTGGGCGCGCCGACGCTGCCGCTCTTCCGCGAGCGGGCTCGGTTCATCCGCATCACCAATGCCGGCCTGCGCGAAAGCCACGTCCACGACGTGATGATCACGCGTGAGGCTCCGAACTATCCGAGCGGCCTGTAAGCCGCCGAACCGGGAGGCGAGCATGGTTGGGGACATGGCGGTGGAGCTCAAGCTCCTCGGCGCAGCGGTGGTCGTGGGGCTGGTCCAGCTCCTGTGGGCCGCCGGCGCCGCGAGGGCCCATCAGGGCGACCTGAAGTGGGCGGCGGGCCCTCGGGATACGCCGATGCCGCTCGGGGGCGTGGCGGCGCGCCTGGATCGTGCATTCCGCAATTTTGCGGAGACCTTCCCCTTCTTCGCGGCGGCCGTTTTGGCCTGCGCGGTGGCGGGTAAGCTCGGCCAGCCGATGACCACCTGGGGCGCCGGGCTCTACGTCATCGGGCGGGCGCTGTACGTGCCCCTCTACGCATCCGGCGTGCCGATGGTGCGGACTCTGGTGTGGCTGGTCTCCATGGTCGGTCTCGTCATGGTTCTCGTAGCCCTCTTCAGGTGAGCTGATGCGTGACGGCGGACGCCTGGCGGCGGCCATTGAGGTCCTGACCGAGATCGAGACGCGCCGTCGGCCCGTCCGCCTCGCGCTGAAGGCCTGGGGTGACGCGGCCCGCTATGCCGGCGCCAAGGATCGCGCCTGGGTCTCGGGACTGGTCCTCGACGCCCTGCGTCGTCGGCGGTCCGTGGCGTGGCGGATGGGCGAGGACACGCCGCGCGCGGCGATCCTCGGGGTGCTCGCCTTCGTGTGGAACTGGCCGGTGGAGAAGATCGCCGAGGCGGCCGCCGACGCCCCGCATGGCCCGGGCGAACTCTCCAACGCGGAATGGTCGGCCCTGCGCGGCGCGATCGACCTCGACGGCGCGCCCGATGCGGTTCGCGGCGACTATCCCGACTGGCTCGACGCTTCGTTCGCCCGCGTGTTCGGCGAGGCGCGGGCGGAGGAGGGCGCTGCACTGGCGGAGCGTGCGCCCGTGGACCTGCGGGTCAACACCCTGAAGACGGATCCCGAGCGGGCCATGAAGGCGCTGGCGACGTTCGAGCCGGTGGCGCCGGGCCTCTCGCCCAACGCCATCCGGGTGCCCGCGCCCGACCCGTCGGCCCGGAGTGGCGCCGTCGAGGCGATCCCGCAGTTTGGCAAGGGCTGGTTCGAGGTGCAGGATCTGGGCTCACAGCTCGCCGCGACAGCGGCCGGCGACGTGAAGGGTCAGCAGGTGCTCGACCTCTGCGCCGGCGGGGGCGGCAAGACCCTGGCCCTGGCGGCCGCCATGGCCAACACCGGCCAGATCTACGCCTATGACAGCGACGCCCGACGGCTCACCGACACCGTTCGCAGGGGCGAGCGCGCGGGCGTCCGCAATCTCCAGGTCCGCACGCCGCTCAACAAGGACCCGCTGAAGGACCTCAAGGGCCGGATGGACACGGTGTTCATCGACGCCCCCTGCACCGGCACGGGCTCATGGCGCCGCCACCCGGACACCAAGTGGCGCCTGACCCCAGACGCGCTGGAGAAGCGCCAGAAAGATCAGGACCAGGTCCTCGACGACGGCGCGAGCTTCACAAAGGCTGGCGGCCGCATGGTCTACGTCACCTGCTCGGTGCTGCCCGAGGAGGACGAGGACCGCGTCGCCGCCTTCCTCGAACGCCACCCCGACTTCACCCGCCGCCCGGCCAGCCAGGACCCGGCCCTCATCCGCTTCCTCACGCCCGCAGGCGACCTGCGCCTCACCCCCCGCACTTCCGACACCGACGGCTTCTACGTCGCGGTGCTCGAGAAAGCCCCCTGACGGAGCCGCCTTCAGCTCATGACCCAAGCCCACCACGAGCGCGTTCTGATCGTCGATTTCGGCAGCCAGGTGACCCAGCTCATCGCCCGGCGGCTGCGCGAGAGCGGCGTCTATTGCGAGATCCATCCCTTCGACAAGGTCGAGGCGATTCTTGACGCCTACGCGCCCAAGGCGGTGATCCTCTCGGGCGGCCCGGCCAGCGCGCACGAGGCGGGCAGCCCGACGGCCCCACAGCGGATCTTTGAACTCGGCGTCCCTGTCCTCGGCATCTGCTACGGCGAGATGACCATGTGCGCCCAGCTCGGCGGCCAGGTCGAGAGCGGTCACGACCGCGAGTTCGGCCGCGCCGAGATCCGGATCGAGCGGCAGTCCCCCTTGCTGGAGGGCCTCGGCGACCTCGGCCACACCGAGACCGTCTGGATGAGCCACGGCGACAAGATCACCGCGATCCCGCAGGGGTTCGAGGTGGTCGCCACCTCGGAAGGCAGCCCGTTCGCGATCATCGCGGACGAGGGCCGCCGCTTCTACGGCATCCAGTTCCACCCGGAGGTCGCCCACACGCCGCGCGGCGCCCTGCTGCTGCGCAACTTCACCCATCGCATCGCGGGCCTCACGGGCGACTGGACCATGGCCTCCTACCGCCAGGAGCAGGTGGCCAAGATCCGCGCCCAGGTCGGCGACGCCAAGGTGATCTGCGGCCTCTCCGGCGGCGTCGACAGCTCAGTGGCGGCCGTGCTGATCCACGAGGCCATCGGCGACCAGCTCACCTGCGTGTTCGTCGACACCGGCCTGCTGCGCAAGGACGAGGCGACCCAGGTCGTCACCATGTTCCGCGACCACTACAACATCCCGCTCGTGCACGTTGATGCGTCTGATCTTTTCCTCGGTGAGCTGGAGGGCGTCACCGATCCCGAGACGAAGCGCAAGACCATCGGGCGGCTCTTCATCGAGGTGTTCGACAAGGAGAGCGCCAAGATCGAGGGCGCGGAGTTCCTGGCCCAGGGCACCCTCTATCCCGACGTGATCGAGAGCCCGTCGACCAGCGGCGGTCCGTCGGCGGTCATCAAGAGCCACCACAACGTCGGCGGCCTTCCGGACTACATGAAGCTGAAGCTCGTCGAGCCGCTCCGGGAGCTCTTCAAGGACGAGGTCCGGGCTCTGGGCGTCGAGCTTGGCCTGCCGCCGCAGTTCGTCGGCCGCCACCCGTTCCCCGGCCCGGGCCTCGCTATCCGCATTCCGGGGGAGATCACCCGCGATAAGGTCGCCATCCTGCAGGCCGCCGACGCCATCTACCTGGAGGAGATCCGCAAGGCCGGCCTCTACGACAGCATCTGGCAGGCGTTCGCCGTGCTGTTGCCGGTGAAGACGGTCGGCGTGATGGGCGACGCCCGGACCTACGAGAGTGTCCTGGCGCTACGCGCCGTGACGTCGACCGACGGGATGACCGCCGACTTCTTCGAGTTCCCCTGGGAGGTGCTCGGCCGCTGCGCGACGCGGATCATCAACGAGGTGCGCGGTGTGAACCGGGTCGTCTACGACGTCACCAGCAAGCCGCCCGGCACCATCGAGTGGGAATAGGCTGGGACGCGCGGAATCTTCCGCCGCGTTCCAAGGGTTGCATTTTCAAGCGTCACGGTTAACGGTTGCGTCCTGGAGCTGTCCGGGGGGAAGCGGCCATGGTCGTGGCCTTCGCCGATGTGGCGTTGCCCGAGGTGGCGCGGTTCGCCCGCGTCGGCCTGGAGATCTGGCTGTTCGGCCTGGCCCTGATCGTCGGTTGGCGGCTGCTGGTCGAGGGCGACGCCTTCCGCGGGCTCCTTGCCAGTCGCATCGGCGCCGGTATCGAGCCTGATCGTCTCCAGCTTCTCGTCGCATCCGTCAGTGGCGCGATCGTCTATGCCGCGTCCGCCGTGCAGGCCGTGCAGCAGGGCGCGTCGCGCATGCCTGACGTTCCGGACGCCCTGATCACCGTCCTGGCCACCAGCCAGGCGATCTACCTGGCGGGCAAGATAAGCCGCCGACACAGCTGAGGAGCGATCATGGAGACGCAGACCTGGCACGGGCTGGCGATGATCATCGGCGTCGGGATCACCGTGGTGATCCTGGGCCTGGCGGCGGTGGTGCTCTGGAAGATTTTTGACGGGACGATCAAGCTTGATGATCTGATCTCGGAAGATGGCAAGGCGAGCCTGTCGCGCTTCCAGTTCCTGATCTTCACCTTCGTGGTCGCCGGCGTCTTTCTGCTCCTCTCGATCGAGAGCGGAACCTTTGTCGATCTCCCCAACAATGTGCTGGTTCTGCTGGGTCTCAGCAGCGGCAGCTACGTGATCTCGAAAGGTATCGCCGAGAACGCGTCCCGAAACCGCGATCGCGATCCGGAGGCGACCGACCCGCGCGACGCCCCGCGGCCGCGGACGCGACGGACGCGTTCGTGATGCGCCGGGCGGCTTCGACCGTCTGTATCGCGCTGGGCCTCGCGCTTGGGGCGCCTGCCGCAGGCGCCGTGGCTCAACCGGCTGCGCCGCCCCCGACTCCGGCCACCGGCCAGGATCGCGCGGCGTGGCTTCAGTGCCTGTCCCGTTTCGGTGTCATCGGCCTCCCCAGTCTGCGGTCCGAAGACGCCAGGGCCGAGCAGTTTCCGACGGTCATCTGCCGCCAGGGGTATGCGCTGTCCTTCAACACCCGCACGCTTAATCCGGATTGGGTGATCGAACGCCTGAGCCCGGCGAAATTGCGAGGATCGGCCGCCCGCGCCAGCACCTTCCCCGATGACGTAGCGCTGGGGGTCTACAGCCCGCGGCACGGAGACTATACCGGTAGCGGCCTCGATCGCGGCCACCAGGCGCCTGCGGCCAACGCCAAGTTCGACCAGCAGGTGATGGACGAGAGCTTCTACATGTCCAACATGTCGCCTCAGGTCGGGATCGGCTTCAACCGCGGCCAATGGAAGTATCTGGAAGAGGCCGTGCGGGCCTGGGTGCTGTGCGGCGGGCATGACGACGTCATCGTGATGACCGGGCCGATCTACGGCGGCAGTGACAAGTGGCTGACCAGGCGCCGGATCCTGGTGCCGGAGGCCTACTACAAGATCGTCTATGACGTGGAGTCGGGACGCGCGGTGGGTTTCCGGATGCTCAACCGGCGCCACGCTCGCTCGGACCTGCAGACCTTCATCGTTCCGATCGCGGACATCGAGGACGACACCGGTATCGACTTTTTCCCCGCATTGTCGCGGCGGCGCCAGAACCAGCTTGAGACGCCCCAGGGCATCCTCTGGGGCCACGATCAATCCTGCGCCAACGTCGGAGAGTAGTCCCGATCAGTGGCCCGTCTTGCGCTTCGGCAAGAGGTGCAGGATGGCCACGACGACACCCCCGATCACCAGCCCCACCACCGCCGAAGCGGCGGCCCGCGCCGTCCAGTCCGCCGCGGGCCCGAAGACCGGCGCGCCGCCGGCCAGATGGCCGATCGCCTCCACCCACCCCGGGATCGGGGTCAGATGGAACTCGTGCAGGCCGTGGACGATGATGCCGCCTCCCACCCAGAGCATGGCGGCGGTCCCGATGATCGTCAGGCCGTTCAGCACATGCGGCATAGCCTTGACCATAAGCCGGCCCAGGGCGCGCGTCGCACGGGCGCTGCGCTGAGACAGGTGCAGGCCGATGTCGTCCATCTTCACGATCAGGCCGACGACGCCATACACCCCGACCGTGATGAGCAGCGCCACCAGCGCCAGTGCGGCGGCCCGCACACCGAAGGTCTGGTCGTTCACCGCCGCCAGCGAGATGGCCATGATCTCTGCTGACAGGATGAAGTCGGTTCGGATGGCGCCGCCGACCTTTTCGCGCTCCAACTCCTCGGAGCTCAGCGCCAGTTCCTCGGGCTGGTCGACCTCGTGCCCGCCAACGACGGCCTCGAAGATCTTCTCTGACGCTTCGAAACAGAGATAGGCGCCGCCGATCATCAGCAGCGGAGTCACCGCCCAGGGCGCGAAGGCGCTGAGCAGCAGGGCCCCAGGCAGCAGGAAGAGGAACTTGTTGCGCAGAGAACCCAGCGCGATCTTCCAGACGATGGGCAGCTCGCGATCCGGGGTGAAGCCGACTGCGTACTTGGGCGTGACGGCGGTGTCGTCCACCACCACCCCGACCGCCTTGGAACTGGCCTTGCCGGCCGCGCCGGTGACATCGTCGAGCGAGGAGGCGGCGATCTTCGCGATCGCGGCGACGTCATCGAGCAGCGCGGCCAGACCTGAGGCCATGAGATGATCCTGTGTTTCGGTGCGCCGCGCCGTCAGCGCTTCACGGGCTGTTCAAGCTGGTAGATGGACTCGCCGATCTCATCGAGCTTCTTCGACAGGATCGCCTGGGCGTCGACGAGGCCCTGATTGTAGAAGTGGGGCCCGAACGTCTCGGTGATGAAGTCGCTGAGGAAGACGGCGTCGAATCCCGCGACATCCAGGTCCAGCTCGTCCTTGAGGTAGCGGCTGAGCGACTTCGCCAGCGTCTCACGGGCTTCCTTGGGCAGTTCGATGCTTGGCATGATGGAGTTGGGTGAGGAGAGGGTGATGGCTGCGAGACTGTACGGCATCCGGAACTGCGACACGATGAAGAAGGCCTGGACCTGGCTCGAGGCGCATGGCGTCGCCTACGATTTCCACGACTACAAGAAGCTGGGCGTCGAGCGGGAGCGGCTGGAGGCCTGGGTGGATGCGCTGGGCTGGGAGGCCCTGCTCAATCGGGCCGGGACGACCTTCAGGAAGCTGCCTGACGCCGCGCGGGTCGGCCTGGACGCCGCGAAGGCCATCGACCTGATGCTGGCCCAGCCGTCGATGATCAAGCGGCCGGTGCTGGAGGCCCAGGGCAAGGTCTACGTGGGGTTCAAGCCCGAAACGTGGGAACAGCTCGCGAGCTGAATGAGGGTCGACATGCGCGGCTTGCTGACAGGGCTGATGGTTCTTTGCGGGCTGGCCGCCGCGCCCGCCCAAGCCGCGGAACCGGGCACGCCGGCGGTCCCCGCAACGGTGCGTATGTTCGAGGGTTGCTGGCGCGGGGAGGGGGAGGTGCTCGGCAAGCGCACGCTGGTCACCCTGCGCGCGCGACAGATCGTCGAACGCGCCATGGATCTCTTCGAGGTCGAAAGCGTCGCCGCCGACGACGCCGCGGACCGCTACGGTGCTCACCTGTTGTTTGCCGGCGCGGGTACGGGCGAAGGAGCCTCGGGTGATCGCATCTGGAGCTTCTGGGCCGACAGCTTCGGCGCGGGCTACACCGCCGTCGGCCAGGGCGTTGGACGCTCGGATGGCTTCGACGTCGACTATCGATACCCCGAGGATGTCTTCATCAACCGCTGGCGGCTGACGCGCGGGGTGCTGCGGTGGACCATTGTTTCCCGCGCCGGTCCGGGTCCGGAAAAGCCGTTCGCGAGCTACATCCTCCGGCGCTCCCCGTGCCGCGTCACGGCGCGATAATTTTTCTCTGCGTCGCATCCGAACGCGCGACCATCGGCGACTAGGGGCAAGGGACGGTGAGGCATTCCTGCATCGTCCGACTCTGGAGCGCTTGCGATGGAACATCTCTTCTACAGCTTCTGGTGGCTGCTCTTCCCGATCGGCTTCTTCGTGTACGGCGCGTGGAGCCAGTGGCTGGACTACCGACGCAGCAAGGACCGGCTGGAACTCCTGCGCAACTACGCCAGCCAGGGGAAGGAGCCGCCTCCCGAACTGGTGCGCGCTATCCGGCGAGAGGAGGAAGAGGAGGACGACGCCTACGGGCCCTATGACCGTTACGGTCGCTATCGTCGCCGCTACGCCCGCCGCTACTGGCGGCACAGTCCCTACTGGGCCTGGCGGACGGCGATCGTCACCGGCGCGGTGGCGCTCGGTTTTTGGATCGCCTCGGAATATTCCGGGCTGAGCGACGTCGAGGGGATCTTCCGGCTCGTCGCGATCATCCTCACGTGCGTGTCGGGCGGACACGCGGTGGCGGCCCTCTTCGCCACGACGTTCCGCGGGAAATGAGCCCGCACGCGACCGACGACGCGCTGGTGGCGGCCGCCCGCGCCGGATCGTCGGTCGCCTTCGCGCGACTGGTCGACCGCCATCAGCAGCCGTTGCGGGCCTTCCTGCGCCGCACCTGTGGTGACTGGTCGCTCGCCGACGATCTGGCGCAGGAGACCTTCCTCACCGCCTGGTCCCGGCTCGGAAGCCTGAAGTCGGGCGCATCGGTTCGGGCCTGGCTCTGTGGGATCGGCTATCGCAAACATCTCACTGCGGCCCGAACCCGAGGCCGGAACCGGGTCAGGGAGGCGGCCTGGCTGGCCGAGAGGCCGCCATCGATCGCGCCGATGAGTGACGAGCGGATGACCCTGGAGACGGTGATGGCGGACTTGCCGCTTGATCAGAGAGCCTGTGTCGCCCTCTGTTTGGCTGCGGACTTCAGCCACGCGGAAGCGGCGGAGACGCTTGGGCTGCCGCTCGGCACGGTGAAATCCCATGTGACTCGGGGCCGTGCGCGCTTGTTGGAAGCGCTGGGAGACGACAATGACGGACGCTGACGAGCGCCTGAGGACGCTGTTCGCTGAAGACGCGCCCCCGGAGCGGGACCTGTTCTTCTCGGCCGAGGTGATGTCGGCGCTGGCGAGACGTCGGTTCCTGGAGAACCTCGCATACCTGGCCGGTCTCGCATTGCTCGGCGGCGTGGCGCTCTGGGGCGCCTGGCCGATGATCGCGCCGCTGCTTAGCGTCGCATCGCCCGCTCTGGCGCCTGTAGCGGCCGCGCTGACGCTTGCTGCGGTGGCTGTGACGATGCTGGGCCGCCCCGTGGCCGCGATGCTCGGACTGGAATCATGACCAAGGTTTCATGGCGGAACCTGCATCCGTCGGCGGGCCGTCAGGTCTCTTTCCATCAGAGACGGGCGATATCCGCCCCCTGAACCTGGAGAGGAGAACCCCATGGACGGTGGAATTCTGGTCCCCATCGCCTTCTTCGCGATGATCACGGCGATCGTCATCGTGCCCCGCTATTTCAAGAGTCAGGAACGCCAGAAGATGGCTGAGACCTTGAGGGCCGCCATCGAACGCGGCGAGCCGTTGCCGACCGAGGTCATCGAGGCGATGTCCAGCAATGTCCGCAGCCCGAGCCTGCCGCCGTCGCCTCAGCGCGACCTTCGGACCGGCATCGTCTGGCTCGCCATCGGCGTGGGCTTGGGGGCCCTCGGCCTGGCGATCAGCTTCGAGGAGCCGGACGCCCTGTTCGTGTTCCTGGGCCTCGGCGCCCTGCCGGTGTTCATTGGCCTGGCCTTCGTGGCCCTCGGCCTCCTCAACAAGCCGAAGTCCTGAGGCGCCTGGGCGGGGGATCAAGCCCATGGCGGGCGCCACACAATCAAGTTTCGCCAGTCTGCACGACGTGGAGCTCTGCTCCTTCGCGGCGGCCGGCGAGCGACTAGCCTTCGGAGAGCTGGTGCGCCGGCACGGCTCGGCCATTCGACACCTGTTGCGCCGGATGGGGGCGCAGCCGGCCGAGGCCGACGACGTCGCGCAGGACGCCCTCCTGGCGGCCTTCGAACGGATCACGGAGTTTCGCGGCGAGGGCACCTTCGCCGGCTGGGTGAAGCGGATCGCCGCGCGCCAGTATTTGCGGCGACTGCAGCGGGAGAAGCGCCTGTCCGCCTTCGCCGCCGAGCAGCCGGAGACGGAGGAGGGCGCCGCCGACGGCGACGCCGAGCATCGCATCGACCTGGACGAGGCGCTCAAGACGCTGTCGCCGGCGGAGCGGCTCTGCGTGTCGATGTGCTACGGGGCGGGCCTATCGCACGGCGAGGCCGCGGACGCCTTGAATCTGCCGCTTGGAACGGTCAAGTCGCATGTCAAACGTGGTCTGGATAAGCTCAGAACGCGCATGGCGCCTGCGGGCGGCGCGGCTCTTGAAGGGAGGCGGGGCAATGTCTGAGGTCGATTTCGAACGTCGCCTCGAACGCCTCTTCGCCGAGGCGCCGGAGATGCCGGATGCTCAGGCGTTCGCCGAGCGGGTCGAACGTCGCCTGGATCGGGGCTGGACCGCGCGGCGGTGGCTGATCGGGGCCGCTGGCCTCGCCGGTGGTGTGATCGGAGCCAGCCAACTCCTGATGGCGAATGTCTTCCAGCGCGCCGAGGCGGCGGAACAGTCCGCCCGCGTGATCGGCCAGGGCCTCGCAAGGGTCACGCCGACCAACGACATGGTGTCGGCGCTTTCGGGCGGCTATGGGCTGTGGGTGGCCGGCGCCCTGGCCGTGGTGACCATGGGCTTCGTGCTGTCGAGGCTGATCGAGGAGTTCTAGTTTGTCCAGCCACCGTCAGGAGACCGTCCGTCGCCTCGCCGCGCCGGACATTGCTGCGCGCAAAGGCGGCGTCCCGATTGTCTGCCTGACGGCCTACACCGCGCCGATGGCCGAACTGCTGGACGAACACTGCGACCTGCTGCTGGTCGGCGACAGCGTGGGCATGGTGGTCCACGGCCTGCCCAACACGGTCGGGGTCACGCTGGACATGATGATCCTGCACGGCCAGGCGGTCATGCGGGGGGCTCGCCGCGCCATGGTGGTCGTGGATCTGCCGTTCGGATCCTACGAGGGGTCCCCGGAGGTGGCCTATGCCAACGCCGCTCGGGTGATGAAGGAGACCGGCTGCAGCGCTGTGAAGGTCGAGGCTGGTCCGGCTGTCGCGGAAAATATCGAATACATGGTCAAGCGCGGCATCCCCGTCATGGGCCACGTCGGTCTGAGGCCCCAAGCGGTGATGGTGGAGGGCGGCTTCAAGGCCAAGGGTAAGGCCGACCACGAACGCCGCCGGATCCTGGAAGAGGCACGGGCGGCCGAGGAGGCCGGCGCCTTCGCCATCGTGGTCGAAGGCGTGGCCGAGGGATTGGCCCGCGAGATCACTGAGGCCGTGAGTGCGCCGACTATCGGCATCGGCGCCTCCGCGGGGTGCGACGGCCAGATCCTTGTCACGGATGACATGCTGGGCCTGTTCGACTGGACCCCCAAGTTCGTCCGGCGCTACGGCGATATCCGCGGAGAAATCGCCAAGGCTGTCGCGGCCTATGCCGACGACGTACGTGAGCGGCGCTTCCCCGGGCCTGCCGAAATCTACTTCGCCAAGGCTGGTTAGGACCCCAGGCGACGCCTGAGCCGGCGCATGATCGCCGCTGCCGCATTCGATCCCTTGCATTGCGCAGCATGCATGATAATGCGAGGCGTTCTTAATTAAGCCGGATCGATGGCTCAGCCTCCCTTGAGTTCTACCGCTGCTCCCGACGTCGCCGCGCCCGCGGCCGCCGAACGTCTTCGCGCGAAGAAGCGCGCTCAGGCGCGCGCGACGCTGCTCCGCCAGACCCTGCGATGGCACTGGATCAGCGCGGCCATCTGCCTCGTCGGCATGTTCCTGTTCGCGGTGACGGGCATCACCCTGAACCACGCGGGGCAGATCCCGGCGACGCCCAAGACCATCGCGCGCGAGGGCGTACTGCCTGAAGGACTGCGTGCGGAACTGCGCCGGGTCGAGGCGCGGAGCGGGCAACTCCCCCCCGCCACCCGCGACTGGCTGCGCAAAGAAATGAAGATCCGCGTGCCGGACGACGGCGTGGAGTGGGCCCCTGGCGAGGCCTATGTCGCTTTGCCGGGCCCAGGCTCGGACGGAGGCGTCACCATCGACACGGCCACGGGCGACGTGGCCTTCGAGCAGACCCGTCGGGGCGCGGTCGCCTATCTGAACGACCTGCACAAGGGCCGGAACACCGGTCCGGCCTGGGCGTGGTTCATCGACATCTTCGCGGTGGCCTGCGTCGTGTTCTGCCTCACCGGCCTCGTCCTGCTGCAACTGCATTCCAAGGCGCGGCCATCGACCTGGCCGCTCGTCGGCGCGGGCCTACTCATTCCGCTTCTGCTGGCGATTTTCCTGATTCATTGAGGATGTAGATGCGTATCCTGAAGTTCTCCGGTCTCGCTCTCGCCGCCAGTGGCGCGGCCGCCTCGCCCACGGTCGGCCAGGCCGCCGACCTGACGGTTTCCGTTGAGATCCCGAAGCTGAACGTGGCCGAATACCACCGGCCCTATGTCGCGCTCTGGATCGAAAAGCCGGACCAGACCGCGGTCCGGACGCTTGCCGTCTGGTACGACACCAAGCTGAAGGCGAACGAGGGCGCGACCTGGCTGAAGGACATGCGCACCTGGTGGCGTCGCGCCGGCCGCAGTCTCAACCTCCCCGCGGATGGCGTGAGCGGACCGACCAAGGCGCCAGGCCGCCACGTGGTGAGCTTCAGCGGCGGCCAACTCGCGGGACTTGCCCCTGGCGACTACGCGCTGTCCGTCGAGGCCGCGCGCGAAGTCGGCGGGCGAGAGGTCCTGCGCGTTCCGTTCTCGTGGCCGCCGCGCGGCGCCAAGACCGCCACCGCGACCGGCTCGACCGAGCTCGGCGCCGTCTCCGTCACCGTGAAGCCCTGATCCTGGGAGCTGTGTCCATGTCATCTGCCCTCCGCATCGCCGCTGTCGCTGCACTGCTCTCCTTGGCCGCCGCGCCTGCCGCCCAGGCCCACCGGGCCTGGCTCCTGCCTGGTTCGACCGTCCTGTCCGGCGCTGAGCCTTGGGTGACTGTCGACGGCGCGATCTCGAACACCCTGTTCTACGCCGACCATCAGCCGATGCGACTGGATGGGCTGAAGGCGATCGGACCGGATGGAACCGAGGTTCCGCTGCAGAATGCGTCCACCGGCAAGTACCGCAGCACCTTCGACGTGAAGCTGGCGCAGCCCGGCACCTACAAGATCGTCACGGCGACCGACATGACCATGGCCTCGTACAAGATCGGCGGCGAGACCAAGCGCTGGCGCGGCGCGGCCGCCGACGTCGCCACGGCGATTCCGAAGGACGCGACCGACGTCCAGGTTTCCCGCAACGTCCGCCGCATCGAGACGTTCGTGACCTCCGGCGCGCCCTCGACCGGGGCCCTGAAGCCGACGGGGAAGGGGCTTGAGCTGGAGCCGATAACTCATCCGAACGACCTCGTGGCCAGCGAGAAGGGGCGGTTCAGACTGCTTCTGGACGGCAAGCCGGCGGCTGGGGTCGAGGTCGAGGTCGTGCTGGGCGGCGTTCGCTATCGCGCCAAGGGGCCCGAGTTGAAGATCATGACAGGCGGCGACGGGGTGTTCGAGGTCGCCTGGCCCGAGGCGGGGATGTACTGGATCGAGGCCGGCGTGCGCGGAGCGCCCAACGGCTCGGCGCCGGCTCAGAACGCCGCGTACATCGCGACCGTCGAGGTCCTCCCGGACTGACTGTGCGTCGCGTTGCGATACCCACCACCCTGACGCCTGAGTCGACCCGGCCTCGGGAGGGACGCCGGGTGGCCCTCGAGGGACCCACCATGGGCGTCGCCTGGACCCTGCAGGCGCTGGTCCCGCCTGGGGTGTCGGACGCCGCGATCGCGACGGCCGTGCAGGCGTCCTGCGACAGCGTCGTGGCGGAAATGAGCACCTGGGAGCCGGCCAGCGATTTGTGCCGCTTCAACAGGGCGCCGGCCGGGACCTGGTCGCCTGCAGGCGCTCATCTGATGACGGTCTTGCGGGCGGCCGCCCAGGTGGCGGACGAAAGCGGAGGCGCTTTCGATCCCACGATCGGGGACCTGGTCGACGCGTGGGGCTTCGGTCCTCCGGGCCCTGTGGCGCGTCTGCCCGAACCGGAGGCCTCGCAATCACTCGCCAAGGCGACCTGGCGGTCCATCAAGCTGGACGAAGCGCTGGGCCTGATCCGCCAGCCCGGCGGCGTGCGCCTGGACCTGTGCGGGATAGCCAAGGGCTATGGCGTCGACCTCGCCGCCCAGGCTCTACGGGCGCTCGGGCTCCGCGACTTCCTGATCGAGATCGGCGGCGAACTGCGGGGCGAGGGCGTGAAGGGGGATGGTGAGCCCTGGTGGGTCGAAGTCGAGCGGCCGCCGGGCGCGTCGCTCCCCGAGGAGCCGCTGCTCGTGGCGCTGCATGGGTTGTCGATCGCCTCCTCCGGGGACTGGCGGCGCGCCTTCACGGCCGGAGGACGCAGCTACAGCCACACGATCGATCCGCGGGCCGGGGCGCCGGTCGCGGGCGATATCGCGGCCGCCACGGTGATCCATGAGGACTGCATGATGGCCGACGCTTACTGCACGGCCTTGATCGCGTCGGCTGACGAGGCGGAATCATTCGCTTCACGGCATGATCTGGCGGCGCTGATCGTCCGCCGGGAGGCGCGCGGATTCCGCGAACATGCGACGCCGGCGCTGGAACGGCTGCTGGCATAGCCCGATGACCGCGCGCCCAGGCTTGAGGCGGGCGGCCGGCCGCTATAGGTTCCGCTCGTTTCAGCGACTGGCGCGCGCCCGGAGTCCCCCTCACGTGACGGATCTATTCGAAGAGGTCGAAGAGCAGCTTCGCTCCGACCGCTACAAGCAGCTCGCCCGCAAGCTGCTGCCGTGGATGCTGGGGATCGCCGCCGCCGCCCTGATCGCCACCCTGGGGTACTGGGGCTGGGACACCTATCGCACCAGCCAGACCGACAAGGCTTCCGAGCAGTACTCCGCCGCCATGGATGCGTTCACGTCCGGCGACCGGGCGAAGGCCAAGCAGCTCTGGACCGAGGTCTCCAAGTCGAACTCGGCCGCGTACAAGGCGCTGGCGCTGATGCACCTCGGCGCCGAGTTCGCCCAGACCAACCCGTCCGAAGCCGCCAAGCTCTACGATCAGGCGGCGGAGGCCGCGCCCGATCCGATGATCGGCGACGCCGCCCGCCTCAAATCCGCCTTCGCGCTCCTCGACACCGCGTCGCTCAAGGATCTGGAGGGGCGTTTGAAGCCGCTGATGGAAGATGGCCGGCCGTACCGGGTGCAGGCGCGCGAGGCGCTCGCGTTCGCCAAGCTCAAGGCGGGGGACACCGCGGGCGCCCGGGGGGATTTCCTTCTGATTTCGCAGTCGCTCGACGCAGGGCAGGGTGCGCAGGCTCGCGCCCAGGCGGCGATCGGCCTGATCGACTCCGGCTCGGCCAAGGCCGTCCCGGGTGTCGTGCAGGCGGCCGCGTCGCTGCCCCCGCCCGGCCTTCTCCCGCCGGGCATGGAGGCCGCCCCCCAGACCGCCCCGCAAACGCAAGGCGTGGCCCCGCAATGAACCGTCGTTCCACCATTCTCGCCGCCGTCGCGGTCGCCGCGCTGGGGCTTTCCTCGTGCTCCACCGTCAGCCGTCTGAATCCGTTCGATCGGGGCGACGACAAGCCGAGCGAGCTGGCCGGCGAAGGCCAGCGCATCTCGATCATTCCCGCTGACCAGAGGCTGGAGCCCGCGGAGGCGCTGAAGGGCGTCGACTTCTTCCTGCCGCCGCCGACGCGGGTCGAGGCCTGGCCGTTGCCGGGCGGCAACCCCGAGCAGGCCGTGGGCGCCGTGGACGCGGCCCCCAATCTCGAGATCGCCTGGCGAAAGGGCTTTGGCGAGGGCGTGAGCCGCGGCCGATATGTGACCGCCCCGCCGGTCGCCGCCGATGGCAAGGTCTTCGTGATGGACGCCGAGGGCCGCGTGGCCGCGCTCGACGGCCGTACCGGATCGCAGCTCTGGCGGGTGGGTACGAACCCGGGCGACAATAAGCGCGACAAGCTGGGATTCGGCGGGGGCGTGGCCTACGCCGATGGCAAGGTCTACGCGGTCTCGGGGCATCGTCAGGTGATGCAGCTCGATGCGGGCACGGGCGCGGTCGGCTGGCGTACGAAGACCAGCGAGGCGATCCATGGCGCGCCGACGATCTCGGGCGGCCGGGTGTTTGCGGTGGCCCTCGACAACACCCTGCTCACCTTCGATACGGCGACCGGCGCACCGGGCTGGACCTATCAGGCCCTTTCGGAATCGGCCCGCATACTGTCGGCGTCGAGCCCGGCGGTGTCCGGGGACACCGTCGTCGCCGCGTTCGGCTCCGGCGAACTGGTCGCCCTGCGCACCGCCAATGGCAACGATCTGTGGAACGAGGCGCTGTCCCGCGCCAGCCGTACGAGCGCGCTGTCCGAGATCCGCGACATTCCTGGCCGCCCGGCGATCTATCAGGGCGACGTGTTCGCCGTCAGCCACTCCGGGGTTTTCGCGGCCACCGACCTGCGCACCGGTCAGGCCCGCTGGAGTCTTCCGGTCGTCGGCGTCACAGGTCCGCTGCCGGCCGGCGACGTGGTCTATGTGGTGTCGAAGACCGGCGACGTGATCTGCGCCTCGCGCGAGAGCGGACAGATCTACTGGATCCGGAATCTGAACGAGGGCTTCAAGGCCAAGAAGACCGGCGGCTTCTTCGGGATCGGCGGTCAGCGTCAGGCCCAGCCCGTCTGGTCCGCGCCATTGCTTGCGGGCGAGCGTTTGCTCATCGTCGGCCAGACGGGCCAGCTGGTGGCGTTGAACGCCAAGACCGGCGAGGTCCAGAAGCGGCTCGACCTGAAGGGCGCCTCGACCCTCTCGCCGATCGCGATGGGCGATACGGTCTATGTCGTGACTGAGGAGGCGGACCTGATCGCGATTCGCTGATCAGGCCGTTATGCTGGCCGCATGGCGCTCAAAGTTGCGATCGTCGGTCGGCCGAATGTCGGCAAGTCGACTCTGTTCAACCGACTGGCGGGTAAGAAGCTCGCCATTGTCGACGACCAGCCGGGCGTCACGCGCGACCGCCGGTTCGGCACGGGGCGGCTGGGCGACCTCGACCTAGAACTGATCGACACCGCGGGGTTCGAGGACGTCACGGACGAGAGTCTGGAAGCGCGGATGCGCGCCCAGACCGAACTGGCGGTCGACGAAGCCGACGTCGCCCTCTTCGTGGTGGACGCGCGCGAGGGCGTGACCCCGGGCGATGAGATCTTCGCCGAGGTCCTGCGGCGCAAGAACAAGCCGGTCGTGCTCGCCGCCAACAAGAGCGAGAGCAAGGCCTCGGAAGCCGGCGTCCTGGAAGCCTTCGGTCTCGGCTTCGGCGAGCCCATTCCGATCTCGGCGGAGCACGGCGAGGGAATGGCCGACCTCTACGCGGCCGTAGCCGCCCACGCGCCGGACCCGGACGCAGAGGATGGCGAAGAGGGGCCGGGCAAGCCGGTCAGCATCGCGATCGTCGGCCGCCCGAACGCCGGCAAGTCGACCCTGGTGAACCGCCTGATCGGCGAGGATCGCCTGCTTACGGGCCCGGAGGCCGGCATCACGCGCGACGCGATCCCGGTGGACTGGGAATGGGACGGGCGGCCGGTACGCCTCGTGGATACCGCCGGCCTGCGTCGTAAGGCCAAGGTGCAGGCCAAGCTGGAGAAGCTTTCCACCGGTGACACCATCCGGGCCATCACCTTCGCCGAGGTGGTGATCCTGGTGATGGACGCCACGCATCCGTTCGAGATCCAGGATCTCCAGATCGCCGATCTGGTGGAGCGCGAGGGGCGCGGTCTCGTCTTCGCCTTGGCCAAGTGGGACCTGATCGAAGACCCACAGGCGAAGCTGACGGAGATCGTGGAGGAAGCGCACCGCCTCCTGCCGCAGGTGAGGGGGGCGCCGATCGTGGCCCTCTCGGGCGAGACCGGCCGGGGTGTCGAGCGCCTGATGCCGGCTGTGTTCAAGGTCCACGGCGACTGGTCGACGAAGGTGAAGACCCGCGACCTGAACGACTGGCTGCAGATGGCGATCAGCCGTCACCCGCCGCCCGCGGTGAATGGCCGCCGCGTGAAGCCGAAGTACATGGCGCAGGTCAAGGCGAGGCCGCCGACCTTCGTCCTGTTCGCCAGCCGAGCCGACCAGCTCCCTGACCACTACCGGCGCTATCTGGTGAATTCGCTTCGGGAGAGCTTCGAACTGCCGGGGATCCCGATCCGCGTGACGGTGCGGTCGAACAAGAATCCCTACGCGGAGACCGACGAGGCCGGGCCAGCGCGGACGGCGCCGAGAGCCGCCCGGGCCACGCCCAAGCCGAAGGCCGAGCAGGCCGGCGGCGCCGCGAAGCCGAAGAAGCCTGCCAAACCCAAGAAGCTCGCAGTTCGTGGGAAGGCCGCGAAGATTGCGCGGCCTGGGGTCAAGCCGAAGCGAGCGACCCGGTCCGCTTCCAGTCCGAAAAGACCACGCTAGCGGTCGGCAGGCCGAGGTCGGCCTGGGCCAGTTCCACGACGAGCGGGCCGATCTCCGACGGATCGGGCAGGGTCGTCGGATCTTCGCCGGGCATGGCCTCGGCGCGCATCTTGGTCCGCATCCGACCGGGATCGAGCAGCACGGCGCGGACGGTCGTGTTCTCGAGTTCGTCGGCCCATGTGCGGACGAGGTTCTCCAGCGCCGCCTTGGAAGCGCCGTAGGGGCCCCAGAACGCCTTCGGACGGCTGGCGCGACCGCTGGTCAGGAAGATGGCGCGAGGCCGCCCAGCGGCGCGCAGCAGCGGTTCGATGCTGCGGATCAGGCGATAGGACGCGGTGAGGTTCACCGACATCACGCGATCCCAGTGCTTGGGCTCGATGTGCGCGACCGGGGTCATCGGCCCCAGGATGGCCGCAGCGTGCACCAGGACGTCCACGCGGCCGAAGCGCTGGTGGATCGCGAGGCCGAGCTGATCGAGGCTGCCGTCCTCGGCGATGTCCATCGGGACCAGGGTGGCCGAGGCGCCGGTGAGGCGACGGATCTCATCGTCGAGCTCTTCCAGGCCGCCCTGGGTGCGCGCAACGGCGACGATGTGCGCGCCCGCGGCGGCGAGGGCCAGGGCGGCGGCGCGGCCGATGCCGCGGCTCGCGCCGGTGACAAGGGCGATACGGTCTTTGAGAGGCAGTTCAGACATGCGGGGGCGTCTCTAGCCGCTTTCGCCGGGGCTGTCAGGCCGCTCGGCATAGCGCTGGGCGATCGCCGCGCAGGCCATGAGCTGCATCTGGTGGAAGACCATCAGCGGGATCATCGCGACCCCCGCCACGGCGGGAGTGAACAGGGCGGCGGCCATGGGTGCGCCGCTGGCCAGGGACTTCTTCGAGCCACAGAAGACGATCGCAATCTCGTCCTCCTTGGAGAAACCCAGCGTGCGGGCCGCGAGCACCGTAAGGCCCAGAACCGCCGTGAGGAGGGCGCCGCAGAGCAGCAGCAGGCGGACGAGATCTAGAGCGCCCAGACGGCTCCAGACGCCCTCCACCACGGCTTCGGAGAAGGCGACGTAGACCACCAGGAGGATGGTTCCCCGGTCGAGTTTCCCGAGGGCCTTGGCATGGCGGCTCACCCATTCGCCGATCCAGGGGCGCAGGGCCTGGCCAGCCACGAAGGGAACAAGGATCTGAAGAATGATCGACCAGATCGCCGTGGGACTCATCGAGCCTTCGGCGTGCAGCAGGGCGCCCACGAGGAGGGGGGTGATGAAGACGCCAAGGATGTTCGAGGCGGATGCCGCGGCCACAGCGGCGGGCACGTTCCCGCGGGCGACACCGACGAACGCGATGGAGCTCTGGATGGTGGAGGGCAGGCAGCCCACGAGGATCAGGCCGGCGGCGAGTTCCGGCGGGGTGATCCAGGCGGGCGCCGCCGCAAGGCCGAGGGTGATCAGCGGGAATGCCGCGAAGGTCGCGGCCAGGATCACGAGGTGAAGCCGCCAGTGGACGAGGCCGCGGATCACCGCCTCGCGCGACAGTCGCGCGCCGTGGAGGAAGAAGACCACGCCGATCGCCACCTTGGTCACCCAGCCGAGACCGTCGGCGGCCGCGCCCCTGGCCGGCAGGATGGTGGCGGCCGCCCCCATCAGGACGATGAGGATGAGGTACCAGTCGGGCCTCAGCCGGGAGAGGAGGCCCGGCCGCTTCGTCGTCACGCGTCGACCAGGAACGAGAGCTGCCGCTCACGCACCTCGTTGCGACCCTCGGCGACCTCCTTGTCGAGAAGCCGGGTCGGGTAGTCGCCGGTGAAATAGTGGTCGGTGAACTGCGGATTGGCCGGGTCGCGCGTCGCTTCCATGGCCCAGTAGAGCCCGTCCACAGACAGGTAGCCCATGGAATCGACGCCGAGGATCCGGGTGATGTCCTCGACGGAGTGGTTGGCCGCCAGCAGCTTGTCGCGGTCGGGCATGTCGATGCCGTAGTAATCGGGCCACATGATCGGCGGCGAGGCCGATCGCAGGTGGACCTCCTTGGCGCCGGCTTCGCGGACCATCTTCACGACGCGGATCGAATTGGTACCGCGCACGATCGAATCATCCACCAGCAGAACGCGTTTCCCGGCGAGAACCGCGCGGTTCGGCGCGAGTTTCATGCGCACGCCCAGTTCACGCTCGCCCTGGGTCGGCTGGATGAAGGTCCGGCCGACATAGTGATTGCGGATGATGCCCATTTCGAAGGGCAGGCCGGTCTCCTGGGCGAACCCCAGAGCCGCCGGGACACCCGAGTCCGGCACGGGCACCACCACGTCCACGTCGGCAGGGGTCTCTTGCGCCAGACGGCGCCCCATGCGCTTGCGGACCTCGTACACGGAGCGGCCGTTCACGACCGAATCCGGGCGGGCGAAGTACACGTACTCGAAGATGCAGGGGCGGGCCTGTTGGGCGGGGAACGGTCGGAAGCTGCGCAGGCCCTTCTCATCGATGACGACCATTTCGCCGTGATCGATATCGCGCACAAAGGTGGCCCCGATCATGTCGAGGGCGCAGGTCTCGGACGCCAGCACGCACTTGCCGTCCAGCGTGCCCAGCACCAGCGGACGGATGCCGAGCGGGTCGCGCACGCCCACCAGCTTCTTGTTGGTCAGGGCGACCAGGGCGTAGCCGCCCTCGATCTGCTGAAGGGCCTCGGTGAAGCGCTCCAGGAACTTGGGCCGGCGCGAGCGGGCGATCAGGTGAAGAATCGCCTCGGAATCGGAGGTGGACTGGAAGATCGCGCCTTCCGAGACCAGCTGCTCCCTCAGGGCCAGGAAGTTGGTGAGGTTGCCATTGTGCGCCAAGGCCACGCCGCCTGCCTCGAGGTCGGCGAACATCGGCTGGACGTTGCGAATGAAGCTGCCGCCGGCGGTGGAGTATCGCGTGTGTCCGATCGCCGCCCGGCCCGGCAAGCGCTTGTTCAGGTCGCCGCCGCCGAAGGCGTCGCCGACGTAGCCCATGTGCCGCTCGGTGTGGAAGCCCTGGCCGTCGAACGCGGCGATCCCGCACGCCTCCTGGCCACGGTGCTGCAGGGCGTGCAGGCCAAGCGCGGTGATCCCCGACGCTTCAGGCACGTCCCAGATGCCGAAGACGCCGCACTCGAGGCGGGGCGTATCGTCGTCGGGGTCGCGCGCCGGCGGGGACCAACGCTCATGCTGCTGGCTCATCGGGGACGCTCCGGGCGGTCGGTGTCGGGTTCGCGCGCCTCGTAGCGCCCTGTCGCGGTTCTGTCACCTGACCCATCGTCGATCGCGCGCTGGAAAGCGGGTTTAAGGCGCCCTGCCACGTCGAGTCCCTTGGGTGCGAGTTCATCCAGCAAGCGCCCCATGTTGCTGGCTAGCGGCCAGGTCCGGGCGCCGGTGATCCATTGCGGACGGAGGTCTTCGGGCGTGGCGGCGTTGAACATGAGGAACAGAGCCCCCAGGACGATCAGACCGCGCCCGAGGCCGATCAGCAGGCCGAGGGAGCGGTCGAGGAAGCCGAGCATCTGGGTCTTCTGCACCCGCTGCGCGAGGCCTGCGCCGATCAGCCGCAGGGCGATGAAGGCGACGACAAAGACCAGGACCAGTGAAGCGACGGTCCCCAGCCAGTCTGGCTGGACCACGCCACGGACGGTCGGTCCGAACGCCGGCAGGCCCAGAACCGCCAGCGCCGCCGCCACGACCAGCGCCATGAGGGCGAACACCTCGCGCACCGCGCCACGGAAGAAGCCGACCGCCGCCGAAACGCCCAGCAGCATCAGAACGAGGATGTCGAACTGGCTCACGAGCGATCCCAGGCGGCGTCATGGATGCGCTGGACGGCGTCGGCTAGGCGGCTCGCGCCCGTATAGGCCACCGCCGCGCCGTCCACGTCGGCTGGGCCAAGCGCCTGACGGAAACCCAGCTTCGCGGCTTCCTTGAGGCGCGATTCCATCCGGCTAACCGGTCTCACCTCGCCGGACAGGCTGATTTCGCCGAACACGACGCAGTCCTGGGGCAGGGCGACGTCGAACGCCGAGGACGCGAGAGCGGCCGCGGCGGCGAGGTCGGCGGCGGGTTCGGAGATTCGAAGCCCGCCAGCGACGTTCAGATAGACATCCTTGTCGCCAAAGCCGAGCCCGCAGCGGGCCTCCAGCACGGCAAGGATCATGGCGAGGCGGCCGGAGTCCCAGCCGACGACCGCCCGGCGGGGTGTGCCGTAGGCCGACGGCGCCACCAGGGCCTGGATCTCCACCAGCACCGGGCGGGATCCCTCGATCCCGGCGAACACGGCGGCGCCTGCCGCGCGCTCTCCGGCGGTGTTGAGGAACAGCGCCGAGGGGTTTCTCACCTCGGTGAGCCCCGCGTCGCCCATTTCGAAGACGCCGATCTCGTCGGTGGCTCCGAAGCGGTTCTTGGCCCCGCGGAGGATGCGGAACGGATAGCCCCGCTCGCCCTCGAAGGCGAAGACGGCGTCGACCATGTGCTCGACCACACGAGGACCGGCGATGGCGCCTTCCTTGGTCACGTGGCCCACGAGGATGACGGCGAGGCCCCGCTTCTTGGCCAGGCGCACCAGTTCGCCGGCGGCCGCGCGCACCTGCGTCACCGAGCCGGGCGCGGCCTCGTGGTTGTCGCTCCACATCGTCTGGATGGAATCGATCACCACCAGGTCGAAGGGTTCGGCCTTCAAGCCGTCGAGGATGGCGCGAAGCGAGGTCTCGGCCGCCAGCTTCACCGGCGCGTCGGCGAGACCCATCCGCTGGGCCCGGCCACGCACCTGCTCGATCGCCTCCTCGCCCGAGATGTAGGCGCAGCCCTGTCCCCGCCGGGCCGCCTCGGCGGCGACCTGCAGCAGCAGGGTCGACTTGCCGACGCCGGGATCGCCGCCCACCAGGATGGCGGAGCCAGGGACAACCCCGCCACCGCAGACCCGGTCCCATTCGCCCACGCCGGTGGCGATGCGCGGCGGCGCGGGGGTGGCTTCGTCCAACCCTTCGAAGGCGAGATGGCGGCTCCGCGTGGCCTTGGTGGGCTTCAGTGCGCCCGGCGGCCGGCTGGCCAGTTCTTCGACCAGCGTGTTCCACGCGCCGCAGGCGGGGCACTGGCCAGACCAGCGCGTCTGCACGGCCCCGCAGGACTGGCAGGCATAGATGGCGCCGTCGCGGGCCATGGGTGCTCCTGATTCGGTCGGACCCGAGTCTATCCGAGCTGGCGTTCCCGGTCTGTGCTCGCGGGCGCTATCGCCTCAAAGTTCGCCCCTAGACGTCCAGGTCCGCCACGGCGAATTCCGCGTTCTCCTGGATGAACCGGAAGCGCAGCTCGGGCTTGCGGCCCATGAGGGCTTCCACCAGGTCCTCCACGGTCTCCTCCGCACGCGGCAGAGTGACCCGCGCCAGGGTGCGGGTCTTGGGGTCCATGGTGGTTTCCTTGAGCTGGGCGGGCATCATTTCGCCCAGGCCCTTGAACCGGCTGATGTCGGGCTTCTTGCCCTTGAACTCGCTGGCCAGCAGTTCGTCACGGTGCGCGTCATCGCGGGCGTAGACGGCTTTGCCGCCATGGCTGATGCGGTAGAGCGGCGGCAGGGCCAGGTAGAGGCGGCCGGACCGGATCAGGTCGGGCATCGTGCGGAAGAAGAAGGTGATCAGCAGGCTGGCGATGTGGGCGCCGTCCACGTCGGCGTCCGTCATGATGATGATGCGCTCGTAGCGCAGCTCTTCTTCCTTGAATTTCGAACCGGCCTGGACACCGAGCGCCAGGAGCAGGTCCGAAAGCTCCTTGTTGCCGCCGAACTTGTCGCTCGAGGCGGAGGCGACGTTCAGGATCTTGCCGCGAAGGGGCAGGATCGCCTGGTTCTTGCGGTCCCGCGCTTGCTTGGCCGAGCCGCCGGCCGAGTCGCCTTCGACCAGGAAGAGTTCCGCGCCGTCGATGGCCTGACCGGCGCAGTCGGCCAGCTTGCCTGGCAGCCGGAGCTTGCGCGTGGCTGAGGCCCGGGCGGTCTCCTTTTCCTTGCGCCGTTTCAGCCGCTCCTCGGCGCGCTCGACGACGAACTGGAGCAGGGCGCTCGCGGCCTTGGGCTGGGCGGTCAGCCAATGGTCGAACGGGTCGGCGACGGCCTTCTCCACCAGGCGCTGGGCCTCGGTGGACGAGAGTTTCTCCTTGGTCTGGCCCTGGAATTCGGGATCGCGGATGAAGACGCTGACCAGAGCGCCCGCCTGGGCCACCACGTCGTCGGCGGTGATCAGGCCGCCGCGTTTCTCGCCGATCAACTCGGCGTACTGCTTGAGGCCGCGGGTGAGCACCGCGCGCAGCCCGCTCTCGTGCGTGCCGCCTTCGGGCGTCGGGACTGTGTTGCAGTACGACTGCATGAAGCTGTCGGCTTCGCCGAAGCCGGCGGGGGTCCAGGCGATGGCCCACTCGACCTTGCCGGCCTCCCCAGGCCGCTCGTAGCGGCCGGTGAAGGGCGCCGGCGTCACCGTCTCCAGCCCCTTGATCCGTTCGGCCAGGAAGTCGGCGAGGCCATTCGGGAAGCGGAAGGTCGCCTCGGGCGGGGTCTGGTCGTGGATGCGGCTGGGGTCGCACTTCCAGCGGATCTCGACGCCGCCGAACAGGTACGCCTTGGACCGGGCCATGCGGTAGAGCCGCGCCGGCTTGAAGGCGACGCCCTCGCCGAAGATCACCGGATCGGGCGTGAAGCTGATCTGGGTGCCCTTCTTGCGCGTGGGGCCCAGCTTCTCGATCGGGCCAAGCGGCTTGCCGCGGGTGAAGGCCTGCCGCCACTCGAAGCCGTCCTTCCAGGCGGTGACTTCCACCCGCTCGGAAAGAGCGTTCACCACCGAGACGCCTACGCCGTGCAGACCGCCCGAGGTCTCGTACGCCTTGCCCGAGAACTTACCGCCCGAGTGCAGGACGGTCATGATCACTTCCAGCGCCGACTTGCCCGGGTGCTTGGGGTGCGGGTCGACGGGGATGCCGCGGCCGTCGTCCTTCACCGTCAGGGCGCCGTCGGCGTCGAGGCTGACCTCGATGACCTTGGCATGGCCGGCGACCGCCTCGTCCATGGCGTTGTCGAGCACCTCCGCGAAGAGGTGATGCAGCGCCCGCTCGTCGGTGCCGCCGATGTACATGCCCGGCCGCTTGCGGACCGGCTCCAGCCCCTCGAGGACCTCGATGTCCTTCGCCGAATAGCCCCCCGATGGCTTGGCGCCCGTGACCGCGGGATCGGGGCGCGGCTCGTGGCTCTCGGCCAGCGGCGCCGCCGGCGCGGGGTTCAGCGCGCCGTCGAACAGGTCGGGTAGCGGATTGGCGGAGGACTTCGACATGGACCCCGAAAGGTGGTGCGATTCTACAAGCGGCCGGTATGAATCGGCGGCCGCCCTAAGGCAATGCGGCGAGTTGCGGGGGAGGGATCGCATGGCCACTTGGAAGGATCCGCAGATCGCGGGGGTGAGGGCGCTTCTGGCGTCGCGCCAGGCCGATCCCAACGGCCCGCAGCCCAGCCTGGCCGAGCGCCGGGCGGCCATGGACGCGGTGGGCGAGATGGGGTCGCTGCCCACCCACTGCTTCCATGAACCGGCGACGGTGGGCGGGGTGAAATGTGAGCGCGTGTCGCCCGAGGGCGCGCTCCCGGGTCGTACGATCCTCTACCTGCACGGCGGCGGCTACACTCAGGGCAGCCCGCGAAGTCATCCGCCCATGGTTGCGCGGATCGCCGAGGCGGCCCGGGCGCAGGCGGTCGTGGCCGACTACCGCTTGGGGCCGGAGCATCGGTTTCCGGCCGCGGTCGACGACGCGGTGGCGGTCTATCGGGCGCTGCTGGCCAGCGGGGTCGAGGCGGGCAAGCTGATCGTGGCGGGCGACTCGGCCGGCGGCGGCCTGGCCATGGCGCTCGCGCTGGCGCTCAAGGCTGCCGAACTGGCCCAGCCGGCCGGATACTTCGTCATCAGTCCCTGGGCGGACCTGACCCAGTCTGGCGCCAGCTATCGCACCAAGGCCGACACCGATCCGTCGATCACCAAGGCGGGTCTGGACCAGATGGCGCAGGCCTATCTGGGTGGGCTGGACCCGCGCGATCCGCTCGCGTCACCGGTGTTCGGGGATTTCGAAGGCGTCGCGCCGGTCCTGATCCAGACCGGCTCGGAGGAGACGCTTCTGTCCGACAGCGTGACGCTCGCCGACGTGCTTGCTCATGCGCGGGTCGAGGTGCGGCTCGAGGTCTGGCCCGAGATGATCCATGTCTTCCACGCCTGGGGCGCGGTGCTGAACGCAGCGCGCCGGGCGATACGTCTCGCGGGGATCTGGATGGACGAACGGTATGCCTGAGGCGGCTCCATACCGCTGCGACGAAGCTTCGCGCTTGCCATAGTCGTGTTCTCGGGCGACGTTGGCTTCAGTTAGGCGAGCGCCGGGAACAGGCGCCGTTGCGGGAGGAACAAGATATGCCGCAATCTCAGGTCCGCAGCCGTACCGGGCTCAAGCTGCCGCCGGAAGTCATCAACATCGTCGGCACCTCCGCCGCGCTGGGCGCAGTGGTGGCGATCGGCTCGACGATCGTTGGAGTCCTGCCCGATCCGACGGCCTGGGAGTTCGCCGCCGCCTATCTCGCGCCGGGCGCCATCGCCTTCCTGGCCTACTGGTGGGTCGCCCAGAAGCTCTGAGCGACCCACGTCGGGGAAGCTTTCCGGCGGGCGGCTATTTCCGCGGCTCGTAGATCCGGCTGATCAGGTCCGGCGTCCCCTCTATACGCTCAAGCCGCGGATAGCGCAGGCCGCCCGTATAGGTGATCGCGGCCGTGCGATAGTGGTCGCCATTCTTGAGCAGCAGCTCGATCGGCTTACCGGCCTTTGCCTCCGTGATCGCCTTCTTGAGGCGGTCGGCGTCGTAGGCGATGCCGTTGACGGCGGCGATTCGAGTCGAGACCGTGAGCCCCGCGTTGAACGCGGGGCTGTCCCAGAGCACGCCCGTCACGTCGCCCTCTCGGTTCAGGGTCACCCCCAGGGAGTAGGTGAGATTGGTCGTCTTCGACGAGCTCTCGATCGCCTTGAAGTAGCCGGTGGGCTTTTCGTCATAGGCCAGGCGCCAGCCGCCGCGCGCCAGGCCGTCCAGCGGCGGCTTCACGGCGACCTGGCGGATGCGCTCGGTCAGGAACCCCCGCCAGTCGTAGGGCTCGACCGCGTTCAGTGTCTCCACCACGGTGTCGAAGGTGTAGGGGCGGGCCGTGTAGTCACCATCCTGCCCGCCGAAGAAGCGCCGGGCGAAGTCGTCTAGCGACCGCTTCCCGCCGGACCGCTGGCGAATGAGCGTGTCGGCGTCGAGCCAGACAAGCTGACCCTCGGAGTAGTAGTCCTCGCTGCGCTGCCACGTCGCCCACGGCTGGGGTCGGCGGGCGTTGATGACGGGGTCCTGGGTGGTGTCCTCCACCGTGCGCCAGCGGCGGCCGACCCGCACCTGGAAGGTGGCGGCGGTGGCGGCAAGCGCCTCCAGGGCCTCTTCCTTGGTGGTGATGCCCGAACGGGCGCCCAGCACATAGCCCCAGTACTGATCCTGCCCCTCGTAGACCCAGAGCAACTGGCCGCGCATGGGCACATTGAAGTTCGGCGTCCAGAGATCGGCGGGCCTGCGGGACTTGCCGTCCCAGCTATGGGCGTACTCGTGCGGCAAGAGGTTGCGGTCGCCGACGGCGGCGGCCCAGTCGGTGAAATAGCCGGGCTCGACCTGGTTCTCGCTGGACCGGTGGTGCTCCAGGCCGATGGAGCCCAGGCGCGCGGAGATCGCCAGCAGGAAGTCGTAGCGATCATAAGGCCTTGAGCCGAACAGCCTGTCGGCCTGGCGGACGAGATTGCGGTGCTTCTCGATCTGGTCGGGCTTGGCCTCAAGTTCGTCGGGCGTGTCGGCGAACATGTTCAGACGGACCGGAATCTTGCCGCCGGGGTCCAGGTCCACGACCTTGCCGTACTTGCCGGCGAACATCGGGGAATCGACCAGGGTCTCGAAGTCCACCGGCTTGAAGCGCACGACGTCGCCAGCCCGCCCCGCGTCCTCAAGGGCCAGGGCGTGGGTCCAGCCCGCGGGCAGCTTCACGCTGGGCTCGACCATGATGCGGCGGGTGAAGTAGCCCGCGGGATAGAGCGCCACCGCGTTCCACTGCAGGTTCAGCATCTCGGGCGTGACAACGACCCGGCCCTGGTTGGGCGCCGTGGGCGACAGGTACTGGAACTCGACCTGCAGCTCGCTCGCGCCTTCGGGAACGTCGACGTGGAAGGCGTAGACCTCGATCGGGTCTCGGGTCCAGGGAACCACCTGGCCGCCCGCCCGGATGACGAGCCCGGCGACCTTCTCGATCGGCCCACGCGGGGCGTGGTTGCCCGGCAGCCACTGGGGATACAGCAGGGTCGTCCGTCCGGCCCGATCGACCGGTATCGTCTGCCTCACCTGGATGATCCGGCGCTGGGTGTCGCTCGCATCGACCTCGAGGCGGATGACGCCCGGAAAGGCCACGTCACGCGGGGCGGCGATCGCCGTTGGCATGGCGGTCGGCTGCGGGCCCGCCGAGCCGGTGTCTGCGTTGGCGGGGAGGGCGATGCCGGCCAGCAAGGCGGCGGAGACGAGGAGTGCTGATTTCAAGGAATCTGGCCCCGGGCACGAACGGAAATTCATCGGGTTTTAGCCCGCTTCAACGCCTCGCCAGCAAGTGAATTATCGTTCGGCGACGGGCGGGGTGTGGCGCAAATGAAAAGGGCCGCGGATCGCTCCGCGGCCCTTCCTGACACCGCCTGACCTCAGGTGGCTAGCACTTGTAGTACATGTCGAATTCCACCGGGTGCGGGTGGAGTTGGAGGCGCATGACCTCTTCCATCTTCAGCTCGATGTAGCTGTCGATGAAGTCGTCATCCATGACGCCGCCCTTCTTGAGGAAGGCCCGGTCCTTATCGAGGTTCTCGAGCGCTTCGCGCAGCGAGCCGCAGACTTCCGGGATCTTCTTCTGCTCGCGCGGGGGCAGGTCGTAGAGGTTCTTGTCGGCGGCCGCGCCCGGATCGATCTTGTTCTCGATCCCGTCGATGCCGGCCATCAGCAGGGCCACGAAGGTCAGGTACGGGTTGCCCATCGGGTCCGGGAAGCGGGCTTCGATGCGCTTGGCCTTCGGAGAATCCACGTGCGGGATGCGGATCGAGGCCGAGCGGTTGCGGGCCGAGTAGGCCAGCTTCACCGGGGCTTCGTAGCCGGGGACCAGGCGCTTGTACGAGTTCGTCGTGGAGTTCGAGAACGCGTTGATCGCCTTGGCGTGCTTGATGATGCCCCCGATGTACCAGAGGCACATGTCGCTGAGGCCGGCGTACTTGTCGCCCGCGAACAGCGGCTTGCCGTTGCCCCAGATCGACTGGTGCACGTGCATGCCCGACCCGTTGTCGCCGAACATCGGCTTGGCCATGAAGGTGGCGGTCTTGCCGTAGGCGTGGGCCACGTTGTGGATCACGTACTTATAGAGCTGCAGGCGGTCGGCCATGGTGATCATGGTGTCGAACTTCAGGCCCAGCTCATGCTGCGCCGGCGCCACCTCGTGGTGGTGCTTCTCGGGCTTCATGCCCAGTTCGCCCATGACCGCCAGCATCTCGCCGCGCAGGTCCTGTCCGGAGTCGACCGGGTTCACCGGGAAGTAGCCGCCCTTCGGCCCCGGGCGGTGACCCATGTTGCCTTCCGGATAGGCCTTGCCCGAGTTCACCGGCAGTTCGCTGCAGTCGTACGAATAGCGGGTGTCGTGCGGGGCGGTGTTCCACTGCACGTCGTCGAAGATGAAGAACTCGGCTTCCGGCCCGAAATAGACCGTGTCGCCGATGCCCGAGGCCTTCACGTAGTTGAAGGCGGCCTTCGCGATCGAGCGCGGGTCACGGTTGTAGGGGGTGTTCGTGTCGGGATTCAGGATGTCGCAGAACAGCGCCAGGGTGGTCTGCTGGTAGAACGGGTCGATGATGGCCGTGTCCAGGTCCGGACGCAGCTTCATGTCCGACTCGTTGATGGCCTTCCAGCCGGCGATCGAGGAGCCGTCGAACATGGTGCCGTCGGTGAGGAACTCCTCGTCGACCAGGTCGATGTCGAAGGTCACGTGCTGCATCTTGCCGCGCACGTCGGTGAAGCGGACGTCGACGTATTTGACGTCCTTTTCCTTGATCATGTTCAGGATGTCTTTGGCGGAAGCCATGGTGGTTATCCCCTTCTTGAAGTCTCGGATGCTGGTCAGATCGCCACGGTCCCGGTCTCGCCGGTGCGGATGCGCACGACGTCCAGAACCTCGGAGATGAAGATCTTGCCGTCGCCAATACGGCCGGTGCGGGCGGCGCCTGAGATGGCCTCCACGGCGCGGTCGAGGTGGTCGTCGGCGACCACGACCTCGATCTTGATCTTTGGCAGGAAGTCCACGACGTACTCGGCGCCGCGGTAGAGTTCCGTCTGGCCCTTCTGGCGTCCATAGCCCTTGGCTTCGATCACCGTCATGCCCTGGACGCCCAGTTCCTGCAGGGCCTCCTTCACCTCGTCGAGCTTGAACGGCTTGATGATGGCTTCGATCTTCTTCATGCGGCTCGACTTGCACTGGGGGCGCCGGGGTTGATCGGCGCGATTGGCGCGAAGCAGCACGGGGCGGGGCTCGTCCACAAGCACGCAACGGTTGCCTGCCGTTGGGGCGGCTTGCGAAACTGTCCAGGCGCCTAGGAAATGGGCGCCTAGAGTTCAAAAAGCGATCATGTTGGAAAACGGCGCCCCGGCGTGAATTTCCGGCCCGGGATCGCGGCAAAGTTTGATTGGGAGACGGCTGGAGCATGGACGAACGGACCCCGGTGCTCATCGGAGCGGGCCAATTCACCTACCGGGGCGATCCCGGGTCGTCGCCGTCTCCGACGGAACTGCTGAAGATTGCGGCGGATCGGGCGGCGGAAGACGCGGGCATCGGCGCCGCGGGGCTGGCGGCCATCGATACCTTGGCCGTCGTCGGCTACACGATTGACGCTCCTGGCTCGAAGCGGGGGATGATCCCACACTCGACGAACCCGCCGGCGCAGCTCTCGAAGCAGCTCGGCGCGACCCCTCGCTGGTCGGTCTACACCGAGATGGGCGGCAACACGCCTCAGTACGTGATCAATACCCTCGCGGAGCGCGTCGCCAGGGGCGAGACGCAGCTCGCTCTGACTGTCGGCGCAGAGTTCCTGGGCTCGGCCATGAAGCGGGCGACGAAAGGCCTGTCGTTCGACGATTGGAAGGCCAAGGAAGACGAGACCCTCGAGACGCCCCAGCGCCTGGGCGATCCACGTCCGGGCAACACCGCCTATGAGGCGCGTCACGGGCTGGACCGGCCGATCAACATCTATCCGCTGTTCGAGAACGCCTTGAGGGCGCGCGACGGCCGTTCGATCCCGGATCACCAGGCCCGCCTGGGCAAGCTCTTCTCGAAATTCACCGAGGTCGCGGCGCAGAACCCCGAGGCCTGGTTCCCGATCAAGAGGTCGGCCGAGGAACTGGTGACGGTCAACGAGAAGAACCGGATGATCGGCTTCCCGTATCCGAAGCTGCTGAACGCCATCATGGAGGTCGACCAGTCGGCGGGCGTGATCGTGGCCAGCGTCGCCAAGGCGCGGGAACTGGGCGTTCCCGAGGACCGCTGGGTCTATCTGCACGGCTGCGCCGACGCCGCCGACCTGTGGAACCCCCTGGACCGGCAGAACTTCCACTCCAGCCCCGCCATGCGGCTCACCGGCAAGCGGGCGTTCGAGATGGCGGGCATCGGGCTGGACCAGATCGGCCTGATCGACCTCTATTCGTGCTTCCCGGTGGCGGTGGAAGTCGGCGCCGAGGAGCTCGGTCTGTCGCTCGACGATCCCCGGGGGCTGACGGTCACCGGGGGGCTCCCCTACGCAGGCGGCCCGGGCAACAACTACGTCATGCATTCGGTCGCGGTGATGGTGCAGCGCCTGCGCGAACGCCGTGGCGAGTACGGCCTGATCACCGGCAACGGCTGGTACCTGACCAAGCAGTCCACGGGCATCTATTCCACCAAGCGGCCCGATCGGCCGTTCGAGCGCCAGGATCCGGCCGTGATCCAGCGGGAAATCGACGCCCTGCCGCATCCCGACATCACCGAGACGCCCCAGGGTACGGGCACGATCGAGACCTACACCGTCGTCCACCGCCGGGAAGGTCCGTTCAGGGCGATCATCATCGGGCGCGACGAGAACGGTCGACGGTTCGCGGCCTACAGCCCCGAGGATCCCGCGCTGCTGGCCGGCATGGAGACCACCGAGCAGGTGGGACGCAAAGGTTCCGTCGCCCAGGTTGACGGACTCAACGTCTTCACGCCGAACTGAGCCATGGCCCGCCTGTACCTGATCCGCCACGGAAAGCCGTCCTCGACCTGGGGCGACCACGATGAAGACCCCGGACTGGACGAGGCGGGTCAGGCGCAGGCCCGCGCAGCTCGCGATTGGTTGCTGGGCCTGCCGGAGGCCGAGCGGCCGAAGCGGGTGGTGAGTTCACCGCTCCGGCGTTGCCGCGAGACGGCCGAGCCGACCGCGTTGGCCCTGGGCGTTCAGCCGGAGATCGACCCCGCGATCGGTGAGATCCCGACCCCAGCGGCGCTGTCAGCGGCCGACCGGCCGGCATGGCTTCGACAGGCGTTCCTTGGAACCTGGGCCGAGATCCAGGGCGACCTGGACTACGACGCCTGGCGTGGCGCGATCGTCGAGTCACTCGCGGTCCGCGGCGACACCGCAGTCTTCTCACACTACGTGGCGATCAATGCGGTCGTCTCGCGACTGACCGGCGTGGATCAGGTGCTCGCCTTCCGTCCCGACCACGCCTCGATCACCGTCCTGGAAACCGATGGACGCACGGTGCGCCTGGTCGCAAAGGGCGCCGAGGCCGCGACCCAGGTCCTGTAGCTCGGGGCTTGAACGGGCCCGCGGCGCGGGGGAAGAGGGAGCCCTGTTCGCCAAGGAGCGTCCCTTGCCAGCCCGCCCCATCCTGACCGTCGCCGAGATGACCGCCGCGGACCGGGCGGCGATCGCCGCCGGCACGCCGGGCGAAATGCTGATGGAGCGGGCGGGGCAGGGGGTGGTGGAGGCCATCCTCGCCCGGTTCGAGGTCCAACCGGTGACGGTGCTGTGCGGTCCGGGCAACAACGGTGGCGACGGCTACGTCGTGGCCCGACTTCTGAGCGAACGGGGCTGGCCGGTGGAGGTCCGCGCGCTGGCCGAGCCGGCCACGGACGACGCCAGGACGATGCGAGGCCGCTGGTCGGGCCCGGTGAAGCCGCTGTCCGGCCCCGTGGGGGAGGGGCTGGTCGTCGACGCGCTGTTCGGGGCGGGTCTCGCCCGGCCGCTCGATGGCCTCGCGGCCGCCGCCGTCACGGCGCTGACGAATCGGGCCGAGCAGGTGATCGCCGTCGACATCCCGAGCGGTTTGCCGGGAGACACCGGCGCGCCCCTCGGCGTCGCTGTCTGCGCGGGCCTGACCGTCACGTTCCACGCCCGCAAGCCGGCCCATGTGCTCGAACCCGGACGGAGCCTGTGCGGGGAGATCGTCGTCGTCGACATCGGCCTGGGAGAGACGCCGACCAGGCTGGTGGAAAACGGCCCAGAGGCCTGGGCGGCGAGGTTTCCGTGGCCGGAAACCCACTCGCACAAACATGCCCGTGGCCGGCTGATCGTGGTGAGCGGCGACGCCTGGAGCACGGGAGCGGCTCGCCTCGCCTCGCGGGGCGGTCTGCGGATCGGCGCCGGCCTGGTGACGATCCTGTCGACCGAGGAGGCCCTCGCGTCCAACGCCGCTCACCTCGAGGCGGTGATGCTGAAGCCGTTCGCCACCGAGCTGGAACTCGAGCAGGCGGCCGATCACGCGGACGCGGCGATCATCGGGCCGGCGGCCGGGGTGAGCGAAACGACGCTGCTGAATGTGCTGGCTCTCGCGCGGACCGGCGCAGCGCTCGTGATCGACGCCGACGCCATCACCGTCTTTCGGGACGATCCGGAGGAGCTGTTCTCGGTGTTGGATCGGGATGACGTGCTGACGCCCCACCCGGGCGAGTTCGAGCGTCTGTTTCCGGGTGTGTTGAAGGCGGCGCCCGAACGGATCACCGCCGCACGCCGCGCGGCGGAGCGAGCAGGGTCGGTGGTGCTGCTGAAGGGGCCGGACACCGTGATCGCCGCGCCCGACGGCCGGGCGGCTGTGAACCTCAACGGCTCGCCATGGCTTGCGACGGCCGGCTCCGGCGACGTGCTGGCCGGGTTCATCGGGGGCCTGGTCAGCCAGGGGATGGACAGCTTCGACGCCGCCTGCGCCGGGGCCTGGATCCACGCCGAAGCGGCTGCATTGCACGGGCCGGGCCTGATTTCCGAGGATCTGCCGGGGCTGGCGCCTCGGATTCTGCGCCGGCTGTACGCGGAAAGGTAGGCCCGAGAGAGACCCCTTAAGGGTCGCCCCGGCCCCGCGACGGGAGGCGGGGGCCGGGGCGTACGGCGGCGGATGTCGGGGAACAGGGCCGCCACCGCGTTCTGTCCGTATGTGTGGGAGATGCTCGGACCCAGCAGTTACGGCCCGCTGACGAGGCCGGATGCAGGCGGATGCATCCGCGGCAGGATTTTTTTCAGCGCCTGCGTCGGGCCTGTTCGCGCAGCGTGTCGACCGCCAGGGCGAGGCTGGCCAGCAGCAGCGGCAGCAGGAAGAAGAACAGCCGATATCCCAGGAAGGCGGCGGCCAGGGCGGCGGGCTGCAGACCCTTGGTGAGGGTCGACACCGACCCCTCGAACACCCCGACGCCGCCGGGGACGTGAGAGACGAGGCCCACCACGACCGAGGGAGCGTAGGCGCCGACGAAGGTGAAGTAGCCGATAGCCCCCGCGGGCAGCAGCACCCAGATGATCGCCGCCGCCACCGCATTGTCCAACGCGCCGATGGTCGCCTGGGCGATCGCCACGCGCCAGGAGGGGAGGCGCACGCTGTGGCCAAACGCCCGCAGTGGCCGGTGGAGGACAGCGCATAGCACGATGTAACCCAGCACGCCGGCGAGCAGCGCGACGCCTAGCCCGTCCGCCACGGGATTGGCGATGCGGCTGACCTGGGCGATGTCCCGGCTGCCGGCCAGAAGGAGGGCCAGTCCCGCCAATGTCGACAACCCGACGGTGAACGAGAATCCGTGGAACAGCGTCGCCGCGGCCACCTGGCGCAGCGTGATCCCGTGTTTCGCGTAGAAGCGCGCCCGCACCGCCCCGGACACGATGAGGTTCGCCCCCAGGGTGTGTGCGATGGCGCTGGCGATGAACGATCCGGCCAGGGCGGATGGGACCGCGATCTTCGCTCCCGCCCAGCGGAGCCCCATCCACTCCACGCATCCCATCAGCAGGAAGCTTGACGCCGATAGGCCGAGGGCGAGGGCGACGGTGTCCCAGCCCCAGGCCCGCACGGCCTCAGCGACCTCGGCAAGGCTGATCTCATGGAACTCGCGCCAGAGGATGTAGGCGGCGGCGCCCAGCAGCAGGAACGCCAGGAGATGCCAGACGAGCTGGCGCATGAGGCGGAAGAACCGGCGCCCCTGCGTGGCCGGCAGCGCGGCGGCGAGCTCTTCCTCCATGTCTTCCGGAGGCGGGTCGTGGCGAGCGTCAGGTTCGAACGGGAGCAAGCGCTGCGGATCCTGAATCGGCCGGGTGCCCATCGTCCCTCTCTGGAACCGAAGCGCAAGGCGCCGGTTTCTGCCGCATCTTCACGACGGAATTGAGGAGGAGACCATGCGGCGCGACGACTGGCGCGACGGCGAGCGCGAACCACTGCGGCGGTTGCGAGACCATGACCCCCGACCGAATGACTTTGGCCAGGCCGACTATTCCGACCGCTATCGCTACGACCCCGTGCACCGGACCGGCTACCGGGCCGATGACGCCGACGGGATTCATTTCGATGACCACGATCGCCGTCGCCACCGCGGGCCGTCCGATCGCGTCCTCTGGGCGGTGATCATGGAGCGGCTCGAGGACGAACGCCGCCTGGACCTGTCCGACGTCGAGGTCGACGTCCGGCACGGAGAGGTCTTCCTGGACGGCACGGTGCGGCACAAGGCCGATAAGCGGAGGATCGAGGACATCGCGGACATCGAGGGAGTCCGGAACGTGCAGAACAACCTGCGTCCCCGGGAACGGAGCCGGCGGTGGGCCTTCCTCTAGGCTCGAGGGGGCGCGCGGGAACCGGCGCCGGCGTTTCGGCCGTTGATGTGACATGAGCAAGCCGGTCGTCGTCTCGATTCCCCATGAACTTGGCCGCGCCGAGGCGCGACGGCGGATCGACGAGGGCGTCGAGCGCCTCACCGGCCAGATCGGCGCGGTGGGAGAGCTTCGGAAGGCCTGGGCGGGGGACGTCCTCAGCTTCTCGCTGCAGGCGATCGGACAGATGGTCACCGGAACAATCGCCGTGGGCGAGCGCGACGTCCGGCTGGAAATCAACCTGCCCGGAATATTCGCGATGATCGCGGGGAAGGTGAAGGGACGGCTCCAATCCGAGGGGCGGATCCTGCTCGGCCCACCCAAGTCGGACCACAAGTGACCGGCAACCTCGGCTGCCGACGGACGTTTCGGACCAAGACACAGTCAGGAGACAGAAGATGCCGCATCGCCAGAGCCCGGAAGAAGCCGAACGCGCCTTCACCCACGGCTCCAGCGGGGCCACGGCGGACATGGCGTCCGATCCGAAGGGACCGATCGCCGAACATCGTCACATAGACGCCCCCGCCACCCGGCCGGCGCAGCCGCCGCCGGAGGGCCGGAAGGTGGATCACTTGGCCGAACGGGAGGCCGGCGCGGAAGACCGGCAGGAAGCTTTGCTCGACGAAGCGATCGAAGAGACGTTCCCGGGATCGGATCCGATCAGCCCAAAGCACATCACCTGAGCCTAGGGCGCTAGGCTCACTTGAGCGCTTCGTAGGCCTCCTGGGCCTCCAGCCATTCCAACTCCGCCGCCTCCAGGGCCGCCTGGGCGCTGGTGCGGCGACGGGCCAGCTCTGCGCCCTTGGCGGCGTCGCTCGCGAACACGGCGGGGTCGGTGAGCGCCTGGTCGATCCGCGCGAGTTCCTGGTTTGCCCGCGCCAGGGCCGCTTCCGCCGCCTCAGCCCGGCGACGTGCGGGCCCGGTCGGGACCTTCGGCCTGGATGTCGGTGGAGGCGGCGGAGCTTCCATTCCCGGCGGCGCTTTGACCTGGGTCGGGCTGCGCGCGGCCTGACGCGCCCGTTCCAGCACGTAGGCGGCATAGTCTTCCATGTCGCCGTCGAATGGCTGGATCGTTCCGTCGGCCGCGAGCCAGAGGCGATCCGCCACCAGTTCCATCAGCGAGCGGTCGTGAGTGATCAGGATCACCGCGCCCTCGTACTCGTTGAGCGCATCGAGAAGCGCCCGCCGGCTATCGATGTCCAGGTGGTTGGTCGGTTCGTCGAGGATCAGGAGATGCGGCGCCTCCATGGCGACGAGGTTCAGCAGCAGTCGGGCCCGCTCACCGCCCGACAGGTTGGCGACGGTGGTCTCGACCTTCTCGAACCCGATCCCGTATTGGGCGAGGCGCGACCGACGGGAGGCCTCCGACGCTTCAGGCATCACGCGGCGGATGATCTCCAGCGGCGTGTCGGCGGGATCCATCGCCTCGATCTGATGCTGGTGGAACCAGCCGACCTTCATCCGAGGGCTGCGGTGCAGCTTGCCGGACTCTGTCGTCAGGGCTCCGGCCACCAGCTTGGCGAACGTCGACTTGCCGGCGCCGTTCACTCCCAGGAGGCCAATCCGGTCGTCGATATCGAGCCGCAGGTTCAGCTTCCGTAGGATCGGCGCGCCACCGTAGCCGACGGCGGCGTCCTCGAGGCGCAGCAGTGGCGGGGCCAGCGGCCGGTCAGGCGATGGCAGGACGAAGGGGGTGACCCGCTCCTCGACCACGGCTGCGACCGGCGGCAGCTTGGCGATCATCTTCAGGCGGGACTGGGCCTGGGTCGCCTTGGAAGCCTTGGCGCGGAACCGGTCCACGAATGACTGCAGGTGCGCGCGCTGCGCCTCGATCTTGACCCGGGTCGCCTCCTGCAGCCGCAGCTTCTCGGTGAGCTGGCGTTCGAAGTCGTCGTACCCGCCGGTGTAGAGTTCCAGCTTGCCGTCCTTGAGATGCAGGATGTGGTCGCAGGAGTTGTTCAGCAGCTCGCGGTCGTGGCTGATCACGATGGCCGTGTGCGGGTACTTCTTGAGGCGCGCCTCAAGCCACAGGGCGCCCTCCAGGTCGAGGTAGTTTGTGGGTTCGTCCAGCAGCAGGAGGTCCGGCTCCGCGAAGAGACTCGCCGCCAGCGCGACGCGCATGCGCCAGCCCCCTGAGAACTCGGCCATCGGCCGGGCCAGGTCCGCCTGGCTGAAGCCGAGGCCGGCCAGGATTTCCGCGGCGCGCGAGGGGGCGCGGTCGGCGTCGATCTCGATCAGCCGGGCGTAGATATCGCCCATCTCCTCGGGCGGCGCGCTTTCGAGGCGCTGGAGGAGCGTGTGGCGCTCGACGTCGGCCTCCAGGACCGTATCCATAAGGCTGACCGGTGTGGCGGGATGCTCCTGGTCGACCGATCCGATGCGCGCCTGGCGCGGCACGCCGACCTCGCCGCCGCCCGGCGTGAGCTGGCCGAGGATCACCTTGAACAGCGTGGACTTGCCCACGCCGTTGCGGCCCACCAGGCCGACCTTGGCGTCCTTGGGAAGGATCACGCTGGCATGGTCGAAGAAGCGGCGTCCCCAGGCGTCGAGGACAAGGTCGTTGATGTGGAGCATGGGGAAACCGTGGGTGGGGGCGGCCTCTAGCAGACCCGCGACGCTGCGTCATGGGCGTCGATGGGTTGCCTCGCAGCCGAGGTTGGCGATATAGACGCGCCCACCTCGCGAAGCCGCTTCGCGCATCTCCCAAAACTTGAGCCCCAACGGAGCCCATGACCGAACGCACCTTCTCGATCATCAAGCCGGACGCCACCGAGCGGAACCTGACCGGCAAGGTCAACGCGGTGATCGAGGACGCCGGCCTGCGGATCGTCGCCCAGCGGCGCATCCGCATGACCCGCCAGCAGGCCGAGACGTTCTACGAAGTCCACAAGGAGCGCCCGTTCTTCGGCGAGCTCGTCGACTTCATGACCTCGGGCCCGGTCGTGGTGCAGGTGCTGGAAGGCGAAGGCGCCGTGGCCAAGTACCGCGAAGTCATGGGCGCGACCAACCCGGCCCAGGCCGCCGACGGCACCATCCGCAAGCTGTTCGCCAAGAGCGTCGGCGAGAACTCGGTGCACGGCTCGGACAGCCTCGAGAACGCCAAGATCGAGATCGCCCAGTTCTTCACCGACGCCGACATCGTCGGCTGACCCGAACGCAACGAGTTCCGCTCGGCGGGGTTATCTCCGCCGAGCCACCTATCAGACAACCATAAGTGAGCATGAGAGAATCCAAGGTTATGCCTGGCTTCTCCGATCGCCTCGCCGCGCAGGCCGAGGCCCGGAAGGCCCTTCTCGCGAAGTTCAAGCCCAAGCCGGCCGTGCAGGCCGAGGGCGCTTTCGAGACCCGTGAACAGAAGAAGGCCCGCGAGCTCGAGGAAGTGCGCGCCCGCCGCGCCGCCGAAAAGGAAGCTGCCCGCCTCGCCAAGGAAAAGGCCGAGGAAGAGGCGCGCCTCGCTCGCGAGAACGACGAGGAGCTGATGCTCCAGTTGAAGCGGGAAGAGCGCAAGGCGCGCAAGGCCGCCGAAAAGGAAGCCGCGCGGGCAAAGCGCGAGATGAAGGCGCAAGCGCGCCGCGGCTGAGCCGTCGCACAAGTGGCCGCCGGACGCCCCGGTGGCCGCCGCCCTCGCGGAACTGCAGCTTCAGCAGGCGAATGTCGGCGTGACCGGCAGGGCTTTCGCTGCGATCATTCGCGCGAAGGAGCCCGCGATGGACGGTCCGCACCTGATCTACTTCGCCGATCCCATGTGTTCATGGTGCTACGGATTCTCGCCGGTGATCGATCAGATCCGGCGGGCCTACGGCGACGCGCTGCCGATCCGGGTCGTCATGGGTGGGCTTCGGCCCGGGACAGACACGCCGATGACGCCCGAGGCGAAACGCCAGGTGGCCGGTCACTGGACCCACGTCCACGAGGCGTCTGGCCTGCCCTTCGATCCGGCGATCCTGGACCGTGACGGCTTCATCTATGACACCGACCCGGCCGCCCGCGCGGTCGTCGTGGTGCGTCGACGGGGCGAGGACGTGGCCGCGCGCTACCTGGGCGCGGCCCAGCGGGCCTTCTACGCCGAGAACCTCGATGTGACGTCGGGCGAAGTCCTTGCCGATCTCGCCGCGGATTTCGGGCTCGACCGCGACGACTTCCTCGCCGCGTGGTCTTCCGACGACGCCAGGCAGGAAACCTGGCGCGACTACGCCATCTCGCAGAGGGCGGGCGTCACCGGATTTCCAACGCTGGTCGGTGGTCCGAACGAGCAGGGCGCCTTCGGCGTGGTGACTCGCGGCTATGCGCCGCCCGAGCAGGTCTTGGCGGTCCTTCGCGACTGGATCGCCGGCATCGCCGCCTGACCCGACAACGAGCGTCGTTGTCCTTTCCTTGAGCTGTGACGTAGCTGTCACGTCCTGAGGCTACGAGCGGGGGTGACGCCAACCGGAGCGAGTGCTCAGGTTGGAGTCAGGGGGAGCACACCGACTCGCGACAGGCCCGCGCCTCGCGTCGCGCCGATGCCCGCCCTTGTTTGCAACTCCTCAGGCGGACTCACTCATGCCGACTACCTTCCAGCCGGGCGACCTCGCGATCGTCGGCTACAGCGCCGACACGACCGCCGGCGCGGGCGCGACGCCCAAGTCCCTGGCCTTCGTCGTTCTGACGGACGTCGAAGCGGGCACCGTCGTCAACTTCACCGACAACGGCTGGCTGGCCGCCGGTGGCTTCCGCGCCAATGAGGGGACCATCGCCTACACCTTCTCAGGGCCGGTCACGGCCGGCACGGTGATCACCATCTCGGGCCTGACCGGGCAACTCAACCCATCGGCCAGCGGGGACCAGTTCCTCGCCTACCAGGGGACCGCCGCAAGCCCGGCGTTCCTGTTCGCGATCGACTTCGCGGACAACAACGCCACCTTCGCGGGCGACGCCACCAATTCCAACACCTCGGCGATTCCGACCGGCCTGACGTTCGGCTCGACCGCCCTGGCTTTTGGGCCCGACAACGGGGCCTATACCGGGGTCACGAGCGGAACCGCCGCCGAGCTCCGGGCCGCCATCGCCAACCCCGCCAACTGGACGACGAACGACGCTGCGGCGGTTCCCTACGCCGCCAGCTTCAACGTCACCGGGGGGGTGACCACCGTCTCGATCTCGGACGCCACGGTCACGGAGGGTGACAGCGGAGAGACCCTGCTGACGTTCACTGTCACGCGGTCCGGGACCGGCGACGCCTTCACCGTCGACTTCGCCACCCAGAACGTGTCCGCCACCGCGGGCGAGGACTATGTCGCGGCGAGCGGAACGCTCTCATTCACCGCGGGCGGCGCCGCGAGCCAGACGATCACGGTCCGCGTCACGGGCGACCTCGCTACCGAACAGGACGAGACGCTCCAGGTGGTGCTCGCCAACCTGCAGGTCGCAACCGGGGCCGTCGGCATCATCGACGCGACCGGTCTGGGAACGATCCAGGATGACGACGCCCCGTTCGTCCGCATCTACGACATCCAGGGCGCCGGACATCTATCGGAGTACGACGGCCGGAGAGTTGAGACGGAAGGTGTGGTCACCGCCGTCGACACCAACGGGTTCTGGATGCAGGACGAGGCCGGCGACGGCGACGCCGCCACGTCGGACGGCATCTTCGTCTTCACCAGCAGCCCGCCGACTGTCGCCGTGGGCGACAAGCTCACCGTCAGCGGCACGGTCGACGAGTTCCGCGCGGGCGCAGCCACCAACCTGACCATCACCGAGATCGTCTCGCCGACGATCACCAAGATCGGGATGGGGACCATCGCGCCGACGGTTCTTGGGGCGGGCGGCCGCGAGGCGCCCACGGAGGTGATCGACAACGACGGCCTGGCCGTGTTCGACCCCGAGCAGGACGCCATCGATTTCTACGAGAGCCTGGAAGGGATGCTGGTCACCATCCCCGACGCTCAGGCTGTGGCTCTTACGGACGACGGTGCGACCTGGGTCGTTCCCGACTCGGGCGCCGGGGCCACGGGACTCAACGACCGCGGCGGGATCACCATCGCCGACGGCGACATGAACCCTGAGCGGATCCAGGTCTACGTGGACAGCGGTGTCCTGCCGGGCTTTTCGGCGACCTATGACATGGGCGACCAGCTCGGCGATGTCACCGGCGTCGTCAGCTACTACGCGGGCAACTACGAGGTCATCGCCACGGCGATCGAGAACGCGGTCGCGCCGGGTTCGCCGCCCGACGACACCTCGGCCCTGGTGGGTGATGCGACCCATCTCACGATCGCGGCGTACAACCTCGAAAACCTGAACGCGTCGGCCTCCGCGGCGAAGGTGGGCGGCCTTGCCGCCGATATCGTGAACAACCTCAACGCGCCCGACATCATCGGCGTCGAGGAAGTCCAGGACGCCGACGGCGCGGGCAGCGGCGGGAACATGAGCGGTCACCCGTCGGTCCAGGCGCTGATCGACGCCATCGTGGCGGCCGGCGGGCCTCAGTATGTCTACATCGAGATCGCCCCGACGCCAGGCTCCAACGGCGGCGCGGCAAACACCAACATCCGCAATGGCTTCCTCTACAACCCCGACCGCGTCGAGTACGTGGAGGGGTCCGCCCGGCTGATCGATCCCGACAACTCCGCCTTTGTCGGCAGCCGCAAGCCTCTGGCCGCGGACTTCGTCTTCCGGGGCGAGGTGGTGACGGCGATCGACGTGCACTCCACCTCCCGCCTGGGGAGCGATCCCGGACTGTTCGGCGAGCGTCAGCCCCCGTTCGCCGAGGGTGAGGCCCAACGCATCGCGCAGAGCCAGGCGATCCGCGAGTTCGTGCAGGACCTGCAGGCCTCGAAGCCGGACCAGCACGTCGTGGTGATGGGCGACTTCAACGGCTTCCAGTTCGAGGACTCGTTGACCCTGCTCGAAAGCGGCGGGGTGCTGACGAACCTGTCGCACCTGCTCGATCCCAGCGATCGCTACAGCTACGTCTTCGAGGGCAACTCCCAGCAGATCGACCATATGCTGGTGTCGCAGGGGCTCTATGAAAACGCCCAGTTCGACACGGTCCACCTGAACAGCGGGAAGGCCGGCTTCCGGCCGACCGACCACGACCCGGTGCTCGGACGCTTCTTCGTCAACACCGCGCCGACGGCGGCGAACGACTCCGCAGTGGTCGTTGAGGACGCCAGCATCGTCATCGACGTCCTGGCCAACGACAACGACCCCAACACCGGCGACACGAAGGAGATCGTCTCGGTCTCCGCGACGGCGAAAGGCGCGAGCGTCTCGATCCAGGACGGCAAGATCGTCTACGTGGCCGACCCCGATATCTTCGACCTGCTGACGGCCGGCCAGAGCGCGAACGACACCTTCACCTACGTCATGCGTGACGCCGGGGGCGAGACCAGCACGGCGACGGTCTCGGTGACGGTGAATGGCGTGGCCGACGGCCCGAGCCAGGCGGGCGGTGTCGGCGCAGACGTCCTTGTGGGCACGGGCCTCGATGAGAAGCTCGATGGCGGGAACGGTGACGACACGGTCACGGGCGGGGCGGGCGCCGACACGGTGCTCGGGTCGAACGGCAACGACAGCGTGGCCGGCGGCGCGGGCATCGACAGCCTCTCGGGCGCCAACGGCGACGACACCCTGGCCGGCGGCGCCGGCGACGATGTGCTGACCGGCGGCCGTGGCGGCGACGTGTTCATCTTCGGGCCCGGGTTCGGGGACGACATCGTCACCGACTTCCGCGGCGAGGATGAGATTCGCTTCCAGGGCGCGGGCTTCGTGGACTTTGCCGACATGCTGGCCCACGCGGTCCAGACCGGCGCCCACGTGGTGATCACCAACGCCGCTGGCGACAGCCTTCAGCTCAACAACACCCAGCTCGGCTCGCTGCAGTCGGCCGACTTCCTTTTCGCGTAAGGACTCCTCATGCACGCCAAGTCACTCGCGGGCGCCGCCCTGGCGGTTGCTCTTTCAGCCCCGGCCGCTCAGGCGGCGGTGCTCAATGCCGGCTTCGAGACCGGCGATCTGTCCGCCTGGACCTACACAGACGGCTATGTCGAGGTCGTCACCGAGGCGGTTGACGCCACCGGGGGCGGGGCGCCGTTCGGCGAGACCTTCGCCGCCACGGAGGGCGACTTCTTCGCCGAGCTGACCGCCGGCCCGGAGGCGGGGACCTACACCCTGCTGTTCCAGCCGTTCACGCTGGCCTTCTCCGCAAGGCTGAACCTCGATGCGGCGTTCCTCGCTTACGACTATCTGCCGTACGATGACGACGCCTATGTACGGGTGTTCAGCGCCACCACCAACGAGGTGCTGTTCACAGCCAACGTGACCTCGGTCGGGGACCAGGGCCACACCTCCTGGACCCGTCTGGCGAGCGGCAAGCTCGCCGCCGGCGACTATGTGCTGGAGGCCGGCGTGCGCAACATCGACGACGGCGATTCCGACTATTCCAGCCGGCTGCTGATCGACAATGTCGCCATCGCCGTGCCCGAGCCGGCCACCTGGGCGCTGATGCTCCTCGGCTTTGGCGGCCTTGGCGGCATGCTCCGTCGCCACCGCACCGCGCAAGTCGCGGCCTGAGGCCCAATCGTCGCGGCGCGGACGGAGGCGACGGCTGGCGGGTGACCGCCTGCCGCCTTGCGCAGCCGTCTCCGCCGCGCGATATCCAGGGGGACGCGAGGCTTCCTCGCACGACCACCGGAAGGACTTTCCATGCGCGATCCCGTGACCACCGCCCTTGGCCTCGTGCCGATGGTCGTCGAGCAGACGAGCCGGGGCGAGCGGGCCTACGACATCTTTTCCCGCCTGCTGAAGGACCGGATCATCTTCCTGGCCGGGCCGGTCGAGGACGGCATGGCCAGCCTGATCTGCGCCCAGCTACTCCACCTGGAGGCGGAGAACCCCAAGAAAGAGATCCAGATGTACATCAACTCCCCGGGCGGGGTGGTGACGTCGGGGCTCGCGATCTATGACACCATGCAATACATCAAGAGCCCGGTGATCACGCTGTGCCTGGGCATGGCGGCCTCGATGGGCTCGTTCCTGTTGATGGCGGGGGAGAAGGGCCAGCGGATCGCGCTGCCGAACGCCCGGATCATGGTGCACCAGCCTTCCGGGGGCTACTCGGGCAAGGCGACCGACATCCAGCGGCACGCCGAGGACATCCTCAAGACCAAGCGGCGCCTGAACGAGATCTACGCCAAGCACACCGGCCAGCCGGTCGAGGTGGTGGAGGAGACGCTGGACCGCGACTTCTTCATGACCGCCCACGAGGCCAAGGACTGGGGTCTCGTCGATCACGTTTGGGAGAAGCGCGACGGCGAGGATTGAGGCTCGCGCGTCTGACAGAATTCTGGGGGGCGTCGGCGTCGAGCCGGCGCCCTTTTCGTATCCAGCGGTTCGCGCCAGTCTGGGGTGCTGAGGACGAGGCGCGCCGTTGAGGATCTTCTACGTCACCCAGGGCGTCCATCGCACTGGCGGCCAGTTCGTGAACCTCGAGCACGTGGCCGCGCTGCGGCGACAGGGCTACGACGCGCGCTTCCTGTTCGTCCGCACCGACGGAACTGGTCCCGAGCCGTTTCCGCCGGGGTTCGAGGCCCCCTGGCAGGTCGGAACGGGCGGGCTGTCCCCGGACGACGTGGTGGTCGTGGGCGAGATGTTCGGGGCCGGTGCGCTGGCGGTCCTGGAGACGTCCGCGCGCAAGATCCTGCACAACCAGGGGCCGTTCTACACCTTCGCGGCGTTCTCCGACCTGATGGCCGTACGCCGTTGGGGCGCCGAGGCGATGATCACGCCCAGCGGCTTCGCGGCCGACATGGTGGAGCGGATGGGCTGGGATCGCCCGATCCATGTGGTCAGGCCCGCACTGGATCCTGTGTTCGCCGCGGCGGCCGGCGCGCCCCGCGACCTGCGGATCGCCGCGATCCCCAACCGTCGGCCTCAGGAGTGGCGGCTTATCCGCGGCATTCTCTGGTCGCAGCGCCCGGACCTCGCCGACGTGCCCTGGGTCGAGATCAAGGGGCTCTCGCGAGCTGGCGTCGCGCAGGCGATTGCGACGAGCGAGATATTCCTCGCCACCGGCCAGATGGAGGGGCTGGGTCTGCCGCCCCTGGAAGCGATGGCGACGGGCGCGCTCGTGATCGGCTTTCGCGGGGGTGGCGGCCGGGAATATGCGACGGCTGAGAATGGAGACTGGTTCGACGAGGAGGCGCACCTGGAGGTCGCCGAGATGCTGGCCCGGCGCATCGACCAACTCCGGAGTGGCGAGACGTTCGCGCTACGCCGCGCGGCGGGGCAGGCTACCGCGGCCGCATTCAGCCAGAGCGAGTTCGAACGCCAACTCTCCTCGGCCTGGGCCGCGATCGCCGGCCCGCCCTAGAGCCGGTCACGGACGGCGGTTAGCAGCATCTCCCGGCCTTCGCCGTGGGTGACGTCCACCCGGTCGAAGTCGGATCCTTCGGCATCGCGCAGGTCGGCGAACAGGCCGGCCGGATCCTCGTGGAAGTGCAGGAAGGCGCGGCCTTTCCGGTAGAACACGCCGCGGGTCCTTTCCGTCAGGCCCGGCAGCGTCCGGAGCTCGGCCAGCAGCGGCTCCACCATATCGAGCGCGCTTGGCGAGGCGTGTCTCACGGTCGGCCCGTGAAGACCCGGTAGTAGGGCTCCTCGGCGATGGCCAGCATCTCGGTGTCGCCCCCGGTGTCGCCATAGGCGGCGCGCACGCGGAGAGCGTCGCCGAACGCGGCCTTCAGGCGAATGACCTTCTCGGCACCGCGGTTGTTGGGGGACGCGAACGCGCCGGTGACTCGATCGCGCTCGTCGAAGACCAGTTGCGTGCCGAGGAGGTCATGCGCGCCGAGGCCGCGGGCGAACGGCGCCACGACCAAATCCGGCGAGGCGGTGACGATGACCAGCCGGACGCGCTCGCGCTGCCATCGCTTCCAGGCGAGCACGGCGTCCGGTCGCAGGAGGCGGCGCGAATAGAGCTCGGCGAACTTGCGGGCGTCGGCTTCCAGTCGCTCGCGGGGCGTTCCGCCAAGGAACACCTTGGTCGCGGCGGCCTTTATCCGGCCCCGATCGCGGTGGAACAGATAGGCGACGGCGGCGGGAATCAGCTTCAGGCCACCCGCAATCCAGGCCGCCTGCGGCGTGCGCCATTTGAGAAAGGCCGTGTAGCTGTCCCTGACCGTCAGGGTGCCGTCGAAATCAAACGCCACAAGGGGCGGAGCGGCCACCGGATCCTCTGGCAGGTCGTCACGCTCTTGTGCCATTTCAGCGCGTTTCCCATTTGGTAAGGCGAGCCGCCCGAGGATCGGGGGTCTGCGCCGCACAATGTCGCTCCCGCGAGCGAAGGCTTGTGATCCTGGCGCGGATCGGGGAATGTCAAGACTTGGACAACCCGCGGCGCGTATCCTGCAAGGCTAGGGCGCAGGCGTCCCGGGTCGGCGCGGGCCTGACCATCGGCCGGCTCCGTCGAAAGAGTGAGATGAGACCATGACCAAGGCCGCCAGCGGAGATTCGAAGAGCACGCTGTATTGCTCTTTCTGCGGCAAGAGCCAGCACGAAGTCCGCAAGCTCATCGCGGGCCCGACTGTGTTCATCTGTGATGAATGCGTCGAACTGTGCATGGACATCATCCGCGAAGAGCACAAGATTTCCTTCGTGAAGTCCAAGGACGGAGTCCCGACGCCGAAGGAAATCCGCGAGGTCCTCGACGATTACGTGATCGGCCAGGACCACGCCAAGAAGGTGCTCTCGGTCGCCGTCCACAACCACTACAAGCGCCTGAACCATGCGACGAAGAACAACGACGTCGAACTGGGCAAGGCCAACATCCTGCTGATCGGTCCCACCGGCACCGGCAAGACCCTGCTGGCGCAGACCCTGGCCCGAATCATCGACGTGCCGTTCACCGTGGCCGACGCCACGACGCTGACCGAGGCCGGCTACGTCGGCGAGGACGTCGAGAACATCATCCTCAAGCTGCTGCAGGCGGCCGACTACAACGTCGAGCGCGCCCAGCGCGGCATCGTCTACATCGACGAGGTCGACAAGATCAGCCGCAAGTCGGACAACCCGTCGATCACGCGCGACGTGTCGGGCGAGGGCGTCCAGCAGGCGCTGCTGAAGATCATGGAAGGCACCGTCGCCTCCGTGCCGCCGCAGGGCGGGCGCAAGCATCCGCAGCAGGAGTTCCTGCAGGTCGACACCACCAACATCCTGTTCATCTGCGGCGGCGCGTTCGCCGGCCTGGAGAAGATCATCTCCGCGCGCGGGCAGGGCACGTCGGTCGGTTTCGGGGCCAAGGTGTCGGACCCGGACGAGCGCCGCACGGGCGAGATCTTCCGCCAGGTGGAGCCGGACGACCTCCTGCGCTTCGGCCTGATCCCGGAATTCATCGGCCGTCTGCCGGTGATCGCCACCCTGGAAGACCTGGACGAGAAGGCCCTGGTGAAGATCCTCACCGAGCCGAAGAACGCGTTCGTGAAGCAGTACTGCCGCCTCTTCGAGATGGAGAACGTGGGCCTGACCTTCACCGACGACGCCCTGATGGCGGTGGCCCGCAAGGCGATCCAGCGCAAGACGGGCGCCCGCGGCCTGCGGTCGATCCTGGAAGGCGTGCTGCTCGAGACGATGTACGAACTGCCGACCTACGACGGCGTCGAGGAAGTGGTGGTCAACGCGGAAGTCATCGAGGGTCGCGCCCAGCCGCTGATCATCTATGCCGAGCGGCGGGACAAGGGCGGCGCGGCCTAGACAGTCTGCGACTTCGTGTGACTCGGGAGGCCCTGCAGGAAATCTGCAGGGCCTTTTCGATTCCCGGACCTTGCGCAGATATGATGACCATCATCTAATCGAAGCATGAGCGGATCTGTTGTCGTTATCGGAGCCGGCGATGCGCTTGGCGGCGCCATCGCCAGAAGGTTCGCCCGCGAGGGTTTGCAGGCCGTGGTCGTCCGCCGGCACGCAGACCAGTTGGAGCCGCTGGCCGCCCGGATCCGAGCAGAGGGCGGGAAGGCGCATCCCTTCGGCGTGGATGCGCGGGACGAGGATCAGATGGTCGCCCTGTTCCAGCGCGTCGAAACGGAAATCGCTCCGATCGAGGCATGCGTCTTCAACATCGGCGCGAATGTCCGCTTCCCAATCGCCGAGACCACGGGCCGGGTGTTCCGCAAGGTGTGGGAAATGGCCTGTTTCTCGGGGTTCCTGACCGGCCGGGAGGCGGCGATCCGCATGACGCCGCGCGGGCGGGGCACCATCATCTTCACCGGCGCCACGGCCAGCGTGCGGGGCCGCGAGGGGTTCGCCGCCTTCGCCGCGGCCAAGCATGGCGTCCGCGCCCTGGCCCAGAGCATGGCGCGGGAACTCGGGCCGAAGGGCGTGCATGTGGCCCACACGATCATCGATGGCGCGATCGACACCGCCTGGATCGCCGAAAATTTCCCGCAGCGATACGCGCTCAAGGACCAGGACGGGATTCTCGACCCAGACCACATCGCCGATGCCTACTGGATGCTGCACGCGCAGCCGCGGGACGCCTGGACGCATGAACTGGACCTGCGCCCCTGGATGGAGAGCTTCTGATGGGAAAGACGGTCGAATTCCTGTTCGATGTCGGCAGCCCGGCCAGCTACATCGCCTTCAAGCGTCTGCCTGGGATCGCCGAGCGGACCGGGGCTGAGATCGACTATCGGCCGTTCCTGCTAGGTGGCGTGTTCAAGGCGACCGGCAACCGGTCACCCGCCGAAACGCCGGCCAAGGCCGCCTGGACCAGCCGGGACCTGGCGCGGTTCGCGGCGAAGCACGACGTGCCTTTCGAGCGAAACCCGCACTTTCCGATCAACACCCTGCACCTGATGCGGGGCGCGGCGGGCCTTCAGGGCGACCCCAGGTTCATGCCCTACCTGGAGGCCGTGTTCGAAGCGATGTGGCGCACCCCGCGCAATCTCGGGAATCCGGCCGAGATGGCGCCGGTTCTGGAGCGCGCCGGCATCGGCGCCGAGGCGTTCCGCGAGCTGATCGAGGACGAGGCCACCAAGGCCCGTCTCAAGTCCACGACGGAGGACGCCGTCGCCCGGGGCGCCTTCGGGGCGCCGACGTTCTTCGTCGATGGCGAGCTTTATTTCGGCCAGGACCGGCTGGACTGGGTGGAAGAGGCGCTCTCCGCCTGAGGCCTGGGGTGGTGGCGTTCGGCGCCCGAATCCCTATCTGAGGCGCGTGTCCGGCACGGCCTTCCGTGTGGCGGGCGCTTCCGCCGTTCGGCCCTTTGGGCCCAAGGCGTGGGGCGCAGTGTCGCGCAGGGGTCTCGCAGCGCTTGAAAGGCGGGCGAAACCGTCCACATAAATCGTTGAACACGCCGCCGGTCCGGCGGACGGGTCGTCCGACTCAAGCGCATCGTTTGAGTGACCACGATCCGGCAGGCGAGGTCGCCACTTGAGGGGCCCGCCAGGAGTAAGAGCATCATGTCAGAGATCAAGATCCTGCCGATCCTGCCGCTGCGGGATATCGTGGTGTTCCCGCACCAGCCGGTGCCGCTATTCGTGGGCCGGGAAAAGTCCGTGCGCGCGCTCGAAGAGGCGATGCGCGGCGAAGGGAAGCAGATCCTCCTCGCCACCCAGAAGGACAAGGACGACGACGATCCGTCGCCGCAGTCCATCTATGACGTCGGTGTCGTCGCCACGATCCTCCAGCTGCTGAAGCTGCCCGACGGGACGGTGAAGGTCCTGGTGGAAGGCAAGGCGCGCGCCGGGATCACCCGCTTCACGAGCTCGGGCGAATACTACGAGGCCGAGATCGCCTTCGTGCAGGAGGATGGCGTCGGATCGCCCGAGGCCGAGGCGCTGTCGCGTGCGGTCGTCGAGCAGTTCGAGAACTACGTCAAACTCAACAAGAAGGTCCCGCCGGAGGCGCTGGCCGCGATCCCGCAGATCGAGAACCCGTCCGAGCTGGCCGACCGCATCGCCGGCCACCTGAGCGTCAAGATCGCCGAGAAGCAGCAGCTGCTCGAAATCTTCAACGTCGTGAAGCGCCTGGAGAAGGTCTACGCCCTGATGGAGGGCGAGATCTCGGTCATGCAGACCGAGAAGAAGATTCGGAACCGCGTGAAGCGGCAGATGGAGAAGACCCAGCGCGAGTACTACCTCAACGAGCAGATGAAGGCGATCCAGCGCGAGCTGGGCGAACAGGACGACCATCGCGACGAGCTGATCGAGCTCGAGAAGCGTATCAAGAAGACCAAGCTGTCGAAGGAAGCCCGGACGAAGGCCGAGGCGGAGCTGAAGAAGCTGCGCAACATGAGCCCGATGTCGGCCGAGAGCACGGTCGTGCGCAACTACCTCGACTGGCTGCTGTCGATCCCGTGGGGCAAGGCCAAGCAGAAGACCATCGACCTGCAGAAGGCCGAGGACATCCTCAACGAGGACCACTACGGCCTGGAGAAGGTGAAGGAACGGATCCTCGAGTACCTGGCGGTCCAGAGCCGCGTGGGGACGCTCAAGGGGCCGATCCTATGCCTCGTCGGCCCGCCCGGCGTCGGCAAGACCTCGCTCGGCAAGTCGATCGCCAAGGCGACCAGCCGCGAGTTCGTTCGCGTTTCCCTGGGCGGCGTGCGCGACGAGGCCGAGATCCGCGGCCACCGTCGGACCTACATCGGCTCGATGCCCGGCAAGGTCATCCAGTCGATGAAGAAGGCGAAGACCACCAACGCCTTCTTCCTGCTCGATGAGATCGACAAGATGGGCTCGGACTGGCGCGGCGATCCGTCGTCGGCGCTGCTCGAGGTGCTGGACCCGGCGCAGAACTCCACCTTCGCCGACCACTACCTGGAGGTCGACTACGACCTGTCGCCGGTGATGTTCGTCACCACGGCGAACTCGCTGAACATGCCCCAGCCGCTGCTGGACCGCATGGAGATCATCCGCATCCCCGGTTACACCGAGGACGAGAAGGTCGAGATCGCCAAGCGGCATATCCTGCCGAAGCTGACCAAGGACCACGGCCTGAAGCCGGAAGAGTTCGTGGTGCCGGAGGACGCGATCCGCGGCCTGATCCGCTACTACACGCGGGAAGCCGGCGTGCGGAGCCTCGAGCGTGAGCTGGGCAACCTGGCCCGCAAGACGGTGCGCGACCTGGGACGGGAGAACCTCAAGTCGATCACCATCGACGAGGCGCGGCTGGGCAAGTACGCGGGCGTCAAGAAGTACCGCTACGGCGAGACGGACCAGGACGATGCAGTCGGCATCATCACCGGCCTGGCCTGGACCGAGTTCGGCGGCGACATCCTGACTATCGAAGCGGTCAAGATGCCCGGCAAGGGGCGCATGTCCATCACGGGCAACCTGAAGGACGTGATGAAGGAGTCGATCTCGGCGGCGAACAGCTACGTCCGCAGCCGGGCCACGAAGTTCGGCATCGAACCGCCGATCTTCGAGCGAACCGACGTCCACATCCACGTTCCGGACGGCGCCACGCCCAAGGACGGTCCGTCTGCCGGCGCGGCCATGGCCACGGCCATCGTCTCCGTGCTGACGGGCATTCCGATCCGGGCCGACATCGCCATGACCGGCGAGGTCACGCTCCGTGGTCGGGTCACCGCCATCGGCGGCCTCAAGGAGAAGCTCCTGGCGGCGCTTCGCTCGGGCGTGAAGACGGTGCTGATCCCCGAGGAGAACGAAAAGGACCTCGCGGACATCCCGGACAACGTGAAGTCGGCGCTGGAGATCATCCCAGTGACGACCATGGACGAAGTATTGGCCAAGGCGCTGACACGGCAACCGACGCCGATCGAATGGGATGATTCGACGCCGGTCACGGTGGCCGCGGACGAGGCGGCGGAGGCCGACGCCGCCGACGCCATGGTTACCCACTAAGTTCGAAGGCCCGGTATCGCCCGGGCGCGATCAAAACTTGTGTCAACGAGGCGGCGCGGGGTCATACCCGCGCCGCTGGCGTTTGACGGCGCCGCTTCCTTTGGGCCTAATCGCCTTAAGGCGTAGGCGGGCGCGGCCCAGACCCTCCACGCCAAAAACGAAGAATTGGGGCTGGGAGAAAACAGAAGATGACAAAGGCCGAACTCGTCTCGGCGATCGCCGATCGTGCAGGATTGAACAAGGCTCAGGCCAAGGAGGCGCTGGACGCCTTCATCGCCTCGGTGTCGCACTCGCTGAAGGATGGGAAGGAAGTCCGCCTGGTTGGCTTCGGCAGCTTCGTGCCCGTGAAGCGCGCCGCCGGCACCGCACGTAATCCGCGCACGGGCGAGAAGGTGAAGCGACCGGCCACGCAGACTTGCCGCTTCCGGGTCGGCGACTCCTTGAAGAGCGCGCTCAACAGCTGACGACGGCGATCGTCGCGAAGAAGCAGCGGCCGTGCGACGCGGCCGCTGTTTTCGTTTGAGGCGAACGCCCACCGCGGCTAGGAGGATGCTGTCCTTCGGGGAGTAGCCGTCCGCATTTCAGCGGAGCCTTGCGTCAACAGACTTGGACCTTCGGGGCCATGGCGCAGGCGGCGGGCCTTCGGGCCCGGATTGGCGAGACCGGCGGCGCGGCTCCTTCAGCCTACGGGCGCGGCGGGAGTCTGGCGTCGTCGTGTCCATGCCGCGTCCCGATGTGTGTGCCCTTGGAAGCCTTCCTCGTCTCCACCGGCCTCGTGGCCGTCGCCGAAATCGGCGATAAGACCCAGCTCCTGGCCATGATGTTGGCCGCGCGATACCGCAAGCCGGTCCCGATCATCTTCGGGATCTTCTTCGCGACGATCCTGAACCATGCCGGCGCCGCAGCGCTGGGGTTCGTCGTCGCCAAATGGCTCAGCGGTCCGACCTTCCAGTTTCTCGTGGCCGCGGGCTTCATCGGCATGGGCCTGTGGGCCCTGGTTCCGGACAAGGAGGACGAGGACGCCGGCGCGCGGACGGCGGGCGGCGTGTTCCTCACGACCCTGGTGGCGTTCTTCCTGGTGGAGATCGGCGACAAGACCCAGATCGCCACAACGCTGCTCGCGGCGCGCTTCCAGGAGCTGTTACTTGTTACCGCCGGGACCACCCTGGGGATGATGCTGGCCAACGTGCCCGCGGTGTTCCTGGGCGAGGCCGCCACGAAGGTCGTGCCGTTGAAATATGTGCGGATCGCGGCCGCGCTCGTTTTCATCGCGATCGGCATTTCCGTGATGGCGGCGGCCTTTCTCAAGCCCGGCATTTTCTTCTAAGGTTCGGTCGAATTCGGAGCATTCCATGACGACCAGGTCCGCCGGTGACGGCGATACGGCCTTCCTCGGCCATCCCCGCGCACTGGGCTACCTTGCGTTCACCGAGGCGTGGGAACGTTTCTCCTACTACGGGATGCAGGCGCTCCTGGTCCTCTACATGACCAAGACCCTGCTGCTCGCTCCGCGCGTGGAGAATATCGTCGGCTACGCGGCGTTCGAGCAGGTCATCCAGTTCGTGTACCGGCCGGGCGCGTCCACCCAGGCCATCGCGTCGGCGATCTTCGGGCTCTACACCAGCCTCGTCTACCTGACGCCGATCCTGGGGGGCTTCCTGGCCGATCGCCTCCTGGGCAAGACGCGGACCATCATCATCGGCGGCCTGCTGATGGCGGCTGGCCATTTTCTGATGGCGTTCGACGAGACCTTCCTGCTGGCCCTCCTGTGCCTGGTGCTCGGCACCGGGTGCTTCAAGGGGAACATCGCGGGCCAGGTCGGAACGCTCTATGGCGAAAAGGACCTGCGACGGGCCGACGCCTTCCAGATCTTCTACCTGGCGATCAACGCCGGCGTGATCGCCGCGCCGCTGGTGGCCGGCACGCTGGGCGAGACGGTGGGCTGGCACTACGGCTTTGGCGCCGCGGGGGTCGGGATGCTGATCTCGCTGGCGATCTACCTCTGGGGACGTCGCCACCTGCCGCCCGAGCCGCCGCTTCGCCGCGGCGCGCGTGCGGAACGGCCTCGACTTCAGCCAGGCGAGGGGAGGACCGTGGCGCTGCTTGTCCTTCTGCTGCCCGTGCTGACCGCATCCGTCCTGTGCAATCAGCAGATCTTCAACGCCTACCTGATCTGGGCGGATACCGGCGTCGACCTGACGTTCGGCGGCGACAAGGTTCCGACGACATGGCTCGTCACGCTCGACAGCGTCGTGTCGGTGTCGTTCCTGGCGGGCATGGTGATCTTCTGGCGGCTGTGGGCGAGACGTTTCCCCGAACCGGACGAGATCGGGAAGCTGACCATCGGCGCCTTCATCTCGGTGACGGGCGTCCTGGCCCTGGCGGCGGGCGCGGCCATTGCGGAGTCGACGGGAACAAAGGTCAGCATCTGGTGGTGCGTGCTGTTCCATGTCCTCAACAGCATCGCCTTCGCCAACATGATGCCCGTCTCGCTGGCGCTCTACGCCCGTGCCGCGCCGGCGGCCCTCGGGGGAACGATCATCGGCGTCTACTACCTGCACCTGTTCGCCGGAAATCAGACGGTAGGGATCCTCGGTCGCTACCTCGAGCGGATGCCGGCGAGCCAGTTCTGGTTGATGCACGCGGCGATCGCGCTCGGCGCGGCCGTGGTGTTCCTGGTGGTGGGCCGGTTCTTCTCGGCGTGGCTGAGGGCCGACAACGTGGGCAAAACCCTCGCCAACCCGGCCTAGGCTGCTCTAGAAGCAGCGCCAAGGGCGGCTAGCTCAGCTGGTTAGAGCACCTCGTTTACACCGAGGGGGTCGGGGGTTCGAATCCCTCGCCGCCCACCATCCCGGGCAGACCAAGAGGACGCCGGACCCGCGGCGGAGCCGCAAATGGTGATCGGCGCGCTTTCCGAGAGCTGGGACTGATGCGCTACCGCGATCTGGGGCGCACGGGCTTGCGGGTTTCCGAACTCGGCTTCGGCTGCGCGAGCTGGTGGGGCAAGCCGCGGTTCGAGGAGCGGACGGCGCTGGGCCTGGTCCACGAGGCGATCGACCTCGGCGTCACGCTGTTTGACACTGGCGCGAGCTATTCGGCGGGGGAAGCGGAGCCACGACTCGGGCGGGCGCTGAAGGGGCGCGATACCTCGCAGCTCGTGATTGCGACCAAGGCCGGGACCTATCACGCCGGCGGCGGGCGCATCGCTCGCGACATGAGCCCATCCGCCATCGTCGCCAGCGCCGAGCGCAGCCTGGTCAATCTGGGCCTGGACGCCCTGGGACTGCTGCAACTGCACGGACCGTCAGCCGCCGAGCTCGATGCGTTGCTTCCGACGCTGGAAAGCCTGAAGGCTCGGGGGGTGGCGCGCGCCGTCGGCCTGAACAGCTTCGATCCACTCGTCATCGAGCATGCCGTCGGCCTGCCGCAGGTGGACGTCGTGATGGTCGACTACAACGTCCTCAGGCCCGAGCGGGAGCCGCTGATCGCGCGCGCGGCCGCGGGGGGTAAAGGCGTCCTCGCAGGGATGCCGCTGGCGATGGGACACACGCGGCCGCTGCTGGCGCGCCTCAAGGGGCCGCAGGACATCTGGTACGCCGCGCGGGCGCTAGCGAAGCACCGGGGCGAACTCGCCAAGGGTCGGCGCTTCAGCTTTCTGCACGACCTGCCCGAGATGACCGGCGCTCAGGCGGCGCTGGCCTATGTGCTGTCCAATCCGGGGGTCAGCGCGGCCGTGTTCGGGGCCACGCGCTCAGGACATCTGCGCGAAAACATCGCCGCCTCGGGCCTGGCGCTGTCTGCAGACCTCATCTCGCGCATACGCGCTGCGCAACAGTAAGCCTTTGACGTGGCGTGAGGACTTCCGCGACGCGGCGGCGGGAGTCATTCTGCCTTCCAGAACAACGATAACCTATGGGCAGGAGCGCATGTCGGAGATCCCGTCGAACCTGGAAGACGTACTGAAAGACGCTCACCTTCCGGCGCTGATGACCGCCATGGTCCACATGACCGGCGACACGAGCTGGCTGAAGGCGGACTGGACCCCGGTCTACAACCCGCTGTCGCGAGGCGACACCGGCCTGCCTGAAGACGTTCAGGCCGACATCCGCAAACGCGCCGCGGCGGCGATTCGGGAATATCTCGGCGGCAAGCCCCTGCAGATGCCCAATCCCCCTACCGAGATCCTGCGCAGGCAGATGGACTTCGTGGCCGGCGCGCCGATCCCCGAGCAGTACGTCGACTTCCTCATGGATGAGCTTGCCCTGAAGGGGGAGAGCTCCAAGGATCCGAAGTTCGACAAGCCAATCCACCAGGAGGCCGCGCGACGGCTGAAGGTGCTGGTGATCGGCGCCGGCATGTCGGGCATTCTGACGGGCATCCGGCTCAGCCAGGCGGGCGTGCCGTTCGAGATCGTCGACAAGAACCCCGACGTTGGCGGCACCTGGTTGGAGAACACCTATCCGGGCTGCCGGGTGGACAACTCGAACCACATGTACAGCTACTCGTTCGAGCCGAGCCACGAGTGGCCGCAGCATTTCTCGCCCCAGCCCGTGCTGCTGGAGTACTTCCGCAAGGTCGCCGCCAAGCACGATCTCAAGAAGCATATCCGCTTCGAGACCATGGTCGAGCAGGTGGCGTGGGACGACTCGCGCGGCGTGTGGCGCGCCACGCTGAAGGGCAAGGACGGCAAGACCGAGGTGGTGGAGGCCAGCGCCGTCGTGACGGCCGTGGGCCAGCTCAACCGCCCCAACTATCCTGACATCGAGGGCATCGGCAGCTTCGCGGGGCCGGCGTTCCACTCAGCCGAATGGCGGCATGACGTCGACCTGAAAGGTAAGCGCGTCGCCGTGATCGGGACCGGCGCGTCGGCCTACCAGTTCGTGCCCGAGATCGCCCCCACGGTCGGCAAGCTGAAGGTCTTCCAGCGCACGCCTCCCTGGGGCCTGCCCGTGCCGCACTACCACGAAGACGTTCCCGAAGGGATGAAGTGGACCCTCGAGCACGTACCGTTCTTCGACAAGTGGTACCGCTTCTGGCTGTTCTGGATGACCACCGAGGGCTTCCTGCCGATGGTGAAGTCCGACCCGAATTGGAGCGGCCCGACCTACGCCGTGGGGCCGGAGAACGCCATGCTCCGCGAGATGGTGATGGAATCCTACCGGGCCCAGACCGCCGACCGGCCGGAGCTTCTTGAGCGGGTCACCCCCAACTACCCGATCGGCGGCAAACGCTCGGTGCTCGACAACGGAACCTGGCTGGCGGCCCTGAAGCGGCCGAACGTCGAGCTGATCACCGACAAGATCGTGCGGATCACGCCCAAGGGTGTCGTCACCGCCGACGGGACCGTGCACGAGGTCGACGTGCTGATCTACGGCACCGGTTTCCAGGCCTCGAACTTCCTGTCGTACCTGAAGGTGAAGGGCCGCGGCGGCCGCGACCTGCATGACGCCTGGGGCGGCGACGCCCGGGCTTATCTGGGGATCACCCACCCCGGCTTCCCGAACTTCTTCACCCTGTACGGGCCGAACACCAACATCGTGGTCAACGGCTCGATCATCTTCTTCTCGGAGTGCGCGGTCCGCTACGTGATCGGCTGCCTGAAACTGCTGGCCGAGACCGGGGCCAGTGCGATCGAGCCGAAGCAGGAGGTCTACGACGACTTCAACCGTAGGGTCGACGAGGCCAACGCCGGCTGGGCCTGGGGCTCGCCTCACGTGTCGAGCTGGTACAAGAACCAGTTCGGTCGGGTCAGCCAGAACTGGCCCTTTGGCCTGATCGACTACTGGAAGGCGACGCTGGCGCCCAACCAGGACGACTTCGTGCTGGAGAAGGCGGCCGAGCCGGTCGCCTGACCGGCGTCAGCCGGTCAGCAGGGCGAGCAGGGCGAACGAAGCCAGCCAGTGCTCGCCCATGTAGTCGCCCGCCACATGGGGCAGGGCGGCGTTCAGGTGGTCCTGCGCCGCTCGCCTCATCACGGACTGGGCCGGGTGATCCATAGGCAGCGCCGCGGCGACCTCGCGCCAGCACCAGGCACGCGACAGGTTCAGGCCGTCGAGGTGGGCGATCTTGCCGTCCGTGCGGTCCGTCGGGGCGACCGGTGCGAACAGGCTGGCGGGCTGCTCGGCCGCGACGTCGGGCAGAAACTCCCCGAACCAGAGCTCGAAGCCCGCGGGCGCCATGAGGCGGGCCATGCAGGCGGCTTCCAGGAGAGTGGGCGATAAGAAGTCGTCGAGCGACGGCTCCCAGGCCTGCGCGCCGCGGTCGGCGGCGTACCAGCCGGCGGCGCGGCCGGCGAGGAGCAGGTGCATCTCCGCGTCGCCAGCCGCTTCGGCATAGTCGGCGGCCAGGCGCAGGGCGAAGGCGGTGGAAGAGTGGACGCCAGTCCGGATCGGGTAGGCGGCGATCGGCAGGAAGTCGCGCAGGCGCTGGGCGAAGGCGTCTGCGAGCGGCCGATGCGTCGCCGCCCACGGCGCGTCGTGGGCCAGCAGTTCGGCCTGCAGCTTCAGCAGCCAGCCCCAGCCATACGGGCGCTCGAAGCCGCGCGTGGAGGGCCGGGCGAGGTAGTCGAGTTCCGCGCCCACCTTGGCTTCAGTGAAACTGTCGTCGAACAGGGCGCGGATCGCCGGCCCTTCCGGGATGCCGGGAAACAGGCGCAGGAGCGTCGCCAGTGTCCAGTAGCCGTGGACGCAGGAGTGCCAGTCGAAGCTGCCGAAGTAGATCGGGTGCAGGTCCCTGGGCCCGCGCACGTCGGCTGGACCGTCCAGCACGTGGTCCATCTTGTTGGGGTACTCGCGGCCGACATGGCTCAGGGCGATGCGGGCGAAGCTGGAGGCCAGAGCTGGCGTCAGCTCAGAAGGCGAGGACATACATCAGCACCAGGTTGCCGACGAGTAGGGGCAGGGCGGTGGGGATCTGCGCCTTGATCACGGCGTAGCGGTCGGGCAGCTCCAGCAGGGCCGCGGGCACCAGGTTGAAGTTGGCCGCCAGCGGGGTCATCAGGGTCCCGCAGAATCCCGAGAGCATCCCGATGGAGCAGACCACGGCCGGGTCTCCCCCGAACTGTCCGATGAGGATCGGCAGGCCGATCCCCGCGGTCATCACCGGGAAGGCGGCGAAGGCGTTGCCCATGATGATGGTGAAGCCCGCCATGCCGAGGCAGTAGACCGCGACGGCGGTGAGGCGCGCGTCCATCGGGATCCAGTCCGTGACGAGTTGGCCGATCAGTTCCCCGACACCGGCCAGGGCGAACACCGCGCCTAGGGCGGCGAGCATCTGGGGCAGGAGCGCGGCCCACCCGACCGTGTCCATCAGCCGCCGGCCTTCCTGCAGCGGGCTCATCGGCGGCTGCCGCAGAAGGATGAGCGCGACAGCGACGGCGACGATGGCGGCCAGGGCGAGGGAGAGCAGCGTCGCCTGCTTCGGATCCAGCAACGGCTGGCCGCCGAGCTCGATGGGCTTCAGGACGAGCACGCCGAACGCCACCACGACGGGCAGCGTCAGAGCTGGGACGAAGAGCTTCTCACCGAACCGCTCCGCCAGGGCGCGGCGCTCCTCGGGCGAGGTGGTGGCGGGCTGGCCCCGGCCCAACATCCCGAACCCGGCAATGGCGGCGAGGCCCAGCACGAGGACGCCGTTGCCGAGGTCGCCGAGATGGTCGCCCGCCAGGAAGCTGAGCGAGACCAGCGCCCAGAACAGGGCGTTGCCGAACCGCTTGCCATTGTTGCGGTCGAGCGCGCTGAGGACCGCGAAGGCGGCGAAGACCAGCCCGGCCAGGACATAGACGGCGCCGAGCTTGATCATGGGCCGGCCCTCCGACGCAGGCGGCGGTCGAACAGGATCAGCCGGGCGGCGTGAATGACGAAGGCGACGATCGCGGTGGGGATGGCCCAGACCGACAGGTGGATCGGGTCGACGGTGATGCCGCTGGTGGCCAGGAAGCCCACCATCAGGAGGATCGACCCGATCGCGATGAATATGTCCTCCCCGAAGAAGAGGCCGATGTTGTCCGTGGCCGAGGCCATGGCGCGGGTCTGCTGCCGGGCGTCGTCATCCAGAGGGCCGGTTCGGGCCTCCACGGCCCCCTCCGCCATTGGGGCCACCATGGGGCGAATGCTCTGGGCGTGTCCGGCGATGGAGGTCAGGCCCAGCGCCGACGTGATCTGGCGGAAGGCCAGGTAGCCGATCAGGAACGGTCCGACCGAGACCCCGCGGAAGCGGGCGATCAGGGTGCGGGCGCGTTCCTGCAGCCCGGCGCGCTCGACCACGCCGATCACCGGGAGGACGAGATAGGCGGCGCTGACGAAGCGGTTCTCGTTGAACGCCCTGCCGAAGGCTTCCAGCACCTCGACGGGCGACAGGCCCGCGGCCAGCCCGGTGACGAAGGCGGCGATCACCACCACGAGGAGTGGATTCAGCCGCACGGCGAATCCGACCACGACGGCCGCGACGCCCAGGAGCGTCAGCATGGTTCCCCCTCCGAATCCCCGCTCATGGGACCCGCTGGATCAGCGGCGCGCAAGCCAGGCGTCGGCCAGCGCCAGGAAACCTTCGATGGAAATGACTTCGGCCCGGGCTTGCGGATCGAGCCCTGCCGCCACGATGAGCTCTTCTCCGCCCAGCGCCTTCAGGCTTGATCGCAGCATCTTGCGCCGCTGGCCAAATGCGGCGGCGGTGATGCGCTGGAGGGCGTCCAGCCGCTCGGAGCTGGGCCGGTCGGCGCGGGGCTCGAGGCGGACGACCGCCGAGTCCACCTTGGGCGGCGGCGTGAAGGCCCGGGCCGGGGCGTCCAGCACCCGCTGGGCGCGGCAGGTGGCCTGGACGACGACGCCGAGGCGGCCATAGGCGTCCTCTCCGGGCCCCTCCGTGATGCGGTCGACGACCTCACGCTGGAACATCAGGGTGAGTGATGCCGGCGTCCATGGGCCCGTCAGCCACTTGATGAGCAGCGGCGTGCCGACGTTGTAGGGCAAGTTCGACACAAGGTGCGCCGGTGCGCCGGCCGCGATGAGGGCTTCATCCACCTTGAGCGCGTCGTCGAAGATCAGGGCCAGGCGCCCCCCGGCCGCGGCGGCCACGTCTTCCAGCAGGGGGCGGAACCGTTCGTCCTTCTCAATGGCGGTCACGCGCGCGCCGGTTTCCAGCAAGGCGCGGGTGAGACCGCCAGGGCCCGGGCCCACTTCGATCACATGATCGCCTTCCCCTACCTGGGCGAGGCGGGCGATCTTACGGGTGATGTTGAGGTCGAGCAGGAAGTGCTGGCCGAACGCCTTCTTGGCCCACAGGCCGTGCGCCTCCAGCGCCGCGCGCAGGGTCGGCAGGTTGTCGAGGCTCATGGGCGGCGGCGGGCGATGTCGGCCGCCATCCGAATGGCGGCGATCAGGCTGTCCGCCCGGGCGATCCCGCGCCCGGCGATATCGAAGGCGGTGCCGTGGTCGGGTGATGTGCGCACGATGGGCAGGCCGAGGGTGACATTCACGCCCCCCCAGAAGTCGAGCATCTTGACGGGGATCAGCGCCTGGTCGTGGTAGAGGCAGACCACACCATCGTAGGTCTGGCGCGCCTCGGCGTGGAACAGGGTGTCTGCAGGGTAGGGACCTCGGGCGTCGACGCCGAGGTCCTTCAGCGCGCGCACCGCAGGGTCGACGATATCGATTTCCTCGCGGCCTATCGTCCCGCTCTCGCCGGCGTGGGGATTCAGGCCGGCCACGGCGACCCGCGGGCTGCCGACGCCGAAATCCCGCCGCAGCGCCTGGGCGGTCACGAGACCGGCGTTGACGATGGCCTCGATGGAGAGCTTGTCCGCCACCCTGGCCAGCGGCTCATGGACGGTGACCAGCGTGGCGCGCAGGCCGCCGGCCGTAAGCATCATCACAGGGCCGCGGGCGCCGTCATAGCGGGTGGCGGCGGTGAGCTCGCCCAGGAACTCGGTGTGGCCGGGAAACTTGAAGCCGGCCTCGTACAGAGGCGCCTTGGAGATCGGCGCCGTCACCACGCCAGAAACCGTGCGCGACAACGCCAGACCAACGGCCGTCTCGATCCACTGGATGATGGCCTGGGCGGCGCTGGGGTTGGGCTGGCCGGCCACCACGGGCGAACGCAGGGGCAGGTCGAGCACGGGCAGGCCATCGCGGAACGCGATCTCGGCCTCGGCGGGCGCAGAGATCGCGCGGATCGGCGTGGAGCCGGACGCGGGGGCAGAGGCGAGTGCGCGCGCATCGCCGACGACGAAGAACGGCGGCCCCTGATTCCGGAGCGCCCGCCAAGCCTTGACCACGATCTCGGGCCCGATGCCGGCCGGATCGCCGAGGGTCAGGGCGAGCGGTCCGGCGGTCACCGGGTCTCGATGGTGGCCGAATTGCGCAGGTCGCGCATGTAGCGGCGAGCGATCATGCTGAGCTGCTGGCTGTAGAGGCGCGCCTCGATTTGCTCCTTGTCAGCCTGGGCTCCGCCCGCCGAGCGACGGCCGCACACCGCGACGAGATGCAGGCCGGCTGAGGTTCGGATCGGATCGGAGATCTCGCCGACCTTCAGGTTCTCGGACGCCTCGCGGAAGGGCGGCGCCAGGTCGCCCGCCTCTGCCTCGCCGAGGTCGCCGGCGACCACGCCCTGAACGGCGCCGGCCGCGGCTTCCAGGCTGGCGCAGTCCTTGATCTGCGGCTTGAGCGCCAGCAGCTTGGCGCGGGCGGCGGCCTCGTCTGCGGCGGAGGCGCCCTGAGGCAGCGGCACGGCGGCCTGCTTGAGGTTCACGAGGGTCGTGTTGCCGCCAGCGCGCTTGTCCCGCAGATAAAGGATGTAGACGCCGTCCTTGACGGGGATCGGCTGCGAGAGTTGCCCAGGCCGAAGCTGTTCGAGCACTGGCGCGACCTCAGCCGGGACCTCGCTGGCGCTGACCCACCCGGCGTCGCCGCCCGCGGCCGCCGTGGGCAGGGCAGAGAACTGCCGGGCGACGGCCGGGAAGGGCGCACCCTGCTGCATCTGCGCCACGAGCTGCTGGGCGCCAGCCATGGCCTGCTGCATGCCGCCCACGCGCGTGGCGTCGATCAGCACTTCACCGATGTTGTACTGTGGCTTGGCCGCCTGGGCCGCGAGGCGCGCCTGGGTCGCGGCGATCTGGTCGTCGCCCACCCGAAGGCGGCTGCCGTAGCGGCCGCGGATCCAGCGGGTCCAGCTGATCTGGGCGCGCAGCTGCTGGCGGAGTGTGTCGGCGCCGATTCCACGGGAGGCCAGATAGCCGAGGAACTGCTCGGCGCTCATGTTGTTCTGCTTGGCCATGTCCGCGATCTCTTCGTCGATCTCGGTGTCATCGGCGACGATGTCGATCTTCTGCTCGCGCTCGACCCGGCGAAGCTCCTGGAACTGCAAGCGCTCGTCGACGAGGGAGATCAGCGCCTCACGCTGGAACTGAGGCACGTTCTCCTGCGTCGGCTGGACGCCGGACGTGGCGATCAGCAGGCGCATCCGCTGCCCGAGGTCATAGGTCGAGATGATGTCGTCGTTCACGACAGCCGCCACCGACTCCGACAGTCCCTCGGGGCGCGCAGGCGCGGCGGGAGCGGCGTCGGGCTGTTGGGCGATGGTGGGGCTGGCGCCCACGGTGGCGAGCGCGCAGGCCAGCGCGACGCTCCGCGCGGTCGGGCCCGTCAGGTAACGCATCATGGACGAGAGTCTTCCTTCATGGAGCCGCACGAGGCCCATTTTATCTGTCATTGAATGACCCGCCCAATGTGGCGAGCGTTAGGCGCACCGAAACGGACTCGCTGGGTAGCAGACGCCCGAGGATCGTGTCTTCGCGGCGATAGATCACGTCCACCCGCAGGCAATCGTCCCGGTAGAAGACGCCGACGTCCCGGATCACCCACGAGTCCTGCTGCAGGTCGCGGTTGCCGTACACGCTGACGCCGAAGTTCTTGCCGAGATAGACCTCGCCGCCAAGGTCGAGGTTCTCGCGCTTCACGCCATTGATATCGAAGTCGTCGGTCAGGTAGCGGACGAAACCGGAGCCGTACTTGTTGTAGGCGTTGGCGCCGGCTTCCAGGCGATGGATGTCGAAATTGTCGTTGTCGAGACGCGCCCGGGCGAACATCGACAGCCCGCGGATAGGCTGGACATCGGCGGCGACGATCCAGTCCGAGGTCTTGGTGCGCAAGCCGGAGCGATTGGTGAAGATCGCGTTTTCCTCGGTGCGGAAGCTGCGGCCGACCAGCAGGTTGGCGCGCCGGCCGTCATCCCAAAGGACCGTCGCGCGGCCGGCGAGGTTGAGGCGCACCCCGTCCTCGTAGAGGTCGTAGCCGGGGAACTTGTTGGGCCGGAAGAGCGTGGTCTCGTCGAACTCGAACGCGACGCTGTCCTCGTTGAGATAGACCGGATCCCCGGCCGCAGTCCTGCCGATGACGATCTGCTTGGCGTCGGGCGAGGCCGCAACCTGGGCCACGGGCTCGAGCACGATCGTGGCGTCCGAGGTTCGCTTGAACAGCGGATAGCTGATGTCGACCCCGGCAGTGGCCAAGCCACGGGTCATGTCATCCTTGCGCGTGGCCGAACCGACGCCCGTCAGGATGTCGCGGATCGCATAGGCGTCCGCCCGGACATTCACAAACGGAGACACCCGCAGACCGCCGGCCGAGGTGAACGACCGGCGCCAGTCGAGTTCGCCCGTGACGCGGGCGCTGTCGAGGCCGGGCAGCCGTTGGGTCAGGTCGCTCTGCGATTGCTCGCGGCTGAGGACGACAGCGCTCGTATGAGCCCGCAGGCGGCCGCCGGCGATCTTGGGCGCGGGTTCATAATGCCCCTCGATCAAGGGGCCGATGATCGGAAAGACCCGATCGTTCTCGCCGGATGCGAAGCCCGTGACCGGGTCGATCGACCCGGGGCGCAGGCCCTGGATCGTCATGGCCGCAGCCGAGAAGTACGACCGTTCGTCCTGGCGGATCGTGTAGAGCTGCGAGATCAGCCGCCGGTCGTCCGCCACGTAAGGGCCGCGGCTGATGTAGACCTTGCCGATCTCGTACTTGTCGAAGATCAGGTCGTCCGAGGCCCGCTCGGCGGTGAAACCCCAGAGCCACTTCTCGTCGATCTGGAACGAGCCGCGCCCCAGGATGTAGCTGCGATCGGTCTTGGTCCCGACCAGCTCGTTTCCCTTGCCGTCGAAGTCGCGGGCGTGGGTGTACCCGAACCGGACGTCGACATCGCCGGAGTAGAAGCGCTTGCGCACCTGGCCGTTCAGAAACGGCGCGATCTTGGTGTTGATCTGCGGGCTGATCGTCAGGTCCGTGGAAGGCGAGACGACCCAGTAGTAGGGCTGCTCGTACGACAGGCCACGACGATCCGAAACCGAAGCCTTGGGCACGAGGAATCCGGACGAGCGATCAGCGGCCGGGTCGGCGTGCCAGAACACCGGCAGGTAGGCGACAGAAACGCCGAACAGTCGGAAGCGGGCGTTGCGATAGTAGACGATGCGCCGCTTCTTATCGCGCACCACGCGCTCGGCCGCGACGGACCAGGTCGGGGTCTTGGGCGAACCATCCGCCGCGCAGGTCTCGCAGGGGGTGTAGATCGCCTTGTTCAGTTCCTCGATCGTCTCGCTGCGGCGGGCGACGCTGGCCGCGGCGATCTTCACGTTCTCCTGCAGGCGGGCCGAAAAGCCGAGAGCCACGCCCGCGCGCATCTTGTCGTCGAGCACCATCTCCTGGGCGAATTCGAAGGTGCCGTCGGAATTCACGACGGTGATGTCGCCATAGGCGCGGATCACGCCCGTCTGGTCGTTGTAGACGAGCTTGTTGGCGCGCAGGGTGCGGCCGTCATAGCGGATCTCGATGTTGCCCTGGGCGGTCGTGATCCCGGCGTCATCCTCGCGGATGACCTCGTCGGCCTCCATGTACATTTCGTCGGGCTGCAGCCCGTCGGGCGTCGCCGCCGGCTGGCCCGGCTGGGCGAGAGCCTGTGTGGCGCAAAGGAGCGCCAGAGCAGCGCCTGCCAGGAGTGCGCGCTTGCCTGCGGATCGCGGCGGTCGCCGACGCGGACTCATCAACCTTCTCGATCCCCTAACGGCGGCAGGTGCGGCGACAGTGCGCCGATTTCTTGTTCAGGCCTGCGATGCATAGCGCTGCAGGCCGGCGATTCAACCGTCTTCGGTATAGCAGAGGAGGGTGATCCCGAAGAGCAGGGCCACCACCGCAGGCGCCCAGGCAGCGGCGAACAGCGGGATGATGTCGGCCTTGGCCAGCGCGCCGGCGAACTGGTTGAGGAAGAACATCACGAAGCCGAGCGCCACGCCGGCCCCCGCGAGGCCTGCCAGTCCGCCCAGGCGGGCAAGACGGAGCGAGAAGGCCGCCGCCAGGATGGACATGGCGGCGAACAGCAGCGGCGTGGCCAGAAGCTGGTGCAGCCGTAGCCGGTAGCCCGACCCGGAGAAGCCCGCTTGCTCCGTGAGGCGGATCGCCCGCGGAAGACGCCAGAAGGCGATCGCTTCAGGCGAAGCGAGGCTCTCCATCGCCGCCTCGGCGTCGAGCGTGGAGCGGATCGAAAGCGTCGCGGAGCGAATCGACGAATCGCCGGCAGACGCCTCCCGGACGTCCTTCAGGCGCCAGAACCCCGGCATCAGCGTCGCCTCGGCCGCTTCCAGCCGCCGCCGGAATTCCAGGCGGCCCGAGGGGTTCTTCTCGTAGATGAACAGCGACACGCCCTTGAGGGTCGGCACGCTGCCCTGGAGGTCCCGGTCCCGGGCATGGATCACGATCTGGCTCGTGTCGTCGCCCTGCCGCAGCCAGATGTCCTGGGGCTGGTCCCCCAGGTAGTTCTCCATGAGGCGCGCGCGCTGGGCTTCGAAGCGGGCGTTGAGCGCAGCGGAGAGCGGGTTGAGCCCCCCGACCGCAAGAATCCCCAACACGAAAGCAGCGGCGGCGGAGGGCAGGATGAACCGCCAGGCCGACACGCCGGCGGCACGCATCGCGACGAGCTCGCTGCGACGGTTCAGGCCCACGAACGCGCCCATGCAGCCGAACAGGAAGCAGAACGGCAGGAGGATCTGCATCAGTGACGGCAGACGCAGGAGGGTGAGCTGGAAGATGCTGTCGGCGCCCACGTCGGCGCGGGTCCCGACCTGGCTGGTCAGCTCCACGAACTGAATCAGCAGCACCACGGACGACAGGATGGCGAGCGACGTGGCGACGCCCAGCAGGACGTAGCCCGCGACGTAGCGCTCGATGCGACCGAGGCCCATCATGCCGCCGCGCCTGCGGGCGGCCGGGAAGGGCGGCGGCTCATGGGGATGCGCCGGCCCACCTTCTGGCGGAAGATCATCGCCATGCCGGCCCATACCGCACCCAGGGGCACGGCGTATTGCAGCACGTTCAGCCAGGCGCTGTCCTCGCAGGCCGACTGCACCAGGAAGCCGACCAGCCGGACGCCCGCGGCGGCGGCGCCCATGATGGCGATCCGCCGCCCATAGCCCAGGCGCGAGAAACCGCCGCCGATGATGGCGGCGAGCGCCAGCGACATGAAGGCGATGTTGTAGAGCGGGGAGGCGATACGGGCGTGCCCCTCCGCCAGCAGTTCGAGACGGTTCCGGCGTTCCCAGTCCTGCTGGAGGTCGGGGAAGAACAGCTCGTGCAGCCAGCGGTCCGACGGCTTGAAGTGGATCAGCTCGTCCGAGTTGGCCATGGGCGAGAGGTCGAAGATGTATTCCTCGAAGGTCAGATAGTTGAGCACACCCCGGCTGGAGAATTCCTGGTTCGAACCGTTGGTCATGAACAGCACCGGCCGGCCTTGAGCCCTTCCGACGCGGCCCTTCTCGGCGGTGTAGGTCGTCGTCGCGCCGTCCGGCTTCACCTGGTGGATGAACAGGTTCTGCAGGTTGCCCTGGCCGTCGACGCTCTGCGCATAGACCGTGAGCCCGGGCGCCGGCTCGGTGAACTCGCCCTCGCGGACCAGGGTGGCGGCGAGGTCGGTCCTGACCTCGAACAGCTCCTGGCGCAGCGTGCGGAATGCGGCCGGCTGCACGAAGAGGTTCATGAGCAGGGCCAGGAAGGCCACGGTGCAGGCGAGCCGGATCGCCGGCGAGATCACCCGCCACCGGCTCATCCCGCCCGCGAAGCAGACGACGATCTCCTGCTCGGTGTGCAGGCGGTTGAGTGCGACCAGGGCGGCCACGAACACCGCGACGGGGAGGATCAGGTTGATGAGCTGCGGCATGTAGAGCAGCGTCACCTTCAGGAACACGAGCGCGCTCTGGCGCTGGTTCACGATCAGGTCGAGACCCGCGAGGCTCTGGGACAGCAGGGCGACCGCCGTCAGCGCCAGGGTGGCCAGGGCCACCGGCCCTGTGAGCTGGCGCAGCAGGTAGCGGTCGATCAGGCGCATCAGTCTTGCGAAAAGCAGCTAGCCCGGAGATTTAGACGCGCCCCGGCCGCGGAGCTGTTCTAAACCATGCGTCGCCGGTCCCGGCAACCGCACGCCGGACGGCTACGCCAGAGCTTCAAGAGAGAGTATCGATGGATATCCAATTCGTCGCCGCCAGCGCGGCGCTTCCCGCGAAGGCCGCGCTCGCCCGCATCGTCTTCGAAGGGGAGGCGCACGAGGGCGCGCTGGCGCAGGCGGTGGCGGCCAGCCGCTTCACGGGCGCCAAGGGGCAGACCCTGGACATCTTGGCGCCGCAGGGCGTGGACGTGGGCCGCCTGGTGCTGGTCGGCGCCGGGAAGCGGGAAGCCTTCGACGCGCTGGGCGCCGAACATGCGGCGGCGTCGGCCTATGCGGCCGTGAAGGCCTCGGGCCTCGAGGTGCTGCGCATCGAGGGCGTCGCCGGCGCCGAGATGGCGGCGCGTGCGGCGTTGGGCGTGCGCCTGGCGAGCTATCGCTTCGACAAGTATCGGACCAAGGAAGCGGCCGACAAGAAGCCGTCGATCGTGAAGACCGAGGTCGTGTCCGACGACCCGGACTCCGCGCTCGCAACCTTCCCGCCGCTGGCGGCCCTGGCGGACGCGGTCAGCTTCAGCCGCGACCTGGTGTCCGAGCCAGCGAACGTGCTCTACCCCGTCGAGTTCGCGCGTCGCGTGAAGGAACTGGAGCGGCTGGGCCTCGAGATCGAGATCCTCGGCGAGGCTGAGATGAAGGCCCTCGGCATGGGCTCTCTCCTCGGCGTCGGACAGGGCAGCATTCGCGAGAGCCAGCTTGTGGTGATCAAGTGGCTGGGCGCGGCCGACAAGGCGGCGCAGCCGGTGGCCTTCGTCGGCAAGGGTGTCTGCTTCGACACCGGAGGCATCTCGCTCAAGCCTGCCGACGGCATGGAAGACATGAAGTGGGACATGGGCGGCGCGGGCGCCGTCGCGGGGCTGATGTACGTTCTGGCCGCCCGCAAGGCCAAGGTGAACGCCATCGGTATCCTGGGTCTCGTAGAGAACATGCCGGACGGGAACGCCCAGCGCCCCGGTGACGTGGTGACGTCCATGTCCGGCCAGACCATCGAGGTGATCAATACCGACGCGGAAGGCCGGCTCGTGCTCGCCGATGCGCTCTGGTACTGCCAGGACCGCTTCAAGCCGAAGATCATGGTCGACCTCGCGACGCTGACCGGCGCGATCATCATATCGCTCGGCAACGACTACGCCGGCTGTTTCTCCAACAATGACGAGCTGGCGGGGAACCTGCTGGCCGCATCGGAAAAGGAGGGCGAGCCCCTGTGGCGGCTGCCGATGCCCGAGGCCTACAACAAGCAGATCGACTCGGTGATCGCCGATGTGAAGAACACAGGCGGGCGTCCCGGCGGCTCGATCACCGCGGCGTTGTTCCTACAGAAGTTCGTCAACGGCCTGCCCTGGGCGCACCTGGACATCGCCTCGACCGCCTGGAAGAAGCCGTCGAGCGTGCCGACCCTCCCTGAGGGCGCCACCGGCTATGGCGTGCGGCTCCTGAACCGGATGGTGCAGGACAAGTACGAGGACTGACGTCCGCGACCATGACCGCGCGCCTCGTTCTCCTGCACAGCCCGTTGCTCGGACCGCTCTCGTGGCGACCGGTGGCGGCTGCGCTGGCGGCGCAGGGGCGGGCGGTCGAGGCGCCGGCCTGGCCGCGCCTCTCGACGCTGGGGGAAGACTGCTATGCCGCGCTCGCGAACAGCATGGGCGCGACGCTCGCCGCGGGCGGTCCGGCGATCGTCGTCGCCCACAGTGGGGCGGGTGCGCTGATCCCGTCGGTCGCGGCGCTGGCCAAGGGCGTGCTGCAGGGAGTGATCTACTGCGACGCGATCCTGCCGCATCCGGGTCTGTCCTGGTTCGATACCGCGCCCCCGCAGCTCGCCAGCCAGCTGCGGGCCGGCGCCGAGGCGGGGCGGCTGCCATCGTGGGACCGCTGGTGGCCTCCAGGCGCGTTGGAACGACTGATCCCAGACTTTGTCCAGCGGACGGCTTTGATAGACGAGCTTGAGCCGATCCCCGTCGGCTACTTCGAGGAGCTGGCGCCCGAGCTGCCTTTGTCCGTCCCGGCCGCCTATCTCCAGCTCAGCGGCGCCTACATCGAAGAGGCGCAGATCGCCGGCCGCAAGGGCTGGCCCGTGGTGCGGCTTCCGCTGCATCATCTGGCCATGCTGACCCACGCTGAAGCGGTCGCCAACGCGATCCAGGGCCTTTCCATGCGGTTGGAGCCCACCGATGGCTGACACGCCATGTGAGGTCTGGTTCTACCACCTGGAGCGGACCGGGCTGGATCAGGCCTTGCCCGAACTGCTGGAGAAGACGCTGCAGCGGGGTTGGAAGGCCATCGTGCGGTCTTCGGCGAGCGAGCGGATCGAGCACCTGGACGGTTGGCTCTGGAGCTACCGCGACGACAGCTTCCTGCCGCATGCGCGTGCTGATGAGCCTGGCGCCAGTCGTCAGCCGGTGCTTCTGACTACGGGCGCGGACAACCCGAACGGCGCGGACGCGTTGTTCCTGGTCGACGGCGCAGAGCCTGGAGATCTGAACGGCTACCAGCGCTGCATCGTCCTGTTCGACGGGGCCGACGAGGCGCAGCTGCAGAATGCCCGCGGGCAATATCGGGCCGCCAGGTCGAGCGGTCATCCCGTCTCGTACTGGAAACAGCAGGCGCGCGGCTGGGAGAAACAGGGATGAGGCGATCGATCCTGGCGGCGTTCCTGGTGCTGGGCGCCTGTTCCACCCCGGCGCCTGACCCTGCCCCGGCGCCGCCATCCGCGCCGCCGCCGCCGGTCGCATCCGCCCCTCCGCCGGAGCCAGACACCTGCGGCGCGAAGGCCCATCAACATCTCGTCGGGAGGCCGAGGAGCGAAGTCCCCGTCCCGGTGCGGCCTGAGCTCCAGCGCGTGGCCTGCACCACCTGTCCGGTCACGATGGATTTCAACGAGAACCGACTGAACTTCTTCTTCGACGCGGCGACGGGGCTGATCAGGGAAGTCCGCTGCGGCTAGGCGGCCGGGATGTCGAGCCCCATCTCCCGCAGCAGGGAGATCCAGGCCTCACGTCCCTTCGCCCGGTCGAACTTGTCGATCGCCGTGTCCCGGGCCGCGGCGCGCATGGGTGCGACCGAGGCAGGATCCCGGCAGGCCGCGATCAGCGCGTCGGAAAGCGCCTCGACGTCGAAGAAGGGCAGGAGCCGGCCGTTCACGCCGTCCTCGATCGCGTCGTGCAGGGGCGGCGTGTCCGAGCCGATCACATAGCATCCGCTGGCCATGGCCTCCGCCAGCGACCACGAGAGCACGAACGGATAGGTGTAGTAGACATGCGCCGTGCTCAGGCGGAGCGCCGCGAGCATGCGGTCATGGGGGACGCGCCCCAGGAAGTGGACCCGCGCGGGATCGATCGCAACGCCTTCGAAGCATACATCCTGCCAGGTTCCGCCCCCGGGAGGCGCGCCGCCGTAGGCCTGCTTCCGAGGGTCGCCGATCAGGATGATCTGGGCGTCCGGAATCTCGGCCAGCAACCGGGGTAGGGCGCGGGCCAGGATGTGGAGGCCGCGCAGGGGCTCCATATGGTTGTTCACGTGCGTGATCACGGGCGTCCCCGGCAGGATGGTCCGGGTCTCGTCGACCACGAACGGCTCGGCCTGCCCGGGCCGGATCGCCTCCGTGTCGACGCCTTCGTGGATCACTTGCGCGATGGCGCGAAAGGCGGGGGGCAGGGCGCCGGCCTGGAAGGCGGTGGGCGCGACGATCGCGTCCGCCTCGGCATAGGCGAGGGCCATCACCGCGTTCTTGGCCTGGGCCCGGAAGACCGCTTCCGGCTCGAAAGGGAAGAACTCGGTGTCGAAGCCCACGTCGTAGCCGCGCCCGTGGTAGTAGAACTCGGCGAAGGCGACCCGCTTCGCAGCGGGCCAGAGGTCGGCCAGGAAGCTCATCTCACCCCAACCGGGATGGCCGACGATGACCTGCGGATCCCATCCCTCGTCCTTCAGGGCCCGCGCCGCATCCAGTGCATGGCGTGCGCGGATGAGATCGGCCTCGGCGCGCACCGCCAGCGGATAGATTCCCTCCGTCGTGCCGCGGGTCAGGCGGTAGCGGGCCGTGCGGACCCCCGGCAGCACCGCGGCGTGCTGCTGGCCGATGGCGGCGCAGGGAACGCCGCGCGCGACCAGCGTACGCGCCAGGTCGGCGAACTGGGCCGGGAAGTTGTTGTGAACGAAGACGACGCCGCTCGGCATTGCCGTCTTCTGCCCGGCGTCGCGCCGGCTGTCACGCCGCCAGAGGCCGGCTGGTGCGGATGAGAGGAGTCGAACCTCCACGCCTCGCGGCGCTGGAACCTAAATCCAGTGCGTCTACCAATTCCGCCACATCCGCACGCAGCGATCCTGCCATCGCGGCCCCGACGTCCCGCGTCAAGAGGGAGGGGCTTGGACGGGCCGGCCGACCGTGACATAAGGGCCGCTTCGCGCCGCCGGGCCCTGTCCGGCGGCCTTCCCCGTTTGACGTCAGAGGCGGACGAAGCGCATCGCGCGCCGGGTCCGGGAAACTAGAAAATGTCGCTGCAAATCGTTGAGAAGTCTGGCGAAGGTCTGAGCCGGGTCTACGGCGTCACGGTCCCCGTCGCGGAGCTGGCCGAACGTCTTGAGGCGCGGATCAAGGAAATCGCCCCGACCCTCAACGTGAAGGGCTTCCGCCCCGGCAAGGTGCCCGCGGCCCACGTGCGCCGCCTCTACGGCAAGGCGCTGATGAGCGAAGTGGTTCAGCAGGCCCTGACCGAAAGCACCCAGAAGGTGCTGGACGACAACAAGCTGCGCCCCGCTGGCGATCCGAACCTCACGCCGGAAGGCGACATCGAGGCCGTGATGGACGGCAAGGCCGACCTGGCCTTTGAGCTGGCCGTCGATCTGATGCCCGAGTTCGAGCCGGTGGATGCGGCGACGCTCTCGCTCGAGAAGCCGGTCTACGAGCCGACCGACGCCGAGGTGGACGAGGCGGTCGCCGACCTCGCCAAGCAGAACCGCACCTTCGAGCCCCGCACGGGCAAAACGGTCAAGGCCAAGGACGGCGATCAGGTGGTCATCGACTTCATCGGCCGCGTGGATGGCGAGGCCTTCGAGGGCGGGACGGCCAACGACGTGGAGCTGGTCCTGGGCTCCGGCCAGTTCATCCCCGGGTTCGAAGAGCAGCTCGTCGGCGCCAAGCCCGACAGTGACGTGACCGTTAAGGTGACGTTCCCGGCCGAATACCAGGCCGCTCACCTGGCCGGTAAGGACGCCGAGTTCGAGACCAAGGTGAAGGAAGTCCGCGCCCCCGTGGACGCGCCCGCCGACGACGAGTTCGCCAAGCGGCTGGGCCTCGAGAGTCTCCAGGCCCTGAAGGACCTGGTGAAGGGCAACCTCGAACAGCAGTACGCTGGCGCGTCGCGTTTCAAGCTGAAGCGCGCGCTGCTGGACCAGCTGGACACCAAGCACGACTTCCCGCTGCCGCCGAAGATGGTCGAGGCCGAGTTCGGCTCGATCTGGCAGCAGGTGCAGCAGGACAAGGAAGCCGGCTCGCTGCCGCCCGAGGACAAGGACAAGTCCGAAGAGCAGCTTGAGAAGGAATACCGCAAGATCGCCGAGCGCCGGGTCCGCCTGGGCCTCGTGCTGGCCGAGATCGGTCGGGGCGCCAATGTGACGGTGACCGAGCAGGAGCTGAGCCAGGCGATCCTGGCGGAAGCGCGCAAGTACGGTCCGCAGGCCCAGCAGGTGTTCAACCTGCTGCGCGAGAACCCGAACGCCCAGGCGCAGCTTCGCGCCCCGATCTTCGAGGACAAAGTCGTCGACCTGATCCTGTCCAAGGCGAAGGTCGAGGAGAAGGCCGTGTCGAAGGACGAGCTGCTGAAGGAAGACGACCTGCCGGAAGGCTACACCGGGTAGGCGCGACCCCTCGCAACAGATATCCGAACGGCGTCATCCTCTCCGGGGTGACGCCGTTTTCGTATCGAGGCATGTCCCGACATTCGCGCGCGCAGCAGCGGCGGCTCGTGACCGAGCTAAACCCGATTTCAGACGTGCGAAATATCTCGCCTCGGTGCGCTCAGAGAGAGCGAAGCCGGCGCAGCATCTCGGCGTTCTCCACCTGGGCCCGGCGCTCGTTGATCGCGCGGTGCAGGTCGAACGCCTCGGCCGGGTCCAGCGGCATCGCGCTGGCCGCGACGTCGTCGAACGAAGGGGTCGCGGTCTCGGGCACGCGTTCGGTCGGCATGTCCATGAAGGCTTCTCCCAGTCTCCCCGCACGGCGGGGGCCTCTCCCGTCGATTAAGGTATCATTTACCTGTGACGTCCGCCAAGGCGTGTTTGCGTGCAATCGTCGGCCCGCTGTTCACAGTTGCGTTGGAGGGATCGTGCCGAACGACGCCTGATGGGGTGATGGCCCGCGAAGTTGCTGCAATTGATTTCAGTGAACCGCGATCAGGAATCGGTTGGCTTCCCCAGCGTACCGGTCGTACCGTTCTCAGATGAACGCCGCGTCGGGGCGCGGGGCCAACTCTGCCGCGGGCAGGGTTCGTCTTCCAGGCCCCGGGAGTAGAGCGTCCCGGGAAGGAAGCGAGTTTTGCAGCGCACGGGTAAGCTTGAGTCCGACTATTTTCATAAGGTCGTAGACTGCCAGTGGGCCTGTCCCGCCCATACGCCGGTTCCTGAATACATCCGGCTGATCGCCGACGGGCGCTATGGCGACGCCTACCTGGTCAACTGGAAATCCAACGTCTTCCCCGGCGTGCTGGGTCGCACATGCGACCGGCCTTGCGAGCCGGCCTGTCGACGCGGGCGCGTCGAGGACGAGCCAGTGGCGATCTGCCGGCTGAAGCGCGTGGCCGCGGATAACAAGGGCGAGGTGGTCTCGCGCATGCCCGAGCCGGCGACGGCGCGCAACGGCAAGCGGGTGGCCCTGGTGGGGGCCGGCCCGGCCTCATTGACCGTGGCTCGGGACCTGGCGATGCTCGGCTACGATCTCGTGCTCTACGATGCAGAAGCGAAGGCCGGCGGTTTCATCCGCAGCCAGATTCCCCGCTTCCGGCTGCCGGAGGAGGTGATCGACGAGGAGGTCGGATACGTCACCCGCCTCGGGGGCATCGAATTGCGGCTGGGACAGCGGGTGGACAGTCTCAAGGCGCTGGTCGCCGAAGGCTACGACGCCGTTTTCGTGGGCTCCGGCGCGCCGCGCGGCCGGGACCTTGACTTGCCGGGCCGGCAGGAGGCCGCCGCCAATATCCACATCGGCATCGACTGGTTGGCCAACGTGTCGTTCGGGCACGTGGACAGGATCGGGCGACGGGTGATCGTCCTGGGCGGCGGCAACACCGCCATGGACTGCTGCCGCACGTCGCGCCGCCTCGGCGGCGAGGACGTCAAGGTGATCGTGCGGTCGGGGTTCGAGGAGATGAAGGCCTCGCCCTGGGAGAAGGAAGACGCGCTGCACGAGGACATCCCGATCCTCAACTACCGGGTTCCGAAGGCCTTCACCCACGAGAACGGCCGGCTCACCGGGGTCCTCTTCGAGGTGGTGGCCGCGGAATACGACGCGCGCGGCCGACGCAGGCTCGTGCCGTCCGGCGAGCCCGACGAACACTACGAATGCGACGATGTGCTGGTGGCCGTCGGGCAGGAGAACGCCTTCCCCTGGATCGAGGACGACATCGGCCTGGAGTTCGACGACTGGCATATGCCGAAGGTCGATCCCATCACGTTCCAGTCGACGCTTCCGAACGTCTTCTTCGGTGGGGACGCGGCGTTCGGGCCCAAGAACATCATCTGGGCGGTGGCCCACGGGCACGAGGCGGCGGTCTCCATCCACAAGTTCTGCCACGGGGAGGACGTTGCGGAGCGTCCGAGGCCCGGCGTGACGCTGGTCAGCCAGAAGATGGGCATCCACGAGTGGAGCTACGACAACGACATCTCCAACGACATGCGCCACCGGGTGCCGATGCGCGAGAAGGCCGAGGCGCTGCGAGACGTGCGGTTGGAGGTGGAACTCGGCTTCGACCGGGAGCTGGCGCTGCGGGAGGCCCAGCGGTGCCTGAACTGCGATGTGCAGACCGTCTTCACCGACAAGCTCTGCATCGAGTGCGATGCGTGCGTCGACATCTGTCCGATGGACTGCATCACCTTCACCGACGACGGCGAGGAGGGGGACCTCCGTGACCGGCTGAAGGCGCCGGCCCAGAACCTGACCCAGGATCTCTACGTCTCGGGGCGTCTGGCCACCGGCCGCGTGATGGCCAAGGACGAGGACGTCTGCCTTCACTGCGGCCTGTGCGCCGAGCGGTGCCCGACCGGCGCCTGGGACATGCAGAAGTTCTTCCTCGAGATGACGCACGCGGGGCCGCAATGCCTGACACGCTGAAGGCCCAGGCGGGCAAGCCCCGGATCAACGACTTCGTCGTCAAGTTCGCCAATGTGAACGGTTCGGGATCGGCGAGTGCGAATGGTCTCTTCGCCCGCTCCGTGATCCGGATGGGCGTGCCGGTCGCGGCCCGGAATATCTTCCCGTCGAACATCCAGGGACTGCCGACCTGGTACGAGGTGCGCATCACCGAGGCGGGCTATCTCGGCCGCAGGGGCGGGGTGGACCTGATGGTCGCGATGAACCCGCAGACCTGGGACCGCGACGTGGCCGAGATCGAGAGCGGCGGGTTCCTCTTCTACGACTCCACCAAACCTCTTCCGGGATCCAAGTTCCGCGACGACATCACGGTCATCGGTGTGCCGCTGACGGCCATGTGCAACGAGGCCTATGAGCTTCCGCGCGAACGCCAGCTCTTCAAGAACACCATCTATGTCGGAGCCTTGGCGGCGCTTCTTGGCATGGACACCGATGTGATCGAGGCGCTGCTGGCCGAGGATTTCGCCGGCAAGGACCGGCTGATCAGGGCCAACGTCGAGGCCCTGCACATGGGCTACGCCTATGCCCTCAAGCACCTCTCGCCGCTGCCGCTGCAGGTACGGCGCTCGGACGGGGTGGGCGACCGGATCTATGTGGAAGGCAACCAGGCCGCGGGCTTGGGCGCAGTCTACGGCGGCGCCACGGTATGCGCCTGGTACCCGATCACGCCGTCGACCTCACTGGCGGAAGCTTTCATGAGTTATTGCGGCGAGTTGCGCGAGGATCCTGAGACTGGAAAGTCGCGCTACGCCATCATCCAGGCCGAAGACGAGATCGCTTCCATCGGCATGGTCGTCGGCGCGGGCTGGAACGGCTGCCGCGCCTTCACGGCCACCTCTGGGCCAGGCGTGTCGCTGATGACCGAGTTCATCGGGCTCAGCTATTTCGCCGAGATCCCGGCGGTGATCTTCGACGTGCAGCGGGGCGGACCGTCCACGGGCATGCCGACGCGCACCCAGCAGGCGGACCTGCTGGCCGCCGCCTACGCCGGTCATGGCGACACCAAGCATGTGATGCTGCTGCCGGCCGACCCCGGCGACTGCTTCGAGATGGGCGCCCAGGCCTTCGACCTCGCCGACCGCCTGCAGACGACCGTCTTCGTGATGCTCGACCTCGATATCGGCATGCAGGAGTGGCTCACCAAGCCGTTCTCCTGGGACGACAGCCGCAAGCTGGACCGGGGCAAGGTGATGACCGCCGAGATGCTCGAGGCGGGCGCCGACTTCGGCCGATACAAAGAGGTCGATGGCGACGGAATTCCGTACAGGACCTATCCAGGGACGCACCCGACCAAGGGCGGCTACTTCACCCGCGGCACCTCCCGGAACCCGTACGCGCGCTACTCCGAGGAAGGCGCGGTCTACGTCGACAACATGGAGCGGCTGCTCCGGAAGTTCGAGACAGCCAAATCGCTCGTGCCGCAGCCGGTGCTGAAGCCGGCCAAGGGCAAGACCAAGGACGGGGTGATCTATTTCGGCTCCACCACCCCGGCGATGGACGAGGCGCTGGAGATGCTGGAAGCGCAAGGGCGCCGGCTCGACGCGCTGCAGGTGCGGGCCTTCCCGTTCCCGGATCTCGTCTACGAGTTCATTGCGGCGCACGAGCGCGTTTTCGTGGTCGAGCAGAACCGCGACGCCCAGCTTCGCACCCTGATCGTAAACGAGGGTGACGTGAACCCTGCAAAGCTGGAGCCGGTCCTCCACTACGACGGCACCCCCATCACCGCGCGCTTCATCGCGGGCGCCATCGCCCAGCGGATGGCGCTGGGCCAGATCGAGGCGGCGGAATGACCTACATCCTGAAGCCCCAGCTCCATCACCCGAAGCTGCCTACCAACAGTCTCGGCTATACGCGCCGCGACTACGAAGGTTCGGTCTCGACGCTGTGTGCGGGCTGCGGCCACGACAGCATCTCCGCAGCGATCATCCAGGCCTGTTTCGAGCTGGAGTTGCCGCCGCATCGGGTGGCCAAGCTGTCGGGTATCGGCTGCTCGTCGAAGACGCCGGACTACTTCCTGGGCAACAGTCACGGGTTCAACACCGTCCACGGCCGGATGCCGTCCGTTCTGACCGGCGCGAACCTCGCCAACCGAGACCTGATCTACCTGGGCGTTTCGGGCGACGGGGACTCGGCGTCCATCGGCCTCGGCCAGTTCGCCCACGCCATCCGGCGCGGCGTGAACATGCTCTACATCGTCGAGAACAACGGAGTGTACGGCCTGACGAAGGGCCAGTTCTCGGCCACGTCGGACAAGGGCTCGAAGTCGAAGAAGGGCGTCGTGAACCACGACGCCGGCATCGACATGGTCAGCCTGGCCCTGCAGATGGGCGCCACCTTCGTCGGACGGAGTTTTTCGGGCGACAAGGCGCAACTGGTTCCGCTGATCAAGGCGGGCCTGGCGCACAAGGGCGCGGCGTTCATCGACTGCGTGAGCCCGTGCGTGCAGTTCAACAACCACAACGGCTCGACCAAGAGCTACGACTATGTGCGCGAGCACAACGAGGCGGTGAACCGGCTCGATGTCATCACCCCGCGCGACCCGATCCACGTCGACTACAAGCCGGGGGAGACGGTCCGAGTGCAGCAGCATGACGGCTCGATCCTGTCGCTGCACAAGCTGAACGAGCTCTACAACCCGAACAGCCGTGCGCAGGCCCTGGGCTATCTCCAGGCCCGGCAGGCGAGGGGACAGATCGTCACCGGGCTGCTCTATGTCGATCCGGATGCGGGCGACCTGCACGAATCTATCGGCACCGTCGACACGCCGCTGAACCAGCTCGGGGAGGCAGAACTCGTGCCGGGGCAGGCGGCGCTGGACCGGATCAACGCCGGACTGCGCTGAGGCCAGGGGTCAGGAGGCCGGCGCGCGAGACCGGGCGAGCCAGGCCGCGAAGAGGCCGATGACAATCGCGGCGGCGAGCGCGGCGGCGGCGACCAGCGGCTGGTCGCCCTTCTCGGCGACCCACACGGCCACCAGGCCCCACGCGACGGGAACCCCATAGGCGATCAGTCGCGAGATCTTGAGGATGGCCAGGGTCACCCCGGATACGGCAAGGATCCCGAGGCCGGCGGCGGGTAGCGCCGAGGCCGGGGTTATGTACCCCTCCGCCGTCAGGACGGTGAGGATGTTCAGCGCAGAGGCGATGGTCAGCCAGCCCGCAAGAAGGCCCAGGGGCCACCAGGCCAGGAGCCAGTCCAGCAAGGCTCCGGTATCGTATCGTCTGGCCGCGAGCAGGCCGCTGATCAGGACGACGGCCGACACGACGATGATCGCGACGGTGGCCCAGCGCGCATCCAGCGCCGACGCCCAGATCCACAGGCCGATACCTACGATGGCGGCGGTGGCCGGCCAGCCGAGCCGACTCGTCAGCGGGGCGTCGCGATTGCGTGGCGCCGCCTGCCAGACCGCAAATGCCATGAGCCCGGCGTAGATCAGGCTCCAGATCGAGAAGGCGTAGCCGGCGGCGCGGAGGGTCTGGTCGCCGCTTCTGGAAAATTCTGAGGCGCTCAGGCCGATGTTCCCGAACGCCTGGATGATCGGCGACAGGACTGCAAAGACGACGGCGGCGATCACCGCGATCTGGCGAGCGTTCATTTGGTCTCCTCGCCCTCCGCCTTCTTGCCCTTCGCAGCGCTTGCCTGGGGGATGTAGAGACCCGTGGCGAACGAGGCCAGCCAGCCCTCGGGCCGGAAGCGCGGGCCGTACTGGGCGCAGGGATCGGGGTCTTCGATCTTCCGGTCCTCACGATCCTTCGGCGTCATCGCCGCGCCCACCGCATCGCCGAATGGCTCGGCGAACTGCAGGGCGTCCCCGATGCGGCTGAGCGAGGGATCGTCGGTCCCGATCGGCGTGGCGTTGCGGTTCCAGACGACGGCCGCCGCTTGTTTGCCGTCAGCCGTGATCATCTCGGCTTCGGCGCCCAGCCCGCCTACCGTGCCCGGCACGCGAATGCCGATCGGCCCGGGTATGAAGAAGCCGCTGGCGGCTGAGATGGCCGAGGCCGCGCGTCCGGTGGGTTCGACCCGCGAAACGACAGCGCGCACGCGTGCGTCCGCCGTCTCGCCGGGCGAGGCCAGAGCGAACCGCTCGGTGAGTTCGAAGCAGAGCTGCGCGTCGACTTCGCGTAGTAGACCCTCACGTTCGGCCTCGGAGAGCCATGCGGCGCTCTTGCCGGTTAGCAGCTGGGTCGGCTCGATCGTGATGCGCGATACGGCGGCGAGGCTAGCCTGGTCGCTCCGGCGCGCCACACTCGTGCGCAGGGCGCCGTCCTTGAGTTCGAGTCCCTCGTAGCTGGACAGATAGCCGGACTGGCGTCCCGGCGTCGCGCAAGCGCCCAGCAATAGGGCCGGGATAAGCAGAAAAGCGTAGTGCACGCGGAACCTCGTGACGCGCGGAGGTCCTGCCCGAACGCCGCGCGACGCGAGGAGGTTGCGGTCAGCCGGCCGCGAGCTCGCCCATCACGAACGCGTCCTCGCCGTCTTGGACGAGACCTTCCAGAACGTCCGGCAGATCGTGAGGCTCGACAATCAATACAAGGCCCACGCCGCAGTTGAAGGTGCGCCGCATCTCATGTTCGGCGATCCCGCCCGCTTCCTGCAGCCATTGGAACACCGGCGGCATGGTCCAGGCGTTCCAGTCGAACTGCGGGACGAGGCCTCCTGCGATGGCGCGCGGCGGGTTCTCGATCAGGCCGCCGCCGGTGATGTGGGCGAGGCCCTTCACGCGCCCGGCCTTCAGGTGGGGCAGCACGGAGCGGATGTAGATGCGGGTCGGCTCCAGCAAGGCCTGGGCGAGCGTTCGATCTTCGGCGAAGGGCGCAGGGGCGTCCCATGCGAGGCCGGAGCGCTCGACGACGCGGCGGATCAGCGAATAGCCGTTGGAGTGCGGCCCGGATGAGCCGATCCCGATGAGCAGGTCGCCGGCCTTCTGGTCTCCCAGGCGGGGCAGCACCTTGTCGCGGTCGACAGCGCCGACGCAGAAGCCGGCCATGTCGTAGTCGCCCTCGGCGTACATGCCGGGCATTTCAGCCGTCTCGCCGCCGACCAGGGCGCAGTTCGCCTGGCGGCAGCCCTCGGCGATGCCGGACACGACCGCAGCCGCGGCCTCCACGTCCAGCTTTCCGGTGGCGTAGTAGTCCAGGAACATCAGCGGCTCGGCGCCCTGGGCCAGCAGGTCGTTCACGCACATGCCGACGAGATCGATGCCCACCGTGTCGTGGATGCCCGTCTCGATGGCGACCTTCAGCTTCGTGCCGACGCCGTCGGTCGTCGTCACCAGCAGCGGGTCGTCGTAGCCGGCGGCCTTCAGGTCGAACAGGGCGCCGAAGCCGCCGAGCGACGGCTCGGACCCGGAGCGCCGGGTCGACTTCGCGAGCGGCTTGATGCGTTCGACCAGCTCATTGCCGGCGTCGATTGAGACCCCCGCCTGGGCGTAGGTGAGACCGTTTGGCCGTTCGGACATTTACGAACCCGGACTTGGAGTGCAGAGAGACGCGCGTGCGGCCTTGCAGAGTCGGCCGCGCGCGGGGCTATAGCTGATTTATGACGCCAATCACTACCACAGCGGAACTCGCAGCCTTCTGCGACCGGATCAAAGGGCAGCCTTTTGTCGCGGTCGACACCGAGTTCATGCGCGAGACGACCTACTGGCCGAAGCTTTGCCTGATCCAGGCCGCGACCCCGACCGACGAGGCCGTCATCGATCCGCTCGCGGACGGAATCGATCTGGAACCGTTCCTGGCCGTGCTGCGCGATCCGAAGATCCTCAAGGTGTTCCACGCCGCGCGGCAGGACGTCGAGATCTTCAACAATCTTCAGGCTATGCCCCGGCCCCTGTTCGACACCCAGATCGCGGGGATGGCGGCGGGCTTCGGCGAGCAGATCGCGTACGACGCCCTCGTGCGGCAGATGCTGAAGATCGAGCTCGACAAGAGTTCCCGCTTCACCGACTGGGCCCGCCGGCCGCTGACCGACAGCCAGCTCACCTACGCCATTGCGGACGTCACCCATCTGGCGCGGCTTTATCCCATGCTGCGCGAGCGTCTGGAGCGGGAAGGGCGCCTGGCCTGGGTCACCGACGAGATGGCCGACCTTACCGACGCGGCCAACTACGATGTGGAGCCCGAGAACGCCTGGAAGCGGCTGCGTCCGCGCCGGCACACGGCCAAGTATCTGGCGGTGTATCGCGCCGTCGCCGCCTGGCGCGAACGGACCGCCCAGCTTCGTGACCAGCCGCGCGGTCGGATCCTGAAGGACGAGGCGATCGACGAGATCGCCACCCAGGGTCCCACGGACGCTGAGGGCTTGGATCGGCTGCGCTCGGTGCCTAAGGGCTTCTCTGGCTCGCGCTTCGGGCCCGATCTCGTCGCCGCCATCCGGGAGGCGCTGAGAGACCCCGAGGCCTATGCCCCGGTGATCGAGAAGACGCGACAACACGCTTCCCCCGCCGCCGGGGCGGTCGTCGAGCTCCTGAAGGTGTTGCTGAAGGCGCGGGCCGAGGAGGCCGGGGTGGCGTCCAAGCTGATCGCGACGGTCTCCGACCTGGAGCAGATCGCCAACGACGACGACGCCGATGTCGGCGCGCTGAAGGGCTGGCGGCGGGAGGCCTTCGGCGAGGACGCCCTCAAACTGAAGAAGGGCGAACTGGCGCTCGTGCTGGATGGCGCCAGGGTCCGTGTCGTCGAGGTCCGGCGCGCGCCTCGTCAGGCCAAGCACGACTGACCGACGGATCCTGGGGACAACGGCAAGCCCCAGACTTGCAGAGCTTTTCCGGATCGGTCCCCGGATTGTCCACAGCTCGCCCACCGAGCTTTGCCTTGACGCTCCACAGGTGGCGGCGGAGCGGCCATTGCGGGGGCGGCGGGATCGCGTGAACCTCCACTTGCCGAGAGGGACTGCGGCGCGGCTGACCGGGCGACCGGGAGGCAGGCGGGCAGGAGGCTCTCCAGATCGGATGGTTCCGGGGCGACCCGGGGTCCTCGAGACGGAGGCGGCACGGAAGACGGTGCAGCGGTGGCTGGGCGACCAGCAGGACGATGCGGCGCTTCCACCTCGAAGGCTCAGGTCCCCCAACGGATCTGGTTCAGAGGGCGGTGTTCCGGGTGACCGGAGCGCCGCCTTCTTCATTTGCCCTCCGGCTTCAGATCCAGCACCCCGGATCGCGTCCTGCCGAAGGCCAACTGAAGGGGGGACGGGCGACCGCCCCCCAACTCCTCATCCGAACTCCAGCTTCAGCCTCAGCGCCTGAGCAAGGGCCTGCGCGCGCCGAGCGGTCTGCTCGCCCAGAAGCATGTCCTCCCAACCGGCCAGGACCGACAGGACGAGGCGGTCGCCGCGGATGGCGACGGCGGACATCTCCAGCAGGCGCGGATTGTGGCCGGACAGGTCGCACCCCAGGCGGATGGCTGAGCCCAGGGCCCGCGCGCGCTGGCGCCGCTCGTTGGAGAGGATCCGGCTAAGCGCCGCAGCGCCCGGCGGCTGGCTGGCGGCCGAGTGTCTCGAGAAGGCGACGCAGGCGAGGAAGGCCCGCTCGGGATGGCTGAGACCTGCCAGCGGCGCTCTGAGGACCTGTTCGAACGCGAGGTCGGCCCTATGGTCGGGGTGCAGCCGGGCGCCGAGATCGGCCAGGCGGCAGGCCGCGGACGTCAGGAGGGCGTCCCGGCCGTCGAAGAGGGGCGGTAGCCGTTCGAACATCGGCGCCAGCCACACTTCCAGCGCGTGACCAAGGGCCGGCGAAATCCCGCGCTGGGCGGTGAGCGCCTCGCAGCCCTCGGTCAGCGGATCGAGCTGCCGCACCTCGGGAGGCATGGCTTCGAGCAGCATGCCTTCGCGGACCCCATAGGCAGAGATGACGAGCCGCTGGATCCCCATGCGCTCGATCGCCCGCTCCAGCACCAGCGCAGAGTAGGGCAGGGTGTCGTAGCGCTTCTTGGAGAGGCCCTGGATGCCCTCGAGCGACGAGCGGGACTGGCGTTGCACGAAGCGTGTCAGCTCGAGCGCGTCGGCGCGAGTGATCTCATACTGATGGGCCACGTGCAGCGGGTAGTCCGCGACCTGCATGTGCAGGAGGGCGAGGTTTCGCCACGCGCCCCCGACGGCGTGAAACTCCGGGCTGGCGTAACGGCTTGCGAGGGGCGACAGATGGTCGTCCACCAGCCGACGGATACGGTCGGCGACCAGGGGCTTGGGAGCCCCCAGGGCGAAGGGGCCGAGCGGCAGGGTCACGCCCTCGGCGTCGGCCATCCCGTTCAGCCGGACCAGTTCCAGGCTCGAACCGCCGAGGTCGCCGACGACGCCCTCCGCGTCCGGCTGGCCGCAGATCACGCCGAGCGCGGCGTACCTTGCCTCCTCCTCGCCTGACAGGATGCGGATATCCAGTCCGGTCTCGTCATGCACCCGCTTCAGGAACGCGCGGCCGTCCGCCGCCTCGCGCACCGCGGCCGTCGCAGCGGTCGTCACTTCGTCGGCCTTCCAGCCGTCGAGAACCGCGCGGAACCGCCGGAGAGCCCCGATCGCGGCCTCTACGCCTTCCGGCGAGAGGCGGCCCGTCGCCGGCAGGTCCCTGCCAAGACCCGCGACCACCTTTTCGTTGTAGATCGTCCAGAGCGCGCGCCCGTCGACCCGGTAGATCACCAGGCGAACGGAGTTGGATCCGACGTCGATGACCGCCGCCTGGCGACCGTCGGGACGAACGGCGCTATCCCCGCGAGGCCACATTTTCGATCGCGCGCGGCATGTCCTTCACTTTCTGCCCGCGACCGGAAAGGCTGGGATTGGTCATGAAATACTCATGCGCCGAGAAGGCGTTCGGGTGGTCCCAGGCAGGATCACGCCTATAGCGGCCGTCGGCGTCCAGGGTCCAGCTCTGCGCCTCATCCTTCAGGTTGGCGAGCATGATCTGCTGGAGAACCTGCTGGTGCACTGTCGGGTTCTCGATCGGGGTCATAACCTCGACCCGCCGGTCCAGGTTTCGCGGCATCCAGTCCGCCGAGGACATGAACACGCGAGCATGCTGCGAGGGGATCGCGTGACCGTTGGCGAACGCGACGATGCGCCCGTGTTCGAGGAAGCGCCCGACGATCGACTTGACCCGGATGTTCTCGGACAGGCCGGGCAGGCCGGGGCGCAGGCAGCAGATGCCTCGGATCACCAGGTCGATGGGCACGCCAGCCTGACCGGCGGCGTAGAGCGCATCGATGATCTCCGGATCCACCAGCGAGTTCATCTTCGCCCATATGCCGGCCGGCTTGCCGGCGCGAGCGTTGTGCGCCTCGTCACCGATCATCCGCAGCAGGTCGCGCTTCAGGGTGATGGGCGAGAACGACAGCCGCTCCAGCCCGACGGGCTGGGCGTAGCCGGTGACGTAGTTGAACAGCTTCGCCGCATCGCGTCCGAACGGGGGCTCGGTCGTGAACAGGGAGAGGTCGGTGTAGATGCGCGCGGTGATCGGATGATAGTTGCCGGTCCCGAAATGGCAGTAGCTGCGCAGCTGCTCGCCTTCCTTTCGAACCACGACCGACAGCTTGGCGTGCGTCTTGTACTCGATGAAGCCATAGACGACGTGGACGCCGGCCCGCTCAAGGTCGCGGGCCCACTTGAGGTTGGCCTCCTCGTCGAACCGCGCCTTGATCTCGATGACCGCGGTGACGTTCTTGCCGTTCTCCGCCGCCTCGATCAGTGCGGCCACGATCGGACTGTCCTTCGAGGTGCGGTAGAGAGTCTGCTTGATCGCGAGGACGTTCGGGTCCCGGGCGGCCTGGCGCAGGAACTGGACGACCACGTCGAAGCTTTCGAACGGATGGTGGACCAGGATGTCCTTCTCGCGGATTGCGGCGAAGCAATCGCCGCCGTGGTCGCGGATCCGCTCCGGGAAGCGGGGCTCGAACGGCTTGAACTTGAGGTCGGGGCGGTCTGAGGGGATCAGCTGGGTGAGTTCGTCCAGGCCCAGGAGACCATCGAACACGATCACGTCCTCGGGTTCGACGCCCAGGCTCTGCAGGATGAAGGCCCGTAGCTCCTCGGGCATGTCGTCTTCGATCTCGATACGCACCACCGAGCCCAGCCGGCGCTGCTTGAGGCGCGCCTCGAACTCGCGGACGAGATCTTCGGCTTCTTCCTCGATCTCGACGTCGGAGTCGCGGATCAGGCGGAAGACCCCCTGCTGTTCGACCTCGCAGCCAGGGAAGAGATGGTCGAGGAAGAGCGTGACCATGCTTTCCAGCGAGATCACCCGACGCTGCGCCTTGCGACGCGTGGACGGGCGGCCGGGCGCCACATCCCAGAAGCGGGCAACCTGCGCGGGCAACGGCGCCAGGGCGTAGAGCTGCCGGCCATCCGCGATGCGGCGGATCTTCAGCACCAGCGAAAACGCCAGGTTGGGGATGAACGGAAAGGGATGCGCCGGGTCGATCGCCAGCGGGGTCAGCACGGGGAACAGTTCGGACAGGAAGCGGCGTTCCAGATGGACGCGCTCGCCCTCTGTGACCTCGTCCGCGGAAATGTAGCGCAGGCCTTCGCCCGCTAGCTCGTCGCGCAGTTCGCTCCACCGCTTCTGCTGGTCGGCCATCAGGTCGGCCGCCGCCTCGTTCACGCGCACGAGCTGTTCGGCGGGCGTCAGGCCGTCCTGGCTCAGCACACGCACGCTTTCGCGCACCTGCGCCTTCAGGCCCGCCACCCGGACCATGTAAAATTCGTCGAGGTTGTTGGCGCTGATGGCCAGGAACCGCAGCCGTTCGAGCAGCGGATGGCGGGGATTCATGCTCTCGGCGAGCACCCGCCTATTGAAGGCCAGCCAGGATAGTTCGCGGTTGAAGAAGCGCGCCGGCGAGGCGGCAAGGTCCTCGACAGACGCCGCGGCCGCATCGGGGACAGCCGGCGCCGTAGCGGAGACTGTCATTCGAGCGACGTCGTTGGGCGGCGGCATCTATGAATTCTCGACCAGCGTCAGGCGGGGCGCAAGCGTGGCCGGGAAAGGTTAAGGTCCTCATCATCGGCCGGGGCCGACCAGAAGGGGCGTGTGCGCCGATACGCCTTCAACGCGTCGTTGGCCGCGGTGAGCAGCTCTTCCTCACGTCGGCTGGCGCGGCCAAGCTCCAGGCCGGCGGCGAAGGCCAGTTCGCTGGAGCGCTTGCCCGCGGCCCGCGTGATCACGGCCTGCGCCACGGCGAGGTCGTTCAAGTCGCCCAGCCTGTCCTGGACCAGCTTGAGGGCGGCTGTGAAGCGTTGCCGTCGCTTCGGATGCTCGGGGAAAGCTTCCGCGAAGAAGGCGGTCGCATAGCGAAGCTTTTTCGCCTGTTTGCGCACGTCATGCCGGGCGTCGACGTCCAGCTTCGTGAACTTGTGCGAGCGACGACGCAGGCGATGATCCAGCCGATCCATGACGGGGGCCGCAAGAGCGGCGGCGGGCCCCTCCCTGAGGGTCTTTCGGCGACCGTCCGACGTCGCGCGCCAGGGACCGATTTCGATCCACTCCGCGAGGGTGAGGAGCAGCCTGCGGAATCGTTCCGAGCGCACCGCGGCCAGGGCGCGTTCGTAGGCCTCCGCCTGAGCGTGGCGCAGGGCGCGGAAGAGCGCAGCGCGGCCGGGGTTCTCCTCGATCTCGTCCTGATCGCGAGCCTTTTGTAGGAAGACGTCGATGTCGCGGGCTTCGGACAGCTCGGCGGCGAGCCAGCGGCTCTCTGCGCGGGCGACGTTGAGGCCTTCGGCATCCAGCATAGCCTTGAAGACCGACAACGCGGCGCGCAGGCGGCGTAGGCCGACCCTCAGCTGATGCAAGACGTCGGGATTGTGCGCGCGTTGTAGCAACCGGGCGTTGCCGGCGATCTGCACGAGGGCTTCCCGGGCGATGAGCTGGAAAGCCTCGCCACCGCTGGTTCTCGGCCCGACCGCTGTCTTCTGAGCGCGGAGCGCCGCCACCCCATCATGGCCCACGAGCCGATAGCCCCGCTCCGCCTTGCTCTCCAGCAGCAGGGTCAGGTCGGCTTCGTCCAGCAGGCGACGCGCCAGATCGAACAGGGCCTGCGGCGCGCCGCTCAGAAGCTCCAGCTCGAGCTCGCCGACCGGCTCGGTCCGACCGTCGGCGGTGATCAGCCCGGTATCGAAGCTGACCTCGATCCGCGTCTCGCCTTCGGACCAGATGTGGATCCTGCGCTCGACCTCGACGGTGAACGCGGGGGAGAGCTGCCCGTCACCCACGGTGGCGGGCGCTGGCGTCTCGGCCAGGGCCGTCAGGTCGAGGTCCGGACCCGCGACCGGGACTTCCCACTCGTTGCGTTCGAAGAGGGCGCCCGCGCCCCGGTGCTTGAGAGTCTGGATGTGCGCCTCGCCCTTGCGCCGCACCCGAAGGCTGAAGCCCCCATCACGCAAGGTGTGCCGGGCTGTGTCGAAATAGATCGCGTGTAGTCTGGAGGTCTTGGCCTGGTCGGCGGGAAACAGCTCCCGCTCCAGCGCCTCCACGGCGCCGACGCCAAGCTGAAACTTGATTTCCAGCTCCGGGGCGGCCGTTGCTGGAGCGCGCGCGAGCATCCTGGATGTCCGGCCGGACGTGGCCCGATGCGCCACGCGTCAGGACCACTGCCGGAAAACGAATCGGTTTGTCTATCGCGCCGCCGAAGAATCTTGGCCGCACCGCCGGATTTTCAGTCGAGGGGCAGTCCGGCTTCAAGAATCTGGCGCGCCAGCACCCGCGTCACCGGCCGGAAGCCCTCGTCGCCGGCCTCGTCCAGGCGGCGGACGATTTCCTCGGCGTCGGGGATAGAGCGGCTCATCCGCGCCAGCAGATAGGGATAGACCGCTTCCGGCGGCCGGATGTTCCGTTCCCGGAAGAACCGCCGCAGGACACCTTCCAGCACCTGGTCGTCGGGAGGAGATATCTCTGCCACCGGCAGGGCGTTCAGCCGCGAGCGTAGGTCGGGCAGGGCCGTGGGCCAGGACGCGGGCAAGGTGCGCGCGGTGAGGAGCAGACCACCACCTTCGCGCCCGGCCAGATTGATGAGGTGGAAGAGACTCTCGCTGGGCAGACCCTGGTCAGCGTCCTCGATCAGCACGTGACGGCCCATCGCCGACGTGAGGTCCGGCGCGGCGCGGTCGATGGTGACGGCGCCGGCCGTCTCGGCCCATGCCTTGGCCAGATGGGTCTTCCCCGCGCCCTTTGGGCCGACCAGGGTGAGGCAACCACCCGGCCAATTCGGCCAGCGGCGCACGGCTTCGAACGCTTCCGTATTGGACGGACCGCGAACGAAGTCGTCGAACGAGGGCAGGCTCTGCCGTCCCAGGCTCAGCCGAAGCTGTCGCGCCATGGCGGATGTCGGACGGTTGATCTCACGCGTCCAACTTAGGCTTCGACGATCGCGTGCGCCACCTGCGTGGTGGAATGGTCCACAGTCAGTCGACGGGGGGAAGGTCTCGCGCAGAGGCGAGCATCCAGCCATCCGGCCGGAGCAGCTCGATGGGCGTGAAGCGCACCTTGTAGGCCATCTTGTCGGACCCGCGGACCCAATAGCCGAGGTAGACGTAGGGCAGGCTGGTGAGCGTGGCCTGACGGATGTGGTCCAGGATCACGAAGGAGCCCAGGCTCCGGCGCGTCGCTACAGGGTCATAGAAACTGTATACGAGGGACAGGCCGTCATCCATCAGATCGACCAGCGCGCAGGCGACCAGATCGCCCGGCCCGCCATCCGCCGGCTTCATGCGGTACTCGATGATGTGGGTCCGGACGGCCGTATCCTCGACCATCGCGACATAGTCCGGCCAGGTCATCTCGGCCATGCCACCGTCGGCGTGACGGGCGAGAAGGTAGCGGCGGAGCAGATCGAACTGCTCCATCGTCGCCTCGGCCTCCACCAGGGCGCCCTCGAGGTCGCCGTTTCGCGCCAGGGTCTTCCGTTCTGAACGTGAGAACACGTAGTCCGCCGCCGGAATGCGCGCCGACACGCAGGCCGAGCAGGCCTCGCACGCCGGCCGGTAGGCGATGTTCTGCGACCGGCGAAACCCTACCTGTGTCAGGCTGTCGTTGACGACCGCGCCGTCGGACAGCGGGAGGTGGGCGAAGACTTTCCGCTCGAAGCGTTCGGGCAAGTACGGACACGGCGACGGCGCGGTGAGAAAGAACCGGAGCTGTCGGGTCGGAAAATGCTGCGTCACGGAGCTGCGTTCGCCTTCGAAGCCAAGCGCTTGATCCGATTAGGCGTCATGCCGGCCCTCCGCGCAAGCGCCCGCTAGAGACCCGGGTCCGCCGGAAGGACCGGCGCCTCCCGCAACAACACGATGGCGATGCGGCGGTTTCCAGGCAGCATGGGGTCGTCCGGGTAGAGCGGCTCGGACGCCGCCTTGCCGGACACCTGATAGACGCGGTCCCGGTCGACTCCGGCGCCGGCCAGCACCTTGCGGGAATTGTCAGCCCGAGCCGCGGACAGGGCCCAATCGGTCTCGGGTTTGACCCCGCCGGCGCTGGCGCTGGTGTGGCCATAGATGCTGATGCGGTTGGGCAGCTGATTGATGATCTTCGAAATCGCCCTCAGCAGCAGCTTGGCGCGCTCGTTCGGCTGCGAGGCGCCTTGGTTGAACATCGAGCGGCCTTCCTGGTCGACGAGCTGGATGCGCAGCCCCTCGGGCGTCTCGTCGATGATGATGTTCTTCGACAGCTCGGCCAACTCGGGCATGTCCTGCAGCGCCTGGCGCAGCGACTGGGCCGCTGAGGCGAAGGCCGCGGCCTCGCGCCTCGCGGCGGCCTGATCCTCGGCCGCGGCGGCCGCCTGCTCCGGCGTCATGGGCTTGGCGCCGTCGGCGGACTCGCCGTCGTTCGGGTTGCGGGATGAGGGCGCCAGCTCCTCGATCACATCGCTGGAGCCCGAGGCCTTTGCGCCATCGTTGCCGAGCGCGGTCCCCGCGAGGATGCCGCCGGCGCCGGAGGAGGTCTGCGAGACACTCGCCGGAGCGAAATAGTCGGCGATGCCGCGCTTCTGTTCGGGGCTGGTGGTGTTGATGAGCCACATCAGCAGGAAGAAGGCCATCATGGCCGTCACGAAGTCGGCGTAGGCTACCTTCCAGGCGCCGCCGTGGTGACCCCCGCCGCCGCCCTTCTTGATCTTCTTGATGATGATCGGCTGCTCGCCCACAGCCATGGTTCACCCGCCTTAACGCTGTTTCGCGGGCAAAGTCGGCGACGCACGTTAAGATGACGTTTCGCGATCCTTGCGGAGGGCGTTCGAGTGCGCGTGGTTCTTGAGACGGAACGGCTGATTCTTCGTGAGGTCGAGGCGGCGGACGCGCCCTTCGTGCTGGAACTGCTGAACTCGCCCGGCTTCCTCGAGAACATCGGCGATCGGGGCGTGCGCAGCGAGGATGAGGCGCGCGACTACATCGAGGAGCGGATGCTGGCCAGCTACCTGGAGCACGGATTCGGCATGTGGGTGGCGGTGCGGAAGTCGGACGGCGCCGCCGTCGGGCTGGCCGGGCTCGTCAAGCGCGACGGGCTGGACACGCCCGACGTCGGCTACGCCTTCCTGCCGAAGGCCTGGGGTCAGGGCTTCGCCCAGGAGGCGGCGGCGGCCGTGCTTCGGCACGCGACGGATGTCCTGGGGATTCCGAAGCTGGCGGCGATCACGACGCTCGAGAACTTCGCTTCGATGGCGGTGCTCAGGAAGATCGGCTTCACCTACCAGGGCACGATCCAGCTTCCGGGGATCGACAGAGAAAGCACCTACTTCACCGCGCCATGAACATCACGACCCACACCATCGAAGCCAACGGCTTCCGCTTCGCCGTGGACGAGGCCGGGGAGGGCGACCACCTGGCGCTCTGTCTGCATGGCTTTCCCGAAAGCCGCTTCTCCTGGCGGTTCCAACTGCCGCTTCTGGCGGAGCTGGGCTACCGGGCCTGGGCGCCTGACCTCAGGGGCTATGGCGAGACCGAGCCGAAGCCGCAAGACGTGGCCAGCTATCGCGTCGAACGGCTGATGGAGGACGTGGCGTCACTCATCGACGCCAGCGGGGCCAAGACGGTCACCCTGCTGGCCCACGACTGGGGCGCGGGCGTGGGCTGGACCTTCGCCATCAATCGCATTCGGCCGCTGGATCGGCTGGTGATCATGAACCTGCCACACCCGGCGGTGATGCAAGCGAACCTCCGCCGCAACTGGGCGCAGCTCAAGCGGTCCTGGTACATGTTCTTCTTCCAGCTCCCGGCGATCCCCGAGCGGGCGCTGACGCGGAACGACGCGCAAGGAATCCGTCGCGCCTTCTTCGACATGGCGGTCGACAAGAGCAACTTCGGCCCCGAGGTGCTCGACCGCTATGCGCGGGACGCTCAGCGGCCAGGCGCGATGCGGGCGATGATCAACTGGTACCGAGCCGCTTTCCGCACGCCGGGCAAGCTCGCGGGCCCGTTTCCGGTGCTCGAGACGCCGACGCTCGTCATCTGGGGCGAGCAGGACAGTGCGCTCGGCGTGGAACTTCTGGACGGGACCGATGCGTACGTTCGCAACCTGACCATCGAGCGCCTGCCGGGCGTGTCGCATTGGGTCCAGCAGGAGGCGCCCGAGAAGGTCAATGCGATCCTGAAGTCCTGGCTTCCCCGGGCAGGGTAGACAGGCGCACCGATCGGCCGTTCCATCCCATCCGGGAGGACGAACAGATGGCGACGGCCACGACTTTCGAGGGGGATGGGGCTCAGCGCTCACGCCGGCCTGACTGGAAGCGAGCCCGGGCCGCGGCGCGCATCCTGAGGCGTGACCCGAACCGGACCGAAAAGGCCTTCGAGGTCATCCAGGCGCTGGACCCGGATCGCAACGAGCGGGGCTTTGCCCGGCTTGTCGCCCAACCCGCGGGGCGGGCGCTCTACGAACGCCGGCCGGACCTGATGGCGGCCCTGCAGGATCGTGCGGTCCTGGAGCGACTGCCGGCAGGCAGTTTCGGGCGCGCGTTCCTGGACCATATCGATCGGTTCAGGTTGTCTCCGACCAAGCTCGTTGAGATGGGGAGGGCGGCGCGCGGCGGCCAGCCGCCGGAGGAAGGGCCCGCATGGTTCGCGGAGCGGCACATCCTGATCCACGACCTGCGACATGTCCTGACCGGCTATGCCGCCGATCCGCGCGGCGAGACCCTGCTCCTGTGGTGGAGCCACGGCCACGACGGCGGACGGTCGAACCGCCTCCTGATGGTCTCCTCGCTGCAGGCGCGGCTCCGCGATGAGGGGCTGGGCTTCGTGCTGGATTGCCTCAAGGCGTGGTGGCGGGGACGGCGGGCGAACCGGCTGGAGGTCCTACCGTTTGAAGACCTGCTCCCGAAGCCGCTCGGAGACGTCAGGCGCCTTGCGGGGGTGAAGGGTTAGCCCGCCAGGCGGGGCAGGATCTGGCCTAGCAGCAGGGGCGCCAGGGGCGTATCGCCTGGCGACGTCGGGTCGATCCAGCGCATCGCCTCGATCTCAGCCTGAATCTCAATTTCGCCTTCGATACCAACGATGTAGGCGTGGGATCTCACCGTCGCGTCAGGTTCGTTGGCCGCCGGCGCTTCGAAACGGCCCAGCAGATCCGCTCGGACCAGCCGGACGCCAAGCTCTTCGCGAAGCTCCCGCTCAAGCGCCGTCAGGTCGTCCTCGCCCGGCTCGCGCTTTCCGCCAGGCAGCATGAAGCGGGACGTCGCACGTTTCCTCACGGTGAGCACACGGCCCGCCGGATCGCGGATGACAGCGCCGACCACGTCGACGATCATCGCGCCAAGACCTTCCACAGAAAGGCGAGCGCATGGGACGGACGACGCGGATCCTCACCGAGGGCATCTATTTCGGCGAGGGGCCGCGCTGGCGTGACGGCCGGCTGTGGTTCAGCGACTTCTACGCCCATGCGGTGAAGTCCGTGTCGCTGGCCGGCGACCTGCGCACCGAGGTCGAGATCGACGACCAGCCCTCAGGCCTGGGCTGGATGCCCGACGGGTCGCTGCTGATCGTCGCCCAGATCAAGCGCCAGCTCCTGCGGCGGTTTCCAGACGGCCGGATCGCCGTCCATGCGGAACTCGGCCACATCGCCGACTTCCACTGCAACGACATGGTCGTCGATTCCCGCGGCGGGGCCTATGTGGGCAACTTCGGCTTCGACCTGGACGCCGCGATCCACGCGCGGGGCGTCGAGAGCGTCATCGCCGACCATCCGACGGTGAAGCTGGCCTATGTCTCGCCGACGGGGGACACACGGGTCGCGGCCGAAGACCTGCACTTCCCTAACGGCCCGGTGATCACGCCAGACGGCAGGACCCTGATCCTCGGCGAAACCCTGGGCGGCGTGCTGACGGCCTTCGACATCGGCGCTGACGGCGCCCTCTCGAACCGGCGGGTGTGGGCGCAGACCTGGCCGCGGGTTCCGGACGGCATCGCCCTGGACGCCGAGGGCGCCATCTGGATCGCCAACCCGATCGCTCCGGAGTGCGCCCGGATCGCCGAGGGCGGCGAGGTGCTGGAGGTGGTCGAGACCGGCCAGCCCTGCTTCGCCTGCATGTTGGGCGGCGACGACGGCCGCACGCTGTTCATGCTCACCGCCGCCAGCTCGGACCACGAGGCCGCGGCCGCGAAGCAGACTGGCCGCATCCTGGTCACCGAGGTGGACAGCCCGCGGTCGGGACGTCCCTAGGCCCCCAGCAGCCGCGCGGCGCGGGGCGCGAAGTAGGTGATGACCCCTGCGGCGCCCGCACGCTTGAAGGCGCCCAGGCTCTCCAGGATCGAGCGCTCCTCGTCCAGCCAGCCGTTCTGGGCGGCGGCCATGATCATGGCGTACTCGCCCGAGACCTGGAACGCGAAGGTCGGCACGTTGAAGGCGTCGACCACCTGCCGGACGATGTCGAGGTAGGGCATCCCCGGCTTGACCATGACCATGTCGGCGCCTTCGGCGATGTCGAGGGCCACCTCGCGCAGGGCCTCGGCGTGGTTGGCCGAGTCCATTTGATAGGTCTTCTTGTCGCCCGGGTTGTCGACGCTGCCCGTCCCGAGCTTTCCGGAGCCGATGGCCTCGCGATAGGGACCATAGAAGGCCGAGGCGTACTTGGCCGCATAGGACATGATCATCACGTCCTGCAGGCCCTCGGCCTCCAGCGCCGAGCGCAGGGCGCCGCAGCGGCCGTCCATCATGTCCGAGGGGGCGAGGATGTCGCAGCCGGCCTTGGCCTGGACCAGCGCCTGGGCCACCAGAGCCTCGATCGTGGCGTCGTTGACGATACGGCCGTTCTCCAGCAGGCCGTCATGGCCATGGTCGGTGAAGGGGTCGAGCGCGACGTCGCACATGATCCCGACCTCGGGCGCGGCGTCCTTCATGGCCTTCACGGCCCGGCAGACAACGCCGTCCGGATCGGCCGCCAGCTTGCCGGTGGCGTCCTTCTTCGACCCGTCGATGTGCGGGAAGACGGCGATGGCCGGAATACCCAGGGCTTTTGCTTCCTTGGCGGCCGCGGCGGCGTCCTTCACCGACAACCGGGAGACGCCGGGCATGGAGCCCACCGGGATCTGGCCCTCGCCCTCGTGGACCACCATCGACCAGATGAGGTCGTTCGGCGTCAGCACCGTCTCGCGCACCAGGCGTCGGACCCAGTCGGCCTGGCGCAGGCGACGGAGGCGCAGGGCGGGGTAGGCGGCGAGGGGGGCTTTGCTCATGGCCCGGGGGTTTGGACCCGCGGGGGTCGGGCTGGCAAGGGGCGCCGGCGCCGTCGCGGCAGATTGACAGTCCGGGCGGTCCGCGCGACGTCCCCGCCATGGACTTCAACCTCACCGAGGACCAGCGGGCGATCGAGGACGCGGCGCGCGCCTTTGCCCAGGCCGAGCTGGCTCCCAATTCCGCCCGCTGGGACGAGGACAAGCACTTCCCCGTCGACGTGGTGCGCAAGGCCGCCGAGCTGGGCTTCGCCGGGCTCTATGTCCGCGAGGACGTGGGCGGCTCGGCTCTTTCGCGGCTGGACGCCTCGATCGTGTTCGAGCAGCTCAGCTACGGCGACGTCTCGGTCGCGGCGTTCATCTCGATCCACAACATGGCCTCGTGGATGATCGACCGGTTCGGCTCGGAAGAGCTGCGCCGCCGCTACCTGCCGCGGCTGACCAGCATGGAGCTGATCGCGTCGTACTGCCTGACCGAGCCGGGTTCGGGCTCCGACGCCGTCGCCATGAAGACGACGGCCCGGAGGGACGGCGACCAATACGTCCTGAACGGGACCAAGGCGTTCATCTCCGGCGCCGGGACGTCGGACCTCTACGTCGTCATGGCACGGACAGGGGGCGAGGGCGCCAAGGGGGTCTCGGCCTTCGTGGTCGAGAAGGACATGCCGGGCATCTCGTTTGGCGCCCAGGAGCGGAAGATGGGCTGGAACGCCCAGCCGACCGCCCAGGTGAACTTCGACGACTGCCGCGTGCCCGAGGCCAACCGTATCGGCAACGAGGGCGAGGGGTTCAAGTTCGCCATGGCCGGCCTGGACGGCGGCCGGATCAACATCGCCTCATGCTCGCTGGGCGGCGCCGGGCTCGCGCTCGACACGGCCAAGGCGTACCTGGAGACCCGCAAGCAGTTCGGGCAGGCGCTCAAGGAGTTCCAGGGCCTGCAGTGGCGGCTGGCGGATATGGCGACCGAGCTGGACGCTGCCCGGCTCATGGTCCGCCGGGCTGCCCATGCCCTAGACACGAAAAATCCCAAGGCGACCCAGTACTGCGCCATGGCGAAGCGCTTCGCCACTGACGCCGGCTTCGAGGTCGCCAACCAGGCGCTGCAGCTGCACGGCGGCTACGGCTACCTGCGCGACTATCCACTGGAGCGGATCGTGCGCGACCTGCGGGTTCACCAGATCCTCGAAGGCACCAACGAGATCATGCGCGTCATCACCGCGCGGGAGCTGTTCCGGGCATGAGCGAAGCCGAAGTCCTCTGTCGCGTGGAGGGCCGCGTCGGCCGCATCACGCTGAACCGGCCGCAAGCGCTGCACGCGCTGACCACCAACATGTGCCGGCTGATGACCGAGGCGCTGCTGGCCTGGCGGACAGACCCGACCGTCGAGCTGGTGCTGTTCGACCATTCGGGCGAGCGGGGCTTCTGCGCCGGCGGCGACATCCGGATGCTGGCCGAGAGCGGGGCGGCCGACGGCAGGCTGGCGCGCGAGTTCTTCTTCATCGAGTACCGGCTGAACCACCTGCTGTTCGAGTATCCGAAGCCGACCGTGGCGATCATGGACGGCGTCACGATGGGCGGCGGCGTGGGGCTGGCCCAGCCCTGCCGGTTCCGGGTGGCGACCGAGCGGACCACCTTCGCCATGCCGGAGACGGGGATCGGCCTGTTCCCCGACGTCGGCGGCGGCTGGCACCTGTCGCGCATGCCGGACCATCTGGGTTTGTGGCTGGCGCTGACCGGCGCGCGGATCAAGGCGGCGGACTGCGAGCTGCTGGGCATCGCCACCGACTATGTGGAAAGCGCCCGGATCGCCGAACTCAAGGCCGCGATCATCGCCGAGCCCGATCGCGTCGAGACCCTCCTGACCGAGTTCGAGGCCGACGCGGGCCGCCCGCCGCTGGCGCAGCATCAGGACGAGATCGCCCGCCTGTTCGTCGGCGACAGCGTGGAAGCGATCCTTTCCGCGTTGGAGGCTGCCGGGACGGACTGGGCCAAGGACCAGCTCAAGGTGCTGGCGACCAAATCCCCCCAGACCATGAAGGTCGCCTTCCGCCAGCTTCAGCTAGGGGCAAAGGCCAGGTCCTTCGCCGAGAACATGGCGATGGAATACCGCATCGGCGCCCGCGTCGTGCAGCGGCACGACTTCATCGAGGGCGTGCGGGCGGTGATCGTCGACAAGGACAACGCGCCGAAGTGGAACCCGCCACGCCCGCAGGACGTGGACGAGGCGACCCTGGACGCCATCTTCGCGCCGTTGCCGGCCGACCAGGAATGGACCCCTCTGGAGGAGATCCGGGCATGACCCGCGTTGCGTTCATCGGCCTCGGCAACATGGGCGGCGGCATGGCCGCGAACCAGGCGAAGGCCGGTCGCGAGGTGCTGGCGTTCGACCTCTCGGCGGCCGCCCTGGACAAGGCTGCCGGCGCGGGCTGCGCGAAGGCGGGCTCGGTGGCCGAGGCGGTGAAGACGGCGGATGTGGTCATCACCATGCTGCCGGCCGGTCCGCACGTGCGCTCGGTCTACGCCGAGCAGATTCTGCCGAATGCGCCGAAGACCGCGCTGCTGATCGATTCCTCGACCATCGACGTGGAGAGCGCCCGGGCCGTGGCGGCCCAGGCCAAGGCCGCGGGCTTCCGATTCGCCGACGCCCCCGTCTCGGGCGGCACGGCGGCGGCCGATGCGGGGACGCTGGCGTTCATGGTCGGCTGCGACGAGGCCGACTTCGCCGCGGTGGAAGACGCCATCCAGCCGATGTCGCGAATCACCATCCGCGCCGGCGACCACGGGGCGGGGCAGGCGGCGAAGATCTGCAACAACATGGTGCTCGGCATCTCGATGATCGGGGTCTGCGAGGCCTTCGCCCTGGCCGAGAAGCTGGGCCTGGAGGGCGAGCGATTCTTCGAAATCGCATCCAAGTCCTCGGGCCAGTGCTGGAGCCTGACCAGCTACTGCCCCTGGCCGGGCCCGGTGCCGGCCGCGCCCTCCAACCGTGACTACGAGGGCGGTTTCGCCACGGCGATGATGCTCAAGGACCTGAAGCTCGCCCAGGAGGCCGCGGCGAAGGCCGGTGCGGCCACGCCGCTCGGCGCATCGGCGGAAGGACTCTACGCCCTGTTCGACAGGCTCGGCGGCGGGCCCAAGGACTTCTCGGCAATCCTCGAGATGCTGCGGGGGCGGTCCGTCCAGTCGGGTTGATAAACATCAAGGCGCGCGCCGCCCGCGAACTCTATGCGGCTGTTCACGAAACTTCGGGCCCCTGCGACCCGCGGTATTGTGGACAACCGAGCACCGCGGCGCCAAAAGGCTGGCAGATTTAAGGGGCCGGGCAGGGCGCGCCCAACAAGACGCGCTACCGGGATCAAGTCGATGGATTACAGGGCCGCTTTCCGCAATGCTCTCGACCGCGTCCGGTCCGAGGGGCGCTACCGGGTCTTCGCCGACCTGAAGCGACACCGCGGCGAATTCCCGCGCGCCACCTGGACCCGGGGCGACGGCTCCACCAGCGACGTGACGGTCTGGTGCTCGAACGACTACCTGGGCCAGGGGCAGAACCCCGTCGTGCTCGACGCCATGCACCGGGCGATCGAGGAAGCCGGCGCCGGCTCGGGCGGCACCCGCAACATCTCGGGCACCACCCACTACCACGTTGAGCTGGAGCATGAGCTGGCCGACCTGCACGGCAAGGAATCGGCGCTGCTGTTCACCTCGGGCTACGTCTCCAACGAGGCCTCGCTCTCCACGCTGTACAAGATCCTGCCCGGGCTGATCGTCTTCTCGGACGAGCTGAATCACAACTCGATGATCAGCGGCATCCGGGCCGGGAAGCGCGAACAGCGCCGGGTCTTCCGGCACAACGATCTGGAGCACCTCGAACAGCTCCTGATCGAGGCCGATCCCGAGGCGCCGAAGCTGATCGCCTTCGAAAGCGTCTACTCCATGGATGGCGACATCGCCGACATCCGCGGAACGATCGCGCTGGCGAAGAAGTACGGCGCGATGACCTACATCGACGAGGTCCACGCCGTCGGCATGTACGGCCCGCGCGGCGCCGGCGTTGCCGAGCGTGACGGCATGATGGCCGAGATCGACATCATCGAGGGCACCCTCGGTAAGGCGTTCGGCGTCATGGGCGGCTACATCGCCGCTGACAGGGTGATCGTGGATGCGATCCGCAGCTACGCGGATGGCTTCATCTTCACCACCTCGCTGCCGCCGGCCCTGGCCGCGGGCGCCGTGGCCTCGATCCGCTACCTGAAGGAACACAACGAGGTCCGCGTCGCGCACCAGGAGCGCGCGGCCGCTCTGAAGGCGCGCCTGAAGCGGGCCGGCCTGCCGGTGATGCCCTCCGTCAGCCATATCGTGCCGGTGCTGGTGGGCGACCCGGTCCACTGCAAGATGATCTCGGACATCCTGCTCGAGGACCACGGGATCTACGTCCAGCCGATCAACTATCCGACCGTGCCCCGCGGGACCGAGCGGCTGCGATTCACACCGTCGCCGGCCCACACGGACGGCATGATGGACGAGCTGGCCGAGGCGCTGGAAGCGCTCTGGGTCCGCTGCAACGTCAAGAGGATCGGTGGCTACGCCGCCTGATGCGGGAGCCGAGAGCCTGAGGATCGGGCCTCCCGGGCGCAACCTGGGAGGCCTTTTTCGTCGGGCTCACCTGAGGGGTGCGGCAAGTTCGACCGCGGCGTCTTGGCGCAACGGCCAAACCTGCGAAGCATGATCAACTTCAGATCAAGACCGGCGCCGACCACAACCCGACACGGTCCGGTCCCGGGCGCCCCTGCAGACACAGGGGCGCTCTCACTCCCAGAAGCTCTCACTCCCTAGAAGACGTCGGTGACCCGGCACGTTGCGCGCCAGCCACTGGGCGACTGGTCAAGCGCGATCACGGACACCTCCCGCACGACCCCACATCCTTCCAGGGTGAAACGGTCGCCGAGCCGGGGCGTGAGCGGGTCGTCGGCCAGGATCGCGAATTCGGCTCCACCGCGGGCCGCGCCGGCGTCCCGGATCTCGTAACCGCACGCGAAGAACGGCGCGATCCGCGGGTCCATGCGCGGCATGGCGAGGCTCACTTCCTGCGGCGCACGCCGCGTCCGAGGCCGATCTTCTTGGCGAAGTCCGAGCGACGCGCCGCGTAGGCGGGCGCGACCATGGGATAGTCGGGCGCCAGGCCCCAGCGCCGGCGATAGTCATCGGGGCTGAGATTGTAGCGCGAGCGCAGGTAGCGCTTGAGCATCTTCAGCTTCTTCCCGTCCTCGAGGCAGACGATGTAGTCGTGCTGGACCGAGCGGCCGACGGGCACGGCGGGCTTCGGCCGCTCCTCGGGCGTAGCCGCAACGGCATGTCCGTTGAGTTGCCGCAACGCCTGGTGGACCGAGCGGATGATATCCGGCACGGCGTCCGCGGGCACGGCGTTCCGACTGACATAGGCCGCGACGATGCCGGCCCCCAGGCGCATCAGATCCTCGCCGGCTGGTCCGGTGGAATCGGGTGCTTCGTTCATCAACTTCCCCTCTCGACACGCCTGTTGGCCGTGGCGCGAGCCTGCTGCGCCCCGGCATTTGCCGGTCAACGCGCGACCTGCCGGAAGGGTTCCCGAAAATCTCGCGTTCCGTCGCGGTTGGAAGCGACGGCGTTCGGGAGTAAAGGAGGCGCCTCCGCCGCCCAGCGATCCAAATGACCAGCGAAGGGACTTGCCCTTGAACCTGCACGTGTCCGCTCAGCCCTCCACCCAGGACTTCTTCAATCAAGGCGTCGACCAGGCGGATCCCGCGCTGGCGAAGATTCTGGCGGGCGAGCTCAAGCGGCAGCAGGACCAGATCGAGCTGATCGCCTCGGAAAACATCGTCTCCAAGGCGGTGCTGGATGCGCAGGGCTCGGTCCTGACCAACAAGTATGCCGAGGGCTACCCTGGGAAGCGCTATTACGGCGGCTGCGAGGTGGTGGACGAGGCCGAGCTTCTGGCCATCGAGCGCGCCAAGCAGCTCTTCGGCTGCGAGTTCGCCAATGTGCAGCCGCACTCCGGCAGCCAGGCGAACCAGGCGGTGTTCATGGTCACCATGAAGCCGGGCGACACCTTCATGGGCATGAACCTCGACCACGGCGGCCACCTGACCCATGGCAAGAGCGTCAATCAGTCGGGCAAGTGGTTCAATCCGGTGGCCTACGGCGTGCGGACCCAGGATCACCTGATCGACTATGACGAGGCCGCCGCCGTCGCGCGCGAGCACCGGCCGAAGGTGATCATCGCTGGCGGCTCGGCCTATTCGCGCCAGATCGACTTCGCGAAGTTCCGCCAGATCGCCGATGAGGTCGATGCGATCCTGATGTGCGACGTCGCCCACTATGCCGGACTTATCGTGGCGGGCGAGTACCCGAACCCGTTCCCCCACGCGCACATCGTCACCACGACGACGCACAAGACGCTGCGTGGTCCCCGCGGCGGTCTGATCCTGACCAACGACAAGAAGCTGGCCAAGAAGATCGACAGCGCCGTCTTCCCCGGCCTGCAGGGCGGGCCGCTGATGCACGTGATCGCCGGCAAGGCCGTGGCCTTCGGCGAGGCCCTGAAGCCGGAGTTCAAGACCTACGCCAAGCGGGTCATCGAGAACGCCCGCGCGCTGGCCGACAGCCTGCAGAGCGTCGGCTTCAAGATCGTCTCCAACGGCACCGACAGCCATCTGATGCTCGTGGACCTGACCCCGAAGGGCGTCAGTGGGGCGCAGGCGGAGATCGCCCTGGAACGCGCGGGCATCACCACGAACAAGAATTCCATTCCCGGCGATCCGCTGCCGGCGATGCAGACCTCGGGCCTCCGCGTGGGGACGCCGGCGGGCACGACCCGCGGTTTCGGCGTCGAGGAGTTCCGGCAGGTGGGGCGCTGGATGGGCGAGGTGCTGGACGCCGTCGCCACGGGCGAGGACTCCACGGCGGTCGAGCAGAAGGTGCGTGCCGAGGTGGTTCAACTCACCCAACGCTTCCCCATCTACAGCTAATAGCGTTTATTGGCCGCCGGGAGGCTAGATTATGCGCTGCCCGTTCTGCGGCCACGACGAGACTCAAGTGAAGGACAGCCGCCCATCCGAGGATGGCGCGGCCATTCGTCGGCGTCGGCTGTGCCCCCAGTGCGAGGGCAGGTTCACGACATTTGAGCGTGTGCAACTCCGCGAGCTGACCATCCTCAAGCGGTCGGGCCGGCGGACGCCGTTCGACCGAGACAAGCTGGCCCGCTCGATCGCCATCGCGATGCGCAAGCGCCCGGTCGAACCGGACCGGGTAGAGCGGATGATCTCGACCATCGTCCGCCAGCTGGAAAGCATGGGCGAGACCGAGCTGCCTTCGTCGACGATCGGCGAACTGGTCATGAAGCAGCTCAAGCAGCTCGATGACGTCGCCTATGTCCGCTACGCCTCGGTCTATCGCGACTTCAAGGAGACCGAGGATTTCGCCCGTTTCCTGGGTGAAGAGGGCCTGAGCGACGAAGTACGCTGAGAGCGGCGACCGTCGGCCGCCGCTCCCCATACGCTTGGCGATCTGCCTAGCAGAAGGCCGGCGCGACCTCCTCGATCCGGCGCCTCGCCGCGGGGCTCACCTCGCCCAGGGCCTTCAGGAAGCCCTGGTTTGACAGCGCAGAGCCGAGGAACGTCCAGCGCTGCGCCTGGTGCTGGCGAGCCAGGAAGGTGTCGCGGTCTGCCGGGACAAGCTTGCGCCCGATGGCCGCTTCCAGCGACGCAAGGTCCAACTCGGTCTGTTGCTTCAGGCGCCCGTCGATGAAGAGGCCGATTTCGAGGAAGTCCTCGACCCCCGCCACCACGCCTTCCGATCCTGCCGAAGCGGCCAGCTCGAAGAAGACCAGGGCGTCGAGCTTGGCGTGCTGGGACTCCTCCATCCAGTGATGCTGGAGCAGGCTCTTGATCTGGGGATCCAGGTCCTCGTCGCCCTGGACGCTCTCCAGCCAATGCTGCTGCGTCGCCCATTCGATCGCGAGGATGAAGAGCGAGACGCCCATGTCGGTGTGACTCCGGACGGTTGCGCCGATGTGCTCAGCGGGGCCGATGAAGCCGCAGTCGACGTCGAACCCGGCCTGAAAGGCCTGACGGAACGCCACGAAGAGCTCGATGTGCTTGGCCTCCTCGACGACGAAGTTGTTGAGGGCGGCCGTCCGGTGGGAATCCTGATCCGGGCGCGAGGGCGCATGGGCCTCGATCACCGGCAGGATGCAGCGTTCGACGAGTTCGAACATGGCCAGATAGCCAAAGCCGCGGATCTGGTTGAACTTGAGCCGCTCGGCGGGCGTGAGGAACTCGAGTTCGGCCGTCCGTGCGAAGCTCTCAGGCAGGAAAGGCTTCGTGAAATCCATCGGCTTGTCGGGACCGATGATGTCGTCCACGCGCCAGTTGATGCGCTTGGATATCTCGAGCAGTCGTTCGTAGTTGTAGCCTTGAAACATAGGTCTTCTCCACGCGCGGGCCGCGCCCGTCGCGCGTACGCCGCGATGGGAGGCAGGCCGCCGCTAGTTGTTGGCGGTTGTCGGGTCGATGATCTGCGGCACCTCGGTGATGCGCGTCACCGGGAAGCCGCTGAGTTCGGCGTGGGCATGGATCGTGTCCTCGCGTCAGCGAGGTAGATGCAGTACGTCCGGTCTCCAGCCACGTAGCTGTGTTGCCACTGGATGGCGCCGCCGATCTTGTCGATCGCCTGGTTCGAGGCGCGGGCCACCCCGCATAGTTCGACAATCGACATGCCGCCTATGCCGGGGACCTCCCGCTCGACCAGGAAACGTTTGAGTTGGCCCATGGCGCCGCCCCCTGCATTTCCTCGATGACGCCAGTGTCGCCGGACGACGGGTGCGGCTCAATCTAAACAATTTAGACTCAACTAAAGGTTTTGCTTAGTGTGGGCCATGGTCGCGCCCTCGTACCTCCGATCCCTGCAGGCCCTCGAGCTGGCCGTTCGTAAGGAGTCCTTCGTGGCGGCCGCAGAGGGGTTGGGCATCACGCCCGCCGCGGTCGGGCAGCGGGTGAAGGCGCTGGAGGATTACCTCGGCGTCGAACTGCTCTCCCGCGGTCGCACGGGACTGCGCCCCGCGCCAAGCCTCGAAGCGGCGCTCCCGCACCTGACCCGGGGTTTCGAGGCGCTCGAAGCGGCCGCGCGCGAGCTTGAACTCCAGCGTGGGCACGAACTGCACATCGCGGCGGCTTCAGACTTCGTCGAGCTCTGGCTGCGGCCGCGCCTGCACCGCTTCCGGTCCGAACATCCGAACATCCGCTTCAACATCAACGGCGAGGGCGATGCGCCGATGCGCCTAGGGCGCGTGGACTGCGAGATCAGCTTTGGCGGGCCCCGCGACGGCGTTGTCGCCGACCTCCTGTTCCGAGACTTCGTCGTCCCGATCACCTCTCCCGAGAACGTCCGGCGCACGTCCCAGATCGTCGCGGAGACGCGACTGGAAGGGTTTCCGCTCGTGCACCTGGACTTCTACAAGGACGACCCGGCGGGCCTGTCCTGGCCTGATTGGGTGCTCGCCAACGGGGTCAAGCGCACCGGACCGGAACGCGGCATGAGGTTCCGGCGCATGACCGCGGCCCTCGATGCGGTGGCGGCCGACGCCGGGGTGACCCTCTGCGGCCTGGCGCTCATCGGCGATCAACTCGAGAGCGGACAGGTCGGTCTCCCATTTCCGGTCGGGACTGGACGCTGGAGCGCGCACGGCTTCAGGGCGCGCTTCCGTGCGGATATCGAGGGACGGCGTCACGTCCAGCGCTTCCGCGCCTGGCTCCTGGCGGAGAGCGCGGCGACGGCGTCGGCGCTCGAAGCCAGCGTCGGCGTCTCATCCGATTGAAGTCGGCTTGGCGCCTCGGCGGTTCTCGGCCATTTACGAGCCGCATGACCGTCACCCTCAAGCTGGCGACGTCGCTGGACGGACGCATCGCCACCGCGGCGGGCGAGAGCCGCTGGATCACGGGACCCCAGAGCCGGGAGCAGGTCCACCGCCTGCGCGCCGCGCACAGCGCCGTCGTGGTCGGGGTGGAGACCGCACTTGCCGACGATCCCGAGCTCACGGTCAGGCTTCCCGGGTATCGGGGCCGCCAGCCGGCGCGTGTAGTCCTCGACAGCCGCCAGCGCCTGAATCCCGACTGCAAGCTCGTGCGGACGGCGGGGGAGATTCCGACCTATGTGATCGCGACGGGCGCGCCGGATCCGACCCTCGTCTCACACGGCGTGCGGGTCCTCTCTGCGCCCGCCGTCAGCGACGAGCGACCAGACCTGAGAAGTGTCGTCCAGATGCTTGGAGATGAAGGGTTGTCGAACCTGTTCGTCGAGGGGGGCGGCCAGGTGGCGGGCAGCTTCCTGCGCTGTGGGCTGGTCGACGCGCTCGAGTGGTTTCGGGCGCCGATCCTGCTCGGGGGGGAAGGGCGGCCGGGCGTCGGCGCGCTTGCGGTTGCGGCGCTTGCCGAGGCGCCCCATTTCCGGCGCGTGGAGGTCAGCGTCCTGGGCGAAGATCTCTGGGAACGGTACACGAGGGGCTGAATGTTCACCGGGATTGTCACAGACGTGGGACGCGTGCGCGCGGTCCGCGACACCAACCGCGACCGGCGGTTCGAGATCGAGACGAAGTTCGACCTCTCCACCGTCGACATCGGCGCCTCCATCGCCCATGCCGGGTGCTGCCTGACCGTGGTCGAGAAGGGCGAGGGCTGGTTCGCAGTGGAGGTCTCGGGCGAGACTCTGGGCCTGACCACCCTTTCCGACTGGAGTGAAGGCCGTCCGGTGAACCTGGAACGCGCGGCGCGGGTCGGCGACGAGCTGGGCGGTCACATCGTGTCAGGCCACGTCGATGGCGTGGGCGAGGTGCTGTCGATCGAAAGCGATGGCGGTTCTCACCGGATGCGGATCCGGGCGCCGCGCCCGCTTCACCGTTTCATCGCGCCGAAGGGGTCGATCACCGTCGAGGGCGTCTCGCTTACGGTCAATGAGGTCGAGGATGACGTCTTCGGGGTCAATCTCATCCCGCACACCTGGGATGTGACCACCCTGGGTCAGCTGAAGACCGGCTCACGCGTGAACCTCGAGATCGACATGCTGGCGCGCTATCTCGCGCGTTGGCGTGAAACGGCCTAAGAGCGTCCGCGAACCATCGAAGGACACTCCATGAGCGACGATCCGATCCGCATCCTGGTCGTGGAGGCGCGCTTCTACGACGACCTCGCCGACGCGTTGCTGGAGGGCGCGACGCAGGCCCTGTCCGCATTCGGGGCTGAGTTCGACGTGGTGACCGTGCCCGGCGCCCTGGAAATCCCCGGCGCGATCGCCTTTGCGGAGGAGGCGGGCCACAAGCCGGCAGGGAAGCGCTACGACGGCTACGTGGCCCTCGGAACCGTGATCCGCGGCGAGACCTATCACTTCGAGATCGTTTCGAACGAGAGCGCGCGCGGGATCATGGACCTCACCGTCGGGAAGCGTCTGTGCATCGGCAATGGCGTGCTCACGACCGAGGACGAAGAACAGGCCTGGGCCCGCGCCCGAATGAGCGAGGGCGACAAGGGCGGCGGCGCCGCGCGTGCGGCGCTGACCATGATCGCCCTTAAGCAGCAACTGATGGGCCACGCCCGGTGAGCGGTCATGCTTCCCGCTCGGTAGCCCGGCTGGCGGCGGTCCAGGCCCTCTACCAGATGGAGGTGTCCTCCATCGGTGTTGAGCATGTGATCCGCGAGTTCACGGACCACAGATTCGACCGCGATATCGAGGGCGTGACCCTGGCCTCTGCCGACGAGGCGTTCTTCGCCGAACTGGTCCGTGGCGTCGTCGCCCACCAGGCCAAGGTGGACGCCGCCATCGTGAAGCGGCTGGCTGACGGTTGGCGTCTGGAGCGACTGGACGCCACCGTTCGCGCCATTCTCCGCGCTGGCGTGTTCGAGCTGTCGCAACGATCGGACGTGCCCACCGAAGTCGTGATCGACGAGTACGTCGAGGTGGCGAAGAGCTTCTTCGAAGGGACCGAGCCCGGCTTCGTGAACGGCGCGCTCGACGCGGTGGCCCGCGATGTCCGGCCAGGCGCCTGACCGTCTCGACGAATTCGGCGAAATCGCGCGGCTGTTCCGCCCGCTGACCCGGGGCGCGCCGGGGGCGTTCGACCTGCTGGACGATGCGGCGGTCGTTCCGCAGCGCGCGGGTTGCGATCTGGTGGTGACGAAGGACGCCATCGTGGAGGGCGTCCACTTTCCCGTCGGCGAGGCGCCCGACCTGGTGGCGCGCAAGCTGGTCCGGGTCAACCTGTCGGACCTGGCGGCCAAGGGGGCGGAGCCATTCGGCTGCTTCCTGGCCGTGAGCTGGCCGCCGAACTTCGGCGCCCGCGACCGGGAACGGTTCGCCATGGGGCTGGCCTCAGATCTCGAGGCATTCAATGTGGACCTGTTGGGCGGCGATACGACGTCCACGCCGGGGCCTTTCACCTGCAGCCTGACCGCCCTGGGCTGGGTTCCGGCCGGCCGAATGATCCGCCGCGGCGGCGCGCGGCCCGGCGACCGGGTCCTGGTCAGCGGGGCCATCGGTGACGCGACGCTCGGGCTCGCCGCGGTGAAGGGGCAGATCGAGGATCCTAACGGCCGGCTGGGCCACCGCTACCGCCTTCCCGAACCCCGGTTGGACCTCCGCGCAACGCTGCGCCGGCACGCTACCGCGGCGGCCGACGTCTCCGACGGGTTGATCGCTGACGCGCGCCACATCGCCGAGGCCAGCGGCGTGGGCCTGTTCCTCGACCTCGACCAGATCCCGCTCTCGGGGGCCGCCGCCACGTGGCTTGAAGGCCAGCCGGACGTGGCCGCCGCGCTCGTCCGCCTCGCGACGGGTGGTGACGACTACGAGATCGTGTGCACCATGCCCTCGGGCGTCACCCGACCGCGCGGCTTCACCGTGATCGGCGAGGTGAGGGAAGACCCGGGCCTCGAAGTCCGGGCGGCGGGCCGGGCGGTGGATCCCGGCGACGGGGGGTGGAGACATGGCCAGGCGCCAGCCGAACGTGATCCTGATCCTGGCCGATGACCTCGGCTATGGCGACATAGGCTGCGACGGCGGCCGTTTCATTCGGACGCCCAACATCGACCGCATGGCGGCCGAGGGCGTTCGGCTCACCGACTTCTACGCCTCCGCCAACGTCTGCACGCCGTCGCGCGCGGGACTGATGACCGGCAGGTTCGCCATCCGCTCCGGCCTGGCGCACGAGGTTCTGCAGCCTGCCGACACCAAGGGGCTTCCGCTGTCGGAGGTGACGCTGCCCCAGGCGCTGAAGCCGGACTACGCCACGGCGCTGATCGGCAAGTGGCACCTGGGCCACGTCGCCCCGCACTGGCCGCCGACCGCCTACGGCTTCGACACCTTCTACGGGCTGCCCTACAGCCACGACATGCGCCCGCTGTCGCTCTACGAGGCGGCGGGTGAGACGCTCTCGGAGCACGAGGGACGCGTCGATTTCGCCACGCTGACGCAGCGGTTCTTCGAGCAGACGTTCGCCTTTGCGCAGTCCAACCGCGACCGCCCTTTCTTCGTGCTGCTCGCCCTGACGGCGCCGCACATTCCGCTCGTTCCGAACCCCTCCGACCCGATGGGGTCGCCTGCCGGGCTGTACGGCGAGGTCGTGGAGGAGATCGACCTCAACGTCGGCCGCCTGCTCGAGCGGCTCAGGGGCCTGGACCTCGACGAGGACACCCTGGTCATCTTCACCTCGGATAACGGCCCATGGTTCGAGGGCTCCTCCGGCCCGTTCCGAGACCGGAAGGGTGGATCGGCCTGGGACGGTGGATTCCGGGTGCCGTTCGTGGCGCGGTGGCCGCGGAGGATCGCACCAGGCACGGTGGCGAGCGGCCTCGCCAGCAATCTCGACCTGCTGCCGACTCTGACCAGCCTCGCGGGCTGTCCGCCTCCTGAGGGCGTGGATCTGGATGGCCGCGACATCTCTGGCCTCCTGACGGGGGAGGGCGGGTCGCCGCACGACGAGATCCTGTTGTTCGACAACAACCACGTCGCGGCGGTGCGGACCGAACGGTGGAAGCTGGTGACCCGGTCCTACTATCGCACCTACGACATCCCCCTGGATCGTCTGCCGTTGCTGTTCGACATGCGCGCAGACCCCGGCGAGACCTACAGCGTCGCTTCGCTGCATTCTGAGGTGTTGGCCGACATGCAGGCGCGGATCGCACGCGCCCGGGCGAAGTACGAGCCGATGGCCCACCTGTTTCCGCCCCACGTGGCGCCGCCGAGCGCCCGGGATCATCCCGACTAGCTTCCGTCTAACGACCCGGGGGCGCGAACAGGTCCGCGATCTCTTCCAGGGATGTCACGATGTGGTCAGGCGTCGCCCGCGGGTTCGGCGGCAGGCCGCGACGGAAGCCGTCGCACCAGATGGCGCGGATCCCGAGACGCTGGGGCGCCGCGACCTCCCACTCCAGATTGTCGCCCACGATCCAGGTCTCATGGGGCGCCGCATCGAGCGCCTGCATGGCGTGCCGGTAAGCCGCTTCCTCGGGTTTGCCGAAGCCCACCTCACCTTCGATCTGGATGTGATCGAAATACGGAGCGAGGGCGAAGCGCTCCACCTTCGCCCTCTGCGTCGCGGCCGACCCATTGGTCACCAGGGCTAGCTTGACGCCATGGGTGCGAATGGCCTCCAGGCCCGCTATGGCGCCCGGGAAGCAGACCGTATTCGTATCTCGCAGCTCGGAGAAACGTTCTGCGTAGCGATCGGCCAGGTCCGTGGGGAGCCCAATCTCCGCAAACGCCTCGCGCGCCACCTGCCGCCGAGCTGCGGGGATTCCGAAGCGCGCCACCCGGTGTCGGGACGGATCCGACCAGAACGATTCCAGCGCCGCCTCGAGTCGTCCGGCGACGACCTCGGGACTATGGGGACCGAGTTCCCCGCTCAGTTCGTCCGCGACCTGGCGAAGGATTATCGGCCGCTCGCCGGCGGCGATGATCGTGTCATCGAGGTCCACGAGAAGCGCACGCGGGACGGGCTGCATCATTCGCACGGGTCATTCAATCGCGTGGCGGCGCCAAAGGCGCAACCTACACGAAGTCGAACCGCACCTGCGACCGGCCGAAGTCGACGGCGACCCGTTCGAACTGAGTGAGGAGGTCCATGCCGATCACCAGGGCCGGCGTCTCCTCCAGGTCCCATATGCGGAACACGTGAGTGTCGGCGCAGGTGACCGGGACATTCCCCAGATGAAGCCCGCCCAGCCGCAGGAACGGCAGGAACACCGACTCGCCCGTGAACGGTTCGCCGGCCAGGGTTTCCATGCGGACGAGGACCGGCGCGTCCCGTCGCCCTTTGCGCGCCTCCTGAGCGCGGACGAGGTCGCGGAGTCTGCTGTTGCAGAGGCTGCCCTGGGCGCCGGAGTCGATGATCGCGCTGATCCGCCGTCCGCTCAGATCGGCGTCGACGATCGTCAGTTGCCCGTGCCTCCGGCGCGCGGGCACCACGACGACCCGACCGGCCTGGCTGGTGTCAGACTGTGAGCGGGTGATCTCCAGTCTGCGGGCCTTGAAGTCCAGAACCAGGCGCTGGCCCTTCAGCCAGTCGACACCAAGGATTCCGTCGATGTCAGCCCCCTTGATCGGCAGGGCAGGGGCGCGGACCTGGCGACGGTTTCGCGGGCCGACGCGAAGTTCGTCCAGCAGGACGATAGGCCGGTGACGGACGCCGACGACCGTATGAACCGGCGCCGTTCCGCCAGCTTCGAGATCGAGGCGCTCCATCAGACGGTGCGAGACGCAACTGGCGTTGGCGCCCGTGTCCAGAAGGAAGTGGAAGGGCCCCTGGCCATTGATCTGCACCGGAGCCAGCATGTGCTCGTTGCGGCTCTCGCGGGTCGCCAGCTCGGTATGCGGGTCGTCGTCGCGGTCCGGGCGCTCCAGCGGCGCCTCAGGGGACAAGGGCTGGGCCCAGGCGCGTGCGCCTGACAGCCCTCCGACGGCCGCGAGCAGACCGAGCGAGGCGTTCCGGCGGGTCGGCGACATGATCGGCGTCCTCCCTGAATGTGCAAGAATACCATCGTTCCGCCGGCGTCGCCATTTCGGGACCGGCTACCAATCTGAAACGGATGGGCTCCAGGATGCCCCCATGTTCCTTCGCGCCATCCTCGCTGTCCTCGCCCTCGTCAGCCTCGCCGGTCCCACTGCGGCCGCAGGCGCGAAGAAGGAGGAGAAGAAGGGCGACGCCGGGCAGTATGTGGATCTGCAGCCGGTCGGGCTGCCGATCGTCCACAACCGACGCCTGGTGAACTACGTGTTCGTCTATGTGCGCATCAACCTGACCAGCAGCGCCAACGTCGCCAAGCTGCGAGAGAAGGAGCCCTTCTTCCGGGACGCCTTGGTTCGTTCCGCGCATCGCACGCCGTTCACCCATCCGACCGACCTGTCGCAACTGGACGTTCCGAAGTTGAGCGCGGCGCTGGTCCGCGATGCGACCGCGATCGTCGGGTCCGGCCAGATCCGCTCAGTCGAGGTCACCTCCCAGGCCCCGCGTCGACGCATTGCGACGCCCCGCGCCTGATTTCCCCTGCGGCCGGTTGCGCCCTCCGAATAAACCCTATTAGCTTCGCCTCCTCCCGGGCGCGCCATGCGCTCGCGGAATAACAGTTGGGGAAACGCGTAGGGGGTAAGGGAGAGCCGACCGACGCACGCCCGACGTGCCGGCGAGCAATCACCCCCGCGAATAACACTCGCAAAGGGGCGAAACGCACTATGAGTTCGGTCTTATTACTGGTGATCGGCGCAGGCGCGCTGGCGGTGCTCTACGGCATCGTCCAGACGATGTCGCTGATGCGGGCCTCGCCCGGCAATGCCCGCATGCAGGAGATCGCCGCCGCGATCCAGGAGGGGGCGCAGGCGTACCTGAACAAGCAATATACGGCGATCGGCATCGTCGGCGTGGTGATCCTCATCGCCCTGGGCGTTCTGCTGGGCGCGCTGCCGGCGGTGGGCTTCCTGATCGGCGCGGTGCTGTCGGGCCTTGCGGGCTTCGCCGGGATGTTGATCTCGGTGCGCGCCAACGTCCGGACCGCCCAGGCCGCTTCCGAGAGCCTGGCCAAGGGGCTTTCCCTCGCGTTCCGGTCCGGCGCCATCACGGGCATGCTGGTCGCCGGCTTCGCACTGATCGGCGTGGCTGGATACTACTACGTCCTCACCGACGTCATGGGCCTGGAGAACACCAGCCGCGAAGTGGTGGACAGCCTGGTCGCGCTGGGCTTCGGCGCGTCGCTGATCTCCATCTTCGCCCGCCTGGGCGGCGGCATCTTCACCAAGGGCGCCGACGTGGGCGGCGACATGGTGGGCAAGGTCGAGGCCGGGATCCCCGAGGATGACCCGCGCAACGCCGCCACCATCGCCGACAACGTGGGCGACAACGTGGGCGACTGCGCCGGCATGGCCGCCGACCTGTTCGAAACCTATGCGGTGACCACGGTCGCCACCATGGTGCTCGCGGCGATCTTCTTCCGCGCCATCCCCGAAGTCGTCGGCAGCATGATGCTGCTGCCGCTCGCCATCTGCGGCGTGTGCATCGTCACCTCGATCCTGGGCACCTTCGCGGTGCGCCTGGGCAAGTCGAACAACATCATGGGGGCCCTCTATCAGGGCCTGATCGTCACCGGCGTCCTGTCGGTCGGCGCGCTCTACTGGGTGATCAACAGCCTCGTCACGGGCCCGGTCACCGTCGGGGACAAGACGTTCGGCGCGAGCGAGCTGTTCTACTGCGGCCTTGCCGGCCTGGTGGTCACGGCCCTGATCGTGGTGATCACCGAGTACTACACCGGCACCGGCTTCCGGCCGGTGAAGTCGGTGGCCAAGGCCTCGGTCTCCGGTCACGGCACGAACGTGATCCAGGGTCTCGCCATGAGCCTGGAGTCCACGGCCGCTCCGGCGCTGGTGATCATCGCCGGCATCATCGTCACCTACGGCCTTGCGGGCCTGTTCGGCATCGCCATCGCCACGACCTCGATGCTGTCGCTGGCGGGCTTCATCGTCGCCCTCGACGCCTTCGGCCCGGTCACCGACAATGCCGGGGGCATCGCCGAAATGGCCGGCCTGCCGCCGGAAGTCCGCGTCACCACCGACGCGCTCGACGCGGTGGGCAACACCACCAAGGCCGTGACCAAGGGCTACGCCATCGGTTCGGCCGGCCTGGGCGCGCTCGTGCTCTTCGCCGCCTACACCGAGGACCTGAAGTTCTTCGCGGCCAATGCCGCGGCGGGCTCCTTCTTCGAAGGCCTCGGCGCCGTCGCCTTCGACCTCTCCAACCCCTACGTGGTGGTGGGCCTGCTGTTCGGGGGGCTGCTGCCCTTCCTGTTCGGCGGGATGTCCATGACCGCCGTGGGCCGGGCCGCTGAATCGGTCGTCGCCGAAGTGCGGCGCCAGTTCAAGGAGAACCCCGGCATCATGACGGGCGAGGTGAAGCCCGAATACGGCAAGGCGGTCGGCATCCTGACCAGCGCGGCCATCCGCGAGATGATCGTGCCGTCGCTGCTCCCAGTGGCCTCGCCGGTCGTCCTGTTCTTCGTGATCAACGCCATCGCCGGCAAGGTGAACGGCTTCGCCGCGCTCGGCGCCATGCTGATGGGCGTTATCGTCACCGGGCTGTTCGTCGCGATCTCGATGACCAGCGGCGGCGGCGCCTGGGACAACGCCAAGAAGCTGATCGAGGAAGGCCACCACGGCGGCAAGGGCTCCGAGGCCCACAAGGCCGCGGTGACCGGCGACACCGTCGGCGACCCCTACAAGGACACGGCGGGCCCCGCCGTGAACCCGATGATCAAGATCACCAACATCGTGGCCCTGCTGCTGTTGGCGATCCTGGCCCACGGCGTGGCGTAAGCCGCACCGAAGCCAGAATGAAAAGCGCCCCGGAGAGCGATCTCCGGGGCGTTGTTCTTTCTCGACGGTCCCGGGACGGGCTTAGCGGCGGTCCCCGGGTCGCGTGCCGGGCACGCCCTCGTCATCCTGAGGCAGCATGGTGCCGCGGCCGACGCTGCCCAGAAGCTGTTCCAGCACCGTCATCTCGCGCCCACGGGTCGGCGTCTCGCGCGTGTTGTAGGCGATCACCTTGCCGTCCTTGAGCGTGTAGACGTTCACGCTCTCCACCATCTCGGTCTCCTTGTTGAAGGCGATGGCGGTGACGTTGCGGGCGGTGACGCGTGGCCGGCGGAACGCGACGCGCTCCTTCACCTGGTTCACGTAGAACCAGACATTGGGATCGAACGTGGACTGCACCGATGGCGAGCCCAGCTTGGCGCGAACGGTCGACTTCGTGTCGGTTCCGATCTTCACGTCCTTGGGGTCGCTGTCGATCGCCTGGAACCCGGAATAGCTGGTGATCGGCGAGCAGGCCGAAAGGCCGCCAGCGGCCAGGACGGCGGCGAGGGCGGCGGTAGCGAGGCTGCGGGACATTCGGACTCGTTTCTCGATGCCAGGACGGCAAGAGGCTTTGACCTATCGCTGGCCGCCCCTTAGTTCAATGCCGCCTTTACGCACGCCCTTCGGGCGAAATCGAGGCCGATTGATGCTCAAGCGCCTGTTCAAGCCTAAACCCGCGCTGGCCGCGGGGCGCGCGCTGTATGCATCCGTGGTGGCGCAGGCGCGGACGCCGGCGCTCTACGCCGACCTCGGCGTGCCCGACACGCCAGAGGGGCGGTTCGAGCTGTACAGCCTGCACGTCTACCTGATCCTGGAGCGACTCAAGGATCAGGGGCCTCAGTCCGCCCAGGTGGGACAGGCGCTGTTCGACACCTACCTCAGCGGCCTGGACCACGGCCTGCGGGAACTCGGTGTCGGCGACCTGTCGGTGGGCAAGCGCATGCGCAAGCTGGGCGAGGCCTTCTACGGCCGTGTCCAGGCCTTCGAGGGGGCGCTGGCGGCGCTGCCCGACCGCCAATTGCTGCAGGCGCTACTCGCGCGGACGGCCTATGCGGGCGCTGAGAACGCGGACCCAGCCCCCTTGACCGCCTATGTCGTTGACCAGCGCGCCGCCCTGGCGACCCAGCCCCTGGAGCGTTTCCACGCCGGGCAGATTGCATGGAGCGCCGCATGACCTGGGACAAGCCGCTGAAACTGCACGAGCTGGCGCGGGGACCCGTCCGGCTCCACCTTGAGCCGGAACCGGCCGAGCGCGAGGCGATCGGCAAGCGACTGGGCCTCAGGAGCCTGCCGGCGCTCACCGCCGACGTGACGGTCAAGCCGTGGTTGGATGGTGTGGAGATCACCGGGCGTTTCAAGGCCGTGGTCGAGCAGGTCTGCGGCCTTTCGCTGGAGCCGTTCGAGCAGCCGGTCGAGGGTGAGATCGAGGTGCGCGCCGTGCCAGCCGGCAGCCCGGGGGCGCCGACGGGCGACCTGGATGAACTGGAGTTGGACCTCGACGCTCCCGATGCGCCGGACGTTCTCGAAAACGACTCCGTGGATGTCGCGGGCTACGTCGTCGAACACCTCGCCCTGGAAATCGATCCCTTCCCGCGGAAGCCGGGCGCGACCTTCGACTATTCGCCACCGGAAGGTGAAACCTCGCCCTTCGCGGCGCTGGCCAAGCTGAAGGATCCGAAGGGCTGATTTCCTGTCCGCAATGCGGCGGGCTATGGTGCACGCGAATCCGGCAGGGGCTGCCGAGGGACGAAGCGCAGACTTGACCCAGCCATTGGTGATTTCCATCGACGCCATGGGCGGCGACCACGGTCCGTCCGTGGTCGTTCCGGCCTGTGCGCAAGCACTCGCGACCCTGCCGTCGGCGGCGCGACTTATTCTCCACGGAGACGAGGCGGCCGTCCGCGCCGAACTCGGGCGGCATGCGGCCCTGGCCGCTCGCGCCGAAGTGCGCCACGCCGAACGTGTGATCGCCATGGACGAGAAGCCCGCCCAGGCCCTGCGCCGCGGCAAGGGCACCTCCATGTGGGCGGCGGTCGAGGCGATCCGCGAGGGGCAAGCCGTCGTCGCGATCTCGGCCGGCAATACCGGCGCCCTGATGGCGATCTCCAAGCTCATCCTGCGCATGAGCGCCGACCTTGATCGCCCGGCGCTGGTGGCCAGCATTCCACAGACCAGGGGGCTCACGACCTTCCTCGACGTCGGCGCCAACGTCGACTGCGACGCCGGTCGGCTCGTCGAGTTCGCGATCATGGGCGAGGCCTATCATCGCGCCGCCCATGGCGTTGCGCGGCCGACGGTCGGGCTCCTCAACGTGGGGTCCGAGGACATGAAGGGCCACGAAGAGGTGCGGGAGGCCCATCGCATCCTGCGGGAAGGCGGCATCGAGCTGGACTACCGCGGCTTCGTGGAAGGCGACGACATCACCAAGGGAGCCGTCGACGTGGTCGTCACCGACGGCTTCACCGGCAACGTCGCCCTGAAGGCGATGGAGGGGGCCGCGCGCTTCATGTACGACGAGCTCCGCGGCGCCCTGACATCAGGCCCGCTGGCTACGCTCGGGGCTTTGATGGCGCGGAGTTCGCTTCGCCGGTTCCGTGACAAGATGAGCCCGCCGCCGGCCGCTCCGTTGCTCGGTCTCAACGGCCTTGTGCTGAAGTGCCATGGCGGCGCCGATGTCCGGGATTTCGCCAAGGCCATCCAGGTTGCCGCCGACATCGCGCAAAGCGGGTTTGCCTCAGAGATCGAACGGAATATGAGGCGGCTTCCCGCAGCGCTCGCCGACGCGGGCCCCGCATCCGCGGATGGAGCTGCCTGAATTGCCCAAAGTCCTGCGTAGCGTCGTCACCGGGGTCGGCGGCTTCCTGCCCGACCGCATCGTCACGAACGACGATCTGGCCAAGTTCGTGGACACGTCGGACGAATGGATCCGCGAACGCACGGGCATCCGCCAGCGGCGGCAGGCCGAGGACGGCACGCCGGTTTCGGATCTGGCTGTCGAGGCGGCGCGCAGGGCCTTGGCGGCTGCGGGTCGTACGCCGGACGATGTCGACCTGATCATTGTCGCGACGACGACGCCCGACCTGACTTTTCCAGCGGTGGCCACCATCGTTCAGCGCAAGCTGGGCTGCCCCATCGGCATCGCCTTCGACGTCCAGGCCGTGTGCTCGGGCTTCGTCTATGCGCTGTCGGTGGCCGACGGCTTCGTGGCCCGCGACCGAAGCAAGTGCGCGCTGGTCATCGGCGCCGAGACCATGACCCGGCTGATGGACTGGACCGATCGCGGCACCTGCGTGCTGTTCGGCGACGGGGCCGGGGCCTTCGTGGTCGAGCCCGGGGAAGGCGAGGGGGCGACCTCCGACCGCGGCCTCCTGGGCTTCGCTCTGCGCGCCGACGGGACGAAGCAGGACCTGCTCTATGTGGATGGCGGGGTCTCCACCAACCGCCAGACCGGATATCTGCGGATGCAGGGCAACCAGGTGTTCCGCCACGCGGTCGTGAACATCTCGGAGGCGGTCGTCGCCGCGGCGGCCGATGCGGGCATAGAGGTGCCCACCGTGGACTGGTTCATCCCGCATCAGGCCAACCAGCGCATCCTGGAAGGGGTCGCCAAGCGCCTGGGCATCGATGAGAGTAAGGTCATCTCGACCGTCGCCGAACACGCCAACACCTCGGCCGCTTCAATTCCCCTTGCGCTCGACCAGGGGCTGAAGGACGGTCGCATCAAGCCGGGACAACTGCTGCTGCTCGAGGCGATGGGCGGAGGCCTGACCTGGGGCGCCTGCGTCCTGCGGCTTTGAGGATCTCTTAGGCTTAAGCTGTAAAGCGTTACTTGAAGTCTCTGTCGCGATAGGACAATCAGGACTCATGAACGACGTGTCGGCGGGGGCCAGGGCGATCATGAAGGGCGCGACAGTTACGCGTGCGGATCTCTGCGAGGCGGTGCACGAGCAGGTCGGCCTCACGCGCCAGGATTGTTCCGAACTGGTCGAACGCGTTCTCGAACTGATGTGCCAGGCGCTTGAGCGGGGCGAGCAGGTGAAGCTCTCGGGGTTCGGCGTCTTCCAGGTCCGCGCCAAGCGGGCCCGTATGGGTCGCAACCCCAAGACTGGCGAGCCCGCCGCAATCGATCCGCGCCGCGTGATCGGCTTCCGCGCATCGCAGGTGATGAAGGCCCGGGTCGACCGCGCCTTGTCGCGGTGAGGACCGCGTAGGCGCCGTGGCCAAGGGGCCCGAAGCCTTCCGCACGATCTCCGAAGCGGCGGACGAGCTTCACGTGCCCCAGCACGTGCTCAGGTTCTGGGAAACCAAGTTCACCTTCATCAAGCCGATGAAGCGCGCTGGCGGGCGCCGCTTCTACCGCCCGTCCGACATCGCCGTGCTGCGCGGCGTGCGCCGCCTCCTCCACGAGGAGGGCTACACGATCAAGGGCGTGCAGAAGCTGCACCGCGAGCACGGGATCAAGCACCTCGTGGCCGCCGGCGAGGGCGACGCCGTGGCCCCGCCTGCGTCAACCGAGGCCAAGCCGGCCGCCGCCAGGCGCACCGCCGCTGGTCACACCGCGGCGCTGCTGGAAGCCCTCAAAGACCTTGAGACCGCCAAGCGCCGCCTGGACGGCCTTCTGAGGAAGTAGGGAAATCTCGCCGCCGGCCGCTGGTCGGAGCGACAGGATTTGAACCTGCGACCCCTTGACCCCCAGTCAAGTGCGCTACCAAGCTGCGCCACGCTCCGCGGGCCAGACGGCGAGGGCGGTCTTCTAGCGGAAGCGTCGATGAGGGCAACGGGAAAGTTTGTCGCCGCCCTTGTGGTTTGGCTTGCAGGCTCAGGCAGCGCGGTTGGCGCGGATCAGATCTGGGTCCGCGCGCCGACCCCGGTGGAACTCCTGGCGGCGTTTCCCCGGGACGGGGACAGGCTCGTCGAGGGCGTGGCCCAGCTTCGATGCGCCGTTGGCCCTGACCGCAAACTGGCCGACTGCGTCGTCGTCTCGGAGGCTCCGGCAGGCGTGGGCGTTGGCGCCGCCGCGCTGAGCCTGGCGCCGAACTTCGAAGTCGCCGCCGCGGCCGCCCACAAGCTGGCGGGGCGGGCGGTGGCGTTTCCGATCCGGTTTCAGGAGGGGCCACCCGCGCCACCTGCCCGACAGGCGAAGTTCCAGACCTCGAGGGCCTATCAAGGACTGGGGGACGCCGGCCCCTACTATCCCGAGCGGGCGGCAAGAGGCCGTGTCACCGGCGTCGTCGTGATGGACTGCAGGGTCCTGCCGCAGGGCGAGTTGAAGGCCTGCGAGGTGGTCCAGGTGTCGCCGAGCGACTATGGCTTCGACTTCGCAGCGGTCCGCATGGCGGAGCGAAAATGGATGACGGCGGGAGAACCAGCCGTTCCCGGCACGCCCGAGCCCGCAGACGGGGTCTGGCGCTTTCGTGTGGAGTTTTCGGGCCGGCGCTCGGCGCCCTGAGGGTCAGCCCTCGCGGTTCATCCAGCGGATCAGCGGAAACAACGGCACGCCCCAGAGTGTCCCGGAGAGGCCGTAGTAGACCAACTGGGCCAGCCAATGGTCCGGCACGTAGTCGCCGATCGTCGAGACAACGATCACGTAGACGGCCATGAACGCTAGGATGGCGATCATCCCGACGAATTTTCGCACCCGAGGAGTCATGCGCGGCTCATAGCGGGCTGGGCGGGCGGACGTAAGCCCGCTAAAGGGGGCTCGCCAAAGTTCAGCCGGATTGCTGCGCCAACCGCGCCACATGATTTCGTTCCTGAGTTCAGACCGCTCCAAGCCCGTCGCCATCTGGCTGTTCGCCGTAGCGCTGCTGGTGGTGGGCATGATCGTGGTGGGTGGCGCCACGCGCCTGACCGATTCCGGCCTGTCGATCACCGAATGGAAGCCGGTCACCGGCGCGATCCCGCCGATGAGCGACGCCGACTGGCAGTCGGAATTCGCGCTCTACAAGCAGATCCCTCAATACGCCCAACTGAACGCCGGCATGAGCCTCGCCGAGTTCAAGGTCATCTATTGGTGGGAGTGGTCGCACAGGTTCCTGGGCCGGGTGGTCGGCCTGGCTTTCGCCGTGCCGTTCGCCATCTTCGCCTTCCGCCGCCAACTACCCCGGCGCCTGTTGGTCCGGCTGGGGCTCATCTTCCTCCTGGGCGCGGCGCAGGGCGCCGTGGGATGGTGGATGGTGGCCAGCGGGCTGTCCGAGCGGGTCTCGGTGGCTCCCGAGCGGCTGATGGTTCACCTGGGCCTGGCGTTCGCCTTGCTGGGCGCCCTGCTTTGGACGGCCTTGGACTGCTGGGCCGGAGCGGCGCGGCAGACCCTGCCAAGTCCCTGGGGCCGGCGTGCGGCCTGGCTCCTTGGTCTCATCTACCTGCAGATCCTGCTCGGCGCGCTGGTGGCCGGAAACGACGCCGGTTTCGTCTACAACGACTGGCCGCTGATGAACGGGCGCCTGCTGCCCGATGACTATGTCCACGAGACGCTGTGGCAGACTCTGGCGCACAGCCAGGGCGCCGTGCAGCTCCACCACCGCCTTGTGGCCTATCTGCTGATGATCGCCGCCGTCGTCGTGGGCCTGGCCGCGTGGCGGTCGAACTACCTGGCGAGGGAATCCAAGCTCCTGGCGGGCGCCGTGGCGATGGGCGTCCTGGCTCAAGCGGTCCTCGGGATCGTGACCCTGATGGCTCGGGCGCCGGTCGGCCTTTCGATCGCTCACCAGGTTGCCGCCGCCCTCGTCCTCTCGCTCGCCGTGGCGTTTGCGTGGCGCGTTCGCCGCATCTGACGAGATAAAGGCGCGGTATAATATTACCGCATTTGAAATGTCGTTCAAATACAATGATATGAGAGAGGTGAGGCCCAATCTGTCGTGTTGACAGTCGCGGGCCGCTCCGGCATATGCCGCGCCTCACGCCGGGAGCGCAGTCCAGCGCCCCCGCAAGTTATCGGATCGTCCCTCATGCTGAAGAGCACTACGGCTTCTCTGAAGCCCGCCGAGGTCGAGAAGAAGTGGATCGTGATCGACGCCCAGGACGCCGTGGTCGGCCGCCTGGCTTCGTTCATCGCCATGCGTCTTCGCGGCAAGCATCGGCCTGACTATACCCCGCACGTCGATTGCGGCGACTTCGTCGTCGTCGTGAACGCCGACAAGGTTAAGTTCACCGGCAAGAAGCTGACGGACAAGATCTTCTACTGGCACACGGGTCACCCGGGCGGCGTCAAGCAACGCAACATGGGCCAGATCCTCGGCGGCAAGTACCCCGAGCGCGTTCTGGAAAAGGCCGTCGAGCGCATGCTGCCGAAGGAAAGCCCGCTGGCCCGGAAGCAGATGACGCACCTGCGCATCTACGCCGGCGGCGAGCATCCGCACGCGGCTCAGAACCCCGAGACCATCGCGTTCGCTGACCTGAACGCCAAGAACGTGCGGAGCGCGTAATGAGCGAAGCGACCACCGAAGCCACCGGTTTCGACGCCCTGAAGGGCCTCGGCACGCAGGCCGCCGAAGAGGCGATCGTCCGCGAACCGAAGATCGACGCCCAAGGCCGCTCCTACGCGACCGGCAAGCGCAAGAACGCCGTCGCCCGCGTGTGGATCAAGCCCGGCAAGGGCAAGATCACCATCAACGGCCGCGACCAGGAGATCTACTTCGCCCGCCCCGTGCTGCGGATGATGATCGCCCAGCCGCTGGAGATCGCCGATCGCCTCGGCCAGTTCGACGTCGACGTCACCGTCGAGGGCTCGGGCCTGTCCGGTCAGGCCGGCGCCGTGCGTCACGGCATCGCCAAGGCCCTGACCTACTACGAGCCCGGCCTGCGCACGGTCCTGAAGCCGCACGGCTTCCTGACCCGCGACCCGCGCGTCGTCGAGCGGAAGAAGTACGGCAAGGCCAAGGCCCGCCGCAGCTTCCAGTTCTCGAAGCGCTAACTCCTACGCTTCAATTTGTTTAACGAAAACAGGCGCTTAACGCAAGTTAAGCGCCTGTTTTGCCATTCACAGATGACTCACAAGCGGTTGTATTTTCCGCTCTTTCCAGTTAGCGTTTTGCACAGTTCCTTCACAGGAATTGGCGAGGCGCGCGATGCCTGGGAGCTTCTATCAAGAGGTCCACCGCCTCCGTGACGGGGCCGTCATGGTCTACCGCCGCGGCGACACCAAGCAGCAGGTCTACCAGGCCCGCCTGAAGGTGCCCGGGGTCAGCGGCTACGTCATCCGCTCCCTCAAGACCCGCGATCTCCCCACGGCGCTCAACCAGGCCGAAGACCTCTTCTACGAACTCCGCGCCGAGCAGAAGCTCGGCATGGACGTGCGCGTCTCCGGAAACCTGAAATTCAAGGAGCTGTGGAAGCGCTTCTACGCGGCCCACGAAACCGGGCTGTCGGTCCACCGCCAGCGGCTGCACCGGTTCATGGCGGAGAAGTACTTCAACCCGTACTTCGGCGAAGCCCGCGTCAACGACATGCCGGACGCCTTCGTCGAGCGGTACTGGGACTGGCGCATCAACTACCACAATCCCGAGCGGTGGGAGGGCGACGAGGAGATCCCGGCCAACGCCGTCAAGGTCCCCGCGCAGAAGACCCTCGACATGGAAGCCGGCATGCTCCGGCAGATCTTCCGCTGGGGTAAGCGGATCGGCTTCGTCAAGCGCGAGCCCTGGGTCAAGGCCACTAAGGTGAAGCACACCAAGGGCGTGGAGCGCCGGCCGACCTTTGACGAGGCCGAGTGGAAGACGATCTACACCTTCCTGCGGGACTGGGTGAAAGAGGACATGGTCTCGGCGGCCGGGGAGGGCGGCGGTCGGCTGCACCGTTCCGGCCCCACCGCCATGCACCGCTATCAGCGCGAGCTGCTGCGCGACTATCTTCTGTTCATGGCGAACTCGGGCCTTCGCCCCAACGAGGCCCGCCAACTCTGCTGGCGGGACCTGCGGATCGAGAAGGACGCCGAGAACAAGCCGGCGCTGGTCGTGGAGGTGGCGCCGACAACGAAGACGGGCGCCCGCACCGTCGTTTGCCGCGAAGGCACACAGACGTATCTGGACCGGCTCAAGAAGCTCTCGCGGCACAGCGCGCCCGACGACCTCGTGTTCTGCGGGTATGACGGCAAGCCCGTGGAGAACTTCAACAAGACCTTCGCCAGCGTCCTGTCGCGGCTGAAGCTCCTGGACGACCGCTGGGGCAAGCGGCGAACGGTCTATAGCCTGCGCCACTTCTATTGCACGCAGTGCCTGCTTTCCGGCATTCCCGTCCATGTCCTGGCCAAGAACATGGGCACCTCGATCACCTACATCGAGAAGCACTACAGCCACGTGCTCACCGTGATGCAGGCGAAGGAATTGCGGACCAAGAAGTTCAAGGCCAAGGCGTAGCTCGTTTCGCCAATAGGCGAGGGGGCGTCAGATGACGCCTCGTTCTCGCCGCCATGAAGATGGCGGCTGTCATGCGCCGCCCGTAGGGGCGGTGCGGATTGGGCAGGGAGGCCCGCTTGTGAACCAATTGCGCGCGCATCACTCGGCGCGGCAGCAGTGGGACGTGACGAAGGCGAAGACCTGACTCGTTGCTGACTGTCTGTGGGTCCGCTTTGAGGCCCGGCCGCGAGGACTTTGCCCACCGTACAGCTCGCGCGAGCTGAGCCGCCTGCGCACTTGTCAGATGTCGGCATCGGAGGCGAAGGTCGTTTCACCAGCTCCAGAACAAACCAGGTCCTAATCCGGGGTTCGCAACGGATTGTCCCGTGCGCCATACCCTATTAGGCTCGCGCCGTGCGCTACACTCAGGGACAGATTCGCGAACTGCTCTCCGTTCCGGTGGAGACCTTCCGGGCGTGGCGATCAGCCTTGCCCGCGCTGGCTCGTCACAAGGGCCACGGGCCGACGTTCACCCCCGGCGATCTCGTGGCTGTCGCGCTCGTGTCGGAACTCGTGCAGGTGTTCGGAGTGCGGATCGGGTCGGTGGCAAACCGCCTCAATCCGCCGCTTGAGGCCTGTCATGGATTGTCCTGGCCAGTTCTGGAGGAGTGCTGGCTCGTTCTCGACGCCGAAGGCGGCCGACTGGTCCAGGCCGACGAGGTAGCGCTGCGCCCTGCAGGGCGGGGTTCTTTCGTCATTGGCTGCGCGTCGATCGTTGAGCGCCTGCGCAGCGGGCTGGCCGCGGCGGAGGTCGAGGTGGCCCAAGGGTCGCTGCCATTCCCGCCGGCCGTCATCTCCGCGGCTGGGGGCTGAGATGAATCCCCCCGAAAATTCGGCCGCACGGACCAGGGACATGACGCCGCTTGCCGCCCAGGTGCTCGCCGCAACCGGCTACCTGGATTCCGATGGGACGCCGACGGAAGGCTTGGTGCTGCCGGAGGGGGCCGATCGCTCTGCCGCCGACGGAACGCGTATCGCGCCCCTTATGTCGACGGAGGATGGCGGCCTTGCCGCCGACGCCGTCTTCAAGGTGGGAACCGCCCCGATCATCGTCTTCAAGTCGACCGACCGCCTCGACGGAGACGAGGTTCAGTGGCACCGGCTGGCGTGGAACGCTGGCGTCGCGCCGCTCTTATGGGTGACGACGCCGCAGTATGTGCGAATCTACAACGCCTATCAGCCGCCCGCCGACTATGGCGGCGAATCGCCTGTCCTCGGGACCTTTGGCCTGGAAGACGATGTCGACGCGGTGCTCCGAAGCATCCGTGACATCTGCGGTCGCCGCCACGTGGCGATGGGTGGCTTCTGGCGATCTGCCTTCGCGCGGCCCGTGGACCGGCGCAATCGGGTCGACAACGTCCTCCTCCGTGAACTCACAGCGCTGTTACGCAAGCTGGTGGCCAAGGGCCTCAGCGCCGGCCTGGCCCAGAAGCTCGTCGGGCGCTGCATCTTCTTCCAGTACTTGGCGCACCGCGGCTACGTGGCGCCTGTCGAGTTGGAGCAGCGCTTCGGGCGGCCAGATCTGCATGCGATCCTGGAGGATCTCGACAGCACCTACCGACTCTTCCGCTGGATCCGCACGACCTTCAACGGCGACCTCTTCCCGATCGAGAACGAAGCCGCCGAGCGTGAACAACTCGGCGGGACGGCCGCTCCGCTGGAGCCGCTCAACGCCTTCTTCGGCCACTTCAATGTTTCGGACGCCCAGGGCCAGCTGTTCCCGTTCCGCTTCGAGGCGATCCCGGTCGAGCTGATCAGCTCGATCTACGAGAAGTTCGTGCACATGGCGGAGACCGACGACGCTCCCAAGCGGGGCGTTCACTACACACCGATCAACCTCGTGGATCTCGTCCTCGACCCGGTGTTCGAGGGCTTGTCCTCCGATGCGCGGGTGCTCGACCCGGCGTGCGGCTCGGGCGTCTTCCTCGTCGAGAGCTTGCGGCGCCTGGTCTGGCTTCGCTCCCGAAGCGGTCCGCTGACGCGCCAGGCGGTCCGGGACATCCTGATGGGTCAAATCCGGGGCATCGACATCAGCCCCGCGGCGTTGTCGGTGGCGGCCTTCAGCCTGTATCTCGCCTTGCTTGAGCTGGACCCGGACCCGCCCCGCGGCATCGACGCCCTCGACTGCTTGAGGTTCGAGCCGCTTGAAAATCAGGTGCTGTTCGCGACCAGCACCTTCGATCCGCGATTGGCAGAGCGCCTGGCAGGTTCGGGCGTCGACGCGCGTTTCGACGTTATCGTTGGCAATCCGCCATGGACGCATGACCCCAAGGCCAAGGCCTTGGACCGGGCGCTTGTGAAGGCGAGCCGGGATGCGACGGCGGCGGATGACGCTCCCGCTGCCGAGGAGGAGGATGAGAGCCGTCGCTCCGGCGTGACCTATGCGCGCAAGGCGGGCTTGACGCTTCCACAGCGGTCCAACGATTGGGCCTTCCTCTGGCGCTGTCGGGACTTCGCAGGTCCCGCCACGCGCATCGCGCTCGTCATGAAGGCTACGCCGTTCTTCAGCCTCGAGCGCGCTGCCGCCACCCGTGACCGGCTGTTGCGCGCGTTTCCCGACATTAGCCTCGTAAACCTCGCCCAGCTGCGGTTGTCGCGCCTCTTCCAGGAGTATGAAGGCGACCGAGGTGACGCCAAGGCGGCGGCCGGCCCGGCGCTTCTGTTCTTCTCGAACGTGCTGGCCGGCAATCCGGGCGCGATCACGGTGATCAACATGCCGTGGACCTCGGTCTTCCAGAGCACAGGGATTTTCGAACTTCCGGCCGATCCGCCGACGACGATGGCGGTAGATCTCCTCGCCAAACACCCGTCGCTGTTGAAGGCGGCGGCCTATGGCGAGGAGCGGGACGTCTGGCTTCTGCAGCGGTTCAGACGCAGCAAGCGGATGGCCTGTTTCGCGGACCTCGTGCGAAGCATGGGAGTCATAGCAGGGCAAGGCTGGCAGCCGGGGACGAAGTATCCCGCGTCGCACCTGCGCGGACTACCTGTCCTGACGGCCAAAACGTTCCAGGCGCTGCGCATCGCGGCCCCTTTGCCGCCGTTCAACGCGGATCGCGCTAACCGCGCCTACGCCCTTGATCGCTACAAGGGTCCGCTGGTTATGCTTCCAGAGGGTGGGCTGACCCACGCCCTCGAGCGCGGCCGCTACACCGCCGCCTTCGACACGCGGACGATTGCCTACAACGAGTCCTTCATTGGCGTATCGTTCAAGACCGCGCGGGCCGCGCGGGCCTTCAATGCGGTGATGAACAGCGCGATCGTCGCCTACCAACTCGCGTTCACCGGCTGCACGCTGGGCATCAAGCAGACGAAGGTCGAGCGAGTCGATCTGGACGAAGTCTGGTTGCCGCGTCTCGATCTGCTGAGCGAGTCGCAGATCGATCGCCTGGTGACGTTGGAAGGTGAGCTAGCGGAGGCCCACGGCCCGGGGCTCGACCTCATGATCCCGTCCTTGCTCCAGGAGCTCGACGCGCTGGTGTATGACGCTTGCGGCCTCGACGCGGCGGAACGCGCGATCCTGGACGATGCGGTCCGCCGCGCCCGTGCGGTGATGTTCGAAACGGCCAATGACCGCGGCCCGATGGATGCTGCGCCCACGGCCGAGGACGTCCAGGCCTACGCGAAAAACCTCTGCGCCGCCCTGAACGCCTACGCCGACGCGCCGGGAGATCTAGTCCTGATCCCGGACTGCTACGCGCCGGCGGCGAACGACATGATCGTCATGCGTTTCAGGCTCACGGCCGACGCTCGTCCCCAACCGGCTGAATTGAGCCTCGCCGCGGACACAGCCGCCGTCACCCCCTACGAACTTTCCGAGCAGATGGGCGGTCCCGATCTGCCGTACCTGCGGCCCTTGCAGAGCCTCAGGCTCTATGTCGGCGACATCCTGATCATCGCCAAGCCGGCGCGCTTCCGGTGCTTTACCGCCGCCGCGGCTTGGTCGGACGGAGACCGGGTTCTCGCCGACCTGATGCAGCCGAACGAGACCGTGCTGGTAGGTGGCGCGGCGGCGTGAGCGTTCTCGGAGACTTCGCGGATCAGCGTCCCAGCGTCCTCGCGGGGGCGCCGGCGTTTCATCAGGTTCGCCCGCAGGTGCTTCGGCGGGTTTTGAGCACGCTTGATGATGCGATCGGCGAGACGGTTCGGCTGCTGGGTGACGTGCCTCAGATCGAGCCGCGCTTCACCCGCCAGCTCGCCGCGTGCTTCGAAGACGCCCGTGACGCCGTGGGCGGCGTCCGTTACCACATCGACCATCAGGCCGAACTCCCGGTCGTCGACGCCAGCGGCCGCGTGATCGCTCATCGCCGCCTCGACATCAGGCTCCTCTTCACTCAGCAGGTCGGTCGGCGCGGCGACTACCTGGGCATCGAGTGCAAATATACCGATGCGTCTGACCGGCGGACGGACGACGACTACGTCGGCGAGGGTGTCGACCGAATCGTCTCAGGCGCCTACGCGGCTGGTCACCCGTTCGCGATCATGGTCGGGCTTGAGCGCGTCGGTCCACTCGCACGCACCATCGCCAACATTGATGCTCGGCTCCAGGCGCGATACGGGTCAGATCAAGGTCTGCGCGCGGCGTCGCTCTGGCGGCTCCCGATGGTCCGCGAAAGCGAGCACCCCCAGGCTGGCGGGCCACATCGCATCGTCCTCGTCCACGGGTTCTGGCCGGTCACGTCGGCCGCCACCGCCTAGGCTGGCAGGGCTCCGGCGGGTGCGCCAGGCTGGTCGGCTGCACCGGCTCAGGCCTTCTCACTTCCTCAGCGCCCCGCCCCCGGATCCAGGACAAAGGTGCGCCGGAGGCCGGTGGTTCAAGGCGTGAGATACTTGAGGACGGCCGCGCAGGCCCGAGCGGAACCCAGGTCGGAGAGCATCGCGTCGTCGGGATGCGGCCCCTTTCCCGTAAGGGCCCACTTCACTGCGGGATGACCCTTGGGCAGCAAGGCCGCGAGCGCCTTTGGGAGGTCGGTCGCACGGTCCTTGGCGGCGCAAATCATGAGGAGGATGAAGACCCGGCGCTCGGGGTGCGGCGCCAGCCGCTCGGCCGCGGCGCGAACTGCCGAGGGGTCGGCTCGCCACGCGACGATGATTGCGAGCGTCGCGGCGATGACATCCGCACGGCTGGTGAGGAGCTCGGGCGCAATGCTCTCGATGATCGAGCCGGCGAGGTGGTCGCTGGCGCCCAGCAAAGCTGACGCCGCCGCGCGTCGGACGTGCGCCCGGCCGGGCGTGATCGCCTGCTCCAGCAAGCGGGCCTGCGCCTTTGTGCCGCCATGCTCGGCCAGAAGATCGAAAATGGCCCCAAGCAAGGTAAGGTCGGACGTCTCAAGCGCGAGACTGTACAGCGCGCGTTCTGCCTCGGACGATAGCGGAAGCAGCTTTGCGATGGCCGTGACCGCTGCCTGTGCGATGGGAAAGTGGTCGTCCTCGCCGTAGTAGCGGGCGCTGGCGGACCAGGTGTCCTCGGCGAGCTTGAGCAGGGTGGGCAGGTGCTCCGCGTGGGGCTTGGCCAGGAGGAGCGCCGTCAGCGCCTTCCGGACCGGGCTGCCGGTGTCGGCGGCCTTTGCCAAAAGGCGCTCCGGCAAGGGCGCGGCAAGGGACTCTCCGACGAAGGTGAGCGCGGCGGCGCTCACGTCGGCGAACCGATGGTTGATGGCCTGGTCCACAGTTGCGGCCATGCCCTTCCGGATCGCGGCCTGAAGCGCCTCGACGGCGACGTCGGCGTCGTCGGTATGCGCCAGCAGTGCGTGAATGTCGTCCTCGACGCTCATTGGATAGTGGGCGTCCACCTGCAGGCGGAAGCGGCGGATGTCCTCGGCGTTGACCCGCAGAGTGGCGAGAACAGCGACCGTGTCGGCATTGAGCTTTGGCTTCCGCTCCTCGGCCAACGCCACCGCGGCGTCGCCGAGGTTCCGGAACACGCGCGGCAGATGGAGACGCGCCGCCTCGGCCGCCGCGGCGTGGCGCTCGCCATCCAACGCGCGGCGTCGTCCCAGGACGGCCAAGTCCAGGGCGATTTCGAGCAGACGCGCGGTCATGCCCTTGGCGACCAGCTGGTCGACAAGTCCGGCAAATTCGGCGGGCGCACGTTCCAACAGGCAAGCTAGCGCAGCCTGCCGCACGTCCGGGTCGAGGTCGAATGAGAGAAGGCGCGTTCTGAGTGGGTCGAGGTGAATGGCCCGCCAATGACGGCACAGGACGTACCACAGCAGATGTTCGTCGACGGTGCCGTAGCCGGCCGCGAAGGCGCCTTCGAGTTCCTCATCGTCGGGCGTTCCTCGCTCCACCTCGCGCAAGAGTTCGCCGAACCATTCCGCTCGCAGCCGGTCGCGGTGCCGGTGCTGCGCCAGCACGCGCCATCCCACTGTGGTCCGGGTCTTCTGGGCATAGGCCTTCAGGAATTGTTGGGCGGTGTACCCCTCGTCGTTGTCAGCGAGATGCTCGGCGTAGTCCTCGCTATAGACGCCGTTGACGACGTCGAGCCGCGTCTTGGCCGCCGCGGCGAGATCGGCGGCGCTCGGCGTCAAGACCTCGATGGCCCGGTCGATGACGTGCTCGAACCCTTCGCGGTCCCGCAGCGCGCCCGCCGCGATCACGTGATCGGTCGATAGGACGCCATACCTTACGGCTGTCTCAGCTGCGGCGAGGAAGGCTGGCGTCAAGCCGGGCGCAAGTCGCTCAAGCTTGGTAACGAGGGAAGTGGGATAGGAGACGCGCGCTTGGGGCAGGACCTCGCGCACGTATCGATCGAGCATCGGCTTGGTGGCCGGATCCTGCCGAATGCGCTCGCGCCAGGCCTCGTCCTTCCGGGGCTCGCCCCAACGCATGAGGCCGCCGAACGATCGGTCCGGGCGATGGCGCAGGTAGCGAGCGAGCTCCGCCACCGCGCTGTCGGCGGAGCCTGATGCGGCGGCGGTTTCGAGGAGCGCTTCGAAGTCCTTGCCATGGACGGCGGCGACTTGTTGCGCCAGCCATGCGTCGATCCTGCCGGCCGCGGTCGGCGCGAGGGTCGGACTAAGATCGGGCTTGTGGGCGGCCGCCGCGAGAAGCCGCGCCGCCACTCCGGCCCCCCACGCTTGGCCAGGTCCGTCGGGAGACACGAGAATGTCGACCACGCGCCGCAGGGTCTGGCGCACGAGGGGGGCATGGCGCGCAAGCGCCTGTTCAATCCCGGCCTCGACCCGGGGATGATAGTAGGCGACGGAGTCGTCGACCTGCCTGAGGTTGCGCGCGGCGACGAAGAACTCGATGAGCGGGGAAATTCCCCGGCTCATGTTGGGGTCGCGGTCCGCGAGCATGTCTTCGAGCGTGCGGACGAGCCGGCCGGTGACCTTGTCAACCGCCTTGAGTAACCCCCAGATGACGGCGGCGGCGCGGACGTCGTCGCGTTGCTCGATCTGCTCACGCACCGTCAGCTCGATCGAGTCCTGGTGGGCCCTCCGGATCGCCTCCGCGACGAAGCCCGGGGGGTTTTGGAGCGACTTGCGGTCGATCGTCGGCAAGGCGTCGAAGAACTTCTGTATCTCCAGGGGCGTCGCAAGTTGGGAAAGCACGTCCGCCTGGCTGTTGGCGGCGAGCAGTTGCAGGTCGCGGGGCAGGCCAGGAACGCGGGAGGTGTAGAGGCGTGCACGCTCCCGCTTCCCATAGTGCTCGGCCTCGAGGGGGATGATGAAGGCCTTCACACTGTCGAGCGCGCCGGCTTCGCGCGCCACGTCCAGACGCGATGTGGCGACGACCATGCGATCCGGGCGGGCCTTGCTCAGAATCTGCGCCAGCTGGTCATTCCAAGGCCGGCTGGCCGGGTCGAAATCGAAGCGACCCCAAGGATCTTCGACGTCGTACAGGACCGGCCCCTCGGTCTGATCGTCCCGCAACTGGTGCGGTCCGAGCTTGATCGGTACCCGCTTCAGCCCCGGGATCTGGTCCCGGAGCTCTTCAAACAGCTTGCGGGTGGCGAGCGTCTTGCCGGTGCCCGATTGCCCAACAATCAGGGCTGCACTGCGGTCTCCCATGGCGGTGCTGAGATCGGCCCAGTTGGTGGGGTAGACGTAGTGGTCGAGTTCGGGGGAGCTGGCGATATACCCCTCGTGCGCACGAATAACCGCCTCGATCTCCTCGCGGCGCCATCGTCCCGATCCGCCTTGAAGGATCCGAATGCGGGCCTCCTCCCTCAGCGCTGCGCGACACTCTCGCCAACGGGCGAAGGGCACCCGGAAGCTTTGGACGAGGAGGCGCTCGATGTCGGTGGCGACGCGTTCCTCGTCCTGTCCGCCGATGATCGCGACCCGACCCGCGGATCCAGGGGGCAAGGCGTTGACGAGGCTCGTCGGCATGCGGTCGGCCTTGGGCCAGACGCCCGCGCGGCGCACACCCAAGCCTCGGGTGCCACCGTTCAGGCCCACACTCGTCACCAGGAGGTAGCGCACCCCCGTTGCTTTGAGCCGTTCCGCTGCGGACAGGCGGCTTTCGCTGCCATGCTCGAGCAGGCGTTTTACGCCGGGCGCGGTCCACGCGTCCCCTGTGCGCAGCTTGACCTGGACGACCAGCGTGTAGTCGCCCATCGACGCATGGCTCGCGACGCGGCCCGGCTCGTGCTCCAGGAGCTGCGCTTCGACGTCCTCTTCCGTCGCGGGCTCCAGCACAAGCTCATGCGCGAGCTTGCCGGCCAGGACCACGTCGAGGGCGAGCCAGACCGACACGTCGATCTGATAGTCGTAGCCAGCAAGCGACGCGCCTCCCGAGCCTCGCTCCGCTGAATCGTCCTCTAACGCCATTGCGCCTCCTGGTGCGCTCACGTCTAGGTCGATCAAGCGGCGCGCTCAACCTGGCGGGCGGGAAGCTTCAAGCGATGCCGCGCGCATCGTGTCACCGCCTTCAGGGGGTGGCGCGAAGCGGTCCGATGCCTGCGAGGAGCAGCTTGGCCAGCAGATCATCACGCGGCTCGCGGCTGACCTGCGCCAGATCGACGAGCGCGGCTACGACGCGACGGGCGAGCTTGCGCGCCGTGAGGCGGGCGGCGCTCGGGATGTCCCCCATAATCCGGCCGTGAACATACTGGCTGCGGAGCTCGAAGAGCGTCTCATAGTCCCTGCCGGCGCGGACGTCGTCTAGGAGCGCGGTGATGCGCGCGGCGACGCGGGTCTTTGCGCCCGGATTGTCTGATCGGCTGAATTTCAACCGCCCCTTCGCGTCATAATCCTCCGGCGTGCCCAGGCTGGCCTCCAGGGTCATCACATGTGCGAGGAACTCGTCGATGGGCTCACCGAAGAAGGCGCGTACGAAGAAGTGGGCGATGGGCGGGCCGAACGCCGGATGGCTGAGGGCGGTTTGGTGACGGGACCAGGCCGCTGCATCGAGTTGCGCCGCCATGGGCTCGACCGTCTCCGCTAGGTCGATGACATAGGGACGCAACTCGGTGACGGTCTCGAGGCCGTCGTCATACGTGAAGTCCACTTCGGTGAGCGCATCGACGTCGGGACGGGCGGGCAGCCGGCCGAACAGATCGTCTTCGACGGTGTAGATCCACGGCACCCGGAACACGCGCCACTCCGGATTGTGGTGCGTATCGTGCTCTTCCCAGGGGAGCAGCAGCAGCGCCAGGAGGGCGTCGTCCACGGCTTGGGGACGGGCCTGCGCGTGCGGGACGATCCGTCCGAAGTCCTGGTTGAAGTTGATGGAGAGTTCCGGCAGCGCGCGGCGCTGCAGGTCGGGCGAAGTCACCGGTGAGGTCTCGTGAACCACCAGCCATTGCAAGGCCGAGAGGCGTTCGAGGTCGAGGCCGCCGGTGCGGCCGCGCGGCCCCGCCGGCCCCTGAAACAGGTCGGCCAACTCCGTCTTCGAGAACTGCCCCGCCCGGGCCGATCCAAAGCTGATCGTTGGGAAGCGGTCGGCCATGTCGAGGGGGCAGAGATGGGTCCGCGTGACTTCGGTTTGGCGGAAGGCAGCATTGAGCCGCCCAGCCGCCTCCTCTGCCGACATTGGGCTTTGCCCGGCGACAGGGTCGGTCGCCGGACAGGCAAGCGCCCGCATTGCCCGCGCTAGCGCGAAGTCCAGGGTCGAGGCTGAGCCGCTGTCAGGGAAGAGCCTCTCGCACGTCGCCCGCACGTGTCGAAAGGAAGGCGCGCGATAAAGGTCCGCGCGAATGGGCGAAGCCGCCCAGAGATCGCCGAGGGCGGCGCAAAGCTCCGGGGGCGGGTCATGTGGCTCGATGGTCGGCATCGTCGCTCTTCTCCTCGAAGGGTTCATACCGATTCTAGTGCCGGGCCGTGATGGCAGCTCCGCCGCCAGCCTCATTGTGAGCTAGGACCTTGGAAACATTGAAGGGCGCGACGCTGGCCCCCACGCCGGTGGCCCGGCGCATCGGGTGTCTTGCAGGCCGACTCGCTGAGGCCCAGCGCCGCGGTGAGGTCGGCCGTGCCGTGGCTGACCGCGCCTGGCGCGATCGGCTTGTCGTTGGAGTGAGGCGAGGAGAACAGATGGTCGCTGGCGCTTTGTGCCGAACTTTGTGAAGCTTGGAGCACCCGACGAGTTCCAAGGTCCGCCTCCGGCAGCTAGCCAACTTCCGCAACTGGCGCCGAGCGGTCTTGTCGGCGCTTTAGCCTGGCGAGCCCTTGGGGTCTTTGGATCGGGGGTAGGTGCGCTCTTCTTGAATGGTGTTGTCGACTTTGCGGATCCGCACTGACCCGCCGGTTGGACCCACGGCACCGCGCAAGTCTTTGAGAGCCTCGGACTTGGTGTCGAAGACCCGCTTTGCGCGGTCAGAGCCTTCCCTCTCGAGGCGCCACTTCTCGCTCTTGGAGTCCTTGTGCAGAGTGTATTTGTCGACAGCCATTTCGGTTTTCCCAGTCTATTGTTCCGACGCTTAGCTTTGGCCACGCCGCCCGAATAAGATCTCAGACACTCTCCCGCCATCGATTTGGAACCGCCTTCCGATGTCGCGCTGAGGGAGATCGGGATGCTCGCGGGCGAACTCGTGGACTCGCGCGGCCAATTCAATGTCCACCGCGCGAGACCGCACAGAGGCCCGCCGTCCGTGGTACTGACGCTTAGTCTCCTCCGCTAGGGAGGAGAGTTCCTGAATCCCGTGTTCAAGCGCGAGTTCATGAAGCCTCGCGCGGATCTCAGGCATCGTTCGGCTCATCGAAACTTTCTCGATTTGTTCATGCTCCAATCGAGATAGGCGCCAATGGCGCAGCTTCAAGTACGTTCGACGAACAAAGTTCTGGGCTCGCAGGCGATCCTGAGATCCGCTTCCGGGCACGGTCGCGTTGTTCGACACCGTGACGAAGAAGTCGTTCTCCCGCACGCACAAGAACACGGCCGAAGCCGCGCACTTCCTGATCCGGTGGCAGGAAGAGCAGCTCGTCGCGCAGAAGAGCAAGAAGGCGGCCTGAGGCTTCGGTCCGGCGTCTGAGGCCGGTTGAGTCCGGCCAGGGTGGCGGGGGCCGCGTTGCCTGGGAGGCGAAGCGAGGGCGCGTCCGGGCGGTCCCGATGTGGGGCCGTCACCGGGAGCGCCCGACATGTCCTGCCTTCTGCCCGTCGTTCCGGGCGCCGCCACGACGCCCGAGCTTTCTCAGAGGTTGTCCGCGTCCGGTCCCGAAGGCTTGGACGACGCCGAGGCGCTGCAGCTGGCGAGCGGGGCCTCGCCGGGGCAGATCCGGGCGCTGATCGACGAGTTCGGCTCCCTCCCGCAGGTGCTGGCGGCGTCGCCGGCGGCGCTGTGCCGGTTCGTGCGGCCCGCGGCGGCGGCTCGCCTGGCGCTGGCGCGGGACCTCGCGCAACGGCTGCTGCGGGCGCCGCTCCGCGAGCGGCCCGTGCTCAGCAGCTGGTCGGCGCTGACGGACTATCTCCGGGCCGGCCTGGCCGGCCGGTCGCGCGAGCGGTTCCACGTCCTCTACCTCGACAAGAGGAACCGGCTGATCCGCGACGAGATCGAGGGCGATGGCACGGTGGATCACGCGCCGGTCTATCCGCGGGAGATCCTGCGTCGGGCGCTCGAGCTCGACGCGAGCGCGCTGATCCTGGCCCATAACCACCCGGCCGGGGATCCGACGCCGTCGAGCGCCGACGTCGAGATGACCCGACAGGTGGTCGAGGCGGCGGGGGCGCTGCGGATCAGCGTGCACGACCACGTCGTGGTCGGCGGCGAAGGTGTCGCGAGCTTCCGCGCCCTGGGCCTGCTGTGAGCCGCGGTGGACTGGCGGCGATCGTGCGGGCGCTGGGCGGCGACCTCTACGCGGATGGCGGCCGCGCCAACGTGCCGGGACCGGGTCACAGCGCCGCCGACCGGTCGGTGTCGCTGATGCTGAGCGACGGCCGGGTGATCGCCCACAGCTTCGCGGGCGACGGCTGGCGCGCCGTGCTCGACGACCTTTTCGAACGCGGCCTGGTCGACCGCGACGGTCGTCTCGTTGACGCGGGCGTCGCGTCCGCCACGTCGGGCCCGTCGGCGCGGGCGCGCCGGGCGATCGCGCAGGATTTGTGGGCAGAGGGCCGCCCAATCACAGGGACCCTGTCGGAGATCCATCTGCGGCGCCGCGGCGTGGCGAGCGCTTCGCCGACGCTCCGGCATCATCCGGGCGTGCCCGCGGCCGTCTATGCGGCGCGGGGGCTCCGGCGACCCGCGCTGCTGGCGGCGATCACGGCGCCCGCGGGTGAGATCACTGGGCTTGAGGTGACGTACCTCGCGCCGAATGGCGGGCGGGCCCGCATGAGCCTGGCGCGGAAGACCATCGGGGTGCGGGCGTCGGGCTCCGCCGTCCGGCTCGACCCGCCGGCCCCGCGGATGCTGGTGGGGGAGGGGATTGCCACCTGCCTGAGCGCGGCGGCCCGCTTCGGCCTGCCGGCCTGGGCGCTGCTGTCGACCGGAAATCTGCGCGCCTGGCGGCCGCCGCCGGGGGTCGAGTTCGTGTTGATCGCGGCGGATCGCGGGCGGGACGGCGAGCGATCGGCTCTTGTCCTGGCGGCCGCGCTGCGGGCGATGGGCGTGCGGGGGGCGGTCCGCTGGCCGCCGGCGCCGTTCGGGGACTGGAACGAGGCCTGGGTGGCGAGCCGGGAGGGGAAGTGAGGCTCGGGCGGGCGGGCGCGGCGGACGGGTGGTCCGGGCCGCCGGCCCGGAGCGCCTGCCCATGACCCCGATGATGACCTCCGACACCGGCCTGGTCCTGATCCCGGACGACCTGCGCCCGACCCTGATCGCCAACGGTTTGCGTGACGGCGACCCCGTCCCGGTCCTGAAGCTGTTCAATCCCGTCGGGCCCGGGACCTGGCTAATCACCGAGCTCGGCGACGACGGCGACACCCTGTTCGGGCTCTGCGACCTCGACATGGGCTTCCCGGAGCTAGGCTCCGTCAGCCTGTCGGAGATCACCTCGGTGAAGCTGCCGCTGGGCCTGACCATTGAGCGCGACGTAAGCTTCCAGGGCCGGGTGCCGATCTCGCGGTGGACGGAGATCGCCCGGCAGACCGGCTCGATCCGCGCCGCCGAGGCCGTGGTCCGCGCGCTGCCCGCGATCAACGGAGCCGCCACGTCCTGACATCGAATTCGCCGGGCGTGTCCCGGCGATCCGTGGTCCGGCGCCGCCGGCCGCGAGCCGCGCCATCCCGGCGCAAGAGCCCTCGCCGTTGTCCCGCCGAAGCGTGGGTGGCGAGGGCCGACTCACACCCCTGACCCCCAGGAGTCCGACCATGAGACTGGCCTTTGCCGATCCCCGCAACCTGCGCCTTTCGCCGCTCAACATGCACCATGGGCGCCCCGACCCGGACGTCTCCGACATCCTGCCCTCGGTGCGCCAGCGTGGCGTCCTCCTCGCCCTGCTGGTCCTGGAGACCATGGCCGACGGCGAGGTGGTCCCGGATCACTTCGATGTGGTCGCCGGCCGGCGGCGCTGGACGGCGGCGCTCGCGGCCCTCGCCGAGGGCGTCGAGCTCGACCCGGTGCCGATCGCCATTCTCGAGCCCGGCGACGACGCCGCGGCGATCGAGGCCTCGCTGATCGAGAACCTCAATCGACTGCCGCCGGACGAGGTGGCGTGCTGGGAGACCTTCGCGCGCCTGACCAAGGCCGGCCGCACGGTCGAGGCGATCGCCGCCACCTTCGGGATGTCCGAAGCGGTAGTGAAGCGGACCCTGGCCCTGGGGGCGCTGCTGCCGCGGATCCGCGCCCTCTACCGCAAGGAGGCGATCGACGTGGCGACGGTGCGGTGCCTAACCCTGGCGAGCAAGGCGCAGCAGAAGGCATGGCTGGCGCTGTTCGACGGTCCGGAACAGCGGGCCCCGACGGGGTCGCAACTCAAGGCCTGGCTGTTCGGCGGGGCCTCGATCCCGACCAAACACGCCCTGTTCGCGCTGGACGACTACCCCGGCCAGGTGGTCGCCGACCTGTTCGGCGAGGACAGCTACTTCGCCGATCCGGACCTCTTCTGGACCCACCAGAACGCCGCCATCGCCGCCCACGTCGAGGCGCTGCAGGCGGCGGGGTGGAGCGAGGTGGTCGTGCTGGACGTGAGCGACCGCTTCGCCACCTGGACGCACGAGCAGGTCGGCAAGCGGGCCGGTGGCAAGGTGTTCATCGAGGTGAGCGGACGAGGCGAGGTCACCGTGCACGAGGGCTGGCTCACGACCAAGGAGACCCGCAAGGTCCGCGCCGCCGCCGAGAAGGCGGCGCGGGGCGAGGCCGGGGTGACCCCGCCGGCCGTGGTGCGGGCGGAGGTGACCAACGCCCAGGAGACCTACATCGACCTGCACAGGCTGGCGGCCGTGCGTGTGGCGCTGACCGAGGCGCCGGGAGTGGCGCTCCGCCTCCTGGTGGCGCACGCGCTGGGCGGGTCCACGCACTGGCGCGTGGAGGCGGACGGGCGGCACGGCGACGCCGCGCTCTCGGCCAGCCTCACCGCCAACACCGCCACCGCCGCGTTCGCCGAGCGCCGGCGGGCCGTGGCCCGGAGCCTGGGTCTCGATCCGGACCGGCGCGCTCTCGTGGGGCAGCGCCCGGAAGGCGGGGTCAGCGGCGCCTTCGCGCGGCTGCTGGAGATGCCGGACGACGAGGTGCTGGGCGTTGCGGCGGTGGTGATGGCCGAGACCCTGGCGGCCGGCAGCGCCGAGGTGGAGGCCGCCGGCGCTTGGCTCAAGGTCGAGATCGGCCGCTTCTGGTCTCCGGACGAGGCCTTCTTCAACCTGATCCGTGACCGTGAAGCGGTCAACGCCATGCTGCGGGAGGTGGGCGGCAAGCGGGTCGCGGACGGCAACCTCACCGAGCGGGTGAAGACCCAGAAGGCGATTATCCGCGACCACCTGGAGGGCGCCAACGACCGGCCGAAGGTCGAAGCCTGGACGCCGCGCTGGATGGCCTTCCCACCCACGGCCTACACCAAGCGGCCGTTCGCGCCGGCGGCGCGGGCCAGGTCGGTGGCGCCGCTGCTGCGGCGGGTGCGGCCGCCCGCTGATCCCACGGCGATCGCCGCCGAGTAGCCACGGCCAAGACGGCGAGGCCCCCGCGCCCGCGCGGGGGCTTTTGTCGTGCTGGCGTGCGGGAGGCGGAGGCAGGGCCGCCGCGGGTGAGCCGGCCCGCGGTGGGCTGGCGGTGGAGTGCCCTCCCATGACTCCTTCCTCTTGCGCCGCCGGATCGTCCGGCGGCTGGACCGACGACGCCGTCGAGACCCTGGTCCGGCTGTGGCGTCAGGGCGACCTCAGCGCCGCGATGATCGGCCGCCGGCTCGGCGTCACCCGCAACGCCGTCCTCGGCAAGATTCATCGGCTAGGGCTGTCGCAGCCCCGGCGTCCGCGACCGCCCGCGATCGCGCCGCCACCCAGGCCGGCGAAGCCCAGGCCGGTCGCATCGGCTCGCCGGGCGTCTGCCTCGGCGCCGGTTCGGATGTCGCCGCAGCCGACCGCCGAGATCGCTCAGGGTCTGGTGGCGCGTCTGGAGGACCTGCCGACACAAGCCTGCCATTGGCCGCTCGGCGATCCGCAGGCGGCGGACTTCGCGTTCTGCGGCCGGCGGGCCGAGACGAGGCCGTACTGCCCGGCGCACGCGGGCATGGCCTACCGTGGTCGGGGCGTCGACGTGGCGGAGCTGGCGCGGCTGCTGCGGCGCTGAGCGGGGCTCTCAGGGACCGCCGAAGCAGACGGTCGCGACGGAGCGCCACCGCGGCCCGCCGCCGGCAAGGGTGCGCTCGCGCCGCCTGACGGCGCCCTGGCCTGCGCCGGCTCCGCGGCGGCCGGAGGTCGCGAGCTTCGGCTCGTGACCCTTTGAGGAGCCCCCCCATGCGCACCGCACCTTCCTTCTTCAACACCGCCGACCTCGACGGTTTCGACGCCCGGACCGCCGCCCTGCAGGATCCCAGGCCACATCCCACCGAGCCGCAGCTCGTCCAGCTCGGCCGCAGCCTGATGACCGAGGTCCTGGACGTGGTCCTGGCGGGCGCGCTCGAGGATCACGCATCCACGATCTGCGAGACCCTGATCGGCGGACTGCACGCCGGCGTGCAGCGGCTGGAGCGCGACGCGGACCGCGAGCGCGAGGCGCTGGCCAACCTGCTGCACGACTTCGACGGCTCGGAAGTGGCCGACGTCGACCTGCAGGAGGCCAAGACGCGGGCCGACGCCCTGGACGTGGCGGCAGCTGCGCTGGAGTTCGTGCGCGATGCCGCGGCCGAGACCTACGGCTCGGCGACCGGCGAGGTCTGGAGCCCGTGGCGCGGGAGCGTGCGGGGTGGCGCGACGAGTGCGGCGCAGATCGATGCGCAGTCGGCGCTGCGGTCGCGGGAGGCCCGGCGGCGTTCGCAGACCGATCCGGGCGACGCCGTGGTGGCGTTCCGGGCGTCGCCGCGGAGCGACGCGCCGGAAGACGCGCGGCGGATCTTCGACGCCCTCAACTGGGCGCGGGCCGAGTGGCCCGACATGAGCCTGGCGCTGACCGACGCCAAGGGCGGCGAGCGGCTGGCCAAGCGCTGGGCGCAGCAGAAGGGCGTGCGTCTGGTGCTCGCGAAGCCCGACTTCGCCCGCTTCGGGCGCGCAGCGCCGTTCCGCGCCAACGACCAGATGTTGGCGCTGTCGCCCGTGTGTGTGCTGGTCTTGCCTGAGAGCCTCGGCCGGGCCGCCGCGGCGGGCGCGCCGCCGTTCGGACCGGCCATGAACCTCGCGGACGAGGCACGCCGCCGGGGCGTGCGGTGCGTGCGCATCGCACCTCGCTCCCAAGCTGATAGGCTAGATCCCTGGTTGGGCTGACAGGCCCTTGGGAAGGGCTCAGCCTCGCCTGACGAGAGGCTTTCGGATGCGAGTTGCTCAGTACGTCCGCATGTCCACGGACCATCAGGACTGCTCGATCGCCTACCAAGTGGCGCACAACGCATCTGCGGCGGTTGAGATGGGGTGCGAGATCGTCGAAACCTTTGCGGATGAGGGTATCTCCGGCCTGGAGCTGGAACCCCGCGAGGGACTGCGGAACCTGATCGAGCGCGTCACTGATGGCTCGGCGCGCTTCTCATCCATCCTCGTCTATGACGTCAGCCGCTGGGGCCGCTTTCAGAACCCGGACGAGGGCGCCTACTACGAGTTCCTCTGCGCGCGCGCCGGCATTCCCGTCATCTACACATCCGATCGGGCGCTGAACGACGGCAGCCTGACCGCGACCCTGCTTAAGTCGATCAAGCGGGTAATGGCGGCGGAATACAGCCGGGAACTCTCGGGGCGTCAGACCGCGTCGAAGCGCTCGCTTTGCCATCGCGGTCTCTGGGCCGGGGGACCCGCGCCGTTTGGCTACGTCCGCCAACTCGTCGGCCGGAACGGCATGCTGGGGCCGCGGCTGTCCTACGGCGAGCGGGTCATCATGCCGGGCTTCCACACCGTGCTCGTCCCCGGCGACGCCTCCGAGATCGAGACGGTGCGTCACATCTATCGCCTCTGTTCGCGAGGCCGCGGCGTCAATGCCATCACCCGCAAGCTGAACGCCGAAGGCCGGTTCTTCCGCTATCGGAAGTATTGGTACCCAGGCGCGGTCAGATGCATCCTCCGGAACGAGATCTACATCGGAACCCTTGTTCACGGCCGACAGAGGAAGCTGCTCGGGCGCACCCTGAAAGGGCCGGCCGCCCAGCAGGTTCGGATCGAGGGTTTCGTCGACCCGCTGATCAGCAAGGCGCTGTTTGCCCGCGCCCAAAGGCAGATGAGGGCGCGAACCACGACGAGCTTCCGCGGCGACCAGGCGCAGCTCCTAACGCAGCTCGCGTCCGTGCTCGCGCGTCATGGCCATCTCAGCGCGAAGATCATCGATGCAGACGCCGACTGTCCCTGCAGCACGACCTACAAACGCGCGTTCGGAACCCTGGCCGAGGCCTACCGTCGCGTTGGCTTCGTTCCCTCGGAGCATGGGCAGATGCTGGTCGAACGGATGCTGCACTGCCGTGAGGTGGCGCAGCAGCACCGGAATAAGTTGAGTGAGGCGAGGCTGCTGAACGATCTCCGGGGTCTGCTCGCGCGTGAGGGACGGATCAGCTGGGAGCTGGTTCGGGGGTCGTCTGAAATGGCAGCGCCATCCACCTACCTGAGACACTTCGGCGGGGCCGCGCGGATCTACGAGCTTCTGGGATATGCCCCTGACCGCAGACAGGCCGCGGGCATACGCCAGCAGGACAAGCGTGTACGAGTGGGCGCGTCCAGGAGCGTCCACTGAGCCTTCGCTAGGGTTCCAGGCGGCGGCCCTTTGGGGCGGCGCCGCCGCCCCACTTGGGGCGGGGATCAGGCGCGGCGAACGGCGGTTTGGCTCGGCCCGACGCCCGCTTCCACCAGCGACCAGGGATGGCAGCCCAGCGCCCCGGCGATCCGCCGAAGCCATGCACCGTCAGCTCGCGCTTGCCTAGTTCCAGGTGGCTGAGCTGCTGGTTGGTCGTCCCGATCCGCTCGGCCAGCGCCTGCAGCGTCAGCCCCGCGGCCTCGCGCTGTTCACGGATGCGGTTCGGGGGAGGAGCGGGGTGAGCATACAAGGTACCTGAAGGGGGAGTGGGACCATCGCCCTGGAGGTGGTCGCCGTTCAAGCCTTCCGTGGGCATGGACGAGTCGTGACTCAGTGCTGCCCCGCGAAAGTCCGCTGATCGGCAGATCAGTGGTGGGCCTTATCGAGGACACATAAGACGTCCCGCGTCCGCTAGACTAGTCTGAGCGATGGTCGGGCAGGTCGGTCGGGTGAGTGTGCGTCCGATTTTGTCGTAGATCGCTTGCCTAATATGCGCCGTAGATGGCGAGAGGGCCGATGTCGGGCTGGTTCCGAGTTCTGTTTCTATTCAGCTCGTTTGGCCCGCTCTACGGGGTGTTGTGCGTCGGTCTGGCGGTCCAGAAGCACTTCGCGCCTGCGGCGTTCGCAGGAGCAGCCGCGATCGCTTCGATCTACGTGTTTCTCTATCTACGATCCGGCTTCAAAGACAGCCAGCCATTTCAAGATTCAGCGGAAGTACAAGCTCAACTCGACGAGAACATACTGAGCTACTTAGTGGCCTACCTGCCGCCGCTACTCATAGATGATTTTCAGAATTTGGCGAAGGTCGCCCCCGCAGCTGGCTTCTACGTATTGGTCCTCGCCTTGATGCTCAGAACGGACACCTTGTACGTGAATCCGTTTTTCATCCTCCTCGGGTATCGCATCTATCGCGTGAAGCTCATCTCAGGCCGAACAGTGACCATAATCACCAAGAAGCTTGAGATAGTTGGTAGCGAGAAGCTCAACCTATACGAGGTCCAGCCGTCCCGCCTATATTTCGCTGACTGAACACGGCGGGAGGGCGAATGCCACTGCTAGACGATGGATATGCGGCGCTCGCCGATTTGCGCAGAGCGATCAACGCCGGGGACGGCTTGGCCTGTCACGTGTTTCTCAACGCGCGACCATCCCGAGAGCGGAGGGAGCCCTGGCATCGGATCAGCATGGACATCGCGCTCACGGAACGTCTGGCCGACGCCGCCCGCCAATCGCTTTCGGAGATCGAGGCGCGCGCAACAGATGCCGATGCTCTAGCCGAGTTCGATTTCGACGCCATGGTGGAAGGAAGCATTGGCGTCCTGAACGTGCGTGAAACGCCAGGTTTGGCGGAATGGCTCGAGGCGCTCCCCCGGCCCGACTGGCCGGTTGTGTTCGATGGCAGCGAGGAAACGCTGGGGCGGTCACGATTCTATGCCTTTCGGCTGGCCCTACCTGACGGCCGCACTGTCCGGGCCTTTCGGGGCAAGGCTGGCCTGGAAATCGCCGCGCGCAAGCGAAACGCAGTTTCCGCCGCGTTCCGGCGGGACACCCTGCAGATGGTACCCATCGAGGGCGCGGTGATCACCTTCGATCAGACCGTGGACTTCTTTGAATGGGATGGCCTGGTGTTCGTGCTCAACATCCGCACGTTTGAGTCCGTCACGAACATCCGCGAGGTCACGATCCGCAAAGCGGTTCAGGCTGTTGATGCGCTGGCTGCGCGGTTCGATCTTGGCGATGTGGATGCGCTGAAGACCCATGTCGAGCAGCGGACCCGCCTAGGAAAGCGGCTTGCGGCAGCGCACAAGCACGGGCTGGTGGGGGACATCAACGCGCCGGAGGTGACGAACCTCATTGCGGCGCGGGGCCTTAGGTTCACCTGTGTGGCGGACGATGGTGGTGTCAGGTTTGGCCTCGATCACGCCGATCCCCGGTCCGTCGAGGACTTCGTCGATCTTGTGAGTGACGTCTTTCTCGTTTCACCGACGACGAGAAGGGACTGGGAAGCACTGGCAAAGCGTCCGCCGCGCCGTCGGTAGATAGCAGCGGTGCTCATCATGCCGTTGGGTGATCAGGGTGCCCTGTCCGTTTTCGGCATTCGGGAGAGCGCGACAGATCGTAGCGCAGGCCGGCGCTCGTCCAGCGCGAGATCAGAGACGTCACCGCAACACCCCCTGGTCCAGATCAGGGCGACTTCCCAGCGATTACCCGGGGATGGCCTCGCTCGCGCAACGCGGTCAGCAAGCCGCGCGGCCGCGCTGTGCTTAGCGCGGCGTCGGGAGCGTTCCGAGGAACCCCACCAGCGCCGACTGCTGCGCGCGCGGCAGCCGGCCGTAGGTCTTCAGCAGCTCCAGCGCGCCGGGCGCGCCCAGCAGGTCGGCGAGTTCGTCGGTGAGGCCGCTCGCGGCGGCGTCGGTCCCGAAGAGCTCGGACACCGAGACCTGCAGGAAGGCGGCGATCTCCGCCAGCTTCGAGGCGCTGACCCGGTTGGCGCCGCGCTCGTACTTCTGGATCTGCTGGAAGGTGAGGCCGACCGCCTCGGCGAGCGCCTGCTGGCTGACCCCGCGCGCCTTGCGGGTCAGACGGATGCGGGCGCCGACGGCCATGTCGACGGGGTGGCGTTGGGATTCGGGCTTCAGGGGCATGGTCTCATATCGGATTGTGCGCACGGCGGACGCAAGGGTCCGGCCAGCGGCGTGGCGGTTGTTGGGCGGGGTTCACCAGAGGGCCTTGAGGTCGCGGACGGCGGTGTGGAGCAGGCCGTAGATGACCGGGAAGTCCTGCACGAACAGCTCGGCCATCACGACCTCGAACTTCAGCAGCACGCCGTCGCGCGTGGTCGCCGTGGACAGGGGCAGGCTGGGGGCGAGCGCCTCGCGTTCGGCGTGCAGCTGGTCGAGCCGGGCGTCGATCGCCCGTAGGGGCGCGGCCGGCGGTCCCGCCATCAGGGCGTCGCCCGGTCGTGGAGGGCCCTGGAGCCGCATCAGCTCGGCCTCGATGTCACCCCAGCGTTCCAGGAGCCGCATCGTCTCGGCCTTGTTCGCCAGCCAGGTCCGGCAGAGGGCGACGGTGTCCGCGTCGGCCCGAGCGGGGAGGACGGGCGGCGCAAGCCCGGCGGCGGGGGCGGCGAGCAGGGCCCGGCGCGACAGGCGGGGCGGGCGGGGGTGAGGATCGTCGGTCATCTCGCGTCCTCCAGCGTCAGCCATGGCGGTCACGGACGAGCGTGAGATAGGCCTCGGCCGCGGCCAGGGCGCATCGCGGGTCCGGCAGGGGCCAGGTGAGGAGCGCCGGGTAGCGGAAGGCCTGGGCGTGGTGCGGTCGGCTGAGCTGGCGGATGACGCCGCCGACCGCTCTGGCGCCGTGGACCTCGAAGCCGGCGTCCGACAGCGTCACGCGCCAGGCCCAGTCGAGGTCGTGGCCCAGCCACATCAGGCGCTCGTCGTCCCAGCCCGTGCGCGCGGCGACACTCTTCAGGGCGAGCTCCATCCCGTGGCCCAGGAGGCCGTAGAAGGGCAGCCGCACCTGTTCGAAATCGGGCGCAGCCAGGACGCCACGCGCCGCCGAGATATAGGCTTCGCCCAGCCTGAGGTAGCGGGCCGCCCGCATGTTGGTTTGTGGCGTCATCGCCGGTCTCGCGTCATGGGGCCGCCGCTCAACGCGGGGTGTAGATGCGCCAGGGGCCGGCGCAGTGTTGGCGGAGGAACTCGCCCACATGATCCAGGGCGACCAGCTCGTCGTCGTCGCCATTGTTTTTCATGAGCCAGCGGAGGTAGCCGAACTTGGCCCGGATCGCCGGTTCGTCGGTCGACGGCGTGAGCAGGATCAGCCGGTCCAGGTCGTCCACGCGCCGGAAGAGCTGGTCCCGGGGTCCCTCCGGGTCTTCCGGCAGGCTCCAGGCCAGGTCCATGGCGGCGTAGGCCTCGGCGACCCAGCGATCGAAGGGGTGGAGCCGAGCGCTGACATTCGGAGCGGGCAGGAGAGGTGCGGCCGTGACGCCGGCGAGAACGCCGCGACGGTTCAGGTTGAAAGGCGCTTTCCTGGACTCGCGCGTCATCATACGTCTCCTCTACCTGGACCGCGCAGCGCGGGCCCCGGGATGTGAGGCTGATAGTCGGTACGTTGAGCGCATTAATGATGTCATTGAGCGCGGAAGTCAACGCCATGAGCGCGTTTTGAGCGTGCCATGCTGACGCCGCTGCAAGTCAAGCTCGGCCGGACGGCGGCCGGCCTGGGCCTGCGCGACCTCGCCAAGGCGGCCGGTGTCGCGCCGTCGACCATCACCCGCTTCGAGAACGGCCGCGGCGGCATGCACAGCGGGACGATGGACCGCGTGCAGCAGGTGCTCGAGGAGGCCGGCGTGATCTTCATCCGCGCGGACGCCGAGGGCGGGGCCGGGGTCCGGCTGAAGCTGTAGGCCCGACCGGGCAGAGCCTCTCACGCCGCGGGCCGCTGGGATCGAGGGGCGGACGACACCGGGGCGGCGGCAAGACCTGTTGCGGGCGGGTGACGGCGTGGCGCTTCCGGCGCCGTGCCTGGGGGTGGCTGGGCGAAGACGGTAAGCCCTGCGGTCGTGCTCATGCCGCGGGCGGGGCTGGGCAGACGTCGCGGGACGGCTCGTTCGGCCGTGGGGCCCGTCGGCGCTTCTGGAGACCGGTGGGCGCGGGGTGCGGCTCCGGGTGTCGGCTTCGGCCTGCGCGGCCTCTCGTTGGCGCAAGGGGTTCAAGGTCCGGCGGGCGGCGCAACGGCGTCCGGCGGCTTTCTTCCCCTGGGCTGACGCCCATTCCTCGCGGCCCAAGAAAGCCGCCGGCCGCCATCCTCCGCTGACGCTGCGGGCCTTCAGCTGCGCCGCCCGCCGGCCCTCGACTCCAGGTCCGCCATCGAGGCCGCGGCAGGCGCGGTCCGAAACCCCAAGGAGACTTCCCATGGCGACCATCGGCACCTTCATGAAGAGCGGCGACGGCAGCTACAACGGCTCGATCCGGACCCTCAGCCTCAACGTCAAGCAGGCCCAGCTGAAGCCCGTCAGCAAGGAGAGCGAGAACGCCCCGGACTTCCGCATCTTCGCCGCCGGCACCGAGTTCGGGGCGGCCTGGAAGAAGACCAGCCGCGAGAACCGCGACTACCTCTCGGTCAAGCTCGACGACCCCAGCTTCCCGGCGCCGATCTACGCCAACTTGGTGGACGCGGAGGAGGGCTACAGCTTGGTCTGGTCCCGCAACACCCGTCCGGCGAACTGAGGCCTCAGGCGGCGGTGCTTCCGGGCGCCGCCGCCGATCTCCCGCGCCGCGGGCCGTGACGGGCCGCGGGTGCGAAGCGCCGGGGCGGCGATGGGTTGTCGATACGTATGGGTGTACGTATATTGGGCGCAGGGTTCGCCAGCCCTGAACCGGAGAGCACATGTCCACCAGGCCTACGCAGCGGTCCACGTCCCGTGGGGGCGCGACCGGTCGTTTCATGGCTCGCGCGCCGGCGGCGGGCGGGACGGAAGTTCGCGCCTACAAGGGCAAGGTCACCACGACCGGGAGCTCCAAGGCGGTGCGCCTCGGCAAGCAATTCTTCACGGACCACCCGGAGTTCGAGGTGAGCGCCGACGTGATGGTCCGCTCGGTGTCCCCCGGCTACGTGCTGATGGCCGTCGAGGCGCCGAAAACCACCGGCCGGAAGACCGATGAGCTCGATCCGGTCGTGGGCGCCTTCCTGTCGTTCATGGAAGCCGACCTGAAGGCCAACCCGCACAAGGTCCAGCCGCTGGACCTCTCCCGTGTGGCGGCGCTCGTCGAAGGCGTCGAGCCTTTGCGCGACGCCGAGGAACTGCCGGCGGACTTCACGCTCTGACGATGGGGGAGGGCGCGGCGCCGGTTCGGAACGGCTGGACCCTGCTGGCGACCGAGGAATTCAATCGCCAGCTCGCTCGCCTCGCCGCCGACGTCGAGGCGGTGCGGACGGCCGATCCGAAGGGGTGGCCGGCGCATCCGAAGGCCAAGTTCCTGGCGCGGGTGGTGGATATCCTGACGACCGAGGTGCCCGCCGATCCGGCGCACAAGGCGTTCCGGCAGGGCGCGACCCTGGGCGACAGCTATAAGCACTGGTTCCGGGTCAAGTTCCTGAGTCGCTTCCGCCTGTTCTTCCGCTGGGACGGCAAGGCGAAGGTGATCATCTTCTGCTGGCTGAACGACGAGAGCACGTTGCGCAAGGCCGGGTCCAAGACCGATCCCTATGCGGTCTTCACTAAGCGCCTGCAGAGCGGTGACCCGCCTGACGATTGGGCGGATCTGCTCAAGGCGGCCAAGCCGCTGGTGCCCTGAGCCGTATGAACCGGGAGTTGGAATAGGCCTCAGGCCGGCGCCGAGGCCGGTCCCGACGCAATCTTCCGTTCGAGCCTTTCGCATCGTAGCGTGCCCTGGGGGACTGGGATGGACGACGCAGAGGAACCGAGGACGTTTGCGGCGGTGCGCCGCAAGCTTGTCGACGCCGAGGTCGCGCAATGGGCCCCGGACGTGGAGCCTTCCAAGCGACGCTATTCCGAATACCACCGCGCTATCGATGCGATCACGGAAGCAGGCGTGGACTACGCCGAAGAGGTCGGCGCCTCACTTGAATGGCGGGATGACCGGTCGATCTATGGAATTCTCGAACAGGGGATGAGCGTTCTCTCAGACCTCAGATTCGCGGTCCGGGCCGGGGAGTACGACAAGAAGGATGAAGAGCCGCTGCGGCTTTGGTCCCACCGCAGCCAGCCGCTCTACGACCTCAAGATCAAGAAGACTCCGAGCCTAGCTCGGCAGGACATTGAGGCGGTCGTTGGAAGCTATCTTCGGCTGCCCTATCGCGCCCAGCCCATCGACAGGATGTTGGTCGATCTGCTCATCGCGTTGGAGCTCTACGGCTATGGCAATGAAATCCTGAATCCGGACTACATCAAAGGGCTCACGCCGACGCCTCCGCTAAAGCAGAGCGCGGTGCTCGGCTGGTTGACAGAAATCGGCGGGAGCTTGGCGGTGTGGGTCGTCATCGCTCTCCTCCTGTGGGGACTGAGTGCAGCCCACCTGTTCCCGACCGACTGGTTGTTGGGAGCCAATGCGCTCCTCGCGGTGATCTTCTTCGTCTACGCCGTATGGGTCTCCGTCCAGTTGCCGGGCGCCATGCTCGCGCTGCGCAAGCGGAAGCAGGCGATCCTGGGACTTCTCACCCAGATGAACAGCGTCTACGTCGAACTGAATTCGGACGGTCCGATCAGCGCGCGGCACATCGAGGAACGCGCGAAAAGGGCAGCCGACGCAGGCGTGGTTTGGCCGGGGCCACTGTTCGCGTTGCTCGACGACATCAATCGACGTGACGGCCGGTTTTAGGTCCAGGAGCGCCGCCTTGCGTCCCGCGACCAGAGAGCGCCACCATCCAGAGCCGCCGCGGGAGACTTGAAACATGTCCGACCAGGTGGAGCCGCACGCCGTGCGCGTCGCCCGTCTCTTGGCGTCGTCGCCGGAGGCGGTCTTCGAGGACATGCGAAGAGCCGCGGAGGGTCGCCGTTCGCTGTTGTCGACGGCGCTGGACGAGGAACTCGAAACGGCTCTCGGCCAGCGGCGCGAACCCCTCATCGACCTCGCCCTTGCACAGTTCGGCACATCGAGAGCGGTGGTGGCTCCCCTTCTCGCGACCGGCTTGTCCCAAGCCGTCCGGTCCGAGCGACGCTGCTCGTCGGCGTGGGTTAAGGGTGGCGTGTTACGCAAACACGCAGTTGGACTCGTTCCTGTCGCATGGCCTGCTGCATGAGCTTGCCCCGCTCCAGACCAAGGCGCGCATACTCGCGAGCGGCGCCTTGGATGAACTGGCAGTGCTGCTCCGGAATCCCGCGGTCGGGGACGAGGCCCTGGCCGATCTCTACCGAAAGGCGGGGCCGTTTCAAAAGCTGAGCGATGAGCGTTGGCGAAGACTGGTCGAACTGGCTGCTGACAATCCGAGGATTGTCGCCCCCGGCGACGAAGAGCACGGACCGGATTGGGGCTTCTGGGACATTCACAAGGCGTTGTTCGAGTTGGTGGTCAGCGCCCCGGTCACCGACGAATGGTGCAGGGTGCTGCACCGGACCTTAGTCCGGGTCCATCCGCCGACAGTGGCGATCAAGGTCCCGATCAATCCGACGCTCCAGAAGTGGGAAGCGTTCGAAGCCAAGGACTACAGGGGCGATCCAGCTGAGGGCGAGTTCACAGACCTCCCGCTCGCCGAGGAGTTCCGCTGCATCGTCGCGGCCGTCTACGGGACACGGCTCGTGGATTCCGCCTACGAGCGTGCAGGAACCCCGAACTCGGCGACGCTTCCCGAACGGTGCGCATACTACGCGGGCGCGTCCCTCACCAAGAAGGAGGTCGCGCAGTTTTCGGCGAGGGACGGCGCAGCGTTTGGCCTGGCCTTCTCGTTCAATGAGTCGGCCATGTGCTCACGCGAGTCGCGAGAGGCGTTCGAGGAGCATGCGAACTATCCGCTGCCTCTCTACCGCTCGCGCCTGGAGGTCATAGCGCGCCGGTGGAAGTACCTGCGAACGGTCATTGCGCGCTGGGATCAAGATGAGGACGAAGCAGACGATCCCGTCGGCACCTCGCTCCGTCGGATCGATCAGGGCGTGACGGCGCTGGCGAGGGAGGTGCGGCGCCTCTGGTGGCTATTGGTGGCGGGCCTCGCGGTCCTGGCCTGGATCGTTCGCAGGTAGGGCTCGTTCATGACCGGCCCTTCATCACAGGTCGAACAGCCCGGCGAATTCCCGGTCGGCGTAGTGGCGGATTTTGCCGGCGAGGAGCGGGTCGCGGCCTGGGCGTAGCACCAGCATCATGTGGTCGGGGAGCCGGATGACTTCGTCGGGCGTCAGCAGGTCGCGACGCACCCGCTGCTCGCTCCAAGACTCGCCATCGCCCGAAGAGCTCGAGCCGCCCTTCAGCGACGTGGTCGAGCCGGAGTTCATCGAGGTGCCGTGGGCGATGAAGGTCTCGGTGGTGACGCCGAGCGTGCGCGAGACCCACTGGGCGGTGTCGATGTCCGCGACGTTGAAGACCTGGGTGACGGCGGCGTTGGCGAGGAAGGTGCCGTGTCGCTCGCCATACAGCGCCTTCAACTGATGCAGGTCCTGCAGGATGGCCCAGAGCTGGACGCCGTAACCGGCCATCAGGCCATAGGCCTGGGCGAGCGGGTCGAGCCGCCCCAGCGTCGCGAACTCGTCGAGCAGGAAGAGGACCGGGGAGGGCTTCGCGCCGCCGCGCGTGGGGCCGCGGGCCAGGCTGTGCAGGGCCTGGGCGACGAGCAGACGCAGCCAGCGGGCATGCGTGCCGAGCCGTTCGGGCGGCAGCACGAGGAAGATGGTGGCGCGCTCGTCGCGCAGATCCTCGAAGCTGAAGTCCGCGCGGGCCAGGCTGTCGGTGATGCGGCGGCTGTCGAGGAAGTGGGTATGGCGCTGCGCGGCGGAGAGCACGCCGGTGGCTTCGCGATCCGCCTTGCCCAAGTGGCGGTTCGCAGCGCGGGCGACGAGGCCGTCGGCCGCGGGGCTGGCCTGCATCGCCTTCAGGGTTGCGGCGAAGCGCGCGGGCGCCGCCGTGAGCAAGTCACGCACCGCCGCCAGCGTGGGGCCCTCCGGAGGCGGGCGCGTGACGACGTGCATGATCACGCCGGCGATCAGCGCCTTGGCTTCCTCGTTCCAGTGCGCCTCGCTCACCTGCTCCGGCGGATCATAGACCAGCGCTTCGGCGATCAGCGCGGCGTCTTCGGCGAGGTCGAGGCCGAGCGGGTCCAGGGCGTCGAGGGGATTGTAGCTCGCGGTCGGCTGGCCCGACGCTTCGAAGGGATCGAGCACATGCACGGGCCCGAATCGCGCCCGTGCGCGGGCGGCGATGCGCGCGTTCTCGCCCTTGGGATCGACGCAGAGGATCGCGCTCTCGGAGAGCAGCAGGTTGGGGAGGACGACGCCCACGCCCTTGCCGGAGCGCGTCGGCGCAAACGTCAGTAGATGGCCCGGCCCGTCGTAGCGCATCAGCCAGCCGCCGGCGGCGCGGCCGATGATCAGGCCGTCAGGCCCGCCAAGCGCGCCGCGGGCGCGGCGCTCGTCCGCAAATTGCGCGCTGCCGTGGGTCGTGACCGGGCCTGTGGGGCCGTAGCGCCCCAACCAGAGCAGATAGCCCCACGCGCCGCCCACGAGCGTCGCCGTCAGTGGGATCACCCATTCGACGAGAAGGTCGGGCAGGCCGAAGTGATCCCGCACGATCAGGAAGGGAAGGTTGGCGACGACATTTCCCCAGAAGGCGCCGACCAGGGTCGGCCAGATCGCGCCGAGGGCGAGCCTCATCCGACCCGTTCCGCCTCGCTGGCGAAGGCGCGCTGGCCGCGGCGTCGCCACAGCAGCTTCGTCCCATCGCCGTCGGGCGCCTGCAGCCGATCGGCGAGCTCCAGGAAGGCTCCGTAAAGCGCGGCGCGATCGTCCTGCGCGAGATCGACGAGGCCGGCCTTGGCGACCAGGCCGCCGAGCTCGATCAGCTGATGGGTGCGTTCGCGGCGCTGCACGACCCAGGCCCTCGTGTCCGACCTTGCCTGCGCCGCCTCAAGCCGGTGGCGCGCCGCCGCCATCCGCCGGGCGGCCTTGGCCGTTGCGGCCAACGCTCCCGCCAGTCCGGCTCTGTCCCTGAAAGAAGCCGGCGCCGGCGCGCCGCCAGGCCTCCCGCGTGGACGCGTCGGCCTTGGCGGCCGCGACGAGCGCCCCCGCCAGTTCTTCGATGGACAGGTGATCGGCGCCGGTGGCGATCACCAGCTCGCCGAACTGGGTCACGCGCCGGCCCTTCAGCGCCTTGGCGCGCTGCTGCAGGGCCTGAAGTTCGGCGTCGAGGTCGCGCGGCTTCTTCATGACATTGCCTCCGTGCAAACGGAGCCCGAACCCTGCGCGGCCGCTCGTCGGACCGCCATGGGTAAGCTTACGCATGGCGGTCCCGTCACTCACGGCCGAAGGTCTGAGTGCGCGCTTATACGTCGCTGGCGCGACGTGCTTGGGTGGGGAGGGATCGCATGGCGATCTACCACTTCTCGGCGAAGGTGATCTCGCGGGCCAAGGGCTCGTCGGCCGTCGCGGCCGCGGCCTATCGGTCAGCGTCGCGGCTGCAGGACGAACGTCTCGATCGCGCCCACGACTTCTCGGCCAAGGCCGGCGTCGTGCATTCGGAGGTCATGCTGCCCGAGGGCGCGCCGGAGCGGTGGCGCGACCGCGAGACGCTCTGGAACGAGGTTGAGGCGCGCGAGGTCCGCAAGGATGCGCAGCTCGCGAGGGAGGTGGAGTTCGCCTTGCCGCGGGAGCTTTCGCAGCGGGATGGCGTCGAGCTCGCGCGGTCGTTCGTGCAGCGCGAGTTCGTCGGCAAGGGCATGGTCGCGGACCTGAACGTCCATTGGGACGTGGGCGCCGACGGCGAGGCCAAGCCGCACGCGCATGTGATGCTGGGGCTTCGCTCGGCGGGGCCGGAAGGGTTCGGCGGCAAGGTCCGCGACTGGAACGCCACGGACCAGCTGGTCGCCTGGCGGGAAGCCTGGGCGAATCACGCGAACCGTCGTCTCGCGGAACTTGGCATCGACACGCGGATCGATGCGCGCGCCCTCAAGGACCAGGGCATCGACCTGGAGCCGCAGAACAAGATCGGCGCGTCGGGCGCGCGGCGCGAGATCCATGGCGAGGCGGCGGAGCGCGCGGAAGATCACCGCGCCATCGCCCGGCGCAACGGCGAGCGGATCCTGGCGGAGCCGCAGATCGCGCTGTCGGCCATCACCCATCAGCAGGCGACGTTTACCGACCACGACCTGGCACGGTTCCTTCACCGGCACACCGACGGAAAGGCGCAGTTCGACGCTGCGTTGGCGAAGGTCCGGACCAGCGATGAGATCGTGCGGCTGGGACGTGACGGGCGCGGACGGGCGCGCTTCACCAGTCGCGAGATGATGCGCGTCGAGCGCGGGTTAGAGCGGGATGCGGACAGCCTGGCGGAGCGCCCCGGCCACCGCGTGAGCGAGCGCGACAAGGCGGCGGCCCTGGCGCGGTCGTCCGCCGCCGGCTTCGATCTGTCGACCGCGCAGCGCGACGCGCTCGACCACGTCACGCGCCGGGGCGATCTCGGGTTGCTGGTCGGCTACGCCGGAACGGGCAAGAGCGCCCTGCTGGGCGTCGCGCGCGAGGCGTGGGAGGCGCAGGGCTATCGCGTCCGTGGCGCGGCCTTGTCGGGCATGGCCGCCGAGAGCCTCGAAGGGGGCTCCGGAATTCCATCGCGCACCTTGGCGAGTCTGGAGCATGCGTGGGCGCGGGATCGCGACACGCTGGGGCCGCGCGACGTGCTGGTGGTGGATGAAGCGGGGCTGGTCGGATCGCGGCAGCTCGGCCGGGTGATGGCCCAGGCCCAGGCGGCGGGCGCGAAGGTGGTGATGGTGGGCGACGCCGAACAGCTGCAGGCCATCGAGGCCGGTGCGGCGTTCCGGGCGCTCGCAGAGCGCCACGGCGCCTACGAGCTCACCGAGATCCGGCGCCAGCAAATCGACTGGCAGCGGGATGCGACCCGCCAGCTGGCCACGGGCCGCACCGTGCAGGCGCTGGCGGCTTACGCGGGGGCCGGCGCGGTGCGCGGGCACGAGGACCCGGGCGACGCACGAGAGGCGGTGGTGGCGGGCTGGTGGGAAGCCAAGCAGACGGCGCCCGAATCTTCGCAGGTCATGCTGGCCTACACCCGCGATGACGTGGCCGCCCTCAACAGCCTGGCGCGTGCGCGGATGCAGGGCGCGGGGGCGCTGGGAACGGACCACCGCGTCGAGACCACGCGCGGCGCGCGGCTGTTGGCGGAAGGTGAGCGGATCGTCTTCCTGCGCAACGAACGCGAGCTCGGCGTGAAGAACGGGACGCTGGGCACCGTCGAGCAGCTGAGCGAGACGCGTATGGCGGTGCGGCTGGACGACGGCAGGCGCGTGGCCTTCGACCACAACGCCTACACGGACCTCGACCACGGCTACGCCACCACCATCCACAAGTCGCAGGGTGTGACCGTGGATCGGGCCCACGTGTTGGCCAGCGGCTTCATGGACCGGCACGCCACCTACGTGGCGCTGTCGCGGCATCGGGAGGCTGTGACCTTGCACTATGACCGCACGACCTTCGCCGATGACGCGGCTCTTGCGAAGGGGCTGGCCCGCGAGCGCGCGAAGGACTCGACGCTCGACTATCCCGACCTCTTCGCGGAGCGCCGTGGCATCGGCGCGAACTCGACTTCAGGAATCTTCGCACAGTTCCGAGGCGCGGCGCCCAGCGAGGGGCCGCTGCGCGAGGCTCATCAGGATGACCTGGCGAGGACGCAGGCGTTCGCACGGGCCTGGCGGGACATGCACCGTATGCAGGCCTCCGGACTGGAGGTCCTGCCGCACCAGCAGGTGGCGTTCGATCGGGCCGCGGGCGCGCTGGATCGGGCGCGTCCCGGACTGGCGGCGGGCATGGACGCCGCGCTGATCCGCGAACCGTCCCTGGCCATGGCGGCGGCGCGGGGCCGGCCGGAGGCGCTGATGCGCGCCGCCGAGCGTCATGTGGAGCTGGGCCGGGGCGGGCCAGACCTGTCGCGCAGCCTCGAGCGGGGCCGAGACACGGGGCTCGAGCGGTGAGCCTGCAGCCCAGCGATCCGGCGAGCGAGGCCTTCGAGCGGCTACGGCTGGAGGTGGCGCTGCTGCGGCGCGCCGTGGAAGGGCTCGCCGCCGAGCGCGATCAGCCGGCGCCGGACTATAGTCCGACTTTGGCGGCCTTGAAGAAATCGCTCGCCGACGTGCAGGCGGCCCTGGCGAACCTCGGCGAACGTCCAGCCCTGGTTCTCGGGCCGGAGCATCTCGGCCCGCTGTTCCATCAGGCCGCCGGGCGCCTGCTTGCGAAGCCGATCGCCGAGCTCGAGCGCGACAGGACGCTGCTGGCGCAGGCGACCGATGCCATCCGGGAGGCCCAGGCCGCGGAGGCGGCTCGGGTCGCGTCATGGCGCCGGCGACTGCGCCTCGTCGGCGGCGGTGCGGTCCTTGGGGCGTTCCTGTGGGTCCTGCTGGCCGGCCCGGTGGCGCGGTCGTTGCCGGCCGGTTGGCGCGTGCCGGAGCGCCTCGCCGCGGCCACTCTTGCCCTGCCTGGGGCGGCGGCAGGCCAGCGTATGCTGCAGGTCCATGATCCGGGGAGGTGGGAGAAGGTCGAGCTGGTCCAACGCCTCGGGGCGGACGAACTGAAGGAACTCCGGGGATGCGCCGAGGCGCGGGACCGCTCGTCGAAGCCGGTCACGTGTACGCTTAAGCTCAAGAGGAGATGAGTGGCAGAAATTCTGCCGGCCCCCGGCGAAGAAACTGTCGTCGGTGAATAGACGCTAGGTTGTGTTTGTCTGTGTTGCGTTGTTGAGGTAGCGTGCGCCCAGGTTTACGAATGCGCGGTGGGTCCATGCGTATGCTTAAGCTTGCCGATGCTTCGGCGTCATCTGTTGCGGATGAAGGAGCCTTGAGGCCCCGGCAGATCGAGTGCCTGACCTGGGCAGAGAAGGGAAAGAGCGCTCGCGACACCGGCCAGATCCTGGGAATTTCCCAGCGGACGGTCGAGAAGCATCTCGAGCAGGCTTGCGAGGTTCTCGGCGTACGCACGCGCATCCAGGCGGTCGTCAGAGCCCGGGAGTTGGGCCTGCTTCACTGATCGCGCGTGCGACACCAGAGGGCGTCGCCGGCGCGACTTAGGAGCGTATGCGCTGTTCGTTGGCCGGATCGTGTTCCGTCGCGCCGGGCGCAACGGCCGGCGGTGCAGGGGCGAGCCTCACGCCGATGGTGGCGAGACGGCGGTAAAGCCGCCGTTTTCGCACCAGCGGCTGCCAATCGTAGAGGAAGATCTGCACCGGGCGCCAGTTCGCCACCCATCCCAGGATGATCAGGCCTTCCTCGGAGATGCGGCCGAGATCCCCCGGCCCGAAGAGGTCGCCGAGCGCCCGGGCCACCACGACAGAGCTCACGAGCACGGCAATGCCCACGGCCAGCGAGCTCCGCCCGACGCGGAAGAGCTCTCGCAGTTCCCAGCCCAGCACTTTCGCCCGGTACGCAAAGTAGTTGCGAATGGCGTCTCGGACGTGCGCGGCTTCCTCGCGTGCGCACTGTTCTGCCGGCAGGTGAACCACGATCTCGCTCGGTCCGTGGGGCATCTCTCCCGCCCAGCCGACCACGTACTCCTCCACCCGCTCGTCCAGGTCCCGCTCGCGGTAGGGAAGGGGATCGAGGCTGTGGAACAGCTGACCGATGTCATGGACCCGCAGCTCGATGGCGCGGGCGCCGGTGGTCGCAGGTTTCAATGGATCACGAACAGGGGCGTGGGAGGGCCGGCGAGCAGCTCCCGACTGACGCCGCCGAGGATCAGTTCGCGCAGGCGCGTATGGCCGTAGAGGCCCATCACCACGAGATCGGCGCCGCGTTCAAGGGCTTCGCGCCGCAGGATATCGCCGGCCAGGGCGTCGTCGGCGTCATGCTCGACGAGGTTCGGCTCCACGCCGTGCCGCTCCAGGTGGCGCTGCAGGAGGTGGTCCGGGCCGATTCGGCCACGCCCCACGATCACTACGTCCACCGCGTCGGCCCTGCGCAGCATGGGCCAGGCCGCGTGGAGGGCGCGGGCCGATTCCCGGCTCCCGCTCCATGCGACCAGGACGCGGGCGAAGACACCCGGGGCAGCGGTTCGCGGAACCACCAGGGTGGGCACGCCGCTCGCCATGGCGAGCGCAGCCGGCGTGAGCGCGTCTGCGGTCCTGGCGTCGCCGGCGGGCAGGATCAGCAGATCGGCTCGTCGGGCGCAGGCCGCGAGCGCTGCAGCGTCCACGACGTCGGTCCACTCGCTGGCGACGCCTTGCGCCTGCGCGGCCCCTTCCAAGGCGCTTTGCGCAGTCTCCAGCGTTTTCCGGACGTCATCTTCGTGGGCGTCGAAGATGCGCTGGATTTCAGACGCCGAGAGGAAGGCGGCGCCGTCGGCCGGAACGAACGGCGGCGGGATCCGGCTGCGGGCGAACGCGCCGAGCAGCACTGCGTCGAACGTCGACGCGAGATTGGCCGCGTAGTGGGCCACTGCGTGTTGCGCGGGACTGCCGTCCAGGCTGACGAGGATGTCGCGGTAGGTCATGAAACGCTCCGTGGCTCCATCGTGCAGTGTGGCGCGTCCAGCCTGGGCGGCCTTGATCGCGCTCAAGCCTCAGGCGGCGCTGCTACTCGCACACTAGCGAGGCTGGAGACGCTCAAGCACGCCGCGGGCGATCACCACTTCCTCGTTCGTGGGGATCACGGAGACCTTGACCCGGCTGTCCGGGGCGCTGATGACGGCGGCGCTCCCGGCATTCGCGTTCGGGTCGAGCTTCGCGCCCAGCCAGGCCAGGCGGTCGACGACGCGCTCGCGGATCGCCGGCGCGTTCTCGCCGACGCCGGCGGTGAACACGACGGTGTCGAGGCCGCCCAGAGCGGCGGCGAGGCTGCCGACCTCCCGCGCCACGCGGTAGACATACACATCGAGCGCCTCCGCCGCGCGGGGGTCGGCGCTGGCGAGCAGCGTGACCATGTCGCCGCTGATGCCGGAGAGGCCTAGCAGGCCGGAGCGGTGGTAGAGCAGGTCCTCGATGGCCTCCGGGTCCATGCCCTTGGCTCGCATCAGGTGCAACATGACGCCGGGGTCCAGCGAGCCGCTGCGCGTGCTCATGGGCGGCCCCTGCAGCGCCGAGAAGCCCATCGTGGTGGCCACGCTGCGCCCCCGATCCAGGGCACAGAGCGAGACGCCGCTTCCGAGGTGCAGCACGATGGCGCGCCCGCCGGCGTCCCGTCCCTCCTGGTCCCGGAGCACCCCGGCGATGTACGCGTATGAGAGCCCGTGGAAACCGTAGGCGATGACCCCTTCGTCGATCAGCTCGCGCGGCAACCCGTAGAGCCGCGCGGTCCGGGGCTGGGTTGCGTGGAAGGCCGTGTCGAAGACTCCGACCTGCAGCGCCGACCGAAACCGCTCGGTCGCTGCGGCGACGGCGCTCAGGTTGAACGGCTGGTGCAGCGGCGCCAGCGCGGAGAGCCCCTCCAACTGCTCGACCACCCTCGAGCTTAGCACGGTCGGGGCGTCGAATTTAAGCCCGCCGTGGACGATGCGGTGCCCGACCGCCTCGATCCCGGCGCCCCAGCCGCTCGACTCCAGCCAATCGAAGACGCGGTCCAGCACCCGCTCCAAGCCCGAGGGCTGCGGCCAAGCCTCGTCCGCGAGAACCTCGCCGTGCGCGCGGGCCCTGAACCTCGGGGCGGTGTTCAGGTAGGACACCTGACCGGACATCAGCAGCGGCAGGTCGGGCTTCACGCCATAGACCGCGAATTTCAGACTCGATGAGCCGGCGTTCAGCGTGAGGAGGCGGCGCCCGGTCACCGGACGTACTTGCTCGGCGTGTGTTGGCTGACCAAGATGGCGAGGGTGCAGGACGCCAGCCTCGAGGCTTCGGGATCCGAGCGGCTGGTGAGCATGATCGGCACGCGGGCGCCCATGACGATCCCCGCCGACTGGGCGGGCGATAGATAGGACAACTGCTTGGCGAGCATGTTCCCGGATTCGATGTCGGAGGCCGCGCCGCTCACGGTGAACCGTTCCGCGCCGGCGGGGCTATGAATATGTCCCGATCTGCGGAGGCCAAGAGCGCCGTGGCCACGCTGCCGAGGAGAAGCGTTTCCAATGTGCTTCGACCGCGCGCGCCAATCACGACGAGGTCGGCCCGAAGACGGCGAGCGACAGCCTGGACAGTCTGTGCGGCATCGATGTCGATGGGTTCGGCCAGCCGCTCGTCCGCAGAGATTTCGGATTGATCGAGAAAGCCCTGAAGCTCTCGGACTGAGTGGTCGGCTTCTTCGGCCATGTACGCCTTCAGGTCCGCGCGGGGCGTAGGCGTTCTGAACATCAGGCCCTCGGCGGGCGCCGCGAACGCGTACAGCGCAGCAAGCCAGCCGTTCTCCAGAAGGCCCAAGCGGCGGACCGCTGCGGCGGCCGCCGCCGAATTCTGCGACAGGTCGGTCGCGAACAAGGCGCGGCGGTAGGGATGAGCAGGGACGCCGGCGGCGACGATAACCGGAGCCTGGGCGTGCTTCACCGATCGCCCGGCTGTCGTGCCGACGAACAGGTTTCGCACGCCCTCCGGTCGAGGTGGTCCTGTGACGATGAGGTCGGCGCCCGAGCTCAAACTCAGTGCGGCGATCGTCTCTGGCGCCCTGCCTTTCCTGATGCGAGCTTCGCAGGCCACGCCATCGAGCGAGCGGACGGTTTCCGCCAGGCCCGACAGAAGCGCTTCTGCTTCTCCAGGGAGCTCGTCGGCCGCCGTATCGCTGGCGGCGTGCGCGAGCACCATGGCGGCATGGCTCGCCTTCGCGAGCAGGGTAGCTCGACGGAGCGCGCGGTCCGCGCCGGGCGAGAAGTCGTAGGCCACGACGATGCGCTCAAGCTTGGGTTCTGGTCGTCGCCTCGCCACGGGCTCATTCCTTCTTGTCTTCGCCCCGGCACGAGGCCGGACATGCGGCCGCGCTATCTTGGCGTGCTCCGTTCCCCTGTCCCGGCAAACGCTGCGTGAGGCGGCTGCGGGGTGGGCGCGCCGCCCCGAAACGCAAGGCGCATCTGCTTTTCGGCTTCGATCACGGCAAAGAAGGTGGCGCCGACGGCGACGATAATGAGGCCATCCAGCAGCGGCACCGCGCGTGTGCCGAACACCTGCTGAAGCGGCGGCAGGTAGGTGAAGAGGAACTGCGCCGCCGTCACAGCTAAAACGCACGCCCATACGACCGGAGTCCCCTTGGCCGCCTTCCAGGTCAGCGACGCGCCGTAGATGTTGCGGATGAAGAAGAGGTGGAAGATCTCCAGCACCACGAGCGTGTTGACGGCCATGGTGCGGGCAAGCTCGGGGACGTAGCCCTTGTCCACCGCGTAGGCATAGACGCCGAACACCGCGGCCAGGAACAGGCCCGAGACTAGGACGACGTGCCAGATCAGTTCACCGGTCAGCAGCGGCTCCTCGCGCCGCCGGGGCGGGCGCCGCATCGTGTTCTCTTCGGTGGGCTCGAAGGCCAGCGCGATGCCCAGGGTCACTGCGGTGACCAGATTGACCCACAGGATCTGCACCGCCGTGACGGGCAGGGCCATGCCGGCGAGCAACGCGACGATGATGGTCATCGCCTCGCCGGCGTTGGTGGGCAGCGTCCAGCTGATGACCTTCTTGATGTTGTCATAGACCGTCCGACCCTCCCGGACGGCTGCGGCGATGGACGCGAAGTTGTCGTCGGCGAGGACGATCTCGGCGGCCTCCTTCGCGGCCTCGCTCCCCTTCTGTCCCATGGCGATGCCCGCGTCCGCGCGCTTCAGGGCCGGCGCGTCGTTCACGCCGTCGCCCGTCATCGCGACGACCAGCCCGTGCGACTGCAGAGCCGTGACCAGCCTCAACTTGTGCTCGGGACTGGTCCTGGCGAAGACGTCGGCTTCGACGATGGCCGCGGCGAGCTCAGCGTCGTCCAGACGGTCGAGATCCGTTCCGGTCAGCACCTCGTTCGGGTTCCGCAATCCGATATGGCGCGCGATGGCCGCCGCCGTGCCGGCGTGATCGCCGGTGATCATCTTCACGCGGATTCCTGCGCCATGACATTCCGCCACCGCCGCGACCGCCTCCGGACGCGGCGGGTCGATGAGGCCGACCAGGCCGATGAAGGTCATCTGACCCTCGAGATCGCTGGGATCGAGCTTGGCATGGCCGTCGGGAGCGGCTTTGACGGCGAAGCCGATCACCCGCTGGCCCTCGGCGGCGATCTCCTCCACCCGTTGGATCCAGTAGTCAGTGTCCAGCGGCTCGACCCCGGCTCCGGGCCGCCGCTCCGTGGAGCACATGGCCAGGATTCGTTCGGGCGCGCCCTTGACGTGGATCCAGGTGCGGCCGCCCGGATCGCGGTCGAGCGAGGCCATGTACCGGTGAGCGGCGTCGAACGGGATGGTGTCGACCCGGGTCCACTCGGCGAAGGCGTTCGGCCCGTGGCCGGTGATCTTGCCCGCAAGCGCCTTCAGGGCGCCCTCCATGGGGTCGCCCTCGACGGTCCATCCGCGTTCGTCGTTCCGCAGGGCGGCGTCATTGCAGAGGGCGGCCGCGCGCGCGAAGGCGTCCAGCAGGTCGTGCTCGGCGGGGTCTACCTCCGCATCGGCCAAGCGGATGCTCCCCTCGGGCGCATAGCCGTTGCCGGCGACAGAATAGGTGTGGCTGGCGCTGGCGAGCGTCGCCGCCATCATCTCGTTGCGGGTGAGGGTGCCGGTCTTGTCGGTGCAGATGACCGACACCGAACCCAGGGTCTCGATGGCCGGCAACCGCCGGACGATCGCGTTGCGGCGAGCCATCGCCTGGACCCCGACGGCCAGGGTGATGGTCAGAACGGCGGGCAGGCCCTCCGGGATGGCCGCGACCGACAGGCCGACGACGATCATGAACAGTCCGGCGAAATCCTCGTGGCCGACGAAGTAGCCGTAGACGAGCAGGCTGGCGGCGATCAGCAGGATGAAGACGGTAAGCCATCGCGCGAAGCGGTCCATCTGCCGGACCAGCGGCGTGGTGAGGGTCTGGACCTGCGCGAGCATGCCGCTGATGCGGCCGATCTCGGTGGCCGCTCCGGTCGCGACCACGAGTCCACGGCCGGCGCCGGCGGCCACCAGGGTGCCGCTGAAGGCCATGCTCGACCGGTCGCCAATGGACGCTTCGGCTGCCACAGGTCGAGTTCCCTTGTCGACCGGGACGGACTCTCCGGTGAGGATCGCTTCCTCAAGGCGCAGTCCGTTCGCCGTGACGAGGCGCAGGTCCGCCGGGACCTTCTCGCCGGCCTCCAGGAGGACGATGTCGCCCGGGACGACGAGTGCGCTATCTATGCTCACGCGTTCGCCGCCGCGAAGCACCGTACACTTCGGCGCCAGCATCTGCCGAATGGCGTCCATGGCCTGTTCGGCCCGTCCCTCCTGGATGAACCCGATGATCGCATTGGCGAGGACGACGGCCAGGATGACGCCCGTGTCGATCAGGTGACCCAGCGCAGCTGTGATCACGGCGGCGCCCAGCAGCACGTAGATGAGAAGGTGGTGGAACTGGGCCAACAAACGTCGGATCGCCGATCGGCCTGGAGCCGTTGGCAGTTCGTTGCGTCCATGGGCGGTCAACCGGCGGGCCGCTTCGTCGGGCGCAAGTCCTCGCGCGGTGCTGTCAAAGCGCTCCAGGGCGACCGCTTCGCTCACTGAATGCCAAGGCTCGGAGCCTGACGGGGCCATCCACGTCCTCCTTCCAGATGTGGCGCCGGCGGCGCCCGGCTCAGGCCGACTGTGCGCTGCGGGCAGCCCGGGGCTCGCGGATGAGGAGGACGTCGCCGGGCGCCCACTCGAGCAGCCGCTTGGCCGTCCCGCCGAGCCGCTTGTCGAACATCCCGCCCTGCCCGTGGGTGCCGACGACGACGAGGTCGACGTCCCTGTCCAGCATGTAGTCGCGCACCAGAACCTCAGGCGCACCGTGCTCGACCAGAACGCTCACGCGGGCTCGAGCTTCCCAGGTCAACTGGGAACGCTCCATGAAATCCTCGCAGGCCTTCCGTTCGTGCTCGCGCCACTGATCCCGGAAGTCGCCCTTGTCGAGGAACCCCGGGAAGGGGACCTCCCACGCGTGCAGGACTGTGATCGGCGCGCTGGGGAAGAACCTGTCCGCGGCCGTCAACGCGTATTGGGAGGACTCCGAGAAGTCCGTGGCGACGAGAATCTCGCCGTAATATTCGACGCGGCCCTTGACGATCAGCAACGGGACAGGCGTCTGGCGTGCGAGCTTGTCGACGGTAGAGCCCAGGAAATAGCGTCCGAAGGTCTGGTCTCTCGCGACACCCGTGACGATCAGCTCCGCGCCCACGTCGCGCGCCACCGCGTCGATGGTCGTGGAGGGATCCCCTTCCACCACGTGCAGGTCGGCGTCCTTGAAGACATCGCCGAAGTCCCGACGGATGCGCGCTGCGGCGAGCGCTTCCGGACCCGGCGGGCGCCGCCAGCTGTGCGGCTCGAAGGGCTCGTCTCGGATGGCCTCCTCAGGCTTGGGTTCGATGACCGTCAAGACAACCAGCTTGGCATGCCAGAGCTTCGCCAGCTGGATCGCCCGATCCGTCGCCCGGTCGCAGCGGCTGCTCAGATCCGTCGCCAATAGGATGGTTCCTGGAGGGCCTTTGGTCCACGTGGGGTCGGTCATGTGATCGCCTCGCTGTTGAGCCTGTGTCTCGTCTTCTTGTGGTTGATCGGCCCAGCGTGCCTTGACCTGGCGCAAGCGGCGGGAGGCCTTGCGACGTTTCAGACCAATGGTCCTGGGCGCCCGCTTCCGCGCCAAACCTCAGCCGAGATCCCGATGGTCGGATTGACCAGGCTCAAGGCGTCCCGCCGCGTGACCGGTCAGGCTGCCGACGATCACGCGCCAGCCGCGCCGGTCGAAGGGAGACGCCCTTGACGCGCAACGACTATGTCCGGAGGAAACCGTCATGACCTTCGAGGACTGGGCCAACGGATACGGCGTCATCCGACATACACCGGAGACGCGGGCCCGCGTGCGCGGCCTCGCGACCAGGCTGGTGTCGGACGGGCGCGCCCGAAGCGAAGCAGATGTCTTCGCCGTGCTCGCGGCGGCCGACCGGTTGACGAGCGCCGTCATGTGGACGGTCGTGCACATGACCTACGCTGATCGCGTGGACCTCTCCGGCGCGCCGCTGCCCGCGGAAGCCTTCAAGGTCGCGCCGGAGGGCCACACCGGCGGCGCGCTGAACGTAGCGCCGGCCTATGTGGGCTACCTGGCAGCAAACGTCCTCTCCGCAACGACCCGCGCCTGGATTCTCGGCCAGGGACATTGCGTCGCCGCGGTCGAGGCCGCCAACGCGCTGGTCGACAATCTCTCCGCGGCCCAGCAGGGGCGGTACGGTGCGCACGAGGAGGGTCTCAGCCGGCTGTGCGCCGACTTCTACAGCTATGCCATCGGGTCCGACGGTCGACCCAGCGCGCCGCTTGGAAGTCATGTGAATCCTCACACGGCGGGCGGCATATCCGAGGGCGGCTACCTCGGGTTCGCGGAAATCCAGTACGCCCATATGCCGCTGCCCGGCGAGCGGCTCGTCGCCATCCTGAGCGACGGCGCGTTCGAGGAGCAGCGGGGCAGCGACTGGTCGGAGCGCTGGTGGCGCGGCGAAGACTGCGGCCTGGTCGCGCCGATGATGGTGCTGAACGGCCGCCGCATCGAGCAGCGCACGGAAGTGGCCCAGGACGGCGGCGCCGCCTGGCTCGGCCGGCACCTGGACGTCAACGGCTTCGACCCGATCACGATCGACGGCCGCGATCCGGCCGCCTACGCCTGGGCCGTTCTGGAGTCGGAGGCACGGCTCAGCCTCGCCGGTGCGGAACGGATCGCGGGTCGCGCCGACTATCCCGTGCGTCTGCCCTTCATCATCGCATCGACGGTAAAGGGCTTTGGCTTCCCCGGCGCGGGCACGAACGCCGCCCACAACCTTCCGCTTGGTGCGGTCCCCCGCACCGACGCATCCGGCCGGGCGGCTTTCCATGCCGCGGCCGCCGCGTTGCATGTGTCCCCTGGAATGCTGAGCGCGGCGCGCGAGGCGTTTCTCGGGCACGCGGCGCAAGGTCGCCCGAAGGAGCGCGACCACGCGCTGGCGCATCGGAACCCGGCCGCGCCTGTCGTGCCCGCCTCACAGGCGCCCTCACAGGGCGCGGCCTCGGCGATGGCCGCGATGGACGCCTGGTTCGTGGACTTCGTCCAGGCCAACCCGGGCCACCGGTTCCGGGTGGGCAACCCGGACGAGCTGAGCAGCAACCAGATGGGGCGGACGCTCGAGCGCCTTAAGCACCGCGTCAACAGCCCAGAGGCCGGCGCGCCGGAGTCGGTCACCGGCGCGGTCATCACGGCCCTTAACGAGGAGGCGGTGATCGGCGCCGCGCTGGGCAACAAGGGCGGCCTGAACCTCGCGGTCTCCTACGAGGCGTTCGCCGTGAAGATGCTGGGTGCGCTTCGCCAGGACATCATCTTCGCGCGCCAGCAGGTCGAGGCAGGCCGGCCGCCGCAATGGATCGGCATGCCGCTCGTGGTCACCTCCCACACCTGGGAGAATGGCAAGAACCAGCAATCCCACCAGGACCCCACGATCGGCGAGGCGCTACTCGGCGAGATGTCGGACGTTTCGCGCGTCCTCTTCCCCGTGGACGCCGCGACCGCTGTGGAGGCGCTCCGGACGATCTACGCGGACAGGGGGGTCGTCGCCTGCATCGTGGCGTCAAAGCGGCCCACGGCTTGCGTGTTTCAGCCGAAGGCGGCCCACGCGGCCATGGGCTGCGGGGCGGCCGAGGTGGAGGCAGATCCCGACGCTGAGCTGCAGCTCGTGGCGGTGGGCGCGTATCAATTGGCGGAGGCCCGGCGGGCCGCCGAGCGGCTGCGGGCGAGGGGCCGCCGGACAAGCGTCGCCTGTATTCTCGAACCCGGCCGGTTGCGCGCGCCGCGGGACGAGTACGAGGCCCGCTTCGTCATGGGAGACACGGAGCTGAAGGCGCTCTTCCCGGAAGGTCTCCCGAGGGTCCTCATCAGCCACACCCGCCCTGAGCCCCTGCTGGGTGTGCTCCGCCGTATCGACGGCGGCCCGGCGCGCCTGCGGGCGCATGGCTACGTCAGCCGGGGCGGGACCTTGGACATTGCCGGGATGCAATTCGCGAACCGCTGCACCTGGGCGCACCTGGTGGCCTCGGCGGCTGAGGTGTTGGGGCTTAGGCTCGAAGAGCTGCTCGACGCCCCGGAACAGGATGCCGTGCTGGGCCGCGGGAGTCCGGCGGTTCTGCGGTGACTGCGCCCGGTTCTGGCTTCGTTGGCTCCGGATCAGTACCTAGGGGTGGGCCCCAGCTGTCGCGGGATGCAGGCGCCCGGTACCCCTACCGGCATGGTTGCAGGCGCGAAAATCTTGCCGGCTCTGGTGGGCGCCGCCGCGATTCTGAGCGCCTCGGCTGCGGCTGAGGCCTCCGTCTGCACCGGCAGCCCGCCTGCGAAGGGCGCGGAGGTGCACGGCCCTGTCCTGCACGTGACCGATGCGCGGCGGGTTTGCGTCGCGACCGGGGCCAATCCCGCGGATTGGATCGAGCTGCGCCTGGCGGACGTCCCCGGGCGAGGGGCCTGGACCCACGAGGGTCGCGGGGCGCTAATGGCGGCCGCCTTCTCCGAGAACGTCACCTGTACGGTGCTGCGTCGGAGGCGCGGCGAGGCGCTGGCGATCTGTCATCTAGACGGCGTGTCGATCGGGCGGCGCGCACAGCAATCGGACATCGTGGCCGCGGGCCGGGCCTGGCGCTAGGCCGCGACTGCACCCGCCAAGCCCTGCCGTCGCCGCCAATCTCGGAGCCTTGGATGTCATCACCCCACCTCAGATTTCTCGGTGGCGCAGGCACCGTCACGGGGTCGCGCCATCTCCTGTCGCTGGGCGGCCGCAAGCTCCTCGTCGATTGTGGTCTCTTCCAAGGCCTGAAGGCGCTGCGGCTGAAGAACTGGGCGCGCTTTCCCGTGGAGCCGGCGGAGATCGACGGCGTCGTGATCACCCACGCTCACCTCGACCATTCCGGCTACCTGCCCAAGCTGTCGCATGAGGGCTTCGACGGGCCAGCTTACTGCACGCCAGCCACCGCCGACCTCTGTGAACTCCTGCTCCTGGACAGCGCCAAGATCCAGGAGAGTGACGCCGAGTTCGCCAACCGCCACGGCTTCTCGAAGCACCACCCCGCGCTGCCTCTCTACGGCAAGCGGGCTGCGCTGAAGGCGCTCCGCCTGCTGGAGCCGCGAGCATTCGATCGGGCGCACGACCTCGGCCATGGCGCGACGCTGCGCCTTCGACGAGCGGGGCACATCCTCGGCGCGGCCACCGCCGAGGTCCGATGGGGCGGCCGGACCGTCGTATTCTCTGGCGACCTCGGGCGCTACGACGATCCGCTGATGCCGGACCCGGAGGCCGTTGGCTCGGCCGATTACCTCGTGGTCGAGTCCACCTATGGTGACCGGGAGCACCCCAAGGTCGCCCCGGCTGATGCGCTCCTGGAGGTGATCGAGCGGACCAGCCGCCGTGGCGGGACCGTGATTATCCCCGCGTTCGCGGTCGGGCGGGCGCAGGAACTGCTCTATCTCTGCTGGAAGCTGAAGCAGAGCGGGCGCCTGCCGCTGACCCCCATCTTTCTCGACAGCCCGATGGCGATCAACGCGACCGGCCTGCTGCAGCACCATCTCGATGATCACCGCCTCTCGGCCGAAGCGTGCGCGCAGGCGATGTCGGTCGCCACCTACGTCGACGACGTGGAGCAGTCGAAGGCGCTGAGCCACAACACCATGCCGAAGGTCATCATCTCGGCGAGCGGCATGGCGACCGGCGGACGCGTGCTCCACCATATGAAGGCGTTCGGTTCGAACCCGAAGAACACCTTGCTCTTCGCCGGCTACCAGGCCGCCGGCACGCGCGGTGAGGCGCTTATCAACGGCGCCCGCGAGGTGAAGATCCACGGCGCCTGGGTCCCGATCCGCGCGGAGGTCGACAATCTGCCGATGCTTTCGGCGCACGCCGACGCCGGCGAGATCCTGCGCTGGCTGGGCGGGTTCGAGCGCCCGCCCGAACGGACCTTCATCGTGCACGGGGAGGCCAACGGCTCCGAAGCGCTCAAGCTCCGGATCGAGAGCGAGCTGGGCTGGGACTGTGTTATCCCGCAGGAGGGCGAGGAGCACGTTCTGCGATGACCAATCTCACGGCGCCGCCCACGGTGCGCGCCCGCCGCCTGAAGCTCCTCACCCAACACGACGCCATCGTGCTCATGCACGAGGACTGCGCCGTATGCCGCTCCGAGGGCCACGCGCCCCGCGCGCAGGTGATGCTCAGCGCCGGCGGTCGCGAGGTGATGGCGACCCTTTACCAGATCGGCAACGGGCTTGTGGCCCCGGGCGAAGCCGGCCTGTCGGAGGCGGCCTGGCAGCGCCTGGGCCTCGACGACGGCGATGAGATCCTCATCCGCCACCCGCCGGCGCTGGAGTCGCTGTCGAATGTGCGGCGCCGCATCCACGGCCGGCGCCTGGATGCCGGCGCCATGACCGGTATCGTTCGCGATGTTGCGGCCGGACGCTACACGGATGTCCACCTCTCCGCGTTCCTGACGGCGTGCTCGGCGCTGCCTCTCGACGCCGAGGAAGTCATCCACCTGACCCGCGCCATGGTCGACGTCGGCGAGCGCCTCGAATGGGGCGCCGACGTGGTCGTCGACAAGCACTCCGTGGGAGGGCTTCCGGGGAATCGAACGACCCCTCTCGTCGTCGCGATCGTTGCTGCCCAGGGTCTGGTGATCCCGAAGACGTCCTCCCGGGCCATCACCTCGCCCGCCGGTACGGCCGACACCATGGAAACGCTCACCAATGTCGCGTTGGACCTCCCTTTGATGCGGCGGGTCGTGGAACAAGAGGGGGGCTGCCTGGCGTGGGGCGGCGCTGTCCAGCTGAGCCCTGCCGACGATGTCCTGATCCGGATCGAGCGCGTGCTCGACATCGACACCGTGGGCCAGCTGGTCGCCTCGGTGCTCTCCAAGAAGATCGCCGCCGGCTCCACGCACGTGGTGCTCGACATCCCGGTGGGACCCACGGCCAAGGTCCGCTCGGATGACGAGGCGGCGACCGTGTCCGCCTCGTTGACGGCCGTGGCGGAAGCCTGCGGCCTGAAGGTGGTTTGCCTCCAGACCGACGGCGGCCAGCCCGTGGGCCGCGGCATTGGTCCGGCCCTGGAGGCTCGCGACGTGCTCGCCGTGCTGCAGGGCGCGCCAGAGGCGCCCGCGGATCTGCGCCGGCGCGCCTGCCGCATCGCCGGCGCCGCCCTCGAGCTCGCCGGGCGGTGCGAGCCGGGGCAGGGGACCGCGGCTGCCGAGGAGACCCTTCGCGACGGCCGCGCCTGGCGCAAGTTCGTCGCCATCTGCGAAGCCCAAGGCGGCCTGAAGACGCCGCCGAGGTCCACCGTCAGCCGTCCCCTCCTTGCACGCCACGCCGGCCGGGTTTCCGGGGTGAACAATCGGACGCTCGCCAGATTGGCGAAACTCGCCGGCGCTCCGGACGACAAGGCGGCCGGCGTGGAGCTGCACGTGCGGCTGGGCGACGAGGTCGCCGCCGGCGAACCGCTGCTGACCGTGCACGCCGAGGCGCCAGGCGAGCTCGCCTATGCGCTGGACTACGCCGGCGCCAACCCCGAGATGATTTCCGTGGAGGCCTGATGTCGCGCCTGCTTCTGCCCATGCCGGGCAACGGCGACTTCGCCGCCCGGCTGGCCGCCGCCGGGGCGTTCGAACTAGGGCCCCTTGAGGTCCGCGCGTTTCCGGATGGCGAGCGCTACGTTCGTATCGACGCGGACGTCGGGGGACGCGACGTCGCTCTCGTCTGCACCCTGGCTCAGGCGGATCAGCACTTCCTTCCCCTGGCGTTTGCGGCGGACGCCTTGCGTGACCTCGGCGCCGCGTCCGTGACCCTGGTGGCGCCCTACCTCGGCTACATGCGGCAGGACGCGCGGTTTCAACCCGGTGAGGCGGTCACCTCGCGGACTTTCGCCCGCCTGCTCAGCAGCACCGTCGACGGCCTGCTTACGGTCGACCCGCACCTGCACCGGTTCACCTCGCTGGACGAACTCTACTCCGTGCCCGCCCAGGCGTTGCCGGCGGCAGCGGAGATCGGCGCCTGGGTCGCGCGCGAGGCGCCGGACGCGCTGGTCGTCGGTCCGGATTCGGAGAGCGTGCAGTGGGCTGAGGACATCGCGAACGCCGCCGGCGTCCCCTTTGTCGTGCTGCAGAAGCGCCGAACAGGGGACCGGCAGGTCAGCATCGAGGTTCCGGACCTCAACGCGTATCGCGGCCGCCGCGCGGTGCTGGTGGATGACATCGCCTCCTCTGGCCGCACCTTGGCGACCGCGGCGCACGGCATCATCGACCAGGGGTTCGGCGCGCCGGACATGGTCGTCGTCCACGCGCTCTTTGCGGACGATGCACTCGCGGCGGTCCAACGGCTTGCGCAGCGCGTGATCTCCACGGACACCGTAGCGCACTCTACCAACGCGATCAGCGTTGCGCCGCACGTCGCCGAGGCGCTCGCGCGCTTCTGAGTGGTCGACTGCAAAGCGGGGCCGTCGTCGCCTTCGGAATGACCTGCGTCAAAGCGAGCCCCCAGTCGCTGAGCGATCATGGGCTCCCCCGCGGAGGTCCATCGCCCATGAAAGATATCCTGCTTCACATCGACAGCTATCCGGACTCGACGCCGCCCGAGGCGATCGACCAGGCGGTCCGCTTCGCGGGCGCGGTCGGCGCAAGCCTGACGGCACTGGCGGTTCAGGTCGATCTCCAGGCGCCGGGCAACTGGCTGGCCGACCGGCTCATTAATCTCAGGGGGGTCTGCGCCGAACAGGAAGCCAAGAGTCTCGCGGCCTGCCAGGAAGCCCTGAGGGTGTTCGAGGGCTGCCTCGCGAAGCACAAGGTGGGCGGGGAGGGTCGCCTCACAAAGGCGGACCTCTATCTCGTGGGCAATCACGTGGCCCTGCAGGCGCGCACCCGCGACCTGTGCCTCGTCCCGATGATGGACCGCCTGGATGGACAGCGTGGAATCGCTGAGGCCATCGTGTTCGGATCCGGGCGTCCGGTGCTGTTGTATCGGCCTGGGATCGCCGACCTGCTGGGCGGCGGCCTGAGCACGGCGGTGCTGGCCTGGGACGGGAGCCGCACCGCCGCGCGGGCGCTCGCCGATGCGCTGCCGGTTCTATTGAAGGCCCGCCAGGTCCGGGTGCTCACGGTTATGAACGACAAGCCGGAGGCCCGGTCTGGGATTGCGGATGACGTGCTGCGCCACTTGAAGGCTCATGGGATCGACGCTGTCGTCGACGAGGTCGACGGTTCCCGGCGGAAGACGGGTGAGGTGTTCGCAGACTACGCCGCCCAACATAAGTCGGACCTGTTCGTGATGGGCGCCTACGGCCGATCGCGCGTTCGCGAGTTCATCCTCGGGGGCGCCACCGAACACATGCTGCACGATCCCAAAGTGCCGCTGTTGCTGTCGCACTGACTTTCTTCCGAGGACGGCGGCGCTGCCGGCGGAGCGCTAACGGTTCCGGCGGCGTCGCTCGCGCCGACCGATCCAAATCAGCGCCACCACCCCGGCGAGGATCGCGACCGCGCGTTCGGGCCGATGCGCGACTGCCGCGGCGAAGCGCTGCGCGAGCTTGACGGCGATCAAGGGCGCTGCGGCGGCTGCGTCCCTTAGATCGTCCGGCGTATCCGAGAGGTCATGCGTCAAATTGTGCGCGACGTCCCGAACGGCCGGCCCGACTTCGTCCGGGTCCGGCAAGAAGCCTGCAGCTTCGGGCGGATCTTGGGTGGGAGAATTGGCCATGGGGGTCTCGCTGCTGGTGTTTGCGATACGGCCGACCTCAAGTCGGGCTGTCCTCAGGTCCGAGCGGTCCCCCGCCCCCCGCTGCGTGACGCCTAGGCGGTCGCGAGCCGATCCATAGCGGCTTGCAGTTTCGCGCCGACAGCCGCCGCCTGCGCGCGGAGCTGCGGATTGCCGATCGCCTGCATCGAAGCTTCCGGGTCGATCGCGGCTACCTCGGTGCGGCCGCCGCCGGCGTCCTGCACGACGACGTTGCAGGGCAGCATGGTCCCGACCTTGTCCTCGAGCTTCAAGGCCTCGTGCGCCAGGGTCGGATTACACGCGCCGAGGATTCGGTAGGGCCGGAAGTCGGCGCCAATCTTGGCCTTCAGCGTCTGCGCCACGTCGATTTCGGTGAGCACGCCGAACCCCTCTTCGGCCAGCGCCGCCTTGGTGCGCGCCACCGCCTCCTCGAAGGGCAGGTCGAGGGTCCTGGCGAAGTAGTAGGTCATGAAGCCCTCTGAAGCGGCAGGGGTTGAGTTCATGGTCGCGTTGACCTTACCGCGATGCCCGTGCATTGGCACGTTTGCAGGCCTTCTCTCGAAGGCTACGCGCCAGTCGGACCCGCAACGGACGGCTGACCTACTTTGGGCGGCCAATGCGACTTGAACCTGCGCAGGGACGAACGAGGAACGAGACAAGATGCGCTTCACAGATCATTCACAAGACTTTTTCGTCATGATTTTGCGATGAAAAACAATATGTTAGAGAACTTCCAGTTCTCGAAGCGCTAACCGGCGCGCGACAACTCGCGTTTACGGCAAGGGCGCTTCGGGAAACCGAGGCGCCCTTTCTCATTGGTCCCTGTCCATCGGAGGCCGCCATGGCCCACACAGTGTTCATCGACGGCGAAGCTGGAACGACCGGCCTGCAGATCCGCGAACGGCTGGCCGGACGGACCGACCTCGAGGTCGTGTCCATCGACCCGGCGCGGCGCAAGGACCCCGAGGCGCGCCGCGAGTTGCTGAACGGCGTGGACGCCGTAGTCCTTTGCCTGCCCGACGACGCCGCGCGCGAGGCGGTGTCGATGGTCAGTTCGAACAGCGTGAAGGTGGTCGACGCCTCCACCGCCCATCGGGTGGCGGCGGACTGGGCCTACGGCTTTGCGGAAATGTCGGGCCAGCGCGAGGCGATTCGGGCCTCCAATCGCGTCTCCAATCCGGGCTGCTATCCCACGGGCTTCATCGGCTTGGTGCGGCCGCTGGTCTCGGCGGGCCTGATCCCGGCCGACTTCCCGCTGACCGTGAATGCGGTGTCCGGCTATTCCGGCGGGGGGAAGGGGCTGATCGGCGAGTTCGAGGCCGCCGCGCCGCCGTCCGGCACGGACGACGCCTTCCGCGCCTATGGCTTCACCCTGGCCCACAAGCACCTGCCGGAGATGCAAGCCTATGCCGGCCTCGCCCATGCGCCGGTCTTCGCGCCGTCGGTCGGCCGTTACGCCCAGGGGATGCTGGTAGAGGTCCCGCTTCAGCTCTGGGCCATGCGCGGGACGCCGAACCCTGCCGACCTGCATGCGGCCCTGGCGGAAGCCTATGAAGGCGAGGCGTTCGTCGAGGTGGCAAGCTGGGACGAATGCCAGGCGCTGCAGAATGAGCGTGCCGGCGCGGCTGGATATGTCGCGGCGCTGGATCCTCAGAGTCTGAACGACACGAACCGGATGCGCTTGTTCGTCTTCGGCAACGCCGTGCGGGGCCAGGCCCGGCTTGTGGCGGTGCTGGATAATCTGGGCAAGGGCGCCTCGGGCGCGGCGGTCCAGAATCTGAACCTGATGCTCGGACTGCCGGAAGCCGCAGGTCTCTGACCCAAGGCGGCGCTTGCATCCCGGCTGTGAGGGATCACGTAATCGGGGCATGAACGCGCATCGTCTCCTCGACCGCCGCGGCTTCCTGGCCGCAGTGTCCTTCGCCGCCCTCGGCGCGCCCAGCCTTGCTGCCGCCGCCAAGGACGCCTACGCCGATAGCGCCTGGCGAAAGGTCAGTGACGCGGAATGGCGTCGGCGTCTGCCGCCGGCCAGCTATCGCGTGCTGCGCCACGAGGATACCGAGCGGGCGGGGACCAGTCCGCTGAACCGAGAGAAGCGGAAGGGGACCTACGTCTGCCTTGGCTGCGACCTGCCGCTGTTCAGTTCGGAGACCAAGTTCGACAGCGGTACGGGCTGGCCCAGCTTCTACCGTGCGCTCCCAGGCGCCGTGGCGACGAAGACGGACTACAAGATTGGCGTGCCGCGCACCGAATACCACTGCGCGCGCTGCCTGGGGCATCAGGGGCACGTTTTCGACGACGGGCCCCGGCCGACCGGCCTGCGGTACTGCAACAACGGCGTCGCCTTGAGATTTGTCCCGCCCTAGTGGACGCGGGAGACGACCCGGATCAAGGCGCTCTCTTCCACCGGCGGTGGCGCTGGCTTTCGCGACGGCGCTGCGAGGGCGACAAGGGCCAGCGCCATGCTGGCGACGAAGGCGGCGATCACGAACTTCATGGCGTCCTCTCCCCAGGGACGACGGTTCGAAAGGGCCGGCCTGGGCGCGTCATGCGCGCCCAGGCCGCAGGCTTCCTAGAGCTTGCTGCTCTTGGGGGACGGTGAGGGCGTAGCCGGCGTAGAGGAGGGCTCCTCCGACGGACCTTGCGGGCTCTCCTCGCGCACCCGGCCAGCCCCCGAGATGTCCGTTTCGAGGCGGGCGGGGCGGGTCAGCAGGCGCACGTCCCCCATGCCGGAGATCTCAAGCCTGGCCCATTCGGTCGGCGCCACGGTCGCATCCCCTGCGCCCGAGATGTCCACCACGGCCCCGCGGGTCTTGAGCGCCGCCAAGTCGACGTCGCCACGGCCGGAGATGTCCAGGTTCACCTCCTGCGCCTCTCCGGCGGCTTCGACCTCGGCCTCGCCGGACACTTCGATCCGGAGGCTGTCCTGGCGATATCCTTCGATCGCAAGCGAGCTGCGGCCGGAGACATCAAAACTGCTGATGGCCGGTGCGCGCACGACGATCGTCAGCTTCGGCCCCGAACCCATGTGGTGACGATGCCGGTACCGGATCGAGTCGCCCCGGACGACCACGCGCTGGACGGCGCGTTCCGGGCCGGTGACCGTCACGCTGGCCGGGCCATCCGTCTGGATGTAGCGCACGTCGGCCGGGAGATTGACGTCAAGGCTGTCGGCTCCCGTCCATTCCAGCGTGCGGGTGACCTGCGGGCCGCTGTCGGTGTCGTGGTGGTCGCTGTCCCAGCTCCACTCGTTGTGGCCGCTCCAGCGGCCGTCGGCCAACCACCAGCCGCCGCGGGCGATGGCGTCGGGACCGCCGATGGCCACCGCCGCCGACAGGGCGCCGACGCTGAGGACGAAGCCCGCGACGGCGATCATCAGAAGAACGCGGATCATATGCGATCCTCCGTTTAGGGTTCGAGCGCCGGCTTGAGCAGCCGGTAGTGCAGGCGCCCGTACCAGACGAGCGCGTTCATCAGGCCGATGGACACGATGGTCAGGATCGCGCCGCCGGAGGCGGAGCCGGCCATGATGCCGATACCGCCCAGGAGGGCCGTCGCCGGCCCGCCAGGTGGATCCATGAAGGGCCCCGCGGCGAACACGACCGCGCCGGCGAAGAAAGCGACCACCACCGCTACGGCGATCCCTACAAGGGCGCTGGCCACTCCGATGAGGATCGGGAGCAGGACCAGGATGTCGATGGCGCCCAGGCCCAGCACCGCAAACACCGCCGCGGCGGCGGACGAGGGGCTGCGCTCCTCGCGCCAGCGATTCAGGGTGCTCTCGGCGCGAAGTTCCCGGGCAAGCCGGTCCGGATCGCCGAGCGCGGCGGCCACTTCCGCTTCCGTGCGGCCGGCGGCCTCGCCGTCCGCGAAGTGCGCCTCATAGTCGGCCAAGATGTCGGCCACGGCCTGAGGGGGAAGGCCGCGCAGGCCGTCCCGAAGCCGGGCCAGGAATGCCTGGCGTGTCATTTCGCCCCTCCAAAAACGATCTGGTCCACGGCGCCGGAGAAGGACGACCAGGCGTCCTTCTGACCCTGGAATGTCTGCTTTCCGCTCTGGCTGAGCCGGTAGTACTTGCGCGGGGGACCGGCTGGGCTCTCAACCAGATAGGTCTCCACGAGGCCGTCCGACTGCAGGCGGCGCATCAGCGGATAGATGGTGCCTTCGCCCATCCCGATGGCGCCCGACAGGCGGCTGGCGATCTCATAGGCGTAGCTGTCGTGCTGGGAGAGCAGGGCGAGCACACACAGTTCGAGCGCCCCCTTCTTCAGCTGGATTTCGATGGCTTCGGGCACGTGGTCGCACCTCCTTGATGAGCCATTGGGTACGGCAAGGTAGCGGGCGGTGCAAGGTAGCTTGCATTAAACCTTAGTAACGCCAGGTCCGGCATTACATCGGGGTCATGACGCAGACTTAACTCGGCTTCGGCGGCGTGACCGTGGCACCCACCGGTCCAGATTCTGATGGAGTTCGCCCTTGATCCGTCGCCTGTTCCTCGCCGCGGTGGCCAGCGCCGCTGTTCTGCCGACCACTGTCCTCGCGGGCGACCTGACGGCCCAAGGCGCAGGTGATGTGCTGGACCAGATCATCGCGGGGCTGGATCGCTACATGGACCCCGCCGTCGGGACGAGGGCGCAGGCTGTGCTGCGCGATCATCGGGAGGAGTATCTCAAGCTCGATTCCCGGGAAGCTTTCGCCGCGGCCGTCAGCCGCGACCTGCTTTCGGCCAGCGGCGACAAGCATCTGAAGGTCTCGGTGCAGACCGTGGACGCTGGACGCCAGGCTCGCATCACCGACGAACAGCAGGACCTCGTCGATCGCCGCCTCGCGTACGGGCTCTCAGCCGCGCGCCGACTGCCGGCGAACATCGGCTACCTGAAGCTCAGCTACTTCGGGCAGACCGAGCCGGGCGCCAGGATGGTGGACGCCGCACTAGGCCTCCTGAAGGATACAGACGCCCTGATCATCGACCTGCGCGAGAACCGCGGCGGTGGCGGCGCCTCCGATGAGACGCTTGTGGGCCATCTGGATCGGGAACTGCGCCCCATGGTCCGCATCGCCTGGCGAACGGACGAGGGCGGAACCGAGACTATGCAGCGACTGCCGCGCAAACCTGCGGGCGAGGCGCTCTATGCGTCCAAGCCAGTGTATCTGCTCACCTCGAACAGGACCTTCTCGGCGGCCGAGGGCTTTGCCTATCACCTGAAAGCCATTGGGCGTGCGACCGTGGTGGGGCAGACGACGGGCGGCGGCGCCAATCCGTCCAACCGTCCGACACCCTTGTCCTACGGTTTCCGCATCTTCATCCCAAACGGCAAGGTCACGCACCCTGTGACGGGAGCCAACTGGGAAGGCGTCGGCGTGGCGCCCGACGTGGCGGTCCCGGCCAACGAGGCTCTGACGGCGGCCTACAGGCTCGCGCTGGCGGCCGCCCAGCCCTTGGTCTCCACGGCAAAGTCCGAGGCCGAACGAACAGCAGCGATCGCCGACCCGGGCGCGGCGCTGCTGGCCGACCAGGCTCTCTAGCTCTTCACCTTCACATAGTCTCCCGGCGCATCGCCCAGCGGTGCGAGCGGACCTGTGGCGGGATCGCGCGCGGGGACCATCTTGCCCGAGCGCGCCTTCAGCCACTCCACCCAGTGCGGCCACCAGGACCCGGGCGCCTCGACGGCCCCGGCCTGCCATTCCTCGAGCGTCGGGGGCAGGGCGCTGTTCGTCCAGTGCTGGTACTTGTTGGCGACCGGGGCGTTGATCACGCCGGCGATATGCCCGGAGCCGGCCATGGTGAATGTCACCGGCCCGCCGAACAATCTGGCTCCTTTGTAGACCGACCGCGCCGGGGCGATGTGGTCCTCCTTGGACGACTGGACATAGACGGGAACCTTCACGTCGCCGAGGTTCAGCTTCACGCCGTCCATGACCAGCTCGCCCTTGGCCAGGGCGTTGTCGCCGTAGAAGCGGCGCAGGTAGAACAGGTGCAAAGTCCTCGGCATCCGCGTCTGGTCGGAGTTCCAGAACAGCAGGTCGAACGGCTTCGGCTCCTTGCCCAGGAGGTAGTTGTTCACGAAAAACGACCAGATCAGGTCGTTCGACCTCAGCGCGTTGAAGGTGTCGGCCATCGACTGGCCGGAGAGGACGCCGCCGCCCTCGTCCATCTTCTGCTCTAGGGTCTTCAGCCAGTTCTCGTTGGTGAACAGGAGAAGGTCGCCTGCCTCCGAGAAATCCTGCTGGGCGGCGAAGAAGGTGGCCGATCCGATCGAGGTGTCGCCCTTGGCCGCCATGTGGGCGAGCGTGGCCGAGAGCAGCGTGCCCCCGATGCAGTAGCCGACGGTGTTCACATGATCGACGCCGGCCTGCTTCATGGCCGCGCCGACGCCCTCGTAGATGCCCTGGCGCATATAGTCTTCGAAGGTCTTGGTCGCGAGCTCTGGCGTCGGATTCACCCAGGAAGCGACAAAGACGGTGATCCCCTGGGCAGCGAGCCAGCGGATCATGGAATTCTCGGGACGCAGGTCCAGGATGTAGAACTTGTTGATCCAGGGCGGGAAGATCACCAGCGGGATCTCGAAAACCTGCTCCGTAGCCGGCGAGAACTGCAGAAGCTCGATGATCTCGTTGCGGAAGATCACCTTGCCCGGCGCGGTCGCGACATTCTCGCCGATCTTGAACATGTCGTAGTCGGTCTGGGCGATGGCGAGCTGCCCGCCGCCCCGCTGCAGGTCGGCGGTGAAGTTCTCCATGCCCTTCACCAGGCTCTCGCCGCCGGTGGCCATCACCGCCTTCAACGCCGTGGGGTTCGAGGCGAGGAAATTCGACGGAGAGAAGGCGTCCGTGAGCATCTTCATGAAGAACTCGACCCGGCGCTTCTCCATCGGCTCGACGCCGTCGACCTCGGCGACCAGATCGTTCAGGAAGTTGGCCGTGAGCAGGTACGACTGCTTGATGACGTCGAAGAGCGGGTTCTCGGACCAGTCAGGATCGGTGAAGCGCTTGTCGCCCTTGGCCGGTGTGACGACCGGCTCCGGCGCCTCGCCGGTCATGCGGCGGGTGGCCGACTGCCACAGGTCGAGGTAGCGCGAGAACAGGTCGGCCTGGGCCCGCATCATCCTGTCGGGCTGTGCGGCCAGGCGGCCCATGACGTGGGTCAGGGCAGGGGCGACATGAAAAGGATCGGGGGACAGGGCGGCCGGGCGGTCCGCCTGGCGCAGCGCCATCTCGGCGATGGCGCCCTGGGCCGTGATGGCGGCGCGCGCCAGGTTCATGGACAGCTTCTCGAGCTGCTCCCGGTGCTCGGCGTTGAATTGCGCGGGATTGAACGCGGCGCCCAGAAACGCCGGCTGTTCGGCCGCCTTGGCCTGCGGCGGCGGTTCGACCGGGGTGGCCGAGGCTTCGACTCGGGACGCCTTCTTGGTCCCTTTGGCTTCCTTCGCGGCCTTGCCGCCTCCCTTGGCGCCGGACTTCTTGGCCTTCGCCTTCGCGGGGGCCAGGGTCTCTTCGCTCATCAGTCCGTTCTCCCGAGCGGCGCGATCTCACCTCGCGCTCTTTCGCCGACCACGATCATCGCATAAGACCTTGGCTCAAATGAATGCGTCGCGCCCGCTTTTTCCGATGGCCCTGCGCCTTGTCCAATCCGCGAGCCTGGTCGCGGGGTGCGCGCTGCTGACCGGCTGCGCGGGGAGTCCGTTCAAGGACGCCAAGGTGGACCCGGCCTCGCCCGTGGCCGCCGACGTGACGCGCATCACTCGTCAGCCGGCGAAATACCCGACCTTCGCCGACATCCCCAAGCCGCCGACCGACATCCGTCCGCTCGCCCAGTACGGCGCCGACGCCCGGACGGTCCTGGCCGCCGGCGAGGCCCTGGAACGCGCCACGGCCCCTGGAACCTGGACGCTGGAAGGCACCGACGACTTCGCCGAGAAGGCCCGTCGCGACGCGGGCCCCCAGCTCGAGCCGCCGAACCCCGGCGATGCCGAAGCGTTCGCCCGGGAACTCCGGGAGCGAGCTACCCCGCCTCCGCCGCGCTAGGCGCCTAGTCCGGTCGGAACTTGCCGATTGGACAATAGGAAGCAGGCGGCGGGGGCATAAATTTCCTCGAACCGGCTTGGCTGACTCCCGCCTGGAGTCTATCGAAGCCTGCCCCTTCAGCTCGCAGATCGGCCGCATCGGCGAACGCGGCGCAAGAGCTCTTAAATGACACCCGAATTCCACCGTATCCGACGCCTCCCGCCCTACGTCTTCGAAGAGGTCAACCGCATCAAGGCCCGCCTGCGGGGGCAGGGCGTCGACATCATCGATTTCGGCATGGGCAATCCCGACATGCCGACGCCAAAGCACATCGTCGACAAGCTGGTCGAGACGGCGCGCGACCCCAAGGCCGGCCGCTATTCCGCGTCCAAGGGCATCACCGGCCTCCGAAAGGCCATGGCCAACTATTACGGCCGCCGCTTTGGCGTGAAGCTGGACCCGGACCGGGAGGTCATCGCGACCCTCGGCTCCAAGGAGGGCTTCGCCAACCTGGCCCAGGCCCTGACCGCGCCCGGCGACGTGATCATCTGTCCGAATCCGGCGTACCCGATCCACGCCTACGGCTTCATCATGGCTGGCGGCGTGATCCGCCACGTCCCGGCTGGCAGCCCCGAGGAATATCTGTCGGGCATCAGCCGCGCCGTGAAGCACTCGGCCCCCCCGCCCAGCGTGCTGATCGTGAGCTATCCGTCGAATCCCACCGCCCAGTGGGTGGATCTCGACTTCTACAAGGAAGTGGTGGCCCTGGCGCGCAAGCACGACCTGCTGGTGCTGTCCGACATCGCCTATTCGGAGATCTATTTCGACGACAACCCGCCGCCCTCGCTGCTCCAGGTCGAAGGCGCCAAGGACATCGCGGTCGAGGTCAACTCGCTTTCGAAGACCTACGCCATGGCCGGCTGGCGCGTGGGCATGGTGGTGGGCAATGAGCGGATGTGCGCCGCGCTGGCGCGCGTGAAATCCTATCTGGACTACGGCGCCTATACGCCGATCCAGGTCGCGGCGGCCGCGGCGCTGAACGGGCCGCAGGACTGCGTCGACGAGATCCGCGCCATCTACAAGGGCCGCAGGGACACGCTGGTCGAGTCCATGAAGCGGGCCGGCTGGGATATTCCGGCTCCGCCCGCCTCGATGTTCGCCTGGGCGCCGCTGCCGAAGCAGTACGAGTCCGCCGGCTCCATGCTGTTCTCGAAGCTGTTGGTGGAGGAGGCGGGCGTCGCCGTGGCGCCCGGCGTCGCGTTCGGCGAGTATGGTGAGGGTTATGTTCGGATCGGCCTGGTCGAGAACGAACACCGCATCCGGCAGGCTGCACGCAACGTGAAGAAGTTTCTCTCCAACGCCGACGAAATCCTGGGACGGGCGCACAACGCCCTAGGCTCCCAATGAGCGAGTTCATGGATCGCAAACCGTGGGGGATCGGCGTCGCCGGTCTTGGCACCGTGGGCGCTGGCCTCCTGCAGTTCCTGGGCGAGAACCCGGCCTTTGCCCCGGCGGGCGGTCTGGCCTACGTCAGCGGCGTTTCGGCCCGTTCGCGGTCCCGGCCGCGGCCTGTGGACATCTCGAACATCCCCTGGTTCGACGATCCGGTGGCGCTGGCCCAGGCCGACGCGACCGAAATCTTCGTGGAACTGATCGGCGGCTCGGATGGCCCCGCAAAGGCGGCGGTCGAGGCGGCGCTCCGGGCCGGCAAGCCGGTCGTGACCGCGAACAAGGCGCTGATCGCCGAGCACGGGGCCGAACTCGCGGCCCTGGCTGAGGAAAACGACGCGCCCCTGCTGTTCGAGGCTGCCGTGATGGGCGGCGTGCCGGCGGTGAAGGTGGTGCGCGAGGCCCTGGTGGGTGACGACATCCACTCGATCGCGGGCATCCTCAACGGCACCTGCAACTACATCCTCACCGAGATGGAAGCCACAGGGCGCTCGTTCGAGGAGGTGCTGGCCGAGGCTCAGCGTCTGGGCTACGCCGAGGCCGATCCGACCATGGACGTCGGCGGGTTCGACGCCGCCCACAAGATCACCATCCTCGCCGCCCTGGCGTTCGGCTGCGCGCCCAACTTCGCCGCGGCCGAGATCGAGGGCATAGACCAGGTCGCCTTGCTCGACATCCGGATGGCGAAGGACCTTGGGTACCGGATCAAGCTGGTGGCGTCCGCCGAACGCTCGCCGCACGGCGCGCTGGTGCGGGTCCACCCGACCCTGGCTCCCCTGGACCATCCGCTGGCCCGCGCCGGCGGCGCCTTGAACGCCCTGTTCATCGAGGGCGAACGCACCGGCCGCCTGTTCCTGCAGGGGCCCGGGGCCGGCGCCGCGCCCACGGCCGCGGCGGTCGCCGCCGACATCTCCGACGTGATCGCGGGCGCGCGCCGCCCGGTCTTCCAGGCGCCGGCCGAGGATCTCACGCCGTTCGATCCGGTCGATCCTTCGAAGCTGATGGGCCGGGCCTATCTTCGCTTCCTGGTGAAGGACGAGCCGGGGGTGATCGCCGCGGTGTCCGAGACGCTGGCGGAAGCCGGCGTCTCCATCGAGAGCTTCCTGCAGAAGCCGACCGAGGGCGCGGAAGGGGTGCCGATCGTGCTGACGACCCACGCCGTGGCCGAGTCGGCCCTGTCTGCCGCCGTGGAGCGCATCGCCGGCCTGCCCGCGGTGCTCGATCGTCCTAGATTGTTGCGAATTGCCCGCATCTAAGATCAAAGGCGCCCCAGAAGGCGCTCGCTGGGGTTGGAAACGAGATGAGCTCTGAAGTTCTGGACCGCAGCCTGATCCTGGACGCGGTCCGGGTGACGGAGGCTGCCGCCATAGCGGCGTGGAAACTCGCCGGCCGGGGTGACGAGATAGCCGCCGACCAGGCCGCCGTCGACGCCATGCGCACGGCGCTGAACGAACTGGCCGTAGACGGCGAGATCGTGATCGGCGAGGGCGAGCGGGACGAGGCGCCGATGCTCTATATCGGCGAAAAGGTGGGCAAGGGCGGCAAGGCCAAGATCGACATCGCCCTCGACCCGCTGGAAGGCACCACCCTGACGGCCAAGGCCATGGCCAATGCGCTGGCCGTGATGGCCTGGGCGCCGAAGGGCACCCTGCTGAACGCACCCGACACCTACATGGACAAGATCGCCTGCGGCCCCGGCTACCCCGCCGGCGTGATCGACCTCGACAAGAGCCCGGCCGACAATGTCCAGGCGCTGGCCAAGGCCAAGGGCGTGAACCCGAGCGAGATCACCGTCTGCATCCTCGACCGGCCCCGCCATGCCGAGATCATCGCCTCTGTCCGCTCGGTCGGCGCGCGGGTGCACCTGATCACCGATGGCGACGTGGCCGGTGTGATCAACACCGCCGATCCGGAAACCGGCATCGACCTCTATGTCGGCTCCGGCGGCGCGCCCGAGGGCGTGCTGGCGTGCGCCGCGCTGAAGTGCGTGGGCGGTCAGTTCCAAGGGCGGCTCGTGTTCCGCAACGGCGATGAGCGCGCCCGCGCCGCCCGCGTGGGCATCACCGACCTCGACAAGAAGTACGACCTGCACGAGATGGTCCGCGCCGACGCGATCTTCGCGGCGACCGGCGTCACCAAGGGCGCGCTCCTGGACGGCGTGCGAGTGGCCGGGGGCTTCATCCATACGCACACCCTGGTGATGAACTCCGCCACCGGGACCGTGCGCGAAGTGCGGATGAAGCGCCCGCTCTGAACTGCGTCCGTTTCTGACGCCGAGTCGCGCTAGCGACTCGCCCAGCCGCGGCCGATAAGGCCGTGGAGTGCGAGGTGGTGAGCCAATGGCCGACGGCGGCGATCATCTGGGCTATCTGGGGGTGAGCCGGTCGCTGTCCGGGCGGGCGTGGCGCCAGCGTCCTGCCTGCCCGGAACTCACCCGCCGCCACCAGCTCGATCATGGCCTGTCGGAGCTGTTGGCCCGCAGCTTGGCTGCGCGGGGCGTCACCGCCGAGGCCTGTGGCGATTTCCTGAATCCGACCCTGAAGTCGTTGTTTCCCGATCCGTCGTCCTTCGCCGACATGGATCGCGCGGCGACGGTGCTTGTCGACGCCCTGGAAGCTCGGCGGCGGATCGTGGTCTTCGCCGACTACGACGTGGACGGCGCCTCGTCGGCGGCGCTGATCGTCAGGTGGTTCCGGGCCATGGGCCTGGAGCTGTCGATCTATGTGCCGGATCGCATCACCGAGGGCTATGGACCGTCGCCCGCCGCATTCCGCCGGCTGAAGGATGAGGGTGCGGACCTCGTAGTGACGGTGGACTGCGGCGCCGCCGCCCACGACGCCCTGGCCTGCGCGGCGGAGATCGACCTGCCCGTCGTGGTGATCGACCACCACCTGATGCGGCCCGGCGAAATTCCGCACGTCGCCGCCCTGGTGAACCCGAATCGGCCGGATTGCACGTCTGGGCAGGGACACCTGGCCGCTGCCGGCGTGAGCTTCGTGCTGCTGGCCGCCTTGAATCGGGAAGCGCGCCGCCGGGGCCTGTTCGACGGCGTGAGAGAACCCGACCTGAGGGCCTGGCTGGATCTCGCGGCCATGGGCGCCGTCTGCGACGTGACTCAGCTCACGGGCTTCAATCGCGCGCTCGCCGCGCAGGGGCTCAAGGTGATGTCCGGCTGGGCGAACCCCGGCCTGAAGGCCCTGATGGAGGTCGCCAAGGGGCAGGGGCCGGCGTCGGTCTTCCACGTCGGGTTCCTGTTGGGGCCGCGCATCAACGCCGGAGGACGAATCGGCCGGTCCGACCTGGGCGCGCGCCTGCTGTCGACCGACGATCCCGAAGAGGCCACGGCGCTGGCGGCGGAGTTGGATGAGCTCAACGCCTCCCGCAAGGATGTCGAGCGGGAGGTGCAGGAGGCGGCCGTCCGTCAGATCGAGCACGCCAGCAACCAGGCCGATGCGCCGTGCCTGGTGGTCGCCGAGGATGGCTGGCACCCCGGTGTGATCGGGATCGTCGCGGGCCGGTTGCGCGAACGCTACCGCAAGCCGGTGATCGTCATCGGCATCGATCGGGCGGCCGACGTGGGCAAGGGCTCCGGCCGATCGCAACCGGGCGTGAACCTCGGACGGGCGGTCCAGGCGGCGTACGAGGAAGGCCTGCTGCTGGCCGGCGGGGGCCACGCGATGGCGGCGGGTCTCTCCGTGCGGCCGGCCGTGATCCCGGAACTCCGGGAATTCCTGTGCGCCCGGATGGCCGCGGAGGCTGAGATCGCGGCCGCCGAGGACGCCTTCGAGATCGACGCCCTGGTGACGGCGCGGGGAGCGGACCGGGGCCTCTGGGCCGAGTTCCAGCGGCTTGCCCCGTTTGGACCCGGCAATCCCGAACCGACGTTCGCGCTCGCGGACGTTCGGCTCGAGCGTCCCATGGCGATGCGCGGCGGTCACGTGCGTTGCACCCTGACCGATCGTTCCGGCGGACGACTCAAGGCGGTGGCCTGGCGCTGCGAAGACACCGAGGCCGGCCGTCGGCTGCTGCAGGAGGGCGGCGCGGTCCACGTGGCCGGCCGCCTGAAACCCGACGATTGGCAGGGGCGGGAGGGCGTCCAGCTCGAGATCGAGGACGTCGCCGATCCGCGTCGCGCATGAAGTGATTTTGGCCGCTTGCACCCCCATTAGAAGGCCGCTATAGACCCGGCCTCGCGCGACGCGGTCCCTTCGTCTATCGGTTAGGACGTCAGGTTTTCAACCTGAAGAGAGGGGTTCGACTCCCCTAGGGACTGCCACGCGATTTCCCCCACATTCTGGTTTTCTCCACGGGTGCGCGCCGCGTCACGATGCGAATCAATCATTGACGACGCCGGCGTTACAAGAACAGTGTTATAGTTGGCCCTTAACCCAATCGACGGGGGGTAACGGGCCGAGGGGCGAATGGCTGGTTACGAATTCGAGCAGATCGATGTCGCGCTCCCGGCGGTGCGGATCTCCGGGCGTGTGAAATGGTTCGACGCAGGCAAGGGCTACGGCTTCATCGTGCCGGACGACCCTAGCCAGACCGACTTGAAGGATGTGCTGCTCCATGTGACCAGCCTGCGCAGTTCAGGCCGCGAGAGCTGCCTGGAAGGCTCGCTCATCACCTGCGATGTCGTGCGACGTGCGAAGGGGTGGCAGGTGGCCGAAGTCGTCCTGGTCGACGAGAGTTCGGCCACACCGGCCGAGCGGCGCCCTGAGTTCGGCCGACCGCGCGACGGCAGTGTCGCGCCCCGGCCGACGCGCCGCCCATTGCAGGCGACCGGTCCCCTGGAAGAGGCGAAGGTGAAGTGGTTCAACCGCGCCAAGGGCTACGGCTTCGTGGTGCGCGACAGCCAGCCCGGCGACATCTTCGTCCATATCGAGACCCTGCGCCGCTCGGGAATGGAGGATCTCCAGCCGGGCGATTGCGTAATGGTGCGCTTCGCCGAAGGCCCGAAGGGCCTTGTCGTCGCCGAAATCGAAGCGTCTAACCTCGCCTGACCTGACGCGCTTCGGAGTTGGCTTGGTGTCCCTTGTTTCGCATGGCCGGCGCGGCCTCTTCGCGCTCGCCGTCCTGTCCGTATTCGCAGCGCCAGCCTCGGCGCAGATCGCACGGATGGATCCCAAGCATTGCCGGGGTCAGCCCGAGATCAAGCCCCTCGAAGCGTTGCAGGTGCGCACCGACCGGGGCGTGACCTCCTTCATGGTCGAAGTCGCCGACAGCGAGCGGGAGCGGGAGTACGGCCTGATGTGCCGCCGTTCGCTCCCTGCCGACCGCGGCATGCTGTTTCTGTTTCCCAAGGCCGCGCCCCAGATGTTCTGGATGCGGAACACCCTGATCCCGCTCGACATCATCTACATCGGCGAGAATGGACGGGTCGTCTCGATCAGCCGCAATGTTCAGCCCCTCGACGAGAGCGGCGCGCCGTCGGCGGGTCCGGCGAAGTTCGTCCTGGAACTGGCGGCCGGGCGCGCCGCGCAGATCGGCCTCCTTCCTGGCGACCGGGTGCTGCACAGGGCGCTGCCCCATGGATGAGTTGATCCCCGATCCGCCGCCCGGCTTCGTCCGTTCGAAGGGGCGCGGCCCGTTCTCCACGCACAACGGGCCCTATTTCCATCGGATGGGCGAGGACGGCCTCGTGGAACAGGCCTTCTACGTCCTGCCGCGCCACGCCAACGGCATCGGCATCGTCCATGGCGGGATGCTGTCGGCCTTCAGCGACGGCCTGCTGGCGGCTGCCGTGGGGCGCGGGACGGACAAGGTGGGCGTGACCATCCATCTGTCCATCGACTTCCTGCACATGGCGCGGCAGGGCGACTGGATCATCGGCGAAGCGCGAATGTCACGGGCGACGAAGGATGTGGCGTTCGCCGACGGGCGGTTGCACGCCCGGGGCGTGGACATCGTGCGGGCGTCCGGTGTGTTCAAGCTGATGAGCCGACACGGTTAGTTTGCGGAAAGGCCGAAACGGCTATATCGCAGGGCCGCCGGCGCCTCGGGGCGTAGCGCAGCCTGGTAGCGCATCTGCTTTGGGAGCAGAGGGTCGCAGGTTCAAATCCTGCCGCCCCGACGCCGGAAATTATTGAACTTTTCGACCCTCCAAGCTTAACACTTGGGGGGTCGTTTTGCATTCGGTTTTTCACTCGATGTCCGCTGGGCGTTCTCATTGATTCGCCGGATGCGGTCCCTCAGCAGCTCATCTTTCTTCACGTAGCGGTCGATCAGCCCCTCAACGTAGTCCTCGCTCCACGTCATGATCTCTGCGATCTCGCGGATCGAAAGGCCCCCGAGATAGAACCGCGTCGCGGCGGTTCCGCGCAGATCGTGAAAGTGAAGGGCTCTCAGTGTGGGGGCGTTGTTCTTGGCGCCCTTCCAGCTTGAGCCGAAGCCAGACTGCCAAGGGCGCCCCTTGGTGTTCACCAGCACGGTTGTCGCCTTCTTCGGCACGCTGGCGAGGTAGTCCCGCAGTTCGTCGTAGAGCGGGATCAGCGTCGTCTTGCGCTTCCGGCTCTTGCCGGTGGCAATCTCAATGCTGTGCGGCTGGACGTGCGACCACGACAGGCGAAGCAGATCCGATTGCCGCAGGCCGGTGAGGGCGGCTAGGCGGGCGGCCCGCATGATCTCTGGCGCCGCGTGCTTCTCCAGCTCTGCCAGGTCGTCAGCCGTCCAGATCAGGCCCGAGCGGTCAACGTCGTAGATGCTGCCGATACCCTTGCAGATATTGTTCAGCAGCTTGCCTTCCTCCATGCCGAACGACAGAAGGCGGGACAGAACCTGAATGCCCATATCGGCCGCGCGAGGCGTCGCAGCGTACCGATTGCGCCACTTGATGATGATGGGGCGCATGGCCGGGCGGTCGAACTGTTCGACGCGAAGATCCCCAAATTCGACCTGAATACGGTCCAGCCACGTTGACCAGCTCGCGCGGGTCTTCGCGCTGATCGGGCGAGGCCCCTTTCCGTTCCAGGCGTCCGACGCGCGGAACATCGCGCACAGCCCGGAAAGTCGAGCCTTGTCACCACCCTTGCGGTCTGCGTGGTGGTGCGCAAACTCCGCGGCGAATGCGGGCGTACCGTAGGGCGCCAGAATGCGCGGACCGCCGCGCCAAGCGTAGTGGTACACCCGGCCCTTGGCACGGACGGTGTAGAGCCCCTTCAGATCAACCATAGCCACGTTTCGCCCGCCATGCCGCCAGCTCGTCCTCAAGCTGGTCGGCAGGGGGAGCCTGCTCAGTTGCGGCGGGCAAGATGGCGAGGGCGCCGTTCTCCACAGCGATCTTGAAGCTACCCACAGGCAAGCCGCCTTTGAGCGCGCCCTGGACGGCTCGTGCGTAGTCGGCGGCTGAGAATGCGGCTTTCCGGCTCACCCCCCACCCCCCGCGTTATCCCGGCTGGGGGGTTGGGGGGCGGTCCGCTTCTGAAGAGGTCGCGGGGGAGAGTCGGCATCCGCAATTGCGGTTCCTGCTTCATTGAAGGCCGAAGCCAACTCCACAGGCACTAACGGCGTACCTCGCCGCAGTATGTTGATGGCCGCGTTGTGGTCGGCGTGGGCGTCGTGGCCGCAGGCCCGGCAGGCGAAGCGAGTTCCATCCCGGCTATCTGCATCTACCACGCCGCACGCCGAACACGTCCGGCTCGTGTCCTTCGGATTGACGGTCAGCAGATAGCCGCCGCGCTCCTCCAGCTTGTAAGCGAGCATCTGTCGGAACATGCCCCATCCTTGGTCGAGGATGGCGCGGTTCAATCCAGACTTTGCCCTGACGTTACGGCCTGGAGTCTCAACCGTACCCCTGGCCGAAGCCGTCATATTCCGCACTTTCAGATCCTCCAGCACGACCACGCCGTGGCTCTTGGCGAGGCCGGTAGAAATTTTGTGCAGGAAGTCCTTTCGGGCGGCGGCCACCCGAGCCTGTAACCGGGCGACGCGAAGTCGCGCCTTCCGACGGTTGTTTGAGCCCTTTTTCTTGCGGGCTAGGCGGCGCTGCGCTGTCGCAAGCGATGCCGCAGCTTTGCGTCCAACGTTCGGTCCGTCGATCAACTCGCCGGTCGACAAGGCGGCGAAGACGGTGACGCCGCGATCTATCCCGACGCTCGATTGAACGGGGGTGCTGACTGCTCGCGCGATCTCGTGGGCTAGGCTCACTCGCCACTGTCCTGCGTAGTGCGAAACAGCCACGCTCAGCCATCTTCCACGAAGTTCGCGTGTATCGCGGAATTTCACCCAGCCGATTTTGGGCAGGCGAATGGCGGACCACCTCGCATTGAGGCGCTTCACCGCAAGATCTCTGGATATAAACTGGATAACTCCCCTGGCGTCCTTGACGCGCGGATGGGGGTAGCCGTTGCGGCCGGCAAAAAAAGCGCGGTATGCGGCGTCCAGATCGCGCAGTGCTCGCTCTAAGGCGTCGCGCGGCACGTCGGCCAGCCAATCAACCTGGCGCCGCAGCTCAGACACTTCCTGCGACTGCTGCGCCCACGTCAGGTGCCTTCCGGTCTGCCGGCGGTACTGCCGCCAGAAGTCGCGCCGCTGCTCCAGGCACAGATTGTAGACGAACCTGGTAGCACCGATCCATTGGCGAAGGCGCTCCGCTTGAGCCGCGGTCGGGTGGAGGCGATAGGCGAAGGATCTGTGGATCGTTGCCCCCATCCTACTTCTCCCCCTCGGCCAGGACGTACTGCTCACAGCGCGGCGAGAAGTCGGCCCAAGCGACCGGACCGCCCGGACCGCCCCACCATCGCTCAACGCGCTCATGCAGGTCGTCAGGCGGGTTCCGGTGGCAGTCTCGCGTCGCGCATTTCGCGGAACAGAAGGTCATGTCGCGGTAGGAGGTCACGGCTTCTCCCCCTCGGCCTGGGTGGCGGGGAGGAGGGCGCGGGCGGCCTCTTGCTCCATGATCGCGTCGACGAGCGCGACAAGGCAGGCTTTCCCCCACGCCGTGGACCTGTCGTGGCCCTCGATCAGGTCGGGGTATTTGTCGTGGCGCTCAGGCCAGAACTCGGCCCCGAAGTGGACGTTGTTCCCGTTGCGCTCCCCCGTGTTCGGGTCAACACCAGACGAGCCCTGCATCTGGATGCGGCCGCATCGCATGAGGGCGCGCCAGCGGTTGGCGTCCCCCTCCAACACCCGCACCCGCTCGGCCTGAGCGCGTAGGGCGGCGAGGAGGCGGAGGACCGTGGGCGGGTCGAAGGTGGATACGTGCGTGGCGTTGGCGGCCCACGGGTCGGTTTTGTCGGCTCGATGCATATCGAGCGCGCCCCCGAAAACCCTGGGGTCCTTAATCTGAGCTATGAACGCGCCATCGCCGTCAGTCACCCAGCCCCAATCATAAGGAAACACAGCGCGATACTCCCATGAACCCGGCGTCGCATCCCTCGCCACCTTCTCCAGCGCGTCGAGGTCCAGTCCTTCCGCTTCATTCGTCATGGCTGTTCTCCAGGGCGCGACGGCCGGCGATCTCGGCGAGCACGGCTTCGATCCGCTCGGCCTCGGCTCGCTTCTCTATGGCTGCGTGCTTCAGCGCCGCAGCGACCTTGAACGCTGGGATCGACACGTCTCGGCGCCAGCGCTTAGGCGCGGTGTCGTGGTAGGCCCGCGCCGTCCGCTCATCGAACACGCCAGCCTGCGTCACGTCATTCGTGTAGCCGCACGCGGTGCCGTCTGATGACCGACGATGCCAGCAGTTGTGGTAGTAGGACCAAATCAGCCACGGCCCCCTCTCAGCCTGGAACGGCCGGAAGCGCTTCGGCGGGGAAAAGGGCTTAGTCAGCATCGCCCGGCCTTGTACTTTACCGGTCATGCGGGGCTCCTGGGGTGGGGGTGAGGGCGGCGCGAAGGGCGGGCTGCAAGTACGGACTGGCGGCCTCTATCGGCAGAGCGTCGCTGACGGCCTTCCCAAGCGGGGTAAGGCGCGCAAAACCGCACTTCCCATTGGGGCTGCTGATCTCGATGTGGAAAATTCCCTTTCGGATCAGCGACCTGATCGTGACGATTGAACAGTCCCCGTGGGCAGACCCGTCCTTGACATACATGCGCTGGATCTTCGTGAGGCCGCGCTTTGCGGCGCGGATTTCCGCTGCGGTAAAATCGCCCATCACGCCGCCTCCCGCGCACTCTCGCGCCATACGACGCGCCAACAGCAGCCGGTGCGGCGCCTGATCGTTGCGCCAGGCCAGTAGCGGGCGTGATGCTTCACCCACCGGGAAACGTCCTCGGGCGTGTACAGCGCAAACTGATGCATCGGGACGCCGTAGGCGGTGAAGGCGGTGTAGCTCGGTTGCATGTGTCCTAAGCTCCAATCATCACCATCGCGGCCAGCGCGAGGGCGAAGGGCATAAGGGCGAAGCGGAGGTTGAGGAGGGCGCGGGTCATTCGCTGTCTTCCCGGTCGTAAGCAGCGTTCGCCTCGTTCATTTCCTCCCAGCACTCGGAGCAGTAGAGTTCTCCGATCTGCTCAAAACATTCGGCGAGGTGAGGCTCCATGCCATCCACCGTCCCGCCGCAATTGCCGCACTCCGGCATCACACAGCTCCCATCGTTACCGCCCAGCACACCCCCGCGAACGCGAGGGAAAGCGCCACAAGGGCGAGGTGAAAGAGGAGGTAGCCGGGGCGGGTCATGGGCGCTTCTTCCGGCGCAACGCCGACTCGATCTTCGCGAGAACCCGCAGGATCACGTAGGCGCCAAACAAGATCGCCACCAAGGCCAGCGGGATCGCCGCATCAGCAAGCTGCTTGCCGATCCAGAAATAGAAGCCGTCAGCGATGCTCATCACACAGTCTCCACATGGCTAAGGGCGTCGAGAGACGCGAGGGTCGAGAGAGCTTCGGCGACGCGAGCGGCGTTGCTCTCGCTGACGAAGGCTTTCCAGAGGCGGCCATTGACCGTCACCCGGCCGCCGTCCTGGTCAATGAAGGCCGGCGAGGGGGCGCGGACCGGCTGGCGGGGGAAGGGGACAATGCGGGCGGTCATTGGGCGGCCTCGTCAGTCGGTCGCGGTATCGGGCCGCTGATGACGGTCGGCCGCAGCTCGTTGCCGTCGAGGCCCCAGAAACACCCGACAAACCACCTAGCTACGGTCCACTTGCCCTCGTCTGGGCCATACGCTGGCTTGACCCAATACATGGCGTCCTCTTCGAGGATCACGGTCGGAAGCTCGCTCACCCCTCGCCCCCATCGGCTTGAGGCGGGGCGGGGAGGGCGGCCCACGGCTTGCCGCGGTTCAGGCGGTAGAGCGCGGAGCGATAGTTGACGCCAGCCAGTTCGCAGGCCTCGGACAGCGGCATAGACCGGCCACCATGATTGACGAGGCGATGGTTTCGCTTGTTGCGGGCCTGCTCTTTGGGGGAGGCCCAGCGGCAGTTTTCGGGCGCGTAGGGTCCATCGACGTCGATGCGGTCTATGGTGGCAGCGGGCGTTGGCTTCGTGCCCATGTCCGCGAGGAACGCCTCAAAGCTTGCATCCCACGCAGCACAAACCCGAATGCCCCTTCCGCCATAGTCGGCGTACTTAGGATCGCTGGGGCTCTGGCAGCGGGATCGCAGCTTGAGCCACGAATTGTATTCGCGGCTCCTCGTCATGGCGTGGGTGGATCGGCGTCGGCAAGCTGATGCTACCGCCGCGCGCTGCCGGCAGCCGCAGCTTGTCGTGTGGCCGCCTCGGAGCGCCCGAGGCTCAGTCGTAAAGATTGATCCACAATCGCAACGGCATGAAACGCGCCGCCGCCCGTTCGCATTGGGCGCTGCGTCGCTTTCGACAACGCACGCGCCGAAACGCTGGCCGACCACATCAATCTTGGCTGGCATCGTCACCCTCCGTCTCGATCGGCAACCACCCATCCGCGCTGGGGGCATCCGGGCGGCGGGAGAGGGCTTCGATAGCGTCTCGCAGCTCGGCGGCCTCGTAGCCGCACGCCGTGAACACCTCGCACTTCGTCGGCATGGCCGCAGCTTCGAGGCTTGGCAGATGGCGGCGAAGAACCGCCAGAGCTGCGTCAGGGCTCATGGTCACCGTTCAAACTCCTGCAAGAACCGCTCGCCCTTCGGCGTGACGCGGTAGAAGGGGCGGCCTGCCGTGCCGTCGTCGGCGTAGCCGTGACGGAGGGCGAGGCGCATGTAGGGGCGATCCCAGGATGTGAGGTCGGCGAAGGTCATGATCGCGTGCCTCTTGATGAAGATGAGCAGGCACGCGATCATCACTCGCTCGCTCTCCGTCAGCGGCTCACCCCGCACGAACAGGCGGCGGAGGAAGGCGAAGGGGCCGGTCATCCCCGCTCTCCGGTGGCGCGAGCGATGGCGGCGCGGGCGGCTTCTTCAACGCGATCCCAACCGACGCCGTACAGGTCGCCGTGGTGTTCGCGGATGTACCGCCAGCCGGCGAGCGCATCCTTCAGCGCCTCCAGAAGGTCGGGCGCGGCGGCGATTAGGGGGGCGTTTTCGGGCGCACACTGCGCGATCTGAAACCGGCTCTCGCTGATTTCTGGATCGCCGCAGCAGCTGGAATATCCTCGACCGCAGCAAAGCCTGATGAACTCCACGGCGTGGACATATTCACCGTCTGCGACCCACGGCCCCGGCGTATGCTTCGCGCTCATCCCGCCTCTCCAGCGGCTTTGGCGATGGCGGCGCGATCGGCGAACTGATCGACCCACGCGAGGACAAGGCCCAACTTTCGAGCATCGACGCGACACATCAGGCGGGCGCTCAGGTCTGCCGTCGTTGTGTGCTGCATCGTGTTGGCGGCGTCAGTCCGCACCACTTCGCAGGCGTCGGCGACGGCCTTCGGCATGACGGGCGCCATCAATCGCACCCCGACCAAGAGATCAGGTACGAGGCGAACTTGCCGGGGTTGGCGGCCTCGATGCTCGCGATGAACTGGCGCTCTTCGCCGACCTCGAACGGGGCCGTTTCCGGCCGGTGGCCAAACGGGGTCCACCACTCGCAGTGCTTGCCGTGATCGGCCTTCTGTTCGGCCGTGTAGTAGGCGTACACGGTCGGGATGTCGGAGTAGCCACGCGCGTTGCGGGCTTCCATGATGATGGGTTCGCTCATCCCCGCACCGCCATGTCATCGGCCAGCCGGTAGGCTTCCTCGCTGGCGTGTTCGGCTCGCATGGGCCGTTCCTCTCTTGTGAAGTGATTGGCGCGGGCCCTCCCGAACACTCGGGCGCCGGGCTGGACGACGGTGAAGTCCTGGCCGCTGTTGAGGATCGCCAAGGCCTCGAGGCCGTAGCGGGTGATCTCGTAGCCGAAGCCTTGCTCGTGGCTGACCAGGCCGTGACGGAACAGGGCCGACATGAGGAAGCCCAGCTTCTTCGCGCGGTTGCCGCGGATCCCGGCCTCCTCGCGAAGCTCAGCCAGCGTTGCGGAGCCTTCCGATAGCCTGGAAAGGACGAAGTGGCCCGAGCCGCGATAGGAGATGTTCATGCGGCCCTCCTCAGCGCGTGGGCGCGAAGCCGCGCGAGCGGATCCGGGCCTTTGATTTCGGATGGATGCCAAGGTGCTTCGCGCGGATGCGATTAGCCTTGGACATCGCGGCGCGGTCGTCGCGGGTCTTAACCTTGTGGGCGTCAGCCAGCGCTGGGGCGAGGTTGCTCTCGCGGTTCTCGCCCCCGAGGCCGATAGCTCTGACGTGCTCGACTTCCCAAGTCTCGCCGGGGCCGATCTTGCGACCTGACAGGTAGCAGCGGCCTTGATACCGCTCGAACACCCTGAGTTTCACGCGGGCCGGGACCGGCGTGTCTGGCGTCGCTCCGATCCATTCCGGCACGGAGCGGCGGTCAAGGGCGGTAGGCTCGACCAGCATCAGGCGGCGCGCGGGGGCGCTTGTTCGGCGCCTCCCGCTCCCTCGTCGCTGAAGTGTTCGACCTTCAGGCCTTCGCGAGCGCACCAGGCCAGGATCATCTCGATGAGGTCAGAGAAGCGCTGCTTCCCTAACGCCGACGTGCTGAGGCCCAGGGGGAACATGCCATCCCCGTCCAGGGTCGGCAGAAACCGGACTTCCTCGCCCAGCGCCTGCATGAACACGGCCTTGTAGAGGGCCTTATCCATCTTCACGCCGTTGTGGATCGGGCGCTGCTTCAGGATCTGATCGATAAGCCCATGTAGGGCGTCGTTCTGTTCGTCCGATCGCTTTGCCGGACGCAGTTCCAAAGTCCAGCCGCCCTTAGCAGCCGCGACGCGAACGCCCTGTATCGCGCGCTCCAGCGTCGCGGGTGACAAGGCTACTGTGTGACGTTCGGCGCTCATGCCGCGAGCGCCGCCTTGGCGCCGTGAGTGCGGACGCGCTCGACCATAGCCGCCAACTCATCGTTGAAGCGGTCGATTTCGCCCTTCAGGTTGGCGATGTAATCCCGATCGGGCGATACGCGGCGCGTGACGAGGGGGAGCTTGCGGCAGTAGATCGCCAAGTCGATCCATTCCCGCTCGGTGACGAGAAGGAAGCCTTGGAGCTGCGCCCGGTGTTCCGGGGGAATGTCGTCGCGTAGAAGCGCTTCGATGTGAAGGTGCGCCGCTTTAGTCTTGATCTCCAGACCGCCGCGCTCTCCGATCAAGGAGTCAGGGGAGCAACCCATGTCGCCACGCCGCAGGAAGCCGACAATCTGAGGGTCGGCCTCGTGCTCGAAAGCGTATTGCTCCCGCGCCTCAGCCTCCCATTCCTTGCCGCGCTCCATGTGGCCGTTGGAGTAGCTATCCATCGGCTGGCCCGTCAGGCGCTCTCCTGCCAACTTCATCATGTAGGTCTTGCGAGTGAGGCTGGCGCCGCCGTCACGGCCCTTCGCCATGACCGTCGCGAACTCGCTCGCGGTCGGAATGCCGAGCCGGGCCTCGTACCACTCAGGGGTGCCCTGCTCGCAGTTGAACACCTGCAGATCAGCCATTGGCCTGGCCCTCGCCTTTGGCGGCCTTCAGCCGGCGATTCCAGAGCGCGACGACTTCGCGAAGCTCTTCCTGGCGCAGCGACTTCGATAGGCGGTCGAAGTGGTCGCCGCGCCATTTCCGCAGGTCGTCAAGACTCGCTGCCATGTTGATGTTGGCGATGGCGTCTTGCGCCTCTTGGCTCATCCCGGCTCCGCGGCCGTCGTCGTCTCGGTCGCGCTTGTGACGGCTGGTGATGTTCAACAGGGCGATGGCGGCGTAGCGCTTGCCGTAGGAGAGGGACGAACCGACGCCTTGCACGGCGTTTTTGCCGCCACTGGAGTCGAGTGGGAGCGTGATCTCAGCCTCTTCGGCATGTCCCGCGACGTGCGTCAGGACGCCAGTCACGATCACCTTGCCCTCCGAAGAGGTGCCCGGCCGGAACGCCAGGTCGAAGCCGTGTTCCGTAAGGATCGGCTCGATCGCCTCGTTGATGTCCTCCCATTCGGCATAGGTCGACTGGACCCTGCCGGCGCTGTTCAGGATCTGGCCGCGCTCATCGATCACGGGGAGGCTGGGCTTCATGGCCAACTTGGCCTTGGTGAAGGCGACCTTGGCCTCGTGCGCCCGAATGCGCTCGGCCATGCCCAGCATCCGCTCGAATTTGTCGACATCGGTATTCGGGTCGGCGGCGAGGCGGGCGATGAGGTCCATCATGCTCGCGCCGGTGACGGAGGTCACTTCGGCGCTCTGCCGGGGCGCGACCTGTTGACGTGCGGGCTCGCTCATCTGCGACTCCTGTTTGGCGTGGGGTGCGAGGCTCACCGTTCCGCCCTCGCGCTGATCGCCTCGACGGACTGGACGCGGGCATCGAGGTCTTCGGCCAGCCGGCGGGCGGCCTCGCGAATGCCCGGTGCGTAAGCCTCGCCTCCGTCCGCGATCTCGGCCGCGAACTGCTGCAGGTCGACCATCGCCACGGCGAAGGCCTTCACGTGGTCCCGCGCGGCCTGGCGGGCCTCGGCTTGCAGCCTGCGGACGCGCTCTGCGACGGTCTCGGGTTTGGTGGTGGCGTCGCGGACGACGGAAAGGACGCGGGTCATCAGAGGCCCTTCGCGGTGAGGATGATGTGACAGGCCAAGGCGAGCGTTCCGCTCACGGCATAGACCCAGGGGGAGAAGGGGAGAGGCATCACGCAGCCCGCCCGAGCGCAGCCCGCAGCTCCCGAACAAGGCGAAGGGCCTCGGCGTGTGATCCTGTGGGGATGATGATGTTCTGGCCGTCGTACTGAATGTCCCGATCCACCAGGGCTCGGGCGGCCATGCGGATGGCGATCTCGGAGACCGCGCTATCCGCCGCCTCGCCAGCGGTGACGAAGCCAGGGACGAAGGGACGGCGCATCAGACGTTCCCCTCCGGCGCCATGGCGAGGCACGCAGCCAACATCGCCATCGCCTCACGCGCGGCCCTGAGGCCTGCGCTCACGCCGTCGAAGTCGGGATAAACCGCGACTTCCTCGTCACCGAACCGAAGCGCGAACCCGTCGCGATGGCCGGTCAATTCCAGATGCGGCTCCGGCTTCATGGTTAGGCCGCCTCATCCAGCGCAGCTTTGCCGTGCGCCTTCGCGGCGTCCCGCAGCGCATCCTGCGCCGCCAGCAGGTCCGTGACCGTCAAGCCCTCAAGATGCTCCGGCGTCCGAATGAGGCGGTCGCCAAGGATGCGGAGCTGATGCCCCACCCACGTCGCCTTCTTGCGCAGAAGCGACGCGCCATCGAGCCGACCAGCCGCCTCGCCAATCCAGCGAGCAACCGCAGCGTCCATCTGGGTCTTGTTGGGATGAGGGTGCATCGGCATCTCCTTCGATGGGAGACACTAAAGCATTTATGCTCTCACGATGGCAAGAGCAAAAATGCTCACGCGCACATTTTTAGCGCCGTAGCGCTCGCGGGAACGGGGGTGGAGAGCGTGTTTTTCCCGCGCGAGTTGCGGACCAGCGACTAGCGCATCCCGCGATACGCCCCAATCACAAGGCCCACCAGCTCAACCTCGACGCCTTCGCCTGGCGCAGAGAGTTCAAGGGGCTTGTCCCACGCTGGATTGTGAGAGCGAGGCCAAAGCTCGACGCGCCCCTCGCGGATCGCGATTTGCTTGATTGACCGCTCTCGCAGTCGGCCCTGGTCTCGCCGTCGCTCAACGACAACGAAATCGCCGTCAATAGGGGAATACCCCATCTCTATGGCGTCCACGACGTGGGCGAAGTGCCCCGGGGGGATCTCCCGATCCACGCTGTCGCCGACGACCAACTCCAGCCATTGCGGCCACTCTGCATAGTCATCGTCTGGCCGAACGCCCTTTGGCGGGGCTGGAAAGTCCTGCTCGGCTAAATCAACCTCGATCCAATGTCCTGCTTGCACTCGATGCCTCACTGGCAGGTAAAGCGGTACAATCTTCGCCTGCGCAGTTTGCCGAAAGTCCGGCGCATCCGCCCCCACAGCTTGCGCAAGCTTGGCGAGTGTGCGGCTGGACGTGACGAAAGCATAGCCCTCTTTTACGGGTCGCGCGATGGTTGTGCGCGCGACGCCAGCGGCCTTGGCCCAGGTCGCGGGGTTCAGGCCTTTCTCCTCCATCACCCGGAGCATCCAGGCGCGGATTTCTGCGGCGAGCTGTGCGTTCTGATCCACGGCGCGCACATGCCGCAGGGGAGGCGATCTACGCCACAAGCATGAATGCGCTTGCGGAATGAGCATTTATGCTCCATTGTAGCGAGCATGTCCGATATGCTCACCGAGTTCGAACGTGATTGCGCCGCAGCCGACGTGTCGCCGGTCGCCGCGCTCAAGGCCGGCGGGGTTCATCCGACCCTCTGGTCAAAGTGGAAGAGCGGCATGTCGCCGACGCTCAAGAATTTCCAGCGCGCTCGCAGCGGGCTGGAGGCGCTGAAGCGTGAACGGGCGGCATGATCTACTTCATCCGCGATACGGCCACTGGCCTTGTGAAGATCGGCTTCTCCGATAGCCCGCGTGGGCGGCTGGCGAAGATGCAGGTGGATTGCCCTGGGCAACTCCTGCTGCTCGCCACGCAGGAAGGCGGTCGGCGGGTGGAGTCGACTCTGCACGAGCGGTTCGCTCATCTCCACGTTCGCGGTGAATGGCATCGCCTCGGCGACGATCTCGACGCCCACATCGGCTCGCTTCCTCCCGCCAGCCTCAGTTCGCCGGCCGTCGAGCGGGCGAGACCGAAGCACGTACTTCTTGTTGAAAGCCTGTGTGACGCCACGGGCGTCGGCTTCATCACCGCGAGGTCGTGGCTGCGCCGGAAGAGCATTCCGGGTCGCTATTGGCTGGCGATCTCCAAGGCCGGTGTGATGAGCTTGGAAGAGTTGGCCGTCATGATGGCTGACCCGACCCCCGACACCGACGATCACCGCCACCAGCACGGGGGCTTGCGGTCTTTCCGCGCTCGCCGTGAGGGGCAGGAACAGAATTGCGAGGCCGCATGATGCGCGCCTTCGCCAGCACCCCAGCGCACGATGGGTCTCTCTCCCGCCCGCGTACGTGCGCCGCGCCGCCGGCCTTTGTGTCGGCGGCGCCCAAATTCCGTGGCCCGCTTCGTGCGGCGTCATTGGTCGGTGGAGGCGTTGCAGCGCCTCACCGTCCATTCCGTCAGCGCCAGCTCGGCGCGGGCGTGGTTGACCTCCGCAGCTTGTTCAAAGGTGTCTGCGGCGGCCGGAAAGTCTCGGGCTGCGACGCGGAAAGCGCCAGCCCGGATTGCGTACTCGATAGCTCTGAGAAGTCCGTTTCCCTCCATGTCTACGGCTCCGTGCCCCTCCGTCAAGGTCATCAGAAATGACCTACGGAGGCTGGGAAGTCGTGGGCACGGATTACCGAGAACTGCCCCTTGGAACCACGATCGGAGACGCCTTGCGGCGCCTCGTTCGGGAGCGTTTCAAGCACAACACTGCCAAGCGGATCGAAGCCCGTTGGGGTCTCGATCCGCGCACGGCGCGCAACGTCGTCACGCAAGGGAACGTCTCCGAACGCACGCTGACCAAGGCGGCGCTCGCGGAGCGCTGGGCCCTGTGGATGGCGTTGGGAGAAGAGCTGTTCGGCCAGTCCTACGCGGAGTGGGAGGAGCAGCGCCTGAAGTCAATCATCGAGGAGGCCGAACGTGACCTGGACAGGGTTCGTCGGCTGCGCCCGCAGGGTCCGGCTCTTTCTGAGCGCTCCTTTGCTCAACGTGCGGCTGGCGTGGTGGACGATGCTGAAGGCGATGAGCCTTCCGGTAGCCGAGACTGCAGCGGATCGGTGCGCCGCTCTAGCGGCAGAACTCGCCAAGCGCAGGGCTGAGGAGGGCAACCGATGATCCGCTTGTTCCGCAACTACCTGGCCCGCGCAAGGGCGAGAGCGGCCCGGGATCATCACGAGGCCATCGCCGCGCTGATCGCCGCGGTTCGGGTCAGCCCGCCGACTGCCTGACGAACTAACCGGGCCTGCGTCGAGCCTTGGATCGGCGCGAGAAGGGGAGGGCAGCGAATGCGCTGGCTTCAAGGTCTGTTCAGCCCCGGCAAGGCCGAGGCTCATCAGCAAGCGGTCGCGATGGCCGCAGAGCTTCAGGACGCCCGGCTCAAGCGCAAGGCAGCCCTGACTGAATACCGCCTCGCCAGAGAGGCCGGTGACACCCGCCGGATGAACGCGGCCTCCAAGGCCGCTCGCCGCGCGACCAACCTCCTCATGCGCCTGGAAACCAGCCGGTGACGCGAAAGTTCCGCAACGTCCCTACGGAAGTCGACGGCGTGACGTTCGCCAGCCGCAAGGAGGCCCGCCGGTTCGGTGAGCTGCGGCTTCTGGAGCGAGCAGGCGAGATTTCCGAACTCCAGATCCAGCCCGCATTCCCCCTCACGGTGAACGGCAAGCTGGTCTGCAAGTACCTCGCCGACTTCGCCTACCAGCGCGGCGGCGTCCGCGTGGTCGAGGACGTGAAGTCGGAGATCACCCGCAAGCACCCCGTGTACCGCATCAAGAACAAGCTGTTCCGCGCGGTCATGGGCTTTGAAATCACAGAGGTCTGACATGATCGCGCATCAACGCGCAGCCACGTCCACATCATGGACACCGGAGCGGATGGAAAAGCTTCGTGAGCTTCACGCTCAAGGCCTGTCGGCTGCGCAGATGGCCAAGGCCCTTGGCGGGGTCTCGCGCAATTCTGTGATCGGCAAGTGCAGCCGGATGCGGCTTGGTCCGATCGGCGGCGTCAAGGCCCCGCCGCCGGCGCGGTATTGCCCGCCTGCGAAGCCTCGCTCTCCCAAGGGCGTTATGGTCCTCGCCCGGCAAGGCGGCCCGACGCAGCGCAACCCGGCTGAGAACAAGCGCGCGAACATCAAGGCCAATGCTGAGGTGCGCGAAACGCCCGCTGCTAACGTCCTGGCCCGCGCCCGCGCCTTCTTGCCTCTGGACGGCTGTGTGCCGGTTCAGTTCGGCGCGCACGGCTGTCGCTGGCCGGTCGGCGGGGAGGGGGCCGACATGCTCCAGTGCGGAGCCAAGCGCGCCGACGGCAAGTCCTACTGCGCAGAGCATTCCGCCGTGGCCGACGTCCTGCCGCCTCCCGGCTACCGCACCGGCGCCCAGCTCGCCCGGTCCCTTCGGAGGTGGGCGGCATGAGCGAGATCACCCGATCCGCACGCGCTGGCGAGTTTGCCATCGCTGGACGTCCGAAAGCCGCAGACAATTGGGACTTCATCATGGCCAAGCACCGGGAGGGATTCCCCGCCTCGGCTATCGCCCGCATGTGCGGATGCCGTGTCGAGAGCGTGCGCGAGATCATCGCCATATCGGGCCAGGAGCAACCGGCCCGTGTGATCTACAAGTCGCCGTCGCTGGTGGCTCAAACCCCGCCCGCTTCCGTCGAGCCCAAGCCCGCCGGCAAGCTCTCAAAGCGAGGTATGCCGCCCAAGATCCGCCGCCGCGTCGTCGCAGTGGCGCGCAAGCACGGCGTCACCCTTGAGGCCCTGATCGCCAAGCACGACCGGAGGGGCCTCGCCGATGCGCGACATGAGGCCTGGTACGTCGTGCGCTTTTTCAGCGACGCCAGCCTGCCGATGATGGGCGCATGGTTTGACCGAGACCACTCCACGATCCTGAACGGCATCCGGCGGCACGAAGAGCGGCTACTGAACAACGCCGATCTTGCGAGCGGGGACGCGCTTGGCCTGCCGATCGTCGAGCGAGAGGCAGCATGAGCAAGTTCCGTGAGGAAGTGATCGGCGATGCGCGGCTGATCCTTGGCGATTGCCGCGAGGTGCTGCCGACGCTCGGGAAGGTGGACGCGGTTGTGACCGATCCGCCGTATGGGATCGCGCACAGCTCCAATCGCGGAGCGACCTGGCAGGGAACGCAGATTGCGAACGACCAAGATACCTCGGTTCGCGACGCGGTGTTGGCCTCGGCGATGGCACCGGCCGGAATAGTGTTTGGAAGCTGGAAACGCCCGAAACCAGATGGCACCCACACCGTACTGATCTGGGACAAGGGTGATGCCGCCGGCATGGGCGACCTCTCCATCCCGTGGAAGCCTAACCACGAGGAAATCTACATCATCGGCCGCGGCTTCGCAGGACACCGCGGCCCAGCCATTCTTCGTCACACCAATATCACTTGGGAGAGGAAGGGGCGCGCACACCCTCACGCGAAGCCGGTCAGTCTTATGGTGGACCTGATCGCAAAGGTGTCGGGGGGCGTCATCCTCGACCCCTTCATGGGCTCCGGTACGACAGGCGTAGCCTGCGTGCGTCTGGGTCGTCGCTTCCTAGGCGTTGAAATCGAGCCTTCTTACTTCGACATCGCCTGTCGCCGGATCGAGGAGGCTTACCGCCAGCCTCGACTGTTCACAGATCCCCCCGCCAAGCCCCAACAGCCCAGCATGTTCGGGGATGCAGCATGAGCCTCACCGGACGCGCCGCAGAGGCATATGTCTCGCGGCTTGACCTTGCCGTCATTCCAACAGGCCCCGATTGCAAGCCGGGCTCTGTGAAGAAGTTCGGCGCGCTCCTGGAAGCGGCGAAGGAGCCGAAGGACCGGGTGTTCTCGGTGAAGGACGCGACCAAGGACGTCGAGCTTATTCGTGCGATCTGGACCCGGACGCCGAAGGCCAACGTCAGCATCGTCACCGGCGCCGTCTCTGGCGTGTTCGCGCTCGATATTGATGCCAAGGGCAAGGTGAACGGGTTCGAGGCCCTGGCTCGGCTTGAGGCGATGTTCGGGCCTCTCCCGTCGACATGGCGGGCGCTGACCCCATCGGGCGGCGAGCATCGCTACTTCGTCCAGCCATCCCGGTGGGTGCTTCGGAACAAGGTCGGGCTTCGCATCTACGACCGGCGCGGCCGGGTCTCAGAGCTATTCGACGGCCTGGACATCAGGACGGACGGCGGGGCCTGTGCTGCGCCCCCTAGCGAGAAGACGTCAGGGACCTATCGCTGGGCAGATCACCCGCTCTCGACGCCGGTCTCAGAAGCGCCGGAATGGCTGCTGAAGCTCGCTATCGACCCGCCCCCGCCTCCGAAGGTGGACCGCCCGCCGCTGCGTCGGGGACACGCCGACAAGCTGGCCCGCTACATCGACAGGGCCATAGACTCTGAGTGCGCCCGCGTCACCGGCACCAAGTCGGGCCGGAACGTCCAGCTCTTCAAGTCGGCAGCCAACCTCGGCTCCCTCGTCGGGGCTAACGTCCTGCCGCAGGACTTGGCCGAAGCCGAGCTTTGGAAGGCCGCCACCGACTGCGGACTCGTCGCCGATGACGGCGCCCATTCCGTCCGCGCCACCATTGCCTCTGGGATGCGGAAGGGGATGCAGAACCCGCGCGAGGTGACGGCATGACCGTCACCGCCCGTCGCGACGAAATCCAGCGCCACATCACCGGTGCAACGGCCCCGGCCGCCGTCGAGGCGGAAAAGGCCTTGCTCGGCATCGCTCTCAGCAACGCCGAAGCCCTGGACCTGATCGAAGGCCTGACGCCAGCCCACTTCTATGAGCCGCTTCACGGCCGGATCTGGGGCGCGATCCAATCCCGCTACGCATCTGGATCGCTAGCAGACACCGCCATTCTCGATGGCCTGTTTGTTCAGGACGAAGCTTATCGCACCAAGGGCGGTCTTGCCTACCTTGACGCCCTGGTGGCGGTTGCGCCTGGCGCCTCGCGGACTGAGGCCTACGCCGCAGAAATCCGCGACACCGCCGCTCGCCGCGCCATCATGCAACTCGCGAACGAGATCGCCGACAAGGCCGCCGGGGATGAAGCGGAGGAGGCCAACGCGGCCGAAATCCTCGCCATGCTTGAGGCCGGCGCGTCTGAGATCGCCAAGACCGCAGACGTGGGCGACGCATGGATGAACCCGGGCGAGATGATCGCAGGGGCCGTCGAGCGCGCCAGGGCCTCCCGAGGGGTCATTGAGTTCCCGCTAGGCATTCCGGAGCTGGACCGGCTGCTGGGCGGCCTGCATCGGCAGGAGGTGACCGTTCTCGCCGCCCGTCCCGGCGTTGGCAAGACGGTCGGCGCCCAGGCCTATGCCCGAGCCATCGCCCAGAACGGCATGGCGGTGGCGTTCTTCGCGCTGGAGATGGGGCCTGACCCCATGGCCCTACGTCTGGCCTGCGACCTCGCCTACGACCGTGACCTGCCCTGCCACATGGGCGTCACGTCCAACATCACCCTGTCCAAGATCAATGCCGGAGAGCTTAACGAAGGCCAGTGGGAACAACTGTCCCAGGCCCAACGGTGGGCCGCCCGGATGCCGCTGCGCTACGACGCCCGTCCCGGCCACACCATGGCCCGCATCGAGGCCCTGTCCCGCCGCCTGTTCCGCAAGGCCGAGCGCCACGGCGTGAAGCCCGGCCTGATCGTCATCGACCACATGGGCAAGGTCAGGCCTCCGAAGGGCCACAGGGGCGACCTGCGTGCCGAAGCAATCAGCGTAAGCCGCGACGCCTCGGAAATGGCCAAGCGGCTAGACGTCCCGGTCTTGCTGCTCTGCCAGCTCAATCGCGGCGTCGAGGGGCGCCAGGACAAGCAGCCGAACCTCGCCGACCTCCGCGAAGCCGGACAGATCGAGGAAGATGCTCGCCAGGTCATCTTCCTCCACCGCCCAGAATACTACCTCCGCCCGCCGGCCGACACCGAGTCCGAGACCTTCGACCAGCGCCTTGACCGTGAGGCCAAGCTGGAGGCCGCCCGGAACAAGCTGCACTGGATCGTGGCCAAGAACAGCCACGGCCCGACCGGCTCTGCCCTGACTTTCTGTGACATCGCGGCGTCCGCCGTGAGGGAGTGGAGATGACACGCCCGCTAACCCCCCCCGATTGCGATCTGACCGACTTCCCGAGGATGATGATCGACATTCCGCGGCTGCGCGGATCTGACTTCGACGCTACGCCTAGCGATGCTGCGTGGCGGGCCGGCCTGAATCTCTGGATGACGTCTTGGCATCAGGTCCCGGCTGGATCGCTTAGCGACAACGATGTGATCCTGACCAAAGCCGCCGGTCTCGGACGGGACATCAAGGCGTGGAAGAAGGTCAAGGCAGAGGCGCTTCGCGGTTGGGTGAAGTGCGACGACGGCCTGCTTTATCACCCGGTAGTGGCTGAGTACGCGCTGGAGGCGTGGCTGGAGAAGCTAGCTCAAGCTCTCTCCAGTGGAGCGGGAAACGCGAAGCGCTGGAAGGTCTCTTTCGATCCTGGGCCGATCGACGCCGATATCGACCGCACCGCTGCAATGCTGAAGGCATTGAATCCTAAGTCAAAAGCGCTCGCCAAAATCGAGCGGCGCCGGTCCCGGCCGATGTCGGCAGCAATTCCCGACGTCGACCCGGATGATTCCCGTCGGCATCCCGATCCTGTCCCGTCGGGATCGCAAGAAGAAGGGGAAGGGGAAGGGACTCTATTAGGGACTACCGTCCCTGTCGCATCGGCTTCGCCAGACGCGACCGATGGGCTCCTCGCTCTCGCCCTTGAGGACATCGCTGGACAGGCCAAGGCGAAGGCCGATCCGTGGGAGGCCGACGAGGACTTCACCCGGCTCTGGGACATGGCGCCGCCCAAGATGCGAGTGCGCGCCAAGTCGAAGGCCAAGGTCTGGAGCGCCTGGACCGCCGCACGCAAGCTGGCCCTGCCGAAGACGATCCTGGCCGGTTTCGCCCGCTACAAGTCGATGGACACGGACCTCCCACGTTCCGGCGGCCCTGGCCTGCACATCTGGCTGAAGGACCGGGCTTGGGAGCCGTGGGTCGGCGGCGTCGAAACCGACCGCGCCGCGTCCTGGACCGAAAGCGAATGGTCGATCGCCATGCGGATCTGGCGCGAGACCGGGACCTGGGGCGAGGGCATCGGCGCGCCTCCAGGCCAGCCCGGATGCCGCGTGCCCGCCCGTCTTCTCGTCCAACCCGCCCACACCACAGGAGCCACCGCATGAGGGTCGCCACCGTCAGGCGCGAACCTACGCTAGCCGAGCGCCGCAAACGGGCGGACGCCACCGCCATCGCCGACCGCGCCTTTGCCGCCTTCGTGGCTACGCTGCCAGCCGACCCGGTGACGCGGCGCTGGGCCTGTGAGCGCCTTACCCGGCTCACCGGCGCCCAGGTGGCGGCTGACCACGGGGAGGCTGCACTGCACTGCGCCTTGAGCGGAGCGGTCGTGGCGGGAGCCCCGGCGTACCGCGCCGCCAAGCCTGGTTTCGTGGCCGCCGAGGCGTTGTTCACCAGACCCCACGCCGAAACATCGGCGCTAGGGCGGGAAAACTGCGCCGTGGATGGCCTTGCGATGTCTCCGGCTACCCAACTACCAGAACACCGCAAATCGGCCTCAGCGGCCAAAATTTCAGGGGGCGACCAGTAATGACCAAGCTCGACATCACCGACGCCTTCAAGCCGGATTTCGACGGCGACCGGCCCAAGACCACGCTGACGGGCCCGGAGCGCAACCAGCACCGGCTCGTGAAGCAGGCCGTGATCGACCGCCTTCACGCCGCGATGCTGACGCTGATCTGCCAGCCGCGGGTCGGGCCGAAGGCCAATCTCGCCGGCGGCGCGCCGCCCTACATCGTAGAGTTCTCTGACCGAGTAGGGGCAGAGCTTGAGGAGCCGAAACGGGCGCGGTACGAGCCGACGACCGCGGACGTGTCGGACATGCTTCCGGCCCTGTCCCTGATGGACGGCCTGCATCGCCCGTTCTTCAAGGTGGTGATGCTCCGGGCTCTCAACGAGTTCGCGGTCGAGAAGGGGGAATCCGAGCCCTTCCCGTGGGACGTGATCGGCGAGGAGTGCGGCGGCATGTCCGGCCGGTGGGCCGAGGACGCCTACAACGCCGCGATCGTCCAGGCCACGCGTCGGGCCGGCCTCCTGCCCATGGTCTCCCGCGACTACGGCGTGGTGGTGGTCTCGTTCTGGGTGGATCGGGGCTGGATGACGAAGCTCGCCACCGCCTCGGATCCGCGCCAGGCGGTGTCGAACGCCAAGGCCGGAAGCCCCGTGCGGCCTGAGCAAGCCTTCGTTGTGTGGGTCCCGGGTCAGCATGAGGCGAAGCGGATCGTCGACGCCATGCGCCCCGGCCTTCGAGGCCTGCAGGCCCACAGCGCCTACTTCAAGGTCCACCCCGACGTCATGGCAGAGCGCATCATCGACGCCGCCAGGGCCCTTGGCGTAGGCTGGACCTTCGAGGACATCAGCGTCAGGAGCGCGTTGGCGGCATGAGCGAACCGACAGCACCGTCGCGGGGCGAGGCGACTTTCGACTCGATGGCAGACGCCTTCTTCGCGGCACTGCCTGAGCCCCGCGCCGTCATTCCGCCGCCGCCGCAACGCGACCGGCCGCATCCCGGCTCTGTCCCCGCCTTTGGAACAGCAGCCTACCGCAGGTGGCTTTGGAGACGCCAGCGATGACCGCCGACCCGGGCTTTATCAATCCGCCGTGGCCGATGGACTGGAGTGTAACGCTCTGTCTTGGTCATGACGAGGACGCCCCCGCCCTCGCCTACAACATCGAACTTGGTCCGGCGCCCAGAACCCAAGCCGAGGAACGCGAAGACCCCATGGACGAACGGCGCCCTTGCCGCGTCAGGGGCCAGATGATCCCCGGAATGCCTGATGTCTCGGCGGGGGATCAGGTCGCCCTGTCGATCCGCTACCCTGGCCCCGTGGTCGATCGCTTTCAGGCGACGATCCTGGCCGCAACGGTCGCCGGGCCAAACGCCTGGCCGGTCGAGCGGACCCTCGATTTCCTCGTGACCTCGCCGATTTATCGGAGGCTCTAGCCCATGACCGTCGCCGAACTGATCGCAAAGCTGCAGGCAGCACCGCAAGACGCCCGCGTTGTGGTGATTGACGACTGGGAGCTGCGGCCAGTCAGTGGAGCGCAAGCTTACAAGGTCGAGGGCGACTTTTACGATCAGCCCGGCGAAGTCCGCCTCGGCCGAGGCGTGAAGCTGGGCGACTTCGTGGTGGAGATCGGATGATGACCCCCGCCCTGAAAGCCATGGTCGAGGAGGACGGCGTCTTCTGGCGCATCGACGAAATGAATGGCCTCGCTCTCGTCTTTGAGTTTCGAGACGACAATGGCGACGTCGAGATCAGAGGGTTTCACAAGTCGGACGGATGCGTAAATTGGAAGACTAGCGACACCTGCATGGCGCACTTCTGCAGCCTTGAGGACGCGGTCGAGCTTCTGGTCAAGTTCCGCACCGTCGCCCGCATCGCCAAGCGCGAGATCGCGCGATACGACCCCCAAGCGGATTGGCCGGAGCAATGACGCCAGCGATGAAGGCCATGGTCGAGGCGATGGCGGCCGAAATTGTGCGCCAGGGCAACGAGGAAAAGAGCCGCGGAACGGCCGTCTGGTATCCGTCGGACCCGACCAACCCCGCGGACGTCAGGTCAATCTCGCTCGATGGCGATATCTGCCTGGAGAAGGTCGCCCGCGCCGGGCTGGCGGCGATCCCTAAGGCCGCGCTCGCTTCCGGCGTCGCTGCTGCTTTCTATGAGGTCGGTGGGACAGCCGACGACGGCGGGTGGGAGGTCCCCAGCCCTGACGCGGCGCTCGAGGCGATGCTCAACGCCATCCTGAAAGACGATCCAACCGCTACCTATTGACAACTAGCCCCATGAATCACTAGTAATTGCGTATCGGGTGCGTCGCGCGCCTGATTTGGACCCCGCCCTCACTCGGCGGGGTTCTGCGTTTCTGCCCCTACCGTCTTTGTGCGGATGCTACGGCGAAGGCCAGCTCGGCAGGATAGGAAGCGCAACCCCACGAGGTTCGCTCGCCGGCACGGCTTCGGCTGTGTGCTCATAGCCGGTTGAGCCGCGCTGACCCTTAACGAGCCTGGGCAGCGCTCCCCAACATGCCGCAGCCCTTCGGGGCGGCCAGCCAGCCACGCGGCGCTATACCCGAGGCCTCGCGATGTTCGACCAGTTCGCCTTCTGGCTCTGGCTGCGCCTCACTGCTGCCGGCGTGCCGCGCAACTGACAGAGGACCCATGCCCGTACTGAGGAACGCCCGTCACGAGCGCTTCGCTCAGGAGCTGGCGAAGGGGAAGAGCCAGTCGGAAGCGTACGAGGCGGCGGGCTATAATCCCAGCCGCAGTGCAGCCGCCCGCTTGGCCGCAGACGTGAACATTTGTGCGCGCCTCGCGGAAATCCAGGGCCGGGCGGCTGTCAGGGCCGAGATCACGGTCGCCACCATAACCGATCGCCTTCTGGCCATCGCCACAAAGGCCGAGGAGAAGGACGAGGCGTCCATGCTCCAGGTGGCCAGAGCATCCTTGATGGATGCCGCCAAGCTGAACGGCCTGATCATCGACAAGGCCGACCTCACGTCGTCGGACGGAAGCCTTTCCCCGAAACCGACGATCATCGAGTTCGTGGCCCCGGATGCGAGCGACGATTGAGGAAATCCCGAAGATCACGCGGAACTTCGCCAGGCCGGCGCGGACGCGGGTCTTCAAGGGGGGGCGGGGTTCTGGGAAGACAAGGGGTCTAGCGCTCAGGTCCGCCCTTCGGGTTTACCAGCTCGCTGAGCGAGGCGTCGAGGGCGTGTTCCTCGCCAGCCGCGAACACCTGAACAGCCTCGACGAATCCTCGATGGAAGAAATCAAGGCCGCCATCGGGTCCGTCCCGTGGCTGGCGAGCTACTTCGACATCGGCGAGAAGTACGTAAGGACGAAGAACCGGCGGATCAGTTACGCCTTCGCTGGCCTTCGGCACAACCTCGACAGCATCAAATCCAAGGCCCGGATCATCGGGAACTGGACCGATGAAGCCGAGAGCGTCTCGGAGGTGGCCTGGCGCAAGCTGGTGAACACGCTCCGGGAAGAGGGTGATGGCTGGATCGCCGAGAACTGGATCAGCTACAACCCGGAGAGCCCAGAGAGCGCGACCCACAAGCGCTTCGTGAAGTCGCCGGCGGAAGACTGCATCGTTACGACGGTCAACTGGCAGGACAACCCGTGGTTTCCGAGCTTGCTGAACGCGGCGCGGCTCGAGGACCAGCGGCTTAGACCTGAGACCTATGAGCATGTGTGGGAGGGTGAGTTCCTCACCCTCACTGACGCCCAGGTGTTCTCAGGCCGGTATGTCGTCGAGGAGTTCGAGCCCGAAGCTAGTTGGGATGGCCCCTATCAGGGCCTCGACTTCGGCTTTGCCCAGGACCCGACCGCGGCCGTTCGCTGCTACATCCATGATCGCCGGCTCTGGATCCGCCATGAGGCCGGCTCGGTGCGACTGGAGTTGGATGGCACCGCGCCACATGTGAAGGCGCGCATCTCCGACTTCGACCGCTACGTCATCCGCGCGGATTCGGCTCGCCCGGAGAGCATCAGCTACCTGAAGCGCCACGGCCTGCCGCTTATCCAGGCGGCCGAGAAGTGGCCGGGAAGCGTTGAGGACGGGGTGGCCTTCATCAAGGCCTTCGACAAGGTGGTCATCCACCCCGACTGCGAGCAGACCGCCCGCGAGTTCAGGCTCTACAGCCACAAGGTCGACAAGCGGAGCGGGGACATCCTGCCCGAGATCGTCGACGCCCATAACCACTACATCGACGCGACCCGCTATGCTCTGGCCCCGATGGTCAGGCGCCGGGATGCGCCGATGGCTCTCTTCGGAACCTACGCAGCACAGGGGAGGCGTTGATGGCGATCCGCACCACGCCGGAAACCCCGTCGTCAGACTACGAGGCGATGCTGCCGGCGTGGACGAAGGTCGAGACGATCCTTGACGGCCAGGCGGCCATGCAGGCGGCCGGCACGACGTACCTGCCTCAGTTCCCCAACGAGACCGACGCCGATTACGAGTACCGGCGCCAGAACGCCAAGTTCACCAACATCTACGCAGACATCGTTGAGAACCTGTCGAGCAAGCCCTTCTCCGAGGAGGTCACGCTCGACGAAGGGGCCGGCGATCGGTTCAAGCAACTCGCCGAGGACATCGACGGGCGCGGGAACAACCTGCACGTCTTCGCTTCCGAGGTGTTCTTCGGCGGGGTGAACTGCGCCGTCGACTGGATCTTCGTCGACTTCACCAAGGCGCGGCCTAGGCCCGATGGCCAGCCGCTGTCTCTGGCTGATGAGAAGTCGCAAGGCCTGCGTCCGTACTGGGTTCGCGTGCCGGCCAAGCGGATGCTCGCGGCCTACACCGACACGGTGCGCGGCAAGGAGATCTTCGTTCACGCCCGGATGCTGGAGACGGTGACCCGGCGCGACGGTTGGGGCGAGGTCGCGGTCAACCGCATCCGCGTCCTGAACCGCGAGCCTATCTTCGAGACGGTCGGGGGTACGGTCACGGATCGCGTCGTTGACTACGCGCCCGCCACTTTCGAGGTGTGGGAGAAGAAGACCCGCGGCAACGGTCGGCTGACGTCCTCTTGGTCGATGGTCGAAAGCGGAGCGGTGACGATCGGCGAGATCGCCCTGGTCCCGTTCGTCACCGGGCGCCGGAAGGGGGCGGGCTGGCAGTTCTCGCTACCGCTGCAAGGCGTGGCTGATCTGCAGGTCGAGCACTTCCAGGCCGAGACCGCGCTCAAGCACATCAAGGAGCTGACCGCCTTCCCGATGCTGGCCGGCAACGGGGTGCAGCCGCAGATGCAGGACAATGGGCCTGTTGCGGTCCCGGTCGGGCCCCAGGCCGTGCTCTACGCCCCCCCATTCGGCGACAGCGGGCAGCATGGCGAGTGGACGTTCATCGAGCCGAGCGCCGAGAGCCTGAAGTTCCTCGCCGAGGAAGTGGCCGCCATAGAGACGCAGATGCGCGAGCTTGGCCGGCAACCGCTCACGGCTACCGCTGGGATCACGGTCGTCACAGCGGCCCTGGCGTCGCAGAAGGCGTCCTCGGCGGTGCAGGCCTGGGCGCTGGCCCTTAAGGATGCGCTGGAGCAGGCGTTCATGTTCACGGCCAAGTGGCTGAACGTCCAGGCGACCGAGGCGCCACAGGTCAAGGTCTTCACCGACTTTGCGATGGAGGCCAATGACGAGAAGGGGCCAACGTCGCTGATGGAAGCCCGGCGCAACGGGGACCTGTCGCGCCGCACGCTGTGGGCTGAGTACCAGCGCCGAGGAATCCTGTCGGGCGACTTCGACGCCGATGCGGAAGAGCAGGCCCTAGAGGAAGAGGCCCCGGACCCGGATGCGGCCCTGGATCTCACCGGCGCGCTGACACCACCCGACCCCGAAGCGCTGGCCGCATAAGGAAATCCGCATATGTCGAGCCTGTTCATCGCGCTTGGGCCGGGCGTGAACCGCAACGGCGTGGTCGTGCCCCATGCTCGCCCTCGGATTTCGGGCGACGTCGACGTGGCAGCCTCATCCGCGGTGCTGCAGATCGGCGGAGCCGACGTGACCGGGGGCGAGGGTGAGTTCTGGTTCCTCACCGCCCGCAGCGCCGACATCGTGATCGCCGTGGGTGACGCTCCGACGGCGGGGACGGACCCGGGGCATCTCTGCCCGACGGGCACTCCGATGGCCTTCCCGGTCAACAAGGCCGGCGAGAAGATCGCGGCGAAGAACGCATGAGTCTGATCGACCACAAGGCAGGCTGCGCCGTGGGCGATGGCGTGAACGTCTGCACTTGCGGAGCGCTCAACGCCTTTATCGCTGGGCGCGGCGGCGTTCACCCAAGCGCCTTCATTCACCCGCTCGCCCATGTGGACGGGACCTGTGGCGTCAATGCCGACGTCAAGGTCTGGCAGTTCGCCTCGGTGACCCGTGGGACGGTCCTTGGGCCGGGTTGCAGCGTGGCGCCGTTCGCCGTGCTCGATGGGCCGAAGATCGGAGCCCGGTCGATCATCTCCATGCATGTGGCGATGGGGCCCGGCTTTGAGATCGGATCCGATGTGTTCGTGGGCCCGAACGTCACCCTCTGCAACGACGCTTGGCCCCGCGCCGATAAGACCGGATGGGACGCCGAGCCCTACCGCAGCGGCCGGCTTGTGTCGGTCGTTGTCGAGGACGGGGCCAGCATCGGCGCGAACGCCGTGATCCTGCCGGGCGTGACGCTGGGCAACGGCTGCATGGTCGCCGCCGGCGCCGTGTGTGGCCGGGACGTTCCTGCTGAGCACCTGTTCCGGCGTGACGGGCAAGTCGTGCCTATCCACCCATCGGCCCGGAACCGCATGAAGGCGGCGAGGGTCAACTTCGCAGGCGCTGAGGCGGCGTGATCACGGTCGCGACCCTGCTCTGGACGCCGAACGGCCGGAGCCTGCCGTTCTCGCGCATGTACGACGAAAGCTGGGTGGCGAAGCTGCTGAACGGCTTCGCCCGCAACCTCTCGCACGAGTTCCGCTTCGTCCTTTTCACCGACCGCGAACGCGATCTGCCGGGCTGCATCGAGCAGCGCCGCATCAGCGCGGACCGGCCGGACTACTCGACCTGCATCGAGCCCTTTGGCTTGGGCGTGCCGATGATCCTTTGTGGGCTGGATACGGTCGTCACGGGCGACTGCGACGCCTTGGCGGCCTCGTGCTTTACCCGCAAGACGATCGGTCTCCCGCGCGATCCTTACGCGCCGCACCGGGCGTGCAACGGTGTCTGTCTCGTGCCGGCCGGCTTCGAGAGCGTCGCGAACCTGCATCGCGGCGAGAACGACATGGAGTGGGTGCGGAAGTTCCCGCACAGCTTCATCGACGATGAGTTTCCTGGCGAGGTTTTGAGTTACAAGGGAGACGTCGAGGGGAAGTGTCTAGGTAGCGCCAAGGTGGTGTACTTTCACGGGCGGAAAAAGCCCCATGAATTGTCACATTTATCTTGGATAAAGGAGCACTGGCGCTAGAATAGACGAGCCCGCCGGACGTTGGCGCGTCGCGACGGGCTCTAACCGAAACGACCGTTGGAGGGTCGAGTGGCTGAACCCAAACTATGCAGTGTTATCGGCTGTGTGAAGCCGCATCTGGCGCGCGGCTGGTGTAGAGCCCACTACCTGCGCTGGTGGAAGCGCGGGGATCCTGAGTGGGCATTGGATACACGAAACGCGCCGCTGCGCTGGCTGCGGGAGCACCTTGACTGGCAATCGGACGATTGTCTGATCTGGCCCTTCGGTCGGACCGGCATGGGGTACGGGGCGGTCTACCCGAAAGGTGATCGCCAGCAGATGGCGCACCGATGGGTCTGCGAGCAAGTTCACGGTCCACAGCCCGCAGATCGCCCCTGGGTCGCGCACTCGTGCGGCAACGGCCACAAGGGCTGCGTCAATCCGCGTCACCTGCGATGGGCGACCCCAAAGGAGAACGGGGAAGACCGTTGTGCCCATGGAAACGCCCCGCGCGGTGAAGCCCACCGGGGCGCCCGCCTGACAGAGTCCGAGGTTCGGCAAATCCGAAGGCTCGCCGGGACGCTCAGTTTGCGGCAGGTCGCCAAGCAATTCGGCGTCACCAGCGGCGCGGTGAGCGCAATACGGAGCGGCCGAACATGGTCATGGTTGAGGGATGGGCCGGAATAGCCCACGGGCGCGAGAAGCCCCATGAACTGCCGCCGGGACACCCGATCCTGGCGCACTGGATTTGACGTCGGCCCTGGTCCTGGGCGGGGCTGCGACCGTCTGGGATGACGTGAAGGCGGCCCTGGAACTGGGCGAGTTCTCCGGCGTGGTCGCGGCGAACGACGTGGGCGCAGAGTGGCCGGGCCATCTCGACGCCTGGGTCAGCCTGCACGCCGACAAGTTCAAGCTCTGGGCGCAGAGGCGGGCCAAGCGGGGATTCGCCCCCGCCGCCGCGGTATTCGCTCACGAGAACCGGAAGGGAACAGCCCCGGGCGTCACCCACGCCACGGAGTGGAAGTTCCCGGGGCAGCGGGAGACCGGATCCTCGGGCCTGTTCGCCCTCAAGGTGGCGCTGGTCGACCTCGGCTTCGATAAGGCCGTGCTTTGCGGTGTGCCGATGTCGGTCGACGGGGCGCACTTCTTCGACACGCGACCCTGGCGGGCGGCGATGAGCCACCGGCAGGGCTGGAGCGAGGCGCTCCCGCACATCAGACACAAGGCCCGCTCCATGGGCGGGTTCACGGCTGACCTCCTAGGCCGGCCGACGACGGAATGGCTGGGCGGCTGACCGCCTGACCATGGCTGCACAGGGGACCTGTGCGGCCACTTCAACGGGCGGGACGCCCACCAATTCCGGGATGGAATGATCTATGGCCCTGAAAGCCGTGCTGACCTCGCTCGACGCCGCGCCCGAACCGCTGCGTGAGCACTACGCCGAGAAGGACGGGAAGTTCTATCTCTCGGTCGACGCCGTTGACGGTTACGCCCTGGAGGACGTGACCGGCCTCAAGTCCGCCCTGGGCGCCGAGCGCACCAAGCGCGAACAGCTTGAGGCCTCCGTCGTCAAGTTCAAGGATCTGGACCCCGACAAGGCCCGCGCGGCCCTGACGGAACTCGAGGAGCTGAAGAAGATCGACCCCTCCAAGGAGGCGGACAAGATCGCCAACAGCAAGTTCGAGGCCGCCAAGGCGCAGCTTCTGGAGAAGCACGGCGAGGAGATCGGCGCACGCGAGGAGCGCATCGGAAAGCTCACCGGCGCCGTGGACAAGCTGGTCCGCCAGGCCGCCGCGACCTCGGCCATCGCCGAGGCCAAGGGCTCCATCGAACTCCTGCTCCCGCACGTGCTCTCCAGCACGCGGGTCAAGGAGACCGAGGACGGCGACTTCGTGGTCGAAGTGGTCGACGCCAAGGGCAATGTCCGCATCGGCGACGCCAAGGGCTCCCCGATGGACCTCAAGGGCCTCATCTCCGAGATGCGGGCCTCCGACACCTACGCTCGCGCCTTCGATGGCGACGGCCATTCCGGTACCGGAAAGGAGGCCGACAAGGGCGACGGCGGCGGCGGTGGGGGTGGCGGCACTGACCGCGCCTCCCACTACGCCAAGAAGTTCAACCTGCCGATCAACTAGGCCGGCAAAGGACTGAAGGCCTGGTTTCTCGGGATGAGGGCCAGCCGATCAACCGTCGGGCGGGATGCCCGGCAAAAACCCCGAGAAACCAACCCCTTAAGCAAAGGAGCGCCAGATGGCCCTCTCGAATATGCAGGTCTTCAACCAATACTACCAGCCCGCCATCATCGAAGAGCTTTCGCAGATGGTGGACAAGTTCAACGAAGCCTCCCGCGGCGCGATCCAGCTCACCACGGACGGCTTCGACGGCGACTTCCTCCAGCGTTCGTTCTTCTCGGCGCTTCACTCGGCCAAGCGCCGCGTGGACCGCTACGCCTCCAACGGCACGGTCTCCTCGACCTCTCTGGCGCAGGTGAAGGAGAGCGCGGTGAAGGTGGCCGGCGGCTTCGGCCCGATCCTCTTCGAGCCCGGTCAGATGACCTGGCTGCAGAAGCCGACCGGCGAAGCCATCGCGCATATCTCGAAGAACTTCGCCGAGGCGATGATGCAGGACCAGCTCAACACGGCCATCGCGGCCCTGGTGGCGGCCCTGTCGGTGTCGAGCGACAGCAAGTATGACGGCATCGCGGACGTGTCCCCGAACGTCGGCATCAGCCAGTCGACGCTCAACAAGTCGCACGCCAAGTTCGGCGACGCCTCCGCTTCGCTGGTCTGCCAGATCATGACGGGCTCGGTGGCGCACAAGCTGATCGGCCAGGCTCTGACCAACTCGGGCAGCCTGTTCACGGCCGGCAACGTGACCGTGCTGGACATCCTCGGCAAGGCCGTGGTCGTCACCGACGCCCCGGCGCTCTACGAGGACGCCTCGCCGCTGGACAAGGAGAAGGTGCTCTCGCTCACCGAGGGCGCCGCGGTCGTGTTCGATGGCGGCGACATGATCGCCAACATCGAGACCTCGAACGGTAAGAGCCGCATCGAGACCACCTTCCAGGCGGACTACACCTTCGGCCTCGCGCTGAAGGGTTACACCTGGGACACGGCCAGCGGCGGCAAGTCGCCGACCGACGCCGAACTGGCGACCGGCTCGAACTGGGACCGCACGGTGACGTCGGTCAAGCACAGCGCGGGCGTGATCGCCATCGGCGACGCCACGGTCGCCTAAGACGGAACGGGGGCGGCTTCGGTCGCCCCCTGACCCGTGGGGAAGCACATGAGCAAGATCGAACTGATCTACAGCCAGCAGAGCGGCGACTTCATCAAGGGTCGCGCGTACAGCAACCCGCGGTTCTTCACGACGCCGCGGACGGACGTCTCCAAGGTGTTCCTGGTGGGCGAGTGGCCGAACATCCGGGCTGCCTACGAGGCACAGGGCGTGCCCGTCGAGCAGATCGACGAAGGCAAGGCCGTGGCTGCCGAGCCGGTGGAGCGCCGGGCGCCGGCCGACCTGACCCCGGCGGCTCCTGCGCCGCAACGTGGCGAGATCCACATCCCCGACGACTGGCGCGACTTGCCGTACCGCGGCGGGGCCGACGTCCTGACCCTGCGCCAACTGGCCGCGCTGGTCAGCGATGAGCCGGTGATCAACAAGGCCCAGGCCGTCGCCGCGGTCGAGGCCGAACTTCGCCGCCGGCACGCCGATGAGGAAGGCCCGAACGGCCTGACCCGTCGCGAGATGAACGCCGACCTCGAAGCCGCCGGCATCGAGCCGGACCCGACGCTTTCCATCGAAGAACTGGCCGATCTGGCCGGCATGGCGAAGGAGTAGGGCGGGCGTGACCACAATCGCCTATCGGGATGGGGTGTTGGCGTCCGACAGCCGGGCCTACAGCGGCGACAAGACGCCGATCGGGTCAAAGCAGAAAATCCACCGGCTAGCCGATGGCACGCTACTAGGTGTCAGCACGGCCAGCATAGGCGGCGACGCCCTCGTACGCCGATGGGTCGAGGCGGGTTGCCCGGCGGCGAGAAACGACGACCTGAAGCCCGATAGCTTCACTGCGCTGATGGTGCGGGCGAACGGTGACGTGTTCTACGCCAACAACAACCTCGAATGGACTGGCCCGCTCGATGTACCGTTCATCGCGGCCGGAAGCGGGGAGCACTATGCTCTCGGCGCCATGGCTATGGGTGCATCGGCCGAGCGGGCGGTCGAGGTGGCCTGTGAACTAGACGTGTGGTCGGCGCATCCGATCCGCACCCTGCGGCTTGAGGGCTGACGCATGACGCTCACGGTAGAGGACGGAACGGGCCTCGCTGCGGCCGACGCCTTCGTGAGCGTCTCGGACTGCGACATCTTCTGCACCAGCCACGGCCTGACGGACTGGACCGACGCCACGTCGGACCCTGACGCAGATGAGGCTGCCATCCGCCGGGCGACGGCGTGGCTGTCGACGGCGTTTCGCTGGAGCGGGACCAAGCTCAACGGCCGATCGCAGGCCCTGGCGTGGCCTCGCGAGGACGCGACCGACGGCGAGGGTGACGACATCGCCTCTGACGAGGTTCCTGTCGAGATCGTCCAAGCGACCTGCATCGCGGCGGCCTACGAGCGCGCCAACCCTGGCGGCCTTGCCCCCTCGGTGACGATGACCGACCGCGTGAAGCGGGAGCGGGTCGGGTCGCTGGAAGTCGAATACGCCACGGCGGCGCAGACCCCGGAATCGGCCCGGCCGGTGCTGACACGGGTCATGGACCTGATCGGGGGCCTCACGGATGGGGCGAGCGCCTCCTACGTCGGGCGCGCGGTGCGCGGCTGATGCCGACCTTCGACTACACCAAGAGCCGGGCAACTGCCGACCGCCTCATCGCGAAGTTCGGCCAGACGGGCGCCATCCGGCGGCCGACGGCAACGGGCCCGGACTACAACCCGACCATCACCACGGCGGACCATTCGGCCACGTTCGCGGTGATGGAGTACGAGAGCAACGAGATCGATGGCTCCCGCATCCTGGCGACCGACAAGAAGGTTCTGCTGAAGGCAGGAAGCCTCGCCGTGACGCCAAACACGACGGACAAGCTGGTGGTCGGGGGCATCGAGCACAGCATCGTCCGGGTGGAGCCTCTGGCGCCGGGTGGCGTCGTGGTCATGTTCCAACTACAGTGCCGCCGGTGATCGAGCAGAACCCCCGCAAGGCCCTGCTGTTGGCCACGGCAGCCTGGACGCAGCTCCACGGACTGACGCAGGCCTATCAGGCGGCGGTCATGCGAGGGGACCAGCGCGGGGCCGAAGCCATTCGCCAACAGGCCCACGCCTTGCTCGACAGTAACCTCGACCTCAACGCCGAAGCCGCGACGATCACGCGGGCGATGCTGGGCGGCTGAGGCTCAAGTTCTCCTGTTCCGCGGTAGATGAAAGGAAGGGGATGTTCGGCGCCTCGCCGCGCAAGGCGTGATACGCGATCTGCACCTTGGCCGAGGAAATGATCTTCCCGGCTGTGTTGTTGATTTCGACCGCTTCGCGCGCCTCCATGGTTCCGTTCTTGAGACCATTGAAGACCTCAATGAGGTCATTGCGAATGTCAGCGATGGTGGTCATCCAGATCTCCGTTTATTCAACTCTCTAGCGAGGTGATTTCGCGCCTCGGCGGCGGCCTTCACAGCTCGAACGCCCGATTGGATCCGCTCGACGGCGACGCGGCACTTGGCGCAACTTGGGTTGTTCGCGGCCTTGACAACCCAAGACAGCGTCGGACTGTCGCGGCGGCCCAACATGCTCAGGGGACTTGAAAGGAAAGAGCCGCGCAGATCGTCCGACGGTCCCCATGTTCCGCAGCCACCGCAGGGCAAAACGCGGGTAAACGGTGCCGCCCAAGAGACGACCTTCATTTCGGGGGTGAACTGCCAGTATCGGACGTTGTCGCTGTATCGCGGCGGATAGAAGTGCCCATGCCGATGAAAGTAGACGCTGTCGCGCAAGCCCTTACGTAGCGAGAGGCGCTTTAGCGTGATCGGATGGGCAACATCGTCCGTCCAGTCGACCCAACGAGGGCCAGCGGGGGCCACGAAACGACGATTGTCCCAGGGGCGGGGCGAGACCCCCGCTATCCACCGACGGCGCGTTTCATCCTTTCGCCAGTTCAAATCGGCATAGCGCTCCCATTCTAGGGGTGTTGCGAGATCGAATTGGCGCCGTGCCTCAGTTTCACGGGGGGATAGAAGTGGCAACGAGGGAGTCGGGGGAAGCTTCGGTAAGAGGGACAGGCGATAGCGCTCGGCCTCGTCCCGCGTGTCGAATACGCGCCGAGCATTTTGCGTCCAGCGACCAGCCACGGCCCATCTGCCGCGGGGACGCGGTCGCACTACGTACTCGGTCGGGTCAATCTTGGCGCTCAAGACCCCGCCCCGCTCGCTTGCCTACGACCGTTCAACCACGCGTCGACGGCGGACTGGTCCCAGACGCGCGTATTCGCTGACAGGTAGAAGCCTGCTGGAAAACCTTCGCGGTCAACCAGCCGCTTCAACTGGGGCCAGCTTTTCACGATACCGGCGGCCTTCAGGTCGGCAAATCGCAGGAGCCGTGAGATTGATTGAGAGTCTGTCGGCATTAGCGGAATTTAGCTTAGAGGTAGGCCGTAAGTCAATGGGTCGAGGCGGCTGAAGTGCCCCGCAAACCGACGCAGGCCCAGGTCTATGACGACCTGTTGACCCGCTATGGCCTGGAGGTGGCGGACGCGTTCGAGCGCGCTGTGGCCGACATCGCCACGGCGGCCGAGTTGCAGCGCCTCGCCGCTGCCATCGAGACGGGGAACCTTGAGGCTGTCGTTGCGGCCCTGAACCTGGAGCAGGCGGCCTACAGCCCGCTCCTCGAAGCCATCCGCACCGCCTACGCCACGAGCGGGGCGACCGCGGCGTCATACTTCCCGGCCCGTCTGGTGGCCCGGTTTGACGTTCGCAACCCCCGCGCCGAGCGGTGGCTGGCGGAACAGTCCTCGAGGCTCGTGCGCGAGATCATCGCGGATCAGCGCGTCGCCCTGCGTCAGGCCCTCACGGCCGGCATGGAGCGCGGCGCTGGGCCGAAGACGGTCGCGCTGGAGATCGTCGGCCGAGTGAACAAGGCCACGGGCCAGCGCGAGGGCGGTATCCTCGGCCTGACCAGCCAGCAGGAGGGCTATGCGCGGGCGGCGCGGGCCGAGCTGGAGAGCGGCGACCCGGCGCAGCTTAGGGCCTACCTAGACCGCAAACGACGCGACAAGCGCTTCGACCGGACCATCCGCAAGGCACTGGCCGAGGAAACCCCGGTTCCGGCCGAGACGATCCGCAAGGCCGAGGCAGCCTATAGGACGCGGCTCTTGCAACTTCGGGGGCAGATGATCGGCCGGACGGAGAGTCTGACGGCGCTCCGGGCCGCCAAGCACGAGACCTATCGCCAGGCCGTCGACAAGGGCCAGATCACCGAGTCCGCAATCACCCGCATCTGGCGGGACAGTTCGGACCTTCGGGTGCGCCACTCGCACGCAGTTCTCGACGGCAAGAAGGTCCAAGGCCTGAGTGAGCCGTTCCGCAGCCCTGTGACGGGCGCCTTGATGCTCTACCCGGGCGACCGGAGCTTTGGGGCTCCGGCCTCCGAACTGATCGGATGTCGATGCGACGAGGAAATCCGCATCGACTTCTTCGCTGAGGTGGTCTGATCGGTGGCCCGCTCGTTCTCGGCTGTGGTGTCGGCGAAGGTGGCCGCCCGCAAGGATCTGATGCGCGCCGTGTTCAAGTCGAGCGTGCAAGGCGTGGCCGCCATCGCCCAGACGCCGGGCCCCTCCAAGGCCAACCCAGGCGGGGGGAGGGGCGGACACCTGCCGATCGACACCGGGTTTCTGCGAGCATCCTTCACGGCGACGCTCACGCCCGCGCTGCCGGCCGCAATGCCGCGGCCCGATGGAGAGGCGAGCTACAGCTACGACGCTACGGCGGTGAACCTCGTGATCGCGGGGGCCGACCTCGGCGACACCATCACCCTGGCCTATACGGCCAACTACGCCCGGTTCGTTCACCGGAACTATCAGTGGGTCACCCTGGCGGCCCAGCAATGGCCCCAGGTGGTCGCTCGCAACGCCGCAGAGGCTGAGAGGAGGTTCCGGCTGTGAGCAAGGCCTCCGAAATCCCCGCGGCGCTCCTGGCCCGGTTGTCCAGCTTGGCCATAGGCTCGCCGCCCCTGCCCATCGCCTACCCGGACATTCCCTTCGACCCGGCTACACAGTCGCTCGCCGGCAAGTACCTGCAGGCCGGATACTTCCGAAACACGCCGGCCTTTGAGGGGCTATCGAGCGGGGTTCTCGATCAAGGCGTGCTGGTGGTCAGCGTGGTCTTCCCCAAGGACAGCGGCGTGATCGCGGTCAACGCAGCCGCGCAAGCGGTCGCCGACCACTTCCCCAAGGCGAGCGCGCTCAAGAACGGCTCGACGCGGGTCAAGATCAGTAAGGAGCCGGTGATCGGATCGCCGCTCCAGGAAGGCGACAAGACCATCGTCGCCGTGACGATCTCGTGGGTCTCCTGACCCTCTGAGGACTGCCCTTAGCCGAGATGGGCGCCGGCTTTTTCACAATAGAAGGAGCCAGCCATGGCCTACTCTTCGAGCGAAGGCGCGAAGTTCTACTACTGCGCCACCGCGAACCCGACCGCGGACACGGTGTCGGAATATGCCGCCCTGACGTGGGTCGAACTGACCGGCGTCGAGACGATCAGCGAGTTCGGCGACAGTGCCCAGCTCGTGACCTTCAACCTTCTCGCCGAGGGGCGCGTCCGCAAGCTGAAGGGTTCCAAGGACGCCGGCGACATCACCGTCGCGTGCGTCCACGACCCTCTCGCCGCCAGCCAGGCCGCCATGAAGGGCTTCGCCGGGACGAAGTTCAACTACGCCTTCAAGGCCCTGCTCGCGGACGGTGCGGACAGCAACGACACGGACTCGGTGTTCTACTTCACCGGCAAGGTGATGAGCGCGCCGCTGAACATCGGCGGGGCCAACGACCCGACCCGCCGCAACTACAACATCGCCATCGACACCGAGGTCCTGGAGGACATCGGCGAGGCGGTCTCGGGCGGCTAAGCCGACCCTCACAGAACAAAGAACCTTCCCCACCAACTTTAAGGGCCAGTCGCGCTGGCCTGCTTTTTCGGAGCAACCCCCATGGCGGACCTCGCCACGATCGCAGCCTACAATCCCGACGAAGCCTCGACGCTGGAACTGCGGGGCATCGACGGCGCCCAACTCTTCAACGAAGACGAAGGGCGGACCCCGATGACCATCTCCCTCCTCGGGGAAGACAGCGACGTCGCCGTGAAGGCCCGCAACAGCCAGACGAACCGCCGGATCCAGCAGGGCCCGCGCGCCAAGCTTACGGCCGAGGGGCTGAACTCTGATGGCGCCGCCTACCTCGCCAAGCTGACGGTGGGCTGGAACATCACCATGGGCGGAGAGAAGGCCGAGTTCAGCCAGGAGGCTGCGCTCAAGCTCTACTCGAACCCGAAGCTCGCTTTCATCCGCGAACAGGTCGCCGCGTTCGTGGAGGACCGCGCCAATTTTTTGCGGGCCTAGTCGAGGAACTCGTCACCTTCGCGGGAGCGGTCAGCCTCAAGAAGAAGCCCGACCCGCTTCCGCCCTTCCCGGAGGAGCTTGAAGCCCTCTGGGGCGTGTTCCTCAAGCTGTCGTCCCGGCGCACCGCTGGGATGGCGGCTAACCCCATCACCTTCGCGGATATCGAGGCCTTTCAGCGTCTGACCCTGACCGACCTGTCGGCTTGGGAGGTGGACGTGATCTGCCAACTCGACGACGCGGTTATGTCGGCTTGGGCCGGCGAGGTGAAGAAGGCCAAGCCCAAGGCGGACGCTCCTGCGGCGATTCCTGTGAGCGACACGAAGAGCATGAAGGCGATGTTCCGGGGCCTTGCAGCCCGGAAGCGGTTGGCGGCCGAGCAAAAGCAGGGCTAGGTTGCGAATCATGCGTTGGTTGGCGGCTCTTGTGATCTTGGCGGCGCCGGCGGCTTCGGCCCAACCGGCGCCAGAGATCGTCAGTAAGGCCGCCGCGAAGGCTCGATCCGAGCTTGAGGCGCGCTTGCTGGACTATCCCAGCGCGCGGTTCGCGGACGTCAAGGCTCACGTGGCAGATGGCGGCAAGGCCGTCCTGTTCTGCGGCAAGGTGAACGCGAAGAACCGCTCCGGCGGCTATGTCGGGTGGGAAGGCTTCGCGGCCTTTGTCACTGACAGCGCAACCGTCACCGCCGGCGCATCCGACGCACCCATGACCGCCATCTACTGCAGCGAGCCGATCGGCTCTCCTGTCCCAGGCGACTTCTCGGCCGCTATGGCCCACCGCTAGACCACCCGACAACCTACGCCCCCTGACGCACCGCTGACCAGCGGGCGCCGGCGCTTGTCCACACATCAGAGGAGCAGACCATGGCCGACGTCGCCGACCTGATCATGCGCGCCTCTGTTCCGGGAGGCAAAGAGGCCGAAGCCACTCTCGACAGCATCGCCACTAGCGCCGACCGGGCCAGCGCCGCCGCCGACAACTACGGCGCCGGCACGCAGCGCATGGCGAAGCAGATGCAGGCGGCGAACGCGGCGCTCAAGGCGCAGGACGTGGCGCTTCAGGCTCACGCCCGCGCCGCCGGCCTCTCCCGCCACGCCCTGCTCAACCTCGGCTATCAGGTGCAGGACATCGGCGTTTCCCTCGCCAGCGGCGCCAATCCCTTCATGGTGATGGCGCAGCAGGGCTCGCAGATCGCTCAGATCTACGGCGGGTCGGGCGTCGGCGTCGGCGCGGCCCTGCGCCAACTCCTCGGCATTCTCGGCAAGTTCGCCCCCATGGGGCTTGCCATTGGCGCGGTGGCTGGCGCCTTCGCCCTGTTCGAGCGCGAGGTCGACAAGAGCACGAAGGGCGCGACGACCTGGGGCCAGACCTTCCAGGCGACGATCAACGTCGTCGGGAAGATGATCAAGGACGGCCCGATCGGCGACGCGCTGAAGTGGCTGGCCGGGTTCTTCGGTGCGACCTTCGACGCGATCCTCGACGGGGTCATGTGGTTCGTCGACAAGATGGTCGGCCACTTCGGCGCGGCCTTCACCCTGATCGTGAAGAACTGGCAGCGCCTACCCGAGGTGTTCGGCGTCATCGCCCAAGGAGCCGCGAACATCACGATCCAGGCTGTCGAGGGCCTGATCAACAAGGTGATCGAGGGCCTTAACTACATCCTCAAGAAGGTCGGCAAGGAAGCGATCGGCTTCGTCGACCTGCCGGAGATCAAGCTCGCGAACGCTAAGCTGGCCGCGGAGTACAAGCAGCTCGCGACGACCATCGAGGGCAACTTCCGCAAGAGTCGCGAGGGCTTGTTCGGCAAGATCGTCGCTGAGACGGAGCGTCTGGCGGCAGCCCAGAAGAAGGGGGCGAAGGCGGCCAAGGAGAACGCCGCGGCGCAGGATGAAGTCGCCAAAGCGCTCGAAAAGGAACTCGAGGCGCTGAGGAACTACTCGGACGCCATCGACCGCGCCGGCATCGACGCCGAGACGCTGAAGATCGTTGAGGCGCAGACCATGGCCGCGCGCGCCATGGCGCTGATGACGAAGGAGGGCGACGCGCTGGCCGCGAAGTTCCTCGAGTACGCCTACGCGCTGGAACAGTCCAAGGACCAGCAGAAGGCCTGGAACCCGCAGATCGAGAAGTCGATCACGGCGACGGACAAGTTCGCGGACCAACTGGAGACTGCCAGGGAACGCGCCGAGCGGCTGGCTGAGGCCTTCGGCCGGGTCCAGTTCTCCCTTCGCGACATGCTCCGCTCGATGACGAGCGGGGACATAGGTTCGTTCATCCTGAACATTCAGGACCTGATCGGCGGTGTCGGGTCGCTTCTGAAGCAGGGCCCTGCCGGCATCGCCTCCCTTGGAGCAATGGCCGCCAACGCCATTGGCGGAAAGGCGGGCCGGGCAATCGGCGGCGGCCTGGGCATTGCGGCGGGGGGCCTGGGCCTGGGAGCCTTCGCGGCGAGTGGCGCGGGCGCGGCGGCCCTGGGAACGCTTGGCTTGGGCGCGGGGGCGATCAGCGGCATCGCGGCGCTTGCCGGCCCCATCGGCCTAGCCGCGGGCGCCCTCTACGCCGCAGCGAAGCTGTTCAACCTCGGCGGCAAGCCGACGAACGCTGGCGCGGGCTACGATCTGCGTACCGGCGCGATCAGCGGGAACAAGCGCACATCAGAGACGGAGGACGCCGCGCGCTCGGCCGGTGAAGCCATTCAAGGCATTCAGGACGCGCTCAAGGCCGCCGGCATCGGCCTGACCGACGCGGTGACCGGCCTCGTGATTGGGACGCGCGATCAGACGCAGATCTACCTGCAGAGCGGCCAGACGCTACGCTCTGCGGTGGGCGACAGCGGCGCGGCGGTCGATACCGCCATGCGCGCCCTGCTTTCCTCGGCGACGTTTGTTTCCGAGGCGCAGAAGGCGCTTGTGGATAGTGCGCTCGCCGCCGGAAAGGGCTTCGACGCCATCGCGGAAATCCTGGCGAAGTACGAGGCCGCACAGGGCATCGCAAAGTCGCTCGACGACGAAATCCTGCGCCTTACGGACGCCAAGGCCTACGATCTCAAGGCGGTGCGTGACGCCATCGAGGAACAGCGCAAGGCAGCACAGCAGCTCGCCGCCGACGGATATCTCACCGCCGATCAGCTTGCGGTCATCACGACCAAGCTCGCGACGTTGGAGGGCCTGCAACTCGACGAAGTGCTGAAGCGGTACGGTCAAGCCGTGAACGACGCCACGCAGGCGACGCAGGCCAGCATCGAGGCGGCTACCGGCGCCACGGAGAGCGCCCGATCCGCTCTGGTAGAGGCCTACAACCGCGAAGCCGACGCCCTGCGAGAGACGATCGACCGCTTCACCGAACTCGCTGACAGCATGAAGGACTTCAAGGCCGAACTCACGACGGGTTCGCTCGCCGGCCTGAACCCCTTCGCACAATACCGGGCATCGGCCCAGGCCTTCACGAGCGCTCGCAATGCCCTGGCCGCGAACCCGGGCGACGCCGCGGCCTACGGCGCGCTGCAGACCGCCTCTCGGCAGTTCCTGGAGGCGTCAAAGGCCATCGCGCCGAACTCGGCCATGTACGACCGGGACCTCGCCGCAGTGCGCGCCGCCACGGAACAGGCCGAGACCTACGCCCGCGCCCAGGTCGGCACGGCTGAGGCCCAGCTTGCCCAGCTCACCGCCACCGTGGGCCAGCTCGCGCAACTCAATGCCGGCGTGGTGACGGTCGCCCAGGCCATCGCGAACCTGCAGAACGCCCTGATCGTTGAGCGCCAGCTCGGCGTGACCCCCACGGCGAACGACAACTTCGACGTCAACCGCTACCTCGCGAACGGCCCCGACCTCGCTCAGAACTGGATGGAAGGCGGGGTCCTTCGCCAGTACGGCTCCACCCTCCAGGAAGCCGCCGCCGTCCACTACAGGCTGCAGGGCATGCCTGAGATCGCCGCCGGCCTGCGCAAGTACGCCGACGGCGGGATGCACCCCGGCGGCCTGCGGCTGGTCGGCGAGCGCGGCCCGGAACTCGAGGTCACCGGCCCGGCCCGCTACTTCAGCGCCGAGGACACTCAAGCGATGCTTGGTGGGGGCGGGGACACCGCCGACGTCGTGGCTGAGTTGCGCCAGGTCCGCGCTGAGATCGCCGAGGTTCGGCGCTCTTCTGACCGCACCGCTCTAGAGCTGCAGAAGATGGCCGGAAGCGGGCTCTACGTCCGCGGCCGGTCTCCCGATGACCCCGTGACCACTGAGGCCGCCTGATGACGTCCGCCGGCGTGATGAGGGTGATCGAGTCCCTCAACCCCATCGGCGCGACCGAAGAGGTGTTCTTCTCGGTCACGGAAGCCATGCTCACGGCAACGAACGTGCCGGAGACGAAGCCGGCCGCCTACAACGGCGCGACCACCTACGCCGACGGCGACCTGGTGAGCGTGTCGGCCAGCGGCAACGCCTTCGACGTCTATGAGAGCCTGCAGGCCGGCAACACTGGGAACACCCCGGCAAGCTCGCCGACGTTCTGGAAACTGCTGGCGCGAACCTACGGCGTCTATGCCGCCGGTACCTATGCGCTCGGCGATCGGGTCATCGACGCGACCACACACCTCCAGTACGTCAGCCTGGAGGCCAGCAACACCGCAGCCCCGACCGACACGGCGAAGTGGCGCCTAGAAGGCCCGACCAACCGCTGGCGGCTGTTCGACCTGAAGCGCAATCAGGTCACGACCGTCGCCTCGCCGCTGATCGTGGAGATCACCCCGGGCAAGCGGGTCGACGCGATAGGCCTCACCGGCCTGGTGGCCGATGAAATCACCATCGAAGTGATCGTCGGTGGGCACGTCATGGAGACGTTCACCGACAGCCTGTCGACCCGCAACACCACCACGTGGTCGCAGTATTTCTTCGGCGAGTTCACCTACAAGAGCCGCTATTCGCGCTTCGATCTGCCGCCGTACTCCAGCGCGACCGTCCGCATCACCTTGGAGCGCGCGAGCGGCGACGTCTCCTGCGGCCGGATGGTGCTCAACAAGCACGTGTTCCTCGGCGAGGTCGAAGCCGAAGCCGATGACGACGCCCTGAACTTCTCCTCGGTGACGCGCGAGTTCGACGGGACAACAACGCTCGTTCCACGCCGTTCAGCGCCGACCGTGGCCTGCAGGGTGTGGTGCGACAAGGACAACGTGCCCGCGGCCCGCGCCCTCCGGGACCGCTTGCCGGCCACTCCCGCCTTCTGGAGCGGCCTGACCGACACCGACAGCGGTTACTACGACAGCGTGACCATCCTCGGGTTCTACACCCGGTTCAGGATCGGCCTCGACCACCCCGACAACGCTCCCATTGACCTCGAAATCGAGGAGGCCTGACCGTGCCGACGGCTCCGACCCCTATTGCGGCCCTGCCGACGCCAGTCCCGACGACTGCGGATCCGGCCAACTTCGACACCCGAGCCGACGCCCTTCTTGAGGCGATGCCCGACATGGTGACGGAGATGAACTCCGTTGCTGATGTCACCTATGACAACGCCGTCGAGGCAGCGGCCTCGGCCGCAGAAGTCGCCGGCCAGGCCGCAGTCGCCGCCGATGCGGCGGGCCTTGTCGGACGCAGCACGACGACGCTGACGGTCGGGGCGGGAACCAAAGCGGTCACGCTCACGTCTGCGAAGGCGTCGCTTATGACGGCTGGGCGGCAGGTGGTTATCTCGCTGCTGTCGGACCCTTCGATCCGCATGATCGGGGTGATCGCGGCGAGCCCGGCGCCGACGTCGACGACGGCTTCGGTGACGGTGACGAGTGGCGGCGTCTTCGGATCTGGCTCTTATTCGAGCTGGCAGATCATGGACGCAAACTTCTTCTCGCCATCGGCCACAGCGGCAGAGGTGTGGGAGGGGACCAGCGAGGTCGCGCCGATGACGCCCAAGGCGCTGATGGACTCCATGGCGCCGGTCACCGTCAGTTATGCCTCGACGCTGGCGCTGGACATGGATGCCGGCTGGTACCGCCGCTGTTCGGCGGTGTCGGCGTCTTTCACGCTCGGGGTGTTCACCAACGCCAAGGCGGGCCAGCCGTTCGTGCTCGACCTCGTGAATAGCGCCGGCTCCGTCGTGCTGGCCGTCAACGCGGTGTGGGACTTCGCAGACGGGCTTCTTGGCGTGCTGAACCCGGACAACGGGGCAAAGAACAAAATCGCCGGCATCATTGATGAGGTCGACGGCAGCGGAAACGTGACGCGGGGGACGCTTCACGTGATCCCCGGGCTGGCCTGATGCTCCCGCAATTGCTGGCGACCCTGCTGCTTATGCGGCGGCGGGGGCTGGAGTTCATGGCGTCAGCGCAAACCGCGCCGAGCGCCTCGGCGGGGTCGGTCGTAAAGCCGACTGGTGTTGCGGTCGATGAGCTCGCATTTGTCTGGGCGCAGGATTGCGACGCCGCCACGGTTCTATCCACATCGGGTGGCGACGCGTGGTCAGGGCAGGACGTGTTCGCGGCGACGACGAACAATCGATACGCGAAACTGTTCTGGAAGACCCTCAACACCACGGATGTCGAAAACGACTGGCTTCTCGATAGGCCGGCGCGCGATGGCGTCAGAAGCCTTCGCTACCAGGTAAGCGGGCCTTGCGCGGTTTCCGTTAGGGCGACCGCCGTGCCGCTCGGCGGCGAGACATCCATGATCCTCGCCGGGTTCTCTCGTTCGCCTGGCCACTACGGCGCCCTGGCGTTTGTAGGGGTAGCCGGCAGCACGGGTGCGGCCGGGATCGTCATTCCGGCCGGCTTTACAGAGCGCAGGCGCGACATTGGGTCCGGCATCGAAGAGACCTACGCGAGCATCGTCTGCGACACCCTCGGCAGCTACGTCGACGGCGCGGCCGTCAGCTTCACCAACTGCAATGCGAGCGCCGCGGAGTGCGGCATCCTTGTGGAGGTCACCGGCACATGAGTTTCGCCTTCAAGCCGCCCGGCGGCGACTGGATCGAGATCAGCGAGGCGGGGACGCTACTGCCAGGCGGCGGCGAGAACGGCGAGGACGTGCGCTTGTCGCAGGCCTTCGTTCTCAGCCTCTCGGCCCCTCAGCGTCTCGCCCGCGGCTTCTACGAGGTCGGCGAGACCGCCGCGCCGGAAGGGGCCGTCGGCTGGACGATTGGCGACGACGACGGGCTGCCCGTTCGCGTCTGGACTGTGCCGGAGTAACGAAAACATGGTCCGCCGCTTCAGCCTTGGCCTTGGCATCATTCCAGCGCGAGCCCGGCCGGTCCCGACCGCGCCGCCAGTCAATACCGTCCTGCCTTCCATTACGGGAGTCCTGACGCAGGGCCAGACGCTCACGGCCGACCCGGGGAGCTGGACTGGCTTGCCGTCTGGGGCGTTCTCGTACCAATGGCAGCGCAGCGGCTCCAATATCTCCGGCGCCACGAACTCGACCTATGTGGCGCAATCTGCCGACGTGTCGGCCGGCGCCAACGCGATCACCGTCGAGGTCACCGCGACCAACGACCTCGGCTCGACCACGGCGGAATCGGCCGGCGTCACGATCGCCGCGCCGCTTTCGATCAGCGGGACGCCGGGCGGGGCGAATGTCGGCGCGGCCTACAGCTTCACGCCCTCCAGCGCCGGCGGCCACACGCCCAAGACCTACGCGCTCACCGGCACGCTTCCCGAGGGCCTGTCCTTCAACACCTCGACGGGCGCGATCACCGGCACGCCAGTAAGCTCGGGCACGGCGAGCGGGCTGAACATCACCGTCACGGATGCGGACGGGCTTACGGCGAGCCTGGGGACGTTCAGCATCGTGGTCAGCGCCGGTTCCACGGCGGACATCGACAGCTTCACCATCGTCGGCGCCACGGCGCTGGACCCGGTGAACGTCGGCGGAACCGACTACGGGATCGACGGCCACGGCATCCTTGCCGAAGTCGTGACGGATGAACTGACGGGCACGCCGCTGGGCTCCTCGTTCTCCGTCCGCGTGCGGAACCCCGGCTTCAAGAACGGGGTGGCGGCCGACCGGGACACCGTCTTCAAGGGCGTCGGCCTCCTGCCGAAACAGGCGACGAGCGCGACCTACGTCAACACCCCGCACACCGAGACGCCGTCCGCCGGCAAGCTCAAGTTCTGGGTAGTCCTGCACTACGACCCGGACGGCACCAACGCCCTGGCCGCCGATGGCGTGGACGTCTGCCGCTACGTCGATCAGATCTTCTCTGCCACCGAGATCGTGTCGGTCACGGTTGAGGAGGGCTGGTACTCGACGGCCGGCGGCGGCGACGTCAGCTCTGGCGTGATCACGAACTCCTCGACGCTCGACATCGACACCCCGCCCATCGAGGTGAAGACGCTCAATCTGGAGCGCGACGTCAACGAGGGCTCGACCCGCACCTTCCGGGCCAAGGTCTCGCACCTGTACGGCCAGAGCGGGCGCATGTTCGACGTGGTCAAGGTGCGCGGGCGCGACGCCAGCAACAATTACACCGCCTATACGACGGTGAGCGCGACCACGGCCTATGATCCCGTGGGCGATGGCCTGACCTACACCGAGATCGTCGAGGCGACCTACTCGACCACGGGCCTGAATGACGGCGTGATGTGCCGGGACGAGTACCTGGCCTATCCGCTGATCGGCACGGCGCCGCTGGACAGCACGACGCTGGAGAGCGACCCGAAGGACACCCGCTATCCGCAGGAGTACCGCAACATCCGCTCGACGGCCTGGCAGCGGGTCTATGCCGTGGTGGAAAGCGGGGCGGCGGGGCCGGGCACGGCGAGCACGACGCTGGCGACGGCGGAGGCCGACCCGTTCCCCTCCTGGCACGCGGCCTACAACGCCATTCAGGCCGCGAACAACACCGCCAACGGCTCGAACACCTGCGACAGCGGCGTGATCTACGCGCGCAACACGACGGGATCGCCGATCACGCTGGACAAGGCGGGAAACTTCACCGGCGTCATCGGGTCCGCCTGTTGCGAGATCAAGCCGCACCCGAGCAACACCGCCGACCTGATCTTCGGCATGGCGGCGGCGGCGCACACCTTCCCGACGCGCGTGATCTGGCGCGACATGAAGTGGGTGCGGACGGGGACGGCGGGCGCCTTCACGCCGGGCCAATCGCAGGCCGGGAACGAGCTTACGGTGTTCCAGTCCGAGGGCTGCACGATCAACCACGACACCACGTCGGGCACGCTGCCGTGGTTCGATGACGACTGGGCGCGGGCCAACCTCATCGGCTACACGTTCTCGTCCAACACCACGCCCGGAGCGGCGACGTCTGGCCTCGGTGCAGCCTCGACCAAGGCCTATCACGCTCGCCTGGCCTGTGGCGTGCGCAACACCACGACCACCAGCCTGCGCGTCGTCGCCTACACCTTCCTTTGCGCCAAGGGTTCGTTCAACTTCTTCGCCAAGGGCAGCGGCCAGCCCGCCCGTGAGGGGATGCTTCTCGGGTCCACGATCCTTACCGCCACGGCGGCGGCGCAAGGCATCGCCTCGGATGGCGCGACGGAGTTCCCAGTGGACGGCCGCGGCTTCCACTACGAACAGAGCGTCATGGAATATTCCGTTGACGACATCTTCTTCAACATCGGCGCGTCCAGCACCAACCCGGCCGACAACGGGATCATCACCTACTTCGGCCACCCGCAGAGCGCCACAGGCGGGAGCACAACGCCCACCGCAACCACGAACGTCGCCTATTGCGACGTGAGCGGGCTGAAGGGCGTCAAGCGCCACATTCGGATGCAGCTTTCCGGCGTCGCCCGCTACGCGATCAAGACGTGCTGGTTTGAGTACGTCGCCGAGGGCGCCGGCCGCGTGAGCAACTGGAAGTCCTGGCTCAAGGCCGGATGGGCGTTCAACGCCCTGATGTACGGCCGCGATCCTGGCTCCGAGGGTGTCGCGGGTTCCGGTGCGCAACCGGAGTGGGCTGGCTTCTGCGCGGGCCCTGGCGAGATCTTCGGCGACGGCGATCCGACCTTCACGGACAACAACCAGGGCCTCACTGGCGGCGGCGGAACCTACACCCTGTCTGGCTCAAGCCAGCCGCTCGCGACCGTCCCCACGGGCCACCAGAAATACACCTACGACCTGGCCGGCAATACCCGCCGTACGGACGGCACCGGCTACGCTTGGCCTTACGAGGGACCGTGATCGCCGGCCATCGCCGACAGGGCAGCGATCAGCATTCCAACGACGATGGCCAGCAAGCCCAGCGCGGCGCCTGTCGTCCATAGGCTGATGCCGCCGCCGACCACGAGCAAGAGACCGACGGTAACGCCGGCCGCGCGGGTGACGGTCACTAGATGTCGCAGTCCTGGGTTTCGCGCAGCCCGTCGCGGATGGCGCGGACGTACCCCCGGATCGCGTTGATGAGCAAGTCGATCATGCCGGCATTTGCCGCCCAAGCGGCGCAGGCGTCAACCCGATACCAGCGTGAGGCGAAATGAAAACCCTGCAACTCGCCCCCGGCGAGCATCGGCTCGCAAACCTGACCGACACGGTGATCGACGGCGCGGAAGTGTCGAAGATCAAGCTGGTCGGGTGCCGGAACGTCCGCGTCGAGAACCTTCGCCTCCAGCTCGTCGCCACGGCGAGCACCGTCACCCACGTCAACGCGGTTGAGATCGACCAATGCGAGGGCGTGACCTTTTCCGGTGGCAACATCACGGGCGCGTGCCGGCCGGGCGAGACCAAGCCCATCGGCCGGGGCATGATGATCAACCGCAGCCGGGGGATCACGGTTGAAGACCTGTCGATCGACGGCGTCGGCAAGGGGATCGTCCTCAGCCGGGTCGAGGATCTGATCCTCCGTCGCCTGGACATCGGTCACTTCACGCAGTCCGGCGTGGTCGGCGGCGTCGAGCTGATCAACCTCCTGATGGAAGGGTGCCGCATCCACGATAGCGCCGACGTGATCGGCGACGCGGTGCACGCGGATCTGTTCCACATCTGGAGCGCGCCGACCAATACGCTGGTGGGCGCGGTTCGCCCGTCCAGCAACATCGTCCTCCGCGGCAACCTGCTGGACATGGGGCAGGGGACGCCGATCATCGCCATCCTGATCGACGACAACCGCACCGGCATCGGCTTCGACAACTTCCGAGCCGAGGACAACGTGATCATCAGCGCCCACCCGGTGGCGGTCGGGCTGGAGAACGTGCGCTCTGGCGCGCTGCTGCGGAACCTGCTGCTCCAGGGCGCGCCGACCGACCGACGCTCGGCGCCCGACTTCACCCTCGACCGCTGCGGCGTTCTGGACGTGCGCGGCAACACCGCTGCCGACCGGCACGGGGCCTTCACCCTCTACCCCGACAACGTGACCCTGCCTGAGGGCGTGCGGCCGGCTGAGGAACTGGAGGCGGCCCGCAAGGCCTGGGCGGAGAAGTGGCGTGGGCCACCCGAGCCGCCTCCCCCGCTGACGCTGGAGGACCGCGTGGCGGCCCTAGAAGCCCGCGTCGCGAGGCTTGAAGCCCGATAGTTCGGCGCGAGCCGGGGGTGCGACCCCGACCCGCGCCCGGCCCCCGTGTCTTGCGCCGCAGAAGCCGGCTGACGCCAGCGGTCGAAGCGTGAGCTCACGTGGCCTTTCGCAACCCTTAACGAAGGGAGGCGGCTTGCGACCCTCGATGACCGCCCGTGTACCTAACAGACTGGAGTCGACCGATGACCGATGACGAACTCGCTGACGCCCTGGCGCCGCTGATCAGGGAGGCGCACGAGCGCATCGATGCCAGCGGAGCCTTGCCGGTGCGGATCAAGCGTAAGGCCGCGTTCGCTCACGCCCTCCTCGAGGAGGTGCTGACCTTCGTGAAGGGTGAGGGGATCGTCTCCCCCATGTCGGGTGGCGATCCGAAACCCGAAGATCCGAACGGCCCGTAACTACCGTGTCAGAGACCGGCCAACTCATAGTGTGGAGTATCGCCGTGGTGATCCCGTTCGGCCTGAGTTGGGCCACCCGGCGTCTCGACGCCCAGGTGATGGCGACGATGCTCCTGATCGGCTGGTGTTTCGGCCGCATCATGGGCGTCTTCCTGTCCCCGCCGCAGTCGATGCAGCTATATCCGCTCATCGATCTGTGCTTCGGCGTGTTCGCGTTCCTGTCATGGCGACGCGATCCGCGCCTATGGAAACTTGGGCTGGTCGGTCTCCTACTCGCGCAATCGGCAGGCCATGCCGCGTTCTGGCTCGCCTACGGCGACACTTTGCCCCCACGGGAGGCCTACGCGGTCATAATTCGCTACATGGTCGCGAATAACGCTATATTCGCGGCGCAGTTGCTACTTGTCGCATGGGCAGGGGGTGTCGATGACCTGGCAAGGGGTCTTCTCTCTCTTCTGTCTCGTGTGTTTCGGATGGGCCGTAACGTCGGGGCTCCCCAATGAGCGGGGAAGGAAGCGCCCCTCGCCGCCGCAAGACGACTGATACCGCGCCCTCACATCAGGATATCCTTATGCGCCTTGAGGCGCTGGTTGAGCGGTTCGACAAGTCGGAGGCCGACCGCGCCAACTTCCGAATTGAGCAGGCGATCACGCAGCAGCGCATGACGCAGGGCCTCGCGGACCTGTTTCAGAAGGTCGAAGACCTTGAGGTCAAGCTTGGAGAGGAGCCGGACAGCGACGGCAACGGCGGCCGTGGCCTGATCGGCGACCTTCGCAAAGTCTCTCGCGACGTCCGGGCCCTGATGGACCTGAGGCTGCAGGTTGTGGGGGCAGTGGGCGCCCTGGTCCTCACCGGGACCTTGCTCGTGCTTGGCGCGACGAAGTGGATCGAAGGCATTGTGAAGGGGGCCAGCACATGAAGACGCCTCAGTTCCTCGTGTCCTTGGCGCTGGTGGCTCTGTTCGCCTTCGCCTACTTCTCGAACCCGGCCGATGAGATGATGAAGGGCGCCATGATCGCGGCCTTCGCCGCGGCCTACACGTTCTGGCTGGGGTCATCGTCTGGATCCAAGGCCAGCGGCGACGTGGTGCGGCAGATCGCGACCCAGCCGACCGTCACGGCCACAGGCGACAAGCCAACGATCATCGCACCGGCGGCTGTGCCGGAACCGGAGGATGACGGCGAACTCCCGCAAGACCAGCGTGTGAGGCTGTGAGCGAGGCCCTAGACCACCTCCGAGCGGCAGAGGACGCGCTGGCGCGGCTGCGGGCTGCGCTGGAGGCGGCATCCGCCTCGCCCGGCCCAGTGACGCCGCCTGAGCCGCAAAGCCCGCCCACGGCCAGGAATTTCGACCCCGCTGCGTTCTTCAACGCCCTGCGCTCCAGCAAGGCGCTAGGTCCCACGCTCTCGCCGGATGAGGTTTCAGGCTGCGAAGCCATTCTCGCCGCGTGCGAGGGCCTGCCGATCGCCTGGGCGGCTTACCCGCTGGCGACAGCAATTGTCGAGACGGCCGGGACCATGCAGCCGATCAAGGAATACGGCGGACGGGCCTACTTCCGCCGCATGTACGACATCGAGGGCGACCGGCCAGCGAAGGCGCGGGAGCTGGGGAACCTGACGCCGGGCGACGGGTCGCGGTTCTGCGGCCGAGGCTACGTCCAGCTCACCGGGCGCGCGAACTACGACAAGGCCGGGCGAGAACTCGGCCTTCCGCTGGTCGACGATCCCGACCTAGCCCTTCAGCCCGCCGTCGCCGCGAAGATCATGCGCCGCGGGATGCTTGAGGGGTGGTTCACTGGCAAGCGGCTCGACACCTATCTCCCGGCCGAGGCGAGCCACGTGCAATTCAGGAACGCTCGGCGGATCATCAACGGCTTGGACCGGGCAGACGAGATCGCGACCTACGCGATGGAGTTTCAGGGCGCACTTCGCGCTGGAGGTTGGAAATGATCCCTCTCGCCATCCCCGCCGCACTCTCCGGCGCGAAGACGCTCGCCCGCTCCTGGTGGAAGGCCGGGCTGGGCGCCGTCGTTGGCGCGGCTCTCGCGCTCCCGGTGGGCCAGTGCCAGGGGGCCAGCGCTGAACGGGCGCGCCAGGCCGCGCGCGAGGCCGACGCAGCCCTCAGGGAAGCGGTGAAGGACGCCGCGATTAAGGAGCGGCTCGCCGCCGACCGTCTCGAGAACACCCTGACCATCCATCAGCAATCGAAGGAGAGGACCGATGCGATCCAAGCGGGGCCTGATGACCATGTGTCTGCTGCTCAGCGCCGGCTTAACTGTCAGCGCCTGCGAGACGCCGGCTTCTCGGAAGCCAAGTTGGCCGGACGCTGCTGATCTGCAGGTCGAGCCGAAGCCGGCCATGTCGGTCGATATCCTCAGCAGCGACATCGCGTCGGCCAAGCTGAACGAGAGCATCGAGACCCAGCGCGACACCCTCGCCGGCCGGCTTGAGCGTGTCTGCCAATGGTTCAAGGCTAAGGGGATGCCCAACGCGCCATGCAAGTGAGGAAGCCGGCGGGCCCACGCACTCGACCCACGGGTTGAGGCTCGTGCCTCCCCGATAGACACCGCTTCGGCGCTGAACTGGCCCCCGGCTTCGGCTGGGGGCCTTTTGCCGTTCTAGGCCGCTGTAGCGGGGTGTGGGTGAACAAGAACCCCAAAGGCTACCCAGCAAAGGGCTCTACCCGTGGCCCGCTTCCGCCTGGACGTTCCGATCCAGTGCCGTTGTGGTGGCCCGTCGCGTTCGTTGCGACCTGCCTTGGCTTATGGGCTTTGGCGAGTGGTTTGGGTGGTGGGTAGCTGCGGCGGCCTTTCGGCAACCTGCCGTCAGTGCTCTTTGCTAGCGGCGCTCGCTTTGATTCCATCTCCTGCCCAGCCTAAGCCGGAGCGGCGCGTATCGCAGGGAGTCTTTACGGGTTCCTGTGGCGTCAATTCGTCCGCGCCGCAGCTCTCAGGAGTCTACGCTATCCGAGGCGGGAGGCAAGGGGGAGCTATAGAAACGGTCAAGTTCCGGCTCATGCGTTTTGCCGGCTCGCCAGTTGTCAATGCGCCGCGACCATGCGCTCTCGCACCTTTCACACCGCCGCTCGTAGTAGTGTAGCTCTTCTGGCGTTAGCGGTGTCGCGCAGTCTTCACACGCGCAGCTCACCGCCCCTCCTCCTGCACCTCTGCCACCAGGGCGTCTATGGCGGCGGCCCAGCGACGTGAATTGATGTGATGCTCGGTCGGGTGATCGGCGGCCTCTTCGGCTTCGGACCACGCCTCGCGCATCCCCTCACTCGGCTCCCTCACCGCCCCCAGCACAGCCAACACCACCTCCCGAGCTTCAGCGGGAGAGAGGTAGGCGAAACGGGGGAGGGAGCGCACGGCGGCGATGGGGGAGGTCATTGGTCGGCCCCAATCTCCCGGGCCGCACCGGTTACTTCCCAATCACACATCTCGGCGCCGTTCATTCCGTCGTCGTAGAATGCGGCTCGCTGAGCCTTCACAACCGCAGCAGCGGCACTGTCGGCTTGCACTGTGACCGTCGTCCTGAACGTGATGGTCATGGGCACTTCGTAGTCCTTCATCCTACTGCTCCTTCAGCATTGGGGCGAAACGGGGGAGGGCGCGGACTGCGGCGATGGGGGAGGTCATTGGGTTTCCCTTGCCTTCGAGTGCAGCATCCTGACTGCCTCACGCGCGGCCGTCACGCATCTGCGGTGGGCGATGTAGTGGCCCGCCTGTTCGGGAGGCACGCTGCCCTCTGCGATGACGGCAAGCACCTTCCCCGCCTCCGCTAGTAGTTCCTCCTGACGGGCGAGGGCTTCGGCGGCGCGGCGGACGATGGCCGGGCGACGAGCACGAGCGAGATCGCTTTCCATAGGGTGCTGACTGACGCAAAATTCCAGCAGCTCCGCGATCAGTTGGGCGATGGGGGTGGTGGTCATCGGTAGGCCATCCATTTCGTGAGCGTGTTTCGTGCCCGCGCCTGCCAGTCAGAGAGATCGGTGTCGTACTGGTCGAGGACCCAAAGCGCAGGCGTCAGGCAGCGGGTGCCCTCCTGGCCTTCCGGCGTACCGACAGCGACGGCTCTGCTCACGTCGTCGTCCAGCTTTTTGGCCCTGACGCACAGGTCAAGGCCCTCGGAAAGCAGCTCGGCGAGTTCTTCTTCAGTCGGCTTTAGGCCCATCACCTCGTCTCTCCGTTGGCGCGAGAGACAGCATCGTCCGTCAAGCACCAGTAGATATCGTTGACGGCGCTGTAGCCGGAATGGCGTCTGACAAGGCTGCGGCGCTCAAGGCGAAACAAGAGCTTGCGAGCGTCTGCCGTGGCCCATCCTAGACGCTGCGCGATCTTCCATGTGCGTGCTCCACCAGAGATCGCGAGGTGCGTCATGACTGCAACTTCATGAGGCTCCATCACCCCACCTCCCCGATCTTCGCCTTGACGATGGCGTCCGTCCGCCGGTTGTAGGCCTCGGCGAGCAACTTCGCGGCGCTGTGCAGACCGACCGCCACGATGACCGATCCCAGAATGATGGCGCCGCCCATTATCGCGCCCCACCCTCAAGGCGCGGCAAGAGCGCTGCGAGTTCGTCCTTCATCCTTCACCACCCTAGCTCATTGCGCCCCGGATGGGGGCTCAGATCCAATCCCACGCGCCCTCGATGTCAGGCGGCGGGTCGTCGGAGTAGGCTGTCCACACTCGGTTGCCGTGAGCGTCGAAGGCGCTCTCAATCAGAAACGCTTCGATCTCGCTCGTGTAGGAGAACCACTCGGAGCGAATGCGGTGCTCGCCGAACTCGGCATGCAGATGCTGCTCCAGCTTTCGCGGGCGCGGATGCGGGATCACGGCCAGCAAGACCAGGTCGTGCATCGCTCCCGTCTGAAGCTCGCGAAGCCGCGTGCGAGGGCTCTTTGCGGAGCCGATTTTCACCGCCTTGGCGCCTTCGGCGGAAATGAAGTAGACGAACCCCGCTGGTTTTTCGGTCGTCTCGTAAGTCATTGAGTCCATTTGGGCCGTTCCGAAGCGGTTTAACCGGCAAGCTATTGACTATCTTGGCGCGTTCCCTGCTTTGGGAGCAGAGGGTCGGGAGTTCGAATCTCTCCGCCCCGACCACGCCGGCGATATTGAAGGGTCGATCAGAGAACATGCTCGCGCGCATCTTCCGTCCGTCCAAGACCGCCATGCAGTCGGGCAGGGCCAAGGCCACCGACTGGGTGCTGGAGTTCGAACCGAAGGACGCTCGGCGTCCCGACCCGTTGATGGGCTGGACCGTCACGAGCGACACTGAATCGAGCCAGGTGCGCCTGACCTTCGAGACCAAGGAGGAAGCCGTGCGCTACGCCGAGCAGCATGGCATTGCCTTCCAGCTCGTGGAGCCGCCTCCGGCCAAGCGGATCATCAAGGCCTACGCCGACAATTTCGCGTTCGGCCGCCGCATCCCCTGGACCCACTGAGACGGCAGATTTCGCGCCCGTAGCTCAACCGGATAGAGCATCCGCCTTCTAAGCGGACGGTTGCAGGTTCGAGTCCTGCCGGGCGCGCCATGCAGAGGCCCCATGCCCTGGACCCGCACCTACGACGAAGCCGAGCCGCAGCGGGTCAACAGATGGCTCGCGCAGAGCGGGGTCTGTTCGCGGCGAGAGGCCGAAGCCCTAATCGCCGACGGCCTGGTGAGCATCGACGGCGAGACGGTGTCGGATGCCGGCCGCAAGATCCTGCCGGGCCAGACCCTGACGCTGGCGGATCGCGCGCAGGGCCAGTTGCAGGGTTTCACCGCGGTCCTGAACAAACCTGTCGGCTATGTCTCCGGGCAGCCCGAGCCTGGGCAGACGCCCGCGGTGAGGCTGCTGACGCGGGCGGCGCTGATCGGTGATGGCGCGGTTCCGGACGCCAGGGCCAGCCTGCCGCCTCTGGGCCGGCTCGACATGGACAGCCACGGGCTCCTGATCCTCTCGAACGACGGGGTTCTGGCCAAGGCGATCATCGGACCGCAGTCGGAGCTCGACAAGGAGTACCTGGTCCGGGTGGCGGGCCAGGTCGCCGAGTCCAAGCTGGCGCGCCTGCGGCACGGCCTGTCGCTGGACGGTCGGACGTTGAAGCCGGCGAAGGTCAACGTCGTCCAGGGCCAGACGCTGCGCTTCGTGCTGAAGGAGGGTCGCAACCGCCAGATCCGCCGCATGTGCGAACAGGTAGGCCTGCACGTGGTGGACCTGCAGCGGACCCGGATCGGCCCCCTCAAGCTAGGCGATCTGCCGGAAGGCAGGTGGCGCCCGCTCACGGCCGCCGAGCGCGACGCTATGATTCGAGCGTCATCGGCACCGGCGTCCGGTCGGGATTGAGTTTCACGACCCAGTCCGCGCGGCTCGGCATCTCTTCCAGGATCCAACGGGTCAGGCGCTCGTAGTGCTGGACGAAGCGGCCGATCTCGGCGTCGGTCATGCCGCCGCCGCCGCGGCCCCGCAGCTTGGCCTCCTGCTCGGTGCGCCAGCCGCGGACGACGTCCCAGCTTGGGGCCTCCAGCAGGACCAGGCGATCCAGCCGGCCGAACAACGCCTGATAGGCCTCGCCCAGCTGACGATTCACATAGCCGCGCCAGGCTCCCGTCGGGTCGTCGCGCTGTTCAAGGGGGTTGATGGGGCGGCGCAGGCGCTCCGGCGGCTCCGGCCGCGCTCCGACGCACCAGCCCTCGAGGATAATCACGTCGACCGGACCCTCGACGATTCTCCATTGGCCCTTCGACACCCGTTCGTCAGTCGCCTTGTCGAACTCGGGCAGGGGCGTCTCGCCCGCCTGGCGCAGATGGTCGAGAATGCTGCACGCCAGGGCGACATCATGGGTGCCGGGCGGCCCGCGCACCTGGAGCAGCCGATGGACCTTGCCCGCCAGCCAGGCCCGCGCCTCTCGCCCCAGGTAGAAGTCGTCCAGCGAAAGGGCCACCGCCTTGAGACCGCGCTTGGCGAGGAGATTGACCGTCGCTGCGGCGATGGTGGTCTTCCCGGAGCCTTGCGCACCACACAGGCCCACCACCGCCGTCCGGCCGAAGTCGGAACGCCAGTCGCAGGCGCGGTCGGCTAACGGCCAGACGACATCCTCGAAGGTTCGCAGGAACCCCTCGGGCAGGCGCTCCTGCGCCAGGAACCTGGCTAGCCAATCGTCCAATCCGCCCCCGCCTGCGAATCAGTATCCGCCGATCACCGGCAGGATCTCGCCCGTGATGTAGCTGGACATCTGAGCGGAGGCCAGGAAGACGAACGCCGGTGCATCAAACGGCAAGGCGAGCATAGGCGTCGAGCCCGGCCCGCAGGTCCGCGATCAGGTCGTCGGGATCCTCGAGCCCGACGTGGAGGCGGATCAGGGGGCCGCCGTAGTCCTTGGGGAACCGGCGGGGCTTGAGCTGCGGATCGCAGGAGATGGCCAGGCTCTCGAAGCCACCCCAGGAGAATCCAAGTCCAAAGACCGTCAGGGCGTCCAGAAACGCGTCCACGGCCGCTTCCGGCGCGGGCCGCAGCGCGAAGCCGAAGAGGCCGCAGGCGCCCTTGAAATCCCGCGCCCAGAGCGCGTGGTCCGGGCAACCCGGGAGGGCAGGGTGGAATAGCGCCGCCACCTCGGGCTGATCGCGCAGCCAAGCGGCCACCCTAAGTCCGCTAGCGCCCTGGCGCTCCATGCGGACGGGCAGCGTGCGCAGGCCGCGCAGAATGGCGTAGGCATCCTCGCCGCTGACCGCCCATCCCATGTGATTGATCCCGTCGGCGAGCCGCCGGACCACGGCCGGATCACGCGCGGCGGCGGAACCCATGAACACGTCGGAATGGCCGCCCACGTACTTGGTCAGCGCCTGGATCGAAACATCGACGCCATGGTCCAGGGGGCGGAAAAGGATCCCGGCCGCCCAAGTATTGTCGATGGCGGTGAGGATCCCGCGAGCCTTGGCCAGCGCCGCGATCGCCGGCACATCCTGCATTTCGAACGAGAGGGAACCCGGGCTTTCCAAGAGGATCATGCGGACGGCGTCCGACGCCTCGCCGACCAGCCTGTCGGGCGCCGTGGCGGGATCGAAGTAGCTCACCGTCACGCCAAACCGCTTCAGGACGCTGTCGCAGAACCGGCGCACGGGTTTGTAGACGTTGTCGACCACCAGCACCTCGTCGCCGGCGCCCAGCAGGGCGAGCATGGCTCCAGAGATCGCGGCTATGCCCGAGGGATAGAGCGTGACGCCGTCCGCGCCTTCGAGGGTGGCCAGCGCATCCTGCAGGCAGGCCTGCGCAGACAGCCCGGCGCGGCCGTAAGTCAGGTGGTTGGCGTCGTCGTAGAGGGCGGCGGCGTTCGGGAGCAGGACCGTCGAGCCCTTCTGGATCGGCGGTCCGACCGTCCGGGCGAGAGGCTCGGCGTGCTTGCCGGCGTGGATCAGGCGGGTATCGTCGGACATGCGGGGTTGCGGGTCACTGCGACGCTGGCGAAAGTGCCTCGGGCACTTAGAGCCCCAAGCGACTCTTCTTCAAGGAGCAGGGATGGCGCGGCGCCTTTTGGCGATAGCGATTGCGGCGGCGTCGCTCGCCGCGTGCGGCGCCCCGAAGCCCACCGAAAAGGCGCCCGCGCCGAAAGCCGCGGCGCCGGCGGCCGAGCCTACAGGCTATGCGGTGGCGAAAAGTCCGACCCTGGAGAAGGTGAGGGCGCGTGGCTACCTGCTCTGCGGTGTCCACCCAGGCCTGCCCGGCTTTGCGATGCGCGATGCCCGCGGCGAGTGGCGGGGCTTCGACGTCGACATCTGTCGCGCCGTCGCGGCGGCGGCGCTGGGCGACTCTGCGAAGGTCCGCTTCGCGACGATCGACGCCCAAGACCGCTTTGCCGCCTTGAGGAAGGGCGAAGTCGACATCCTCTCCCGCAACACGTCTCAGACCTTTGCGCGAGATGCCGGGCTGGGCGTCACCTTCCCGGCGACCACCTACTACGATGGCCAGGGCTTCCTCGTGCCCCGGTCCCTAGGGCTGACCAGCGCAGAGGAACTGTCGGGCGCGCGCATCTGCGTGCAGGACGGCACGGCGAGCGCGGACAACCTCGATGACTACTTCAGGGTGCGGGGCATGAAGTACGCGCCGCTCAAGACCAAGTCCGAGGAACAGGCCCGGCAGTCGTACGAGGCGGAGGCGTGCGACGCGTTCACGGCCGACGTCTCGGCGCTCGCGGCCTCCCGTTCGCTTTTGGGCAATCCCGGGGCGCATGTGATCCTCCCGGACGTGATCTCGAAAGAGCCGCTGGGGCCCGTGGTCCGCGACGGCGACCCGGTCTGGGCCGATATTGTGCGCTGGACGATCTACGCGACGCTGCTGGGCGAGGAACTCGGACTTTCTTCGGCGACGGTGGAACAGACCCGCGAGACCGCCACCGATCCCGAGACGCGTCGACTGCTCGGCCTGGAAGACGATCTTGGCGAATTGCTCGGGCTAGAGGCCGACTGGGCCTATCAGGTGATCCGCCAGGTCGGGGCCTATCATGAAATCTTCCGTCGGGACCTCGGCGGAGACTCCGCGCTCCGCCTGGAGCGCGGCCTGAACGCCCTCTGGAGCGCGCCGAAGCCCGGTCTGATGTACGCGCCGCCGATGCGTTAGAGCACCATCACCATCGCACAACGGTCGGGTAGGCCACGCGCGGATTCCTCGGCAAGGGCCTGGCGAATGGTCGGGGGGATCTCATCGTCCGACCATTCCCTGAAGCCCAGCGACGCATAGAAGGGCCCATTCCAGGGAATCGAGCGGAAGGTCGTCAAACTCGCCCGACCGACGCCGTGGTCGCGCGCCCAATCGATCGCCGTCGCAAGCAGGCGGCGGCCAACCCCACGGCCCTGATACGATCTATCCACGTCGAGCTCGTCGATATGCAGTCGCGCGTCCTCGACCCGGGCGGCAAGAAACCCGACGGGCTGGCCGTCAGCCTCGGCGATCCAGAGCGTGCCGGCCCTCAGGTGCGGAACCCATGCGTCCGCCGCCGCGCAGTCCGCCATCAGGAAGCCCGGCATTCCGGTTCCGGCAAACGCCTGCGCCGCCGAGAGCTCGATCCGTGGGAGATGGGGCAGATCCTGTTCGCACGCGGGGCGGATTTCGATGGATCAGTCTCCCGTGATGACCGGGACATCGGGGCGGGCGCCCCATTCGGACCACGAGCCATCGTAGACGGCCGCATCGAAACGGCCCAGCCGCGCCAGCCCGATGGCTAGGATCGAAGCGGTGACGCCGGAACCGCAGGTGGTGACGATCGGACGATCCAGGTCGATCGCTCCGAAGGCCTCGCGCAGCGCATCTGCCGGCTTCAGCGTGCCGTCTTCGTTGAGGAGCTTGTCGAATGGCAGGTTGAACGCTCCGGGCATATGTCCGCTTCGGAGTCCGGGGCGCGGCTCGGCTGCATCGCCCCGGAACCTGGCGGCAGAACGGGCGTCAACGACCTGCGCGGAGCCGTCATCGAGGACGCGGCGCACTGTGTCGAGATCGGCGACGAGATCCGGCTTGAATGCGGGCGCCAGGGTCGTCGGCGTGGGCGTCACGGCCTCAGTGTCGACCTGTCGCTCCTCGCTACGCCACTTCTTCAGGCCGCCATCGAGAACGAAGACCCTCGGGTAGCCCATGGCCCGAAGCGTCCACCACACCCGGGGCGCCGAGTAGATGCCGTGCGCGTCGTAGACCACGATCGTGGCCTCGCGAGGCAGGCCCAAGGCGCTGGCCGCCTCGGCGAACGCCTCCGGCGTCGGGAGCATGTGCGGCAGGTCCGTCTCGGGATCGGCGATGGCGTTGATGTCGAAGAAGACGGCGCCCGGGATGTGGCCGGCGACATAGCTGTCGCGCCCATGCCCTGACTGCCCAACCAGAGGCAGGGTGGCGTCCACGATCCGGACGCCGGGATCGGTCAGCCGCGCTGCGAGCCAGGCCGTGGAGACGAGTGGGTCGTCCATCGCTATTCCAGCCAGCCCGGCACGGGCAGCCCCTTCTCGCGCAGGAATTCGGGATTGTAGATCTTGGACTGGTAGCGTTGTCCGTGGTCGCAGAGCATCGTCACGACGGTGTGGCCCGGCCCCAGGTCCTTCGCCATGCGGATCGCGCCGGCGACATTCACCCCTGTCGAGCCGCCCATCACCAGCCCCTCGAACTCCATCAGGTCGAAGATCGCGAGCAGCATCTCCTCATCCGAGATCCTGTAGGCGCGATCGATGGTCAGCCCCTCCAGGTTGCCGGTGACCCGTCCCTGGCCGATGCCCTCGCTGATCGACGAGCCTTCCGATCCCAGTTCACCCTGGGTGTAGTAGCGAAACAGAGCCGACCCATGCGGATCCGCCATTCCGATCTGCACGGCCGGATTGCGTGCCCGCAGGGCCTCCGCGACACCCGCAAGGGTGCCGCCGGAGCCCACGGCGCAGATGAAGGCGTCGACCTTGCCCTCGGTCTGCCGCCATATCTCGGGACCGGTGCCGCTGACGTGGGCCTGGCGGTTGGCGACGTTGTCGAACTGGTTGGCCCAGACCGCGCCGGCCGGGGATTTCGCGTCAAGTTCTGCAGCCAAGCGTCCGGAATATTTCACATAGTTCATCTCGTTGGCATAGGGGACGGCGTCCACCTCCACGAGTTCCGCGCCGTACAGGCGAATGGCGTCTTTCTTCTCCTGGCTCTGGGTGCGCGGGATGACGATCGTGCACTTGTAGCCCAGCGCCTTGCCGACCATGGCGAGGCCGATGCCGGTGTTTCCGGCCGTACCCTCGACAATCCGGCCACCGGGCCTGAGGAGTCCCCTCTGCTCGGCGTCGCGAATGATGTAGAGGGCGGCCCGATCCTTCACCGACTGGCCCGGGTTCATGAACTCGGCCTTGGCGAGGATCTCGCAGCCGGTCTCCTCGCTGGCGCGCCGGAGCCGGATGAGGGGCGTGTTTCCGATGGCGTCCAGGACGCTGCGAGCGATCTCCATAGCCGCCTACTTAGGCAAGCGGGGCGGCCAGGAATAGAGGGCGCCTAAGCTTTGACGAGGCTGAGCTGGACGACATCCGTCCGGGCCGTGCGGAATCCGGCCTCGCAGTAGCTGAGATAGAAGCGCCAGAGCTTCCGGAACCGTTCGTCGAATCCGAGATGGGTGATGTCGTCCCACGCCGCCTCGAACCGCCGGGCCCATTCGGCGAGGGTATCCGCATAGCAGACCCCGAACCGCGATATCGGCCCCCAGTTCAGCCCCGCCTTGTCGGTCACCGCCTTCAGCCGCTCCTCCGAGGGCAGCATGCCGCCCGGGAAGATGTATTTCTGGATGAAGTCAGGCGTGCGCTTGTAGTGCTCGAAGTACTCGTCGCGGATGGTGATGATCTGCAGCCCGGCCTGGCCGCCGGGTTTCAGGCTCTCCCGGACCTTGCCGAAATAGGTGGGCCAGTACCGTTCGCCGACGGCTTCGAACATCTCGATTGAGGCGATGCGGTCGAAGCGGCCCGAGACGTCCCGGTAGTCGACCAACTGGACGTCGGCCTTTTCGTTCAGGCCCAGCCGGAACATGCGTTCCTTGGCGAACTTGAACTGCTCCTCGGAGATGGTGATTGCGGTCACCCGGGCGCCGACGTCCTTGGCGGCAAACTCGGCAAAGCCGCCCCAGCCGCAGCCGATCTCGAGCACATGGTGATCGGGGGCCAGACCCATACTCTCGCACAGCGTCCGGTATTTGCGCTTCTGCGCGTCGGGCAGGGGCTCGCCGGGGCGCTCGAAGCGCGCCGCCGAGTAGGTCATGGTGGGGTCGAGCCAGCGGGAATAGAACGCGTTGCCCAGGTCATAGTGGGCGTGGATGTTCTTCTTTGAACCCGAGCGGCTGTTGTCGCGGTGGAACATGTGCTCCAGCAGGTTCAGCGCGGCCATGAAGCGCGACCCGAAGGAAACCCTCTCGAAGCGGGCATAGTTCTGGGCCAGAACCTCGAGCAGCCGCGAGAGGTCGGGCGTATCCCATTCGCCCGCCATGTAGCCTTCGCCGAAGCCGATCGTGCCGTTCGAGATCGTGCGCTTGATGAATCCGTAGTCGTTGACGATCAGCGTCGCCTCGGGACCGGGTTCAGCGCCTTCGAGTCGGATCCGCCGTCCGTCTGGCAGCACGAAGGTCATGACCCCCGTGTTCCAGTTCCGGATGATGGTCTGCGCCGCGGTCCTGAAGACGAACGGCGTCCCAGAGAGGTCCGGCATCTGCGAACCCGCCTTCATACATCGACCCCCGTACCCACGCTGAGGATATCACCGGCAGCGGGGCGCGCTATCGGCTGAGCCAACGATACGGTCAAGGGGCGCGAGCAGACGCGCGAATGCGCTTGAGATGACCGCCGCGTCAGGCGACTAGACCGCAACACCGCGAAGGAAGTCCCATGGCCGTCCTCACCCTCGACCGCTGGAACCTATCGATCGGCGACGGCCAGCCACTGGTCGTGATCGCCGGCCTCAACGTGCTTGAAGACCTGTCGATGGCGATCGAGGTCGGTCGTCATCTGAAGGCGGTCACTGCCGATCTCGGCCTGCCGTACGTATTCAAGGCCAGCTTCGACAAGGCCAACCGATCCTCGATCACCAGCTATCGCGGGCCTGGACTGGAGAAGGGGCTCCAGATGCTGGCGGCGGTGAAGGCCGAGCTGAACGTCCCGATCTGCACCGACCTGCACGAGGTGGACCAGGCCGACCCGGTCGCCGCCGTGGCGGACATCGTCCAGATTCCCGCCTTCCTGTGCCGGCAGACGGACCTCGTGGTGGCCACGGCCAGGGCGACCGCCGCCGCCGGCGGGTTGCTGCATGTGAAGAAGGGGCAGTTCCTTGCACCGTGGGACTGTCGCGCCATCGTCGACAAGATCGGCGATGCGACCGGCGGAAAAGCCATCACCATCCTGTGTGAGCGTGGGGTCTCGTTCGGCTACAACAATCTTGTCGTGGACATGCTGGGTATCGGCCGGATGAAGGATCTGGGCGTGCCGGTCACGATCGACGCCACCCATGCGGTCCAGCTGCCCGGAGCCGACCCGCGGGGAAACAGCGTGGCCACGGGAGGGCGGCGCGAAGGCGTGCCGGTGATCGCGAGGGCGGCGGTAGCCTCAGGCGCTGACGGGGTGTTCCTCGAGTTCCACCCCGACCCGGACCGAGCGCTGTGTGATGGTCCCAGCGCTCTTCCGATCAGCGAGGCCGCCGGCCTCCTGGCGCAGCTCAAGGCGATCAGATCGGCGGTCGGCGGCGCTTGACCGCCTCCGCAACCGGCCGCACACGCTAGCCGCATGGACTTGGCCTCTCTTCAGAGTCTTCTCGGCGCCCTTCCGGGCAAGCGGGTCGCCTGCGTCGGCGACCTGATGGTCGACCGCTTCGTCTATGGCTCGGTGAGCCGCGTGTCCCCCGAAGCGCCAATCCCAGTGCTGGCTCGCCAGCGCGAACTGAAGATGCTGGGCGGGGCAGGCAATGTCGCCCGCAACATCGCCGCCCTGGGCGGCTCGGTGGCCCTGGTCGGCGTCGTTGGCGGGGACGCGGAGGGCCACGACGCATCGCGGCTCGTGGGGGAGGAGGAGCCGACGATCGAGGGTTACCTCGTCACCGACCCGGGACGCCCCACCACCTTGAAGACGCGCTTCGTCTCCGGCAGCCAGCAGCTCCTCCGCGTCGACCTTGAGGAGAGCCGGCCCGTCACCGGGGAGGTTGAACAACGTCTTGTGCGAACCGTGCGAGACGCCGCGCGCGGCGCCGGCGTGGTCCTGATCTCCGACTACGGCAAGGGCGTGGTCACCGACGCGGTCATCGCGGCGGCGCGCGAGGCGGCGGCCGAGACCGGCGCCCGGGTGATCGTGGACTCCAAGGCCCGTTCGTTCGCCCGCTATGGCGAGATCGATCTCGTGAAGCCGAACGCGGTCGAGCTGTCTTACGCCACGGACCTGCCGACCGAGAGCGATAGCGAGGTTGAGATCGCCATTGCTCGGGCCCTTGAGCTATGGGCCGCAAAGGGCGTGCTGGTCACCCGCGCGGGGAAAGGCGTGTCCCTGGGGCTTCGAGGAAAGCCCATCCGGCATTTCCGGACGACCCCGCGCGAGGTGTTCGACGCGTCCGGGGCTGGCGACACGGCGCTCGCCGCCCTGGGTCTGTCGCTTGCGGCAGGGGCCGGCATCGAGGATGCCATCGCCTTCGCCCAGCTCGCATCCGGCGTCGCGGTGGGCAAGGCGGGGACGGCCACTGTTACGCCGGACGAGCTGGTGGAAGCCCTGCTTTCCGCGCACGCCTCCGTCGCCGAGGGCAAGATCGCTACACCCCAGCGGATGGTGGATGAGGTCGCGCGCTGGCGGGCGCAGGGGCTGAAGGTGGGGTTCACCAATGGCTGCTTCGACATCCTCCATCGCGGCCATGTCGCTTACCTCACCCAGGCGCGAGGCTGGTGCGACCGCCTGATCGTGGGCGTCAATTCCGACGCCTCGGTGCGGGCGCTCAAGGGGGAAGGCCGACCCGTCAACGATCTGGAGAGCCGCGCGCTGGTGCTGGCGGGCCTCCGCAGCGTCGATCTCGTGGCTCCGTTTGACGACCCGACGCCGATCGGGTTGATCGAGGCGGCCCGGCCCGATGTGCTGATCAAGGGGGCGGACTACACCGAGGAACAGGTGGTCGGCGGCGACATCGTGAAATCGTGGGGCGGCGAAGTGCGCCTGGCGGAGATCGTCGACGGCTATTCCACCACGGCCGCCATCGCTCGGATGGCGCGAAAGGAGCAGGCATGACCCGGCGGATCGTCTTCGTCACCGGCGGCGCGGGCTTCATCGGTTCGAATATCGTCGCGCGGCTGGCCGAGGATCGCGGACTGGACATCGTCGTCTGCGATCGGCTGCGCGAAGCCGAACTGGGCAAGTGGCGCAATATCGCGAAGCATCCGATCGGGGATTTCGTCGCGCCAGACGACATGTTCGACTGGCTGGAGAAGCGCTGGCGCGACGTCGAGCTGGTCGTCCACATGGCCGCGGTGTCGTCCACGACCGAGCCGGACGCGGACAAGATCGTCCATTCGAACTTCACGCTCAGCCGCGATCTCTTTCGCTGGTGCGCCGACCGGCAGCGGCGGCTCGTGTACGCGTCCTCGGCGGCGACCTACGGCGCGGGGGACCAGGGATTCGTCGATGACAACAGCTACGAGGCGTTATCGGCCCTGCGCCCGCTGAATACCTACGGCTGGTCCAAGGCTCTCTTCGACCTGTTCGCGGTCCGCCAGGCGAGCCGCGACTATGCGCCCCCGCAGTGGGTGGGTCTGAAGTTCTTCAACGTCTACGGGCCGAACGAAGAGCACAAGCACAGCATGAAGTCCGTAGCCTCGCAGATCTGGCCGCACGTCCGCGACGGACACGCTGTCCAGCTGTTCCAGAGCTATCGACCCGACGTGCCGGACGGGGGCCAGAAGCGGGACTTCGTGTACGTCCGCGACGTGGCCGACGTGACCCGCTGGCTCTACGATAACCCGCAGGTCAACGGCATCTACAACCTCGGTTCGGGTCAGGCCCGCACGTTCGAGGATTTGGCGCGGCAGGTGTTCGCGGCGGCCGGCAAGACCGCTCAGATCGACTACACGCCCATGCCGCCGGCCATCCGCGACAAGTACCAGTATTTCACCGAGGCCCGGATGGAGCGTCTGGTCGAGGCCGGATACTCGGCTCCCATGACGTCTCTGGAAGATGGGATCGGGGACTACGTCGGCCGTTTCCTCAGCCAGCCCGATCCATACCGCTGACGATGAGCGAGCCGCAGCCGATCCAGCGCCGCCGGGGCTGGTGGCTGACGAGCCTACTCGGCGTGGCGCTGATCCTGGCCATTGCGGTCGTGGTCTTCTGGGGCGATCTGGTTTCGACGGCGCTCGATCCCAAGGTGCCCTTCCAGACCTACGACCCGCCCCCGGCGCCAGACTACGCGAACGCCGCGTCCTGGTACCTGAGGCCCGGTTCGGCGAACGGCCTCGACGCCGATGTCTTCTTCATCGCGCCGACCACCTACGACGGCGGGCGGAACTGGAACGCGCGGCTGAATGCGCGAAAGGCAAGCCGGCAGTTCGAGCGGGTCATGGCGCCCAACTACGTCGGTCCGTTCGTGGGCGTCGGCCGGGTCTTCGCGCCGCGCTACAGGCAGGCGAGCCTCTACAGCCTGACAACGCTCCGGGAGGACGCGCGCGAGGCGCGACAGTTCGCCTATAGCGACGTCCGAGACGCGTTCCGCCACTACATCCAGCACGACAACGGCGGCCGCCCGTTCCTGATCGTGGGCGTGGAACAGGGGGGCACCCTGGGTCTCCGGCTCCTGGCCGAGGAGGTCGCCCGGGACCCGATGCTCCAGGGACGTCTCGTGGCCGCGTATCTGGTGGACACCGTCGCCCCTGCCGACAGCCCGCCCATTCCCCCCTGCGTGGAGCGGCGCCAGGCCGGGTGTCTGGCGGCATGGGCCCGGGTCTACGAAGGCGATTTCGACGCGGCCCAGCGCCTCCTGGATCGCGCCCTGGTCTGGAACGCCAGGGGTGAGCTCGTCAACCTGGCTCCCCGCCCGGCGCTTTGCTTCAACCCCATCCTTGGTGCGGTTTCCGACCAGCCCGCGCCCGCACGCCTGCACCTCGGCGCAGCCAACGCCACCGGCTTGGAGTGGGGGGCCCGCCCCGCCTTCACCGCCCGGCATGTTTCCGCACGCTGCGAGGGGGGAATTCTCAAGGTGAGCCGGCCCAGATCGTCCGCGTTCAAGCGCAGCGGGAACTGGGCGGATCGGCGCAAGGCTCCAGGTTTCAATCTCTTCTATGCGGACATCGAGGCGGACGCGAAGCACCGGCTGGCGGCCTGGCGCGCGCGATGACAAGCTCAACCCAAGCGAGGGAGGGGCGCGCCATGGACAACCGCCAGCACGTTCTTGAGCGGATGATGAGGGGCTGATGTCTGAGAGTCCCTTTTCGGCGACGTATGCGGCGGCGCGAGGCAAGTTCGTCGAGGCGGCGCGCGCAGCCGGCGCCCAGATCGCGACCTACGGTCATCCTGAGCGGGGCCCCGACGGCGGCGATCTCGCTACCGATGTCGCTTGGATCGGACCCGCGGACGCGCCGGCCGTCCTGGTGCTGGTGTCCGGCACGCACGGCGTCGAGGGCCATTGCGGCTCGGGCGCCCAGATCGACTGGCTGCGGCGAGGGGAGGCGGCGCATCGGGGGGCCAATACAGCCGTGATGCTGGTGCATGCGATCAACCCCTATGGCTTCGCCTGGAGCCGGCGGGTGACCCACGAGAACGTCGACCTGAACCGCAACTTCATCGACTTCTCGCAACCGTTGCCGGAGAACCCGGCCTACGACGCCCTGGCCGACGCCGTGAAGCCGGCGACCTGGACCGAAGAGAGCCGCGCCGAGTCGCGAGCGGTCCTGCTCGGGTATGCGCGAGAGCACGGCTTCCCGGCGCTCGTGCAGGCGATGTCGGGCGGCCAGTACCGCCACCAGGACGGGATTTTCTATGGCGGCAAGACCGAGACCTGGTCCCGGGTCATGCTCACCCGGATCTTCGGTGAACGGCTGGCGCAGGCCTCGGACGTCGGTGTGATCGACTATCACACGGGCCTCGGGCCGCTGGGCTACGCGGAGCAGATCGTCAGCGCCATGCCCGACACCGACGAGTATCGCCGCGCCGCCCTGTGGCACGGCCTTGCGGTGGCCAGTCAGAGCGGAGGCGAGTCCGTGTCCGCCAAGCTGGCCGGCGACTGGCTCGATGCGGCCCCCGGCCTGCTTCCCCACGCCCGTGTCACCGGGATCGCCCTTGAATACGGCACGGTCGACAGCACCGTGGTCCTGGAAGCCCTCCGCGCCGACAACTGGCTGCATGCTCACGGCGATCCGCTGAGCCCCGACGGGCAGGCGATCAAGGCCCAGGTCCGCGAAGCGTTCTACGTGGACGACGACGTCTGGCGGGGGATGGTCCTCGGCCAGTCGCTGATCGCCTGTCGCCAGGCCATGGCAGGGCTAGCCCGGTCGGCGGCGGCATAAGAAGATCAGCCGGCGTCTCGCAGCGCGAGCCCCGCCTTCCAGTCGAAGAGTTCTTGCAGGACCTGCAGCGCGCGGCCGCGGGGGCTGGTCAGCTCGGGATCCCTGGCCACGATCAGCCGCGCGTCGTCACCGGCCGCCGCGATCAGCTCGCGATGGACGAATGGATCGGCGAACACATAGTCGGGGAGGCCGCTTTGCCTCAGGCCAAGGGCGTCGCCGCCACCGCGCAGTTCCAGGTCCTTCTCGGCGATGACGAACCCGTCGTCCGTGCGGCGTAGGATGTCCAGCCTCTGCTGGGCCGTTTCCGACAGTGGCGGGTCATAGAGAAGGACGCAGGCGCTCTCCCGCCGGCCGCGCCCGACCCGCCCTCGAAGCTGGTGAAGCTGGGCGAGACCAAAGCGCTCCGCCTGTTCGATGACCATGATCGTGGCGTTCGGCACGTTGACACCCACCTCGACGACGGTCGTGGCCACCAGAACCGAGAGCTTGCCGTCGGCGAAGTCGGCCATGACCGCGTCCTTCTCGGCGCCGGCCATCTTGCCGTGGACGAGCCCGACGCCCGGCCCGATGACCTTCCAGAGCGCCAGGGCGCGCATCTCCGCGGCCGCCAGGTCGCTGACTTCGGATTCCGAAACCAGGGGGCAGATCCAGAAGGCCTGGGCGCCGCCGGCAACCGCCTCGCGCAGGCGGCCGACGATCTCGTCGATCCGGGGCATGGGAACGGCCCTCGTGGCGACGGGCGTGCGGCCCGGTGGCTTCTCGTCGATGCGGCTGACGTCGAGGTCGCCGTACATCGTCAGTTCCAGGGTCCGCGGGATCGGGGTCGCCGACATGGCGATGAGGTGGGTCGCCTCGCCCTTTGCCTGCAGGCGCTGGCGCTCGGCCACGCCGAACCGGTGCTGCTCGTCGATGACCACGAGTTGGAGGCGATGGAACCGCACCTCGTCCTGGAAGAGGGCATGGGTGCCGACGGCCACCCGCGCTTCGCCCGACGCAAGGGCGCGGAGCTTCTCGGCCCGACCCGCGCCCTTGTCCCGTCCCGTCAGCAGGACGACGCCGACGCCATGGGCGGCGAGGGGCCCGGAGATCGTCTCGTAGTGCTGGCGCGCCAGGATCTCTGTGGGCGCCATCAGCGCGCTCTGGCCGCCGCCCTCGGCGACGTCGGCCATGGCGCACATGGCGACCACGGTCTTGCCCGAGCCCACGTCGCCCTGGACCAGGCGGCTCATGCGCTCGCCGGCGCGAAAATCCTGGCGGATGTCGTCCAATGCGCGGTTCTGGGCGCCGGTGAAGGCGAACGGCAGGTCGGCCTTCAGCGCCTCGGCCAGGGTGCTGGGCGCGATCCTGGCGGCCGGCTCGCGGCGGCGGGCGGCCTTCCGCTGGGCCATGGCGAGCTGGTGGGCCAGCAGTTCGTCGTAGGCGAGGCGACGGCAATGCAGGCTGAGCGGGGAAAGGTCGGCCTCGCTCCGCGGGGAATGCAGCAGCTCAAGGGCCTCCCGCCATGGAGGGAAACGCTCCCGCGTCAGGAAGGCCGGGTCCTGCCATTCGGGCAGGTCCGGGACCCGCGACTGGGCTTCGAGAACGAAGCCCCGAACCCGCCGGGCCGGTAGCCCCTCGGTCGCGGGATAGACGGCCTCGATCTCGGGGATGTCGTCCCGCCGCTCGGGGTCGACCATGTAGTCCGGATGCACCATCTGGCGGCCGAACCGGGTCTCCTCGACCTTGCCCGACACGATCCGGCGGGCGCCGACGGGATGGCGCTGCTGAAGCTGGTCCCCGAAACGGCCGAAGAACACCAGGGTGATCAGGCCGGTCGCGTCGGCCGCCTGCACCCGCCAGGGCTGACTGGCGGCGCGGGGCTTCTGATAGTCCTGAATGGTGACCTCGAAGGTCATCACCTGGCCATCGACGGCGGCCGACAGCATCGCCGGCGTACGCACAACGATCGAGTGCGGCCTGAGCCACAGCACGTCGCGCACGATGGGGCCCGCCACCTTTTCCAGGAGCGGAGCCACGCGCGGGCCCACGCCCTTGAGGGACGTGATGGGAGCGAAAAGCGGGAACAGAATCTCCGGCCGCATCCTTGGAGCATAGCTGACTGGCGCGAAGGACCGCGCCGCTCTATATCCGCGACCTCTCGCATGACCACAGACGAAGCACGGCTCAAGAAGCTGAAGCTGCGGGCCTGGCGCCGCGGCTTCCGGGAAGCGGACCTCATCCTGGGGCCGTTCGCGGACCAGCATGTCCCATCCTTCACCCCCGCCGAACTGGACTGGTTCGAAGCGCTGCTGGAGCAGCCCGACCAGGATCTCTACGGCTGGATCCTGGAGCGCGAGCCGACGCCGGCCGAGTTCGACGGCCCTCTTATGGACAGGCTCAAGGCTTTTCGGGACCAGGCCCACCGACACGTCACCGACGGCCCAGATCATGGCTGACGGGGCCCGCCCGCTATCCGCAGCGCAGATGCGCCGCGTGGCCGACGATCCGGGCCGCCTCGACCTGGTCGGCGCGCCCGAGGGATTCGACGCCCTCGTGGTTGCCGATATCGTCCGCGCCCGGAAGAACCTGGTGGTCTTCGTCGCGCGGGACGGCGCCCGCCTCTCGGCCTTCACGGAGGCCTTCCGGTTCTTCGGTCAGGGCGTCGAGGTTCTGACGTTTCCCTCCTGGGACTGCCTGCCCTACGACCGCGTGGGCCCCTCGGCGGGGGTGGCGGCGCAGCGAATGGCGACCCTGTCGCGCCTGGCTGAGGGTCTGGACGCCAAGCCGCGCCTGCTTGTCACGACGGTTCCAGCCCTGATCCAGCGCGTGCCGCCGATCAAGGCCGTCAAGCGGGCGAGCTATTCCGCGAAGGCCGGCAACTCGGTCGAGATCGCGGATCTGGAGGCCTATTTCGCGGTCAACGGCTACAGCCGCGCCTCGACCGTTTCGGAGAAGGGCGAATTCGCTATCCGCGGCGGGGTGATCGACGTCTTCCCGCCCGGCGCAGAGGAGCCGGTACGCCTCGATCTGTTCGGCGACACGCTGGAATCGATCCGGGCCTTCGACCCCGAGACCCAGCGGTCGACGAAGCAGCTGAAGGACGTGTCGCTGCTGCCGGTCAGCGAGGCGTTGCTGGACAAGGAAGCCATCAGCCGCTTCCGCACCGGCTACCTTGAGACCTTCGGCGCGCCGGGCGACGATCCGCTGTACGCCGCGATCTCCGAGGGCGGCCGGCGCGCGGGGATGGAGCACTACCTGCCGCTGTTCTATCCTGAGCTGGCGAGCCTCTTCGACTACCTGCCTCAGGACACCGTCGTCGCGCTCGACCATCTGGCTCGCGACGCGCGGGACGAACGCCTGGCGATGATTTCCGACGCCTACGAGGCCCGGGCCAACACCGAGCGACGGACCCACTATCATCCGCTGGAGCCCACGCGCCTCTACCTCGACGAGGCGGAATGGGGCGAGGCGCTGCGGGTTCGCCCCAGCCGCCGATTCAGCGCCTTCAACGAGGCCGAAAGCGAGGCCGTGATCGACATGGGCGCGCGGGCGGGCCGCAATTTCTCCGCCGAGCGCAAGCTGGACAGCGTCAATCTGTTCGAAGCCACCGTCGATCACGCCAAGGCGCTGAGCGCGAATGGCAAGCGCGTCCTCTTTGCGTCTTGGTCCGAGGGCTCGTCCGACCGGCTCGGCCACATGCTGGCCGATCACGGGCTCAACAAGCTGCCGCTGGCGCCGTACTGGGACGCCGCGAAGGCCGCCGATCCCAAGACCCCGCAGCGCGTGGTGCTGCCTCTGGACGCCGGGTTCGAGACCGAGACCCTGGCGGTCGTTTCCGAGACCGACATCCTCGGCGACCGGCTGGCCCGGCCTCGCAAACGGCGGCGGGCGTCGAACTTCCTGGCGGAAGCCTCGGCGCTGACGCCCGGGGACCTGGTCGTCCACATCGACCATGGTATCGGGCGCTACGAGGGCCTGAAGACGCTGGACGTCCAGGGCGCTCCGCACGACACGCTGGAACTCCAGTACGGCGGCGAGGCCAAGCTCTATCTGCCGGTCGAGAATATCGACCTGCTCACCCGCTATGGCGCAGACAGCGAGGGGGTCCAGCTGGACCGCCTGGGCGGCGCGGCGTGGCAGGCGCGGAAGGCGAGGGCCAAGGAACGCCTGCGGGAGATGGCCGACGGCCTCATCCGCATCGCCGCGGAGCGGGCCATGCGGCAGACCGAGGCCGCCGAGCCGCCGCAGGGCCTGTTCGACGAGTTCTGCGCCCGGTTCCCCTACGAAGAGACCGACGACCAGCTCGCCGCCATCGGCGACGTGCTGGAGGACCTGGGCGCCGGCAAACCCATGGACCGCCTGATCTGCGGCGACGTCGGTTTCGGCAAGACCGAGGTGGCGCTGCGGGCGGCGTTCGTGGTCGCCATGAGCGGCAAGCAGGTGGCCATCGTCGCGCCGACAACCTTGCTCGCCCGGCAGCACTACAAGACCTTCTCCGAACGGTTCGAAGGCTGGCCGGTCAAGGTCCGACGCCTGTCGCGCCTGGTCCCGGCGAAGGAAGCCTCAGAAACCCGCGATGGGCTGGCGAACGGCGAGGTCGAGATCGTCGTCGGAACGCACGCCGTGCTGTCGAAGCAGGTCAGCTTCAAGGAACTGGGCCTCGTGATCGTCGACGAGGAGCAGCACTTCGGGGTGAAGCACAAGGAGAAGCTCAAGGAGCTTCGCGCCGACGTGCACATGCTCACGCTCACCGCGACGCCGATTCCGCGCACCCTTCAGATGTCGCTGTCCGGCATCCGCGAGATGTCGATCATCGCGACCCCGCCGGTCGATCGCCTGGCGGTCCGCACCTACATCACCCCCTGGGATCCGGTCGTGATCCGCGAGGCGCTGCTGCGGGAGAAGTACCGGGGCGGCCAGGCCTATTTCGTCTGCCCCCGGATCAACGACCTGCCCGAGCTGGAGCGGTTCCTGCGTGAGCAAGTGCCCGAGGTGAAGTTTGTCGTCGGCCACGGCCAGATGGCGCCGACCCAACTCGAGGAGGTGATGACCGCCTTCTACGATGGGCAGTACGATGTCCTGCTCTCGACCACGATCGTGGAGAGCGGCCTCGACATCCCGACCGCCAACACCATGATCATCCACCGGGCGGACATGTTCGGCCTGGCCCAGATGTATCAGCTCCGCGGGCGGGTGGGGCGATCCAAGGCTCGCGCCTACGCCTATCTGACGACGCCCGCCGAGAAGCAGATCACCCTGTCGGCAGAGAAGCGCCTGAAGGTGCTGCAGTCCCTCGACAGTCTGGGGGCGGGTTTCCAGCTTGCCAGCCATGACCTCGACATCCGAGGCGGCGGCAACCTGCTGGGCGACGAACAGTCGGGTCACATCAAGGAGATCGGCGTCGAGCTCTACCAGCAGATGCTGGAGGACGCCGTGAACGAGCTGAAGGCGCGCGCCGACGTGGACGCGCTCGTCCCGGATCGCGGCTGGTCGCCCCAGATCAACACGGGCGCCGCAGTGCTCATACCCGACGAATATGTGCCGGACCTGAACGTGCGCCTGGCCCTCTATCGCCGGATCTCGGACGCCGAGAAGGCGCAGGATCGGGAGGCGCTGGCGGCCGAGCTCATCGACCGCTTTGGTCCGCTACCGCCCGAGGCGGACCAGCTCCTGAAGGTCGTGGCCATCAAGGGACTGTGCCGCCAGGCCAACGTCGCCAAGATCGACGTGGGGCCGAAGGGGGCCGTGGTCACCTTCAGGAACGACGACTTCAAGAACCCGATGGGCCTCGTCCAGTTCGTCGGAAAGAACGCCGTGGCCTGGAAATTGCGCCCGGACCACAAGGTGGTCGTGAAGGGCGAATGGGAGACACCCCGGCAGCGCCTTGATGCGGCCGAAAAGGTGTTGTCCGAACTGGCCAAGCTGGCCGCCTGAGCGCGTTCGCGCGGCTCGAGAGAGGAATTCCCGATGCGCTACGCTGTCACGACCCTTGCCGCGGCGCTTGCCGTCTCGACGGCCGCGCCGCCGGCGTTCGCCCAGGCCGGCGGCGCCGCAGACTCGGCCGACGTCCGGTGCCTGATGGTCCTGCAGGTCGTCGCGCGCGACCCTAAGCAGGCCGAGCAGGCTTCGAAGGGGATGTTCTACTACCTGGGGCGACTGACCGCCCGGGGGCCGACCGCGCGCATTGAGGGTCTGATGAAGGCCGAGGCCACCCGTCTCCAGCCTAAGCAGGCGCAGGCGGAGCTGCAACGCTGCGGCAGCGAACTGAGCGCGCGCACCAAGGAATACCAAGCGGTCGGCCAGCGGCTCGCGGCGGCGGCCCGTCCGCCCGCGGCCGCGCCTGCCAAGAAGTAGGCTGTGCCCTAGCTGGCCTTGCGGCCGTGCGCCATGGCGGCGGCCTGCTCCAGCGCGAGGCCGACGCCCTCGGGGCAGGTGATCTCGGCGACGCCGAGATCGAACTCGACGACGAACGGCGTCGCGCCTTGGCCGGCCTCGAACGCCGTGCAGCCGATGACGGCCGCGATCCGCTCGCCGGCGGCCCGCGCGGCGTGCAGGGGGGTCGCCGGCAGCGCCAGGGCGAAGACCTCGGGGGCAAGCCGCGCGGCCGTGTCCTCCACCCGGACCAGGCGACCGATCATGGAGCCGATCTGTGGGACGGCGCGGGCGACCCAGCCGCCGGCCCGAGGCGCCTTCAGCTCCGGCTTCTCGGAAACCTTCAGCATGCAGACGCTCAGCGGCCGGTTGCGCTCCCGGGCGCGGCGCGCGAGGCGCACCAGGTGGCTGGCGAACAGGTCGCGCGTAAAGAGGCCCGTGGCGGCGTCCATGAGGCCTGAGCTTCGGGCCTGTTCGAGCGCAGAGCGGATCGCCTTCTGCCGTCGATAGGCGCGCGCCAGTTCCACGACCCGAAGCGCCGTCTCGCTCTCCGGCGTCTCGGGCGAGGCCACATCGGAGATGCCGCGATGGTAGGCCTCGGACGCCGTCACCGGCGATTCCGCGCGCATGTAGAGCAGGGCGGGGGTGTGGTAGAGGCGTGTATTCCGGCGGAGGCCCGCGGCTATGGACAACGCCTCCTGCGGCGCTTCTCCGGCCCACAGCACGACGGCGTCGAACTGGCGCTCGTGCAGGTAGTCGAACGCCGTGAACGCGGTGAAGGCGCCCACCACCTCCGCGCCGTTGCGGGCCAGGGCGTTGGATAGCGCCAGGAACTGCGGGGCCGGTTCGCCGATGGCCAGCACGCGATAAGGCGTGGAGTCGGTCTCGGGAGGATCCAGCGGATGGCCACGCTCGGTGAAGGTCTCCAGCCGGACTTCGAACTCTTCTTCCGCGACGGCGGTGCGGACCAGCGTTTCCAGGCGCATGGCGGCCTGGGCCGGGTGCAACGGCGCGGCCAGGGTCACGTCGTAGCCGCGGTCATTCTGGAACGGGTCCGGCGCGCCCATGGCGATGACCGGCAGATGGCGGGGCGCGCAGGCGGCTCTGAGACGATCGGGAAGCCCCTCCGCCTCTCCTTCCAGCGCGGACAGATCCACGATGGCGGCCTGGATTTGCAGATCGGCGAGCGCGACAGCCGCAGCAGCCTCGCTGCGCGCCGTCACGGTGCGCCAGCCAAGGCGGTCCAGCCCCTCCGCGAGGGGACCAGCCGTGGAATCGTCACGCGCGACGATCAGGACTCGCGCCTGGATCCCTGCCGCCATATCCCCATCCGTTAGCGCCCTGTCCGTCCTAAGCACGGAATCACCCAGGGCCGGTAGAGTTGTTCCATATCCCTTCGCAGGTTGCGGAAGGGTTTCATTGTCGCAGGGAGGGGAACCTTGGCGGGAATTCTGACGGGGAAGACGGCGTTCATCACAGGCGCGAGCGGCGGCCTGGGCGAACACTTCGCGCGGCTCCTGAGCCGCCATGGCGCCGCGGTGGCGCTGACGGCGCGGCGTGAAGAGCGCATCCGAGCCCTGGCGGACGAGCTCAACGCAGGCGGCGGCCGAGCCGTCGCCCTGCCGCTGGACGTCGCCGACGCCGCGTCGATCGGTCCCAGCCTCGACCGCGCCATCGCAGAGCTCGGCGGCCTGGACATCCTGGTGAACAACGCGGGGGTCGGGGGAGAGGGGCTGGCCCTCGACCTGTCGATCGAGGAGTTCGACCGCACCTTTGACGTCAACGTGCGGGGGACCTATTTCGCCGCCCGGGAAGCGGCCCGGCGCATGATCGCCTCGGGCGTCGAGGGACGAATCCTCAACATTGCTTCGATCGCCAGCCACACCGTGCTGCCCGGCCTGTCCGCCTACTGCGGCTCGAAGGCGGCGGTCGCCATGCTGACGCGCAGCCTGGCCCGCGAGTGGGCTCGCCGGGGGATCGCCGTGAACGCGCTCTGCCCAGGTTACATCGAGACCGACATCAATGCCTCGTGGTGGCCCACCGAAGGCGGCCAGAAGCAGCTCAAGGGCTTCCCCCGACGCCGCCTGATGGATGCGTCGGAGCTGGACGAAGCGGTGCTGATGCTCGTGGGCCCCGGAGCCAGCGCGATCACCGGCAGCGTGATCACCGTTGATGACGGACAGTCCCTGCCGGGGGGCGGCTGACCCGACGGGGTTGGCTGACCGAAGGGCAAGCCGCTTAGATCGACGAAAGCTTTCTTGGGAGAAGACGCAATGCGCCAGGGTCCGCTGACCGGCCTGAAGATCGTGGAATTCGCCGGCATCGGGCCGGGACCGTTCTGCGGCATGCTGTTGTCGGACCTGGGCGCCGACGTTGTTCGGGTGGACCGCAAGGGGCAGGGCCGGGGGGCGCCGTCCGACGTCACGTCGCGCGGCCGGCGCTCCGTGGCGCTCGATCTCAAGAGTCCCGACGCCGTGGAGGCCTGCCTCAAGCTCATGGAAAAGGCTGACGGCATCATCGAGGGCTTTCGTCCCGGCGTGATGGAGCGCCTGGGCCTGGGGCCGGACGTGGCGCTCAAGCGGAACCCGAAGCTGGTCTATGGCCGGATGACCGGCTGGGGCCAGACCGGCCCCTACGCTCAGGCGGCCGGCCATGACATGAACTACATCGCCATCACAGGCGCGCTGCACGCCATCGGCACCAAGGACAAGCCGGTTCCGCCGCTGAACCTGGTGGGCGACTTCGGGGGCGGCGCGCTCTATCTGGCGTTCGGTCTGCTGGCCGGGATCGTCCAGGCCCGCGAGACCGGCAAGGGCCAGGTCGTCGACTGCGCCATGAGCGACGGCGCCGCCTCGCTGATGGCCATGTTCTATGGCTTCAAGGGCGCGGGCATGTGGCAGGAGGAGCGGCGCTCCAACCTGCTGGATGGCGGCGCGCACTTCTACGACACCTACCAGTGCAGCGACGGCAAGTGGGTCTCGATCGGCTCGATCGAGCCACAGTTCTACGCGCTGCTGCTGGAGAAGACCGGCATCACCGATCCCGAATTCCAGCGCCAGATGGACAAGTCCATGTGGCCCCAGCTGCGCGAGAAGCTGGCCAAGGTGATCGCCACCAAGACCCGGGACGAATGGACCGAGATCATGGGGGGCACCGACGTGTGCTTCGGCCCAGTGCTCGACCTCGACGAAGCGCCAAAGCATCCGCACAACGTGGCCCGCGAGACGTTCGTGGAAGTGGCCGGTGTGATACAACCCGCGCCGGCGCCGCGATTCTCCGCCACGCCGGGCAAGATCCAGGGACCGCCACCGGCCATCGGAGCCCACACCCAGGAGGCGCTCGCCGAGTGGGGCTTCTCCGAGGCTGAGATCGCCGCGCTGGCCTGAACAAGCTGAGCCTTAACAACCGCGTACCTGAAGGCGGCATTCAGGTGTGGTTCAGCCGCCGGGGCGGAGACTGACGGTCGGATCGGTCGTCGCGCTCTCCCGTCCCTCGAAGCGGCGAACGGTCCGGATGGAACGACACGCCCATCGGCGGCGCGCCACCTACTAACCCGGGTGGCGCGCCGTTATCCTTTTGGCGGCTTGCCACTCCGTGAGTCGGTCACCACCCTCCGCGCGCATGACGCCCCTTGAGATCATCCGGAGCTTCCGGGCCCGGGACTGGGACCCGATCCACATCCTGCGGATTGTCCTGACCGTCCTCGGCAAGGCGCTGTCCCGGCTGTGGGGACGCGACGTGATGCTCTACACGGGCGGCGTTTCGTTCTTCATCATGCTGGCGATCTTCCCGGCCATCGCGATCGTCATGGGGCTCTACGGCGTGCTCGCCGACCCCGCACAGGTGGCGCGCCAGGGCGAAGCGATGGCCCGTGTCATGCCCGACGCCGCCCGTTTGATCTTCCAGAACGAGTTGGTCCGCCTGGCTCAGGCGCCTGTCGCCGTTTCCTTCCAGAGCGGCATGGCGCTGATCATCGGCGGCTACGCCTCGCATCGCGGCTTCAAGGCTCTGCTCGCCGGCCTTTCGTTCATCCACGACGAGGACAATCCGCGGGGCTTCGTCAGCTTCAACCTGCTGGCTCTGGCCGTGCTGATCGCCGCCATCGCGGCATTGGGCGTGCTTTCGATCGTCTTCTTCGCCTTCCGCATCTTCGGGGAGACATTCGAGCTCCGTCCGCTGCGGGGTGCGCCGTGGCTATACAGCGAGTGGACGTGGGCCAGCGCGGGCATGGTGGCCGGCATGACGCTGATCTACCGCTGGGCGATGTCGCGAGAGCCCGTCGATTGGCGGGCCTCGGGACTGGGCGGCGTGGCCGCAGCGGCGCTCTGCATCTTCGCCTCGTGGGCGCTCGGCTTCTACGTCGAGCAGATCGCGGAACTCGGCGCCACCTACGGCTCGGTGGCGACGGTGGTGATCTTCCTGATCTGGCTTTCGTGGAACGTGAACGCGCTCTTCTTCGGGGGAGCCCTCGCCACGGAGGTCGAACTTGCCCTGCATAGCCGGCGGGTGCCCCTGGCCTCGACCCAAGGGCCGGCAGGCGTCAGTCCTTCGCCACCAGGAAGCTGAGCGCGCCGTCCACGTCGGCCTGATCGATCAGGCGCACGCCGGCCTGGCCGGCGAAGTGAGGGACGTCGATCCGGGCGAGGGGGTCGTCAGCCAGGAGGCGGATGTGCGCGCCCGGCGGCGCCTGCTCCAGGGCGCGGCGCAAGCGGAGGGTCGGCACAGGACATCGGTGCCCGCGCGCGTCGACCAGGATCTCTAGGGGGGGCATCCAGGCCGGATACACCAGCCTGGGGCCAAGGCCTATAGCGGCGGCGCCCGTCGGAGCGCCGCCGCCTGGGCGTCATTTGGACAGGTGCAGCGCCGCGATCTGGCCGGCGATGCTCTGGAAGACGTTCGTGAGGTCCGACGAGCTTCTCACGTCGTAGAAGTAGTCGTCCGCGGTCGCACAGGTCTTGAGCAACTGGCTGGAGCCGGAGTCGACCTCCACCCGCACCGTGTAGATGTCGATGCCCTTGGCCTTCATGTTCTCGCAGACCAGAGCCAGGCGCGAATCCAGCGCCGCCGTACGATCTTCCGAGGATGCGCCCTGCTGCAACGGCGCGCCGTTGGCCTTGAGCACGCGGCCCTGCCAGATGTAGCCGGTCCCCGCGTAGCTGCCGTCATTGGGCGTGTCGCGCTGGTCCATGGTGTTGTCGCCGTCGGTCATCAGCACGATGACCTTCTTGTGTCCCTTCTCGGTGTAAGCGGCGCCGTCCGCGAAGGGCGCGTGCGGGGCCACGATGTTCCAGCCCCAGGACATGCCGATCGGGATGTTGGTGTTCCCGGTCGCCGACAGCGCGTCGATGGCCGTCCGCAGCGAGTCGTAGTTCGTGGTCAAGCGCATCATCCGGGAAACGCCGCAGCCGCGGTTGGGGCCGAATGTCGTGGACATCGAACCCTTCCGGTTGCCGGTGTACTTGTTCACCATGCCCTGGCGGACGCGCCAGTTCGAGTTGCTGGTGTTGTCCGGCACGTAGTCGTTCTGATAGTCGCGGCCATAGCCCGACGTCTGGACGTCCGGCTCGTCCGGGGCGAAGTAGGGGGTGTAGAGCGTCGCGCCCGTGGTGGGCGGAGTATCCTGCACGTCGTAGGGCGCCTTGCGCATCTCGACGCAGCCCCTCCAGCTCGTGCCGAGCTGCGAGAACAGGTTGAAGCGGTTCGCGAACTGGGTGCCGGTCGAGGTCGTGAAGATCTCGTTGTTGATGGGCGAGGCCCCGCTCTGATCGATCCAGGTCGAGTAGCGGTAGGCCGACTCGTCGACACGCACCGCATTGGCGAAGGGAACGAGGCCGATCTTGATCGCGTCGGGCTCGACGGCCTTCTCCGACACCTCCTCCATGAAGGTGATGAACTGCTTCGCCGCCCGCTTCATGTCCGACAGCTTGCTGCCCTCGGTCATGGATCCGGTCGTATCGAGCACGAGGGCGATCTCGAGCTTCTGGTCCGCGCGGACAACCTCGGCCGAGGCGCTGACCCCCATCGCGCCTCCGGTGACGAGGCCGGCGACGAACGGCGTGACCTCGAGACGAGCTGACGCCACGACCTCCCCCTTCTCGCCGAAGGTGAAAGAGGTGCTCGTCAGCTCGAAGTCTGTGCTCAGCTCCCTGAGGTTCTGCTTGAGGTAGCGGTCACCCGCGACCTTCAATTCCTCGGGTGTGGTGGCGTTGGTTCGGGCGGCCGCCAGCGCAGCGGCGTCCAGCGCGTCCTGAAGTTGGGACCGCGCGCTTGAGACCCGCGCAAGGTCCATGGCGCCCAGACCTGCGACGCAAATCGGCCCCATGGCTAGCGCCGCCACGAGCGCCACGTTCCCACGGTCGTCGAGGGGGCGGACCAGACGCCGAAGTCCGGCGATACGCGACCTGCTCATGAGACCCATCCTGGCGAGATTGAAACTTCGCTCGATGGATAGGCCGGGACGGATAATCTCAGCTTATTCCAGGTAGTTAACTTACATTCACTCTAAATTCCCACGAGTTGTTTTCCCAGCCCTGCGACGGTGTCCCCATGTCGCGAAAGGCTGCTCTTTTCAGGATCGGGCGCGACGAGCGCGGTGCGACGGCGATCGAGTTCGCCTTCGTCGCCCCCGTCATGTTCTTCGCCCTGATGTCACTTCTCGAGATCGGCATGCTCGGCATGATGTCGAGCGGGCTGGACAATGCCGTCGTCGAAACGTCCCGGCTCTTGCGAACCGGACGCGACGAGGGCGCGACCTCGGCCGACGCTTTCGAGATCCAGATCTGTGAACGGATCGGGGGCAGATATGCCTCCTGTCGCGACCGCGTGACCGTTGGCGTGCAGCGGTTCACGCGCTTCAGCGATGCGAACGCGGTGGCGGCCGACCAGCCGGACGGCCAATTCAACAGGGGGCAGGCAGGCGACATCATCGTCGTGAAGGTCAACTACCGCTGGCCGCTCATGACCCCATTCCTGGCGACCGCCTATGGTCGGGAGGGCCCGATGGAGGTGACCCTCGGCTCGCGCGTCGCCTTCAAGAACGAGCCCTACGAATGATCCGCATCCTTCGCGAGGCCGCCACCGACCGCCGGGGGGCGGCGGCTATCGAGTTCGCCCTGATCTTCCCGATGATCTTCATGCTGAACATCGCGGCGGCAGAGGCGCTGCAGGTCTACCAGGCGCAGCGGGCGGTGGCCCACATCGCCGCGACCATGGCCGACATCACGGCCCAGGGCAGAACCGTGACCGACGCCGACCTGACCGACATCCTCTCGGCCTCGACGGTGATGATCCATCCGTTCCCGAGCGCCAGCCTGCAGCAGCGGGTGTCCAGCCTCGTCGCCAACGGGAGCGGCAGCGTCAGTTTGGACTGGACGGCGAAGCGGGACTACTCGGGGAGCGACACGCCCTCGGTGCCCAGCGGCTACCTGGCCGCCAACGAGAGCGCCATCGTCGCCGACGTGATCTACGACTACCGTCCCAGCTTCGGCTTCTTCCTGCCAGATACGATCCGGTTCGAGCGCCACGCCTACGCGCGCCCGCGTCTCTCGACCAAGGTCGAAAAGAGCGCCAACTGATCGAAAGGATGCTGGCGGACGGGGTGGGATTCGAACCCACGGTAGGCTTCCACCTACGGCGGTTTTCAAGACCGCGCAGGTGGTTTCCCTCACGTGCCCGCGCTTTCCGCTCGATCCCCCAACTCATTGACGCGGCGAGGAAATGTGCGCCCGTCCTCACCCTCGCGTTACCTCGCATTTCCTTAGTTTCCCGCGTCTCTTGTGGCCTCGCGGTGGCCTCATCGATCGTTACAGGTACTTTGCCAGCGCCTCTCCCGCGGCCACGTCGCGATCGTCCACTTTGTCCGCATAGAGGCGGAGAGTGATGACCGGCGTGGAGTGACCGAGCCGGGCCTGCGCAGTCTTCACGTCCGCGCCATCCGCAATCATCAACGTCGCCGCTGCATGTCGCCACCCGTGGACCGGCTGAACATCCTCGACCTTGGCCCGGCGCCGAAACTGGCGCAGCTTGAGCGTCAGCGCCATCGGTGGCATCGGCCCGCCTGCCAGACCCGGGAACAGGTACATGGGCTCCCGGCTGTACTCGGCGCCCCATGCCATCGCGGCTTCAAGCACGCGGGCCTTCTGCTGACGGAGAAGCGCGACGACCGGGGAGGGGATTGAGAGGGTCCGCATCGAGGTCTTTGACTTCGCAATCTCGCGCACGACCGGGCGCCCATTCACCTCTGTCACCGTTCGCCGCACGGTGATGATCCCGGCGTCGAGATCCACGGTGTCGAGAGCCAAGCCCAGCAGCTCGCTACGCCGCAAGCCAGTAGTCAGAAGCACCGCTTGAGCGCAGTAGCCTTCCGCATCACCCTGGGCGGCCTCCATAAGGCGGGCAATCTCGTCCTTAGTGTAACCCCGCGAAGGCTTGAACGGCACGGATGGGGGCGAGGCATCGGTCGCCGGGTTGGATCCGATCAGCCGCCACCGGCAGGCCTGGCGAAGCGCCGTGTGAAGGCACCTGTGAACGTGAAGGACCGACTGGCGAGACAGGGGGCGTGACGGCTTACCGTCGGCGCGGGGCTTCCCCCCTTCAGCCATGAGAACGGCGTAGAGCCGATCGAGGTCCAACGGCGCGAGCTTCTCAAGGGCCACGTGGCCTATGTGGTGGATCGCCATCTCAGCATGACGCCGATAGCCGGCCAGCGTCGTCGGGGCGTGATCCTGCCGCGCTTCCAGGTGGGCAAGCCAGCCTTTCAGGTACGAGGCGACCGTGTGCTTATTCGGGTCGCCGATTCCGCGGCCTTCGCGCTCCGCCTCCATCTTTCGAGCGTGGGCCTTCGCCTCGCGCTCCGTCGGGAAGTTGGCCTTGCGGTCGATTCTCTTGCCGCCCGGGCCCGTCTCCCGCCACCGGGCTTCCCAGCGGATCGAGCCCGCGCGCGTCGTGATCTTTCGGGTTGAAGCCATGGGGTGAAGTCCTGTTGTTGCCCGCGGCGGCGCGGCAGGAAGCCGAGCAGAACTCCGCCCGCGGATGGTTGATGTTGAACCAGGATGTGCAGTAGGCGCACCGGCGCATCGGCCGTGCTTGGCGCAGAGACGCCGCCGCCGCTGCGTAGAGATAAGCCTCCAGCGTTTTGGCCGTGACGATGGGCTCAAGGCCGCTGTGGTCGACGCCTAGGTCTTCGTCCCAGCCCTTCGGCAGGCGCGCGAGAAAGTCGCGAGAGCGCCCTTCGTCGCCCAGGAATGCACTCGGCTGAAAGTCATCACGAGGCTCCCAAGCCTGAGCGGCCTCGCGAAGACGGGAACTGATCTCTTGCCAGCCCAGCGTGAAGGTGGGGCGCCCTCTAGAGAGGCCCACGAGCTGGTCATTCGGACGGTCGGGCCTGTCTTGCGGCCGATCAAGAGGATCACCCCGGCGGCGAACAAAACTCAAAGCCCGGTCCAGATCCGAGGGGCGCAGCTCGGACAGATCACGCCACCAGCCTTCCGGGTGGCGCACTCGATAAGCCCGCCCCTTACCGGTGGCGCTGATGACGAACATCGGCGCTGACGCAGCCCCCGACGCATCGCGAAAGACCGCCCCCTCTGAGGAAAGCGTCGCGTCGGCGGCGGGCCAACTGCGGCCCTCGAAATACAACAGTTCTCTTGCTCGCATTTGCCGCTCGCTTGCCACTCCACCCCTTGCTTACTCCCCTCCCTTACATTCCGCAAGATACGTTCTTGTGCGCTAGCGCAAACCGTATCATCTCTAAGTCCCATTAGGTGATTTGAGCTGACTTGAGAGGAGGTTCGCGTGTCGGAAGTGACTTCAAAGCGCCGGAGCGGCGCGGGCTACAGCATCCCCGCGGCAGCGGCGGAAGTTGGCGCCAGCTACAAGACTTTCCTAGCGGCGGTGGATCGCGGCCACGTCCGCGTCGTCGAATTCGGCGGCCTGCGCCGCGTGCCTGCGGCCGAGGTGGCCCGACTGAAGGCGCTCTTCTCGGGCGCAGGCGAGGCAGCGTGACGCTATGGACGCCCGACCGCCCGCATTCGGTGTGATCCGCATTGCCTCGGCATCACGCCAGCCCTGGCTCGTCTTCAGGACCGAGCTCGGCGCCGACCCTGACGACGCGGTCATGCACGACGTCGCCCGATTTGATGACATCGGCGAGGCCCGGGCCCTAGCCCGGACGTTGCAGCAATACGCCGACGCCAACCGCCGACCAATCGGGAGGTAGTGTGAGTGTCGACGGCTTCACCGCGCGTCGCCTCGTGATCCTCGAGGCGATCCTACGAGACCCCGCTGTGTCGCCCTTCGCGGCGCGCGTCGCCGGTCTGTTACTTCTGCGCTACGCCAGTCGCGAGGTCTTTGCTTCTACCGGGCTGATCGAGGCCTGGCCGGCGCAAACCACGCTGGCGCGTGAGGCCGGAGGGAAGCCGGAGTCCGTTCGCCGGGCCCGGATCCAGCTCGCGGGGTACGTCACTGCGGAACTGCGTGACGGTCGCGGCAACACAACCCGGTACCGCTTTGACGGCCCGCTATCGCTCGGAAAGGGCCACGCAGGAGAGGGGGTTTCGGGCCACAAACCCCCACGCGAGAGGCTGCCTTTTGGCGCGCAAAACCCCCACCGTCCGGGAATGAAAACCCCCACCGTTGGGGATCGAAAACCCCCACCGGAAGGGGCGACAAACCCTATGAAGGAACCCATTGAAATAGAACCCTGTGAGTCACGCGCACGGCGCGCGCGCTCGCCCAGCAAGCCGCGCTCGTCATTGCCGGCGAATTTTCCCGACGCCGCCGCCCTCATGCGGATGCGTGACCGGTTCGAGGCTGAGGGCCTGCCAGTCGACCTGGCCGACGAGAGCGAGCGCTTTCGCGCCTACCACGAGGCCCGCGGAACGCTGTCTGCCTCGTGGCCGGCAAGCTGGACCACCTGGACCCTGAACGGCCTCCGCATGGCCCGCGAACGCCGCGCCGCGTCACCACAACCCGCATCGCCCATCGATTGGGCCCTCCAAGGGATCGCCAACAGATGAACGCCCTGACCACACGTGCACGAACTCCGGCGCCCGCCGGCCGCCGGGACGTCGGCCGAGCGCTGGAGGCACTCGACGCAAAGCACCTTGCCGCTGTGAGGGGCGAGCCCTGGACCGATCTGAGAGACCTGCTCAACCGGGCCGAGTTCGATAACGTCCGCCGCGAGGACCAACCGGCCGCGGCGAAGCAGCTCCTGGCCGACTTCCCCACGGTCGAGGCACTGGACGCCTACGAGGCGGAGATCCGGCGAGCCGCTCTGGCTCCTCCTGACAGGCAAGACGCCCGGGCGATGATCGGCCTAATGCTCGCGGCCTTCCCGAACGCCCGCCCGGTCGACCTGGGAGCCTACGCAGATAGCTTGCTGCACTACGTGGTGAGCGACGGGTACAGCCCGACCGTGCTGGCCGAGGCCTGCGGCCAGATCGTGAGGAAGTCGACCTTCGCGCCCAGCATCGCGGAGGTATTGGCCGCGTGCGAGCAAGCCCGTGCATCCCTGCAGAGCAGGCTCGGCATCGTTGCCATGGTGCGTCGCCACCGCGAGCGCGTGGAGCGGCGTGCGGCATGAGCGGGCAGGCTAGGTCCGCCCCCCCCGGGGGCGGGGGTCAAAATCGTGTCGCCGCCGACCGGCTCGGACCAGCGGGGGCGGCACAGATTTACGGAATTGAGGATTTGAGATGAACTTGAAGCACCTACGACTTGCCGCCGACCAGCCGGAACCGCCCGCTCACCTTGGGCCGGACGGCGCCTTGCTCTGGCGTGACGTGGCGCGAGAGTACGGGATCACGGACCCTGCGGGCCTCGCGCTTCTGGGAACTGCAGCGGAGTGCCTGGACCGCGTCCGGGCCGCTCAGGTGGCGATCCGGCAGCACGGCGAGTGCGTCACGGATCGATACGGTCAGGTGAAGATCAACCCGGCGTGTGGTTTGGAAAAGGATGCACGCGCTGGAATGCTGGCAGCATTGAAGGCGCTCCACCTCGACCTTGAGCCGCTGCGCGACCGACCCGGCCGCCCGTCTGGTGGCCGCTGATGCCGACGAACAGAACCTACCGTCGCCGCATCCATGCGCCGACCGTGACGCCGGCGCAGTGGGCGTTCCTCAACGATCAGCCGCTCGATCCTGAGGAGGGCCAGCGGCCCTTTGAACACTGGATGCTTGAGTGCGACTTCGGCCTCGGCTTCGGAGGCGAGGCGCGCGGCGGAGGATACACGCGCAACCTCTGGCAGACACTTGGCCAGAACGTCCTCGGCCGCTGGGTGGTGGAGCGGCCGGGCACGCGCCCTCGCTGCTGGTGGCGCTACGACGCGCCGGAGCCACGGCTTCGCGTGGGCGGGGTCGGGGACCCGATGGCGGCTCTGCCTTCCGTCGCGAGTGATCTGGAGCTGGGCGTTCCGAAGTCGTGGCTGACGCGCGAACTGGCCGCTTACTACGGCTCGCCGGCGCCGCAGGTAGGCGACCGCTACTTCGGCGCCCAAGGCCCGCGCGAAGCCAACTTCCGACCGCCGGCCTGGCAGCCGCTCGCGGTGACCGGCGTCGACCCTGACGACCCGCCGACGTTTGAATCGCAGGCTGCCTACCTGCAACGGCTCGACCTGTTCGCCGAAGGTGAGGCGGAACGGCTTGACGAGACGGCGTTCCTCCCTGAGCCGATCATGATCGGCGGAGGTGCGGCGTAGCCAATGCCCCCGGCCGCTCTCGCCCCAGCTACCGCGCTGATCGCTGAGGCTCGCCGCTCAGGCGATGGCCTGGCCGCGCGGCTGGCGGATGCGCTTGAGTGGGCCCAAGCCCAGCTCGCCGGCGCCACGGACGAGGACGCCGAGATGCTCGCGGCGGTCGCTGCCGTTCGGGGCGATCGCAGCACGTCGACGGCTCGGCTGATTGAACTGGCCGACGCGCTGGTGACGCTCCGCGCGGCTCTCATCGGTGCGGTGGGCGAGCCTCTTACCGCCCAACGCCTGGGGTGCCGGTTCCGCCACTTAGAGGGGCTGAGCCTCCGCGGGCGGCGCATCGTTCGGGAAGGGAGGGACAAGACGGGCGCGGTATGGGCGGTTCGCCCAAGGTGACGATGAGCCCCCCTGAGCGTCACCTTGCGTGTTGGCACGACGCAGAGGGGCGCCGACACTCGTGTCATGTCCACCCGAACGCCCCGCGTCGTGAAACTCCCCGCCGGCCACCTGGCGGACGTCGCGCGCGAGATCGGCGAGCGCGAACGCCGCATCGATGAGCTTCAGCGCAAGATCGACACCGCTCCCGCCGCCGAACTTATCGCCCGTGGCGATGCGTGGCTCGGCGCTATCCGCGACCTGCAGGCGACGCTCCCGGCTCTTTACGATCGCCAGGCCCGGCTCGAGGCCGGGATCGCCGATCCGCCCACGCCATCCCGGAAGGCCGCCACCAAGGCGGCGGTGCCAAGCGTTGTGCTCCCAAAGGCTTGGCCGCCGGCGCCGGTGAAGCTCGGGGATGGCCCTGAGATCGAAGCCGATGATCACCAGCGGCTCGCCGCCGCCGATGAGGCTATCCGAGCCGTGGTCGCGTCCTATGGGCGCAATGCTATGGCCGGCCTCTATCAGGGGATCGTCCTCGCGTTCGGACATGCGGCGACGGCCGCGGACGTTCTTGCCGAAGAAGTCCGCGCCCTCCGCCAGCGCGTCGCGGAATTGGAGGACAGGATCTCCGAGGCGCCGCTCAAGTGGTGCGGGTCGTACCAACGCGCTCTCGAATACGGTCCCGGCGCGGTCGTCACCCGCGGGGGTTCGATGTGGGTCGCCCTCCGCAGCGTGCCTCCGAACAATCTCCCGGGCGAGAGCAATCCCGAATTCTGGCAGCTCGCGGTCAAGCACGGCCGCGACGGAAAGGACGCGCCTCATGCGTAGGTTTGTCAGCGAGCTGATGCTTCGCGCAGTCGACGAAGATGAGCGCGTCATCGAGGGTATCGCGTCGACGCCGGCGCCTGATCGGATGGCCGATGTGGTCGAGCCGCTCGGCGCCCAGTTCAAGCTGCCCCTTCCGCTGCTCCTAGACCACAACCACAGCCAGGCGGTCGGCGCGGTCGAGTGGGCGAGTGCGAACAAGGACGGAATTCGGTTCCGGGCTCGCATTCCCAAGATCGAAGAGCCGGGAGACGCGCAGGCGCTCGTCGACAAGGCGTGGCACCTCACCAAGCATGGGCTGCGCCGCTCGGTCTCAATCGGCTTCCGGCCCCTAGAAACCACGCGCCTGGACACTGGTGGATACCGCTATGTGAAGTGGGACTGGTACGAACTCAGCCTCGTGAGCGTGCCTGCTCAGCCGGAGGCCGAAATCCTGGCCGTCCGGGCCGCGGAGAACGGCCGGCGCGCGCATGTCGCGAAGATCACGCCGGCGACGGCCGGCCACACGGTCAAGCTTGGCCCTGTCGAGCTGGCGCTGGGCCGGGAGCTCGCCGCGTCGCGGCAGCGGACGGCAGGCCAGCGCGGCCATGTCGCGCGCCTCCCGGCCAGGCTGTGCACCGCTGCGCAGCTCGCCGCCCAGGCCGAGAAGGACGCGCGAGACGCGGCCCACGCCCGCGCTCTTGCGGAACTCGAAGCCAGGAAATGGAGAAGCTGATGGCCGTCACCGCATCCGAGATCCGCGCCAAGGTCGCCGACGCCATGAACGGGGCTGATACCGGGCTCACAGCTCGGGCGCAGGCGTTCGCCCTTGCCGTCGCTGGCGGAATGTCCCCGGACGAAGCCGCCGCGGCCGTGGGGGCGGTCGTCCGCATGAAGCCGCGGGACGAGCGCCTCGACGGGCCCGCCATGGGGAACGCGTGATGCGGTTCGACGCCCGCGCCTTCCTGGCCGACCCTCACGCCGAACTTGATCGAGTGACCGCGGAGGCGGTGCGCGATGTCGAGCGCCAGGTTGACCCGGCGACCCTGACGCCCGCCCAGGTCAAGGCGGCAGCGGAGGTCAACCGCGCCCGTGCGGCCGAACTCCGCGAGGAACTGCGCCGCCACGCAATCCGACAGGCGCGTCGCCGCGGCCGGCTGCTGCCGGCGAGCTTTGGCGCGCCTTCGGCGGACCTGACCGCCATCACGCCTGAAGGAGGCGTCCAGTGACCTCATCTTCTGTGTTTCCGCCCGATCTTCTGGCCGACGTCCAGTTCGCACGCGTCCTTGCGGACCTTGAGGGTCGCCTCGAAGTCATCAACCGCGACTTTGACGCGGCCGAGGCCGCCACTGATCCGCAGGTGAGGGCTCGCATTCTTGCGCGAGCCTATGCGGCCACCGCCGCTGCTCACGCGGCTGCGGCTGTCGAGCCCCGCATCGCGATCGTCGACAGCGGGGGTCAGGCCTGATGGTCCGCCGCCTCAGCCTTGGCCTTGGCATCCTCCCTGCGGCCTCCCGGCCCGTTCCGACGTCGGCGCCCGTGAATTTGGTCGCCCCGTCGTTCCCGGCGCCGCTCACCCAGGGGCAAACGGTCGAGATCGCCCCGGGTTCGTGGGATGGACTCCCGAGCGGATCCTTCGAATACAAGCGGCAGCGCTGGAATGGCTCGAGCTGGGTGGATGTGGGCTCGTTCTCCAGCGATCCGAACGTCACGTTCGACGCTTCCGACGTCGCCGCAGGGGCCAACGGTGTCAGGCCGGTCGTTCGCGCCACCAACATCATCGGCCCCACCACGGCCAATGGGACCGCGGCGACCATCGCCGCGCCGCTTTCGATCAGCGGGACGCCTGGGGCGGCCACCGTCGGCGCGGCCTACAGCTTCACACCCTCCAGCGCCGGCGGCCACACGCCGAAGACCTACGCGCTCACCGGCACCTTGCCTGACGGCCTGTCCTTCAACACCTCGACGGGCGCGATCACCGGCACGCCGACCACCAGCGGCACCGCGAGCGGGCTCGACATCACGGTCACGGATGCGGATGGCCTTACGGCGAGCCTGGGCGCCTTCTCCATCGTGGTCAGCATCGGGTCCTCGTTCGCCGACATCGACAGCCTGACCATCGTCGGCGCCACGGCGCTGGACCCGGTGAACGTCGGCGGGACCGACTACGGCATCGACGGCCACGGCATCCTTGCCGAGGTGGTGACGGACGAGTTGACGGGAACCCCGCTGGGCTCCTCGTTCTCCGTCCGCGTGCGGAACCCCGGCTTCAAGAACGGGGTGGCGGCAGACCGAGACACCGTCTTCAAGGGCGTCGGCCTCCTGCCGAAACAGGCGACGAGCGCCACCTACGTCAACACCCCGCACACCGAGACGCCGTCCGCCGGCAAGCTCAAGTTCTGGGTGGTCCTGCACTACGACCCGGACGGCACCAACGCCCTGGCCGCCGATGGCGTGGACGTCTGCCGCTACGTCGATCAGATCTTCTCCGCCTCCGAGATCGTGTCGGTCACGGTTGAGGAGGGCTGGTACTCGACGGCGGGCGGCGGCGACGTCAGCTCTGGCGTGATCACGAACTCCTCGACGCTCGACATCGACACCCCGCCCATCGAGGTGAAGACGCTCAATCTGGAGCGCGACGTCAACGAGGGCTCGACCCGCACCTTCCGGGCCAAGGTCTCGCACCTGTACGGCCAGAGCGGGCGCATGTTCGACGTGGTCAAGGTGCGCGGGCGCGACGCCAGCAACAATTACACCGCCTACACGACGGTGAGCGCGACCACGGCCTATGATCCCGTGGGCGATGGCCTGACCTACACCGAGATCGTCGAGGCGACCTACTCGACCACGGGCCTGAATGACGGCGTGATGTGCCGGGACGAGTACCTGGCCTATCCGCTGATCGGCACCGCGCCGCTGGACAGCACGACGCTGGAGAGCGACCCGAAGGACACCCGCTATCCGCAGGAGTACCGCAACATCCGCTCGACGGCCTGGCAGCGGGTCTATGCCGTGGTGGAAAGCGGGGCGGCGGGGCCGGGCACGGCGAGCACGACGCTGGCGACGGCGGAGGCCGACCCGTTCCCCTCCTGGCACGCGGCCTATAACGCCATTCAGGCTGCGAACAACACCGCCAACGGGTCGAACACCTGCGACAGTGGGGTGATCTACGCCCGCAACACGACGGGCTCGCCGATCACGCTGGACAAGGCCGGGAACTTCACGGGGGTTGTCGGTTCCGCCTGCTGCGAGATCAAGCCGCACCCGAGCAACACCGCCGACCTGATATTCGGCATGGCGGCTGCGGCGCACACTTTCCCGACGCGCGTGATCTGGCGAAACATGAAGTGGGTGCGGACGGGGACGTCAGGCGCCTTCACACCGGGCCAATCGCAGGCCGGGAACGAGCTTACGGTGTTCCAGGCCGAGGGCTGCACGATCAACCACGACACCACGTCGGGCACGCTGCCGTGGTTCGATGACGACTGGGCGCGGGCGAACCTGATCGGCTACACCTACAGCTCCAACACCACCCCGGGGGCGGCGACTTCCGGGCTCGGGGCGGCTTCGACGAAGGCCTACTTCGCGCGCCTCGTCTGCGGTGTCCGCAACACGACAACCACTAGCCTTCGTGTCGTCGCCTACACGTTCCTTTGCGCCAAAGGCTCGTTCAACTTCTTCACGAAAGGCAGCGGCCAGCCGGATCGCCAAGGGATGCTCGTCGGATCGACGATGTTTTCGGCCTCTGGCTCTTCCTTGGCGCTGGCATCGGATGGGGCCACGGAGTTCCCGGTGGATGGGCGCGGCTTCCACTACGAGCAGAGCATCGCCGAATACTCGATCGACGACATCTTCTTCAACATCGCCGCATCGAGCACGAACGCGGCGGACAATGGCGTCATCACCTACTTCGGCCACCCGCAAAGCGCGACCGGTGGCAGCTCCACGCCGACCGCCACGACCAATGTCGCCTACTGCGACGTCAGCGGCCTCAAGGGCGTAAAGCGGCATATCCGCATGCAACTCTCGGGCGTCGCCCGCTACGCCATCAAGACGTGCTGGTTTGAGTACGTCGCGGAAGGCGCCGGCCGGGTCGCCAACTGGAAATCCTGGCTCAAGACCGGATGGGCGTTCAACGCGCTCATGTACGGTCGCGATCCTGGCTCGGAAGGCGTGGCAGGCAGCGGGGCGCAATCTGAGTGGGCGGGCTTCTGCGCCGGTCCCGGGGAAATCTTCGGCGACGGAGATCCGACCTACACGGACAACAACCAGGGCCTCACCGGCGGGGGTGGGGATTACACCCTGTCTGGCGCCAGCCAGCCGCTCGCGACCGTCCCCAGCGGCCACCAGAAATACACCTACGACCTCAAGGGCGACCTGCGCCGGACAGACGGCACCGGCTACGCCTGGCCTTACGAAGGGCCTGCATCATGACCCCCCTGCACCTTCCCCCCGGCGAGCACCGAGTCCAGAACCTCGCCGACACCGTCATCACGGGCGCGGCCGGGGCGCTGGAGCGGGCGTCATGAGAACAGATCAAGCAGCACGCGTGCGACGCCTCTACGACGCCCTGGCCGAGATCGTGCACCCATCGATCGTGTCCAACGGCCTCGCGGCTGAACTCGCCGGCATCGACGCGGCCGAGGTCGACCGCCGCGTGGGAGCCTGCCTCTTGCTGTGTGCGGACATTGCCGGGGCTGCAGATCTTGCTGCGAGTCTCATCCGCGTCGGCATCGGCGCTCCCGAGGCGTGGAAGATCGCGTCCGCCGGTATGGCGCACGTCGGCGGCAGGACCGACTTCGCGCCTGCGAATGAGCAGGAGCCCGCCTGATGGCCGCCGCCAACGCTACGATCGCCGCCCTCAAAGTCTCGCTCGGGCTGGACTCTGCGCGGTTCACTACGGGCCTTCGCGACGCATCGGCCACGATGCAGCGAGAGTCGCGGAAACAGGCGCAGGCGGTCGAGCAACTGGCGAGCCGCGTGGACCGGCTGCGCAGTTCGCTGTCGCCAGTGTACGCCGAACAGAAGCGCCTCACCGGCCTCATGAAGGAGGCGCAGGCCCTCTATAGGGCCGGGGCGATCTCCGGCGCGGAGTACGGTCGCTCGATGGGGGATCTCACGACCCGGCTAAAGGCCGCGTCGGCGGGTATGGTCGCCCTGGCGTCTGTTCAACGGGATGCGGCCCAATCGGCGAAGGTTCTGCAGAACGCCGGCCTTGGCCTCTCGCGGCAGTTCGCCGACGTGGGCGTCAGCCTTGCCGGCGGCATCAACCCGATGATGGTCCTGATTCAACAGGGCCCGCAGATCGCCGACGCCTTCGCGGTGGCGAAGGGCCAGGGCGCGGGGTTCAACACCGTAGTCAAGGAACTCGCTGGATCGGTCGGCGGGTTCCTGAAAACCTGGGGCGGGATCATCGCCATTGGTGGCGCGGTAGCCGGCGTGTTCCTGCTTTGGCAGAAGCACCTGGCCGACACCAAGGCGGCGATGGAGGCCACGGCCAAGGCGACGCAGGGCCTTGCCGAGGTCCAGAACACGACCCGCGACGCTCTCGCGAGCGCGGCCGACTTCGCCGAGAAGTACGGCGTGGCCAACGCAGGCCTGACGAAGACGCTTGACGACCTGCTGATCGCCCAGAACTCCGCGTACAAGGAGACCCTGGCCGGGATCGACGCGAACGATCAGGCGGGCAGGGCGGCGGTGCGGCGTGCCGAGCTTGAGCGCCTGCTGACGGTCTCGATCCTCAAGCGCGCGGCGGCCGAAGCCGAGGCGCGGGCCAAGGAGTCGGACGCCGCGGCGGAGAAAGCGGCCTCTCCAGCCAGGCGTTACGGGGCTATCGTTGGGTTCGGCCTCGCGGGTGATCCCTTGGTGCTGCAGGCCGCCCAGGAAGCCGAGGCGGCTGAGTTCCGGAAGCGGGGCGGCGAGACCGCGAAGAAGGCCGCAGCCGAGGAGCGCGCCTACGCCAAGTCGCTGAACGAGACCGCCGACGCGCTGCTGAAGATGAAGCTGACGCTGCCCGAAACGGCAGAGCGCAAGCGCGAAGCGGCGTCGGCGTCGCGCGCTGCGGCCAAGGCGACCAACGAGCACGCCAAAGCCGAGGAAGAGTTCGACCGCGCCTTGAAGGCGGCGCTGCAGACGGTCGAGACCGCGAACGAGCGCCAGCTTCGCGAAATGCACGAGGTCATGCTCACCCTCCGCGAGGGCCTTGAGCGCGGCAAGATCAGCATTGAGCAGTTCCGCGAGGCCATCGAGCGCCTGTTCCCAGTCGTGGTCAGCGTCAAGGACGCCCAGAAGGCCTGGAACCCGCAGATCGAGAAGTCGATCACGGCGACGACCAAGTTCGGCGGCAAGGTCGAGACGCTGGAGGAACAGCTTCGCAGCCTCGCGGACACCTTCGGCCGGGTCGAGTATTCGATCAACGATATGTTCCGCTCGCTCAAGAGCGGGGACTTCGGTTCGTTCCTACTGAACATCCAAGACCTTCTTGGCGGGCTGAAGTCGCTATCTGGCCAAGGCGCGGCCGGTCTTGCATCCATCGGCTCGATCGTCGCCAACACGATCGGCGGAAGTGGCGGGCGAGCGATCGGCGGTGGCCTGGGCATTGCGGCGGGTGGCCTGGGCCTGGGAGCCTTCGCGGCGAGTGGCGCGGGCGCTGCGGCCTTGGGAACGCTCGGCCTAGGCGCGGGCGCGATCAGCGGTATCGCGGCGCTTGCCGGCCCGATTGGCCTAGCCGCTGGCGCGCTCTATGCCGCCGTGAAGCTGTTCAACATCGGCGGCAAGCCGACGAACGCAGGCGCGGGCTACGACCTGCGCACCGGCGCGATCAGCGGCAACAAGCGGACGGCTGAGACCGAACAGGCGGCCACCGGCGCCGGCGAGGCGATCAAGGGTTTCCAGGAAGCCGTCAAGGCCGCCGGCATCGACCTGAAGACGGTCGTGAACGGCCTCGTGATCGGCACGCGCGACGCGTCTCAGATCTACCTTTCGACGGGTCAAACGCTCACCAGCGCGGTCGGGGACGCCGCGGCGGCCGTGGACACTGCGGCCCGCGCGATCCTCGCCGATGCGGTCTATGCCAGCGAGCAGCAAAAGAAGGTTGTCGAAGGGCTGGTGGCGGCCGGCAAGACGGTCGAAGACATCATCGCTGCGCTCCAGGTCTACGAGGGCGCCCAGCAGATCGGCAAGCAACTGGCCGATCAGATCCTCCAGCTCACGGACCCCAAGGCCTACGACATCAAGGCCGTGAAGGCCGACATCGAGGCGCAGCGGAAGGCCTACGCCCAGCTCGCGACCGAGGGCTATCTCACGGCCGAGCAACTGGCCGGGATCAACGCTCAGCTCTCGACCCTGGAAGGCCTGCGCCTCGACGAAGTGCTGAAGCGCTATGCCGAGGCCGTGGTCGATACAACGCCGGTCGACAACACCAAGGACACCCTGGCCGCCGCGGCAGAGAGCGCAAAGTCCAGCCTCCTCGACGCATACAACGCCTTTGCTGATGCGAAGCGGGCGGAAATCCAGGCCCTTCGGGATGCCGCGGAGGGCCTGAAGGCGTTTCGGCGCGAGCTCTCGTTCGGAGACCTGGCCGGCCGCGACCCGCTGGCCCAACTGGACAGCCTGCGCCGCGAGTTCCAACGGCTTGCCGCGCTCCCGGCTACCGATCCAGAGCGCCTGGCCAACCTGCAGTCTGTGTCTCAGGCCTTCCTGCAGGCCTCCCGCGCCGCATCTCCGAACGCCCTGGCCTACAACCGCGACCTCGCCGCCGTGCGGCGCGCGGTCGAAGCCTCGCAGGCTGGCGCCACGTCGCAGGCCGACACGCTCCAGGCGCAGCTCGACGCCCAGACGGCCATGCTTACGCAGCTTGGCCTAATCAGCACGTCGACGCAGGACATGGCGTCGGCGCTTAAGGCCTACCTTGGCGCCCTGGAGAACGCCAAGGCGGGCGGCGTCGCTAACGACAACTTCAACGTGGCGGCCTACCTGGGCGCCAACCCCGACCTCGCCCGGAACTGGAACGCGGGCGGCAGCCTGCGTGGCGTCGGCGGCTCGCTTGAAGAAGCGGCCTTTGCGCACTGGATATTGAAGGGCCGGGACGAGGTCGCCGCCGGCCAACGGACCCGGGGCTTCGCTACCGGCGGCCAGTTCCGCGTCGGCGGCTCCGGCGGCATCGACAGCCAGCTCATGCAGTTCTGGGCCTCGCCGGGCGAAATGGTGAGCGTCAGCCACGGCGATCCGCAGTCGGCCATGGCAGATGGCTTCCGCCAACTCGACGCCCGCCTTGCTACCGTGGAGGCTGGTATCGTCCGCATTGCCGGCTATTCCCGGCGTCAGGACCAGACGCTGCGCAAGTGGGATGGCGACGGCCTCCCGACTGAGAGGGTCGTCTAGAGCGCGGCTATTCGGCGGCGTGTCCACGACCGTGGATAGATGCGATTCCAGGATGACAGGCCGAGCAGCCCGGGCCTAGATGGAGGGTAGGGGAGCCGCCGGTCTCACCCTCTGCCGCCCTCGGGCTGGTACCACACCGGAGCCGCTGCAGGACGTCCAATCTTCGCGGCTATGACTTCTCCGGGGGCGAGGCGTGAACTCGCTTCCCGGAGGGTCACCGGCGGTGCTGCGGTGCTCACTTATGCCTATCGATTTCGCACGCGTGTGCTAGCCCTGGGGCAGGTTCGTCCACACAAGACGGTCGCGTCACAGTGTGGCCGTTTGTCGAAAGCACACCGAGATGCCCCCGCGCGGCGCAAACCGGCGGGGGCGGCAGCTCTCAGTGGGAGCGCTCTCGCGAGACGCTCTAGCCCGCGTCCAGGGTAGGCGCGCGGGCCGCGCAAGTCCCCGGAGCTGCATCTCGTGCTGGCGTCAGGGCCAAACAGGGTCGTCCGAGGCCCTGACGACTACCGCGTCGGCCAAGCGATAGACCGCCTCTGACGCCTCCTCGGGCCCTTCTGTTACGACCAACCCTGCAGCGGTGTGAGCCAGCAGCTCGCGCAGGAACCGACCGCGCTCGGGCTCTGGGCGTTCGCCCACCGCCGACGCCACGAGCGTAGCGGCGTCGCCGCGTACCCCTTCACGCCGAAATTCGAGCTCGCGCATGATTAGCGCTCCGGCCTCACCCCGGCCCTTATAATAGGGCGCCTCATGTAGTGGTGCGCCGCCGTGGGCGAGGGAGTAGACGTTGCCTAGGTCCCGACCATCCTCGAGCATCTCCAGCGCTTCCCGTTCAAGTTCTTCCCTGAAGCGCGCGAAGACCTTCGGCTTGAGAGCACGCCGCGCGGCCGCGAAGACGGCGATGATCAGACGGTCCGCCGGGAGTTCGCGGATGTTGTTCGCGGCGCTCATGCCGACGCCCCCGGAATGATCTCTGCGCCGCTCCCACGCGCTATCGGGCGGTATTCGCCGACGAAGCCGGGCTGGGCGGTGAAGTAGGGCTTTTGGCCCGTCCGCCAGTCTCCAAAATAGAGGATCGGATAACCGCCGGCCACGTGAGGGCCGGAGAGGGTGACGGCGGATAGGGTGGACGGGTCTAGCCCGGCGCCCATCGCAGCCTCGACAGCACGCCCGCCGTCCGGGTGGAGGGCGCACGCCTGCCTGCGCAGCTCGCTCCAGAGTTCTTCAGTCGTCTTGCCTGCCATCGTGGCCTCCGCAGTTGGGATGGGCTCATGACGGCGGCGCTTGGCGTCAGATGCGGACGTAGCCGCGCGACGCATGGTAGGCGGATGGGTAGCCAAGACCTGATCTCCATAGGATCGGTTGCGGTAGGGCCGGGCGGGAGTTGCCGCTTCCGCTCGGTCCGTTTAATGTAGTGCACGAAATCAGAGGGCGGTCAATTCGCGCACTACATGAGAGGCGTCAGCCGGCCACGGCCGAAGAACCTTGCAGCCCCGACACAGGTGCGACTGCCGCCTGAGCTGCAGGCGCGCATAGATGCCTATGCGGCGCGCGCCGGCATCACGCGGTCTCAGGCCATCCGCGCGTTGATTGAGGCCGGCTTGGCGGGGCAGGGGTGACGTGTCTCCCCGCGCTGAGATCCTGGCGTTGATCCGATCCTTGCCGGACGGTGACCCTTTGCGGCGCGTCGCAATGGCCACGGCGTACCTAGACGGACTCCCGCCCGAGAAAGCAGCGGCTGCTGAGCGCCGGATGCTGGCCCTGACGCAAGTCTACTTGGCGGCAATGGAAGGTGACCCGGATGCGCGGTCCGGCGACTTTCTCGCCATGGTCGACGCGGCCGAGCGCCGGCTGCTTAACTAGCGCCCGAAGTCGATCGCCCAGGCCAAGATCACGGCGCCGCGGTAAGTCCCGAGAGGCTCGCCGCTGCACCGGCCCAGGTCGTCCGTGACGCCGATCCGGTAGCCCTTGGCGATGTTTGTGAGGCCGGCGGGGATATAGCCGCCGCGCATCTCTTCGATCAGGCTGAGCACCCGCGAGAAGCCGTCAGGAGGCACGCCCAGCGCCTCCAGCGCGTAAGCCGCATCCATGACGCCGCGATCAGCCCAGCCCGCACGCGGCGACGCCATATCGGCTAGCCAGGCCGCGCGGCGGCGGAACTCCAGGGCAGTCTCGCGCATCGAGAGCCACCCACATCGGGCGGCTGCTGAAGGTCAACTGACAGGAGGACAATTGCACCTCTCTGTTGGCGCTGCAGCGGAGGCAACGCTAGGGTGAAGCCGTGAAGTCGACGCCTTTGAGATCGTTGCCGGGCGCCATCGCTACGAGGCCGCGCTCTCCCTCAAGTGGACCCACATCAGCGCCGTCGTGCGCCCTTGGGACGAAGACGACGCGTCGCTCTGGGAGATCGACGAGAACCTGATGCGGGCCGAGCTGTCGGATGCGCAGCGCGCCGACCACCACGCCCGCCGCGAGGCCATCATGGTTCGGAAGGGGCTAGTCCGATCTGGACCGGGCCAGCCGAAAAAGAATTCGGACAAATTGTCCGCATACTCTGCGACCGCCGCCGCCGAACTTGGAGTTGACGAGCGGACCGTCCGCCGCGACCTCTCCCGCGGCAAGAAGATCGCCCCTGAGGTTCTCAGCGAAGTCGCCGGGACCGACCTCGACAAGGGCGTGGTGCTCGATCGCCTCGCCGCGACCCCGATATCTCAGCAGTGCTTGGCCGGGATCAAAGGTTGTCCCGCGACGGCGGCTTGATTCCCTCCTTCGGAAACGTCGAGGGAACCCGCGGCCGATCGCCCTGTGGCCTCACTGTGGCCTCGCAGCGCGATTTAAGGGCTATGCCGAGATGTGGAAGCGCGAATTAATCCCGTAAACTCAACGGGTTATGGCGGACGGGGTGGGATTCGAACCCACGGTAGGCTTCCACCTACGGCGGTTTTCAAGACCGCTGCCTTAAACCACTCGGCCACCCGTCCGGCGAGACGGCCTATAGCAGGGAAGGGCGCGGCGTCTCCACCGCAACGGATGGTTAACCCTGTTTCAAGGTTCGGCGCCGAACCTTGGCCGTCGAGTCGGAGACCGGACCATGCCCCATTCCATCACCCCGGCGCACCACGGCCGCCTGGCGGCGGTGCTCCTGGCCGCGGCGTCCCTTGCGGCCTGCGCCACGGTGGAGCCGCGCTACTCAAGTCGCGGCGAGGGGGCGACCCCAGGACCGACGGCGCGCGGCGAGCGAAAGGTCGGCAAGCCCTATCAGGTGGCGGGGGTCTGGTATGTGCCGCGCGAACAGCCCGACTACGATCAGACGGGAATCGCGTCGTGGTACGGTCAGGCTTTCCATCAGAAAGCCACCGCTAACGGCGAGCTCTTCGACATGAACGCCGTTTCGGCGGCGCACACGACCTTGCCGCTGCCGTCCCTGGTCGAGGTGACCAACCTGGAGAATGGCCGACGCCTCGTCGTGCGGGTCAACGATCGCGGCCCGTTCGTCGACAACCGGATCATCGACCTGTCGCAGGAGGCGGCGCGCCAGCTCGGCTATGATCGACGAGGGCTGGCGAAAGTGCGGGTCCGCTACGTCGGGCCAGCGCCGCTGCTGGGCCGGACAGACGGGGTTCGGGTCGCCGACGCGAGGCCCGCGACGACATGGGCCGCGGCCGCGCCGATGGCGATGACCGCCCGATCGACGCTTGCCGCCGAGGACGATCCGGTCATGGAGATCGCTGCCGGCGCGCCCCGGCGGGCCTCGGTTCCAGCGGAGACGCGGCTGGGCTCCGGCCCGCCGGCGCCGGTCACCGGAGCTGAGATTTCCGATACGCCGATAGGTTCCGCGCCCCTCGCGCCGCTGAAGCCCGTCGAAACCGCGAGCCTCGCGCCGCTGCCCCCTGCAGTAAGGGCTCCCACGGCGCCTCTTCCCTCGATCATGCCGGACGCCACGGCGATCGGATTGCGCATCCAGGCGGGGGCGTTCTCCAGTCACGCCAACGCCCAGCAGGCGGTGATGCGCCTGTCGGCGGCCGGACAGGCGCTCATCGAGCCCCTGCAGCGGGACGATGGTTTGACGCTCTATCGCGTGTTCCTGCCAGCGCCCGCCGATGAAGCCGCCGCCTATGCGCTGCGCGACCGGGTCGCCGAGATCGGCTTCGCCGACGCGCGTGTCGTCCGCGCCTTCTAGACAAAGGCGCCGAACCGGCCAATTTGGCCACGTGACACGCGGACGGTTCATCACCTTCGAGGGCGGCGAGGGCGCGGGCAAGTCGACCCAGGTGCTTCGCCTCGTTGCGCGCCTCGAGTCGGCGGGCCATGAGGTGGTGAAGACCCGGGAGCCTGGCGGCTCGCCGGGCGCCGAGAGCATCCGCGATCTGGTCCTCCGGGGCGCAGCGGACCGCTGGAGTCCCGTCACCGAGACGCTGCTGATGTACGCCGCTCGCCGCGATCACATCGAGCGGGTGATCCGGCCCGCCCTTTCGCGCGGCGCCTGGGTGGTCTGCGACCGCTTCGCCGACTCCACGCGAGCGTATCAGGGCGCCGCCGGCGGGACCGCGCCAGGGCTGATCGCCGCCCTCGAGACCTTTGTCCTCGAAGACATAAAGCCCGATCTGACCCTGGTGTTCGATCTGCCGGTCGACATAGGCCTGGCCCGCGCCCACGCCCGCGCCGGCGCCGAGATGCGGTTCGAATCCAAGGGCGCGGCGTTCCACGAGCGCTTGCGCGAGGGCTTTCGCGCGATCGCTGAGGCCGAACCGGAGCGCTGCGCGCTCATCGACGCCAGCGGCGGCATGGACGAGGTGGAAGGCGAGGTCTGGCGGGCGGTGAGCGATCGGCTGACCATCCATGGCTGAGATCGAGGTTCCGCATCCGCGCGACGTTCACGATCTCTCCGGCCAGGAGGCCGCCGAGGTCGCGTTCGAAGCCGCGCGCGCGCGCGGGCGCCTCCACCACGCCTGGCTGCTGACCGGACCGGAAGGAGTCGGCAAGGCCACCTTCGCCTATCGGGCCGCGCGACGCCTGCTGGGCGCGCCGGCTGACCCCCGGCATGGCGTCTTGGGCTCCGACCCCGGCCACCCCGTGAGTCGGCAGGTGGCCGCCCGCAGCCATCCGGACCTGCTGGTCCTCGAACGGGAGGGGCCCGACGGCAAGCCACGCAAGGTCATCCCGGTGGATGACGCCCGTCGCCTCGCCGAGTTCTTCTCCAAGTCGCCCGCCAGCGCCCCGCATCGGGTCGCGATCATCGACGCCGCGGACGACCTGAACGTCAACGCCGCCAACGCCATACTGAAAACGCTGGAGGAGCCGCCGCCGCGCGGCGTCCTGCTGATGGTGTCGCATTCGCCGGGCCGGCTTCTGCCCACCATACGTTCGCGATGCCGGCGGCTGGCGTTCCAGCCGCTCGGCCTGGAGGAGGCGGCGGCCTTTGTTCGGGCCCGGACCGACGTGAATGACGAGGAAGCGTTCAGGCTTGCACGCATGGCCGACGGCGCGCCGGGCCGGGCGCTCCAGCTCGCCGCCGCCCAGGCCATCGCCATGGACGATGCGGCCCGTGACCTCCTGGCCGACCTGCCGCAACTCGACGAAGGCCGGGCCCTGCTGCTGGCCGAGCGGTTCCGGGGCGGGGAGGGGCCGACACAGTTCAACCTCCTCTTCGAACGCCTGGCCGACCGGGTGCACGCGCTGTCCATGGACCGCGCCCTTCACGGGATCGGGGCGCTTGATCGCTGGGCTCAGGCGTGGGAGACGCTCCAGCGCCTGCCGCGCGAGGTCGAGGCGCTGAATCTCGACCGCACGGACGCCCTGTTCACCGCCCTCTCGGAGCTTCGCCAGGCCGCGCAGGCCTAAACCGGCCCACCGCCATGCTGATCGACAGCCACGTCAACCTGCACGCCCCGCAATTCGACGGCGACCGCGACGAGGTGATCGCGCGGGCGCGCGAGGCCGGCGTGCGGTTGATGGTCAATATCTGCGACCGCGTCTCGAACTTCCCAGCCTGCCGCGCCGTCGCCGACGCGCCCGACATCTGGTGCACCGTCGGCACGCACCCCCACGAGGCCAAGGAGAATCCCGACCTGACAGCCGCGGAACTCGTCGCGCTCGCGAAGGATCCCCGTGTGGTGGGCATCGGCGAATGCGGCCTCGATTTCCACTACGACCTCAGTCCACGCGATATCCAGGCGACGGTCTTCCGCGCCCACGTGGCCGCCGCGCGCGAGACGGGCCTGCCGCTCGTGGTCCACACGCGCGAGGCGGACGAGATCATGGGGGGCATCCTCGAGGAGGAGTTCGCCCGCGGGCCTTTCCGCCTGCTGATGCACTGCTACACCTCGGGCCCCGACCTCGCTCGTCGGGCGGCCGCCCTCGGTGCGTGGTTCTCGGTGTCCGGAATCGCGACCTTCAAGGCCGCAGAGGACGTGCGCGAGGTGATCCGCGAGATGCCGGCCGACCGCATCATCGTGGAGACGGACTGCCCCTATCTCGCGCCCGTGCCACATCGCGGCCGCCGTAACGAGCCGGCATACATCCCGCACATCCTGGCAAAGCTGGCCGAAATCAGGGGCTGGAGCCTCGATGAGGCCGACGCCCGCACGACAGAGGCGTTCTTCGCCCTGTTCGACCGGATCCCGCGCCCATGACCGCGGCGCTGGAGTTCACGATTCTGGGCTGCGGCTCCTCAGGCGGGGTTCCGCGCGCCGATGGCGAATGGGGCGTGTGCGACCCCGCCAACCCCAAGAACTTCCGCACCCGCTGTTCGATGCTGGTCCGCCGCCTCGGCGGCGAGGCTCAGACCACGGTCCTCGTGGACGCCTCTCCCGAGCTGCGACTGCAGACGGCCAAGGCGGGGGTGAAGCGCGTCGACGCCGTGGTCCTCACCCACGACCACGCCGACCAGGTTCACGGCCTGGACGACGTACGGGCCTTCTACCTGCGCCAGCAGGCGAAGATTCCGTGCTGGATGGACCCCGTGACCGACCTGACGATGATGCGCCGCTTCGGCTATATCTTCGAGGGTGAGGGGGGATACCCCGCGATCTGCGAACGGTCCCCGCTTCCGCCGCATGGGCAGTCTTGGCGCGTGGACGGCCCTTCCGGCGCCATTCCCATCACCACCTTCGACCAGGACCACGGCGGCATCCGGTCCGTGGGCTACCGGTTCGGCGGCGTAGCGTATTCGAGCGACGTCGTCGGGCTGGACGACGCGGCCTTCGAGGCGCTGGCGGGCCTGGATGTCTGGATCGTGGACGCCTTGCGGCGGCGTCCGCATCCGACGCACGCCCACCTGGAGCTCGCGCTCGAATGGATCGCGCGGGTCAGGCCCAGGCGGGCGATCCTGACGAACATGCACATCGACCTGGACTACGAACAGCTCCGCGCTGAGCTTCCGCCAGGGGTCGAACCGGCCTTCGACGGGATGACGTTCCAGCATCAACTCGAAACGGAAACGCCGTGAAATCTTCGCCGCTTAGACTGGGTTTCCTCGCGTCGGGGAACGGTTCCAGCGCCGAGGCCATGGTGGAGGCTATCGCGGGCGGGCGGCTTGCGGCCGAGGCGCGATTGCTGGTCAGCAATCGCCGGGACGCGCCGGCGCTCCGGTGGGCGGAAGACCGTGGGGTCCGCGCTCGCCACATCCCGACCCTGCCGAACCCCGAGCGCGCCGACGCCGCCATCGCGGAAGCCATGAAGGCGGCCGGCGTCGACCTGATCGTCCTGTCCGGCTACCTGCGCCGCCTCGGGCCCGTCACGCTCAAGGCCTATGCGGGCCGGATCCTCAACATCCATCCCGGTCCTCTTCCGCGTTTCGGCGGCGAGGGGATGTACGGCGCGCGAGTGCACCAGGCCGTGATCGACGCGGGGGTGTCTGAGAGCGCCATCGTCATTCACCTGGTGGATGGCGAATACGATCATGGCCCTGAGATCGCCCGCCGGGCGGTGCCGATCTCGCCAGGCGACACCGCCGAAGCCCTGGAGGCGCGTGTGAAAGCGCTGGAGCCCCCATTCTTCGTCGAGACTCTCCAGCGGATCGCCACGGGCGAGCTGGCGCTGCCCGACGCGGCCTGACCGCAGGGCCGCAATGATCGACGGTGCGGGCCTGGGGTAGGCCTCGGCTCCACGCTAAGGTCGGCGTATCGGACGGGAACCGCCATGGCGCACGAGCTGCTCTGCATTGGCCTTCTGACGCTGGACGTGGTCGCGCGGCCCGTCGACACCTTGCCCGCAGGCGAGGGGACCACGCTCATCGAGGGCCTGGCTGTCGCGCCCGCGGGCACCGCCGGCGGCGCAGCTCTGGTCGCGGCGAAACTGGGCCTGGATGTCGGCCTTGCGGCGGTCGTCGGCGATGACCTGTCCGGCCGGTTCGTTCGGTTGGCGCTCGAGGAGGAGGGCGTCGACTGCGCCCTGGTGCGGGTCCGGCCCGGCCGCCGGACATCGGCCACCGTGCTGCCGATCGACTCCCTGGGCCGGCGCCCGACCCTGCATGCGCCGGGCGCCGGGTTCCTGGCGGATGCGTCCGACGAAGTCGTCACCGCGGCCTGCTCTGCGCGCTTCGTGCACTATGGCGGCGTAGGGGGGCCGAAGCTCGACGGCGGACCGGGCGCGGCGCTCCTCGCCAGGGCGCGGGCGGCGGGCGCGGTCGTGACCTGCGACCTCATCGCCCCGGGCTCGGGCGCGCTCGACGAACTCCGTCGTCTGCTTCCCCATGTGGACGTGTTCATGCCCAGCGCGGCGGAAGCCTTCGCGCTGTCGGGGGCCTCCACGCCGGAGGCTGCAGCGGCCTTCTTTCACGCGCTCGGCGCGGGCGGCGTGATCATCAAGCTGGGCGGCGAAGGCTGCTACGTCGACGTTGCCGGGGCTCCGGAGCGCCTTCCAGCGCACGATATTACAGTCGTTGATACAACGAGTTGTGGCGATTCCTTCTGCGCTGGATTCATCGCCGGCTTGGCCCGAGGCATGCCTCCGGTTCAGGCCGCCAGGCTGGGCTCCGCCGTCGCGGCCCAGGTGGCGCAAGGGCTTGCCACCCTGGGCGCGCTGGAAGGCTATGCGGCGAGCGTCCGACTGATGGAATCGCTCACCGCCGGGGAGACCGCGCAATGAACGACGAAGAAGCCAGGCTGCGGTCGTCCATGGTGGAGGCCATGCAAGCCCTCGACGCCAGGGGCTTGAACCGGGGAACCTCGGGCAATGTCTCCGTCCGCCTGGACGATGGCATCCTGGTGACCCCGAGCGGCGTCCCGCCGGCACGGCTCACCCCGGAAAGCATGGTGAAGGTGCTGGCCGGAGGCGTGGTGGCTCCGGAGCAGCTGAAACCGTCCAGCGAGTGGCGCATGCACTGGCGACTTCTGGAGCGGCGACCGGACGCGGGCGCGGTCGTTCATTGCCACTCGCGGCACGCGACGATCCTGGCCTGCGCGGGGCTGGCGATCCCGCCGGTGCACTACATGGTCGGCGTCGCCGGGACCGCCAGCGTTCCGCTGGCGCCGTACGCGGTGTTCGGCTCGGAGGCGCTGGCCGATGGCGTGGTCGACGTCCTTGGCTCGGGACGTGCGGCGCTGATGGCGAACCATGGCCAGGTGACGGTCGCGCCAAGGCTGGCCCAGGCCGTGCTGATCGCCGAGGAGATCGAGGAGCAGGCGGCCATATATTGGGGAACCCTGGCGGTGGGCGGTCCACGGCTGCTGACCGAGGATCAGATGGCGGACGTGCTCGAGCGGTTCGGCGGCTACGGCCAGAAGACCCGCTGAGCTCCAGCCCGTCGACAATTTCCGATAATCTTCCTTAGGCGATAACCGTTGATGGCGAGCGAGGCCTTGCCGCCCGTGGGCAAAAGCCCCGCCCTCTACTGACGTGGCCGCCGGTCAGACCACCGCCGCCAGCTCCGACGCCTGGTTGATCGCCCGCTTGGCGTCGAGCTCGGCCGCCTCGAATGCGCCGCCCACCAGGGTCGCCTTCACGCCAGCCCGCGTCAGCGCGTCGTAGAGGTCGCGCTTCGGCGTCTGACCGGCGCACACGATCACCGTGTCCACCTCGAACAGCGCCGGCTGGTCGCCCACGCGCGCGTGGAGCCCCGCGTCGTCGACGCTCAGGTACTCGACCGCATTCAGCATCTTCACGCCCCGCCGCTGCAGCGTCAGCCGATGGGTCCAGCCCGTGGTCTTGCCCAGGGTCTTGCCCACCGCGTCCGACTTGCGCTGCATCAGGGTGACCTCACGGCCCGACGACGCCACCTCCGGCTCGACGCCCGTCACGCCGCCGCGCGGATGGTTCTTGAAATCGATGCCCCACTCCTTGGCGAAGACGTCGACATCGAGGGAGGCGGACGTTCCGGCATGGGTGATCAGTTCGGCGACGTCGAAGCCGATCCCGCCAGCGCCGATGATCGCCACCTTCTGCCCGACGGGCTTTCGGCCTTGGATCACGTCGATGTAGCCGACCACCTTCGGGTGATCGATGCCCGGCAGGTCAGGCGTCCGGGGCTCGATGCCGGTGGCCACAATCACCTCGTCGTAGCCGGACTTCAGGTCGTCGGCGCACACTCTGGTGTTCAGCTTGAGGTCGATCCCGAGCACTTCGATCCGCCGGCGGAAATAGCGGAGCGTCTCGTCGAACTCCTCCTTCCCCGGAATCCGGCGCGCCAGGTTGAACTGGCCGCCGATCTCGGAGGCGGCGTCGAACAGGGTGACCTTATGGCCCCGTTCCGCCGCGACCGTGGCGTAGGCCAGCCCGGCGGGCCCGGCGCCGACGACGGCGATGCGCTTGGCGGCCTCCGTCCTGGGGTAGTTGAGCTCGGTCTCGCGGCAGGCCCGCGGGTTCACCAGGCAGCTCGTCAGCTTGCCCGTGAACGTGTGGTCCAGGCACGCCTGATTGCAGGCGATGCAGGTGTTGATCTCGTCCTCGCGCCCCTCGAGCGTCTTCTTCACCAGGTCGGGGTCGGCCAGCATGGGCCGCGCCATCGAGACCAGGTCGGCGTCCCCCCGCGCCAGCACCTGCTCCGCCACGTCGGGCATGTTGATGCGATTGCTGGTGATCATCGGAACGGTCAGTTCCTTCCGCAACCGGCCGGTGACCTGGGCGAAGGCGGCGCGCGGGACCATGGTGGCGATGGTAGGCACCTGCGCCTCGTGCCAACAGAAGTGCGTCGAGACGATGGTCGTCCCCGCCTCCACCACGGCCTTGCCCAGGCTGACCACCTCGTCCCAGGCCAGGCCGCCCTGCAGCATGTCCATCGCCGAGATCCGGAAGATGACGATGAAGTCCGGGCCCACCGCCTCACGCACCCGGCGGACCACTTCCACCGGGAAGCGCATGCGCTTCTCCCACGAACCACCCCACTCGTCGGTGCGCTGATTGGTGCGCTCCACCAGGAAGGTCGACAAGAGATACCCAGCCGAGCCGATGATCTCGACGCCGTCGTAGCCGGCCAGCTTGGCCATGGCCGCGCAATTGGCGAAATCGGCGAGCTGCTTCTCGATGCCTTCCGCGTCCAGCTCGTTCGGCACGTTCGGCGCGATCCGTGCCCGGATGGCCGACGGCGCGACGGCGTCCGCGTTGCGGGCCAGTGAGCCGGCATGCAGGATCTGCAGGCAGATCTTCACGTCGGGATCGGCGGCCCGCACCGCGTCAGTCACCATGCGGTGCTGGGCCGCCTCCTCCGGAGTGGACAGTTTGGCGCCCCCGCCAGCCTCGCGGTTCGGACCGATGCCGCCGGTGATGATCATCCCCACGCCGCCGCGCGCCCGTTCAGCGAAATAGGCCGCCTGCCGCTCGAAGCCACCCGGAATGTCCTCCAGCCCGGTGTGCATCGATCCCATGATCACGCGGTTCTTGATCCGGGTGAATCCCAGGTCCAGCGGCTGGAACAGGTGCGGATACTTCTTGGTCGCGTCCATGTCGCCCCCCTCGGCGGTCCGTCGGCCGGACGTGCGCGGCCGCATCGCTATCGTTCTTTGGCGGCGATTTTCGGAAGTTTGCGCAAGGTCAGTCCAGCGCGTCGTGCGCGGTTGACGCGCCCTGCCCTCAATGGCCCGCGCGGGTCGGTCTCGGCTTCAGAACGTCCGGGCGATGGCCCAGATGATTGCGGACCAAAGCCCTGCCGAGACCAGCCCACCGATGGCGAGGCCGTAGCCGACCGGCAGCTTTCGCGGTTCGACGCTGTCGCGCAGCCGAGCCGCCGCCTTCAAAGGCCCGGATCCGGTCGAGATCACGTCGCTCATCTGTCGCCTCCCGCAGCGCCAGACTGAAGCCCCTTGCCCAGATAGCGCGCGGGGCGCGCGTTGAGTTCAACGGCGCGGCGACAGATTTCGCCTATCAGGCGAGTCGCGCCACCAAAATCCGCCATGGGGCGGCGCGGCTTGTTGCCGCGTGACCCGCGGGCGCCCATGTGTTAAGTTCTTACTGTATTTCACGGAGGCTCGCATGCGTACGATGATCCTCTCCGCGGCCGCCTGGGCCGCCATCGCCAACGTCGCCGCCGCGGCGCCCGCCGAAGTTCGGGTCGCCGTCGCGCCCGCCCTGCAGGCGACCTTCGAAAAGACCTATGGCGTCCGCGAGGCGAACCTGCTGAAGGACGAGCTGCGCAAGTCGGTGGAGCAGTCCCTGGCCGACTCCAGGGCGCTTGACGGCGCCCGGATCGAGCTCACCCTGGTCGACGTGAAGCCCAACCGGCCCACCTTCAAGCAGCTTGCGGACACCCCCGGGCTGTCGATGCAGAGCTTCGGCGTCGGTGGCGCGGCCCTCGAAGGCCGGGTGATCACTGCGGACGGCACGGAACGTCCGGTCGCCTACAGCTGGTACGAGAGCGACTTCCGTCAGGCCTATGGCCGCTGGGTGTGGAGCGACGCCGAGTGGGCGTTCGACCGGTTCGCGCGCAAGCTCGCGCGCGGTGAGACCCTGGCGCGTCGCTGACGTCCTGGCCCGGCTTGCGCCAGGAACCGGCGCGCGGTCTGATCGGCGCATCATCGCCGCCCGCCGAGTTCAAGACCATGACCCGCCCTGCCCCGCCGGCCGAACAGCGTCCCATCGACCGCCTGCTGGCGATCATGGCGCGCCTGCGTGATCCGCAGGACGGCTGTCCCTGGGACCTGGAGCAGACCTTCGCCACGATCGCGCCCTATACGGTGGAAGAGGCGTATGAGGTCGCCGACGCGATCGAACGAGGCGATCTCGGCGACCTGCGCGACGAGCTCGGCGACCTGCTGCTGCAGGTCGTCTTCCATAGCCGCATGGCCGAGGAAGCCGGGGCTTTCAGCTTCGATGACGTGGCTACCGCGATCAACGACAAGATGATCCGCCGGCACCCGCATGTCTTCGGCCAGGAGACCTACGCGTCGCTCGACCATCAGAAGCAGGGCTGGGAGGCCATCAAGGCGGCCGAGAGGATGGAAAAGGCCGGAGCGACGAGCCTGCTCGACGACGTGCCGGTCGGCCTGCCCGGCCTGACCCGGGCCGTGAAGCTGTCCAAGCGCGCGGCGACCGTCGGCTTCGTGTGGCCCACGGTCGGGGATGTGGTCCACAAGCTGCACGAGGAGGTCGGCGAAATGCTGGCGGAAGTCGAGGCCGGAGATCTCGACAAGGTCCGCGAGGAGCTGGGCGACGTGCTCTTCGTCGTCGCGAACCTGGCCCGGACCCTGGATATCGACCCCGAGGACGCCGTCCGCGCGACCAACGCCAAGTTCGTGCGCCGCTTTCGGTTCGTGGAAGCCGAGCTCGCCGCCCGGGGCAAGACCCCGGACCAATCCGATCTCGCGGAAATGGACGCGCTCTGGGACAAGGCGAAGAAGGTCGAGAAGGCCGGTAAACGCTGATGTCGCTCGCGCCGGAACATGGGGTCGCGACGAAGCTCAATCTGGGCTGCGGCTTCGACAAGCGTGAGGGTTGGCTCAACGTCGACAATTTCGCGGCGTGCGAGCCTGACCGGCTCCTGGACCTCGAGACGACGCCTTGGGACCTGCCCAGCGACGCCTTCGAACACGTGCTGCTCAAGCATGTTCTGGAGCACGTCGGGGCCGCCTTCCCGGTCTTCGCCAGCGTGATGCAGGAGCTCTATCGGGTGACGGCTCCCGGCGGGATCGTGGAGATCCACGTGCCCCACATCCGCCACGACAGCTACTGGACCGATCCCACCCACGTCCGGCCCTTCACGCTGGAAACGTTCCAGATGTTCTCCAAGCGAGCCAACCGCGACTGGGCCCAATCGAAGGCGAACGTCAGTCTCATCGCCCTCATGATCGACGTCGACTTCGAGCTGGAGCACGCCGAGCAGACCTATGAGGCCGAATGGAGCCGCAAGCTTCGCGCGGGCGAGGTGAGCCCGGCGGAGCTCTATGAGATCTCGCGCAGCCGCTGGAACGTGGCGCGAGAGATCCAGGTCAGACTTCGCGCCGTGAAGTAGCCCCGCCTCAGTCGGGCTCGAGACCCGCCGGCGAGAGCCCCAGCGCCTCGACGACACGGCCGACGTAGCTGGCGCCGACATCGACGACGGCCCCATCCTCCATGTGCAACCGCATCACGCCGCGGCCAGCCCGTTCGACGCGCGCCACGCAACTGATCCGCACGAAGGCGCCCCGGTGGACCCGCAGGATCTGCCGCGGGTTCAACTGTCGTTCGAGTTCCCGCATCGTCGTGCGCAGGATGTGCGTCTTCAGCGACGTGTGGATCAGCGCATAGTCCTTGTCGGCCTCGATGCGCCGGATGTCGGCGACCGGGACGCGCACACGGCCGTTGCGCTGGCGGACCCAGAAGGCGCTCGGGAATTCCTCGGCGGGCTCCTGCGCCCGCTCCACTTCGGCGAGCCGCTGTTCCAGCGCGACCAGCCGCTGGTGCGCCCGGCTCGCCTCCCGCCGGCGCCGCGCCCGGCTCATCGCTTCGGCCAGGCGATCGTGGCGCACCGGCTTCAACAGGTAGTCGGCCGCATCCAGGTCGAAGGCGTCGGCGGCGAAGTCCGAAAAGGCGGTGACGAAGACCACATCCGGCCCGGCCCCGGTCGACAGCACACGGGCGACGTCGAGCCCGGTGCGACCAGGCATCTGGATGTCGAGGAATACGAGGTCGGGCTTCAGCGACGCGACCTTGGCCAGGGCCTCATCGCCATCGCCGGCTGATCCCACGACCTCGGCGTCGGGCAGGCCTCGCAGGCCCTGGATCACCCAGTCGACCGCGAGGGGCTCGTCGTCGACAACAAGAACCCGCATCTAGACAGCTCCGGAGAACGCGAGCGGCAGGGTCACCTCCGCGCTGAAGCCCGTGGGCGACCCATAGACCGACAGCCGTCCCTTATCGCCGTAGAGCGTCGTCAGGCGCGCGGCGACGTTGCCCAGGCCGACCCCGAGGCCGGCGCGCGCGCCGCCCTCTCCGCTCCCGTCATCCGAAACCTCAAGATGAAGACGCCCGCTGTCGGCTTTCGCGGAGACGCGGATCGTCACCGGCCGCTTGCTGGGCGCTACGGCATGCTTGATCGCGTTCTCCGCCAGCGGCTGCAGCAGCAGATGGGGCGTGCGCGCCTCGCTGAGCCGCGGGGGCAGCTCCATGACCACGTTGAGGCGATCGCCAAAGCGGGCGGCTTCGATATCGAGATAGGCGCCCAGCAGATCGAATTCCTCCTCGAGGGTCACCATGGCGTTCGGTTCGTTGGAGAGGGTGGCGCGGAAGAACTCGGCCAGGCGCGCCACCACGGTCTCTGCGTCGCGGTTTCGACCCGCCCCGACCAGCGACATGACCGCGTTCAAACTGTTGAAGAGGAAGTGCGGATTGATCTGGAACCGCAGCGCCGCCAGCTGTGCTTCCTGGGCCGCCGCCAGGGCCCGCGCCAGCCGCTGCTCGCGTTCCGCGACCGCCCGCAGGGAAAAACCCATGCCGAGCGCGGCCGCGTAGGTCACGTGGGTCGGTGTGAGATAGAGCAGATTGTTCAGGAACATGACCCCCTCGCCGCTCACCAGGGCGTTGGGTCCCGTCTTGTAGCTTTCGCCGAGGTAGAGCTGGGCCACGATCAGGTCGACCCACGCGTGGAGGCCGGCCAGTCCGGCGAGCACGGCGAGGCTCGTCAGCCCCCGCAAGGCCAGCGACCGTTGGTGCGTGGCCAGAATCTGGAGGTAGAACAGCACCGAGAAGGCCGCCCCGAGGAGGGAGCTGCCACCCAGATAGACGACGTTCCGCGGACCATAGTTTCCCGCGGCAACGCCCGGCGCGACATAGCCGATGAACGCTACGAACCAGAGCAGGCCGGCAAATCCCACGGCCAGTCCGGTGGCGCTGCGACCGAGGTCGATCTTCAATCCGTGTTCCCCTCGCCGGCTCCGTCCGACGTACCCTGCGTGTGCGGCCCATCGCGCGCCCCCGCCAAGACGCGTGCGACGAACGGCGACGCCACCGCGACGAGTTCGTCAGCGACCGCTTATCGCGCGCCGACGACCGCCTGCGGAAAAAGCTGTTCGAACTGGCCCAGCGCCTGGGCGGTCAGGCTCACCGACATCCGCACGCCGCCGTCCTCGGTCTCGTCTCGCTCGATCACGCGGCCGTGCTGGTACAGCCAGGCCACGGCCGCGCCCTCGCCGGCAGGCGTCGTCACGTCGATCGGCGGCGCTTCATCCACGAGCCCGCAGACCGCGGCCAGAAGCGCCTCACAACCCTCGCCCGTCACGGCCGAGACGACCACGGCTGGAGGGTTCGCCTTGCCGGCGTCCCGGACCAGGTCTTCCCGTTCCTCGTCGGGCAGGAGGTCGGCCTTGTTCCACACCTCCAGGATCCGGCGCTCGTCCATGTCGATGCCGAGCCGCCCCAGGACCGCCCGCACATCCTGCGCCTGGGCCTGGCTCTCCTCGCTGGCGATGTCGCGCACGTGCAGGACCACGTCGGCCTCTCGCACCTCCTCCAGGGTGGCGCGGAAAGCCTCGACCAGCTCGTGCGGCAGGTCGGAGATGAATCCCACGGTGTCGGACAGTATCGCCGGACGACCATCCGGCAGCTTCAGCGACCTAAGCGTGGGATCGAGGGTGGCGAAGAGCATGTCCTCGGCCAGCACCTCGGCGCGGGTCAGGCGATTGAACAGCGTCGACTTGCCGGCATTGGTGTAGCCCACCAGCGCCACGCTCGGGAACGGAACGCGGCGGCGGGCCGACCGCTGGAGCGTTCGCGTCCGGCGGACTTCCTCGAGTTCGCGCTTCAGCTTGCCGATCTTGTCGGCGATCAGGCGTCGGTCGGTCTCGATCTGGGTTTCGCCCGGGCCGCCCATGACCCCGAATCCACCACGCTGCCGCTCAAGGTGCGTCCAGGTCCGCACGAGGCGCGAACGCTCGTAGCTCAGGCGGGCCAGTTCCACCTGCAGCCGCCCCTCTCGCGTGCGGGCCCGCCGGGCGAAGATCTCCAGGATCAGCCCGGTCCGGTCGATGACCTTGGCCTTCCAGGCCTTCTCCAGGTTCCGCTGCTGCACCGGAGTCAGCGCGTCGTCGACGACGACGACGTCCAACTCCTCGACCTCCACCAGGGTGGCGATCTCCTGCACCTTGCCCGCGCCGAACAGGGTGGCGGGGGTCAGCTTCCGCAGCGTGACGATCATCGCCTCGCGGACCTCGAGATCGAGGGCCAGCGCCAGCCCGGCGGCCTCCTCGAGACGCGCCTCAGGGTGGCGCGCGGTCCCGCGCCCCTCCCGGTCGGGATGGATGACAAGAGCGCCCTGGACGGGCGCCTCCCGGTCTACGAACTTCGAAGAGCTCAATCGGCCTCGTCGTCGGCCGGCTCATAGAGCTGCACGGGCTGAGCCGGCATGATGGTGGAGATGGCGTGCTTATACACGAGTTGCGACTGGCCGTCCCGGCGCAGCAGCACACAGAAGTTGTCGAACCAGCTCACCACGCCCTGCAGCTTGACCCCGTTCACCAGGAAGATGGTGAGCGGCGTCTTCGACTTCCGCACGCTGTTGAGGAAGGTGTCCTGCAGGTTCTGTTTCTTGTCGCTCACGGCTTTCCGCCTTTTCGTTTTGATCGGGCGGCTATCCGCCCACACACAGGAGTCACGCTATGCCGCAATTCGCGGCGGTTGCAATCGCGGGAGACGTGGATCAGATCGCCGTCGCCTTCGCGCGCTCGATATAGAGGCGACGAAGCCTCATGGCCACCGGCCCCGGCGCGCCGTCGCCCACTGGCTTTCCGTCCACCGACACCACGGGCAGCACGAGGCTCCCCGCCCCGGTGATGAAGGCCTCCTTCGCCTTCAAGGCCTCGTCGGGTGTGAAGGGGCGCTCCTCGACCTTCAGGCCGGCTTCGCGCGCCACATCGAGGAGGGACAGGCGCGTGACGCCACGCAGGATGTTGGCGTTCGTGTCGCGGGTCCGCAGCGTGCCGTCCTGGTCCACGATCCAGGCGTTGGATGACGCGCCTTCGGTCACCAATCCCAGGTCGTCAATGAACCACGCCTCGACCGCGCCAGCCTCGCGCGCCTTCTGCTTGGCCAGGGCGTTGGGCAGCAGGCCCACCGTCTTGATGTCGCACCGGCCCCAGCGGTTCTCCGGCGTCGTCACCACCCCGACGCCCTTGGCGGCGCGGGCCTCGGTGGCCGCGCGGTCCACCCGGCTGACGGTGATGACCACCGACGGTGCGACCGGCGTGGTCGGGAAGGCGTGGTCCCGCGTCGCGACGCCACGGCTGACCTGGAGATACACGAGGCCTTCGCGGACCCGGTTCCGGCGCACCGCTTCCTTGAGCACCAGGGTCAGAGCCCTGCGGCTCATCGGCATGGAGATGCGCAGTTCCGCCAGGCTCCGTTCGAGGCGGGCGAAGTGCCCCTCGGGGTCAGCCAGCAGGCCGTCGAACAGCGCCCACACCTCGTAGACCGCGTCGGCAAGCTGATAGCCGCGGTCCTCGATGTGGACCATGGCGTCGCGCTTCGGCACGAAGCGGCCGTTCACATAGGCGATGCGCCCCACGCTCAGACCTCCTCGGCTTCCAGGGACCGGGCGCCCGATAGGCCCAGCGACTTCAGCTTACGGTGAAGCGCCGATCGCTCCATGCCGATGAAGGCCGCTGTACGCGAAATATTTCCCGAAAAGCGAAGCATCTGGGCATTCAGGTATTCGCGCTCGAACACCTCGCGAGCCTCGCGCAGCGGAAGGGCGATGATCCGCTCGGCCCCCAGGGACGTGGACGGCTCGTTCACGCTCGCCTCGGGGGGCAGCATGTCCGCGGTGATCGGCTCCGAAGGCGAACCGGAGGCCAGGATCAGCATCCGCTCCACGTTGTTGCGGAGTTGCCGCAGGTTGCCGGGCCAGGCGCGAACCTGGAGCATCGCCAGCGCATCGTCCGACAGGCGCCGACGAGACAGGCCCGACGCCTCGCAGATGCGGACGATGAAGTCCTCGATCAGCTCCGGAATGTCCTCTCGCCGCTCGGACAGACCGGGGACGTTGACCGGAACCACGTTGAGGCGGTGGAACAGGTCTTCCCGGAACCGCCCCGCGGAAATCTCCTCCCGCAGGTCCCGCGAGGTCGACGAGATCACGCGCACGTCCACCTGTACGTCGGCGTCGCCCCCCACGCGGCGGAAGCACTGTTCCACCAGCACGCGGAGGATGCGTCCCTGGGTCTCGCGAGGCATGTCGGCCACTTCGTCGAGATACAGCGTCCCACCGTGGGCCTGCTCGAACACGCCGATCTTGGCGGGCCGGCCGCCCGCTCCCTCCTCGCCGAACAGTTCCACGTCCATCCGCTCCGGCGTCATGCCGGCCGCGCTGATCGGTACGAACTCGTTGCGGGAACGGTGGCTGGAGGTGTGGATAAGACGCGCCACCGTCTCCTTGCCCGCGCCGGGCGGACCAGAAATCAGCACACGGCTGTTCGCGCCGGCCAGCTTGGCGATCATCTGTCGGAGCTGTTGCGCCGCCATCGACTTGCCCAGCAGCCCCTCGGGCTGGATCGTCTGGGCGCGCAGCCGCCGGTTCTCGCGACGAAGGGTGCTGGTCTCCAGCGCCCGCTCCACCACCATCAGCAGGCGGTCGGACTTGAACGGCTTCTCCAGGAACTCATAGGCGCCGCGCTTGATCGCGCTGACGGCGGTCTCGATGTTGCCGTGACCGCTGATCATGACGACCGGCAGGTCGGGGTCGAGTGTCTTGACGAGGTCGAGGAGTTCCAGGCCGTCCATGCCGCCCCCGGACATCCAGATGTCCAGGATGAGCAGCGCCGGCTTGCGCGCCCGCACCGCCTGCAACGCGCTTTCGGAATCGTTCGCCGTGCGAACGTCGTAGCCCTCGTCGGTCAGGATCCCCGCGACCAGTTCGCGGATATCCGCCTCGTCGTCGACCACCAGAACGTCAGCCGCCATCGTACACCTCGTCACGCCGATACGGCGTCGGTTGGGTTGGAGACGCGCTCCACCGGCGCCACGGGCAGCCGCAGGATGGCCAGGGCCCCCTGCCCGCTGCGCGAATCAGTCAGCTCCAGCTCCCCACCGTGATCCTCCAGGATGCGCTTGACGATCGCGAGGCCAAGCCCCGTGCCCTTCTCGCGCGTCGTCACATAGGGCTCGGTGAGCCGGTCGCGGTCCTTGGCCGGCAGTCCCACGCCATTGTCCTCGACTTCGAAGACCGCCGAGCCATCCTCGATGACCATCCGCGCGGTGATCCGGCCCTTCAGCCGCGGCGTACGGGCCTTCCGTGCCTCGATGGCCTCGGTCGCATTCTTCAGCACGTTGGTCAGCGCCTGGCCCAGCATCCGGCTGTCGGCGACGAGCTCGGTGTCGGCTGCCGGCTCTTCCAGTTCGACCGCGATGTCCGGGGCCGCGACACGCTGGGCGAACGTCGCCGCGCGCAGCAGCTCCGCGGCGCCGACCCGGGCGAACTTTGGTGCGGGCATGCGCGCGAAGGCCGAGAATTCGTCCACCATCCGGCCGATGTCGCCAACCTGGCGGATGATCGTGTCGGTGCAGCGGTCGAAGATCTCCAGCTCGGACGCGGCGATGTCCTTGCGATACTTGCGACGAAGCCGTTCGGCGCTGAGCTGGATGGGTGTCAGCGGGTTCTTGATCTCGTGGGCGATGCGTCGCGCCACGTCGCGCCAGGCGGCGTTGCGCTGGGCGGCGACCAGCCGGGTGACGTCGTCGAAGGTCAGGACGAGGCCGCCCTCGCTCTGGCTGGCGCGCACGCGCAGCCGCCGGGTGTCCCGGCCCCGGGCCACATCGATCTCGTCCTCCGCGTCGCCGCGCCGGCCCGCGGCGGCCAGTTCTGCAATCTCGGGCGCCACGTCGACGAGAGGCCTTCCGCGGCCCCGATCCTCGGGCAGGTCGAGCAGGATGGCGGCCTGCCGGTTCGCCACCGAAATGCGACCGTCGGCGTCGAGGCCGATCACGCCCGCGCTGACCTCGGCGAGCACCGTCTCGATGAACTGGCGGCGCTCCTCAGCCTCTGCGCTCGCCCGCCGAAGGGCTTCCTGCTGCGCCTGAAGATCGCTCGTCATGCTGTTGAACGCACGGGACAACACGGCGATTTCCTGAAAGTCCGACCCCTCGTCGACTCTGGCGTCGAGATCTCCGCTCGCCACCCGGCCCGCAGCCTGCACTAGGCGCCCGATCGGTCCCGAAATGGCGTTGGCGGCGGCTAGGCCAAGCCAGACCGCGCCGACCAGCATGAGCATCGCCGTCTCGGCATAGCTCAGGGCGAAGATCGTCTGCACACGAGAGCGGTTCTGGGCCACCTCGCGATAGGAGACGAGCGACCCCTCGGCGTCGCGGAGATGGGCGATGATCCCCTTCTCCAGCGGCCGCGCCACATACAGGTACACGTCCGAATAGGCCTGCAGGCGATAGAGCGCCCGCATGACATCCGAGCCCGCGAAGTCGGGCACGCTGATATCGCCGTCATCCGCCGCATCGAACGTCGAGGCCTTCGGCGCGACGAAGCCCGGGGCGCCCTGCGGTTCGAAACGGGCGAGGATCCGACCCTGGCGGTCCACAAGATAGGCCGCAGCAAAGCCGTGGAAGTCGGCCAGGGCCGAAAGGTATCCATCCGCGCGGCCCGGGCCGGCCTGGAGCGCGGCGGCCTCACGGTTGAGGTCGAGCGCCATGGGCAGCACATGGTCGACCATGTAGCGGTTCTGCTCTTCCACGTAAGAGCGGAAGACCGTCGCCGAATTCTCCACGACCGTCTGCACGCGGTCGCTGAACCAGTTCTCCACGCCGCGGGTGACCAGTACGCCGTAGAACAGGAACACGACCGCGGCGGGCGCGGCCGCCGCGAGCGCGAACAGGAAGACAAACCGCACGTGCAGCCGTGCGCCGGCATCGCTCGATCGCGCCTTGAGCAGCTCGAACACCCGCAGGCCGACGACGGTCATCAGGCCCAGGATCAGGATCAGGTTGAGCCCGAGCAGCGTCAGGATGAGCTGACTGGCAGGACCGAGCGGTCCTGTCTCCGGGGGCGAGGCGGCCAGCAGGATGGCGAGCCCTGTCAGGCCCGCGGCGACCCCGTAGCCGACCCCTAGGACGACCCGGGACTGCAGCGCGCTTCGGATCCGGGCAAGCGCCGGATGACGGAACACGGGGTGCGCAAGCAACGCCATTGGCGCCGGAGCCTAGGGAGCTGTGCTCCAAAATCAACAGCTATGTTGCGCGGATGCACAGTGGCGCTCGCGGACGAGGCCACTGGCGACCGCGTCAGCGCCGGCCCCTGGCCATCTCCACGCCCAGGTCGTGAATCTTCTTGCGCAGGGTGTTTCGGTTCAGCCCGAGGATCTCCGCCGCGCGCACCTGATTGCCCCGCGTCGCGGCGAGCGTGAGCTGGATCAGGGGTCGCTCGACCTCCTCCAGCACCCGGTCGTAGAGCCCCGCGGGCGGGATGCCGTCCGGCTGGTCGGCGAAGTAGGCGGACAGCTTCTGTTCCACGAGCTGCGACAGCGTCGCGGGCCCCTCATGACCCTGGACGACCGGCTGCTGGTCGGCGAGCTCCTTCTCGACGATGCGGGCGGTGATCAGGTCCTCGCCGTAGAGGGCGCAGATCCGTCTGACGAGGTTCTCCAGCTCGCGGACGTTGCCGGGCCAGGTGTGCCGCTTCAGCCGTTCCAGCGCGCTCGCGTCGATAGTCTTGGCCGGCAGGCCCTCGCGGTTGGCGCGCAGGAGGAAGGCGCGGGCAAGGTCCGGAATGTCCTCGGCCCGATCGCGCAGCGGCGGGATCCTCAAGGGCGCGACGTTCAGGCGGAAGAAGAGGTCCTCTCGGAACAGTCCCTGCTGGATGAGCGCCCGCAGATCGCGATTGGTGGCGGCGATGATGCGCACGTTGGGCCGGCGGCCGGTCTTGGGGTTGAGCGCCGGCTCCGACCCGTCGATCACGCGCAGCAAGCGCGTCTGGGCGTCGAGCGGCATGTCGCCGATCTCGTCGAGGAACAGCGTGCCGCCGTCCGCCTCCACCAGCTTGCCGTAGTCGCCATCGTCCTTGCCGAACAGCTCGGTCTCGACGCGCTCCCGCGGCGTCGCGGCCAGGTTGATGACCACGAACTTCCCGTCGCGCCGCCGCCCCATGTCGTGCAGCGCCCGGGCGACCAGCTCCTTGCCTGCACCGCTCTCGCCCGTGATGAGAACGGTCAGGTCGGCCCCAACCAGCCGTGCGATGGTCCGATAGACCTCCTGCATCGGGGCCGAGCGGCCGATCAGCGGCAGACGGTCGTCCCGGACCGCGCGGGCCTGGGCCTTCGACGCCTCGCTGTCGGCAGGGCGCGCCAGGGCCCGGCGCGCCGCCGAGGTCATGTCGTCCAGGTCGAACGGCTTCGGGACATATTCGAAGGCGCCCACCTCGGCCGCATTCACCGCCGTGATGAGATTGTTCTGCGCGCTCATCACGATGACCGGCAGCTTGGGCCGTTGCTTCTTGATGCGGGGGAGCACGTCGAAGACGTTCTCGTCGGGCATGACCACGTCGGTCACGACCAGGTCGCCCTCCCCGTCCGACACCCACTTGAGCAGCGTGGTCGCGTTGCCCGTAGCTCGGACCTGGTAGCCCAGTCGCGTGAAGGCCTGACTGAGCACGAGGCGGATCGAGGAGTCATCGTCCGCGATCAGGATTTTCTTGGAAGCCGCATTCATTCGTGAACGTCCTCAGGAGAGGCGACCGGGAGCAGCACGCGGAACACGGTGCGGCCAGGCTCGGACTCGAAATCGATCAGGCCGCCATGTCCGGCGACCAGCTTGGCGACCAGCGCCAGGCCGAGGCCCGCGCCGTTCGCCTTGGACGTGACGAAGGGCTGGAACAGGCTCTCGCGGATGTGCTCCGGAATGCCCGGCCCGTTGTCCTGGATGCGGACCTCGATCGGCGCGCCCCGCAGGACCTGCCCCTTGGCCGACCGCACCTTCACGCCGTGACGATAGGCGGTGTGGATGGTGATCTCGCCGCGCCCGTCCCCGCGGGCGTGGGCGGCCTCGGCGGCGTTCTTCACCAGGTTCAGGAACACCTGGATGAGCTGATCCTCGTCGCCCGACACCGGCGGCAGCGACGGGTCGTAGTATTCCTTCAGGCCCAGCCCGTCTGCCACGCCGTTGGCGGCCAGCGCCCGGACCCGGTCTAGGATCTGGTGGATGTTGATCGGCGCCAGCGACGGCAGGGCGTCGTCGGAGAAGGCCTCCATCCGGTCCACCAGCCGGCGGACCCGGTCGGTCTCGTCCACGATGAGCTGGGCAAGCGGCGCATCCTCCGCCTTCGCGCCCGACTTCAGCAGTTGGGCCGCGCCCCGGATCCCGGCCAGGGGGTTCTTGATCTCATGGGCGAGCATGCGTCCGAGACCGACCAGCGATCGCAGGCCGGCGGCCTCGTGGGCGCTGCGCTCCACGCCCAGGCCGTTCTTGACGGTCAGAGTGAGCAGGATGGAGCCGTCGCCCAGCGGCGCGGCCGCGCCGTCGGCTTCGAAGGGCGGCAGCCCGAAGAGACTTATCTGCAGTCCCCGCTCCCGGACCCGCGTCCCCTCGTCGATCGCCCGGTCCAGCAGCGACACCAGCGCCGAGCCCGGCGGCAGAGCGGCCCGGAATCGTCCTCTCGACAACAATCCCAGCCCCTGGCCAAACAAGGCCTCGGCGGCTTCATTCACCGCGACGAGCCCGCCCTCGGCGTCGACGACCATCGCCGGGTCGGGACTGAGCTCGAAGGCCGCCGCCTTCAGGGCGCCGACGTCCGCCCCCCTTGCCTGTAGTCGCGTACTGCTACTCATGCCGCCAGTCTCCGGTCGGGCGTTGTCCAGAGGGCCTCAAGCCCCCGTTCGACCGATCGGGCGTCCTCCAGGCGGCAGAGCGCCGCGCGCGCCTCTCTCCGAGCCTGCGCATCCGCGGGCCGGGGGGCGTTCTCGATGTATGCGGCCAGGTGCTTGCGGAAGATCCGCAATCCCAGGCGTTCGCCATAGAATTCCAGGCTGTCACGGAGGTGAGCCACCGCGATCGACAGCCGCGCTTCCGCGTCGGGCTCGGCGAATGGCCTGCCGTCCAGCTCGGCCTCGATCTGCGCCGCGATCCAGGGCCGGCCATAGACGCCACGGCCCACCATGACCGCATCGGCGCCGGACGCGTCCAGGGCTTCCCGGGCGCTGGCGCCGTCCACGATGTCGCCGTTGACGATCACCGGCAGGCTCACCGCTTCCTTCACCGGCTTCACCGCCGCCCAGTCGGCCCGCCCCTTGTAGAACTGGCAGCGAGTCCGCCCGTGCACCGTCACCGCGCGAACGCCGATCCGCTCCGCCCGCGCGGCGAGCTCAGGCGCATTGCGGGACTGGTCGTCCCAGCCCAGGCGCATCTTCACAGTGACCGGGACCTCCGTCGCCTCGACCGCGGCGGCCATCAATTCGGCGGCGAGCGCCGGCTCGCGCATCAGCGCCGACCCTGACTGGGCGCCGGTGACTTCCTTCGCGGGACATCCGAAGTTGAGGTCGATGATCTGGGCCCCTGCCTCGGCGGCGAGACGCGCGCCGGAGGCCACGAGTTCGGGTTTGCGGCCGACGAGCTGGACCACCATCAGCGGCAGCCCCTCGCCGACTGCTGCTCGGCGGACCACGTCCGGCCGGCCCTTCGCGAACTCGGCGCAGGCGACCATCTCGGTGGCCACATAGCTTGCGCCCAGTCGGCTCGCGGCCCGCCGGAACGGGAGATCGGACACGCCCGTCATCGGCGCGATCCAGACCCGTCCACCAACCTCTACATCCCCGACCCGGAGCGCACTGCTCATTTTGTAATCAGCTCCCACTGCTCTATTTCTAGGCACGATGTTGCGGCGCCGTAAAGCGGGAATGCTGGCGCTTCGTGACGCAGTTTCCTAAACGGACCCCATGAGTTTTTCCGCTGTCATCGTGGCCGCCGGCGAGGGCCTGCGAGCCGGCCCAGGCGAGCCCAAGGCATGGCGCAACCTCGGCGGGCGCCCCATCCTGCGCTGGTCGGTCGAAGGGCTGCTGGCCGCCGGGGCTCGCGAAGTCGTCGTGGTCGTCGCCAGCGATCGCCTCGGGCATGCCGACGACGCGTTGGCGGGCCTGGCGAACTGGACGGCGGTCGCCGGTGGTCGGACGCGCGCCGAATCCGTCCAGGCCGGCCTCGCAGCGCTGTCGGCGGGCGCCACCCAGCCGGTCCTCATCCATGACGCGGCCCGTCCGTTCGTGACGCGGACCCACGTGGAACGCCTGCTCGCGGCCCTGGACGTGGCCGACGGGGCCATCCCGACCCTTCCTGTGCCGGACACCCTGAAGAGAGGCGACGGGATCGTCGACGAAACCGTCCCGCGCGACGGGCTCTGGCGCGCCCAGACGCCACAGGCGTTCAGGTTGGGGAAGCTCAAGACCGCCTACGGCCGCTGGCCGGCGGGCGAGGAGCCAACCGACGACGCGTCGGTGATGGAGCGCGCCGGCGGGTCGGTGGCCATGGTTCCCGGCGATCCGCTGCTGATGAAACTCACCTATCCGGAGGACTTCGTGTTGGCGGAGCAGCTTTGCGGGGCCCGGCGCATCGTCCGCACCGGCTTCGGCGTCGACGCCCACCGCTTCGGCCCCGGCGACGTGGTCTGGCTGTGCGGCATCCGCATCCAGCACGACCTTGGTCTTATCGGGCACTCGGACGCTGACTGCGGGCTCCACGCGCTGACCGACGCCGTGCTCGGGGCCATCGCCGAAGCCGATATCGGGGAACATTTCCCCCCCTCCGATCCGCGGTGGAAGGGCGCCTCGTCCGATCGATTCCTGAGCCACGCGGTCGGCCTGGTCGCCGCGCGGGGCGGACAGATTCTGAACGCGGACGTGACCCTGATCTGCGAGCGACCGAAAATCCGCCCACATCGCGACGCCATGCGCGCCCGGCTGGCGGAACTGCTCGGCCTTCCGGTCGACCGCGTGAGCGTCAAGGCCACCACCACGGAGGGCATGGGCTTCACCGGTCGCGAAGAGGGCCTGATGGCCCAGGCGGTCGTGACGGTGGAGACGCCTCTCTAGGCTCTAGGGCAGCCAGCTCCAGCGCCCCTTGAGGTTGGCGTAGAGCGAGCCCGCGAGGTTTGTGTAGTCGTCCGTCCAGGGACGGGCGAGGAACGGATTCACCGCCTTCCACTTGCCCGACCTCGCATAGGCCTCCAGCGCCTCAGGGTTCCGGGCGACGATGACCGCGTCCTCCGCAGACTCCCAGCTGCCCTCGGGCTCCTTGTCCGGGCGGTAGGTCTGGATCAGCCCATGGCCCCCCGCCGCCCGCGCGACGGCTTGGGCGGGGCCAAGGAGGTCCAGGTTGCGGTTGGACAGGTGCAGGATGAGGATGCCGTCCGGCTTGAGCTTGGCCAGGTAGCCGCGGACGGCCTCGACGGTCAGCAGGTGCGCCGGCACGGCGTCGGACGAGAAGGCATCGATCAAGAGGATGTCGAAGCTCGCGTCGGGCTGATCGGCCACGGTCAGGCGGGCGTCGCCGATCACATAGTCCAGCCGACCCCGCGCGCATTCGGTCGTGTAGGTGAAGTTCTTCGGGTCGGTGGCCACCTTCACGACCAGGGGATCGATCTCGAAGAAGGTCAGGTGGTCCCCCGGCCGGGTGTACGCCGCCACGGACCCGGTCCCGAGCCCGACCGCGCCGATCCGCAGGCTTGGCGCGGCCGCAATCCTGGTCGTGAACACCTGCCCGATCGGCGTGCTTGGAGTGTAGTAGACCATCGGCTTGCACCGGTAGGCGTCGGCCTGCGCCTGGGCGCCGTGCAGGGTTGTCCCGTGCGCCAGCATCTTCACCTCGCCGCCGATGTTCGGGACATAGGTCTCGGAACGCTTCAGGACGCCGAAGAAGCTGCGCCAGCTCTCGCGCGTGTCGGTGCGGTCGGCCGTGACCTCCGAGGCGTAGGACAGCACCGCGATGATCGCGAAGAAGAACAGGGCGTAGCGGCGGATCATGAAGGCGCAGATGACCGCAAGGATCAGCAGCGTCTTCATTCCCATGTCGAACAGCTCGGACTGGTCGAAGGCGCCGACCACGGATTCGGTCGTCACCCGCGCCCCTGCGAAGGTCACGACGATGGGCGTCAGCACGGCTGCGACCACCCCCACGACGAACATCACCCACGTCGCGATCGGAACCTTGGTGAGGACGCCCCAGGGCCTGGCCAGGCAGGACAGCGCCAGGATCAGCGGGTACTCCCAGACGTCATTGAAGATGACCGGCGCCACGAAGGCGTTGAATCCTCCGCCGACGACCCCGCCCAGCGACAGGCAAAGGTAGAACTCCGTGAGGTGGGTGGGGTCCGGCCGCTGGGCCACAAGGCGCTGGTGGCACATCAGCGCGGTCAGGAAGAACGCCGCCAGGTGCACGAACAGCACGAGGCCGAAGAACGTCGCCCGGAACGGCAGCAGCGCCACGCAGGCCGCGAGCGCCGCGCCCTGCAGGGTCAGCGTCAGCGTCGGCGAAATGGCGGGCCGGTCCTGGAACGCCACGATGAAGGTGGTCAGGTAAAGCGCGAGCGGCAGCACCCAGAGGAAGGGCGCGGAGGCGACGTCGGTCGTGATGTAGGTGGTCACCCCCAGCATCAGGCTGGAAGGAATCGCCGCCAGGAGGACCCATATGATCCGCTGGCGCCATGACGGCTTGGGCGTTGCGGCCGCCGCCTGCCCTTCCACAGCTTGAGCCCGGACCCGCGAGACCGCGATCGCCAGGACTCCGATGATCAGGACGAAGACTCCGTAGCCGAGGCTCCAGCCCAGCCGCTGGCCCAGCAGCGTGAAGGCCGGCTCCACGGCGATCGGATAGGCCAGCAGCGCCAGCAGGCTGCCCAGGTTGCTGGCCGCGTAGAGGACGTACGGCTCCTTGCCCTCCGCCGCCCCGATGGTCCGCGCGTGCCAGGCCTGCACCAGCGGGGCGGTCGCGGAAAGCACCGCGAATGGCGCGCCGATCGACAGGGTCAGCACCGCGAGCAGCCAAAGGTTCGGATGTTCCGACGACGGAGGGCCGGCCAGGCCGTTTACCCGCAATGGAAGCGCGACGGCGGCGATCACGACGGCCGCCACATGGGTCAGCGCCTGGCCGCGGACGGTGGGAATCCGCTGCAGCAGGTGGGCGTAGAAATACCCCGCCAACAGCGCGAGCTGGAAGAACGCCATCGAGGTGTTCCAGACCGAGGAACTCCCTCCCAGCAGCGGCAGCACGAGCTTGGCCACCATCGGCTGGACGACGAAGACGAGCGCCGCGCTGCTGAAGACGGTCACTGCGAACAGCGCGGGCGGCGCGCGATGCGAGGCCGGCATGTCTGCGAGCGTGGTCATGGGTCTCGAATCGTCTTGATCAGGAGGGACCTGCGATGCTCTGTGGTTGGGCCCGCCCGGTAAAGGGGACTTAGTGTCGATGTTCAACCTGGAGATCGTGACGCTCGCCCGTCTGTTGATCGACGAGGCGCGGGAGCGCTCGCTCCGGATCGTCACGGCGGAAAGCTGCACCGGCGGACTGGTGGCCGGAGCGATCTGCTCGATCCCCGGCTCGTCAGACGTGTTCGAGCGTGGCTTCATCACCTATTCCAACCGCGCCAAGCAGGAGATCCTGGGCGTGCCCGGCGACCTGATCGCCGACCTGGGCGCGGTGTCCGAGCCGGTGGCCCGGATGATGGCCGAAGGCGCCCTCGAAGCCTCGAACGCCCACCTCGCGGTGGCCATCACGGGCGTCGCCGGCCCCGGCGGCGGCACACGGATGAAGCCGGTGGGCACCGTCCACATCGCCACCGCCCGCTCCAACCAGCGCATCATCCACGAGGAACACTTCTTCGAGGTCGAGACGCGTGAGGCGGTTCAGCTCGCCGCTGTGCAGGCGGCGCTGCAGATGCTGCGGGATCGGCTAGCCTGAGCGACGCGCCAGACCTTCTGAGGGCCCTTCGCCGGCGCGACCTCGTCGGCATCCTGCTGAACGCCATGATGGGCGCGGGCATGCTGGCCGCACCCGCGAAGGTGTTCGACCTCGCAGGGGGATGGAGCTTCGCGGTCCTGGCGGTCAGCGCCGTGATCCTGCTGCCTCTGATCCTGTGCTTCGCCGACCTTGGCAGCCGCTTCACCGGCACCGGCGGCCCCTACCTCTATGCGCGCGCCGCCCTGCCCGGCTGGATGGCCTTCTCGGTGGGCTGGCTGCTGTGGATCAGCCAGGCTCTTTCGGTGGCGACCCTGGCCAACCTGCTGGTGAGCTACCTCGCCGGCTTCGTCCCCAGTCTGGGCGCGGGTCTCCCCCGGGCCGCCGTGATTGTCGCCCTGGGATTGGGGTTCACCTGGATCGTGCTGCGCGGCATCCGCCAGTCCGCACGGGCCAGCAATGTGCTGATCGTCCTGAAGGTGGGTTTCGTGCTCGGCTTCTTCGCGGCCGGGGCCGCGTTCGTTCAACCGCACCGGCTGGCCGAGCCCGCCCCCATCCCGGACGCCGTCACCTTCGTCCAGGCGGTGCTGATCTACCTGTTCGCCTATTCAGGCTTCGAGCGGGCGGCGGTCGTCGCCGGCGAGGCGCGCGAACCTCGCCGCGATGTGCCGGCTTCCCTGCTGAGCAGCGTGGCCTTGGTCACCCTCGCCTACGCCGCCGTCCTGCTGGTGTGCATCGGCGTGCTGGACAACCCCGCCTCCACGGACCGCCCGCTCGCCGAGGTAGGGCGCCAGCTCTTCGGCCCGGTCGGCCAGATCGCGGTCTCGGCCGGCGCCATCGCCGTTATCCTCGGCACGATCCTGGTGATCACCCTCTCCATGCCTCGCATGCTTCTTGCGCTTGCCGAGCGCGGCCAGCTTCCCGAAGGCCTGGGCCGGGTGCATCCGCTATGGCGCACGCCACACCTGGCGATTGCGGTGTCTTCCGTGCTGGCGTTCGGCTCGGCGCTGATGAGCGACCTGCTCAGCAGCCTGACCTTCGCCACCGCCACGCGCATCCTGGGCTATGTGCTGTGTTGCGTGGCGCTCTGGCGTTTCTCCAGGCGGACCGACGCCCCGCCGGCGCAGTTCAACCTGCCCGGTCGGGGTCCCGTGGCGCTTCTAACCGCCGCGCTGTTCCTGGGCGTTCTGGCCGTGGGCGCGGCGAAGGAACTGCCTGCCCTCGCGGCCGTGCTGATCGTCGGGCTGGCGCTCCTCGCGTTCACGTCGCGCCGTAAAGCACCCTAGCGCGGTCCTCGAAGCAGCTCATCAGACGCTCCACCGCATGGTGGAAATTGGCCGCCAGCAGCCCCTCCAGCAGCCGCGATTTGAACTGGAAGTCGATGTCGAACTCGATGCGCGTCCCGGCCGGATCCTCCAGGAACCGCCAGCGGTTCGTCAGCTTGCGGAACGGACCGGATAGCAGGTTCACGTCGATCTGACGGTTGGTCCCGTCGCGATGGACCCGGGTCGCGAAGCGCTCCTTCAGGAACGAGAACCCCACCCCCGCCTCGGCGTCCAGGCTGTCGACGCCCTCGCCCAGCGCACGCCGGTTCCACGTCCGCATGGACGTGATCCAGGGTACGAACTTGGGATAGGCCTCGACGTCCCCCACCAGGGAGAAAAGCTGGTCGGGAGTGTAGGGCAGAACCCGGGAGACGTGGTGATGCACGGGCGCTACGCCCTCGCCTCTCGCTCCCGCCGCGCCGCCTGCAGGCGGGCGAAATCCTCGCCGGCATGGTGGGACGAGCGGGTCAGAGGGCTGGACGAGACCATCAGGAAGCCCTTGGCCCGGGCGATCTCCTCATAGGCCTTGAACTCGTCGGGATGGACGAACCGGTCGATCGGCGCGTGCTTGCGGGTGGGCTGCAGGTACTGGCCGATGGTGATGAAGTCGACGCCGGCCGACCGCATGTCGTCCATGACCTGCATCACCTCCTCCTTGGCCTCGCCCAGGCCGACCATGATGCCGGACTTGGTGAACTGTTGCGGGTCGCGCTCCTTCACCCGCTCCAGCAGGCGCAGGGAGTTGTAGTAACGGGCGCCCGGGCGGATCGGCAGGTACAGCCGCGGCACGGTCTCGAGGTTGTGGTTGAAGACGTCGGGCCGCGCCTCGATCACCTCGTAGACCGCGTCCAGCGGCTTGCGCAGGAAGTCGGGCGTCAGGATCTCGATGGTGGTCTGAGGCGAGGCCTCGCGAATGGCCCGGACCACGGCGGCGAAGTGCGCCGCGCCGCCGTCCGCCAGATCGTCGCGGTCGACCGAGGTGATGACCACGTGGGCCAGCCCCATCTTGGCGACCGCGTCCGCCACCCGGGCCGGTTCGGTCGGGTCCAGCGGGTCCGGCTTGCCCGTCGCCACGTTGCAGAAGGCGCAGGCCCGGGTGCAGGTCTCGCCCATGATCATCATGGTCGCGTGGTTCTTCGACCAGCACTCACCGATGTTGGGGCAGGCCGCCTCCTCGCAGACCGTGACCAGGCCGTGCCCCTTCACGATCTCCTTGGTGGCGTTGTAGCCGGGCGCCCCGGGCGCGCGGACGCGCAGCCACTCGGGCTTGCGCAGGATCGGACTGTCCGGACGCGACTGCTTCTCGGGGTGACGCGGGCGCTTGGCGCCCAGGGTGTCGATGACCACGGCCATGGGCCCTAGATCGTCCGTCCGCGCCTCCGGATCAAGCGCGCACGCCGCCGCGGGCCTGACCTCACGGCAAGTTACCGATCTTTTCAGCGCCGACGGGCGCCTATAGGGTCCCCCCCAACGATAAACTGGGAGGCGTTCGCCCTTGCGTGCGTTCGACAGCGCGTCTGCGCAGTCATCTATCTTTGACGCCCTGATTGCGGCGTCTCGGAAATACGGGGCCAAGAAGCCGATCCTGGAGGACCAGGAACGCAATCCCCTCACCTATCTCGACCTGATCCGCGGTTCGTTCGCCCTGGGGCGGAAGATCAGCGCGTTCACGAGGAAGGGGGAGCGCGTCGGCGTCATGCTGCCCTCCAGCTCGGGCGGCGTCGTGACGTTCTTCGCCCTCCACGCGTTCGGCCGCGTCCCGACCATGCTGAACTTCACGGCCGGCATCCGGAACCTGAAGGCGGCCTGCGAGCTGGCCGGCGTGCGCACGGTGCTGACCTCCCATCGCTTCGTCGAGCAGGGCAAGCTGCACGACCTGATCGACGCCCTCGAGACCATGACCAACGTGGTCTACCTTGAGGACGTTCGGAACACGGTAGGCCTGGCCGACAAGCTCTACGCCGCCGCGGCCGGCGCCCTGCCGATGCAGTTCCGGGCGCCCCTTTCCCCGCGCGAGCCGGGGGTGATCCTCTTTACATCGGGCAGCTTCGGCGCGCCGCGCGGCGTGGTGCTGAGCCACGCCAACCTTGTGTCGAACTGCCGGCAGATCGCCCAGCACATCGCGCTCGACACCAACTGGGTGTTCTTCAACCCGCTGCCGATCTTCCACGTCTTCGGCCTGACCGGCGGCGCCCTGCTGCCGATCTTCAGTGGCCTCAAGGCGTTCCAGTACCCCTCGCCGCTGCACGTGAAGCAGATTCCGGCGCTGGTGAAGGACACCAAGGCGAACGTGCTGTTCGCCACCGACACCTTCATCAACCAGTACGCCCGTTCGGCCGAGAAGGACGAACTTTCGGGCCTGACCTTCGTGGTCTGCGGCGCCGAGAAGGTGCGCGACGAGACCCACAACCTGATCCACGAGAAGTTCGGGCCGATCCCGCTGCTCGAGGGCTACGGCGCGACGGAATGCTCGCCCGTGATCGCGGTGAACCAGCCCGGGGACAACCGCCGCGGCACGGTCGGCGCCCTGCTGCCCGGCATGGAGACCCGCCTGGAGCCGGTCGAGGGCATCCCCGGCGGCGGAAAGCTGCTGGTGCGCGGGCCCAACGTCATGTCCGGCTACCTGCGCCCCGACGGCGGCGTCGAGCCTCCCAACGACGGCTGGCACGACACGGGTGACGTGGTGTCCATCAGTGACGACGGCTGGGTGAAGATCCTCGGGCGGGTGAAGCGCTTCGCCAAGGTGGGCGGCGAGATGGTCTCCCTGACCGCCGCCGAGGACCTGGCCGCCGCCGTCTGGCCCGACTGCCGCCACGCCGTGGTCGCCTTGCCCGACCCGAAGAAGGGCGAGCGCCTGGTCCTGGTGACCGACCGCCGCGACGCCGAGCCAGCGCCCCTGCTCGCCCACGCCCAGCAGATCGGCGCGCCGGAACTGGCCGTGCCGCGCAAGATCATCCGGGTGCCCGAGATCCCCGTGCTGGGCACCGGCAAGACCGACTACGTCGCCCTCCAGCGGATCGTCGACGCGGAGATCAAGCGGGCGGCGTGAGCCTCGCCCGCTGCGGCGGGCGACCTCAGAGGTGCAGTACGCGCCCGTAGGCGTCGAGCGCGGCCTCGTGCATCGCCTCGCTCATGGTCGGGTGCGGGAAGACCGTGGCCTGGATCTCGGCCTCGGTGGCCTCCAGGGTCATGGCCAGGGCGAACCCCTGGATCATCTCGGTGACCTCGTGGCCGACCATGTGCGCGCCGATCAGCGCGCCGGTCCTGCCGTCGAAGATGGTCTTCACCAGGCCGTCCGGTTCGCCGGCGGCCACCGCCTTGCCGTTCACCCGGAACGGAAAGCGGCCGACCTTCGGCTCCAGCCCCTGCTCCTTCGCCTGCGCCTCGGTGAGGCCCACCGACGCCACCTGCGGCGTCGTGTAGGTGCAGCCGGGGATCGGCGCCGTGAGGTTGGTCGGCTTCAGGCCGGCGATGTGCTCGATGCAGTGCACGCCCTCGTGGCTCGCCTTGTGCGCCAGCCAGGGCGGACCGGCCACGTCGCCGATGGCGTAGAGCCCGGGCACGCCGGTCGCGCCGTGCGCGTCGGTGACCACGTGGGTCTTCTCGATCCTGACGCCCAGGGCCTCCAGGCCCAGGTCCTCGACGTTGCCGACGATGCCGACCGCGACGATGGCGACATCGGCCTGCAGGGTCTCGGCCTTGCCGCCCGCCTCGATCTCCAATGACACGCCCGTCTTGGTCTTCGTGAGCTTCTTCACATTGGCCGGCGCGCGGAACTTGATCCCGCGCTTCTCGAACACCTTGTGCGCGGCCTTGGAGATTTCCTCGTCCTCGACCGGCAGGATGCGCGGCATCATCTCGACGACCGTAACATCCGCGCCCAACGCCCTGTAGAAGCTGGCGAATTCCATGCCGATAGCGCCTGACCCGATGACCACCAGCGACTTCGGCGCCGCCTTGGGGACCAGGGCCTCGCGGTACGTCCAGACGCGCTCGCCGTCCGGCTCCAGCCCGATGGCGGGGATGGTCCGGGCGCGGGCGCCGGTGGCGAGGATCACATGCTTGGCGGTCAGCTTCCGTTGGCCCACCACGACGGTCGGCGCGGGCGAGCCCTTTTCCAGCTGGGCGCTTCCCTGCACCACCTCGATCTTGTGCTTCTTCATCAGGAAGGTGACGCCGGAATTCATCTGCGCCGCCACCTTGCGCGAGCGCTCGACCACGGCGCCGAAGTCGAAGCCGCGCTTCTCCACCGACAGGCCAAAGTCTTTCAGGTGGTCGAGTTGTTCGTACACCTCGCCCGACTTCAGCAGCGCCTTGGTGGGAATGCAGCCCCAGTTGAGGCAGATGCCGCCCAGCTCGGCCCGCTCCACGATGGCGACCTTGAAGCCGAGCTGCGAGGCGCGGATGGCGGTCACATAGCCGCCCGGCCCCGAGCCGATCACCACGACGTCGAACGCATCAGCCATCAGAGCAAAGCCTCGATCGCGCCTTCCAGCGACTTGGGTTCATCGGTGGGCGCATAGCGGTCGACGACCTTGCCCGAGCGGTCGATCAGGAACTTGGTGAAGTTCCACTTGATCCCCTCGGTGCCCAGCAGGCCCTTCTTCTGGCCCTTGAGGAAGACGTAGAGCGGGTGCGCGGTCGGGCCGTTCACGTCGATCTTCCGCATCATGGGGAAGTCCACGTCATAGGTCAGCGAGCAGAAGGATTTGATCTCCTCCTCATCGCCGGGCTCCTGCGCGCCGAACTGGTTGCAGGGGAAGCCCAGCACCACGAAGCCGCGGTCGCGGTACTTTCGGTAGAGCTCCTCCAGACCGGCATACTGGCGCGTGAAGCCACACTTGCTGGCCGTATTGACGATCAGCAGCACCTTGCCCTGGTAGTCCGCCAGCGGCGCCGGCTGGCCGTCGATGGTTTCGGCCGTGAAATCGTACACGCTCGCCATTTCGTCCCGTCCCTTCGATCAGACGATCATCGTCAGCGGTTCTTCGATCAGCGCCCTGAACGCCTGCAGCCAGCGGGCGCCTGTCGCCCCGTCGACCACGCGATGGTCGCAGGTCAGGGTGACGCTCATCACCGTGGCGATCTCCAGCTTGTCGCCGCGCACCACGGGCCGCTTCTCGCCCGCACCGACCGACAGGATGCAGCCCTGCGGCTCGTTGAGGATCGAGGCGAAGGTCTTGATGCCGAACATGCCGAGGTTGGAGACCGAAAAGGTGCCGCCCTGGAATTCCTCGGGCTTCAGCTTCTTGTTGCGCGCCCGCTCGGCGAGGTCCTTGGCCTCGGTGGCGATCTGGGCGAGACCCTTGGTCTCCGCGGCGCGGATGATGGGCGTGATCAGCCCGCCGGGCACGGCCACCGCCATGGCGATGTCGGCGTGATGGTGCATGGCGATGCCTTCGGGCGTGTAAGAGGCGTTGGCCTCCGGCACCCGCTTCAGCGCCACGGCCGCCGCCTTCATGACGAGGTCGTTGACGCTGACCTTCACGCCCTCCTTCTCGAGCAGGGCGTTGATCCGCGTGCGCGCGGCCAAGAGGCCGTCGATCTCCAGGTCGATGGTCAGCGGGAAGTGCGGCACGTCGCGGAAGCTGTCGGTCATCCGCCGCGCTACCGTCTTGCGCATGCCGTCCAGGGGGATCAGGTCGTAGCTGCCAGCCGGGATGCCCATCTGCTCCAGGCTCTGCGCCTGGCGTGGCGCCGCGGCGGCCGGAGCCGCGGCGGCTGCGGGCCTGGCCTGGCCGGGCTGGGCCTTGTCGATGTCGACCTTGACGATCCGCCCGTGCGGGCCGCTGCCGGTGACCGCCGACAGGTCGACACCCTTCTGCTCCGCCAGTCGTCGAGCGAGCGGCGAGGCGAAGATCCTGGAACCTCCCCCGTTCACGGGGGAGGGGGACCGCGAAGCGGTGGACGGGGCGGTGGCGACAGGCTCGGGCTTGGAAGCCGGCGCAGGCTCCGATTTGGCAGGCGCAGGTGCGGCCGCACCGCCCCCTCCACCCTTCGGGTCCCCCTCTCCCACCTTGGCGGGAGAGGTTTGAGGCGCGGCGGTCTCGCCGTCGCCGGCCAGCCGCGCGATCGGGGTATTCACCTTCACCCCTTCCGAGCCTTCGGAGACGAGGATTTCCCGGACGACGCCCTCGTCGACCGCCTCGACCTCCATGGTCGCCTTGTCGGTCTCGATCTCGGCGATCACGTCGCCGGACTTCACCGTATCGCCGACCTTCACGTGCCACTTGGCGAGGGTGCCCTCCTCCATCGTCGGAGACAGGGCGGGCATGAGGACGTCCGTCATGCGGGTTCCTTGGAGAGATGGGACAGGGAATGCGCGTTGGCTTCCCAGTTCTGACCGTCGAAGGCCTCGATCACGAGTTCGAAGCCGTCGACCGAGTCGAGGCAGCGGGCGTTGACGCTCCAGCCGTCCGGGTTGGATCGCGGCCGGTAGAAGCTCTTCACGCCGCACTCCGAGCAGAAGAGGTGCTTCGCCACCCGGGTGTTGAACGTGTATTCGGCCAGCCGGTCCGCGCCCTTGGTCAGGCGGAAGCGGCTCTCGGGCACGATCACGTGCACGAAGCCGGTCTTGGCGCACATGGAGCAGTTGCAGGTCTGCGCCTCCACCGTGGCCGGCAGGGCCGCCTCGAAACGCACGCCGCCGCAGTGGCAGCCCCCCGCGCGCCAGGTGAAGGGGCTTTCGCTCATCGGTAGCTCACGGCCTTGGCCGCCTTCACGATCCGGTCCACCGAAGGCATCGACAACGCCTCCAGATTCGCGGCGTAGGGCAGCGGCACGTCCTCCTGGTGGACCCGCGCCGGCGGGGCGTCGAGGTAGTCGAAGGCGAGTTCCGTGACCTTGGCCGCGACCTCGGCGCCGACGCCCATCGGCCCCCAGCCTTCCTCGACGGTGACCAGGCGGTTGGTCTTCTTGACGCTCTCGACCACGGTCTCGATGTCCATGGGGCGGATCGTGCGCAGGTCGACCACCTCGGCCTCGATCCCTTCCTTGGCCAGTTCTTCGGCGGCCTGCAGGCAGAAACCCACCATGCGGGAATAGGCCACCAGCGTGACGCCGGTCCCCTCGCGGCGGACCTTGGCCTTGCCGATCGGCACGACCCAGTCGACGTCTTCCGGCACGTCGAACTCCTGACCGTAGAGCATCTCGTGCTCCAGGAAGACCACGGGGTTCGGGTCGCGGATCGCGGCCTTCAGCAGGCCCTTGGCGTCGGCCGCGTCGTAGGGTGCGATCACCTTCAGGCCGGGCACGTGGCCGTACCACGCGGCGTAGTCCTGGCTATGCTGGGCCGCCACCCGCGCCGCCGCTCCGTTCGGGCCGCGGAAGACGATGGATGTCTTGATCTGCCCGCCCGACATATAGAGCGTCTTGGCGGCCGAATTGATAATATGATCAATGGCCTGCATGGCGAAGTTGAACGTCATGAACTCGACGATCGGCTTCAGCCCGGCCATCGCCGCGCCCACGCCCAGGCCGGCGAAGCCGTACTCGGTGATCGGCGTGTCGATCACCCGCTTGGGGCCGAACTCGTCCAGCAGGCCGCGGCTCACCTTGTAGGCGCCCTGGTATTGGGCGACTTCCTCGCCCATCAGGAAGACGTCGCCGTCGCGGCGCATCTCCTCGGCCATCGCGTCGCGCAGGGCGTCGCGGACCGTGGTCTTCACCAGCTTCACGCCCTCCGGCAGCTCGGGATCCCGCAGGGCCGGCTTCGGCGTCACCGGGGCCACGCCCTCGCCTTCCGGCTGGGGCCTGGCGGTCTCCGGCGGCTGCTTCTCGGGGTCTCCGGCCGACGCGGGGGGCGCCTCGACCTTCGCGGGCTGGGCCGCCCCACCCTCGCCGCCCAGGCGGGCGATCGGGGTGTTGACCTTCACCTCTTCCGAGCCCTCGGGGACCAGGATCTCGGAGACCACGCCCTCGTCGACGGCCTCGACCTCCATGGTCGCCTTGTCGGTCTCGATCTCGGCGATCACGTCGCCGGACTTCACCGTATCGCCGACCTTGACGAACCACTTGGCGAGCGTGCCCTCCTCCATGGTGGGCGAGAGCGCCGGCATCAGGATGTCGGTCACGCGCTGAGCTCCGTGTAGACGTCGGTGTAGAGTTCGGACGGTTCGGGTTCGGGCGAGGTGCGGGCGAACTCCGCGGCGTCGGCGACGATCTTCTTCACCTCGGCGTCGATGGCCTTCAGCGTGGCCTCATCGGCCCAGCCGTTCTTCTCCAGCAGTTCCTCGACATGGTCGATGGGATCGCGGGTCTTGCGGACCTCGTCCACCTCCTCGCGGGTCCGGTACTTGGCCGGATCGCTCATGGAGTGGCCGCGGTAGCGGTAGGTCTTCATCTCGAGGATGTACGGCCCTTGCCCCGACGCGGCGTGCGCGCGGGCCTTCTCGGCGGCGGCCTTCACGGCCAGCACGTCCATGCCGTCCACTTCCTCGCCCGGGATGCCGAACGAGGCGCCGCGCTTGTGCAGCCGGGTCTCGGACGACGAGCGCTGGATCGCCGTGCCCATGGCGTACTGGTTGTTCTCGATCACGTACACGACCGGCAGCTTCCACAGCTCGGCCATGTTGAACGCCTCGTACACCTGGCCCTGGTTGGCGGCGCCGTCGCCGAAGAAGGCGAAGCTGACCTTGCCGTCGTCACGGTACCAGTTGGCGAGCGCGAGGCCCGTGCCCAGCGGCACCTGGGCGCCGACGATGCCGTGGCCGCCATAGAAGGCCGCCTCGGTCGAGAACATGTGCATCGACCCGCCCTTGCCCTTGGACGAGCCGCCGGCCCGGCCGGTGAGTTCGGCCATGACCTCTCGGGGGTCCATGCCGCAAGTCAGCATGTGGCCGTGGTCGCGGTAGCCGGTGATGATCTCGTCGCCCGGCTGCTTGGCCGCCTCGACGCCGACCGCGATGGCTTCCTGGCCGATATAGAGGTGGCAGAAGCCGCCGATCAGGCCCATGCCGTAGAGCTGACCCGCCCGCTCCTCGAAGCGCCGGATAAGCAGCATGTCCCGGTAGTATTTGAGCAGTTCGTCCTTGCCGGCCGCGGTCTTGTCCGCGCCATTGGCCTTCCGCCGACCGGTCGCCCCGGCCTGTGCGCGCGCCATGCGTCGCTCCCGTGATCGTTCTTCAACCCGTGGGAGACTGCCGAAGCAGGCTCAGGGTTTCGTCCGGATCACATAGTCCCTCGGGTCGGCGAAGCCTAGAAGGGAGCGCGCCCTTTCCTCCAGCAGATCGGCGGAAAGGCTCGTATCGCGCAGCAGTTGTGCGCGAACTTCCAGGTCCCGCCGCTGGGCGGTCAGTTCGCGTAGCTCCTGGCTCTTGGCTACCAGGGCGGCGTCACGCTTGTCGGACTGCAGCAGGCCACCCTCGCCGGTGAAGGCGTGCACCCCGAAATAGAAGATCAACAGCGCCAGGAACGCGGTCGACAGGTAGGGGCGGAGGCGAGCAAGCACGGCGATTCTCAAGGAAGTCTCCGCCCATATCCCGCCCAGATGGTTAAGGCCGCGATAACCTCGTTCAGAGGTTCTTCAGCGCGCCCCGGCCCGCGTAGACGGCCTGGTCGCCCAGCTCCTCCTCGATGCGCAGGAGCTGGTTGTATTTGGCCGTGCGGTCCGACCGGGCCAGCGAGCCGGTCTTGATCTGACCGCAGTTCGTGGCGACGGCGAGGTCGGCGATCGTGGAGTCCTCGGTCTCGCCCGAGCGGTGGCTCATCACGGCCGTGTAGGCGTTGCGGTGCGCCAGATCGACAGCGTCCAGGGTCTCGCTGAGCGTGCCGATCTGGTTGACCTTCACCAGGATCGAGTTGGCCAGGCCCTTGCCGATGCCCATGCCCAGGCGTTCCGGGTTGGTGACGAAGAGATCGTCGCCCACGAGCTGCACCTTGCCGCCCAGCTTGTCGGTCAGGAGCTTCCAGCCATCGAAGTCGTCCTCGGCGCAGCCATCCTCGATGGTGACGATCGGGAACTTGGCCACCAGGGCGGCGAGGTAGTCGACCATGCCGGCCGGATCCACCGTCTTGCCCTCGCCTTCCATCACGTACTTGCCGCCCTTGAAGAACTCGGTGGAGGCGACGTCGAGGCCCAGGTGGAAGTCCTTGGCCGCCTTGTAGCCAGCGCTCTCGCCCGCCTTGACGATGAACTCCAGGGCAGCCTCGGCGCTGGAGAGGTTCGGCGCGAAGCCGCCCTCGTCGCCGACGTTGGTGTTGTGGCCGGCGGCTTTCAGCTGGGCCTTCAACGCGTGGAAGATCTCCGCGCCCATGCGCAGGCCTTCGGCGAAGGTTTCTGCGCCGGTCGGCAGGATCATGAATTCCTGGATGTCGATCGGATTGTCGGCGTGGGCGCCGCCGTTGATGATGTTCATCATCGGCACCGGCAGGACGCGGGCCGAGACGCCGCCGACGTACTTGTAGAGCGGCAGCGCCGCCGAGCTGGCCGCCGCCTTCGCGGTGGCGAGGCTGACACCCAGGATGGCGTTGGCGCCCAGTCGACTCTTGTTCTTCGTGCCGTCGAGCTCGATCAGCAGGGCGTCGACGCGGCGCTGGTCCTCGGCGTCGGAGCCAGACAGCGCGTCATAGATCTCGCCGTTCACGGCTTCCACGGCCTGGCGGACACCCTTGCCCAGGTAGCGGCCCTTCTCGCCGTCGCGCTTCTCGACCGCCTCGTGGGCTCCGGTCGAAGCGCCCGAGGGCACCGCCGCGCGGCCCATGGAGCCGTCCTCGAGGATCACGTCCACCTCGACCGTCGGGTTGCCCCGGCTGTCCAGGATCTCGCGGGCGATGATGTCGACGATCTCGGTCATGGGGTCCTCTGGCGACGTACGGAGCGGGCGGAGCCTTAGCCAGCTTCTCCCTCCGGGGCAACGCCGCCTTGACGGACGTTGCGGGAGCGCCCCATGGCCTCGGACCCTGGAGGAGTGTTCCCATGCTGCTGGTCGAGAAGCCCCTGGACGGCGTCGCCGTCGTCACCCTGAACCGCCCCGAGGCGATGAACGCCCTGTCGAAGGCCCTGCGCGCGGCGCTGGCCAAGGCGATCACGGAACTGGACGCCGACGCCTCTGTGAAGGTGATCGTGCTGACCGGAGCCGGCGAGCGGGCCTTCACCGCCGGGCTCGACCTGAAGGAGCTCTCCACCGACCCACTCGGCATGGGCGCGGCCAACGCCGAGGATCCGGCCCAGAACCCCGCCAACGCGGTCCTCGCCTGCTCCAAGCCCATCATCGGCGCGATCAACGGCGTCGCCATCACCGGCGGCTTCGAGGTGGCCCTGGCGTGCGACGTGCTGCTCTGCTCCACCAACGCCCGCTTCGCCGACACCCACGCCCGGGTCGGCATCACGCCCGGCTGGGGCCTGTCTCAGAAGCTGTCCCGCTGCATCGGCCCCTATCGCGCCAAGGAGCTGTCGCTGACCGGAAACTTCATGTCGGCGCAGCAGGCCTACGACTGGGGTCTGGTGAACCGCGTGGTCGCCCCCGACCAGCTCATGCCCGCCGCCCTGGAGCTGGCGGCCCAGATGGCCGACATCGAGGCCGACATGCTGGTGACCTACAAGGCGATGATCGACGACGGCTACGCCGCGACCATGGCCGAAGGTCTCAAGCTGGAGCACGAGCGCTCGGTGGCGCACAACCGCGTGGTGACCCCCGAGATGGTCGCGGCGCGACGCGAGAAGGTGCAGGCCCGCGGCCGCAGCCAATAGGTCAGAGGCACCCTTCCACATAGTCGATCGACCGGCCGGCGTGGATCGCCGCGACGCGCCGGTCGGCCCCGATCTCGTAGCGGACGCCCAGGCCGCCCTTCGCCACCCGATAGGTCAGGTACGCCGCCGGCGGGTCCTCATAGGCGTGGCGGGTGGCGCGAAGGGCCGCGCCGTAGGCGTTCCGGACTTCGGCCGCGGTGGAGCCGACCGACAGGCCGCGGTCCGTCTTCAGCGAACCGCGGTCGTACAGCGTCAGGCGCGTGACCTTGCCGTCCTCGGTCATGACCGTCAGTCCGGAGGGTCCGGGCAGCCGGCTCTCGCGGCACGCCGGCCCGTTCACCCCGTCGTCCGGCGCGAGTGTCAGTCCGAAGCGGCGGACCGCTTCCGCCTCGCTCATCCCGATCCGCAGCTCGCCCCAGCCGGCGGGCGTCAGCGGTGGGTCCATGGCGAGCGCAGCCGTGGCCGCCAGCGCCCAGACCGAGGCTGCCGACGCCATCGCGCTGGCCGCCGGCCCGATCACGCCCTGAGCTTGTCCCAGGGGCCGGTGATGGCGATGGTCATTCCCGGCCAGTAGGCGTTGACGAAGAGCGTCGAGCCGTCCGGCGAGAAGCAGACCCCGGCCAGCTCGGTCGTCGGCATCGGTCCGTCGGATGGCGTCCGCACCATACGGCCCATCGCGTAGACCTTCCCCTCGGGCGTGATCCCCTTGAGGTAATTGACGCCGCGCAGTTCGATCTTGTCCTCGCAGACCATCAGGTGCCCGTTCGGCGCGATGGCGAGGTTGTCGCACATGTTCATGACCTTCGGATCCGCCGACTCCATGAACAGCTGCACCCGGCCCGGCTCGTCCTTCTCGCGGGCGTCGCCCTCGAAGCGGCTGGGCCTGTACCGCAGCACCTGGCCCAGGCGCTTGGGCCCGCCGCTGGTGCAGGTGAAATAGAGCTCGCCCTCGCCGAAGAAGATGCCCTCCCCGCGCGCGAACCAGGCGGCGCCCTTGGCGTGGCCCCGGTCGCGCAGGTCGTCGTTCGGATTGTCGACGCCGTCCAGGTCGATCCAGACCGCGTCCCGCCACTGGCCTGGCAACCAGTCCGTTCCGTTCCAGTTCCGGCTGTCGCCGCCATCCTTGAACGCCAGCGCCTGCAGACGGCCGCCCTTGGCGAGCTTCTGACGGTCATTGGGCAGAAAGCGGTAGAACAGCCCCCGCCCATCGCCCTCGTCCTCGGTCAGGTAGACCACGCCCGTCCGCGGGTCGATCGCGGTGGCCTCGTGCTTGAACCGGCCCAGCCCGGTCAGCGGAACCGGCTCCACCAGGCCGCTGGCGCGGCTCGGGACCTCGAACACCCAGCCGTGGGACTTCTGCAGCGTCACGCCGCCCGGGTTCGGGCCCGGGTTGAGCACGATCTCCTCGCAGGTCAGCCACGAGCCCCACGGCGTCACGCCGCCGGCGCAGTTGATCGCGGTCCCGACCAGGCTGAGGTGGCTGCTGACCAGCTTCCTGGCCCGCAGGTCGTAGACCAGCGTCGTCGTCCCCCCGCAGAGCGCCCTGCCGTCGCCGGTCTGATCGTACACCCGCGCCCGGTCGATCTTGTCCGCCAGGACATGCCCCTTGCCGAAGGCGCCGTAGTTCAGATCGGTGGGCTTCAGCTCATGGTTCCGCACCAGGATCACCCGGTCGCGGTCCAGCGGGAAACAGCCCATGCCGTCCGCCTTGTGCGGGGTGACGAGCCCGTCGCTCATGGGCTCGCCGGCGCGCGAGACGATCTGGTAGCTGAACCCCTCGGGCAGGTCGAAGACGCCCTCCGGATCGGCCTTGAGCGGTCCATAGCCCGCGACCTCGTTCACATAGCCGCCCACGGCCGCGTCCTGGGCCGAGGCGAACCGTGAGAAGCCGGCGAAGGCGGCGCCGGTGGCGGCGGCTGACAACAGGTGGCGGCGCGAAAGGGTCATGGGAACTCCGGGAACAGTTGCGCACCCTATTCCGTCACGTCGTGACGTGGTGATGACAAATCCACGCGGCCGAAACGCAAAACGCCGGCCTCGCGGCCGGCGTCTCGACAAGCGGCAGAGCGCCTGAAACTTAGTCTTCCTTGGGCGTCAGGACCTGGCGGCCCTTGTACATGCCGGTCTTCAGGTCGACATGGTGCGGACGCTTCAGCTCGCCGGTTTCCTTGTCCTCGTGGAAGGCGTTCGGACCCAGGGCGTGGTGCGAGCGACGCATGTTACGCCGCGAGGGCGAAGTTTTTCGTTTCGGAACGGCCATCGGACTATCTCGCGGCGTGAAAGATCAGCGGCGGTCCCGGGGGCCGCCTTTTGTGAGCGGCGGCTTATGCATGAAACGCCGCGCGCGATCAAGCCGCCTCGGCTAGTCTTTACGCTGGCGGACGCCTGGGGAGGCCGGTATGTCGCAGGAAATCATCTTCGCGCCGATGGGGGTGATGGCGCTGATCACCTTCGTGGTGCTCGGCTTCATACCCGCGCGACGCTTCCGGGCCGCCGCTGCCGGCCGGGTCAAGGCCGACGACTTCCGATTCGGCGAATCGGCGGCGGTGCCGGGCGACGTCTCGATCCCGAACCGCAACTACATGAACCTGCTGGAACTGCCGACGCTCTTCTACGTCGCGGGCCTGATGTATTACGTCGCCGGCCGTGTCGATCAGACGGCGCTCGCCGTCGCCTGGACCTACGTGGGCCTGAGAGCGCTCCACTCGGTGATCCACCTCACCTACAACAACGTCTTTCACCGGCTGACGGCGTTCGGCCTCTCGAACGTCGTCCTGATGGCGTTCTGGCTGCTGTTCTTCGTCTAGGACCGCAGGAGCCGCTTGGGAGCGACGGTGGCCCAGGCTAGGCGCAGCAGCTCGGCCAGGCGGCCGGCGTCGATCTTCTCGAACCAGACGAAGGTCCACCCCTTGCGCCCGTAGCTCCCGTCGGCGGGGGTCACCGTGTCACCATCCAGCAGATTGCGCTGATCCTCGGGATCCAGCTTCAGCACGATCCGCGGCGCGTCCAGGTGGACCGTACAGAAGATCTTCTTCGCCACCCCAAACGACGGGATGTCGAAGTGAGCCTCCTCATAGGCCTCGGGCAGCGCCAGGGCGATCCGGCGCACATCGTCTCGCGTCAGCATGGCCCCAGTCTAACGGAGCCCCGCCCGCCCGCCACCTAGACCAGGCGGCTCCGCTCCTTCGCCGCCCCGACGAAGCTCTTGAACAGCGGATGCGGATCGAAAGGCCGGCTCTTCAGTTCCGGGTGGTACTGCACGCCCACGAACCACGGATGGTCCTGGCGTTCGCACAGCTCGGGGAGCACCCCGTCCGGCGAGAGCCCCGTGAACTTCAGGCCTGTCTTCTCGATGGCGTCGCGATAGGCGATGTTCACCTCGTACCGGTGCCGATGGCGCTCGCTGATGGTGGGTGAGCCGTAGATTTCCGCCACCCGGCTGCCCGGCGTCAGCACGGCCTCGTAGGCGCCGCACCGCATGGTGCCGCCCAGCTCGCCGCCCTGCGTGCGCACTTCCTTTTCGTTGCCGCGGACCCACTCGGTCATCAGCCCGACGATGGGCTCGGACGTCGGGCCGAACTCGGTGGACGAGGCCTGGCGGATCCCCGCCAGGTTCCGCGCCGCCTCGATCATCGCCATCTGCATGCCGAAGCAGATGCCGAAGTACGGGATTTCGTGCTCGCGCGCGAACCGGACGGCCTGGATCATCCCTTCCGAGCCGCGCTCCCCGAACGCGCCGGGCACCAGCACGCCGTGGACGTTGGTCAGCCGCTCGGCGATCAGGGCCTCTTCCTTCTCGAAGACCTCGCCCTCGATCCAGTCGAACCTGACCCGCACGTTGTTGGCGACGCCGCCGTGGACCAGCGCCTCGATCAGCGACTTGTAGGCGTCGGTCAGGGCCGTGTACTTGCCGACGATGGCGATGTTCACCTCCCCGTCGGGATGGCTCAGGCGGTGGGAGATGTCCTCCCATCGGGACAGGTCCGGCTTCGGCGCGGTCGCCGACATGCCAAAGACGTCAAGCACCTCGGTGTCCAGCCCCTGGGCGTGATAGTCCAGCGGCACGGAATAGATGTTCGCGCTGTCCATCGCCTGGATGACGGCGCTGGGCCGCACGTTGCAGAACAGCGCCAGCTTCCTGCGCTCGCCCTCGGGGATCGGGATCTCGCAGCGGCACAGCAGGATATCCGGCTGGATGCCGATCGACCGCAGCTCCTTCACCGAGTGCTGGGTCGGCTTGGTCTTCATCTCGCCGGCGGTCTTGATGAAGGGCAACAGCGTGAGGTGGATGAAGCAGGCGTGGCCGCGCGGCAGTTCCTGGCCGAGCTGGCGGATCGCCTCGAAGAACGGCAGGCCTTCGATGTCGCCCACAGTGCCGCCCACCTCGATCAGCACGAAGTCCACGCCCTCGCCCGGATCCGAGAGGACGAAGTCCTTGATCTCCCCCGTGACGTGCGGGATCACCTGGACGGTCGCGCCGAGGTAGTCCCCGCGCCGCTCCTTCTCGATGATCTTCTTGTAGATCTGTCCGGTCGTGATGTTGTCCGCGCGCGTCGCGTTGACGCCCGTGAAGCGCTCGTAGTGACCGAGGTCGAGATCCGTCTCCGCGCCGTCGTCGGTGACGAACACCTCACCGTGCTGGGTGGGGCTCATCGTCCCCGGATCCACGTTCAGATACGGGTCGAGCTTGCGGAGGCGCACCTTGTAGCCTCGCGCCTGCAAAAGGGCGCCCAGCGCTGCGGACGCGAGACCTTTTCCGAGGGAGGAGACCACGCCCCCGGTGATGAAAATGTACCGGGCCATGGGCGTTCAGATTAGCCGCGATTCGGGCGGCCGACTCGGGCCGAATGCCATCTATCCACGGCTACTTCGCCGCAGGCTGGGCCGGCGCGGGCTGCGCGGGCTCGGCGGGGATGGCGCCGAAGGGGCTGTTGATGGTGGGCGTGGGCGCCTGCAGCGGCGCAGGGCCCGACGGCTGGGTCCCGGCCGGCGGCTGCGGCACGGCCTTGTTGAGTTCGGCCGGGTTGATCGCATTGACCTTCAGCCGGTCGACGACCGAGGCCGAACCCCGTTCGCGCCCTGCGACGACCGTCAGCAGCAGGCCCAGCACGAAGAAGATCGTCGCCAGGATCCAGGTGGTGCGGGTCAGGAGGTCGGCCGAGCCGCGCACCGACATCATGGCGTTGCCGCCGCCGCTCACGAGGCCGCCGCCTTCCGAACGCTGCAGCAGGACCACCACGACCAGGAAGAAGGCCACGATGATCTCGATCACCAGCAGGATGTTCAGCAGCATCTAAGGTCTTTCCGGTGCGATCGGGCGGATGCGCCCGCCGAAATGAAGCGCGCGCTCTATCACCAGGACCGCGCCAAGGCCATAGCTAGTGCGCCGCACCCCGATTGGCAAAGGGCCGCTGCGCAGCTTACCTGAACCGCATGAGCCATCCGATCGCTATCCAGGGCTTCGACCACATCGTGCTGCGCGTCCGCGACAAGGCTCGCGCCCTGGCCTTCTATCGCGACATCCTCGGACTCGCCGTCGACCGGGACCGCCCCGACATCGGCCTGACCCACATCCGTGCGGGACGCCAGATGATCGACCTCGTCACCCTGGACGGCCCGATTGGCAAGCTTGGCGGCACGGGCCCGGGCGCCGACGGACGCAACCTCGACCACTTCGCCCTCCAGGTGCGCCCGTTCGACGAAGCGGCGATCCGCGCCCACCTGGCCGCCCACGACGTGCAGATCGTGGAGGAAGGTCCGCGCTACGGGGCCGATGGAGATGGCTTTTCCCTCTACATCCGGGATCCGGACGGCAACACGGTGGAACTGAAGGGGCCGGCCCGCTAGGCCGCGATGCGGGCGGCTTCCGCCGCCTCAAGGATGAGGGGCAGTCTCTCGTCCCAGGTATGATGCCCCACAGCCCTCGCCTTCGCCGCGCGGCCAATTTCGAAAGCGCGTTCCGGGTCGTCGACCAGGGCCCTCAGGTTGGCCATGGCGCCGGGAAGGTCCTTCCAGCGGAACAGAGCGATCTCACCGGGGGCAAACGCCCGGTCATAGTAGCGGCTGTGGTCGGAGAACGGCGCGGCCCCGGCCAGGGCCGCTGAGAATACCCGCTCGTGCGATCCCGCGCCGAAATTGGCGTTGGTGTTCAGGACGACGCGTGATCGCCGCATGAGTTCGACCATGCGGGTCATCTCCACCGGCCCCTCGAACGTCGCGTTCTTGAACCGGTAGAGATGGCGCTGCCACCCCTCGCCGCAGATATGGACGGGCAGACCTGCCTTGGCCAGGGCCTTCAGGAACTCGGTGCGACGCGTGCTGCGGACCACGTCCTGCACACAGCTCGCGATCTTCAGCTTCCACCGTTCCCGCGGATCGGCCGTGTTGACGCCGTGGGCGCGCAACGCCTGATCGGCCGCCAGATGAGGCGGGGTCCATTCTTCCGACAGGGCGATATCGACGGCCTCCCGGAGGGGCCGTCTGAGCTCTGCCGGGACGTTGCCCCAGGCATCTTCCGGCCGCTGAAAGCCCCCGCACCAGAGCAGCGGTATCGGGCGCGCGGCCTGAAAGGCGGCGGCGTCGACATCGTCCGGTCCCGGAGCGCCGACGGCGGGGTGGGGAAAAAAGCGGACATCTGGGTGCCTAGCCTCGCCATAGGTCGCCCTGACGGCGTCGGCCTGTGTCGGGTCAACGACCAACAGCCGAGTTTGCGGCGGCGTCTGCTCGAGGCGGGCGAACTGGCCAAGCAGATAGTCCACGTGCCAGAGGAGATGAGGCGCCCCGAAGGCCTCGGCAAGCGAACGCCCACTAGGCTCCCGATACTCGCCGAGAACGCCGATCGAGAAGATCGCGTCTGGCTTTAGGACTGTCGCGCTCGCTTCCAAGAGCGCCCGAGGATCCGCCGTCTCGGCAAGATCCAGAACATCGCATTCGTGCCCGAGCTTCCGGAGCGCCTCGGTCGCAGAGTCGATGAAAAGGCGTGTGCCGCCGTAGAGCGAATGCCCCTTGATCAGGAGCCAACGCATGACCGAAGCGACTCGACGAACACAACCATGTCGCGAGCTTACGCTCGCAACAATGGCTCCACCACCTTATCGTGCACGTCCCCCGTCTACAGCGCCCGGATGATCCCCAGGAAATCCTCCGCCTTGAGCGAGGCGCCGCCGACAAGTGCGCCCCCAACCTCCGCCGCGTGCAGGATCTCGGCAGCATTCCCCGGCTTCACCGATCCGCCGTAGAGGATCGGAACCTTGCGGCCTTCTTCCGCGAACTGCTCCACCAGCGTGGCCCGGATGGCCTTGTGGACCTCTTCGATTTGCTCGAGCGTCGGCGTCAGGCCGGTGCCGATGGCCCAGACCGGCTCGTAGGCCACGGCGAACGCCTTGCCGCGCAGGTCGGCCGGCAGAGAGCCCCGGGTCTGGCCCGTGACGACGGCCAGGGTGTCGCCAGCCTGACGCTGCTCCAGGGTCTCGCCGACGCAGACGATCGGCTCCAGGCCGGCGCGGAGTGCCGCGGAGACCTTCTGGGCCACGACCTCGTCCGTCTCCCGATAGCCGGCCCGGCGCTCGGAGTGCCCGAGGATCGCCAGCTTCGCCCCGGCGTCGGCCAGCATCTCCGCGGAGATGTCGCCGGTGAAGGCGCCGGCGTCGTCCCAGTGGTGGTCCTGGCCGCCCACCAGAACCGGCGTGCCCTTCAGGGCGTCGGCCAGACGATGAATCAGGATCGAGGGCGGGCAGATGGCGACGCGAGCCGGCGTCTGCCCGAGGCCGGCGGCGACGGCCTTGGCTTCGGCCACCGAGGCCGAGAGGCCGTTCATCTTCCAGTTCCCGGCGATCAGCGGCTGTGGCGCGGTCATCAGTGCTCTCTTTTTCGGAGTCCGTTTCGAGCCCGCGCGGTTAAGCCAAGCCGGCTCGCCTGTCACCTCCCCCGCCCGCGCGCTTGCCGTGGAGAAGGCCCCTCCACTATACCGGCGCGCACGCTACGCCCCGGGAAAGGACCCGAATGCTCGCCGCCATCCGCAACTTCGCGAAATCCTGGCCTGCCCGGATCCTCCTCATCATCCTCGCGATCAGCTTCGTGGGCTGGGGGGCGAACCAGAGCGGCCTGGCGGTGATGTCGGGCGACCACATCATCAAGGCCGGGTCGCGCACCGTCGGCACGCTGGCGTTCCGCCGCGAGTACGACACCTACAAGAAGCGGATGGAGGAGCAGGCGGGCCAGCCCATCACTCAGGAGTTGGCCGAGCAGAACCGCCTCGACACGGTGGTGCTGAACGGACTCGCGACCCGCGAGGCGTTCGCCGAGATGCTGTCCAAGGTCGGCATCCGGCCGTCCGACAAGCTGATCCTCGACCAGATCCAGAAGATTCCGGCCTTCTTCGACCCGATCACCGGCCGCTTCGACAAGAAGACCTTCCAGCAGCGGCTCGGCGAGAATGGCCTGACGCCCAAGGCCTTCGACGCCGTGTTGCGCGACGAGATGGCCACCCAGCACTGGGCGGTCGCGGTGCAGAACGGCCTCGCCGTGCCGCGCACCTATGGCGGACTGGCCGCGGTCTTCGCGCTCGAAAGCCGTGACCTGTCCTATTTCGCCCTGACGCCCCAGAGCGTGCCGCAGCCGGCCGCGCCGACCGACGCCCAGCTCACGGCCTTCATCAACGAGAACAAGGCCCAGCTGACCCGGCCGGAGATGCGGGTCCTGACGATCGTGCCGTTCACGCCGCAAACGGCCGCCGCGGCCGCGTCGGGCCCGATCGACCCAGCCGAACTGGAGAAGCGCTACAATTTCCGCAAGGACACCCTCTCCCAACCCGAGACCCGCACGCTCGTGCAGATCCCGGTGAAGGACCAGGCGGCCGCCCAGCAGGCCGTGGCCCGGCTCCAGAAGGGCGAAGCGCCCGCCGCCGTGGCCAAGTCCCTGGGCGTCGACCCGGTCACCTATGAGGACAAGCCCCAGTCCGCCATCGCCGACCGCAAGGCGGGCCAGGCGGCCTTCAAGCTGCAGGCCGGACAGGTCGGCGCGGTCCAGGGCGACCTCGGCCTCTCCGTCGTCAAGATCGTTTCGGTCGTCCCCGGCCGCGAGGTGACCCTGGAGCAGGCGCGCCCGATGCTGGAGGCCGAACTCCGCAAGGACATGGTCGCCGAGAAGGTCTACGCCCAGACCCAGGCCTTCGACGACGCCCACCAGGGCGGCGCCAGCTTCGCGGAGGCCGCCCAGAAGGCTGGCGTCTCGACCCAGACCATCGGCCCGATCAGCGCCCAGGGCGTCGACGACCAGGGCCGCCAGCTTCAGGGCCTGCCGCCGAAGATCCTTGAGACCGCCTTCGCCCTGCCCGCCGGCGGCGACAGTGAGATCACCGAGCTCGGCGACGGGGCCTACTTCGCCGTGCGCGTCGAGAAGATCGTCCCCGCGAGCGTGCCGCCGCTGGCCGAGATCCGGCCGATGCTCACCCAGGCGTGGATGCGCCGTGAGATCGTCCGGGCGCTGGAAGCCAAGGCCACCGCCCTCACCGCCCGCGTCCAGAAGGGCGAAAGCCTGGAAGCCGTCGCGGCGTCCGCCGGCGCGGCCGTCGTCCGCGTCCCGGGCCTGACCCGCCGGACGGCCCAGTCGCAGCAGCAGCAGCTTGGCGGCGAGGTGCTCGGCCGCACGTTTGCGAGCAAGCCGGGCGAGGCCTGGTTCGCCCGCCTGCCCAACGCCATCGCGGTGGGCCAGATCAGCAATGTCCGTGTCGAGGCCGGCCCTGCCGCCGCTCAGATCGCCGAGGCGAACCGGGGCGAGCTGACCCAGGCCGTGTTCCGCGAGATGGGTGAGGCTGCCCAGGCCTATGCCCGCACGAAGCTGAAGGTGAAGGTCGACGCCGAGAAGGCGCGCGCGGCCGTTGGCTTCGCGCCGCTCGCCGAGGCCAAGTCGGAAAAGGCGGCCCCGGAGAAGGCGAAGTGACGCTGGAGCCGCCGTTCGAGGCCTTCCGTTCCACTTATGACGGCGGCGCGCCCCAGGTCGCCTGGACCCGGCTGATCGACGACCTGGAGACGCCGGTTTCGGCGTTCCTCAAGATCGGCCACGGCAAGCCGTACGCCTTCCTGTTCGAGTCGGTGGAGGGCGGCGCCTTCCGCGCCCGCTATTCGATCATCACGCTCAATCCCGACCTGGTCTGGCGCTGCCGCGGCGACGAGGCGGAGATCGCCACGGGCGCCGACATCGCCGCCGGGCGCTTCACGCCGCAGGCCGGCGGAGCGCTCGACAGTCTGCGCGACCTCCTGGCCAAGTCGCGGATCGAGCTGCCGCCGGGCCTGCCGCCCATGGCCGCCGGCGTGTTCGGTGCGCTGGGGTATGACACCATCCGCCTCGTCGAGGACCTCCCGAACATCAATCCGGACCCCCTGGGCCTGCCCGACGGCGTGCTGGCGCGGCCCTCGATCATCGCGATCTTCGATGCCATCGCCCAGGAGATCCTGCTGGTCACGCCCGTCCGCCCGGATGGGACGTCCGCCGCCGACGCCTATGCCGCCGCGCAGGCCCGCCTGCAGACCGTGGCCGCCGATTTCCGCAAGCCCGCGCCGCCGCTGAAGGGCGACGCCCAGCCCGAGCCCGACCGCTTCACCACGCCGGTCAGCCGCGAGGACTATCGGGGCATCGTCGAGAAGGCGAAGGAGTACATCCGCGCGGGCGACATCTTCCAGGTGGTGCCCAGCCACCGCTTCCGCGCGCCCTTCGCGCACGATCCGTTCGCCCTCTATCGCTCGCTCCGCCGCTCCAACCCCTCGCCGTTCCTGTTCTTCCTGAACTTCGGCGATTTCCAGCTCGCGGGCTCCTCCCCCGAGATCCTGGTCCGGCTTCGCGACGGCAAGATCACCATCCGCCCCATCGCCGGCACCCGTCCGCGCGGGGCGACTCCCGAGGAGGACCGCCGCCTCGAAGAAGAGCTGATCAACGACCCCAAGGAGCGCGCCGAGCACCTGATGCTGCTCGACCTGGGCCGCAACGACGTGGGCCGCGTCGCCATGCTCAAGCAGGCGGGCGCCAACGAGCCGCCGAAGCCGAGCCGCCGGCCCCGCGTTCGGGTGACCGACAGCTTCTTCGTGGAGCGCTATGCCCGCGTCATGCACCTGGTCTCCAACGTCGAGGGCGACGCGCCCGACGGCCTGGATCCGGTGGACGTGGTCATGGCGGCCCTGCCCGCCGGCACGCTCTCGGGCGCGCCCAAGGTGCGGGCCATGGAGATCATCGACGAGCTGGAGATCGAGAAGCGAGGCATCGGCTACGCCGGCGCGGCGGGCTATTTCGGCTCGGACGGCTCGGTGGACACCTGCATCATCCTGCGCACCGCCCTGTTCAAGGACGGGACGATGTACGTCCAGGCCGGCGGCGGCGTGGTGGCCGACAGCGACCCGGACGCCGAGTACGACGAGACCCTGCACAAGGCCCGCGCGCTCCGCGACGCAGCCGTGGAGGCCTGGCGGTTCGTCTAGCGCGATCGCCTACTCCGGCGCGCCCTGCGCCGTGTGCGCGGTCTCGACCGGCGGCGCCAGGACCATGATCGTGGCGAACACGACCGAGGTGAGCGCCAGGGCCGTGGCCGCCACCAGGGCCGGCCACATGGGGTCCTTGCGCTGCGGGTTCTTCAGCAGGCGGCGCGCGCGGGCGACCGCAGCAGCGTCCAGGGCCGAATCGGACATCGTCATGGCGCCAGCATCCCGCTTGGCGTTCGTCGCTGCAAAGCCTATGGAACCGGCATGATCCTGGTCGTCGATAACTACGACAGCTTCACCTACAACCTCGTCCACTACCTGAACGAGCTGGGGGCGGAGACGCTTGTCCATCGCAACGATGCGATCACCGTCGACGAGGCGCTGGGTCTTCGTCCCGAGGCCATCCTGCTGTCGCCCGGGCCGTGTACGCCAAATGAAGCCGGCATCTGCCTCGGCGTCATCCGCGAAGCGCCGGAAACCCTGCCAATCCTGGGCGTCTGCCTCGGCCATCAGGCGATCGGCCAGGCGTTTGGCGGCGAAGTCATCCGCGCCCGCGCCCTGATGCACGGAAAAACGAGCCTTATCCATCACACCGGCACGGGTGTCTTCAAAGGCTTGAAGAACCCTTTCACGGCCACCCGCTACCACAGCCTTTCCGTGCGAAAGGACGATCTGCCGCAGGTTCTGGAGGCCACGGCCTGGACCGACGATGGCGAGATCATGGGCATCCAGCACAGGACCCGCCCGATCCATGGCGTGCAGTTCCATCCCGAGTCCATCGCCACGGAATGCGGCCATGAGCTGCTGGGCAACTTCCTGGACCTGGCCGGCGTGAAGCGGCTGGCCGAGATCTGACCCACCCACCATGTCCGCCGCCTTCAAGCCGCTCCTCTCGCGCCTGGCCGATGGCGCGACCCTCTCGGAAGACGACGCCCAGGCGTTCTTCGCCGCCTGCCTGCGGGGCGAGCCGACGGCCGCCCAGATCGGCGCGGCCCTGACCGCCATGCGCATGCGCGGCGAGACGCTGGGCGAGATCACGGCCTGCGCCCGGGCCATGGGCCGGGCGGCGATCCACCTTGATCCGCCCTACCCGACGATCGACGTCTGCGGCACCGGCGGCGACGGCCTGCACACCTACAACATCTCGACGGCGGTCGGCTTCGTGGCCGCGGGCGGCGGGCTGAAGGTGGCAAAGCACGGCAACCGCGCCCTGTCCTCGAAGTCCGGCGGCGCCGACGTCCTGTCCGAACTGGGCGTCGCCATAGACGCCGGGGCCGAGCGCCAGCTTCGGGCGCTGGACGAAGCGGGCATCTGCTTCCTGTTCGCGCCGGCGCATCACGGCGCCATGCGCCATGTCTCCCCGATCCGCGCCGAGCTGGGCTTCCGCACGATCTTCAACCTGCTGGGCCCGCTCACCAATCCGGCCGGCGCGAAGAGGCAGGTCGTCGGCGTCTTCGCCGAACGGTGGGTCGCGCCCCTCGCCGAGGTGCTGGGCGCCCTCGGCTCCGAGCGCGCCTGGGTGGTCCATGGCGGCGGCATGGACGAGCTGACCACCACGGGAGAGACCAGCGTCGCCGAACTGCGTGACGGTCAGGTCCGGCTGTTCACCATCACGCCCGAGGCCGTGGGCCTGAAACGTGCGGCGCTCGCCGACCTAACGGGCGGAACGCCGGCCCAGAACGCCGACGCCCTTCGCCGCGTGCTTGGCGGCGAAGCCGGGCCCTACCGCGACATCGTGTTGCTCAACGCCGCCGCCGCGTTCCTTGTCGGCGACAAGGTGGAAACCCTCCGAGAGGGGGTGGAATTCGCCGCGCAGGTGATCGACGACGGCCGCGCCCAGGCCGCGCTCGACAAGCTGCTGGAGATCGCTCCGCTGGAGGGCGCCGGCGCGTGAGCGACATCCTCGCCAAGATCGCCGCCTACAAGCGCGACGACGTCGCCGCCCGCAAGGCCGCCCGGCCGGTCGTCGACACCGCAGGAGCCTCGGCCCCGCGAGGCTTCCGCGCCGCGCTGGAACGCGCCCATGCACCCGGCCGGCTGGCGCTGATCGCCGAGATCAAGAAGGCCTCTCCGTCCAAGGGACTCATCCGCGAGGACTTCGACCCGCCGGCCCTCGCCCGGGCCTACGAGGCCGGGGGCGCCGCCTGCCTGTCGGTGCTCACCGACGGCCCCAGCTTCCAGGGCGACGACGCCTATCTGACCGCCGCCCGCGCCGCCGTCGCCCTGCCCTGCATCCGCAAGGACTTCCTCGTCGACCCGTGGCAGGTCGCCGAGAGCCGTGCGCTGGGCGCCGATGCGATCCTCGTGATCCTCGCCATGGTCGATGACGCGCTCGCCGCCGAGCTCATGGCCGAGGCGAGGCGTCTCGGCATGGACGCGCTGGTCGAGGTGCATGACGAGGCAGAGATGGCCCGCGCGGGCAGCCTCGGAGCCGACCTCGTCGGCGTGAACAACCGTGACCTGCGCACCTTCACCGTGGACCTTGCGATCACCGAGCGCCTGGCCGCGGCCGCGCCGACGGGCGCCCTCCTCGTCACGGAGAGCGGCATCTTCACGGCCGCCGACGCCGAGCGGCTGGAGCGCAGTGGCGCCAAGGCCATGCTGGTGGGCGAGAGCCTGATGCGGCAGGCCGACGTGACCGCCGCGACTCGCGCCCTGCTCGCCTGAGTCGCGCCATCATCGCGAATTCCTGCGTCTTTTCAGTGGCGCTGTGGGTAACTTGACATTAATCAGGAACACCTAGAGAACACGTACAGCCGTTTCGGCTTTGTTCTTCGAGGTTGAACCATGCTCACCCGCAAGCAGCACGAGTTGCTCATGTTCATCCATGAGCGGATCAAGGAAAGCGGCGTCTCCCCCTCGTTCGACGAGATGAAGGAGGCATTGGACCTCGCCTCGAAGTCCGGCATCCACCGGCTCATCACGGCACTGGAGGAACGCGGATTCCTCCGCCGCCTGCCTCACCGCGCCCGAGCTCTCGAGGTGGTGAAGCTGCCGCAACAGGCGACGGCCGCCGCGCCGCCCAAGGGACGGGCGCCGTTCAAGCCCCAGCTCGTCGAAGCGGGCCAGGCGATGCCCGCAGCGGCGAACGACACGCGCGAACTGCCGATCCTCGGCCGCATCGCCGCGGGCACGCCCATTGAGGCGATCCAGCAGGAACGCGACCGCATTCCGGTGCCCGAGACCATCCTCGGCGCCGGCGAGCACTTCGTCCTCGAGATCTCGGGCGACTCGATGATCAACGCCGGCATCCTCGACGGTGACTTCGTGGTCATCCGCCGCACCGACAGCGCATCCTCGGGCGACATCGTCGTGGCTCTGGTGGATGGCGAGGAAGCCACCCTGAAGCGTCTGCGCAAGAAGGGCGCCTCCATCGCCCTGGAGGCCGCCAACCCGGCCTACGAGACCCGTATCTTCGGGCCCGACCGGGTGTCGGTGCAGGGCAAGCTGGTCGGCCTCATCCGCCGCTACCACTGACCTCAGCGCGGGTCGTAGCCCCAGGTCCATGGCCGCCGGCCGCGCTGGTCCTGACCCCAGACGATCCGCCATCCGCCCTTCGTCCGGTAAAGCTCGGCTGAGCCCCCGGCCGCGAAGTCCCGCCCGGTCAGGACGAGCGGCGCCGCGCAGCTCTCCGGTCGGAAGTCGTTGCGCAGGATGACGATCTCGGCCTGGGCGCAAAGCGCCTCCAGGCGACCTGGCTTCAACGGCCGGCGCAGATTCCAGGCCGCGGACAACTCGACCGGCGCGCCCGGTTGCGGCGCACAGCTCCAGCGATCACACGCGAAGACCGCATCGCGCGCGGCCTCGCTGGCGACGGGGGCCAGACCCCGCCGACGGGCCCAGAGCTCGGCGCCGAACAGCTTCACGTCGGGTCTCAGCAGAATGGCGTCCGCGCCATCGCGCACCGCGACCGCCGCGCCGTCCGCCGCGACCCAGACTTCCGGCGTAGGCGGCCTTGGCGCCCAGAGCACGGCCGCGGCGACCGGCAGGCCGATCCACCGCAGCGGTCCGCGCCAGAGACAGACGAACAGCAGGCCGATGAAGCTGGCGGGCAGCGCCCAGCCCGGAGCGCTGGCGACGACCACCTGGGAGCCAGGCGCGGCCGCGGTCGACTCCGCGATCCGCATCATCAGCCCGATCGACCAGCCGGCGACCTCCAGCGGCGCCTGGCCGAGCCCGATTGGCGTCAGCGCCGCGCCGATCGCCAGGCCCGGCATCATCAGGAACGACGAGACCGGCGCCACGGCCAGGTTGGCCAGCAGGCCCCACGTCGAGACCCGGTTGAAATGCTGGATGGCGAACGGCCCTGTCGCCAGTCCGGCAACGAAGCTCACCGCTATGCTCGCGGCCGTCCAGGTGGCCGCCGCCTGGACGGCGCGGATCGGCCACGGCACGTCGATCTCCCGCACGGGTCGCGGCCAGATCTCGGCCAGGGCGACCAGCGCGGCGGTGGCGGCGAACGACATCTGGAAGCCGGGCTCGGTCACGGCTTCCGGCTGGAGCAGCATCACCCCCATCGCCGCGAGGGCGAGGGCATGCAGGCTGATCGCCTGGCGATCCACCAGAATCGCGGCGAAGGCCGCCGCTGCCGTGATCGCGGCCCGCTCCGCTGGCGGCGGCGCGCCCGACAGGACGAGATAGCCGCCGACGGCCGCGAGCCCCACCAGCGCCGCCGCCTTCTTGCCGTGAAGGCGCAGGGCCAGCCATGGCCACGCGGCGATCGCCAGTCGCGCGGCCGCGAAGACGAAGCCCCCTACGATCGCCATGTGCAGGCCGCTGATGGAGACGATGTGCGCCAGCCCCGCGGCCCGCAACGCGTCCACCTGTTCGCGCGGGATGAAGGCCTCGTGCCCCGTCGTCATAGCCGCGGCCAGACCGCCCGTCTCGGGGCCGAGCGATTCCACGATCCGGTGGGTGAGCGCCCAGCGGGCCGCGTTCACCCGCATGGAGAGCCTGAGGCGCCAGGGCGCCGGTCGCTCGAAGCTGGTCGCCTCTGGCGAACGGAGCGCCAGGCCCACCGCCCCCATGCTCTCGAAGTAGGCGTCCCGCGCGAAGTCGTACGCGCCAGGAGCGGCCGGCGGCGGCGGCGGGTTGAGGATCGCCAGGACGCGGACCGCATCGCCAGGCCGGGGCAACGTCGTCCCGGGTCGAAGGGTCACGCGCAGGCGGATAGGCGTCGCGCGGGCCGCCCAGTCGCCGACGGAAACCGGGGCCAGCAGCAGTCGCTGGCCGCCCTGCCCCGGTGACGCGATGTCGACCACCCACGCGTCCACCCACTGAGGCCGGGCCCCGGCCTGGGCGACCGGCGCCTTCACCGCATCCGTCCGCAGTTTGGCCACTGCAAAGCCGCCCGTCATGCAGGCCGCCAGGACTAGCGCCATCGTCACCACGCGATCGGGACTCCGCCGCGTACAGGCCAGCAGCCCGGCGGTCAGCGCCAGCAGCGCCCAGGCCACCCAGAGCTGCGGCTCCCGCAGGAGACCAAAGTAGAGGCCGCAGCCGACTCCAAACGCCACGGGCGTCCACAGCGTCCACCGCTCCGACTGGGCGCCCACCTGCGCGCCGAGCCAAGGGCCCAGGCCGCGCCATGCCTGCGCGGCTCCGCTCCCCCTGGCGACCCCCGCCTCTACGCTCACCGATCCCCCGCCCTTTGACCGGCGGCACCTTGCCCCAATCACAACCGGAAGGCCACGCAGGGAAAGCCCGCGCGCGCGACGCGAGGCTCTCGCCCCGCCACGTTCCCTTTTCAGGTCCCCGTGCTAAGAGGCCGGCCCGCACAAGCCCCGCAAAACCTCACCTCGTCAGAACCGATCCCATGACCGACCGTCCCGTCCGCACCCGCATCGCCCCCTCGCCCACCGGCATGATGCACATCGGCACGGCGCGCGTGGCGCTGTTCAACTGGCTCTACGCCCGTCACACCGGCGGCCAGTTCCTGCTGCGCATCGAGGACACCGACCGCGAGCGCTCCACCGAGGCGGCCGTCCAGGTGATCTTTGACGGCCTGAGCTGGCTGGGCCTGGAGCCCGACGAAGCCCCGGTGTTCCAGTTCGCCCGCGCCGAACGGCATCGGGCGGTCGTGGACGAGATGCTGGCCCGGGGCGCGGCCTATCGCGACTACATGACCCCCGAGGAACTCGAGGCCGAGCGCGAGGTCGCGCGCGCCGAGGGGCGCGTGATCCGATCACCCTGGCGGGACCTGTCCCCCAACGATGCGCCGGACCGCCCGTTTGTGGTCCGACTCAAGGCGCCTCTGGACGGCGAGACCCTGGTCGACGATCAGGTGAAGGGCGAGATCCGCTTCGAGAACCGGACGCTGGACGACCTGATCCTGCTGCGGACCGACGGGACCCCGACCTACAACCTCGCCGTCGTGGTCGACGACCACGACATGGGGATCACGCACGTGATCCGCGGCGACGACCACCTCAACAACGCCGCACGCCAGACCCTGATCTACCAGGGCCTCGGCTGGGAGGTTCCCGTCTGGGCGCACCTGCCGATGATCAACGGCCCCGACGGCAAGAAGCTGTCCAAGCGCCACGGATCGCAGGCGGTCAGCGAGTTCGACGACATGGGCTACCTGCCCGAAGCCATGCGCAATTACCTGGCCAAGCTGGGCTGGGGCCATGGCGACGACGAGATATTCTCTGACGCCCAGGCGATCTCCTGGTTCGACATCAAGGACGTGGTCAGCGCACCCGCCCGCCTGGACTGGGACAAGCTGAACCACCTCAACAACCACTACATCCGCGAGGCCGACCCGGCGCGCCTCGCGGGCCTGGTCGTGAAGATCCTGAAGAGCCGCGACGTGGCGGTGAAGTCCGCCGACGAGGCGCTGATCGCCCGCACCATTCCCTTCGTCCGCGACGGGGCCAAGACCACCCTGGATCTCGCCGACGCGGTGATCTTCGTTCTCAAGGATCGTCCGCTGGAGCTGCCGGAGAAGACCCGCGCCCAGCTCGCCGAGGCCGAGATGCGCGAACGGTTCGTCCGCCTGCGCGCCGCGCTCGGGGCCGTGACGGCCTGGGAGGTGCCCGGGCTCGAGCAGGCGCTGCGGCTATTCGCGGAATCCGAGAGTATCGGCCTGGGCAAGTTCGGCCCCCAGTTGCGGGCCATATTGTCGGGCGGATCGCCGGCCCCGGACCTCGCCGGAGCCATGACCGCGCTTGGCCGCGATGAGAGCCTTGGCCGCATCGACGATGCGCTTTCGCTCCCCGCGTAAACCGCTATAAGCGCCGAACAAACGTTTCATCTCGCAATCGCGAAGGGGACCATATGGGCGATACGGCGAAGTTTGAAATCAACGGTCAGGTCGTCGAGTTGCCCGTCCTGAAAGGCACCGACGGGCCGCCCGTGGTGGACATCCGCAAGCTGTACGGCGCTGCGGACGTGTTCACCTACGATCCGGGCTTCACCTCGACCGCCTCCTGCGAAAGCAAGATCACCTTCATCGACGGTGACAAGGGCGTGCTGCTGCACCGCGGCTACCCGATCGACGAGCTGGCCGAGAAGTCCAGCTTCCTCGAAGTCTGCTACCTGCTGCTGCACGGCGAACTGCCGAAGGCGCCGGAGTTCGCCGAGTTCGAGAAGAACATCGTGTACCACACCATGGTCCACGAGCAGTTCGACCGCTTCTTCCAGGGCTTCCGGCGCGACGCCCACCCCATGGCCATCATGGTCGGCGCCGTGGGCGCCCTGTCGGCCTTCTATCACGACAGCACGAACATCGATGATCCGGCCCAGCGGATGATCGCCACGCACCGCATGATCGCCAAGATGCCGACGATCGCGGCCCGGGCGTTCAAGTACTCGCGCGGCCAGCCGTTCGTGTACCCGCGCAACGACCTGTCCTACGCCGAGAACTTCCTGCGCATGTGCTTCTCGGTGCCGGCCGAGGACTGGACGCCGAATCCGGTCCTGACGCGCGCCATGGACCGCATCTTCATCCTGCACGCCGACCACGAGCAGAACGCGTCGACCTCGACCGTCCGCCTGGCCGGCTCGTCGGGCGCCAACCCGTTCGCCTGTATCGCCGCGGGCATCGCCTCGCTGTGGGGCCCCAAGCATGGCGGCGCCAACGAAGAAGCGCTCAACATGCTCAAGGAGATCGGGACGGTCGAGAACATCCCCGACTTCGTGAAGGGCGTGAAGAACCGCGAGCGGCTGCTCATGGGCTTCGGCCACCGGGTCTACAAGAACTACGACCCCCGCGCGAAGGTCATGCAGAAGACCTGCCACGAGGTGCTCGAAGCGGTGGGCCACTCCAACGACCCGCTGCTGAAGGTCGCCATGGAGCTCGAGAAGATCGCCCTGAGCGACGAGTTCTTCATCGAGCGCAAGCTGTACCCGAACGTCGACTTCTATTCCGGCATCACCCTGCGCGCCCTGGGCTTCCCGCCCGAGATGTTCACGGTGCTGTTCGCCCTGGCTCGCACCGTGGGCTGGATCGCGCAGTGGAAGGAAATGATCGAGGATCCGTCCCAGAAGATCGGCCGTCCGCGCCAGATCTACACGGGCGCCCCCCTGCGCAGCTACGTGGCCCTCGACAAGCGCTGAGGCGCTGGCGCACGCAAGGATCGAGAGGCCGGATCGAAAGGTCCGGCCTCTTTCTTTTTAAGAGCCATGTCGCCTTCCAGTTGCGATAGCCGGCGAGCAGCCTAAGGATGCCTTTCTCGAACAACCTTGTTCGATGAAACGCAGGAGGCTGCGATGGCAGTGATGGCCATCTATCGGCGCGGGGATGTCTCGCCCGAGCTCTACCAGGCGTATCGAGACCAGGTCCCTGTGGAGCGCGTGCCGCACGGCGCCATCGCCCATTTCTACGGACGCGAAGGGACGGGCTTCGTGGTGGTGGACGTCTGGGAAGACGAGGCCGCCATGTGGCGCTTCATCAAAGACAAGGTAATCCCGGCGACCGAGCGCCTTGGCGTCGCCTTCGAGCCCCCGCAGGTCATCCCGCTGGAGACGATCATCACGACCACGGCGACACGGGCGTATGACGTTCCCTTCGAGAGAGCCGACGCGAGGGACGTAGCGAGGGATCTAGCGGTCGCCCACTAGCTCCAGCACGGCCCCGGCGGCGACGTCGTTGGGGTCTGCCCCCCCCCGTCCCATCTTCGCCAGCGCCTCGCTCTGGCGTGACACCTGCCGCGCCCGCAGCTCCGGGTCGTCCAGCCGAGCTGCGACCTCGCGCGCCAGCGCCGGGCCGTTGCAGTCGTCCTGGATCATCTCGGGCGCGACGAAATCCTGCGCGGCGATGTTGAACAGGGTCACGTACTTCGTCCGGATGAGCCGCTTCAGAACCGCATAGGTCAACGGGCCCAGTCGATAGCCCACCACCATCGGACATCCCGCGAGGGCCAGTTCCGTCGTGACCGTACCCGAACACGCCAGGGCGACCGTGGCCGCCTTCATCGCGTCGCGCTTCGCCGCCTCGCCCTCGACCACATGCGCCCGGTGCGGCCAGCCCGCGACGCGAGCCTTCACGGCCTCCGCGACGGTCGGCGCGGCGGGGATCACGACGTGCAGGTCAGGGCGTTCGGCCTTCAGGCGATGAACAGCCTCCTCGAAGGCCGGCATCACCCGCTCGATCTCGGACGGACGGCTGCCCGGCAGCACCAAGAGGATCGGCTCGTCGGACCGAGCCCCGATGGTCGCCCGCAGCCGCGCCGGATCGGCCGCGCCGAAGTCGATGGCGAGCGTCGAGTCGCCCACGAAGACCGTCCGCAGTCCCTCCTTCTCGAACAGCTGCGCGTCAAACGTGTGGATGGTCAGCAGCAGGTCATAGGCCTGCGCGGCCGTACGCGCCCGCCCGGGCCGCGACGCCCAGACCTGGGGCGCGACGTACTTCACCAGCGGCAGCTTCGGGTCCAACTTCCGCAGGCGTTGCGCGACGCGCAGGGTGAAGCCCCAGGAATCGATCAGCACGGCCACGTCCGGGCGCTCGCGCGCCGCCAGGGCGGCCACCTCGTCGGCCCGCCGCACCACCCGGCGCCAGGCCATCAGTCCCTCGGCGAGGCCGAAGATCGACAGTTCGGCGATGTCGAACGGACTCGCGACGCCCTCGGCCGCCATCCGCTGTCCACCGACACCGACGAAGCGGACGCGGTCTCCCAGGCGCTGCTTCAGCGCCCGCGCCAGCCCCGCGCCCCGGTCGTCGCCGGAAGCCTCGGCGGCCACCAGCATCACCGTGAGCGGTCGGCCGGTCACCGGCTGTCCGCCTCGACGCCGAGGATGAACACCCCCAGCTCGTCGGCGAGGGCGGTGGTCGCCTCACGATCCAGGACCAGCAGGCGGCCGGCTTCGCCGACGATCCCCGCCAGGCCGGCGCGCGCCACGCCCTGCACGGTCGCCAGCCCGATGGTCGGCAGATCGACCCGGGTCTCCTGGATCGGCTTCGGGGCCTTGGCGAGCACGCCAGCGCCGGCGCCCGGCCGGCCCTTCAGGTGCGCCGGCAGGTCTGTCACCCGCGCCAGCATGGCGTCCGTACCCTCCTGGGCCTCGACGGCCAGCACCAGCCCCTGCGCCACGACGGCCGCCTGACCGATGTCGAGCCGACCGATCGCACGCGCGACCTCCAGCGCCCGCATCGCGTCCGCCAGCGCCGCTTCGTCCGCCATGTGGGCCCCCAGGGGCCCCTCTGGCAGGGTCAGGTCCTCCATGACCTCGTGGGCGCCCTCGACCTCGAACCCCTCCTTCTCGAACTCGGCGACGAGGAGGCGCAGCAGGGCGTCGTCGCCCTTCCGGGCCGCCGCGATCACCTTGGGGAGCAGCATCAGGCCGCGCAGATCAGGCACGAGGCTCGTGAAGTCCGGCCTGGCCACGTTGCCCGCCAGGCAGATCGAGCGGCAGCCTGCGCGCTTCAGGGCCTTGAGGCACTTCCCCAACTCGGCCAGCCCCACCTCGGCGCCGGCATATTCCGACAGGTCGCCCCCGGCGAATCCCTTCAGCCGGACTACGAACAGGGCCCGCCCGGAGCGCTCGCAATGCTGGGCGATCTCCACCGGCAGGCTCCCGCCGCCGGCGATCAGGCCAAGCTTCTGCCTCATAGCTCGCGTTCAGGCAGGCACAGCGGCCGGCTCGCGTCCGCGCGGATGAAGTCGATGATCTCCATCACCGGCGCGCTGTGGCCGAACGTGGCGGCGGTGTCCTCGATCCGCTCCTGGAACGTGCCCTCCTCCGCGAACAGCAGCCGGTAGGCGGAGCGCAGCTCGCTGATCGTCTCGCGGCTGAAGTTGCGGCGCTTCAGGCCCACCAGGTTGAGGCCTTCCAGGTGGGCGTGGTTGCCCCACACCAGGCCGTAAGGGATCACGTCCTTGGTCACGGCCGCGAGGCCGCCGATGAAGGAATAGCGCCCGACGCGGCAGTATTGGTGCACCGCCGCCAGGCCGCTCACCATCACGAAGTCGCCCACGTGAACGTGGCCGCCCAATGTCGCGGAATGGGCCAGGATCACGTTGTCGCCCACGGTGCAGTCGTGACCCACGTGGCTGGTGGCCATGTACATGCCGTCGTCACCGACGCGCGTGATCCCACCCCCATCGGGCGTGCCGATGTGCATGGTCACGTGTTCCCACAGGCGGTTCCGGTCGCCGATCACCAGCTCGGTGGGCTCGCCCTTGTATCCCATGTGATGGGGCGGCCCGCCCAGGTTGGCGAAATTCCGAACCGAGCAGTCCTCGCCGATGGTCGTACGGTTCTCGATGACCACGTGGGCCAGGATCTGCGTCCGCGCGCCAACCCGCACGTGCTCGCCGATGATCGAGAACGGGCCGACCGAGACGCCGTCGGCCAGCTCGGCGCCCTTGGCGACGAGCGCGGTGGGATGGATGTCGACTGCCAAGGGCTCAGGTCTCCACGACCATGGCGGCGAACTCGCACTCGGCGGCCACCTTGTCGCCGACGATCGCTTGGCCCGCGAACTTGAAGACGTCACCACGATGGCGGACCACGCGCACCGGCATACGAACCACGTCGCCGGGCCGCACAGGCTGCCGGAAGCGACAGTTGTCGGCCGACATGAAGAAGATCGCCTTGCCGGCCGTATCGACCTCCAGGGACTTCGACATGAGCACCGCGCCGGTCTGCGCCATGGCCTCGATCAGTAGCACCCCGGGCATAACCGGATAATCGGGGAAGTGTCCCTGGAAGAAGGGCTCGTTCACCGTGACGCACTTGATGCCCACGATGGATTCCGACGGCTTGTATTCCTCGCACCGGTCCACGAGCAGGAACGGGTATCGGTGCGGGATCCGGGTCAGGATCTCGGTGATGTCGATATCGGTGGGGCTGGTCCCCGCCGGCGCCTTGCGCGTCATGCTTCTCCCCCGGCCTTGCGAGCGGCCATCCGGGCCAGCCACGCGGTTTCCTTCAGCCAGTGACGGATGGGCCGCGCGGGCATGCCGCCCCAGGTCTCCCCCGCTGGAATGTTCTTCATCACGCCCGACGCCGCGCCAACCCGTGCGCCGGCGCCGATGGTCACGTGGTCCGCCACGCCGGCGCGCCCGCCGAACTGAGCGCCGTCGCCGATCGTCACGCTGCCCGAAATTCCGGTGTGCGCCGCCATCACGCAGTTCCGGCCGACGTGGACGTTGTGGGCGATCTGCACGAGGTTGTCGATCTTGGTGTTCTCGCCGATCACGGTGTCGTCGAAGGCTCCCCGGTCTATCGTCGTATTGGCGCCGACCGAGACCCCGTCCTGCAGGATGACGCGGCCCAGTTGCGGGATATCGATCAGCCCCTTCGGTCCGACAGTGGCGCCGAAGCCCGGCTCCCCGATCCGCGCCCCGGCCAGCACCTTCACCCGGTCTCCGACCAGCGCGAAGCCGATGGAGACATTGGGGCCGATCTCGCAATCCCGGCCTATGGCGACGCCCGGACCAATCACGGTGTTGGGCCCGATCCGCGTGCCGCGGCCGACCTGGGCCGCTGGGCCGATGACCACACCGGCGCCCAGGACCACACCGTCCTCGATATGGGCGTCGTCCGCGATCGCGTCCAGCCCGGCCGGCCGGGGCCGATGCAGCCGCTGGGCGGCCAGCGCATAGGCGCCTTGTGGGTTTGCGGCGATCAGGACAACGCAGCCTTCGGGGGCCTGGTCGGCAAGCGCGGAGGGCAGGAAGCAGGCGCCCGGGCGTACGCGCGCCAGTTCCGCCGCGTACTTCCGGTCGTTGAGAAACGTGACGCTGTCAGGCCCTGCGTGAGCCAGCGTCGAGACCCGGCTCACCCGGCGATCGGACGAGTCCGCCCCGACAAGCTGGGCCCCCGTCAGGGTGGCCAGCTCGCCGAGGCTCGTCGGCCCCAGGTCTTCGAAGAAGCGCGGGTCAGGCATGACTCGCCTTTTAGGCGGACTCGCCCCGCGCGTCTCTTATCGGCGCGGCGCCGCGGCGGCGGCCGGCGCGGCCGGCTGCGGCTGGTCGAGACGTTCGCGATCGAAGGTGAACTGGGTGATCTTGGCGTTCAGGGCGGTCACCACCTGCTGGGTGATGTCCGACGCCGGATTGCCGAGGATGATGGAGTTGCGGTTGAGCAGCACGGAGCAGCCCTTGGCCTGGTAGGCTTGGCGGATCAGCGGCTCCATCTCGGTGCCGACGCGGTTGAACGCCTTCTGCTCGGTCGCCTGGATCTCGCGGTCGCGGAGCTGGGCCTTGCGCTGCAGGGCGTTGGCGCGCACCTGCAGGGCGGCGGCGCGCTGCTCGAGCGCGTTCTGGTCCAGGGTCGCGCGCTGGCCTTCCAGGGCCTTGGCGTCATTGTCGATGGCGGTCCGCTCGGCGCTGAGCTCGGCGTTCACCTGGCCGACGAGCTGCTGCAGGCGGGTGTTGACGTACTTGCCGACCGTGGAGGCGCCGATGGCGTTCTCGATCGACACCACGCAGAGGCCGGTGATGGGCGCGCCGTGAGCCACCTGCGGCGCAGCCGCGGCGGGGGCCGCGGCAGGGGCCTGAGCGAAGGCCGGGGTCGCGCCGGTGAGCGCGACGGCCGCGGCGCAGGCGGCCGTGGCGAGGGTCTTGAACGTCATGTTTCCTAGAACCTGGTTGAAGTGGAGAACCGGAAGGTTTCTTCCTGATCGTAATCTTCCTTGGCCAAAACACGGCTGAAGTCGAACCGGATGGGACCCATCGGCGACTTCCAGAAGATGCTGAGGCCGGCCGAAGCGCGGAGCGACAGGTCGTCCCGGATGCAGGTGTTGCGCGTGCCGGGGACGGCGTAGTTGGGAACCGTCTGCGTGGGATCCGTCGGGCTGACGACCGTCGGGTTGACGCAGTCGACCTCGCCGACCTGATAGGTCTTGTCCTTCTTGTCGAGCTTGCCCAGCGTGCCGAAGTCGCTGAACAGGGCGGCCTTGATGCCGTACTGCTCCGGCAGGAACGTCGGCACCGTCAGCTCGACCGTACCAATGGCGTAGGCCTTGCCGCCCAGGGCGTCCGTCCGGCCGAAGCTGAGGTCGCGCGGACCGATGCCGGCAGTTTCGAAGCCCCGGAAGCTCAGGCCGCCCTTGTAGTAGCGGTCGTTGATCCGAACATTGTCGCCAGCCCAGCCCGTGACGTAGCCCGCGGACCCGGTCACCGAGAGGATGAAGTCCTTGGTGAACCCGTGGAACCACGCCGTCTCCAGGTCGGTGCGCACGTAGTTCACATCGCCGCCAAGACCCGCCACGTCCTGGTTGAAGTCGATGTAGAAGCCGCGCGTGGGGTTCAGATAGTCGTTGCGGCGGTCCAGGCGGGCGCCATAGCCCACCAGCGACGTCAGCCGCTTGCCGACCTGGCTGCAGAGCGACGTCGACAGCAGCGCGCCCTGGCTCGGGTCGCAGAACAGGTTGTCGATCTGGATGTCGTCCTGCCGCAGGGTGTAGCGGACCTGGCCCCGGCTATCGATGCTCAGCGGGAACCCGGCCCGAAGGGTGATCCCATAGGTCTCGGTCTCGTAGGCCGAATACTCCGACAGGTCGTAGCGATAGCCGTACACATCGATGCCGGCGGCGACATCCCGGTTCAGGAACCGCGGCTCGGTGAAGGAGAAGTCGAGCTGCTGCCGCAGCGAGCCCACCGAAATCCGCGCACGCACGTCCTGGCCGCGGCCACGGAAGTTGCGCTGCGAAATGCCCAGGTCCAGCACCAGTTGATCGACCGAGGAGTAGCCGGCGCTGAATGACAGCTCGCCCGTCGGCTGCTCTTCGACCTGCACCTGCAACGCGGTCCGGTCCGGCGCCGAGCCGGCGACCTCGGTGATGTCCACTTCCTTGAAGTAGCCCAGGGCCCGGATCTGGCGCTTGGACCGATCCACCAGTGCGCGATTGTAGGCGTCGCCCTCCACCACGCTCATCTCGCGGCGGATCACGTAGTCCAGCGTCTGGGTATTGCCCACGATGTCGATGCGATCGACGTAGACACGCGGCCCCTCGCGGACCTGGAAAGACACGTCCACGACGCCCTTGTCGCGGTCCGGCGTGTAGCGCGGACGCACGTCGACGAAGGCGAAGCCCGCCGCGCCGGCGGCGAAGGTCAGGGCGTCGGTCGCCTGCTCGATCGACTCGTCCTGATAGGTCTGGCCCGACCTGACCGGCACCAGCGCGGTCAGGACCTCCTTGTCGAGCTTCTGAAGCTCGGTCTCCACCTCGACCTTGCCGAACTTGTACCGCGGCCCTTCGTCGACGGTGTAGGTCACCACGAAGCCGTTCTTGTCCGGCGCCAGCTCGGCCACCGCGGAAGAGACGCGGAAGTCGTAGTAGCCGCGGTTGCGGTAGTGCTTGCGCAGCTGCTCCTTGTCGTACTCCTGGCGGTCAGGGTCGAAGTTCGCCTGGGTCGCGAAGAATTTGTACCAGCGCGTCTCCTCGGTGACGATCACGTCGCGCAGGTCGTTGTCGGAGAACGCCTTGTTGCCGAGGAAATTGACCGAGAGGATGCCGCTCTTGGGGCCTTCGTCGACCTTGAAGATCAGGTCCACACGCTTCTGCGGGAGCTCGATGATCTGCGGCGTCACATTGGTCGAGATCCGGCCCGACCGACGATAGAGTTCTACGATCCGCTGAACGTCACCCTGCACCTTGGCGCGTGTGAAGATACCGCGCGGACGAACCGTGACCTCGTCGCGGAGCTTGTCTTCCTTGAGCCCCTTGTTCCCCTCGAAGATCACCCGGTTGATGATCGGATTTTCCACGACGGTGACGATCAGGTCGCCGTTCTGGAAGTCCATCTTCACGTCCGAGAACAGGTCGGTGCGGAACAGGGCCTTGATCGCCAGGTCGAGGCGCGCCGCGTCCACGCTCTCCCCGGGCGCGACCGGCAGGTACGACACCACGGTCGACTGCTCGATCCGCTCGTTCCCCTGCACCAGGATGCGCTGGATGACACCACCCTGGAACTGCTGGGCGGACGCAACGCCGGGCGCGACGATGGCGGTCGAGCCCAGGAGCAGGGCAAGGCCGGTGGCAAGCGCGGCGCAGGGTACGCGGGTCATGAGCATCGAATCAGCCGTTTGAGGGACGAACGGGCCTAGGAGAATAGGCCGCCGAACAGATTGAACACACGCAGGCGCTGCAAATCGTTCCAGGTGGCGAACAACATCAATCCGAGAACGAGCGCAAGGCCCACCCTGTACCCTGCCACCTGAACCTTGGCGGCAAGAGGGCGGCGCGTGACCGCCTCATACGCGTAGAACATCAGGTGGCCGCCATCCAGGACCGGCACCGGCAGCAGGTTCATGAACCCGATGCTCACCGAGATCAGGGCCGCCAGTTGCAGCAGATGCAGGCCTGACCTGCCAAGCGTCTCGCCGAGGCTGGTCGAGCCCTCGGCGCCGAGCGCCGCCACCTTCCCCGTCACCGAGGCGATCCCGAGCGGTCCGCGCAGCTCGTCGGCATGGACCTGGCCGGTGATCATGCGGCCCAGATAGTAGACCGTGGTCTCCAGGGTCTTCCAGGTGCGCTCGGTCGCCCGCGCGACCGCCTCGACAGGATTGTAGCGGAGCTGGACGTAGTCGCTCTCCTGCTGAGCCGGGATGATGCCCAGGCTCCCGAGACGCTGGCGACCGGCCACCGGGTCATCCGCCGTCCGCCAGGTCGGCGTCGCGGTCAGGACCACTTCGCTGCCGCCCCGATCGACGGTGAAGGTCATCGGGACGCCCGCGCGCACGCTCACCAGCTCCCGCACCTCGTCGAACCGGTCGATGTGGCGGCCGTTGGCCTCGACGATCAGGTCGCCCGGCCGGAAGCCGGCCGCCGCAGCCGCCGAATTCGGGACCACCTGGGCGATCTTGGGCGGCACCACCCATTCGCCGAACGCCATCAGAAGGCCCGCGAAGATCGCGATCGCCAGAGCGAAATTGGCGAACGGGCCCGCCGCCACGATGATCGCGCGCTGCCAGGTCGGCTTGAAGTGGAAGTAGCGGTCGATCTCCGCGCTCCGTCCCTCCGCCACCAGCTTGCGGCGCATGGCGGCCAGGTCGTCGGCGTCGGGGATCGAGGCGGCGTTCTCGTCACCGGAGAAGCGGACATAGCCGCCGATCGGCGCCCAGCCGATGCGCCATTCGACGCCGGCCTTGTCTGTCCAGGCCGCGATCGCCTTGCCGAACCCGATCGAGAAGCGGTCGATCTTGGTGCCCAGGGCCTTGGCCGCCAGGAAGTGTCCGAGCTCGTGCACCGTCACGACCACGCCCAGCACAAGGACGAAGGACAGGAGGGTGACGAAGAGACCCTGGATCATCTGCATGGGGACGGCCTACTCCATCAGGCGGCGCAAAGGCCGGTCACGACCTGGTCTGCGACACGGCGGGCCGCCGCATCGGTTTCGCGCGCAGTCTCCACCGCGTCGCCGTCGGTGAAATCCATGGCCGTTTCGCGGCCCATGCGCTCGAGAGTCTCCGCGACCACGTTCGGGATATCGAGAAAGCCGATCCGGCGGTCAAGGAAGGCGGCCACGGCGCGCTCGTTGGCCGCATTCATTGCGGCGGGCGCGCGGCCGCCCGCCGCCAGCGCCTGCTTGGCGATAGCCAGGGCCGGGAACCGCTCCGGATCCGGAGCCTGGAAGGTCAACGGGCCCGCCGACACCAGGTCCAGCTTCGGCGCCGGCCAGGGTAGCCGGTCGGGCCACGCGAAGGCGCACGCGATCGGCGGCCGCATGTCCGGCGGGCCGAGCTGCGCCAGCGTGGAGCCGTCGGCGTACTCCACCAGGCTGTGGATAATCTGCTGCGGATGGACCAGGACTTCGATGCGCTCGGCCGGCATGGAGAACAGGTAGGCGGCCTCGATCACCTCGAGGCCCTTGTTCATCATCGTCGCGGAATCGATCGAAATCTTGGCGCCCATCGAAAAGTTCGGATGCGCCAGCGCCCGCTCCGGCGTCGCCGCGGCCATCTCCTCGCGCGTCGCATTCCGGAACGGCCCGCCCGACGAGGTGAGGATGAGCCGCGACACCGTGCCGGCCACTTCCGGATCCAGCACCTGGAAGATGGCCGAATGCTCGGAGTCGACCGGGATGATCGCCCCGCCCGCCATCTTCGCCCGGCGGAGGAGCGAAGGACCGGCGCAGACGAGGCTCTCCTTGTTGGCGAGCGCGATCACCGCCCCCGCCTTCGCCGCCGCCAGGGTGGGCGCGAGCCCCGCGAAGCCGACGATGGCCGACATCACCCACTGGGCGTCCGCGCCGGCCACGTCGACGATGGCCTGGGCTCCTGCCGCGGTCCGGATCCCCGACCCGGCAAGCCGCTCGCGCAGTTCGGGCAGCGCCTTTTCGTCCTCGATCACCGCCACCTGCGGACGCCAGCGCAGCGCCTGCTCCGCCAGGCGCGCGGCGTTGCGGCCCGCCGTCAGGCCGACCATCTCGACCTCGACCCCCGCCTGCTCGAACAGGTCCAGCGTCGAGACGCCGATCGAGCCCGTCGAGCCCAGGACACTCACCTTGCGCGGCAGGTTCAATGCCATCCCCACTGATTGGCGAGCCGGGCGGCGGCCATCACCACGACTGCAAACATCAGGCCATCGACCCGGTCCAGGAGCCCGCCGTGGCCGGGAATCAGGTCGCCCGAGTCCTTGACGCCGAACCGCCGCTTGATGGCCGACTCCCAGAGGTCTCCCGCCATGGTGGCGAGGCCGACCGCGAAGCCGATGAACGCCGCGGCCAGCAGGTTCAGCCGGAACGCAGGCAGCGACGCCATGATCGCCCCGACGGCCGTTGCGGCGGCCAGTCCGCCGACGAACCCGGACCATGTCTTGTTCGGCGAGAACCGCGGCCACAACTTGGGGCCCTTCAAGGTGCTGCCCACCGCAAAGGCGCCGATGTCCGCGGCCCAGGTCGCCGCGAAGAGCATCATCATCCACCAGGCCCCCTGGTCCGTCTGGCGCAGCCAGACCAGGCACAGCGCCGCGGGGGCGATGTAGAGCACCCCGAAAGCCGCGTCCGTGGGTCGCTCGGCGACTCCGCGCGCCACCACGGCGGCGCCCGCCGCGGTCAGGCCGATGGCGCCCCAGGCCCAGCCATAGTCGCCGCGATAGCCGATGAACACCGAGATGAGCACCGCCGCCGCCACCACGGCCGCGACCCGGGTCGGCGCGACCGGCGCGGTCATGCCGCCCCACTCGATCGCGAGCAGCGCCACCCCGATGGCGATGAGGACGAGATAGGGCCAACCGCCGAACCAGGCGGCCGCCAGCGCGGCAGGCCCGATCACCGCGGCCGACGCCACGCGCAGGCCGAGGTTGGACCAGTCGAACCGCTTAACCGGCGGCGAGGACGTCATCGGCCACAATTGCGCCATAGCGCCGATCCCGCCCTGCGAACTCGGCGAGCGCGGCCCTGAGGTGCTCTTCGCCGTAGTCGGGCCACAGGACGTCCTGGAACACGAGCTCCGCGTAGGCCGCCTCCCAGAGGAGGAAGTTCGAGAGGCGCTGTTCGCCGGAGGGGCGAACAATCAGGTCGGGCGGCGGCGCGTCGGCCGTGGCCAGGAAACTGCCGAACAGAGCCTCGTCCAGGTCTTCCGGCCGGCGTCGCCCGGCGGCGACGTCCTCGGCGAACCGCCGCGCGGCGTCGGTGATGTCGCCCTGCGCTCCGTAGTTGAAGGCGATGTTGAGATTGAAGCGGCTGTTGTGGGCCGTCCGGGCCTGAGCGTTCTCCACCAGGCGGACCAGCTCCTTCGAGAGCCCCTCGCGGCGACCGATCACCCGCACGCGCACGCCTTCGCGCTCCAGCCGCCCGAGATCGCTCTCGAAGTAGCGCTTCGGCAGCGCCATCAGCTCGGCGACTTCCGCCGCCGGCCGGCTCCAGTTCTCGGTCGAGAAGCCGAAGACCGTCAGCCACCCGATCCCAAGACCCGGCGCCGCCGATACCGTCCGGCGAAGCGCCTCGACCCCGGCGCGATGCCCCAACGGCCGCGGCAAGCCTCGCTGCTTCGCCCAGCGACCATTGCCGTCCATGACAATGGCCACATGGAGCGGCCGGACGGTCCCTTCGGGAGCGCCCGCATTCGGCGACGTGTCGGCGGCGGCCATGGAGGGAACGCGATCCTGTACGGGGCTCAGACCTGCATGATCTCTTGTTCTTTTGTTTTCAAGGCTTCGTCGATGCGCTTGATGGCTTCGTCGGTGATCTTCTGCACCTCGCCCTCGAAACGCTTCTCCTCGTCCTGGCTGATGACGCCGTCCTTCTGGGCCTTGCGGCTGTCGTCATTGGCGTCACGCCGGATATTGCGCACCGCGACCCGCTGCTGTTCCGCGTACTTTCCGGCGAGCTTGGCCAGGTCCTTCCGGCGCTCCTCGGTGAGCGGCGGGATCGGCAGACGGAGGGTCTGGCCGTCCACGACCGGGTTCAGGCCCAGGTCCGAGGCGCGGATCGCCTTTTCCACCGAGACCACCAGGCCACGGTCCCAGACGCTGATGGTGATCATCCGCGGTTCCGGCACGCTGATCGCGCCTACCTGGTTCAGCGGAGTCGAGGCCCCGTAGGCGTCTACATGGATCTGGTCCAGCAGGCTGGCCGAGGCCCGCCCGGTGCGAAGCGAGCCGAACTCGTCCTTCAGCGCTGCGACGGCCTTGTCCATGCGGTCCTTGTACTTCGAGAGCACAGGCTTTTCGGTCGTGGCCATGGAGGCGTCTCCGTCCTTCGTCGTCTTGAACTGGATACTAGGGCTCAGGCGATGGTCGTGAAGACCCCTTCGCCGTTCAGCACCTTCAGCAGGTTGCCGCGCTCGCGGATGTTGAACACCACGATGGGGATATGGTTCTCGCGCATGAGGCTCACGGCCGAGGCGTCCATCACCTTCAGGTTCCTGGACAGCACCTCGTGGTAGCTCAGCGCCTCATAGCGTTCGGCCTTCGGGTCCTTCTTCGGGTCGGCCGTGTAGACGCCGTCCACGCTGGTGCCCTTGAGCAGGGCCTCGCAGCCCATCTCGGCCGCGCGCAGGGCCGCCCCCGAGTCGGTGGTGAAGAACGGCGCGCCGACGCCGGCGGCGAAGATCACCACCCTGCCCTTCTCCAGGTGCCGCAGGGCCCGGCGGCGGATGTACGGCTCGCACACCGCTTCCATCGGGATGGCCGACTGCACCCGGGTGTAGACGCCGAGCTTCTCCAGCGAAGCCTGCAGGGCCAGGGCGTTCATCACCGTGGCCAGCATGCCCATGTAGTCGGCGCTGGCCCGTTCCATACCGGCCTCGGCCAGGGCCGCGCCGCGGAAGATGTTGCCACCGCCGACCACCACGCAGACCTCGACGCCCGCCTTGGCGACCTGGGCGATCTCCTCGCTCACTGCGCCAAGCGTCTTGGGATCGATGCCGAAACTGTCCCCGCCGACGCCCGCCTCGCCCGAGAGCTTCAGGAGGATGCGTTTGTAGCGCGGTCCCGAAACGTCTGAAGGGGCGGCATCGGCCATGGGCGGGAATCCTCGCGAAATCGACGGAACATACAGCAAGGGCGCGACGCGTCGAACGCGTCGCGCCCTCTTTTAGTCAGGCCGCGGGGCTCAGCCCTGGCCGGTCATCGAAGCGACCTCGGCGGCGAAGTCGCCTTCGGGGGCCTTCTCGACGCCTTCGCCCAGGGCGAAGCGCACGAAGCCCTTCAGCACGACCGGCGAGCCGGTTTCCTTGGCGGTCTCGGCGACCAGTTGCTCGATCGTCTGGTCCGGGTTCATGACGAAGGGCTGCGCCAGGAGCACGACCTCTTCCTGCCACTTCCGGATCCGGCCCTCGACCATCTTCTCGGCGATTTCCTTCGGCTTGCCCGACTCCATCGCCATCTGGACCTGGATCTCGCGCTCCTTGGCGACCACGGCCGGGTCGAGTTCGGCGGCGGTGAGGGCCAGCGGCGGGGTCGGCGTGCCGGCCACGTGCAGGGCGATGCGGCGCGCCACTTCGGCCAGGGCCGACTGGTCGCCGGCGCCTTCCAGCGCCACCAGCACCGCGAGCTTGGCCACGTCGTCGCCCTGCTTGTTGTGCAGGTACAGCGACACGGCGCCTTGGCCGACCGACAGCTTGGCCGCGCGGCGCAGCTGCATGTTTTCGCCGATGGTCGCGATCAGGTTGGTGACCGCGTCCTGGACGGTCTCACCCTTGGCGGTCTTGGCGGCGCGGATCGCCTCGACGTCGCCGTCGACCGTCAGCGCCACGTTCGCGAACTCGCGGGCCGCCGACTGGAACGTGTCGTTCTTGGCCACGAAATCGGTCTCGGCGTTCAGCTCGACCAGCACGCCGGTCTTGCCGTCGGTGGCGATCTTGCCGGCGACCAGGCCTTCCGCCGCGGCGCGGTCGGCCTTCTTGGCGGCCTTGGCCAGACCCTTGGTCCGCAGCCAGTCCATCGACGCCTCGACGTCGCCGTTGTTCTCCTGCAGCGCCTTCTTGCAGTCCATCATGCCGGCGCCGGATTTTTCGCGCAGGTCCTTGACCAGCGCAGCGGTGATTTCCGCCATGGTCAGCTCCTTCAAAGCTCGTTGAATCACGACAGACCCTCTCGTGAGGGCCCGTCGTCACGGTTTCATGTCAGCCCGGCGCGGAGGCGCCTGACCGGATTACTGCTCGCTCGCCGCGTCCGCAGCTTCAGCCGTCGAGGCGTCCGCGGCGGGGGTATCCAGTTCGCGAGCCAGCGTCGGCTCGACCGGCGCTTCCGAGGCGCCCAGGTCGACGCCCGAGGCCGCCTGGCCAGCCGCGAGGCCGTCCAGGATCGCGTCGGCCATCAGGTCGCAGTAGAGCTGGATGGCGCGCGCGGCGTCGTCGTTGCCGGGGATCGGATAGGTGATGCCATCCGGATTGCAGTTCGTGTCCAGGATGGCGATCACCGGGATGTTCAGCTTGCGGGCTTCCTGGATCGCGATCGCTTCCTTGTTGGTGTCGATCACGAACATCAGGTCGGGGATCCCGCCCATGTCCTTGATCCCGCCCAGGCTGAGCTCCAGCTTGTCGCGCTCGCGGGTCAGGGTCAGCAGCTCCTTCTTGGAGCGGCCTTGGCCTTCGCCCGAAACCACGCCGTCCAGCTCGCGCAGGCGGGCGATCGAGCCCGACACGGTGCGCCAGTTGGTGAGCGTGCCGCCCAGCCAGCGGTGGTTCACGTAGTACTGGGCGCAGCGCTTCGCGGCCGTGGCGATCGGCTCGGAGGCCTGGCGCTTGGTGCCGACGAACAGGATGCGGCCGCCGCCGGCGGCGACTTCACGCACCTTCACCAGGGCCTGGTGCAGCAGCGGGATCGACTGCGACAGGTCGATGATGTGGATGTTGGAGCGCGAGCCGAAGATGTACTTGTCCATCTTCGGGTTCCAGCGGTGCGTCTGGTGGCCGAAGTGGGCGCCGGCTTCCAGCATCTGGCGCATGGAGAATTCAGGCAGAGCCATCGTCTGTATCTCGTCTTTCTTCCGGTTGGACCGCCGCGGGCAAACCCTCCGAAGAGGACCGGAACGCACCCGGTCGGGATGTCTCCCCGACCAAGCCGCACACCCGCGTGTGGATTGGAGCGGCGCATGTAGTTGGAATGCGCCGGAAAATCAAGCCGGCTGAAGCTACGGCTTCTTCCGGGAGTCCGGCCCGAACACGCTGTTGGGCTTGTAGGGCTGATACGGCTTGAAAGGCTCGGCCTTGGGCGCCGACGGCGGGCTGTAGATGCGAGCGGTGGATGCGCCCCCGTTCGCCGATGACGGCGAGGCGACCGGCGCGCCATAGCCTGGTGATGGCTTCCACGCCGCCGGCGGCTTCGCGCCGCCCGTCCCCCACGTCCCATTCGGTTTGGAGACGCCGAACGTCCCCTCGGCGGCGGCTGGCGCAGGGCCAAGGGCCAGGGCGGCAAGCAGCAGGATCTCGCGTCTCATCGCATTTCCTCGCGTTTTCCGCCCGTTCTTATCGCGCACAACCTTTACGATACTTCAACGCGTCCGGCCCCGCGGTCGATCTTCTCCGCCAAGGCTGTCTCCGCCGCGTGCGGCGCGTCACAGATCCTCGACGAACACCACGCCCGGCGCGGTCTTGAGCGCGCCGCGCACGGCCCCGTCCAGGGTGAAACGGCCGGGCAGCTTCAGCTCCACCTCGCGACCGCCGTCCAGGCCCGCCACCAGGATCACCTCGCCGCCCCGGGCGTTGCTCACCCCCTCGAGCCGCTTCTTCAAGGCCTCGATCTCGGCGCTGCGGGGCGCGACGTGGACCCTCAGGCCCGCGACGACGTTCTCGATCACCTTCTCGACCGGCTCGACGTCGTCGCCGAAGAACCGCACCTCGCCATCGCTGGCCTTGGCCCGCACCTTCAGCGACACCGCCCGCCCCGGTTCCAGCAGGTCGCGGCACTTGCGCAGCGACTCGGGCGGGAACAGCACCTCGTACTCGCCCGTGGGATCCGAGAAGGTGACGAAGGCGAACTTCTCGCCGGACCGCGACGGCCGCTCCTGCTTGCGGCGGATCACCCCGGCCATCCGCAGCGCCTCGGCGCCAGCGATCGCCTTGGCCGTGGCGTCGGTCAGCAGGTCGGTCCGCTTGCGCCGAAGCGCTTCAACCATGTCGTCCAGCGGGTGGCCGGAGAGATAGAATCCCACCGCCGCCAGTTCCTCGTCCAACCGCTCGGTCGGCGTCCAGGGCTCAGCCCGGGTCAGCCGGGGCCGGTGACCACCCGACAGGTCGTCTCCGAACAGGCTGACCTTACCCTCCGCCCTGTCCGCCGCCAGCGCCTGGCCGTGCCCCACCAGGGTGTCGGCCGAGGCCATCAGCTCGGCCCGGTTCGGGTGGATGGAATCGAACGCCCCCGCTCGCGCCAGGGTCTCGAACGTGCGCTTGTTGACCTGCTTGGGATCGATCCGCTCGACAAAATCGAAGATGTCGCGGAACGGGCCACCCTCGCGGCGCACCTGCGCCACATGCTCCATCGCCTGCAGGCCGACGTTGCGGATGGCGCCCAGGGCGTAGAGGACCTCGCCGTTCTCCACCTCGAAGTCCGCGCCCGAGCGGTTGACGCACGGTGGCCGGATCTTCACCCCGAAGCGCTTGGCGTCCTGGTAGAACACCGACAGCTTGTCGGTGTTGGCGATATCCAGGCTCATCGACGCGGCGAAGAACTCAACCGGCGTGTTCGCCTTCAGCCAGGCGGTCTGGTAGCTGACCACGGCGTAGGCGGCGGCGTGCGACTTGTTGAAGCCGTAGCCGGCGAACTTGTCCACCAGGTCGAAGATCGAGCCGGCCTGGGCGCCCGGAACGCCCTTGGCCTCGGCGCCCGACACGAAGCGGGCGCGCTGGAGGTCCATCTCCTCCTTCTTCTTCTTGCCCATCGCCCGGCGCAGAAGGTCGGCTTCGCCTAGGCTATAGCCCGCCAGGATCTGGGCGATCTGCATCACCTGTTCCTGGTAGACGATGATGCCGTAGGTCTCCTTCAGCACCCCTTCCAGCGTCGGGTGCAGGTAGTCGATAGGCTTGCGGCCGAACTTGCAGTCCACGAAGGCCGGGATGTTGTCCATCGGTCCCGGCCGGTAGAGCGAGACGATGGCGGTGACGTCCTCGATCGAACCGGGCCGCAGCTGGCGCAGGGTGTCGCGCATCCCCTGCCCTTCGAGCTGGAAGACCCCGATCGTCTGGGCGTTGCTCATCAGCTCGTAGGTGGGCCCGTCGTCCAGCGGAAGCGCGCCCATGTCGACGCTGACCCCGCGCTTCTCCAGGTACTTCACCGCCCGGTCGATGACGGTCAGCGTCTTCAGGCCGAGGAAGTCGAACTTCACCAGGCCGGCGCTCTCGACCCATTTCATGTTGAACTGGGTGGCAGGCAGCTCCGAGCGCGGGTCGCGGTAGAGCGGCGTCAGTTTCGTCAGCGGCCGGTCGCCGATCACCACGCCGGCGGCGTGGGTCGAGGCGTTACGGTAGAGCCCCTCAAGCTGCAGTGACACGTCCAGCAGCCGGGCCACGGCCTCGTCCCGGCGCGACTCCTCCTTGAGCCGCGGCTCGATGTCGAGCGCCTGGGCCAGGGTCACCGGATTGGCGGGGTTGGCCGGCACCATCTTGGCCAGCCGGTCGACCTGGCCCAGCGGCAACTGCATCACCCGGCCCACGTCGCGCAGGACGGCCCGCGCCTGCAGCGTGCCGAAGGTGATGATCTGGGCCACCTTGTCCCGCCCATAGCGCTGCTGGACATAGGAGATCACCTCCTCCCGCCGCTCCTGGCAGAAGTCGATATCGAAGTCGGGCATCGACACCCGCTCGGGGTTCAGGAAGCGTTCGAACAGCAGGCCGTACTGAAGGGGATCGAGGTCGGTGATCGTCAGCGAATAGGCGACCAGCGAACCGGCGCCCGAACCGCGCCCCGGCCCCACCGGGATACCGCGCGCCTTCGCCCACTTGATGAAGTCCGACACGATCAGGAAGTAGCCCGGGAACCCCATCTGGGTGATCACCTGGATTTCGCGGTCCAGGCGGGCCTCGTAGTCCTCGGGCGGGAAAGCGTTGGCCCGGCCCGCCGCCATCCGCGCCTTCAGACCGTCCCGCGCCTGCTGCGCCAGTTCGTCGGCCTCGGAGCGCTCGCCGGCGGTGAAGCGGGGCAGCAGAGGGTCGCGCTTGTTGACCATGAAGGCGCAGCGGCGCGCGATATCCAGGGTGTTGTCGCAGGCCTCGGGCAGGTCGGCGAACAACGCCCGCATCTCGGCCGACGACTTGAAGCCGTGCTCCGGCGTCACCCGCCGCCGCTCGTCCTGCCCCACGAAACTGCCGTCGGAGATGCACAGCAGCACGTCGTGAGCCGCATAGGCGGTGGAGTTCTTGAAATAGACGTCGTTGGTCGCGACGAGCGGCACGTCCTCGTCGTAGGCGAAGGCCACCAACTCACCCTCGGCCGCCGCCTCGCCCGGAGCGCCATGCCGCTGAAGCTCGACGTAGAAGCGATCGCCGAACACGCGCTTCATCTCCGCCAGCGCCGCGCGGCCCTCCTTGACCTTGCCGGCGGCGAACAGGTGGTCCACCGGCCCGTCCGGTCCGCCCGACAAGAGGATCAGCCCCTCCGAGAACTGGCAGACCTTCTCCCACGGCACATGCGGCTCGTCGCTGGGCTCGATGTCGAGATAGGCGAACGAGGACAGGTCGCAGAGGTTGAGATAGCCCTGCTCGCTCTGGGCCAGCAGCATCACCGTCGGCGTCTTGGCCCAGCGCTCGGGCGGCTTCTCGCCGATGCCGCTCACCGGCAGGGCGCAGCCCACGATCGGCTGCACACCCTCGCCCTTGGTGGCGACCGAGAACTCGAGGGCGCCGAACAGGTTGGCCCGGTCGGCCAACGCCACCGCGGGCATCCCGTCGGCCTTGGCCAGGGCGCCGATCTTGTCGGCCTTGATGGCCCCTTCCAGCAGCGAATAGGCCGACCGGACCCGCAGGTGGACGAAACCCGTCGCCGCATCCCCCGCCAAGGCCACCTCCCCCATTCGCATGGCGGTCAGCTCACCAGGCCGGCCACCGAGCAGACCATCCAGACAAAGCTCGCCACCGACGCAAACGCCAGCGATTCCCGGGCCAGACGAACCATCTTCCGCATCCTCTTGTGGGGCGCCTGTGGACAAGCTGTTGGCGCGTTCTGGAAACGTTCTTATTCGCCTTTTGTTCTTCCCGTCAAGCTGCTATCAACAAGCGCAACCATGGAGAGAGCGGTGAGATTTGACGGCTTCGCCTTGTTCCTTGCTTTGGCGCTTTTCGTTGCGGCCCCGGCTCGAGCGGGGTGCGGCGACCCGCTGCCTGGCCCCGGGACCCCGGTCGCCATCGCTGAGGTGCTGCCCGAGTCCGATCGCCTCGCCCTGTCGGCGGCGGTCTACCTTGCGCTGTCCGACGACGCGGGCCGGACGGACCGACCGTGGCGCGACATCGAGGCCGCGCCGCCCTGCCCGCTGTCCACGATCGACGACGACGGCGTCACCTGGCGCGTATCCGGGGGCGAAGGGAGCGCGCCACTGCGATGGGCTCGCGCGACGGGCGTGGACGTGTACTACTTCCTCGTCCAGGGGCCGAACCTCGAGGAGAGCAAGGCTTGGCTGCAGACCCGTCGGCATGGGGCCGCTGGCGGGCGATCGGCCACGTTCCTGGTCGGAACCGACGGCGGCCTGCAGTACGCACTCAAGATGTATGAAGGCGCGCCCGACGCGCGACGCCTTGCCGCCGACCTCGCCGAGGCGATTTCCGGCCGGACCGTCCCTTTCGCTGCTTTTGATCCCACCGGCAACGCCGTGACCTTGCGGAACGACACGGACAGCGGCGTGAGGAGCGAGCTTTTCCGTCCGTCGATGCTGGGCCCCAACCGCCCGGCGATCTTGCTGGGTCCCGATGGTCACTTCTTCGCGCCGGCGCCGGGCGGCGTTCGCCTCCGGGGCGCCGAGATCGTCTGCGCCGACGCCTACGGACCGTTCGCGCGCGGCCGGACGACGGTGATCTCCCCTGATGACGAGACCCTCGATCTGAGCTGCAGCCTGAATTCGGACGAGAGCTGGATCACCATCTTCAGCACCCACATTGCCCATGATCGCGGCGACAAGGCCATGTTCCGGTCCGCGATCAAGGCCACGCAGTCCGAGACCGGCGTGAAGCGACGCCCGGTCGAAAGCCGCCCTACCCGCGGCGACCAGATGCGCGCCGGAGCCGTCTGGATGGACCGGAACGACATGGGCCAGGGCCTGTGGTTCATCCGCCGCGGCGAATATGTCGTCGAAGTGCGCGCGACCTTCCGGCTGGACGAGACCGACGCGGTCTTCGATCTCCTCGCAGCGGTGCTCAGGAACGAAGTTCCGCCGGCGCGGGCAGGCGAGCCTACGGAGCCGCTCGGCTGATCAGGCCAGCGCCGATTCGGGCGTCCACGGCTCCAGGTGGCCGTCCTTGAGGGCGAAGACCCGGTCCATGTGGGCGGCGAGCTGGAAGTTGTGCGTGGCGACCAGGGCGGCCACGCCCTGGCTGCGGGCCAGGGCGTAGAGGTTGTCGAACACGGCCGTCGAGGTCGCGGGATCGAGGTTGCCGGTCGGCTCGTCGGCCAGCAGCAGCCGCGGCCTGTTGGCCAGCGCCCGGGCGATCGCGACCCGCTGTTGCTCCCCGCCCGAAAGCTGTGGCGGCTGGTGGTGCGCCCGGTCTTTCAGGCCCAGCTCGGCCAGCAACTCGCGCGCCCGCGCCCGCGCCGCCTTCTGCTCCACGCCGGCGATCATCATCGGCAGGGCCACGTTGTCCTCGGCCGTGAACTCGGGGAGCAGGTGGTGGAACTGGTAGACGAAGCCGATCGTGGCCAGCCGCACCCGCGTGCGCTCGCGCTCTGAGAGGGCCGTGCAATCGGTCCCGAGGATCGAGATGCGCCCGCCCTGCGGCCGCTCCAGCAGGCCGGCGGCGTGCAGCAGGCTGGACTTGCCCGAGCCCGATGGCCCGACCAGGCCGACGATCTCCCCCGGCTGCACGTCGAGGTCTGCGCCGCGCAGGACCGTGAGCGACCCGGCCTGCGTCACATAGGTCCGCTCCAGCCCGCGGATCGAGAGGACGGGCTCACTCATAGCGGAGGGCATCCACCGGATCGAGACGCGAGGCCCGCCACGCCGGCAGCAGGCTCCAGACGCAGGCCATGCCGAGCGAGAAGATCGAGATACCCGCCACCTCCGCCCAGTCCACCTTCGCCGGCAGTCGGGAGAGATAGTAGACGTCCGAGGCGAACACCGGCGTCCCCGAGGCCCATTCCACGAACGACTGGATCGGCCCGATGTAGACTGAGAACAGCACGCCCAGGACGACGCCCGCGAACGTCCCCAGGCCGCCGATGCTGGCGCCGGCCATGAAGAAGATCCGCAGGATCGACCCCTGCCCCGCGCCCATGGTCCGCAGGATCGCGATGTCCCGGGTCTTGTTCTTCACCAGCATCACCAGGCCCGAGATGATGTTCAGGGCGGCGATGACGATCAGCATGCCGAGGATCAGCCGCATCGCCGTCCGCTCGACCGCCAGGGCGCCCCAGAAGGCCACGTCGCGCTGCGTCCAGTCCGTGACCACGGCCGCCGGCCCCGCCGCGCGGGTGATGGGGGCCCGCATGGCCGCCGCGCCGTCGGGATCGGCCACCTTCACCTCGATGGCGTCGGCGGTGTCCTCGCGGCCGAAGAACAGCTGCGCCTGCTCCAGCGGCATGTAGATGTAGGCCTGGTCGTACTGGCTCATGCCGATGCTGAACGTGGCCCCGACCGTGTAGGGCTTCTGCAGCGGCGTCCCGCCGAAAGCGGTCGCGCCGCCCGCCGGCGAGATCAGCGTCAGGGTGTCGCCCACCCCCACGCCCAGCATCTGCGCCAGCCGCTCGCCCACGATCACCACGTCGCCGCCGTAGTCCCCGGCGCCGAAGTCCTTCAGCGAGCCGCGGGTCAGGTTGCCCGCCACCAGCTTCGTCGCCGCCAGGTCCTTCGGCCCGATGCCGCGCACCAGGGCGCCGGTGATCTGGCTGGGTCCGATGGCGATCGCCTGCGCCTCGATGATCGGCGCGGCCTGGGTGACGCCGGGCACCTTCAGAATCCGCGCCGCCGCCCCGTCGCGCCCCGGCCCGTCCAGCACCCCGCCGGTGACGAACAGATGCCCCTGGAAGCCGAGGATCCGGCCCAGCAGCTCGGACCGGAAGCCGTTCATCACCGACATGGTGGCGATCAGGACGCCCACCGCCAGCATGATGCCGATGAACGAGATGACCGAGATCAGCGCGACGCCGCCCTGGCTGCGCTTGGCCCGCAGGTAGCGACCCGCGAGCATTCGCTCCCAGAGACCGAACGGCGGCGCGCGGCCGCCGATGACGGCGCCCGTTTGGCTCACCCGATGATGGCCTTCAGCGCCGCCTCGAGCGGCAGCGTCTGGCGCTCGCCCGTCGAGCGACGCTTCAGCTCGACCACCCCGTCCGCCACGCCCTTGGGGCCGACGATGAGCTGCCAGGGAATGCCCACGAGATCCGTCGCGGCGAACTTCGCGCCCGGCCGGTCGTCGCGATCGTCGTACAGCGGGTCGATCCCCGCGTCCGAAAGCGCCTTGTACGCCTGTTCGCAGACCGCGTCGCAGCCGGCGTCGCCGGCCCGCAGGTTCAGCACCGCCGCGCCAAAGGGCGCCACGCTGTCCGGCCAGATGATGCCGCCGTCATCGTGGCTGGCCTCGATGATCGCACCAACCAGGCGCGAGACGCCGACGCCGTACGAGCCCATCTGCACGGGCGTGTCCTTGCCGTCCGGCCCGGTCACGTTCGCCTTCATCGGGGCCGAATATTTCGTGCCGAAGTAGAAGATGTGGCCGACCTCGATGCCTCGGGCGGTCATCTGCTTGTCCTCGGGCAGCGCAGCGTAGGTCGCCTCGTCATGCATCTCGTCCGAGGCGGCGTACAGCCGGGTCCGCTGCTCCACGAGCGGCTGCAGGTCGCCGTCCCAGTCGATGTCGGGGCCGGGCGCGCCCATCTCGACCAGGTCGCGATGGGCGAACACCTGGCTTTCGCCCGTCTCGGCCAGGATGATGAACTCGTGGGAGAGGTCGCCGCCGATCGGCCCGGTGTCGGCCCGCACCGGGATCGCCTTGAGGCCCAGGCGCGAGTAGACGTTGAGATAGGCGAGGAACATCCGGTTGTAGGCCCGCCGCGCCGCCGCCTCGTCGATATCGAAGCTGTAGGCGTCCTTCATCAGGAACTCGCGGCCACGCATCACGCCGAAGCGGGGCCGGCGCTCATCGCGGAATTTCCACTGGATGTTGTAAAGATTCTTCGGCAAGTCCTTGTAGGACTTCACATAGCTGCGGAAAATATCGGTCACGACCTCCTCGGCCGTGGGCCCGTACAGCAGGTCCCGCTCGTGGCGGTCCTTGATGCGCAGCATCTCCTCGCCATAGTCCTCGTAGCGGCCGCTCTCGCGCCACAGGTCGGCGAGTTGCAGGGTCGGCATCAGGATCTCGACCGCGCCGGCGCGGTTCATCTCCTGGCGGACGATCTCCTCGATCTTCTTCAGCACCTTCAGGCCCAGCGGCAGCCAGGCGTAGATGCCCGCCGCCTCCTGCCGGATCAGCCCGGCGCGGAGCATGAGCTGGTGCGAAACGATCTGCGCGTCGGCGGGCGCCTCGCGAAGCGTGGGCATGAAGTATCGCGAAAGGCGCATCGACTCTCAGGCTCTCAGTGGGCGGCGAAGGCGCCCTGATAGCCTTGCCCCCCGAACCTTGGCAACGATGAGGCGGCCGAGAGGTTGCGTTCGCGCCTCAGCGCAGCGGCGGAAGCTTGATCAGGCCGAGGGTCAGGACCAGCCACAGGATCGCGAACACCACGACCGAGATCGCCGTGGTGATCAGGAATTTCTGCTTCAGCTTCGGGTTGACCGGCGAGCCGGGCTCGCCGCCCCCCGGAACCTTCACCCCGGCGTCGGCGTGGCTCTGCACGCCCCACGGCAGCACCATGAACAGCACCGTCCACCAGATGGTGAAGAAGATCGCGATGCTGGTGAACACGCCCATCAGTGGGCGCCCTTCGGAGTTTCCATCAGTTCGACCAGCACGCCGCCCATGTTCTTCGGGTGCACGAAGATCACCGGTGTGCCGTGCGCGCCGATCCGCGGCTTACCGCCGTTCAGCACGGTGGCGCCCTTGGCGACCATGTCGTCGCGCGCCGCCTCGATGTCCGGCACCTCGAAGCAGATGTGGTGCTGGCCGCCCGCCGGGTTCTTCTCGAGGAAGTTCTTCAGCGGCGAGGCCTCACCATAGGGCTCGATGAGCTCGATCTGGCTGTTCGGCAGGTCGACGAAGCAGACCCAGACGCCCTGCTCCTCCATCACGAACTTCTCGCCGATCTTCGTGGCGCCCAGCATGTCGCGATACATCGCGACCGACTGGTCGATGGAGGGGGTGGCCACGCCGACGTGGTTGAGCTTTCCGATGTGCATGGCCGCCATATACGCCGGTCCGGCGCGGGGCGCGAGATCACGCGACGGAAGCGCCCTGCGATACTTTCGCTATGCCGCCCAGGCCGTCGCCGGCGAAGACCGCGCCCTGGGCCAACAGGTCGGCGATGCGCCCTTCCGCCACGCCCCAGTCCCGTAAGATCTCGGCCGAGTGCTGGCCGATGTCCGGCGTCGGCCGCGTGAATCCCGACGGCGTCCGCGAGAAGTCGGCATAGCCCCGGCTGCTGAGGGCAGGCCCGAGCCGGCCATGGCTCCAGCTCTCCAGGAAGCCGTTCTCGGCCAGCCACGGATCGTCATAGGCCTCGGTCCCGCGCAACACCGGCGCCGCCGCGACGCCGGCGGTAAGCAGGGCCTCCAGCACCTCGCCCCGCTGACGACCGGTCAGCGCCGCCGCGACCCGCATCGCCAGCTCGCCGTCCCGAGGTTCGGACAGCGGCGCCCCGCCCATCTCGACCGCCAGCACCTGTCCCAGCCGCGCCGCTTCGGCTTCGGTCTCGCAGACCAAGCCGATCCAGCCGTCGGCGCAGGCGTAGTAGCGATGCAGCGCGCGCACCCCCACACAGTCAGGCCCGCCCGGATCGTTGGGCGGCCGCCCCTCGTAGGTCACCAGCTCGCCGAGCTGAAACAGCAGGCTCTGGGCCATCAGACTGGTCAGGATCTCCTGCCCCTCACCTGTCCGCTCGCGGGCGTTCAGCGCGGCGATCACCGACATGGCCACCACGCTCGCCGTCGCCACGTCGTTCACCGCGATGGTGTGCAGCACCGGGTCGCCCTCGCCCCCTTGCCCGGCCATCATGCCGCCCTCGGCCTGCAGCAGAGGATCGAAGCCGGGCAGCGGGGCCCGCGGCCCCTTGGTCCCATAGGCGTTGATCGAGCACGAGATGATCCGCGGGTTCACCGCCTTCAGCGCCGGGTAGTCGATACCCAGCCGGCCGCGCACGCCCAGCCGGTAGTTGTCGATGACGACGTCGGCCTGCCGCGCGAGATCCAGGAACAGGTCCCGCGCCCCGGGCTCGCGCAGGTTCAGCCCCAGCGCCCGGACGCCGCGGTTGTAGCCCACGAACTGCGCCCCGTCCGACCGGAAGGGGTCCGCCTCCGGCCCCTCGATCTTGATCACCTCGGCGCCCAGGTTGGCGAGCAGCGTGCCCGCGTAGGCGCCCGCGATCACGGTCCCGAGGTTCAGCACCTTCACGCCCGCCAGTGGCGGTCCTTTGGAAGGTCGCGCGGCGAGGACGCGCGGCTCCCAGGCTGGGAGCGCCCCGCCAAGCCGCGGCAGCGACCGCACCGACGCGGGGGTCATTGAAAGCTCCGCGGGCGGCGCCGGCATCGCCACCGCCCCCCGCTGCGGATCCTCCAGCGTCAGCCGCAGGCCGCCATCGGCCACCGCCTGGCTGGCGAACCACGCCTCGCGCCGCCGCACCGGCCCGCACGGGACGTCGTTCGCCGCCATGGCCTCCAGCCACTCGTCGCGGGTGCGGGTCAGGAACATCCCCTCCAGCAGGTCGCGCGCGGCGAGCTGGTCGTCCTCCAGCGCCTCGAAGGCGTCCTCCAGGCCCAGGACGGCGAAGGCCTTGCGATAGAAGCCGGTGAACAGCGTCCCGAGGAAGAACCACTCCCCGTCGGCGCACTGATAGAGCCGGTAGCGCGGATTGGCGCCCGGGGGCGTGCCCCGGGGCATCGGCGGCACGCTGGCCACGTTGCAGGGGTTCATGACCTCTGCCACGCCATGCAGGCCGCTGACCGTCACCGCCTGTCCCCGGCCGCTGCGCGACCGTTCCAGGAGGGCCGCGCCGATGGCGGCCGCGCCCAGCACCGCTTGCGCGTACCAGGCGATCGGCAGGACCAGGTGGATCGGCTGGTCCGCATAGGCGCCCTGCCGGAACGCCGCGCTGGTCAGGCCCATCAGCAGGCTGTGGTGCGCCGGCAGGCCGCTCCAGCGGCCGGTCGTCCCGTACGGTGGCATCCAGGCGTGCACCAGGGCGGGGAACGTCGCCGTCAGCGTTGCGCTATCCAGGCCGAGCGCCTCGAGCCGCCCCGGCGCGGCGTCGAAGATCGCCACGTCCGCGCCCGCGATCAGGGTCTTCGCCGCCGCCAGCCCCTCGGCCGCGTCGAGGTCCAGTTCGACGACCCGCTTGTTGCGGTTGAAGGCCAGGTAGCCGGGCTGGTGTTTAAGCCGGTCGCCCCCGGGCGGCTCGACCTTGACCACCTCGGCCTCGAAGTCCCCCAGCAGCATGGCCGCCATCGGTCCGGCCACGCCCTGGCTGAAGTCGACTATCCTTACACCCCGATAGGCGGACATCGGCGGCCTCCCCTGCCAGCCCGGCGGCGCGTGTTCGCGTCTCGCCTGCGCCGACCAGCAAACCGGGACTTCGATCTTCCGGCAAGGCCGAAGGCGCGCCTGCCACCCCTGAGGACCGAATGATGTTCATCAAGCGGCACACCCACCCTCGGTGGTAGCCTGCGGCCACAATGGCGCGTCGGCGCTGTACCGGCGGCCGCAGAGACGGGAGGTCTCGATGACGATGGCCCATGCCGGCGCCCGCAAGGCGCGCTTCCCCAGCCCGCTCGACGCCTGGCGCGGACAGGCCAGCCTGTTCGTGGTGTTCTGGGGCTACGGAGTCCTGCTCAGCACCGTCCTGATCGCCGCCTTCGTCGCGGCGCTCTACCGCAGCGACGCCGTCGCCCAGCAGATCCTGCTGCCGCTCTTCGGAATTTACACCGCCTGGGTGCTTGTCTCGGTCTGGCGCTGCGCCCAAGGCGCCCGCGCGCCCTGGGGAATGATGGCCCAGCTCCTGACGATCGCCTGGGCGGGCAACGCAATCATGGTCACCGGCTTCCTCCAGCTCCGCCTGCTAGAGGGCTATCTCGGCGGCTGACCATCACCGCGGGACTGTCGACGGGCCAGCCCCGCCAGGCGCCCCACAATTCGCCCACAGCGCGAACTTTGTCAGCTTCGTCGCAATAGCGAATGGGTTCATCGCCGCGGACCGTGCATCCGGCCGGGCGCGTCTGTACGCGTGGGCCGGAAAGCAAGGGAAATCAACATGAACCACAAGTCAGCAGGCCTAGCCGCCGCCGGGATGTTCCTGTCGTTCGTTGTCGCCGGACCGGCGGCCGCCGCGACGATCGTCCTGAACTTCGACGACCTGACAGGTGTCGGCCTCGTTCCCACCACCTACGGCGGCGTCATTTTCGGCGACGACTTCAGCCACTACGACACGCCTGTCGAGAACTTCCCGCCGGCGTCCGGCCTGACGACCATCTACGCCAACTACGCCAAGTACCAGCCCGGTCCGCAGTCGACGCAGACCTTTCGCTTCGCCGAGTTGGTGCGCTTCGACGGAGCCTTCTTCGCCGGCCGGATGACGGTGTCGTACGACTTCTACCGCGAAGGCCAGAAGGTGGGATCCGCCGGTGATTTCGCGCTGAACGGCCAGGCCCGGTATTATGCGTCCGGCTACACCGGCCTCGTCGATGAGGTCCGTCTCAGCGGCAGCACCGGCAACTGGGTGCTGGACGACCTGACCTATACGACCGGCGTCGCGGCAGTGCCCGAGCCAACGACCTGGGCGCTGATGATCCTCGGCTTCGGAGGCGCCGGCGCGGCGCTGCGCACGCGGCGAAGGGCGGCGTTGGCCTAGATCCTTAGGACCGTCGTCTCCACGACCGGCCGGCGGCCCCAGATCCGCTGGCTGGCCTTCTTCACGGCGCGGGAGATCGCGGTCTCGACCGTGTCGTCGAACTCCGCCTCCTCCCCCTTCAGCCGCTTGATGGCCTGGGCGGCTTCGTCCGCCAGGTCGCCCAGCACCTCGTTCAGCGGGTAGTCCTCGTCCGTGGGCAACCCCAGCGCCCGCACCTGAGGCCCGGAGGCGATCCGGTTGCGCCCGTCCAGCACGACCGACACCGCGACCACGCCGTTGAACGCCGCGTGACGCCGCTCGCGCAGGGCCTCGCCGTTCTCCGGCGTCAGGACCCCCGCGTCCACGAACAAGCGCCCAGAGGGCACCTCGTCGATCACCTCGGCGCGGCCCGGCGCCAGCCGCACCATGTCGCCGTTGCGGGGCGTCACCTGCTGCGGCACCTGCAAATCGCGGGCGAAGGCGGCGTGCTCCATCAGGTGGCGACGCTCGCCATGGGTCGGCACGGCGATCTGCGGCCGCGCCCAGCGATACATCTCGGCCAGTTCGTCACGGCACGGATGCCCCGAGACGTGGATGCCCGGATGGTCGCGCTCGGTGTAGAGGCGCACGCCGCGTTCGGTCAGCTTGTTCTGCAGATTGCGGATCGGGATCTCGTTGCCCGGGATCACCCGGCTGGAGAACACGACGCTGTCGCCGGCGCCCAGCTTCACGTGCGGATGGGTGCCGTCGGCGATCCGCGCCAGCGCCGCTCGCGGCTCCCCCTGGCTGCCAGTGCAGAGGTAGAGGATCTCGTTCTCGGGAACGTGCTTGGCCTGACTGTCCTCCAGGAACGGCTTCACGTCCTGCATCAGCCCGACCGACTTGGCCGCCGCCGCCATGCGGATCATCGAGCGGCCCACTAGGCACACCCGACGCCCGTTCGCCTCCGCGGCCCGGATCACGCTGTCCATGCGCGCCACGTTCGAGGCGAAACACGCCACGGCGACCTTGCCCTTGAGGCCGGCGATCAGCGGGATCAACGCGTCCCGCACCTCGGCTTCCGAGCCGGCGTGGCCGTCGACGAAGACGTTGGTGGAATCGCACACCATCGCCAAGACGCCCTCGTCGCCGAGCCGGCGGATCGCCTCCACGTCGGTGGTCTCGCCCAGCAGCGGGTCGGGGTCGATCTTCCAGTCGCCGGTGTGCAGGATCGTCCCCAGCGGCGTGCGGATCGCCAGCCCGTTCGGCTCGGGGATCGAGTGCGTCAGGGTGATCAGGTCCAGCTTGAACGGGCCCAGTTCGATGGTCCCGCCCAGCGGAACCTCGGTGATCTCGGCCTCGTCGAGCAGGTCGGCCTCGCGCAGCTTCTCGCGCAGGATGAAGGCCGTGAACGGCGTGGCGTAGATCGGCGCCTTCAGCCGCGGCCACAGCCAGGCCACCGCCCCGATGTGGTCCTCGTGTGCGTGGGTCAGCACGATGCCGAGGATCCGGTCGGCGTATTCCTCGATGAAGGTCGGGTCGGGAAGGATCACCTCCACCCCCGGCGTCGTCTGATCCCCGAAGGTGACGCCCAGGTCCACGACGATCCAGCGCCGGTCGTGCGCCGGGCCGAAGCCGTAGAGGTTGAAGTTCATCCCGATCTCGTTCGAGCCGCCCAGCGGCAGGAATACGAGCTCGTCGTCGCGCTTACCCATCAGGTCCTGTTCCGCCGCCAGATCTCGAGCATCCCGCGGATGGTGAGATCGGGGTCAAAGTGGTCGATGCTGGTCGTCGCCCCGTGGAAGAGCGAGGCGACGCCGCCGGTGGCGATCACGGTCAGCTCTTCCTCGCGCTCGGCCCTGATCCGGGCGATCAGGCCTTCGATCAGCGAAATATAGCCCCAGAAGACACCGGACTGCATGGCCCCCACCGTATCGGTGCCCACCACCCGCTGCGGCTTCTGGATGGCGACCCGCGGGAGTTTGGCCGCCGCGTTGTGCAACGCCTCCATCGACAGGTTGATCCCGGGCGCGATCACCCCGCCCTCGAAGCCGCCGTCCGCCGACACCACGTCGAAGGTCGTCGCGGTGCCGCTGTCGATCACGATGAGGGCGCCGGGATAGACCACATGGGCCCCGATGGCGTTGACCAGCCGGTCGGCGCCCGCTTCCGACGGCTTGTCGATCCGGATCGGGATGCCCAGGTCGACGTTCTCGCCGATCACCAGCGGCTCCACGTGCAGGTAGCGCCGCGCCAGGTTGCGCAGGTTGAAGATCGACTGCGGCACCACGCTCGAGACGATGCAGCCGTCGAAGGCCTTCAGCGTCAGGCCGGCCATGTTGAGCAGTTGCGACAGCCAGACGGCGTATTCGTCGGCCGTGCGGCTGGAGTCGGTCGCCGCGCGCCACTGCGCCGTCCAGCGCTCGCCGTCGTGCACCGCGAAGAGCGTGTTGGTGTTGCCCTGTTCGATCGCCAGCAACATCGCTCAACTCTCCCCGAAGAACACGTCGCCAGCGGTTATCCGCTCAAGCCCGCCGTCGTCCAGCCTCAGGCGCAAAGCCCCGTCGGGATCGAGCCCCTCGGCCACGCCCGTCAGCGTCCGGCTGGGCAGCCGCGCCTCGCAGCGCTGGCCGATCCCCGTGGCGCGGTCCGACCAGCCGGACGCGATCGGTGCGAACCCTTGCGTCGCCCACGCCGTACGCCAGCGTTCGAAGGCCTGGGCCAGCACCTCCAGCGCCGCGCGGGGCTCGGGCGGTGGACCGGACATGAACTCGGCGAAGGCGGCGGCCGGCCGTTCCACGTCCTGTGGCGCATGGGCCAGGTTCACGCCGATCCCGACGGCCAGCCAGAGCCGCCCATCCGTCCGCGCGCCAGACTCCACCAGGATGCCGACCGCCTTGCGGCCGTGGACCAGCACGTCGTTCGGCCACTTCAGGCGCGCCGCGCCGGGCCCCAGGCAGGCGTCCGCCAGGTCGCAGGCGGCCAGCGCGGCCACGAACGACATCTGCGCCGCCTCGGCCGGGGGCCGGTCTGTGAGGGTCAGGAGCGTCGCAGCCAGGTTGCCGCGCTGGGTGGACCAGGCCCGCCCCCGCCGTCCGCGGCCCGCGGTCTGCAGGGCCGCCGTGATCCAGACGGGGCCGGTCTCGCCCGCTTCGGCCCGACGTCGCGCCTCGGCGCTGGTGGAGTCGAGTTCGTCGTAGGCCTCGATCGGCGGGTGTTTCGCCAATCCCCTAAGCCAGTCCGAACGCGTGCGCGGCCTTGGCTACCGCCGGGTCCAGCCACGTCAGGGCCACCAGCACCAGCGGGAAGGCGAACAGGGCCAGCCCGACAGCCACGGTCTTGGCCTCGACCGGCGGCCGGTCGGTGGCGCCGGCGCTGCTGTCGAACCACATCGCCTTGATCAGGCGCAGGTAGTAGAATGCGGCCACGACCGAACCCACAAGGCCGATCACCGCCGGTCCCCACAGGCCCGCGTCCAGCGCCGCCTTGAAGACGTAGAACTTGGCCCAGAAGCCGGAGAACGGCGGCAGACCCAGGGCCGACAGCGCGAACACCGTCATCGCCAGGGCCAGCGCCGGCCGTTCCTTGATCAGGCCCGCCATGTCCTCGATCGTCTCCATCGACCGCCCCTGGCGCGACAGCGCGGTGAGGCAGGCGAAGAAGCCCGTCACGTCGATCATGTAGAGGACCATGAACATCAGCATGGCCTGCACGCCCTCGCTCGTGCCCGAGGCCAGGCCCAGCACCGCGTAGCCGACGTTGGCGATCGACGAGTAGGCCCAGAGGCGCTTGAGGTTGCTCTGCACGAGGCCGGCGAAGGCGCCCACGGCCACCGAGGCCAGGGCGATGACCACCAGCACCTGCTGCCATTGGCCCGCGGCCGCCGGGAAGGCGTCGCCCAGCACGCGGGCGAACAGCACCATGGCGGCCAGCTTCGGCGCGGCGGCGAAGAAGGCCACGACCGGCGTCGGCGCGCCCTCATAGACGTCCGGGGTCCACATGTGGAACGGCGCGGCCGACACCTTGAACGCCAGGCCGCAGATCACGAAGATCAGGCCGAACAGCAGGCCCGTGTTGGCCTGCTGGCCCGCCGCCACCGCGATGTCGCTGTAGAGCGTGGAGCCGGCGAAGCCGTAGATCAGGCTCGAGCCGTACAGCAGCAGGCCCGACGACAGCGCGCCCAGCACGAAGTACTTCAGGCCCGCTTCCGACGCCTTGGCGTTGTCACGGTGCATCGCGGCCAGGACGTAGAGCGCCAGGCTGTGCAGTTCGACACCGACGTACAGCGAGATCAGGTCGCCCGAGGACGCCATCATGCCCATGCCGAGCGCGGCCAGCACGATCAGGACCGGGAACTCGAAGGTCTTCACGCCCCGGCGCTCGAACCAGGGCTGGCCCAGCGGGATCGCCACGGCCGAGGCCAGGTAGATCGCGACCTTCGAGAAGGCGGCCGCGGCGTCGGTCACCAGGGCGCCGCTGAACGCGACCCCGAGCGGCTGGGTCGCGGCGGCGAAGGCGGCGACCAGCAGGAGCACGACGGCTCCGCCGCCCACCAGCGTCGTCTGCTTGGGCGCGAAGGCGCCGGCCACCAGCAGGGCCAGGGCCCCGATGGCGAGGATCAGCTCAGGATAGGCGTGCGCTAGGTCGGCGGAGATCATTCTCTTAGGCCCCTCACCCGCCGATCGCCGCCTGGTAGGCCCGCACGAGCTGGTCCACCGAGGCGTTCGTCAGGTCGAACACGATGTTGGGCTGCACGCCCATGTACAGGGTCGCGACGATCAGCGGCGCGAAGATCGCCACCTCCCGCCATTCCAGGTCATTGATCGTCGCGAGCTTCGGGTTGGTCATCGTCCCGAACACCACGCGCCGATACAGCGTCAGCATGTAGACGGCCGACAGGATGACGCCGGTGGCGGCGAGGATCGCCGTCCAGGTCGACACCTGGTAGGCGCCGGTCATCGACAGGATCTCGCCGACAAAGCCCGAGGTGCCCGGCAGGCCGACGTTGCCCATGCTGAACAGCAGGAACACGGCCGCGTACCAGGGCATCCGCGTCACCAGCCCGCCGTAGAAGGCGATCTCGCGGGTGTGCATCCGGTCGTAGATCACGCCAACGCAGAGGAAGAGCGCGCCCGAGATCACCCCGTGGCTCAGCATCTGGTAGATGGCGCCCTGCTCGCCCGCCTCGTTGCCGGCGAAGATGCCCATGGTCACGAGGCCCATGTGGGCCACCGACGAGTAGGCGATCAGCTTCTTCACATCGGTCTGCCGGAAGGCGACCAGCGAAGTGTAGATCACCGCGATCACGCTCATGGCGAACACCAGCGGCGTGAACAGATCGGAAGCGTTCGGGAACATCGGCAGGCTGAAGCGCATGAAGCCGTAGCCGCCCATCTTCAGCAGGATGCCCGCCAGGAACACCGAGCCGGCGGTCGGCGCCTCAACGTGCGCGTCGGGCAGCCAGGTGTGCACCGGCCACATCGGCATCTTCACTGCGAACGAGGCGAAGAAGGCCAGCCAGAGCCAGGTCTGCGCCTCGGCCGCGAACTCGTAGGTCATCAGCTCGGGGATCGAGCTGGTCCCGCTCATGCCGATCATCCACAGCATGGCGGCCAGCATCAGCACCGAGCCGAGCAGCGTGTAGAGGAAGAACTTGAAGGCCGCGTACACCCGCCGCGCGCCGCCCCAGATGCCGATGATCAGGAACATCGGGACGAGGCCGAACTCGAAGAAGATGTAGAACAGCACGAGGTCCAGCGCGCAGAACACGCCGATGACCAGCGTCTCCAGGATCAGGAAGGCGATCAGGTACTCGTGCACCCGCTTCTCGATCGACTTCCAGGAGGCCGCGATACAGATCGGCATCAGGAAGGCGGTCAGCAGGACGAACAGCACCGAGATACCGTCCACGCCCATCCGGTAGGCGAGCACGCCGAACCACGGGGCCTCTTCCACGAACTGGAAGCCCGGGTTGGCCGGGTCGAACTGGGCGACCAGCAGCACCGACAGCGCCAGCGTCGCCAGGGTGGTGACGAAGGCGATCCACTTGGACGCCTCGACCGTCTTGGACTCGTCGGCGCGCGACGACAGGCGCAGGGCCAGGATGCCCAGCACGCCCACCAGCGGCGCATAGGTGATGAGGGAGAGAAGCGGCATCAGATCAGATCCCTCACGCGGCCCAGGCCCACAGGGCGAAGGTCAGGAGACCCGCGACCCCGAGCAGCATCACGAAGGCGTAGTGGTAGACGTAGCCCGACTGCAGCCGGCCGGCGCCCTTGCCCACCTGGACCGACAGCGCCGAGACCCCGTCCGGGCCCAGCCCGTCGATGAGCTTCTGGTCGCCGCCCTTCCAGAACAGGTCGCCCAGGAACTTCGCCGCGCGGACGAAAGTCGCCTGGTACAGCTCGTCGAAGAACCACTTGTTGTAGAAGAAGACGTAGAGCAGGCCGTTGTTGGCCGCGAGCTTCGCGCCCAGGCCCTCGCGCCAGATGTACATGTAGGCCGCGATCAGCAGGCCGCCGACGGAGGCCACGATCGGCGCCAGCACCACCCACAGCGGATAGTGGTGGCCGGCGGCGTGTTCGGCCGGGGCGTTGAAGATGGCGCCCTTCCAGAACTCGCCGTTGTGCTCGCCGATGAACTGGTGATGGAAGGCGAAGCCGGCCGCGATCGCGCCCACCGACAGCACCAGCAGCGGGATCCGCATGGTCCAGGGGCTCTCGTGCGGCAGGTGGTCGCCGTGGCCGTGGCCGTGGTGTGCCTCGGGCAGAGGCTCGTCGTGCGTCTCGTGCTGGGCGTGGCCGTGCGCGTGGTCGTCATGGACGGCGTCGTGCGCATGGTCGCGGTTGTGCCAGTGCTGCTCCAGGTCCTCCGGCGTCCAGCGGGCGTGGCCGTTGAACGTGAAGAACGCGACGCGCCACGAGTAGAAGGCGGTCAGGCCGGCCACCAGGACGCCGATGAAGAAGGCGAAATAGCCCACCGGATGCCCTGCCCCGCCGGCCGAGTAGGCCGCGTGGATGATGGCGTCCTTGGAGTAGAAGCCGGCGAAGCCCCAATCGAGGAACGGGATGCCCAGGCCGGTGATGGCGATCGTGCCGATGGTCATCACCGCATAGGTGATCGGGAGGTACTTCTGCAGCGCGCCATAGCGGCGCATGTCCTGCTCGTGCGCCATCCCGTGGATCACCGAACCGGCGCCCAGGAACAGCAGCGCCTTGAAGAAGGCGTGCGTGAACAGGTGGAACATCGCCGCCTGGTACGCGCCCACGCCCGCGGCGAAGAACATGTAGCCGAGCTGCGAGCAGGTCGAATAGGCGATCACCCGCTTGATGTCGTTCTGCGTCAGGCCGACCGTCGCGGCGAACAGCGCCGTGACCGCGCCGATCACCGTCACGATGGTCTTCGCCACCGGGGCGTATTCGAACATCGGCGACAGCAGGCAGACCATGTAGACGCCGGCGGTCACCATGGTCGCCGCGTGGATCAGGGCCGACACCGGCGTCGGGCCTTCCATGGCGTCCGGCAGCCAGGTGTGCAGGAAGAACTGCGCCGACTTGCCCATGGCGCCGACGAACAGCAGCGCGCAGGCCAGGTCGATGAGGCTGAAGTAGCCGCCCGCGAAGTCCCAGCCCTTGCCGACGCTGGCTTCGATCAGCGGGAACAGCTTGGCGAACTCGATGGTCCCGAAGGCCCAGAAGCAGGTCATGATCCCGAGGGCGAAGCCGAAGTCGCCGACCCGGTTGACCACGAACGCCTTGATCGAGGCGGCGTTGGCCGTGTCCTTGTGGTGCCAGAAGCCGATCAGCAGGTACGACGCCAGGCCCACGCCTTCCCAGCCGAAGAACAGCTGCATGAAGTCGGCCGCGCTGATCAGGCTCAGCATGGCGAAGGTGAACAGCGACAGGTAGGCGAAGAACCGCGGCTTGGACGGATCGTCCGCCATGTACCCCCAGGAATAGAGGTGCACGAGCGAGGACACCGTCGTCACCACCACCAGCATCACCGCCGACAGGCCGTCGAGGCGGAAGGCCCAGTTGGAGATGAAGTCGCCCACGTGGATGAACGGAGCGTAGGTGACGGTGAAGGGCTCCAGATGGCCCCAGGTCCACTGGCTGAACACCACCCACGACAGGATGGCCGACAGGAACAGGAATCCCGTCGTGACGCCCATCGACGCCTTGTCGCCGATGCGGCGGCCGAACAGGCCGGCGGTGATCGCGCCGATCAGCGGCCCGAACAGGATGATGGTGACGAGGACTTTCGGATCCACGGCGATCAGCCCTTCATCATCGAGGCGTCGTCCACGGAGATGTCCCCGCGGTTACGGAAGAAGGTGACGAGGATGGCGAGGCCCACGGCGGCCTCGGCGGCCGCCACGGTCAGCACGAACATGGCGAAGATCTGCCCGGTGACGTTCCCCAGGTACGCCGAGAAGGCCACCAGGTTGATGTTCACCGCGAGCAGGATCAGCTCGATCGACATCAGGATGACGATGATGTTCTTCCGGTTCACGAAGATGCCGAAGACGCCGATCGTGAACAGGATGGCCGCCACGGCCAGGTAGTGTGCGAGGCCGATGATCATTCCCCGATCCCTTCGCCCGGCTTGGGGTTGGCGATCTTCATCCCGGTCTTGGGCGAGCGCAGCACCTGGTCCATGACGACCTGGCGCCGGACGCCCGGCTTGTGGCGCAGGGTCAGCACGATCGCGCCGATCATGGCCACCAGCAGCACCAGCCCCGAGGCCTGGAAGAAGTAGACGTAGTCCGTGTAGAGCACCCGCCCGATCGCCTCGGCGTTCGGAGCGTCCATGCCGAAGCCCGAGGCCATCGGCGTGTCGTTGTGGGCCGCGGCGCCCTTGGTGGCGACCGTCGAGGCCACCAGCACCATCTCGGCGGCCAGGAACACCGCGATCAGCAGGCCCAGCGGCATGTACTGCGCGAAGCCCTGCCGCAGCGCGGCGAAGTCCACGTCCAGCATCATGACGACGAATAGGAAGAGCACCGCCACGGCGCCCACGTAGACGACCACCAGCAGCATCGCGAGGAACTCCGCGCCCATGAGGACGAAGAGGCCCGCGGCCGAGAAGAAGGTCAGGATCAGCCACAGCACCGAGTGCACCGGGTTGCGGGCCGAGACCACGCAGAACCCGGCGATCACGGTGACCGCCGCCATGACGTAGAATGCGATCGCCTGCAGGGCCATTCGGCTCTTCTTTGTCCCTCGAATTGCTCAGGTCCGACGAGGACCCGTGCGGTCCCTGACGGCAGTCGAATTGCGGCGCTCGGATTCGCGCCGGGTGTTTATCGGTACGGCGCGTCCAGTTCCAGATTCTTCGCGATCTCGCGCTCCCACCGGTCGCCGTTATCCAGCAGGCGCTCCTTGTCGTAGTAGAGCTCCTCGCGGGTCTCGACGGCGAACTCGATGTTCGGGCCTTCCACGATGGCGTCCACCGGGCAGGCCTCCTGGCACAGGCCGCAGTAGATGCACTTGACCATGTCGATGTCGTAGCGGGTCGTCCGGCGCGAGCCGTCCTCACGCGGTTCGGCCTCGATGGTGATCGCCTGCGCCGGGCACACCGCCTCGCAGAGCTTGCAGGCGATGCAGCGCTCTTCCCCGTTGGGATAGCGGCGCAGCGCGTGCTCGCCGCGGAAGCGCGGGCTCTGCGGGTTGCGCTCGTGCGGGTACTGCACGGTCTTCTTCGGCGCGATCATGTACTTCATGCCGAGGCCGAAAGCCCCCGCGAAGTCCAAGAGCGCCGCGCCCTTCAGCGCCTGTCCGATCCGGTTCAGCATCAGTTCTTCTCGCAGGCGTAGTCGTCGAGGAACTTGGCGTCGCCGTTCTTCTGGAGACGCAGGGTTCCCCCCTTGTCCGCGCAGGCCTTCTGCGCGGTCCTGAGGTCGTCGTAGGTGGCCAGGCCGCCGCTGTTGCCGAACCCGGCGCCCGAAGCGCACGCGGTCAGGGCCAGGGCGCCCAGGAGGACGAGGGCCTTCATCCGATCGGCCCCCGTCCATAGACGAGCCAGCCGGCCATGACGCACACGGCCACCAGCGACGCGGGCAGGAACACCTTCCAGCCCAGCCGCATGAGCTGGTCGTAGCGGTACCGGGGCACGATCGCCTTCACCATGGCGAACATGAAGAAGAAGAAGATGACCTTCCCGAAGAACCACATGAAGTGGAAGAAGCTGGCGGCCGTCGGCGACCAGGCGCTGGTGAAGTCGGTTGGGAACGGCGCGTGCCAGCCGCCGAAGAAGAGCACGGTGATCATCGCGCACATCAGCACGATGTTCGAGTACTCGCCGATCATGAACAGCAGGTACGGCGTGGAGGAGTATTCCACCTGATAGCCGGCGACGAGTTCGGATTCGGCCTCCGGCAGGTCGAACGGAGGACGGTTCGTCTCCGCCAGGGCCGAGATGAAGAAGATCACCGTCATGGGGATCATCACCAGGGCGCCGACGAGACCGGGAAGGCCGCCGCCGCCGCCGAGCACGTTCCAGTTCCAGAACCCACCGGCCTGCTTCTCGACGATCGTGCCGAGGTTCATCGAGCCGGCCAGCAGGATCACCGTGATGATCACGAAACCGATCGAGACCTCGTAGCTGACCATCTGCGCCGCCGAGCGCAGGGAGCCGAGGAACGGGTACTTCGAGTTCGACGCCCAGCCGCCCATGATGATGCCGTAGACGCCGAGCGAGCTGATCGCGAACAGGTAGAGGATGCCGACATTGATGTCGGCCACCACCCAGCCGGGGGCCAGCGGGATCACCGCCCAGGCGCCGAACGCCAGGACGAAGCTGATCAGCGGCGCCAGCAGGAACACCGCCTTGTCCGCGCCGGCCGGGATCACCACCTCCTTCAGCACGAACTTGATAAAGTCGGCGAAGGACTGCAGCAGGCCGAACGGGCCGACCACGTTGGGGCCCTTGCGCATCTGCACGCCGGCCCAGATCTTCCGGTCCGCCAGCAGCAGGAAGGCGAGCGACAGCAGCACCCAGATGGTCACCGCCAGGACCTGGCCGACCGTCAGCAGCACCCAGCCGCCCGGCGTGGCCCAGAAATCCGTCGTGGTGGCGTTCATGCCCTACTCCGCCGCGATCTTGGCAGCGCCCGAGGCGGTCTGCGCGCATTCGGCCATCGTCACGCTGGCGCGGGCGATGGGGTTGGTGAGGTAGAAATTGGCCACGGCGCTCCACAGCGGCGTGTCCGATAGATCGCCCTTCCGGCCCAGGGCGGCGAAGTCGACCGCCGCCGGCGTCTCGGCCACATAGCCGATGCGGCCGAAGCTCGGATGCTCGGCGAACAGCTTGCCCCGCAGTTCGTCCAGGCTGTCGTACGGCAGCTTGGCGCCGACCCGCTCGCTCAGCGCCCGCAGGATCGCCCAGTCCTCCCGGGCCTCGCCCTTCGGGAACACGGCGCGGAAGCCCATCTGCACCCGGCCCTCGGTGTTCACATAGAGGCCGTTCTTCTCGGTGTAGGCCGCGCCCGGCAGGATCACGTCGGCGCGGTGCGCCCCGGCGTCGCCGTGCGTGCCCAGATAGACGACGAACGCGTCGGTCTGCTTCAGGTCGATCTCGTCGGCGCCCAGCAGGACCAGCAGGTCCGCGCCACCCTTGGCGACCAGTTCGCCGGCGGTCTTGCCGCCCTCGCCCGGGACGAAGCCCAGGTCCAGGCCGCCGACCCGGCTGGCCGCGGTGTGCAGCACGTTCCAGGTCATGCCGAAGGTCTTGGCGACGCCCGCCGCCGCAGCCAGCACGGCCGCGCTGTCGGCGCGGGTCAACGCGCCGGCCCCGACGATGATCGCCGGCTTCTTCGCCGCCTTCAGCCCAGTGACGAAGTCCGACTTCGACTTGGCGAGACCCGCGAGGGCCGAGGCGCCGTCGCCCAGGTGGGTATAGCTGTAGGTCAGGTCGGCCTGCGGGCCGATCACGCCGACCTGCAGCGCGCCGGCCAGCCAGCGCTTGCGCAGGCGGGCGTTCAGCACCGGCGCCTCGAGGCGCGGATTGCTGCCGACCAGCAGAACAAAGTCCGCGTCTTCAATACCTTGGATCGAGGAGTTGAACAGCCAGCTCTCGCGCTGGCCATCGCCGAGGACCATCCCGTCCTGCCGGCAGTCGAGGCTCTTCACCCCCAGGCCGCCGAACAGGTCGAGGGCGGCCTTCATCGACTCCGCGTCCTGCAGGTCGCCGGCGATCACGCCGATGCGGTCCGGGCTGGTCGCCTTGATCCTGGCCGCCACCACGTCCAGGGCCTCGGCCCAGGTCGCGGGCTTCAGCTTGCCGTTCTCGCGGACGTACGGCCGGTCCAGCCGCTGGCGGCCCAGGCCGTCGACGGCATAGCGCGTCTTGTCCGAGATCCACTCCTCGTTGACCGCCTCGTTGATGCGCGGCAGCACGCGCAGCACCGCCGGCCCGCGGGCGTCGACTCGGATCGCCGAGCCCAGCGCGTCCATCACGTCGACGCTCTCGGTCTTCTTCAGCTCCCAGGGCCGAGCGTTGAACGCATACGGCTTGCTGGTCAGGGCGCCGACCGGGCAGAGATCGATGACGTTGGCCGACAGTTCCGACGCCACGGCCTTGTCGAGATAGGTCGTGATTTCAACGTCTTCGCCGCGCGAGATGAGACCGATGTCCGGCACCCCGGCCACTTCTGTGATGAAGCGGACGCAGCGCGTGCACTGGATGCAGCGGGTCATCACCGTCTTGATGAGCGGACCCATATGCTTTTCCTCGACCGCGCGCTTGTTCAGCGCGTAGCGGGAATCGTCGCGGCCATAGCCCATGGCCTGGTCCTGCAGGTCGCACTCGCCGCCCTGGTCGCAGATCGGGCAGTCCAGCGGGTGGTTGATGAGCAGGAACTCCATCACCCCGTGGCGCGCCTTCTTCACCATCGGCGTGTCGGTGAAGATCTCCTGCCCTTCGGCGGCCGGCAGCGCGCAGGACGCCTGCGGCTTCGGCGGACCGGGCTTCACCTCGACCAGGCACATCCGGCAGTTGCCGGCGATGCTCAGGCGCTCGTGATAGCAGAAGCGCGGGATCTCCTTGCCGGCGAGCTCGCAGACCTGGAGGACGTTCATCCCCGCTTCGAACTCGACCTCGACCCCGTCGACCTTGGCGATAGGCATTAGTCGCTACTCCGCCGCGATGCTGGCGCCGGCATAAGAGCCCCTGCGCGCGCGGTAATTGGTGATCCGCTCCTCCACCTCGTGGCGGAAGTGGCGGAAGAGGCCCTGGATCGGCCACGCGGCCGCATCGCCCAAGCCGCAGATGGTGTGGCCTTCCACCTGGCTGGCCACGTCGAGCAGCATGTCGATCTCCGACATCTCCGCCTCGCCCGTCGCCATCCGCTCCATGACCCGCCACATCCAGCCGGTGCCCTCGCGGCACGGCGTGCACTGGCCGCAGCTCTCGTGCTTGTAGAAATAGCTGGCCCGGGCGATGGCCTTCACCAGGTCGGCGTCCTTATCGAACACGATCATGGTGCCGGTGCCGAGGCCCGAGCCGCGCGCGGCCAGGTCCTCGTAGGTCATGATCGCCTCGTCGCACTGGTCGGCAGGGATCATCCGCACCGAGATCCCGCCCGGGATCACGGCCTTCAGGTTGCTCCAGCCGCCACGCACGCCGCCGAAGTGGTCCTCGATCAGCTGCTTGACGCTGATCCCGACCGCGTCCTCGACCACGCAGGGTTTGTTGAGGTGGCCCGAGCCGGCGAACAGCTTGGTGCCGGTCGACTTCTCGGTGCCGAAGCCAGCGAACCACTCCGCGCCGCGGCGCAGGATCGTGCCGACGACCGAGATCGTCTCGACGTTGTTCACCGTCGTCGGGCAGCCGTAGATGCCGGCGCCGGCCGGGAACGGCGGCTTCAGGCGCGGCTGGCCCTTCTTGCCCTCGAAGCTCTCCATCAGCGCGGTCTCGTCGCCGCAGACGTAGGCCCCGCCCCCGTGCTGGATGCCGACGTCGCAGTCCCAGCCGTGGATGTTGCCCTTGCCGATCAGCTTGGCGTCGTAGGCCTGCTTGATCGCCGCCGTCAGGCGCTCGCGCTCATGCACGTACTCGCCGCGGATGTAGATATAGGCCTGGTGCGAACGCATCGCCCGGCAGGCGATGAGGCAGCCCTCGATCAGCAGGTGCGGGTCGTTGCGCAGGATCTCGCGGTCCTTGCACGCGCCCGGCTCCGACTCGTCGGCGTTGACCAGCAGGTAGTGCGGACGCTCGCTCTCCTGCTTGGGCATGAAGGTCCACTTCAGGCCCGTGGCGAAGCCCGCACCGCCGCGGCCGCGCAGGCCCGAGGCCTTGATCTGGTCGCAGATCCACTCGGGCGTCTGGGCGACGATGTCCTTCGTCCCGTTCCACGCGCCGCGCGACTTCGCGCCCTCCAGCGTCCAGTCGTGCTGGCCGTAGAGGTTGAGGAAGATGCGGTCCTTGTCGGCGAGGATGCCCGCCATCACGCCTTCTCCTTGGTCGGCTTGGCCGGCAGGTTCGGGATCTTGATCTTCTTGCCCAGCGAACCGTCGTACAGCTTGGGATCGGTCAGGGTCGTCGGGCCGCCCGCGGGCGCCGAGTTCTGGCGGCCGATCTCCGACCCCGGCGGCGGGTTCTTGCCGGCCGCGAAGTCGTCCAGCAGCTTCTCGAGACCCTCGGGGGTGAGGTCCTCGTAGTAGTAGTCATTGATGGCCGCCATCGGCGCGTTCGAGCACGCGCCCAGGCATTCCACTTCCTGCCAGTAGAACTTGCCGTCGGCCGAGCGATGGTTCTGCGGCCCGATCTTCTTCTTGCAGACCGCCATCAGCGCCTCGGCGCCGCGCACCTGGCAGGGCGTCGTGCCGCACACCTGCACCAGCGCATGGGTGCCCACCGGCTCCAGCATGAACATGGTGTAGAAGGTCACCACCTCCAGCACCCGGATCACCGGCATGCCGAGCAGTTCGGCGACGGCGCGGATCGCGGGCTCGCTGACCCAGCCTTCCTGCTTCTGCACCAGCCACAGCACGGGCACCACGGCCGACTGCTGCTTCCCGGCCGGGAAGTTGGCCATCCAGGCCTTGGCCTTCTCCAGCGTCTCGGGCGTGAACTCGAAGCTGGCCGGCTGGTTCGGCGATAGTCTGCGGACGCTCAAGGCCTCGCCCTCACTTCACGAAGTCCACGCGGACGATCTTGCCGCCCGCGATGGTGTAGATCGGCGCCACTTCGAACGACTCTCCACCCGGCGCGCGCTCGACGGCCTCGTGGTCGATGACGTTCGCGCCGACGACGATGCGGTTCTTCAGCTCGGCCCGGTTCTGCGGGAAATCCGCGAACAGCTTGGCGTGGCGCTCGCGGATAGCCGCCAGCCCCCGGGTCGCGATCTCGCCGTTGTAGGCGCCCAGCACCGCGTCGTCCGCATAGAAGCGGCAGAAGGCGTCCAGGTCCTGGGCGTTGTAGGCGTCGAGCTGGCCCTGCACGATCTCGGCGGGCGAAAGGTTGGTCGGCGCGGTCACCGGTCGATCTCCCCGAACACGATGTCCAGCGAACCCAGGATCGCCGAGACGTCGGCCAGCATGTGGCCGCGGTTCATCCAGTCCATGGCCTGCAGGTGCGGATAGCCCGGCGCGCGGATCTTCAGGCGGTACGGCTTGTTGGTGCCGTCGCTCACCAGATAGACGCCGAACTCGCCCTTCGGCGCCTCGACGCAGCCGTAGACCTCGCCCGGCGGGGTCCGATAGCCCTCGGTGAACAGCTTGAAGTGGTGGATGAGCGCCTCCATCGAGCGCTTCATCTCCCCGCGGCTCGGGGGGGCGACCTTGTTGTCCTCGGTCTTCACCGGCCCGGGCGACTTCAGCAGCGCCTCGCAGCACTGCTTCATGATCTTCGTCGACTCCCGCATCTCCTGCATCCGGCAGAGGTAGCGGTCGTAGCAGTCGCCGTGCACGCCCAGCGGAATGTCGAATTCCATGTCGTTGTAGGCGGCGTAGGGCTGGCTGCGGCGCAGGTCCCAGGCGATGCCCGAGCCGCGCACCATCACGCCGGAGAAGCCCCAGCGGATCGCCTCGTCCTTGCTCACCACGCCGATGTCGACGTTGCGCTGCTTGAAGATGCGGTTGTCGGTGATCAGGCCTTCGATGTCGTCGCAGACCTTCGGGAAGTGGTCGCACCAGTCCGAGATGTCGCGCACCAGCGCTTCGGGCAGGTCCTGGCGCACGCCGCCGACGCGATAGTAGTTGGCGTGCATCCGGGCGCCCGATGCGCGCTCGTAGAACACCATCAGCTTCTCGCGCTCCTCGAAGCCCCACAGCGGCGGGGTGAGCGCGCCGACGTCCATCGCCTGGGTCGTCACGTTGAGCAGGTGGTTCAGGATCCGCCCGATCTCGTCATACAGCGTGCGGATCAGCAGGCCCCGGTACGGGACCTCGATGCCCAGCAGCTTCTCGATCGCCAGGCAGTAGGCGTGCTCCTGGTTCATGGGCGCCACGTAGTCGAGGCGGTCCATGTACGGGATCGTCTGCTGGTAGGGGCGCGCCTCCACCAGCTTCTCGGTGCCCCGGTGCAAGAGGCCGATGTGCGGGTCGACCCGCTCGACGACCTCGCCGTCCAGCTCGAGCACCAGGCGCAGAACGCCGTGCGCCGCCGGGTGCTGCGGGCCGAAGTTGATGTTGAACTTGCGGATCCTGGTCTCGCCCTCGGCGAGCTGCAGGTCGTTGTCGAAGCCGCCCACGTCGGAGGCTTGCGCAGGTGCGTTGGCGCCGGTCATGCCTTGCCCTCACCCTTCTCGTCGCCCGGCAGCACGGTCGGCGCGAACCCGCGCTCCATGCCTTCCCACGGCGAGAGGAAATCCCAGTTGCGCCACTCCACCGACTTCACCGGCTCGTAGACCACCCGCTTCAGCTCCTCGTCGTAGCGGACCTCGACGTAGCCGGTCATCGGGAAGTCCTTCCGCAGCGGGTGGCCGTGGAAGCCGTAGTCGGTGAGGATCCGCCGAAGGTCGGGGTGACCGTCGAAGAAGATCCCGTACATGTCGAACGCCTCGCGCTCGTACCAGTCGGCGCAGGGGAACACCTCGACGGCCGACGGGACGGCGGTGTCCTCGTCGGTCTGCACCTTCAGGCGGATGCGCTGGTTCTTGGTCATCGACAGCAGGTGGTAGACCACGTCGAAGCGCCGCTCGCGCTCCGGATAGTCGGCCCCGCAGAGGTCGACGAGCTGGTGGAAGCCGTACTGGTCGCGAAGCTGGGTCAGCGCCTGCAGCACCCGGCCCGCCGGGCCCGTCAGCGTCAGCTCGCCGAAGGCCACGTGGGCGGACGTCACCGCGCCCGTCGCGTTCGCCACGATTTCCTGGCCGAGCGCTTCCAGCTCGGACGTCGTCATGGGCCAGCTCATCGCACGATCGTCCCGGTGCGGCGGATCTTCTTCTGCAGCTGCAGCACGCCGTAGACCAGCGCCTCGGCGGTCGGCGGGCAGCCCGGGACATACACGTCCACCGGCACCACGCGGTCGCAGCCGCGCACCGTCGAATAGCTGAAGTAATAGTAGCCGCCGCCGTTGGCGCAGCTGCCCATCGAGATCACGTACCGCGGCTCTGGCATCTGGTCGTAGACCTTGCGCAGGGCCGGAGCCATCTTGTTTACCAGCGTGCCGGCGACGATCATCACGTCGCTCTGCCGCGGGCTGGCGCGCGGCGCGAAGCCATAGCGCTCCAGGTCGTAGCGCGGCATCGAGGCCTGCATCATCTCGACCGCGCAGCAGGCCAGGCCGAACGTCATCCACATCAGCGAGCCGGTGCGCGCCCAGGTGATGAGGTCGTCGACGCTCGCCGTCACGAAGCCCTTGTCGGCCAGGCGCTGCGAGACGCCGTCGAAGAACGGGTCGTGCTTCTTCGGGTCGTAGCCCTCGACCGTGGTCCGGCCGGCGGACAGGGCCGGCGCCGAATTGGGGGGGACGATCACTCCCATTCCAGGGCGCCCTTCTTCCACTCGTAGATGAACCCGACGGTGAGGACGCCGAGGAACGACATCATCGACCAGAAGGCGAACTGGGCCTGCTCGGCCGGCAGCTTCATGAGCGACACCGCCCACGGGAACAGGAACGCCACTTCCAGGTCGAAGATGATGAAGAGGATCGACACGAGGTAGAACCGCACGTCGAATTTCATCCGCGCGTCGTCGAAGGCGTTGAAGCCGCATTCGTACGACGACAGCTTCTCCGGGTCGGGCGCCGTTGGCGCCAGCACGACCGCGGCCAGGATGAAGGCGATGCCCAGCGCCGCCGCGATCCCAAGGAAGATCACGATGGGCAGGTACTCGAGCAGGAAGGCGTTCATGGAGTCTCCGGAGGGAGTCGCGGCGCCCTTCTAGACCGATCATTCCGGCGTTTCAAACAGGGCTTGTGCGACGCGAAATCGCCCCCATGCGAACCTTTGCGAATGCGTCGCAAACGCTCGCAACCCAGGCGCTCACAGCCGTCGCGCCATGAGCTGCACACCTGTCGCTGGCCGCAGGGCGATGTCGGCCCGGGGCCAGGCGTCGTGGCCCGCCACGGGTTCGAACGCGAACGCCGTCAGCCAGCGCGACAGGAGGATCAGCGCCTCGGCCTGGGCGAAGGCCATGCCGATGCAGATTCGCGGGCCGGCGCCGAACGGCAGGTACTGATAGCGGTGCATCCCTGCCCGCCCCTCGGGGTCGAAGTTCTCCGGATTGAACTCGTCCGGCCGGTCCCAGAGCGTCCGGTGCCGGTGCAGCACCCAGGGCCAGATGGTCACCATGTCGCCCTTCCGCACCGGCTCGCCGCACAGCACGTCGTCGTCCAGGGCCTCGCGGTCGATGCGATGCACGGGCGGATACAGCCGGAGCGTCTCGTCCCACACCATCTTCAGATATGGCAGGCGCTCGGGGACGGCGGCGGGGTCGCCGTCCCGCCAGGCCGCCACCGCCTCCTCCCGCGCCCAGGCCTGCGCCTGCGGATCTCGGCTCAGCAGATAGAGCGCCCACGCCAGCCCGTTGGCCGTGGTCTCGTGCCCCGCGACGAAGAAGGTCATGGCGTTGTCGAGCGTCAGGCGCTGCGCGTCCTCCCGGCCGTGCTCGGCGCTGAAGGCCTGGAGCAGCCGGGTGATGAAGTCGTCCGGCGGGCTGTCGGCCGCGGCGCGTGTCCGGATCATCGCCGCCATCCGGGTCCTCAGCCGCCGCCGCGCCGCCCGTCCGCGCCGCTGCGCCGGCGCCCAGTCCAGCGCCTCCAGGCCGAAGACCTGCCCCAGCCGCAGTTCGCCCTCGCCCGCCAGCAGGTCGCGCACATCGCCCGCCGCGTCATCGAACGCCATGCCGCTGGCGCCCGAGAACAGCGCGCCGTCGATCACGTCCAGGGTCGTCCGCGTCGCCTCGGCGGCCATGTCGACCGCGGCGTCGGTCCGGATGCGGGCGCAGCTCCGGTCGGCCACGCCGGCCACCAGCGGCGCCGCGGCGGCCACCGCGGCCGGAGCGAACGCGGAAGCCATCAGGCGCCGCTGGCCGCGCCAGGCCTCCCCCTCGGCGTTCAGCAGCCCTTCGCCGATCATCCGGCGCATCATTCGGCGCACCAGCCAGGGCCGGCCGTAGTTGGCGGCGTTGTCCAGCAGCACCCGCTTGATCGCGTCGGGGTCGTTCAGCCCGTGATAGGTCAGGTGCAGCACGCGCATCCGCCGGTAAGGCCGCTCGAACGCCTCCCGGGGCAGCGCCGTCAACGGATTCCGCGCCATGCGCCGGTCGAACAGCATCCTGAGGCCGGGGTCGCGCTCGAGCGGCTCCGGCGCCGGGGGGCGAAATCGCAGGCTGGGGAGGGCGATTTCCGCGGCGGCGGCGTGTGGCATCTTCGGCTGAACCTCGCGTTCCACGCAGGAACATCCCTGGATTGCGATCCCGGGCAAAACGATATAACCGCGATACTCTTGTGAGTTCAGATCACAAGATGGGCGGCCTCGCGGACCGCCGGCCCCTGCCCTCGCTGACCGCGCTCAGGGCGTTCGAGGCCTTCGCGCGCCTGGGACAGATGACCCTCGCCGCCGACGAGCTTTGCGTCACCCACGGCGCGATCAGCCGCCAGATCCGCAGCCTGGAGACGACCCTGGGGCTCGCCCTCACAGAAGGGCCGCGGCATCGCCTGCGCCTCACCGACGGGGGCGCACGGCTGGCGGCCGCGCTCTCCGGCGCCTTCGGCCAGGTGGATGCCGCGCTGGCCGACCTTCGGGGCGACCTGCACGCCGAGCTGCGCCTGTCCTGTGTGGGCACCCTGGCCATCCGCTGGCTCATCCCGCGCCTGCCGGCCTTCCACGCCCGTCACCCGGAAGTCCGGGTCAGGGTGACCGAATCCTACGCGCCGGTGGATTTCGCCCGAGACCGGTTCGACGCCGCCATCCGCGTCAACGAGACGGCCCCCATCGTCGGGGCCGAGGCCGTGGCCTTCCTCGACAATTTCCACGGCCCCGTCGTGGCCCCGGCGCTGCTGGGCGATGGCCCGACGGGCCTTGAGGGCCTCACGCGGCTGACGACCGGCTCCCGTCAGACGGCCTGGGCGGAATGGGAGCAGCACTCGGGCATCCGCCTGCCCGAGCCGCCGGACGTCCAGGAGTTCGAGCACATCTTCTATACGCTGGAGGCCGCCGCCGCGGGCCTGGGCGTCGGGCTGACCCCGTGGGTCTATGTCGCCGCCGATGTCGCCGCCGGCCGGCTGGCCGCGCCGCTCGGCTTCGCGCCCACGCCCTCCCGATTCTGGTTCCTCACCCCGGCGGGCCCCCAGAAACCGGCGGTCGCCCGGTTCCGCGACTGGCTCATCGAAGAGGCGGGGAACGTCGCGCCGCCCCCGAGCGCGGTCCGCACCGCTGCCTGAGCGCATTTTTCCGCGACCGAACGTCCGTCTTCCACTCTCCCGTTGACACGATTCCGACAGCCCCATATGAGGGCCGCCTTCGCAGCGCCGGACGGCATTGCGCGGGTGTAGCTCAGTTGGTTAGAGCGCCGGCCTGTCACGCCGGAGGTCGCGGGTTCGAGCCCCGTCACTCGCGCCACTTCCGGTGGCGGACCCCCTTACGAACGAGCAGACTCCTGACGCCAGGCGCTGTCCGCTTGCGCACCCGGAGCCATTGATGCCCTTCCCTGCCAGCCACCCGGCGCTCGCCCGCGCGCTCGACGCGCAAGGCTATCGCGAACCCACCCCCGTCCAGGCCGCGGTCCTCGAGGCCGAGCCGGGCCGCGACCTGCTGGTCTCGGCCCAGACCGGCTCGGGCAAGACCGTGGCCTTCGGCCTCGCCGCCGCCCCGACCCTCCTGGGGGACGCCGAACGGTTCGGCCGCGCCGAATCGCCCCTGGCCCTGGTGATCGCGCCGACGCGCGAACTCGCCCTGCAGGTCGCCCGCGAGCTGGGCTGGCTCTATGCCGAGGCCGGCGCCCGCATCGCCACCTGCGTCGGCGGCATGGACGCGCGCGCCGAACAACGCGCCCTCGCCGCCGGCGTCCACATCGTCGTCGGCACGCCCGGCCGCCTGCGCGACCACCTGGAGCGCGGCAACCTCGACCTCTCCGCCGCCCGCGTCGTCGTGCTCGACGAGGCCGACGAAATGCTCGACATGGGCTTCCGCGAGGACCTCGAGGAGATCCTCGACGCCGCCCCGGCCGAACGCCGCACCTTCCTGTTCTCGGCCACCATCGCCAAGGACATCGCCGCCCTCGCCCGCCGCTATCAGCGCGACGCGGTGCGCATCGACACCATCCGCCGCGACGAGAGCCACGGCGACATCGAGTACCGCGCCGTCCGCGTCGCTCCGAACGACGTCGAGCACGCCATCGTCAACCTGCTGCGCTATTTCGAAAGCCCCGGCGCGCTGATCTTCTGCGCCACCCGAGAGCAGGTGCGCCACCTGCACGGGGTCCTGCGCGAGCGCGGCTTCGGCGTCGTCCAGCTCTCGGGCGAGCTCAGCCAGAAGGAGCGCGCCGACGCCCTCCAGGCTCTGCGGGACGGCCATGCCCGCGCCTGCGTCGCCACCGACGTCGCCGCCCGGGGCCTGGACCTGCCCGAGCTGGGCCTCGTCATCCACGCCGCCCTGCCGGCCAACACCGCCACGCTGCTCCATCGCAGCGGCCGCACGGGCCGCGCCGGCCGCAAGGGCGTCTCCGCCCTGGTCGTGCCCTACACCAAGCGCCGGCAGGCCGAGCGCCTGCTCGACCTGGCCCGCGTCGACGTGGTCTGGTCGGGCGCGCCGACGCCTGACGAGATCCGCGCCCGCGACCAGGCGCGCATGCTCGACGATCCGCTGCTCGCCGCCGAGCCGGCGGCCGAGGATCTGGAGCTCGGTCGTCGCCTGCTGGAGGGACGCAGCGCTGAGGCCGTGGCGGCCGCGCTCGTCCGCCTCTATCGCTCCCGCCTGCCGGAGCCCGAGGAACTGTTCGACGACGGCGCGCCGAGCGGTCCCGAGCCGCGCCGCGAGCGGCCGCCGTCGAACATCCCGGCGGCGGACGGCGTCTGGTTCCGCCTGCCCGTGGGCCGCGCCAAGAACGCCGACCCCAAGTGGCTGGTGCCACTGATCTGCCGCCTGGGCCACGTGACCAAGGCCGATATCGGCCTCATCCGCATCTTCGACCGCGAGACCAAGTTCCAGATCGCGCCGGCTGCCGAGGCGCGTTTCCTCGAAGCGGTCCGCGCCACGGCCGACGCCGGCGAGATGCGGATCGAATCCACGACGCCGCCGGCGGCCCAGGGTCCGCGCCAGGGGCCCCGCCCCGACAGACCTCCGGGCAAGCCTCGCTTCGCGGGGAAGCCCGGCGCCGGGCCTAGGCCGAAGCCGCCTCGCGGTCCGAAGCGCCCGCGCTGAGCACCTCGTCCAGCGCACCGTAGAAGGTCGACAGGTCCAGCGGCTTGGCGATGTGTCCGTCCATGCCCGCGTCCAGGTACGACTCGATCTGGTGGCTCATGACATTGGCCGTCAGCGCTAGGATCGGCGTCGTGGGCCCGCCCCGCCGCGCCTCCAGCTCGCGGATCGCCTGGGTGGCGTCCAGGCCGTTCATCCGAGGCATCTGGACGTCCATGAGCACGACGTCGAAGGCGCCGCGGGAGAAGGCCTCGACCGCTTCAAGCCCGTCGGCGACCATGGTCACCTCGGCCCCCAGCGGCTCGAGCAGCGCGCGCAGGACGAGCTGGTTGGTGGCGTTGTCCTCGGCGGCCAGCACCCTCAGCGGCGCGTCCCGCACGAACGCCGGGGGCGTCTCCACCGGCGGCGGCGGCGGGGGCCGCACGATCTCTCCCGCCGACCGGCGCAGCGGCATCACGACCGTGAAGATCGAGCCTTCCCCCGGGCGGCTGGTCGCCTCGATGGTTCCGCCCATCATCTGGACCAGCCGGTGCGAGATCGCCAGCCCCAGGCCCGTGCCGCCGTAGCGGCGCGTGGTCGAGGCGTCCGCCTGGGCGAACTTGCTGAACAGCTTCGGCAGCTTGCTGCGCTCGATGCCGATCCCGGTGTCGCTGACCACGAACCGGACGCCGCGCGGCGTCGCGTCCACGGCAAGCGCGACCCGGCCCTGGTCGGTGAACTTCACGGCGTTCGAGACGAGGTTCGACAACACCTGACGTAGCCTCAAGCCGTCCCCGATCCACACGCCGGCGACCGTCGGGTCCACGGTGTGGTCGAGCGCCAGGTTCTTGGCCGCCGCGACCCCGGCGAACGTTCCGCACACCCGTTCGGTCAGCTCGTCGACCCGGAACGGCGCTTCCACGATCTCCAGCTTGCCCGCTTCGATCTTCGACAGGTCCAGCACGTCGTTCAACAACGACAGCAGCGTCGCCCCGGACTCCCGGATGACCCTCAGCCGCCCCCGCTGGTCGGGCGACAGGTCGTGCGCCTCCATGACCTGGGCCATCCCGAGCACGCCGTTCAGCGGCGTGCGGATCTCGTGGCTCATGTTGGCGATGAAGTCCGACTTGGCGCGATCGCCCGCCTCGGCGCGGTCCCGCTCCCGCACCACGTCCTCGGCCAGGCCCCTCACCCGCAGGACCACCACCGCCACGAGGAGCATCATCATCGCGCCGACCCCGGCGATCTCCCAGGCGGCGTTCCGATAGACGCCCACCCCTGGGCGCTCGGGCTTCCAGGCCATGCGCCCTACGATCTCGCCGCCGGGGCCCGTCAGCGTCACCGCGGGCCGGGTTCGGCTTCCCGGCGGCAGCAGTCGGGCCGCCTTCAAGCCATAGTCCGCCTCCAGGCTCGCGAGGTAGGTGGGACCGATCTTGATGGCGGTGACCACGACGGTTTCCGGGCCGACCAGCAGGGGCCGCTCATATTCAGGCTCGGGCACGATGGTCGCCGCCCCCGCGATGAACAGCTGATCGCCGACCTTCAGCGCGGCTTCCGCCGCCCCGAACCGATCGAACCCCAGTGCGTCCGGGTTCCGGGAGATCTTCTCGGCCGTCGCCCGCCGCGCGTTGGCGGCGAGGGGGACGGCCGCCCTGGCGAACGGCGCGAGGCTGCGGGGATCCACGGTCGCCCCGTCGACCGACGCATAGATCACCCTGTCGCCGGCATCGAAGACCAGGCTCAGGTCATGCCCCATGTACGGATGGAAGTAGTCGCCGTAGTTGATCTGGGCCCACTCGGGATCATAGTCCCTCGCGGTCCTGTCATAGGCGTCCGACCACACCGCCACCGACGCCAGCTCGTCCCGCAGCCGCGACTCCCGGCGCGCGATCACGCGCTCCATGAGGCGGGTTTCCCGCGCCTCGGTGAGCCGATCCACGGCCGCTCCCGAATACCAGATCAGCGCCCCGCACCCGGCGAGGACGATCAGCGCCGCGGCGATGGCCAGCGCCATCACGGCGTTGGGCGATGCCCACGCGCGGTCCCTGGCCTCACCGCCCAAATCGCGCCTCCCCGCCGCACGATCCCCGATCGGCCGCTCTCCCGGCGCCGTCCGCGGACGTGAAGTCGTAGCGCATGCGAAGCTTGGCCATGGCGCGCGAATCGTCGCGCCCCGGGACCTTGGGCGCTCGGGGGATAGCCCGAAGGCGAGGCTGTCGCATGAGCGCGACTAATCACGCGCACGGCTAACAGAGCCTTGCGCGCACGCCGCGACAACCGGTCCCACGCGCTGGAGTCGTCCTCGGCGAAACTGCGCCCGAAGGCTGACGGCTATTCGCCCGGCCGATAGGTCCGACGCGCGTGCGCGGCCACCTCCTCCGGATGGAAGCGGACCTCGCGCAGGTCGCCGTCCGCGTATCGCTGGGCCTGGTCGGCGAAATGCGGCGACGCCGGGTCGCCGCTCTCACCGCCGGCGCTCACGGCCCGCGCTCGCACCTTCGGGCCGAACTCCACCACCGCCACGAAGCTGTTGCCGCTGGTCCCGTAGTACCGCTTCGTCCCCGGATAGCGCCGCGCCCCGAATGAGGCGAGCGAGCCCCACTGGCCCGACGTGAACGGCACGGCGATCGACGGCGCATCGTCCTTGAACGCCTGGGTGATGTCTCCCGTCAGGCGCTGATAGCGGTTGATCTCGCCCCACGGCGTCCTCCAGCTCCCGAAGTCGGCCGCCAGCCGGTCGGTCGCCTCGGCCAGCGCCTGCAGCTTCTCCGCGGCGCTCGTGTGCAGGACCATCTGGTCGTAGGTGTTGCGCCCGGCCGCCTTCGCCGCTGGGACCGCCTTGGCCCACAGCGCCTCGCCCCAGAACACCGCCAGCGCGGTCTCCGTCGACTCCTTGCTCCAGCGGCGGTCCCAGGCCTTCAGCGCGGCCATCTGGTCGCCCAGCCGGGCCCTCAGCGGATCGCCCTCCGGCGTCGCCTCATAGGCCTCCGCCAGCGCCGGGATCAGCCGGTCGAACGCCGGCAGCGCCGGGTCGTAGGCCGCGGTCACCAGCCCATCCAGCGTCCAGGCGCCGGATCCGCTCAGCAGGTTCAGCGCATGCACGCCCCGGGGGTTCTCGCCGAAGGTGTCCATGTATTTCGGGAACGCCTCGCGCCGGGAGCTGTCCGACCCCGCGTTCGAGTACGGCCAGTTGTTGGTGTTGAACGCCCAGCCGCTGTCCGGCGACTTCACCTCGGGCCGCTCGCCGGCCGGATGCAGCCCCTTCCAGTCCGTCGCCGGGTCCGCGCCATCCACCGGCTTGGTGTAGTCGAACCGATCGTCCCGCACCGGGATGAACTGGGGGTGCAGGTAGGCGATCGCCCCCTTCGCGTCCGCAAACAGCGTGTTGTTCGACGAGTTGGCCCGATAGGTCTCGGCCACCCGCGCGAATTCGGGCAGGTCCTTCGCCTTCGTCCGCAGGAACGACTGCGACAGGGCCGCCGCCGGCTTGTGCATCAGCGCCATGGCGATCCAGCGATCGCCCTCCGCCCGCACGATCGGACCGTGGTGGGTCCGATAGGTGGTGAACGTCCGCTGGCCGGACGTCCCGTCGTCCCGGCGGAACGCCAGCGTCACCTCCCGCGTCTCCATCGGCCTGGCCTCGCGTCCGTAGCGGTACCTCAGCGCGCCCGACGTTCGGACGATCGTCTCGGCGAACTCGTCCACCACGTCCACGCCGCTGGAGGTGTGCATCCACCCCGCCGTCGCGTTGAACCCCTGGTAGATAAAGAACTGACCCCAGGTGACCGCCCCGTAGGCGTTCAGCCCCTCCTCGCTCGTCACCTGCAGCTCCGAGCGGAAGAAGAAGCTGGTGTGGGGATTGATCAGCAGCAGCGCCCGCCCGTCCTTCGTCAGCTTCGGCGCAATGGCGATCCCGTTGGATCCGGTCGGTTCGCGGAACACGAACGGCATTTCGGCCTCGGCCGTGCGGGTTCCGCCATAGAAAGCTTCCAGCTCCTTCAGCGACACGCGCTCGATGTCGCCCCCGATGCTGCCCTCGGTGAAGCTCAGGGCCATCCAAGGCTCGAAGCGGGTGATCACCTTCGGCTTCACCGCCGGGTGGGTGGCCAGGTAGTGGTTCAGCCCCGCCGCCCAGGCGTCCATCAGCGCCCTCAGCCACGCCGGGCTCTTGGCGTATTCGCTCTTGAGTTCGGCCGGATCGATCCACAGGCGCTGGCGCAGGTCCTGCCAGATCGCCGCCTCGCCCTCGGCCTCGGCCACGCGGCCCAGGGCGGTGAGGTAGTTCATCTCCACGCGGTTGAAGTCGTCCTCGGCCTGGGCGAAGGCCATGCCGAACACCGCGTCCGCGTCGGTCTTGCCTCGCACATGGGCGATGCCCCAGTCGTCCCGGGTGATCGTCACCCGCGCCGCCTGCGCCTTCCAGTCGGCCGGCCCCTCGGCCGCGGCGGCCGGCAGGGCAAGGAGGAACAGGGCCAGGCCGTAAGCAGCAGGACGCACGCGCGGGTCTCCAGGATCGGGAAAGCCGCCACCTCGCCCGTCCGGCGCCGCCTTGTCCAGCCCGCGCCCGGCTGTGCGGCCTTGTCACGCTTGGAGGCCATGCGGACTCACGTTCTCATCGCCCTCGGGACTGGGTTCATGGAGTGGAGCATGCCCGACGCCACCTACGTCGCCTTCGTGCCCAACGGCATGAGCGCCAAGCTGCGCAACGTCCTGCAGCAGGAAGACACCGGCGCCATCACCTGGCGCGAGCGCAAGGTCATGTTCGGTTCGGAGTTCTACTTCTCCGGCCCGCCCAAGCTGGCCCGCGCGACGCACGCCTACGTCAGCCAGTGGGTGGTTGGTCACTAGAATCCCGGGACGCTCGGAACCGATTTTCACGCCTTGACGAATATCAAGTTCGACGAACCCCCATTGCTCTAGCTGCCCCGGTTCGAGTGATGGGGGTGTGTAATGGGACAATTTGTCCTGGGTAGGCCGCGCATGTGCGTCGGCAAGGTGGCGCCATGACCAGCGCCGACGGCCCTGATTCCCCCTCTCCGTCCGAATCCCTCCCTGAAGCGCTGCGGGGCCGCCTGGATCAGGTCCTCGCCAGCATCCTGGGCATCGCGACCGAGGGCATCATCGTCCTCGACGCCGCCATGCGCATCGTCGTCTTCAGCGAGGGCGCCGAGGCCATCTTCGGCTATCGCGCCGCCGAGGTCCTGGGCAGCAACATCGAGATCCTGGTGCCGGAGGACCGGCGCGGCGTCCACCGTCGACACGTGACCCGGTTCCGGTCCGGCGGCGAATCCTCCCGCGCGATGCTCGCCCGCACCGACATCGAGGGCCTCTGCAAGGACGGCCGGATCGTCCCGGTGGAGATCGGTCTCTCCCGCCTCGCCGCCGGCAAGGACCGGCTCTTCACCGCCATCGTCCGCGATGTCACCGACCGCCGCGAGGCCGAGGCCGCGCTCAACCGCGCGGTCCGCGAGGCCACCGCAGCCAACGACGCCAAGAGCGCCTTCCTCGCTCAGATGAGCCACGAGATCCGCACGCCCCTCAACGGCGTCCTTGGCATGGCCCAGGCGATGGCCCGCGAGGAACTCGCCCCGCGCCAACAGGAACGGCTGCGGGTCCTGCGCGAATCCGGCGAGGCCCTGCTGGCCATTCTCAACGACATCCTCGACATCTCCCGTATCGAATCCGGGCGCATGACCCTGGAGGACGTCGAGTTCGACGTCGGCGGACTGGCCCACAGCGTGCGCGAGACCTTCTCCGCCGTGGCTACCCAGAAGGGGCTCGCCTTCTCGGTCAGCGTGACCTCCGGCGCGGCGGGGACCTACCGAGGCGATCCGCTCCGGCTGCGCCAGATCCTCAGCAACCTCGTCTCAAACGCGCTCAAGTTCACCGACGCCGGCGCGGTGTCGGTGGTGCTCGGCGCCTCGCGCGGCGCCCTGGTCGCGACGGTCCAGGACACCGGCATCGGCATCCCCCCGGACGTGCTCCAACGGCTGTTCACGAAGTTCGAGCAGGGCGACGCCTCGATGAGCCGCCGCTACGGCGGCACGGGCCTCGGCCTCGCCATCTGCCGGGATCTCGCGGCGCTGATGGGCGGCGACATCGCTGTGGAGAGCACCCTGGGCGACGGCGCGACCTTCCGGCTGCGCCTGCCGCTGCCCCGGGTCCGCGCCCCGCGCCGCATGGCGCCGCCCGCCCCCCCGTCCGCCACCGTGATCATGAACCCGGGCGAACGGGCCCTGCGGCTGCTGGTGGCCGAGGACAACCCCACCAACCAGGCCGTCATCCGCGCCATCCTGGAGGTCGTCCAGATCGAGCCGGAGGTGGTGGCCGACGGCCAGGCCGCGGTCGAGGCCTGGGAGGACGGCCACTGGGACCTGATCCTCATGGACGTGCAGATGCCCCGCATGGACGGCGTCACCGCCACGTCCATGATCCGCGGCCGGGAAGCCGCGGAGGGCCTTCCGCGCACGCCGATCGTCGCCCTGACCGCCAACGCCATGGAGGATCAGGTGCGCGAGTACCGTCAGGCCGGCATGGACCTGGTGGTCACCAAGCCCATCCGCGCCGAGGAGCTCTTCGCCGCGCTCTCCGCGATCCTCGACGACACCCGGACCGCCGCGGGCTGATCCCCCGCTTGTCAGGGCCGGTGGCCGGGCGTACGGCGAAGGCATGAGCCCATCGCCGCCCCCTGAACGCGACCCCGCCGCCGAACGCCGCGCCAAGCTGCTCGGGCGCCTGATGCTGGTCGGCTTCTTTCTGCTGGTGGCCCTCTACTTCGTGCCGTCCTTCCTGCGGTGACCGCCTCGCCGTTCGGGGAGCGGCCGGGGCGCGTGCTCCTGCCCGTGGCCGCCGTCATCGGCGCGACCGCCGCCTTCCAGGTCGGCGCCGCCCTCGCCAAGGGACTGTTCCCGGCGCTCGGGCCCGAGGGGACCGCCGCGCTGCGGATCCTGCTGGGCGCGCTGATGCTCGCGGTGCTGATCCGCCCCTGGCGCCACTGGCCCGCCGACGCGCCGCTGCTGCCGATGCTGGGCTTAGGGGTGACGACCGCCGGGGCGATCCTCTTCTTCTACATGGCCCTCGGCCGGCTGCCCCAGGGCGTCGCCATCGCCCTGCAGTTCCTGGGTCCGCTGGCGGTCGCCATCGCCGGCTCGCATCGCCCGCGTGACTTCCTGTGGGCCGCCCTGGCCGCCGGCGGGGTGTGGGCGCTGCTCGGCCGCGACCTCACCTCGGGCCCCAGCCGCCTCGACCTCGTGGGCGTCGGCTTCGCCCTGGCCGCCGCCGCGAGCTGGGCCGCCTATATCGTCTGGGGCCAGACCGCCAGCCGGGCCTTCGGTCGCGCCACCCCGGCCCTGGCCACCGGCATCGCCGCCCTGGTGATCGTGCCGGTCGGCGTCGCGCATGCCGGTCTTCCCGCCCTGCTGGACCCGCGCCTCCTGCCCCTGGCCCTCGTGGTGGCGGTGATATCCACCGCCATCCCGTTCACGCTCGAGATGTACGCCCTGCCGCGCCTGCCCGCCCGGACCTTCGCCGTGCTGACCAGCCTCGAGCCGGCGTTCGGCGCCCTGTCAGGGCTCCTCCTGCTGCGCGAGGCGCTGCGGCTCGAACAGGTCCTGGGCGTCGCCGCCGTCATGCTCGCCGCCGCCGGCGCCGCCTGGGCCAGCCGCCCGGCGGCCCACGCCGCCCCGACCGACGCGCCCCCGACCTGACGGGCGTCAGCTCTTCTTCATCCAGGGCTTGGATTTCGACTGCGACCGGGCCGCGGCCGAGCGTTCGCTCTCACGGCCGGCGCCGGGCGCCACCTGGCGCGCCGCCTGCGCCGCCTTCTTGAGGCGCAGCGCACGCTGCATGGGGGTCTCGTTGGCCGTCGGATCGTCGTGCATGCCGCACCCTATCCCACCTCGCGCCCGAATGCGCCGTGCTACCTCAGCGCAGCCGGGAACTTCGGCAGGCTCTCGAAATCCTCGGGAACATGCTGGCGGATCACCCGCGCCTTCTCCTTGGCCGCCAGCGCCTCGATCCTGTCCATGCTGGCCAGGGTCTTCGTCCGGTCGACGTTGAACCGCGGCACCCGCCGCGCCGCCCGACTCTCGGCGATGTGCCACATGTCGCCGGTCAGCAGCACCGCCCCGGCCTCAGGCAGCCGCACCAGCAGCACGGTGTGGCCAGGCGTGTGCCCGGGGGTCGGGACCACCTGCACCGACCCGTCGCCGAACACGTCATGGAGCGCATCGCCCTCCACCGGGATGGTCCTGGCGGTCTCCAGCGCCGAATAGGCTGCAAAGCCCTTGGCGTCCTTCCGCGCCTCGGGCCTGAAGGCGTAGGCCTTCTCGTCGGGGTCCACGATCCAGGTCGCGCCGGCGAACAGCCCGGCGTTGCCGATGTGGTCGAAGTGGCTGTGCGAGATCGACAGATACTCGATGTCGGCCGGCGTCAGCCCCAGGTCCTTGAGCTGGTCTGTCAGCTTGCGCTTCATCGTCAGCGCCTCGCCGCCCTCGCTGGCGGGCTTGTCGGCCGTCGATTCGGGGATCCCCGTGTCCCAGACCAGATCGCCCTTCGGGTGACGGATCAGGTAGCAGGGCACGACCATCGACTTCGGCACGCCCTTGTACGCCCCGTCGTCGGCGAACATGTCGGCGTCCTTGAGGCTGATCCGCCCGCAGTCCATGGCGTAGAGCCGGACGTCCGCGGCCTCGGCGACCGATCCCCCGAGGCAGGCGGCCGCAAGCGCCAGCACCGGCGCCAGGATCTTCGTTCTCATCCGTCTCTTCCCCACAGGCCGTTATGGGCGCAGCCTGCGACGGCTTAGCGCACGGCTCAAGCGCCGCCGTGCCTCGCCGCTGGGCGCCGCCCGCCCAAAACCGCGTCCGCGCGACGAATCTCCGCGGCGGAAGCAGCTGCGGGCGCTCCCATCGCGGCCGGGCGCGGCTAGGCCAGTGCTCAGGTCACGAGGGGAGCTTGAGTACGATTATGGAGTCCGGACGCCAGACGCCTACCCGCCGCCAGCTGATGCGCGCCATCGGCCTGTTGGGCGGCACGGCGGCGATCTACCAGATGATGACCACCTTCGGTCATGCCGCCGAGACGCGCTTCCCCGGCCCGCCCAACCTCGCCGGCGCGCGCAAGGGCGCCTCGGTGGTCGTGCTGGGCGCCGGTCTCGCCGGCATGCTCGCCGCCTATGAGCTCGAGAAGGCCGGCTACAAGGTCCGCATCCTGGAGTTCCAGGACCGCCCCGGCGGCCGCAACTGGACCCTGCGCGGCGGCGACACCTACACCGAGCTCGGCGGCGCCACCCAGAAGGTGACGTTCGCAAAGGGCAACTACTTCAACCCCGGCCCGTGGCGCATCCCGCATCACCACAAGACCCTGCTCCATTACTGCAAGGCCTTCGGCGTGGCGCTGGAGCCGTTCATCCAGCTCAACCACAACACCTACATCCACAACACCGACGCCTTCGGCGGCGCCCCCCAGCGCTTCCGCTCCCTGAAGGCCGACTTCGAGGGCGGTGTCGCCGAACTGCTCTCCAAGGCCATGGACCAGAAGGGCCTCGACTCCCCGCTCACCAGCGAGGACCTCGACCGCCTGAAGGAGGCCCTGCGTGGCTGGGGCATGCTCGACAAGGACATGCGCTACGCCAAGAACCTGCGCTCGGCGAGTCACCGGGGCTTCGACCTGCCGCCCGGCGGCGGCGTGGGCGGCGCGCCCCAGCCCTCCGACCTGTTCCCGTTCGACGAGGTGCTGAAGTCCGGCGTCTGGGCCAACATGGCCTTCTTCATGAACGAGGAGTTCCAGACCACCATGTTCCAGCCGGTCGGCGGCATGGACATGATCGGCAAGGGCTTCGCCAAGCACGTCGGCCACCTGATCACCTACAACGCCAAGGTGACGAAGCTCATGCAGGGCAAGGGCGGCGTCACGGTCACCTACACCGACACCGCCAAGGGCGTGGTCTCGACCGCCGAGGCCGACTTCTGCGTCTGCACCATCCCCCTGACGGTGCTCAGCCAGATCGAGACCAACCTGTCGGAGAAGAAGACCGCGGCCATCTCCTCGGTCCCCTATTCCAACTCGGTGAAGATCGGCCTGGAGATGAAGCGCCGGTTCTGGGAACAGGACTACGACATCTACGGCGGCCACTCCTTCACAAACCAGGAGATCGGCCTGATCTCCTACCCCAACAACAAGTTCTTCGACGACGGTCCGGCGGTCCTGCTCGGCGCCTTCGCCGGCGGCCCCGGCGGCTACCGCCTCGGCGGCATGACGCCCGAGGAACGGATCCAGGTCGCGCTGGAGCAGGGCTCGGTCTTCCACCCCGACAGCTACCGGAAGGAGTTCCTCTCCGGCGCCTCGGTGGCCTGGAGCCGGGTGCCCTGGGTCATGGGCTGCTGCGCCCGCTGGAACGAGGACACCCGCAAGGAACACTACCAGGAGCTCGTCGCCCTCGAGGACCGCATCGTCCTCGCCGGCGAGCACGCCTCCTACCTCGGCTGCTGGATGGAGGGCTCCCTCCTCTCGGCCATCGACGCCATCACCCGCCTGCACAAGCGCGCCCTGGAGGCCTGAGCATGAACCGTCCCATCCTGCTCGCGACCACGCTCGCCGCCCTCGCCTTCCCCGCCCTGGCCGACGAACCGGGCCCCGGCGGCTCCAAGCCGCCCGTCCCGAAGACCGGCGAGGAGGTCTATGTGATGATGTGCCAGTCCTGCCACATGGCGGGCGGCAAGGGCGCGGTCGGCGCCGCGGCCTTCCCGGCCCTGGCCAACAACCCCCGCCTCGGTACGGCCGCCTACCCGATCTACATCATCGAGAAGGGCAAGGGCGGCATGCCCTGGTTCCGCGACACCCTCACCCCGACCCAGGTGGCCCAGGTGGTGACCTACATGCGCACCCACTTCGGCAACAACTTCCCCGACCCGGTCACTCCCGCCGAGGTCGAGGCGATGCGCAAGCCCTGAGACCGGCGGCCAACGGTCCCAAGATGACACCCGACCCGGTGTCATCCCGGTTTGGCCGCAAGCCCAAGACCGGGAACCAACCCAGGGCCGTGCGCCCGGGCTCGCCGCCGGACGCGTCGAGGTTCGGGCTGCACCCCGCCATCCGGCGCTCCCGGACGGTTGGGTCCCGGCCTTCGCCGATGGCGAAGCCGGGATGACACGGAGAGGTCGGCAGGATCAGCTGAGACCACGTCGACCCAAGTCCGCTTCCAGCCGCTGGGCAGTTTCGGGCGCCGATGCTGAGTAGAAAACACAGCGCCAAGCCGGCCTCGACCCTGAATAGATGAGCGCATGAGGATCGCCGGGGCCTTCTTGCTGATCGTGGGTATCGCGTTGGCGTTGTTCGAGCTTCCAATGGCGCTCTCCCCACGCGGCGACGTGGGGCATGGGTGGGCGGTCGTTGGCATGATGCTAGCCACGATCCTGGTCGCGCTTGGCGCGATGCTGATGGTTCTCTCGCTGTTGCGCCGTCCACGGCCCAAACGAGCGGGGCAATAGTCACCTTCCAACTCCAGAGCTGAGGAACATCCGCCCGCCCCCCAATCGGGGGATGCGGGCCGCGCCGGAAGCCGCTAGCCAGGAATCGCCCGTCCCTCCGGACGGGTGGATTTCCGCGGTGTTCCTCCCCAACTCAGGCGGGCATGAAGCGTATGGAAGCGTACCTCCGCCTCGCCGAGCTGTGCGAGCGCGAAGCCGGCAGTGCGCGCGATCCGCGCGAGCGGCGGCAGTTCAGCATTCTCAGCCGCGCGATCCGCAGTTGGGCTGAGGAAGAGCACATCCACGCCCCCTCGGCCCGCCCGTCGGCCCCGTCGGAAGCCGAAGCCCGCTGAGCCCCCTCTATGCCGCCTGCGGCGTCGCCGCGGCGTCGAACTCGGCCTTCCAGCCGGCCAGCTCGGCGCGGTTGTCCTGGTCCCAGGGGTGGAAGCCCGGGCGATACCAGGCGAAGTAGGTCTTCCAGCCGCGGCGGAACAGGCCCGGCTTGCCCCACACGTAGCGCTCAACGGCCTTCGTGGCGGCCTCGGGCGAATAGCCGTCGGCTTCCAGCAGCCGGGCGGCGTAGCGGGTGATGTTACGGGTGAACATGACCGTCACGATCGCCATGGCGATGCAGCGCCGGCGGTAGCGCAGGAACGGCGACCAGTCCTTCGTGGCCTCCATGAACACGTCATAGGCCACCGCCTTGTGCTCGGTCTCCTCCATGGCGTGCCAGCGCCACATGCGCTCCACATCGGCGGGCGTGCCGTCGAACAGCTCGGGATTGTCCATGAACATCTCGGCCATCATCGCCGTGAAATGCTCCAGGGTGATGGTCGACATCAGCATCGCCATCTTGCCGCGCTCGCGGGCCTTGGACACCCGCTGGCGGACCTGCGCCTCGATCTCGGCGACCGGATAGCGCTCGCGGTCGATGAGCTGGTTCAGCACATGGTGCTCGCGCGAATGGATCGCCTCCTGGGCGATGAAGCCCTTCACGTCGTCCAGCAGCTTGCCTTTCAGCTCGCCGCGGAAGTTGCGCACCGCGTCCATGAACAGCCGCTCGCCGTCGGGGAAGGTCAGCGACAGGGCGTTGAACACCGCCGTGCCGACCGGATCGCCCCCCAGCCAGGCGCCGCGCCCGCCGGTCTCGACGTCGAAGCGGATGTCCCGCGGCAGGACGTCGACAGTGTCGGGGGTGCGCTTCTTGGCGGTCATTGGCGGGCTCCGGCCGGGCAGGTTACGAAGGGCCATGCGCCCTTCCGTCCTGACCTCATATCGCTACTATCGACAAAAATGTCAATAGAAGCATCGCCCCCGCCGGCCCGCCGCGCCCGCCGATCGCCCGAAGCCGCCCGCGAGAACATCCTCGCCGCGGCCGAGGCCCTCCTGACCGAACGCGGCCCCCAGGCGCTGAAGCTCACCGACGTCGCCGCGGCGGCGGGGATCTCGCACGGCACGGTGCTGCACCACTTCGGCTCGATCGCCGACGTCCAGACCGCGCTGATGGAGCGGATGATCCGCCAGCTCGTGGCGCACATCCTGGCCGCCGACCCGCCCACCGAAGACCCGGCGGCCAAGGCCGACTTCGGCGCCCGCGCCCTGTTCGACGCCTTCGAGTCGCGTGGCGCGGCCCGCCTCGCCGCCTGGCTGGAGCTGACGGGCGAGACCCGCCGTCTCACCATGGTCCGCGAGGCCGTGCAGGAGATCGTCCGCGGGCGCCTGGCGCACCACGGCGCCGACCCCGCCGCGGCCGAGGACCTGATCCTGGTGAGCGTCCTCCTGGCCATGGGCGTCGGCCTGTTCGGCCCCACCTTGGCGGACCTGCTGGGCAAGCCCGCCGACGCCCCGCGCCGCCTGGCCCTCGACCTCCTCCGCCGCCAGATCGCCAGCCTGCCGCCGGCCTGACGCTCAGCCGGCCCGGGCCGCCAGCAGGGCCTCGGGATCGCCACCCAGCGCCCGCACCTTCTCGCGCCAGCGGTCCATGGCGTCCTCGTAGTAGTCGAAGATGCACGGGCAGCACCCGCGCTGGCAGCACATGTAGTCCTCGGGACGGTCCGGCGGCGGCGGCAGGCTCTGGGTCACGCCCTCACCTACCGCCCCACGCGCCGGGCTGGAACAGCTCCACCACATTGCCCGACGGATCCTGTGTCAGGATCTGTTGGCCGCCCGGCCCTTTGACGATGTCGTTGAGGAACGGGACGCCGAGCCCTCGCAGCCGCGCCACCTCCTTCGCCAGGTCCTCGACCACCAGCTGGACCCGGTTCCAGCCGCCAGGCTCCGGCTGGCGTCCGTCGGGCATCGGCCGCCCGGCCGAGCTCGCCGCCCCGCTGAGCAGCAGCAGCAGCGCCCCGCGCTCCACCGCCGCGAACGCCGGCGAGGCGTTCGGCAGCCGGCTGAAGCCCAACTTGTCCACGTACCAGTCCGCCGCCGCGGCGACGTCCCCCACCATATACCTCACGTTCACCGGGCTCGCGCTCATGGATCGTCCTCCCTATGGCGCCAGGCAGCGCCGCAGCAGGGACTGCAGCGCGGCCAGAATCTTGTCGCGATCGGCGCCGCCCGCCACGGCGTCGGCGGCCTCGTGGATGGCGGCGAACATCAGCCGGGCGGTGGACTCTGGGTCGACGGGTCCGAACGCCTCGGCCTCCTGCCCGGCCCGGATCACGGCCGAGAGCCGCAGGATGGCGTTGTCGGCCAGCGGCCGGCGCTCGGCGAAGTCGCCGTGGAACACCGCCTCCCCGACGCCGCGCCTCGCCAGCGTGTAGTCGATGAAGGCGGCCGCCTGCGTCTCCACCAGCCGCGGCCAGTCCACCGGCCCCTCCAGCTCGGTCGGCAGCGGATGCCTGGCGTCGAACGTGGACACTAGCCGCTGGCGCACAGCCGCCAGCAGGTCGTCCCAGCTCGGGAAGTAGAGGAAGAACGTCCCCTTCGCGACGCCCGCCTCGCGACACACGTCCTCCACCCGCACCCGCGCCCCGTGGGCGTTCAGCAGCCGCTCCGCCGCGTCCAGGAGCTCGCGCTTCCGCTCTTCGGGCGCCAGCCGCCGGCGTGCGGGCTTGCCCATGGGCGCCCTCCTAATGACCTCGGGTCATTAGTTACTGACCGCCGGTCAGTGTCAAGCAGCGCCCTTCGCCCTTCGTGGCAGCCGGTTGCGGACCAACCAGTAGGCCATGAAAGCCAGGGTCGCGATCGACGGGATGAACAGCACCGGCGAGCCGGCCATGAACCAGAACACGTCGTCCTGCTGTCCCAGGAACAGCGACGTCGCGGCCAGGAAGTAGGCCACGCACATCCGCCACAGGTGGCGGGCGATGCGGCCGCGATAGGCCAGCGCCGGCCCCAGGAACACCCTCAGGTCCGTCAGCGCGCCCAGCGCCGCGAGGGCGCCGAAGGCCAGGAACACGGGCGCGGGAAAGCCGTCCAGCTCCCCGCCCGGAGCCGCCGTCGCGGCCGCCGCGCCCTGCACATAGGCCGCGAAGCACAACACGGCGACGCCCAGCCCGGCCCAGTCGGCGACCTGCGCCCCGCCCTGGCGCCGTCGCGCCGTCCGCCACGAGGTGAAGACGAGATAGCCCGTCAGCACACCCGACAGCAGCGACAGCCGATCGGGCTCGGCCGCGGCCAGCATCGCCGCAGACCCCGCCATCAGCATCATCGATCCGAAGAACCAGGTCCCGGCCCGGGCGTGCAGCGGCCCGCCCTTGCGCCCGATCATGGCCACGAGGCCGGCGACTAGGCCGACCGCCCCGCCCGCGATGTGCAGCACGAGGAGTCCGGTGAGCGCATGTCCGATCACGCCGCGCCCCTCCCATCCCTGCGCGTGGCCCAGGCGATCAGGGCCAGGCCCGCCATCGCGGCCGCCATCACCGCCACCGCCGCGTTGACGCCCGCGAACGCCAGCTCGGTCCCGTCGCTGTGCTTCATGCCGCCGCCGTACGCGGGAGCCAGGGCCAGGGCGGCCAGGAACCCGCCGACCACGATCGCCGCGATCCCGGTCGCCAGGCGCACCTCACCCCGCGCCCAGGCGAGCCACAGGCACAGGGCCGCGAGGCCGCAGTGGGTCGCGAGCTGCCACACCTCGTGCAGCCGGGCGTGCGCCGGCCAGTCGGGGTTGAACACATGGGTGGGGCCGATCTCGAGCAGGGGCGTGATCAGCCCGAACGGAAGGAGGCAGGCCGTCAGGGCCAGTCTGTAGCGCACGTCGAAACTCCATATTGACACCGTCAATTGGCATTGCGATATAGACGGTGTCAATATGGCGAGATGAAGAGAGGACAGCACCACGGCGCCCTTCGGGAAGCGCTCATCGACGCATCGCTCCAGCTCCTGGACACGGAGGGTGTGGAGGCGGTCACCATCCGGGCCGTCGCGCGCCGGGCGGGGGTCTCCCACGCCGCGCCGATCAACCACTTCCCCGACCTGCGGGCGCTGCTGACAGCGGTGGCCACGCGCTGCTTCGAGCACCTGCTCGGCGCCGCCCGCGCGGCCCGGGACGCCCGGAGCGACGCCTACGGCCGGCTGGAGGCCTTCGTCGACGCCTACATCGACTACGCGCTCGCCCATCCGGGCCGCTACCGGATGATGTGGCGCATGGACATTCTGGACCCCGAGGATCCGGCCCTGGATGGTCTGGTCGAGGGGCTCTACGGAGACGTTGAGGAGATGGTCGCCGCCCTGCCCCAGCCGACGCGCCGGATCGATCCGACCACGGTCGTCATCGCGCTGAGCTCCCTGGTGCACGGGTACGCCTCGATGCGGATCGACCGGAACTTCATCCCCGCCTCCGACGCCATCACCGGCCAGCCCCGGCAGCACGTCATGCTGAAGGTGGCCCTCGGCCTTCCGATCGACTGACGGACAGAGGACCTCTGATGAACACCAAGGCCATGATCGCCGCGCTGTGCGCCTTCGCGCTGCCGGCCGCCGCCCACGCCGCCACCGCCTTCGATTTCGAGGGCGAGGCCGGCTACTACGACGGCTCGCGGATCATCGCCGACGGCGACCTCGTCCTCACCATCACCCCCGAGGGCGCGGACTATCTCTACTTCGGCGACCTCGGCGTCGCCCTGCTGGGCGCCTCGGCCGTGACCGCCAGCGCCTACAACCCGCTCCAGTCCGACGGCTTCGCGCCGATCCGCTTCGCCTTTGACCGCGCCATCGCCTCGATCACCTTCAACTTCGGCGACGCCGGCGGCGACGACGACGGCGCGGTGACCGTCGCCGCCTACGGCGCGGGCGGCGACTTCCTGGGCTCGGCCAGCAGCCTCTACGGCCCCGGCGCCGCCCAGGGCGGGTCGCTGATCCTCGCCTTCGCCGGCGCGCGCTACTTCATCGCCTCCACCGACGCGGCCCAGAACCCCCACAGCCTCGGCTGGGACATCGGCGCCGTTCAGGCCGCCGGCGCCGCGGTGCCCGAGCCGTCCGCCTGGGCGCTGATGATCCTCGGCTTCGGGGCGGTGGGCGCGGCCGTCAGGCGCCGGCCGCTTCCCGCGCCAGCTCCGCGGCCCGCCGCCGGGCCCGCGCCTCGGCGCTGTTGACCAGCGCCCAGCGCATCCCCCGGCCCAGCGCCTGCACGCCCGCCCGGGCCACCGCCCGCCGCGCTCCCGACAGCCGGAACCCGTGCAGTTCCGCCGCCCACGGAGGCAGCAGGTCCCGGGCTGCGTCGAACGCCGCCGCCATCGCCGGGGCGGCCGCCGCGCTGGGCGCCGGGGCCGAGGCCAGGGCCGCCGCCACCGCCCGCGTCCTGAGGTCGTGGCGCAGCTGCGGCCGCACCGCCTCCAGATAGGCCGCCACCTCGCCCCGGCTCTCAGGCACATCCGTCGCCCCCAGCCGCCGGGCCACCTCCGCCGTCTCGCGGTAGTAGCGGTCCTGCGCCTCCGCCGGGAACGCCGGGTCGACGTAGCGAAGGTAGGCCGCCAGGAACGAGCTCACCTCCGCCACATGCACCCAGGTCAGGAGGTCGGGATCGTCCGCCGAATACGCCCCCCCGTCGGGCAGCGTCCCCGACACCTGCGCATGGATCCCCCGCACCCGGTCGATCAGCCCCTGGGCCTCGGCCCGGTCGCCATAGGTGGTGCCGGCGATGAACCGCGCCGTCCGCCTCAGCCGGCCCAGCATGTCCTTGCGGAAGTCCGAATGGTCCCACACCCCCGCCAGCGCGCCGGGATGCAGCATCTGCAGGTACAGCGCCGCGATCCCGCCCACCATCATGCTGGTCAGGTCGCCGTGCACCTTCCAGCAGGCGCTGTCCGGCCCGAACAGGCCGGTGTCCTGCCGGTTGCGCTCCACGGTGTCGTCCCCGGTCCCGCCCACCAGCAGGCGCACCTGACGCACGACGGCGTCACGGATCGGCGCGGGCGGAGACATCGAACGGCTCATGCCCGGCCAAGATAGGCCTCCCCGCCGCCAGCGGAAGCCCGCCTCAGTCCACCAGCTCCCCCGAGGCGTCCCGCACCACCTTCACCCCCGGCACATCCTCGGGCTGCACCCGCCCCGAGGTCAGGTCGTCGTACAGCGCGCGCCGCGCCTCGTGGGTCAGACGCTTGGCCGGCTCGGTGAACTCCACCACCCGCCCGTCGGGCACGCAGGCCCAGCCATGACCCACCAAGCCGCACACGTCCCAGTCGCTTACCGTTCAGGACTCCCTCATAAAGCGACCGTAACGTGGCGCGATGTCTCCCGAGATCGTCGCCCTCATCGATAAACCCCACCTGCTGATCATCGTAATCTGCGTCGGCGCCGCGTTCGGCATGGCCGTGGAGCGTTTCGTCAGCCGTATGCGCCGCCGGGCCTGGCGCCGGACCGCGCCGCCGCAATCGCAGCGCGCCGCTCCCCACCCCAGCATTGCCGCCAGGATCGCCGAACTGTCCGATGCGCAGACTGGCCGCCCCCGCCCGGACGCCGCCGATCAGCTCCGCATCGTCATGGGCGCCACCTTCACGATCCAGCCGGTGCTGAACCGGGGCGAGGCCCGCCTGTTCCGCGAACTGGACCGCGCCGTCACAGCCCGCAATCCCGACTGGCAGGTTCTGGCGCAGGTGTCCCTCGGCGAGATCCTCCGCAGCCGGGACGCGGCGGCCTACGGCTGTATCAACGCCAAGCGGATCGACCTCCTGCTGATGGACGAGGCCTGCCGCCCCCGTCACGCCATCGAATACCAGGGCGCCGGCCACCACCAGACCGCCGCCGCCGCTCGCGACGCGGTCAAGAAGGAGGCGCTCCGCCGCGCCGGCGTCGGCTTCCACGAAGTCGTCGCCGGCCAAACCACCCCCGCCGACCTCCGCCGCCTCGTCGAAAAGCTGGTGGACGCGCCGGAGGCGGCGACCCGCCCGCCCACACCGTGAGCGGGCGACCGCTGCGTCGGATCAGGCCGCGAACGCCCTGCGGCGGCGCAACATGGCGCCGGCGCTGGCGAACCCGCCGATCATCAGCGCCCAGGTCGAGGGTTCCGGCACCACGCCCCCTTCGCCGATGAAGGCGAGGCCCGCGATGTTCGCGCTCGCGCCATAGCCGCCGACGACCGTGCCGGCGCCGGTGGTCTTGTTCAGGGTGAGCAGGGAATAGGTGCTCGACGTCGCGCCGAACATCACATTGTCCTCAGGCCGCGTCGCGATGTCGAAGATGAGCCCAAAGCCCGGCGAGCCGATGGACGCCGCGGCCCCGGTCGCGATGCTGATGGAAAGCAGATCGCCGCCATCCTGGACCCCAAACAGCGCGCCGTCCTGGCCGAAGCCCAGGGCGTAGACATTGGTGAAGCCCAAGGCGCCGATCAGCGTCGCCGCGCCGGTGCCGGTGTCGATCCGATACAGCGTATCGGCGCCGCCAAAGCCCGAGGTCGTATTGCCGTACAGCGCACGGGAGACGGGGTCCCAGGCGATCGACGTGATCACGCCTTGCGTGCCGGTGATGGCCAGCCCGCCCGAGGCCGCGCCGGTCGCCGTGTCGAGCGTGTGGAGGGTGTTGGAAGACAGATCGACGCCGACGAGGCTGTTGTCGATGCTGGTGAGATCCCCGAGGTTCCTCCCAGTGGCGCCGATCAGGGTGAGCGCGCCGGTCGACTGGTCGACGCTGTAGAGGTTGCTTTGCGGTCCACCCGTATAGCTCGCCCCATAGAGCGTTGACGCCTCTGCGGCGCCGGATGCCGCCAACGCCAGGGCGGCGGTGATGAGAACGCGTTTCATGGTCGTTCCTCCAGATTTCTGAGCGCCTCACCGTCGCCATCCAGCAAGGTCGACGAACACTGGATTCCCACCTCCTCGCGCACGAGCCCTTTCCCCTGAGAGGAGAGCGCCGCCGCTCAGCTCAACGCCGGACTGCAGGGCCCGGCAGTTGATGCCAGGGCGCGTTCAAGGCGCTCGACGCCTGCCTCTGCCTCCACCAGCCGCTCTCCCCCCGCGTGTCATCCCGGTTTCGCCGCAAGGCGAAGACCGGGACCCAACCCGCCGAGTGCTCCGGATGTCAGGGCGCGCCTCGACCCTCGACACTCCATGCGGCGCACCCAGGCGCACGGCTCCGGGTTGGGTCCCGGTCTTGGGCGTCCGCCCAAACCGGGATGACACCGGATGGGAGCTGATCTCCTACCTCCCCCTCAATCCTCCCCGTCCACCATCACCAGCCGGCTGGTGGTCGAGCGATGCCGCCGCGCGAACAGGTCCTGCGCCTCCGGGTCGGCCAGGAACGCCTGGGCGTGACCGCGGGACGGGAACTCCAGGATCACCAGCCGCTGAGGCGCCCAGTCCCCCTCCATCACCACGGGATCGGCGCCCTTCGACGCATAGCGGCCGCCATGCCTGGCGATGAAGGCGGGGATCGCCTCCACGTAGGGAAGGAAGTCCCAGAGGTCGTTCACCGTTAGGTCGAGGACGAGGTAGGCGGGCATGGTGGTGTCCTGTTTGGGCGGTCAGCGTACGCGCAAACCTTTCGGCGTGCGCCACTTCCGGACTCTGGCTGCGATCCCAAGCGCGGACATCGATGGGCGGGTCTGGTGCTGTCCGCGCCAACGACACCTCTCGTTAGGCCCAACGCCGCCACTATGAGCCATGGCTCGACCGCGACCGTTTCCCTATGCGGAGCGCGCAGAACGCTTTCGGACGGCCCAGCAGGCCCTGGATGATGCTTGTCGTCACCCACTGTTCGCTGGAAGAGCCGCCGCCCTTGACGCCTTCTGGTCGGCGCTTGAGGGCGCGCTGCCGGAAGGGTTCGATCAAGCCTTTCAGCAAGTGAAGGCAGGTGATCCAGCCGGCGCAGAACTCCTCATCGAGTTCCTTGAAGCCGATCCCCGCTTCTTCCGATCCGGCTATTTGAAGGCTGATGCCGCCCAATACCTGAAGCGCGTGGGCCTCACGGAGACGCAGCGCGAGCGCCTCCGAGAGGTCATCGTGAAGGTCGTAGCGAGTCGGGACGGTCGGGAGCTACGTCGATACTGCCATCTGGCGACTGTCCTCGATGCCCCGGCTTTTCGCGACGAACTGCAACGCCTCGCCACCTCGTCGGACGCGGGCGCTCGCCGTCGGGCCAGTTGGGTATTGGCCGCATTGAGCTGACCCAGGGCCGACGTGATGCAGCCGCTGTGGCTGATCGGCTGCGCGCCAACAATTCGCCTTGCCCCCGCAAAGCGAACGAGCCTCCCGCCCCCCTACTTCTGCACCGGCCGCATCATCGTCGACCGCGGCGGCGCCCCGGCCGCTTCCGCGTCGCCCACCGCCTCGGCCAGCAGGCCGTCCACGAACGCCGGCAGCCAGGAGTTCCGCCCCGGCTTCATCCGCTCGGCGCGGTAGATGTGGCCGAGGTCGGCGTAGGCGCGGTCGAAGTTCTTGTTGACGATCACGTAGTCGTAGAGCCGCCAGTGGCGGATCTCCTCCTGCCCCAGGCGCAGGCGCTGCTCCATGATCTCCTCGCTGTCCTGGGCCCGGGCCTTCAGCCGCCGCTCCAGGTCGCCCCAGGCGGGCGGCAGGATGAAGACCCGCACGGCGTCGTCCGGCGCCTGCTCGGCCACCTGGGCCGCGCCCTGCCAGTCGATGTCGAAGATCACGTCGTGGCCGGCCTCCAGGGCCGCCATCACCGGCGCCTTGGGGGTGCCGTAGTAGTTGCCGTTGACGGTGGCCCACTCCAGGAACTCGCCCGCCGCGATCATCGCCTCGAACTCAGCGCGGGTCTTGAAGTAGTACTCGCGCCCCTCCTCCTCGCCGGGCCGCGGCGCCCGCGTGGTGGCCGAGATCGAGAGCATCAGGCTGTCGTGGTCGGCGACGAGCGTGCGGGTCAGCGAGGTCTTGCCCGCGCCGGCGGGGCTGGACACCAGCAGCAGCAGCCCGCGCCGCACGGTCTCCCACGGCTTGCCATGTTCGTCAGCGCTCAACCCAACCTCCGAAAGACGTAACACGGCTCCCCATAGCGGCCTTCGGCCCGCTACTCCACATTCTGAACCTGCTCGCGGAACTGCTCGATGGTCGCCTTCAGGTCCAGGCCGATCGTCGTCAGCGCCCCGAGCTGCGACTTCGAACACAGGGTGTTGGCCTCGCGCATGAACTCCTGGGTCAGGAAGTCCAGCCGCCGGCCGACCGCGCCGTCGGCAGCCAGGAGGCCGCGCGCGGCGTCCACGTGGCCCGAGAGGCGGTCCAGTTCCTCCTGCACGTCGGCCTTCACCGCCATGGCGGCGGCCTCCTGCACGATGCGCTCCTCGCTCGCCGCCTCGCCGGCCAGCTCCTTCAGCCGCGCCTCGAACCGGGCCTTGATCGCCGCCGGCTGGCCCGCCGCCGTGGCGCGCGCCTGGCCGGCCAGCTCGCCGATCCGGTCCACCTGGCCGTTCAGCACCGGCGCCAGGGCCTGGCCCTCCTCGCGCCGCGCGGCCAGGAGGCCGTCCAGCGCCTGGCCGATGGTGGCCGCCATGGCCGCCTCCAGCGCCGCCTGCGCCTCGGGGTCCAGCCCCGCGTCGTCGGCCTCGACCACCCCGCGCAGGGCCAGCAGGCCGTCCATGGCGGGCGGCTGCGCCCGGCCGTCGGCCACATAGGCCGAGGCCAGCGCCAGATAGCGCTCGAGCTGTTCCACGTTGATCCGGACGGCCGCCGCGCCTTCCGAGCGCTTGGCCTGCACGCCGACAGTCACCTGGCCGCGCTGGAAGCGGCTTTGCGCCCCCTCGCGCGCGGCCCGTTCCAGCCCCTCGAACCCCGGCGGCCCGCGGAAGCGCACTTCGAGATTGCGGCCGTTGACGCTCCGCGCCTCCACGGCCCAGGTCCAGCCCGCCAGCGCGCCCTCGGCCCGCCCGAACCCGGTCATCCCCGAAATCGACATCTGTCCTCCCGCGCCGCGACAGCCTGGCCGCCGCGCGCCGGAGATACACGAATCTCGCCGTCAGCCCACCCTTGCGGGCTGGTCTGCGTCAGGCGAACGCAGCCTGACGCCGCCGCAGGGCCGCGCCCGCCGCGCCGAAGCCCAGGATCATCAGCGCCCAGGTCCCCGGCTCGGGCACCACGCCGCCGCCCAGCCGCTCGTACTGGATCTCGGCCACGTTCGCGACTTCGCTGGTGAACCAGCCCACCTGGCTGAAGGCGGTGTCGCTGATCACGCCCAGGAACGTGAAGGTGTGGAAATCGTAGGCCGCGGCCGTCGCGAACGTCGTCTGGCCGTTGATGATCAGGAAGTTCGTCTGCGGCAGGTTGGTGTTCACCAGGACGCCGAACGCCTTCACCGCGTAGGGCAGCGTCACCCTGACGCCCTGCTGGGCATAGAAGAAGTCACCGAGATCGAACCCGGCGGGGCTCTGATCCATCGACAGGCTTTGGCCCGAGGTGCTGTTGTAGAAGTTACCGACCACGCCACCGCCCGGGCCGCCGACGAAGTCGTAGGTCAGAGCGCCCAGCGTGCCGCCGTCGGCGATGGTCGTCCCCGCGGCATAGCCCGAGTAGTCCTCGGTCGTCAGGCTGCCCGCCGCCGCCTCGAAGGCCGCCTGCGAGGTGAACACCGTCACCGCCGCCGCCGCGGGCGTCGCCAGCGCCAGCGCCGCCGCCGCCCCGATCAGCCCCAGTATCCCATTGCGCACCGCAAGCATGTCCCGACAGCCCCTGATGTTGTGACCGCGCACGGAGTCGCGCCGGCTTTGGGGTAACTCTGATCGGTGACGTTGTTACCGTAAACCGCACACCCCTCTCAGGCGAGCCGCTACGCTCAAGCTCAACGGGGAAGAGACCTACCGTCCGGCGCCCGCCGCCCGGTCGCGCTCGATCTGCCGCCAGCGGGCGACGTTGGCCTGGTGCTGCTCGTAGGTGGCGGCGAAGGCGTGGCCGCCCGTGCCGTCGGCCACGAAATAGAGCTCGTCGGTCTTCGGCGGGTTCAGCACCGCCGCCAGGGCCTCGCGGCCGGGGTTGGAGATCGGCGTCGGCGGCAGGCCGGTGATCCTGTAGGTGTTGTACGGCGTCTCCCCCGCCAGCTCCGAGGCGCGGATGCCCCGGCCCAGGGGCCGCCCCTTGGTGATGCCGTAGATGATCGTGGGATCGCTCTGCAGCATCATCCCCGTGCGCAGGCGGTTGACGAACACCGCCGCCACGCGCGGCCGCTCCGACGCCACGCCCGTCTCCTTCTCGACGATCGAAGCCAGGATCACCGCCTGTTGCGGCGACGAGATCGGCAGGCCCGGCTGGCGCGTGGCCCACAGCTCGGCCAGGAGCTCGTCGTGCGCGTCCCGCATCCGCTGGATCACCGCCGCCCGGTCCTCGCCCCGGCGCACCTGGTAGGTGTCGGGCAGGATGGAGCCCTCGGGCGGCTCATCGGCCACGCCGGTCAGCACGGGATAGGCGTTGACCGCCTCGACCACCATGCCGCTGGTCCAGCCTTCGGGAATGGTGATCTGGCGCCGGATCACCTTGCCGGCGCGGATGTCGGCCAGCACGCTGGCCATCGAGGCGCCCGATCCGAACTCGTACTCGCCGGCCTTCAGCTCCGCGGCCGCCCCGGTAAGCCGGGCCGCGAGGCTGAAGAGCCCGGCGGAACCGATCACCCCGGCGTCGTCGAGCGCGGTGGCGATCTGGCCCACGCCCGCGCCGCGCTCCAGGACGACCGCCGTCGCGTCGCCGGATGCCGCCTTCGGGCCGGGGCCGACATAGGTCCACACGGCGGCCAGGGCCAGCAGGATCGCCAGCCCCAGGGCGATCAGGCCGCCGCCCGCCGCGCGGCGGCTCAGGCGGCGCTTCCGGGTCACGCGTACTTCTTGAAGATCACCGAGGCGTTGGTGCCGCCGAAGCCGAAGCTGTTCGACATGACGACATTGATCTCCATCGGCTTGGCCTTGTGGGGCACGAGATCCAGCACCGTCTCGACGTCGGGATTGTCGAGGTTGATGGTCGGCGGGGCGATCTGGTCACGGATGGCCAGGATCGAGAACGCCGCCTCGATGGCGCCGGCCGCGCCCAGCAGGTGGCCGGTCATCGACTTGGTGGACGACATGGCCTTGCCGGGCGCCGCGTTGCCGAGCAGGCGCTCGACGGCGCCCAGCTCGATGCCGTCGGCCATGGTCGAGGTGCCATGGGCGTTGATGTAGTCGATGTCGGACGCGCTGAGGCCGGCGTCCTTCAGGGCGGCCTTCATGGCCCGGAAACCGCCGTCGCCGTCCTCGACCGGGGCGGTGATGTGGTAGGCGTCGCCCGAGAGACCGTAGCCGACCACCTCGGCGTAGATCTTGGCCCCGCGCGCCTTGGCGTGCTCCAGCTCCTCGATCACGAACACCGCCGCGCCCTCGCCCATGACGAAGCCGTCGCGGTCCTTGTCGTAGGGCCGGCTGCCCTTCTCGGGCGTGTCGTTGAACGCCGTGGCCATGGCGCGGCAGGCGATGAAGCCGGCGATGCCCACCGGCACCACGCTGGCCTCGGCCCCGCCGCAGATCATCACGTCGGCGTCGCCGTACTTGATCAGCCGGGCCGCGTCGCCCATGGCGTGCGCGCCGGTGGCGCAGGCGGTGACGACGCTGTGGTTCGGCCCCTTGAAGCCGTAGCGGATCGAGACCTGGCCGCTGGCCAGGTTGATCAGCGACGAGGGGATGAAGAACGGGCTGACCTTGCGCGGGCCGCGCTCGTGCAGCTCGATGGCCGTGTCGGCGATGGTGCCGAGGCCGCCGATGCCCGAGCCGATCATGACGCCCGTGCGCTCGCGGCTCTCCTCGTCCTCGGGCGTCCAGTTCGCGTCGCGCACCGCCTCGTCGGCGGCGGCGATGGCGTAGAGGATGAAGTCGTCGACCCGCCGGCGGTCCTTGGCCGACATGGTCTGGTCCGGGTCGAAGCTGCCCTCGACGTCGGGCCCGCCGCCGCCCCGGCCGTCGATGCGCGGCACCTCGCAGGCGATCTGGCACGCATAGTCCGTGGTGTCGAAGGCGGTGATCTTCCCGGCGCCGGACGTGCCGGCCAGGATCTTCTTCCAGGTCAGTTCGGTCCCCTGCCCCAGCGGGCTCAGGATGCCGATCCCCGTGACGACGACTCGACGCATGGCGCTACCTCAAACGAAAACCGCCGCGCCCGCGGGGAGGTCCCAGCGACGCGGCGGCCCTTGATTCCGTATCAGCGGGCGAGATCAGCCGCCCAGCCGCTCCTGGATGAACTTCACGGCGTCGCCGACCGTCTGGATATGCTCGGCGGCGTCGTCCGGGATCTCGATGTCGAACTCTTCCTCGAAGGCCATGACCAGCTCGACGTTGTCGAGGCTGTCGGCGCCCAGGTCGTCGATGAAGCTGGCCTTCTCGGTCACCTTCTCGGGATCGGCATCGAGGTGTTCGATCACAATCTTGCGGACGCGTTCAAGAACGTCGGACATGTAGCTGGTCCCTCAGGGGTTAGTCGGTGTCTGCATCAACGACGGCGACCGCGAAGTCAACTGCCGCTTGGGTGTTCAAATCGGGGGGCGCGTACCACGTTCCCCCCGGGGTGGCGAGCGTCAGATCATCACCATGCCGCCGTTCACGTGCAGCGTCTGGCCCGTCACGTAGCCGGCCTCGTCGGACGCCAGATAGGCGCACGCGGCGGCCACGTCACCCCCCGCGCCCAGCCTGCCGGACGGGATGGTCGACAGGATCTGCGCCTTCTGCTGCTCGTTGAGCGCATCGGTCATCGGGCTCTCGATGAAGCCCGGCGCGACACAGTTCACGGTGATGCCACGGGTGGCCACCTCCTGCGCGAGCGCCTTGGAGAAGCCGATCATTCCGGCTTTCGAGGCCGCATAGTTCGCCTGGCCTGGGTTGCCCATCACGCCGACCACCGAGGTGATACCGATGATCCGGCCGAAGCGCCGCTTCATCATTCCGCGCATCGCGGCCCGGCTGAGTCGGAAGTAGCTCTCGAGGTTGACCTTCAGGACGGTCTCCCAGTCCTCGTCCTTCATCCGCATCAGCAGGCCGTCCTTGGTGATGCCCGCGTTGGCCACCAGGATGTCGATGGGCGCGCCGGCCGCGGCTTCAGCAGCCTCGATCAGGCGGTCGACCGCGCCCGAATCGGAGAGGTTGGCCGGCGCGACCGAAACGCGCTCGCCGAGGCTCGCAGCCAACTCCTGCAGCACAGCCTCGCGGGTGCCAGACAGCACCACATGGGCGCCCTGGGCGTGAAGCGTCTTGGCGATCTCGGCGCCGATGCCGCCGGTGGCGCCGGTGACGAGGGCGGTCTTGCCGGTCAGGTCGAACATGCGTCCCTCCTCAGAGGCATTGGGCGAAGGCTTCGAGGTCGGCCGGCGCGTTCAACGGCGTCGCCTCGGCGTCGGGGGCGATGCGCTTGGCCATGCCGGACAGCACCTTGCCGGCGCCAGCCTCGGCGAAGCGGGTCACCCCGCCCGGACCGGCCATCCAGGTTACGCTCTCGCGCCAGCGCACCCGACCGGTCACCTGCTCCACAAGCAGCCGGCGGATGGTCTCGGGATCATTGGTGGGTTGGGCGGTGACGTTGGCGACCACCGGCGCACGCGGCGCCAGGATCGTGGCGGCCGCCAGCGCCTGCGCCATCTCGTCCGCCGCAGGCTGCATCAGCGGGCAGTGGAAGGGTGCGGAGACGTTGAGCGGAATGGCCCGCGCGCCTAGCGCTTTGGCGGCCTCGATGGCCTTGTCCACGGCGGCCTTGTCGCCCGAGATCACCACATTGCCCTGGTTGTTGTCGTTGGCGACCACGCAGACGCCGACGTCCGAGCCAGCCTTGGCGGCCTCTTCGGCCAGCGCCAGGTCCGTCTTCGGTCCGATGAGCGAAGCCATCGCCCCCTGCCCGACCGGCACGGCGCGCTGCATCGCCTGGCCGCGCAGCTTCAGCAGGCGCGCGGTGTCCGACAGGCTGAGCGCCCCCGCCGCCGCCAGCGCCGAGTATTCGCCCAGACTGTGACCGGCCACAAACGCGGCCTTCTCGATCCCGATGCCGAACTCCTTCTCCAGGGTCCGCATCACCGCCACGCTCACGGCCATCAGCGCGGGCTGGGCGTTCTCGGTTAGGGTGAGCTGGTCCTCGGGCCCGTCGCGCATCAGCGCCGACAGCTTCTGCTGCAGCGCGTCGTCCACTTCCTCGAAGACCTCGCGGGCGGAGGCGAAGGCCGCGGCCAGCTCCTGGCCCATGCCGACGGCCTGGCTGCCCTGTCCTGGGAAGAGAAAGGCGAGGCTCATGACGATCCCGCTCCTGGTGATTCCAAGGCGCGAGGGTTAGGGGATAGAACCGCCAAGAACAAGAATGACGAGTAGGGGAGTGAACGCATGAAGGCCGTGATCCGGCGCGAGAAGCGCCTGGTGTGTGACGAAATCGCAGAGTTGCAGCCCGGCGAAGGTCAGGTGCTGGTCAAGACCCTGGCCTGCGGAATCTGCGGCTCGGACCTCCACGCCCTCCATCACATGGAGCACATGATCGACCTGTCCCGGCGCGCCGGCGCGGCCGACAACGGCTTCGATCCCGCCGCCGACACCGTCTTCGGTCATGAGTTCTGCGCCGAGATTCTCGACCACGGCCCAGGCTCGCCCAAGACCCTCAAGGCCGGCGCGCGCGTCGTGAGCATGCCGGTGACCATGCACAACGGCGCGATGGAAGCCCTGGGCTTCTCCAACCGCCTGCCCGGCGGCTTCGCCGAGCGGATGCTGCTCACGGAAGCCATGGTGCTCGAGGTGCCGAACGGCCTCTCCACGGACCACGCCGCCCTTACGGAGCCGTTCGCCGTCGGCGCCCACGCGGTCGCAAAGGCGCGCATGGAACCCAGGTCGGTGGCGCTCGTGGTCGGCTGCGGCCCCGTAGGGCTTGCGGTCGTTGGCGCGCTGAAGGCCCAGGGCCATGGCCCCGTGATCGCCGCCGACTTCTCGCCTCGCCGCAGAGCCGCGGCCGAACGTCTGGGGGCGGACATCGTCATCGACCCCGCCGTCGAGAACCCGCACGACCGCTGGGAGGCCTTGGGCGTTCCCAAATCCCGCGCCGCGCAAGGCATGATGGCGATGATGGGTAATCCGGTCGCGCGCCCTGTCGTGTTCGAATGCGTCGGCTCGCCTGGCGTGCTCCAATCGCTGATCGAAGCGGCTCCGGCAGGCGCTCAGATCGTCGTCGCGGGCGTCTGCATGGAGACGGACCGCATCGAACCCTCGATCGCGATCACCAAGGAGATCGAACTCACCTTCGTGTTCGGCTACACGCCTGAGGAGTTCGCCCTGACGCTTCGGCAGCTTTCCGAGGGCATCATCGACGTCTCGCACCTGGTGACCGGCAAGGTGGGCCTGGAGGGTGTGGCGGGGGCCTTCACCGCGCTTGGCGATCCCGAAGCGCACGTGAAGATCCTGGTGCAGCCAGGCCTCTGACCCGCCGGGTCGCCACCACCGCTACCGAAGAATACCGCGGTCACGCAGATAGGCGTCGGCTGCTGCGCGGAAGGCCGGGCTTGCCACCCCGTCCATCGGCCCCGCGTAGTAGCCGTGTCGCGCGAGCAACGCTTGCGTCTCCGCGACAGTGGTCGCTGGCGCGATGACCAACGTCGCCAGTTCGTCACCTCGACCCGGGCCCGACGGTGCGCTCGGCGCCGGAATGCCCAGGGCGGCGCGCTCCGTCGCCCCAAGCTGGCGGGCCACCGCCAGCTGCTTCTGGCGCGCCGCCGGATCACCTGCTTCCGCCGCTCGCGCGAACCAGCGGTAGGCCTCCGGCAGGTTCCGATCCACGCCCCGGCCGCTCTCGTAGAGCAGGCCCAGATTGTACTGGGAATCCAGGACTCCCTGTTCGGCGGCCTTGCGAAACCAGTGAGCCGCGTCGGCCACGTCCCGCACGCCCCCTTCGCCCTGCATCAGGAAGAGGGCCAGGTTGTGCTGGGCGAACCGATCGCCCGCCTGGGCCGCCCGCACCGTCCACTGGCGGGCCGCCGCCAGGTCCTGCGGCAGTCCGCCCTGCCCCGTCTCGTGGAGGCTAGCGAGGTGAAGTTGGGCTTGTGTGTCTCCGGCCTCGGCCAAGCTCGCGAGCCGCGGCAAGGCGCTGGCCTCTCCCCGGGCCAAGGCGTCCGAGACCGCCACGTAGCTATCCTGCGGCTGGGGCGCGACAGGTCCGGAAGACGCCTCGCCCCCGACCGCCGCCCGCGGCTCCTGGTCAGGCCGAGACTGCAGGCGCTCGGCCACCGGCGGAAGGAGGCGCGACGCAAGAGCGGGGTCGATCACCAGCATCGCTCCAGCGCCCACGACGCCCAGAGCCGCCACCGCGCTCGCGGCGACCATCACCGTACGGGCAGATGAGGGGGTCTGGCGGACCGTCCCGGCCTCTGCTGCGGCGCGGGCCCGGCCGAGCTGTTCCAGCATGAGGTCCAGTCGCGCGCTCATCGCCGCCTCGCGCGCGGCCTCGATCCCGGGCTGCGCCTCCGGCCGCCGGGCGACCTGCTCGGGCGCCGCCCGCCGTTCGCTGGCTACCCGTTCGGACCCGACCTCCAACGCCGTCAGGCGCCGGGCGAGATCGTCGAGAGAATGGATCAGGGGGACGAGCGTGTCGCCCAGGACAACGGTCGCGCGATCGTCGGCCAGACGCCGCTCCGCCTGGCTGAACACCACGCGCAGCTGGTCAATCGCCACGCGCGTGCGTGCGTCACCAGACTCCCAGGACTCCGGGCCTGCCCCTATGGGCCAGCCCCCATCGTCGGCCATCCGCCCCTCTCGAGCCGGCCGCATGGCCGCTTCGCGTTCGATGTTACACGGAACCGGGAGTCGAGCGTAAAGCCCAGTCTGTCGACGGACCGACGCGTCCGTCGGTAGGCGCCATTCATCTTTTATCGCAGGCAGAACGACGATCGCGCAACGAGCCTCTTCCTTTCCGCGCGTCCGGCCCTAGGTAATCAATCGCGCCGCTTTCGATCAGAACACGCCGGAGGAACCAACATGAAGCGCCTCGTCTTCGCCGCCGCCGCGACGGCCCTCGTCGCCGCCTCGCCCGCCGCGGCCGCCCTCAAGCCCGGCGACAAGGCCCCGATGTTCAATGCGTCAGGCTACCTCTCGGGCGATCCGGTCAACCTGTCGCTCGCCGAGGCTCTGAAGAAGGGGCCGGTGGTGCTCTACTTCTTCCCGGCCGCCTACACGAAGGGCTGCAACCTGGAAGCCAGCCTGTTTTCTCAGGCTGTGGATCAGTTCAAGGCGAACAAGGCCACGGTGATCGGCATTACCGCCGGCAATACCGACCGCCTCGCCACCTTCTCCAAGGACACCGAGCACTGCGCCGGCAAGTTCGCCGTCGCGGCCGACCCGGGCGCCAAGATCGCCAAGCAGTACGACGCCGTCCTGACCATGAAGCCGGACTGGTCCGATCGCACCTCCTACGTGATCGCGCCGAACGGCCAGATCCTGCACGCCTACTCCAAGCTCGACCCTACCGAGCACGTCAGCGAGACCCTGGCGGCGGTGAAGGCCTATAGTCAGAAGAAGTAGCGGCGCCCATCGGCGCCTCGAAAACCCTTGCTCCGGCGGGGGTTTTCGCCTATTGGCCCGCCTCTTCACGGAAGGCGGTCTCACGCGGAGCCTTCAAGGGCCGGGAAACTCCCGGTCGCCGCGTCGCAGATCCATCGTATCCGGCGGTCTTCCGCCCCCGGACGCGCCGCCTCCCACAACGGAAGAAGGACCTATGGCGCTCTACGAGCACGTCGTCATCTCGCGGCAGGATATCTCGCCGCAACAGGCCGAAGCCCTCAACGATCAGCTGAAGCACCTCATCGAGGAAGGCGGCGGCAACGTCGCGAAGATCGAGTACTGGGGCCTCCGGAACCTCACCTACCGGATCAAGAAGAACCGCAAGGGTCACTACTCCCTGCTGGCCATCGACGCCCCGTCGGACGTGGTCAAGGAGATGGAGCGTCAGCTGTCGATCAACGAAGACGTGCTGCGCTACATGACCGTTCGCGTCGACGAGCTCGACCTTGAGCTTTCGCCGATCCTCGCCCGCCGCGATCGCGACCGCGAACGCCGCGACGACGCCCCGCAATTCTAAGAAAGGGAGGCTCTCGCAATGACCGACGAAACCTCCGCCGCCCCGGCTCCGGCCGCCGGCGCCTCCGCGGGTGGCGCGCGCCGCCCGTTCTTCCGCCGCCGCAAGGTCTGCCCGTTCTCCGGCGCCAACGCCCCGAAGATCGACTACAAGGACGTGAAGCTGCTCCAGCGCTACGTGTCCGAGCGCGGCAAGATCGTGCCGTCGCGGATCACCGCGGTGTCGGCCAAGAAGCAACGCGAACTGGCCAAGGCCATCAAGCGCGCTCGCTTCCTGGCCCTGCTTCCCTACGTCGTGAAGTAAGGGAGCGCGGCACATGAAAGTCATTCTGCTCGAACGGCTGGAAGGCTGGGGAACGCTCGGCGACGTGGTCACCGTCAAGGACGGCTACGCCCGCAACTTCCTCCTGCCCCGCCAAAAGGCGCTCCGCGCCAACGCGGCCAACCTCAAGGTCTTTGAAGCCCAGCGCGCCGAGATCGAGGCCCGCAACGCGAAGACCAAGGAAGCCGCCGGCAAGGCTGGTGAGAAGCTCGACGGCACGTCGTACATCATGATCCGCCAAGCGGGCGAGAGCGGTCAGCTCTACGGCTCGGTCGCGGGTCGCGACGTGGCCGACGCGGTCAACGCCGAAGGCGGCAAGATCGAACGCTCGATGGTCGTGCTGGACAAGCCGATCAAGACGCTCGGCCTGCATGAAGTGAAGGTTCGCCTCCACTCGGAAGTCACCGTCACGGTCACGCTCAACATCGCCCGCAGCCAGGACGAAGCCGAGCGTCAGGCCCGCGGCGAGAACGTGATCAACGCGCAGTTCGAGGAAGAGCGCCTCGCCGCCGACCAGGCGGCGGCCGACCTCCTTGAAGGCGGAGCCGGCCAGGCCGCGCAGGACTACGTCGAGGCCTGATCGGCCTGACAACTCACGAAGGATTGCGGCGCGGAGGCCTCCTCCGCGCCGTTTTCTTTGGTCACTGTTGCCGAATTGTCATTTGCGTCAAAAGCGACGCTTCCTAGCCTCTTCCCCAACAACGACCGAGGCCGGACGTCCGGCCCAACAAGGGGAACGCCATGCATCGTCGCCACATCCTGCTCGCCGCGGCATCAGCCGCCGGCCTTCTGACCGCCGCCGCGCCCGCCGCCGCCCAGACTGGCGACTCGGAGGTCACGGAACTGGTCGTCACCGGCACCCGCGCCGCAGGCCGCACTGCCCTCGACACCGCCGTACCGGTAGACGTTATCAGCCAGGACAGCCTGAACCGCGTCGGCGTCACCGAGGTGAACCAGGCGCTCTCGGTCGCCCTGCCCTCGTTCAACTTCCCGCGCCCGGGCTTGGCGGACGGCACCGACACCATCCGGCCCGCCACCCTGCGCGGCCTTGCCCCCGACCAGACGCTGGTGCTCGTCAACTCCAAGCGCCGTCACTCGGCCTCGCTGGTCAATGTGAACGGCACCATCGGTCGCGGGTCGTCGGCGGTGGACCTCAACACGATCCCTTCGGCCATGGTGCAGTCCATTGAAGTCCTTCGTGACGGCGCCTCCGCCCAGTACGGCTCCGACGCCATCGCCGGCGTCCTGAACCTGCGCCTGCGCGAGGCGTCCAGCGGCGGGAATCTCACCGCCACGTACGGCGCCCGAGTCACCGACGTCAGCACCCTCGTCCAGGCGCCGCCCACCGGCGCCAACTGGACCGTCGCGGACAAGGCAAAGTACGACCGTACCGACGGCGAGACGATCAACCTGTCGGGCTGGGTCGGCCTTCCCCTTGGCGCTGACGGCTTCCTCACGCTCGCCGGTGAGTACCTCGACCAGAAGAAAACCATCCGCACCGCCCCGGACTGGCGCCAGCAGTATCCGCTCGTGAACGGCGCCTTCGACCCGCGCGAGGCCAGCTTCGATCGATACAACGCCTGGTTCGGCGAGCCGGATCTCGAGCAGTATTCGCTGTTCGCGAACGCCGGATACAATCTCAGCGACACCACCAAGCTCTACGGGTGGGCCAGCTACCAGAACCGCGATTCGACCTCGGCCGGCTTCTTCCGCCGCGCCCTGGACGATCGGAACGTCATCCAGATCTATCCCGACGGCTTCCTGCCCCTGATCAATCCCGAGGTGGAGGACATCTCCGGCGCGGTCGGCCTGACTTGGAAGCTCGGCGAATGGGACATGGACACGTCCCTCGTCTACGGCTCGAACCGGATGGACTTCACCATCCGCGACACCCTGAACCGATCCATCGGGCCGACCAGCAAGACGGTCTTCGACGCCGGCGGCTTCAAGTACGAGCAGGCCGTCTTCAACTTCTCGGGCGTGCGCACCTACGACGTGGGCCTGGCCACGCCGCTCAACGTGGCGGCCGGGGTCGAAGTCCGGCGCGAAGGGTACGAGATCTTCGCCGGCGAGCCCGACTCGTACCGCAACGGCGGCGTGCTGCTGAACGGCGCGCCGACCCCCTCGGGCGCCCAGGTGTTCCCGGGCTTCCGTCCGGCCAACGAGGTCGACAAGCACCGGACCAGCGTCGGGGCCTACCTCGACCTGGAAGCCAACCTCACCGAACAGCTCCTGATGTCCGCCGCCGTCCGCGCAGAGCACTATTCGGACTTCGGCGAGACCGTCACGGGCAAGCTCGCCCTCCGCTACGACGTGAACGACAACTTCGCGATCCGCGGCTCTGTGCAGAACGGCTTCCGTGCCCCGTCCCTGCAGCAGCAGTTCTTCACCGCCACCTCGACCAACTTCATCAACGGGGTGCCGTTCGACATCACCACCTTCCCGGCCACCGATCCGGTGGCGGCGGCCCTGGGCGCCAAGCCGCTCGACGCCGAGGAGTCGCTGAACTTCGCCGTAGGCATCGTCTACCGCGAAGGACCGTTCAACCTGACGATCGACGCCTACCGCATCGACGTCGACGATCGGATCGTGCTGTCCGAAAACCTCACCCAGGCGAACGTCCGGGCCTTCCTCCAGGCCCAGGGCTTCATCGGCGTCGGGGGCGGCCGGTTCTTCATCAACGGCGTCGACACCGAGACCTGGGGCGTGGACATCATCGCCAACTACCGGCTGGTGACCGACACGCTCGGGACCTACGGCTTCACCGTAGGCGCCAACTTCAACAACACCGACGTCACCCGCGTGCCACAGACGGCCCAGCTCGCGGCCCTGAACCCCGCCCCGATCCTCTTCGACCGGGTGAATATCCTGACCTTCGAGGAAGGCACGCCGGAGTCGAAGCTCAACGCCTCGGTCGACTGGAGCCTCGGGGCGTTCGGCGCCACGCTGCGCGCCACCCGCTACGGTCGCGTCCTCAGCCCCGGCACGACTCCGACGCAGGATCTCGTCCTGACGCCGAAGACGGTGGTCGACGTCGAGGCCCGCTGGAATGTCACCGAGAAGATCCGCCTCTCGGTCGGCGCGGACAATGTCTTCGACGAGTATCCCACGAAGACCCCGCCGGCGCTGAACACCACGTCCAACACTCCATTCTCCAACTACGCTCCGTTCGGCCGGTCCGGCCGGTATGTCTACGGACGCGTGTCCGTGAACTTCTGACGGCCGATCTACGACCGAATCTGACGGCGGCGCGGGCGAGAGTCCGCGCCGTCTTCATTTGGAGCGCGACGCTATGGCGCAGCTTTATCCACAGGCGGAATTTGTGTGTGGACGGCTTCTCAAATGTGTCATCGGGCGCGGTGATCGATGTCCCCAGATTGGGTACCGATAGGTCATGGCCCTCGTCCCGGCGCTCGACCTTCGCCCCGTCAACACCGACGTCCCGATCGCGCACACGCCGTCCAACGTGGAGGCGGAGCAGGCGCTGCTAGGCGCGATCCTGTACGACAACGCCGCCTTCGAGCGTCTGGGCGACAATCTGCAGGCGCGGCACTTCTACGAGCCGTTCCACCAGCGCCTGTACGCCGCGATCGAGACCAATATCCGCAAGGGCCAGCTCGCCGAGCCGATCCTGATGGCCGAACAGTTCAGCCGCGACCCGGCCTTCGAGGAACTGGGCGGCATCCGGTATCTCGCCGATCTGGTCGACCGGGCGCCCCCGGCCGCCAATGCGCCGGACTACGCCCGCCTCGTCTATGATCTCGCCCTGCGACGCGACCTCATCCGCATCGGCGGGGAGATCGCCACGACGGCCCAGCATGGCGACGCCGAACTCGACGCCCGCGACCAGATCGAGGCCGCCGAGCAGCAGCTCTACCAACTCGCCGAGACCGGCGGCGTCTCCTCCGGCTTCGTCAATTTCGCGGACGCCCTGCGCGGCGCGGTGGCCATGGCCGCCGAGGCGCACAGCCGCGACGGCGGCCTCGCAGGCCTGTCGACCGGCCTGATCGACCTGGACCAGAAGATCGGCGGCCTGCACCCCTCCGACCTGGTGATCCTCGCGGCCCGTCCGTCGATGGGGAAGACCTCGCTGGCGTGTAACATCGCGTTCGACGTCGCCCGGCACTACGCCTGGGAGCCCCAGCCCGACGGCTCGAAGAAGACGGTCCGCGGCGGCGTCGTCGCCTTCTACTCGTTGGAAATGTCGTCCGAACAGCTCGCCATGCGTCTTCTGGCGGAGGTTTCGGGCGTGTCGGGGGACCGCCTCCGCAAGGGCGAGATCGACGCCATGGAGTTCGGCCGCATCCGCGACGCCGCCCTCGAGATCCAGGAAGCGCCGCTCTACATCGACGACACCGGCGGCATCACCCTGGCGAAACTCACCGCCCGCGCCCGCCGCCTGAAGCGAATGGTCGGACTCGATCTGATCATCGTGGACTACCTGCAGCTCATCACCACCGGCGCCGGCGGCCCCGACAACAGGGTGCAGGAGGTCTCGATGATCACCCAGGGCCTCAAGGCCCTGGCCAAGGAGCTGTCGGTCCCCGTCATCGCCCTGTCCCAGCTCTCCCGCCAGGTCGAGAACCGCGAGGACAAGAAGCCCCAGCTCTCCGACCTGCGGGAATCCGGCTCGATCGAGCAGGACGCCGACATGGTGATGTTCGTCTACCGCGAGAGCTACTACCTCTCGCGCCTGGAGCCGCGCGAGGGCACCGAGGAACACTTCCGCTGGCAGGAGCAGATGGATCAGGTCCGTGGCATGGCCGAGCTCATCATCGGCAAGCAGCGTCACGGTCCCATCGGCACCGTGAAGGTCAGCTTCAACGAGGATCTGACCAAATTCGGCAACCTCGCCCGCGATCACCATCACCGCTACGAGGAGCACTAGCGGCGCGCCTACCAATCCGGCTACGCCTCCGCTGATGCCGCACCCGCCCGACCACGCTGTCCTGACCATCGACCTGGACGCCCTGGCGCACAATCGCGCCGTCCTCGCCGCCGAGGCCGCCGGCGCCGAGATCGGGGCCGTGGTCAAGGCTGACGGCTACGGTCTGGGGGCCGGGCCCGTGGCGCGCCGGCTCTACGCCGAGGGCGCACGGAGTTTCTTCGTGGCCCGCGTGAGCGAGGGCGAGGCGTTGCGGAGTGAACTCGGCGCGCGGGACGCGGCGATCTACGTCCTCGACGGCCTGCCGACCGGGACCGCGGACCGCATGGCGGCCGCGCGCCTCATCCCGGTGATCTCGACCCTGCCCCAGGCCAACGCCGCCCTCGCCCGCGCCGCCGCCATGGGCCGCTATGCGGTGGCGCTGCAGGTGGATACCGGCATGAACCGCCAGGGCCTCACGCTCCCGGAGGTCCGCGCCCTGCTGGCGACGCCAGGCGCCCTCGATCGCCTGGAGGTCGTGCTGGTGATGAGCCACCTCGGCTCGGCCACCGTTCCTGGAGAGGCGCGCAACCCCGCTCAGCTCGCCCGCTTTCGTGAGGTCCGCGCTCTGTTTCCGGGGGTTCCGGCAAGCTTTGCGGCCTCGGCCGGGGCCTTCCTCGGAGTGGACTACCGGCACGACCTGGTCCGCGGCGGCGTCAGCCTCTACGGCGGCGGGCCGGAGGAGCGTCCCGACGGGCGTCTGAAGGCCGTCGCCACCCTCACCGCCCCGATCCTCGATATCCGCAACCTCCAGCCGGGCGATCGGTTGAGCTATGGGGAGGTTTTCACCGCCGTACGCGCCGTGCGCGCAGCCGTCGTGGCGGCGGGATACGCCGACGGCATCCTGCGCGGTGCGGCCGGCAAGGGCTACGCCTGGGCGGCCGGGGCGCGCCGGCCGCTCCTGGCCGTGAACATGGACCTGACGATCATCGAGATCGGGGACGCGCCGTTGGCGCCCGGCGAGTCGGTGGAGCTCCTGGGCCCCAACGTCCTCATTGATGACCTCGCCACAGCAGCCGGCACGGTGGCGCACGAGATCCTGGTCCGCCTCAGTCGCAGGGCCGAACGTGTCTACCTTGGAGATGTCGCCTAATCCGCCTTGGCCAAGGCCTCCAGGCGGGCGACGCCCACTGCATCTACGGCGGCTTTCAGCTCGGCAATCGTCACTCCATCGCCCCGCGCCTCGACCATGAAGCGCTGGCCGACCAGGACGCTGTACTCTCCGGATTTCGCGGCGCGATCGTAGCTCTCCTGGGTCAGCCGCCCATCGATCGTGTCCACGCGCTCGTAGCCGGTGGCGGTTTCCTTCGACGACTTCACCTTGAACGCGCTGGCCATCCCGGCCAGGGCTCCAGCCTCGCCCAGGTCGGTCACCTGTAAGCGCAGGTTCGCCCCCGCCCGTTCATAGGTGGCCTCGGCCTGGGAGCCCTCGATCCCAGCGGCGGCGCCGCTGGACGCCTCGACTTCGGTCCGCGTGAACCCGGACACGCTGCCGGGCAGCAGCGCCTTGAGCGCGTCCGGGTCGCTGGCCGCCAGACCCTCGCCCGACTGGATCCTCCGGGCGGCCTCTTGCGCCCGCTCGGCCTGAGCCTCGAGACGCCCGAGGTCCACCTCGCCCTGACCAGGCACGGTCACCTTGCCGCTCATCGCGCCGGGGCCCGCCATCCGCGCCATCCGGTCGACGCCCATGATGCTGTTCGTGGCGATCGCGGCGACGATCGACGCCAGGATGGCCACCGCCACCACGGCGCCGAAGTAGGGCATGGCCCGCTCCGGCGGAGCCTTCATCAGCTTCGGCAGGCCGACGTACAGCAGATAGAGGCTGTAGAGCCCGCCCAGGAACGCCAAGATCCCGAGTTGCGGCACGATCATCACCGCGCCGGCCACCCAGCTCGCGGTAGGCGCGTAGGCCGCCACCTTGATGGCCTGGGTGTGGTCCTGGACGGCGCCGAAGGTCTTGGCGAGGCCATTGATGACCACGCCCAGAATGAACACCATCGCCACGCCGAGGCCGTACTGCAGCAGCGCATTGCCCACGACCCACAGCGGCGACGGTCGCCAGCTGAAGCCAAAGCCCATGAAGCCGCCGCTGATCCCAAACGTCATGAGGCCGATGGCGCCGGCGACCGCCGGGATCGCCGCCAGCGGCAGAACCCAGCCCCGAAACAGCCCGCCTACCGTCGCCGGCTCGACGTCGATCTGATCCCACGTGGCCGAAGGCCGAGTCAGCAGCGCCTTAGCCCGCGCCACCATCCCCGCGCCGGCGGCGCCAGGTTCCACTACGCTCATGCCGTGCACTCCCTCGCCCATTTACCTGGCGACACCCTGGGCCGGCCGGAGGTCCGCCGCAAGTCGTGGGACAGGGTCAGATAACGGGCGCCGTGAACCCCGTTCTGCACCGTGCGTTGACACCGTGACCGTCCGACGTATGTTCCGCGCGCGCGGCGATGTCCGTCCGCGCCGCCGCGTGGCGCACTACCCGCGTGCCCCAAGGGGTCAATCGGGGAGCGCCCCGCACCCTCAAGTAGCGAATGACCGAATTTTCAGACCTGGGCCTGTCCCCCGCGACCCTCGCCGCCGTCGCCGAGACCGGCTACACGACCGCCACGCCGATCCAGGCCGCCGCCATTCCGGTGGCGCTGCAGGGTCGTGACGTCCTGGGTATCGCCCAGACGGGCACCGGCAAGACCGCCGCCTTCACCCTTCCGATGATCGACCGCCTGGCCGCGGGCCGGGCGCGGGCGCGCATGCCGCGGGCCCTCGTGATCGCTCCCACCCGGGAACTGGCCGACCAGGTCGCCAGCTCCTTCGAAAAGTACGCCAAGGGCCAGAAGCTCACCTGGGCCCTGCTGATCGGCGGCGTGTCCTTCTCCGACCAGGAGCTCAAGCTGGACCGCGGCGTCGACGTCCTGATCGCCACGCCCGGTCGCCTGCTGGACCATTTCGAGCGCGGGAAGCTGCTGCTCACGGGCGTACAGATCATGGTCGTGGACGAGGCCGACCGCATGCTCGACATGGGTTTCATCCCGGATATCGAGCGCATCTTCAAACTGACCCCGCCAAAGCGTCAGACGCTGTTCTTCTCGGCCACCATGCCGCCGGAGATCACCCGGCTGACCAAGCAGTTCCTGAAAGATCCCGAACGGATCGAGGCCGCGCGTCCGGCCACGACCGCTGAGACGATCGCCCAGCACCTCGCGCGCATTCCCTCAGCGGACCCGAAAGCCAAGCGCACGGCGCTTCGCGCGCTGATCGAGCGATCGGACATCAACAACGGCATCGTCTTCTGCAATCGCAAGAGCGAGGTCGACATCGTCGCCAAGTCGCTCAAGAAGCACGGCCTGGACGCCGCTCCGATCCACGGCGACCTCGACCAGTCCACGCGGATGCGCACGCTGGAGTCCTTCCGGAAGGGCGAGCTGAAGCTGCTGGTCGCCTCCGACGTGGCCGCCCGTGGCCTCGACATTCCCGCCGTGAGCCACGTTTTCAACTACGACGTCCCGCACCACGCCGACGACTACGTCCACCGCATCGGCCGGACCGGCCGCGCAGGGCGCACCGGCGAGGCGTTCATGATTGTCACGCCTGCGGACTCCAAGAACCTCGACAAGGTCCTGAAGCTCATCGGCAAGACCCCGGACGAGGTTACCTTCGACATCGATTTCTCGACCATCAAGGACGAGCCACGCCCCGGCCGGGGCCGCGAGAAGGGTGGCCGCGGCCGCGAACGTGGCGTGCGCGACCGGGCGCCACGCGGGCGTCGACCCGAGGCTGAGGCCGAGACGCCCGTCGAAGCGCCGGTGGCGGCCGAGGCCGAGGCCCCCGCTCGTCCCCGTCGGGACGCCAAGCCCAGGGAGCGCCGCGAGATCGAGCCCACCACACGGCGCGAGGCGGAGTCTCGCCCCGTTCAACCGCGCGGCGAGCGGCCGGCCCGGGCCGATCGCGGAGAGCGCCGGCGGGATCGTGACGACGGCGACCGCGTGGTCGGCTTTGGCGGCGAAACCCCGGCGTTCCTGTTGCGGCCCGCGATCACCCGGCCGGACGACGAATAGTCGCCGGCCTTAACGGGCTGTTTGGGGTCCCGAGCTATTTCTTGGGATCATGCCGTCGGAAATCGATTCCCTGCTCCGCAGCCCCAAGGCCTATCAGGTGGCCCGCAAGGTGCTTGACGCGATGGAAAGCCATCGGGTCTGGCCGACGGCGCTCAACTTCGAATTGTGGCTGCACTACGTCGCGGCCAAGGATAGCGAGGTTGCGGCCAAGATCGATTCCGTCCTCCAGTCCGGCGGAACCTTCACCGATCAGCTCGGCGAACAGATCGCCGCCCAGCATCTGCCGGCCGCCAAGCTGTCGGGGGAAATCCTGGATGCCGGAAAGAGCCTCTCCGAGGAACTGGACAGCGTCTCACGCGCCATCGAGTCGGCGCGCGAAACCAGTGAAGCCTACGGACAGCAGCTGGCCACGGCGAGCGAGTCCCTGGTGGACCAGGACGCCGACGCCGTCCGCGCCATGGTGGAAACCCTGAGCGTGGCGACCCGCAAGGTTCGCGAGGAGAACCAAGCCCTCGAGAGCCAGCTCGCCGATACGACGGAGGAGCTGACCCGCCTGCGCGAGAGCCTGGCCCAGGTACGTCGCGACGCCATGACCGACGGCTTGACCAACCTTTCCAACCGCAAGGCGTTCGACGAGTCCTTGGAGCGCGCGTGCGCCGAAGCCGAAGCCAGCGGCCAGCCACTCACGCTCGCCGTCGTCGACATCGACCATTTCAAAATCTTCAACGACACCTGGGGCCATCAGACCGGCGACCAGGTCATCCGCTACGTGGCCAGCGTCATCGGGCGCATCGCCGATGCGCCGCGCTTCGCCGCCCGCTACGGCGGCGAAGAGTTCGCCGTGATTTTTCCGGGCGAGACGCCGGAAACGGCGGTCACCGCCATGGAAGCGGCCCGCGCCGAGATATCCTCCCGCATCCTGAAGCGCCGCTCCACCAACGAGGACCTGGGCGCGATCACCATCTCGAGCGGCATCGCCCAGCGGCGGCCTGGTGAAGCGCCCGCCACCCTGATCGAATCCGCCGACCGCGCGCTCTATGCGTCCAAGCACGCCGGCCGCAACCGCACCTCAGTGGCCGAGCACGGGTCACCGCCTCGCGGGGCCTCCCGCGCCGCCTGATCTTTGGGCCTTGGCTGACGCCGGGGTATTCTGACTTCCATTGAAGCAAGACAGTTTCAATGGAGGATCGCCATGGACGGCGCGCAGGCCCCCGCCAAGGTCAAGACCAGCATCGACGGCGGCGTCGGCATCATCACTCTGTCGGATCCCACGACGCTGAATGCGGCGGGCCTGGAACTGATGGCTGATCTGCAGGCGGCGTTCGATGATTTCGCCTATGGCGACAAGGTCCGCGCGATCGTCATCACCGGCGAAGGCCGTGGCTTCTGCTCCGGCGCGAACCTGACCGCAGGCGGCGGCCGACCCGATCCGGCGGGCGGCCCCAACCAGTCGCTGCTGCGGGTCTTCAACCCCTTCGTCGCCTCGGTGCGCAAGTCGCCCAAGCCGCTGGTGTCGGCGGTGAACGGCGTTGCCGCCGGCGTCGGCGTCTCGCTGGCCCTTGCGTCGGACCTGGTGGTCGCCGCCGAGAGCGCCTACTTCCTGCTGGCTTTCCGCCGTATCGGCCTCGTCCCCGACGGCGGCGCCACCTGGATGCTGCCCAAGCTGGTGGGCAAGGCGCGCGCCATGGAACTGATGCTCCTGGGCGAGAAGCTGCCTGCCAAGACGGCGGCCGAGTGGGGCCTGATCAACAAGGTCGTGCCGGACGCCGAGGTGATGGATGCGGCCATGCAGTATGCTCGCGCCCTGGCCGATGGGCCGTCGTCGCTGGGTCTGACGCGGAACCTCGTGTGGGAGTCGCTGAACAACTCCTGGCACGAGCAGCTCGAGGCCGAAGCCTACGCCCAGGGCATCGCCGCCCGGAGCGAGGACGCCCGCGAAGGCATCATGGCCTTCGTTCAGAAGCGCCCGGCCGAGTTCAAGGGCCGCTGATCCCGAGCTAGAGAGCGACCGCCCGGCGACATCATCGTCGGGCGCGTCGGCTCATTCCGGCTTGGCGGGCTCGATCGTGACGCTCTCGCCACAGCCGCAGGCGTCCGTCTCGTTCGGATTACGGAAGACGAACTTCGCGGACAGCCGATTGACCTCGTAGTCGATCTCGGTGCCCAACAGGAACAGGACAGCCTTGGGCTCCACCAGAATGGTGACCCCCTTGTCCTCCACGACCTCGTCGAGCGGGTGAGCGTCCTCGGCATATTCAAGGACATACTCCTGGCCGGCGCAGCCGCCGTTCTTCACTCCGACGCGCAAACCGGCGTAGGGCTTCTCCGCCTTGCTCATGATCTCGCGCACCCGCGCGGCGGCGGCTTCGGTCAGGGTGACCACCTTGGGGCGCGGCCGGCGCGGCCGCGGAGCGGACGGGGTGAGGTCGACGTTCGTCATCAGAACATGTTCAGGGCAAGCTTGGCCTCGTCGCTCATCCGCGACGGGTCCCACGGCGGGTCGAAGACCAGGTCGACCTTGCAGGACCGGATCTCGGGAATCTCCGTGACCGCGTCCTCCACCCAGCCGGGCATCTCGCCGGCCACAGGACAGCCCGGAGCGGTCAGGGTCATGTCGATCGCCACATCCCGATCATCCGAGACATCGACCTTGTAGATGAGCCCGAGCTCGTAGATGTCGACCGGAATCTCGGGGTCATAGACCGTCTTCAGCTTCTCGATGAGCTTGTCGGTCAGCACATCCAACTCCGCCTGGCTGAGCGGTTGCGATCCCGTAGGCTCCAGGGCTGTGGCGTCGTCCATCGAACTCATCTGTCTCAAGCGAAAAAGGCTTGGGTCTTGGTCAAGGCGTCCACGAACGCGTCCGCCTCGTCCTCGGTGTTATATAGGGCGAAGGAGGCCCGCGCGCTGGAGGAGACCCCAAAACGCCGCATCAGGGGCTCGGCGCAGTGGGTCCCGGCGCGGACCGCCACGCCGTAGCGGTCGAGGATTTGGGCCACGTCATGGGCGTGAGCGCCATCCACCGTGAAAGACAGGATGGCCCCCTTCCCCGGCGCTTCGCCGATCACCTTCAGCCAATTTGCTCCGGCGAGGCGGTCGCGGACCCGTGCGTAGAGGCGGTGCTCGTGCGCCGCGATGGCCTCGCGATCCTGGGCGGCCAACCAGTCGACGGCGGCGCCCAGGCCGATCGCCTCCAGGATCGGCGGGGTCCCCGCCTCGAACCGGTGCGGCGGGTCTGCGTAGGTGATCTCGTCGCGGGTGACGGTCGCGATCATCTCGCCGCCGCCCTGGTAGGGGGGCAGCGCGGCCAGCCTCTCGGCCTTGCCGTAGAGGATGCCGATCCCCGTGGGACCGTAGAGCTTGTGCCCCGAGAAGACGTAGAAGTCGGCGTCGATGTCCTTCACGTCCACCGGCTTGTGGACGATGGCCTGGCAGCCGTCGAACAGCACGAGCGCGCCTGCCTCGTGCGCCATCCGCGCCAGGGCCTTGGCGTCATTGATCGTGCCCAGCACGTTCGACATATGACTGAGCGCCACCAGCCTGGTCTTCGGCCCCAGCAGGTCCTGATAGGCTTCCAGGTCCAGCCGCCCATCGTCGGTCACCGGAACCCACTTCAGCACCACGCCCTTGCGCTCGCGCAGGAAGTGCCAGGGCACGATGTTGGCATGGTGCTCCATCTCGGAGAGCACGATCTCGTCGCCCGGCTGAAGCGAGGCTCCGATCCCGCTCGCCACCAGGTTCACGGCCTCGGTGCCGCCTTTGGTGAAGACGATCTCGTGCGGGTCTGCGCCGATGAAGCCCGCAATCTTGCTACGGGCGCCCTCGTAGGCGTCGGTGGTCTCGTTCGCCAGCGTGTGCAGGCCGCGGTGCACATTGGCGTAGGAGTGCTCCATCGCCCGCGTCATCGCCTCGATCACCGCCCGCGGCTTCTGGGCCGAGGCGGCGCTATCCAGATAGACCAGCGGCTTGCCATGGACGTGCCGCAGCAGGATCGGGAACTCGGCGCGGACGGCCTGGACGTCGAAGGCCATGCTCAGCCCCTCAACCGGTCTGCCGCCCAGGCGCGGACGATGTCGCGTGCGGTCTCGTGACCAATCCGGTCCACCACCTCGCCAATGAAGGCCTCGGTCAGCAGCGCCTTCGCCTCGGCTTCCGGGATGCCGCGCTGGCGGGCGTAGAAGAGGGCGTCCTCGTCGAGCGCACCGACGGTATTGCCATGCGCGCACGAAACGTCATCGGCGTAGATTTCCAGCTCGGGCTTGGCGTCCACCTCGGCGCGATCCGACAGGATCAGCGCGTGATGACCCATCCGGGCGTCGGTGCGGTCCGCGCCTTCGGCCACGACAATCCGCCCCTGGAACACGCCGCGAGCCTGGTCGCGCACGACGCCCTTGATCAGTTGATCTGTCCGTCCGTCGGTGGCGGCGTGGGTCACAACCGTCGTCAGGTCCGCGTGCCGCTTGTCCGCCAGTAGGTAGACGCCATCGGCGCGGAGTTCGGCATGGCCGCCCGGATGATGGATCACGGTCTCCAGCCGCTGCCGCCGCGCCCCGGTGGTCAGCACGACCTGCGCGAACGCCGATCCGGGCGCCATCTGCACCTCGGCCTGGCTGACGCTGACGCCATCGGCGGCGTCGCCGGCCAGGATCACCCGTTCCAGCACGGCATCCTTGCCGAGACTGAACACCAGGCCGGCATGGGAGAGATATCCGCCCTCGCCGTCGTAGCTCTCCAGCAGCGTGAGGCGGCCGGCGGCCTCCACTTCCACCGAGACCCGCGCCGCATGCGCGCCGTCGCCGCGCGACACGAACCGCAGTGCTACGACTTTCGCTTCGCCCGGCTCCACGCCGACATGCGCCGCGCCCTGGCCGTTCGCGACGGTAAGGACCTCGTCGGTGAGGGCGTCAAAGGGCCCGGCGCCGAGCTGCGCGACGTCCACCGCCGCGGAGGGTTCGGGCGCCGTCCGGATCAGGCCGCGCAGATCAGTCCAGCGCCAATCCTCGTCCCGCTTGCCGGGAAGCTGGGCGACGTCCCGCTCGCGTATGGCCGCCGCGATGCTCAAGCCGCCCTCGCGTACTTGTCGTAGCCTTCGCGCTCCAGCTCGAGGGCCAACTCCGGGCCGCCGGACGCGACGATCCGGCCGGCCGACAGCACGTGAACGCGGTCGGGTTTGATGTAGTCGAGCAGGCGCTGGTAGTGCGTGATGACCAGCATCGCGCGATCGGGGGAACGCAGCGCATTGACCCCGTCCGAGACGATCCGCAGCGCATCGATGTCGAGGCCGGAGTCGGTCTCGTCCAGGATCAGGAAGCGTGGCGAAAGCATCGCCATCTGAAAGATTTCCATCCGCTTCTTCTCACCGCCGGAGAACCCGACGTTGAGCGCCCGCTTCAGCATGTCGAAGTCCATCTTGAGCTCCGCGGCCTTGGCGCGCGCCAGCTTCAGGAACTCCGGCGCGGTGATCTCGGGCTCCCCGCGCGCCTTGCGCTGGGCGTTCATGGCGGTCCGGATGAAGGTCAACGCCGGCACGCCCGGGATCTCCAGCGGATACTGGAACGACAGGAAGACGCCCTTGGCGGCCCGCTCGTTGGGCTCGAGGGCCAGCAGGTCCTCCCCGTCGAGCGTGGCGGATCCTTCCGTGACCTCGTAGCCCTGTCGGCCCGTGAGGACGTAGCTCAACGTCGACTTACCGGCGCCGTTGGGGCCCATGATGGCGTGAACCTCGCCGGCGGGCACGTCGAGGGTGAGCCCCTTCAGGATCTCCTTGTCCTCGATGGACGCGTGCAGGTTCTTCACGGAAAGCATTCAGAGGGTCTCGTCGGCGAGGAACTGGGCCATGACCTGCAGTGCGTCCTCGACGCTCTCTGCGGTCTGCTGCTTGCGCGGGGCCGCCGCGCCGGAAAGGGCGGTGCGCTTGTCGGAGAGGGTGACGTTCGCCTGACCCGCTTCGAAGTAGGCGGCGATCCGAAAGTCCGGGTGGTCCAGCGACACGGTGTAGCGGCGGACGTCCGCGCTCAGCCCGCGGGAATTCAGAAAGTCCTCTTCGGCGGTCACGGCCGCATGCAGCGCCTTGGCGTTGGCCAGGTCGGCCTCCTGCTGCTGGCGCTCGGCCTCCTCGCGGGCGCGGCGCTCGAGTTCGCGACGCGCAAACTCGGTCTCGAAGGCGTCGCGGAGCGTGAGCGCCCGGGGCTTCCTGACGCCAGCGTTCATATCTCGACCGCCTTCTTGTCCTCGATGCGCTCGACGACCCGTACATCTGCTCCGGTCCCATGGGCGAACGCGTAGAGGTCGCCGGTGGCGTCGAGATAGCATTCGAGGTCGAACACACCCTTCTCGGCGTCGAGCAGCGTGATGGCCGTCGCCCGGGTTCCCGCCGGGATCACATCGGGCATCGCTTCACAGTTGCCCTGGGCCGTGGGCGTCAGCGCGCGCACCAGCACCACACCGTCCCATTCCCGGAGCATCGCTCCGTCGGCGTCCACCGCCGTCTGTTCCCCTTCATGGGTAGGTCGGCCACTCATCCGACACTCCCTTCCAGGGAGATCGCGACCAGCTTCTGCGCCTCGACGGCGAACTCCATGGGCAGCTCCTGCAGCACGTCCTTCACGAACCCGTTCACGAGGAGCTGGACGGCTTCCTCCTGAGACAGGCCACGCTGCATCGCATAGAAAAGTTGATCTTCGGATAGCCGCGTTGTCGTTGCTTCGTGTTCGAAGACCGACTGGCCATTACGCGCCTCGATGTAGGGCACGGTATGGGCCGCGCAGGTCTTGCCGATCAGCAGGCTGTCGCACTGGGTGAAGTTGCGCGCGCCCTTGGCCTTGGGGTGGGCCGAGACCAGGCCGCGATAGGTGTTGCTGCTGCGGCCCGCGCTGATTCCCTTGGAGATGATCCGCGAGCGCGTGTTGGCGCCCAGATGGATCATCTTGGTGCCCGTATCGGCCTGTTGGCGGCCATTGGTGATGGCGATCGAGTAGAACTCGCCCGAGCTGCCCTCGCCTCGCAGGACGCAGGATGGATACTTCCAGGTGATCGAGGAGCCGGTCTCGACCTGGGTCCAGCTCACTTTTGAGCGATCGCCTCGGCAATCGGCGCGCTTGGTGACGAAGTTGTAGATGCCGCCCTTCCCCGTCTCGGGATCGCCCGGGTACCAGTTCTGGACCGTGGAATATTTGATCTCCGCGTCGTCCAGGGCGACCAGCTCGACCACAGCGGCGTGGAGCTGGTTCTCGTCCCGCATCGGGGCCGTGCAGCCTTCCAAGTACGAGACGTAGGCGCCCTTGTCGGCGATGATCAGGGTGCGTTCGAACTGACCCGAATTCTCGGCGTTGATCCGGAAATAGGTGCTGAGCTCCATGGGGCAGCGCACGCCCGGCGGCACATACACGAAGCTGCCGTCCGAGAAGACCGCGCTGTTCAGGCAGGCGAAGTAGTTGTCGCTCACCGGCACGACCGAGCCTAGGTACTGCCGCACGAGATCGCCATGCTCGCGGATCGCCTCGCTCATCGAGCAGAAGATGACGCCGGCCTGGGCCAGCTCCTTCTTGAAGGTGGTGACGACGCTGACGCTGTCGAACACCGCGTCGACCGCGTAGCGCGGCGCGCCCTGCACGCCGGCCAGAACCTCCTGTTCCTTCAGCGGGATGCCGAGCTTCTTGTAGGTCTCGAGCAGATCCGGATCGACCTCATCGAGGCTCTTCGGGCCCTCCTTCGCCTTGGGCGCGGCATAGTAATGGAGGTCCTGGTAGTCGATGCGGGGGAAGCTGACCTTGGCCCAGTCAGGCTCCTCCAGCGCCAGCCAGCGCTCGAACGCCTCCAGGCGCCACTGCAGCATCCACTCGGGCTCGTCCTTCTTGGCCGAGATGAAGCGGACGATGTCGGCGTTGAGGCCCTTCGGCGCATACTCCTGGTCGATGTCGGTGACGAAGCCGTGCTTGTACCGCTCCAGCGCCTGGACGTGTTCGACGGTCTGTTTGACGGCGGCCATCAGGCGACTTCCTTCCGCCGTGCGGCGTGGCGGGCATGGGCTTCCAACCAGGCGGCGGCAAACGCGGCCCAGTCGGCTTCGGTGGTGTTCCAGCCGCCGCTGACGCGGATGGCGCAGGCGGCGAGATCGCCGAGGTTCATGGCGGCTAGGACAGGACTGGCCTTCACCTTGCCCGACGAGCAGGCGGAACCGGCGCTGACCATGACGCCGGCGAGATCCAGGGCCATCACCTGCAGGTCGGAGGTCCAGCCGGCCGTGACGAGGCAGAGCGTGTTGGGCAGGCGGGGCGCGCTCTCGGCGACGACGACCGCGCCAGAGGCCTTGAGGCGCTCGACGATCGCGATCGGACAGGACCCGCCTGTCTTCGCATTGTGAACCGAGTTAGCCGCCGCGCCGAACCCACTGATTCCGGGTAGATTTTCCGTCCCGCCGCGCCGGCCGCGCTCCTGGCCGCCGCCGTGCTGGCGCCGGGAGAGAACCGCGCGGGGCCCGAAGGTCAGGGCGCCCACGCCCATCGGCCCGCCGATCTTGTGGGCGGAGATCGAGAGTGTGTCGGCCCCCAGCGCACGGCTGTCGACGTCGATCTTGCCGGCGGCCTGGACCGCGTCGACGTGCATCCAGCCGTCGGCGGCGCGGACCAGCTCGGCGGCGGCCTGGACGGGCTGGATCACTCCGGTTTCGTTGTTGGCGAGCATCAGGGCGACGAACGGGCGGCCGTCGGCGGCGTCCCAGCGCGCCAGGCGGCCGCGTAGCCAGTCGAGATCAGCCACGCCGTCGGAGGTCACCGGCATGACCTCGACCGCGGCGTCCGAGGCCGCGGCCGTATCGACGATGCTGGGATGCTCGATGGCCGAGATGATCAGACGACGGGACCCCGCGGCGACCGCGCTTTCGAGAGCGATCGCATTGGCCTCGGTGCCGCCGCTGGTGAAGATGACGGTGGAGGCCGGCGCCGCGATCAGGGTCGCCACATGGCCGCGGGCCTCTTCCATCGTCGCTCGCGCCGCGCGGCCGGCGGCGTGGATGGAGGACGGGTTGCCCACCTTCTCCATGGTCGAGACCATGGCCGCGATGGCCTCGGGCCGCACGCGGGTCGTGGCGTTGTGGTCGAGATAGACGCTCATGCCGCGGCCCGATCCTGGCGCAGCCGCCCGCCGATCACGTCGGCCAGGCTGACCGACGACAGGTAGCCCTCGATCTGCGCGCCCAGGTCCGCCCACAGGTCGTGGGTCAGGCAGCGCTCGCCTTTCATCATGCAGCCCTTCGACGCCTGGCAGCGGGTGGCCCGCAGGGGCTCGTCCACGGCGTGCACGATGTCGGCGATGGTGGTGGCCTCGGCGGCGCGCGCCAGTCGGTAGCCGCCGCCAGGGCCGCGCGCGCTCTTCACCAGGCCCTTGCGGCGCAGCCGCGCGAACAGCTGCTCCAGGTAAGAGAGCGAGATCTCCTGGCGCGACGCGATATCGGCCAGGGCGACGGCCCGGGAGGCGTCGCTTTCCCGGCGCGCGAGGTCGGCCATGGCCATGACGGCGTAGCGGCCTTTCGTGGAGAGACGCATGCGATGCGGTCCAGTGCAGTTTTCTCGCGTTTCGCGGCGACCCTATGTTACAAGCCGCCGCCTTGCGCGGGACCGGTCCAACCGGCTGGTCGGGACTTAGGAAGACCTAGCGCAGCAGTCAAGTATTCCAGGGCCGAAGAGGGATCGAATGCCAGAGGTGGTGCTGACCGGTGCAGCCGGGCGGATCGAGGGGCGCTACTCCCAGGGCAAGAGCGAGACGGCTCCCGTAGCCCTGATCCTCCATCCGCACCCCAAGGCGGGCGGGCAGATGAACAACCCCGTCGCCGTGCAACTCTTTCACCTGTTCATGAAGCGGGGCTTTTCGGTCCTGCGCTTCAACTTCCGCGGCGTGGGCCGCAGCCAGGGCGAGTTCGACGGCGGTATCGGCGAACTCGCCGACGCGGCGACGGCGCTGGACTGGCTGCAGAGCACCAATCCCGCCGCCAGCCAGTGCTGGGTGGCCGGCTATTCCTTCGGCGCCTGGGTCGGCATGCAGCTCCTGATGCGCCGGCCGGAGACGGACGGTTTCATCTCGGTCTCGCCGCCGACCAACGCCTATGACTTCAGCTTCCTGGCCCCCTGCCCCGCCTCGGGCCTGATCCTGCACGGCGGATCCGACACCGTGGTGCCGCCGATCGATGTCGAGCGCGTCGTCTCCAAGCTGCGCACCCAGAAGGGCATCGTCATCGACTACGACGTGGTCGAGGGCGCCAGCCACTTCTGGATGGAAAACCTGCCCGACGTGGAATCCCGCGTCGGCGCCTATCTGGACAAGCGCCTGGCCGCCAACCCGGCGTAGGCGCGTCGGAAATCTAGAAGGCCCGCGTCAGCCCGAAGCTGAACTGGCGGTAGTCGTAGGTGTAGCCCGCGCCCACCGGCGTGTTGCTGTAGGCGAAGGCTGCATCCAACGCCCAGCCATGCTGGGCAGGCGGGCTGGTGAGTTGGCCGCTCACCGTCCGCGCCGCGCGCCACTTGCCGCCCGTCTGCTTCTGTGCGCCCAGGCCGGCCGCCACGACGTAGCGCCAGCCGTGCGTCCGGCGGCGGATCTGCAAGGTCGGCGTCACCTGGATGAAGTTCCGAGGCGAGAAATAGTCGTATTCGCCTGGGTCACTGCTGTGGAACCAGCGCGAGCGGAGTTGGGCGGTGAGCCCCCACTCGGGCTGCACGACGTGGACGTAGCTGGCCCTGAGGTGGAGCCGCTCGTTCCGGCCCGTGAACGCCTGCACGGCGCCCACCGCCGTCAGCGTGTTCCGCGCATCGATCGGCAGGTCCAGGGCCGCGCCCGCAAAGGTGTAGTAGACGCCCCGCGCGAGCCCCTGCGGTGTCTCGATGATCTCGCGTTCGACGAAATACTCCTGACGCCAGCGGGCGTTGTTGTGGGCGTTGAGGGCGCCGAGCACGGTGTCACCGTCGGTTCCCACCTGGGCCTTCCAGGTCCAGTCCCCTGCGACGTCCGCCTGGCGGTAGTAGACTCGGATGTCCTCCGTCGTCTTCTGTCCGAGCGGGCTGAACCTGGCCGTCTCGACCCGGACGCCCTGGTGGCGGTCGGGCCCTTCGCGCCGCCAGTCCACATTAGCGCCGAACCGAGCGACCTCGGTCTTGTCCGCGTCGGACGATGTGAAGGCGTCGACCGTGATCGCCTGACCAGCCGCGGCTGTCGGCGCCGCCCCGAGCACCAGCAGCGCAAGGATCGGCCCGCGCCTCATGGCCGCCCCCAGCTCTTCCGAAGCCCCAGCGCCTCGGACGCATAGCCCAGCACGCAGATGGGCTGGAGGATCATGTTGTAGGCGAAGGCGTACAGCATGAAGCCGGAGACGTTGTGGCGGACCCTGAGACGCTCCTGACGGAAGGTGCGCCGCTCGACCTTGAACATCAGCAGGTTCCAGATCGCCGCCAGAGGCAAGACCGCCAGGGTGATCGGCCCGGCGATCTCGTAACGGCCGAAGGCCGCCAGGACGAGGCCGGGGATGAAGACGAAGGTGTAGATCACGTCCATCGGCGGGAAGCAGAGGTTCCACCAGACGAACACCGTCCGAAAACGAGCCCTGAACAGAAGCCGCCAATGCGCCCGGAAGGCCTCCATCAGGCCCCGCGACCAACGCCGTCGCTGCTGAGCGAAAGCGCCGAGACGCGTCGGAACATTGGTGAAGCAGATGGCGTCCTCCGCATGTCCGATACGGTCGCCCCGCTCCAGGATCGCCCAGGACAGGACGATGTCCTCGCCCACGCACGGCGGCCAGCCGCCGACCGCCTCCAGCGCCTCGCGGCGATAGATCGAAAAGGCGCCCTGGGCGACGAGCGTGCCGTGGAACATGCTCTGCATGCGCTTCACGGCGGCGATGCCATGGAAGTAGTCCCACTCCTGGGCGGCCGTTAGCAGATTGTGGCGCGAATTCCGCACCATGATCGAGCCGGCCACGGCCTGGGTCTCGGGCGGGTCCGAGAGGATGCGCTCGACCAGATGCGTGAGCCCGTCGGGATGGATCCAGGAGTCCCCATCGACGGTGACGATCAGGTCATGGCGCGCGCGGCTGAGACCGCGGTTCAGCACCGTCGCCTTCCCGGCGTTGCGGGGAAAGTCCACCAACCGGACATGGAAGCTGGCCGAGAACGGCAGGTCGTCGATCGCGGCGCGCACGACGTCCGCGGTCCCATCTGTGGAGCCGTCGTTCAGGACCACGATCTCCACCTCGCCCGGATAGTCCTGCCGCGACAGGCTGAGCAGCGTGTCGCGGATCGCGCCGGCCTCATTGTAGGCGGCGATCAGGATACTGACCGGGGGATAGGCGGCCGGGCGCACGCGCGGGGGACGTCGATCCAGGAGCAGCGTCCCGAACACGAAAGCGTTCATGAACCCCGGCACGTAGGCGATGAAGGTGATGGCCGTCAGGGCGAAGAGCGGATGTGTGACCGCCGACAGGTCCTGCAACCACGGCTGCGACAGCCAGATGCTGAGTCCCATCCATCCGAAGGCCAGCGCGCAGATCGCCGCAAACTTCACCGGGATAGTGTGAAAGGACCGATGCGGCGCGGGACCGCCGGGATCGGCGCCCGTGCCCGCGCGCCGGAAGTCGACCTCGCCTGCGAGACGCGCGTCGCTTGGGTCGCCAGATCCGACCTTCAGGACAGTTGTGGTTAACAATTCTTAGGACCGCGCAAACATTTGGCCCGCCCTCATCAATGGAAACCGGCTGGCCTCCTCGAGGTGGACGTCACATTTCGTCGCTCACCTACACTCGCGCGGCACTTAACTGAGGATGTAGAATATTGTCGCATCGACCCATTATGGGGAGGCGTTGATCCGCAAATACAACTGACAAGCGAAAATGGATAATCATTGCGAGTATTCGCGCGCCAACGCGCGTCGCGCGAGTGGATTGCGGGCGGCGCGAGCGCCGCGATAGCGTCGCCACATGACGCCCGACGACGCCCGACGCCTGCAGGACGGACTGGCCGCGTGGGCGCGGATCGAACCCGGCTGCCGGGCCCTCGCCCTGGTGGGCTCATGGGTCCGAGGGGCGGCGCGCCCCGACTCCGACCTGGACCTCATGCTGCTGGCGACGGATCGCGACCACTGGGCGGCGAACGACGGCTGGCTCCGGCAGGTTCTGCGCGAGATCGGCTTTGCTTCAGTGACCATGGCGCCCGAGACCTATGGCGTCACCCGGGCGTGGCGGGCGTCTCTGGGACCGCAGATCGAGGTGGAAGTGGGGATCGCCGACCAGCAGTGGGCGGGTCTCAATCCATTGGACGCCGGGACGCAGCGCGTCGTCCGCGACGGGCTGAAACCCCTGGTGGACAAGGACGGCCTGCTCCGCGCGCTGGTCGATGCCTGCGACGGGGAACCCTAGTCCTCACTCCGCCGCCGCCATCTCCTCAGCCAGCATGGCCCGCAGTTCGGCCTTGGCGACCTTTTCCAGAGTGGAGCGCGGCAGGCTGTCGACCAGACGGATGAGGTGCGGGCGTTTGAAGGCGGCCAGGCCCGTGGCGCACGCCGCTGCGATCAGGTCCGCCAGGTCGTCCGGCGCGCCAGGCGTCGCGATCACGAAGGCCGCCGGGGCCTCGTCCAGCATCGGGTGGCGCATGGCGACCACCGCCACCTCGGATACGCCGGGAACCCCGGCGATCACCCGCTCGATCTCGGAGGCGGCCACGTTCTCGCCGCCGACCTTGAGCATGTCCTTCGAGCGGTCGGCGAAATAGAGGAAGCCGTCCTCGCCCCGACGCACGCGGTCGCCGGTGATGAACAGGCCGTCCGGGCGGAAGGCCGCGGCGGTGGCGGCGGGATCGCCCGCGTATTCCAGGAACAGCGACACGCCTCGCTGGCCGCCGACGAAGAGGTCGCCCACTTCGCCGGGCGCCACCGGCTCGCCGTGCTCGTCCAGGACATGGATCTCATAGGCCGGCGACGGGCGGCCCATCGACATCGGCGCGTCAGGCTGGTGCGCGGAGCCGACCGTGCCGTGGGTGATCGTCTCGGTCATGCCCCACCAGCCGATGGTCTTGACGCCGAACAGGCGGTCCCACGCCGGCTCGCATACCCCGTTGCCCCAGAAGCGGTAGCGGTGGTCCTTCGGGACCGGCTGGCTGGCCAGGGCCTTGGCGCAGAACGGCACCAGCGAACTCCACGTGGCTCCGTGCTTCAGCGAGACGTCCCAGAAGCGGGAGGCCGAGAAGCGCGGCATGAGCACCACCGTCGCCCCGGCCCACAGCGCCGCCAGCACCGAGTAGGACTGAGCATTGGTGTGGAACAGCGGCAGGTGCGTCAGGTGGACGTCGTCGGGCCGCAGGTCCTCGTTCTGGGCGCACATACGCGCGCCCCACAGGGCGTTGGCGTGGGTCCAGAGCACGGCCTTGGGCCGGGCCGTCGTGCCAGAGGTGTACTGGATGCCGAAGTGCGCCCACGGATCATGCGGCCGCGACGCCAGGGCGCCCGGGTCGCCGAGCAGCGCGTCGAAGGCCTCGAAGGCGGCCACGTCGTCCTGCGCCGGCGCGCCGTTGTCCGTCTCCGTCACGACGACCCAGGGCAGGTGCGGTGCGGACTCGGCCAGCAGCGCAGCGAACTTCGGCTGGGTGACCGCGCCGACAGCCCCGCTATGCGTGGCGAAGTAGGCCAGCTCGTCCTTGGCGGACTTGGCGTTGGTGGTCACGGCCACCGCCCCGGCGTAGGCGCAGCCCAGCCAAGCGATCACCGACTCCGGGCAGTTGTCGAGGTGGACGATGATCCGCTGGCCGAGCTGGACCCCGCGCGCCTGAAGACCCGCGGCGAAACGTCGGACATCATGAGCGAATTCCGCATAGCTCCAGGTGCGGCCGCCGCCCTCGAACGGCTCCCAGATCAGGAACGGGTGGTCGCCCCGATGGACCGCCTGGTTGTCGATCGGGGTGCGGATGTCCATGCCCTCGAAGGGCGTCAGCGGTCGCGGGCTCAATGGGCGGCTCCGGAAGGGTCCTGAAAGGCGGCGGCGTAGGCGCCCTGGCGTACGATCTCCTCGCTGGCCTGGGCGGCGATCTGGTCGGCCTCGCCGCCCGCCAGGCCCAAGCCGCGGAGCAGAAGCGACAACATCTGCTGGGAGAGGCTGACGGCCAGGCTGGAGGTCGGCTCCTGAACCACTCGAACGAGGGCCAGCTGCGTCACGCCTAGAACGTAGAGCACGGCGGCTTCGAGCGTCGGGACGACAAAGCGGCCGGCCGCGAGGCCGGCCGAGACGTCGTCCACCAAGCCGCGATTAAGCGGCGCGCTCATCGAGGTATGCCCGCTGTGGACGCGCACCAGCACGCCCGCGCGCTCGGGCTCGTCCAGGGCAAAGCGGAGATAGGTGCAGACCGCGCGGGCGACCCGTCGGGCCGGATCCTCGACCTCGGCGTTGGCGCGGTCGACAGCGCGCTCGATTCTGCCCCGGATCTCGGCCGAGATGGCGCGAACGAGCCCCTCACGGTCGGTGAAGTGGTTGTAGAAGCTGCCCTTCCCGACCTCGGCCGCCTGGACGATGTCGTCCACGGTGACGGCGTCGACCGGCCGCTCGCAGAACAGCCGGCGCCCCGCGGCGATCAGCGCCGCGCGTGTGCGTTCGGCGCGAGGGTTACGGCGCTCAGCCGGAGTCACGTTCAGACCTCCGATCTCAACCTCATCTCCTCGCCCAGGATCGCGACGAGCTCCGGACGCGCAAGCAGCGCCTGCTGGAACCGGTCGAGATTCGGGTAAGCGGGCAAGCGGCCCGCGAAGGCCGGCGCGGCGCGCCACATCAGGAACGTGAGCAGGTAGAGGTCGCAGACGCTGAAGGCGTCCAGCAGGTGGTCGCGGCCGTCGAGCCGGGTGTCGATGTCGGCGAGGGCGGCGGCCACGCGTTCGAGCGCCGCGTCGCGGGCGGCGTCGCTGTCGCAGCCGGGCGGCGGGAACATCGCCGCCGAGAGCGCGGCGTGCAGGGTGCTGGACAGGAACGAGAGCCAACTCTGGGCCTGGGCGCGCTGGAACGTGCCCACCGGCGGTAGGAGTCCGGACGCGGGCGCGAGGTCAGCGATGTAAGGCAGGATGGCCGTGGACTCGGTCAGGACCCCGTCGCCTGTCTCGAGGGCGGGAACCTTTCCGCGCGGGTTAATCTGCAGATAGGCCGGCGCCTTCTGCTCGCCCCGGGTCGTGCGGACTACGACGATCTCGTGCGGCAGGCCTGAGAGGGCCAGGGCGAAGCGGCTGGCGAGCGAACACGCCATGGGGGCGTGGTGGAGGCGAAGCATCGAAGGGTTCCCTGACGATCAGGCGGCGCGCTGGAGCGGCGCCAGGGCGCGGTCCCAGGCTGCCAGCAGCGCGGCCGGCTCCCCGGTCCCGAAGACGTAGCGGTCGGGGCGAACCAGCACGGCCGGGGCGTCCTGCGCCTCCAGCCAGGCGAGGACGCCGGCGCGGAAGGGCGCGATCAGGTCGTCCTGGACGCAGACCACCTCGACGCCGCGCGCCGAGACCGGCGCCGGCGCGCGAGTGATCAGCCAGGCGCCGCCACCCAGCGCGTCGTCCAGGCGCAAGCGTCGCACCCCCTCGCCCGCCGTCGGCTGCGGGAACATCCCGCCAGCGCCGGGCGAGCCGGCCAGGATGCAGCCAGTAGCGAACGGCGCCGGCCGAATCGGCGGCAGCGGCGGCGCCCCGGCCGCCCGGCGGGCCAGCATTTCGGCGTCGCGCGCGGCGGCGGCGGCAGGGTCCAGCGCGCAGACCACCCGGCCCATGCCGATGGCCAGCTCGATCAGCGCCCGCGTATGGGGCTCGCGCTCGGCCTGATAGGTGTCGAGCAGGGTCTCATCCGCCCCGTCGCGCAGGACGGCGGCCAGCTTCCAGGCGAGATTGGCCGCGTCACGCAGGCCCGAGCACATCCCCTGTCCCGCGAAAGGCGGCGTCTGGTGGGCCGCATCCCCCGCCAGCAGCACCCGCTGCTGGCGCCAAGTCTCCGCCACCAGCCCGTGGAAACGATATACGGCGCGGCGCTCGATCTCCACGGGCCCGCAGTCCCAAGGCGCGATGAGCGACTGGATAACCTCGTCGGCCAACATGGCGTCGACCGCTTCGCCCGGCAACAGCATGAACTCCCACCGATGCCGCCCCGGGCCGCTGAGCACACAGGTCGTGGGCCGGGCGGGGTCGCAGATCTGCAGGTTGACGTCCGGCGTGCGCGCGCCGGGCAGCACCTTCACGTCGACCACCAGCCACGGCTCGTCGAACTGATAGTCGAATAGCCGCCCGCCGGTCGCGGCGCGGACGGCGCTGGAGCCTCCGTCGCAGCCGACCAGGTAGTTGGCCCGGATCGTCGCCGGGCCATCGGCGTCGCGGATCTCGGCCGTGACGCCCTCGGCGTCCTGCGTCAGGCGTTCGAAGGCGCAGCCCAGGCGCACGTCGGCCAGTGGCGAGCCGGCGAGGACGTCGCGCAGGGCTCGCTCCAGGCTGGGCTGGTGGAACATGTAGCCGGCCGCCCAGCCCGAGGGCGTCTGCGCCGGCGGATCCAGGCACATGAGCAGTTGGCCGTCCGCGGCGCGGAATTCGTAGGCCGGCAGCTCACGGGCGTTGCGGCGCACCTGCTCGGCGACGCCGAGCTGCTGCAGAATCCGCATGATCTCGTGGTCGAGGTGGACCGCGCGGGGCATTGGATAGATCTCGGTGTCGCGGTCAATGGCGATCACCGAGACGCCGGCGTCGACCAGCAGCGCCGCCAAGGCGGCGCCCACGGGGCCCAGGCCGACGATGAGCACGTCGCATTCGTCAAACGCGGCCATGATCACACCTCGTTGGCGCAGGGGTTGTCGAGGGCGCCCAGGCCGTCGATCTCGACGCGGACCCGGTCGCCGTCCTTCAGGAACCGCATGGGCTTCATGGCCGCGCCGATGCCGCCCGGCGTGCCGGTGAAGATCAGGTCGCCGGGCTCCAGGGTCATGGCGTGGCTGAGGTGCTCGACCTGGTCCCAGACGTCGAAGACCAGGTGGCGGGTGTTGGAGCTTTGGCGCTCCTCGCCGTTGACGAGGCAGCGGATGCCGAGGGCGTGCGGGTCGGGGACCTCGTCGGCCGTGGTGATCCACGGACCGAACGGCGCGTGCGTGTCGAACGACTTGCCCAGCACCCACTGCGGCGTGCGGTGCTGCCAGGCCCGCTCGGTGGCGTCGTTGCCGCAGCAGTAGCCGAAGATGGCGGCGGGCGCGTCCTCGCGGGTGATGTGGCGGCCGCCCTGCCCGATCACGGCCACCAACTCGGCCTCGTAGTCGAGCGCCTGGGAGACCCTGGGCACCTGGATCGGATCATAGGGTCCGTTGGCGGCGGTAGGCGCCTTGGAGAACCAGACCTGGTGCTCCGGCGTGCCCAGATTGCTCTCGGCGATGTGGTCGGCGTAGTTCAGGCCGATGGCCATGATCTTGCCGGGGCGGCGGATCGGCGCGAGCAGTCGCACCTGGTCCAGCGAGACGGCGTCCGCCTGGGCCTCAACCACAGTGCGGACCTTGGCCTCGACCTGCGGCCAGGCGGCGATCAGGGCGGTCATCTCGACGGGCAGCCCAGCGCCGAGGGGGACGATGCGGTCGCCGACGACGGCGCCCAACTGCGGGCCTGCGCCCGCGTCGAAGGTGGCGAGTTTCATGGGAGTCCTCTGAATTCAGGCCATGGTCGGGGGTGCGGCGGGGCCCCACTGGACGCCCAAGAGGTCCTGCAGGGTGGCGACGTTCGAGCCGTCGGCGGCGGTGAAGAGGTCCCCGTCGGTCCAGTGCTCCAGCGTGTGACCCCAGGGGTCGCGCCAGTAGTCGAAGACCTGGCTGCCCAGGATGTGACGGCCGACGCCCCACTCGGCGTGCCGGCCGGCGTCCTTGAGGCGTTGGTGCCCCAGCATCAGGTCGTCGAGGTCGGCCACCTCGAAGGCGGCGTGATTGAAGCCCGGCCCCTTGGGGCTCTGGGCGAGAAACAGAGTGTGGTGGTCTGTAGGCGTGTCGCCTCGGTCGCAGCGCATGAAAGCCCCGAGCGCGAACTCGGGTGCGACCTGGATCTCATCAGAGGTGATGAAGCCGAAGCGGTCCTTGTACCAACGCTCGGAGGCGCGGAAGTCGGAGACGTTGAGCACGACGTGGCCCAGGCGCAGGACATGGGCGGGACCCGCCGCGAAGCGTTTGGTGCGGCGCAGCCGGTCGTGGCCGGCTGCGATGTTCCAGGCCTGGGCGGCCGGGGTCGCGAGCGGTTCGGCCGCCGCCTGGCCCGCGACCACCTCGACCCGGTGACCGTCAGGGTCGGCCAGGACAACGCGGTGGCCGCCGCCGGGAGTGTCGAGCGGCTCGACGGCCAGGCCCTCGTGAGCAGCCAGCGCCTCCAGGTCCTCAAGGCTGGCGGCGCGGAAGCCGACAGCCAGGAAGCCGGGTTCCCCGCGCTCGGTGACGTGGGCGACCGGCGATGTCCCTGCCCCGCGCGCGACCAGCCGGTCAGCGGTCTCCTCCACGACAACGAGCCCGAAGTCCTCAAGGAAGGCGCGCATCTGCGCCAGGTCCGGCGCCCGGAAGCGCACGAAGGCCACGTCTTCGATCCTGATGACGCTCATGGCGTCGCCTCCCCGCTATCTGACGATTTCGTCAACTAAAGCAGGCGACGGGCTTGAACGCAAGTCGGCGACCCAACCCTTGCCCTGGCGCGCCCCTGCCGCGCGGCCTAAGCACGTCGGCATGACCGCCCCTGCCGACGCCATTCGCGCCCGCCGCAAGCTGACCAACAAGCTGATCGCCGCGCACGAGGCCGCCCGCCTGCGGCCCTTCTTCATTCCAGACGTGAAGGTGATCGTCGGCGACGGAGGGCTCATCCTCGGAGTGGACGAGGTTGTCGCAGCCTTCGCCGCCCAGTTCGCCGAGCCGGAGTTCATCGCCTATGTCCGCGAGACGGACGACGTCGAGATCGATGCGAACGGAGCGCGGGCGGCGGAACGCGGACGCTGGACCGGGCGCTGGACCGATCGCGAGATGGGCGGGAGCTATCTGGCGGTCTGGCGAAAGGCCACCGGCCAGTGGGTTCTCGAAAGCGAGCTCTACGTCACCCTGACCCGCTGACCCCAGCGCCGCCCGCGCCGAACGGCCACGGTCTAAAACCGCCGGCGGCGGGTCCGTGTCAGCGCCTCGGCGGTGAAGGCGGCGAAGGCGGCTGACCGCCGGGCGCTGGTCCGGTCCGGGGCGAGACCGGTCAGGCTGGTACCCTCAGGCGTGGTCAGCCGCCAGGACCAGGCCTGCCCGGCAGCCGCGAGGGAGAGGCGATAGCCGCTGGGCGTGGGAAGAAGAGGCTCGTCCATGGGCGCGATCCTGGACCCGCCAGATGCAGCCCGCGCCTAGTCCGACGTGAAGAAGCCGTGCAGGCGGTCAGGTCGCACGGGTCAGCCAGGCCGCGAGCGCTGTCCACCATCCCGCACCGGCGAACGCCCAGGTGACGGCAAGATGGAAGAGTCCGGTCGCGCCGAGCGCCACCAGCCAGGCCGGGTGAACACGCCCTTCCCGACGGCTGTCCCAAAGGGTCACCCCGAGCAGCATCAGCTCGATGACGACAAACGATCCATGCATTTGCCATTGGGGCACGCCAGCCGGGATGAAGAACCGTCCGATCGCCGGCTGGGCGATCATGATGAAGCCCGCGGTCATCAGCCGCTGATGCCAGTCGCGCCGGCGGCGCATCATCAGGGCCAGCCCGACCACGGCGATGAGCGCTGGAATGCCAAGGAGCGGCAGCGCCATGAACACCAGCGGCGGCGGCGAACCCGGCGGCGCATGACCCAGCCGGCCGGCGGTGATTGCGGTGGATACGCCCAGCACCATCATGGCGCCGAACAGCATCGCGCCGACCATGCCGAGCTGCCGATGGAGCGCGATCCGCCGCGCAGGGACGAGACAGGCCTGGATCACGAAGAGAACCATCCACGCCGTATAGACGAGGCCGTGGGTCATCGAGAGCGGCGTCAGAGGCGGCGGCGCCTGGATGAAAGGCTTCAGGTAATAGGACGGCGCGAAGCCAAGGAAGATGATCAGAGCCGTGAGCGCAGCCACCACCACGTAGAAGTCTGGCCGCGCGCCGCGTCCGGGCCCGCTATCGATCGCCTGCTGAACCATGTCCCCCCTCCGGACAAGCGCACCAGTCGCCAGCGTAACTCGGAATCGATGAACGTCGATACCCGACCTAGCTGTCCGCCCGGGGCAGTATGAGCTGGAACGTCGCGCCCTCCCCGTCCGCCAGGGTGATCGTGGCGTGACTGGCGGCGAGCAGCGAGCGGGCGATGGACAGACCAAGCCCGGTGCCCCCCTCGGCCCGTCGACTGGTGAAGAACGGCTCGAACAGCCGCGCGCGGTCCGCGGGCGACACCCCGGGCCCGTCGTCGGTGACTTCGACGCGGACGGCCTCCGCTGTCGCCTCGGCGGTGACCGAGACACGCCGCGCGCCAGCCTGCCGGGCGTTCTGAAGCAGGACGTCCAGCACGCTCTCGATGGTCGCGGCCGGGACCGCCACAAGCGGCAAATCCCTGGCCACCTGGACCGTCACCGCGAATTCCGGTCGCAGCTGGGCGTCGGCGACGCGCCGAAGCGGCTCGACGAGATCGACGGCGGCTCCAGCCTCGGGCGTCGCCATGTCGGCGCGCGCCATGTCCAGCAGACGGCCGACGAGCTGGCTCAGCCGTTCGCTGTCGCCCTCGATGTTCGTCAGGAAGCGTCTCCGGTCTTCCGGAGACATGGTGTCGAAGTGGTCCTGGAGGAGTTCGACCGCGCCCCGGATACCGGCCAGGGGCGTCTTGAACTCGTGGCTGACGGCGGCGGCGAAGTCGCGCAGGTAGGCGCTGCGGCGTTCGATGCGTTCCGCCATGGCGCCGAAGTCCTCGTAGAGATCGCGGATCTCGGCGGCGGCGGTGCGGGGCGTCGCAGGGATCTCGCCCCCACCCGCCGCCACTTCGCGGGCCGCGGCCGACAGCTTCTCGACCGGCCGCGTCACGCCGCGCGAGACCAGGCTGGCCAGCAGCACCAGCACGCCGAAGATGACCCCGATGGCGAGCAGGAACTTGCCCCGGTCCTCGTACAGCCCCCGGAACAGGGCGCGCGGGGACCGCGAGATCAGCAGGACGCCTCTCACGTCCCCGTCCACCACGATCGGGCGCGCGTAGTGCAGGCGGATCGTCGAGGCCTTGGAGAGCCATTCGAAGCGGTAGCGGGGCGAAATGTCGCCGTTCACCCGCAAGACCGTACGGGAGTCTCCCTTCAGCGCATCGCGGACCTCCGGCAGGTCGGCGTACGAGCCGCCCAGGTGCGGCCCAAGAACTATGACGCCGCGCGCGTCCATCATCGCCACCGACGCCAGGGTGGTTCGAAGCGTGCGCTCCACGATCGGCGCGAGGCCACGGGCCACGCGCGCAGCCTCGGGGTCGGCCGTCTGCGTCGTCCGCCGGGCCGGCGGGCGTTCGGGCAGCACGGGGTCGCGGCTGAGGTCGATGGTAGTGAATTCGGGGCTGAAGTAGCCGGGCGGCGGGTCTTTGGGCCGCGGCGGCTGCGGCGCGGCGTCCGGCCAGCTCAGCGAGGCGACGGCCGCAAGGGCCGCGCCCTGCGCGACCAGCTCCGCTTCGGTCTGGCGCACCAGCGTGTTTTCATAGACCCGAAGCGAGACCATCCCAATCAACGGCATGGCCGCAGCAAACAGCAGCACCGCGAACAGGATGGTGCGCAGCCGCATCCGTGGCCACCAGCTCCCCACCCAGTCCTTGAAGCGTTCGATCAAGCCGCTCCGCCCTGACAGGGGCCGAGACGATAGCCCACGCCAGCGCGGGTCTCGACGACATCGTGTCCCCCGAAGGCCGCGAACTTGCTGCGCAGATTGCGGACGTGGCTGTCGATGGTGCGGTCCGTGATCGCGAAACCCGGACCGTGCAGGCGATCGATGATGGCGTCGCGGGTAAAGACCCGAGAAGGCGCGCCGATCAGGATCTTCAGGATGCCGAACTCCGTGACCGTCAGCGCCACCTCCCGGCCGCTCCAGGTTGCGGTCCAGGACTCCTGGTCGAGGGTCAACTGCCCCTGCGCCAGCCGGCCGTCGGCGGCCGGCGGCGTCGGCGCTCGGGCGCGACGCAGGATGGCCTGCACGCGGGCCACCACCTCACGAGGGCTGAACGGCTTGACCACATAGTCGTCGGCGCCCAGCTCGATGCCGAGCACACGGTCGATCTCGTCGTCCCGGGAAGAGAGGAACAGGATCGGCAGCTCGCCCTGCGCCCGCAGCCGCCGGCACACCTCCAGGCCGTCCAGCTTGGGCATGTTGATGTCCAGGATGACGAGGTCCGGCGAGGCCTGGCCGATCTGGGTGAGCGCCGCTTCACCGTCCTCGGCCTCGCGGGCCGACAGGCCGGCCTTCTCCAGAGCGAAGACCAGGAGCTGGCGGATGTGGGGGTCGTCATCGACAACCAGGACGTTGGGCATGCGGCGCATGTTCCGGCCCGCGGCCGGCGCGTCAACGGCTTGAACGTGCATCGATTGACCCTCATGAACGACGGCCTGGCTGTAGCCGGCCGTCGTCAGGGGGTGATCCGCACCGCGTGCAGATGCAGTGCAGGCCGCCTCAGGTGTTGAGTTCGAGCCCCTTCAGCTCGCCCTCGGCCCGCCAGTCGTCGAGCACCTTGGCGAAGGCCACCGGGCCCGCGCCGTAGGAGGTGTTCTTCTTGTTCATCAGCTCCACCTTCCCCTCGTTGTTGTAGTAGCCGGGGGTGCATTCCTTGAGGAACTGATCGCGCATCGCCGATAGCTTCACGATGGTGTCGACCCAGGCGCTTTCGGCCTCGGCCGACGCCTCCAGGGTGCGAACCTGACGATCGGTCGCGTGGCGGATGATGTAGGCGAGGTGGTTGGCCTGCTCGTTCAGCATGTGCGGGAAGTTGGCCGAGAACCCCGACTGACCCGTAGAGACCACGAAGAGGTTCGGGAAGCCGCGGACGTGGAAGCCGTGGAAGGTCTCCATGCCGTTGGCCCACTTGCCGGAGAGGGTCTGCCCATCCTTGCCGTAGACCTGGTAGCCGGCCCTGCGGGCGTAGTCGGTGCCGACCTCGAAGCCGGTGGCGTAGATCAGGCAGTCGACCTCGAACTCCTGGCCGTTGGCGACGACGCCGGTCTCGGTGATCCGCTCGACGCCGCGGCCCTGAGTGTCGATCAGGTGGACGTTCGGCCGGTTGAACGTGGCCAGGTACTCGTCATGGAAACACGGCCGCTTGCAGAATTGATTGTACCAGGGCTTCAGCGCCTCGGCGACAGCGGGGTCCTTGACCTCCTTGTCCACCCGGGCCCGCACCTGCTCCATCTTCTTGAAGTCGGCGAGTTGCATCAGCTCGGCGGGGTTCGCGACCGGCTCGCCAGCCTCGGCCTTGCGCCGCGCCAGCAGCAGGATGTTGCCGATGATGTCGGTCCAGCCGTCGTTGACGAGGTCCTCCTCGGCGAAGCCGCCCGAGACCAGGATGTTGAAGTTGTCCATCCGGTGCTGGTGCCACCCAGGCTGCAGGCTGGCGGCCCACTTCGGGTCGGTTGGCCGGTCGTTGCGGACGTCGATCGACGATGGGGTGCGCTGGAAGACGTAGAGCTCCTTGGCCCATTCGCCGAGATGCGGGATGCACTGCACGGCGGTGGCGCCGGTGCCGATGATACCGACGCGCTTGTCCTTGAGGTTCGTCAGGCCTCCCAGGGAGTCGCCGCCGGTGTAGTCGTAGTCCCAGCGGCTGGTGTGGAAGCTGTGACGCTTGAAGCCTTCGACGCCGGGAATGCCGGGCAGCTTGGGCCGATGAAGCGGACCGTTGGCCATGATCACGAACTTCGCCTTCATGGCGTCGCCGCGGTTGGTCTCGATGATCCAGCGCGCGGCGTCGGCGTCCCAGCGGACGGCCTTCACCTCGGTCTGCAGGCAGGCGTTCTTGTAGAGGTCGTACTTCTCGGCGATCTGGGCGCTGTAGCGCATGATCTCCGGCGCACGTGAGTATTTGCGCTCGGGCATGAAGCCCAGCTCTTCCAGCAGCGGCAGATAGACATAGCTCTCGATGTCACAGGCCGCACCGGGGTAGCGGTTCCAGTACCAAGTGCCGCCGAAGTCGCCGCCCTTTTCGATGATCCGCAGGTCCTGGATCCCGGCCTCGCGCAGGCGCGCGCCGGCCAGGAGCCCGCCGAAACCGCCGCCGATGATCACGACCTCGGTGTCGTCCGTAAGCGGCTCTCGGGCCAAGGGCTTCTCGACGTAGGGATCCTCGAGATAGTGAGCGAACTGGCCCACCATCTCGACATACTGCTCGTTGCCTTCCGTACGGACGCGGCGGTCGCGCTCGGCTCGGTACTTCTCAGCCAGCGCGTTCGGGTCGAACCCCAGATCGTCCGCCATGCCGTTCCCTCCGTTTGTTATCGGCGTTCACCGTGCCGAACGATCGTTTGAACGGCAAGAGGGACGTGGCGGAAGCCGGAACGGCGACGCTTCACCGGCGTTGGCGCACCCATGGGCGACCTCGAGGACATCCGCGGCATCGTATTGTTCGCGATCGGCCGAACCCCAGTGACCCTTGGCGGCGTGGTGGCGGGCGTGCTCGTCTTCACGGTCGCCGTCGTCTTAGCACGACTGGCCGGAGTGGCCATTCGACGGCTTCGCGGTCGTTCCCGGCATGGGCGGGAGGCGCTCTATATCGTTGAGAAGCTGACCACTTACGGTCTGACGCTGATCGGCTTGGTCGCGGGGCTGTCCACGGTGGGGCTCAACCTCTCCAGTCTGGCGATCTTCGCTGGCGCGGTCGGCGTGGGCGTGGGCCTCGGCCTGCAGGGCATCGTGAAGGAGTTCGTTTCAGGTCTGGTCCTGATCTTCGACCGGGTGCTCAACGTCGGCGACTACGTGGAACTGGAGGACGGCAAGCGGGGGCTGGTTCAGGAGATCGCCCCGCGGGCCGTCCGCATCCGCACGAACGACAACATCGATGTCATCGTCCCGAACTCCAAGTTCATCGACGGTCCAGTCGTGAACTGGACGCTGCGCAACCGTACGAGCCGCATCCACATCCCGTTCAGCGTGGCCTACGGCTCGGACCGAAACAGGGTGCGGGAGGTGGTGTTGGAAGCCGCCCGCAGCGTGCCGTTCACGATGCCCGAGTCCGAGGATCGCCGAAGCCAGGTCTGGCTGACTGGCTTCGGCGACTCTGGCCTCGACTTCGAGCTCCTCGTCTGGCCGACGCTGGACGCGGTGAAGCGGCCGGGCGCCATGCAGGCGGCCTACACCTGGGCGATTGCCGAGGCCCTGGAACGGGCGTGCATCGAGATCCCGTTTCCACAGATGGACGTTCGCTTGCGCAGCCTCTTCGGGCACGAGGGCGGCAAGGCGATGGAAGCCTTGCGCCTGAACGAGCCGGAGGCGCCGACCGCGGTCGAGCACGCGGTCAGCGTCAACGACGCTGCGGAAGACCTCGCACGCCCCCTACCCGAGCCCGAGCCGGACGAGGCCGACCCCCGCGCCTAGCGCTTGGCCGTCGCCAGGTAGTCCAGGGCGGTCAGCGCCTGAGCCCGGACACCCACCTCCAGCGCGCTCTCGTCCATCACGTTGAAGAACGGCGAGTGGTTCACGCCCTTCGGGAAGCCGATGCCCAGGTCGTAGAACAGGCCCGGGATCTCGCGCTGGTAGTACGAGAAGTCCTCGGCGCCCGTGATGTAGTCGATGTCGTCCTTGATCTTCCCGCCCGCGGCGCGGCTCAGGGTCGGTTTCATCTTCGCCGTCAGCGCCGGGTCGTTGCTGGTCACGGGGTTCGGCGTGCCCCATTCGATCTGGCCCGAACCGCCGTAGCGCTCGGCGATGCCCTTCACCGCCTTCTCGGCCCTGGCCATGACGTCCTTGCGCAGCTCGGGGTCGAACGTCCGCAGGGTGCCGGCCAGGGTGAAGTCGTCCGGGATGATGTTGTAGCGGACCCCGCCATGGACGGTGGCCACCGTCAGGATGGTCGGCGTGCGGGTCACGTTGATCTGGCGCGCCGCGATCTGGTTGAAAGCCAGTACGACCTCGGCCTGCATCGAGGCGATGTCGATGCCCGACCACGGGTTGGCCCCGTGGGTCTGCTTGCCCTTCAGCTTGATCTCGTAGCGATCCGAGGCCGCCATCATCGGGCCCGGCCGCCAGGTGAGCTGGCCCACCTCGCCCGGGACGACGTGCAGGCCGAAGATGGCGGCGGGCGCGGGATTCTTCAGCGCGCCTTCCTTGATCATCAGCGGCGCGCCGCCCTCCTCGCCCACGGGCGGGCCCTCCTCCGCGGGCTGGAAGACGAAGACCACCGTGCCCGGGATCTTGTCGCGCATCCCGGCCAGAACCTCGGCCGCGCCCATCAGAATCGCCACGTGGGCGTCATGGCCGCAGGCATGGGCCACATGCACGGTCTGGCCGTTGTAGGTGGTGGTGACCTTGGAGGCGAACGGCGCCCCCGTCTGCTCCTGCACCGGCAGGCCGTCCATATCCGCGCGCAGGGCCACAACCCCGCCGGGCCGGCCACCCTTCAGAACCCCCACGACGCCGGTCTTGCCAACGCCCGTGCGCACCTCGATGCCCAGCTTCTTCAGGTGCTCGGCCACCAGCTTCGCTGTGCGGACCTCGTTGTTCCCGAGTTCCGGGTGCTCGTGGATGTCGCGGCGCCACTCGACGACCTTGGGCTGGATCTTCTTGGCGGCGGCGAACACGGCGCCGTCGAACGACTGCGCGGCGGCGGGCGAGGCCAGCGCGAGGGCCGAGACGGCCGCGATCCAGAATCCCTTGGGCATGGCGTACTCCTCTTACGGTCGGACGATCCGACCGCCGGCCAGGGGCGTCTCTACGCCCGTGGTCGCCGGCCAGGTGATGGGAAGGCCGCGCTGGCAGCGCGCGGCCAGGAAGGCGATGGCCTCGGCCTCGATGGCGTCGCCCCGCCAGCCGTGATCCTCGGCCGGCCGCACCGGCATTGGCAGGCGCTCGGCCAGCGCTTTCATGATCTCGGGATTGTGGCGGCCGCCGCCGGTGACGATCAACTCGGCGGATTCTGCAGGCGCATGCGCCAGGGCCAGCTTCACGGCCTCGGCCGTGAAGGCGACCAGGGTCGCGGCGGCGTCCTCGAGCTGGAGCGGCTCCAGGGGCTCGAGCGAGAAGTCGAAGCGGTCGAGGGATTTAGGCGGCGGGGCCTCGAAGTAGGGATGGGCCAGCAATGCCCGCAGGACGCCCTCATCGACGCGGCCAACGGACGCATATTTGCCGCCGGCGTCGTAACGGCCGGCGCGGCGCGACTGCATGAGGAGGTCGAGCATCCCGTTGCCGGGGCCGGTGTCGAAGGCTGTGAACCGATCCTCTCCCGACCAGAAGGTGATATTGGCCACCCCGCCCAGGTTCAGCACCGCCAACGGCGGGACCAGGCCCGAAGCCCGAGCCCGCGCGACATGGTAGGCCGGCGCGATCGGCGCCCCCTCCCCGCCAGCCGCCATGTCGGCCGAGCGGAAATCGGACGCCACGGGGCGCCCGGTCAGCCGCGCCAGCGACTCGGCGTCGCCGAGCTGGACCGTCCGGCCTGGCCGGCCGTCGCGCGGCCGCTCGTGCAGCACGGTCTGCCCGTGCATCCCGATCAGATCCAGGTCGGGCCAGGAGAGATCGTGCGCCTGCAGGAACCCCTCGGCGGCGGCGAAATGTTCCTCCGCGACCATCTCGGCGGCATGGCGGAAGATCGCCGGCTCGGGCGCGCCGCGTTCCCAGGCCAGAGCCTGCTTCGTCGTCTCGATCAGGACATCCCGCAGAGCGTCGCTCAGCTTGCGCTCGCCCGCAGGGCCGAAGGCCTGAATCGTCACGCCATCGGTCTCCAGAACGGCCATGTCGATGGCGTCCAGCGAGGTTCCGGTCATGAATCCCAGCACGAGCATGCGAGCTTGACTGCCATGTCCGCGGACCGCTAGCTAGCCCGCGATGATCGGACCTGCCGCCCACACTGGCCGCTATTACCGCCTGCCCCTCTAGCAGGCGACCGATCCAACGCGCCTGCCTCCACAAAGGCCGGCGCGACCTCCCGAGAACCAGGACCCGCCGGCCTCCACCTTCAAAGGAGTCCGCCATGTCCCTCGAAATCCCCGACATGCCCGTGCTAGAGCGCGCGCCATCGTCAAACGAGATGCCCGCGATGTCCGAGCCCGCGTTCAAGTCCGAGTTCCTGAAGACCATGCAGGCGCGCGGCTACATTCACCAGGTCAGCCATCCGGAGGAGCTGGACTCGGCCGCCGCCAGCGGGATTGTCACCGCCTACGTCGGCTTCGACGCCACGGCGCCCAGCCTACACGTCGGCAACCTGATCTCGATCATGATGCTGCGCCGGCTCCAGCAGGCCGGTCACAAGCCCGTCGTCCTGATGGGCGGCGGGACCACGAAGGTCGGCGACCCCTCGGGCAAGGACGAGAGCCGCAAGCTGCTCACCGAGGCCGACATCGCCGCCAACATCGCCAGCATCCGCACGGTCTTCGAGAAGTTCCTCACCTTCGGCGACGGCCCGACCGATGCGGTGATGGTCAACAACGACGACTGGCTATCGAAGCTCGGCTACATCGAGTTCCTGCGCGAGTACGGGCCGCACTTCACGGTCAACCGCATGCTGACGTTCGACTCCGTGAAGCTCCGGCTGGAGCGCGAGCAGCCGCTGACGTTCCTGGAATTCAACTACATGCTGATGCAGGCGGTGGACTTCCTGCACCTGAACCGGACCCGTGGCGTCCAGCTCCAGATGGGCGGATCGGACCAGTGGGGGAACATCATCAACGGCGTCGAACTGGTCCGGCGTATGGACCAGAAGTCGGCCTTCGCCCTGACCACGCCGCTCCTGACCACGTCGTCGGGCGCGAAGATGGGCAAGTCGGCGGCCGGCGCCGTCTGGCTGAACGCCGACATGCGCAGCCCCTACGACTACTGGCAGTTCTGGCGGAACACCGAGGACGCCGACGTGGGCAAGTTCCTGCGCCTGTTCACCGACCTGCCGCTTGACGAGGTCGCCCGCCTGGAAAGCCTGCCGGGCGCCGAGATCAACGAGGCCAAGAAGGTGCTGGCGAACGAAGCCACCCGGATGCTCCACGGCGCCGCCGAGGCCGAGAAGGCCGCCGCGGCCGCGCAGGCGGCTTTCGAACAGGGCGGCCTGTCCGCCGACCTGCCGACCCACGAGATCGCCGCTGCCGAGCTTGAGACGGGCGTACAGCTCGCCGACCTGGTCGTCGCGGCGGGGCTGGCCGGCTCCAAGGGCGAGGCGCGCCGGCTGGCGCAGGGCGGCGGCCTGCGGGTGAACGATGCGGCAGAGACCGACGCCAACCGGACGATCGCCACCGCCGACCTCCTGGATGGGGTGGTGAAGCTGGGCGCCGGAAAGAAGAAGATCGTGCTCGTGAAGCCGGTCTGAGGAGCGAGAGATGACCGACCCGACCGAAGGCGCCGCGGCGCCCGACTTCGAACTTGAAACGACCGAGGGCCGCGTGCGGCTCTCGGACTTCGCCGGCAAGACCCTGGTGCTCTATTTCTACCCCAAGGACGACACCTCCGGCTGCACCAAGGAGGCGCAGGCGTTCTCTGCGCTGGCTCCCGAGTTCGCAAAGGCGGGCGCGACCGTGGTTGGCGTCTCGAAGGACAGTCTGGCCGCGCATGGCAAGTTCACGGCCAAGTACGACCTGAAAATTCCCCTCGCCTCGGACCCGGACGGCCAGGTGGTCGAGCGCTATGGCTCGTGGGTGGAAAAGAGCCTCTATGGCCGCAAGTACATGGGCATCGACCGGTCCACCTTCCTGATCCGTGACGGCAAGGTGACCAAGATCTGGCGAAAGGTGAAGGTGCCGGGCCATGCCGAGGCGGTGCTGGCCGCGATCCAGGGCGACTGACCGTTGGATTGTCGTTAATCGATATTAACCGCGCGGCAGGTCGTCGCTGGAGCGCGAATCCGATCGCTTGCGGGTTGCCTGCTGCAAAAAAGTCGTCGCATATCCCCGGGTCCTTACGGGGTCAGGGGACCACAGCCCAAGCATGCACCGCCTGACGCAGCTTCGCCGCTCGCTCGTCGAGCTGTTTCCTGAACGGCACCTCTATGTGCGCTCCGGCGGCGCCATGAGGGCCTTCGTCCTCAGCACCAAGAAGCAGCTCGTGATCGCGAGTGGCGTGGCGGGGGCGGCCCTCTGGATGGGCGTCTCGACCGCCGCCATGCTGGTCAACCTGCTGTCCGTCTCCGCGGCGGACCGGGAGATCGCCCGTCTTAAGGCCCAGTCCGAACGCTATGTCGCCGACCGGCAGGCGCGCCTGGACAGCGCAATGGCGCGCCTCAACGCCGCCTCGGGCTCAAGCAACGACCTCGCCGCCTCCATCGAGAAGCGGCATGCGGCCCTGGCTCTGCTGCTCACCGATCTGAAGGGCGCCCCGGGCGCCGCCGACGCGCTGACGCCCGCCATCAACCGCGCGCTCGCCAACAACGCCGACGCCACGCCGATGCGCCGGGTGGAAATGGTCCGGATCGGCCAGGAGCAACTCCTGGACGCCGCCGACAGCTACGCCAAGAGCCGAGCCGATCGGCTCAGGCTGGCGTTCCGCATGGCAGGCCTGCAACCCTCATCCTTCTCCGACCGGACCGGCTCGCTCGGCGGCCCCCTGATCGAATCCAAGGATCCCCGCGCCCTGGCCGCCGTGCTGGACGTGGACGACGATTTCGCCCTGCGCATCCAGCGTGCCGCGCGCGAGCTCAATGAAGCCCATGTGCTGAGCGAGGCGGCCCAAAGCCTGCCCATTCAACGCCCGACCGCATCTGGCAGCCAGACCAGCGGCTTCGGCGTACGCTTCGACCCCTTCACACGGCGGCCAGCCTATCATTCGGGCCTCGATTTCTCGGGCGGCCACCGCGCGCCGATCTACGCCACAGGGCCCGGAGTGGTGGCGTTCGTCGGCCAGCGGTCGGGCTATGGCAACGTCGTCGAGATTGACCACGGCCGCGGCCTAAAGACCCGCTACGCGCACCTGGCCGGTTTCGCCGTCCAGCGCGGGCAGCGCGTGGCGGTCGGTCAACGGATCGCCGCCATGGGCTCCACCGGGCGTTCGACTGGGACGCACCTGCACTATGAGGTATGGGTGAATGGTCGGGCCCAGAACCCGGGCCGCTTCCTCAAGGCCGGCCAGTATGTTCTCCAAGCCACCCAAGGCGACTGAACCGGCCGACGCCGGGCGCAAGCTGGCCGTTGCGTCGCTCGTGGCGGACGGTGTCCGTATCCACGGCAATCTGGAGACCGGCGGCGACCTTCACCTGGACGGCGTCGTGGAAGGCGATCTTCGGGTCGGCTGCCTCGTCATCGGCGAGAGCGGATCGGTCTCCGGCGCGATCCACGCCGACGCTGTCGAGGTTCGCGGCCGCGTCACGGGCGTGATCTGCGCCAGGCGGGTCAAGCTTTGGCCGACGGCGCGCGTCGACGGCGACATCAGTCACACCGAACTGGCGATCGAGGCGGGCGCTCACTTCGAGGGCCGAAGCCTGGCGCTGATCCGCCCCGAAACGCCAGCTCTCGAAGCGCCCACGCTCAGCGTCGTGGCGGCGGAGTAGCTTCTCCCCCAGGTCGGGAAGTCGACGCCTACCCTTCCCGCGTCGCACCCACGCGCTGGGCCAGCGCCGCGCCCATGAACTCATCCAGATCGCCGTCCAGAACGCCCTGGGTGTCGGAAGTCTCGACGTTGGTCCGCAGGTCCTTGACCATCTGGTACGGCTGCAGGACGTAGCTGCGGATCTGATGGCCCCAGCCGATGTCGGTCTTCTGGTCCTCCAGCGCCTGCTGCGCCGCCTCGCGCTTCTCCAGCTCGGCCTCGTAGAGGCGGGCCTTCAGCATTTTCCAGGCCTGGTCGCGGTTCTGGTGCTGCGAGCGCTGGGTCTGGCAGGCCACGACGATCCCGGTCGGGATATGCGTGAGACGCACCGCCGAGTCCGTCTTGTTCACGTGCTGCCCGCCGGCGCCCGAGGCCCGGTAGGTGTCGGTGCGCACATCGGCCGGGTTGATGTCGATCTCGATGGTGTCGTCGACCACCGGATAGACCCACACCGAGGCGAAGCTGGTGTGCCGCTTCGCCGCCGCGTCGAAGGGCGAAATCCGCACGAGGCGGTGCACGCCGGCCTCGGTCTTCAGCCAGCCGTAGGCGTTGGTTCCCTTGACCTGGAGGGTCACCGACTTGATGCCGGCCTGTTCGCCCGAGGTCTCTTCAAGGAAGTCCACTTCCATGCCATGGGCGTTGGCCCAGCGAGTGTACATGCGCAGCAGCATGCCGGCCCAGTCGTTGGACTCGGTGCCGCCGGCGCCGGAGTTGATTTCCACATAGGCATCGTTGCCGTCGGCCTCGCCGGACAGCAGCGCCTCCAGCTCCGCCCGGGCGGCGCGCTCCTTGATCGACTTGAGCTGGCCCCTCGCCTCTTCGAGGCTGGCTTCGTCGCCCTCCTCGTCAGCCATCTCGGCGTAGCCAAGGGCGTCGGCCAGGTCGCGTTCCAGCGACTGCACCGCCTCGACCTGGGCTGCAAGGCGCGCGCGATCACGGGATACCGCCTGGGCTTCGGTGGGATTGTCCCAGAGGGTCGGGTCCTCGACCCGGGCGTTCAGTTCGTCGAGTTTTCGGAGGGCAGGTTCCCAGTCAAAGACGCCTCCTGAGCAGTTCGATCGACTGCTCGATGTCGGCCTTTGCGGCCTCGACATCCGCTCTCATGGAGAGACTCCCAAATCCAAGGGCGCGGGGTCTAGCCCGCGCCGGCCACAAGCACAACCCGATGTCAGAACAAGTCGGACAGGTCGTCCTTCTTCTTTGGTGGCGGCGGAGGCGCGGGCGCAACCGCGGCCCCGGCGCTGGGGGCGCCCGTAAGCCCCTCCTGCCACACCTTGTTGTAGGGCTGTGGCCCCGACGGCGTCGCAGCCGCCCCCATGCCGAGCGCCGGGCCTTGGGGCTCGGTGCCAGGGCGGAACGCCTCCCGGATGCCGCGGATCATGGCGTACTTCGCATTGGCCGGGGCCTTGAAAGGCTCGGCCGGCTTGTCCTTCAGGGCTTGCCCCATGAACTCGGTGAAGATCGGCACCGCCGCCACACTGCCGGTCTCGTTGTTGCCGAGGCTCCGGTTGTCGTCGAAGCCGATGTAAACGCCGACGACCAGCTTGGGCGAGAAGCCCATGAACCAGGCCGAGCGGTAGTCGTTGGTGGTGCCGGTCTTGCCGCCCAGGGGCTTGCCGATCGACGAGGCCTGGGTCGCCGTGCCGCGCTGGACCACGCCTTCGAGGAACGAAGTGACCTGATAGGCCGTGATGGGATCCATCACCTGGTCGCCGCTTCGCGGGATACGCGGGCTCTCGGCGTCGCCGGTGAACGGGGCGCTGCAACGGTCGCACTCCCGCCGATCAGCCTTCCAGATGACCTTGCCGTTGCGGTCTTCGACCGTCTCGATCAGGTGCGGGGTCACCAGCTTGCCGCCGTTGACGAAGGTGGAGTAGGCGCCGGCCATCCGGAAGACCGTGGTCTCGCCCGACCCGAGGGCCATGGCCAGGACCTTGTCCATCTTCTTGGTCACGCCCATGCGCACGGCGAGGTCCGAGATCTTGGTCATGCCGACGCTCTGGGCCAGACGCACCGTCATGGTGTTGCGCGACAGCTCCAGGCCCCGGCGCAGGGTCAGGGCGCCGTAGTAGTCGCGGCTGTAGTTCTCCGGGCTCCAGTCCTGGCCGCCATAGCCCTTCAGGGTGATCGGCGCGTCCAGCACGGTGGACGCCGGGGTGTAGCCACTCTCCAACGCAGCCGCGTACACAATGGGCTTGAAGGAAGACCCCGGCTGCCGCAGCGCCTGGGTGGCCCGGTTGAAGCTTGAGAGCGAAAAAGAGTAGCCGCCGACCATGGCGACGACGCGCCCGGAATAGGGCTCCATCGCCACCAGCGCGCCGTTCACCGCCGGCACCTGACGCAGACGGAATCCGGCGCCATCCTTGTTCGGCTCGACAAACACCAGGTCGCCGGTGCCGATCCCCTTCCCGGCCCGCGCCCAGGCCACGTCCTGGCCAGCGATCGAGCCCACGCCGCCTTCGATAGTTCGAACTTGCACCTGGCCGCCACTGACGCTGGTGACCACAGCGCGCTTCCATTCCTGGCGCTCGCGGGGCTTGGTGGTCTCCCGGGCGACCTTTTCCCAGCCGTCGAGGGTCGTCACGTGTCCGAAGGCGCCTCGCCAGCCGTGACGGCGGTCGTAGCTTTCGAGGCCGTTCATCAGCGCTTCCTTGGCCGCGCTCTGCAGCGTCGGATCCAGCGTGGTGCGCATGTAGTAGCCGCCGGCGTTCAGCCGCTCGTCGCCGAGTTCCTTCATGTCGAGGGCGATCCGGCGCACCTCTTCGACGAAATAATCGGCGTCGCGGTACTGCGAGCGCGTCGGCGCCGGCTGCACCACGAGGTCTTCTTTCATGGCCGCTTCGGCCTCGGCCCGGGTGATCCAGCCGTGATCGGCCATCTGGTCGATCACCCAGTTGCGCCGCCCGATGGCCGCCGCCTTGCGGCGAGCCGGGTGGTAGTTGTCGGGCCCCTTCGGCAGGGCCGCCAGGTAGGCGCTCTCTGAAAGGGTCAGCTCGCTGACCGACTTGCCGAAGTAGTTGTAGGCGGCCGCGCCAACGCCATAGGATCGGTAACCGAGCCAGATCTCGTTCATATACAGCTCTAGGATCCGCTCCTTCGATAGTGTCGCCTCGAGCTGCGAGGCGAGGATCGCCTCCTTGAGCTTCCGGCCAATGGTCTGGTCGCTGGTGAGCAGGATGTTCTTGGCGACCTGCTGGGTGATCGTCGAGCCGCCTTCCAGCCGCCGGCCCTGGGCCAGGTTCACGACATTCTTCATCATGGCCCGGCCGAAGCCGCCCACGTCGACGCCGCGATGCTTGAAGAACCCATGATCCTCGGCCGCCAGGAAGGCCTCGGCCGTCTGCCTTGGGATCGCATCGTACGGCACGAAGATGCGGCGCTCGCGCGAGAATTCGCCGATAAGGGTGCCATCCCAGGCATAGGCGCGCGTCGCCGTCGGCGGATGGTAGTCCACCAAGTCCGTCGCGTCGGGCATGTCGTGGAACAGCCAGGCCGCGTAGACGCCGATGCTGACGGCCGCCATGGCCACCAGGCTAAGCGCCGCGATTCCGAGCACTCCGAGGCGACGGAGGGCAGGTGTCCGTTCAGGCGCGGACGGCTCAGGGCTGGCGGGGGGCGTCAACTTAACTCAGGCTCTCGCGCTCCAGACCGTCGTCTAGCCTGTGTCGGTCCGGGCGCCAACGCCCGCAAGGCCGATGCGTCAGCGCGACGCCAGCCGCACCTGCTCGCCGAAGTGGGCGTCGATCGACTGGGTGACGGCGCGCATCAGCCTGGCGCGCTGGGCGGGGTCACGCAGCCGCGCCTCGTCGTCGGGATTGTTGACGAACCCCATCTCCAGCAGCACCGCCGGCACGTCGGGCGCCAGCAACACCATGAAGCCGGCGTCGCGGTGGCTGCGGCGCAGGAGTGGCGCCTTGCCCTCGATGTTGGACACCAGGGTCTGGGCGAAGACCGCCGAGCGGTTTCGCGTCGCGCGCTGCGTCAGGTCGAAGAGGATGTCCCGCACGCCCTGGTCGCCCGAGAGGCTGGCCTTCACGAACCAGTCGTTCTGGCTGACGAACTGGGTCGCGCGGCGCGAGGCCTTGTCGGAGAGGGTGTAGACGCTGGCGCCGGACAGGTTCGTCTCGGGCGCGGAGTCGGAGTGGAGCGAGATGAAGAGATCCGCCCCCGCCCTCTGCGCCACCCTCACCCGGTCTTCCAGGGGGATGTAGACGTCCGTCGAGCGGGTCAGCACGACCTTGTAGCGGCCGGTGCGCTTCAGCTGTTCCGCCAGCGTCAGGGCCGAGGCGAGGTTGATGTCCTTTTCGTAGCCCTGGCCGCCCTTGGCCCCCACGTCCCGGCCCCCGTGGCCGGCGTCGATGACAATGACCTTCTTCAGCGGCAGGGCCGGCTTCTTCTCGGGCAGGAATTGCGCGCGAATCTCAGGCGTCGGCTTGACCTTGGACGCCGGCGCATTGGTCATCACCGCACCGGGCGCGGCAGCCACGTCGATGACATAGCGATAGTTCGCCACGCCGTCCGCCGGCGGCAGCAGGAAGCGCCGCTTCACCCGGGCGTCGCCCGACAGATCCATCTGGAGCCGCGCCCCGCCCTGCGCCTGGTCGATCATCCAGGCCTTCACGACCCCCCGGCCGGCGCCCTGCTGGACCTGCACGGCGGTGACATTCGGCAGCATGACCACAACGCGGCGGTCGAGGGCGCCATCGGCAACCAGCTTGGCGCTCGTCGCCCCGTCGAGCTCGACCACCAGTCGGGTTTCGGCGGCGTCTCCACCCATGCGAACTTTAAGCAGCGAAACAGTTTCAGTCGCCGCGTGCCCCACGGCGAACGCGGCGAAGCCGACCGCTGTGGCCGCGGCGGCGGCGATCGCCCGCCCCCGGCTCCATCCCAGCGCTCGTTTAAGCCGCCCAATCATCCAACGCCTCGGCAAGCGGGATTCGCGATTGCGAATGTCGCTCCCATATAGGCGACGCGCCTGTGGACAAAGGGTTAACGAGGTCTTGCCGTCGGTTCGACATCTGGCAGCGAGGCCGCGCTTCCCTTTTGCCCCCCCATGTTGCAATGTCGCGCCGCGCGACGTCGAAGCGCCCGTTCCGGGCCCGACCGCCGCGCGAAAAAGCCACCCAGCGTCGGGATCGACCGAGTATTCGGTGACGGCGCTTCATCCCTTCCGCGCCCGTACGGACGCGACGAGGAACACACCTGATGAGCTGCGCAGCTCGAGCCACCCATGGCCATGAGGCCTCCCGAGGCGCCGTTTCCGGCGTCGCCGGAGCCCCCGCGCGCGCTCGTCCCCATTGCCGGCAGCGCCAGACCCTGAGGGGCGTGGCGCGCCGCGGAGACTGTAATGCCCAAGACGATGTTGATCGACGCAGCCCACGCGGAAGAGACGCGTGTGGTGGTCGTCGACGGGAACCGCGTTGAAGAGTTCGATTTCGAGAGCCAGAACAGAAAGCAGCTTCGAGGGAACATCTATCTCGCCAAGGTGACGCGCGTTGAGCCGTCCCTCCAGGCGGCCTTCGTCGAATATGGCGGCAACCGTCACGGCTTCCTGGCCTTCAACGAAATCCACCCCGACTACTACCAGATCCCGGTCGCCGACCGCGAAGCCCTGCTGCGCGAGGAAGCCGAGGACCATGAGGACGACCGCCCCGAGCCCCGGGCCCGTAACCCCGAGGACGAGGATGACGTCGATCTCGGCGCCTCCGACGACGAAGACGACGTTATGGAGGAGGAGCTGGCGCGCCGCCGTCGCCGGCTGATGCGCCGCTACAAGATCCAGGAAGTGATCCGCCGCCGGCAGATCATGCTGGTGCAGGTCGTCAAGGAAGAGCGCGGCAACAAGGGCGCGGCCCTGACCACCTACCTTTCGCTGGCCGGCCGCTACGGCGTGCTAATGCCCAACACCGCCCGGGGCGGCGGCATCAGCCGCAAGATCACAACGGTGACGGACCGCAAGCGCCTGAAGAGCGTCGTGGCCAGCCTGGAAGTGCCCGCGGGCATGGGCCTGATCGTGCGTACGGCCGGCGCCAAGCGAACCAAGGCCGAGATCAAGCGCGACTACGACTACCTGCTGCGCCTGTGGGAGAACATCCGCGAGACGACGCTTCATTCGATCGCGCCCGCGCTGATCTACGAGGAAGAGGATCTCGTGAAGCGCACGATCCGCGACCTCTACGACAAGGACATCGACGAGGTCTGGGTCGAGGGCGAGGCCGGCTACAAGGAAGCCCGCGACTTCATGCGCATGCTGATGCCGTCGCAGGCGAAGAAGGTGCAAGCCTATCGCGATCCGACGCCGCTGTTTGTGAAGCACCGGGTCGAGGACCATCTCAGCCAGATCTATTCGCCGGTCGTTCCCCTGCGTTCGGGCGGCTACCTGGTGATCAACCAGACTGAGGCGCTTGTCGCCGTCGACGTGAACTCGGGCCGCGCCACGCGCGAGCGCAACATCGAGGCCACGGCGCTGAAGACCAACATGGAGGCGGCCGAGGAAGCCGCCCGCCAGCTCCGCCTGCGCGACCTCGCCGGCCTGATCGTCATCGACTTCATCGACATGGATGAGGCGAAGAACAACCGGGCGGTCGAGAAGAAGCTGAAGGACTGCCTGAAGGACGACCGCGCGCGGGTCCAGATGGGCAAGATCAGCCCGTTCGGCCTGATGGAGATCAGCCGCCAGCGTCGACGCACAGGCGTGCTGGAAGGCACGACCCACGTCTGCGAACACTGCCAGGGCACTGGTCGCGTACGGTCGGTCGAGTCTTCGGCCCTCGCGTCTCTGCGGGCGCTGGAAATCGAGGCGCTGAAGGGCGGCGGTGAAGCCACCCTTCGGGTGCCGCGGGCCATCGGCCTATACATCCTGAACGAAAAGCGCGCTCACCTCGCGCGGCTGCATCAGGCGTTCGGCCTGTTCGTCACCGTCGTCATCGAGGACGAGATGGCGCACGCCGACCACGCCATCGAGCGGACGTCCATGGAGACCTCGCCCGAGCATGCGGCCGCCCTGGCCGCACCGGTTCAGGGCTATGCGCCACCGTCCACGGACGACGACTACGACGACGAGGCCTTCGAGGACGAGGAAGAGGTCGAAGAGGACGAGGAGGACCTCGAACGCGAGGACACCGACGACGACCAGCCGCATGCCCGCAACCGCCGCGAGGACTCTTCTCGCGACGACGAGGAAGGCGGCCGGCGAGGCCGGCGCCGTCGGCGCCGCGGCCGGCGAGGCGATGAGCCGCGTGAGGATCGGACCGAACGGGAGCCCGCTGAACGCGATCGCCCGGCCCGCGCCGAAACCGAGGAAGACCGGGAGGGCCGCCGCCGTCGCCGGGGTCGCCGCGGTGGTCGCCGGATGCGCGACGACTTCCGCCCGCAGGACGCCTTCTCCTGGGTCCGTCCGTGGGTGCCCTATGGGGACGACCCGTTCGTCTGGTACGATCCGTCCGAGGATCTGAAGCCCCTGGCGTCACCCCAGTCGGCGGCCGGTCCCCGGTCCGCGCCGCCCGCCGTGGCCGCGACCGAGAGCGCGCCCGTTGTTCTTGCTGCGCCCGCGACGCAGAGCGACGACGACATCTGGGTCGAACTGCCGGAAGTCGAGGAGAAGCCCAAGCGAAGCCGCACCCGTCGCGGCCGTGGCAAGGGTCGCGCCGACGACGCCGCGGTCGAGGCGGCTCCTGAAGCCGTCGCAGCGCCGGCGGAACCCGAGCCCGAGTCCCCGGTCGCGTCGGCGCCCGGGCCGGAGACGGTGGACGAAACGCCGGCTAAGCCTAAGCGCACCCGCAGCCGCAAGAAGGCCGCCGAGGCGCCTGCCGAGACCGTCGAAGAGCCTGTGGCGGAGCCTGTCGCGACCGCGCCGGCCGTGGCGGCCCCGGCCGAGCCGGAACCCGAGCCCACGCCGCAGCTCCCGGACCCTAACGAGATCTCCGGCCCCGCGCCGGCGCCTCGCCGGGGCTGGTGGCGTCGCGGCTGATCACTGGCGCCGCCGGGTCTGGTTTTGACCCGGCGGCGACCCCATCTGATCGGCGGCCCATGGTGGAAAAGGGAATTCCACTTTCGGCAAGGCCGCTCTAGCATTCACGGGCTTCGGGGGCGGACGGACGTCGCAAGAGTTGAAGAGCATGGCCTCCCCCTTCCGGTCGGTTTCCCGCATCGCGCTCGCGGCCGCCGCGGCCCTCGGGATGGCGTTGACCGCCGCCCCGGCCACCGCCCAGTCGCTCATTCGGGACACCGAAATCGAGGAGATCCTCAAGAAGGACTCCGAGCCGATCCTCCGCGCCGCCGGGATCAATCCCGACAGCGTCGAAATCCTGCTCATAGGCTCCAAGGAACTGAACGCCTTCGCCGGTCCGCGGGTGATGGGGTTCAACACCGGCCTGATCCTGGAGGCCGACGACCCCAACGAACTGCAGGGCGTGATCGCCCACGAGGTGGGTCACCTGGCCGCCGGCCACAGCGCGCGGCGGGGCGAGATGAGCTCGGCGGGCATGAAGCCGTTCCTGCTGACCATGGGTCTCGGCGTGCTTGCGGCGATCGCCGGTTCGCCCGAGGCTGCCGCCGGTTTGGCCGGCAGTGCGAGCTACTTTGGAACCCTCGGCGCGCTGGGCTTCAGCCGCGAGCAGGAGGGGCGCGCCGACCAGGCAGGTGCGATGCTACTCGACAAGGCCGAGCTGTCAGGGCGCGGCCTCGCCGAATTCTTCGACAACTTTCGCTACCAGGAGGTCTTCGACGAGGCGCGGCGCTATGCGTACTTCCGCAGCCACCCGATCTCGTCGGACCGGATCGAATCACTGCGCCGGAAGGTCCAGGGCCAACCGCACTACGACAAGAAGGACAGCCCCGAAGCCCTGGCTGAGCATGCGATCATGAAGGCCAAGCTGGACGGCTTCCTGAACCCCGGCGTCGCCATCACCAAGTACGACGAGAAGGCCACGGACTATCCGTCGCGCTACGCCCGCGCCATCGCCTACTACCAGCTCAAGGAGCCGGACCGGGCGATCAGGCTGATCGACAAGCTGCTCGAGGAACAGCCGGAAAATCCCTATCTCTGGGAGCTCAAGGGCCAGATCCTGTTCGAGTTCGGCCGCACAGCCGAGGCCGAGGCGCCTCAGCGGCGGTCGGTCGAGCTGAAGCCCGACGCGCCGCTGCTGCGGGTGAACCTGGGCCAGACGCTGATAGCCCTGGATGACAAGGCCAAGATCAACGAGGGCGTGCTCGAGCTGAAGAAGGCCCTGACCCAGGAAGAGGACAACGCCGTCGCCTGGCGCATCCTGGCCGAAGCCTACGACCGCCTCGGCGAAGACGGCCTCGCGCGTCTCGCCACCGCAGAATACAATTACAACATCGGCGACAAGCGCCAGGCTCGCGTTTTCGCCATGCGCGCCCGCGAAATGCTGAACCGCGGCACGCCTGAATGGCGCCGGGCCACGGACATCGTGCTGGTGGCCGAACCGACCCGCGATGACCTTCGCGAACTCGCCCGCGAGGGCTCGGTCGGCTCCACGCGCCGCTGAGACCCCAACGACACCAACCGACCTGGACCTGATGACCCGACCCTACGCCCTGGCCGCCCTCGCCGCGACCACCCTTGCCTTGACGGGCTGCCAGAAGCCTGACGACGAGGCCTTCGGCAAACAGGTGCGCGCCTACCTGCTCGAACACCCCGAGGTGATCGAGGAGGCGATCACTAAGCTGCGTCAGAACCAGATGCTGGAGCAGGCCAAGGCCACAGCGCCGAACGTCGCCCGCTTCCGCCAGCAGCTGGAACGCGATCCGCGCGATCTCGTGATCAACCCGAAGGGCGAGTTCACGATCGTCGAGTTCTTCGACTACCGTTGCGGCTACTGCAAGGTGGTGGCTCCCGAGATGCTGAAGCTGATCCGTGAGAACCCGGACGTCCGCTTCGTGTTCAAGGAACTGCCGATCTTCGGCGAAGTCTCCGACACCGCCGCGCGGATGGCGTTGACCCCGCAGGCCAAGGCCAAGGGTCTGGAACTCCACAAGGCCTGGATGGCCGACCGCGGCCTGGACGAGGCGGCGCTGGATCGGCATCTCACCGAAGTCGGTCTCAATCCTGCCGAGGTGCGCAAGGCGGCCGCCAGCCCAGCCATAGAAGCCCAGTTGCAGGATGTCAGGACCCTCGCGGGCAATCTGGGCCTGCAAGGCACGCCGGCCTTCGTCGTGGGCGACTATCTCATCCCGGGCGCGGACATGAACGCCGTTCGCGCCGCGCTGGCCAAGGTGAAGGCCGAGGCCATGAAGCGGCCCGGCGCCCCGACGTAAAGCGCCCGACCCGACGTCAAGATCGCGTTCTGGTAGACTTCCCCCGACGCTTCATCGAGGGGTGCGACATGATTGAGCGGGTGCTGGTGATCGGAGCTGGCATGGCGGGACTCTGGACGGCGATGGCGCTGGCCGGACCCGGCCGCGAGGTCACGGTTCTCGACCGCGATCCGCCACCGCCGGAGGGCGGCCCCGACACCGCGTTCCAGGATTGGCAGCGCCGCGGCGTAGGCCACCTGCGGCACAGCCATGCGTTCCTCGCCCGCCTGCGCACCCTGGTTCGGGACAAGCACCCGGCGCTGCTGGAGGCGCTGCACGCCGCCGGCGTGCGCGAGCTTGGCTTCGAGGGCTCGCTGACAGCCCGCCACAAGCAGAAGTACGTCCCCGCCCCGATCGATGGCGACCTGGCGATCCTGACCAGTCGGCGCACGACGCTTGAGCTGGTCATGCGCCGCTACGTCGAGGGGTTGGCTGGCGTAACGATGCGCCCGCAGACGTTCGTGAAGACCCTCAGGATCGAGCCCGGATCTCCGCCCACGGTCCGCGGCGTCGTCCTCGAGGACGGGACCGAACTCGACGCCGACATCGTGGTGGACGCCGCAGGCCGCACCTCCCAGGCCTACGAACAGCTCGCCGAAGCCGGCGCGGCCGTGCCCGAGACGTCCGAGCCCTGTGGAGTGGTCTACTTCACGCGCCACTACCGCCTGCTTCCGGGCCAGCAGGAACCGGCCAGGGGGCCGGGCTCGACCACCGGCGACCTCGGCTTCCTGAAGTTCGGCGTCTTCCCCGGCGACAACGGCTGCTTCTCGGTCACCCTCTGTGCGCCCGAAGTCGAGGAGGAGATGCGCAAGTCGATCGTCGACCCCGCGGTATTCGACGGCATGTGCCGCGAACTGACCGGCGTCGCGCCCTGGATCGACCCGGCCCGCGCCGAACCCACCAGCCGGGTCTTCGGCATGGGCCAGCTGGAAAGCCGCTGGCGCGAGCTGGCGCCTGGGGGCGCGCCCGTAGTGCTGGGCTTCTTCCCGGTCGGCGACTGCCTGGTGCGCACAAACCCGCTGTACGGCCGCGGCTGTTCCTTCGCCGCGGTGAGCGCCTATGAGCTGGCGGAAAGCCTGCGCACGAGCGCGGATCCGGCTCAGCGCCTGCTCCGCTATCGCGAGGGTCTGGAGCGCGAGCTTCGCCCCTACTACGACGTCATGCGCCAGGCTGACCGCTCGGCCATCCGCCGCGCCGAGGCCGCGCTTCGCCCGCCCACCAAGGGCTCGCTCAAGGGCCGCATCGTGAAGAGCTTCCTGGAGGACGGCGTTGCCGTGGCCATCCGCGACGATGTCGAGCTGCTGCGCGAGTTCATGCGCGGCTTCCATATGCTGGAGCATCCCCAGGCCTGGCTGAAGCGGCCGAAGAACGTGGCCAAGATCGTGAAGGTCTGGGCCCGCGGCAAGAAGGCCAACGCCGATCTCTATCCCGCCCTGGGGGCCCCAGGCCGGCGCGAACTGCTGGAGGCGGTCGGCGTCTCGGCGACGGCCGATCTTCGCCCGGCCGCCTGAACCCTGGTCGGGTCCGCGCGGCGCGGGAGTTTGATCTTGCCTTCGCCGCCGACGGGCTTCACAGCCAGCGCGACAGGTGAACGGAGCCCTATGCGTATGAAGACCCTGACCGAGTGGCTTTCCGGCCAGGAGACCGCCTCCGATAGACTTCGGCGCGGCGTCGAGCGGATCGGCGCGGCCTGCATCGAGATCGCGGGCCTGATCGAGCGCGCGCCTTTCGAGGGCCAGACCGGCGCCCTCGACAGCTCCAACGTCCAGGGCGAGGTGCAGAAGGCGCTGGACGTCTTGGCCAATGACGTCTTCCTCGCCCGCTGCGCAGAGGAGCCGGCCTTCGCCGCCTTCGCCTCGGAGGAACTCGACGACGTGGTGGCCGGCGCGGCCGGCGGCGACCTCCTGGTGGCCTTCGATCCCCTGGACGGCTCCAGCAACCTCGACGTCTCCATGTGCGTGGGCTCGATCTTCTCCATCCTGCCCGCCCCGGCCGGCAAGGCGGTCATCGAGGCCGTCGACTTCTTCCAGCCCGGCCGCGCCCAACTCGCCGCCGGCTACGCCCTCTATGGCCCCCAGACGATGCTGGTCCTCAGCGTCGGCGGCGAAGTGGCGGGGTTCACCCTGGACCGCGCCAGCGGCGCCTGGCTGCTGACACATCCGGCGATGCAGGTGCCCCCGGACAGCGGCGAATACGCCATCAACGCTTCCAACGAGCGCCACTGGCGTCCAGGCCTCAAGGGCTTCGTCGCCGACATGAAGGCCGGCAAGGACGGGCCTCTCCAGCGCGACTTCAATATGCGCTGGCTGGCGGCGATGGTCGCCGACGTGCACCGCGTCCTCGTCCGCGGCGGCATATTCATCTATCCGGCTGACGCCCGTCCAAAGCTGGCCGACGGCAAGCTGCGCGTCCTCTATGAGTGCGCGCCCATGGCCTACCTGGTGGAGAAGGCCGGGGGCCTGGCCTACGCCGCCAAAGGCCCCATGCTGGACCTCCGCCCCGACACCCTGCACAAGCGCGCGCCCATTCTCCTGGGCTCCCGCAATCTCGTCGCCAAGGCGTGGGAAGCGTCGTCCGGCGACGCGGGATAGACGCACCGGGGCGACCGGACCCAGCCGCCCCCCCCTCGCCCTCAGACGAGCATGGTGTTCGGCGGCAGGCCCACCAGGCTGCGGCCCTGCAGTTCGTACGCGGTGTCCACGTCGAAGACCACGTGGGTGGCGATCGTGTTGATGTCCCGGACCGCCCGCTGGAACGGCTGGTCCAGCATCTGGGCGCTGGAGCCGGCGGCCTCGCCCAGGCACGCCACCGCCTCGCGGCAGAGCGACACCGCGTAGGCGATCTGCGCCCGGCAGCGGATGCGTTCGGCAAGCTGCTCGGTCCCGGCCAGGGCGCCGGCGGCGACATTGTCCCGTCCGGCCTTGCGGATGATCTGCTCGGCGGCATCGATCATCACCGAGGCCCGCCCAAGCCGCATCTGGGCGGCGGGCTTGTCGGCCTGGCGCGACTGCGCGCCCATGCGCACATGTTGTTCCAACCGCGTCCGGTAAGCGTTCAGCGCGCATCGGGCCGCGCCCACCGCCGGAATGGCCGCGGTCATGGCCAGGAACGGCAACATCGGCATGCTGTAGAGCGGGCTGTCGTAGTCCCGCGACCCTGGCGCCTGGCCGCTGATGAGCAGGTCAAACGGCACGGTCCGGGCCTCTGGCACGAACAGGTCCTTCACCGCGATGTCGTTGCTGCCGGTGCCGACCATGCCTGAGACGTGCCAGGTGTCGATCACCTGGGCGTCGGCGGCGGGCAGCAGGCACGTGAGCATCCGCGGCCGATCGCCCTCGCCAGGCACGATCACGCTGCCCATGATCCAGTCGGCATGCATGACGCCCGTGCCCCATTTCCAGCGCGCCGTGATCCGGTAGCCGCCGTCGACCTTCTGGGCCATGCCCGGCGGGTTACTGACCACCGGGGCGACAATGTACGGAAAGTCGCCCCCGAACAGCGCCGCCTGGGTCTCCTTCGGATAGTGCGACAGGAACCAGTTATGCTCCGCGCAGAACGCGGCCGCCCAGCCGGTGGAGGCGCAGGCCTCGGCGATGGGCAGGCTGACGTCGATGAATTGGTCGGTCGTCACCTCCAGGCCGCCGAAGACCTTCGGCACGTACATGTAGAAATAGCCGGACGCGCGAATGGCGTTCCAGATCTCATCCACCGGCCGCCGAAGGCGCTCGGCCTCACCAGCGGCCGCAGAGATACGGGGGGCCAGCGCCTTCATTCGCTCGACCAGGATCTCTGGCGTCAGGGCCGCCAGCTCGGCCGGCGAGAGCCAGTCGCCGCCCGCCGGAATGCGACGGTCGGCGAGCGGCGGGTCCTCGGTTTCGTAGGCCATCGGCGGTGGCTTCAGACCGGTTCCGCGACCGGCGGCGCCGTGTAGGACGCAGCCTTGGTCAGCACCTCGTCCGGAGTCTGCAGGAGGTTCAGGTAGACCTCCTTCGGATAGACCATGTGCGGCTTGTCGGGATCATAGGCCGGCTGGGGCACCGGGCTCGGCCCCGCATAGGCGGCAGGCGCCTTGTAGCGCTGGGCCTCCTCCTTCGAGATGCCCGCCTTGGCCAGTACGGCGGGGTCGATCCAGGCGGCCGGATCCACCGGTTCCTGCGAGGTGGCGACCTCCAGCGTCATCTGGTCAGGACCGGCGAAATAGATCGACTTGCACATGCCGTGGTCGATGGGGCCGATCACGTTGATCCCGTGGCTGCGGATCCGGTCGCGCATGGCCAGCAGGTCGGCCTCGCTGTCGACGCCGAACGCCAGGTGCTGCAGCGTGCCCGGCGCACTGGGCAGAGCGCCCGAACCAGCGTGGGTCTTGCCCACCACGATCGGGATGTCCTTCACCGCCGGAAGCTGGACGATCGAAAAGTAGCTGTGGTCGTTCATCCGCAGGAAGGCGTGCAAGCCCCCGGGTACGCCGTGCATGTCGAAGAGCGCCACCAGCGGGCAGCCCATGACCTGCGAGAAGAACTCGATGTGCTTCTTGATGTCGTCCGCCATGAAGGCGAGGTGGTGGATTCCGGTCGGATGCTGGCTCATGTGGTCTGCTCCCTGGTCGCTCGGCTCTTTTCGGTCAGGAAGCCGCCGAGCACGGCTTCCAGGATCATGTCGTCGTGGGCGGCGCGGGCCGCCGGCGCCTCAGGGTCGACGCCGAACCCGGCGCGCAGAAGCGGCGCGAGATTGATCACGCCCGCCGCAGCGGCCTGCAGCGTGATGACGAGCTGCTCCGGCGGGAACGGCTTCAGGTCGCCCGCCGCGATCGCCTCGCGGACGATCTGCGCCAGGCGCCGGTTGCGCGGTCCGATGAGGTGACGGTCCAGCCATTCCAGTCGCTCGCCGCCGGCCATGCCTTCCAGCGCCACGATGCGCCCGAGCGCGGGATGCTTCCAGCTGATCTGCAGGAACAGGCGCATGGCCATTCGGAGCTGGACTATGGCCGGCATGTCGCGGGCCGCATCCATCAGCCGTTCCTCCTCGGCGATCACCGCCGCCAGGGCCAGCATGGCGCTGCGCCACAGGTGGGCCTTGTCTTGGAAGTGGTAGTGCAGCGTCGGCTGCGAGACCGCCGCCGCCTGGGCGATGCCGCCCAGCGTCACCCGCTCGAACCCCAGTCGCGAGAACTGGTCGAGCGCCACGTCGAGGATGCGCGAGGCGGTGGCCTCCCCCTTCGGCGTCGCAGACCATTCCGGCGTTGGCGTCATCGCGATTGACTCAGAAATCAGATTTCCTGATTTCATAGTCAGGAACCGGCGCCACGACAAGCCGGGGGGCGACTTGGGAGAGAATGCAATGTCGGTGGTTCGCGAGGCGTACGGGTTTGTCCATCCGGACAACAGCCGGTTGAAGGAGGTCTACGGCGGGCCCACGGGCCAGGTGTTCGTCGAGTGCATGCGCATTCGGCCGGACGTCGGCGAGTCGAAGACCGTCATCCTGTTCAGCCACCCGGTGGGCGGCGGCTCGTTCCTGCCGCTGGTCAGCGCCCTGGCCCGGGCGGGCCGGCACGTCATCTACTGCAACCCACGCTACCGGGGGAACGACACCGCCCTGATCATGGAGAAGTGCGTCCTGGACCTCGGCGCCTGCGTCGCCGACCTCAAGAAGCGGTTCGGCTACGAGAAGGTCGTCCTGGGCGGCTGGTCGGGCGGCGGCTCGCTGTCGATGTTCTACCAGGACCAGGCCGAACACCCGACCATCACCGAGACCCCGGCCGGGGATCCGGTGGACATCGCCGGCGCGAACCTCCAGCCCGCCGACGGGGTGCTGCTGCTGGCCGCGCACATCAGCCGCTCGGTGACCATGACCGAGTGGATGGACCCCTCGATCCTCGACGAGAGCCGGCCGTTCGACCGCGACCCCGGCCTGAACATCTACGACCCCGCCTGCCCCGAGAAGGCGCCCTACTCCTCGGAATTCGTCGCCCGGTTCCGCGAGGGCCAGATCGCCCGCAACCGCCGCATCACCGCCTGGGCCAAGGCGCAGCTCGCCGAGCTGAAGGCCAAGGGCGACCCGGACGCCGAGCGCTGCTTCGTGGTCCAAGGCACCATGTGCGACGTCCGCTGGACCGACCCGACCCAGGACCCATCCGACCGGCGGCCCTACACCTGCTACCTGGGCGATCCGAAGATCGTGAACGACGGCCCGGTGGGCCTCGGCCGCTTCACCACCCTGCGGTCTTGGCTGTCGCAATGGAGCTATGACGAGAGCCGCGCCAACGGCATCGCCAATGGCGGCCGGATCAGCTGCCCGACCCTCGTGATCAACAATACCGCTGACCTCGCCTGCACGCCCAGCCACGCCCAGCGCCTGTTCGACGCCGTGGGCTCGACGGACAAGTCGCTCGTCCACATCGAGGGGGCCGACCACTACTACGCCGAACGTCCCGACCTGCTGCCGAAGGCCGTCGCCGCCGTCGGCGGATGGCTCGACGAACGCGGGTTCGCTTGACCGCCGCTGCGGAAGGGGCCTCTCCTCCGGGCCAAGACTTCGCGGAGGACGCCCCATGTCGGACTACAAGCTGCTCATCAACGGCCACCTCGTCGACGGCGACGCGACGCTGGAGGTGATCAACCCGGCGACCGAGGAGCCGGTGGCCGTCTGCGCCCGCGCCTCCAAGGCCCAGCTCGACCAGGCCGTGGCCGCCGCGAAGGCCGCCTTCCCGGCCTGGAGCGCCACGCCGATCGACGAGCGCCGCAAGGCGCTTCTGGCCATCGCCGACGTGATCCAGGCCAACCTGCCCGATCTCGCCCGCCTGCTGACCCAGGAACAGGGCAAGCCGCTGCAGGACGCCATGGGCGAGGTCTTCGGCACGGCGGCCTTCTTCCGCTACTTCGCGAGCCTCGACCTGTCGCCGAAGGTGGTGCAGGACGACGCGACCTCGCGGGTCGAGATCCGCCGCCGTCCGCTGGGCGTGGTGGGCGCGATCGTGCCGTGGAACTTCCCGATGATCCTGATGGCCTTCAAGGTCCCCGCGGCCCTGCTGGCCGGCAACACAGTGGTCCTGAAGCCCGCCCCGACGACGCCGCTGACCGCGCTGAAGCTGGGCGCCCTGATCAAGGACATCCTGCCCCCTGGCGTCCTCAACATCATCACCGACGCCAACGACCTTGGCGGCGAGATGACCAAGCACCCGGACATCCGCAAGATCAGCTTCACTGGCTCGACCGAGACCGGCAAGAAGGTCATGGCCAGCGCGGCGGACGCCCTGAAGCGCGTCTCGCTGGAGCTGGGCGGCAACGACGCCCTGATCGTGCTGGACGACGTCGACCCCAAGGAGACGGCGCCCAAGGTCTACGGCGCGGCCATGCAGAACGCCGGCCAGGTCTGCATCGCGGCCAAGCGGATCTACGTGCACGAGAGCATCTACGACGCCATGTGCGACGAGCTGGCCAAGCTCGCCAAGGAGGCCGTCGTCGGCGATGGCCTGCAGCAGGGCACACAGATGGGCCCGCTGCAGAACAAGCAGCAGTTCGAGAAGGTGCTGGGCTTCATCGAGAGCGCGAAGAAGGACGGCAAGATCATCGCCGGCGGCAACCGCAAGGGCGACAAGGGCTACTTCATCGAGCCCACCGTGGTCCGCGACATCGCCGACGGGTCGAAGCTGGTGGACGAGGAGCAGTTCGGCCCGGTCATGCCGGTGATCAAGTACTCCGACCCCGCCGAGGCGATCGCCCGCGCCAACGCCTCGATCTACGGCCTGGGCGGCTCGATCTGGGCCAAGGACAGCGAGAAGGCCTGGAGCCTGGCGGAGAAGATGGAAAGCGGCAGCGTGTGGGTGAACAAGCACGCCGACCTGCAGCCCCACCTGCCCTTCGGCGGCTCGAAGTTCTCGGGCGTGGGCGTTGAGCTGGGCGAGGAGGGGCTGAAGGAATTCACCCAGATCCAGACCCTCAACATGGCCCGCTGAGGCCAGTGGCAATGCCCGCGGGCGGCGGCGTTGGAGGCGCCCGTCGCCCGCAGGTTCGCCGCGCTCAGAATCGCCAGGTCACGCCTGCGCGAACCGTCCGCGGCTCCACGACCCGGCTGAGCCGTCCCTCCACGGGCGCGGCGTCGAAGCCGGGGATGTAGGATTCGTAGAAGTAGGCGATGTCCTTGTCCCGGCTGCCGAGGACGTTCAGCACGTCGCCATAGACCTCCAAGTGCTCGAACTTGCGCGCGGCGCGCAGGTTGACCACCGTCGAGCCCCGGTCCCGCACCGAATTGTCCTCGATGAGCGGCGACCGCCCGAGGTGACGCACCCGCAGCGAGCCTTCCCAGCCGTCCTTCACCATCGAGATCCCCGCCGCCGCCGCGTTCTCGAAGGCGTTCGGGATATGGTCGTCGTTGCGGTAGCGGGCGTGCGAGGCGGTGTAATTGCCATCCAGCGCCAGCCAGGGCAGCGGCCGCCAGAAGGCCACGAGCTCGATGCCGCGCCGGCGGCTGGCCCCGGTGGGCTCCACGGCGTTGGAGTCGCCCACGAACCGCAGTTCGCTACCCACCGACAGGCGCCAATAGGTCGCCGTGAGGCTGAACCTCCCAACTTGCAGGCGCGCGCCGGCCTCCTCGCCCGTCCCCTTCACCAGCAGCGGTACCGGCGTCGCCGCCACCGTCCCGCGCGCGTCGTTGGAATGGAAACCGCGGCCCCCGTTTGCGTAGAGCTCCAGCCAGTCGGCCACGGCATAGGCGGCCGACAGCTTCGGCGAGAGGATGGCGTCGTCCGCCGAGCCCTCGCCCAGCGCGGCAGCCGCCGCATCGCGCGCGGCGACGTCGGCGGCGTAGGCGTCCGCCCGCAGCCCCCCGATCAGCCGCAGCCGGGCGGTCGGCCGCCAGGTCGCCTCGGCGAATCCCGCCCCCGAGGCTTCCTCGACGCGGTAGAGGCCCAGCGACTGCACGAACGCTCGTCCGCTGGTCTGGATGACGCCCACCTTGCCGATGTCGTCGTAGCGGGCCTCGACCCCCGCCCTCAGCGAAAGGCTCGGTGAGACGTCCCAGCTCCGCTCGGCCCTCAGCCCCAGCACCCAGCGGCGGTCGAACTGGTGGATCTGGGCGCTAGAGCCGTCTGGATTCGCATAGGTCGGGTTCGAGAACATGTCCCAGACGTAGCGCTGGGCGTAGGCATTGGCCTTCCACCCCGCGCCCAGCAGCCGCGCATTGAGCACCACACGGGTCGTCTCCCCCGTCGCGGTGGGATCGGGCGAGCAGTAGACATCTGGACAGGCCGCCGACCCGACGATCCGCTCGGGAACCTGCTCGGTCGGCCGCCACGTCCCTCGATAGGCCTGCGCCGTCACCTCCAGGCGACCGACGTCAAGATCCCGCTGGTATTTCCCGAACGCCGCGTAGTGGCGCAGGCGCTCCGCCTGCTCCCAAGGGCCGTCATAGACCCTGGCCTCGCCCACGAGCGTCAGCCGGCCGCCGGAAGAATCGTCTACGCTGCCGCCCGCCGCCACCCGGCCATGTCCCCGCACCCCCGCTTCCAACGCCGCCCAGGGTCGATCGAACGCGTCGATGGTGGTCATGTAGGCCGCACCGGCCAGGGCGAAGTCGCCACCGTCGGCGCGATACGGACCCTTTCGGAAGTCCTCGCGGACGATCACCTCCGGGATCAGCCCGTTCAGGTCGAGGTAGCCGTGGCCGTGGCCGTGCGTGCGGAAGTTCATCTGCACGTCGTCGATGTAGGTCGTGAAGTCCGACCCGTGGTCCAGGTTGAAGCCGCGCAGGAAATACTGGTTGGCCTTGCCGGTCCCCGAGTGCTGTGCAGCGATCAGCCCCGGCACGGCCTCAAGCAGCTCGGCCGTCCGCAACAACGGCCGCACCAGCAGATCCGAGCCCGCCACCGTGCCCTCGCTCGCCGCATGGGCGACGCCGATCTTGGCCTCGCCGCGCCCGAAGACCACGATCTCCTCGACGTCGCGCGGAGCCGTTCCCACCGCCTCGCCCGCGACGGCCGGGCCGGCCGTCATCACGCCCGCCAGGAACAGCCCGGAAACTCGCACCATCTTCACCCCCATTGATCGGGCGGTGATGTGCGGCGTCGTGGGCGGTGGGGCAGTACGGAACGGTTGCGAGCGGCCGTTACAGTCCGGGGCGTAACCTCAGATCAGCCCGTTAAGGGGCGACGAGGCGCTGGCGTACAGCCGCTTGGGCATCCGGCCGGCGAGGTAGGCCTCCCGGCCGGCGATCACCGCGTGCTTCATGGCGCGCGCCATGCGGATCGGGTCCTTGGCCTCGGCAATCGCGGTGTTCATCAGCACCGCGTCGCAGCCCAGTTCCATGGCGACGACCGCGTCCGAGGCCGTGCCGACCCCGGCGTCCACCAGCACCGGCACCTTCGATTGCTCGATGATCAAGCCGAGGTTGAGCGCGTTCTGGATGCCGCGGCCCGAGCCGATCGGAGCGGCGGCCGGCATGATGGCGGCGGCGCCCGCCTCCTCCAGCTTCTTGGCGTAGACCGGGTCGTCCGAGCAGTAGACCATCACCTGGAAGCCGTCTGCGATCAGCAGCTTCAGCGCCCGCAGGGTCTCCTCCATATCGGGCAGCAGGTGGGGCGTGTTGGAGAGCACCTCCAGCTTCACCAGGTCCCAGCCGCCTGCCTCGCGCGCCAGGCGCAGGGTGCGGACGGCGTCCTCCCCCGTGAAGCAGCCCGCGGTGTTCGGGAGAAAGGTGAAACGGTCGGGCTTCACATGGTCCACCAGCATCGGCTGGCTGGGGTCGCTGAGATTCACGCGGCGCAGGGCCACCGTCACGATCTCAGCCCCCGCGGCTTCGGCAGCGGCGGCGTTCTGGGCGTAGTCCTTGTACTTGCCGGTGCCCACGATCAGGCGGGAGCGGAACGTGCGGCCAGCGACGGTCCAGGTGTCCTCGGCATGAGAAGAACCGTCCATGTCAGCCGCCTCCGATAAAGTGCACGATCTCGATCCGGTCGCCATCCATCAGCGCCGTGACCGCATAGGATGAGCGCGGAACGATCTCCAGGTTCCGCTCGACGGCCACCTTGCGCGTATCCAGGCCCAGCGCCGCTACGAGGCCGGCGACGTCGCGGACGTCGTCTTCAAAGGTGCGGGTTTCGCCGTTGACGGTGAGACGCAAAAGGGTGGCTCCAAGTCGGCTTGCTTGTGGCCTTAGCCGGCGACCGTTACAAGGGCCCGGAATCGAGCGGCGGAGCCGAATGCCGAAACCGATCTATGTGCTGAGCGGGCCGAACCTCAACCTGCTGGGGACCCGCGAGCCCGAGATTTACGGACATCAGACCCTGGACGACGTGCGAGCCCTCTGCGAGGCGCGTGCGAAGGCCAGGGGATACGGTGTCGTGTTCCGCCAGTCGAACCACGAGGGACAGCTCGTGGACTGGATCCAGGAGGCGCGGACCGACGCCGCCGCCCTGGTGCTCAACCCGGCCGCCTACGGCCACACCTCCATCGCCATTCTCGACGCGCTGAAGATGCTCAGCATCCCGGTGATCGAGTGCCACCTCTCGAACCCCGCCGCGCGCGAGGCGTTCCGGAGGGAAACCTATGTGTCCCTCGCCGCCACGGGAGTCGTCTCCGGCTTCGGCGCGGCGAGTTACGAGTTGGCCGTCGAGGCCGCCGCGGGCCTGCTGGCCCGCTAAGCTAGATTCAAGAGACAAGGGCCGTTTCCATGCCAACCTCTTCCAAGGCGCCCGCCGATCCGTTCGACGCACGCCTGGTGCGCAAGCTGGCCGATATCCTCACCGAGACCGGCCTGTCGGAAATCGAGGTCGAACAGGGCGAGTTGAAGATCCGCGTCGCCAAGACGCTGACCGCCGCGCCCGTGCAGCATGTGGTCGCCGCGCCGGCGCCGGTCGCCGCACCAGCCGCTCCCGCGAGCGCGCCTACCGCCGCGCCGGCCGCTGACGCCGCCCCGGCCCGCGCCGCCGGCGACGAGGTGAAGTCGCCGATGGTCGGCACGGTCTACCTGCAGCCGAACCCCGGCGCGCCCGCCTTCGTGAAGGTCGGCGACACGGTCGAAGCCGGCCAGACCATGTTCATCGTCGAGGCGATGAAGACCATGAACCCGATCCCCGCCCCGCGCGGTGGCAAGATCGTGCAGATCCTGGTCGAAGACGCCCAGCCCGTGGAGTTCGGTGAACCCCTGGCCATCATCGAGTAGCCAGATGTTCGACAAGATCCTCATCGCCAACCGGGGCGAGATCGCGCTGCGCGTCCACCGGGCGTGCAAGGAGATGGGCATCTCCACCGTCGCCGTGCACTCCGAGGCCGATTCCAACGCCATGTGGGTGCGCCTGGCCGACGAGAGCGTCTGTATCGGCCCGCCGCCCGCCGCCAAGAGCTACCTGCACATCCCTGCCATCATAGCGGCGTGCGAGATCACAGGCGCCCAGGCCGTACACCCCGGCTATGGATTCCTCTCCGAGAACGCCCGCTTCGCCGAGATCGTCACCGCCCACGGCTTCACCTTCATCGGCCCCAAGGCCGAGCACATCCGGCTGATGGGCGACAAGATCACCGCCAAGCAGGCGGTGAAGGAAGCCGGCATTCCCGTGGTGCCCGGCTCCGACGGCGCCGTGACCACCGAGGAAGAGGCCATCGCCGCGGCGAAGGAGATCGGCTTCCCGGTGCTCATCAAGGCGGCCGCCGGCGGCGGCGGCCGCGGCATGAAGGTCGCCAAGACCGAGGACGACCTCATCGAGGCCGTCCAGACGGCCCGCTCCGAGGCCAAGGCGGCCTTCGGGGACGATGCGGTCTACATGGAGCGCTACCTCCAGACGCCGCGCCACATCGAGCTGCAGGTCGTGGCCGACAGCCACGGCAACGTGGTCCACCTGGGCGAACGCGACTGTTCGCTCCAGCGTCGTCACCAGAAGGTGCTGGAAGAAGCCCCCTCCCCCGTGATCGACGCCGCCGCCCGCGCCAAGATCGGCAAGGTGGTGGTCGATGCGGTGCGCGCCATCGGCTATCTGGGCGTCGGCACCATCGAGTTCCTCTACGAGAACGGCGAGTTCTTCTTCATCGAGATGAACACCCGCCTGCAGGTGGAGCATCCGGTCACCGAGGCCATCACCGGCATCGACCTGGTCCGCGAACAGATCCGCATCGCCGCCGGCCTGCCGCTGTCGTTCAAGCAGTCGGACGTGGTCTTCGAGGGCCACGCCATCGAATGCCGGATCAACGCCGAGAACCCGAAGACCTTCGCTCCCTCGCCGGGCCTGGTCACCGATTTCCACGCGCCGGGCGGCCTCGGCGTACGCATGGATAGCGCGCTCTACGCCGGCTATTCGATCCCACCCTACTACGACAGCCTGATCGGGAAGCTGATCGTCCACGGTCGGGATCGCGAGGAGTGCATCGCACGCCTCAACCGCTGTCTGGGCGAGATCGTGGTCGGCGGCATCGACACCAACATCCCCCTCTTCCAGGACCTGTTGCACCAGCAGGACATCCTGGAGGGCGACTACAACATCCACTGGCTCGAGCGGTGGATGGCGAGCCAGGCTGGCTAGCCCTTTCGAAACCGGACAGTGACGCTGAGCCCCGGCTCGGCGTCGGCCGTCTCGATGTGCGCACCCAGCCGATCCGCGGCCGCGGCCACCAGGCTGAGCCCCAGGCCGAAGCCATCGCTGTCCGCGCGGCTGCGATAGAAGCGCTCGAAGATCCGCGCGCGCTCGGCCGCCGGCACGCCGGGACCGTTGTCGGAGACGCTGACCAGGACCTCCCCGCCCGCACGGCGCGCTTTGAGACGCACGGCTCCGCCCGGCGGCGCATACTTCACGGCGTTGTCGAGAAGATTGCTGACCATCTGGAAGATGAGGTCCCGGTCGCCCGGCACACGGAGCCCGACCGGCGCTTCGACCGTCAGGGTCTGGCCCCGGTCCTCCGCCGCCGGAGCGTGCAGATCCGCGGCGTCCTCCAACAGCCCCGACAGGTCGACCTGCTGCATCGGCAGGGCCGGTCCGCTCTGCAGGCGCGCGATGCGCAGGAGCGCCTCGAACATCGACTGAAGCCGATCGGCTTCTTCCAGCGCGGCCGCGGTCCGCCGGCGGCCTTCTTCCGGATCACCCGCGGCGGCCAACTCCTCCAGCTCGGCCCGCAACCGGGTCAGCGGCGTTCGCAGTTCATGGGCGATGTTGTCCGAGACCCGGCTGATCGAGGCCACCAGCCCCTCGATGCGGCCCAGCATCTCGTTGAGCGTGGCGGCAAGCTGATCGAAGTCGTCTCCGCTGCCGCGCAGCGCCACCCGCCCCGAGAGGTCACCGCCGATCACCGCCCGCGCGGCGCGGTTGATGCTCTCCAGCCGCTGCGAGATGGCAAAGGTCATCACGACGCCGCCCAGCACGCCCAGCGCCAGGGTCATGCCCGTACCCCACGACAGCGCCTCCATGATGAGGTCCTCACGCTCGTCGAGATCCTCCGTGTCGAGTCCGACCAGCAGGCGGTAGCCGCCCGAAAGCCGAAGGTCGCGGACCACCGCCTCGTGCTCCTCCTCGGCCCCCCGCGCATAGGTGCCGAACTCGTACCTCTGCCACTCGGGCCCGGCGACCATGGGCCAGTCGATAAGGTTGGCCGCAACCACGGCGCCGCCAGGAGCCACAAGGACGTGGTAGGGCAGCCGGCCCTGCGATGTCTTCGCCCGACGCTCCAGTGCACGGATCAATTCGTCGCGGCCCTTGGCTTCGTAGATGCGGACGAGTTGATCGCTCTCCTGTCGGACCTGCCGCTCCACGTCCTGCAGCGGCCGCCAGACGCCACCCGTATAGCTCACGGCCAGCATCAGTCCGACCGAGGCATAGAACAGCGCCATGTAGACCAGCGTGAGCCGGAAGGTCAGGCTGCGAAGCGGATTGCGCGGGATCATGCGCGCAGGCTGTAGCCGGCGCCGCGGATCGTCTGGAGCAGCGGCGGGCTGAAGTCCTTGTCGATCTTCTGCCGCAGGCGGCTCACGTGCTGGTCGATGATGTTGGTCTGCGGGTCGAAGTTGTAGTCCCAGACCGCCTCCAGCAGCATGCTGCGGCTGACCACGCGGCCAGCGCTGCGCAGCAGGTATTCCAGCAGCGCGAACTCCCGGACCGTGAGGTCGATGGTCTTGCCGCCTCGCGTGACCGTGCGGGTCAGGAGGTTCATGTGCAGGTCGGCGAGGCCGAGTTCCGTGGTCTCCTGGACCACGCCTTTCCGTCGGCTGAGGGCTTCGACCCGGGCCAACAGTTCGGAGAAGGCGAAGGGCTTGGTGAGATAGTCGTCTCCGCCGGCGCGCAGCCCCTTCACCCGATTGTCCACATCACCGAGGGCCGATAGGATCAGGACCGGCGTTCCGTCTCCCGTGGCGCGCATGGTCTGGAGGATCTTCAACCCGTCGACGTGGGGCAACATGCGGTCGAGGATGATGACGTCGTAGCTCTCGGCGGCGACGCGATACAGCGCCTCACGACCGTCCGCCACGTGGTCGACCAGCCAGCCCTCGGCCTTCAGGCCCTTGACGATGTGGCCAGCGACCCGCGCGTCATCCTCCACGACCAGCACGTGCATGCCGAACTCCGGTCAGTCGTCGATCACCGGCGTGATCGCGCCCGTCATCAGGTCGACGCGGACGTCTCGGTCCGCCGCGCCAGCCAGCTCCACGTCGTAGTAGTGCCGCCCGCCCGCGCGCTCCAGCCCGATCTCGGTGACCCGCCCATGGGTGGAACGCTCGATCAGTTCGATCGTCTCCGAGAGGCTGCGAGGCGCGCCTTGGGCCGCCTTGGCGTCCTGGTTGGCGAATGGAATCCTTAGCCGGGTCGGTGTGGTGTGTCGGATCAGCCGGCCTGTGGTTGCATCGATGTGGGCTTCGATCGGTCGCCCGGCCTTCACCAGATCGACCTCGTAGACGAGTTGGCCGCCCGAACGGTCGAGCTCGGCGTCGAAGGCGCGAGCGCCCAGTTCGGTCTCAGCCGTCGCCACCGCCTGCGACAGCGACACGATCCGCGGCTGCGCGGCCTGTACAGCGGACTGGGCCATTGCCGGCGCGGCAAGGATGACGGCGGCGCCGACGAAAAGGGCGGTGGTGGTCTTGGTCATCTCAGTACTCCTCATGCGGCCCCCGCATCCGACCATCTAGGAGCGGCGGATGTCGCCGGCCTTCCCGCTCCATTTGGTTTTCGTCACGCAGGCCGCGCACACGCCCGATCACGCCGCACATCTGTTCGACGGCAGACGAGAGAGGCAGGTCGGCGGCCCGGGCGCCGGGCAGGATCCGATGCGTCGGATGCGTCTGCCGGACGATGGCGCACGCCAGATCCGAAGCCTCCGGCGAAGCGAGGACGCCATAGCGTCCATGCCCCAGGGCCTCCGGCGCGCTTCCGGCCGTCCGGGCCGCGACGATCGGCACGCCGCAGGCCAGCGCTTCCAGCAGGCTGTTGGAGGCCCCTTCCCAGCGCGACGGCAGCACATAGGCCGCCGCGCGGGCGACCAAGGGGAACGGGTTGGCGACCTCGCCCTCGAAACGAACCGCTTCAGCAAGCCCCAGGGCAGCCGCCTGTCGCGCCAGGCGGCGCTGCTCTCGCGCCCGCGCCCGCCCCAGGATCAGGAGGCGGAGGCCCGACCTGCCTGCCGCCCGCGCCAGCGCGAGCGCCTCGACAAGCACGCCATAGTTCTTCTGCGGATGCAGTCGGCCGACGGCCACCAGATACGGCGCCCCCTCGACCACCCAGGGATGATCGCACGGCGCTCTCGCGAGGCGTTCCACCCGACGCGCGTCGACGCCGTTCGGAACGACCTCCACCCGCCCCCCGCGCCTGGCGGCGATGAGCGCCTTCCGCCGGGCGATGGCGTCCGAAACGCAGACGAGGCGCGTCGCGTCGGCCGCCACCAGGGCGAGGGACGCGTCTCGGGCCGGGCGCAGCGGATCAAGGCCACCGCCATGGAGCGGATCATTGCTGATCCGGTAGACCCGAGGAACCCCGCCCATGCCCCGGAGCGCCGCCCAGACGACCAGGTGGGCGTGGTTGCCCATGGACACGACGACCGACGGGCGCGCCTCGGCCAGGCACTTCCGCAGGCGCCACAGCGCCAGCGCCAGGGCCAGCCACCGCGGGCCTGGCGTACGGCCCAGTCGCCGCACGCAGACGCCCTCCAACTCCCCGGCCAGCGGGCCGCCCTCGAGACAAACGACCATCACTGGCGTCCGGCGGCGGGCCAGGGCATTCGCGACATGGACCGTGTTGCGCGCCACGCCATCGCCGCCCAGGGCCGCGCAGAAGAGGACAATGGGACCAGAACTCGCCATCTGCCCGTGATGCGAGGGCCCGATGGGAAGCCGATCGCTCCCACATTTGCTTTTCGCCATGTTCCGGCGACGCCAAGGCGCGCTAGACGTCGGCCATGCACGGCTTCGACGCCCGCGACCTGCTGGACTGCTACGCCCGTGGCGTCTTCCCGATGGCGGACGCGCGGGAAGACGCGAGCGTCTTCCTGATCGATCCCGAGCGGCGCGGCGTGATCCCGCTCGATCGCTTCCACGTCTCCCGTCGCCTGGCCCGCACAGTGCGGGGCGATCCGTTCGAAGTCCGCACGGACACGGCCTTCCATGAGGTCGTGCTGGCCTGCGCCGCCTCTGGACCGGGCCGGACTGAAACCTGGATCAACAGGCCGATCGAACGACTCTATGTGCGGCTCCACGAGCTGGGCCACGCCCATAGCGTCGAGTGCTGGCAGGGTGGTGAGCTGGTCGGCGGCCTCTATGGCGTCTCGCTGCGCGGGGCCTTCTTCGGCGAGAGCATGTTCTCACGCCGGCGCGACGCCTCCAAGGTGGCGCTGGTGCATCTGGTCGCCCGGCTCGTCGCTGGGGGTTACCGCCTGCTCGACGCCCAGTTCATGACCGAGCATCTCGCCCAATTCGGGGCCGAGGAGATCCCACGCGCCGAGTATCATCGCCGCCTCGCCTGGGCCCTGAAGGCCGAGGGCGACTTCTACGGGTTGGGCGACTCGGACCCGCTCGCCTTGGGAGCAGGCGCAGGTGATGCATCCGTCGAGACAGCCGGCGCGGCGACCTTGGCCGGAGGAAGGTCGAGCATCTTCGGTGCGGCTGGCTCGGCGGCCGGGGGCGCCTTGACCGCTGGGGCGGCGGGCGCGGCCGAGGCGACGCTGGGTCCAGGCGCGCTGGCCCTGCAGCTGATCACCCAGGCGTCGTAGGAGGCGTGCTCCACCGGGTTCAGCCCTGGTGAGGACGCGAACATCCAGCCCTTGAACGCCTGCTTCGGCGCCGGCGTGGGCCGACCGGGCTGGGGTCTCGGCTGGGAGTCGATGGTCAGATAGACGATGGCGTCGTCGATCGCCTCGTCCGGAGCCGAGCGCTCGCAGGCGCGGACCGTGAACACAAGCCCCTTCCAGCGGACCGGCCGGCCCACGGCGGCCTCGAACCGCAAGGTCTCGGCGGTGACCTTGTCCAAGGCCTGGAGCACCGCCACGTCATACCGCGCCCGACGGATGGGCTGGGCAGCCGGCTTCTCGGCAACCTGTTCTTTTGGCGGCGCGGCCGGAGCGACCTCCTCGGCCTTCACGGGGGGCGCGACCGCGGGCGCGGGCGCCGTGACGGTCGCTGGCGGAGCCTCCTCGGGAGGCGCGCCAGCGACGGGGGGCGCCGGCGCCGGGTCCGCGACCGGAGCCGCGGGGGCCGTCGGTTGCGCGGAGACCATGCCGCCCGCCAGCGCGCACAGCGCGGCGCCGACAGCGGCTCTGCGCAGCAAGTGCGGTGAGGTTCGGCGCGGACCCACGGCTATTCCGGAGTCCAGGCCTCGTAGTCGCCAGTTGCGCGCTGCCGCTCGCCGCCCCGGGCGATGGCGCCCTTCGGGCGGTAGGCGTGGATCGTCCCGGTCAGATTGGGGATGGAGTCCTTTTCCCAGGCCTTGCGCGGCAGCGGTTGCGCCGTCGGCGGCTCGTCGAAGGTGTAGTGCAGCCAGCCGTGCCATTCCGCCGGCACCTTGGAGGCGTCGGCATAGCCCTTGTAGATCACCCATCGGCGCTTGCGGCCGCGGTCATAGCTGTCGCGATCATCGCGGGCTTCGAAATAGCGATTGCCCATGTCGTCCTGGCCGACGAACCGGCCACGGCGGGCGATGGTGAAGTGGATGCCGGGCGTGGCGCCGTTCCACCAGGTGAAAATGCTCTTCAGGACGGACAATTCGGGGCTCTTGGCGGGGTGTGGACGCGGGCGGACTATAGGCAAGGGCTCCCGGGGCGTCCAGCGCGCCACAGCCACCCCTCACTCTGCAATATGTTGGGGATGAGCCTGCAGTCACACCCAACATCTATTGCACCCCACCCTTGGCGACGCCTAGCCTCACGCGACAGGGAGTCGGCGTCATGACAAGCGACACGTCGCGCGCGGGAATCGAGGGACGGATCCTGGAGCTGGGCGACCGCCTGGTGGAGCTGGAGGCGCCGGCGCACTTCACCAATGCCCGGGTCGAGGCGTGGATCGACTGGGCCGGCGGTCGGACGGACCTCGCCGCGGCCATCCTGCAGTATGCCTATGGCCTGGCCGGCAAGGCCCAGGCCAAGGGACTGACCAAGGATCTGCGCACCCGGACGCGTTTCCGGGAGGCGATCACCGAGGCCATGCTGCTTGGTGTGATCGCCCTCAAGCCTGCCGGGCCGCCACTGAAGGTGCTCGAGCCAGGCCAGGGCGCGCTGGAGCGGATGACCGCATCCCAGCGTGGGCGAGAGTCGGCGCAGGCCGCAGCCGCGCTCATGAGCGCTCGCCTGCAGTCGGTGATGGACGCGGTCCTGAGGTGCGAGGGCGAGCCTGAGGCGTGCGCCGACCCGGCCCGTAACACAAGCCTGGCCCGCGCCGCGGAGGCCGCCCGCGCCGCGGGCGCCGCCGACGCCACGATCCTCGAGGCGATCGCCCTTGCCCGCGATGGAGAAACCGGCTGGACCTGCGCTGCGCCGCCGCCGGCGCCGGTCACCCCCTTCGTCGCTCTGGCCGGCGAAGGCCCCGCCCTTGCCCTCGCCGCCTGGAGCACGGGCCGCGTGATTGCGGCTCCGGACGAGGCCGCCGCCGCACAGATCGCCGAAGCTGCCGGACTTCCGGCTGCCGGGATCGAGTTGATGGCCCACTTCCGTGATGGCGCGTTCGACGATGCCGCCTTCGCCGCCGCCGTGAAGCTCGCCGGCCTCGCCGTCGGCGCCGAGGCCGATGGTCCGGCGATGATCGGGCTCGGAGGGCTCGGTGAATGGCTGGCCGCGCAAGGGTTCGACTACGACACCGACGAGGCCCGGCTGGCGGCCGCCAATCTTTTCCGCTCAGCCCGGGACGCAGTGGCTGAACTGGACCTCGATCTTCGCTTCGCTCTTATCACCGACTCCGAGTTGGCGCTCCGCCTGGGCGCGCGACTGGATGGCGCGCCATGGGCTGGTCCGGTCACCACGGCCGAGACGGGCGACGGGGAGACGGTTCGCGTCCTCTCCGAGTCCGCCGTGCTCGCCACCTCCGCCGTGGGAGCGGAGCTCCAGGCGGTTCAGGCCGCGCTTCTGGGCCAGCGCAGCTTTGCTGACGCGCCGGGTGTCAACGCCCAGACCCTGGCCGCCCGAGGCTTTACCGGCCTGGAGATCGGTGCGGCCGAGGCGGAACTGCCTTTCGTGCGCAGCCTGTCGCGCGCCTTTGCGCCTCATGTCGTGGGCGAGGGCTTCCTGCGCGACGTGCTGGGCGCCACCGCCGACCAGCTCGCCGACCCGGCGCTGGACGTTCTGGCGCTGGCCGGTTTCTCGCCGGACGAGATCGCCGCCGCAGAGGCGTACGTCCTGGGGACTGACGGCCTGGCCGGTGTCCTGACGGAGGACCAGCGGCGCGTCTTCCTCACGGCGGACGAGCTTCCGCTTTCGGCACAGGCCGCGATGCTGGCGACGCTCGCCCCATTGCTGGACGCGCCGCCTGTGCTGGAGGTTCCCCTCCCCTGGTCGGCCAGTCTGGCGGATGTACGGGGAGCTCTCGACGTGGGCGGTGTGGCCGTCAGGCCGCGCCGCGCCGCCGCCCCCGCCGCCCTGGCGCTCAGCATTCCCGCAGTGGCCGAGCGGCCGGCCCGCGCCCAAACGCCGCAGCCTCAGATCCAGACCGAGCCGCCGCCGCAGGAGCGCATCGTCGAACGGATCATCGAGCGCGGCCGAAGCCGGCAGAAGCTGCCCGACCGCCGCAAGGGCTACATCCAGAAGGCCAGCGTCGGCGGCCACAAGGTCTACCTGCACACCGGCGAGTACGACGATGGCCAGCTCGGCGAGATCTTCATCGACATGCACAAGGAAGGCGCCGCCTTCCGCTCGCTGATGAACAACTTCGCCATCGCAGTCTCGATTGGCCTGCAATACGGCGTGCCGCTGGACGAGTTCGTCGACGCCTTCGTCTTCACGCGGTTCGAGCCGGCGGGGCCGGTGACCGGGAATGACACCGTAAAATCAGCCACTTCCATCCTGGACTACATCTTCCGGGAGCTGGGGATCAGCTATCTCGGCCGTGACGACCTTGCCAGCGCCGATCCAGAGGCCCTGAACGCCGACGGGCTGGGCCGGGGCAAGGCGGACGACGTGAGTGCGGACGCGCCGGAGCCCCAGCCTGCGTCCCGTTTCATCTCGCGAGGGTTCGCACGCGGCGCGGCGCCGGACAACCTCGTGTTCCTGCCGTCGGCAAGCCGCAGTCCCGGACCAGCCGCACTTGGGGCCGCGGAAGTCTGCGCGGCCTGCGGCGACATCGCCGTCGTCCGCAAGGGCCAGGCTCTCATCTGCGAGACCTGCGGTGCGCGCGCTAGCCGGATTCCGGAAGACCAGGCGGGCTAAGTCCTTCCAAGTTACCGCGAATTAAGTGGCGCGGCGGCGACGGCGTGGGCAGAGGGAACCTGCGTACTGTGAGGTTCTGTCCCTGTGATGATGCGTACGACCCGCGTCCTGGCTGTCACGGCCGCCGCCCTGGCGATCGCTCCGGTCGCGACGAGCGCCTGGGCGGGCGAGAAGGAAGTGCGGCGCCAGGATTCCTTCGGCGGCTCGTGTGTGAAGTGCGAGCTGTCGGGCAGGAACCTGAAGGGCGCGCGCATCGTGGGCGCCAATTTCTCCGGCGCGACCATGGTCGGAATCATCCTGCGGGACGCCAAGCTCCATGCCTCGGTGTTCGCCGGGGCTGACCTTAGCCGCGCCGATCTCACCGACTCGTCCATGACCGGGGCGAACTTCTCCGGCGCGAACCTGGCGCGGGCCAAGGCGCGCTCGTCCAGCGCGAATGGCGTCATGTTCGGCTCGGCCAACCTGGCCCATGTCGACATGACCGACTCGGAAGCGACCGGGGCCATGTTCCAGAAGGCGATCATGACCGGCGCGATCCTCCGCGCCATGAGCATCCGGGGCGGCATGTTCGGCGGCGCGGACCTGACGGATGCCGTTCTCACCGATGTTCGAGCGACAGGAGCGGTCTTTGATCGGGCGAACCTCCGGGGCGCAAGCTTCCGCTCTGCAGATCTGAAGGGCGCCAGCTTTTCCAAGGCCGACGCCCGAGGCGCCAGCTTCTCGGACGCCGACCTGACGGGCGCGGTCATGTCCCACGGCCAGTTCGCCAAGGCGTCGTTCCGCTCGGCCGACCTGCGGGGCGCGAACCTGTCGCATGCGGAGTTCGACGGCGCCGATTTCCGCGACGCGGACCTGTCGCACACGGTGATCTCCGGGACCGACCTGGGCGGCGCACGGGGATTGACCCAGGACCAGGTGGACGAGGCGTGCGGAGATGCCCGCACGAAGCTGCCCGCCGGCCTCACGGCCCGGACCTGTCACGGCGTACGGTTCATCTACAAGACCGATACGAAGCCGGTGACGCGCTTCGTGCCGTCCATTCCGCAGCCGCCGGCGCCTCCCCCACCGCCGGCCTCCACCCGATAGCCGAGCCGCTAGGACGCCTTGATTGGCGGCGCGGTCCGGATGTGCAGCTCCTTGAGCTGCCTGTCGGTGACCTCCGACGGCGCATTCATCATCAGGTCCTGGCCCTGCTGGTTCAGCGGGAAGGCGATGACCTCGCGGATGGCCGTCTGGTTGGCCAGCAGCATCACGATGCGGTCGATGCCGGGCGCGAGGCCCCCGTGCGGCGGCGCGCCGTGGCGGAAGGCGTTCAGCATGCCGCCGAACTGCTCCTCGACCACTTCCGGCCCGTAGCCGGCGATCTCGAACGCCTTGACCATGATCTCGGGCAGGTGGTTCCGGATCGCGCCCGAGCACAGCTCGTAGCCGTTGCAGACGATGTCGTACTGGTAAGCCAGGATATCCAGCGGATCCTTGGTGTTCAGCGCTTCCAGCTCGCCCTGCGGCATCGAGAACGGGTTGTGCGAGAAGTCGACGCGCTTCTCGTCCTCGTTCCACTCGAACATCGGGAAGTCGACGATCCACACGAACTCGAAGCGGTTCTCGTCGACCAGCTTCAGGTCCGTGCCGACTTTGGTCCGGGCCGAGCCGGCGAACTTGTAGAAGACCTTCGGATCGCCCGCGACGAAGAAGGCCGCATCGCCCTGCCCCAGGCCGAGCTGGCCCATGACCGCGTCGGTCTTCTCGGCGCCCAGGTTCTTGGCGATCGGACCACCCCAGCCGCCCTGGTCCTCGGACCAGAAGATGTAGCCCAGGCCCGGCTGGCCCTCGCCCTGCGCCCAGGAGTTCATACGGTCGCAGAAAGCGCGGCTACCGCCTTTCGGAGCTGGGATCGCCCAGACGGCGTTCTTGGCGTCTTCCAGGATGCGGGCGAACAGGCCGAAGCCGCCGCCGCGGAAGTGGTCCGACACGTCCTGCATGACCAGCGGGTTGCGCAGGTCGGGCTTGTCCGAGCCGTACTTCGAGATCGCCTCACGGTACGGGATGCGCGGGAACGGGTACGGCGTCACCGGCTTGCCGTCGGCGAACTCCTCGAAGACGCCGTGCATCACCGGCTCGATCGCCGCGAAGACGTCTTCCTGGGTGACGAAGCTCATCTCGACGTCGAGCTGATAGAACTCGAGGCTGCGGTCGGCCCGCAGATCCTCGTCGCGGAAGCAGGGCGCGATCTGGAAGTAGCGGTCGAAGCCCGAGACCATCAGCAGCTGCTTGAACTGCTGGGGCGCCTGCGGCAGCGCGTAGAACTTGGTCGGGTGCAGCCGCGAGGGCACCAGGAAGTCGCGCGCGCCTTCCGGCGAGCTGGCGGTCAGGATCGGCGTCTGGAACTCCAGGAAGCCCTGGCCGATCATCCGGTTGCGGATCGACTGGATCACCTTGGACCGCAGCACGATGTTCTTGTGCAGGGTCTCGCGACGCAGGTCGAGGTGACGGTTCTTTAGGCGGATGTCCTCGGGATAGTCCGGCTCGCCGAAGACCGGCAGCGGCAGCTCGGAGGCCTCGGACAGCACGGTGACCGCAGCGACCTTCACCTCGACCTCGCCGGTCGGCAGGTTGGGATTCACCGTCTCGGCGGAGCGGGCCACGACCTCGCCGTCGACCCGGATGACGCTCTCGGCGCGCAGATGCTCGACCACCGCGAACCCGGGCGTGCCCGGGCTCAGGACGAGCTGCGTCAGGCCGTAGTGATCGCGCAGATCGATGAAGATCAGGCCGCCATGGTCGCGCTTGCGGTGGACCCAGCCCGAGAGGCGGACGGTCTGGCCGGTGTCGGCGGCGCGGAGCGCGCCGCAGGTGTGCGTGCGGTAGGCGTGCATTTTCTTCAAAATTCGGGGTGTTTTACGAGGCGCGGAAGGGCGCATGCGCCTGCCCCGATGTCAAGCATCCCGCCCCCGAAGAGGCGGGACCTCGCCTACTTCTCCGGGTGCAGCAGCGCCTGATAGGTCAGCGTCCGGGCCATCGTCCCGAGGTCGTCGCCGCCCGAGCCGCCCAGGCGCTGGATCATGCCGACAAAGATGATGTCGTTCGTCGGATCGACCCAGAACCAGGTCCCGGCCGCCCCGCCCCAGCTCATCGTGCCCTTGCCTTCCAGCGTCCCGGCCGCGCGCGGATCGTTGACCACCATGAAGTCGAGGCCGAAGCCCACGGCCTCGTTGAAGCGGGTGACGTTGGTGCCGTTCGATCGGACCAGCACGTCCTTGGCGATCATGTTGGTCCCCATCATCTCGACCGATGCGGGCGAGAGGATGCGGACGCCGTCCAGTTCGCCCTTGTTGAGGATCATCTGGGCGAAGCGGGCGTAGTCCATGGTCGTGCCCACAAGGCCGCCGCCGCCCGACTCGTTGGCCGGCGGCGTCAGGTAGGTGGGCAGGTCCGAGCCGAAGATGGTCTTGGCTTCCTCGACCTTGCCGGTGTCGCGGTTGAAGTAGAACACCGGGGCCAGACGGCTGGCCTTGTCCGCCGGCACGAAGAAGGCGGTGTCGTTCATCTTCAGGGGCTTGAAGATGCGCTGCTCCATGAACTGGCCCAGCGTCTGCCCTGACAGCTTCTCGACGACGTACCCCTGGATGTCGACCGAGGAGGAATAGCGCCAGTCGGTCCCGGGCTGGAACACCAGCGGGATCGTCGCCGTGCGGTCGACCATGTCCTTCAGGCCGTTGGCGCCCAGGACGCGCTTCTCACGATACAGCTTGTCGACGGGATGCTCGTCCTGGAGGCCGTAACCGAAGCCGGCGGTGTGGGACATGATCTCGCGCATCGTGGGTGGACGGCGCATGTCCTCCAGCACCATCGTGCCGTCGGGGTTGACCGTCTTCACGACCCTCAGGGTCTTGAACTCGGGGATGTAGCGCGTGACCGGGTCATCCAGCCGCCACTTGCCCTCCTCGAACAGGATCATCATGGCGACGCCGGTGATCGGCTTCGTCATCGAGTAGATGCGGAAGATCGCGTCCTCCTTCATCGGCGGGCCGCCGAAGGACACGTCGCCATAGGTCTTGAAGCTGACGATCTTGCCGTGCCGGGCGAGAAGGGTCGTCATCCCGGGCACCCGCCCCTGGGCCACGACACCGGCCATGTAGGCGTCCAGCTTCGCGAGACGCGCGGAGTCGAAGCCCACGGACTCCGGACTGGCCGCCCGAGTGAGCGCGAGCGCCTTGCCTGTTGCGGGCTTTCGCGCCGCCTCGGCGGCGAAGGTGGCCGCGGGCGCAACGGCCAGCGAGAGCGCGGCCAGGGCCGCAGCCAGTCGAACGCCATGACGAAGCATGGGCTTTCCTCCCCCGAATGTGTCGTTGGCGCGAGCTTAGGCGGCGGCGGGCCGGGCGCAAGCATAGGTGCGTTTCAGCTCGGCAACGCGGCGGCGCGTCCGCTAACCTGCGGCCATGAAGCGGCTCCTGATCGTCTGGCATTCGCGGACCGGCGCGGCGCGCGCCATGGCCGAGGCGGCGGCCGCTGGCGCCTGGGGCGAGCCGGGGGTGGAGGTTCGCCTGCTTGCCGCCGACCAGGCCGGCCCCGAGGATCTGATCGGCGCCGACGGCTACATCTTCGCCGCGCCCGAGAATCTCGCCGCCCTGTCGGGTGAGATGAAGGCCTTCTTCGACCGGGCATACTATCCCGTCCTCGAGCGGCTCAACGGCAGGCCGTACGGCGCGCTGATCGCCGCCGGAAGCGATGGGACCGGCGCGGCCCGCCAGCTCGCGCGCATCGCCACAGGCTGGCGGTTGAGGGCGATCGCCGAGCCGGTGATCGTCTGCACCAGCGCGCAGTCCCCCGAAGCGATCCTGGCGGCGAAGACCTTGACGGCCAGCCAGTTGGAACCCTGCCGAGACCTGGGCGCCGCGCTGGCCGCCGGACTGGGGATGGGCGTGTTCTGAAGCGCCGCCGACCGGTCGCCTTCGGCGCGGCGGCATGTTAGGGTTTGATTAACCACGGGGACGCCGGTCATGGGGAGGCTGAGCGGGCGCATGTTGTCCATCGACATTTCGAGTTTGAGCCTGTCCGAACTGCGGCAGCTTTCCGGCCTGGCGCAGGCGCGCGGACAGACAGTGCTCGCTGACGCCCTGACAGCGGAACTGAAGGACCGCGTGCGCCGGCTGCCGGAAGCGGAGCCCGTCAGCATCTGGGCCGCCCCGTTGACGCCGACGCGCGGCGCCCAGCGACGCGTGAACCGCAACCGTCCCTGGCTGCTGGCGGCCAGCGCCGTCATCGCCCTTGCGCTCGGCTGGGGCCTGACGCCGCCCGACGGCTCGGTCGACCGGCCCGGGGAGCAGATGCTGAGCGTCCTGGCCCTCGACGAGGCGTCCCCGGACGCCCTTTGCCTCACTGGGGACTGCGCCGCGCCGGCCCTTCCTGGCCTGGCCCTCACGGCCGAGATGTCGTCGCCGGCCCGGCTGACCACCGTGGCCTGGCCCGGCGACATCGCGCCCTAGACCGCAGAACCATTCCCGACCGCGGCCAGCCGATCCTGGCTGCCATCGGGCGGGACCGCGTCCGACGCCTCGAGCGCCCGCGCAACCGCGGCCACGAGCTGGTCCCGGTGGATCGGCTTGCCCACGTGATCGGTCATCCCGGCCTGGCGACAGACCGCGACCTGGTCCGGACGGACGTCGGCCGTCAGGGCGATGATCGGCACGCGCGCGACCGGCCCGGGCAGTGCGCGGATCGCGCGGGTCGCGGCGAGACCGTCCATGCCTGGCATGTGCACGTCCATCAGGACCACGTCGAAGTTCCCATCGCGAACAGCGGCGACGGCCTCGGCCCCGTCCTCGGCGGTCATCACCTCGCAGCCGGCCAGGACCAGCAGCGCCTGCCCCAGCTCGCGGTTCATGGGATGGTCGTCCACCAGCAGGACGCGGGCGGCGCCGGTCTGGACCTCGACCGCGGGTTCGACCGGGGCCAGAGGCGCGTGGGCCGGCGCGGCGGTCAGGGTGATCCAGAAGCGGGAGCCCTGGCCCGGCGCGCTGTCGACGCCGATGTCGCCGCCCATCAGCCGGACCAGCGCCCTGCTGATCGCGAGCCCCAGTCCGGTCCCGCCGTAGCGGCGGCTGATCGAACTGTCGGCCTGGGTGAAGCGCTGGAAGAGCCGCGCCTGGACATCCGGCGCGATGCCGATGCCGGTGTCGACAACCTCGAAGCGCAGCGCGCCCGCGTCGGGCCCGAGAATCAACCGGACGGTCACCTGTCCCTCGGCGGTGAACTTCACGGCGTTGGCGATCAGGTTCAGCAGCACCTGCCGAAGCCGGGTCTCGTCGAGGGCGAACAGCGAAGATTCGTCGGCCGCGCCGAGCCGCTCCACCTCGACCGCCAGGTCCAGGCCCTTCTCCGCGGCGGCCGGGGCGACGATGCCGGCGGCGTCCCGCAGGAGGCAGGCCGGGGCGACCGGCGTCAGGGTCAGATCGAGGCGGCCCGCCTCCACCTTGGCGAAGTCGAGGAGGTCGCCGACCAGATCGGCCAGCGAGCGGCCGGCCCGCCCCACGAGCTCCAGCCGCCGACGGTTCTCGGGCGAGAGGCCTGGATCGTCCGCCACGAGCCCGGAGAAGCCGAGAATGCTGTTCAGGGGCGTGCGGATCTCGTGGCTCATGGTGGCCAGGAAGTCCGACTTCGCCCGGTTGGCGGCCTGGGCGCGGGCCTGGGCGGCGCGGGCCGAGGCCTGGCGGCGGACCAGCAACGCCTGGAGCCGCGACTGCCGGCTGAACGCCAGCGCGGTGGTCATGCACACGCCGTAGAGCACCAGGTGGAAGATCTGGGCGGCGCGGATGAGCTGCTCGGTGCCCTTCGGATCGCCGGCGCTGGCGTAGAGGATCGCCGGCAGGGCGACGGCCGCCGACGCCAGGCTGGTCCATGCCGCGCCGCGCGGGCCGGCCCGGAAGGTCGCGATCATGGCCGGGATGAACAAGGGGGCCCGGGTCGGCGACGGGGTGCTGTAGAGCCAAACCGCGAAGGCCGCCATGATCACCACGTAGCCAGCCAGTTCCAGACGCCCGGCGCGAAAGTCCTGGTCGTGCCGCCGATCGAGAAGGACCAGCAGGATGGGCAGCATGATCGCCACCCCGATCGTGTTCGGGATCGTCCAGCCCATCCAGCCCATCGAGAGCGGTCGGCCGCCGATGAGGTTGAGGCCGACGTTGACCCCGTAGGTCATCGGGAAGGTCAGGGCCGTGGCCGCCGCGGTCAGGGCGAACAGGGTGCGCATGTCCCGCAGCCGGCCGCGGAAGCCCAGGGCGCGGAGCACCGCGGCGCAGGCGACCTCGTGCGCCGTGTCGAGCAGCGTCGTCGCGACGGGGAACCGGAGGTCGGTCGTGCCCGGCGCCTGCAGCCCGAAGTGGACGACCATGGTGAGCAGGACGAACAGCGCGCGGTCGCGCCGCTCCAGAATCAGCAGCCCGCCGATGACGACGGCGTTGGCGGTCCAGATGGTGGGGATGCCCTGCCCCGCGCCGCCGATGAAGAGGCTGTAGGCGACCGCCATGGCGTAGATCGCCAGCAAGGGCGCAATCCGCCGGAGCGCGCCCGCCCCCCGTGCGACCATCAAGTCTTGGCTCCCGTCCATCCCGCCGATCCGTAGGATGGCAATGATCCGAATTGGTTAACCGGTTTTCGCGACGAGCGCTTCCCGGCTGCGGCAAATGGCCTCGCCGCGAATGAACACACGCCTGCGCGGCGACGGGCCGAGGCGCCGCCAGAGCCGCGAACAATGCTATAGCGCCATCCATGAGCGACAGACCTGACGGACCCGAGGACGACGGTGGCGGCTTCGATGTGGACGACTGGAGCCGCCTGCCCGCCTTCACTGGCCGCGTAGCGACCCTGGACGACGTGGAGGCGCGCCGCGCCGTCTTCGCCCTGGCTGACACGCGCGACCCCAGTCCCATCGACATGGACCTGCCGCAGCCGGTGATATGGTGGGAGGAGGACGGCGAGCAGGCGGCGGTGGCCGTCCAGGCCGAGGCGCACCGCGGCGAGAGCGCCGAGGAGGACGGCGACGAGGTGGTCATGGAGGTCCTGGGCCTGGTGCTGGCCGACGGCTCCACCGCCGTAGCCCTGCTGGACGACGTGGATCTGGTGGACGACAGCGACCCGACCTGGCGGGCGCTGGTGGCGGCCGCCATCGGCGACGAGACGGCCGACGACTGAAGCGCGATGCGCGCACCCCCTTCCGCCCACAGCTAAGCCGGCCGAGAATGCGGGACATGGGGGGAGTCGGGGACAATGGGGGACCTTGCGCTTCGGCCTGATTCGGAGGCGGCCGCCGCGCCGTTCTCGCCCGCGGCCTTCGCCGCCCTGCGGGCGCATCCGGACTTCAGAGCGACCGTCGAGACGTTGGCGCGAGCCAACCTGGCCGCCTATGCCGCCGCGACGCCGGCCGAGCGCTGGCTGACCAGCGACCTCGGCCGCTCTGCCCTGACCGGCGCAGCCATGATCCTGGACGTCCTGCTTGGCGGCTTCACGACGGCGCAGATCATCCAGTCCGCCCGCGCCAACCGGACGTGCAGCGATGGTCGCGTGCGCCTGTACCTGCGGACAGCAGTGGCCCACGGGTTCCTCGAGATCGACGCTGACGGGACCCACCGCGCCACGCCGCGGCTCTACGACAGCACGGCCAAGGGCGCGCAGGCGATGCTGACCGCCGTGGCGCGGCTGGATCCTACACTGGCCGAGGCCGGGGAGCGCGCGGGCGATCTCGGCTTCCGGCGGCGCCTGGCCAGGCAGGTCGGCCTCAACACCATCGCCCGGCCGGACCTGTTCGCCGGGCCCGACATGCCGGTGCTGCTGTTCCTGGCCCGCGACGGCGGGACGCGGATGATGGAGCAGATCATCGGCGCCCAGCGGCCGGGCCGCCAGGCGCTGGCGGAGACGGCGCGGATCTCGCAGCGGGCGCTGGCCCGCGGCGCCTTCGTCTCCCGCACCCACGCCGCACGACTGCTGGCCGACGGCGAGGCCCAGGGCTTGCTCCGCGTAAGGGGCGCCGAGGTCACGGTGACGCCCGAACTGTCCGAGGACCTCGAGCGTCACTATGCGCTGGTGATCGAGATGGCCCGGGTGTCGGCGCGCGGGGCGCTCAGCGGTCCGGGCTGAACCGCAGTCTACTTCGGCTCGCGCAGGCAGACGAACTTGTCGACCGTCAGGTCCGAGGAGTCCCGATAGGCCTTCACATAGGCGTCCCAGCCGGCGTCGCGCTTGTCGGGCGGCACGCCCGGCGAGTCCATGTGGATCGAGGCGAACTCGGTCTCCGAGGCGGTGTAGCCGTTGGCGCGGTCGCCCGTGATCACCGGACCGACCATGAGCCGGTTCTGGGCATATCCGTGCGAGCGGTACCAGGCGAGGTGGTCGCGGGCGGCCTTTTCGTACGCGGCCTTGGCCCCGGGCTTCACCGCGTTCATGCGGACGACGGCGAGCTGGCCGCCCTTGCAGAGCTCGACAGGCGACTTCGCGGTCTGGGCCTCGGCGCCGACGGCGGAGAGGCCGACGGCGGCCGCAATGGCGACGCCCGCGGCGCGGTTCAGAATGGACATGCGGTGATCCCCCAAGAAAAGCGAAACGATCCGTCGAGGCTGACCGTCCGGCGCCGGGGGCGGAACTGCACATTTTTGTCGGCCTGAGGCACAGGTCGTGAACGCCGCCGCAGCAGGTGCTACGAACCGCCGAGACGAGGGAGAGAGCGCCATGCGCGTGGGCCGGCTGACCTGGGGCGTGAAGCAGAGCTTTCGCCAGTACGTGGAGATGAGCGGCGGGACCGTCACGGTGGGCGGCGGCGCGGCGCGTGACGAAGACGGCGGCTTCGTCCTTGCCGCCCTCCCCGGCTTCGACCTCGCCCTGGACGACGCCGGCCGGCCCACGGGCTGCGGCCGTTTCGCCGGCGAGGTCGGCTTCGAGGCGCACGGCGGGATGCTGCGCGTGAGCCTCGTCGAGCTTGGCGTCGAGACCGGCGCGAACGGCCTCGTCCTCACCTGCGCCGACGGCGCCGGCAAGGACCGCCGCGTGGAGATCGCCCGCCTGGACTCCGATGCGATCACGGTGGAGCCTGACGGCGCCGTCTCGATTCCGGCGAAGATCACGCTGGATGGGATGATGATCCTCGGCGACCACTACCCGCCCGGAACCGTCCTGGACCCCGTGCGGCTGGCGGGGTCGTAGGCCGGGGGCGGAACGGCCGCCGACAAATTCCGCGAATAACGCGGAACTCCGAACCACGTTCTCGGGTTCCTCCTCTGGCAGGCGTCCGCGGGGTGCGGCGCCGGGGCGGTCGGTGCGGCCGCGTTCGGAGGGAAAATCATGTCGAAGCGTTGGATGCGCGCCCTGGCGGGCGGGGCGGTGGCGGCGTTGCTGTCGGCGGGGTCGGCCAACGCCGTCCTGATCGGCGGCGTGGAATTCCCGCAAGGCGCGGTGTCGTTCGCCGACAGCGTGATCTCGTACCAGCCGGGCCTGGCCGGCGCGGATCCGGGGCTCAACTGGCAGGGCGCGTTCAACGCTCTGGGCGTTCCGAACTTCACCGGCGCCGGCTGCAGCAGCCAGATCGACTGCACCTATGTGTCGCTGGGCGTGGGCGGGGCGCTGGTGCTGCGCTTCGACGACAATGTGCTGACCGGGTCGGACTCCGACGCGGACGACCTGTGGATCTTCGAGATCGGCCCCGACGTGGAGGACACGACGGTGGACGTGAGCGTCGACGGCGTGACCTGGCTGTCGGTGGGCTCCGTGGGCGGCTCGACGCGCGGGATCGACATCGATTTCTTCGGCTACGACTCCAGTTCGGCCTTCCGGTACGTGCGCCTGATCGACGTGGCGGGCGAAGGCGCCCAGTCCGGCGCCACGGTGGGCGCCGACATCGACGCGGTGGGCGCGATCAGCACCCGCGCCGTCGCCGTGGTGCCCGAGCCGGGGACCTGGGCCCTGATGATCATGGGCTTCGGCCTGGCCGGCGCGGGTCTGCGGTCGCGGCGGCAGGCTGTGGCGTAGCCGGCGTCCCCACTCGCGGCGCCCGGGCGTCGCGGGTGGGGCCCGACGCAGGCCGCCGGGGTAGTTACCGGCGGAACGTTCCCAGGCGATCGTCGGCCTGCATCGGCCGGTGCTGGACATTCCAAGCGCGCATGGCCAGGGGATGCTCTTCGGCCGGGCGGACGCCGAGGCTGGAGACCCGCCGCTCCAGCGACTGCTCCTCGAAGCTCTGGCCGTTCCACGTGAAGACTGAACCGCCTCGGTCGACTTCGTAGAAGACCACCACATGACCTCGGCGGCCCTTCTTGTCGGCGCAGTCCGCCTCCGAGGCCGCCTCCTCCATGCAGAAGGCGTAGGCCGCGCCGACCGGCAGGACCGAGAGGCTGTATCGGTACATCCGGTGGCGTGCATCGCCGCGCGTGAGTTCGGACGGCGGAGCGCCCGCGCCGTCGAACATATAGGGGGCGAAACGCCTGCCCCCCTCGTCGACCAGGAAGACGACACGGTCCCGCTTGCCATCACCATTGAAGTCGCCCGCAACTTCGGTGGACGGCGCCGGCTGATCGGGGCTTTCGGCGCGGCGCTCCTCGACCAGGGTCTTCTTCTCGGCCGCGGTGAGCGGACGCCACCCCTCCACGCCCGGCAACTCGGCCCCACAGCCGGCGACGAGCAACACGGCGAGGGATGCGAGCGCGCCGCGGCGATACGAGTTGGCCATGAAAAATCTACTCCAGATTGTCTATTGGCTTTATTGCGCCCGCCGCTGACCGAAGGCTTAAGAGCCGGGGTTAATGGCGGGCGGCCCGCCGCGGGATGCCGATGGGGGGCGGCCGGCGACGTTGTTTCCGAACCAGCAGAACCGTTCTGCGAAATCTCGCAGTGAACTTCGGCCGGGAAAGCCCCAGGTAGAGCTCCGAAAGGAGCCCTGCCATGGCCATGACCCTCGGACTTTCCCTCATGACCCTCGGCTTCGCCGTGGTGATGGCGATCCCGATCGTCGGGCCGATGCTGATGTAGGGTCAGCCGGCCTTGGGGATGCATGCGCCGAGGGCCTCGTGCGCCCGCATAGCCTGGGTGGGACGCTGAGCTTCCACCGTGCCGATCGTCTCGGTGACTTCGGCAATAGCGCCGCTCAGGCCCGGGAGCGGCTTTGCCTTCCGTGAGGCTGCCTCGTCGAGGAAGAGCTGCATCTTGTTGGCGCTGGCCGGGGCCCGGCCGCCGCCGTCCGCGGCCGGAGCGGGTTCACCCGTCGGCTTGGCCGTCTCACCGATCGCCTTCAGCGCTCCCGCGTAGTCGGGAGCGGCGCCTTGAAGCCGGGCTTGGACCGCGTCCTGAACCTGGCGCCGCACGTTGGATACGCGTAGCGGCGAGTCCTCAAAGGCGCCCTGCTCTTCCCGTAGCTTGAGATCGAGCTTGGCCAGCGTGTCGATCCGCTCGCGCAACAGGGTGCGCTGATCCTTGTCCCCGTTCGGGTTGGCGGCAAGAACGGTGCGCGCCCGTTCGAGCGTAACGCCGGCGTCGGTCCTTAGCCCCTGAACCACCGGGTACTGGTTCGCCTCATAGTTCTGCAGCGAGGCGCCGGCGCCGACCGCGCACTCCATCGCCCTGTGTCCCCCAGCGTAGATTCGCGCGCGTTCGGCCGGCTTCAGCGAGGTGTGCCAGGCTTCGCCGGCGCCCGTTGCAAGGATCGCCGCCTTCAGATTCTTGGGCGCCGGATTAAAGGCCGTGACCGCCGCGCCGTAGAGGCCGGACAGGAGGACCATGCCGCCACTGCCGCGATCCTCTCGTCCGAACCATTTCGCCTGCCCTCGATAGACGTTGCCGAGGGCGGCGGTGGCCTCAAGCTCGCTGCCCAGACGGGCGGTGGTCCCGTCGCCCGAAGTCGGAACCGCCAGCACCGGCAGCTTCTCGAACTCCGGATTGGCCTGGAGCGAGGCGCAGCCGCTCATCCCCACCGCCGCCACAAGGCCCAGGGCCGCCGCCCGGCGCGCCGTCGTTGTCCGCTTCGTCATCGCCCCTACTCCCATATGCCCGCAGCCCGCGCGCCGCGGCTTCGCTGGCCAGAGTGCGGCCATGGGCCGCCGCGCACGCGTGACGGGGATCACGCGCGGATGCGGGGGCGGAGGGCTCCGGATCGGCGGCAGGGCGCGCGCCCTTCGCCTAGTCAGTTTCCCAGGACGGGAGGTCCATGGGCGGGGCCAGCCGGGGCGGCCTGTCGCCGGGCGGATGCCCCCCGGGCGGAGGATTGGCGGGCGGCGGATCGCCGGCGGTCCCGTCCGGGTCCGGATCGTCGTCCTCCGCATCGTCGCCACGCCGATAGAGCGCGGCGAAGTCGACGTCCCACGCGGCTCTGGAGCGGTAGGCCGGACGCGGCGCGGGCCGCAGGGCGCGCGGGAGGTATTCGTGGTCGCACGCGCCGGTCAGGCCCAGGTCGCGGGCGAGGCGCTCGACCTGGTCGTCCAGCGGCTCGTCGGTGAAGGCGTCGTCCAGAGCCTCGGTCTCGAGGCGTTCGTCGAAATCGGCGGTCCACACCTCGGCCTCGGCGGGGTCGAGCTCGGTCCAGATGCGGCGCTCCACCGCGTCGCGGACCCGGGCCTTGCGGGTCTCCACGGCCCGACCGGCGCGGGCCTCCCCAGCCTCGGCGGCGGCGCGGGCGTCGGCCGCCGCGTCACGCTCCAGCTTCGCCTCCAGGGCGATGGACGTGCGCAGCGCCCGGCCGACCTTGTGCAGCGAACCGACCAGCGCCGTCAGCGTCTCGGGCTCATCCGCCGCCTCGATGGCCACGTCGAGCTTCTCCGCCGCCCGCATCGCGATCTCCGCGTAACGGGCAAGCTGGCGCGCATGGCGTTCGGCGGTGTGGGCCGGGACGGACATGCGGGGATTGAAACAGGCGGGTACGTCAGAAGCGGTCGTGGATTGATGGGTGGGCGCTCGGCTGGAGGCATGGTTTGCGGGTGGAGAAGTAATTCAACTGCAACCCTGGGCGCCCAAGCTGACCTACTATGTCCGCATTGCACAAAGCCCTGGCCGCGCACCCTCTGCCCAAGAAGCCCTACAACTCGATCAAGTTTGTACGAATCGATGGCAACGGCGTCCCCCTCTACAGGGTCGGAAAGTCAGAGCGGGAGTTGGGCGCCGCAGCAGCCCTAAAGTCAGCGTTTGAGCAGTTCGGTGGTCACTGCTTCCACTGCAAGGTGTGGATGCCGCCCCAGCCCCTGTCACAAGCCTGCACCCGGGATCACCTCCGCCCGAAGAAGGACGGAGGCAAGGACTACCTTCACAACCTCGTTTTCGCCTGTGGGGACTGCAACCGCGCGAAGGGCGGCAGTGACCTCATCACCTTCCGAGCCGAGGTCGGAGTCGAATACCTGAAGGCGCTGGACGCCCACATCGTCAGGTGCCTGACGACCCTCGGTTCCATCGGAGCAGATTGAGCATCCGCTGGGGCTGGCACGGCCCAAGACCGGGATCCAACCTGCCGGAAGCTCCGCGCCATAGGGGGTGCGATCGACGCCGACGCCCTATCCGGGGCGCCCAGGCGTCCGGAACGACGTTGGGTCCCGGTCTTCGCCCTTGGCGAAACCGGGATGACAGCGTGGGGGGGGGCTTGGAGCTCCCTACTTCGGCCGGAAGCGCTTGGTGGCGGGGAAGCCCTTGGGGGCGAGCTTGCCGGCGCCGGCGCGCTTGCCGAGCCATTCGCGCCATTCGGGCCAGGCGCGCGTGCGGCCGCTGGGGTCGACGCTGGTCATGCCGTCGTCGGCCTTGAAGGCGGCAGCGTCACGCAGGCCGCCTTCGCGGTAGCTCTGGAGCTTCACGCCCTTGCCGCGCGGCATCTCGGGCAGTTCCTCGATCGGGAAGACGAGGATCTTACCGTTGTCGCCGATGACGGCGAGGTGGTCGGCGCCGTTCACCGGCAGGCAGATGGCCGCGCCCTCGCCCTTCTTGGCCGGATCGCCGGCGTTCAGCACCTGCTTGCCCGCGCGGCGGAAGGCGATGGCCTCCTCCTCGGGCAGGATGAAGCCGTAGCCCTGCTTGCTGGCCAGGATGCGCTTCGTGCCCGGGCGGTGGGGGAAGACGTCGACGATGCCGACCTTGTCGTCGAGGTCGATCATCAGGCGCAGCGGCTCGCCGTGGCCGCGGGCGCCCGGGAGCTTGTCGCAGCCCAGGGTGAAGAAGCGGCCGTCGGAGGCGAAGATCAGCAGCTTGTCGGTGGTCTCGGCCGGGACCAGGAAGCCGAGCTTGTCGCCTTCCTTGAACTTCAGTTCCGAGGGGTCCTCGACGCGGCCCTTGGCGGCGCGGATCCAGCCGCGCTCGGAGAGGATGATGGTGATCGGCTCGCGCACGATCATGGCTTCCAGGGCCGCCTCGGTGTCGATCTGCGGCGCCTCGGCGAAGGACGAGCGGCGGACGTTGAGGTCGGCGAGTTCGGCCTTGGTGTGCTTGAGCCCCTCGCCCACCAGCTTCCACTGGGCCTTGTCGGAGCCCAGCATGGCGACGATGCCGTCGCGCTCCTCGGCGAGCTCGGCGTGCTCGCGGCGGATCTCCATCTCCTCGAGCCGGGCCAGCTGGCGCAGGCGGGTGTTGAGGATGGCGTCGGCCTGGATCTCGCTGAGCGCGAAGGTCTCGATCAGCTTCTCTTTCGGCTTGTCCTCGTAGCGGACGATCCGGATCACCTCGTCGAGGTTGAGGTAGGCGATCATCAGGCCGTCGAGGATGTGCAGGCGGGCCTCGATCTTCGCCAGGCGGTGGCGGGCCCGGCGGACCAGCACCTCGCGGCGGTGGTCGAGGAAGGCCATCAGGGCCTGCTTCAGGTTCATCACCCCCGGCGTGCCGCGCGCGTCGAGGACGTTGAGATTCACCGAGAAGCGGGTCTCGAGGTCGGAGAGCTTGAACAGGCTCTCCATCAGCACCTCGGCCTCCACGTTCCGGCTCTTGGGTTCGAGGACGACGCGGACGTCCTCGGCGGACTCGTCGCGCACGTCGCCCAGCAGCGGGGCCTTCTTGGCGTCGATCAGCTCGGCGAGCTGTTCGATCAGCTCGGCCTTCTTCACCTGGTACGGAATCTCGGTGATGACGATCTGGTACGTGCCCTTGCCCAGCTCCTCCTTCGCCCAGCGGGCGCGGACGCGGACGCCCCCGCGGCCGGTCTCGTAGACGGTCTGCAGGGCCGCGCGGGGCTCGACGATGACGCCGCCGGTGGGGAAATCGGGCCCCTGGACGTGGGTCATCAGCGCCTCGACGCTGCTGTCGGGGTCGTCCAGCAGCATCAGGCAGGCGTCGATCAGCTCGCCGGCGTTGTGCGGCGGGATCGAGGTGGCCATGCCGACGGCGATGCCGGTCGAGCCGTTGGCGAGCAGGTTCGGGAAGCCGGCCGGCAGCACCACGGGCTCGTCGTCGGAGCCGTCGTAGGTGGGCTTGAAGTCGACCGCGTCCTCCTCGATCCCGTCGAGCAGGAGCGTGGCGGCCACCGTCAGCTTGGCCTCGGTGTAGCGCATGGCCGCGGCGTTATCGCCGTCGATGTTGCCGAAGTTGCCCTGGCCGTCGACCTGCGGATAGCGCTGGGCGAACGACTGGGCCATGCGGACCAGGGTGTCGTAGATCGACTGGTCGCCGTGCGGGTGATAGCCGCCCATCACCTCGCCCACGACCTTGGCGCACTTGCGGGCCGCCGCGTCCGGGTTCAGCCGCATCTCGCGCATGGCGTAGAGCACGCGGCGCTGCACGGGCTTGAGGCCATCGCGCACGTCGGGCAGCGCGCGGTCGGTGATGACGCTGAGGGCGTAGGCCAGGTAGCGGCGGGAGAGCGCTTCGCTGAGCGGTTCGTCGACGATGCGGTCGGGCTCGCCGCCGGGGGGCGGAGTGTGGACGGTCATGCGGCCCTTCTAGCAAGGCGGGGGATTCGCCGCGACGGCCGGGGCGCCGCAGGCTGTGGGCGGAGCGGCCCCCTCAGAACGGCAGCGGCTGGAGGTCGGGCTCGACCCAGGCCCTGCGAGCCTCGACGCTGAACAGGCGATCCTTGCTCCAGTGGGCCAGTAGCCAGTCCGAGCCGCCGAGGCGGGTGGCGAGCAGGCTGGCCAGCACCGTGGAGAGGCCGGCGGACGGATGGGCGTCGAGATGGGCGCGGGCGGCGCGCAGGGAGGCCTGGGTGATGGTCTCGTGATAGCCGGCGGTGTCGGTATTCTCGCCGCCGGTGGCCTCGTTGTAGGCGCGGATCAGACCGGGCATCTCGGCGAAGGCGTCGCGGCCGGGCCGGGTCAGCAGCCAGAGCGCGGCGGCGAAGTGGGCCGCGTGGGTCCACTCGGCCTTGGGCAGCGTCAGGTCCTCCATCCCGCGCCCGATGCGGGCGATGTCGGTGTCGGTCAGCATGGGAGCTCCTTCGGTGGGCAGGGCTCGGACGGGGGGCAGCAAAAACCCCGCCGGAGCGGGGTTTGCGTGGAAATCCTGAGGTGGGGTCGGCCGTCAGCCGGTCATCCAGGCGCACGCAAACACCGCGGGGCGGCGCTGCTGAATATTGGCCTGGTTGAGTTTGATCCGGTTCACGGCGCAGGTTGTAGCCGATGGCGGGGCGCTCGCCAAATGCGATTGACGAGGACGTTTACCCATGTAATCGATGCAGGACGATTACGTCGGTAAACGTCATGAAGATCAGCAACGCCGAGAGCGTGGTGATGGAGGCGCTGTGGCGCGCCGCGCCGCGCACCGCCGAGGAGATCGCCGCCGAGGTGGCCGGCCCGAACGGCTGGACCGAGGCGACGGTGAAGACCCTGATCAACCGGCTGCTGAAGAAGAAGGCGATTGCGGCCGAGCCTGAGGGTCGCCGCTATCGCTACCGGCCGCTGGCCGAGCGGGCGGCCTATGTGCGCGCCGAGAGCCAGGGGCTGCTGGACCGGCTGTTCGACGGCCGGCTGGCGCCGATGGTCAGCCATCTGTCGCAGGCCCGCGCCCTCAGCCCCGAGGACGTGGCCGAGCTGAAACGCCTGATCGCGGAGATGGACGAATGATCGCGGAGATCCTGGCCGCGCTGGCGCGGTCCAACCTGGCGATGGGCGCGGCGATCCTGGTGGTGCTGGCCCTGCGCAGGCCGGTGCGGCGGGTGTTCGGCGCCGGGGCGGTCCATGGGCTGTGGGCGATGGCGCCGATCGCCGGGCTGGCGGCCCTGCTGCCCCGCCCTGCCCCGTTGGCGCCAATGACCCCGGAGGTGCTGGCCGCGGCGTACGATGCGGCGCGGCGGGTCGAGGCCGCGGCGGCGGGGCCGTCGACGGACACGGCGCTGATGGGCCTGTGGCTGGGCGGCGTGGCGGTGGCGGCGGCGGTGCTGCTGGCGCGGCAGGCGCGGTTCGTGCGGGCGCTTGGGCGGCTGGAGGCCGGCGAGGATGGCGCGCTGCGGGCCGAGCGGGCGGGCGTGGGGCCTGCGGTCGTGGGCGCCCTTCGGCCCCGGATCGTCACACCGGCCGACTTCGAGGCCAGCTTCGCGCCGGAGGAACGCGGCGTGATCCTGCTGCACGAGCAGGTCCACCTGGCGCGCGGCGATGCGGCGGCGAACGCCTTCGCGGCGGCGCTGACGTGCCTGTGCTGGTTCAATCCGCTGGTCCATGTGGCGGCGCGACTGTTGCGGGTGGACCAGGAGCTGGCGTGCGATGCGACGGTGCTGGCGCGCCGCCCCGAGGCGCGGAAGCTGTATGCGGCGACCCTCCTGAAGACCCAGCTCGCGGCCCAGGCCCTGCCGCTGGGCTGCCACTGGCCGGCGGCGGGCGAGCACCCGTTGAAGGCGCGGATCGCGATGCTGAAGCGCCCCGCCCCGAGCCGGCGCCGGCAGGCGGGCGGCCTCGCGCTGGCGGCCGGGGCGAGCCTGGTGGTCGGGTGCGCGGCCTGGGCCAGCCAGCCGATGGCGCCGCCGCTGATCCAGGCTCCCGACTGGACGCAGCGTCCCAGCGGCCCTGACGTGAAGGCGGCGACGGACGCCTATGCCGGCGCGGTCGTCGACGGCCGGGCGACCATCGCCTGCCGCGTCACCGGCGAAGGCCGGCTCTCGGGCTGCGAGGTGGCGAGCGCGAGTTCGCCGGAGATCGGCCGCGCCGCGCTGGCGCTCAGCGACCGGTTCCAGATGAAGCCCCAGACGCGGGACGGACTGCGCGTGGCCGGCGGCGTGATCCGCATTCCGTTCCGCTTCGTGACGCCGCAATGATCACCGCCGAAGCGCCTCCGGCCGCCGTCGCGCCCGCCCCGGCCCCGGCGACGATCCTGCGCCGCGACGCGACCGAGGTGGTGGCGGCGAGCGACCTGCCCCTGACCCTGGTGAAGGCGGGACAGCGCGAGCAGGCCCTGGTGCGGCGGGCGGTGTTCGTCACCAGCACCCTGACGGTCACCCGGCCGGCGGGCGCCGTCGACACAGAGGGCGACCGCTATGTCTGGACGCACCAGGCCTACATGCAGCGGCAGGTCTGCTTCACCTCGATCACGGGCCTCTTCGCCTGCGCCGGCGCCGAGGTGGAGCCCCTGCCCGACGTGGAGCGCGGCGAGGCGCCGGCGCGGTTGGTGGACGACTTCCCGCTCGCCGAGGCGGCGCGGCGGCGGCTGGCCGAGGGGCTCGAGGCGCGGGCGGCGGCGCTGTTCGAGGCCGACCGCAAGACCAAGGTGCAGCCGGCCCTGCGCGCGGCTGGCGTCTCGGTGGCGAGCGCGGCCCAGGCGGCGCCGGCCCGGAAGCGCTGAGGGCGGACCTCAGGCCTGCGTCAGGAAGCCGTCCTGGATGAGCTTTTCGGCCAGGGCGGCCTGAGCCTCGGGGGGCAGGCCCGGGAGATCGGCGACGGCGAAGGGGCCGGACTGGGCCAGGAGGTATTCGAAGGCGGGCCGGTGCTCCCGGTCGGCGACGACCAGCGCCTGGGCGAACTGGAGGCCGACGGACTCGCCCAGGTCCACGAGCCGGGCCGGCAGGGGCGTGGAGCGCCGCAGGCGGGTGTCGCGTCCGATCGCGGTCTCGCCCGCCCCGATGAAGTCGCCGGTGACGCCGCAGCGGGCGGAGCGGATGAGGCGGTCCTCCAGCGCCGCGAGGCCGCGGTCCACGTCCCCGTCGTCGAGCGCCGCGGCCAGGTCGCGGACGGCGGCGGCCAGGCGGGCGCGGGCGGCCCTGTCGCCGAGATAGCGCGGCGGCGCGCGTTCCAGCAGCGTCCCGCCGGAAAGGCTGCGCGCTTCGAGGGCGGCGCTGAGGACGGCCAGGAGGTTCGGCGGGTGGAAGCCGATGGTCAGGTGGACCGAGGCGCCGGCGTCGGTCTCCGCCGCATGGACCAGCCCGCGTGGCAGGTAGAGCACGTCGCCCGGCGCCAGCACGATGCGCGTCGGCTCGCCCAGCGTCGCGGGATCGACCGCGCGCTCCCGCTGGCGGAACCGTTCGGGGGGCACGATCGGCGAGGACAGGTGGACATGCCAGATCTTGGAGCCGCGCACCTGCAGGACCAGGACGTCGTGGTCGTCGAAGTGGGGCGCGAAGCCCTGGGCGCGGGGCGGCGTGGCGTAGACGTTGATCTGGGTCTCGAAATCGGTGTCGGCGGCGATGGCGTTGGTCAGCAGGCGAAGCTCGGGCGCGAACCGCTCCACGCCATTGAGCACGATGCTGTGCCCCTCCGCATAGCGATTGCGCACCTGCACCAGGTCGACGGCGCCGTCGGGCAGCACGAGCTGGTCGAAGGGCAGCGTCTGGCCCTGGCTGACCAGCCGCAGCATGTCGGGCTGGGGCCGAAGCGCCGCCAGCACCTCCTCCAGGCGGCGGTCGGGCAGCAGGGCGGCGAAGCGGTCGGGCGCGGGCGCGCGGCCGTGGTGGTGGCGGCGGCCCCAGACCTCGGCGAAGAAGCTGTCCACCGGCAACGGCGCCAGCAGCGCGGCAAGGTCCGTGGGCCCGGTCACGCGGCCCGGAACTTCTCTTCGGCCACCGCCCGGGGATAGCCGTTGCGCACCAGGGTCTCGGTGACCTGCTGGTAGAAGTGGCGGTAGGCGTCGCAGTAGACGGACGGGTTGTCGAAGCCGGTGTCGGCGGCGAAGCGGTTCTCGATGTCGCCCCCACCGCAGGCCGCGCGCCAGCGGCAGTCGCCGCAGGCCGTGGGCAGGCTCTGCTGCAGCCGGTCGACCTCGGCGAAGATGGGATGGGCCAGGACCTCGCGCAGCGGCGTGGTCCGGATGTCGAAGACGGGCGCTGTGCGGTACCAGCCGAGCGCGGGGGTGAAGGTGTCGTCCACCGTGACGGTCCCGTCGCTGCGGGCGATCAGGATCTGGTTCGACTTGCGGGGCCGCTCGACCAGCCGCGCGGCCGGGGCGCCGACGACGAAGTGCGAGAGCGCCTCCTCGATGAAACGGACCTGCACGCGGCGGTCGTCCTCCGCCAGCCAGGCGTGGAAGATCGCGACCATGGCCTCCCCGAAGCGGCGCGGGCCGTCCGAGGCCAGGAAGGCGTGGTCGTCGCGGCTGCGGTCGGCGAGCAGGAAGCTCATCTCGAACACGCCCAGGCCGCGCAGGTAGCGATAGACCTCGCCGTAGTCGGGGCCGGGCTGGACCACGCTGATCGTCGAGGGCCAGGGCGCGCCGTCGTGGTACCGGTCGATGAGGAGACGGATCGCCCGCTCGGTCGCCGCATGGGTGGAGCGGCCGCGCCGGTCGAGCCGGAAGCGGTCGTTCACCTCGGCCGGCCCGTCGATGCTGACCCCCACGCCCACGCGATGGCGGGCGAAGATGGCCGCCCAGTCCTCGTCGACGAGCAGGCCGTTGGTCTGAATGGAGAGGGCGAGGTCGGCCGCGCGCCCGACGCTGGCCTCCAGCGCGGAACAGGCCGCCGCGAAGGCCCGCGGGCCCATCATCGTCGGCTCGCCGCCGTGGAAGGAGAGCTTCACGCGCGGGATGTCGAGGTCGACGCAGCCCTGCGCCAGCCAGCGCCCGAGCGCCTCGGTCACCTCGGGGGCGACGCGGGCGGGCCGGTCCAGCGCCGAGTCCTCGCCCATGTTGAAGTAGTAGCAGTAGCTGCAGTTGATGTTGCAGCGCTCGGCCACCTTGTAGACGACCTGGAGCGCCTCGATCGAGCCCGGGTGCGCCAGGCTGAATGGCGGACGGGCTCCCGCTGCCCGGTGTTCAGAGCCCAGGTCGCCCCTGCCCGCCGCCATCTTCGACCGTCGTCAGCCGCGGGTTCTGATCTGTTCGGCGACCTTGAGCTGCTCGGTCACCAGCTTCGAGACGAGCTCGGCGGGGTCGAAGCCCAGCCTGTCCAGGATCGCCTTGCTCTGGTTGTAGCCGCCGTTGCCGCCCTGCCAGTGATTGCCGCCGCCCGACTGGGTGTAGGGGCCGCCGTCCTGGATGTAATTCCCGCCGCCGCCGGAGCTGGAAATGATGTCCGGGTTGATCAGGCCGTCGATGATGGCCTTTCCGATCAGCTCCCGCTGGGCCAGCGAGAAGGTGGCCAGCTTCTTCCGTTGTTCCGCCCGGGCGGCCATTTCGGAGTCGGTGTCCTTGTCAGCCATGTCCTGCCTCCTTGGTCTGGAGGTGACGCTGCGCTCTCCCGCCTAGGTTGTCAACTTTCACAAACCCGTGTTATCCGAATGGTCAAGCTTGCCGGCAGGACGATCCGCCGCACGTGGTGAACCCAAGATAAGCCTGTCCCTTCATGGCGGCTTAAACGCGAGCGACAAGCTTGGCCGGATGTTGTGGAAGACGCGCCGGCTGAACGTCCGCGCCTGGTTCACCCTCGCGGGAACCGGGCCGCTGGCGATGCTCGCCGTCGGGGCCTCGGCCACCGGCGAGGGGCTGGCGCGCGCCGCAGGGTTGTGGATCGCCGGCCTGTTGATCCCGAGCGCCGTGCTGGCGATCGTCACCCTGCAGACCCGCTGGCAGGGCGTGCGGGCCGAGCCGACGCCGTGGGACGCCGAGAAGACGTTGCAGGACGCCCTGGGCCTGACCACCGTGCAGGCGTGCGTGATGCTGGCGAGCGTGCTGGCCGGGGCGCCCTTCCCGCCGATCGCGGTGGCCTGCGGCCTGGGGGTGGCGACCCTGCCCCTGGCGCTGGCGACCCTGGCCTATCTCGTCTGGCTGCCCTTCGCGGACGGCGCGTCAGAGGCGCCCGGCCTCGCGCAGGCGGTCGAGCAGCCAGATGCGCGCCGGTGGGAGCGGCCGGTTCAGCGGGCCGAAGATGAAGGCTTCGAGGAAGTGGCCCGTCAGCGCCAGGCCCGCCCCGACATCGCCAGCTTCCAGCCGCGCCTGGGCCGAGAGCAGGAAGGGCGGCAGGCCGAGGAGCCGGTCCTTGTACGGTTCGCCGGCGTCGCGGCTTACCGCGCGCCCCGTGCGGGGGCTGACATACACCAGGTCGTCCACGGCGCCCGTGGCGGCGCATTTGGACAGGTCGAGGCCGAAGCCCAGCTCCTGCAGCAGCCCCGCCTCGAAGCGGACGAACACCGCCGGCCAGATCTCCGGGTGGGCGAAGGCGGCGGTGAGCGCCTCGAAGGCGAGGTAGGCCCCCGGGTGCGGCTCTCGCTCCGGCAGTGCCCCGGCGGCGACGGCGGCGGCGGCGGCGATGCCGGCGAGCGCGAGGGCGTCGTCGAAGTGCTCCGCTGGCCCCTGCCCCACCGGCTCCAGGCTCGCCGAGCCGAGCTGGCCCTCGACGCGGGCGCGGAAGGTGACCACCGCCCGGGCGCCGGGCTGGAGGAAGGGCCTGAGGCGCCGGGAGCCCCCGCCGGCCACGTGGGCGGCGTACTTGCCGTGGGCGGCGGTGAGCAGCTCGACGATGGCGCCGGACTCGCCATGGGCGCGGGCGGCCAGCACGAAGGCGTCGTCGACGAATTCCATGCCGGCAAGCTGGCGGCGCCCGCGGCGGAAATCCAGTCCCTCGCCTATCCGCCCGAGCTGGAGGCGGCTCTGGCCGAGCTCATCGGCCTGGTGGGCCAGATGCGGCGGAGCGGAACGAGGCGGCGTCGGGCGGCGGCGTGAGGGCTGGGGCGGCCAAGCCCCGGGGGCGGCGGCGGCGAGCCGGTTTGTCGGAAGCGGACTTGCTGAAGTTCAGCGGCGGGTGGAAGTGGTCACCGAGATGCTCCCCCTCAGGGGGAGCTGTCGCGGAGCGACTGAGGGGGTTTCATCCCCAGAGGCAGCGGCGGAAACCCCCTCCGGCCCTCCGGGCCACCTCCCCCTGCGGGGGAGGATCTTGGGTCCGCTAGGCGTCGATCCAATGTGCGGGCATTCCGCGCGGAGGTCGCTTCCTCAACGCGGAGCTACCGGCGGGTTGGGTCCCGGTCTTCGCCTGCGGCGAAACCGGGATGACACCGTGGAGAGGCGTTCGCCGCCCTACCACTCGTGCGCCGCGGCCCTTTCGATGAGCGGCCGCCAGGACGGCTCGACGGGGAGGCCGAAGATGTCGCGGAGGGCGGATTCGATGCCGGGGGCGTCGAGGGTGGCGACGGTGGTCTCGCCGCCGCGGGGGCGGGTGGAGAGGCGGTTGAAGAGCAGGCCGTGGCGGGCGTCGGGGGCGGTCTTGGCGACCATGACCACGTTGCGGAAGATCGAGGTGGGGTGGGTCGAGGTGAACCAGTTGGCCATCTCGTAGTCGGCCGGCGCGCAAGGGGTGAGCGAGAGGTCGTAGACGGGGATCCAGCCGGCATCGCGGCGCATCTGGAGCGCCAGGCCGCCGCCCTGCGCGGGGTCGATGGGGACGAGGCGGTAGTCGTCGTGGTCGGTGGACTGGACGGTGTCCGGCTCCAGCCGCAGGGGCGCGGTCATGACGGCGCCGCCGAAGCCCACGTCCACCAGCCAGGAGGTTCCGTCCAGCTCGACGCGCAGGACCTGATGCGTGCGGGGCTGCAGCGGGGCCTCGTCGGGCTGGTTCCAGCGGACGCGCGCGGCGAGGCCGGTGACCTCGAAGCCCAGCTCGGTGAGCACGCGCCGGAACAGGCTGTTGTGCTCGAAGCAGTAGCCGCCGCGCCGGCCGTCGATCAGCTTGGCGTCCACGGCGGCCGGCGAGATGTCGACGCCGCGGTCCAGCAGCACGTCGATGGCCTCGAAGGGGATCGAGGCGGGATGGCGCTCGTGCAGCGCGCGCAGGGTGTCCAGGGTCGGCGCCGTCGGGCCGTCGTGGCCGATGCGGGCGAAATAGGCGGCAAGGTCGGTCATGGGCGCCAGATACGGAGAAGCGGCCTGTGCGCCTAGGGCCACTTTCGGCGCCGGTGGCATGCCACCGCCGGGAGGTCAGACGTCGAAGTCGAGGCCCACGTCGCCGTAGAACTCGCGCTTGTCGGCCCAGCGCTCGTCGACGGTGACGTGCAGGAAGAGGTGCACGGGGCGATCCAGCAGCTCGGTGAGCTCCTCGCGGGCCTTCTGGCCGATCCACTTCAGGGTCTGGCCGCCCTTGCCGAGCACGATGGGGCGCTGGCTCTCGCGCTCCACATAGATGGTCTGCTCGATGCGGACCGAGCCGTCCTTGCGCTCCTGGAAGGCGGTGGTCTCCACGGCGGCCGAATAGGGCAGCTCCTCGTGGACGCGGAGGTACAGCTTCTCGCGCGTGATCTCGGCGGCCAGCAGGCGGGCCGGCAGGTCGGCGGTCTGGTCCTCGGGGTAGAACCAGGGGTTCTCGGGCATCATCCCGGCGAGCCGCGCCTTGAGGTCGTCGACCCCGGAGCCGGTGGCGGCGGAGATCATGAAGACCTCGGAATAGACGCCTGTATCGAAAAGCTTCTGCGAGAGCGCCAGGAGCTGGTCGCGCTTCACCGCGTCGATCTTGTTGAGGGCCAGGATCGCCTTGCGCCCGGCCTTCTTGAGGCCCTCGACGATGGACTCCACATCGGCGACGGCGCGGCGGTCGGCCGGCTTGGCGTCGGGGCCCTGGACGGCGATCTCGGCGGCGGCGTCGACGAGGTGGACGACGGCGTCGGCGTCCTCGGCCCCGCCCCAGGCGGCGCGGACCATGGCGCGGTCCAGCTTGCGGCGCGGCTGGAAGATGCCAGGGGTGTCGACCAGCACGATCTGGGTCTCGCCGGCGATGGCGACGCCACGCACCGGGAAGCGCGTGGTCTGGACCTTCTGGGTCACGATGGAGACCTTGGCCCCGACGAGGCGGTTGGTCAGGGTGGACTTGCCCGCATTGGGCGCGCCGATGATCGCGGCGAAGCCGGCCCGGCTGGTCATTTCACGTCCTCGATTCTGGACAGCATCTGTTCGGCGACGACCTTTTCCGCGTCGCGGATGGAGCCGCCCGCCCCCGTCACCGGCTCGAAGCCCTGGACGAACAGCTCCAGGCGGAAGGTCGGCTTGTGGCTGGGGCCGGACTGTTCCAGCACGGTGTAGCGGGGCGCGGGCAGGCCGCGTCCGAAGGCCCATTCCTGCAGGACGACCTTGGGGTGGCGCTGCTTCGGCTCGCCCAGGCGGCGGAACGGCGCGTCCCAGGCCTGGACGACGAAGGCGCGGGCGGCCTCCAGGCCCCCGTCGAAGTAGAGCGCGGCGATCAGGGCCTCGCAGGCGTCGCCCAGGACGCGGTCGCTGAAGCGGATGCCGGTCTTGCCGGTGCCGCCGCCCATGAGCAGCGTCGCGGGCAGGCCCACCTGGCGCGCGACCTCGGCGCAGGTCTCCAGGTTCACCAGCTTGTGGAAGGCGGCGGAGAGCTCGCCCTCGCGGGCCTCGGGCATGCGGGCCAGCAGCTCCTCGGCGATGATCAGGTTCAGCACCCGGTCGCCGAAGAACTCCAGCCGCTCGTTGTGCTCGATGTGGGGACGCCGGTCGCCGACGGAGGCGTGCGTCAGCGCCCGCTCCAGAAGCTTGCGGTCGGCGAAGGTATGGCCGATGCGGCGCTCGAGCTCCTCGACCGCCGCCGATCTTCCGCTCATTTCAGGACTTTGAAGAACCGGCTGGGCCGCGCGTCGAGGACCCAGGTCCAGGGCTTGAAGATCGAGGCCTCGGGCTTCCACGACAGCAGGATGATCTGCGCCTTGCCGACCAGATAGTCGGCCGGAACCATGCCCACGCCCTGGAGCGCCGGCGGCACGCGGCTGTCGGACGAGTTGTCCCGGTTGTCGCCCATCATGAAGTAGTGGCCTTCGGGGACAACGAAGACGTCGGTGTTGTCGAGGTCGCCGTCGGGGCCCCAATCCTGGGTGGCGAACTTGCGGCCGCCCTCGACCTCTTCCTCGTAGCGGGCGACCTCGCGCTCCACGCCATAGCCGACGCGGGTCTTCACCGGCGAGAGCGGCTCGCGCTTCACTTCCTTGTCGTTGATGTAGAGCAGGCCGTTCTTCATCTGCACCCGGTCGCCCGGCAGGCCGATGACGCGCTTGACGTAGTCGGTGTGGCCGTCGCTGGGCAGCTTGAAGACCACCACGTCGCCCCGCTCGGCCGGCTTGTCCATGATGCGGCCCTCGAACAGCGGCGGGCTGAACGGGATCGAGTGCTTGGAGTAGCCGTACGACCACTTGGACACGATGATGTAGTCGCCCTCGTAGAGGTTGGGCTCCATCGAGGCCGAGGGGATCGTGAAGGGCTGGAAGAACAGGACGCGCAGGAACAGGGCGATCAGCAGGGCGTAGACGATCGTCTTGACGATCTCCACCAGCTCCTTGACCGCGCCGGACTTCTGGGGCGTCTCAGCGCTCTGCACGTTCTCGCTCATCGATGATCCTTCAGGGTTCCGGGGGCGCCGGAACGGGAGCTTGCGTATCCGCTCCCTAGCGCATGAGCAAGTTTCGCGCCCGTGAACTTTGGGACAGGCCCCGGAGGAGCGACCATCGGCCGCCTGCAAATGCGGCCGTCGCAGGAAAGGGCCAGTCGGTCGCGACTGGACTGCTGACAGGCGGTTCCAGCGGCCTATGTAGGCAGGATGAATCGCCCTGCCCTGCCGCCGCTGCACCTGCTGCTCGCCCTGGTCGTGGTGGCCGTGTGGGGCACGAACTTCGTGGTCATCAAGTGGGGGCTGGAGGACTTCCCGCCCCTGACGTTCGCCGCGCTCCGCTTCACCTTCGCGGTGCTGCCGGCGATCTTCTTCCTGAAACGCCCCGCCGTGTCGTGGCGCAACCTGGCGCTCTACGGCGTGCTGATCGGCGTCGGCCAGTTCGGCATGCTCTACATCGCCATGACCCAGTGGATCTCGCCCGGGCTGGCCAGCCTGGTCGTGCAGACGCAGGTGTTCTTCACCATCGGCTTCGCCATGCTGCTGGCCGGCGAGCGGGTGCGGACCTACCAGGTCGTGGCGCTGCTGCTGGCCGCCTGCGGGCTGGGCTGGCTGATGATCCACACCAACGCCGAGGTCACGCCCATCGGCCTGGGCCTGGTGCTGGTCGCGGCCCTGTCCTGGGCCGGCGGCAACACCGCGGCGCGGGCGGCCGGGCCGGTGAACATGCTGGCCTATGTGGTCTGGGCGAGCGTCTTTTCCGCCCCGCCGCTGTTCGCGCTGGCGCTGACGGTCGAGGGCTGGCCGGCGGTGTCGCACGCCGTCGCCAACGCCGACGCGGCGGCCTGGGGCGCGGTGCTGTGGCAGTCGGTGGGCAACACGATCTTCGGCTACACGGCCTGGGCCTGGCTGCTGGCGCGGCACCCGGCGGCGACCATCGCGCCGCTGTCGCTGCTGGTGCCGGTGTTCGGCATGGGCGCCTCGGCCATGCTGCTCGGCGAGCCGCTGACGAGCTGGAAGCTGACGGCGGCGGTGCTGGTGATGGGCGGCCTGGCCCTGAACACGCTGTGGCCGCGGATCGTGGCCTGGCGGGCGGCGGCGAGCGCTGCGTAGGGGGCGGGCCTGCTAGGGCTCTCCGCCTGTCATCCCGGTTTCGCCGCAGGCGAAGACCGGGACCCAACCTGCCGAACGCTTCACGCCCCGGAGCGGCCCTTCGCCCCGAAGCCGCTTCCGATCACCCAGGAGCCCGGAACGGCGTTGGGTCCCGGTCTTGGGCTGTCGCCCAAACCGGGATGACACCGGATGCGGGACGACTCTCGCGCCGCCTTTCAGACGGCGGGAGGCGCGGGCTCACCGCTCCGCGATGGCCTTGAGGCGGGCGAGCGAGCCGCGCATCCACTGGGCGTAGGCGCCGTCGAGCAGGGCCTTCTTCAGGAGCCAGCCGCCGAGCCTGGGGCCCAGCAGGCCGGGGAAGCGGTCGGGGCGCAGCTCGAAGGCGTAGGTCCAGCGGACGTGGGTATTTCCCCCGTCCAGCGGCGTGTAGGCGAAGGCCCCGAGGCCGTAGCGGAGCGGCTTCGCGGCCGGGGTCGAATAGTCCCAGACCTGATAGCGGAAGCCGTAGCCGTCGGGGCCGCGATGCTTGTCGAGGACCTGTTCGACCACCGTCGTCCCGTCGGTGAGGAAGACCATGTGGCGCGAACCCGGCGCGTCGAAGCGCTCGCCCCGCAACACGCAGGTTCCGCGCACGCCCGGCAGGCTTCCCGAACCGTCGATCCAGTCCTCGAGCCGCGCGGCGTCGACGGCGGCCACCACCTCGGACAGCGGGCGCTCGATGACCGCCTCCTCGACGCGCGAGACCAGCCCGCGGGCCGGGCCGAGCGGCGGCGGGTCGCTGGGCGCATACCCCGGCGGCGGAGCGAGATTGGTGATCATGGTCGTTCCCCCCGAGTCGGGCGCTCCGCACGAAAGCCGATTGCCCGCCGCAACGTCCACCATCCTAGTTGGGGGGACGCATCGGACGGAAGGACGGAACCATGGACGCCGGAGTGGACCTGCAGGCGCTGGCCGGCTGGATGGACGCCCAGGGGCTGGGCGGCGGGCCGCTGGAGGACGTCACCCTGCTGGGCGGCGGCACCCAGAACATCCTGATGCGGTTCTCCCGCGCGGGCCGGACCTATGTGCTGCGCCGCCCGCCGCCGCATCTTCGGGCCAATTCCAACGAGACCATGCGCCGCGAGGCGCGGATGCTGGCGGCGCTGAAGGGGACGGACGTGCCGCACCCGGGCCTGATCGCGTCCTGCCCGGACGAGGACGTGCTGGGCGCGGCGTTCTACCTGATGGAGTCGATCGAGGGCTTCAATCCGACCACGGGCCTGCCGCCGCTGCATGCGGGGTCGGAGGCCGCGCGCCACCGGATGGGCCTGGCCATGGTGGAGGGCATCGCCGCGCTGGGCGCGCTGGACTACCGGGCGCTGGGCCTTTCGGACTTCGGCAAGGTCGACAACTACCTGGAGCGCCAGGTGGCGCGCTGGAAGTCGCAGCTCGACAGCTATGGCCAGTACGCCGGCTGGCCGGGCCCGGGCGGCATTCCCGGCGTGGACGAGGTGGCGGCGTGGCTGGAGCGGCACCGGCCCTCGACCTTCCAGCCGGGGATCATCCACGGCGATTTCCACCTGTCGAACGTGATGTTCCGCAAGGACGCGCCCGAACTGGCGGCCATCGTCGACTGGGAGCTGACCACCATCGGCGACCCGCTGCTGGACCTGGGCTGGCTGCTGGCCACCTGGCAGGAGAGCGAGGCGCCGCGCGACTTCGGGGTCAACATCCAGCCCTGGCGCGGCTTCGCCACCCCGCAGGAGCTGGTGGAGCACTACCGGCCCCGCACCCATCGGGACATGGCCGCGATCGACTGGTACGCGGTGCTGGCGTGCTACAAGCTGGGCCTGATCCTGGAAGGGACCTTCGCCCGCGCCTGCGCCGGCCAGGCGCCGAAGGAGACAGGCGACCGGCTGCACGCCCACACCGTCAGCCTGTTCGAGCGCGCCCTGCGCTGGATCCGCTGAGCGCGTTCCGAGGGATCAGCTCACCCGGGTCCAGGTCTGGGCCTTGCAGAGCACGTTGGCGAGCAGGCAGCCCTTGGCGCGCAGGGTCTTGCCGTCCAGCGGCTCGGCCGTGCCGGTGAAGGTGCGGTTGAGGTCGGGGATGAAGACCTTGCCCTTCCAGACGCCGTTGGCGCGGGGGGTGAACTCGCGGAAGAGCTGGAGGCCGACGAGGTTGGGCGTGCCGCCCTCGGCCGCGTCCTTCTTGGCCTTGTCGCTGGCCCAGACGACATAGCCGCAGGCGCCCTGGGCGCAGGGACGGATGTCGACGTGGACGGAGTTCTTGGGATTGCGCCAGACGCCGTACAGCGAGGCGTCGCCCTGGGCGGCGGCGGGCGCCGCCGCGGCGAGCGCGACCGCTCCGGCGAGGGCGGCGACGATGGATTTCACGACACGCATTCTCTGGTCTTGGCCTTGGTCCTGGTTCCGCCGCGTGGCGGATCGGTGTTCGTTCTCAGAGCGCCATATAGGGGTTCGCACCTGATTGCGCGATGAACGGGGCCGTCAGCCTTCCGGCAGGGCCTCGATGATCACGAACGCCTGGGCGTAGGGATGGTCGTCGGTGAGGCTGAGGTGGATCACCGCCTTCATGCCCGGCGGGGTCATTTCCTGGAGCCGCGCGAGGGCGCCGCCGGTGAGGGCCATGGTCGGCTGGCCCGAGCGCATGTTGACCACGCCCATGTCGCGCCAGAAGACGCCGCGGCGCATGCCGGTGCCGAGCGCCTTGGCGCAGGCCTCCTTGGCGGCGAAGCGCTTGGCGTAGCTGGCGGCGGCGTCGGCCTTGCGGTCGGACCGGGCGCGCTCGATCTCGGTGAAGACGCGCATCCGGAAGCGGTCGCCGAACCGGTCGAGGCTGGCCTGGATGCGGCGGATGTCGGACAGGTCCGACCCGAGGCCGAGGATCATGCGGCCGCCTGGCTGCGCGCCTCGTCCATCAGGGCGCGCATGCGCTGGATGGCGGGGCCAAGGCCGATGAAGATGGCCTCGCCGATCAGGAAGTGGCCGATGTTGAGCTCCATCAGCTCGGGGATCGCGGCGACGGGCTTCACCGTCTCGTAGTCGATGCCGTGGCCGGCGTGGACCTCCAGGCCCAGCGCGTGGGCCTGGGCCGCGGCGGCCTGAAGCTTGCGCAGAAGCGCCTCGGCCTGGGGGAGCCGCTCGCGGACCGCCTGGCAGTAGGCGCCGGTGTGCAGCTCGACCACCTGGGCGCCCACCGCCTTCGACGCGGCGACCTGGGCCTCGTCGGCGTCGATGAAGAGCGAGACGCGGATGCCGGCGGCGGCGAGCCTCTGAACCACCGGCCTGATCGCGCCCTCGCCGCGGACCACGTCGAGCCCGCCCTCGGTGGTGACCTCCTCGCGCCGCTCGGGGACCAGGCAGGCCGCGTGGGGCAGGTGCTTCAGCGCGATGGCCTCCATCTCCGGCGTGACGGCGCACTCGAAGTTCAGGGGGCGGCCGCGACGCCGGCAGATCACCGCCAGCGCCTCGATGTCGGCGTCGGAGATGTGGCGGCGGTCCTCGCGCAGGTGGGCGGTGATGCCGTCGGCGCCGGCCGCGAGCGCCATCTCGGCCGCCCGGACGGGGTCCGGGTAGCCCTCGCCGCGCGCGTTCCGCACCGTGGCGACGTGGTCGATGTTGACGCCGAGTCTGAGGCGGCTCATGCGCCCTCCCCTTGCTGTCAGGCCTTCAGCCGCTTGCTGCCCGGCTCCTCGGCCGGGATCGCGGCCAGTTCGGGCGGGATTTCGTCGGGCGCGTAGGACGGCACGTCCACCGTCGCCAGCGCGACCAGCGGAAAGCCGACGTCGGCCTTGCCGCCCGAACGGTCGACGATGCAGGCGCAGGCCAGCACGACGCCGCCCGCCTCGGCCACCGGCTCCACCGCCTCGCGGAACGAGCCGCCGGTGGTGATCACGTCCTCGACGACCACGACCTTGGCGCCCGGCGCGATCTTGAACGCCCGCCGCAGCCGGAACTTGCCGTCTTCGCGCTCCACATAGATCGACGGCACGCCCAGGGCGCGGGCGACCTCGTAGCCGGGGATGATGGCGCCGACGGCGGGCGCCACGATCACGTCGGGCTTGCCGAACTGGGCGACGATCTTCTCGGCCAGCGCCCGGCACAGGCGCTCGGTGCGGTCAGGATACTGAAAGACCAAGTTTTTCTGGAGGAACATCGGGCTGTGGCGACCCGAGGCCAGGATGAAGTGGCCTTCGCGCAGGGCGCCGGCGCCGCGGAACTCTTCGAGGACGTCATCGGTGTTCATGGCGCTCCCATACACCGCGTCGCGGCGGGTTGTCGCGGCGTCCATCAACCTTGCCCGCTGGCAACCTTACATTAGCGCCCGGCGGGCTAGCCTGCGTGGTGATGGTGGGTTTGCACGCGAGAAGCGCAGAAGCGCCGAGCGAGCGGAAGGTCTTTCCGGACGACTTCCCGGAGGGCCTGAAGCCGCGTCTTCGGCTGTTCCTGAGCGCTGACCTGGTGGGCTCCACCAGGTACAAGCAGTCGCGCAACGCGTGGCGCTCCGAAATCCTGGGCTTTTTCCGGAACTTCGACTTCGTTCTTCAGACCCAGTACCGCGCCTTCACCGACGGCCGCGAGGAGACTCTGGGCGCGCCGGAGTTCTGGAAGAGCAACGGCGACGAACTGCTCTACGTCTGCGAGCTGCAGAGCCTGTCCCACGCCCACGCCATGATGCACGTGTGGCTGGCCGCCCTGGAGCGGTACCGGATCGAATACACCGAGGGCCAGCAGCACCTGGACGTGAAGTCGACGGCCTGGATCGGACTGTTCCCGCTGCCGAACTCCGAGGTGTTCTTCCGGCGGGGCGGCGGCCAGCTGGAGCCCGACACCGCCAAGGACCCGGTGCTGATCCAGTCAGAGCTGCGCGACGAGTGGTACGCCAATCCCAACACCGGCGCGATCATCCGCGACTTCGCCGGCCCCTCGATCGACACCGGCTTCCGGCTGACGTCCTGGGCGACGCCGCGGCGGCTGATCCTGTCGGTCGACCTCGCCTTCCTGCTCACCAGCTCCTACACCAAGGGCGTCGGCCCCCTGCGGCTGCACCTGTCGGGGCGGGAAAAGCTGAAGGGCATCATCGGCGACCAGCCCTACCCCACCCTCTGGATCCCGGTGGGGGGCGCAAGGGCGCCCGTCGACGGCGACCTGGGCCCCGCGGCCACCGACCGGGCCACCATCCGGTCGTACTGCGAGGCGATCATCGAGCAGAACTACAGCTCGATCACGCCGCTGTTCCTCGGCGGCGCGCGCCACGAGGACTTCGACTGGGCGCCGCCCTACATCCTCAGCCGGATCCTGAAGCACTGGGACGAAGAGGTGCGCTACCGCACCGAGGTCACGGGCGTGGTGCTGCTGCCGTAGGGCGGCGATCTTTCACGGCGACCGACCGGCATCGCCTCGAGACGGCGAAGCCGTCTTAGGAACCACGGAAAGCACAGAGGAACACGGAAGGTGGCCGACCGACCTTCCGTGTCTCTCTGTGTCTTCTGTGGTCTGAATATGCAGACCTCCGCCGGCGCGGAGGTCTAACCCTTCGTGCGCTCGACTTCTTCCACGCTCGGATTGGCGCGGAGGGCGGCGGAGATGTGCGTGAGGTGGCGGGCGTCGGTGACGTCGACGTCGATGTCCACGTCGAAGAAGTCGGACTGCCGGTGGTGCATCCTGAGGTTCACGATGTTGCCGCCGGCGTCGCCGATGATCGTGCAGACCTGTCCCAGGACGCCCGGCGCATTGCGGATGGTGGCGGTCAGGCGGGCGCGGGCGATGGCGTTGCGCTCGGCCTCGGGCGTCCACTGCAGGTCGCGCCAGAGCTCCTCGCGGTCCTCGTACTCGGCCAGCTTCTCGCAGTCGATCGCATGGACCGTGAGCCCACGGCCGTCACTCTCCAGGATGCCGACGATCCGGTCGCCCGGCACCGGCGAGCAGCACTGGCCGAAGTGGATGGTGACGCCGGGCGTCAGGCCGCCGCCGCGAACATAGAGCCGGGCCTTGCCTTCGCCGATGTGCCGGCGGGCCGCGGCGGCCTCACGCTCGGCGGCCTTGAGGCCGGGGAAGACGGTCTCCAGCACCTGGCCGGGCGTGGCGCGGCCGCGGCCCACGGCCTCGAACAGGTCCTCCTCGCTCGTGACCGCGAAGCGATCGAGCGCCGGACGGAGGGAGACGTCCTTGCGGGTCTTGCCGGCCGCCTCGAACATCTGGTCGACGGTGGCGCGGCCGAGGCGGACGAACTCCTCCCGCTCGGTCTGGCGGATGTGGCGGCGGATCGCGCTGCGGGCGCGGCCGGTGACGGTCAGCGAGCGCCAGTCGGGCGGCACCACCGGCTTGCCGCCGCGGATCACCTCGACCACGTCGCCGTTGGACAGGGTGGCGCGCAGCGGGCGCAGCTCGCCGTTGATCTTCACCCCGATGCAGGCGTCGCCGATATCGGTGTGCAGGGCGTAGGCGAAGTCGAGCGGCATGGCCCCGCGCGGCAGGCTGACGAGCTGGCCCTTGGGCGTGAAGACGAACACCTGGTCGAGGTACATCTCGAGCTTGGCGTGCTCGACCAGCTCCTCGGCGTCGCCGCCATGTTCCAGCACCTGGACGAGGTGGCGCAGGTTGATCAGCGGGTCGCGGCCGCCGGCCTGCTTCTGGTGCTCGGCGTCGAAGCCGTAGGACTCGTTCTTGTAGCGCCAGTGGGCGGCCACGCCCTCCTCGGCCACGCGGTCCATGGCTTCGGTGCGGATCTGCATTTCCACCCGCATGCCGCGGTAGCCGACGACGGTGGTGTGCAGCGAGCGGTAGTTGTTCCGCTTCGGCGTCGAGATGTAGTCCTTGAACCGCTCGGGCACGCTGGGCCAGGCGCGGTGGATCACGCCCAGGGCGCGGTAGCAGTCGTCCTCGTTCTCCACGATGACGCGGAAGGCGTAGATGTCGGAGAGCTGCGAGAAGCCGATCGACTTGCGCTGGAGCTTCCGCCAGATCGAGAAGGCGTGCTTCTCGCGCCCGAAGACCCGGGCCGGGATGCCGGCGGTGTCGAGACGGGCGGCGATCTCCTGGCTGACCAGCGAGACGGCGCCGCCCTGCTCCTCGCGCAGGGCCTCGAGGCGGCGCAGGATGGCGTTGCGGCCCACCGGATTGAGGTGGGCGAAGGCCAGCTCCTCCAGCTCCTCGCACATGCGGTGCACGCCGATCGAACGGGCGAGCGGGGCGTAGATGTCGAGGGTCTCGCGGGCGATCCGCTCGCGCTTGGCCGGATGCTTGATGAAGTGAAGCGTCCGCATGTTGTGCAGGCGGTCGGCCAGCTTCACCAGCAGGACGCGGACGTCCTTGGAGATGGCGAGGATGAACTTGCGCAGGTTCTCCGCCTGGCGGAGATGCTCCTGGGAGAGCTCCAGCTTGGAGAGCTTGGTGACGCCCTCGACGAGCTCGGCGACCTCGGCCCCGAACAGCTCCTCCACCTTCTCACGGGTGGCGTCGGTGTCCTCGATCACGTCGTGCAGCAGCGCCGTGACGATGGTCTCGGTGTCGAGGCGGTAGTCGGTGAGGATGCCCGCCACCTCGATGGGGTGGGCGAAGTAGGGATCGCCGGAGGCCCGCTTCTGGGAGCCGTGCTGGCGCATGGCGTAGACGTAGGCGCGGTTCAGCAGCGCCTCATCGGCCGTGGGGTCGTACGAGCGGACCTTCTCGATCAGCTCGAACTGGCGAAGCATGCGCGGACGGGGCGGACCCGTCGCGACCGGCGGCTTCATAGGTGCGTCTTGGACCGGAGAGGCGACGGGCTGCGCCGCCTCCCGAGTAGGAGGGTCTGCGCCTTCGGGGCTCAGTACCGCTCCTCCTGGCCGCCGTCCCGGTCGCTCTGCAGCGCGCGGACCAGCTCCAGCTCGCTCATCTGCATGTGGGTCGGATCAGCCAGCAGGGCCAGGGTCTCGGCCTCTTCCTCGGCCTCGGAGCGCTCGTCGACGCGCTGCAGGGTGCCGATCAGGGTTTCCTTGAGCTCCTCGGCGTCGACCACGTCGTCGGCGATCTCGCGCAGGGCCACCACCGGGTTCTTGTCGTTGTCGCGATCGACCAGGATCTGGGCGCCGGCCGAGATGGCGCGGGCGCGATGGGCCGACAGCAGCACGAGGCTGAAGCGGTTGGGGACCTTCTCGATGCAGTCTTCGACGGTGACGCGGGCCATGGAGTCTCTCAGACGGAAAGGTAGAACCGGCGAAAATAGAGGGTCGCAGGCTTTTGTGCAACGCCGCAAAGGCCGCAGGGCGGATGCGGCGGATCACGGACGGATCGGCGTGGCGTCGCGGCCCACGGTCGCCGCGGCGGCCAGGGCGGCGGCGGTCAGGCCGAGGACGGGATGGGTCCAGGCCGGCGCGATCTCGGCGAGCGGGCCCATGACGAAGCGGCGCTCGTGGGCGCGCGGGTGCGGGAGGACGAGCCCTGGCGCATCGCGGACCTCGCGGCCGTGGGCGATCAGGTCGAGGTCCAGGGTGCGCGGGGCGTTCCGCCCTGCCCGCTCACGCCCCATGGCCGCCTCCAGGTCGAGGAGAGCCACCAGCACCTGCTCCGGCCCGGCGTTCGCCTCGACAAGCGCGACGCCGTTGCGATACTCAGGGGCATTCGGATCGGGCCAGGCGGCCGAGCGCCACCAGCCCGACCTTTTTTGGATTTTCAGACCGACCGACGGGAACCGCGCCAGAGCCGCCTCCAGCAAAGCCTCGCAAGAGCCGTAGTCGCCGGCGAGGTTGCTGCCCAGGGCGACAACCACGACCCGATCCAGGTCCAGGAACTCAGTGATTATGACCTTCTACCCCACGGACCGGCTGGCCTTGTTCATCGACGGGGCGAACCTCTACTCCGCCGCCAAGAACCTCGGCTTCGACATCGACTACCGCAAGCTGCTGGAGGAGTTCAAAAAGCGCAGCGTGCTGGTGCGCGCCTACTACTACACGGCGCTGGTGGAGAACGAGGAATACTCGCCGATCCGGCCGCTGGTCGACTGGCTGGACTACAACGGCTACCGCCTGGTGACGAAGGCCGCGCGCGAGTTCGTGGACAACCAGGGCCGCAAGCGCTGGCGCGGCGACATGGACGTGGAGATCGCCGTCGACATGCTGGAGATGGCCGACCACGCCGACCACCTGGTGCTGTTCTCGGGCGACGGGGACTTCCGCCGGCTGGTGGAGGCGGTGCAGCGCAAGGGCAGCCGGGTGACCGTGGTCTCGACCGTGAAGTCGCAGCCGCCGATGGTGTCGGACGAGCTGCGCCGGCAGGCCGACAACTTCGTGGACCTGGCCGATCTGTCGGACCTGATCGGCCGACCGTCGCGCCTGCCCAAGTTCCTGCAGGAAGCCCGGGCCGTGAACCCCGACGACCGCGCCGCCGATGCCGACGCCTGAGGCCGCGGCCGCCGAGGCGCCCCCTGAGGCCCCGGCCGACTGCCCGCTTTGCCCGCGCCTGGTGGCCTATCGCGAGGCGAACCAGCGCTCGATCCCCGAGGGATTCAACGGGGCGGTCGCCTCGTTCGGCGACGAGGGCGCGCGGCTTTGCGTGGTGGGGCTCGCGCCCGGCCGCATGGGGGCCAACCGGACGGGGCGGCCCTTCACCGGCGATGGGGCCGGCGTGATGCTGTACGACACCCTGCTGAAGACCGGCTTCGCGCGGGGGACCTACGAGGCGCGGCCCGACGACGGGCTGACGCTGGTCGACTGCATGATCACCAACGCCGTCCGCTGCGCTCCGCCCGGCAACAAGCCCGAGACGGCCGAGGAAACCGCCTGCCGGCCTTTCCTGGCGGCGCGGCTGGCCGCCCTGCCGCGACTGAAGGTGATCGTGACCCTCGGCGACGTGTCGCGGCGCAACGTGCTGCGGGCGCTGGGGCTGAAGGCGTCGGCCGGAATCGCGGGCCACGGGACCGAGTTCCCGGCGGGCCCCTACACGGTGCTGAACAGCTACCACTGCTCGCGGCTCAACACGAACACCGGCCGGCTGACGGCGGAGATGTTCGAGGCGGTCTTCCGGCGGGCGCGCGAACTGATCGAAGTTTAGGCGCCGCTCGTCGCCGAGCAGGTTGGGGCTATGGCGGAGACCGGACATGGGCTGTAGCGTCGCCCGCCTGTCCAGCTTCACGGATTCCCGCACGTGCCCAAGACGCTTCTCGCCGCCCTGCTCGCCACCGCCCTCGCCGCGCCTGCGTTCGCGCAGCCGAAGGTCGATCCCGCCCTGCACGCCAAGGCGCTGGAGATCCTGGCGACCGGCATCGGCTATCGCACCGTGGCCGGCGGCGACCAGTTCGTGCCCTATGCCGAGTACCTCAAGCGCGAGCTGATGGCCGGCGGGTTCAAGGCCGAGGAGATCACCATCGAGCCAATGGCCGGCACGGCGTTCCTGATCGCCCGTTATCCCGGCAAGGACCCGAAGAAGAAGCCGATCGTCATCTCGGGCCACATGGACGTGGTGGAGGCGAAGGCGGCCGACTGGACCCGCGATCCGTTCACGGCCGTGATGGAGAACGGCTATGTCTTCGGCCGCGGGGCGACCGACAACAAGTTCGACGTCTCCATGGTGGTCGCGACGCTGGCCAACCTGCGCAAGCAGGGCTGGAAGCCGGGCCGCGACGTGATCCTGGCCCTCTCCGGCGACGAAGAGACGACCATGCGCACCACGGCGGCGCTGGCCGAGCGGTTGAAGCACGCCGAGCTGGTGCTGAACGCCGACGGCGGCGGGGGCAGCCTGACCGAGGACGGCAAGCCAGTGGCCTATGGCGTCCAGGGCGCCGAGAAGACCTATGCCGACTTCCACCTCACCGTGACCGACGCCGGCGGGCACTCCAGCCGGCCGACGCCGACCAACGCCATCTATCGCCTGGCCAAGGCGCTGGACCGGCTCGAGGCCTACAAGTGGCCGACGATGCACAACGAGATCACCCGGGCGACGGCGGCGGCCATGGGCCCGAACACGCCGGGCGAGGTGGGCAAGGCCATGAGCCGGTTCGCCGCCGATCCCACCGACAAGGCCGCGATCGACACCATCCGGGCCGACTACAACTACAGCCCCGCCCTGCACACGACCTGCGTCGCGACGATGCTGGAGGGCGGCCACGCGCCGAACGCCCTGCCCCAGAAGGCGACGGCCACGGTGAACTGCCGGATCTTCCCCGGCGTGTCGTCCGAGAGCGTGAAGGGCACGATCGCGGAGATGACCAAGGACCTCGGCGTGACGGTGACGCGGCTGGACGACGGCTCGATCGACAGCCCGGCCTCGCCGCTGCGGCCCGACCTGATGAAGGCGGTGGCCAAGGCGGTCCACGCGCGCTTCCCGGGCCTGCCGATCGTGCCCGCCCAGGCGTCGGGCGCCACCGACAGCATGTATTTCCGCGCCGCCGGCGTGCCGAGCTATGGCGTCTCGGGCCTGTTCATGAAGGACTCGGACGAGTTCGCCCACGGCCTGAACGAGCGGGCTCCGATCGCCGCCGTCGACGGCGACCTGGCCCACTGGGACATCCTGCTGAAAGAGCTCGCCAAGTAGGCCCGATCAGGACTGGTGGGGCTCGGTCTCGATCCCGGCCTCGGCGGCGTCCTTGAAGCCGCCGAGGTTGTGGACGCGCTCGTAGCCCATGTCCTTCAGGGTCTTGCACGCCAGGGCCGAACGCCCGCCCGAGGCGCAATAGAGCACAAGCGCCCGGTCCTTGCGGATGTCGGGGTCGTGGTAGGGCGTGGCGGGGTCGGCGCGGAACTCGAGCATCCCGCGCGAGATGTTCTTGGCGCCCTTGAGCTTGCCCGTCTGGACCACCTCGTGCGGGTCGCGCACGTCGAGCAGGAGGGCGTCCTCCTGGGCCATGAGGGCCAGGACTTCCATGGGCGTGATCCGCGTCGTCGCCTCATGGGCCGCCGCGAGCATGTCCTTCACGGTCTTGGTCATCGCACGCTTCCTCCACTCCACCTGCCGCCGCGCCGCATGGCGACGACGGCAGGTTAGCAGGTCTGCGGGCTACTTCGAGCGGGCGATCCACGCGTCGACGCGCGTCTCCAGCACGTCGAGCGGCAGGGCGCCGGCCGACAGGACGACCTCGTGGAAGTCCCGGACGTCGAACTTCGGGCCGAGCGCCTTCTCGGCCTTGGCACGGAGCTCGGAGATCTTGAGCTGGCCCACCTTGTAGCTGGTCGCCTGACCGGGGTTGGTGAAGTAGCGGTCCACCTCGCGGGCGACGTCGAGGTCCGAGCTCAGGGTGTTGGCCTTCATGTAGGCGATGGCCTGGTCGCGGCTCCACTTCTTGGCGTGAATGCCGGTGTCGAGGACGAGGCGGGCGGCCCGCCAGATCTCGAGGCTGAGGCGACCGAAGTCATCGTAGGGGTCCTGGTAGCCGCCGGCCTCCTTGCCCAGCTTCTCGGCGTAGAGGCCCCAGCCCTCCAGATAGGCGCCGTAGTAGGCGAAGCGGCGGAACATCGGCAGGTCGGGCTGCTCGGCGGCTCTCGCGAACTGGAAGTGATGCCCCGGCGCGCCCTCGTGGTAGGCGATGGCCGGAAGCTGGACCTTCTGGACCTGGGTCATGTCGGCCAAGTTCACATAGAAGATGCCCGGACGGCTGCCGTCCGGGGCGCCCGGATTGTAGAAGGCGGTGGACGCGGTCTTCTCGCGGAACGGCTCCACGGCGCGGACCTCCAGCGCCTGTTTCGGCAGGGTCGAGAACTGCTTGTCCGCCACGGCCATGTAGTCGGCGATGATCTTCTTGGCGTCGGCCAGGTACTGCTGCTTGCCGGCGTCGGTGTTCGGGTAGTGGGTCTTGGGGTCGGTCCGGACGAACTCGAAGAACTCGTCCAGCGTGCCCTTGAAGCCGACCTTCTGCTTGATGACCTCCATCTCGGCGCGGATCCGCGCGACCTCCGAGAGGCCGGTCTGGTGGATCTGGTCGGGCGTCAGCGGGGTGGTGGTGAAGAAGGTCACCATGTCGGCGTAGTAGGCCTCGCCCTGCGGCAGCGCCCAGACGCCGTTCACCGTGGCCGCCTTGGCCTTCATGCCCTCGAGGGCAGCGATGTAGCGGCCATAGCCGCGGCGCCACTCGCCCTTCAGCGCAGCTTCCCCGGCGGTCAACAGACGCGCCTTGGTCGCGTCGTCCGCCTTGAGCGCCGCCACCTTCTTCTTGAAGTCGGCCCAGACCGGGTGATCCGCGCCGCCGTCGAAGGGCGCGCCCTTGGTCTGGTTCTGGGCGTCGGGAATGACCCGGCCGAACACGAAGGACGGCGGCAGGTAGCCCTTGGCCGTGCGCTCATCGATGTCGGCGCTGACCTCGCCGGCCACGCGCTCGAACGCCTTCAGGCGCGAGACGTAGGCCTCGGCGTCGGCGACGCTGTCGACCCGGTGGTTGTTGATCAGCATGACCGGCAGGTTGTCGAGGCCGCTGCCGTTCGAGGACACGGCGTAGTTCTGCCAGTACCACTTGTCGAAGAGGCGCTGGGTGACGACCGACTTCTCGAACAGATCATACGACAGCCGCGAGTTCTCGCTGAGCTTGGCGCGGTCGAAGTCGCGCTTCATGCGGGCGAGCTGGGCCTCGGCCACCGCCAGCGCCTTGCCCTGGCCCGCCTTGGTGTAGTCGCCGAGCTCGGCGTAGCGCTCCTTCATGCCGAGGGCGGTGAGGGTCTCGGGGCTGAGGCGCGCGGCTTCCAGGAAGGCCTCCTGGAAGAAGGCGGCGAGCCGGGCGTCCTCGGACTGGGCCGCCGCGGGCGCGGCGGCGGCCGGAGCCGCCGGGGCCTGGGCCATCGCCGGCGTGGTTGCGAGGACGGCGGTGAGCGCCAGGACGGAACAGGCGGTGCGGAACATATTGCCCCCAGAGTCAGGATTTGGGGGCTGGCTTACGGGCTGCCGACGCTGGGGCGAAATGAATTCGCGTTAAACCTCAGCGACTCGTCGACGAACGCCATCCGGGTTCGGCGCGCGCCTAGCGCCAGTAGCGGTAGGTCCAGACGGGTGCGAAGCCGGCGCGGCGGTAGATGCGGCGCGCGGGGTTGCCTTCCTCCACCTGCAGGAAGACGCGGCCGATCCCGCGGGCCCGCATCGCGCGGCCGAGGGCGGCGAGGATGGCGCCGGCGTGGCCCCGGCCGCGGGCGGCCGGCGCGGTGCGCATGCCGTGGATCCCGGCCCAGCCCTGGCCGAAGGAGGCGACGCCGACCGCCTGGGTCAGCCCGCCCTCCCCCGCCGCGCCATAGACGGCGCCGGGCGAGCGGCTCAGGGCGGCGACGCGGTGGGCGCCGTCGGCCGGATCGAAGCCCTCGCCCAGGAACACAGCGGCCCAGGCCTCGTCCGGCCGGTCGAGGACGCGGGCGGGAGCGTCGCTGAAGGCGGCCAGGGCGGCGACGTCGCCGACCTTCATCACCGTCGGCTGCTGGCCGGTCAGGCCGTGAGCCGACAGGGCCGCGCGGACCTCATCGAAGGCTGGAACGTCGGCGATGCGGAAGGCCGGCGGGAGACCCCGGGCGCGATAGGCCGCCACGATCTCGCCGACGGCGGCGGCGTCCAGGTCATGGCGGAGCGGCGCGGCGCTCTTGGCCCGGCCGATCGTGCCGTGATCGAAGGGGACGATCCAGCCGCCGATCTCCAGCACCTCGGGCGGCGCGACGGCCTCGACGGTGGCGCGCTCCAGGCTTTCGATCCCGGCCGCGTCCAACTTCAGCCCTTCTCCCGCATCAGGCGGGCCTTGTCCCGCTGCCAGTCGCGCTCGGCGACCGTGTCGCGCTTGTCGCGGACGTTCTTACCCTTGGCGAGGGCGATCTCCAGCTTCGCCAGGCCCTTGTCGGACCAGTAGAGCTTCGTCGGGATTAGGGTGCGGCCTTCCCGCTGCACCGCGCCAATCAGCTTCTCGATCTCGCGCCGCTTCAGGAGCAGCTTCCGGGGCCGGCGCGGCTCGTGGTTGAAGTGCGGGCCGGCCTGGGCGTAGGGCGGGATGTCGGCGTTGACGAGCACGATCTCGTCGCCCTCCACCGCCGCATAGCTCTCGGCGATGTTGGCGCGGCCGTTGCGCAGCGACTTCACCTCGGACCCGGTCAGGGCGATGCCCGCCTCGAACGTCTGCTCGAGGAAGTAGTCGAACCGCGCCCGTCGGTTCTCGGCGATCAGATTTCCAGCCATGTCAGGTCATATAGGCATCAGTTGACGATGCCGGCCTCCCTGAGCGCGGCCAGCACCTCGGCGCGCGCCGCTTCCGACGCAGGCGTGATCGGCAGGCGGGCGTCTTCCCGGCAAAGCCCGAGGTGCGCGAGGGCGAACTTGGTCGGCGACGGCGAGGCGTCGGCGAACAGGGCCTTATGCAGGCGGATGAGCCGGTCCTGAAGCTGCAGGGCGGCGGCGTAGTCGCCGGCCATGCAGTCGTTGTAGAACTGGGCGCAGAGTTCGGGGGCGACATTGCACGTCACCGAGATGGCGCCGTGGCCGCCATGGGCCATGTAGCCGAGGCCGCCGTCGTCGTTCCCCGACAGCATCACCCAGTCCTCGCCGCACTCCAGGCGCTGGAGGCTGGCGCGCGGCAGGTCGCCGGTGGCGTCCTTGATGCCGATGATGTTGGGCAGCTTGGCCAGGCGCGCCAGGGTGGCGTTGGAGATGTCCACGCTGGTGCGGGCCGGCACGTTGTAGACCAGCACCGGAAGCTGCACGGCGTCGTTGATCGCCTTGTAGTGGGCGTAGAGCCCCTCCTGGCTGGGACGATTATAGTAGGGCGTCACCACCAGGGCGGCGTCGGCGCCGATCTGCTTGGCGTGCTGCACCAATTCGATCGCCTCGGCCGTAGAATTGGAGCCGGCGCCCGCGACGACCGGCACGCGGCCCTTCGCCGTCTGGACGCACAGCTCGACCACGCGGCGGTGCTCCTCGTGGCTGAGGGTGGCGGTCTCGCCGGTCGTGCCGACGGGGACGAGGCCATGGACGCCGCCGGCGATCTGGCGTTCGACCAGGGCGACGAAGGCGTCCTCGTCGACGGCGCCATCGCGGAAGGGAGTCACGAGCGCCGGCAGGACGCCGCGGAAGAGAGGATCGGACATGAGGTGTGCAAAAAGCCGTGAAGATGTCGCCCAGTGAGGCGACGTTCAGATTTCGGCGGACAATATGTTGGCGTAGGCGTGGGTCGCAATGTCGATTCCGCCGAGAATTCGTGCACCCCGTCCGGGGGGAGTGAGATTGAACCCGAAGCTTCGTAACGCCCTGCTCGTCTCTGGCGCCCTGGTGGTGGCCACAACGATGGCGCGCGCCCAGTCGGCGGACCCCATTGGCGACCTCCTGTCTCCGAAGCGGGCCGAACCCGCGACGGCTCCGGCGGCGCCGGCGCGCCAGACGGTGGCGCAGCCCCTGGGCGCGGCGGACCAGGCCTCGCTGAAGGACGGGTTGAACGCCGCCCGCCGCGCCGACGTCGCCGGCGCCCGCGCCGCGATCTCTCGCACGTCCCATCCCATCGCCCGCAAGCTGGTGACCTGGGCGCTGGTGGACGCCAACGCCGAGGCGCTGAGCTTCTATGAGGTCGACGCCGCGCGGCGTGATCTCGCCGGCTTCCCCCGCCCCGGCCGCCGGCAGGCCGCCGCGGAGAAGCTGATCGAGACCTCCGGGAAGTCCCCGGGCGAGATCGTGGAGTGGTTCGGAGGCCAGGCGCCGCAGAGCGCGCACGGGGCCCTCGCCCTGGCCACCGCCTACCGCGCCACGGGCCGGCAAGCCGAGGCGGCCGACCTGATCCGCGCCTGGTGGCGAGGCCGCAGCTTCGAGGCCGACGTCCAGAGCCGGATGCTGAGCCGCTTCGGCGACGTGCTGACCACCGACGACCACGCCCGGCGGGCCGACGTGCTGCTGTACGGCAGCCAGGGGCCGGCGGCGCGGGCGGTGGTCGCCCTGCTACCGACCGAGCTGCAGGCGACGGCGCTCGCGCGGATCTCCCTGCGCGGCGATTCGGAAGCCAACTACAACGCCCTCTCGCCGGCCGACCAGGCGAGCCCCGGGGTCGCCTTCGAACGGGCGGCCTACCTGCGCCGCAAGGGGCGCGAGAGCGAGGCTGTCGCCCAGCTCGCCAATTTCCCGAAGGAGATGGTGACCTCCGACGGGGCCGAGCGCATGTGGAGCGAACGCAAGCGGCTGGTGGCCACGGCGATCCGGGCCAACGACTGGCGCGGCGCCTATCAGGCGGCGGCCAACTCCGGACTGAACGAGGGCGTCGACGCCACCGAGGCCGAATTCTACGCCGGCTGGATGGCGCTGAACCGGCTGAACGACCCGGTCGCAGCGGGCCGCCACTTCGCCAACATCGCCCGCATCGGGACCTCGCCCATCACCCGTGGCCGGGCCTTCTACTGGCAGGGCCGGGCCGCCGAGGCCCGCGGCGACAAGCCCGCGGCCGAGGCGTTCTACGCCCAGGGCGCCGAGCATCTGACGACCTTCTACGGGCAGCTCTCGGCCGAGAAGCTGGGCCGGCGCCTGACCCTGGTCAGCGATCCGACCCCCAGCGCGGCGGACCGCGCGCGCTTCGAGGGGCAGGACGTCGTCCAGGCCATGCGGATGCTGGCCGACCAGGGCCAGCGGGACCTGTTCCGCGCCTTCGCCCTGCACATCGACGACAACGTCCCGACCACGGTCGACGCCGCGCTGCTGATCGACGCCATTCGCGACTACGGCGACCAGGACACCTCGATGAAGGCGGCCCGGGCGGCGGCCACGCGCGGGCTGATCCTGACCGACCGCGCCTATCCGTATCGCACGCCCCCGGACGTGGCCGGCGCGCCGGAGCCGGCGCTGGTGCTGGGGATCACCCGGCAGGAGAGCGGCTTCGACCCCTCGGTCCGCTCGCACGCCGACGCCCGGGGGATGATGCAGCTCCTGCCCTCGACCGCCCAGGTCGTCGCCCGGCGGATGGGGGTGAGCTACTCCGTCTCGCAGCTCTACGAGCCCGACTACAACATGCGCCTGGGCTCGTCCTTCCTGGGCCAGCTCGTGGACCGGTTCTCGGGCTCCTACATCCTGGCCGCGGCAGGCTACAACGCAGGGCCCGGCCGGCCGGCGCAGTGGGTGAGCTGGTGCGGCGATCCGCGCGCCGGGGGCCAGGATCCGCTCGACTTCATCGAGTGCATCCCGTTCTCGGAGACGCGGAACTACGTGATGCGCGTGATGGAGAACATGCAGGTGTACCGCGCCAAGCTGAACGGCGGGTCGGCGCCCATCACCCTGTCGCAGGACCTGAAGCGCGGCGGCTATTCCTACGCGGTCACCGGCCAGTCGGCGAACGCCAGCGCGAACTAGGTTCCTCGCGGCTTGGCCCGGGTCGTGGGCGCGGCGGACGCGGGATCCTCGGGCCAGACGTGCTTGGGATAGCGGCCGCGCATGTCGGTGCGGACGTCCTTCCACGACCCCTTCCAGAAGCCCGGCAGGTCCTTGGTGGTCTGGATCGGCCGATGCGCCGGCGACAGCAGCGACAGGGTGAGCGGAACGCCGCCGACCGTCGGGTGCGTCGCGAGGCCAAAGACCTCCTGCACTCGCACCTCGACCTTGGGTCCGCCCTCGGCGGCGTAGTCGATGGCGAAGCTGTTGCCGGTGGGCGCGGTCCAGCGGGCGGGCGCCTCGGCGTCCAGCCGCCGCTGCTGGTCCCAGGGCACGAGGGTGCGGAGCGCGCCGTCCAGCACTTCGGGCTTCAGGGCGTTCAGGCCACGGAGGCCGTGAAGCACGGGGGTCAGCCAGTCGTCGAGGCGGTGCAGGAGGGCGGCGTCGGAGAGGTCGGGCCAGTCGGAATCGCGGGCGTGGAGGAAGGCGGCGCGCTCGCGCAGCGACCGGGCCGCCTCGCCCCAGGGCAGGATCGAGACCCCCTCACGCCGGAGGCGGTCGGCCAGGGCGTGGGCGATCAGGGCCGGGTCGGGATTCTCGTCTATCTCCTCGCGGAGGATCAGGCGGCCGAGACGGGTCACGCGCTTCACCCGCAGACGGCCGCCGCCGCTCTCGTCGAGGCGCTCCTCGGTCTCGAACTGATCCTGGAAGGCGGCGAGCTCGTCCGCCTCCAGTGGGGCGGCCAGGAGGATTCGGTCGCGGCGCTCGCCGCCGCCCATCTCGGCGATCGCCAGCCAGGGCGCGCGGGCGAGGGCGTCGGTGGGTTCGACGAAGGCGCCGCGCCCGGTGACGAGCTGGAATTCCCCCTGCCCGCCGCGCGCCTTGGCGATACGCTCGGGATAGGCGAAGGCCAGCAGCAGGCCGTCGGACAGGGGCTCGCCGGTTCCAGCCTTCCCCGCCATGCCGGCCCAGCGGTCGGCCAGCGCGCGAGCGTCGCGGGCGCGGGGACTACGGTCGCGCTCAAGGCCCTCCAGGCGATGGCGAAGGTCGGCGTCGCGGCCTCCGAGCCCGCGCTCGGTGACCAGGGCGGCGATCCGCGCGGCGCGGGCCGCCTGGCCCGTGGCGGCGGCCTTCAGCACCATGTGCGCCAGGCGTGGCGGCAACGGCATGTCGGCCAGCGCCCGGCCGTGGGCGGTCAGAACGCCCTCCCCGTCCAGCGCCTCGAGCCGGCGCAGGAGCGCCCGGGCCTCGGCGAAGGCGGCGGCGGGCGGCGGGTCGAGGAAGGCGAGGTCCGCGACGTCCTTGGCGCCCCAGCGGGCGAGGTCCAGGGCCAGGCCGGAGAGGTCCGCGTCCAGGATCTCGGGATCGGCGAAGGCCGGCAGGGCCCGGGTCTCGGCCTCGTCCCACAAGCGATAGCAGGCGCCCGGCTCGGTGCGGCCGGCGCGGCCGCGGCGCTGGTCGGCGGCGGCGCGGCTGACGCGGACGGTGGCCAGCCGCATCAGGCCGCTGGCCGGGTCGTAGCGGGGCACGCGGGCCAGGCCGCAGTCGACCACCACGCGGACACCCTGGATGGTCAGGCTGGTCTCGGCGATGGAAGTGGCCAGCACGATCTTGCGGCGGCCCGGCGCGGCCGGCTCGATGGCGCGGTCCTGATCGCGCGGGTCGAGGGCGCCGTACAGCGGGGCGATGTCCACCTCGGGCCGGCGGATGCGCTCGGCGAGTCGCTCGGCGGTCCGCAGGATTTCGCCCTGCCCCGGGAGGAAGACCAGCAGGCTGCCCGTTTCCTCGGCAAGGGCCCGCTCGATCGCGCGCACCACCTGGTCCTCGAGGCGGAGGCGGTCGTCGCGGCCGAGGTAGCGGGTCTCCACGGGGAACATCCGCCCCTGGCTCTCGACCACGGGGCAGCCGTCCAGCAGCCGCGCCACGGCCGCGCCGTCCAGCGTCGCCGACATCACCAGGATGCGCAGGTCGTCACGCAGCAGCCGCTGGGCGTCGCGGGCCAGGGCGAGACCCAGGTCGGCGTCGAGGCTGCGCTCATGGAACTCGTCGAAGATCACGCACGAGACACCCGCGAGCTCGGGATCGGAGAGGATCATGCGGGTGAAGACGCCCTCGGTGACCACCTCGATTCGCGTCGCGGCCGAGACCCGGGTCTGCATGCGCACCCGGTAGCCGACCGTCTCGCCGACTTTCTGGCCCAGGGTCTTCGCCATGCGGTCGGCGGCGGCCCGGGCCGCGAGCCGGCGGGGCTCGAGCATGATGATCTTGCCGTCGGCCATCCACGACTCGCCCAGGAGCTCCAGGGGAACGACGGTGGTCTTGCCTGCGCCGGGGGGCGCCACGAGCACGGCGGCGCTGGAGGCGGCAAGCGACGCCTTCAGTTCGGGCAGGGCCTCGTGGACGGGCAGCATTCGCCCGCCTCTAGCCTGCGAAGGGGGCATGTGGGAACCGCCAGAGGCGTTGCCGCTTGACCGCGGCCCCACACGCAGGCCACGGTCGCGCCAAATTTTACCTGGGCGGCTCGGGGGCCGCCATTCGGAGGAATATCCATAAATGTGGCGAGTTAAGCCGCTGGACGCGATCCTCGCGACGGCTGAAAAGAAATCGCTTCACCGGTCGCTGGGCGCCTTCCAGCTCACCATGCTGGGGATCGGGGCCGTCATCGGCACCGGCATCTTCGTCCTGACCGCCGAGGCCGCCCAGAAGGCGGGCCCCGGCATGATGCTGTCGTTCGTCATCGCCGGCGTGGTCTGCGCGGTCGCCGCGCTCTGCTACGCCGAGATGGCCTCGATGGTGCCCGTCTCGGGATCGGCCTACACCTACAGCTACGCCGTGATGGGCGAACTGGTCGCCTGGATGGTCGGCTGGGCGCTGATCCTGGAATACGCGGTCGCCGCCGGCGCCGTGTCGGTCGGCTGGTCCGGCTACGTCATCGGCCTCCTGGAACATACGTTCGGGATGGACATCCCCGACGCCCTGACGCTGGGCCCGTTCGATGGGGGGATGATCAACCTGCCGGCCATGGCCATCGCTGGCCTGGTCACCTGGCTGCTGGTGATCGGCACCAAGGAAAGCGCCTCGGTCAATGCGGTCCTGGTGGCGATCAAGGTGGCGGCGCTGACGCTGTTCATCATCCTGGCCGTGCCGGTGATGAACATGGAGCAGTTCACCCCCTTCGCCCCGCTCGGCTTCGCCGGGATCTCGGCGGCGGCGGCCTCGATCTTCTTCGCCTACGTCGGCTTCGACGCCGTCTCGACGGCGGCCGAGGAAACCAAGAACCCGCAACGCAACATGCCCATCGGCCTGATCGGCTCGCTGGGCATCTGCACGATCTTCTACCTGCTGGTGGCCGCCGGCGTGATCGGCACCGTCGGCGCCCAGCCCGTGATGGGCCCGGGTGGCGAAGCCCTGCATCCGGGCAGCCGCGAGCTGGCCGCCCAGTGCGCCTCCATGGGCGACGCCGCGGTGGTCTGCTCCAAGGAGGCCCTGGCCTGGACCCTGCGCGAGATCGGCTGGCCACAGGTCGGCAACCTGATCGGCCTCGCCGCGGGCCTCGCCCTTCCCTCGGTCATCCTGATGATGATGTTCGGCCAGACCCGCATCTTCTTCGTGATGAGCCGCGACGGCCTGCTGCCGGCCGCGTTCTCGAAGATCCACCCGAAGTTCAACACGCCGCACGTGATCACGATCATCACGGGCGTCGCGGTGGCGCTGTTCGCGGCGTTCTTCCCGGTGGGCCAGCTCGCCAACATCTCGAACTCGGGCACGCTGTTCGCCTTCGCGGCCGTGTCGATCGCGGTGATGGTGATCCGCAAGACCGATCCGACCCGTCACCGGCCGTTCCGCACGCCGGCCGTCTACCTGACGGCGCCGATCGCGGTGGCGGGCTGCGTCTACCTGTTCATCAGCCTGGACCAGAAGAGCATCGTCCTCTTCCTGATCTGGGCCGTGATCGGCCTGGCCGTCTACTTCGGCTACAGCCGCTCGCGCAGCCATGTGGGCCGTGGCCTCACGGAAGTCCACGAACTGGACAGCGACGCGCCACCGACGTCGGTGCCGCCGGTCTGACGAACCTTCAAAGCGACAGAGAGGCCCGGGAGCGATCCCGGGCCTTTTCTTATGGTGCGCGAGCCACGATCATAGGGGCGACATGAACGCACCCACGCCCCTGCCCATCCGCGCCCTCGTGGCGCCGGTCACCCCGCTCGAGCAGAACTGCACCATCGTCTGGTGCGTGAAGACGAAGAAGGCGGCGATCATCGATCCCGGCGGCGAGGTCGACCGGCTGATGGGCGCCCTGGCCGAACAGGGCCTGACGCTCGAGAAGATCTGGATCACCCACGGCCACCTCGACCACGCCGGCGCCGCCCAGGCGCTGCACGAGCGGACCGGAGCGCCGATCGAGGGGCCCCATCCCGACGACCAGTTCTGGATCGACGACATCGGCGCCTCGGGCGCCAAGTGGGGCATGCCGGACGCCCGCACCTTCACCCCCGACCGCTGGCTGCACGACGGCGACAAGGTGACCCTCGGCGAGACCGAGTTCGAGGTGATCCACTGCCCCGGCCATACGCCCGGCCATGTGGTGTTCTTCCATCGCGAGGCGCGCTTCGCGCAGGTGGGCGACGTGCTGTTCCAGGGCTCCATCGGTCGGACGGACTTCCCGCGCGGGAATTTCCAGGACCTGATCCAGGCGATCACCGGCAAGCTGTGGCCGCTGGGCGACGACGTGCGGTTCGTGCCCGGCCACGGGCCGATGTCCACCTTCGGCCAGGAGCGCAAGACGAATCCCTTCGTGGCCGACGACGTGCTGGCGGACGACTGAGCCGCGTCCATGAGCGCCGAGACACCTGGGTTTCAGGTGTGACATACCGAAGTTACGACCGCCTCCGAAACTGGCGGCATGGAGCTAGCGACTGACATGCCGGGGGCCGGCGCGAAAATCCTCATGGTCGACGACGACCCGGGCATCCGGGACGTGGTGTCCGATTTCCTGGGCCGTCACGGCTACAAGGTGGAAACCGCCGCCGACGCCGGCGAGATGGAGCGGGCGCTGGAGCGCGGGCCCGTGGATCTGATCGTGCTGGACGTGATGCTGCCCGGCGAGGACGGGCTGGCGATCTGCCGCCGGCTGACCGGCTCGGAGGTCGCGCCGCCGATCATCATGCTGTCGGCCATGGGCGAGGACACCGACCGGATCGTCGGTCTGGAGCTGGGCGCGGACGACTACCTGGCCAAGCCGTGCAATCCGCGCGAGCTGCTGGCGCGGGTGCGCGCGGTGCTGCGCCGGGCCGAACTGCGGGGCGCGCCGGGGACGCTGGGCGCGGGCTGCGAGTTCGCCGGGTGGCGGCTGGACCTGGTGCGGCGCGAGCTGCGTTCCCCCGCGGGGGTGGTGGTGAACCTCTCCTCGGGCGAGTTCTCCCTTCTGCGGGCCTTCGTGGAGCGGCCGCAGCGCGTCCTGACCCGCGACCAGCTGCTGGAGTTCGCGCGCGGACCCGACAGCGACGCCTTCGACCGGGCCATCGACGTGCAGATCAGCCGGCTACGGCGCAAGCTGGACGACGGCGGCGGCAGCCACGACCTGATCCGGACGATCCGCAACGAAGGCTACATGTTCACCGCCAAGGTGAAGCGCACGTGAGGTTCCCGGGCCGTCCGGGCGCGCCCCTGATCGTCCAGTTCCTGACGCTCACGGGCCTGACCCTGGTGGCCGCCTGGGCGATGAGCACCCTGCTGCTGTTCGCCCTGCCCCCGCCGGCCCCCGACTTCTATCGCGTGACCGAGATCGAGCGGACCTACCGCGGCGACGAGATGGTCTTCACCGAGCGAAAGCCGCTGATCGTGACCACGAGTGCGACAGCTCCGAGCCCCGAGCTGGAGGGCCAGTCGATCCCGGCGATCCGCAAGCGCATCGCCGCCGATCTGGGGGTGCCCGTGCGCGACGTGGTGATCGCCGGAGAGCGCGGCCCGCTCTCCGACCGCCGGATCGGCCGGATCATCCGGGACAGGGCCGCCCGCCAGGGCATGAGCGCCGAGGAACACTTCCTGATCACGCCCTTCAAGGTGGGCGTGCGCCAGTTCGACGGGACCTGGCGGGTCGTGAAGACGGCGCCGACCGTCGGCCTCAGCGACTGGCAGCAGCGGCTGGCGCTGTGGTTCGCGGCCTCGGCCCTCGCCATGTCGCCGGTGGCCTGGCTGTTCGCCCGGCGACTGACGAAACCGATCAAGACCTTCGCCGAGGCCGCCGAGCGGCTGGGCCGCGACCCGAATGCGCCGCCGCTGGAGCTCAAGGGGCCCGCGGAGATCGGCATGGCCGCCCGCGCCTTCAACGACATGCAGGAGCGCCTGCGCCGCTACGTCGAGGACCGCACGGCCATGGTCGGAGCGATCGCCCATGACCTGCGCACGCCCCTCACCCGCCTGCGATTCCGCATCGAGGGGCTGCCGGAGGAGCAGCGCGCCAAGTACGCCGCCGACCTGGACCAGATGGAGGAGATGATCACCGCCACCCTGGCCTTCGTGCGGGACGCCACCAAGACCGGCGAGCGGACGCCGCTGGAACTGTCGTCGCTGGTGGAGAGCCTTTGTGACGAGATGGCCGAGACGGGCGCCGACGTCCAGGTGGAGCGCGGCGACAAGGTCGTGCTGACCGGCGACCCCATGGCCCTGCGGCGGCTGCTGGCGAACCTGCTGGAGAACGCGGTGAAGTTCGGCGGCCGGGCGCGGGCGCGGGTGTTCCAGGCGGACGGTCATGCCGTGGTCGAGATCGACGACGACGGTCCCGGCATCCCCCCCAAGGACGCCGAGCGCGTGTTCGAACCCTTCTTCCGCCGGGAGCCTTCGCGGAGCCGGCAGACCGGCGGCATCGGCCTGGGCCTGGCGGTGGTGCGGACCATCGCGCGCGGGCACGGCGGGGACGTCAGCCTGTCCAACCGCCTCGGCGGCGGCCTGACGGCGCGGGTGCAGTTGCCGCTTTGAGGATCGCCGGAGTGGGGCGAACCTGGGGCGAGGCCGATACGGGATTGAAATCGTCGGGCAAACCGTCTCGGGCTTAGTCAGGCCGGGTTCATGGGAACTCGCCGGATACCTGGAACGACATGAGCCTGAACAAGACCCCGCGCCGTCGAGCCTTCGGAATACCGGCGGGCGGCTGGATCGCCCTGGCGGTGATCGCCGTCGCCCTGGCCGCCGTCGCCGCCTGGCAGATGCGGCCACGGCCGGTGAAGGACCCCTACCGCTTCGCCGCCGTGGAGCGCGGGGACATCACCCGGTCGGTCTCCGCGTCGGGCTCGCTCCAGGCGCTGGTCACCGTGGACGTGGGCTCGCAGATTTCCGGCCAGGTCACCCGGGTGCTGGCGGATTTCAACGACGAGGTCCGGGCCGGCCAGACGCTGGCGATCATCGACCCCCAGACCTACCAGTCGCGCGTCGCCCAGAGCCAGGCCGACATCGCCGCCGGCGAGGCGGCGGTGCGGCAGGCGGAGGCGACACTGGCCAACGCCCAGGCCGATTTCAATCGCAAGAGAACCCTGGTGGACCAGGGCTTCTATTCGCCCAGCGTGCTGGACCAGGCGACGGCGGCGTTTCGTTCCGCCCAGGCCAGCGTGGCCGCCGCACGCGCGCGGGTGAACCAGAGCCGCGCCACCCTGCGCAGCCAGCAGGTGGACCTCGGCCGCACCACCATCAGCTCGCCCATCGACGGCATCGTCGTCGACCGCAAGGTCGAGCCCGGCCAGACGGTGGCGGCCAGCCTGCAGGCGCCGGTGCTGTTCACCATCGCCCAGGACCTGTCGAAGGTGGAGGTGAAGATCGCGGTGGACGAGGCCGACGTCGGCCAGCTCCGCGAGGGCCAGACCGTGCGGTTCACGGTCGACGCGTTTCCGGACGACAGCTTCCAGGGCGTGCTGACCCAGGTGCGGAAGCAGCCGACCACCGAGCAGAACGTGGTCAGCTACACCGTCATCGCGGAGGCGGAGAACCCGCAGCGCAAGCTGCTGCCCGGCATGACCGCCAACGCCGACATCATCATCGACACCCGGCGGAACGTGCTGAAGGTTCCCGCCGCATCGCTGCGCTGGACGCCGCCGTCGGAGACGGGCGGACGCACGACATCGGCCGCGGGCGGCGGAGCCATGATGGGCGGACCGGGCTTCGGCGCGCCCCCGGGCGCACCCGCCGCCAACCGGCAGGCCGGCGGCGGGGCCGCACGGATCGTCGAGCAGCTCGACCTCGACGCCAAGCAGCGCAAGGCCTGGGAGCCGATCCAGGCCGACCTGCGCCAGAAGTCGGCGGCCGCCTTCGCGTCGGCGGGCGGCGACCGCACCGCGCTCCGCGACGCCATGCGCAAGAACCTGGACGAGGCGTTCGGAAAGCTCACGCCGCTGCTCCGGGCCGACCAGAGGCAGACGCTCGCGACCCTGCGGGCGGGTATGGCGCAGGGCGCGGGCGACGCGGCGGGGATGGCCGGCGGCACGGTCTATGTGCTGCGCGACGGCAAGCCGGCCCCCGTGGCCGTGCGAGTCGGTGCGACGGACGGGACGTCGACGCAGATCGTCGGCCCGCTGAAGGCCGGGGACCAGGTGATCGTCGGCGGCGGACCACGCCCCAAGGCGCGCGTGGCCACCCCGATGAGCGGCGGGACCGGCGGCGGCGCGCGGGTGAAGATGTGATCGAGGTCCGCGACCTTCGGAAGATCTATGTCATGGGCGACGAGGAGCTGGCCGCCCTGGCCGGCGTCACCCTGACCATCGAGCGCGGCGAGTACGTGGCCATCATCGGCCCCTCGGGGTCGGGCAAGTCGACGCTGATGAACATCCTGGGCGGCCTCGACCGGGCCACCAGCGGCGACTACCGGTTCGAGGGCGAGGACGTGGCCCACTTCAGCGACGACCAGCTCGCCGAGTTCCGCAACCGGCGGATCGGGTTCGTGTTCCAGTCCTTCCAGCTCCTGCCCCGGCTGACCGCGCTCCAGAACGTCGAGCTGCCGATGATCTATGCCGGCGTGGGCGTCGCCGAGCGCCGGGCGCGGGCGGCGGAGCTCCTGGAGCGCGTCGGGCTCGGCGCCAGGATGGGGCATCGCCCCACCCAGCTCTCCGGCGGACAGCAGCAGCGGGTGGCGGTGGCCCGGTCGCTGGCCAACCGGCCCGACCTGCTGCTGGCCGACGAGCCGACCGGCGCCCTCGACACCCGGACCAGCGAGGACGTGCTGGCCCTGTTCGGCCAGCTCAACGCCGAGGGCCTGACCCTGGCGATCGTCACCCACGATCCCGAGGTGGCCCAGGCGGCGCGGCGGCGGATCACGTTCCGCGATGGCCTGGTGGTGTCGGACGAACGCACCGGGGTTCCGGCGTGAACCCGCTGGAGCTGGGCCGGTTCGCCCTGGGCGCCATCCTCGCCCACCCGATGCGCAGCGTGCTGACCTCGCTGGGCGTGGTGATCGGGGTGGCGGCCGTGGTCATGATGACGTCCATCGGGCTGGGCGCGCAGCAGCGGGTGACCCAGGCGATCTCAGGGTTGGGATCGAACCTGATCATCGTCACACCGAACTTCCAGCGGGGGCCGGTTTCGCAGGCCGCGGGCGCCGGCGTCTCACTGCGCGACGCCGACGCCGAGGCGATCCGCAAGCAGGTGGCCGACGTCGCCGCGGTGGCGCCCGTGGTGCGCGGCCAGGGCCAGCTCGCAGCGGACGGCGCCAACTGGAACACCCGCATCGAAGGGGTGACGCCCGAGTACCTGGACGCCCGCGACCTGACGATCGCCGCCGGGCGGATGTTCGACGAGCGCGAGGCGCGGCAGGGCCGCAAGGTGCTGGTGGTCGGGGCCACGGTGGCGCGGGAGCTGTGGGGCGACGACGACCCCATCGGCCGGCGGGTCCGGGTGCGAACCGTGCCCTTCGAGGTGATCGGCGTGCTGGAGTCCAAGGGCCAGTCCGGCTTCGGCCAGGACCAGGACGACGTCGTGCTGGCGCCGCTGAGCGCCGTGCGGTCGCGCATCGTCGGCCGGCGGAGCCGGGGGGATTCCGTCCAGACGATCTATGTGAAGGCGGCCGACGAGGAGAGCCTGGATCGCGTGCAGGAAGACGTCATCAACGTGCTGCGCGACCAGCACAGGATCCGGGCCGGCGAGGACGACGACTTCCAGACCCAGAACATGGCCTCGATCCTGGCGGCGAGCCAGGCGGCGGTGGGCACGTTCACCGTCCTCCTGGCGGCGGTGGCGGGCGTCTCGCTGGTGGTCGGCGGCGTCGGGATCATGAACATCATGCTGGTGGCGGTGACGGAGCGCACCCGGGAGATCGGGCTGCGAATGGCGGTCGGCGCCAAGCGCTCGCACGTCCTGATCCAGTTCGCGCTGGAGTCGGTGGCCCTGTCCCTGGTCGGCGGCCTGATCGGACTGGCCATCGGCGTGGGCGGGGCCTTCCTGGTGGCGAAACTCGGCGACTGGCCGGCGGCCGTGCCGGCCTGGGCCGGGCCGCTCGCGCTGGGGTTCTCGGTGGCGGTGGGGCTGCTGTTCGGCGCCTATCCCTCGTGGCGCGCGGCCCGACTGGACCCGATCGAGGCGCTCCGCCGCGAATAAACCTTAGGTTCGCCACGCAACCTTGACCGGCCTTCAGGGGTTAGCCTCACCGCAAGCCCCATCGCGGGATGCGCTGTCCGAGTTGGAGACCCCCGACGCAGACGACACGCCACCCTTCGCGGCGCGACGCGGCGCCGCCCGTCCCAGCCACCGCCGGCGAGCGGTCGGCCAGGGTCCCCGCGACCTCCCCAGACCTCGCCGACCCATGAGGAGAGCCCCTCAATGCCCACCGCCGAAACTGGCAAGCCCCGCGCCCGACGCGGCTTCGCCGCGATGAACCCCGAACGCCGTCGCGAGATCGCCCGCAAGGGCGGCGCCAGCGTGCCCGGCGAGAAGCGCAGCTTCGCCAAGGACCGCGACCTCGCCGCCTCCGCCGGCCGCAAGGGTGGCGAAGCCTCACGCGGCGGCGGTCGCACGCGCGGCCGCGAAGAGTAGACCCCGAGGCACGGTGGTTGGGGGGCCACCGTCGCCGTCAGCGCCCTATCCCCGCAGCAGAACCAAGGCGAACGCAGGTTCGCCGCTTTGCCATGCCTGCTCCAGCCGCCAGCCCGCCTGCCCCGCCAGGGCGGCGAACCCATCGACCGTGAACTTGTGCGAGTTCTCGGTGTGGATCGTCTCTCCGGCGTCGAACCGGTAGGTCTCGCCAGCGACCCGCACCGACTGGGGCCTGGCGCTCACCAGATGCATCTCGATCCGGCTTTCCCGGGCGTTCCAGACGGCCCGATGCTCGAACGCCGAGAGATCGAAATCCCCGCCCAGCTCGCGGTTTATCCGGGTCAGCAGGTTCCTGTTGAAGGCCGCCGTGACGCCTTGAGCGTCATCGTAGGCGGCCACCAGGCTCGCCTCGTCCTTCACCAGGTCGATCCCGACGATGAAGGCGGCGCCCGGCCCCAGCAGCCGGTGGGCGGCCTCGAGGAAGGCGCGCGCCTCGTCACGCGTGAAGTTGCCGATGGTCGAGCCGGGAAAGAAGCCCACCACCGGTGCCCCCTCCGCCTCGGCGGGCAGGCGCAGGGCGCTGGTGAAGTCGTCGCGCAGCGGCGCGACGCGGAGGCCGGGATAGTCCGCGCGGATCGAGGCCGCGGCCGCGTCGAGCGCGGAGGCGCTGATATCGATCGGCGCATAGACGGCGACCTGCGGCGCGGCGTCGAGGAGGATGCGGGTCTTGGTGCTGGCGCCGCTGCCGAACTCCACCAGCGCGGCTCCGTCCGGGATCAGGCGGGCGATCTCGTCCGCCGAGCGGCGCAGCAAAGCCACCTCCGTACGGGTGGGATAGTACTCCGGCAGCTCCGTGATCGCCTCGAACAGCCGCGAGCCCTCGGCGTCGTAGAAGTGCTTGGGCGGGATCGACTTGCGGGGCCGCGCGAGCCCGGCCTTCACATCGGCCTCGAACTCCGACGGCGCATCGCCCTCGCCCGCGCCGTCCATGGCCAGGCGGACGCCCGAGAACATCCAGCGCTGCTGCGGATAGAAGAAGTTGCGGTAGGTGCGGCGCACATGCCCGGCCGGCGTGGCGCAGCAACCGCCGCGCAGCACGAACTGGCCCGACATGAACTTGCCGTTGTACTCGCCGACCGCCCCCGCCGCCGGGCGGAACCCCGGGTAGGGCAGATAGGCGCTGCGCGTCCATTCCCAGAGGTCGCCGAACATCTGGCGCAGACCCTCGCCGGCAGGCGCCGGTTGCGCGCAGAGCCGCCCCGAGCCCGCGAAATTGCCCTCGATCGGAACCGATGACGCGGCGTGCTCCCATTCCGCCTCGGTGGGAAGCCGCGCGCCGGCCCAGGCGGCGTAGGCGTCGGCCTCGTAGTAGCTGACGTGGCTGACCGGCTGGGCGGGATCCAGCGGCCGCAGGCCCGTGAGGCCCATGACCCGCCAGCCGTCCGGCGACTCGCGCCAGTAGAACGGCGCCCGCCAGCCCTCGGCCCGGGCCATCGCCCAGCCGTCCGACAGCCAGAACTCCGGGCGTTCATACCCGCCGTCGGCCATGAACCGCAGCCACTCGCCATTGGTCACGAGGCGGTCCGCGAGGCGGAACGGCTCCAGCCAGACGCGATGCCGGGGACCTTCGTTGTCGAAGGCGAAGGGCGCCCCTGGGCCGGAGTCGTGGCCCATCTGCACGAGGCCGCCGGCGAATTCCACGTACGCCAGCGGGGGCGTCGGAACGCTCGCCAGCGGCGGCCGCGGCGGCGCGAAGGCGGGAGACAGCGGCGACTGGGCGAAGAGGTGGAGGATGTCCATCAGGATCAACTCCTGATGCTGCTCCTCGTGCGCCAGGCCGAGGTCGAGGAGCTCGAGCGGCCCCTCGCCCGCGGCCGTCAGCAATCGCTCCATGGCGGCGTCCACATGCGCCCGATAGGCAAGGACGTCGGCGATGGACGGGCGGGTGATCAGACCCCGCGCCGGACGCGGCTGCCTGGGCCCCTCGGCCTCGTAGTAGGAGTTGAAGAGGTATCCGAAGCGAGGGTCGAACACCCGATAGCCAGGAAGGCCCGGCGTCAGCATGAAGGTCTCGAAGAACCAGGTGGTGTGGGCCAGGTGCCACTTGGTGGGGCTGGCGTCCGGCATCGACTGGGCGCCCATGTCCTCCGGGGTCAGCGAGCGGATGAGGGCCTCGGTGGCGCGGCGCACGGCGCGATAACGCGCCAGGCGCTCGTGGGCGGCCGTCTGCGCAAGCGGGCGCTCCTGGTCGTGGGGGCGATCGATGCGCATGGAATGGTCCCTCTCCAGCCGCGATCCCCACGGCTTCCGCCCGGCAAGATGGGCACGAAACAAGAACATCGCAACAGGGTTCGGAGAAGACCCTGGCAGCAGTCGAGCAAAACGAACGCCGCCGCCCAGGGCCAGTTCCCACTGCCTGTGGACGACGGGAACACTCGCCATCCGGCTGCGTTGAGACCACCGCTGGTGGAGAGGCGTGCGGCCGGCGGGTGGCCGGGCGTCAGTGCAAAGGGTTTGGTATGGGTTCCCCGACAAGCTGGCGCGACGAGGTCGTGGGCCTGATCCCCGCGCTCCGGGCCTTCGCATGGTCGCTCAGCCACAACGGCTCGGACGCCGACGACCTCGTCCAGGACACCCTGATCAAGGCCTGGTCGAACCGCGACAAGTTCGAGCCGGGCACCAACCTCAGGGCCTGGCTGTTCACGATCCTGCGCAACACCTACTACACGAACATGCTCCGCCGCCGCCGCGAGGTTCGCGACGAACAGGGTGAGTACGCCGGCGCCCTCAAGACGCCGCCGACCCAGGACTGGAGCATGGCCATGCGGTCGCTGCAGGCCGCGCTCCAGCAGCTTCCCGACGAACACCGCGAGGCCCTGATCCTCGTCGGCGCCGCGGGCCTGTCCTACGAGGAAGCGGCGGAGATCTGCGGCTGCGCGCTGGGCACCATCAAGAGCCGGGTGAACCGGGCCCGCTCGCGGCTGCTGAAGATCATGGACGCCGAGGACGCCAACGACGTCATGGCTCTGGAGTCGATGGCGGCGATGGGATCGGCCTGACCTCGTCCGGATCCTTCAGCTGGTCGACGACCAGCTGCAGATGCTCGGGCAGCGGCCGCTTCTCCAGGCGCAGAAACGCGGCCTTCAGCGCCGCATCGAGCCTGTCCGTTCGTTTTCCCCGCGCCATGTCGCCCCCCGGCCGACACCATGCCCCAGCGCGCGCCGGCGCGACAAGCGACGGCGCATCCGCCCCTACCCCGGCCTTGACCTCCCATCGGGCATTCGGGCCTGCTAGAGCCTTTCCCGTTCAAACGGTATCGTTTGAACGGGATGAAAAGGCTCTAAATCAAAGGTTTGAGCGCGTTCTGACCGCAAAACCGGTTCCCACTTTTGCGGAACGCGCTCTAGCAAGGCGTCGACGGGCGGAGACACGCCCGCGACAGGAAACGTGACAGGGCAGGCATGACCGAGGATCCCATTCGGCTTTTGATCGACATCGCGCGGGCGCACGGCCGCACGCGCGGCGACCGTGTGGCGGTCTCGTTCGAGGGGCGCGATCTCACCTACGCCGAACTCGACCGGCGATCGGACCAGGTGGCCGGGTTCCTCCAGGCGATGGGGGTGAAACCCGGCGATCGCGTGGCCTGGCTGGGGCGCCCTTCAGAGGCCTGGTACGAGATCTTCTTCGGCGTGGCGAAGGCGCGGGCCTGCCTCGCGCCGATCAATGCGCGGCTGGCCGTGCCCGAGATCGCCTTCATCGTGAAGGACTCCGGCGCCAGCGTCTTCTTCGTCTCGCCCGAGTTCTTCGCCGCCGCCGAGCCGGTCGTGCAGCACATCCACCACCCGATGCGGGTGATCGCCGTGGGCGGCGAGCATCCGAGCTTCGAGAGCTACGCCGCCCTGCGCGACACCGCACCCGCCCCGACGCTCGTGGAGCCCCAGGCCGAGGACGACGTGCTGCAGCTCTACACCTCCGGCACCACCGGCCTGCCCAAGGGCGTGCGGCTGACCAACGCGAACTACTCGGCCTTCCTGCAGCTTCGCCACCTGGTGGAGGGCTTCTCCTACGACGCCGACGACACCGTGCTGATCCTGATGCCGCTGTTCCACGTGGCGGGAACGAACATCAGCTTCGCCGGGCTGGCCTCCGGCGGACGACTGGTCCTCCAGGCCGAGTTCGCGCCGGCGACCGTGCTGCAGGCCTTCGGCGCCGAACGGATCAACCACGTCTTCCTGGCGCCGGTGATGATCAACGCCCTGCTCCAGACGCCTGGGGTCGAGGACGCCGACTTCTCGAGCCTGAAGACGGTTTCGTACGGCGCCTCGCCGATCTCGGAAGCCGTGCTGGCCAAGGCGACGCAGACCTTCGGCTGCGGCTTCATCCAGTTCTACGGCATGACCGAGACCACTGGCGCGGGAACCACTCTGGCGCCGGCCGATCATCGGGGCGAGCTGCTGCGGTCGTGCGGGCGGCCCTGGCCGACGCTGGAGACGCGCATCGCGGACGAGGCCGGGAACACCCTGCCGGCGGGAGAAATCGGCGAGATCGAGATCCGCGGACCGATCGTCATGGCCGGCTATTGGAACCGACCCGACGCCACGGCCGAGACCATCCGGCCCGACGGATGGCTGCGCACCGGCGACGCCGGCTACATGGACGAAGGCGGCTTCTTCTTCGTCCACGACCGGGTGAAGGACATGATCGTGTCGGGCGGCGAGAACGTCTATCCGGCCGAGGTGGAGAACGCGATCCTGGGCTGCCCGGGCGTCGCGGACGCGGCGGTGATCGGCGTGCCGGACGACAAGTGGGGCGAGGCGGTGAAGGCCATCGTCGTGCCGGCCGCCGGAGCGAGCCCGGATCCGGCCGCCATCATCGCCTGGGCCCGCCAGCGGATCGCGGCCTACAAGGCGCCGAAGAGCGTGGACTTCATCGACGCCCTGCCCCGCAATCCGTCCGGCAAGGTGCTGCGGCGCGAGCTGCGCAAGCCCTACTGGGAGGGCCGCGACCGCAAGGTCGGTTAGGCCGAGGCCGCCGCGCTGGGCCGCGCCTTCACGCGTGCGAACCAATCGCCGACCTTGGCGTACTGCGGATCGAGCGGCTGGCCGACCATCGCCCCGAAGTCGAGGAAGGCGAACAGCAGGATGTCGGCCAGGGTGAAGCGGTCGCCGCAGAGCCACGGGCCCTTGAGGTTGGCGTCCACCCAGGCGACGCCGTCCTGGGCGATGGCCTTCAGGCCCGGCGCGGAGTCGGGCAGGCAGCGCATGCGGCTCTCGAACATCGGCAGGCCTTCGCCGAACCGGAAGCCGTTGGCCATCGGCTCGCAGACCTTCAGATCGACGCGGCGGGTCCACATGCGGGTCTCGGCGCGTTCCTCGGGCGTCGTGCCGATCAGGGCGGGGCTGGGGAACTTTTCCTCCAGGTACTCGCAGATGGCGGTGATTTCGGTGACGCAGGCGCCGCCGTCGAGTTCCAGAGCGGGCGTCTGGCCGGCGGGGTTCACCTTCAGATACGGCTCGCGACGGTTCTCGCCCCCGCGCAGGTCCACCTCGACACGGTCGACGCTGGCGCCCTTCTCGGCCAGGAACATGTTCACGACCCGCGGATTGGGCCCGATCGAGGTGTAAAGCTTCACTTTGGTCGTCCTCCATGATCGCGGCTTCGTGAGCGCCGCTTGGCATACCCGCGTTCCCCGCAGGGTAGAATCACTCGCCCGAAGAGCGTATAACGTCGGCCCATGGAAGAGCGCAGTTTCCGCCAGGATCTGACGGGCTCGGACGAGAGCCTTGAGGATCTCCTGTCGCGCCTGAAGGCTCTGCCCTCGCGGCCCAAGGCGCGTCCCGGTCGATACCCGCCCCCCGAGTGGGGCCACTTCGTCACCTCCCGCCGCCCGCCGGGCGGCGCGGGCGGCGCCGAGGCGCCGGTCCCGGTCGAGCGGCCGGCGGCCGACTGCTACGCCAGCTAGCGCGCCATCTCGCTCTCGATTGTGAAGTTCGAGGCCATGACGCAGCGAGCCTGACCGTGCGCGACCGAGACCGTCGCAGGCTGGCCCGGCCCCGGCCGGAAATACCAGTCGCGCCCGTCCACCCGGACCAGCAGGTCCCCCGGGCTGGTGAACTGGCACACCGGATAGAAGCGGCTCGAACGTCCCTGGTCATAGTAGATCGGCGCACAGGAGACGTGGCCGTGACGCCGGAAGAAGTCCACGCCGCCATAGGCGAAGTGACGGGGTCCCCGGCCGCGGCCGCGGAGGAACTCGGCCTCGCCGATCACCGGACAGGCCGATCCCTCGATCTGCCAGGCCTCATAGTCGCGAACCCGGGCGTCGCGCAGGGCCATGTAGTTCCGGGATAGGTACCAGCCGCTCGCCACGAGAAGCCCGGCGATGAGGAACGGCCAGGCGGCGCGGGGAATGCGCTCCAGCGGATGGCGGACGCGAAAGGCGTCCCGGCGGCGCGACGGCACAGGCTGAACTCCGAATTACGAACGTAACTCGGAGCAAAATTACATACGTACGTCAAGCCGTCAGGCGGCCAGCTTCTCCGGTGTGCGAGCGCCCTGCCCCGCGGGATTGGTGAACCGCAGGACCCCATCGTCGAGCTTGGCGTAGCGCAGGCTCATCAGGTCCATGGCGTAGTTCTGATATAGCTTCCACGGGGTCTTGTTCCCCTGCTTGGGGAACTTCGCCATGGCCCGCTGGACGTAGCCCGACGAGAAGTCGAGCCACGGCTCGAAGGTGACCGTGGGGTCGTCGTTGACCGGCGTGGCCTGGCGCAGGCCCGTGCGCTTCATGTGGTTCAGCAGGCGGCAGACGTACTCGCACGTCAGGTCGCACTTCAGCGTCCAGGACGCATTGGTGTAGCCGAACGCGGAGGCGAGGTTCGGCACGCCCTCGTACATCATGCCCTTGTAGCTGAGCGTGGTGGAGGCATCGATCCTGCGGCCGTCGACGCTGATCTCGACGCCGTTCCAGACCTCCAGGACGAGGCCGGTGGCGGTGACGACGACGTCCGCTTCCAGCTCCTGCCCCGACTTCAGAAGGATGCCCTTCTCCGTGAAGCGCTCGATGTGATCGGTGACGACCGAGGCGCGCCCCGACCGGATCTGCTGGAACATGTCGGCGTCGGGCACCAGGCAGAGCCGCTGGTCCCAGGGATTGTAGCTGGGCGTGAAGTGGGTCTCGACGTCGTAGTCCGGGCCGAGCTGCTCGCGGACCATGCCGATGATCCGCTTCTTCACCTGGTCGGGCTTCTCCCGGGCGACGCGGAAGAAGTACATGCCGAACAGCACGTTGCGCCAACGGACGATGTCGTAGGCCAGCTTGCCCGGCAGCACCTTGCGCAGCCAGTTGGCGAACGCGTCCTCGGCGGGCCGCGAGACCACATAGGTCGGCGAGCGCTGCAGCATGGTGACGTGGCCCGCGGTCCTGGACATCTCGGGCACGAGCGTCACGGCGGTCGCGCCGGACCCGATCACGACGACCTTCTTGCCCGAATAGTCGAGGCCCTGGGGCCACTTCTGGGGGTGCGCGATCACGCCCTTGAAGCTCTCGGCGCCCGGGAACTCGGGCGTATAGCCGCCCTCGTACGAGTAGTAGCCGCCGCACAGGAACAGGAAGCTGCAGGTGAACCGCCGAACCTCGCCACCGACCTCGGCCTCGACGGTCCAGGCGGCGTCCTCGGTGGACCATGAGGCCCGCTTCACCAGGTGGTTGTAGCGGATGTGGCGGTCGATGCCGTTCTCCGTGGCGGTCTCGCGCACGTACTTCAGGATCGACGGACCGTCGGCGATGGCCTTGGCCTCGGTCCAGGGCTTGAAGGCGTAGCCCAGGGTGTACATGTCGCTGTCCGAGCGGATCCCCGGGTAGCGGAACAGGTCCCAGGTGCCGCCGATGGCGTCGCGACCTTCCAGGATCACATAGCTGCGGTCCGGGCACGCCGTCTTCAGGTGATACCCCGCGCCCACGCCAGACAGGCCCGCGCCCACGATCACCACGTCGAAATGTTCGGCTGCCGCCATGTTCGTCCCGCCCCCAGGTTGTGGGCGCAGGTATAACTGAACGTCGATCAGATACCAGCCTCGATCTTGCCGCCGCGTCAGGCGCGCAGGTGGGCCCGCTCGTTGAGCGCCAGGACGTTCCGCTGTCCGGTGCGCGCGCACATGAAGCGGTGGATGGAGGTGTAGTCCGGCTCGAAGAACAGGCGCGCCGGCATGCCCAGCACGTGGGCGCTCCAGACGTTGATGACGCCGCCGTGGCAGAACACCGCCACGCGCTGGCCCGGATGGGCGTCGATGATGCCATCCAGAGTGTCGACCACGGCCTTCTGGAACGTCCCGATATCGACGCTGTGCTCGCCCGTGGCCATCCGCAACCAGGCGGCGCGGTCCTCGCGCTTGAGCGTCTCCATGGGGATGTAGGCGCCCGACTCCCGATCGAACTCGCAGATCCCGTCGTGGCAGGTCACCTGGTGGCCCGCCCTGGCGGCGAACGGCTCGGCCGTCTGTCGGGCCCGCAGCATCGTGGAGGCGTAGACGGCGTGGATCGGCTCGGCTTCCAGCCAAGCGGCGACGCGGCGCGCCTGGTCATGCCCCCGGTCGGAGAGCGGCGGATCCGACGTGTCGTCCCGCCGCTCGGGCAAGCCGTGGCGAATCAGAATGAGTTCCACCGGCTCGGCCCCCGAATCGACACATCCGCCACCTCGGCGGCAGGTCTGTTCCATCCCTCGATTCAGGCTGTCAGGGCGACCCGGCGGCAGGCAAGCGTCGATTGGCCGGATACCGGCCTGCCGGTCGCTTCGGAGCGGATAAAATCCGTCGCCTCAGCGGGGAAATCGGAGAGCCGATTCCCCTCCAAGGCGTATTTCTCGATTTATGGTTGACGTAACATTACGCGGGTGACGTCCTCGCCGTCTGGCGCGTCGTGGGGACGCGTTGCTTGGGGTCAGTTCACCATGAAATTGAAGGCTTCGGCCGCGGCGGCAGCGTTGCTCGCCACAGTTGCATCCACGCCGGCGAGCGCGCTGGTCATCAATCTGAACGACATCGGGGGAGTCACCGGCTCGCAGGCCGAGAAGGGCTTCAAGGTCGCCGCCCTGTATTGGCAGAGCGTGATCACCAACGACGTCACCGTGAACCTGAACGTCGGCTTCTCCGCCCTTGGCCCCAACATCCTGGGCGGGGCCAACAGCACGCTGAACATCTATTCCCTCGACAGCGTGCAGTCGCGCATCGCCGCCGGCGCCAGCGCCTCGAGCGTCGACCAGCAGGTGGTCTCGGGCGGCCTCGCGCCCACCACGCCGGGTCTCTTCGGCCTGGGCGCGGTCGAGGTGGTGACGCCGGGCTATATGGATCCGGTCAATCAGCTCGGCATCGACAACACCACCGCCGTGCTCGACAACGACGGCTCGTTCAACAACATCGCCCTGGCCGTCTCGGCGGCGAACGCCAAGGCGCTGGGCCTGACCACAGACCCCAGCCAGGCGGACGGGACGATCCGCTTCAGCTCGACCTTCGCCTTCGACTTCAATCCCAACGACGGGATCGCGGCGGGCTCGTACGACTTCATCGGCGTGGCGATCCACGAGATGGGTCACACTCTCGGGTTCCTGAGCGGCGCGGACGACTACGACTATCTTGGCTGCCCCAACGGGCCGCTGTGCTCGGTCTATGGCCAGGACTACCCGGTGAACGACGACTACTGGGGCTACGCCATGGACCTGTTCCGCTACTCGACGGACTTCGACGGCCAGGCGCGGCTCGACTGGCGTCCGGGCGCGGACGCCTATTTCTCGATCGACCGCGGCGCCAGCGAGCTCTTCGGGCGCAGCGAACTGTCCGAGGGCGACTTCCACGGCGACGGCTGGCAGGCCTCGCACTGGGGGGCGAACAACACCTGCAACGACTTCATCGGCATCATGAACCCCTACCTGTGCGGCGGCCGCACCGCGGCGGTGACGGGCACGGACATCGCGATGTTCGACGCGATCGGCTGGAACTTCGTCAGCGGTCTCGACAACGGCGACTACCGCATCGACACGGCCCAGATCCGCTCGCAGTTCGCCGCGCAGGTGCCCGAGCCGGGGACCTGGGCGCTGATGATCCTGGGCTTCGGCGCGGCGGGTTCCGCCATCCGCCGCCGCCGAGTGGTCGCGGCCTGAGCCACGGCGTCATGACGAGGAAAGCCCCGGCCCTGGCCGGGGCTTTTTTCATGCCCGGACGCCGCAGACGGACCGCCCACGTTGCCCCCGGCGACCTCTTTCGCTATGGAGAGCGTCCTGCTTCGGCCGCTGGGCGCGCAACGCCTGCAGACGATGGACGGGCCGGGAGAAAACCCGAACAAAAACAACTGGTGACGTGGCCGAGTGGCTGAAGGCAACGGTTTGCTAAATCGTCATACTCGAAAGGGTATCGAGGGTTCGAATCCCTCCGTCACCGCCACTTCCCTCCCCTGAGGGCCTGCTCCGGGCCGCTACGTAGGGGACGCTCCCGAATTTCGCCGAGGCGACGGACCGTTCATCGTGGTTCCGATCAAGGAGCCCTCCGATGTCCGCGATTCATCCCTTCCTCTTCCTGATCATCGCCGAGTTCGCCCTCTTCGTGGTTCTCCTGCTCGCGGCGAGCCTCTGGAGCGGAACGGGCGCCATGCCGAAGCCGGGCGCCACGCGCGCCGTGACCTCCGCGCGCAGCCCGACAGGGCTTCGTCACATCGAACGGGGCTGAGCACCGCCCAAAAAGAACGCGCCCCGGCCCTGAGGGCCGAGGCGCGCATGATGCTGTCAGCCTTGAGGTCAGGCCGCGACAGCGACCTGATGGCGGCGGCGACGCAGCACGGCGCCCGCGCCGCCGAAGCCGGCGATCATCAGGGCCCAGGTCCCCGGTTCGGGGACGACCCCGGCGACAGGCGCGAAAGTGACCACGCCGCTGTAGGACGCATTGGGCGAAGCGCCGTCCACACCGGCCTTGCCGATCAGGCGCAGGGTGTAGCTCTGGCCCGCCAGGACATCGACATCATTGAGGAAGCGGCTCTCGTTCCAGCCGTTGGTCTCGATCTGGAAAGCCATCCCATCGAACGTGACGCTCGAGAACTGGATGTTCTGGCTGTCGGCGCTCATGGTCGAGCTGACCGAGAAGTCCGCAGTCCCATCGGGACCGCCCGGGACGGTGAAGGTGAACTGGTCGTCGAACGTCGGCGTATTGATGCCGAGGTTGCCGAAGACGACGGTGAAGCCGCCGTCCGCGCCGACGGGGCCGACGTTGAAATAGGTCGCCGCGGATACCGACGAAGCCACAAGCGCGGCCGCTGCCGCGGTCACGGCGAAAGCGTACTTTTTCACTGAGAAGAGCCTCCAAGGGGTGTCCCTGGCCGCTCAACAAAAAGGCGCCACAATTGGTTCCGCCAAGCCGAGACCGCCCGGCGACGCGCGCCGGGCACATGGCTTCGGCGGTCAGGTCAGCCTTGGGCGAGCCACTGACGGGCCTGGCGCTGGGCCTCGGCGACCTCGTCCGAGGCCATCTCGTGGGCCAGCTCCTTGCGGTAGACCTTGGCCTCCACCGAGCCGCGCATCGCAGCCAGGTTGAACAGCATGTGGGCCGAAACGTAGTCGAGCGGCGCGCCGCCCTGGCCCGTGGAATAAAGCAGCCCCATACGGAACAGCTCATCGCCCGTCGCGTCCGGAGTCGGCAGCGGCAGGCCATCACACTTCGTGTCGATGCTCGCCAGCATGGTCTTCAGTCCTCTGACCGGCCGGCTCGCTTTTCGAGCCCGTCACCGATCTACGAGCGCAGGAAACCAAGCTTCAGTTGAACACATGGTTAAGACCGCCGTTGTCGAATCGACAGGTTTCCCCTGGTGGGACATCGCGCCGCAGTAAGGTTACCCAGAAAGCACAGCCCTGCGTTCAGGGAGAGTTCAGGCGACCCGGCGCAGGATGAGCGGCAAGATGAAACGGCTGATCCTCATGATGGCCGCCGTGGCCAGCCTTGCGACGGCGATCCCGCTGGACGAAACGGCCTGGGCGCAGGGCCGGGGCCGCGGGGCGGAGCGCCAGGAGCGCGGTCCAGATCGCCCACGCGGCGAGGAGCGCCGACGGGAGGAGCGCCCGCGCGATACGCGCCCCGCGCTTGGCTATGAGCGCCGCGAGGACCGCGGGCGGCGCTGGGACAACGATGCGCCGCGATACGGCGGCCAGCGCGAGCGGTGGGACGAGGAGCGGAACCCGTCCGCGCGCCGGCGAGGTTTCGCGCCCGACAGCTACCGGGGGGCCGTGGTCGAGGACTACCGCCGCTACCGCCTGCGGCCGCCGCCCCACGGCTATGCGTGGGTGCGCATGGGCGACGGGTTCGCGCTGATCTCCCTGGACGACGGCCAGATCTTCGACCGCGTCCGGTAGACCTCAGAGACCGAGCTTGGCCTTCAGGAGCTGATTGACCGCGCCCGGGTTGGCCTTGCCGCCCGTCGCCTTCATCACCTGGCCCACGAACCAGCCGATGGCCTGCGGCTTCTCCTTCACCGCGGAGGCCTGGCCGGGATTGGCGGCGATCAGGTCGTCGATGATCTTCTCGAGCGCGCCAGTGTCGCTGACCTGCTTCAGGCCCTGCTTCTCGACGATCTCGCCGGCCGCGCCCTCGCCGGCCCACATCCGTTCGAAGACGTCCTTGGCGATCTTGGAGGAGATGACCCCCTCCTCGATGAGCTGGACCAGCTCCGCGATGGCGGACGGCTTGATGGGCGAGTCCGCGATATCGATCCCGCCGGCCGAAAGCTTGGCGGCGAGGTCGTTGGTCACCCAGTTGGCCACCAGCTTGGCGTCACGCCCCTTGGCGGCGGCCTCGTAGAAGTCGGCCTTGGCCTGCTCGGCGATCAGCACGCCGGCGTCGTAGGACGACAGGCCGTACTGCGACTGCAGGCGCGCCTTCTTGGCGTCGGGCAGTTCGGGCAGGCCGGCCTCGATCTGCTTGATCCACGCCGGATCCAGCTCCAGCGGCAAGAGGTCCGGATCGGGGAAGTAGCGGTAGTCGTGCGCCTCTTCCTTCGAGCGCATGGACCGCGTCTCGACCTTGTTCGGGTCGAACAGGCGGGTCTCCTGATCGACCTTGCCGCCGTCCTCGATGATCTCGATCTGGCGGCGGGCCTCGTACTCGATCGCCTGCTGCATGAAGCGGAACGAGTTGACGTTCTTGATCTCGCAGCGGGTGCCGAGATGGCCGAAGTCGCCGGTGGCGCGGTACTTCTCGTAGGCGCCCGGGCGGCAGACCGAGACGTTCACGTCGGCCCGCAGGTTGCCTTTCTCCATGTCCCCGTCGCAGGTGCCGAGATAGATCAGGATGGTCCTGAGCTTCTTGACGTAGGCGGCGGCCTCCTCGGAGGAGCGCATGTCGGGCCGCGAGACGATCTCCATCAGCGCGGTGCCGGCCCGGTTGAGGTCGACGTAGGTGAAGTTGGGGTCCTGGTCGTGCAGGCTCTTGCCCGCGTCCTGCTCCAGGTGCAGCCGCTCGATCCGCACGGTGAAGGTCGAACCGTCGTCGCGCTCGACGATGACTTCGCCCTCGCCCACGATCGGGTCCTTGAACTGGCTGATCTGATAGCCCTGCGGCAGGTCGGGGTAGAAGTAGTTCTTCCGGTCGAAGCGCGACCGTTCGTTGATCTGCGCCTTCAGGCCCAGGCCGGTCTTGATCGCCTGCTCGACGCAATGACGATTGATGACCGGCAGCATGCCCGGCATGGCCGCGTCGACCAGACTGACCTGGGCGTTCGGTCCGGCGCCGAAGCCGACGGCCGCTCCCGAGAACAGCTTGGCGTTGGAGGCCACCTGGGCGTGGACCTCCAGCCCGAGGACGATCTCCCAGGGGCCGGTCCGGCCCTGGATCAGCTTGGTGTTGGCGACGTCGTTCATGAGCGGGGTCCTACCGCTCTCCGTCGGAAATCGGAAGCCGGCGCACGCGCCCTCTTGCGAAATCGCCCCAAATTGGCCTCAAGCTTGCGCGCGTCTTAACGGCGCTCAGACCGGGGAATGAGGAACACCCAGATGAAGACTATCGCTATCGCCGCCGCGCTCGCCGTGGCCGCGGTGTCCGCGCCGGCTTTCGCGCAGGACCACGCCAACCACGCCCCGGCCGCCGCCGCAGGCAAGCTGTCGGTGGAATCCACGCCGATCGGCGAGATCATCAAGAACGAGAAGGCCAAGGAAGCCCTCGAGAAGGCGATCCCGCAGATCCCGCAATTCTACGACCAGATCGCCACCATGACGCTGACGCAGATCGCGCCGATGAGCCAGGGCGCCATCGACGACGCGAAGCTGAAGGAAATCCAGGCCGAGTTCGACAAGCTGTAGGCGGTCGAACAGTCAGAATAGCGAAACGCCCGCCGGACCGGCGGGCGTTTCTGTTTCAGGTCACCACCACTTCTTCGGCTTGGCCTTGAAGTCCGCGGCCTTCTCGATGGCGCTGCCCAGCGAGAACAGCGTGCCCTCGTCCAGGTTACGGCCGATGAGCTGCAGGCCCAGCGGCAGGCCCTGGGCGTCAAGACCAGCCGGAACGCTCATGCCCGGCAGGCCGGCGAGGTTCACCGTCACCGTGAAGATGTCGTTCAGATACATCGCCACCGGATCGTCCGACTTCTGGCCCAGGGCAAAGGCCGCCGACGGCGCGGTCGGCGTGAGCAAGGCGTCGACCTTCTCCCAGGCCTGGTCGAAGTCGTCGGCGATGCGGCGGCGCACCTTGAGCGCCTTGAGGTAGTAGGCGTCGTAGTAGCCGGCCGACAGCACATAGGTGCCGATCAGGATGCGGCGCTTCACCTCGGCGCCGAAGCCCTCGGCGCGGGTGTTCTCGTAGGTCTCGGTGAGGTTCGCGCCGTCGACGCGCAGGCCGTAGCGCATGCCGTCATAGCGGGCGAGGTTCGACGAGGCCTCGGCCGGGGCGATGATGTAGTAGGCCGGCAGGGCGTACTTGGTGTGCGGCAGGCTGACCTCGACGATCTCGCAGCCGGCCTCCTTCAGCCAGGCGATGCCCTGCTCCCAGAGCTTCTCGATCTCGGCCGGCATGCCGTCGACCCGGTATTCCTTGGGGATGCCGACCCGCAGGCCCTTCACCGACTTGCCGCAGAAGCTGGCGAAGTCCGGGGTCTCGACCGGCAGGCTGGTGGAATCCTTGGGGTCGTGGCCGCACATGGAGCGCAGCAGGATGGCGGTGTCCTCGACGGTCCGCGCCATCGGCCCGGCCTGGTCCAGGGACGAGGCGAAGGCGACGATGCCCCAGCGCGAGCAGCGGCCGTAGGTCGGCTTGATGCCCACGGTGCCTGTGAAGGCCGCCGGCTGGCGGATCGAGCCGCCCGTGTCGGTGGCCGTGGCCCCCAGGCAGAGCTCCGCGGCCACAGCCGCCGCCGAGCCGCCGGACGACCCGCCGGGGGTGAGGTTGGCGTTACCGCCCTCCGCCCGCCACGGGTTCGCCACCGGCCCCCAGGCCGAGGTCTCGTTCGACGAGCCCATGGCGAACTCGTCCATGTTGAGCTTGCCCAGCATCACGGCGCCGTCGCGCCAGAGGTTGGACGTGACCGTGCTCTCGTAGGTGGGCTTGAAGCCGCGCAGGATCTTGGAGGCGGCGGTGGATTCCACGCCCTCGGTGCAGAACAGGTCCTTGATGCCGAGCGGCGCGCCGTCCAGCGGGCCGGCCTCGCCCTTCGCCCGGCGGGCGTCGGAGGCGCGGGCCATGTCCAGCGCCTTCTCGGGCGTCTCGACGACATAGGCGTTCAGCGCGCGGGCGGCCTCGACGGCCTCCAGGTGCGCCCGGGTGATCTCCTCAGAGGAGAAGCTCTTGGCGGCCAGCCCGTCGAGGGCGGCCTTCAGGGTCAGGCCGGTGAGGTCGGACATGGCTATTCCACCACCTTCGGCACGACGAAGAAGTCCTTGGCGGACTTGGGCGCGTTGGCGAGCACCTTGGCCGGATCGCCGCCGTCCGTGACGACGTCGTCCCGCATCGGCAGGGTCGTGGCCACGGACGTCGTCATCGGCTCGACGCCGTTGGTGTCGACCTCGTTCAGCTGCTCGATCCAGTTCAGGATGCCCGAAAGCTCCTTAGCCAGCGGCTCCAGTCTGTCCTCAGGCTCGGCGATGCGCGCCAGCCTCGCAACCTTGCGCACGGTCGCGGCGTCGATGGCCATGGGGCCCTCCGTTGTTCGAAGGCGTGGGTTAGCCGTGCGGGGCCCTTCTTTGCAAGCTATAGGGTCGCCAATGCCCGTCCTGGATCTCGCCGACCTCCCCGCCGCCCTGCCCGCCTACGCCCCGGTCGTCGGCCTGGACCTGGGGGAGAAGACCATTGGGGTGGCGGTGTCGGACGCCACGCGGATGATCGCCTCGCCCCTGGAGACGATCCGCAAGGCCAAGTTCACCGACGACGCCAACGCGCTCTTCCGCCTGATGGAGAGCCGCGGCGCGGCCGGGATCGTCGTCGGCCTGCCGGTGAACATGGACGGGACGGAGGGGCCGCGCTGCCAGTCCAGCCGCGCCTTCGCCCGCAACCTGCTGCGCCTCAGGCCCGAGCTGCCCATCGCCTTCTGGGACGAGCGGATGAGCTCGATGGCGGTCAACCGCATGCTGATCGGCGAGGCGGACGTGAGCCGCGCCCGCCGGGCCGAGGTGGTCGACAAGGCCGCCGCCGCCTGGATCCTGCAGGGCGCGCTGGACCGGCTGCGGAACGGCTGACGTCGGCCTGAGGGGACGTCACATCCCGCGTCCATGAAGTTGGGGATTGATCCTTCCCACGCTTGGCTTGCGGGGCGAGGTCACCTAAGAGGGCGCTTTAATGAACGGCGCGCCCCCCGGCCTGAACGAGGTCCTCACCCGGACCTTCTCCTTCCCCAAGCGGCATTTCCTGTCGGCGACGGATCTCAATGAGGTCGAAGTCGCCAACCTGCTGGATCTCGCCGATGGATTCGTCAGCCTGAATCGGCAGACCTCGAAGAAGCTCGACCTCCTGAAGGGTCGGACTCTGATGAACCTGTTCTTCGAGAACTCCACGCGGACGCAGAGCTCGTTCGAGCTGGCCGGGAAGCGGCTGGGCGCCGACGTGGTCAACATGAGCCCGCGCTCGTCGTCGATCTCCAAGGGCGAGACCCTGATCGACACGGCGGTCACTCTGAACGCCATGCAGCCCGACCTGCTGGTGGTGCGCCATGCGTCGTCCGGAGCGGCCTCCCTGCTGTCGCAGAAGGTCGGCTGCTCGGTGGTCAACGCCGGCGACGGCCAGCACGAGCATCCCACCCAGGCGCTGCTGGACGCCCTTTCCATGCGGCGGGCGTTCGGGCGGATCGCGGGGCTGAAGGTGGCGATCTGCGGCGACGTGCTGCACAGCCGCGTGGCGCGATCGAACATCGCCCTGCTGCAGATGCTGGGCGCGCACGTCCGGCTCGTGGGGCCGCCGACCCTGATCCCGCCCGCCGCGGACCGCTGGAACGTCGAGGTCTTCCACGACATGCGCAAGGGCATCGCCGGCTGCGATGTGGTGATGATGCTGCGCCTGCAGCTCGAGCGCATGGACGGCGTCATGGCGCCGTCCCAGCGCGAATACTTCCGCTTCTATGGCCTGGACCGCGAGAAGCTGGCCCTGGCCGCGCCGCACGTGCGGGTGATGCATCCCGGCCCGATGAACCGCGGCGTGGAGATCGACTCCGAGGTGGCCGACGACCTGTCGGTGAGCCTGATCCAGGATCAGGTCGAAATGGGCGTCGCCGCGCGCATGGCGGTGCTGACCTCGCTGGCCGCGCGTCTGGAGAACGAGCGTTGATGCGCCCCGTCGCCTTCACGAACGTCCGCCTGGTCGATCCGGCCAGCGGCTATGACGGACCCGGCGCCGTGGTGATCACCGAGGGCGTGATCGCCGACGTGGCCCACGCGCCGACGCTGGGCGGCCTCTCGGCCGACGTCGAGGTGGTGGACGCGGGCGGCGCGCTGCTGATCCCCGGCCTTGTGGACATCCGGGTCAAGACCGGCGAGCCGGGCGCGGAGCCGAAGGAAACGCTGAAATCGGCGGCCCTGGCGGCCGCGGCGGGCGGCGTCACCACCATCGTCGTTCAGCCCGACACCCACCCGGTGATGGACGAGCCGGCGGTGGTCGACTTCATCCTGCGCCGGGCGCGCGACATCGAGCTGGTCAACGTCTACCCCGCCGGGGCCGCCACCAAGGGGTGCGAGGGCAAGCGGATGGCCGAGATCGGCCTGATGCACGAGGCCGGCTGCCTCTATGTGACCGACGCCGACCGGCCGATCGTGGACTCCAAGGTCTTCCAGCGGGTGCTGAGCTACGCGAAGGCGTTCAACACGCCGGTGGCGCACCGCCCCGCGGATCCCTGGCTGTCGGCCGGCGCGGCCGCCACGTCGGGGGAATTCGCAGCGCGGATGGGCCTGCCCAGCGTGCCGGCCATCGCCGAACGGATCATGCTGGAGCGCGACCTGGCGCTGGTCGAGCTGACCGGCGCGCGCCTGATCGTCGACCAGGTGACCACCGCCGGCGCGCTGGAGAGCCTGCGCCGCGGCCTCGGTCGCGGGCTGCCGGTGACGGCCACCACCTCGATCAACCACCTGTCGTTCAACGAGATCGACATCGGCGACTACCGGACCTTCTGCAAGGTGGACCCGCCGCTGCGTTCAGAGGACGACCGACAGGCGGTGATCGACGCCATCGCCTCGGGCCTGATCCAGGTGGTCGTCTCGGCGCACGCCCCGGCGCCGGCCGAGGACAAGCGCCTGCCCTATGACGAAGCGGCCCCTGGCGCGGTGGGGCTCCAGACCCTGCTCCCCGCGCTGCTGGCCTTCCACCACGAGGGCCGGATCCCGCTCATCGACCTGATCCGGACGGTCACCTCGGCCCCGGCGACCCTGCTCGGCCTGCCCGCGGGACGCATCGCCAAGGGCGCGCCGGCCGACCTCGTGCTGTGCGACCTCAACGCCCCGGTGGTGATCGACGCCGACAAGCTGGTCTCGAAGTCGAAGAACTCGCCGTTCGACGGCCGACGTCTTCAGGGCCGCGTGCTCCAGACCCTCGTCGATGGGCGGACCGTCTACCGGGCCTGAGCGACGAAGGCGTCGTACGCCGCGTCGGCGTACATGATCTCCAGGTCGACGAGCTGCCGCGTGCCGGCGAACCGCACCGATCGCTCGTCGCGCAGGCGCAATCCCTCGCCGCGGTCCAGCAGGTCCTTGTAGGCGCGGTATTCCCTGGAGCCGCCGTAGTACTGCCCCTCGGCCACCGCCCGCGCGACGCGGTCGGGAAAGTCGCTCAGGAACTTGAAGTGCAGCAGCGCCGCCAGCATCGGATACAGCGGCAGCGGCGTGGTCGCGTGGGTGGACATCACGTAGCGCGTCCCCCTCGCCCACTTCACCAGCGGGACCTTGGTCAACACCGGCGGGCGCGGCTGATAGGCCGAGAAGTCGAACATCCGCGCCCGCGGCCCGCCGCTGAACTGCACGTGCGGAAACGGCCCGGCGCGCACCGCGTGATAGGGGCCCGGATCGAACCACGGGCAGGTCTGCAGAAGCGGCGACATGGGCGCATGGACGGCTTCGGAGACGTCCCCCGGGCCGTACATGTCGATCATCAGCGCCATCACGCCGCGGGCGCCATGCCGGTCGAGGTGTCCGCACAGAGCCCTGAGCCCCACCTGCTCGCAGGACGGGAAGAGGAACAGCTCGTCCGCGTCGAGCGTCAGCGTCCAGTGGCCGTCGCAGAACGCATCGAGGATATGGTTCAGCCAGTCGACCCCGCGATGCCGCGCCTCATACCGGAATTCGGCCTGGACGAGGTGGACGTCGGGCTGGGCCTGGAGGAAGGCGAGCGTTCCGTCGGTGGAGCCGTCGTCGACGACGATGAAGCGGTCGACTCCCAGGGCCCGGTGATGCGCCAGGAGCGAGGGTAGCCGCAGCGCCTCGTCTCGCACGACTAGGCAGGCGCGGATCTCGCCCGCGCCCTGCGGCGCCGAGGGCCCGAACCCCCTCACCTGATCGCCGACGTCCCCCACCCTGCCAGCATAGCAGGCGAAGGCGGCCGGGGCACGGCGTCAGGCCGCGGCGGCCAGGGGCTCCTGCGGCAGCAGGCTCGGCACGCTCAACCGGCTGAGGATCCGCCCCTCGAGCGGGATCAGGGCGTCGACGAAGGCCTCCTGCGGCCCGCCCTCGTACTTGGGCGGATCCTGCATCTGGTCCGGCGACAGCATCATCGTCTCCTGCACCGCATCCACGAGCAGGCCGGCCGTCTGGCCGCCACAGTGGACGACCACGATCACGTGCCGGCCCGAGGCCTCGGTGACGCCGAGACCCAGGCGGGCGCGGAGATCGAGCACCGGCATCACCGCGCCGCGAAGGTTGATGACGCCCAGGACGTAGGGCGGCGCCTGCGGAAGCGGGGTGGAGGCGGTGAAGCCGCGGATCTCCCGCACCGACCGGATGTCGATGCAGAAGTCGTGGCCCGCCACCTCCAGCAGGATCAGTTCGATCGCCTCGCCGAGATGAGGCGCGGCGGACATCAGAACTCGCTCCATTCGCTTTGCGCGCCACCGCCAACCGCCGCCCGAAGCTTGCGCTGGAGGGCGGGCGCATCCTGGCGGGGGCGCTCCATCCGGGGCGCCGCGCGAACGGCCTGGGCGGCCTGGGCGGCCTGATTGCCCACCTCGAAGCGGGCGACGAGCTGGGCCAGCTCCACCGCCTCGCGCTTGAGCTGCGCGGCCGCGGCCGTGGCTTCCTCGACCATGGCGGCGTTCTGCTGGGTGACCTGGTCCATCTGGTTGACGGCGGTGTTCACCTGGCCGAGGCCGGTGGACTGCTCCTGCGCCGACTGGGCGATCTCGGAGACCAGGCCATCGATGCTGGCTACGCGCTCGACGATGGCCTCCAGCGCCTTGCCGGTGTCGGTGACCAGCTTCACGCCGCGGTCGACCTGGGCGCCGGACGACGAGATCAGGGTCTTGATCTCCTTGGCCGCCTCGGCGGATCGCTGGGCGAGCGCGCGCACTTCCTGGGCCACGACCGCGAAGCCCTTGCCCGCCTCGCCGGCCCGCGCGGCCTCGACCCCGGCGTTCAGGGCCAGGAGGTTGGTCTGGAAGGCGATCTCGTCGATCACGCCGATGATGTTGGAGATCTGCGACGAGCTCTGCTGGATATCGTGGATGGCCGAGACGGCTTCGCGCACGACCTCGCCCGACCGCTCCGCCTCGGCGCGGGCGCCGGAGGCGACGCCGGAGGCTTCACGCGCGCCCTCCGCGCTGCGCTTCACCGTCGCCGTGATTTCGTCGAGAGCCGCCGCCGTCTCTTCCAGGCTGGCCGCCTGCTGCTCGGTCCGCCGCGACAGATCGTCGGACGCACTGGAGATCTCATCGGCGCCGCCGCGAATCGACGAGGTCGTATGCATCACCGCGCTGATCGCCGTGCGCAGGCTGCTCGCAGTGCTGTTGAAGTCGTCGCGGATGCGCAGGTAGGGACCCTCGAAGTCAGCGTCGATGGCGGCGGTCAGGTCGCCCTGCGACAGGCGCTGCAGGCCATCGGCCAGGATGGAGACGACTTCGTCCTGCTCCTTGGCCGTAGCGGCGCGATCGGCGTCGTTCCGGGCCCGCTCGTGCTCGACCTCCGTGATATCGGAGGCGAACTTCACCACCTTCACGGGCTTGCCCGTCTCGTCCATGACCGGGTTGTACGACGCCTGGATCCATACCTCGCGGCCGCCCTTGCCCAGGCGGCGGAACTTGGCGGCGACGAACTCGCCCCGGTTCAAGGTGCTCCAGAAATCGCGATAGGCGCTGCTGCCAGCTTCCTGCGGATCCACGAACATCGCGTGCTTCCGCCCGACGATCTCCCCCTCGGAATACCCGAGCGTGTCCAGGAAGTTGCGATTGGCCCGAATGATGGTGCCGTCCAGTTCGAACTCGATCACGGCCTGCGAGCGCTCGATCGCCGCAACCATGCCCTCGAGATTACGGACGTGGGCCGCATCTGTCTTCTTGGCGCCCGAGGCGCCGCCAAACAACTTCATCGATTGTCCCCATTCGATCAGCACGCGAGCCCTCGATCGGGCGGGCGCGGTTCGCGAACGAGGATTTGCGAAATGGGATTAATCAGACCTGAATTCACCAGGTCATGGACACCCAAAATGAGGAACTATTGTATGTAGAAACAACTATTAGCTGCCTAATTTCTGAATAGTCGAACGGTGCCCGAGTCTAGCGCTCAAAATAGGTACAACCTTATACCTGCCCTCACGCCATCTGCACGGCTTGGGTGTGGATGGGTCGCCTTCCCCATTCCGAACGTCCGCGCGTCGCGCTAGGAGTCGTCTCCTTGGGGAGCGCCATGCCTGACAGCCTAGTCCTGTTTTCCATCGCCATCGTCGGCGGATATCTGCTGGGGTCGATCCCGTTCGGCGTGCTGGTGATGCGCGCGGCCGGCGCCGGCGACCCGCGCGCCATCGGGTCCGGCAACATCGGCGCGACCAACGTCCTGCGCAGCGGCAAGAAGGGGCTCGCCCTCCTCACCCTGCTGGGCGACGGCGGCAAGGGCGCGCTAGCGGTGCTGCTGGCCTGGCTGGCGACGCGCGATGCGCCGGTCGAGCGTCAGGCCGTCGTGGTCGCGCTGGCGGCAGGCTCGGCGTTTCTCGGGCACCTGTTTCCCGTCTGGCTGGGCTTCAAGGGCGGCAAGGGCGTGGCGACGTTCTTCGGCACCCTGCTGGCGGCCGCCTGGCCCGTGGGGATCGTGGCCGGCGCGGCCTGGCTGATCACCGCCGGCGTGTTCCGGATCTCGTCGCTCGCCGCCCTGGTGGCGGTGGCCATCGCGCCGGCGGCGGCGCTGCTGCTCGGCCGGCCCCATGCGATCGCCCTGCTGGCGCTGTTCATGGCCCTGCTGGTCTATGTGCGTCACGCGCCCAACATCCGCCGCCTGCTGAAGGGCGAGGAGCCCAGGATCGGCGCCGGCAAGAAGGCCGAGGACCCGGCGGAGTGATCCGCACCCTCTCCGACGTCCAGCGGCGCGACTGGCTGCGGCTCGCCCGCACCGAGAACGTCGGCCCGGTCACCTTCGACCAGCTCATCAGCCGCTATGGCGAGCCGGCCCTCGCCCTGGCCGCCCTGCCCGACCTGGCCCGGCGGGGCGGGCGCATGGCGACACTGAAGGTTCCCAGCGAGGCCGACGCCGACCGGGAGCTCGCCGCCGGCGCGGCCCTGGGCGCCCGGCTGATCTGCGCCTGCGAGCCCGACTTTCCCCAGGCCCTGGCCGCCCTGGACCCGCCGCCGCCCCTGCTATGGGTTCGTGGCGACTTCGGCCTGCTGGACCGCCGTACGGTGGCCATCGTCGGGGCACGGGTGGCCTCGGCCGCAGGCCAGCGGTTCGCCCGCGGCCTGGCGGCCGAACTGGGCGCGGCGGGCTGCGTGGTCGTCTCGGGCCTGGCGCGCGGCATCGACGGGGCGGCGCACGAGGGTAGCCTCCCCACCGGTACGGTCGCGGTCCTGGGCGGCGGCATCGACGACGTCTATCCGCCCGAACATCGCGACCTCTATGCTCGGATCGTCGAGCAGGGGTGCGTGGTTTCTGAGAACGAGCCCGGCCGCACCGCCGTCGCCCGCGACTTTCCGCGCCGCAACCGGATCATCGCCGGCCTGTCGCGCGCAGTGGTCGTGGTGGAGGCGGAGCTTCGGTCTGGATCGCTGATCACCGCGCGCCTTGCCAACGAACAGGGCCGCGAGGTGCTGGCCGTGCCGGGCTCGCCGCTCGACCCGCGCGCCAAGGGAACCAACGACCTCATCCGCCAGGGCGCGGCGATCTGCGAAGGCGCCGAGGACGTGCTGAGGGCCATCGAGGGCCTGGGCGGCTTCCGCGAGCCCGAGCGTACGCCCTACCGACCGCCGCCCGTGGATGCGGACGACGCACTGCGCGAGCGCCTGGCCGACCTGCTGTCGCCGACGCCGGTTTCCAGGGACGAACTGGTGCGCGCCGCGGGGGCGCCCGCGCCCGCCGTCTTCGCCGCCCTGATGGAGCTGGCGCTCGCCGGTCGGGCCGAACTGCTGCCGGGCGGAATGGTCGCGAAGGGGTGAGCCCCTAAAGGGGCTCGGGGGATCTGCGCGAATCCGGCCCGTTGACAGCCCCGCCGGACCGCCCCCACCTTCCGCGCTCTTTGGGATCAGACCGCACCTTATGAACCTCGTCATCGTCGAGAGCCCGGCCAAGGCCAAGACCATCAACAAGTACCTGGGCTCGGACTACAAGGTGCTGGCCTCGTACGGCCACGTCCGCGACCTACCGCCCAAGGACGGCTCGGTCCGCCCCGACGAAGATTTCGACATGTCGTGGGAGGTCGACGGCAAGGCGGCCAAGCGGCTGGCCGAGATCGCGGATGCGGCCAAGGGCGCCGACCGCCTGATCCTCGCCACCGACCCCGACCGCGAGGGCGAGGCCATCTCGTGGCACGTGCTGGAGGTGCTGCAGAAGAAGCGGGCGCTGAAGGACAAGTCCGTCCAGCGCGTCGTCTTCAACGCCATCACCAAGTCGGCCGTCACCGAGGCGATGGCCAACCCGCGCGACCTCGACATGGAGCTGGTCGAGGCCTACCTCGCCCGCCGCGCCCTGGACTACCTCGTCGGCTTCACCCTCTCGCCGGTGCTGTGGCGCAAGCTGCCGGGCGCCAAGTCGGCCGGACGGGTTCAGTCGGTGGCCCTGCGCGTCATCGTCGACCGCGAGATCGAGATCGAGCGGTTCAGGACCCAGGAATACTGGACCGTCGAAGCCGAGGTCTCGGCCAACAGCGACCCCTTCACCGCGCGCCTCGTGAAGCACGACGGCAAGCGCCTGACCAAGTTCGATCTGGCCAGCGAGGCCAGCGCCTTCGCGGCGCGCGACGCGGTAAAGGCCGCGACGTTCACGGTGGCGGCCCTGGAGCGCAAGCCCGGCCGCCGCTCGCCGCCCCCGCCCTTCACCACCTCCAGCCTGCAGCAGGAGGCGTCGCGCAAGCTCGGCTTCAACGCCCAGCGGACGATGCAGACGGCGCAGAAGCTGTACGAGGGCGTCGACATCGGCGGCGAGACCGTCGGCCTGATCACCTACATGCGGACCGACGGCGTGCAGACCGCGCCCGAGGCGCTGGACGAGGCCCGCGCCGTGATCGGGGGCCTGTACGGCAAGGAGTATGTGCCGGAGAAGCCCCGCTTCTACTCGACCAAGGCCAAGAACGCCCAGGAGGCCCACGAAGCCATCCGCCCGACCAGCCTGGCCCGCAACCCGGGCAAGCTGCGCCTGGAGGGCGACCTCGGCCGGCTCTACGAGCTGATCTGGAAGCGGATGATCGCCTCGCAGATGGAGAGCGCCCGCATCGAGCGGACGACCATCGACCTCGAGAGCGCCGACGGCAAGACGGGCCTGCGCGCCACCGGCCAGGTGGTGACCTTCCCCGGCTACCTCGCGGTCTATGAAGAAGGCCAGGACGATCCCGAGGACGAGGAAGGCGGTCGCCTGCCCCAGGTCTCGGAAGGCGCCGAGGCCAAGGTGCGCTCGGCCAAGGCCGACCAGCACTTCACCGAACCGCCGCCGCGCTATTCCGAAGCCAGCCTGGTGAAGAAGATGGAGGAGCTGGGCATCGGCCGGCCCTCCACCTACGCCTCGATCCTGACGGTGCTGCGCGACCGCGCCTATGTGCGGATGGAGAAGCAGCGCTTCGTGCCCGAGGACAAGGGCCGGCTGCTGATCGCCTTCCTGGAGGAGTTCTTCGGCCGATACGTGGAGTACGACTTCACGGCCGGGCTGGAGGAGCGCCTCGACCTGGTCTCCGCCGGGGATCTGGACTGGAAGGTCCTGCTTCGGGAGTTCTGGGAGGATTTCAACCGGAAGATCGGTGAGATGGGCGAGCTGCGGATGAGCGACGTGCTCACCGCGCTGGACACCACCCTCGGTCCGCACCTCTTCCCCGACAAGCCGGACGGGTCAGACCCGCGCGCCTGCCCGGTGTGCAACACCGGTCGCATGGGCCTGAAGTCGAGCCGGTTCGGCCCGTTCCTCGGCTGCTCGAACTATCCCGAGTGCCGCCACACCCGGCCGCTGACCGTGGCCGAGGACGGCGACGAGGCCGCCGCCGGCGACCGCGAGCTGGGCGTCGACCCGGTGACCGGCGAGACCGTCTTCCTGAAGTCCGGCCGCTTCGGCCCCTACGTCCAGCTCGGCGAGGGCGAGAAGCCCAAGCGGGCCAGCCTGCCCAAGGGCTGGAGCGCGCCCGACATGGACCTGGAGAAGGGCCTGCGCCTGCTGCGCCTGCCCCGCGAGATCGGCAAGCACCCCGAGGACGGCAAGCCGATCCTGGCCGGCATCGGCCGCTTCGGCCCGTTCGTGCAGCACGACGGCACCTATGCGAACCTGCCGTCGGTGGACGAGGTCTTCGAGGTGGGCGTGAACCGCGCCGTCGACCTGATCGCCACCAAGCGCGCGGGCCGACGCGGCGGCGAGGCCGCGGCGCTGAAGGACCTGGGCGCCCACCCGGCGGACGGCCAGCCGGTCCGGGTGCTTTCGGGCCGCTACGGCCCCTACATCAAGCACGGCTCGACCAACGCCAACGTGCCGCGCGGCGCCGATCCCATGTCGGTGACCCTGGAGCAGGCGGTGGCCCTGATCGCCGAGCGCGAGGCCAAGGGCGGCGGCAAGAAGAAGCCGGCCCGCGCCGCCAAGGCCAAGGCGGAACCGAAGGCCAAGGCGGCGGCGAAGAAGCCGGCGGCCAAGAAGACCGCCGCGAAGAAGGCGGCCCCGAAGACGTCGACAAAGGCGCCGGCCGACGACATCGGGGACGACGAGGCGCCGTTCTAGGCCTGTACTCCCCGCTCGTCCCCGCGAAGGCGGGGACCCAAGCGGAAGTGCAGACAGCGGGCGGTCACGGATTATCCTGCTTTCAGCTTGGATCCCCGCCTTCGCGGGGATGAGCGGGATTTGGAACGGCCATGCCCCACGCCTCGATCAACGGCCTGAACCTCTACTTCGAGCGTGCCGGTGAGGGACCGCCGCTGCTCTTCATCTCCGGCACCGGCGGCGATCTGCGGGTGCAGCCGAACGTGTTCGCATCGCCCCTGGCCCGGGCGTTCGACCTTGTGGCCTATGACCAGCGGGGCCTGGGCCGGACGGACAAGCCCGACGTCCCCTATTCCATGGCGCAGTATGCCGACGACGCGGCCGCCCTCATGGATCACGTGGGCTGGGACGAGGCGCTGGTACTGGGGGTCTCCTTCGGCGGGATGGTCGCCCAGGAACTCGTCCTGCGGCATCCTGGGAAGGTGAAGCGGCTGGTGCTGGCGTGCACCTCGCCGGGCGGCGCGGGGGGCGCTTCCTATCCGTTCCACGAGATCGAGCACCTGAAGGGCGAAGCGCGGGCCCGGCACATGATCCCGATCAGCGACGTGCGGCGCGACGCGGCCTGGGCCGCAGCACACCCTGCCGAGTACGAGAAGCTGGTGGAGCTTTCCGCCGCCGACCCCTTCGCCGGCGAGCCTGGCCGCGACCAGGGCGCCCACCGGCAGCTCGAGGCGCGGGCGGCGCACGACACCTGGGACCGCTTGCCGCAGATCGCCTGCCCGGTGCTGATCGCGGCCGGCCGCCACGACGGAATCGCCCTGCCGGAGACGCAGGAGAAGATGGCCAGCCGAATCCCCGGGGCGGAGCTGCAGTGGTTCGAGGGCGGCCACCTGTTCATGATCCAGGACCGCACCGCCTACCCGGCCATGATCGCGTTTCTGAAGGGCTGACGGAGCGGAGCCGTCGCGGCCGCGTTCCGTGCTAAGCACACGCCATGGCCCGACCCAAGAAGCCCAAGCCCGCCCGCATTCCCCAGGGCCTCCCTGACCGCGAGACCCTGCTGAAGTTCATTCGCGAGAGCGGCGAGACCGACAAGGCGGCCATCGCCCGCGCCTTCGGCCTGAAGGGCGGCGACCGCCGCGCGCTGCGCGAGATGCTGTCCACCCTGCAGGAGGATGGGACGCTGGGCCGCCGGGGCCGACGCGGCTTCTCCGAGGCGGGCGCGCTGCCGGAAGTGGGCGTGGCCGACGTGGTCGAGCGCGATCCGGACGGCGACCTGCTGGTTCGCCTGACACGGGGCGAGGACGCCCCGCTCGTGCCCCTGTCGCCCGGCGGAGACGTGAGGGGCCCCGCGCCCGGCCTGGGCGACCGCGTGCTGGTCCGCTTCGTCCGGCTGGAGACCGGCGACTTCGAGGCCCGCCTGATCAAGCGCCTGGGCCAGAGCGCCCACCGCATCCTGGGCGTCATCCGCAAGATCCGCCGCGAGATCCGGGTGGAGCCCGTGGACCGGCGCTCGAAGGACAGCCTGATCCTGCCCGACGGTGAGGACGTGCGCGACGGCGACCTCGTCCTGGCCCAGGTGGAGCCGCATGGCCCCCGCTATGGCCCCAAACGCGGCAAGCTGCTGGAGATCGTCGGCCGCGAGGACGATCCGCGCGCCTACTCCCTGATCGCCATCCACGCCCACGGCATCCCGGTCGGTTTCTCCGAGGCCGCCGAGGCCGAGGCGGAGGCTGCCCAGCCGCCGACCCTGGCGGGCCGCGAGGACCTGCGCGAGATCCCGCTCATCACCATCGACCCGATGGACGCGCGCGACCACGACGACGCCGTCTACGCCCATCCCGACGATGATCCGAAGAACCCCGGCGGCTGGGTCTGCTGGGTCGCGATCGCCGACGTCGCCGCCTATGTGCGCCCGGGCTCGGAGCTGGACCGCATCGCCCGCGACAAGGGCAACAGCGTCTATTTCCCCGACCGGGTGGAGCCGATGCTGCCCGAGCGGCTGTCCAACGGGCTGTGCAGCCTGCGCGAGGGCGAGAACCGCGCCTGCCTGGCGGTGCGGATGGTGTTCGGCGCCGATGGCCGCAAGCGCTCTCACCGCTTCGTCCGCGGCCTGATGCGCTCGGCCGCCAAGCTGGCCTACGAACAGGCCCAGGCGGCCATCGACGGCCAACCCGACGACAAGTCCGGCCCGCTGCTGGAACCCGTGCTGAGGCCGCTGTGGGCCGCCTACGCCTGCCTGAAGAAGGGACGTGACGCCCGTTCGCCCCTGGCCATCGCCAGCGCCGAACGGCGGATCCACATCGACGAGATGGGCCGCATCGATTCGATCCTGCCCCGGGCGGCGCTGCAGGCGCACAGCCTGATCGAGGAATTCATGATCCAGGCGAACGTCTGCGCCGCCGAGACCCTGGAACAGAAGAAGACGCCGCTGATCTACCGGGTCCACGACCAGCCCAGCCAGGAGAAGGTCCAGGCGTTGGTGGACTTCCTGTCGACGCTGGGCCTGCCCTGGACCAAGGGCGAGGCGCCGCGGACGGAGCGGTTCAACCGGCTCCTGGACGAGACCCGCGACGGCCCGCACGCCGACATCGTCAACGAGGTTGTCCTGCGCACCCAGATGCAGGCGCACTATTCGACCGAGAACATCGGGCACTACGGCCTGAACCTGGCCAAGTACGCCCACTTCACCTCGCCAATCCGCCGCTACGCCGACCTGATCGTCCACCGGGCCCTGGTGTCCACCCTGGGCCTGGGAAGCGACGGCCTGTCGGACTTCGACATCTCGCAGATGAAGGGCACGGCCGAGATCATCACCTTCGCCGAGCGCCGCGCCATGGCGGCCGAGCGCGACGCCACCGACCGCTACGTCGCCGCCTTCCTGGCCGATCGGGTGGGCGCCGAGTTCGAAGGCCGGATCACCGGCGTCACCCGCTTCGGCCTCTTCGTGCGGCTGGCCGAGACCGGCGCGGACGGGCTGGTCCCCGTCTCCAGGCTGGGCGGCGAGTTCTTCGTCCATGACGACCGCACCCATGCCCTGGTCGGCGAGCGCTCAGGCGCCCGCTGGCCGCTGGGCATGACGGTTCGGGTCCGGCTGGAGGAAGCGACGCCAATCACCGGCGGCCTGCTGTTCGAGATGCTGAGCGACCCGGCGCCGCCCGACGCCAGCATGCCGCGGCCCCGCCTGGGCGTCCGTGGACGCGGCGACAGGCGTCCCCCATCGGGCCGGCCACCGGGCATCCGCACGGGCCGGAAGAAGAAGATGGGCGGCAAGAAGCGGTAGCGGCCTTCCGCCACGGCGCCCTTCCCTCGCGGGGGCGAGCCCCCATACAATTGTTTCATGTCGACCGAGCCACCCATCGTCCACAAGCCCGAGGGACCGCCCCGCGTCCCCGGCCAGCGCGCCGTGCGCCCCAAGAACGCCGCCACGGTGATGATCATCCGCCGGGACGCGGCCAAGCCCCGCGTGCTGATGGGCAAGCGACACGGCGGCCACAGCTTCATGCCCGATCGCTGGGTCTTCCCCGGCGGCCGGATCGACCGCGCGGACTATCGCGCGCCCTACGCCACCGACCTGCGCCCCGAAGTGGGCGGGCTGTTCGACAGGCACCTGCCGGTGGGCCGCGGCCGCGCGCTGGCGCTGGCGGCGATCCGCGAGACCTGGGAGGAAGCCGGCCTGATGCTGGCCAAGCCGGGCGAGGCGCGCGCGACCGGCCCGTGGAAGGACTTCGCGGCCCAGGGCTTCCTGCCCGACCTCGAGGCGCTGGACGTGATCGCCCGCGCGATCACCCCGCCGGCGGTGGCCAAGCGATTCGACACCTGGTTCCTGATGGCCGACGCCGAGCGGCTCACCAGCCTCGACCGCCAGGCCGACTGCGGCGAGCTGGAGGAGATCGCCTGGGTCGACTTCGACGAGGCCATGGGCCTGCCCCTGCCCGCGGTCACCCGGATGATGATCAAGGAAGCGGCCCTCCGGATGGACGACCCCAGCCGACCGAAGCCTTTCCTGCGCTACAAGGACCGCGAACAGGGCATGCGGCCGACCCAGCTCTGAGCCTTTAGCCATAGGCCCCATTGACTTCGCGGCGCGGATTCGTATTTTCCGCGCCTCCTAACACCCGCCAGCGGTGCGTATCCGTTTGGCCCCGCCAATTTGTTTCCAGGATTCGAGCCATGGCGAAGCCCGCCTCCATCAAGATCCGCCTGAACTCGACGGCCGACACCGGCTACTTCTACGTGGCCAAGAAGAACGCCCGCACCAAGACCGAAAAGCTCGTGCTGAAGAAGTACGACCCGGTGGTGCGCAAGCACGTCGAATTCCGCGAAGGCAAGATCAAGTAAGCAGGCGTTCCCGCCGCTGACTTTTGCGAAGACGCTCGGCCTCACCGCCGGGCGTTTTTGATTCTGGAGATTAGGCCGCGCGGGCGATGACCCGGTTGCGGCCGCCGGACTTGGCTTCGTAGACGGCCTCGTCGGCGCGCTTGAGAAGGGCCGTGGCGCTGTCGCCAGCGCCCATGCTGGTGGCGCAGCCGACCGAAATGGTTACCGACAGCAGCTCCTGCCCGCCCATGACGCGGAACGGCGCGCCGGCCACGTGCAGGCGGATGCGCTCGGCGATGCGGCGGGCGTCCTCCAGCTCGGTGTCGGGCATGACCACCACGAATTCCTCGCCGCCGTGGCGGACCGGCAGATCGATGGCGCGGACGTTGGAGGCCAGGCGCACGGCGAACTCGGCCAGCACCTCGTCGCCCACGTCGTGGCCGAAGCTGTCGTTGACCTTCTTGAAGTGGTCGATGTCGATGACCATCAGCGAGACCGGCTCGCCGCCCTGACACGCCCGGCGCATCAGCGCCTCGAGCTGGCCAGCCATGTAGCGGCGATTGTGCAGTCCGGTGAGCTGGTCGGTGACCGCCAGCTCCAGCGAGTGGTCGAGATTCGAGCGCAGATAGTCAGTGTAACGCTTGCGGCGGATCTGGGTGCGCACGCGCGCGGCCAGTTCGCCCGGATCGATGGGCCGAGCCAGGATGTCGTTCACCCCGATCTCCAGCGCCTTGACCGTCTTGGGCCGCTCGTCGACATCGACGACGGCGAGGATCGGTATGTTGCGCGTGGCCTCGTCCGAGCGGAGCTGGGCGGCGAAGCGCAGGCCGTCGAAGGCCTTGGCGTTGGCGTTGACGATCGCGAGGTCCACCGGACCGCGGGCGGTGAGCACCGCCTTGTAGGGCTCGCTCTCGACCACCGGCCGGTGCTCGACCGCCAGCTCGCTGGCGACCCGCTCGGCCTGGCGCAGGTTGTCGTCGACGATCAGCACCCGGCCGCCCGAGCCGCCGAGGCGCGACGCCGCGCCGGCGATGACGCCCATGCGGCGGCCGGAAGCCTCGCGGTCGCGCAGTTCGTCGATGACGGACTTCAGGCGCGTCAGGCTGCGCACGCGGGCGAACAGCATGACGTCGTCGATGGGCTTGGTCAGGAAGTCGTCGGCGCCCGCCTCCAGGCCCGCCACGCGATCGGCGCGGCCGTCCAGGGCGGTGACGAGCACCACGGGGATGTGGCGCGTCTCGGGATCGTCCTTGAGCCGGCGGCACACCTGGAAGCCGTCCATGCCAGGCATCATCACGTCGAGCAGCACGATGTCCGGGCGTTCGGCGGCGGCCATCGCGAGGGCCGTCGGGCCGTCGGAAGCCGTCAGCACCTCGTAGTACTCGGCCGAGAGCTTGGCCTCGAGCAGGCGCACATTCGATTCGATGTCGTCGACGACGAGGATGCGCGCGGACATGGCTAGTTCAGCAGCCGGCGGATCGTTTCGAGGAAGTGCGTCACCGAGATGGGCTTGGAGATATAGGCCTCGCAGCCGCCCTCGCGGATCCGCTCCTCGTCGCCCTTCATGGCGAAGGCGGTCACGGCGACCACCGGGATGTGGGCCAGATCGTCGTCTTCCTTCAGCCACTTGGTGACTTCCAGGCCCGAGATCTCGGGCAGCTGGATGTCCATCAGGATCAGGTCCGGCTTGTGCTCGCGCGCCAACGACAGCGCGGCGAGCCCCTCGCGGGTCTCGAGGGTTTCGTAACCCTGGGCTTCGAGCAGATCATGAAAGAGCTTCATGTTCAGCTCGTTATCCTCGACGATGAGGACCTTCTTCGCCATTCAGGACCCGACACTCCTCGGGGCGCGGCCGGTGCTCGGCCCTCCCCACCCTTCCGCTGCTTATCGGCTGCGATATCCTTAAACTTCGTTATCCCATCTGGAGACCGCGTGGTTCAGCCGTCGAACATCGCCGCCCCAGCCCTCGAAGGGCTGGGCCTTTCCCGTGACCGGCCCCTGGTGCTGGTGGACGTGGACGAGGTGCTGGGCCTGTTCATGCAGGGGTTCGGCGACTTCCTGGCCAATCGCGGCCTGGAGATGCGAATCGACCGGTTCGCCCTGTTCCAGAACATCTACCGCCCCGGCGCCGCCGAGCACCTGGACCTGATCGAGGGCAAGAAGCTGTTCGACGAGTTCTTCGCCGGTCATTGCCACAACCTCGAGCCCGCGCCGGGCGCGATCGCGGCGCTGAACAAGCTCGCCAGGACCGCCGAGATCCTGATCCTCTCCAACGCCCCCGCCGACGCCGAGCGGTTGAGGACCGATTGGCTGCGCAAGCACGGGCTGGAGCATCCGCTGGTGCTGAATTCCGGCCCGAAGGGGCCGATCGCCGCGGGCCTGGTGGCCCAGACGGTCCATCCCACCGCCTTCGTGGACGACCTCCTGCCGAACCTCGATTCGGTGGCCGAGCATGCGCCCGACACCGCGACCTTCCAGCATGTGGCCGACCTGCGGCTGCGGCCTCACGCGCCCCGGTCCGAGCGTCATCCGCGCATCGACGATTGGACCGAACTCGGCGAGGCCATCGAGGCGGCCGTCCGCCGCTGAGGCGTCCGGAACAAATCAGGTATAGGTCGGCGCCATGATCCGGATCGGCGTGGATTTCGGCGGCACCAAGATCGAGGCGGCGGCGCTGGACCCGGACGGCCGGTTCGTCGCCCGCGTGCGCGGCCCGACCCCGCCCGCCTATGAGGATCGCCTGGAGGCGACGCGCGAGATCGTCGCCGAGGCCGAGCGCCAGGCGGGCGTGTGGGCGGCCCGCATCGGCGTCGGCGGGCCGGGATCGCCCTCGCCGGCCACGGGCCTGATGCGCAATTCCAACTCCACCGTCCTGAACGACCGCCCCTTTCCGGCCGACCTGGAGCGGGTGCTGGAGCGGCCGGTGCGCTATGCCAACGACGCCAACTGCCTCGCCCTGTCCGAAGCCACCGACGGGGCGGCCACGGGCGCGCGGGCGGTCTTCGCCGTCATCATCGGCACCGGCTGTGGCGGCGGGATCGCCGTGGACGGCCGGCTGGTGGAGGGGCGGAACCTGATCGCCGGCGAATGGGGCCACACGCCCCTGCCCTGGCCGCGCGACGCCGAACTGCCCGGCGTGCGCTGCTGGTGCGGCCGGGTGAACTGCCTGGAGCTCTGGCTGTCGGGCACAGGGTTCGCCCGCGAGGCCGGACGTTCGGCCGAGGGCGCGGTGGCGGCGGCGGACCACGCGGCGCTGGATCTCTACGCCGACCGGCTGGCGCGGGGCCTCGCGGTGATCGTCGACATCCTGGACCCGGACGTGATCGTCCTGGGCGGCGGCATGTCCAACATCGCGCGCCTGTACGAGACCCTTCCGGCGGCCATCACGCCGCACGTGTTCTCGGACGTCTTCGAGACGCCGATCCGCCCGGCGCTGCACGGCGATTCCTCAGGCGTGCGCGGCGCCGCCTGGCTGTGGCCGCTGGAATGAAGGCGCTCTGCCGCGACTGCTTCTGGTCCGGCGGCGAGCCCGTGCGGCGCTGCCCGGTCTGCGGCTCGCCGCGCATCGTGGCGCACGAGGAGCTGGGCGACCTCGCCATCGCCCACATGGACTGCGACGCCTTCTACGCCAGCGTCGAGAAGCGCGACCGGCCAGAGCTGCGCGACCGGCCGGTGATCGTGGGCGGCGGCAAGCGGGGCGTCGTCACCACCTGCTGCTACATCGCCCGCATCTCCGGCGTCAGGTCGGCCATGCCGATGTTCAAGGCGCTGAAGGCCTGCCCCGAGGCGGTGGTCATCAAGCCCGACTTCACCAAGTACCGGACGGAGTCCAAGCGCATCCTCGGCATGGCGGCCGAACTGACGCCCCTGGTCCAGAACCTCAGCCTGGACGAGGCGTGGATGGACCTGTCCGGCACCCAGCGGCTGCACGGCGCCCCGCCGGCGGTGACGCTCGCGCGCCTGCAGGCGCGGATCGAGGCCGAAACCGGGCTCACCGTCTCCATCGGCCTCGCCCCAAACAAGTTCCTGGCCAAGATCGCCTCCGACCTCGACAAGCCGCGCGGCTTCTCTGTCATCGGCCACGAGGCGCAGACCTTCCTGGCGCCGCAGCCGGTGAAAATCCTGCCCGGCGTCGGGCCGGCGATGGTCGCCAGCCTGGAGAAGGCCGGCTTCCGCACCGTGGGCGACATCGCCCGCGCGGACCGCAAGTGGCTGGCCGAACGCTGGGGCGCGCACGGCCTGCGGCTCTACGACCTGGCCCACGGGCGCGACACGCGGTCCGTGAACCCCAACGAGGCCCGCAAGGGCATAAGCTGCGAGACCACCTTCAACGACGACCTGTCCCGACTGGAGGACCTGGAGGATCGACTGGCGCCGCTCTGCGACCGGGTGGCCCGCCAGGCGCGCTCAGGCGGCGTGGCCGGCCGGGTCGTGACCCTGAAGCTGCGGACCACCGACTTCCGGATCGTGACGCGCCGCCGGACCCTGCCCGTCGCCACCCAGACCGCCCACACGCTCTTCAGGGTCGGCCGCGAGCTGCTGGCCAGGGAGGCGACCGGTCGGCCCTGGCGACTGATTGGGATCGGGATCGCCGACCTGGTCGAAGGCCAGGAAGCCACCTCGGACTTCTTCGCCGAGGAGGAGCGCAAGGCCCTGGCCAGCGAACGCTCCATGGACGCGATCCGCGAGAAGTTCGGCGCCGGTGCTGTGACCTCGGGTCGCATGCTTCGCCGCCCGCCTGCCCGGGACGACGACTAGGCTCCTCACCCGGCCGAGTCGGCCCTCCACCGCCTGCGCTACAGGGAGCGGGCGCCCTCAAGCTGGACAATCGGCCGCGGGGCCGCCCGCCGATTGGGCAGGTCATGGTTAGCGGCGTCTTAGCCCTACGGTAATCGCCAAAGGGTACAACGCCTGTGGGCCGTGACGATTCAACCCTTCCAAAAGACGCTATCTTCCATATCTAATCCCTGGACAGGTTGAGATCACGGCGACGCCAGGAGACCGGCACATGAGCGAACGGAAGGAAGACGGTGCTGACACCGGCGTTCGCTCGGCAGTGGTCACGCAGACCAAGCCGAAGACGCAGAAGCCGTCGATGTACCGCGTACTTCTGCTCAACGACGACTACACGCCTATGGAATTCGTCGTCTACGTACTTGAGCAATTCTTCAATAAGTCGCGCGAAGATGCGACTCGCATAATGCTCCATGTCCATCAACATGGCGTGGGCGTCTGCGGAGTCTACACGTACGAAGTGGCGGAAACAAAAGTGGCCCAGGTCGTTGATACGGCGCGGCGGCATCAGCACCCGCTGCAGTGCACCATGGAGAAGGACTAAGGCGCTTGCCTTCATTTTCTCGCCAGCTCGAAGAATCCCTGCACCGCGCGGTCGCCTACGCGAACCAGCGCAAACATGAATACGCGACGCTGGAGCACCTGCTGCTCAGCCTCATAGACGACGAGGACGCCGCCGGTGTGATGCGCGCGTGCGACGTCGAACTGGGCGCGCTGCGTACGACCCTCACCAACTACGTGGACAATGAGCTCCGCTCCCTTGTCGTCGACGACGGGGAAGACGCGAAACCGACCGCCGGCTTCCAGCGCGTGATCCAGCGCGCGGTGATCCACGTGCAGTCCTCGGGTCGCGAGGAGGTGACCGGCGCCAATGTGCTGGTGGCCATCTTCTCCGAACGCGAGAGCCACGCCGCCTACTTCCTGCAGGAGCAGGACATGACGCGGTACGACGCGGTGAACTACATCGCTCACGGCATCGCCAAGAAGGCCGGCGCCTCCGAGGCCAAGCCCGTCAAGGGCGCCGAGGAAGAAGAGAAGCCGCAGGTGAAGACCGGCGGCGAGGCGCTCGAAGCCTACTGCGTGAACCTCAACGAGAAGGCCAAGCAGGGCAAGGTCGATCCGCTGATCGGCCGGCTGCAGGAAGTGGAGCGCTGCATCCAGATCCTGTGCCGCCGCACCAAGAACAACCCCCTGCTCGTCGGCGACCCCGGCGTCGGCAAGACCGCGATCGCGGAAGGCCTGGCGCGCAAGATCGTCAACAAGCAGGTGCCGGAGGTCCTGGCCGGCTCCACCATCTTCTCGCTCGACATGGGCGCGCTGCTGGCGGGCACCCGCTATCGCGGCGACTTCGAGGAGCGCGTGAAGCAGGTGGTCAAGGAATTGGAGAACCACCCGGACGCGGTGCTCTTCATCGACGAGATCCACACGGTGATCGGCGCCGGCGCCACGTCGGGCGGGGCCATGGACGCCTCCAACCTGCTGAAGCCGGCCCTGGCGTCGGGCACCCTGCGCTGCATGGGTTCGACCACCTACAAGGAATTCCGCCAGCACTTCGAGAAGGACCGGGCCCTCGTCCGGCGCTTCCAGAAGATCGACGTCAACGAGCCCACGATCGAGGACACGATCAAGATCCTCAAGGGGCTGAAGACCTACTACGAGGAGTTCCACAAGCTCCGCTACACGAACGACGCCATCAAGGCGGCGGTGGAGCTGTCGGCCAAGTACATCACCGACCGCAAGCTGCCGGACAAGGCGATCGACATCATCGACGAGGCCGGCGCCTCGCAGATGCTGCTGCCCGAGGGCAAGCGGAAGAAGACCATCGGCCTGAAGGAGATCGAGGCCGTCGTCGCCAAGATCGCCCGCATCCCGCCGAAGTCGGTCTCCAAGTCCGACACCGAGGCGCTGAAGCAGCTGGAAAGCGACCTGAAGCGCGCGGTCTACGGTCAGGACGCCGCGATCGAGTCGCTGTCTGCGGCCATGAAGATGGCGCGGGCGGGCCTGCGGGACGCGAACAAGCCGATCGGCTGCTACCTGTTCTCGGGCCCCACCGGCACCGGCAAGACCGAGACGGCGCGACAGCTCGCCTCGACCCTCGGCATCGAGCTGCTGCGGTTCGACATGTCGGAGTACATGGAGCGCCATACGGTCAGCCGCCTGATCGGCGCGCCCCCCGGCTATGTGGGCTTCGACCAGGGCGGCCTGCTGACCGACGCGGTGGACCAGCATCCGCACGCGGTGGTCCTACTGGACGAGATCGAGAAGGCGCACCCGGACGTCTTCAACATCCTGCTGCAGGTCATGGACCACGGGCAGCTGACCGACTCGAACGGCAAGAAGATCGACTTCCGCAACGTGGTCCTGATCATGACCTCGAACGCGGGGGCGTCGGACGCCCAGCGCAACGCCATCGGCTTCGGCCGCGGCAAGCAGGACGACGAGGTGGACGAGGCCCTGAAGCGCCTGTTCACGCCAGAGTTCCGGAACCGCCTGGACGCCATCGTGCAGTTCCGCCCGCTGACGCCCGAGATCATTCGCCAGGTGGTGCAGAAGTTCGTCATGCAGCTGGAAGCCCAGCTCGCGGACCGGCACGTCACCATCGAGACATCGGACGAGGCCGCCGACTGGCTGGCCAAGAACGGCTTCGACGAGCTCTACGGCGCCCGGCCCCTGGCCCGGGTCATCCAGGAGAACATCAAGAAGCCGCTGGCCGACGAGATCCTCTTCGGCAAGCTGGCCAAGGGCGGCCACGTCCGCGTGGTGCTCAAGGACGGCAAGCTGGCCTTCGAGATCGAGGGCGAGGAGCGCGAACCCGGCGCCCCTGTGGTGGAGAACCCCGCCGAGGAGGCCGAGCCGGTCGACTGACCGGTTCGCTCAGAGCAGACAAGGGGCCTCCGGTTCAGCCGGGGGCCCTTTTTCTTGGATCGCGCGCTCAGAAGGCCTGCGGCCGGCGCCGGAGGTCCCGCTGGATCGCCGCCATGACGACATCGCGCCCCACCTTCACCGGCCAGCGGCCCCGCCGCGGCCAGGCCCACCAGCCAGTCCGGATGTTCGGCGGCAGCCGCAGGTGCAGCCGACCGGCCTCCACGTCCGAATGCATCGGCGTGTAGTACACGCAGCGTTCGAAGTAGTGGTGGGTCACCAGGCTGCGGCGGGTAGCGCCAGGTTTGCGGATCGGCGATCCGCCATGCGCTAGGTTCGCGGCCCAGACCAGGGCCGATCCCTTGCGGATCGTCGCCTGGACCACCGGCAGGTCCGCCGCGGCGATCCCAGCGGCGAAGCGGGGGACGTAGCTGCGCTCATAGTCGACATGGGTGGGCTGATCGTGAGTCACGCCTGCTCCCCGCATGGTCAGGACAGGCAGGCGGTGGCTGCCAGGGTGGTAGACCAGCGGACCCGCCTCCGGCTGCACATCCTCGAGGGCGATCCAGACCCCGCACATGAACCGCTCGGGCGCGCTGTGGAAGTGGATGGCGTCGGAGTGGATGTGCTGCTGGCTGCCTTGCCGGAAGTTCAGGGTCTGGAAGGGAAAGGGATCACGGCCATAAGCGGCCCTAAGCAGCCGTCTTACCTCGGGCCAGTCCGCGAGACGGCGCACGGCCGCGCTGCGATACCAGGCGTCCTGAACGCGGCCGGCTCCCTCGGCGAAATAGTCCTCGGTATCCGCGACGACCTGATCGCAGAGCGCCAGCGCCTCGGGGCCAAGGTCTATCGCCGCGACGCCATCCCGCGCCAGATCGCGGACGAACGTCTCCGTCGCCGCGTCGAACCGCGACGCCGCCAGATAGGCCTCGAGATCATCGGACTCGAACCACGGCACATCCGGCTGCCGCCGCCATCGGGAACCCAGGACGCTGGACACTCAAAACCTCAACTCGTCCGCGGCCCCGATTCCGCTAAAGCTGTATCCTTACTCGAATACGCCTTTGGCGCGAAGTCTAGGCGATCTTCGCGGCGATCAGGCCCGCGAGCTCCTTCAGCTCGCCCATGTCCGCCATGCCGCCTTCCGCATGACGTCCCAGCGCCACGCCGTCCCACCGGGGAATGATGTGGAAATGCAGGTGGTAGATCGTTTGGCCGGCCGGCGCGCCGTTGAACTGGGTGACCACGATCCCATCCGGGCTCAGCGCCGCCCGCACGGCCTTCGCCACGCGCTGGACGCCGAGGATCAGGATCGAGAGCCGCTCGGGCTCCTCCTCCAGCAGGTTGCGCGCGACCGAGTGCTTCGGGATCACCAGGGTGTGGCCGCGCGACTGCGGGAACACGTCCATGAAGGCGTAGACGTGCTCGTCCTCGAAGACACGCGCGGCCGGCATCTCGCCCCGCAGGATCTTCGCGAAGATGTTGCCGTCGTCGTAGGTCCCGTCCAGGCTCATGGCGCACTCCGTGGGTCGTTGCGGCACCGGTAGCAAATCGCAGCCAGGGGCGGAACGCCTGCGGGCCGTCTCAGTGGGCGACGCAGGCGGCGGGGGGCAGGACGACCACCGAGCCGTGTCCGAACTTCGCCCGATAGGCCGCGCGGACGGCTTCGATCCGCGCATAGCTGTCGCCCTTCCTGGGCAGCACGATCATCAGCACCTTCGGCGAGCCCGGAACGATCACCGCGTCGCCGCCGACCACCGGTGGGCCGCTGTCCAGCACCGTCACGCCCTTCGGGAAGCGCGGGGTGACCTCCTGATCCACGAACCGGCGGACCTCCTCGTCGGAGAGCTGCCTGGACGCGGTCAGGAACAGCTGGGCGGTCCGGATCTGGGTCTGACCGGGCGGGCAGACGCCAGCCTTCGGCGTCGTGGCGCAGCCCGCGAGCGCCAGGGCGCCCAGGATGGTCGCTCCGATCCGGATCATCAGCCGATCAGCTCGCGACCGATGAGGAAGCGGCGGATCTCGTTGGTGCCGGCGCCGATGTCGTAGAGCTTGGCGTCGCGCAGGAAGCGTTCCACCGGATACTCGCGGGTGTAGCCCGCGCCGCCCAGGGCCTGGATCGCCTCCAGGGCCACCTTCACCGCATTCTCGCTCGCCATCAGGATCGCCCCCGCCGCGTCGAACCGGGTGGTCAGGCCCGCGTCGCAGGCCTTGGCGACAGCATAGACATAGGCCCGGGCCGAGTTCAGTGCGACATACATGTCGGCCACCTTGCCCTGCATGAGCTGGAACGAGCCGATCGGCTGGCCGAACTGCTTGCGCTCGCGCACGTACGGCAGGACGACGTCCAGGCAGGCCTGCATGATGCCCAGCGGCCCGCCAGACAGCACGGCGCGCTCATAGTCCAGCCCGCTCATCAGCACGCCCACGCCACCATTCTCCGGGCCGAGGATGTTTTCGGCGGGAACCTCGCAGTCCTCGAACACCAGCTCGCCGGTGTCGGAGCCGCGCATGCCCATCTTGTCGAGCTTCTGGGAGACGCGGAAACCCTTGAAGTCCTTCTCGATCAGGAAGGCAGTGATGCCGCGCTGGTGCGCCTCGGGCGCGGTCTTGGCGTAGACCACCAGGGTGTCGGCGTGCGGCGCGTTGGTGATCCAGAACTTCGTGCCGTTCAGGACGTAGCGGTCGCCTTTCTTCTCCGCCTTCAGCCGCATGGAGACGACGTCGGAACCACTGCCGGCCTCGCTCATGGCCAGCGAGCCGACGTGCTCACCGCTGATCAGCTTCGACAGGTAGCGCCGCTTCTGCTCCTCGGTCCCCCAGCGGCGGATCTGGTTCACGCAGAGGTTCGAGTGGGCGCCGTAGCTGAGTCCGACGGAGGCGGAAGCGCGGCTCACCTCCTCCATGGCCACGACGTGCTCGAGGTAGCCGAGGCCAAGGCCGCCGAACTCCTCCTCGACGGTGACGCCGTGCAGGCCAAGCTCGCCCATACGGGGCCAGAGCTGGCGGGGAAATTCGTTGGTCCGGTCGATCTCCGCGGCGAGCGGGGCGATCTGGTCGGCGGCGAACTTTGCGGTCGTATCGCGGATCATGTCCGCCGACTCGCCAAGGCCGAATTCGAGGTTGGGTCCGGTGTTCGGGATCATGCGCGGTGGTTAGCACGGCGGCGCGGCGCCCGCGAAGGGCCGGATCAGTCCTGCTCGGCCTCCCGGCCCAGGCGCTGGAGCAGGCGGTACACCGCCACGACGAAGAAACCGACCCCGGCCAGCCCCGCAGGCCACGCCACCATGGTCGGGGTGATGGGGCCGCCCGTCGGCGCGCCCCCGGCGCTAAGCCCCCAGAACACCCCAAACCCGAAGAACGCCAGCCCGAGGAGCGACAGGAGCAGATCCCAGACTACCGAGGGCTCCTTCGGCTTCGGCGCCGGTCGGGTGCGGGCGGGGATGAACTCATAGGGCTGGGCCTCGGCCAGGGCGTCGGCGCTGGGCGGCTCCGGGGCCTCATCCTCGACGGGAGCGCGGGGAATCTCGAGCTCCGTGTCCACGGCGATCAGAGGATCGACGTAAGCGACCACCGGCTCGGGTTGGGGTTCCGGCTCGGGCTCCGCCTCGGCGGCAGCAGGCTCCGCCTCGACGACGACGGGCTCCGCTTCAGGCGGCAGGGCGACCGCGAGCTCAGGCTCCGCTTCAGGGGACACGGGCGCGGCGGTGGGCTCGCCCTCCGCCTCGGGTTCGACTCCATCGAAGGCGGTCGTGATCGGGGGTGCGAAATCGGCCTGGGGCCGCAGTACCTCCTCGAGGTCCAGCTCAGGCTCGGGCGCCGGCTCGGGCTCCTCACCCGGCTCGGCGAAGATGCGCTCGAGGCGACCCGTCACGGCCTCCGCCGCCACGGTAACCGCCGCCGCCGGCGGCGGCGCAGGCTCGGCCGGCTCGTCGGGCAGGAAGTCCTCCCGGCGCACCTCGACCTTGTCGCCTTCGAACGAGGTCTCCAGACCCACCGGGCGGCGCATCGGCACCAGGTCCAGGGCGTCGAGATCGATGACGGGGCGCAGGAGCGGCGACGGCGCCGGCACCCAGGCGTCGCCCGCCGGCGTCAGGAACAGGGCCTTTTCCGCGGCGCGTCGGCGGACCAGGGCGTCCACCACGATCCGCTCGCCCTCGAAATCGGCCTTGCGCCACAGCTCCATGGCGCAGGCGGCCTGGACGGTGGAGCCGGCGTTGAGCCGCTTCAGCACCTGGCTGCGTCGGAAGTTGTCGAGGCCGATATTGAAAGCGAAGCTGCAGAGGGCGTCGAACTGGTTCTGGCTGACGGGCGCCAGCACGCTCTCGTTGACCGCGTGCTGCACGGCGATGAGGTCATAGACCAGCAGGGCCTCGGCGTCGGCCTCCGAGACCTCGGCGCCTTCGCGGGCTGTCAGGGTGTGCCCATAGCCGATCGTCCAGCGGCCATCGGGCAGCTGGGCGGCTTTTCGGCGGTAGCCCTCGAACCGTTTGATCAGCTCGATGGCCGCCCGGGAGACGCGGTAGCGCGAGAGCATGGCTCCCATTCGTCCCAAATCGGCACAGGCGGCAGGCGCCTGGGGACGTCCAGCGCAAGCCTGACGCCACTTACAGCAGGATTATTGCCGCGAGTCCCAGGAAGGCGAAAAAGCCCGTGAAGTCGGTGACGAAGGTGACGAAGACCGACGAGGACACCGCGGGGTCGCGTCCCATCCGGTCGAGGGCCAGCGGGATGACGGCGCCGGCCGCCGCGGCCACGAACAGGTTGATCATCAGCGCCAGGCCGAACGCCAGCGTCAGCCGCAGGTCGTGGAACATCAGGTAGATCGCCCCGCCCGTCAGCAGGGCCAGGGCCGCACCGTTCATCAATCCGACCACCATCTCGCGGCTGACCGTCCGCACGGCGTTGAAGGCCGAGAGCTCGCGACTGGCCAGGGCGCGGACGGCGACCGCCAGGGTCTGGGTGCCGGCGTTGCCGCCCAGGGAGGCCACGACGGGCATCAGGGCCGCCAGGATGGCGAGCTTCTGGATCTCGCCCTCGAAGGCGCCGATGACACTCGCAGCCAGGGCGGCGGTCAGGGTGTTGATGAGCAGCCACGGCAGCCGCGAGCGGACGATCCCCATGACGCTGGCGTCGCGCCCCGCATCAGACACACCCGCGAGCGCCAGGATGTCCTCCTCGCCCTCCTCCTGGACGACGCCGACGATGTCGTCGACGGTGATCTGCCCCACCAGCCGGCCGGCGGAGTCGACCACCGGAGCCGAGATCAGGTGGTACTTGTCGAAGATGTAGGCGACCTCTTCCTGGTCGAGATCGACGGCGATCTCGTTCACCGGCTCCATGATCTGGGCCAGCGGAACCTGCCGGCCCGACCGCAGCAGCAGGCTGACGGGCACGGCGCCAACCGGCTTGTAGGCAGGATCGACCACATAGATGTCGAAGAACAGCTCGGGCAGGTCGCCGGCGTCCCGACGGAAATGGTCGATGGCCTGACCGACGGTCCAGAACTGCGGCGCGGCCACCACCTCGCGCTGCATCAGGCGGCCGGCGGTCTCGTCCTCATAAGCCAGGGAGGTCTCGATGGCGGCCCGCTCGGTCTCGGGCATGGCCGCCATGACCTCGGCCCGCTTGTCGGCCTCCAGGTCGTCGACGACGTCGGCGGCGTCGTCCGATTCCATCTCGCCGATGGCCTTGGCCAGAGTCGCGGACGGGACGTGTTCCAGCACCTCCTCGCGGATCTCGCTGTCCAGTTCGGACAGGATCTCGGCCAAGGTCTCGGGATCGAGGTGCGGAACCAGCTCCTCGCGCGCATCGGCCGACAGGAAGCCCATCAGGTCGGCCACGTCGGCGGGGTGCAGGGCGCTCAGCAACTCGCGCAGCCGCTCGGCGTCGCCCCGGTCGAGCGCGTCGGCGACATCCGAGACGAATTCGGGGTTCAGGGCGTAGTCGTCTTCGAGCGCGAGGTCTTCGAGGTCTTCCTCGATGTCCGCGACGTCAGCGAGGTCGTCCGTTTCGCGGCTCATGCGGACCTCCCTGGACTATGTGCGGACGGCTCTGCTGCTAACCCGGTTAGGCGCCTGATTCACTGATGCGGTCGAGGGACTGCAAACGGCGAGACGCCCTGTTCAGCCAAAGGCTTCGCAGCGCGTCCTCCTTCGCTTCATCACTTTCTACCAAGGTCCTGCGAAGCCCGGAGGGCGATGCAGGATGGTGCGGTCGAGAAGACTCGAACTTCCACGGGTTGCCCCACAGCGACCTCAACGCTGCGCGTCTACCAATTCCGCCACGACCGCTCGTGGTGAGGCGCGGCAGGTAGCAAACCCGATCAGGTTTGTGAAGCGCGGCGTTTCGCGCTTTTCACATTCGGCTCAGGCCGCGCCGGCCATGTAGTCGTAAACGTTGGCCTCGCGCGTCACCAGGATGGCGATGCGCTCGTCGTTGATCTGGATTTCGCCCCGGGCGACGGGGTGGTTGTTCGCGAGGATCCAGACCTCCTCGTTCACCGTGGTGTCGAGGGGAATCACCGCGCCGCGGCCCATCCGCAGCAACTGGGCCATCGGCAGGTTGGCGCGGCCGAGCACCACCTGGATTTCCACATTGACCGCCTTGACCTGGCTCACGAAGAACGACCTCGGATGGGCTACGAACGAAACGGGGGCTTTGCGCGACGCACGCCCGAGCCCCACATTTGGGCCGACATGCTTGACCAGGGGTTAAATCCGGACGCCGAAGCGCTGTTCGGCCGCACCGACGGCGTTCCGGCCGCCTGGGCGGTCAGCCGCGCGCCGGTGGGCTATCCCGAAGCCGTGGCGGCCATGGAGGCCCGCGCCGCCGCCATCGCCGACGGGACGGCCGGCGAACTGGTCTGGCTGCTGGAGCATCCGCCCCTCTACACCGCGGGCGTCTCGGCCAGGTCGGACGACCTGCTGGAGCCAAATCGGTTCCCCGTGTTCGAAAGCGGGCGCGGGGGCCAGTTCACCTATCACGGGCCGGGCCAGCGGGTGGCCTACGTCATGCTGGACCTCACGAAGCGCCGGCGGGACGTGCGCGCCTTCGTCAGCGCGCTGGAGGCGTGGGTCATCGACGCGCTCGACGCCTTTAATGTGAGGGGCGAGATTCGCGAGGGCCGGGTCGGCGTCTGGGTCGAGCGCCGCGCGCCGGGAGCGCCTGCGCGCGAGGACAAGATCGCGGCCATCGGCGTGAAGCTGCGCCGATGGGTCTCGTTCCACGGCATTTCCCTGAACGTGGAGCCCGACCTCTCGCATTTCAGCGGCATCGTCCCCTGCGGGATCACGGCGCACGGCGTGACCAGTCTGGTGGACCTTGGACTGCCGGTGACGATGGACGACGCCGACGCCGCCCTGAGATCCAGCTTCAGCCGTATATTCGGCCCGGTCGAGGACGCCCGGCCACCGGTCTAGCTGGCCGGCAGGGGGCCCACCGGATTGAGGCCATATCGATTGGCGCCCTGCTCGCCCGGCATGACGGCCAGTTCCACAGCCGCCCAGACCAGGACCAGGAAGAACAGGAAGTCCAGGAAGCCGGCCGGGTGAGGCCATACGGCGACGATGGACACCAGGATCAGCGCGGCCCACCAGCCCGAACGGCCGCGATCATGCAGCCGCTTCGAGAGGACGCAGGCGCCTGGGTAGAACAGCGCCGGATAGACGAGCCAGCCGGTGATCCAGTGCAGCGTCGGCGTGACCGTGGCCTCGTAGAGGGCCGCCAGAAACAGGAGCACCGCCGCGGCCAGCAACGACGGCAGGCGCGGCGCCCTCCCCCCAGCCGACAGGAAGAGTTCGGCGAAGCCCATCTGGTTCATGCGGCCTCCGGCCGGTGAGTCTCTCAGGCGAACTCTACCAGAACCTCGTCGGCCGCGACGCTGTCGCCGGACTTCACGTTGACGGTCTTGATCACCCCGTCCCGCTCGGCCCGCAGGATGTTCTGCATCTTCATGGCCTCGAGCACCGCCACGATCTCGCCGGTCTTCACCTCCTGGCCCTGGGCCACGTCGATGGAGACCACGAGGCCCGGCATCGGCGACAGCACCATCTTGGAGGTGTCGGCGGCCTTCTTCGGCGGCAGCTTCTGGTGCAACTCGGCTGACCGCGGCGTGAGCACGAGCACGTGCAGCGTCGTGGCGCGGTGGCGGATGATGAAGCCCTCGGCCGCCGGCTTGACCGTCACGCTGAAGTCGACGCCGTCGTAGCGCCCGCGGAACACCGGCTGGCCCGGACGCCAGTCCACGTTCTCCAGACGGCCCGTGCGGCCGTCGCCCTCGACGGTGAAGTCGCCGTTGCTGGCGGTGACCCGGACGGCGCGCTGGTTGTGGCCCGCCACCACGACCCAGTCGTCGCGCAGCAGGTCAGGCGCGGCACGGCGAGTCAGAACCCGGTGCATGGCCAGGGCCACCGCGCCCATGAGGTCGAGCTGGGCCTCGGTCGGCGGCAATCCCTGGAAGCCCTCGGGGAACTCGTCCTTGATGTAGTTGGTCGAGATCTTGCCCGACCGGAACCGCGGCTGGTCCATAACGGCGGCCAGGAACGGGATGTTGTGGCCAAGACCCTCGATGTGGAAGTCCTCGAGCGCCCGTCCCATGGCGTCGATCGCCGCGTCCCGGGACTTACCCCATGTGGACAGCTTGGAGATCATGGGGTCGTAGAACATCGAGATCTCGTCGCCTTCCCGCACGCCCGCGTCGTTGCGGACGACGGCGGCCCCGACGGCCCCCTCCTCGGGCGGCGAATAGCGGACCAGGCGGCCGATCGACGGCAGGAACCCGCGGTACGGATCCTCGGCGTAGATCCGGCTTTCCATCGCCCAGCCGTTGATCTTCAGGTCCTTCTGGCCGAACGCCAGCGGCTCGCCCGCGGCCACGCGGATCATCTGCTCGACGAGGTCGACGCCGGTGATCAGTTCGGTGACCGGATGCTCGACCTGCAGGCGGGTGTTCATCTCCAGGAAGAAGAAGCTGCGGTCCTGCCCGGCCACGAACTCCACGGTGCCGGCGCTGTCGTAGCCCACGGCCTGGGCCAGGGCGACGGCCTGCTCGCCCATGGCCTTGCGGGTCTTCTCGTCCAGCAGCGGGCTGGGGGCTTCCTCGATGACCTTCTGGTTCCGGCGCTGGATCGAGCACTCGCGCTCGAACAGGTGGACGACATTGCCGTGCTTGTCGCCCAGCACCTGGATCTCGACGTGGCGCGGGCTCTCGATGAACTTCTCGATGAAGATCCGGTCGTCGCCGAAGCTGGACTTGGCTTCGGCGCGGACGGCGGGGAAGCCCTCCTCCACGTCCTTGCGCGTCCAGGCCACCCGGATGCCCTTGCCACCGCCGCCGGCGGAGGCCTTGATCATCACCGGATAGCCGATCTCCTCGGCGATCTTGATGGCGTGGGCGGTGTCGTCGATTTCGCCTACGTGGCCGGGCACGGTCGAGACGCCCGCCCTGGCGGCGAACTTCTTGGACTCGATCTTGTCGCCCATGGCCTCGATGGCCTTAGGATTCGGGCCGATGAAGACGATGCCCTCGGCGGCCAGGCGCCGCGCGAAGCCGGCGTTTTCCGACAGGAAGCCGAAGCCCGGGTGGACCGCCTCTGCGCCGGTCTGGCGCACGGCGTCGACGATCTTGTCCGCGACGAGATAGCTCTCGGACGCAGGCGCGCCGCCGATGAACACGGCCTCGTCGGCCATCTCCACAGCCATCGAATCAGCGTCGGCCTCGGAGTAAACGACCACCGTCTTGATGCCCAGGCGGCGGCAGGTCTTGATGATGCGGACGGCGATCTCGCCACGGTTGGCGATCAGGATCTTCGAGAACATGCGGGCCCTTGAGCTTCCGTCTCCAATACAGCGGGACGCGCCACGCGCACTTTGCATGGTATCGCGCCTTCCGCCCGGAGGTCGGCGACCTTAGATTGGCGGCCATGAGCACGCCAGCGGTCTCCCCCTCCGGTTTCTCTCTCTCGCCGCCTGACCCTGAGGAACGCAAGCGGCTGGAGGGCGCGCTGACGCGCGAGGAGGCCGAGGTCCTGCTGCATCATGGGACTGAGGCGCCGTTCTGCGGCGGGCTGCTCGATCAGAAGGACAGCGGGGTCTATTGCTGCCGCCTGTGCGGCCTGCCGCTGTTCCAGCATCGCACCAAGTTCGAGAGCGGCACCGGCTGGCCCTCGTTCTGGGCGCCGATCGACGAGGCCCATGTGAAAGCGGTGCGGGACACGTCCTACGGCATGATCCGGATCGAGACCCGCTGCGCCCGTTGTGACAGCCACCAGGGCCACGTGTTCCCCGACGGCCCGCCGCCGACGGGCCTGCGGTACTGCATCAACTCGGTCTCGCTGCAGTTCGTCGGGAACGGCGTGCCCCTGCCCGACCCGCTGGGCCGCGGCGACAACGCCCATCCCGTCAGCTCTTAGGTTTCACGCGGGCCGATTTGCGACGGGGTGCGCGCGCGGATGAGCGCGCGATGGCGCCCTTCGGCAGCGGGTGGTCCCCCTCGGACTCCATGAGGTGACCGAGCACCTGGAACAGGAAGGCCGTCGACCAGCCCAGCAGCAACATGCCGTTGATGCCCTCCAGGACGCCAAGGACACGCCATTCGTCGGGCAGGAACGCGCCCGCCTCGCCAAGGGTCGAATAGGCGCTGGTGGAGAAGTAGAGCGCCGCTTCCAGATCCGGGAGGATGCCCATGCCCAGGAAGAACAGGGCGTAAAGCCAGATCTCTGCTCCATGCACGACGAACAGGCCCAGCACGATCCCAAGCGGGACCAGCAACCGATCGACGTGCACCCAGGCGCTTAGAAATCGGCGCAGGTACAGGTCGGTCAGCCGCATCAGTCCTTCGAGGCCGATCAGGTGGATCACCACCGTGCCCGCGACGAGGCCGGTAGCGATGGCCAGCTCATGAGGAAGATTGCCGAGCAAAATTAGTCCCCGAGGTCGCGGTCAGCGCGATTCATCCGGAACAGCTTGAGCACGGCAAGTCAGCCAGCACGAGGCGCCTCGTCGCCGCAAGAGGCCCGCGACGCCGGGCGGCGCGCGGGCCTGCAGTACGCCTGAGCGTCGATGGTGGCGGTGTCAGGTCCGCCGGGTCGTGGACCGCGTAGCGCTATCGTCGGTGGACATGGTCCCATTGCCGCCCGCCTGGTGCAGCATCTGGGGCTTGTCGGCCTCGCCGTCGGTCACCTCCTTCAGAGGGTCGCTGCGGCGCATCTGGGCGTCCTGGACGCTGTCGCCGAAGCCCCGGCCGGCGCTCGTGAAGTAGCTGCCCTGCTGGATACGCAGGTTGTTCTGGACGTGGTTCACGCCCGAGATGTCCTCCACGATCCGTTCGGCCCGATGCTTGGCCTCGCGGTTCTCGACCGTGCCCGACAGGGTGATCTCGCCGCCCGACACCGACACATTGATATTCGAGGCGTCGAGCCAGGAGTCGTCCGTCAGGCGCTGGTGTGCGTCGTCGCTGATACGCTCGTCCGAACGCTTGTAGCCCTTGGGACCCATCCCACGATGGCCGCGCGCCTCATAGTAGCCGCGATCGTCGTCGTCCCGCGTCGCGCCCTCGAACCAGCTCTTCACCCGCTCGCCCGTGCGGCGGAAGAAGTCGCCGGCGTCCCGGGCGCGGTCCTCGAAGTCCCGCTCACGGGTGAACCGGCCGCCGTCGCCGTAGCCACGCTCGTCGTAGTCGTAGCCGCCTGTGCCGCCCGAGACGGGTCGGCGCATCTCGCGGGACCACCGCTGGTCGGCCTCGCGCGTGCCGAAGCGGCGGCCTTCGCCGTAGCTGCGGGACATCGAGCGATAATCCCGCTCGGCTTGGCCATAGTCCCGGTCCTCGAAGCGGGAATTCGACCTGTAGCCCGTGTCGTAGTCGCCACGGCGCATGGCGGGAGAGACTCCGCCATAGTCGCGATCCTGCCAGTCGCCCCGACCGGACTGGGGCCCATGCCGCCGCGGGCCATGGTCCGCCCCGCCAGCCAACCAGTCGTCATCCGGCCGCGCGGCGCCGTAGCGGCCCCGGGTGAATTCCGACTGCGGACGGTTATAGCCGACCCCGGTGTCGCGCTCGCCGAACACCCGGTCCTCGCGCCCGAACGACCGTTCCTCGGACCCCGACCACCGCTGGCGCTCGTCGTCCCGCCAGTCGTTCTCGGCCCGCCAGTCCCGGTCGCGCCATTCGTCGCTCCAACGACCCGCCATGTCCGTTCTCCTTCGTTCTTGTGCTGATGGCGGGACGGACCCGCCTCAGCGGCAGAACAAAGGGCGGCGGCGCTGGTTCCGACGTCAGAGCGGGATGTTGTCGTGCTTCTTCCAGGGGTTGGTGAGTTGCTTGCCCTTCAGGTTCTTCAGGGCGTTGGAGATCCGCCGGCGGGTGGAGTGCGGCATGATCACGTCGTCGATGTAACCGCGTGAGGCGGCCACGAAAGGATTGGCGAAGCGGGCCTTGTACTCGGCCTCGCGCGCCGCGATCGCCTCAGGGTCGCCGATCTCGCTGCGGAAGATGATCTCCACGGCGCCCTTGGAGCCCATCACCGCGATCTCCGCGCTGGGCCAGGCATAGTTCACGTCGCCCCGGATGTGCTTGGAGCTCATCACGTCGTAGGCGCCGCCGTAGGCCTTGCGGGTGATCACCGTGATCTTCGGCACCGTGGCCTCGGCATAGGCGAACAGGAGCTTGGCGCCGTGGCGGATCAAGCCGCCCTGCTCCTGCTTGGTGCCCGGCATGAAGCCCGGCACGTCCACGAAGGTGACGAGGGGGATCTCGAAGGCGTCGCAGAAGCGCACGAAGCGGGCGCCCTTGCGGCTGGAGTCGATGTCGAGCACCCCGGCCAGGGTCTGCGGCTGGTTGGCGACGATGCCCACCGGCTGTCCGTCGATGCGGGCGAAGCCCACGACGATGTTCTTGGCGAAGTCAGGACTGACCTCGAAGAAGTCGGCCTCGTCCACGACCTTCAGGATCAGCTCCTTCATGTCGTAGGGCTTGTTCGGGTTCGCGGGGACCAGGGTGTCGAGGCTCATCTCGACCCGCTTGGGATCGTCGTAGCTCTCGCGGACCGGCGGCTTCTCGCGGTTGTTCAGCGGCAGGAAGTCGATCAGCCGGCGGACCTGGGTCAGGGCCTCCAGATCGTTCTCGAAGGCTCCGTCGGCGACGCCGGACTTCATGGCGTGGACGCGATAGCCGCCGAGGTCCTCGTGGCTGACGTCCTCGTGAGTGACCGTCTTCACCACGTCCGGGCCGGTCACGTACATGTAGGAGGTGTCCTTCACCATGAAGATGAAGTCCGTGATCGCCGGCGAGTAGACGTCGCCTCCGGCGCAGGGGCCCATGATCACGCTGATCTGGGGAATCACCCCCGAGGCCAGGGTGTTCTCGAGGAAGATGTCGGCGTAGCCGCCGAGGGCGGCGACGCCCTCCTGGATACGCGCGCCGCCGGCGTCGAACAGGCCGATGACCGGCGCGCCGACCTTTAACGCCTGGCGCTGGACCTTCAGGATCTTCTCGGCGTGGGCGCTCGAAAGCGAGCCGCCGAAGACCGTGAAATCCTTGGAGAACACGAAGACGACGCGGCCGTTGATGCGGCCCCAGCCGGTGACGACGCCATCGCCGGGGATGCGCTGCTTGTCCATGCCGAACTCGCTGACGCGATGTTCGACGAACATGTCGAATTCCTCGAACGAGCCCTCGTCCAGCAACAGGTCGATCCGTTCGCGGGCCGTCAGCTTGCCCTTGGCGTGCTGACTGGCGATGCGCTTCTCGCCCCCGCCCAGACGCGCCTCTTCGCGGCGCTTCTCGAGTTCTTCCAGGATGTGCTTCACGCGCGCAGGCCCTAACGTCGAAACGAAGCGGAAGCCGTAGAGCCGCCTGGGTTCGTAGGCAAGTTCACGCCGGGAGAGCCCCTCGCGTCCGGTCTGGTCTTGCCACCGGCCGCATTCGTCGTCCCGCCGCCCCGCTGGAGCGGGCTCGTGATAGCGCCCAGGCCGGATTCGTTCGGGAGCGGGAAGTGTTCACGAAAGCCAGGATGCTCGCCGTCGCAGCGCTAGGTCTCGCCGCAAGCCTGCCGGCTGCCGGCTTTGCGCAGGACGCTCGCACCTATGTCGCGACGGGCGACGGCGGCCGGTATGTGAAGCTGATTGATCCCAAGACCCGGGTGGTCGGCTATGCCCCACCGGCGGTCCAGACCTTCCGCGGCCACGTAGATCGGTTGCTTGGCCAACTCGACGCCATGCCGGAGGTGAACCGGCCGCCGTCCGGACTCTGCCATCAGCTCCAGTCCTGGATCGAGGTGTCGGGGGCGCCGGACGCCAGGGTGCTGGGCGGCGAGGTCGGGGTGATGCGGCCGCTGCAGTACCTGAACGGCCGCTGCATCAAGACCAACAACGGCCTCGTCATGATCGGCCTGAACAGGACCTCGGACATCGCCGGCCGCAACGACGCCCTCGTGGCCGACGCGGAGGGCCGCGACGGCCGGCACTGGTTCGTGCTGACGCCCGACGTGGAACGATCCGGCCGCCTTGTCCTGAAGCGGAACCAGCGCCTTGTGGTCGCCCTCACCCGCCCCGACGCGCCGCTGTTGGTTCCGGTGAGCGCGGAGCGCTACGTGACCGAACGCCTCCGCCAGCCAGCGGTCGAGACCGCCGCCCAGGCCGGATCGGAGGATCGCATCACCGAGGCCGACATCGAGCGCTGGCGCCGCGAGGAGCGGCCTCGTCGGGCGGCCGAGATGGAGGCGTCCCTGAAGGACGTGGCGGCCAGCCTGACGCCCCAGCAGCTCGCGGAGATCCGCGCGGCCAACGCCCAGGGGCTGGAGCTGGCCGAGCAGACGCTACGCGACAGGCTGAGGCTCCAGGCCGAGGCCGACGCCCGCGGCCGCCCCCGCGACCCGCAGCTCGACTACTGGCGGCGGGCGGCAGCGGAGGTGCGCGGCTCGAACCTCCCCGCCTGCCTCAAGTTGGCCGGCTACGTGGAGACGCTCGACCTGTCGGGCGCCTGCCCCTCGGGCCAGCAGGTGGTCGAGTTCAACCCGGCCTATTTCGATGTGGGCCGTCCCGGCGACCTGCAGCTTCTGACGCTGGTCACGCCGCTGCAGGCCGACAGCGGGTCGGAGCCGTCGCGGCGGGCAATCTGGGAGGCCCTCGACGTGGAGCGCCTGGCCGCGCTCGTTCGATGACCCGGCGGTCGGTCAGGCCTGCAGCGCCCGGAACCAGCGTTCCAGCATGCGGGCCTCGCCGCGCAGGCGTTCGGCGCGCTCGGCCGCCTCGGCGTCGACGCCCCACTTCTCTTCCTGGAATGCCTCGTCCACACGCGACAGGTCATAGGCGTCCGCGCCGTTCAGCCAGCCACGGTGCAGTCCGATGCCGAGGACCGCGGAGCCGAACAGCGACGTCCCGAAGGCGAGACCGGCCAGGTTGAAGTCGTCGAGTTCCAGCGCGATCTCGCGCACCCGCGCCAGGGTTTCCGCCGGCTGTTCACGGTGGACGATCCCCACGCAGCGCTCGAACCGCAGTCCCTCGTCGGCCGCCGCCCGGGCCAGCAGCGGCCCCCAACTCGCCTCCTGGCGGGCCACGAGCGCCGCCGGGTCGTCCGCGAAGTAGCAGATCAGGTCCGAGCCGGCGTACTGGGCGATCTGGTCCGCGACGCCTTCCCGCGCGGCGGCGATGGTCTCGATCGCAGTGTTCGCCAGGCGCGTCGCGTGCATCCCGGCCATCTCGATGGTCTTTTCCTGGGCGTCCCATTCCTCGGCGACCTGCTCCGCCGCGGCCCGGGTCGGCAGGGCCAGCCGCTGGGCCTTGGGCGTGCGCAGAGTGCGGCCGTCGAGCAGGATGGAAAACCCTCCCCCGTCCGCCTCGCCGACGGTGACGGCCTTGTAGAAGCGCCTCGGCTTCTCGGCCGGCTCATGGAAGCCCTTGCGGAAACTCAACGTCGTTTCTCCCGGCGATGCTCTGCGGCTCGCGGCCTGGAATGGGGATGGATCGCACCGACCGCAAGGGACGGCGTCGAGCGGTCGCGCCCGCTACCTCGGCAGGATGTCGAACGCGATGGTCATTCGCCGCTCGTCGGTCGTGAAGGGCACGGTCCCATGCCACATGTACGAGGGGAACAGAACCAGCCGGCCTGGCTTCGGCCGCACGAAATGCTCCGCCGGCAGGGCCGGGACGGTCTGGAACGGCGGCTGGCCGAACCGGATCCAGCCCTGTTTCTCCTCGGTCTCCAGGGCGCCGTCGGGCGTCTCGACATAGAAGGCCGACGAGAGCCAGCCCTCGTTGTGGAAATGGTCCTTGTGGAACCCGCCCGGATTGAGCCGGACGGACCAGGCCCCCTCGATCCGGTAGTCGCCCGTGTTGCGGGCCCGGAGCGGATCGGTCCCCTGGCCGAGATGGGCCATGTGGGCCCGGATCGGCGTCTCGACCGCCTTGAAGAACGCCTGGATGGCCGGGTCGTCCGAACCGGTCAGGCGGTAGGTCGTCTGGCTGCCATGCCGAAGCGACTGGGTCGTCGGATGACGGCTGTAGCGATGGATCCGGTTCAGCGCCGTGGTCAGGTCGGCGAGGTAGGCGGCGAGGTCGGGCCAGCCCTGCGGCGTGTCGATGTCGTAGGGCCGCACCATGGCCTCGTAGTCATAGAGCTCGGCGTAGAGCGGATCGCCCAACGTCCTCGCCGCCGTGGCGGCCCAGCCCCAGAGCGACTGGCTGTCCGGCGCCATCTCCAGGCCCTTCCGGGCCTTGGCCAGGGCGATCTCAGGCTTTCCCGCCGCAAGGCTGACGATGGCGAGCTGATTCAGCACCGCAGGGCTGAAGGGCAGCACCCGTTCCGCCGCCAGGGCCAGACGCTCGGCCTCCTCCACCCTGCCGCTCTCCAATGCCGCCTGCGCCGCCGCAATCAGGACCGTCGGGTCCCCGGGCAGCCGCTCGGCAGCCGCGCCGAGGAGCTGAGCGGCCTTGCCCGGGTCGCCGGCGGCCTCGAACAGCTTCGCCTTGGCGATCAGGAGCGGCGCAGGCGCCCCGCCCGCGTGAGCACAGCGATCCAGCACCGCCTGGGCCGCGTTCAGGTCGCCGTGGCGCATCCAGACCGCCTCGGCGTACTCCCGCGCAAACTCGGTTTGCTGCGGCGCTCGGCGCAACGCTTCCTGATAGGCGCGTTCGGCGCCCTCCAGGTCGCCGGCGGCCGTGCGGGCCCGCGCCAGGACGCTCCAGCTCAGCGCCCCGTCCAGCCCCAGCTTCAGGCCGTGCTCCATCGCCTGGACGGCCTCGGGTCCTCGGCCCAGGTCGCCGAGCGTGGCGGCGAGGTTGTGCCAGGCGACCCCGCTCGTCGGGTACCGCGTCACGGCCCGCCGATCGAAGGCGAGCGCCTCCTCACGTCGTCCCAGGCCCTTCAGCGCCGTCGAGTGCATGGCAAGCGCCCGGTGGCTGGGTTCCGCGGCTTCCGCCAGCGGGCGAGTGACGGCCAGCGCCTCTTCGGCGCGCCCCGCGTCGAGCAGGACCTTGGCGTGATCTAGCGGGTCGGTGGTCACCGGCGCCTCTTGAAGGGTTCGGGATCGGCCTCGTGCTCATCGAAGCCGAAGCGCTCGAAGCCCGCTTTCAGCTCGGGGCTGATCGGCGCCTCAAGGATGAGCGTTCCGCGCGACGGATGCGGCAGCACCAGGCGGCGCGCGTGAAGCTGCAGCTTCAGTCCCTCGGACAGCTCGATCGACGCCTCGTTGTTGTACTTGGGGTCGCCCAGGATCGGGTGGCCCATCGCCAGCATGTGGGCGCGCAGCTGGTGGGTGCGGCCAGTGTGAGGCCAGAGGGCCATCCAGGCGGCGCGGGGCCCGGCGCGGGCGATGGTGACGAATTCGGTCTCGGCGCTCTCGGCGCGCTCGTCCTTGGGGTCGGCCGGGACCATCATCTCGCGATCTCCGACGCCCTTCTTGGCCAGCGGCAGGTCCAGGACGCCCTCACCCGGCTTCGGGAAGCCCGCCACGATGGCCCAGTAGATCTTCTGCGCCCGGCGCTTGGCGAAAGCGCCGGCGAGCTTGGCGGCCGCCCCTGGCGTCTTGCCCAGCACGAGAACGCCCGAGGTGTCCCGGTCCAGCCGGTGGACCAGGCGCGGCCGCTCCAGCCCCTCGCCCCAGGCCGACAGGAGGCGATCGACGTGTTTCGTCGTCTTGGTGCCGCCCTGCACGGCCAGCCCCGAGGGCTTGTTGAGGGCCAGGACCTCCTCGTCCTCATAGATCACCAGGCGCTTGGCGAAGGCGACGTCTCGCGGATCGAGCTCGCCCTTCGCGCGCGGCGGCGGGGCGTCGGGCAACGGTGGCACCCGGACCTGGCTGCCGGCCGACAGCCGCGTATCCGGCTTGGCCCGCGCGCCGTCGACACGGATCTGGCCGGAGCGGGTCAGCTTCTGGATCTGGATGTGGTTGAGGTGCGGCCAGCGACGCTTGAACCAGCGGTCCAGGCGGACGCCCTCCTCGCCCTTGTCCACATAGAGGGTGCGGACTTCCTTCATGCGAGGATCCGCCGCGTCAGCATCAGGCTGGCGAACAGCGCCGCAACAGACAGGACGACCGAACCCAGGCTGTAGGCCATTGCCGAAGCCCATTCCCGCCGCTCGATCATCAGGGCGACCTCCAGCGAATAGGCCGAAAAGGTCGTGAAGCCGCCCAGCACGCCGACGCCCAGCAGAAGGCGCCACTTCTCCTGGTCGGCGCCACCGCGCAGGGCCAGGGTTCCTGCCAGAACGCCCATCAGGAACCCGCCGGCGACATTGGCCGCCAGGGTCCCGTAGGGCCAGCCGGTCCCAAAGGCCCGCAGCGTCTGGACGCCGAGAAGGTAGCGCAACACGGCGCCCGTCGCGCCGCCTGTGGCCACCAGGAGAAGAGTCTGCATCCGACGCCTTATGCGACGCCGGCCGGTCGTTTGCCAGTCCGGCCGCTAGATCCGGGGGCCGAGGTTCTGGCGCAGGGCCCGCGCGTCGTAGGTGTCCGGGCCGCGCGGACGCTCGCCCCGCCCCATCACGACCTCGATCGTCGACGAAAGCCGTGGCCCACCGCCGAGGTTGAACGAGGTCCCCAGTCCGAGGCTCACGCCGCTGTGGCGGCCGAAGTCCGCGCCACCCACGCCGACGCCGAGGCGCGGCCCGTTGTCGGGGCGGTCCTCCAGCAGCCGGTCGGCGATCCGGAACCAGTCATAGCCCTCGGCCAGCGCCAGGTCCGCCGCCCGAAGCAGGGCGTAGTCGCTAACCTGCTGGGCCGGAGCCCCGGGCCCGCCACGGAAGGTGATGCGGTAGCGGCCCGGCTCGATCCGGTACTCCGAATAGCCCACGGCCTCGGGGCCGGCCGCCGGCTGGTACAGGGTGGGCGTCGATGCGCAGGCCGAAAGGCTGGCGGCGACGAGAAGCGTGGCGATCAGACGTGTCATGCGAACTTCCAACGCGAAGAACTGTCCCCTCGCACAGCTTGTACGCCGAAAACGAGCGCCGCGTGGCCCCGTTCCTCTAGCCCAGGCCCAGCTTTGCGATCAGATCGGCCATGTCCGCCGGCGGCGGCGCCTCCAGCCGCTTGGTGCCGCCGGCCGGGTGGGGAAACGCCAGGGCGCGGGCGTGGAGCATCAGCCGGGGCGCGGTGTGGCCGTTGACGACCAGGGCGCCGCCATAGCGCGCATCGCCGGCGATGGGGCGATCGATGGCGGCGAGATGAACGCGGAGCTGGTGCATCCGCCCGGTCTCCGGGTCGAGCTCCAGCAGCGCCGCGCCCGGCACGGCGGCCAGCGTCCGGTACCGTGAGCGTGACGGCTCGGCGTCCGGGTGATCGGGCGCGCAGACGCGCATGTAGGCCTCGCGCCCCTGCTCGTCGCGGCGCAGCGGCAGATCGATGACGCCCCCCTTCGGCTCCGGGGCGCCGGGCGTCACGATGGCGAGGTAGATCTTGGAAAACCGGCGCGCCATCAAGGCCTTGCCCAGGAGTCCTGCGGCAGGCTTGGTCTTGGCGGTGAGGATCACCCCGGACGTGTCGCGGTCCAGCCGGTGGATCAACCTGGGCCGCGCCTTGCCGGGCTTGGCGAACGCCCAGAGCAGCTCGTCCAGGGTGTGGACCTGGCCGCGTCCACCCTGACTGGAAAGCCCCGCGGGCTTGTTCAGCGCCAGGATCTCGGCGTCCTCATAGAGCACCAGGCCGCGCACGAACGCGACTTCCTCGGGCGATAGCTGGACCGGCGTTGGAACCTTCACGCCGCCGGGTTTAGCGGAGCACACCCCGCTTCGCCATTGCCCGGGCGTAGACGATCAGCAGCAGGCACACGGCGACGATCACGAGAGGCATCGCCAGGCCCATCTCCTTCGCCGCCACGGGCATGGCGACCGTGTAGGCCACATTGCCCGCCGCGCCGAGGAACGACAGGGCGAAGGCATGGACGGCCCAGCGGGACCGGAACAGCAGCAGAAGGGAGCCCGCGACCGAGCCCCAGACGCCCACCGCCCAGACGGCGTGCATCCAGCTCGGATAGGCGGCCATCAGGGCGACCTGGGCGTCGGTCATCCCCGCCTGGCGGTAGTAGGCCTCTCCCTGCAGATGGCTCATCGTGTAGTCGAAGCCGCCGAAGCCGTTCCACAGCAACGACGCCACGGCTACGATCCAGAAGTGCAGCGGCGCGGCGGCATGGTCCGCCGACGATCCCGTGGCTGCGGTCATGGTCTCCTCCCCCAAGGATGTTGTGGGAGGGAGCCTAGGCCGTCCGATATCGAATAACAACGGTCCGCGAGATCAGCCGCCGGGCGTCTGGCGCATCGCCGCCCAGCGCTCCAAGCGCTCCTTGATGCGCGCCTCGGCGCCTTCTCCGCGGGGCTGGTAGAAGACGCGGCGCTCCATCTCGTCTGGGAAGTAGTTCTGGCCCGAGAACCCCTCGGGCGTGTCGTGGTCATAGGCGTAGCCCTTGCCGTAGCCCAGGTCGCGCATCAGCCGCGTCGGGGCGTTTCGGATATGGGCCGGCGGCATCAGCGAGCCGGTTTCCTTCGCCGCCTTCATGGCCGCGCCGAAGGCCTTGTAGACCGCGTTGGACTTGGGCGCCGCCGCGAGGTGCACCACGAGCTGGGCCAGGGCGATCTCACCCTCGGGGCTCCCGAGGAAGTCGTAGGTGTCCTTGGCGGCGTTCGCGAGCACCAGGCTCATGGGATCGGCCTCGCCGATGTCCTCGGCCGCGGCCCGGATCAGTCGGCGGGCGATGAACAGCGGATCCTCGCCGCCGGTCAGCATGCGCGCCAGCCAGTAGAGCGCCGCATCCGGATCGGACCCGCGGATCGACTTATGCAGCGCCGAAATGAGGTTGTAGTGCTCCTCCCGGTCCTTGTCGTAGGCCGGGCTGCGCTTCTGCAGGATCTGGCCCAGCTCCTTGGTGGAGAGCGGCTTGGCCGAGGCGATGTTGAACAGCGTCTCGCTGAGCGTCAGCAGGTAGCGGCCGTCGCCGTCGGCCAGGGCGACCAGAGCGGCCCGCGCTTCGGGCTCCAGCGGAAGCTGACGTCCTTCATGAGCCTCGGCCTTGGAGAGCAGGGTCTCGAGCGCTTCCTCGTCGAGTCGCTTCAGCACATAGACCTGGCAGCGCGAGAGCAGCGCCCCATTCAGCTCGAACGACGGGTTCTCGGTGGTGGCGCCGACAAGGGTGACAATCCCCTCCTCCACGAACGGCAGGAAACCGTCCTGCTGGGCGCGGTTGAAGCGGTGGATCTCGTCCACGAACAGCAGGGTCGCCTGACCTGCAAGCCGGCGGGCCCGCGCGGTCTCGAACGCCTTCTTGAGATCGGCGACGCCGGAGAAGACCGCCGAGAGCTGCTGGAATTCGTACCCCGCCTCCTTGGCCAGCAGGCGGGCGATCGTCGTCTTCCCCGTGCCGGGCGGCCCCCACAGGATCATCGACGACAGCCGCCGCGCCTCGGCCATGCGCCGGATGGGACCGTCGGGGCCGAGCAGATGGTCCTGGCCCACCACCTCGTCCAGGCGCTGGGGTCGCAGGCGGTCCGCCAGCGGCGACGGCTGCTGCGGCGTCAGCCCCGCGGCTTCGAAGAGGTCGGCCATGACGCGGGGCTTAGCATGTTTCGGCCGCCCGCTACCCGGCGAAGGTGGCGGTCACCGTGCGGCCGTCGCGCTCGATGGTCACTCGCCAGGCGCGGGCCGGGGTCGCCACGACGCCGGCCAGGTCACGCACGAGTTCTATCCTCTGCCCATTGACCTCCCGGATGATGTCGCCGCGGCGCAGGCCGATGCCGCGGGCCAGCCCGCCCTGGACATTGGTGACCAGGACGCCTGAGGCGCCGAAGATGTCGAGGCCGAGGTCCTCGGCCACCGCCGGCGACAGGTTGGCCACAGTCGCCCCGTCAAAGGGATGCCGGCCCGCGAGGGTCCGCTCGTCCCGGGCGGGTGTCGCCGGCGGAGCCTCGGCGCGGAGTGTCAGGGTCTCCTGGCGGCCATTGGCGCGCCGCACCACCAGCGGGACGCTCGCGCCCGGTCTCTGGGTCTGGATGGCGTAGGTCAGGGCCGCGGCGTCGATGATCGCCCGCCCATCGGCCTGCAGGACCACGTCACCCTGGCGGAGGCCCGCGCGATCGGCCGGGCCGCCGCGCCAGACGTCGGCCACCAAGGCGCCCTGCGGCAGCGGCAGGTCGAGGGTGCGGGCCATCTCGGCCGTCACGCTCTGGGTCCGCGCGCCAAGCCACGGACGAACGACGGCGCGACCGCCGCCCACGGCGGTCTCCACCGCACGGCGCACCACGGCGGCCGGGATGGCGAAGCCCACGCCGGAGGAGGTGCCCGAGCGGGACAGGATGAAGCTGTTCACCCCGATCAGGTCGCCGTCCATGTCGACCAGGGCGCCGCCCGAATTGCCGGGGTTGATGGCGGCGTCGGTCTGGATGTAGGCGAGACCGCCCTCGCCGCTCGGGTTTGCCGTCCGGTCGAGGGCCGAGATGATGCCGTTGGTCACGGTCTGGCCCACGTGGAAGGGGTCGCCGATGGCCAGAACGAGGTCGCCGACCTGCGCCTCGCCCGAATCGTCGATCGCGAGGACGGGCAACCGCTCGCCGGCCGGGAGGTCGACCTTCAGGATGGCCAGATCCGTCCGCGGATCCGCGAGCAGGATCCGGGCCGGGAACTCGCGCCGGTCGGCCAGGCCGACGATGATCTCCTGGCCGCCTTCCACCACGTGGTTGTTCGTCACCACCACGCCGTCGGACCGGACGATGACTCCCGACCCCAGCGACGCGGCCACGCGCGCCTGGGGTACGCCAAGCCCGAAAAGCTGCCAGAAGGGGTCGACCTGCTGTCGCACCACCCGCTTGGCCGAGATGTTCACCACGGCCGGCGCGGCGCGCTGGACCACGGGGGCGAACGACATCTTCATGGCCGCGGCGCTGGGCGGCGCTGCGCGATTGGGCTCGGCGAACGTGGCCTGGGCCTGGGTTTCCTTCGGCGAGCAGGCCGCGAGCAGCAGGCAAAGGGCCGGGATCAGGGCGCGAGTGGGGTGCATGACGTCTCCAGTAACGCGGAACGGCGGAACGCTACCCAGGTTTCCGGCGGCATGATGGCGAAGCTCAAGCCGGCGTGGCGACGCGCTCGCGCGCCTTTGCTGCCGCAAGGGCCAGGACGAATGCAGCCACCATCAGTCCCGCCGCGACATAGACCGCGAGGCCCGGCAGATTGAGGCCCTCATGACGGAGCGACCAGGCGAAAGTCTCGCCGAACACGACGGGCCCGAAGATGGACGCAAGCCCCATCAGGCTCTGGTTCGCGCCCTGAAGCTGGCCCTGCTGGGCCGGCGTCACGCGCTGGGTCATCAGCCCCTGCAGCCCTGGCATGATCAGGCCGCTGAACGCGAAGATCGGGATGCCGATCAGGTATAGCGACCCGGTCGAAGCGCTTCCGTACCAGGCGAAGGCGAAGGCCCCGGCCAAGGTGCCGATCAGCACCGCGTTGCGCTCGCCCACCGCCTTGACGATCGGGCCGACCAGGAAGGCCTGGACGATCAGCCCGGAAATCCCGGTGAGCAGGAAGATCGAACCCAGGACCTTGGGCGTCCAGTCGTAGCGGTGGCCCATGTAGAGGACGAAGATCGTCGGCAGCACCACGTGGGCGAACTGGAACAGGAAGCCGACGCCGGCCAGCGGCAGGAGGTCCCGGTGCGAGCGCAGCAGGGCCAGGGCGCCTAGCGGATTCGCCTTCTTCCAGTCGAAGCGCGTGGCCCGCCGCTCGGGCGGGAGGCTCTCGGGCAGGATGAAGAGGCCGTACAGCCAGTTCACGAAGGTGAGCGCCGCGGCGGCGATGAAGGGCAGGCGCAGGTCGACCTCGCCCAGCCATCCGCCAATGAACGGCCCGAAGATGAAGCCGAAGCTGAAGGCCGAGCCCATCCAGCCGAATACCTTGGCCCGTTCGGCCGGCGGCGTGACGTCGGCGAGATAGGCGTTGGCCGTGGAGAAGCTGGCCGACGTCATCCCGTTGAGGATCCGCCCCACGAACAGCCACCAGAGGGTGGGCGCGAACGCCATGAAGAGGAAGTCGATCGCCAGGCCGAACAGCGAGACCAGCAGAACGGGCCGGCGGCCCCATCGGTCCGCCATCAGGCCCAGGATCGGACCGCAGACGAACTGCAGAAGGCCCCAGGTGGCGCCGAACACCAGGTTCCACTCGGCGGCGGCCGCCGTGTCCCCGCCCGTGAACGCCTTGATCAGGTTCGGGAGGATCGGGATCATGATCCCGAACGACACCGAGTTCATCAGCGACAGCGCGAAGATGAATCCGAAGCTGGCCCTGCGGCCAGCGGCGGCCGGCGTCTCGATGCCCATGAGTTCTCCCCTGTCGTCATGATGCGGCGGCGCGCCGGACGGCGCAACGCGCCTAGATCCGGCCGGCCAGGCTCGCCAGCAGCACGCGCCACCAGTCTCCCAGCCGCGCCAGCAGGGCCGCGTCGGGGAATCCGTGGCGGGCGGCGCTGTCCGCAGGGACGCGGTCGAAGCCGCGGTGCTCCACGCTCACCCGGGTCTCCTCCCCTACCGCCTCGAATCGCACCTCCACCTCTGTGAGCAGGTCGGGCGGGAAGTTGGCCTGACGCCAGCTGAAGACGAGACGTTCCGGTGGGTCCCAGACCAGCACCCGGCCGATCTCGAAGACCTTGCCGTCGGCCAGCGTCTCCACGAGGCGGCCGCCCTCGCCGGGCTCGAACGCCAGACGGCCGGGGTCGCGCGGCGTCGTCTGGAAAAGGCCGTTGGGCCGCCACCAGGCGCCGATCTCCCCGGTGAACACGGCGAAGGCCCGGTCCGGCGCGGCCTTCACCCGCAACGCCACGAAGACCCGCGACGTCATCCGCCGGACTCGATGTGCGCCTTGAACGCCAGCAGCTGGGCGCTCCAGAGCCGTTCGCTCTCCTCGAGCCAGCGCAGCAGATGGACCATGGGTTCGGGCCTCAGGGCATAGACGCGGACACGGGCGTCGAACTCGGGGTGGGTCTCCTCGACGAGGCCTCCCTGGCGCAGCGTCTTCAGATGGCGGCTCATCGCCGAGGGGGACAGATCGAGGGCCCGCGCCAGCTCGCCGGCGGCGCGGGGCCTTTGGGCCAGCAGCTCGATCGTACGGCGCCGGTGCGGATCGGCCAGGGCCGCCAGCGTCTGGTCCAGCGCGCTCAAATCCAGCCCGTGATCTTCAGGCCGCTGACCGCCTCGGCGTCCTCACGCGACACCGCCTGCACCGGCTGGCCCACCGTCCAGATATGGCCTTCGGGATCGCGCGCCCGATAGGTCCGGTCGCCATAGAACTGGGTCTCGGGCTCCATCAGGATCTCGAAACCGGCGCTGCGCGCCCGCTCGCAGTGGGCGTCGACGTCGCTGCCGATCTTGATGTGAACCGTCTGGGTGTTCTTGCCGCCGATCGATGCGGGGCTCTTGTGATCCGCGCTCCATTCCGAGCCGATCATGATCGCCGCGTCGCCGAAGCGCATTTCGGAGTGGACGAGGTTCCCCTCCCCGTCCTCGATCAGCATCACCAGTTCGAAGCCGAACGCCGCTTCGAGGAACGTCAGCGCGGCCTTGGGGTCGCGGTAACAGACCGCGGAGATGAGGGAGGGACGCCAGTCGGCCATCGGACCTGTCCTGCAGCAGCGGATGATATTGCGCAATATCGCAATATTTCACTCATTCCGCAACTATTATCGCAGGGCTTGCGCAGTGTCCTCTGGACGTCCGTCGCCTGCCGGCGCGGGTACGCCGAGCAGCCTGCCCAACAAGGGATGGACGCTCACATTGTCGAAGGTCGGCAGGACCACGCCGGCCCGGATGCCGGGACCGTGCGCGATGAAGATGGCCTCCATCTCGGGGCTGTAGGGGTCGAAGCCGTGGGCCCCGCCCTCGACCTTGTCTTCAGGCCGCCTGGTGATGCTCCAGCCCGTCTCCGGCAGGCAGAAGATCGGCGCGACCCGCGGGTTGCGGCCATAGTGGAAACGCGCGGGGATCTCGGACCTGCGCCAGCACGCCATGTGGGCGTGCGGCCGAAGCAGGGCCTGCTCCGCCTCGATCTCGCGTCCCTTGGCGGGGTAGAAGCTGAGGAACGCACCCACAGACAGCGCCCGGCCGAGGTCAGGCGTCACCAGATCGCCGACGACGATCCGGCGATCGGGCGCGACCTCCGCCATGCCATGGTCCGCCACGACGACGAGGTTCGCGGGCAGCTTCCGCGCGCGGAGCCCCTCCAGCAACCGTCCGATGGCCGAGTCCACGTCTCCGATCGCGGCGTTCACCTCGGCCGACTGGGGGCCATGGTGGTGCCCCGCCGTGTCGACGCTGTCGAAATACAGGGTCAGGAACGCCGGCCGCTGCGCCGCTGGCAGATCAAGGAGCGCCAGCAGCAGGTCGACCCGGTCGGCGTGGGGCCTCGTCATGTCGAATGCACGCCAGTGCGTCGGCCGTACGCCTCGCACGGCCGCTTCCGAGCCCGGCCAGAAGATGGGCGCGGTCGGCAGGCCGGCCCTTTCCGCGGTGACCCAGATCGGCTCCCCCTGGTCCCACCAGCGACGGTCGCGCACCGCGTCCCGGTTCGCCATCCGGAACGTAACCCCCGGAATCTCCGGATCCTCGAAGGTGTTCTCGACGATGCCATGGCGATCGGGCCTGAGGCCCGTGACCAGCGTGTAGTGGTTGGGGAAGGTCTTGGACGGGAACGAGGGACGCATGGCCCCGCGGGCCCCGTCGGCCGCGAGCCGGGACAGGACCGGCGTCACGCCGCGATCGAGGTAGTCGCTCCGGAAACCGTCGATCGAGATCAGGATGACGGGAGGCCGTTGCCCCGCCGAGGCGGGCGCGCAGAAGCCGGCCCAAAGGAGCAGGAGTGCGAGGAGAATCCGGACCATTGCCCTTCCCTAGGGGGTGATCGCGACACCCGCACAACGAAAAGCCCCGGAAGCGGTGCTTCCGGGGCTGATCGGGTCGCTTGGGCGACGAGGCTTACTCGTCGCCGCCGAAGCCGACGTCGGCCGTCGGACCGGAGTCCTTGCCCTTTTCGGACGGATCGCGGTCGACGAACTCGATCACCGCCATCGGGGCGTTGTCGCCATAGCGATAGCCGGCCTTGAGAACGCGGATGTAGCCGCCGTTGCGGTCCTTGTAGCGCGGGCCGAGCACAGCGAAGAGCTTCCCGACCTGCTCCACGTCGCGCACCTGGCTGATCGCCTGGCGACGCGCATGCAGGTCGCCGCGCTTGGCGAGGGTGATCAGCTTTTCCACGACCGGGCGAAGTTCCTTCGCCTTCGGCAGGGTCGTCACGATCTGCTCGTGCTTGATCAGGCTGGCCGACATGTTGGCGAACATGGCGGTGCGGTGGGCGGTCGTACGACCCAGTTTACGGTGGGCTTTGCCGTGACGCATCTCGATATCTCCTGGGCTCTCTCGCCCGCCGGACGCTCCCGGTGTTGGGGAACACGTCCTTGCCTAACCAAGTCCCAGCCTGCTCCCGCCTGGGTCAACACGAAGCGCCGGAGCCCTCCACCGCTGTTGCGGCTTCATCGGGCCCGGACCGCCGAAACGGTCCCGGAGTCGGCGCGGAGGCTTGTTACATCTGGTCTTCGAACTTCTTCGCGAGCTCTTCGATGTTCTCCGGCGGCCAGTTCGGCACGTCCATGCCGAGGTGGAGGCCCATCCCGGCGAGAACTTCCTTGATCTCGTTCAGCGACTTGCGGCCGAAGTTCGGAGTGCGGAGCATTTCCGCCTCGGTCTTCTGGATCAGGTCGCCGATGTAGACGATGTTGTCGTTCTTCAGGCAGTTGGCCGAACGGACGGAGAGCTCGAGCTCGTCCACCTTCTTCAGCAGCGCCGGGTTGAACGGCAGTTCCGGCTTGGCCTCGCCCTCGACCTTCTTCTTCGGCTCTTCGAAGGTGATGAAGATCTGCAGCTGGTCCTGGAGGATGCGGGCGGCGTAGGCCACGGCGTCCACCGGGGTGACCGCCCCGTTGGTCTCCACTTCCATGATCAGCTTGTCGTAGTCGAGGCTCTGGCCCTGGCGGGTGGGCTCGACGCGATAGGCGACGCGCTTGACCGGGGAATAGAGGGCGTCGACGGCGATCAGGCCGATCGGCGCGTCCTCGGGCCGGTTCATCTCGGCCGGCACATAGCCCTTGCCGGTGTTGACCGTGAACTCCATGCGCACGTTGGCGCCGTCGTCCAGCGTGCAGAGCACGTGGTCGGGGTTCAGGATCTCGATGTCCGACGGCGCTTCGATCTGGCCGGCGGTCACCGCGCCAGGACCGGTGGCGCGCAGGGTCATGCGCTTCGGCCCCTCGGCGTGCATGCGCAGGGCCAGCTGCTTGATGTTGAGGACGATGTCCACGACGTCTTCCCGCACGCCTTCCAGCGACGAGAATTCGTGAACCACACCGTCGATCTGCACCGCGGTCACCGCCGCGCCTTGCAGGGAGGAGAGAAGTACGCGGCGCAGGCTGTTGCCCAGCGTCACGCCGAACCCGCGCTCGAGGGGCTCGGCCACCAGACGCGCCTTGCGGCTGGCGTCGGCGCCGGTCTCGATTTGCGGCTTCTCGGGACGGATAAGCTCGTTCCAGTTTCTTTCGATCACGGTGTCCCTCGAAAACGCAGGATCGCCGGCCGCAAACGCGGACCGGCGTCAGGGATATTCAGTCGTTCGACTAGACGCGCCGGCGCTTCGGCGGGCGGCAGCCGTTATGCGGAATGGGGGTCACGTCCCGGATGGTGGTGATCGTCATACCCACCGCCTGCAGGGCGCGCAGAGCCGATTCACGACCCGAGCCGGGGCCCGAGACGTTCACTTCCAGCGTGCGCACGCCATGTTCGGCGGCCTTACGGCCGGCGTCCTCGGCCGCCATCTGAGCGGCGTAGGGCGTCGACTTACGCGAACCCTTGAAGCCCATCAGGCCGGCGCTGGACCAGGAGATCGCATTCCCCTGGGCGTCGGTGATGGTGATCATGGTGTTGTTGAACGAGGCGTTCACGTGGGCCACGCCCGAGGTGATGTTCTTGCGCTCGCGCCGCTTAACGCGCGCCGGTTCCTTGGCCATCGACTAGCTCTCTTACTTCTTCTTGCCGGCGATCGGCTTGGCCGGGCCCTTGCGGGTACGGGCATTGGTATGGGTGCGCTGACCGCGGACCGGCAGACCCTTGCGGTGACGCAGGCCGCGATAGCAGGCCAGGTCCATGAGGCGCTTGATGTTGACCGCCGTCTCGCGACGCAGGTCGCCTTCGACGAGGTAGTCGCGGTCGATCGTCTCGCGGATCTGCAGGACTTCCTGGTCAGTCAGCTGATTGACGCGACGGGCATCCTCGATGCCGACCTTCGCGACGATCTCGCGGGCCTTAGCCTCGCCGATGCCATGGATGTACTGCAGCGCGATGATGACGCGCTTGTTCGTGGGAATGTTGACGCCAGCGATACGGGCCACGTGAGGTAATCTCCTGGATCACGCAAAAGAAGCGCCGACGGCGCCCCGGCCCCTATCGCCCACAGGCATAGGCCGGCGCGTCCTTCGCGCTCTTTCGCGGAAGCGCTTCGTTATATGGATCGGGGCGCCTCCGTCAATGGCCGAAACGCCCATTTGTGAACGAAATGCTTCGCGGACAAGGGGAACCCACCCATCCGCGCTATCTCGCCCGCGCCGGTTCCGAAGGAACGACAGGGCGAGCAAAGCATGAGAGGCCAGGGCGTGCAATCGAATGGCCCGGCCCCCTGCCCCGGCGCGACGCCATGGCGCAGGATTGGTCGCCCAGCCAAGGAGTGAGTCGCCCGATGCGGGTATTGCTGACGGGAGCAACCGGATTCATCGGCTCCGCCATCCTTACGCGGCTCCAACGTCAGGGCCACGAGGTTATCGGCGTGACTCGACGCCGAGGGGCGGCCACCGAGCGCCTCCGCCCTCATGGCTGGATCGAACTCGATCTGGGGCGGACCACGACCGCGGCCGCGTGGCGAGGGCGTCTGACCGGAGTGGACGCGGTAGTCAATTGCGCCGGGGTTCTCCAGGACGGCGGAGGTGACACCACGCTTGGCGTGCACCGGGATGGGCCAGCCGCACTCTTCGAGGCCTGCCAGGAAGCCGGGGTGCGAAAGGTCATCCAGATCTCCGCCATCGGTGCGGATCTGGACGCCCCCACCGAATTTCAGAGGACCAAAGCGTTGGGCGACGCCGAGCTCAAGCGGCGGGCCCTCGAATGGATCATCCTGCGCCCTGCGATCGTCCTCGGCCCGGCGGCCTACGGCGGCAGCGCCTTGATTCGGAGCCTCGCGTCCCTGCCCTTCCTTCCTCGCATCCACGGGACAGGAACGCTCCAATTCGTTCAGGTGGACGATGTGGCCGAAACGGTCGCCCGGCTGCTTGAAGCAGGCGCCTGGTCACAGACCACCTTAGACTTGGCCGCCCCCGAAACCTTCACCTTCGACGAGGTCGTCGCCCTCTATCGCAGATGGCTCGGTCATGCGCCGACGCGCAGGATCGGGGGCGGCCGGCTGCTGCCATTCGTCTTCAGGCTTGGAGATATCGCTGGCCTTCTCGGTTGGCGTCCACCGGTTCGGACAACGGCGCGTCGTGAACTGGAGCGGGGCGTCTCTGGCGACGGGACGGCCTGGATGACGGCGACAGGCGTCAAGCCGCAGTCGCTTGAGTACGCCCTCGCATCCCGGCCTGCATCGGTGCAGGAACGCTGGTTCGCCACCCTCTACCTTCTCAAGCCCCTGCTGATCGGCGGGCTCTCGCTGTTCTGGATCGTCACCGCGCTCATTGCGGCCGGGCCAGCCTTTCGCCCGGCGCAACAGCTCATGGCCGACGCCGGCGCCCATGTCCTGGCGGTTCCAGCCACTTGGCTGGGAATCGCGGCGGACTTAGCCGTCGGGATCGGCCTCGCGTTCCGCCGCAGCGCCCGCGCCGCGCTGTGGGCGGGGATCATGGTGTCCTTCGCCTACTTACTGGGCGGAACACTACTGTCCCCCGGTCTCTGGGTCGATCCGCTCGGCCCCCTGACGAAAATCCTGCCCGTCGTGCTGCTGCACCTCGCTTGCCTCGCGATCCTGGACGACCGATGAGCGATTTCATCATCTTCAAGCTGGCGCATGTGATCGGCGCGGCCGTGCTGATGGGCACTGGCGCCGGCATCGCCTTCTTCATGTTGATGGCCCATCGGACGGGCGATCCGCGCACTGTCGCGGCAGTCAGCCGCATCGTGGTGATCGCGGACTACGTCTTCACGGCCTCCGCCGTGGTCGCCCAGCCCCTGACCGGCCTTCTACTCGCTAACGCGGCCGGCTATCCACTCACGTCCGGCTGGATCGTGCTGTCCATCGCATTATACGCCTGGACCGGCGCATGGTGGTTGCCCGTTGTCTGGATGCAGCAGCGAATGCGCAGGCTCGCGCACGCGGCAGCCGAGGCAGGCGAGCCCCTGCCCACCGCCTATCACCGTCTCTTCCGGCTGTGGTTCGCTTTCGGCTTCCCGGCGTTCGCGGCGGTCGTGGCGATCTTCTGGCTGATGATCGCCCGACCTGAGATCGCGTTCTTCTAGGCCTTGGCCTTCAGCGCCGCGTCGATCGCCGCCGCGACGTCCTCGATGGAACCCATGCCGTCGACTTCGACCAGCTTGCCCTGCCCCTGGTAGTACGGCAGCAGCGGCGCGGTCTGGGCGTTGTAGGCGTCGAGACGAACGGCGAAGCTTTCCGGATTGTCGTCGGCCCGGCCGCTCTCGGCGAACCGGCCGGCGATGCGCTGCTTCAGCGCCGCATCATCGACCTTCAGCCGGATGACCAGATCGATCTGGCGGCCGCGGCCCTTCAGCATCTCGTCGAGCGCCTCGGCCTGGGCCAGGGTGCGCGGGAAGCCGTCGAAGATCGCGCCACCGGCGGCCTCGGCCTCGGGCAGGCGGTTCTCGATCAACTCGATGACGATCCCGTCCGAGACCAGCTCGCCGCGCTGCATGATGCCGGAGACGCGCTGGCCCAGCTCGGAGCCGGAGGCGATCGCCGCCCGCAGCATGTCGCCCGTGGAGAGCTGCACCATGTTGCGCTCGTCGACCAGGCGCTTGGCCTGGGTGCCCTTGCCCGCCGCCGGCGGTCCGAAAAGGATCAGGTTCATAGGTCCGACTCTCCCCTCGCCCCGGCGCTCTGATGGCGCCGTCGCCCTACGTCAGCCAAGGGACCGGGGGCTCAGCGCCCGCGGCCCCGAAGCTTCGACTTCTTGATGAGGCCCTCGTACTGATGGGCCAGCAGGTGCGACTGGATCTGCGCCACGGTGTCCATCGTCACGCTGACGACGATCAGCAGCGAGGTGCCGCCCAGGTAGAACTGCGCGCCCGTCATGCTGATCAGCGCCTCGGGCAGGAGGCAGACGGCCGTGATGTAGGCCGCGCCGATCACCGTGAGGCGGGTGAGCACGAAGTCCAGGTACTCCGCGGTGCGCTTGCCCGGCCGGATGCCAGGCAGGAAGCCGCCGTACTTGCGCAGGTTCTCCGCGGTGTCCTCGGGGTTGAAGACGACCGAGGTGTAGAAGAAGCAGAAGAACACGATCAGCAGGCCGTAGAGCACCATGAACAGGGGCTGGCCGTGCTGGAGCTGGCCCACCGCCACGGGCAGCCACTGCAGCCATTCCGGCAGGTCCGCGGTCGCGAAGGCCGCCATGGCCGTGGCCGGCAGCAGCAGGAGCGACGAGGCGAAGATCGGCGGGATCACGCCCGAGGTGTTGATCTTCAGCGGCAGGAACGAGGTGTCGCCGCCGAACATGCGGTTGCCCACCTGGCGCTTGGGATACTGCACCAGCAGCCGGCGTTGGGACCGTTCCATGAACACGATGGCGACGGTCACGCCCACGACGAGCACCGCGATCAGCAGCAGCGAGCCGGCGGCCATCGACCCCGTGCGCGTCAGCTCCAGCGCCTGGAAGATGTATTGCGGCAGCACCGCCACGATACCGGCGAAGATGATCAGCGAGATGCCGTTGCCGACGCCGCGGCTGGTGATCTGCTCGCCCAGCCACATCAGGAACATGGTGCCCCCGGTGAGGGTCACAACGGTCGAGATGATGAAGAACGGCCCGGGCGTCTCCACGAGGCCGGGGCTCTGCACCATGCCGGCGGCGATGAAGAACGACTGCACGATCGCCAGGGCGACGGTGAGATAGCGGGTGTACTGGTTCAGGGTCTTGCGGCCCGCCTCCCCGCCTTCCTTCCGCAGCTTCTCCCACGGCGGATAGACCGTGCCGAGCAGCTGAACGATGATCGAGGCCGAGATGTACGGCATCACGTTCAGGGCGAAGATGGCCATCCGCTCGACGGCGCCGCCCGAGAACATGTTGAACATGCCCAGGATGCCTTGCGCCTGGCCCTGGAAGGCCTGCTGGAAGGCGACCGGGTCGATGCCGGGGATCGGAATGAAGGTTCCCAGGCGATAGATGATCATCGCCCAGATGGTGAACCAGATACGCTTGTGGAGCTCCGTGGCCTTGCGGAAGGCGTCGAAGTTCAGATTCGCGGCGAGCTGTTCAGCGGCCGAAGCCATTCGGCAAATCCCCTGACTCGGTAGTCGTGCTCAAATAGGACGCGCCGGCCTCATTAGCGAGGCCGGCGTCGTCGCAAGAGCCTTTAGGCCTCGGCGGCCGCCGCTTCCGGCTTCGTGGTCGTCAGGGCGCCCCCGGCCTTTTCCACGGCCGCGCGGGCCGAGGCGGTGGCGGAATAGACGGTCAGCGTGAGCTTGCTCTTCAGCTCGCCCTCGCCCAGCAGCTTCACGCCATCCTTCACGCGACGGATCACGCCGGCCTTCAGCAGGGCGTCGGCATCGATCGCGGCCTTGGCGTCCAGCTTCCCGGCGGCGATCGCCTGCTCGATGCGCCACAGGTTCACTTCGGCGAAGTCCTTGCGGTTGCGCGAGTTGAAGCCGCGCTTCGGCATCCGCATGTGCAGCGGCATCTGGCCGCCTTCGAACCCGTGGACCGCCACGCCGCTGCGGGCCTTCTGACCCTTCACGCCGCGGCCGGCGGTCTTGCCCTTGCCCGAGCCCGGGCCGCGGCCAACCCGCATGCGGTCCTTGGTGGAGCCCTCACGCGGGGCCAGTTCGTTCAGCTTGGTCATGACGCCTCTCCTTGGAGATCTGTCGCCGGGGATCGGCCCCGACTCGGCTTTGAAAAACGATGGCGCAGAAACGCCGATGGGCGAGGCTCGCGCCCCGCCCGCAACGCCGTGCCTATGGCACGAACGGAATGACTATTCCACCACCTCGATGAGGTGGGCGACCTTGGCCACCATGCCGCGAACGGCCGGGGTGTCCTCCAGGGTCGACACGCGGCCCACGCGGTTCAGGCCGAGGCCGATGAGCGTGGCGCGCTGGTCCTTGGTCCGGCGGATCGGGCTGCCGGTCTGACGAACGGTGATCTTGGCCATGTGCTTAACCTTCCGCGTCGGCGGCCGGCGCCTGGGCCGAGGCGCCATCGGCGCGGCGGCCGATCACGTCCGAGACCTTCTTGCCACGCTTGGCCGCCACTTGGCGGGGCGAGGACTGGGCCTTCAGCGCTTCGAACGTCGCGCGCACCATGTTGTAGGGGTTGGACGAGCCGACCGACTTGCCGACCACGTCCTGGACGCCCAGGGTTTCGAGCACCGCGCGCATCGGGCCGCCGGCGATGACGCCGGTGCCGGGAGGCGCCGCGCGCACCATCACCTTGCCCGCGCCCCAACGGCCGTTGCCGTCGTGGTGCAGGGTGCGGCTTTCGCGCAGCGGCACGCGGATCATCGACTTCTTGGCTTCTTCGGTCGCCTTGCGGATGGCTTCCGGCACTTCACGCGCCTTGCCATGACCGAAGCCCACGCGGCCCTTCTGGTCGCCAACGACCATCAGCGCGGCGAAGGAGAACCGGCGGCCGCCCTTCACGGTGGCGGCGACGCGGTTGATGTGGACCAGCTTCTCGACGATTTCGCTGTCGCGTTCTTCTTCGCGATTGCGCCGATCGCCGCGCTCTTCGTTCCTGCGAGCCATGATCGTTCCTTAGAAATTCAGGCCGGCTTCGCGCGCGGCGTCCGCCAGGGCCTTGACCCGGCCGTGGTACAGATAGCCGCCGCGGTCGAAGACGACGTCCTTGACGCCCTTCTCGATCGCGCGCTGGGCCACGAGGGCGCCCACGCGGGCGGCGGCCTCCTTGTCCGAGCCCTTTTCCTTCTTGTCGCCTTCCAGCGACGAGGCGGCCGCGAGCGTCACGCCGCGCTCATCATCGATGACCTGGGCGTAGATGTTCTTGGACGAGCGGAAGACCGACAGCCGCGGACGCCCGTTCGCCACCGAACGGAGGCGGGTACGGACGCGCTGTGCGCGGCGCTGGGTGGTGTCGCGGGGAGAGAGCGCCATGGCTTACTTCTTCTTGCCTTCCTTGCGCCGGACCTTTTCGCCGGCATAACGCACGCCCTTGCCCTTATAGGGCTCCGGCGGACGAATGCGGCGAATCCGGGCGGCGGTTTCGCCGACCAGCTGCTTGTCGATGCCCGAGATCTTGATCTCGGTCTGCTTCGGCGTGGCGAAGCTGATGCCCGCGGGCGGCGGGATATCCACTTCGTGGCTGAAGCCGAGCTGCATCGAGAGGGCCGGACCCTTCATGGCGGCGCGGTAACCGACGCCGACCAGCTCGAGGGTCTCTTCATAGCCCTGGGTGACGCCCACGACCATGTTGTTGACCAGCGTGCGGGACAGACCCCACATCGCCTGGGCCCGCGTGGTCTCCTGGCGCTTCGCGAGCGTGAGCTCCGAGCCTTCCTGCTTGACCTCGATTTCCTCGGCCACGGTCCAGGACAGCTGGCCCTTGGGCCCCTTCACCGTGACCGTCTGGCCCTCGATGGTCACCGTCACGCCGCTCGGGACGGGAACCGCCTTCTTTCCGATACGAGACATCTTAGTAGACCCGGCAGAGCACTTCGCCGCCCACGTTGGCCTCGCGGGCCGCGGTGTCCGACATGACGCCCTTCGGCGTCGACAGGATCGAGATACCGAGGCCGTTCTTCACCGGCTTCAGGTCCTTGATCGACGAATAGACGCGGCGGCCCGGCTTCGACACGCGGCTGATTTCCACGATGACCGGCTGGCCGTCGAAGTACTTCAGCTCGACCTCGAACTCCGGGAAGGCGCCGGGCTTTTCCACCAGGTGGTAGCCGCGGATGTAGCCCTCATCGAGCAGCACATCGAGGACGCGCGCGCGCATCTTCGACGCCGGCGTCGAGAGCTTGTTCCGGCCGCGCATGGCGGCGTTCTTGATGCGGGCGATCAGATCGCCGATGGGGTCGTTGACCATGTGATCCCCTTACCAGCTCGACTTCACGAGGCCGGGGATCAGCCCGTGCGAACCCAGTTCGCGCAGGGAGACCCGGCTCATCTTCAGCTTGCGATAGTAGCCGCGCGGACGGCCCGTGACTTCGCACCGGTTGCGGATGCGGGTCTGGGACGAATTGCGGGGCAGTTCCGCGAGCTTCAGGCGAGCTTCGAAACGATCCTCGAGCGGCAGGCTCTCGTCATTGGCGATCGCCTTCAGCGCGTCGCGCTTGGCGGCGTACTGCTTGACGAGCTTCTTGACTCGTTCGTTGCGGTTGACGGCGCTTTTCTTGGCCATGTGTCTCTTCCTTCCCCGCCGTTACGCTTGAACGAACGGGAACTGGAATTCCCGGAGGAGCTCGCGGGCTTCCTCATCGGTCTTCGCAGTGGTGGCGACGATGATGTCCATGCCCCAGATCTGGTCGATCTGGTCGTAGTTGATCTCCGGGAACACGATGTGCTCCTTCAGACCCATGGCGTAGTTGCCGCGGCCGTCGAACGACGTGGGCTTCAGCCCCCGGAAGTCCTTCACGCGCGGCAGCGCGATGGTGATCAGACGGTCGAGGAACTCGTACATCTGATCCTTGCGCAGCGTGACCTTGCAGCCCACGGTCATGCCCTCGCGCAGCTTGAAGCCGGCGATGGACGTACGGGCCTTGGTCGCCACCGGCTTCTGGCCGGCGATCTTCGCCAGGTCGGCCATGGCCGACTGGATCTTCTTGGAGTCCGCGACAGCCTCACCCACGCCCATGTTGATGACGATCTTGTCCAACTTGGGGATCTGCATCTCGTTGGTGTAGCCGAACTTTTCCTTCAGCTGCCCCCGGATGCGCGAGCGATACTCGGACTTGAGCCGCGGTTCGTAAGCCTGATCAGCCATTGATCACCTCGCCGGTCGTCTTGGCGATACGGACCTTCTTGTCGCCGTCCACGCGGAAGCCGACGCGGGTCGGCTTGCCGTTGGAGTCGACGACGGCCACGTTCGACAGGTGGAGCGACGCTTCCTTGTTCTTGATGCCGCCCTGCGGGTCGAACTGGGTCGGGCGGGTGTGACGCTGAACCATGTTCAGGCCTTCCACCACGACGCGCTCTTCCTTGGGCAGGACCTTGAGGACATTGCCCTGACGGCCCTTGTCCTTGCCGGTGAGGACCACGACGCGGTCCCCCTTCTTGATCTTCGCAGCCATCACAGCACCTCGGGCGCGAGAGAAATGACCTTCATGTGGTTCTTGGCGCGCAGCTCGCGCGGAACCGGGCCGAAGATCCGCGTGCCGATCGGCTCGCCTTGCTTGTTCACGATGACCGCCGCGTTCTTGTCGAAGCGGATCACCGAGCCATCCTTGCGCTTGATCGCCTGGCTGGTGCGCACGACGATCGCCTGCAGCACGTCACCCTTCTTCACGCGGCCGCGCGGAATCGCTTCCTTCACGGACACGACGATCTTGTCACCGACGCTGGCGTAACGGCGCTTCGCGCCGCCCAGCACCTTGATGCACATGACCCGGCGGGCGCCGGAATTGTCGGCGACGTCCAGGTTAGTTTGCATCTGGATCATGTCTGTCGATCCTTAGGCTTGGGCCGCGCCGCCGGACGGCAGCACTTCCCAGGTTTTCGTCTTCGACTTGGGCGCGCATTCAATGATGCGGACGACCTCGCCGGTCTTGCAGACGTTGGCCTCGTCATGGGCGTGGTACTTCTTGGACCGACGGACGGTCTTCTTGAGCACCGGGTGCAGGAAGGTCCGCTCGACCTTCACCACGACCGTCTTGTCGCCCTTGTCGGAGACGACTACGCCCTCGAGAATTCGCTTCGGCATCTGTCGTAGCTCCTCAGGCCTGAGCCTGCTTGGCGCGCAGGACGGTCTTGATGCGCGCGATATCCTTGCGCACCTCGCCCACGCGATGGGTCTTCTCCACCTGGCCGGTCGCCTTCTGGAAGCGCAGGTTGAACTGCTCCTTCTTGAGGGAGACGAGCTGCTCGGTCAGCTGGTCGGGCGTCATGCCCCGGATTTCGTCGATCTTCATCACGCGTGCTCCGCGACGGGGGCGTCGATCCGGGTGACGATGCGGGTCTTCACCGGAAGCTTGGCCGCGCCGAGGCGCAGCGCTTCGCGGGCCACGTCGTCCGGCACGCCGTCGATTTCGAACATGATCCGGCCGGGGGCGACCCGGGCGGCCCAGTAGTCGACGGCGCCCTTGCCGGAGCCCATCCGCACTTCGGCGGGCTTACCGGTCACCGGCACGTCGGGGTAGATGCGGATCCACACCCGGCCCTGGCGCTTCATCTGGCGCGTGATCGCGCGGCGGGCCGCCTCGATCTGGCGCGCGGTGATGCGCTCGGGCTCGACCGACTTCAGGCCGTAGGAGCCGAAGTTCAGCGTGAAGCCGCCCTTGGCCATCCCGTGGATACGGCCCTTGAACTGCTTGCGATACTTAGTGCGCTTGGGAGACAGCATGTTCCTGAGTCCTTAGGCGTTCTGCGGCTCGCCGCGGCGCTCGCGCCGGGGACCACGATCCGGACGGTCGCCACGCTCGCGGCCACCACCCTCACCCGCAGGCCCGCTCTCGCCGGCCAGGCGCTTGTCCATGGCCATCGGGTCGTGGTCCAGGACCTCGCCCTTGAAGACCCAGACCTTCACGCCGATCACGCCGTACGTGGTCTTGGCCTCGGTGAAGCCATAGTCGACGTCGGCGCGCAGGGTGTGCAGCGGCACGCGGCCTTCGCGATACCACTCCATACGCGCGATTTCCGCGCCGCCCAGGCGGCCCGACACGTTGATGCGGACGCCCTTGGCGCCGAGGCGCATGGCGGACTGCATCGAGCGCTTCATGGCGCGGCGGAACGCGACCCGACGCTCGAGCTGCTGGGCGATGTTCTCGGCCACCAGCTGGGCGTCGGTTTCCGGCTTGCGGATTTCGACGATGTTCAGGTGGACTTCGCCATCCGTCATGGAGGCGATGTCCTTGCGCAGCTTCTCGATGTCCGCGCCCTTCTTGCCGATGATCACGCCAGGGCGCGCGGCATAGATGGTGATGCGGCACTTCTTGTGCGGACGCTCGATGATGATCCGCGACACGCCGGCCTGATACAGACGCTTCTTCAGCGCGCGACGGACCTTGATGTCTTCGTGAAGCAGACGCCCGTACTCGGGGCCGTCGGCGAACCAGCGGCTGTCCCAAGTGCGGTTGATGCCGAGGCGAAGCCCGACCGGATTGATTTTCTGACCCATCAGGCGGCCTCACCCACTTCGCGGACCACGATCGTGATCTCGCTGAACGGCTTCTCGACGCGCGACGCACGACCGCGGGCGCGGGCATGGAAGCGCTTCATCACGAGGTTCTTGCCCACGTAAGCCTCGGCGACGACCAGGCTGTCGATGTCGAGGTTGTGGTTGTTCTCGGCGTTGGAGATCGCCGAATAGAGCGCCTTGCGGACGTCCTGGGCGATACGCTTCGGGCTGAACTCGAGCTCGTTGAGGGCGCGCTGCACCTTCAGGCCGCGGATCGACTGGGCCACGAGATTGAGCTTGCGGGGGCTCGTGCGCAGCGTGCGCACCTTCGCCACCGCTTCGGCGTCCGTATAACGGCGAGCCTTGGCTTGCTTGCTCATCTTACTTCCTCTTGGCCTTCTTGTCGGCCGCGTGACCGGGGAAGAAGCGGGTGGGAGCGAACTCGCCCAGCTTCATGCCGACCATGTCTTCCGAGATGAGCACGGGGACGTGCTTCTGGCCGTTGTGCACGCCGAAGGTCAGACCCACGAACTGGGGCATGATCGTCGAGCGGCGCGACCAGGTCTTGATCACGTCCTTGCGGCCGGAGCTCTGCGCGGCTTCGGCCTTCTTCAGCAGGTACCCGTCGACGAACGGGCCTTTCCAGACGGAACGGGTCATGGCTTAGCGAGCCTTCCGAGCGTGACGCGAACGGATGATGAACTTGTCCGTCGCCTTGTTCTTGCGGGTCTTGCGGCCCTTCGTGGGCTTGCCCCACGGGGTGACCGGGTGACGGCCGCCCGAGGTGCGGCCTTCACCGCCGCCGTGCGGGTGGTCGATCGGGTTCATGGCGACGCCGCGGACATGCGGGCGACGACCCTTGTGACGAGCGCGGCCGGCCTTGCCGAGGCTCTCGTTCATGTGGTCCGGGTTCGACACCGCGCCGACCGTGGCCATGCAGCCGTCCGGCACCATCCGCAGTTCGCCCGAGTTCAGGCGGATCTGGGCGTAGCCGGCGTCACGGCCGACGAGCTGGGCGTAACCGCCGGCCGAACGGGCGATCTGGCCACCCTTCATCGGCTTGAGCTCGACGTTGTGGATGATCGTACCGATCGGCATGCCGCGCAGCGGCATGGCGTTGCCCGGCTTCACGTCGGCCTTCTCGGCGGCGATGACCACGTCACCCGCCTTGAGGCGTTGCGGAGCCAGGATGTAGGCGAGCTCGCCGTCCGCGTACTTCACCAGGGCGATGAAGGCAGACCGGTTCGGGTCGTACTCGAGCCGCTCGACCGTGGCCGGCACGTCGAACTTGCGACGCTTGAAGTCCACGATGCGGTACAGGCGCTTGGCGCCGCCGCCGCGGAAACGGACCGCGACGCGGCCGTTGCCGCCACGACCGCCGGACTTGGTCAGGCCTTCGACGAGCGACTTTTCCGGCCGGCCCTTGTGGAGCTCGGACTTGTCGACCAGGACCAGCTGACGGCGGCCCGGCGAAGTCGGGTTGAACTGCTTCAGAGCCATCGGATCAGAGCCCCGTGGTGATGTCGATCGACTGGCCGTCGGCCAGGGTCACGATCGCTTTCTTGACGTCCGAGCGTCGGCCCTTGATGCCGCGGAACCGCTTGGTCTTGCCCTTCACGTTGACCGTATTGACCTTCGTGACGTTGACCTTGAACAGCGCCTCGACCGCAGCGGCGATCTCGTCCTTCGTGGCGTCCTCGGCGACCCGGAAGACCACCTTGTTCTGCTCGGAAAGCAGCGTGGCCTTTTCGGTGATCACCGGCGACAGGATGGTGTCGTAGTGACGGATGGTGGGCTCGACGGCCATCACGCGGCCTCCTCAGGCTGGAAGCGCGCCTGGATCGCCGCGACCGCGTCCTTGGTCAGGACCAGGGTGCGGCGGCGCAGCACGTCATAGACGTTCAGGCCGGCGTTCGGCAGCACGTCCACGTTCGGGATGTTGCGCGCGGCGAGCTTGAAGTTCGTGTCCACTTCCGGGCCGGCGATGACCAGCGCGTGGGTCACGCCGATCTTGCCGAGTTGGTCGCGAAGAGCGGCCGTCTTGGCGTCCTTCAGGGCGACGCTGTCGACGACGATCAGCGAGCCGTCCTTGGCCTTGGAGGACAGGGCGTGCTTGAGGGCCAGGGCGCGGACCTTCTTGGGCAGGTCGAACGCATGGCTGCGAACGACCGGACCGTGGGCCTTGGCGCCGCCGACGAACTGGGCCGCCCGGCGCGAGCCGTGACGGGCGCCGCCGGTGCCCTTCTGCTTGTACATCTTCTTGCCCGTACGAGAGACCTCGTTGCGGACCTGGATCTTGTGCGTGCCGGCGCGACGCTTGGCGAGCTGCCAGGTCACGACGCGCTGCAGGATGTCGGCGCGGATCTCTTCGATGCCGAAGATGTCGTCGGCCAGCTCGATCGAGCCGCCCTTCCCGCCGTCGAGCTTGATGACGTCGAGTTTCATTACGCTTGATCCCCAGCTTCGGTGGCCTGGGCCTCTTCAGCCGGCGCTTCCGTCACGGCCGGCTCTTCGGCCGGCGCGGCGGCGACTTCACCCGCCTTGCGGAAGGCGCCCGGCTTCGGGGCCTCGGCCGGCAGGGCCGACTTCACCGCGTCGCGGATCTTCACGAACGTGCCTTCCGTGCCCGGGACGGCGCCCTTCACAAGGATCAGGCCGCGCTCGGCGTCCACGCGCCAGACGGTCAGGTTGAGGGTGGTGACGGTCTCCTGGCCGAGATGGCCAGCCATCTTCTTGCCCGGGAACGTGCGGCCCGGATCCTGACGCTGGCCGGTCGAACCATGCGAGCGGTGGGAGACGGACACACCGTGGGTGGCGCGCAGGCCGCCGAAGTTCCAGCGCTTCATGGCGCCGGCGAAGCCCTTACCGACCGTGACACCGGTGATGTCGATCTTCTGGCCGGGGACGAAGTGGTCGGCGGTGATTTCCGCGCCCACGTCGATCAGGTTGTCCTCGGAGACCTTGAACTCGACCACCTTGGCCTTCGGCTCAACTTCGCCCTTGGCGAAGTGGCCGCGGAGCCCCTTGGAGGTGTTCTTCGGCTTCTTCTTACCCGCGCCGAGCTGGAGGGCGACGTAGCCGTCCTTGTCCTTGGTGCGGTGGGCGACGACCTGGCAGCCTTCGAGGCTCAGGACCGTCACAGGCACATGGACGCCCGCTTCGTCGAAGAAGCGCGCCATGCCCATTTTCTTGGCGATCACGCCGGTTCGCATCGGACCGATCCCCTTAGAGCTTGATCTCGACGTCCACGCCGGCGGACAGGTCGAGCTTCATGAGCGCGTCCACGGTCTGCGGGGTGGGGTCGACGATGTCGAGCACGCGCTTGTGCGTGCGGATTTCGAACTGCTCGCGCGACTTCTTGTCGATGTGCGGCGAACGGTTGACGGTGAATTTCTCGATGCGCGTCGGCAGCGGAATCGGTCCGCGCACGGTGGCGCCGGTTCTCTTGGCCGTGTTCACGATCTCGCGGGTGGAATGGTCCAACACGCGGTGATCGAAGGCCTTGAGCCGAATGCGGATGTTCTGACGATCCATATCGCTCTTACGTTTCCCTACAGACGGCGGTCCGCCCGCGTGATCTCGACCATTTCAAAGACCAGCCCGAACACCCCAATGAGGCGCTCGTACGCGAAAGTCCGCACAAACGACATTGGCCCGCGCGAAACCCGCGAGGGCCGTTCCCGAAACGCTAGGTTTTAGCACTGTCTCAGGTCGTTCCGCGAACCGCGTCTGCGCTTCAAATCGCTTCGAAGCACACAGCCGGTCCAACAGGAGGCGCGGTAATACCGACGCGACTCGCCCACGTCAAGGCCTGCGCCGCCATGGATGGCGCCGCAGGCCCCTCTCCTGTTCAGTCGCCGACGCGGACCGAGCCCGAGCCCATGACGGTCTTGGAGATCTCGCCCTTCACTTCCCGCACGCTGACGTCGCCGGAGCCCGCGATGCGCGCCTGCACGCTGTCGGCCACGCCGCGGAAGCCGATGTCGCCCGATCCGGCGATGGAGACCTTCATCGTCGTGGCCCGGCCGCTGGCGATCTCCACGTCCCCGGATCCCGCGATGTTGACCTCCAAAGGACCGGCGATGGACCGCACGGCCGTCGAACCCGACCCCGCGATGGTGACATCCAGCCCCCCCTTGACGTCACCGGCGGCGACATCGCCGGAACCGGTCACATGGACCTTGAGCGCGCCTGTCGAGCCCATGCGCGCATCGCCTGACCCCGCCTGGTTCACCCGCGCCTCTCCGGCGACGTTCGCGATCGTCCAGTCCCCGCAGCCGGCATTCGAAACCTTGAGCGTGGACGAGCGGCCCACCGATCCGAAGACGGCGCCCCCGGCCTCGACGTCCACCTGCCGGGGAGTGTGGATGACCACCTGAGGCATCTCATCCCAGGCGATGTCGCCCACGTCCCGGACGGTCACGACGGCCTTTCCGTAGGAGCCCCGGCAGTTGCGGATCCGGCGATCGAAGTCGCCGTCGACGATGGTGCGCCCGCCCGGGAGGGTGCGAACCGTCAGAGGCGCGCGGCTGTTGGCCTTCACCACCTCGACCTTTACGTCCCCGCGGTCCTCGGGGACGATGGTCACGCGCGCAACCGCGTCGCGGATCTCCACCGAGGCCGCCTGGGCCGATCCCGCCGCCATCGCCGCGCTCGTAGCCAGGGCCACCATGTAAAGACGCATCGAACTCTCCCGCCTCAGCAACAATGTGACCGAAGGCTAGACGCGGGAGGGCGGGGCCACAGCTTAAATCGGGGTCATGACTCTGTTGTCATCCCCGCAAGCGAAAGGGCCGCCGGGGTTTCCCCCGACGGCCCTTCGTATTCGGTCTTCAGGTAAGCGGGTGGCTTACTTGAGGATCTTGGAGACGACGCCCGAACCGACGGTCCGGCCGCCTTCGCG
>NZ_QFYS01000020.1 GCF_003254525.1 Phenylobacterium kunshanense
GGGCGGTAATGTGACGGAGACCGCGCGGCGGGCGGAGATCCACACGAGCCTGTTGTACCGGTGGCGGCGGGCGGCGTTGGCGGCGCCGTCCACGTTGATGCCGGCGGTTCTGATCGATGCGCCTGATCCGTCGCCGGGGCGTACCGAGGGGCCGGCGATCGTGGTGGAGGCGCCGGGCGGGGTGCGGGTGCAGGTGATGGCGGGCGCGCCGGCGGCGCTGGTGACGGCGACGCTGCGGGCCTTGCGATGATCGCGTTCCGTCGGGCGTGCGGGTGTGGATCGCCACGGGCCACACGGACATGCGCAAGGGGATGCAGGGCCTGGCGCTGATGGTCCAGGAGCAGCTGAAGCGCGATCCGCATGCAGGCGACGTCTATGTCTTCCGCGGGCGCGCCGGCGGGCTGGTCAAGGTGCTCTGGCACGACGGGATCGGCATGTCGCTCTACGCCAAGCGGCTGGAGCGGGGGCGGTTCGTGTGGCCGGCGGTGGAGGGCGGCGCGGTGGCGCTGACCGCCGCCCAGCTGGGCTACATGCTGGAGGGCATCGACTGGCGTAACCCCCAGCGCACTTGGCGTCCGAAGAGCGCCGGATAGCCGCAAATTTCCTGGGGCGGCCTGCATTTTGGGGCGCCTCAAGCGGCGGATTTTGTGATTCCATCCGCTCATGGAAGGGGCCGCTTCGCCTGGACCGGAGGAGTTCGAAGCGCTGAGGGCGGCCTTGGCGGCGGCCCAGGCCGAGCTGGCCGTCGCCCGCGCCAAGGCGTCCGACGATCAGGCCCAGATCGCCCATCTGAAGCTCACGATCGCCAAGCTGCAGCGCCAGCTGTTCGGGCCGCACGCCGAGCGCACGCGCCGCCTGCTCGATCAGCTCGAGCTGCAGCTGGAGGCGCTGGAGGCCAGCGCCAGCGAGGACGAGATCGCCGCCGAGACGGCCGCGGCGAGGACCGAGAGCGTGGCCGCCTTCACGCGGAAGCGGCCATCGCGCCAGCCGTTCCCTGAGCACCTGCCGCGCGAGCGGGTCGTGGAGCCCGCACCGTGCGCCTGCCCCGCGTGCGGCGGGACGCGCCTGTCCAAGTTGGGCGAGGACGTCACCGAGACGCTGGAGGTGGTCCCGCGCCAGTGGAAGGTGATCCAGCACGTGCGCGAGAAGGTCTCCTGCCGCGATTGCGAGGCGATCAGCCAGGCGCCGGCCGCGTTCCACGTCACCCCGGGCGGCTGGGCCGGTCCGAGCTTCCTGGCCATGCTGCTGTTCGAGAAGTTCGGGCAGCACCAGCCGCTTAACCGCCAGGCCGAGCGCTACGCCCGCGAGGGCGTGCCGCTGAGCCTGTCCACGCTGGCCGACCAGGTGGACGCCGGCGCCGCGGCGCTCATGCCGCTCTTCCAGCGGCTCGAGGCCCACGTGCTCGCCGCCGAGCGGCTGCACGGCGACGACACGACGGTCCCGGTGCTGGCCAAGGGCAAGACCGCAACCGGCCGATTGTGGGTCTATGTGCGCGACGACGGCCCCTTCGCCGGGCCCGCGCCGCCGGCGGCGGTGTTCTACTACTCGCGCGACCGCAGAGCCGAGCATCCCACGACGCACCTGGCGGACTGGCGCGGCATCCTGCAGGCCGACGCCTACGGCGGCTATGGCGATCTGTATGCGCGCGAGAGCACGCCTGCGCCGATCCTGGAGGCGAGTTGCTGGGCGCACGGCCGCCGCAAGGTCTTCGAGCTGGCCGATGTCGAGACAGCCGCC
>NZ_QFYS01000021.1 GCF_003254525.1 Phenylobacterium kunshanense
GCCGCAACTCCGCCGCGGCCCGCATCAACAAAATCCCGAAAGCCTGACCCGCGCGCCCGCGGTGCTCACCGGATGGGTACGAGGAGAGCTCGGCGTCGTCGGAGAGCTCAGGCGCGACGACGAGCGGTGCGGCCGTCGCGTCGAGGCTGGCCCCGGGCCTCGCCGTCAGCGAGCAGTAGGATGACGTTGGCAGGCCTCGACGCGATAAGGCCGCCGGCCCGGAGGACCAGCGGCATCGGGTCGTAAAGTGGATGCCGCGCGCTTCGCGCCTTCCGATATGTCCGCTTCGTGCGCGGACGATGGCCGGCCACGAGGGGCCAATCACCCTTCCTGCGGATGGCCGGCCGATTGGCCGCCTACACGAAACCTCGACGTCCATTTATGACGGGCGGCGGAGGCACAGCTCAGGCCGGCAGGACGGCCCCATGGCGGCGACGGCGCATCATGGCGCCGGCCGCGCCGAAGCCCATGATCATCATCGCCCACGTCCCGGGCTCGGGAACACCGGCGACGCCCAGGCGCTGGCTGGAGCCGACTAGGCCGATGTCCTGCGGCCCGCCTGCGAAGCTGCCCCGCACGTAGGACACGCCGTTGCCGGCCGGCAGGCGCTCGATGGACTGGCCGTAGCCCCAGATCAGGTTGGTCGCCCCCACCGGTCCTTGCGTCACCGTGGCGTCGACGAACCCGGCAGCGGTGAACCAGCTGGACCCCGCCACGAGGCCGTAGTCGGCGAAGAAGGGGTTCCAGGCGGCGGCTTCCGCGGCCGCGGTCCCATACCACCCCGATCCCAGCGACACATAGGCGTCGCCGCCGCCCGACACATAGGCGTCGAGGTCGGCGAACTGGGCGCCGCTGAACCCTTGCCCGAAGTGGAACACGGCGTCGTAACCGCTTGCGATGCCGAGGCTGAACGTCGCCGAGGTCTGCACTGTTTTGCCCAGCGCCGTGAGCTGTGCGGTGAGCTGTGTCAGCTGGCCGTTCGACACATTGCCGTTGCCGGTCAGCAGCAGGTAATTCGAACCGCCGAAGGTCGTGGCCAAGTCCTGGACAAAGGCCGTCGTCCCGGTCTGGTAGGTCGCGCCGTAGGCGTAGTCGCTCAACGTCCATTCGTCGCCCGAGGCGACGAGCACGCCGGCGCTCGCAGCCGTCGCCGCTCCCACCGCCAAGGAGCCAAGCACCCCGCAGAGGAGGATCCCAAACGTTCGCATCACCACGCCCCAACCGCTGCACTTTACCAGGACGGAGAGTCTAGGCGGCCGCAGCCGGCGGCGCATCCCCCGATTGGGGGCGCCGGTTGAGGCCGTAGGGCGAACATCAGGAATCCGCGCGTAAGCGGCGTAGCGCCCTTGCCGCTGGGAGGACCCTAGGGTGTTCGTGTTCATCACCGCCCTGGTGGAGGGGCTCGCGGTGCGTCTCACCGACGAGGTGACGTCCAACAGCGCCCACGTCAGCCTGGAGCCGGACACGCGCCGGGCCCGCATTCTTTCCTCACCCGGCGTCCGCAGCGAGGGGGTGGCCCTAGTTTCCACTTTCCAGCGACAGCAGATTCGGCAG
>NZ_QFYS01000022.1 GCF_003254525.1 Phenylobacterium kunshanense
CGACGCCTACGGCGGCTATGGCGATCTGTATGCGCGCGAGAGCACGCCTGCGCCGATCCTGGAGGCGAGTTGCTGGGCGCACGGCCGCCGCAAGGTCTTCGAGCTGGCCGATGTCGAGACAGCCGCCCTCAAGAAGGCCCGCGGCGAGAAGGCCAAGCCGGTCTATCCCCTGGCGCTGGAAGCGGTTCAGCGGATCGACGCGCTCTTCGCCATCGAGCGCGAGATCGTCGGCCGGTCGCCGGCCGAGCGCCTGGCCATGCGCCAAGTCCGGAGCGCGCCGCTGGTGGAAGAGCTCGAGACCTGGATGCTCCAGACGCGCGACAAGCTCTCGCGCGGCCACGACCTGGCCAAGGCGTTCAGCTACATGCTGCGCCGCTGGCCATCCTTCACCCGCTTCCTCAGCGACGGACGGATCTGCCTCTCCAACAACGCCGCCGAGCGCGCCTTGCGCGGCGTGGCCCTCGGGCGCAAGGCTTGGCTCTTCTGCGGCTCAGATCGCGGCGGCCAGCGCGCCGCCGTGCTCTACAGCCTGATCGTCACCGCCAAGCTGAACGACGTCGATCCGCAGGCCTGGCTCGCGGACGTGCTGGCCCGCATCGCCCAGCACCCGGTCCACCGGCTCGACGAGCTGCTGCCGTGGAACTGGAAGCGAGGCTCTGACAAGCTGGCGGCATGAAGCCCCAAGACGCCGCCGGCAGCTTCGCCGAGATCGCTTCGGTCCGCATCGAGCTGAAGGACACCGACCCCTTGATCTGGCGCGAGGTCGAGGTCCCGACCTCCATCACGCTGAAGGTCCTGCACGACATCGTCCAGCCTACCGTCGGCTGGATGGATTATCACCTCTGAGAGTTCCGGGTCGGCGGGCGGACCTATGGCCTGCCGATGGACGAGGACTGGGGGACCGAGCCCCGCAAGGACGCGGCCAAGGTCCGCCTGTGCGAGGTGCTCGGGCCCGGCAAGACCATCATCGACTACACCTACGACTTCGGCGACAGCTGGGAGCGCAGGATCGTCGTCAGCAACATTCGTCCCGGCGCACCGGCCGTCCGCTATCCCCGCTACCTCGCCGGCGAGCGCAACGGCCCGCCGCAAGACTGCGGCGGCGTCCCCGGTTTCTACGACCTGCTCGACGCCCGCGCCGATCCCAAACACCCCAACCATGCCGACGCCACGGCCTGGCTCGACGACTACAACCCCGACACCTTCGAAGACCTGCCGATCAGGTTCGCCCTCGGCCGGATGGCCGCAACTCCGCCGCGGCCCGCATCAACAAAATCCCGAAAGCCTGACCCGCGCGCCCGCGGTGCTCACCGGATGGGTACGAGGAGAGCTCGGCGTCGTCGGAGAGCTCAGGCGCGACGACGAGCGG
>NZ_QFYS01000023.1 GCF_003254525.1 Phenylobacterium kunshanense
TGACGTGACCCCCTGAAACTCAGCCAGGAATAGCTAGAGTCCGCCCGACCAAAGGACGGACGAATGAAGCGATCAAGGTTCACGGAAGAGCAGATCATCGGGATCCTGCGGGAGCAGGAGGCCGGCGTGCCGGTGGCGGATTTGTGCAGGAAGCACGGTCTCAGCTCGCCGACGTTCTACAAGTGGAAGGCCAAGTTTGGCGGGCTGGACGTGTCGGAGGCCCGGCGGCTGAAGGCGCTGGAGGACGAGAACGCCAAGCTGAAGCGGATGCTGGCGGACGCGATGCTCGACAACGTCGCGCTGAAGGATCTGCTGGGAAAAAAGTGGTGACGCCCGCCGCGCATCGGGAGGCTGCGGCGTATCTGCAGTCGACCTACGAGATGAGCGAGCGGCGGGCGTGCCGGGTGATCGGGGCGGATCGGGCGAGCGTGCGCTACCAGGCGACGCGGCCCGACGATGGCGCCCTGCGCGAACGGCTGAAGGCGCTGGCCCAGGAGCGGCGGCGCTTCGGCTATCGCCGCCTGCACGTGCTGCTGCGGCGGGAAGGCCAGGCGGTGAACAGGAAGCGGGTCCAGCGGATCTACCGTGAGGAACGGCTGACCGTGCGTCGGCGCGGCGGTCGCAAGCGGGCGATGGGGACCCGGCGACCGATCGAGGCGCCGCTGCTGCCCAACCAGCGCTGGAGCCTGGACTTCGTCTCCGATCAGATGACCGACGGGCGGCGCTTCCGGATCCTGACGGTGATCGACAACTGCACGCGCGAGTGCCTGGCCCTGGTGGCGGACACCTCGCTGTCGGGGCGCCGGGTCGCTCGCGAGCTGGACGCCATCATCGCTCACCGCGGGCGACCCGACATGATCGTCAGCGACAACGGCACGGAGTACACCTCCAACGCCATCCTCGGCTGGGCCGACGAGACCGGCGTCGGCTGGCACTACATCGCGCCGGGAAAGCCGCAGCAGAACGGCTTCAACGAGAGCTTCAACGGCCGCCTCCGAGACGAGCTGCTGAACGAGACGCTCTTCCGCTCTCTGCCCCATGCCCGCGCCGTGCTGGAGACCTGGCGGCGCGACTACAACGAAGCCCGGCCGCACTCGAAGCTCGGCTGGCTGACGCCAGGGGACTACGCCCGAGCCCTATCCGGAGAGTCCGGCCGGCACGCTGCGATACCTGATGTCTCCGCGCGCCGGCCTCTTGCAACCCCCGCCGAGCACGGCTCAGATCAACCCAGGACTCTCGTTACGACTGGATGAGAAACGGGGGTCACGTCA
>NZ_QFYS01000024.1 GCF_003254525.1 Phenylobacterium kunshanense
CGGTCCCCCTTGTTTGTTGGCTGGCTGCTACAGTGGCGACGTCTTCCGGGACGCCCGCCTGGCGTAGCCGCGCCAGGCGGGCTGTCGGTGGAGGGGCCGTGTCCCCCAGAGCCTTACGGCTGCGCGGGAGCTGGGCCGCCGCCGACATTCCATGACCCGGATGGTTGCAGGGACTTGAAGGTCCGAAGCCACAAGGAGGGGTCGAGTGGAACAGCGGCAGTCTAGCACGAAGGTGGCCGGGATCGACGTCGGCAAGCGCGGGCTGGATGTGGCCGTGCACGGCCTGGAGGACGAGCTGCGGATCGAGAACGGTACGGCAGGGTTTAGCGAGCTGATCGGCTGGCTGAAGGCGCGGGAGGTGGGCCGTGTGGGCCTCGAGGCCACGGGCGGCTACGAGCGGGGCGTGCGTGCGGCGCTGGAGGCGGCCGGCTTCGAGGTGGTGGTGCACCAGCCGCTGGAGGTGCGCCGGTTTGCGCAGCTGAAGCGCTGGCGGGCCAAGAACGACCGGCTGGACGCGAGGCTGATCGCGGCGGCGACGGCGCAGGTGGAGGCAGTGAAGGCGGCCCAGGACCCGCGCCTGGTCGAGCTTGCCGAGCGGCTGACGGCCTACGAGCAGATCACCGACCAGATCGTCGGGCTCAAGACCTTCATGGACAGTGTCACGCTCAAGGACGTCGCTGCCCTGCTGCGGACCCAGATCCGCGCGCTGGAGCGGGCGAAGGCCAGGCTCAGCCTCGGCATCCTCACCCGCATCAAGGCCGAGGCCGACCTGCTTGTCCGCTTCCGCCTGCTCACGAGCCTGCCGGGCATCGGCCCGATCATCGCCGCCAGCCTGGTGATCCGCATGCCCGAACTGGGCGCCATGAAGCGCGGCCAGGCCGCCAGCCTCCTGGGCGTCGCGCCCTTCGACCGCGACTCGGGCCAATGGAAAGGCCTGCGATTCATCATCGGTGGCCGCGCCCGGCCGCGCCGGATGCTCTACCTCGCCGCCGTCATCGCCAAGCGCTTCGACCCCGGCTTCAAGGCCTTCGCCGAACGCCTCCTGGCCGCCGGCAAGGCCCGCAAGCTCGTCACCGTCGCCGTCATGCGAAAGCTCATCGAAGCCGCCAACCTCATCCTCAGCCGCGGCCAACCCTGGCTCGCTCACCCGGCCACCTGAAACATGGTTGCTCCCGCCGCT
>NZ_QFYS01000025.1 GCF_003254525.1 Phenylobacterium kunshanense
CTTGACCAAGATGAAACTGTTCGTGTTCCTGGCCTTGGCCGTGGCCGCAACTACTGCTGTGCCCGCTCCCGCCCAGAAGCTGACCCCGACGCCCATCAAGGACATTCAGGGTCGCATCACCAACGGCTACCCAGCCTACGAGGGCAAGGTGCCCTACATCGTGGGTCTGCTCTTCAGCGGCAACGGAAACTGGTGGTGCGGTGGCTCGATCATCGGCAACACCTGGGTCCTGACCGCCGCTCACTGCACCAACGGAGCCAGTGGAGTGACCATCAACTACGGAGCCAGCATCCGCACCCAGCCCCAGTACACCCACTGGGTGGGCAGTGGCGACATCATCCAGCACCACCACTACAACAGCGGCAACCTGCACAACGACATCTCCCTGATCCGTACCCCGCACGTCGACTTCTGGAGCCTGGTCAACAAGGTTGAGCTGCCCAGCTACAACGACCGCTACCAGGACTACGCCGGATGGTGGGCCGTGGCCTCCGGATGGGGCGGCACCTACGATGGCAGCCCACTGCCCGACTGGCTCCAGTCCGTCGATGTCCAGATCATTTCCCAAAGTGATTGCAGCCGCACCTGGTCTCTCCACGACAACATGATCTGCATCAACACTGACGGAGGCAAGTCCACCTGCGGAGGCGACTCTGGTGGCCCCCTGGTTACACACGACGGCAACCGCCTGGTCGGAGTGACCTCCTTCGGATCCGCCGCTGGCTGCCAGTCTGGTGCTCCCGCCGTCTTCAGCCGCGTCACCGGATACCTGGACTGGATCCGCGACAACACCGGCATCTCCTACTAAGCAGTTGATGTTCCTTAATTCTGAGGGGTTTCTTCAATAAACGATTATAGCAAGCAAAAA
>NZ_QFYS01000026.1 GCF_003254525.1 Phenylobacterium kunshanense
GCCGAACGGCTGCTCACCATTCGTGGCGTCTACAGGACCGGGCTGGAGAGCCTCGATTCGCGGGTGCTGTTCCTGACGCTGCAGACGGCACGGCCGCTGTTCCGCCTGCCGGAAGGAGTGACGAACATCGAGATCAAGCTCGACAGGCCGCAGGAGGCCGTTGAAGTCGCCCGCTTCCTCAGGGACGCCACCGGCCTTCGGAGCACGCCCTGGCAGGAGAAGAACGCCTCGCTCGACGATGCGCTGCAGGCTCAGGACCAGACAGGACGCCTCATTCAGCTGTTCTCATTGGTCTCCATCCTGATCGGCGTCGCGAGCGCCCTGGTCCTGTCGGCCTATCGACGCAGGCCAGAGATCGGGATCATGCGCGCGGCCGGCGTCGCCGGTGGGTTCATCGCTCGCGTCTTTCTGTTGCAGGGATTCCTGATCGGGGTGACTGGCGCGCTCCTCGGGTGCGGCCTTGGCTACGGGCTCTGTCGCTGGCTGGCGTCGCTGATCGGGGCCGACGGCGGGCCAGTCCTGCCAATCGCCCCGGAGCGCGGGGGCTATCTCGCGGTCTTCCTCCTGACCACTCTGGGAGCCGTTATCGCGTCGGCCCTGCCGGCCAGGGCCGCCTCGAGGGTCGATCCGCTGGAGGCGATTCAGCAATGAGCCGGCTGCTCGAGGCCCGCGGCGTCGAAAAGAGCTTCCGCAATGGCGAGGAGGTCACGCCAGTCCTGAACGGTATCGACCTCGATCTGGATACCGGCGAACTGGTCGCCCTCGTCGGGGCGTCCGGATCGGGCAAGTCGA
>NZ_QFYS01000027.1 GCF_003254525.1 Phenylobacterium kunshanense
CTGATTAAAGGTGCCGGAGTTGTTGTTCCAACTCACAAGCGCCAAATAGACGTTAGAAACGGCTTTCGAAAACGATATTGTTTTCAAGCTTCCAGATTGGATCGCGATGATATCTGGCGTTTCGGGGCGGTTTTCCACTTCGCCGTTGGTGTAAGCGTTCCCCGATTCATAGTAATTGTAGCCGCCATTCGTCTGTGCGAACCGCACGCCCGTACCTGTGAAGGTGACCCCGACAACGTCCCCTCCGACCATGATGTTTCCGTTGATCGTCCACACGCCAGCGGCGTCAGTTGAAGCATCCGTCAGATCGGCCCATTGCACCACCGTCGCGTGAGCGCTTGTGGCCAATGCCATGCCGCCCGTCGTGGCGGCGAGCGCCAACGAAACGCGCTTCCAATCGAACACCACCATGTCACTCCCCGAACTCGGTCACTAGGTCAGCTCTGTGTATTGGCCGCGACCCTGCCGGGCATCCCCCGATTGGGGGCGCCGAATGCGCTGATCGCTGGGGACACCTCAGGGCGCACGCCGGCCGTTGGGCCCGTGGTCTGCGGCACGGCAATCTTGCGATCTGTGCGCTCGGGACGCTGGATGTGCGCAGGCCGGCGATCGCCCACCCGCCGCCGGCCCCTTGATCCGCCGTGGCCAAGTGACCGCTTCGGAAACGGATGCCAATGTCTGCTGCCCACCGCGGCTGCGTAGGAATGCGAAGCAGCGCAGACTTCTGACATCACGATATCGGGGCGCAGATGAGCCCCTACGTCGCGGGTGAGGATCGCAGGCAGCCGACGC
>NZ_QFYS01000028.1 GCF_003254525.1 Phenylobacterium kunshanense
TGATCCTCTTGTCCGCCGTGGTCTGCGCCCTGGGAGGCACCGTCCCTGAGGGACTCCTGCCTCAGTTGGATGGCCGCATTGTCGGCGGCTCTGCTACCACCATCAGCAGCTTCCCCTGGCAGATCTCCCTGCAGCGCAGTGGCAGCCACTCCTGCGGTGGATCCATCTACTCTGCCAACATCATTGTGACCGCCGCTCACTGTCTGCAGTCCGTGTCCGCTTCCGTCCTGCAGATCCGTGCTGGATCCAGCTACTGGAGCTCTGGTGGCGTCGTCGCCAAGGTTTCCTCTTTCAAGAACCACGAGGGATACAACGCTAACACCATGGTCAACGACATCGCTGTCATCCGTCTGAGCTCTTCCCTGAGCTTCAGCTCAAGCATCAAGGCTATTAGCCTGGCCACTTACAACCCAGCTAACGGAGCCTCTGCCGCCGTTTCCGGTTGGGGTACCCAGTCGTCCGGATCCAGCTCCATCCCCTCCCAGCTGCAGTACGTGAACGTGAACATCGTTAGCCAGAGCCAGTGTGCTTCCTCCACCTACGGATACGGTAGCCAGATCCGCAACACCATGATCTGCGCTGCTGCCAGCGGCAAGGATGCCTGCCAGGGTGACTCCGGTGGCCCACTGGTCTCCGGCGGAGTCCTCGTCGGTGTTGTCTCCTGGGGATACGGATGCGCTTACTCCAACTACCCCGGTGTCTATGCCGATGTTGCTGTCCTCCGCTCTTGGGTGGTGAGCACTGCTAACAGCATCTAAGCTGGTACCCAGTAGGTTGGATGTGTCAAAAGCC
>NZ_QFYS01000029.1 GCF_003254525.1 Phenylobacterium kunshanense
CGAGGCCATCAGCAAGTCCGAGTACACCGGACTGGGCGCCATCACCGAGTTCCGCCACTCCGACTCCATCGGCAAGGTCTTCCGCGGCAAGGACCAGCTGCAGTACCTGACCAACTGGGGCACCGCCTGGGGCTTCGCTGCCTCCGACCGCTCCCTGGTATTCGTCGACAACCACGACAATCAGCGCGGACATGGAGCAGGAGGCGCCGACGTTCTGACCTACAAGGTGCCCAAGCAGTACAAGATGGCCTCCGCCTTCATGCTGGCGCACCCCTTCGGCACTCCCCGCGTGATGTCCTCCTTCTCCTTCACGGACACCGATCAGGGCCCGCCCACCACCGACGGCCACAACATCGCCTCGCCCATCTTCAATAGCGACAACTCCTGCAGCGGCGGCTGGGTGTGTGAGCACCGCTGGCGCCAGATCTACAACATGGTGGCCTTCCGAAACACCGTGGGCTCGGACGAGATCCAGAACTGGTGGGACAACGGCAGCAACCAGATCTCCTTCAGCCGAGGCAGCCGCGGCTTCGTGGCCTTCAACAACGACAACTACGACCTGAACAGCTCCCTGCAGACGGGCCTGCCCGCCGGCACCTACTGCGACGTCATCTCCGGCTCCAAGAGCGGCTCCTCCTGCACGGGCAAGACCGTCACCGTCGGATCCGACGGACGGGCTTCCATCAACTTTGGCAGCTCCGAGGACGACGGAGTGCTGGCCATTCACGTCAACGCCACGTTGTAAACAGCTGGGGAGCATGGCGAACA
>NZ_QFYS01000002.1 GCF_003254525.1 Phenylobacterium kunshanense
AACAACGGCTCGATCAGCCGCCACTCCGCCTCGCTCAGATCGTAACGCGCCATACCAAGGCTCCTTTCGGTAGCCTTGAATCAAGCGTCGCCCCACTCAGCAAGGGTTATGAGTACAGACCCTAGCCGAACGGCTTCTCCAGGCTGACCTGCGGCTCGGTGAACCAGGCCGCGCCATCCTCCGTGACGTGGAAGTGGTCTTCCAGCCGCACGCCGAACGTCCCGGGAATCACGATCATCGGCTCGTTCGAGAAACACATGCCGGGCGCGAGCGGCGTCCGGTCGCCGCGCACCAGGTACGGCGCCTCGTGGATGGACAGGCCGATGCCATGGCCCGTCCTGTGGGGCAGGCCCGGCAGGTCGTAGTCCGGGCTGAAGCCCTCGGCCGCCAGCACCCGGCGCGCCACCGCGTCGATCTCCTCGCACGGTACGCCCGGCTTCACCGCCGCGAACGCCGCCGCCTGGGCCTTCTTCTCCACCGCCCAGACGCGGACCATCTCCTGCGTCGGCGTTCCGAAGACGTAGGTGCGGGTGATGTCCGAGTTGTACCCCTGCACCTGGCAGCCGGTGTCGATCAGCACCAGGTCGCCGTCCTTCAGGGACTGTTCGCCCGGCAGGCCGTGCGGATAGGCCGAGGCCTCACCGAACTGCACGGCGCAGAACGAGCTGCCGTTGTCCGCGCCCAGCGCCCGGTGCGCCTGGTCGATGAAGCGCCGCACCTCGCCCGTGGTGATTCCCGCCCGCAGGATCCGCGCCGCCCGGCGGTGAACCTCCAGCGTCATGGCCTTGGCCTGGGACATCAGGGCCAGCTCGGCCGCCGACTTGATCATCCGGCAGCCGTCGACCACCGGCGCGCCGCTGCGCATCTCCACGCCGGGCGCCGACGCCCGCAGGCCGTCGAACATGAAGAAGGCCAGGGCCGGGTCGATCGCCAGGGACTTGGCGCCCCATTCGGCCAGCAACGCGGCCGCCAGCGCATAGGGGTTCTCGTGCTCCTCCCACAGGCGGAGCGGCGCCTCGAAGGCCATCCCAGCCTTGAGCGACCCTTCCTCGAACCGCGGACAGACCATCACCGGCCCGCCCTCGCGCGGCAGCAGCATCGCCACCAGCCGCTCGGTCGCCCCCCAGGCGACGCCGGTGAAGTAGCGCAGCGAGGCGCCGGCCCCGACGATCAGCGCGTCGACCCCCAGATCGCCCATCAGCCGCTGGGCCTTGGCGATCCGGGCGCGGCGTTCCTCCACCGTGATCGCAGGCGCCGGGTTCGCCCACGGCTTCAGCTCGGAAAGTTCGCGTTCCGCTGTCGATCCGCCGATGCCGCTCATCCTGGCTCCTCCTGCTGCGCGGTCCGTGTATAGGCCGCGCCGTGGCCGGACGTCAGGACCCCGCCGCCGATCGGGGGGGAGCGGACGGCGCTCCCCCCCGGGCGTCGACCTCAGTTCCTGAACCGCACGCCGACGTAGGCGGCAAGGCCCGTCTCCCGGTAGCCCAGCACCTCCTGGTAGCGGCGGTCGGTCAGGTTCTCGACCCGCGCGGTCAGGCTGACCTGCTCGTTCACCGCATAGGCGCCCGAGACGTCGGCCGTCACGAACCCGTCCCGCCGCGCGCGGCTGAAGCCGTCGCGGGCCGTGTCCGACTGGCTCGACTCGCCGCGCACGGTGACCGCCCCGCTCCAGGCGCCCTCGGACCAGAACAGCGCCGCCGAGCCGGAATGATCGGGCACGCGCAGCAGGCTGCGGTCGGTGGACCGGTCGACAGCATCGGTCCAGGCATAGGCCAGCTTCAGCCGCAGCGAGTCGGAGAGCTGCGCGTCGAACTCGGCTTCGAGGCCGCTGGAGCTGGTCTTGGCGATGTTGATGTAGCGGCTGGCCACATAGGCGATCTGGTCGCGCACGAGCAGCCGGTAGGCCGTCACCGCCGTCGAGATCCGGTCATTGGCCCAGCCCAGCCGCAGGTCGTAGCCCTCGGCCCGTTCAGGCTTCAGCGGAACCGGCGGCGCGAAGCAGAAGTCGCAAACCGCCTGGCTGATCGTGGGCGTCTTGAAGCCCGTCCCCGCCGACGCCACCGCCGTGAAGCCTGCGCCCAGCTTGGCCGCCGCCGCCAGCCGTCCAGTCGTCTTCGACGCATACGCCTCGGGATCGTCGTGCCGCACGCTGCCGGTCAGGGTCAGCGGCCCGGCGTCCACGCGGCCCACCGCGAACACTGCGGTGTTGGAGAGATCGAGGCTCGCGCCCGACGAGAGGTCCGCCCCGCTTTCCTGGCGCTCGACTCCAGCGATGAAACGGTCCCCGCGCGCGGCCGTCCAGCGCAGCACCTGGCGGTCGGCGTCGAAGCTGGCCGGGAACGACGACAGGCTGCGCCGATGCAGGTCGTAGGCGCTGATGCTGACCTCGTGTGTCAGGCCGAACGCATCGACCGTCGCCCGCGCGAACCCCTGCCAGGTCCGACTCTTGGCCCGGCTGTCGGTGTCGCCCAGCGCGAAGGTCGGCGGCGCGAAGCCGTCGGTCTCGGCGTCGAACCAGGAATAGCGGATACGTCCGTCCAGCCGCACGGCCTCCGAGACCCGGAGACGGCCCGAGAGGTTGGCGTTCAAGCTCTCCAGGCCGTCCTTCTCCGTGCCGGTGTCGGCCTTCGAGATCCCGTCCGCGCGGAAGGCGGCCACGCTGGCGCTGACAGCATAGACCTCCTCCGAACGGCCGACGCCCGCGAAGCCGCGGACCGTGCCATACGACCCGGCCTCCAGGTCGGCACGAAGTCCGTCCAGCGCGCGGGTGTTGAAGCTCACGACGCCGCCGATCGCCTCCGAGCCCCACAGCGAGCCCTGCGGCCCCGACAGCACCTCGACCCGCTCCAGGTCCGCCGTCTGCAGCGCGCCCACGTCATAGGTCCCGCTGGGGTCCGAGGCGTCGCCCACCGGCACGCCGTCCACCAGCACCAGGGTCTTGTCTGCCGAGGCGCCGCGGATGCGGATCGCGCCGGTCCCGCCGAACGCCCCTGTCCGCGCGACGCCGACGCCCGGCACGGTCGAGAGCAGATCCGCCGCGAACGGCAGGTTCCGGGCCTCGATCTCGGCGCGGTCGATCACGTGGGCGCCGGTGATCACCTTCGGATCGGTGGGCAGGCGCGCGGCGGTGACGATCACCTCGTCCACCGCGGTGGCGGCCTGCGCCCCGGTGGCGACGGCCGCCAGGGCCGCCGTGGTCAGAAGAAGAGTACGCATAGGTCTACAGCCTCCGTTCAGGAGTCGCTGCGACGTCAGAGCGGCTTTCACGGCTCTGCCGGTCCTTGGCCTGGTCCCGGGCCACGGACGAGCGACGATCGAAGACGGCAGGTCTCCTGGCTTGCGGGTCACGGGGTTCGCGCCCCTCGCCTTCCCGGCCACCCCACTCGTGGGTTTCCAGTGGCGTCCTCCATCGACGCGGAGGATCGGACGCGGCCCTCGCCGCTTACAGTTGCGGGCACAGCCGGGGCTTCACACCCCAGTTCCCTCTTGGCCCCCGATTGGGGGACCGCCTTCATGCGCGGCGTATTGCGACGAACCGCGGCCGGGGGCAAGGTCCCGCGCCATGCGCATCGCCCTCCTCGCCACTGTCGCTCTCCTTGCGTCATCCGCCGCCTATGCCCAGTCGGCCAGCCCCCAATCGGTTGGCGGCGAGCACGCCGTGCTGAAGGACCTGGCCGGCCAGGTCTCGGAAACCCGCCAGCGGGCCACGATCCAGAAGCTGGTCTCGTTCGGCACCCGCCACACCGGTTCGGACACGAAGTCGGACAAGCGCGGCATCGGCGCCGCCCGCCGCTGGATCGCCGCCGAGATGCAGGCCGCCTCCAAGGACTGCGGCGGCCGGCTCCAGGTCGAGACGCCGTCGCGGATCATGACCGCCGAGCGCCTCGCCGGCCCGACCGAAGTGGTCAACGTCGTCGGAGTCCTGCCGGGAACGAGCGACCCCGGCCGGGTGATCGTCATCTCGGGCCACTACGACAGCCGGGTCACCGATCCGAAGGACTTCACCTCGGACGCCCCCGGCGCTAACGACGACGGCTCGGGCACGGCGGCGGTCATCGAAGCCGCGCGCATCCTCTGCAAGCAGCAGTTTCCCGCCACCCTCGTCTTCGCCGCGCTGGCGGGCGAGGAGCAGGGCCTACTGGGCGGCAAGATCCTGGCCGACTGGCTGAGCGCCAAGGGCTGGCGGGTCGAGGCCGACCTCAACAACGACATCATCGGCAACACCGAGGGGATGTCCGGCGTCCGCGACAACACCCACGTCCGCGTCTTCTCGGAGGGCACCCGCTCGACCGAGACGCCCGAGGAGGCCAACCGCCGGCGCTACAATGGCGGCGAGGTCGACAGCCCATCGCGCAACCTCGCCCGCTACCTCGACGTGCTCGCCGACCGGTACCTGACCAACCTCGACGTGGTGATGGTCTACCGCACCGACCGCTTCGGCCGCGGCGGCGACCAGGTGGAGCTGCTGCGCGCGGGCTATCCCGCCGTGCGCATCACCGAGTCCACCGAGAACTACACCCGCCAGCACCAGGACCTGCGCACCGAGAACGGCATCCGCTATGGCGATGTCATCGAGGGCGTCGACTTCCCCTATCTCGCCCAGGTGACCCGGCTGAACGTCGTGGCCATGGCGGCCCTCGCCCTCGCGCCGGCTCCGCCTACGGGCGTGGAGATCGCCGGCGCGGTCAGCCCGGACACCACCGTGAAGTGGAAACCGGCGCCGGATGCGGCCGCCTACCGCGTCTGGTGGCGCCGCACGACCGACCCGCAGTGGACCTATTCCCGCGTGGTCCCGCCGACAGGGCAGGCGGTGTTGAAGGCGGTCAATATCGACGACTGGTTCTTTGGCCTCAGCGCGATCGGCGCGGACGGCCACGAGACCCCGGTGGTCTTCCCCGGCGCGGCCGGGACCTTCGAGCGCGGCGGGGTGAAACCCGCATCGTAGACCCGAAACGAAGGCGGCCCCGGCGGCCATCTAAGGCGCCAGGGCCGCACACCCGTCGCTCGGTCCTGGGAGGGGGCTGGGGAGCCGAGCGCGATCGGATCTCATGTAGGGCGCCGTTACGTCACTTCAAGAGCGCCCGGGGGGCCAAGTTCCCCACCGCGGAACGCCGTTCCTCGCCGCGCGTTAGCTGTGCCGTAACAGCTCGGCGGAGGAAGCCATGCGTCTCGTTCCCCTGATCGTCGTCGGCGCCCTCGCGGCGGGATCCCTCGGCGGCTGCGCCACCACCAGCTACGGCGACGACTGGGTCTCAGCGTGCCAGCGCGACTACGAGCGCAACCGCGCGGCCGCCATCGCGGCGGGCGCCGTCCTGGGCGCCGCGGCCGGGGCCGCCATCGCCAAGGACGACAAGACCGGAGCCGCCATCGGCGCTATCGCCGGCGGACTGATCGGCAGCCAGGTCGGCAAGAAGGACGATCCCTGCGGCTACGGCTTCGGCGGCTACCCCTACGACCCGCGCTACGGTGTCTGGGACGAACAGCGGGGCTACTGGCGCCGCTAAAGCTCCAGCGCGACGGTCGCGGCGGCCTCGTCCAGGCGGGTCCGTTCCTGGCGCCACGCCGCCTCGGCCGCCTCGAAGCGCTGGGTGATGGAATCGAGGGCGCCCGTCAGCGTCGTCTGCTCGGTCGCCAGCGCGACGCACCCGGCATACCCCGTGAGCTCCGGCGTCGCGGCGCAGGCCTCGCTGGCCGCGGTCACCTGGGCGCTCAAGGCCTCCGACGCGGCGCGGTACGCGGCAAGGCGAGCCTCCATGGCCTTCCGCGCGGCGTTGGCGTCTTCGATCGGCCGCCGGATCGCCCGGCTGTCCCCGGTCCTCGCGGCCGCCAGCGCGCGCCGCGCGGCGGGCGCGTACTTCGCCTCGATCTCGGCGATGGCGGCCAGTTCGGCCGGCGCCGCCACGTTGAATTCCTGCGCAGCCTTCAGGGCCAGGTCGACCGCTTCCGCCCCGGGCGGGGGGACCGGTGGCGTCAGAACGGGCGCCGCGGCCGGAGGGGCTTTCGGCGCCACGGCGGTCTCCGAGGCCTTTTCCGGTTCGCGGCCCGAGCACGCCGCCACGAGCAGCCCCGCGGCCATGATCGCCAGTCCAACTCGCATTCCCCACCTCATGTTCTGTCAAAACTGCGCGCGCCGCCCTCGGACGTGTCAAGGCGGGACGGAAACGTGACCTTCCGGCAACACTGTCGAAAAGCGGTTCGAAGAACGTCGCAATCCCTTTGCACATAAGGGATCGCGCGCGTAGCCGGCGCGCCATCGGAGCAGGTCGGACCTCCCCATAAACCGGCCGCCCCGGGAGAAGGAACCGAGATGAAATCCCAAATGCTGTATCGCACGACGGCGCTCGCCGTGGTGCTCGCGAGCGCGTTCGCGTCCGCCGCATCCGCCCAGGACGCCGCCGCCCAGGAAGACACCGGCCGCGAGATCCAGGAAATCGTCGTCACCGCCCAGAAGCGTGAGCAGCGCCTCCAGGACGTGCCGATCGTGGTCACCTCCGTCAGCGGCGAGCTGCTGCAGGACGCGGGCGTGAAGGACATCCGCGACCTGACCGTGCTGACGCCCGGCCTGACCGTCACCTCCACCTCGAGCGAGACCGTCGTGACCGCCCGCGTGCGCGGCGTCGGCACGGTCGGCGACAACCCCGGCCTGGAATCCTCGGTCGGCGTGGTGATCGACGGCGTCTACCGCCCCCGCAACGGCGTGTCGTTCGGCGACCTCGGCCAGGTGAGCCGCATCGAGGTGCTGAAGGGTCCGCAAGGAACCCTGTTCGGCAAGAACACCTCGGCGGGCGTGATCAACGTCGTCACCGCCGGCCCGACCCGCGACTTCACCGCCCAGGGCGAAGCGACCTACGGCAACTACGACCAGATGGGCCTGACCGCCTCGGTCAGCGGTCCGCTGGGCGACAAGGCCGCCGGCCGCATCTTCGTCGGCACGCGCCAGCGTGACGGCTACCAGAACATCATCACCGGCCCCGGCCCGCGCACCAAGACGCGCGACAACGACCAGAACTTCTACACCGTCCGCGGCATGCTGGACGTCGACGCCACCGACGACGTGACCATCCGCTTCATCGCCGACTACACCAAGCGCGACGAGAACTGCTGCGTCGGCACCCAGCTGTCGGTCGGCCAGGCCGCCAACAGCCGCGCCAACTTCATCAACGCCGTGCGTCCGGGCTCGCTCGACACCACGTCGACCCCGTTCGACCGCCAGGGCTACGCCAACCGCGCGACCAGCCAGGACGTCGAGGACATGGGCGTCTCGGCCGAGCTGAACTGGGACCTGGGCGATGGCCTGAAGCTGACCTCGATCACCGCGGTCCGCAACTGGCGCTCGGAAACCGGCCAGGACAGCGACTTCACCGCCGCCGACATCGCCTACCGGCCCTCCGACGGCTCCAACTTCGTCGAGTTCGGCCAGATCAGCCAGGAACTGCGCCTGGCGGGCGAGGCCATGGACGGCAAGCTGAACTGGCTCGTCGGCGGCTTCTACGCCGGTGAAGACCTGAAGTCCCGTTCGGTCCTGCGCTTCGGCACGGACTACTACCCCTACTTCGCCGGCCGCGTGCTCGGCGGCGTACCGGCCCTGATCGGCATCGCCCCCGGGACGGCGCTGCAGGCGGGCACGGGTTCGGACGACCGCTACAAGCAGAACGGCGACACCTTCGCCCTGTTCACGAACAACTCGTTCGCGATCACCGAACAGCTCGAGCTGACCGTCGGCCTGCGCTTCACGCGCGACGAGAAGAAGCTGCGCGCCCAGTACAACTCCACGGGCTCGACCTGCGACCAGGGTGAGGCGGCGTTCGCCAACCTCGCCCGGCTCGTCGGCACGACCACCGCCACAACCATCGTCGGCGGCCTCTGCCTGAACTCCCAGAACAACGACTTCGACGCTTTGGGCCGCTTCACGCAGAAGAGCACCGAGGAGGAGTTCTCCGGCACGGCCAAGCTGGCCTACCGCTGGAACCCCGACATCATGACCTACGCGTCCTACTCGCGGGGCTACAAGGCCGGCGGCTTCAACCTCGACCGCGAGAACCTCGTGGTGGTCACGGCCACGGGCCCGGACTTCCGTCCGGACGCCGACACGGGCTTCAAGGGTGAGTTCGTCGACAGCTACGAGCTGGGCGCCAAGACCAGCTGGCTCGACCGGTCCCTGCTGCTGAACGCGGCGATCTTCTATCAGAAGTTCACCGACTTCCAGCTGAACACCTTCATCGGCACGGCCTTCGTCGTGGAGACCCTGCCGGAAGTGGTGTCGAAGGGCGTCGACCTCGACTTCATCTACCTGCCGCCGATCGACGGCCTGACCCTGCAGGGCGGCGTCACCTACGCCGAGACCGAGATCAAGCCGTTCACGGCCGCCGATCTCAGCAACCCGAGCCGGTTCGGCAGCCTGCGTCGCCTGCCGGGCGCCCAGCTTTCGTTCGCGCCCATGTGGTCGGCCTCCCTGGCCAGCACCTACGAGCGCGAGCTGAGCAACGGGATGAAGTTCAAGGCGAACCTCTCGGGCAAGTACACCTCGCGGTACAACACCGGCTCCGACCTGCATCCGTCCAAGGTGCAGGACGACATGATCCTGGTGAACGGCCGCGTGGGCCTCAGCACCGAGGACGAGCGCGTCACGGTCGAGCTCTGGGCCAACAACCTGTTCGACAAGGAATACATCCAGGTCGGCTTCAACGGCCCCTACCAAGTGGACGAGAACAACGACTCCATCAGCGTGTACGACGCCTTCCTGGGCGCCCCGCGCACCTACGGCGTGACCCTGCGCCTGCAGTACTGATCCGCGCAGGATCTACGGAAGTCGGGCGGCCCGGAGCGATCCGGGCCGCCTTTTTCGTGCACACTCAGGCGACGACCGGCCGCGAGGCCGAGTTCCGCCGCAGCAGCGCGCCGGCGGCCCCGAAGCCCAGGATCATCAGGGCCCACGAAGCCGGCTCCGGAACTGCGCCGGGATTCACGAGCGGCGCGGTGGACGTCCGGAAATCGTCGATGCCCACGTAGTCGGCCGAGGTGGTCGTCAGCCTGGCGCTGGCGATCCCATTGGCCTTGATCCCGTAGAAATTGCCGAGATTGTTGTGCCTGGTCGGGGAGATCTGGAGGGTCTCGAGCAGGTTGTCGTTCGCGTCGTACGCCGCCAGCGTCCAGACCAGGTCCGAGGCGCCGAAGAAGAAGCCGAAACCGGTGATCGGCGCGTCGAAGTCGAAGAACATCCCCTTGTTCGAGACGCCCTTCAGCGCCTTGCCCTGCAGGTTGTACTGCCCGCTAAACTGGGAATCGACGGACACCGAGCCCGTGCCCGAGAACGTCACGCCGTTCTTGGTGAGCTGGGTGTAGGCGCCCGGGGCGATATCCTCGAAGTTGATGACCGTGCCGCCGGTCAGGCCCGTCACGGCCTCGACGTTGTCGCGGGTGGTCATGGTCACGATGGTGGCCGCACTGGCGGCGCTCCCGACGACGAGGCCGCATGCAAGCGCGGCCCCGAAGAGCATGGACTTGAGGTTCACTGATTACTCCTTGGGGATCTGGCCGGGCGCGCGGGGAGGCGCCTGCCCGGACTCCGACTCTCAACGGCGGTCGGCCTGCCGATGGGCCGAGCCGTATCGGGCAGGCGATCCGGCGACCGTGGCGCGGAGCGTGAAATCAGCGTGAAAAGCGACTCGTAAGGCCCGTCGGGCGAGAGAATCGTCCTGACGGCCTACCGCCGGCCCCGGCCCGCCCCACGGAGGTCGGCGCTCATCAGATGCATCTCGCCGCTGCGATAGGTGAGGATCAGCCGCCCGTCGGGTGTCGCGGCGAAACTGGCGAGCATCGGGACGTCGCCGCCGCCCGGCGCGGGCCCATCCTCGCCGCTGGCGAGGTCCCGACGGCGGACCTCTCCCGAGGACCCATCGGTCGACCGCCTGTTGTAGTAGAGGGCGCCGCCAACGACGTCCCAGTTCATCCAGTCGTCCGAGGCAAGGGTCGGCTCGACGAGGTTCCACGAGCCGGCCACACGCCCCTGCGCGAAATCCGCCATCCAGATTCCGGCGCGACCATCGATGACCACAAAGAGGCTCCGGCCATCCGGGCCGAGCCGCACGGCGCGCGGCCCATCGCCCGTCACCGGCTCAGCGGGAGTCGTCCCGTCGGCCGCCGTACGCCAGATGCGCCAGGCGCCGGACCGTCTGGACGCGAAATAGATGTGCCGGCCGTCCGCCGACCACACGGGCGAGCCTTCTTCCACCGCGCCGCTGGAAAGCACCCGGATCGGACCGCCGTCGCGTCCGACCACGTAAAGGCTGGACCGGCCGTCGCGCACGGCCACGAACGCGATCTGTCGTCCGTCCGGCGACCACCGTGGGTTCTGACTCGTGATGCCCGGCAGATCCGTCAGGCGATCGAGCGCGCCATCGGCGAACCGCCACAGCTGCTCGCTCCCGGACCGATCCGATACGAAGGCGAGCGCTCCATCGGGGGCGACCGCCGGGAACCAGTCGGACTTGCCGGGCTGAGGCGGGGGAAGGCCTGGGACGCCAGTCCGGTCCGCCCCCGACCGCCCAACGCGAAGGTCGCTCAGATTGTAGAGGGCCTCGAACACCAGAGAGTTCGCCCGGCGGGCGGTCGATACGGCGTGGACGTCCTGGAACCCTCCGGCCAGCCGCCGCGGTTCCTCACCGCCCTTCAAGGGAAGCCACCAGAGCCCGGTATCGCCACGCCTGTTCGACGAGAAGAACACGCCTCGCCCATCGGGAGCCCAGGCGAGTCCCCAGAGCCGCGCCCTCTCCTCGCTCAGCGGCCGGACCTCGCCGTTGTCTGTGCGCAGGACGAAGACCCCGACGGAGGTCCAGGTCACGCGGCGCATGAAAGCCACGTGGCGGCCATCAGGCGAGACCACCGGCTCGTCGTCGCCCCAGTAGCCCTCGGGAGGCGTCGTGACCCGAATGGCCTCACCCGTCGCCACATCCATGCGGAACAGGCTGCGCGGCCGACCGACGCCGGCGCGGCCGCCGAGATAGAACGAGCGGCCGTCTGCGGACCAGGCTAGGCGAGACGGAACCCCGCCTGGGCAGAGCCCCACAGCGCGCTCCCGTCCCCGGGGAATGCCGACGACGATGACTCGGCAGGGCGAACCCTTGGCCATCTCGACGCGGGTGAAGGCGATAGCGGCGCCATCCGGGCTCCAGGCCGGATTCTCGTCGACTGCGGGATCGGTGGTGATCCGGACCGGCGCCGCGCCGGCCACGCTCTGGATATAGATGTCGGCGTTGCCCGGGACGCGCCGCCGCGAGCTGAAGGCCACGAAGTCGCCCTTGGGCGACAGGTCCGGCTGGAAGTAGTCGAAGCGGACGGAGGCAAGCGAGCGCAGTTCCCCGAGCTCGGGAGGATCGGCCGGGCGCCATGTCCACGCGGCCCAGGCCGCCACGGACGCCAGGACGATAGCCGGCGCTAGCCAGGCCCAGAGGCGCGCCCGCCGCCTCGAGGGAGCGCGGAAGGCGTCCTCGTCACTTGATCTGCCGCCGGGCTCCAGCGCCACGGGAGCGATAGCGGCGGGCGACTCGCGTTCATTGAGGACATTGCGCGTCGCCGCGTCAGGCTCGACGCCCAGCTCGCGCCTCAACCGGTCTTCCAGTCCCCTCAGATGCTGGACGGCTGCCGCCCGGCGCCCCTGGCGGATCTGCGCGCGCATCACCACGCGATGCGCGCGCTCGTTCAGCGGATCCAGGGCGAGGAGGCGCTGGGCGGTCTCGCCGGCCGCTTCCGGGGACGCGCCACCCGCGAGCGCCTCATCAAGAGCCTGGACGACCCGCTCGACCACCCGCTGGTGCAGCGCCTGGGCCTGGAGCAGCACCCAATCGTCGAAGTCTGGCGCGCCGCGGATCGAGAAATCCTGCAGGAGCGGACCTGCATACGTCGAGAGCGCATCCGCCGGGGACTGCGCGAGACGCCGATCCAGCTCGTCCACATCCGTGGTCAGCACGCCCTCGGGGATGCCCACCAGCTCGCCTTCGGTGGCGATCAGCGGCGCTTCGCCGGCCGGCTTCGCCGCCCGGATCATCGAGAGCGCCTTGCGCAGGTTCAAGCGCGCCTGCTCGGGATCGCCTTCGGGCCAGAACAGCGCGGCCAGCCGCTCGCGCGACGCCCTGCGGTTTTGCTGCAGGGACAGATAGGCCAGCAACGCCAGGGCCTTGCGCGTGGCGAAATTCACCGGCTCGCCCGATGGCGTCCGCAGCTGGCACTGACCGAGTAGACTGAGACGCCAGGCCGCCACGTGCCGCTTCACCCTTCCGCGGAGATCGCGCCGCATATACCGCGAACCGGGATTGCCGAACCCTTATCGCGACCCGCGCCCGGACTGATAGGCTGGGGAAGCCCCTACCCGCAGAGGATCCGACCATGACAGCGCCCGCCAGCGACCCTGACGTCGTCAACGTGTCCGAAACGGGCGCGGGCCGGTTCCAGGTGCGGGTCGCGGTCGCGGGCTCGAGCTTCCTGGCCGATGAACCGGTCGAGGCCGGCGGCCTCGGCTCCGGGCCCAACCCCTACGACCTGCTGGCCTCCGCGCTGGGCGCCTGCACGGTGATGACCCTTCGGCTCTATGCCGAGCGCAAGGGCTGGCCGCTCGACCGCGCCGAGGTCCGGGTGCTGCACGCCCGCACCGGCCTGGAGGGCCGGGACCGCTTCGCGCGCGAGATCGTGCTGCATGGCGACCTCGACGGGGTCCAGCGCGCGCGCCTGATGGAGATCGCCGACCGTTGCCCTGTCCACCGCAGCCTCGAGCGCGGGGCGGAGATCATCAGCGTCCTCGCCCATCCGCCCATGATCGACGGCCCGGCGGCCGGTGGCGGCGACGGTCACCTCGCCGACATGCAGGAAGCCTGCTGCGACTGACGTCGGCGGCGCCCCTCAGGCGGGGTCCAGCGCGCGCGTCTCCGTGGCGAGGAAGCACTCGGCGGACATCATCGGGCTGTAGGGCCGTCCCACCTGCAGATCGGCGAACCCGGCGGCGCGCATGCTGGCGAGCTCGTCGACCACCGCCTGGACAGTGCCATGGCTGGCGGCGCGCCCCAGCGTTCCGCGAAGACCGAAGACGGTGTAGCTCATGGCCGTTCGCTAGATCGGCCGCGCCCCTGGCGACAGGCGCCCATTACTCATGTTGGGGTGTCGCAGGCCGGCTGCGCTCAGGCGCCGCACCCGCGGGCCGGTGATGGCGCGCCGCCGTTGACTCTCCCCGGCCCGTCTGTATAACCGCGCCTCCTCGTCCCCGGGCCTGCCTCGGGGGCGCGAACACGCTTTCAATCAAGAAGAAATACAAAGGCGAGAACGATGTACGCGGTGATTAAGACCGGCGGAAAGCAGTACCGGGTCCAGCCCGGCGACCTGCTGATCGTCGAAAAGCTGGAAGGCGAACCCGGCGCGAAGGTCGCGTTCGGCGAGGTCCTGATGCTCGGCGATGGCGAGGCCGTGACGGTCGGCGCTCCGCTGATCGACGGCGCCACTGTGGCGGCCACCCTGATCGAGACCCGCAAGGGCGAGAAGGTGAAGATCTTCAAGAAGATCCGCCGCCAGGGCTATCGCCGCACCCGCGGTCACCGCCAGGCCGAGACGGTTCTGCGCGTCACCGGCATCACCGCCGGCGGCAAGGAAACCAAGTGGGACGGCGAAGTCTCTCTGGTGACCAAGGCCGAGCTGGACGCCCGCGCCCGCGGCCTCGATTTCGCGACCCTCAACAAGCCGAAGAAGGCCCCGGCGGTCGCCGCCGAAGCCGCTCCGGCTCCGAAGGCCGCCAAGGCCAAGGCCCCGAAGGCTGCGGACGCCGCCGCCGAGGACGCCGCCCCCGCCAAGAAGCCGGCCGCCAAGAAGGCCGCCGCCAAGAAGGACGAAGGCGCCGCCGAGTAGTCGGCCCGCCCTCAGGAAAAGGTAGGAGCACACAATGGCTCACAAGAAATCTGGCGGCTCCTCGCGCAACGGTCGCGACTCCGCGGGCCGCCGTCTCGGCGTGAAGAAGTTCGGCGGCGAAGCCATCAACGCCGGCTCGATCATCGTGCGTCAGCGCGGCACCAAGTTCTGGCCGGGCGAAGGCGTGGGCATGGGCAAGGACCATACCCTCTTTGCCCTCATCACCGGCGCGGTGAAGTTCGTGACCAAGCGAAACAACCGCACCTACGCCACGGTGGTCCCGGCGCAAGAGAAGGTCATCGCAGCCGAATAGGCGGAACCTCTCTGATCCGGTTCCGCCCCATCAAAAAGGCGGACCGGACACAAGACGACCTTTCGCGGGGAGTCCGGTCAGCCGGGCTCCCCGCTGTCGTTTTGGGCCCCCACACACCAACAGAAGGGGCCGGGAGGTAGGAAGATGTGCGCACTCGACATACGGCCCGCGATCGGGACGGAACGGCTGATCCTGCGCGGCCCCACGGCCGCCGACATCCCGGCCATGGCCGAACTCGCCAACGACATCGGGGTAGCGGGCAACGTGGCGCGCATGCCCTACCCCTACGCCGTCGAACACGCGGAGGAGGGGCTGGCGCGGATCGCCCGCGAAGACCCGCGACGCGAGGCGACCTTCGCCATCGAGCACCGCGACTTCGGCTTCCTCGGCATGCTGGGCTTCCACGAGAAGCAGCCGGGACGATCCGAGGTCGGCTACTGGCTGGGTCGCCCCTTCTGGGGCCGCGGCTACGCCACCGAGGCGCTGACCGCCGCCCTGCGCTGGGCGAAGTCCGACTGGCGGCGCAACGTGGTCTGGGCGGGGCACTTCGCCGACAACCCCGCCTCTGGCCAGGTGCTGATCAAGGCGGGCTTCCTCTACACGGGAGACGTCGAGCCCCAGGACTGCCTGGCCCGCGACTGCAAGGTCGCGAGCCGCAAGATGGTCTGGCTGGCCTGACGCCCGTCCGACCTCAGTTCGTCCAAACCACGGAAAACACGGAAGGACACAGACGCGCAGCGCCTTCTCTTCCGCGTCTTCCGTGGTTCCAATTTTTGACGGCGCTGAGCGCCAGTTGTGATAACCGCCCCTCATGACCGCCGCCGGCGCCCGCAAAGGAAAATCCGCATCGCACGCCCCGCCCTTCCAGGCGGCGGCGGTCGTCGCCGGCGTGGTGGCCCTGTGGGGCGCCTCGTTCGTCTCGATTCCGATCGGGCCCGTGCCGATCACCCTGCAGACCTATGTCGTCTGCGTCCTGGCGGGCCTCTTCGGCGGACGGCTCGCCGCGCTGGCGGTGCTGGCCTGGCTGGCGGCGGCGGCGTTCGGCCTCCCCGTCCTCGCGGGCGGCGCGGGCGGCTGGAAGGCGCTCACCGGCCCCACCGCCGGCTTCCTCGCCGGCATGGTCGCCGCGGCCTACGTCTGCGGCCGGGGCGCGGAGCGGGCGAAGGGCTGGGTCGCCCTCACGGCCCTGTTCCTCGCCGGCCACGCCATCGTCCTGGCCGTCGGCTGGGCGGGCCTGGCGGCCATGGTGAGCCCGAAGACCGCCCTGATGGACGGCGTTGTCCCCTTCCTGCCCGGCGCGGCCGTCAAATCGCTGGCCGCCGCCCTGACGGTACGATTGGTATCCCGATGAAGTTCCTCGATCAGGTCAAAGTCTACGTCCGCAGCGGCAACGGCGGCGCCGGCGCCGTCTCGTTCCGGCGCGAGAAGTACATCGAATACGGCGGCCCCGACGGCGGTGACGGCGGTCGCGGCGGCGATGTCTGGATCGAGGCGGTCGAGGGACTGAACACCCTGATCGACTACCGCTACCAGCAACACTTCAAGGCCGGCACCGGCGTCCATGGCATGGGCCGCAACCGCCACGGCGCCGCGGGCGCCGACGTGGTGCTGAAGGTGCCGGTGGGGACCGAGGTCCTGGACGAGGACAAGACGCTCATCGTCGACATGGACCACGCGGGCCAGCGCGTCCTCCTCTGCAAGGGCGGCAATGGCGGCTTCGGCAACACCCACTTCAAGGGGCCGGTGAACCAGGCGCCGCGCCACGCCAATCCCGGGCTCGACGGCGAGGAGCGGGCCATCTGGCTGCGGCTGAAGCTGATCGCGGACGTCGGCCTCGTGGGCCTGCCCAACGCGGGCAAGAGCACCTTCCTGGCCGCCTCCAGCGCCGCCCGGCCCAAGATCGCCGACTATCCCTTCACGACCCTGGCCCCGAACCTCGGCATGGTCGACCTGTCGGCGGGCGAGCGGTTCGTGCTGGCCGACATTCCCGGCCTGATCGAGGGCGCCAGCGAGGGCGCGGGCATCGGCACCCGCTTCCTGGGCCACGTGGAACGCACGGCCGTCCTGATCCACCTGGTCGACGGCACGCAGGAGGACGTGGCCAAGGCCTGGCGCACCGTCCGCCACGAGCTGGAAGCCTATGGCGAGGGCCTGGAGGACAAGTCCGAGATCCTGGCGCTCAACAAGATCGACGCCCTGGACGAGGAGACCCGCGAGGCGCGGAAGGCCGAGCTGGAGGCCGCCGCGGGTGTAAAGGTCCGACTGGTGTCCGGCGCGGCCAACATGGGCGTCACCGAACTGCTGCGCGAGGCTTTCGCTCTTGTTCGCCAGCGCAAGGCCGAGGTCGCGGCTGAGGGCGCCGAGCCCGAGGGGTGGACGCCTTGACCGTCACGGCGCCGGTCCATGAGCTGACCGCCGCCCGGCGGGTCGTGGTCAAGGTCGGCTCGGCCCTCCTGGTGGGTCCGGACGGCGCGGCCCACGGCGCCTGGCTGGCCGACTTCGCCGCCGACGTGGCGCGCCTCAGAGCCCGCGGCCAGCAGGTGCTGATCGTCTCGTCCGGCGCCGTCGCCATCGGCCGCCGCCGCATGGGCCTGGGCAAGCGCGCCCTGACCCTGCCGGAAAAGCAGGCCGCCGCCGCCGCCGGCCAGTCGGCCCTGATGCGCGCCTGGGAGGAAGCGCTGGGGCCCCTCGGGTTCGTCTGCGCCCAGGTGCTGCTGACCCGCGACGACACCGAGGTCCGGCGCCGGTGGCTGAACGCCCGCGCCACGGTCGAGACCCTGCTCGGCTTCGGTGTCATCCCAGTGATCAACGAGAACGACACCGTCGTCACCGAGGAGATCCGCGTCGGCGACAACGACCGGCTGTCGGCCCGCGTGGCGCAGCTCGTGGGCGCCGAGGCCCTGGTGCTGCTGTCGGACGTGGCCGGCCTCTACACCGCCGACCCCCGACGCGACCCGTCGGCCACCCTGATCCCGCGCGTCGGCCGCCTGACGCCCGAGATCGAGGCCATGGCGGGCGGCGCCAACGCCAGCGCCGGGGTCGGCACCGGCGGCATGGCCACCAAGCTGGAGGCCGCCCGCATCGCCAGCCACGCCGGCTGCGCCACCATCATCACGCTGGGCGAGCGCCCCTCGCCGCTCGCGGCCATCGAGGCGGGCGCGCCGACCACCGTCATCGAGGCCGCGGTCAGCCCCAACGCCGCCTACAAGGCCTGGATCGCCGGCTCGCTCGCCCCGGCCGGGGCGCTGGTGGTCGACAAGGGCGCCGCCGAGGCGGTCCGCAAGGGCAAGAGCCTGCTCGCCGCCGGCGTCCGCGCCGTGGACGGCCGCTTCGACAAGGGCGACGCCGTGGTGGTCCGCGACGACCAGGGGCGCGAGATCGCCCGGGGCCTAGTGCGCTATCCCTCCGACCATGCGGCCAGCATCTGCGGCCTGAAGTCCGACGCCATCGAAGGCGCGCTCGGCTACACCTCCGGCCCGCTCATCCACGCCGATGACCTGGCGCTGGCGGCTCACGCAGCGGCGCCGGGGTAGCCGACCCTCCCTCGGGAGCGTAGTAAGGCTCAGATTGAGCATAAGAGGTCCGTGGTGGACGACGGCGGCGCATCGAGGAGCGGAGGACGGCTGGAGGCGCTGGCGCCGGGCCAGGCGATCCCGTTCGGCGGCGACCGCGTCGCCCATGTGAGCCCCGAGCTGGCCGCCGCATTCCGGGCCGGCGACCGTCTCGTCGTGGTCCAGGACACCGGCGACCTGCTGCATATCCCGGCCCGCGAGCAGGCCGCCGCGGCCGGGGCCGTCGGCCGCGCCACCGCCGCCTTCGCGCGGATGGGGGAAGTCCCCGACGACGCCATCACCGCCTTCTTCGAGGCCTTCGCCGCGCGCCTCGAGGACGAGGGGGTCTGGACCCGCATCGCCGCCGCCAACGCCGCCGACGTGGAAGGCGCCCGCGCACGGGGCCGCTCCACCACCCGCCTCGCCGCCACCGACGCCATGCGCCGCGACATGGTCGCGGGCCTCCGCGCCTGGCGCGACGCCGCGCCGCCGCGCGGCCGGGTGCTCGAGCGCGTGGACCACGCCGGCTGGAGCGTGGAGCAGGTCATGGCGCCCCTGGGCGTCGTCGGTTTCGTCTTCGAGGGCCGTCCCAACGTCTTCGCCGACGCGACGGGCGTGATCCGGGCCGGCAATACCGTCGTCTTCCGCATCGGCTCGGACGCGCTCGGCACCGCCCGCGCCATCGTCGCCGAGGCGCTCGACGCCGCCCTGGCCGAGTCTGGCCTGCCCCAGGGCGCGGCGACCCTGGTGGACTCCGCCGCCCATGCCGCCGGCTGGGCGATGTTCGCCGACAGCCGCCTGTCGCTGGCGGTGGCGCGCGGCTCGGGCCCCGCCGTCGCCCAGCTCGGCGCCATCGCCCGGCAGGCCGGCACGCCGGTCAGCCTGCACGGCACGGGCGGCGCCTGGATGGTGGCCGACGAGACGGCGGACGCCGAGCGGTTCTATGCCGCCGCCTACCACTCGCTCGACCGCAAGGTCTGCAACACGCTCAACACCTGCTGCATCGTCGCCAGCCGGGCCGATGAACTGATCCCCGTCTTCCTCGACGCCCTGGAAAAGGCCGGCCAGCGTCGCCGCGGCTGCAAGCTGCATGTGGCCGAGGCCGACTTCGACCGCCTGCCCGAACGCTGGCGCACCGCGCGTGGCGTCGTCGTGCGCGCCGAGGGACCGGTAGAGGAGGCCCTGGCCGAACCCATCGCCGACGACCGGCTGGGCGAGGAATGGGAGTGGGAGGAGACCCCTGAGGTCAGCCTGAAGATCGTCGCCGACGCCGCCGAAGCCGTCGCCCTCTTCAACCGCTACAGCCCGCGCTTCGCCGCGGCCCTGATCGCCGAGGATCCGGCGGCGCACGACCGCTTCTACGCCACCATCGACGCGCCCTTCGTCGGCGACGGCTTCACCCGCTGGGTGGATGGTCAGTACGCGCTCAACAAACCCGAGCTCGGCCTCTCCAACTGGGAGAACGGCCGCCTGTTCGCCCGCGGCGGGGTGCTGGCCGGCGACGGCGTCTTCACCGTCCGGGCCCGCGTGCGACAGGCCGACCTCGACCTCGACCGCGGGGGCGCGCCCACCCCGCCGCGCGCCGGCTGAGTCCGCGCGGATGTGGTTCGCAGGCCCGGCGCGCCGCGCGCCGATCGCTGGTCACCCCCGGGCGCTTCGGCTGGGCTTCGCCCTCCGCCCCGGCATGAAGGTCGGCCTCTACGGCGGATCGTTCAACCCGGCCCACGACGGCCACGCGCACGTGGCCGAGACGGCCAAGCGGCGCCTGGGCCTGGACCGCGTCATCTGGCTGGTCTCGCCGCAGAACCCGCTGAAAGCCCGGCACGAGACGGCCGACCTCGCCCACCGCATCGCCGGCGCCCGCGCGATCGCCCAGGGACCGGGCATGATCGTCACCGAGATCGAGAGTCGCCTGGGCTCGGCCTACACCATCGACACCATCCGGGCGCTGAAGGCCCGCCACCCGGGCGTCCACTTCGTCTGGATCATGGGCGCCGACAGCCTGGCCTCCTTCCACCGCTGGAAGGGCTGGACCCAGATCATGCACGAGGTTCCGATGGCCGTGGTCTCCCGGCCCTGGATCTCGCTCAAGAGCCGCTTCTCGCCGGCCGCGCAGCGGTTCGCGCGCTATCGCCACCCCTCGCAGGCGGCCAGCCGCCTGGCCGGCAGCCCGACGCCGGCTTGGGTGTTCCTGTTCGGGCGGTTCAATTTCCAGTCCTCCACGGCGCTCCGCGAGCGCCTGCGCCGCTCTGCCGCCTGAGCGACCCGCGAGGGCGCCTGACCTGGGCCCCGGGGTGTGCTAGGGTCTCGCCAGCGAGGACATCAAAGGAGCTACCCCGCTGAACCGCGAATCCGCGTCCAGTGCGACGCATGAGGCCCCGGCCGACGCCGGCGCCTCCACTGACGAGAGTCGGGACACCGCCATCGAGGATCTGATCCTCGCCCGGCTCGACGACGACAAGGCCCAGGACGTCGTCTTCATCGACCTCAAAGGCAAGAGCCCCGTCGCCGACGGGCTGATCGTGGCGTCCGGCCGCTCGCAGCGGCATGTCGGCGCCATGGCCGACCACCTGCTGCGTGCGCTGAAAGAGGCCGGCTACGGCCGCTGCCGCGTCGAGGGAATGCCCAGCGCCGACTGGGTGCTGATCGACGCCGGGGACGTGGTCGTGCACCTGTTCCGGCCCGAGGTCCGCAGCTTCTACAACATCGAGAAGATCTGGTCGGTCGAGCCGCCCGCCAACCGCGCCGCGGTCTGATCTGCCGGGCGCGGGCGCCTCACGGGCGCCTGCGTCCTAACGTCTGTAAACCCTGTCGCTCAACCCGGTGTTAGCCCAATCCGGGGGAAGCTGGCGTCTGATCAGGACCCATCAGACGCCGCCCAGACGTGCCGCCCCTTTCCAACAGTCTCGCCGAACTGGCCGCCCGTGTGGCGGAGCTGGAAGCCGAACGGGCCATGACCCTTCGGCTCGCGCAGACCGATTCCCTGACCGGCCTGGTCAATCGGGGCGCCTTCACCTCCGGCCTGTGCGAGCGCCTTGAGGCCGCCCGCGCAAGCGGGACCAGCGTCGCCCTCTTCGTCATCGATCTCGACCGGTTCAAGAGCCTGAACGACAGCCTGGGCCATCATGCCGGCGACCTGCTGCTGGCCGAGGTGGGCCAGCGGCTGCGCGAGGACGCCGAGCCCGGCGAGCTGATCGCCCGCCTCGGCGGTGACGAATTCGCGGTGGTCTCCGACAATCCCGACATGGCCCTGCGCGCCGAGCGCCTGGTCGCGATCCTCGGGCAGCAGCAGACGATCTATGGCCGGGCCCTGTCCCCAGGCGGCTCCGTCGGCGTGGCGATGTTTCCGAAGGACGCCCAGGACGCGGCCGACCTGCAGCGGTTCGCCGACATGGCGCTCTACCGGGCCAAAGCCGGCGGCGGGCGCCGCTGGTCGCTGTTCGACGCCGAGCTGCGCGCCGAGAGCGAGCGCCGCCGCACCCTCGAGGCCGAGCTGCGCCGCGCCATTCCCGCGGGCGAGATCGAGCCCTGGTTCCAGCCGATCGTCGACGCCATGACCAGCCGCATGGTCGGGGTCGAGGTGCTGGCCCGCTGGCGTCATCCCGAGCAGGGGCTGCTGTCGCCCGCCGCCTTCGTGCCGATGGCCGAGGAACTGGGCCTGATCCGCGCCATCGACGAGGCGGTGTTCGAGGCCGCCTGCGCCCGCGCCGCGCCCTGGGTCTCCGAGGGCCTGATCGACGTGGTGGCGTGCAACGTCAGCCCGCGCGACCTTCTGGACCCCGGCTTCTCCCGCAAGCTGATCGGCCGGCTGGCCCGCACCGCGCTGCCGGCGACCGCGCTATCGGTCGAGATCACCGAGACCTTCCTGCTCAGCGACCTGGGCCTTGCCCGCCGACACATCGAGCGGCTGGCCGCCAAGGGCGTGAACGTGGCCCTCGATGACTTCGGCACCGGCTATTCCAACCTGCGTGCGCTCATGCACCTGCCGATCCAGACGGTGAAGCTGGACCGTTCGCTGATCGATGATGTCGGCCGCGACCCGCGCGTCTCCAAGCTCGTCGCCTCGCTGCTGCACGCCGCCCGCGCCCTGGGCGTGCGCATCACCGCCGAGGGTGTGGAGCACGAGGCCCAGGCCCTGTTCCTGCGCTCGGCCGGCTGCGACCGGATGCAGGGCTACTACTTCGCCCGGCCCATGCCCGCCGACGACATGGAAAGCCTGCTGCGCGAGATGAACGCGCCCGAGGAGCGGCTCGCCGTCGCGATCTGACCGGGCCGGCGCGGGCGCCACTTCCTGGCGCGCTCGACCATCACCATATTCCGCGCACGGTTTCGAACCACACTGAGGACCATGCGCAACCACCTTCGCACCTTCACCCTGCTCGCGGCCCTGACGGCGCTGTTCGTCGGCGCGGGCTACATGATCGGCGGCGCGACCGGCATGGTCGTCGCGCTGGTGCTCGCCGGCGCGATGAACCTCATCAGCTACTGGAACGCCGACAAGATCGTGCTGTCCATGTACCGGGCCCAGCCCGTGGACGCCTCGCACCCCGAGCCGCTGATCCGCAACTACGTCAACGACACCCTGGAACTCGCCGCCCGCGCGGGCATGCCGGCGCCGAAGATCTACGTGATCGACCAGGCCCAGCCCAACGCCTTCGCCACCGGCCGCGACCCGCAGCACGCGGCGGTCGCCGCCACGCGCGGCCTGCTGGCCATGCTCGACCGCCGCGAGATCCGCGGCGTGATGGCCCACGAACTGGCGCACGTGAAGCACCGCGACACCCTGACCATGACGGTCACCGCCACCATCGCCGGCGCCATCGGCGCCCTGGCCAACTTCGCCTTCTTCTTCGGCGGGCGTGACGAGGAGGGCCGGGCCACCGGCCTGATCGGCGCCATCGTCATCGCCATCGTCGGCCCGATCGCCGCCTCGCTGGTGCAGATGGCCATCAGCCGCGGCCGCGAGTACGAGGCCGACCGCGCCGGCGCCGAGATGTCGGGCGACCCTCAGGCCCTGGCCTCGGCCCTGCAGAAGATCGAGGCCTACGCCCGGGGCGGCTACTTCAACCCCGACGCCGAGCGCAATCCGGCCACCGCGCACATGTTCATCATCAACCCGCTGGCCGGCGGCAAGGGCGACAACCTGTTCTCCACCCACCCCGCCACGCACAACCGGGTCGCCGCCCTGATGCAGCTCGCCGGAAACGCGTCCGCGCCCCGCGACATGGCCTCGCGCGACCGGGAACGGCGCGGCACGGCGGTCCCCGTGACCGGCGCGCGGCGGCCCGGGCCCTGGGCCTAGCCCGCCGCGTTAAGCTTGACTGCGACAATGTGTCAGGTCGCGGGGGGCAGGGGGCGCCCATAACGCTTGCACATGATCCCGACGGTTGAATTCGTTAGCCCGCAAGTGGCGCAACCCGTTGGGTAATCAGGCTGGCGACTCAACCCCCGCGCGCGTCGGCGCGGATCCGGAGGGCCCCGGCCAGGGTTCTCCGGGGGTCGCTCCCCCAGTCCGCGAGGCCGCCATGCGCACCCTGCAGAAGACCCTCGAGATCGACGCCCCGCCGCGGGAAGTGTGGCGCGTTCTCACCAACCCCGAACTGGTCCGCGAGTGGGCCGCCGCCTACGAGGACGGACTCTCCATCCGCACCTCCTGGCGCGAAGGCGAGGCCGTCGTCTGGCGCTCGCCCGACGGCAGCACGCGGGCCAGCGGCGCCGTCGCCGCCTTCCAGCCCGAGCGTCTGCTGAAGTTCGACTACACCCACGCCCTGGTCGCCGACGGCTGCGCGTTCTCCGAGTCCTTCGAGATCACCGCGGCCAACAGCAACACCGTCCTCAGCATGACCTCCGGCCCCCTGAACGAGGCGGCCTTCAACGCCCTGATGGAACGGGCCGAGGAGGCGCTGCGCGAGATCAAGAGCCTGGCGGAGGAGTCGGCCCAGATTCGCCGCGGCCGCTGAGGCCGGCCGGCGAATTTCCGCATCAAGTTCCCGTAGGTGGGTTGTAAGCCCGGCCGGGAAGTCCAATTAAGGGACTTCACCTCACCTGCACCGGAGCCTGGATGCCGCACGCCGACAGCCTGATTCTCACGCTCGTCGGCGGATTCGTCCTCGCCTTCGTCCTCGGCATGCTGGCCAACCGGCTGAAGCTGTCGCCCCTGGTGGGCTACCTGCTGGCCGGTGTCGTGGTCGGCCCCTTCACCCCCGGCTATGTGGCCGACACCGAGCTCGCGCCCCAGCTCGCCGAGATCGGCGTCATCCTGCTGATGTTCGGCGTCGGCCTGCACTTCTCGCCCAAGGACCTGATGCAGGCCCGCAAGCTCGCGGTCCCGGGCGCCATCGCCCAGATCACCGCCGCCACCGCGCTCGGCTGGGGTCTCGGCCGGCTCATGGGCCTGCCGCACGTGGAGGCCGCGCTGCTCGGCTTCGCCCTCTCGGTCGCCTCCACCGTCGTCCTGATCCGCGCCCTCGAGGAGCGCAAGCAGATCAAGACCGAGATCGGCCGCATCGCCGTCGGCTGGCTGATCGTCGAGGACCTGGTGATCGTGGTCGCCCTGGTGCTGCTGCCGCTGCTCATCGGCGCCGGCTCGGGCGAGCCCGCCGCCGTCTGGGGCCAGATCGGCTGGACCCTCGCCAAGGTCGCGGCCTTCGTCGCCCTGATGCTGATCGTCGGCGGCAAGGTGCTGCCCTGGCTGCTGGTCCGCATCGCCCACACCCGCTCGCGCGAGCTGTTCACCCTGGGCGTCCTCTCCATCGCCCTCGGCATCGCCTGGGTCGCCTACGAGGTCTTCGGCGCCAGCTTCGCTCTTGGCGCCTTCGTGGCCGGGCTGGTGCTCAACGGCTCGCCCCTGGGCCACAACGCCGCCGAGCGCTCCCTGCCCCTGCGCGACGCCTTCGCGGTGCTGTTCTTCGTGTCGGTGGGGATGCTGTTCGACCCCACGGTGCTGCTGCGCGAGCCGCTGGCCGTGGCCGCCGTGCTCGGCATCGTAGTCATCGGCAAGTCCGTCGCCGCCCTGGCGATCACCACCCTCTTCCGCCTCGACCGCGCCACCAGCGTCACCGTCGCCGCCAGCCTGGCCCAGGTGGGGGAGTTCTCGTTCATCCTGGCCGGCCTGGGCGTCACCCTGGGCGCGCTCAGCCGCGAGACGCACGACCTGATCCTCGCCGCGGCGCTCCTGTCGATCAGCCTCAACCCCTTCGTCTTCGCCCTGGCCGACCGGCTGGGCGGCCGCCCGACGCCACCCACGCCACACCCCGCATAGCCGGCGGCGCTGGCGGCTCGGCGTCGGCCTCCTGGCGGCCCCGTGTCAGGCGGTTGACGGGTCGGCGTCGTGGCGTCCCAATGCCGCTCGCGTCCAGGCTTGTGGCGATCACCGCAAGGACGTGAGGACTAGGAACGTGAGCATTCTGATCCAGAAGATGCGGCTGCAACGGGGCTGGTCCCAGGAGCAGCTCGCCGAGATCTCGGGCCTCAGCGTGCGCACCATCCAGCGGCTCGAGCGCGGCCATCCCGGCAGCCTGGAATCCCTCAACGCCCTGGCGGCGGTTTTCGAGATCGACCTCGACCGCCTGAAGGAGCCCCCGATGGATATGCCCCACGCCGCCCAGCCCGACGCCGTCCGCCCGGACGAGGCCCTGGCCCTCGCCCATGTCAGGAAGATCAAGGCCTTCTACGTCCACCTGACCCAGTACGTGGTGGTCATCGCCATCCTGGCCGCCATCAACCTGGTCGGCTACCCGCAGTATCTCTGGTTCGTCTGGCCCGCCCTGGGCTGGGGCCTCGGCGTGGCGGCCCACGGCGCCGCCGTTTTCGAGTTCATCCCCTTCCTCGGCGCCGACTGGGAACGTCGCCAAGTGGAGAAACGCCTCGGCCGCCAGCTGTAGCGGCGCTCGATCCGCGCCCTACTCCGGAACCTGCCGCGGGACCGTCCGGTACCAGACGAGCTGCTCGCTGGTGGCCAGCAGCTTGCCGTCCCGCCGCCAGTAGCTGGAGCGCTCATCCGAGGCGCCGCCCCCGCCGACACGCCCCTCGTACTCCACCAGCAGGAAGTCGCGCCCCGCCGCGGCCACCTCGTCGGCGGAGGCGTGCAGATAGACCGTCAGGGACAGGGTCGTGGTCATGACGTTGTGGCCGAACGCATAGAAGGCGCGAGGCGGCGAGTTGTCGGTCACCATGCCCAACAGGGGCTTGCTCCAGGCGCATTCGCGCGGCCGCACCCAGGCGACCGATCGCGAGTCCGCCGCCGGCTGGATCGGGAACCTCTCGGTCGTCCGCCGCTCGAACGCCCGCGCCCCGAAGTGCCGCGCCCCGCCGGGGCTCGCCGGCTCGGGCAGGCTGTCCGGATCGGGCGCCTCGGGCATCTTGGCGAAGGCGAACGGCGGCGTGTCCGGCCGGCGCGCCAGGGTGACGATGGCGTGCACGCTGGTCCCCTCGGCGCCGGCCGGCCGGAGGTCCACCTCCCACACCCCGATCGACCCGCCCTGGCGCAGCCGCCGGGTGCGGATGTCGATCTCGCCCTCCACCAGCGCCGCCACATAGGTCAGGGTGATCGACAGGGGCTCGCCCACCGCCTCCGGCTCGGCCGCCAGCACGCTCAGCGCCAGCCCGATCGGAAACCCGCCCCACAGCGGCCCGTTGGGGTTCTTCCACTCCGGCCCGGCCTGCAGGGTCCAGCGCCCGGGCCCGACGGCCGTCACGGGGAAATAGTCGGTGGTCGTAAGCAGTGACATCCGCTGGCCTTAGCCGAGCGACGCTGCGTCATCAAACCGGCGCGCGCGCCGGCGCCCCCTTCCCGGCCGATCTCGCAGAACCCCGCCAACGCCCAGGCGTTCGATTGGGGACCCCCAAGACAGAAGAGGAAGAGACATGCCCGAGAAGCATCCCAACACGGTCCGCTGGGGCGGCCCCGGGGCCAGCCACGAAGACGCAAGCAAGCCCATGTCCCCCAGCCCCGAGGGCGCGATCGCCGCCGACAAGTCAGACCTCGCGGACGCCGAGGCGGCTGGGCATCAGGGTTTCGAGGCGACCCCGCCAGAGCGGGCGGCCGCAGACCAGCCGTCCGGGCCCCCGGGCTCCGAGCGTGGCGTGCAGGTGCTGGTCAACACCGACAACCACCTTCCCGGCAACGTGGCGGTGGCCAGCCGGGTCGAGGCGGCGGTCCGACAAGGCCTCCGCCGGTTCGAGAGTCACATCACCCACGTCGAGGTCTTCCTCGCCGACGAGAACGCCGCAAAATCCGGTCCCGGCGACAAGCGCTGCTCCATCGAGGCCAGGCCCCGGGGCGCCGATCCCCTCGCCGCCAGCGACCGCGGAGCGTCCATCGACGAGGCCGTGACCTCGGCCCTCGGCAAGCTGGCGCGCGTGCTCGACAAGGAGCTCAGCAAGCGCCGCGACCACAAGGGCGGCGAGACAGTCCGGGGCGCCTTCCCCGGCTAGAGCACGTCCCGCCGGCTGCTCAGAGGCGGTCTTCCGCCAGGGTGTGGGCCACGATGGCGTTGGCATGCCCGTGGCCCATCCCGTGCTCGCGCTTGAGCATCGCCACAAGCTCCATGTGCTTTGCGGGACAGTGCTGGCGGACCAGCGCCTGCCACGCCGCGATCGGGCGGCCGTAGGTCTTCTCGATCGATGGGAAGTACGAGGCGGGTCCCGTGGCGCTTGGCGCATCGGTCATGGATTCATCCCTCTCTGGTCGCAGGCTCCGACCCCAGGACGACCCGTCCCCACCGCGACCGACACACCCGCCGCGAAAATTCTTACGGTCCTGTCGCAGACGCCCCGCCTCGATCGTCGTTACCATGACCGCCGCGAAGGAGAGCGAGACGATGCGTGTGATGGTGCTCGTGAAGGCCACCCCCGACAGCGAACAGGGCTTCCGGCCGACGCCGGAGGCCACGGCGATGATGGAGGCCATGGGCCGCTTCAACGATGCGCTCGCCGAAGCCGGCGTCCTGATCGCCGGCGATGGCCTGAAGCCCTCGTCCGCCGGCAAGCGCGTCGCCTTCGACGGCGCCGCCCGCACGGTCATCGACGGCCCCTTCCCCAATCCCACGGAACTGGTCGCCGGCTTCTGGCTGTGGGAAGTCGCCGACATGGACGAGGCCCTCGCCTGGGCCAGACGCTGCCCCAACCCCATGCCCGGCCCCAGCGAGCTCGAGCTCCGGCCCCTCTATGAGGCCGCCGACCTCGCCTGAACGAGCGCCGAGGCCCCTCGCCTGTCCGATGGAGCGTCAGCGTGGCGGGCGCCGGGAACGGAGCCGCGCCACGACACCCAATCCCCATAGGGGTGGCAAGTCGCCAGCACCGCGCTCTCGCCGTCCGGCCAGCGCGTGAAGCCCAGTTGAACCTCGCGCCGGTCGGTTGTCCATTCGAGGCCGATCTCGATGAGGGGCCGATCCGCCGTGGCGCCGGCGCCGGCCGCGGCTATCATTCCGGCGATCTCCTGCCGGTCACGGTCGCTCAGGTACTGGAGGAACATCGTGTGCACGACGACGCGGCAGACCCCCTCGGGCTGACGTTCGGCCAGGCGCTGGGTGAGCCACAGCTTTGCATCGCCCCGGTGCACCTGAGGCGGGTGCGCAATGGCGACATCCAGGGCGGCCTCGAGCCGTCGGGATCGCGAAGGCTGATCGGCCCAGGTGAAGGACAGCAACCGTTCGCGATGAGCGGGGTCGAGGGCGCTGAGCGGATTCAGATCCACGCCATGCGCCGCCACGATCGTCACGGGCGCGACGGGCGGATCGGCGCCACGCCATTGCGGCTCGATGCGAACGGAGGACGAGGGGTCGCCGGCGGACACCCCGCCTAGCCGATAGGCGTAACGCGCCAGATTGAGGTTAAGGCCGCAGCTCGACCCCATCTCCAGTATCTGGAACGGCATGGGCCGCTCTGCCGCGAACGCCATGAGCGCCGACATGATCGCCGCCCCTCGCGCCACTTCATTGGTCTGGGTGGGGTGGCGGATCCAGTCGGCGATGAACTGATCCTCCTGCGACAGCGCCGCCGCGACAGCGCCGTCGAAGTCGTCGTGGTCTCCATTGTAAAGCGCCGCGAGATAGGGGGGACTGCCCCGACGCGCGAGCGCATGGAGCGCCCCGTTGACCCGCAGGGCGACGGCCGCGGCGGCCGGATCTCCCGTCCACCCCTGGACTATGCGGCTGCTTATCGGAGCAAGGGGGAGATGGCGATCCACGGCCTCGAGCACGGCCGCCACGAAGGCCGAGCCGGACGAACGGCAGCTTTCGGCCTGACGCGCAAATGCATCTCTTGCGTCAGCGGCCGCTAGCATCTTCATGAAAATCACAACCTACACACGTATTGAGTCCCGCATAGGTGGGGACCGACTAGTTCACTGGCGGTCACGCCAAGTGGGGGCGCATCCTGCGATTTGATCGTTTCTCATCGCTGAGATCCCCACTGAGCAATGGGGCCCGTTAAGGCGGACTAAACCGGCCCCTTTATCTCTGCTGGACTATATGTCGCAGGTCGAATGTGACGGTCGGAAATCGCCGTTAATGCCCGGGCAAGCACTGCGGCCTAGCTGTGTGGCGATCTGCAAAACGGCGTTTTTGAGCTCATTCGGCGGCCTTGCGCGGCGGAACGCTCGAACAATCGCCAGTGTCTCGAGTATGCGGCCCGCACAGCCAGTAGTGGAATGATGAAATTCGAAATGAACATCCCGAAGAAGCTCAGCTTGTCTTTCGTCTTCATCTGCGTTTCGGCGGCAGTGATGATGGTCGTGCTCCTCGCGACCATCTTGATGATCCGAGCGTCGACAGAGAGCAGCAACCGCAGTCAGGCGATTCACGCCGACGCATTGGCGCTCGAGACGGCGATTCTACGGCAGAACAGCCAGCTTCGTGGTTACCTGGTCACGGGCGACAAGAGCTACCTCAAGTCGTACTACGAGGGCCGGGATGAGTACGATCAGGTCGCGCAAAAGCTGACCTCGACGCTCACCGACCCCGCCATGCTGAAGGCGATCGAGGCCTCGCGCACCGCGACGGTGGCGTGGCGGAAGGACTGGGGCGACCGGCTGATCAAGGTCGTCGGGTCCGGGCTCCGCGATGAGGCCCAGCAGGAAGTGCGTGACGCGGGCAGCAAGGTTCTGGTGAGCGCGGCGGTGCTGCCGCTTCGCGACGTGCGCAGCGCCGAAGCCAAGAACATCGCCGAGAACGGCGCGCGCCAGCAGATGGCCATCGTGATCGCCATGGTCGCGCTCGCCATCGGCGGCATCGCCCTGATCGCGATCGCCATGACGCTTTCTCGCATGCTGAGCCGGACGATCGCTCGCCCCATCACCACCCTCACCCAGGCGATGACCCAGCTTGCCGAGGGCGACAACGACATCGCGGTCGACGCCGACCGCGCCGACGAACTGGGCGACATGGCGCGGGCCGTGCTCGTCTTCCGCGACGCCGCCCTGGCCAAGGCCGAGGCGGATCGGGCCAAGGCCGACGCCGACCGCGCGAAGGAAGAGGCGGACCGGGCCAGGGTCGTCGCCGAGGCGGCCCAGCGGCGCGTGGTGGAAACGCTGGATACGGCGCTGGCCGCCCTCGCCTCAGGCGATCTGACCCACGTCATCACCAGCCCGTTCGAACCCGAATACGAACGGCTGCGCCAGTCGTTCAACAGCGCCGTGGAAGGCCTCGAGCGGAGCATCTCGGGGGTCGTACAGTCCGCCCGGAGCGTGCATTCGGGCGCCGCCGAGATCTATGCGGCCTCGGAGGATCTTTCGCGACGGACCGAGCAGCAGGCCGCGAGCCTCGAGGAGACCACGGCCGCCTCCCAGCAGGTGACCGTCATGGTCGGCGAGACCGCGCAACGGGCCGCCGACGCCCGCACCGCGATCGAGGTGGCGAACGGCAATGCAGCGGAAGGCGGCGCGATCGTCAACGAAGCGATTTCGGCGATGGACGCCATCCAGGCGAGCTCGGAAGAGATCAGCCAGATCATCAACCTGATCGACAGCATCACGTTCCAGACCAACCTCCTGGCCCTGAACGCGGGCGTCGAGGCGGCGCGCGCGGGTGACGCGGGCAAGGGCTTCGCGGTCGTGGCCTCGGAAGTCCGCGCGCTGGCTCAACGCTCAGCCGACGCGGCGCGCGACATCAAGGCCCTGATCAACGCGTCCTCGGAGCAGGTGGCCAGCGGCGTGGGCCGCGTCGGACACACCGGAGAAGTGCTCGCACTCATCGGCGCGAAGATCGGGGACACCAACGCCCTCATCAACGAGATCGCGCAAAGCACCGAGACCCAGGCCGAGAATCTGAAGCAGGTGAACAGCGCCGTGGCCAGTATGGACCGGATGACGCAGCAGAATGCGGCGATGGTCAACGAGGCGACGGCGGCGGCTCGGAGCCTGGCGGACCAGGCCGACGAGCTCAGCACCCTGGTGGCCCGGTTCCGGCTGCGCTCCGCGGCCACGATGGATCGGCACGAGGACGAGCCGATGGCTCAAATGGCGCCCAGGCGGGCAGCCGCCGGACGGTGACGGCCAAGGGCGCCTCGTGGCCGCCGGCGGCGTGATCCGCTCGGCGGCCTTCAGGCCGTCCTGCCGCCCCCTCCCGACCTGAACCTCAACACCTTTCAGCGCCGATAGAATAAAACGGCCGCCCAATTTCCGCGAAAACTCGGTCGCGCGATAGTTGCGATGACGCGAATACAATATACCACAGGTACCCGTACAATATGTCGCATGTCAGCGCCTTACATGCGACCTCGCAATTTACACTCTCGTTAGACTCGGGCGGCAAAATTACGGCGACCAATAACCGTTCTAGAACAAGAACATTGGGAATATATTCAATGAAGCACCTCTACATGTCGGCGGCGATCGCGCCATTCCTGCTGATCACGCCGGCGGCCGCGCAGACCGCCGACGCGGCGAAGCCCGCCAAGGGCGAAGCGGTCTTCTCGACCGGTGTCGCCAAGGGCCGCGACCGCCTCGACAGCGCCACCTCGACGAGCGCGCTGCGGGACTCGGAGATCGAAGTGCTGGGCGCGCGCGCGCTGGGCGAAGTGCTGCGCAACATCCCCGGCATCCGCGCCGAATACGCCGGCGGCGAAGGCAACGCCAACTACTCGATCCGCGGCCTGCCGCTGTCGGGTACGGGCTCGAAGTATGTCCAGCTCCAGGAGGACGGCCTGCCGGTCCTGGAATTCGGCGACATGCAGCTGGCCGGCTCCGACACGTTCATGCGCGCCGACCTCAACCTGGCGCAGATCGAAACCATCCGCGGCGGCTCGGCCTCGACCTTCGCCTCGAACTCGCCCGGCGGCGTGATCAACCTGATCTCCAAGACCGGCGATACCGAAGGCGGCGCCGTCCAGGCGACCTACGGCCTGGGCTACGGCGAGAAGCGCGTCGAGGGCGACTACGGCTACAAGATCAACGACACCCTGCGCATGCACATCGGCGGCTTCTACCGCCAGGGCGAAGGTCCGCGCGATGTCGGCTTCACCGCCTACAAGGGCGGCCAGATCAAGGCCAACATCACCAAGCAGTTCGAGAACGGCTACGTGCGCATCCACGGCAAGTGGCTGGACGACCGCACGCCCTCGTACCAGTTCGTTCCGATCCGGGTCACGGGCACGAACGCCGACCCGACGTTCACCGGCCCCACCAACTTCAACCTGAAGACCGACTCGCTGCTGTCGCCCTACAACAGCAACATCCTGACGCTCGATGGCGACAACAACATCGTGCGGGACGACGTCCGCGGCGGGCAGCACTCCGTGGTCAAGTCGATCGGCCTCGACGCCCAGTTCGACGTGGGCGGCTGGACCATCACCGAGAAGTTCCGCGTCGCCGATATCGGCGGCAGCAACATGACCGTCCGGCCGATCGCCGTGGCGCCGGCGGCGGCGCTCGCCTTCGTCTACGGCGGGCCGGGCGGGACCCTCAGCTTCGCCACGGGTCCGCAGGCGGGCCAGGCGATCCCCAGCGCCGCGGCCCTGAACGGCAACGGCCTGCTGACCTCGTCGCTGTTCCTCTACACCAAGCTCAACAGCCTCGATAACGCGACCAACGACATCCGCGCGAGCCGCGTCTGGAAGGTGGGCGACGGCAACCTGACGACGACCGTCGGCTACTACAAGTCCTCGCAGGACTACGGCGTGGACCTGTCGTTCCTCAACGTCCTGACCGACGTGCGCGGCGACGGCGACTCGGCGCTGGTCGACATCAGGACCGCCGCCGGCGTCCCGGTCACCCAGGACGGCTACCTCGCCTACGGCATCGGCGGCGCGCTCTACCACCGCACCTACGACATGAACTACGGCGTCGATGCGCCCTATGCGTCGATCAACTACCACGTGGGCAAGATCGCGGTGGGCGGCAGCCTGCGCTACGACTTCGGCAAGGTGAACGGCACGCTCTACGGCGGCGAGCTCGGCGGCGGCCGGGTCGGCGTCACGACGGTCGACATGAACGGCGATGGCCGGATCTCCCTGGCGGAGACCCAGGTCGCCTCGCTGCCGCTCGGCCAGCCCGGCAATGTGGACTACGACTACGACTACCTCAGCTATTCGACGGGCGTGAACTACCGCATCGCCGAGCAGCTGGCCGTCTTCGGCCGCTACAGCCGCGGCGGCCGCGCCTCCGCCGACAAGATCCTGTTCACCCCGGCGGTCAACTACAGCACCGGCAAGCTTGTGGACTCGAAGAGCGCCTACGACACCGTCAAGCAGATCGAGCTCGGCCTGAAGTACCGGATCTCGGGCGTCACGTTCAACGTCACCGCCTTCTCGGCGAAGACCGGCGAGCGCAACACCCAGGTCAACAGCAACGCGGCCGGCGACATCCAGGTCGAGAACATCGTCCGCGGCTACAAGGCCAAGGGCGTCGAGGTCGAGGCGGCTGTCCGCCATGGGCCGTTCAGCGTCACCGGCGGCGCCACCTACACCGACGCCAAGATCTCCAAGGACGCCGCCCATCCCGAGTTCATCGGCAACAAGCCGCGCCACCAGGCCGACCTGATCTTCTCGGTCACCCCGCAGGTCGAGCTGGAGTACGCGACCCTCGGCGCGAATTTCATCGGGACCACGAGCAGCTACGCGCAGGACACGAACCAGCTGAAGCTGCCCGGCTACACCCTGGTCAACGCCTTCGTCCAGGTTCGCCCGACCGAGCGGGTTCAGTTGATGGTCAACGTCAACAACCTGTTCAACAAGCTCGCCCTCTCCGACGTCGAACAGGCGGCCATCCCGGCCAGCGGCGTTGTCGCGGGTCGCGCCTACCTCGGCCGGACCGCCTCGGCGACCCTGCGCTACACGTTCTGATCGGAGCCGGCCGGGCGCTCACGCGCCCGGCCGCGCCACGTCTCCACGCCGGGCTCGCGCGTCCTCAGGGCCGGCATTCCGACGGCGACTTGCCGAACCGCCTCCGAAAGGCGCGGTTGAAGGTGGTCACGTCCCCAAATCCCGCCTGCAGCGCGATATCGACGATCCGGCGGTCACGCTGGAGCGGATCGGACAGCGCCCGCATCGCGCGGGCGAGGCGCGTGTCGGTGACGAACCGCGCGAACGTCTGCGGCTGATCCTCGAACAGCTTGTGAAGATATCGCGGCGTGACCCCCAGGCGGGCCGCCACCCAAGCCGCCGACAGGTGCGGCGAGTCGATGGCCTTCATGACGATGGCCTTTGCGGCCTCTCTTCGCGCCGCCCGCAGCCCCCCGGCGCCGGCCTTCCGCACGCCATCCGGCGTCGACGCGAGGGCGATCACCGCCAGCTCGACCAGGTGTCGGGCCGCGAGCATCTGCACGTCGGGGTCCTGAAGGTCCTCCGGGGACAGGCTGGATGCATAGGCCTCGAGGAGGCGCAGACCCGGCCGCCCGATCTGCAGTGACCCGCGGAGCAGATCGTCGACATTCGCGAGCAGCGGCGCGAGAGACGCGCGGGAGATCTGCACCGTCAGGAAGCGGTTCCGCTCCTCCGACATGAACAGCGTGGTCGGGCGATCCAGCGCGGTCAGGGAGACATCCCCCGGCCGGACGACCGTTTCCCGCTCGCCCTCCCGCAGTACGGCCCCCTGCTTCTGGAACGACAGGATGATGTCCGACGCGCCGTCGCACCGCATGGCGGCGGTGCGGCTGCCGGCCAGCGCGCTCACCGTTCCATGGCCCACCATCACCCCCGGCAGGCGCATGGCCGCGACATCCATGTGGAACGGGCGGCCGGCGGCCGGCTCGATCTCCATCCGCTGGGCGATCTTGCCGTAGTACTCGCGGATCACCTCGTCGCGGTCCCCCTCCGGAAAGGACGACGTCGAGAGCCGAAGGACGTCGAGCGCCATCTGATCCTGCCCCCACAGCGTGATCCGACAGCTCTACTACGAGATCGCCGTTTTCCGGAAAGGTCGCCTGGAAGACCGTCGCGACGGTTCCCAAAATGCCCGTTCCGAGTTCGCGGAACGACGAGATCGGCGGCGGAATGCCCTGTATCCCGGCCCCTTGCTGGCGTGGGGCCGGTATCGGGATAGCGCGGCCTGGCTGACCTGCCGGCGCGCGGAACGGGGAAAGATCAATGCCTGCTCGCACCTGGCTGGCCGGTGTGGCCGCCATCGCCGGTCTTCTGACCTTCGCCGTCCCGGCGCGCGCCAACCCCATGTGGGCCGCGATCCAGGACGGGAACGCCAGGAAAGGAAGAGCGGGCATGCGGGCAATTTGGGCGACCTTGGCCGCCGCCATCGTCTTCTTCTCCACGCCCGCAGCGGCCGGGCTCTGGCTAGGTCAGCAGACGTTCGGCGGCGACGCCCTCCTGAACCGCTACAACCCGACCACGGGACTCTATGAGGACGGGGTTGCGCTCACGACCACCTTCGGCGGGGCCCCCGCCGATCCGCTCAAGGCCAGCGCCTACAACGGCTTCGCCTTCGCGCCCGACGGCTCGCTCTGGCTCGCTCAGCAGACGTTCGGCGGCGACGCCCTCCTGAACCGCTACAACCCGACCACGGGACTCTATGAGGGCGGGATTGCGCTCACGACCACCTTCGGCGGGGCCCCCGCCGATCCGCTCAAGGCCAGCGCCTACAACGGCTTCGCCTTCGCGCCCGACGGCTCGCTCTGGCTCGGTCAGCAGACGTTCGGCGGCGACGCCCTCCTGAACCGCTACAACCCGACCACGGGACTCTATGAGGGCGGGATCGCGCTCACGACCACCTTCGGCGGGGCCCCCGCCGATCCGCTCAAGGCCAGCGCCTACAGCGGCTTCGCCTTCGCGCCCGACGGCTCGCTCTGGCTCGGCCAGCAGACGTTCGGCGGCGACGCCCTCCTGAACCGCTACAACCTGACCACGGGACTCTATGAGGACGGGATTGCGCTCACGACCACCTTTGGCGGGGCCCCCGCCGATCCGCTCAAGGCCAGCGCCTACAACGGCTTCGCTTTCGCGCCCTCCTTCAACCCTGCCGCGCCGGTTCCCGAACCCAGTGTCTGGCTGATCATGATCGCCGGCTTCGGCCTGGCGGGCACGGCCCTGAGAGCCCGCCGCACCGGCGTCGCCCACGCCTAGCGACGGCCCCAGGGAGCTCCGCTGAAGGCGGTGAGGCGGTTGGCGGCGCCCATGGTAGCGCGCACCCTTTTCCGCCCCCTACCGGCTGTCATCCCGGTTTGGGCGAACGCCCAAGACCGGGACCCAACGTCGTTCCACACGCCTGGGGGCGCCGAACGGAGCGTCGGCGCGGAGACCGCAGACAGTCCATGCAGCTTTCGGCGGGTTGGGTCCCGGTCTTCGCCCGCGGCGAAACCGGGATGACACCGGAGGGGATGCGCCGCCCCCTATGCGCCGCAAGCGGCGCTTGGCTGCCGGCCGGAAGGCGGACACCGTTCACCTCCTGATCACGCCGCAACCCACCAACACATCTACTGGACGTTGATCTTGTTTCGCTGCAATGCGCGCAGGGCGTGTGCGGAGAATGAGATGCCCGAATGCTCGGACCGTCGAGGCGCCAGCCAATGAGGCCAGGCCCACCCGGCCTCGTCGAGCCTTGGAGCCGACGGGGTTTTGTGGCCGCAGGCCTCGCTGGCGCCCTGCCCCTGGGCGGATGCGCGGGCGATGTGGCGTTCAACTACAGGGTCACCGTTTCCGTGCGCCGGGGCGGCGAGACCATTGTCGGGTCCAACGTGCGCCGCCTGCGCTGGCATCAAGGCATCGAGCAACTCGGCTTCATGGACGTGTCTTCGTACCGGACGCGGGGCGAAGCCACGCTTGTCGCTCTCGAGAAAGGTCCTTTGCTCGCGACCCTGGCCTACAAGACTTTCAACCGTGACCTTCAAGCTTGGTACGTGGAGAGCGACGTCTGGACTCCCGACGCCGCGTTTCGCCGCGTGTTTGGCGCCGACCGCGCATCCTGGCGGAGGAAACCCGGGCGCCCCGTCGAACTGACCCCTGCGGAATTTCCGCTCCTCGTCACGTTTCGCGATCCGCAGGATCCGCAATCGGTGACGGAGGTCGATCCGGATGATCTGCAACCGCATTTCGGACCCGGCGTCGCGCTCAAGTCCATCACAGTCGAAGTGACGCGGCACGCCCCCACGCGAGGCCTCAAGCGCCAATTGCCCTGGATCGTGACGCTCGAGGGCAAGACCCTAAGCGGCGACACAGCCAAGGGCCGCTCCACGGCCCTCGGCGACAACCTCTACGTCAGTCAACTCAGTAGCGAGAACTGAACCCTGGCCACTCACCGCCAACACTACGCGAAGCTCGCCTGATAGGTGTGCGGCGATAGCCGCACGGCGTCGGCCAGCGGCGGCTCCAGTTCGAACATCCGCGGCTCGCGGGCGAACGAGTAGAGCCGTAGCAGCCTGAAGGCGTCCGCCCGCTCGTCGGCGAGCGCACACTCATTGCGCGTCAGGTAGAAGGGCGTGGTGCGCCCGCCCAGCGTGGTCTTGACCTCCAGCAGGCGCTCCCGCCCCGATCGGTCGAACGAGCGGATGTCATAGCCGGCGCCGTCACCATCCTCCTCCGCCACCCAGCGCACCTTGCGAGCCAGGTCCGGCCGATCCTCGGCGCGCAATCGATGCTGTTCGAACTCGAACACCGCCCGCTCACCTGCCTTACCGAGCTGCCGGTTGCGGAAGTCCCTTTCGCCGGCGTCGAACTTCCGGACCAGGCGCTCCAGCTCCTTGGGACGGTCGCGTGCCGGCTGCAACGGCGGTGGCGGCTCCACGAAGAGACCGCCCGGCTCGGCCAGTTCCACCGCCTCCGGCCGCCAGAGCGTGACCGGCCGGGACGACAGATAGCGTTCGATCGCGTCCAGGATCGTGCGCTGATAGTTGGGCTTCGGCTTGTAGCCGCGGATCGTGGGGTGCCCCAGTTCCTCCAGCACCGCCGAGATGTTCATGTGCTTGAACTCGACCGAGCGATGAGTCCGCCCGATCCGCGCCATCAGCTCGGCCGCATGGCGAGACTTCACATAGCTGCGGCCAGCCTGCTCGGCCTCCAGCATGGCGAAATGGTCGGCGACGATGAGATCGAGCTCATCGTCGGTCCAGACCGTACCGATCTTCTCGTGGTCCGCCACACGCGCCCCCGCGGGCAGGATGCCGTCGGTGAGCCTGGTCGTGCAAGGCCGGACCCTTTTCCGCCCCCCTCTCGGCTGTCATCCCGGTTTGGGCGAACGCCCAAGACCGGGACCCAACGCCGCTCCACGCGCCTGGGGGCGCCGAACGGAGCGTCGGCGCGGAGACCGCAGACAGTCCATGCAGCGTTCGGCGGGTTGGGTCCCGGTCTTCGCCTGCGGCGAAACCGGGATGACACCGGAGGGGATGCGCCGCCCTTGACGGACTGTTCAGCGCGCCGAGACCAAGGTGCGACGGACAGGCTCCGAGGAACTCATGCGAATGGCATCCCACCTATGCCGCAGGGCGGTCGCGCCCGTCGCCGCGGCGCTCGCGGGCCTCGGCATGTCAGCGTGCTTTGTCGGCGATGAGAACGCGGACCGGTGGGCGACCCCACGCCAGATTGTGGAGGCCGCATCCCGCTGCGGGGTCCCGAACGTCCAGCCGACCAAGGTTGGCGGCGGCTGGGCGGCCTACGTCCCGGGCGAGGATTTCGGGCACGGGCCCAAGAGCGACTGCATCTACGCCGACCTGGAGCGTCAGGGACGTCTCGCGACGCGGTAAGGTCCGCCTCCCCCAGCCATCCATCGGCGGACGCGGGGGGATCAGCGGCGGCGGCGCTCGCGCTTCAATCTCGTGGCGACGAGCCTGCCCTTCGGGTCCGGTCAGTCCGCCGACACCGGCCCCTGGCCGGCCGCCCCGCGGCGGCCCCCGGGCCGTCCTTGAGTGTCCGGCCCCGCAGGGCTCCCCTCCGCCCATGAGATCGAAGCCTTCCTCTCTCCGGTGGAGGAGGGGCAGCGATGCGCCAGTTCTTCGCGTTGACCGCAGCCGCTTGGCCTGGCGCTGACCACCGAACCTTCCGAACTTCGGCTTGGAATCACCACTTCGCGTTAAGGCCGAGGCTGGGCATCCGCCAACGGCCCCGGCCCCCTCACTCCGCCGGCAGCGTCTCCGCCCGCTTGGCCATCATCCGGTCGAAGTCGGCCCAGACGCCCTGGTCGCCGTGCCATTGACCCTTGGTCGCGGCCTTGGAGTATTCGGTGCTGCGGGCCTCGAAGAAGTTGGCGTGTTCGACGCCGCTCAGCATCGACTGCAGCCAGGGCAGCGGGTTTTCGGCGCCGATCTCGTAGACCTGGGGCAGGCCCAGCTGCTTCAGGCGCCAGTCGGCGATGAAGCGGATGTATTTCTTGATGTCGTCCGGGGTCATGCCCTGGACCTCGCCGGCCTCGAAGGCCAGGTCGATGAACTTGTCCTCCAGGCCCACCACCGTCTTGCAGCAGTCGACGATGTCGTCGGCCACCGCCTTGGTCACCGCGCCCGTCTCCTTGTTGAAGGCGTGGTACAGCTTGATGATCCCCTCGCAGTGCAGGCTCTCGTCGCGCACCGACCACGAGACGATCTGGCCCATGCCCTTCATCTTGTTGTGGCGCGGGAAGTTCATCAGCATCGCGAAGCTGGCGAACAGCTGCAGCCCCTCGGTGAAGCCGCCGAACATGGCCAGGGTGCGGCAGATGTCGGCGTCGGTGTCGACGCCGAACTGCTGCATGTAGTCGTGCTTGTCGCGCATGGCCTGGTAGTCGAGGAAGGCCGTGAACTCGCTGTCGGGCATGCCGATCGTCTCGAGCAGCAGCGCGTAGGCGGCGATGTGGATCGTCTCCATGTTGGAGAACGCCGAGAGCATCATCTTCACCTCGGTGGGTTTGAAGACTCTGGCGTACCGCTCCATGTAGTTGTCGTTCACCTCGACGTCCGACTGGGTGAAGAAGCGGAAGATCTGGGTGAGCAGGTTGCGCTCGCGGTCGTTGAGCTTGGTGGCCCAGTCCTTCAGGTCCTCGCCCAGCGGGACCTCCTCCGGCATCCAGTGCACCTGCTGCTGCTTCTTCCAGTAGTCGTAGGCCCACGGGTAGCGGAACGGCTTGTAGGCGAAGGACGGGGTGAGCAGGCCGGGAAGCTGGCGGACGGTGGACGTGGTCACGGACTTACCCTTCGGACGAATCGGGAGCGGACGCTTCCTGTTAAGGGAAAGGTAAGCCTGAAGCGCGTTTCGCGCACCGGGAACTTTCGTCGCGGCGGGGGATGAATTCGCTATCGGTTGTGGATGACCAATGACTGACCGCTACATCTTGTATTCCGCCGTCGGATCGGGCGGGGTGGCCGTGGAGGCGGCCCTGACGCTCATGGGCCAGCCGTACGCGCTGGTGGAGGCGCCCACCTTCGCCTTCGACGCCCCGGAGGCGGGCGACCGGGTGCTGGCCGCCAATCCGCTCCGGCAGGTCCCGGCGCTGGTGCTGCCGTCGGGCGAGGTGATGACCGAGAGCGCGGCGATCCTGGTGCGGCTGGGGGAGCTGCACCCGGAAGCCGGCCTCGCGCCCCGGCTGGACGATCCTCGGCGCGCGGCCTTCCTGCGGTGGATGAGCTTCGTGAGCTCGGCGATCTACGCCCACTACTGGCTGAAGGACGACCCGTCGCGCCTGGTGGCCGACGCCTCGCTGTGGGCCGACGTGGACCGCCGCATCGAGGCGCGGATCCTGGAGTGCTGGGCGGTGATGGAGGCGGGCGCCGCGCCGGTCGGCCGCTACATCCTGGGCGAGGCCCTGACCGTGCTCGACCTCTACGTCGCGGTGGTCAGCCGCTTCCGCCCCCGCCGGCAGGCGTTCGCGGCCGTCGCCCCTCGCCTTGGCGAGGTGGCCCGCCGCGTGGACACCGAACCGCGCCTGGCCGCCCTGTGGGCCGAACGCTATCCGTTCGAGCCCGGCTGGGACGTGCGTCCGCTCCTGACGTAGCGACGATGGCCTACTGGCAGGCCAGGCATTCCTCGTAGTCGGTCTTGCCCTCGACCTGGATCTGGGCGGCGATCTCCTCGCCCCCGGCATGGGCCGCCCGCTGCACCGACTTGGAGCGGAGGTAGTAGAGCGACTTGCAGCCCCGCTCCCACGCCTGCCAGTGCAGCATGTGCAGGTCCCACTTGTTGACGTCGCCGGGCAGGAACAGGTTCACCGACTGGGACTGGCAGATGTCGGGCGTACGGTCGGCCGCCAGCTCGACGACCCAGCGCTGGTCGATCTCGAAGGCGGTCTTGTAGACGTCCTTCTCGTCCTGGCTGAGGAAGTCCAGATGCTGGACCGAGCCCTCGTTGGCCAGGATCGAGTCCCAGACCGCGGCGGTGTTCTGGCCCTTCTCGTCTAGCAACCGTTCCAGGTAGGGGTTCTTCACCGCGAAGGTCCCGGAGAGGGTCTTGTGGGTGTAGATGTTGGCCGGGATCGGCTCGATGCCCGCCGAGGTGCCGCCGCAGATGATCGAGATCGAGGCGGTCGGGGCGATGGCCAGCTTGTGGCTGAACCGCTCCATCACGCCGCGCTCGGCCGCGTCCGGGCAGGGGCCGCGCTCGGCGGCCAGCTTGCGGGAGGCCGCGTCGCACTGGCGGCGCAGGGTCTTGAAGAGGCGCATGTTCCAGGACTTGGCCATGGCGCTCTCGAACGGCACGTTCTGGGCCTGCAGGAACGAGTGGAAGCCCATCAGGCCGAGGCCCACCGAACGCTCGCGCCGGGCCGCGTAGACCGCGTGCTTCATCTCGGGCGGGGCCCGGTTGATAAAGTCCTCCAGCACGTTGTCGAGGAAGCGCATGACGTCCTCGATGAACGTCGGGTGGTCGCGCCACTCCAGGAAGGTCTCGGCGTTGACCGAGCTGAGGCAGCAGACCGCGGTCCGCTCCAGGCCCAGGTGGTCCTTGCCGGTGTGCAGCATGATCTCTGAGCACAGGTTCGACTGGCGCACCGACAGGCCCAGCTCACGCTGGTGCTGCGGCATGGCGCGGTTCACCGTGTCGGAGAAGATCAGGTAGGGCTCGCCGGTCTGCAGACGGATCTCGAGGATCTTCTGCCAGAGCGAGCGGGCGTCGACCTCGCGGATCACCTCGCCCGTCTTCGGCGAGCGCAGGCTGAACATGGCGCCGTCGCGGACGGCCTCCATAAACTCGTCGGTGATCGACAGGCCGTGGTGGAGGTTGAGGCTCTTGCGGTTGAAGTCGCCCGACGGCTTCCGAATCTCGAGGAACTCCTCGATCTCGGGGTGGTGGACATCGAGGTAGACGGCCGCCGAGCCGCGGCGCAGCGAACCCTGGCTGATCGCCAGGGTCAGGCTGTCCATCACGCGGATGAAGGGGATGATGCCGCTGGTCTGCCCGGCGCCCTTCACCTTCTCGCCGATGGAGCGCACGCCGCCCCAGTAGGTGCCGATGCCGCCGCCGTTCGACGCCAGGGCCACGTTCTCGTTCCAGACGCCCTGGATGCCTTCCAGGTTGTCGGGCACGGCGTTGAGGAAGCAGGAGATGGGCAGGCCGCGGCCTGCACCGCCGTTCGAGAGCACCGGCGTTGCCGGCATGAACCACAGGCGCGAGATGTAGTCGTAGATCCGCTGGGCGTGCTCGGCGTCGTCGGCATAGGCCGTGGCGACGCGGGCGAACATGTCCTGGTAGCTCTCGCCCGGCAGGAGGTAACGGTCCTCCAGCGTGGTCTTGCCGAAATCGGTCAGCAGCGCGTCCCGCTCGCGGTCGACCTCGACCTTGCGCACCAGCTGCAGCTGCGGCCGGGCCTGCGCCGGCGCAACACGTTCAGAAGTCTCGGCAATCCCAACCTTCGCCGCTTCGCTCATGTCCCTGCCTTGCCCCTCGAAGAAGGCCCCTTGGCCTTCAGCCCCATATGTTGTGGTCCAGCCCCCGAACCAACCCACATATGGACACATGAGCCCCCGGGAGTCGTCAATGAGGCGGCCTGTCCGTCCCCAAACTTTTTCGCTAACGAGGTCTTAACGCCGAGGATGGCGCACTCGACGCCGGGGGTTAACCGGGCGTCGCGCTCACGACCATGTGAACACTCATCCGAGCGGCCAGACGGCGGCGATCAACGGCGTCCCCACGAGGAGAACCAGCAGAGTCAGCGGCGCGCCCAGACGCGGGTAGTCCGAGAAGCGATAGCCGCCCGGCGCCATGACCAGCGTGTTGCACTGGTGGCCCACCGGCGTCAGAAAGTCGCAGGCCGCCCCGACCGCCACCGCCATCAGGAACGGGTCGGGGTTGAGGCCCAACAGCTTCGCTAGCGCGGCGCCGACGGGGGCGACGATCAGCACGGTGGCTGCGTTGTTGAGGAAAGGGGTCGCCGCCATCGCGACGGCCATGATCGCACCCAGGGCCAGGATCGGCGCCTGCCCCTCGAAAACGAAGGCCAGCGTCTGCGCGATCAGGTCTGCGCCGCCCGTGGCGCGGATGGCGTCGCTGACGGGGATCAGCGCCGCGATCAGCACCAGGACGGGCCCATCGAACGCCGAATAGGCCTCGCGCATCCGGATCGCGCCCGACACCACCATCGCCACGGCCGCGGCGAAGAAGGCCATGGCTACGGGCACGGCCTGGGCGGCCACCAGGATCATGGCCGCGGCGAGGATCAGGGCCGGCACGACGCGCCGTCGCACGCCGCCCAACCGCACCTCGCGCTCGGCCAGCGGCAGCAGGCCCAGGGTCTTCAACGCGCCCGGCAGGGTCCTCTCGGCGCCCTGCACCACGACGATATCGCCCGACCGCAGGCGCATGGTGGTGAGCGCGGCGGGGGTGCGGTAGCCGGCGCGGCTCACCGCCAGCAGGTTGACCCCGTGTTGGCCGTAGAGGTCTGCCTGGCCGGCCGAGCGGCCGATCAGAAGGGAGTCCTGGCTGACCACGGCTTCCACCACCCGCACCTCCTCGGTGGGTTCGTCCATGGCGATCGGCCGGTCTGAGCGCGTGAGCCGCAGGCGCGCGCGGCTGATCATCCGGTCCAGCGCCTCGTGGTCGCCCTCCACCAGCAGGATGTCGCCAGGCCGGGCGCGGGTGTTGAGGTGCGGCGCCTTTCGCCGCTGGCCATCGCGGACAAGGGCCATGATGGTCACCTCGTTCTCGCCGAGGGTCTGCAGGTGGCGCAGTGTGCGCTTCTCCAGCGACCAGTCCGGCGGAACGGCCACCTCGGTGAGGTAGGGCGCGGTCTCGATCGCCGCGTCGAGCGTCTCCGCCGCGACCCGCTGCTCGGGCAGCAGCCGGTAGCCGAACGCCAGGAACACGAGTCCCAGCGCCGTGAGGCCCAGCCCGACCGGCGCGTAGTCGTACATGCCGAAGGGCCGCCCGAGGATCTGCTCACGCACCTCCGAGACGAGGATGTTCGGCGATGTGCCGACCATCGTCACCGTTCCGCCGATGAGCGCGCCGAAACTCATGGGCATCAGCAGGCGAGAGGGAGACGTGCCGGTCCGCCGGGCGACCTGCAGGGCGATCGGCATCATCAGGGCCAGCGCCCCGACGTTCTTGGTCACCATGGACAGCACGGTCACCGCGGCGGTGAACAGCGGGACCTGGGTCCGCGCGTCCGTCAGGCGAGGAAGCACCGGCCGCAACGCCGCCTCGACGATTCCGGAGCGGGCGAAGGCGGCGCTGACCACGAGCGCGCAGGCGATGATCACGGTGACGTCGTTGGCGAATCCGGAGAACGCCGCCTTCGCCGGCACGACACCGATGGCGACCCCGAGGACCAGCGCGACGAGCGCGATCACGTCATATCGCCAGCGCCCCCAGATGAAGGCGGCGATGGTCATGCCGACCAGCCCGAAGGCCAGGGCCTGCTGCAGTGTCATGTCGTCCCTCGAACCGACCCCATGGCCGGCGTCCGGGAGCATCAACGCATGAGCGCCGAACAGGCTGCGCTATGGGCAAGACGTCAGAGGCTGGCCCGAAAGACGAAGGGCCCCACGTGGCCGACGGCCTCGTCGAAGACGACCCAGATGTCGCCGCCCGTGGCCTGCCACCGCCGGCAGAACGAGACGTCCTCGCCCATGGCGACGCCGGTTTCGTCGTAGTCGGGGTCGAAGCATTGCAGGACGTTCTTCAGGCCCTGGTGCTCGTAGTAGCTGCCGGCGGCAGGGCGATAGAGCTCGGGATGGGCGTCGCGCAGGGTCTCGAACACCTGCCGCTTGATGAGCATGAGGCCCGTCCCAGTGCGGCGCGCCTTGTAGAAGCCGTTCCGCTCCACGCGCGGTGTCTCCAGCTCCATCACGAAGCTGAGCGAGCGGGCCCAGGCGCCGCCCGGGTTGTCGTGCATCCGCGACATGGCGTGGAAACGCGGCACGTCCAGAACCCGGTGCGGGCAGACCGCCGAGACGACCGGCGAGTCGAAGTCGAGCATCCGACGGATCAAGTGGGGCGGGTAGTCGATATCGCTGTCGATGAAGAGCAGGTGGGAGTGGCCGGACTCCAGCACATGGCTGGCCAGGGCGTTGCGCGCCCACGCCAGCAGCGTGCCGCTGGTGGTCTTCCAGTCCAGCCGGTCGCCCATTTCCGCCCACAGCGACAGCAGCGACCCGGTGTAGTGGGTCGTCAGCTGGCCATTGTAAGTCGGTGTTCCCACCAGGATCCGCATTGCGTCGTCTTCCGCCACCGGTGCGCCCGGTACACGGGTCTGGCCCGCGCGCGTCAAAGGGCGCTCGGCCAAAGGCGCCGCTGGCGCGATGAGCGGCCGATCAGGCGTCCAGGTTCAGCAGCGCCGGATCGCCGCCCTGGGCGGTGATGTTGACACTGACCGCCCGCTCCACCGCATACCGCAGCAGGGCATGCGGCCCGCCGGCCTTGGGACCGGTGCCCGACAGCCCCTCGCCGCCGAACGGCTGCACGCCGACCACCGCGCCGATCATCGAGCGGTTCACATAGGCGTTGCCGGCGGGGACGGCCTCACGGACTTCGTCGGCGAAGGCCTCGATGCGGCTGTGAACGCCGAGGGTCAGGCCGTAGCGCGCGGCCACCAGCGGCGCGGCGGCCTCGGCCAGCTTGGCCGGGTCGTAGCGGACCACGTGCAGGACCGGGCCGAAGACCTCCTTCTGCAGGAAGGCGGCGTCGGGGATCTCGGCCAGGGTCGGGGCGAAGAAATGGCCGCCGGCCGGAACCTCCAGCCTTCGCAGCACGCGGCCCTCGGCCGCCAGCCGCTCCACGTGGGCGTCGAGCACGGCCTTGGCGTCGGTATCGATCACCGGTCCGATGTCGGTGCGCGGATCGGCCGGATCGCCGACCACAAGGGTGTCCATGGCGCCCTTAAGGCCGTCGATCAGCGCGTCGGCGGTCTCGTGCGGCGCGAACAGGATCCGCAGGGCCGAGCAGCGCTGGCCGGCCGATCCAAAGGCCGAGGCGAGCACATCGTCGATCACCTGTTCGCGCAGGGCGGTCGTGTCGACGAACATGGCGTTCAGCCCGCCGGTCTCGGCGATGAAGGGCACGATGGGCCCCTGACGCGCGGCGAGCGTCCGGTTGATCGCCCAGGCCGTGTCGGTCCCGCCGGTGAAGGCCACGCCGTCGCAGCCGGGGTGCGAGACCAGGGCCTGGCCGACCGTCGCGCCGTCGCCGGGCAGCAGGTGCAGCAGGCCCTCCGGCACGCCGGCGGCATGGAACAGCTTCACCGCCTCGCTGGCGATGATCGGGGTCTGCTCCGCCGGCTTGGCCAGCACGCCGTTGCCGGCGGCCAGGGCCGCGGCCACCTGGCCGGTGAAGATGGCCAGGGGGAAATTCCACGGGCTGATGCAGACGAACACGCCGCGGCCGCGCAAGGACAGCTGGTTGGTCTCGCCCACCGGGCCGCGCAGGGTCTCCGGGCTGGCGAACTGCCGCTCGGCCAGCAGGGCGTAGTAGCGGCAGAAGTCCACGGCCTCGCGCACCTCGGCGATGGCGTCGGCGTAGCTCTTGCCGGCTTCGCGGACGCAGATGGAGATCAGGCGCTCGCGGTCGGTTTCCAGCGCGTCGCCCATAGCCCGCAGCACCTTGGCGCGGCCCTCCCCGCCGCGGCGGTCCCAGCCCGGCTGGGCGGCGTGGGCGGCGGCGAACGCCGTATCGGCCTGGGCGGGCGTCGCCTGCCAGGCGCGGCCGAGCGTGCGGGAGAGGTGGGACGGCGACAGCGCCGGCTTGAAGGCGCCCGCCTTTTCCAGTCGACCCGAGATGATCGGCCCGGCTTCCAGTTCCTCCCTATCCAGCTTGGCGACCGCCGCCGTGAGCTGGTCGCGCACCGCCTTGATGGAGAGGTCCAGGCCCTCGGAATTCTTCCGGCCGGGCCCGTAGACGTCGCGCGGCAGCGGGATGCGCGGGTGCGGGCCGGCGCCTGCGGCCTCGACGGCGGTGATCGGGTCGACGACGACCTTCGACACCGGGGTCTTCTCGTCGAGCAGGGCGTGGACGAACGAGGTGTTGGCGCCGTTCTCCAGCAGGCGACGGACGAGGTAGGGCAGGAGGTCCTCGTGGCTGCCCACCGGGGCGTAGACCCGGAGCGGGAAGTCGCCGTAGCGGTCCTTGGCGCCGCCATAGAGCGCCTCGCCCATGCCGTGCAGGCGCTGGAACTCGGGGCTTAGGCCCATCTGGCTCGCCATCACCCGGACGGCGGCGAGGGTGTGGGCGTTGTGGGTCGCGAACTGGCCGTACAGCGCCGGCGCGGCCGCCAGCAGGGCGCGGGCGCAGACCAGGTAGCTGACGTCGGTGGCCGCCTTGGTCGTGTAGACCGGATAGCCGGGCAGGCCGGCGACCTGGGCGCGCTTGATCTCCGAGTCCCAGTAGGCGCCCTTCACCAGGCGCACCATCAGCCGGCGGCCGGACGCGCGGGCGATGCCGGCGACGGCGTCGATCACCTGAGGCCCGCGCTTCTGGTAGGCCTGCACCGCGAGGCCGAGGCCGCGCCAGGCGCCCAGCGCCGGCTCACGCGCCAGCCGGTCCAGCAGCTCCAGGGAGATGACGAGGCGGTCGGCCTCCTCGGCGTCGAGGGTCAGGTTGATATCGGCCTCGGCGGCCATGACCGCGAGGCGCAGGATGCGAGGGTACAGGTCGGCGAACACCCGCTCGGCCTGGCGCGCCTCGTACCGCGGCGAGAGGGCCGACAGCTTCACCGAGACGCCGTGGCCGCGCTCGGGGCCCTGGCCCTTGGCGTGTCCGCCGACGATCTGGATGGCGCGGGCGTAGGCGGTCTCATAGCGATCGGCGTCGGCGTCGGTGCGGGCGCCCTCGCCCAGCATGTCGAACGAGCAGACGAAGCCGTCGCCGCCCGCGCGCTTGATGGCCTTCTCGATGGTGGCGCCCAATACGAACTGTTCGCCCATGATGCGGACGGCGGCGCCCACGGCCTTGCGGATGACCGGCTCACCGAGCCGCCCGGCCAGCCGCCGGACGAAGCCCGGCAGATCGCTCCGCGCCTCCTCGTCCGGGTCGATGATCTTGCCGGTGAGCATCAGGCTCCAGGTGGAGGCGTTGACCAGCAGGCTGTCGGAGCGGCCGGCGTGGCTGGCCCAGTCGGCGGAGGCGATCTTCTCGGCGATCAGGCGGTCGCGGGTCTCCTCGTCGGGCGTGCGGAGCAGCGCCTCGGCCAGGCACATCAGCGCCAGGCCCTCGCGGGTGGAGAGGCTGAACTCCTGCAGGAAGCTTTCGACCACGCCCTGGCGGCGGGCGCTCTGGCGGGCGGCCCGGACCAGGGCCTCGGCTTCGCCCTGCACGGCGTCGCGGTCCTGCTGCGACAGGGGCTTGGCGGCGAGCAGGGCCGCAATGGCCGTACGTTCATCGGCGAACTTCGCCGCATCCAGGTGATCGAACGACATCCACGCCTCCACATCCGTAAGCATTCGGCGTAGGGCAGATTTCGGCGAATGTGCTACGTAAGAACGGGCCTTCAGCCGAAGCTTCTCCTGCGGACAGACACTATGGCGAATATCCTGCGGCTGGACGACACCGATCGGCGATTGCTGCGGGTGCTGCAGGCCGACGGCCGCATCAGCAACGCCGAGTTGGCCGAGCGCTGCCACCTGTCGCCCTCGGCCTGCTCCGATCGGGTCCGCCGGCTGCGCGATAGCGGCTACATCACCGGCTTCGCGGCGCTGGTGGATCCGGCGCTGGTGGAGCGCGGCGTGCTGATCTTCGTGGAGGTGCTGCTGGACCGCACCACGCCCGACGTCTTCGAGACCTTCGCGGCGGCGGCCCGTCGCTCGCCCGACGTCCTGGAGTGCCACATGGTGGCGGGCGGCTTCGACTATCTGATCAAGGCGCGAGTGCGCGACCTGCCCGCCTGGAGGGTGTTCCTGGAAGAGGTCCTGGTGCGGATCCCCGGCGTGCGCGAGACGCGGACCTACGCCGTGCTGGAAGAGGTCAAGTCGACGACGCAGCTGCCGATCTGAATCCCGCCTCTGATGGGGAGGGAAAAGAAAAGGGCCCGGCGTTTCCACCGGGCCCCGATCTCATTCGCAGTCGTGGATCGACTTAGAAGTTGATGTCGATCGTCGAACGGCGGTTCAGCGGTTCCTTCACGCCGTCGCCGGTGGCGACCGCGGGCATGGACTCGCCCTTCCAGTCGACCGACAGCGCGCCGGCGCCCACGCCAGAACCCACCAGGGCGTCGGCCACGGCCTTCGCACGGCGCTCGGACAGGCGGACGTTGTAGGCGTCCGAACCGGAGGTGTCGGCGTGGCCCACGACCACCACGCGGGTGGCGTTGCCGGCCTTGGCGTAGTTCGCCGCGTCGGTGATCACCGCCTGGGCTTCCGGCGTGATCACGTACTGATCGAACGGGAAGTAGACGATGAACTGCTTCGCCTCATAGGCCGGCGGCGGAGGCGGCGGCGGAGGAGGCGGAGGCGGCGGGGGAGGCGGCGGAGGCGGCGGGGGCGGCGGCGGGGGCGGCGGGGGAGCCGCGAACAGGTACCGCAGACCCAGCGTCACCGCCTGGTCTTCATAGGCGCCCGAGAACACGCCGGGCTGCAGGCCCGTCGCCAGGCTGTTCGAGGACGCGAAGTCCAGATCAGACCCCGACAGATAGCGATAGGTCAGGTCGACGCTCAGCTGCTCGGTCGCCTTCCAGGCGAGGCCGGCGATGAACTGGTAGGCGAAAGCCGTGTCGTCGTCGTCGACGGTCAGGTTCTGGATCGCCGTGGCGGCGGTGGCGCCGGGCACGTTCGAGAACTGGCCGGTCACGTCCACCTTGACGTGATTGACGCCGATGCCCGCGCCGATGAACGGGTTGATCGTCGAGTCGGGCAGGATGTCGTAGATGATGTTGCCCATCAGGCTCCACGACGTCACGTCACCGTCGGGCGAACCGCAGGCCGGCGACGCGGCCGTGCGGGTCACGCCGGGGGTGCACAGGCCGACGACAGCCTGGTTGCCGCCGCCGCGGATCGACTCGATGTCGCCGCCGCGGTAGCCGAGCTCGAGCTCGACGCGCCAGTTGCTGTTGAGCTGGTAGCCAAGGCGAGCGAAGCCGGCCCAGTCCTCTTCCTGGTTGAATTCCCAGTCATAGGGGACGCCGTTCGGCGCGTTGTTCGCCGACTTGAGCTCGAATTCCTGCGGCCAGTGATATCCGAGGTCGACTGCGCCGTACCAGCCTTCTTGCGCGGACGCGCCGGAGGCGGCGAACGCCGCTGCCATTGCGGCCCCTGCCAGGAGTTTCAACTTCATAATCAGAGCCCTCTCGTTGCCCTCAGGTGGTGCGGCCGTTTGACCCAGCCGCCGTTATAACAAGGCCGACCCGTTGCGAAAGTGTCGCCAGAGCCACACTCGCAGCGCAAATTCGCCTGCCTTCCCAAGCTTAGCCAGGACGCCGCCCGGCGCCTCGCCCGCAAACGACGCCGTTTGCGAACGATGCGCAGGCACAGTGGCCCGGATCGCCCCGTCTGGCGTCGTGTGCGCCAGCCTCGCCGTCATAGCGAAGACATTGCCGATTCTGCAGCGCCGCTGGCGCCGCGTCCGTCGTATTCTGACGCAAGCCCTTGGCAATTCTTGAATAGACGGCCGGGTGACGCAGCCTGCCCGGAGTGTCCGGGGGAGCCGGAACCGGCCCCCAACGGTTGCTCGCTTCGTGACATGCGCAATTCCCCGACCCTCGGCCGCCCGACGTCTGGCTGCCCAACGCAGCAAGGTCACGCTTGGTTCCGCCCGCATGAACCGCCGATGAAATTTTTCTTCGCCGCCCCGTTTCCGGCGCCGTTCAGCCGCTTCGGTCACGCTGGAATCGGCGTGAACGCCCGCCGAGCGAGTCCGGGCGGTTCAGCGCGGCGCGGAATTCGTCACGCCGCTCGTGGATCGAGGCGATGACGAGGCCCATCGGCACGCCGATCTCGACCAGAACGGCCTCGGATAGCTGCAGGCTGGCTTCGACGGTCTCGGGTACGGCGTCCGTGGCGCCGAGGTCATAGAGCCGCTGGGCGTGACGGGCGTCCCGGGCCCGGGCGACGATGGTCAGGTCGGGACGCAGTTCTCGCGCGACGGCCACGATGGCCTCGACCCCCTCGGGGTTGTCCATGGTGACCACCAGCGCCCGCGCCTCGGCCAGGCCGCACCGCAGCAGGAATTCCGCCCGTGAGGCGTCGCCGAAGTAGATGCTTTCGCCGGCGCGACGACCCTGCTCGACCAGCTTGGCGTCGAGGTCGGCCCCGACCCAGGCGATCTCGTGCCGCCGCAGCATGTCGCCCACGAGCCGGCCCACGCGACCATAGCCGATCACCAGCACGCCAGGGTCGGTCGCGGCTTCGCCCCCCGGAGGCTCCGGGGGCAGTTCGGCTGGCGTCACCTGGCGCCCGCTCAGGCGCAGGCTGAGCTGGGACAGGAGGGGGATGGTGAACATCGTCAGCGTCGCGGCCACGAGTACGGTCTCGCCGACGGACCGTTCCACCAGGCGCTCGGTCATCGCCTGGCCGAGGATCACGAAGGCGAACTCGCCTGCGCCGGCGAGCAGCAGGGCGGCCTCGATGGCGCTTCGGGTCTTGAGGCCGAATACACGAGCAAGGCCGAAGACCACCGCCGTGTTCAACACGAGCAGCCCCGCGGCGATGCCCACGATCGCCCACGGACGTTCGAGCAGCAGCGGCACGTTGAGGCCGATGCCGACGGAGATGAAGAACAGGCCGAGCAGGAGCCCCTTGAACGGCTCGACGCGGACCTCGACCTCGTGTCGGAACTCGGTCTCGGCCAGGAGCAGGCCGGCGACGAAGGCGCCGAGCGCCATCGAGAGCCCCGCCAGGGCGCTGACCAGGCCGGCGCCGACGACGACCAGGAGGGACGCGGCCAGGAACAGCTCCTCGCTGCGCGCCCGGGCGACCGAGCGCAGCATGGGTCGCAGGAGCACCCGCCCCAGCACGAACAGGACGCCAAGCCCGACGATCGCCGGCGCCAGGGACAGCGCGAAGTTCAGCAACGGCGCGTCGCCGCTGGTGCGCCCCAGGAGCGTCAGGGTCACGAGGATGGGCGCGACGGCCAGATCCTGGAACAGCAGCACCGAGAAGGTCGCGCGCCCCGCCTGGGCATGCTGGCGCTTCTGTTCGGCCAGGATGGGCATGACGATGGCGGTGGACGAAAGGGCCAGCGCCGCCCCCAGGGCGAGCGCCGCGGACGGCGGCTGGCCGATGGCGACCGCGGCGCCGGCGATCACCGACAGGCACAGGCCCACCTGCAGCGCGCCCAGGCCGAACACATAGCGTCGCATCGCACGGAGACGCTCCCACGACAGCTCGAGCCCGATCATGAACAGCAGGAAGACGACCCCGAGTTCGGCGAGCTGCGACAGCTCGTCGGGATTGTCGATCGTGAAGGCTTCCAGCCACGTCACATCATGCGACAGGCTGCCCAGCCCATAGGGGCCCAGCACGACCCCGGCGCCGAGGAAGCCCAGGATTGGACTGATCTTCCACCGGCGGAAGAGCGGCACCACGACCCCGGCCGTCGCGAGAAACAGGACGACATCCTTGTACGCGCCGGTTTCGACGTGGCCTTCCATCAGGTCTCCGATTTCGCTGTCGCCGCCACTATGGCCTGCGCCGCCGGCTTGCGGAATCCCGGGATCGGTTTAGGAGGCCGTGCGTGGGACACGCGGGGACCAGGGCCGGGCGCGCCGAGCGGCGCGGGATGATCGCGCTATGCGCGGCGTTCATCCTGCTGGTCCAGATGCTGGCCCCGGCCTTCGCCGCGTCGGGCCCCCGCCTGCCCGACGGGTCGCTGCTGATCTGCGCTGACGGCGGAATGGCGCCCTCGGGCGCGCCCACCCCCGCGGATGACGGCGATCACAGCTGCGACCACTGCGTCTGCCCCGCCTCGGCCATCGCGCCCGCGCCGACCGCCACGGTCCAGCGCGTGGCCTATTCGGCCCAGGCGGCGGATCCTGCGACGCCGCCGCGCTTCCTCACCCCGCCGGCCCGCGCACCACCGCGCCCGCCGGGCCAGGGCCCTCCCTCCTCCGACGCCTGACGACCTCGCCGGCGCGCCGCCTGTGCGCGCCTGTCTTCACGTGTCTGGAAATCATCTCCCATGCGAACCACCCTTCGCGCGCTGCTGCTTGCAGCCTGCGCCGCGCCCACGGGCGCGCTCGCGGCCGACGAGGCCGCCAACACCGTCGACTCGGTGATCGTCACCGGCGTCCGCAACCCCGAAGACCCGCCGGTCGTCCAGGACGCCCGCCAGCGCCTGTCCGAAACCCCCGGCGCCGTCTCGGTCATCTCCCAGGAATCCTACGAGCGGCGCTTCGCCGTCGCGCTGGACGACGTCCTGCGGGATGCGCCAGGCGTCTACGTCCAGAAGAAGTGGGGCGGCGACCTGCGCATCTCGATCCGAGGGTCGGGCATCGGCAACGCCAACCACAACCGCGGGCTCCTGATCGCCCAGGACGGAGTGCCGCTGAACGAGGCCGACGGCTACGGCGACAGCCAGATCGCCGACCCGCTGAACACCCGTTTCACCGAGGTCTACCGCGGCGGCAACGCCCTGCGCTTCGGCGGCGCCCTGCTGGGCGGGGCGATCAACATGGTCGCGCCGACCGGCCGCACCGCGGGCTTCGAGAATCGCCTGCGCATCGACGGCGGCAGCTTCGGCTTGCTGCGGGAGCACCTGGCGGTCGCGCGCCAGCATGGCGACTGGGACCTCTACGCGGCCGCCACCAACCAGACCGGCCAGGGCTGGCGCCCGCAGAGCCAGCAGAACATCCAGTTCGGCACGCTCAACATCGGCCGCGCCTTCGGGGATGACCGGGAGTTCCGCCTGGTCGTCAACGGCTCCAACATCGCACAGGAAATCCCCGGCGCCCTGACCCGCGCCCAGTTCGACGCCAATCCCCGCCAGGCCACGGCCGGCAACTACGCCAACGACCAGGGTCGCAACCAGCGCGGGGTGCGCACCTCGCTCAGGAGCACCTGGCGCCTGAACGAAACCACCGTCTTCGAGGGCGCCGTTTATGGCGTCTGGAAGGACCTGGACCATCCGATCTTCCAGGTGATCGACCAGGAGAGCCGCAACTACGGCGCCTTCGGTCGCCTCGATTGGCAAGGCGAGCTCGGCGGGCGGCGCGCCGACGCCTACGCGGGGCTCTGGCTCCGGGCCGGCGACCTGGACTCCAACTTCTATGTCAATGTGAAGGGCGCCCGCGGCGCGCCGACCTCCCGGACCCGCCAGAACGCCGAGGCCATCGACGCCTTCGCCGAAGGCCGCCTGTTCGTCGCCGACCGGCTCGCCCTGGTCGGCGGCGCCACCTGGGGCAGAGCCACCCGCGACTACCAGCAGTACGCCATCCCCGGCGTCGGCTCGACGTTCAACCTCAAAGCCTCGAAGGACTACGACTGGCTCGCGCCCCGCATCGGCGTGCTCTGGGAAGGCGAGGACGGCATCCAGGTCTTCGCTAACCTGACGAAGTCCGTGGAGCCTCCGAACAACGGCTCGCTCTCGCCGACCGGAACCGGGTTCGCTCCCGTGAAGGCGCAACAGGCCTGGACCGCCGAGGTCGGCACGCGCGGCCGCCACGGCCCCTTCCTATGGGACATCACCTTCTATCGGGCGTGGCTCGACCGGGAGCTGCTCCAGTACACGGTGTCCGCCGACCGTCCTGCCTCGACCTTCAACGCCGACGAGACGATCCACCAGGGGGTCGAGGCGGCGCTGGACTGGCAGGTCGGCCAGGGCTTGCGCCTGCGCCAGGCCTGGACCTGGTCCGACTTCCGCTTCCGGAACGACAGCCAGTATTTCGACAACCGCCTGCCGATCGTGCCCGAGCACGTCTATCGGGCCGAGCTGCGCTACGAGCACCCGGCCGGCTGGTGGGTCGCTCCGACGGTGGAGTGGTCGGCGTCGGACGTCTGGGTCGATTTCGCCAACACCACCAAGGCGCCGTCCTATGCCATCTGGGGCCTTGGCGCGGGCTATCGGGTGAACGAGCGGGTCGCCCTGTTCGTCGACGCCCGGAACCTGGCCGACAAGGCCTACATCTCGAACGTCCAGGCCCAGATCCGGGCCACCGCGGCCAGCGCCGCCTACTGGCCCGGCGACGGCCGCAGCGTCTTCGGAGGCGTCACATGGACCTTCTGAGGCCGATCGCCTTCGCCCTGGCGACCTTCACCGCCGGGGCCACGCAGGCCCATGTGAGCATCCAGCCTACGACGGCCGCGCCAGGCGCCTATCAGGTGTTGCGGTTCGGCGTCGGTCACGGCTGCAGCGGCGACGCCACCACCGCCGTCACCATCCGCATCCCGCCCGGGACGCTCGCCGCCCGGCCCCAGCCGAAACCGGGCTGGACGTTGGAGGTCGATCGCGAGGGCGATGTCGTGCGCGCGATCCGGTGGCGCGGCGGCCCGCTGCCCGCCGACCAGTTCGAGGAGTTCGTCATGCTGGTCCACTTGCCGGAGCGCGCCGGGCCCCTGGCCTTCCCGGCGTTGCAGACCTGCGGCGCCAGGGACACCTTGTGGGGCGAGCCCACGCCACCCGGCGGGCCGCGGCCCCGACAGCCCGCGCCCGTCGTCACCCTCATCCCCGCGCCGCCGCCCGAAGGCGGCCACGATCATCACTAGGATGCCAACCATGAGACTCGCATTCGCCGCCCTCGCGGCCCTCTCCATCGCCGGCGCCGCCCAGGCCGCGCCGGCCGTCCAGGGCGCCTGGAGCCGCCCCGCCGCCCAGGGCGCGACCGGCGGCGGCTTCATGACCCTGTCCAATCCGGACAAGACCGCCGACGCGCTCGTGGCCGCCGAGACGCCCTGGGCGCGGGAGACCCAGATCCACCAGACGACGATGTCCGGCGGCATGGCCTCCATGAAGCGCCAGGACCGCGTGGCCATCGCCCCAGGCGCCAAGGTGGCGTTCGCCCCTGGCGGCTATCACCTGATGTTCATGGGGCTGACACGGGCGCTCAAGGCCGGCGACGCCATACCGGTGACCCTGACGTTCGCCAGCGGCGCCAAGGTCAAGGCCAGCTTCGTGGTGGGCATGGGGCCGCCGGCTCAGGGCCAGCACCACCACTGACCCTGACCTCGCCTTCCCCCCCTCAGCGGCCTCCGTCGAGCGGGGGAAGGTTCAGGGGCGGCGGCTCGAACCCGCGCACGGCCTCGTCGATCGCCTGGGCCACGGCGAGGGTCCGGGCGTCGCCGCCCAGCGGCCCGATGAGCTGGGCGCCCACCGGCAATCCCCCGGCCGTGCGACCGGCGGGAACCGTCGTGGCCGGCAGGCGCAACGCCGTGGCCGTGCTGACCCAGGTGAGCATGGCGTTGTACGGGATCGTCCGCCCATCCGAGATCTTCAGCGACCGGCGCGCAAAGGCTCGCCGGTCATGCGGGAAGGCGGGGACGGGGGCGACGGGCGCCAGGACGACGGCATAGCGGTCGAAGGCCGCGCCGATCTCGTGCCGTAGGCGCTGGCGCACCGCATCGGCGGCCATCCACTCCCGGTGACGCGCCGTGTAGGCCATGGTCACGGCGGCGTTCGACAGCGGTCCGGCGCCGCGCGCCAGGGCCCGCCGGGCGAAGGGGCGCATCAGCTCCATGCTGCGCAGCATGCGGGGCGGCATGTCCTCACCGAGGACGGCGCCCAGCAGGGTCTGGTACGCATGCAGGAGGGCGCGCATGTCGACCGGACTGGCGATCGGCTCCACCTCCGCCCCCGCCGCGCGAAGCTCCTCGGCGAATCCCTCCAGGACCGCACGCACCGCCGGATCCAGGGGGCAGAGCGGGTCATCCAGCCACAAGCCGATCTTCGTCTCCTTCAGGTCCGCGGGCGGCGCCTTGGGCGCCAGCGGCCCGGCCTCGATCACCGACAGCAGGAGCCGCAGGTCGCGGGCCGAGCGCGCCATCGGCCCCACCACGTTCAGGTCCCGCTCCACATGACTGTCGGGGCTGGGCGGCACGTGCCCCCGTTGCGAGACCAGGCCCCAGGTCGGCTTATGGCTGAAAACGCCGCAGAAGCTGGCCGGCACGCGCAGCGACCCGCCGATGTCCGAGCCGATCTCCAGGGCGGTGACCTGCGCCGCCAGCGCCGCCGCGGCCCCGCCCGAGGAACCCCCGGACGTGCGCGCAAGGTCCCACGGGTTGTTCGTCGCGCCGTAGAGGGCGTTGTACGTCTGCCAGTCGCCGGCCATCGCCGGCGTGTTGGTCTTTCCCCAGATCACCGCCCCGGCCCGGCGGGCATGGCTGACCGCCGCCGCGTCCGCGGTCATCCGGCGGCGCAGTTCGGGAAGTCCCGAGGAGGCGGCCATACCGGCGACGTCGAAGGTGTCCTTCACCGTCATGGGCAGACCAGCGAGCGGGCCCAGCGCTTCGCCCCGCACCCGCGCGTCGTCCATCGCCCGCGCCCGCTCCAGCGCCCGTTCGGGATCGGCGGCCACCACCGCGTTGATCTGCGCGTGGGTCTCGGCGTGGCGCGCCAGAGACATCTTCAGCAGCTCGACCGCCGACACCCGCTTCGACGCCAGGGCGATGAGCTGGCTGGTGGCGTCCTGGTCGAGCAGCTCGATCAACGCGCTAGCGCTCCCTAAGCCCCAGGACGTCCTGCATGTCGTATTCACCGGGCGGGCGGCTCGCGACCCACCGCGCAGCGACCAGGGCGCCCCGCGCGAACAGGGTGCGGTCCCGGCCCGAGTGCGACAGGGTCAGTATCTCGTCGTCGGCGGCGAACATCACGCTGTGCTCCCCCACGATCCCGCCGCCGCGGATGACCGAGAAGCCGATCTCTCCCACGGGCCGCTCGCCGGTGATCCCGTCACGGGTGCGGCGCGACACCTCGCCCAGCTCCACGCCCCGGCCCTCGGCCGCCGCTTCGCCCAGCATCAGCGCCGTGCCCGAGGGCGCGTCCACCTTGTGCCGATGGTGGGCCTCGGTGATCTCGATATCGTAGGACTCGGCAGGAAGGGCGCGGGCCGCCTGGCGCACCAGGCCCATCAGCATGTTCACGCCCAGGGAGAAATTGCCCGCCCGGACAATCGCCGTCCGCCTTGCCGCCTGCGCGACCGCGGCGATGTGCTCGCCCTCGAAACCCGTGGAGCCGATCACCACGGCCACGCCACGCTCGGCTGCCGCCGCAGCCAGGGCGGCCGAGGCCGCGGGGCGCGTGAAGTCGATCACCACCTGGGCCACGGCCAGCGCCTCGGCCTGGGATACGAGACCCTCCCCCTGCGCGTCGGGCCGATCGAAGCGGGCGACCAGCTCGAGCGCGGGGTCCTGCGCCATGGCCGTCGCCACCGCCTGACCCATGCGGCCCAGGGCGCCGGCGATGGCGATCTTGATCGGGGTGGCGGACAGGGCGGTCTCTCCGGCGTGAGGCTGTGCGCGCCTTAAGTCCCGCGTGCGGCAGGCGCGGTCAATGGCGAGGTGGGCGCCAGTCTGGGGAACGCTGGCTGGCGCGTGCGAAACGCGGCAAGCTCGCGCCATCCGGGCGCCGGGACGCCGCGTATCTACAGATGCGCGCGGGCGTCGCAGGCTCCGCACATTGATGGAATTCACCTATTCCCTTAAGCGAATGAAGGGGATGGGCGACAGTAGAGTGTGACCATGCCCTTCGCTTCCGCCACCGACACCGCCCAGGCGGCCACGGACATCTTCGCGCAGGGCGTGCGTCCCTTCGGCGGCGAAGCGCCGCTGGGCTGCGCCTGCCCGGTGTGCCGCGGGGCCGTGACCGTGGTCGAGGACGGTGGGGAAGGAGCCCTTCAAGGCTACCTCAACGCCGATCAGCGATCCGGCGCCGTCGTCAACGGCAAGCAGAGCTTCTCAATCGATCGGGCCGGCCTGCAGATGACCGGCTTCGACCCCGATACGATGCAGCCCTATCCGGGGTGGGGCGGAACGGCCGGCCAGGCCTTCACGGTCACCTACGCCTTCCGCTCGTCGGCCCCCTTCAACATGCCCAGCGACACCGAGGGCTTCCAACGCTTCAACGCCCAGCAGATCTACCAGGCCGAACAGGCCTTGGCGGCCTGGTCGGACGTGGCGAACATCACCTTCGTCCGGGTCGGATCGGGAGCCGAGGGCGAGGAGGCCTACTCCAACAACGCCGCGATCCTGTTCTCCAACTACACGAGCGGCGAAAGCGGCTCGTCCGCCTTCGCGAGCTACCCCGGCAGCACCGCCGCCAGCAGCACGGCGGGGGATGTGTGGATCAACATCACCGCGGGCTCGAACTCGATCCCCAGCATGGGAAACTACGGCGCGCACGTGCTGATCCACGAGATCGGCCACGCCATCGGCCTGGCTCACCCGGGAGACTACAATTCCACCGCCGACGGTGGGGCCATCACCTATTCGAGCGACGCGGAGTATTACGAGGACACCCGCCAGTACACGGTCATGAGCTACTTCTCCGAGAGCAACACGGGCGCCAGCTATGGCGGCCGCTACGCCTCGGCGCCGCAGCTCGACGACATCCGCGCCGCCCAGATCGAGTACGGAGCCAACATGACCACCCGGACGGGCGACACCGTCTACGGGTTCAACGCCAACGCGGGCCGCGACTGGTTCGCCGCGACCAGCAGCTCCACGCGGCTGATCTTCGCGGTCTGGGACGCCGGCGGGAACGACACCTTCGACTTCTCCGGCTATTCCCAGAACCAGACGATCGACCTGCGCGAAGGGTTCTTCTCGAACGTCGGCTCGCTGGTGGGCAATGTGGCTGTAGCCCAGGGCGCGAAGATCGAGAACGCGATCGGCGGCTTCGGCGCCGACACCATCAACGGCAACGCCCTCGCCAACCGGATCGCCGGAAACGCCGGCGCGGACCGGATCTTCTCGGGCGCCGGGAACGACACGATCGAGGGTGGCGCCGGCAGTGGCTACCTGCGGGGCGAGGACGGGAACGACTCCATCATCGGAGGCGCGGCCTTCGACGACATTCACGGCAATACCGGCAACGACACGGCGTCGGGAGGCGACGGCGACGACTGGGTGGTGGGCGGCAAGGACAACGACGTGCTCTTCGGCGACGCCGGCGGCGACGTGGTGTTCGGCAACCTGGGCGACGACACCGTCCATGGCGGAAGCGGAAACGACACCGTCCGGGGCGGCCAGGGGAACGACACCCTCTCAGGCGGCGACGGGGACGACTATGTCTCGGGAGACCGCGGCTCGGACACCATGACCGGCGGGGCCGGCGCCGACCTGTTCCACACTTCCTCGGACGCGGGGATCGACAGCGTGTTCGATTTCAACCTGGCGGAGGGCGACCGGGTGCTGCTGGACCCCGGCACGACCTTCTCGGTGGCGCAGGTGGGGGCGGATGTCGTGATCACCCTCGGGTCGCCGAGCGACCAGATGATCCTCGTGGGAATCCAGCTCTCGTCGCTGACACCGGGCTGGATCTTCGGCGCCTGACCCCGCGGAGTCCCGTGGACAGGCCTTCGTCCTTCTGCTATCTGCGCGCCCCTCAACCCGAAGGCTAACGCCTCCGGGCGACCTATATTTGTTCGCTCGCCGCCTTTCTTGCCGGCGGAGGCGGGCGGCAAGCGTTCAACAGGAGAGAGTCCCCTGGTTCAGATTTTCGTCCGCGACAACAACGTCGATCAGGCCCTCAAGGCGCTGAAGAAGAAGATGCAGCGCGAGGGCTCGTTCCGCGAAATGAAGCGGCACGTGCACTACGAAAAGCCGTCCGAGAAGCGCGCCCGCCAGAAGGCGGAAGCCGTGCGTCGCGCCCGCAAGCTGGCCCGCAAGCGCGCGCAGCGCGAAGGCCTGATCGCCGCGCCGAAGAAGCCGTCGCGCTAAGGCTGGACTGGCCTAAAAGCTGGCACGAAAGATGCTTATGTGAAGGGCTGCGCCACCGGCGCGGCCCTTTTTGCGTATATGGCTTCGGGTTTCGTCGAATTCCGGTTGGGACCGGCGAACCTGCGAACTAGATGGTTTTGAGCACGGTCATGGCCATGCTCAAGGCGCGATCTAGGGTCGCGGCCAGCCCGCGTTAAGTGGTCTATCACCGGTCGGCGTCCTATCTATGGTCCCTACGCCGCCTATGTTTGGAACGGTCCGCTCATGAACCTCCGCAATCTCGTCATCTGGGGCGTCATCGTCGTCGTCCTGATCGGGCTCTACTCCATGATGACGGGGGGTGGCCGGGCCAACGCCAGCGCCCAGGACATCACCTATTCGCAGCTCCTCACCAAGGTGAACGCGGGCGAGGTGAAGAAGGCGACCATCCGCGGCGCGGTGGTCGAGGTCACCGACCAGTCCAACCGCACCTATCAGACCATCACGCCGAACAATCAGGACGACCTGGTGAAGCGGCTCGAGGGACAGGGCGCGGATATCGCGGTGAAGCCGGCCAGCGGTCCCGGGCTCCTGAGCTTCTTCCTCAACGCCCTGCCGATCCTGCTGCTGATCGGCGTCTGGATCTTCTTCATGCGCCAGATGCAGGGCGGCGCGCGCGGCGCCATGGGCTTCGGCAAGTCGAAGGCGCGCCTGCTGACCGAGAACAAGAACCGCGTCACCTTCGAGGACGTGGCCGGCGTGGACGAGGCCAAGGAAGAACTGACCGAGATCGTCGACTTCCTGAAGGACCCGCAGAAATTCCAGCGCCTGGGCGGCAAGATCCCCAAGGGCGCCCTGCTCGTCGGCCCGCCCGGCACGGGTAAGACCCTGCTGGCCCGCGCCGTCGCGGGTGAGGCGGGCGTGCCGTTCTTCACCATCTCGGGCTCGGACTTCGTGGAGATGTTCGTCGGCGTCGGCGCGAGCCGCGTGCGCGACATGTTCGAACAGGCCAAGAAGAACGCCCCCTGCATCATCTTCATCGACGAAATCGACGCCGTGGGCCGCCATCGTGGCGCGGGCCTGGGCGGCGGCAACGACGAGCGCGAGCAGACCCTCAACCAGCTGCTGGTCGAGATGGACGGCTTCGAGGCGAACGAAGGCATCATCCTGATCGCCGCCACCAACCGTCCCGACGTGCTGGACCCGGCCCTGCTGCGTCCGGGTCGTTTCGACCGCCAGGTGGTGGTGCCGAACCCCGACGTGTCGGGCCGCGAGCGGATCCTGCGCGTCCACATGAAGAACGTGCCCCTGGCCGCCGACGTCGACGTGAAGACCGTCGCCCGCGGCACCCCCGGCTTCTCGGGCGCCGACCTGGCCAACCTGGTCAACGAGGCCGCCCTGATGGCCGCCCGCAAGAACCGCCGCATGGTCACCATGCGCGACTTCGAGGACGCCAAGGACAAGGTCATGATGGGCGCCGAGCGCCGGTCCATGGTCATGACCGAGGAAGAGAAGAAGAACACCGCCTATCACGAAGGCGGCCACGCCCTGGTGGCGCTGACGGTCCCCTCGGCCGACCCGGTTCACAAGGCCACGATCATTCCGCGCGGCCGCGCGCTCGGCATGGTGATGCAGCTGCCGGAAGGCGACCGCTACTCCATGAACTACGAGCAGATGACCTCGCGCCTGGCGATCATGATGGCTGGCCGGGTGGCCGAGGAGCTGATCTTCGGCAAGGACAAGATCACCTCGGGCGCATCGAGCGACATTCAGGCCGCCACGGGCCTGGCCCGCAACATGGTCACCCGCTGGGGCTATTCGGACAAGCTGGGCCTGGTGGCCTATGGCGACAACCAGGAGGAGGTCTTCCTGGGCCACTCGGTGTCGCGCACCCAGAACGTCTCGGAAGAGACGGCCAAGCTGATCGACGAGGAGGTCAAGCGCCTCGTCCAGGCGGGCTACGAGGAAGCCAAGCGCATCCTCACCGAGCGCTTGGAGGATCTGCACACCCTGGCCAAGGCCCTGCTGGAGTACGAGACCCTCTCCGGCGACGAGATCATCAATGTGATGAAGGGCGTGAAGCCCCATCGCGAGGAGAGCGACACCAAGCGGCCGAGCGGCCCCTCGGTGGCCGTGCCCATCTCCCCCCGCCCCAGCGCCGAGCCGGCGTAAGGCGGAGTACGAGCTGTGATCATGGGGCGGCTGCAGCGATGCGGCCGCCCTTTTCGTTGGCGGCGCACGCCCCCGGGCTTACCCTGGCCGCATGAAGATCGTCACCCTCGTCGCCGCCCTCACCGCCTTCGGGCTTACCGGGACCGCGGCCGCCCAGGACCCCGTCGGCGACTGGATCGGCAAGGTCGTCACGCCGGGCGGGATCGAACTGACCCTTGCCGCGCACATCCGCAAGGCCCCCGACGGACGGCTGGAGGGCTACGCCGAGAGCCCCGACCAGTCGACCGTCGCCCTGGCCATGGCCGACGTGACGGCCGAGGACGGCGCGCTCAGTTTCGAGATGCCGCTGGTGCGGGCGAAGTTCGCGGGCAGATGGGACGACGGCGCCTGGGTGGGCGCGCTCACCCAGAACGGCGCGGACATGCCTCTACGGCTGACGCCGGGGCTTCCACCGGCGCGGCCGGTCGTCTCGGGCCTGGACGGCGCCTGGGCCGGTGTCATCGCGGCGCCCCAGGGCGAACTGCGCATCCAGCTCGATGTGAAGACCGACGCCGCAGGGACCCTGGCGCTGTTCCGGAGCCCAGACCAGAGCCCCTTGCCGCTGGTGGCCCAGCTCTCCCGCAAAGCCGAGAACGTCACCTTCGAGCTGCGTGGCATCGGCGAGTTCGAGGGGGCGTTGTCGGCCGACGGCGGGACGTTGGACGGCCGGTGGCGCCAGGGCGGCGCCGTCCTGCCGCTGACGCTCCGGAAGGGCGGCTGATCCCGCGCCAGGCGCCGCCATGAGCATTTCCCGCCAGATCGACCGGCCCCGGGTCATGGGGATCGTGAACGCCACCCCCGACAGCTTCTCGGACGGCGGCCGGTTCCTCGCGCCCGCGGCGGCCCTGGACCACGCGCGCCGCCTGATCGCGGAAGGGGCCGACATCCTGGACCTGGGCGCGGAGTCCACCCGGCCGGGCGCCGACCCCGTCCCGGCCGAGGTGGAGATCGAACGCCTGGTCCCTCTCGTCGCCGCGATCCGCGCGGAGAGCGACGTGGCCATTTCGGTGGACACCATGAAGCCGCAGGTGGCCCGCGCCACGATGGCCGCCGGCGCCACCATCTGGAACGACGTCACCGCTTTGAACCATGCGCCTGAAAGCCAAGCCGTCGCCGCCGAGCTGGGCTGCGACGTCGTGCTGATGCACATGCAGGGCGAACCTCGCACCATGCAGCACGAGCCTCGCTACGACGATGTGCTTGGCGAGGTGACCGCATTCCTGGAGGCGCGGGCCGAGGCGGCCATGGGTGCGGGAGTCTCCCGCGACCGCATCTGGCTGGATCCGGGCATCGGCTTCGGCAAGCACATGCTGGAACACAACCTTCCCCTGCTGGCCGGCCTGGACCGGATCGCGGCGCTGGGTTTCCCGGTCCTCCTGGGCGCCAGCCGCAAACGCTTCATTGGCGCCCTCAGCGGCGACGCGCCGCCCGATCGGCGTCTTGGAGGCTCCATCGCGGCCGCCCTGGCCGGCGCCGAAGCCGGTGTGGCCGCCGTGCGCGTGCATGACGTGGCCGAGACCGTCCAGGCGCTCGCGGTCTGGGCCGCGATCCGCGGGGCGCGGCCCACCGCGCCCTGATCCACGCCGTCAGGCGATGATGTCGGGGTTCAGGAAGTCCTCGATCCTGGCCATCTCGTCCTTGAGCGCCAGCTTCTTGCGCTTCAGCCGGCCGATGACGATCAGGTCCGGCACGGAGACCGAGGTCAGGGCGTTGATGGCGGCGTCCAGGTCAGCGTGGTCCTGCCGCAGATCGGCAAGACGCGCCTCGAGAGCTTCCTCGGTGAAAGTCGAATAGTCGATCATGGGCAGGCCATCCTAACCGAGCGCCGCGGCCAGTTGAGCCAGGGCGTCGGCCGGAGCCGGAGTCCCCCAGGCCGCCGAGGCCGCCATCAGCGCGTCCAGCGCGTGCGCCCCGGACTGTCGGCGGGTCAGGCCCTCCAGCGTCTCCAGCAACAGCCGCTCGGCGGCGAGCTCCACAGCCTTCACGTCCTCGCGGAACGACAGGCGCGCATCGTCGTCGACGGGCGGCAGCGGCGCCTTCAGGGTCCGGCGCACTTGGCGCAGGGGGACCAGCGCCGCCTGGTCCCAGGCGCGCGCGGCCTCCGCGGCGCGCGACAGCAAGGCGGAATCCTTGGTCTCGGCATGGACCGCCCACAACAGCAGGGAGACGTTCTGGCCATGCTCGTCCTGCAACTTCAGGCAGGCCTCGGGCACGCCCGGCCGCGCATAAGCCTCCAGCGCCCATTCCCAGATCGCCACGTCAGCCTTCGCCCTTCAACGTCGTCCCAAGAGACGGGATGTCCTCGCCCCAGCGTTTAACCGGCGCCCATGACAGTCCGAAGAGGTCGAGCGCCCGGCCGACCGACTGGTCCACCATCTCCTCAAGGCTCTGCGGCCGGGCGTAGAAGGCCGGCATCGGCGGCGCGATCACGGCGCCCATCTCCGCGAGCCGCACCATGGTGCGCAGGTGGCCGAGGTGCAGGGGGCTCTCGCGCACCATCAGCACCAGCGGACGGCGCTCCTTCAGGGTCACGTCGGCGGCGCGGGTCAGGAGGGAAGCGGTCACGCCGGTAGCGATCTCGCTCATCGTCCGCACGGAACAGGGCGCGACGATCATCCCAAGCGTCTGGAAGGAGCCGGACGAGATCGAGGCGCCGATGTCGCCCGCCTTGTGAACCACATCGGCGCGGGCCTGGACGTCGGCGACCGACAGCGCCGTCTCCTGGCTGAGCGTCAGGACAGACGCCCGGCTCATCACCAGGTGGCTCTCCACGCTCAGGTCGCGGCACGCGTCGAGCGCACGCAGGCCATAGGCGATCCCGGACGCGCCCGAGACGCCGACGATGAGCCGCGGCCTGTCTCCTGCCATCAGACGCCCCCAACAATCCCCGTGGCCATGCGGTTCGCGAGCCAGGGTGCAAACATATGTGATCTGACAGCCGCGGGAAGCGGGTGTTCACTGATATGTCGTCAAAACGAGAGGAGGCTCTTCGCCATGGCGCTAGATGCCCGGATCCGCGAGCTCGGATCCCGCCACCAGTCCCTGGAACAGGCCATCCAGGACGAGATGCGCAGGCCCTACGCCGATGACCTCAAGCTCCGAGCGCTGAAGCGACAGAAGCTCAAGCTCAAGGAAGAGATCGAAGCCCTTCGCGAAAAGCTGCACTGACAAGGACGCCCTCCCCGCCATGGGGAGGGCGTTTCGCATTCAGTCCTCGTCGCCCTCGTCGCCGAACTCTTCGGCGTAGGCGTTTTCCTGCGGCTCGACGGCTTCGGAGTCCTCGTACTGGCCGACTTCCGAGGCCGGGCGCAGGGTCGCGCCCTCGGGATCGACGACGCCGCGGCGCGCGTCGTCCTTGGCCTTCTTGTCAGCCGCCTTCCTGACCACCGCGTCCAGTTCGAGCTGGGTGGCGAGGCCGAGGGTCACTGGATCGACCGGCTTGATATTGGCCGAGTTCCAGTGCTGGCGGTTGCGCACCTGGTCGATGGTGGCCTTGGTGGTGCCCAGCAGGCGGGCCACCTGGCTGTCCGGCACTTCCGGGTGGTTGCGCAGGAACCAGGCGATGGCGTCCGGGCGATCCTGGCGGCGCGACACGGGCGTGTAGCGCGGGCCCTTCTTCACCGGCTTGAGCAGCTCGGCGTGCCGGCTCTTCTGGGCCTTCATGCGGTAGCTGGCGTTCTTCTCGGCCGCGTCAAGCTCTTCGCGGTTGAGCTGTCCGTTGGCGATCGGGTCGGCGCCGCGAATGTCGCGCGCCACCTCGCCGTCGGCGATGCCCTTCACCTCGAGCGGGTGCAGGCCGCAGAAGTCCGCGATCTGGTCGAAGGTGAGCGAGGTGTTGTCGACCAGCCAGACAGCGGTCGCCTTGGGCATCAGGATCTGGGTCATGTTCTTGCCTCTGGGGCGTGGTCCGGAAACGAAGGCGCCCGGCCTTTCGGCCGGGCGGTGAGGATTTCCATATAGGCCTGTTACGCGCGACTGGAAACGGGATTGTTGCCGTAGGGCGTCCGCCGGTAAGCTGGAAGCCATGACCACACCCGCGCAGGAATGGGCCGAGAAGGCCGAGCAGCAGCTTCTGGACGAGGCGCTGAAGCTCGTGCCCGCCCATGGCTGGACGTGGCGCATGACCAAGCTGGCGGGCAAGGCCGTGGGCATGTCCGACGGCGAGACTGAGCTCCTGGTCCCGCACGGACCCGCCGACCTCGCCGCCCTGCTCTCCCGCCGCCACGACGACCGTGCGCTTGCGGCCCTGGCCGACGTGCACGCCTCGAACCTGAAGATCCGCGAGCGCATTCGCCGGGCCGTCGAAGCCCGCCTGGACGCCGCCGCGCAGGACGAGCCGGCCACCCGCCGCTGGACCGGCTATCTGGCCCTGCCCCAGAACCTGGCCCTGGGCGCACGTCTCGCCTGGGAAAGCGCCGACGGCCTCTGGCGCTGGGCCGGCGACACGGCCACCGACGAGAACCACTACTCCAAGCGCCTGATCCTGGGCGGGATCCTGCAGGCGGCGACCGCCGTGCGGATCGCATCGGGCCGACAGGCCGCGCTGGAGTTCGTGGACCGACGGATCGACAACGTCATGGCCTTCGAGTCGTGGAAGGCGAAGACCAGGTTCCGGCCTCAGACCTGGCTGGCCGCCACCGCCCATGGCCTGGGTCAGGCGCGCTACGGGCGCGGGACCTAGAGCGGCTTCACCTTGTTGACGTGGCCCATCTTGCGGCCAGTCTTGGCTGCGCGCTTGCCATAGAGGTGGATGCGCGTCTCGGGCTCGTGCGCCAGCTTGGCCCACGTCTCCACCTCGTCGCCCAATAGGTTCAGCATTTCGACCCGGGCCCGCGCCGCCGTCGGGCCCAGCGGCCAGCCCGCCACAGCCCGGATATGCTGCTCGAACTGGTCGACCTCGCAGCCGTCCTGAGTCCAGTGGCCGCTGTTGTGCACCCGCGGCGCGATCTCGTTCACCAGCAGTTGGCCGTCCTTCATCTCGAACAGCTCGATGCCGATGACGCCTACGTAGTTCAGGCCGTCGAGGACCCGCAGGGCGATCTTCTCGGCCTGCAGCGCCGTTTCCGCGCTGACCTGGGCCGGCGCGAGGCTGCGGCGCAGCACGCCATGCTCGTGGTGGTTCTCAGCCAGCGGGTAGACCGCCGTCGCCCCATCGCGGCCGCGGGCGGCGATGATGGACAGCTCGCGCACGTACTCGGCCGGCGCCTCCAGGATCACGGGAACGCCGCCCAGCGCTTCAAAGGTGGCGGCCGCGTCGGCGACATGCTCGACCCACCGCTGACCCTTGCCGTCGTAGCCCTCGCGCCGGGTCTTCATCAGCAGGGGCGCGCCCATCTCCTGGGCGGCCGCCACAGCTTCGTCGGCGCTGTCGGCCGATGCAAAGGCCACGGTCGGCGCGCCGCTGGCGTTCAGGAACTGCTTCTCGGCCACGCGGTCCTGCGCCACCGACAGGGCGTCGGGGCCCGGCGCCACGACCGCGCCCATGGCCTCCAGCTTCAGCACAGAGGCGGCGGGGACGTTCTCGAATTCATAGGTGATGACCTGGGCGACGGAGACGAGGTCGGCCAGGGCCGCGTCGTCGTCGTAGGCCGCCACGATCGTCCGGGCCGCGACCCGACCTGCCGGCGAGTCGGCGTCACGCTCCAGCACGGCCACGTCGAAGCCGAGCCGAGCCGCCGCCAGGGCCAGCATGCGGCCAAGCTGCCCCCCTCCCAGGATGCCGATGGTGGAGCCGGGCGGTAGCGGAAGGGTCGGCATGGGTCTCTTACCTACTCGACCGCCTCGGAGACGCTGGCGGTCTGCTGCGCGGCGAAGGCGGCCACCCGATCGGCGAGGCCCGCGTCCGAAAGCGCCAGGATGCGGGCGGCCATCAGGCCGGCGTTCTTCGCGCCCGCCTCCCCGATGGCGAGCGTCCCGACCGGGATACCGCCGGGCATCTGGACGATCGAGAGCAGGCTGTCCATGCCCTTGAGCGCCCGCGACTCGACTGGCACCCCCAGAACGGGCAGGTCGGTGAGCGAGGCGGTCATGCCCGGCAGGTGGGCCGCGCCCCCGGCGCCGGCGATGATCACCTTGAACCCGGCCGCCTTGGCGCCCCTGGCGAACTCGTACATCCGCTCGGGCGTTCGGTGGGCCGAGACCACCTTGGCCTCGTAGGCGACGCCAAGCGCATCCAGCGCCTCGGCGGCGTGGCGCAGGACGGGCCAGTCCGACCGGCTGCCCATGATGATGGCGACGGGCGCGCTCATGCGTACTGGATTCCTGCCTGTTCCCGGAAGGGCGCGGAGTATAGGCGCCGGTTTTGCAGGTACAACTCAGGACGGTTAGATTCTCTTAACCGCGGTAGCGTCGAATAATTTAACCTTTGCAGGAAGCCCATGAAGGTCACCGGCGCCCGCACCGAACCACTGTCCGCGCCGCGCCGCCGCGCCGGGGCCGCGCAGGCGGGCACGTCCATCTCCGCGCCGACCCGCGTGGACAGCGCGGCATTCCTGGGGATCTCGCGCGCCGAGATGACGCCCGCCGTCCAGCAGGCGATCGAGACCCTGTTGTCCGAGCTGGACGCCCTGCGGAACGAGGTGGCCCAGCTCAAGGGCCGCCTGGCGCGCGCCGAGGACCTGGCCGACCGCGACGCCCTTACCCCTTTGCTCAACCGACGCGCCTTCGTGCGGGAGCTGGGCAGGATCAGCGCGATGGGCGACCGCTACGGTACGCCGGCGAGCCTCGTCTATTTCGACCTCGACGGCTTCAAGGCCATCAACGACCGCGAGGGCCATGCCGCCGGGGACGCGGCGCTCAAGGCCGTGGCCGAACGCCTGGTCGCCAACGTCCGCGAGGCCGACGTGGTGGCGCGCATGGGCGGCGACGAATTCGCCGTGATCCTGATGCACACCGATGGAGCGACCGCCCGTGCAAAGGCCGCGACGCTCGCCCAGGCCATCGCGGCCCCGCCGCATGGCGTCGCCTGCTCCTGGGGTGTCCGCGAGATCAGCGCCGACAGCGACGCCGAGACGCTGCTGGCGTCGGCCGACCAGGCGATGTTCGCCGCCAAGCGGGATCGCAGAACGGGCTGACCCCCTATCCCCGTGCGGCTTTGACCCTGGGGTGGTCCCGCCACGCGGGCAGCGTGGCCATATAGGCCAACGTCGCCTGTTCGGCCGCCTCACGCGGACCGCCTCTCTCGCGCAGCTGCCAGTCCACCATCCGGGCGAAACGGGTTTCGAAGTCCTGCAGGGCCCCCGTCTCATCGACGCAATACTGGCAATAGGGGCCAGTTTCGATGGGCATGCCGCAGCTCTCGCACTTGTGGGCCATGGGTCGGGTCTCTCCATCTTGAATGTCTGGACGCGGCGAGCGGCGAAGACCTGCGGATCCATGCGCCCAAGCTCGCCGGTTGGGGATCGTTCGTAAATCCCGATGCAATCGCGCGCGCCGCGGGCTACCCCATGGGCCATGCAGACCCTCGGCAGAGTCCTGATCATCGCCGGTTCCGACAGCGGCGGCGGCGCCGGGGTCCAGGCCGACATCAAGACCGTCACGGCGCTGGGCGGCTATGCGGCCACGGCCATCACCGCGATCACGGTCCAGAACACCCTGGGCGTCACGGCCGTCCACCCGATCCCGCTGGACATCGTCGCGGCCCAGGCGCGCGCGGTGCTCTCGGACATCGGGGCCGACATCATCAAGACCGGCATGCTGGGCGATGCGCCCACAGTGGAGCTCGTGGCCGACCTGATCGCCGAGGCGGGAGTTCCCGCCGTGGTGGATCCGGTGATGGTGGCCAAGGGCGGCGCTTCCCTGCTGGCGGACGCGGCGATTGTCGCCCTCCGTAAGCGGCTGGTCCCCCTGGCGTCGCTGCTGACGCCAAACGCGCCCGAAGCCGCCGCGCTCACGGGCCTGGCGGTGGAGACTACCGACGACCTGCGACGGGCCGGCGAGGCCCTGCTGGCCATGGGCGCGAAGGCCGTGCTGATGAAGGGCGGCCACATCTCTGGCGAGCGGGTCGTCGACGTCCTCATGACCCCCGAGGGCGAAACGGCCTTCGAAGGCGAGCGGATCGAGAGCCGCCACACGCACGGCACCGGCTGCACCCTCGCCTCGGCCTGCGCCACGGGCCTGGCCCAGGGCCTGCCGCTGGCCGTCGCCGTGGCCCGCGCCTGGGACTATGTGCACGAGGCCATGCTGCGGGCGCCGGGCCTCGGCGCCGGCCACGGCCCCCTCGATCACGGGTGGCCACTCAGGGGGCGCGCATGAAGCACGCCGAGGAGTTCGAGGCGATCCTGCGATCGTCGACGCCGCTGATGCGGGTGATGCGGACCCTGCGCGACCTGGACCTGCCCGACTGGCTGCTGTTCTCGGGCGCGGTCTACCAGCGGGTGCTGAACCATCTGGGCGGCCGCGACCTGGACTACGGCATCAAGGACTACGACGTCGGCTACTTCGACGCCTCCGACATCTCCTACGAGGCCGAGGACGTGGTCATCCGGCGGGTCGCGGCGGCGTTCGAACCGCCGCTGCGCGAGATGGTGGAGGTTCGCAACCAGGCCCGCGTGCATGTCTGGTTCGAGGGAAAGTTCGGTGAGCCCTACCCGCCGCTTTCCTGCTCGGCCGAGGCGCCGGCCCGCTTCGTCAGCCCGATGTTCGCCATCGGGGCCCGGCTCGAGCGGGACGACAGCCTGACGATCGTCGCCCCGTTCGGACTGGAGGACCTCTTCGACCGGGTCCTCCGCCCCAATCCCAACCGGCCCGCGGAGCGGAATTTTGCCGGTATCGCCGCCCGCGCCAAGGCGCGCTGGCCCGAGATCGAAGTCGTCGATCAGCGCCGGTAGACGTCCGGATCCCGGATCTCCATCCAGTTCTCGGCGTTGGTGAGACCGGTGAAGCCGAACTGCCGATAGAGCCCATGCGCGTCCCGGGTCGCCAGGTGCAGGCGGCGGAACCCCTGCAGGTCGGGGTGCCCCTGGAGATAGGCCATCAGCCGTTTGCCAAGGCCCTGTGCGCGGAAGGCTTCGTCCACGAAGACGTCGCAGACCCAGCCGAACGTCGCCCGGTCCGTCACCACCCTCGCCATCGCAGCCATCGAACCGTCCGGCGCATAGACGCCGGCGACAAGGCTGTTCGCGCAGGCACGCGAGAAGGTCTCGAAGGGAATGCCCTCGGCCCAGTAGCTCTCCTGCGAGATCCAGCGATGCGCGCGGGCAAGGTCGAAGCGGGCCGGATCGTCGCTGAGGACGAAGCTGCAGTCATTGATCTCATGGGCCATCGTTGAGCCTCCCTCGGTCCGCCGCGCGGGAACTGGCCCTTGCCGCTCACGCCCTGGCGGCGCAAGTCCGCCTGCCCGAATTCAAGGAGGCCACTCATGCGCCAGTGGACCGTCGACGCCTTCGCCGCCCGCCCCTTCCGCGGTAACCCCGCCTGTGTGGTGGAGCCTTTCGACGCCTGGCCGGCGGATGCCTGGATGCAGGCCCTGGCGGCCGAGAACAACCAGGCCGAGACCGCCTTCCTGCGCCGCACGGGCGATCCGGCCTCGTTCGACCTGCGCTGGTTCACGCCTTTGCTGGAGGTGCCGCTCTGCGGCCACGCCACCCTCGCCTCGGCCCACGTCCTGTTCGCAGAACTCGACCTTCCCGCCGAGGCCGTGCGCTTCCAGACTCAATCCGGCGAGCTGATCGTGCGCCGGACGACCGATGGCTACGAAATGGACTTTCCCGCCCAGCCGCCGGTCCGCACCGAGGTTCCCGCCGGCCTCGCGGAAGCGCTGGGGGCAGAACCCGCCGAGGTTTGGGCCTCTACCTATCTCGTTGCGCTGTTTGACGACGAGGTCACTGTTCGCGGTCTGAAGCCCGACGTCGCCGCGCTGAACCTCATATCCGGCAAGGCGACGGGCGGACGCGGCAACGTGGGCGTCGCGGCCATGGCGCGCGCCGGGGCGGCGCATGACGTGGTCGACCGGTTCTTCGCCCCGGGTTCCGGCATCCCGGAGGACCCGGCGACGGGGTCCCTCCACTGCATCCTGGCGCCGCTCTACGCCGACAAGCTCGGCCGCCGCACGGTGCGGTTCCACCAGGCCTATCCGGGCCGGGGCGGCGACCTGGAGTGCGAGCACCTGGGCGACCGCGTGCTCATCCGCGGAAGCGCCGCCACGGTGATCGAGAGCCGCCTGCGACTTGTCCCCTGAACGCGGAACGCCCCCGAAGCGAGAGCTCCGGGGGCGCGCTGCTGGTCACGTCTGGCGTCAGGCCTCAGCGGCGATAGCCGTAGCCATAGCCGTACTGGCGATCCCGCAGTTCGCGCGAGAGCCGGCTTTCCAGACCGTCGAGCCTGCGGTCGAGGTCCGAGCGTTCCCAGCTCGTGAGGCCGTTGTAGCGGTAGCGGGCCTCCAGTCGCGCGATGTCGCGGGCCTGGTCGTGCAGCCGGGAGGCCTCCTGGCGGGTGAGGTCACCGCGCCGGAAGCCCACGTCGATCATGCGGTCGATGTGGGCCTGCCGCTGGTTGATGTGATTGCGTTCCCAGCGCTGCTCATAGCGGCCATCGCGGTCGTACCGGTCGGCGCCGCCATAGGGTTGGGCGGTCGCCGCGCCGCCGACGGCGGTCAGGGCCGTGGCGGCGGCCAGGGCGGTGAAAAGCGTCTTCTTCATCATCGGTCCTCCGATCCAGGGGTCGGCCGGGGAGCCGGCCTTCAATGGACTTGAGGAAACCACGCGGCGTCTGACGGGCATCTGAGCCCGTCGTTGGCTGGGGTTCAGCTACATGACGCCCCTGTCATTGGGCGGCGTCAGGCCGCCGCGCCGGCCTTTGCGGGCGAGACGCCGTCGGTCGCGGCCGCGTTCAGCACGGCCGAGATGGCGTCGTAGAGCTTGGCGATCTCGATGGGCTTGGCGACGTGCGCGTCCATCCCGACCGCCAGGTACTCCTCGACCTGATGGGTCAGGGCGTTGGCGGTGAGCGCCACGATGGGGGTGCGCCGGCGGCCGGAAGCGCGCTCGGCCTCGCGGATCGTCGAGGCGGCGGTGATGCCGTCCATCACCGGCATCTGGATGTCCATCAGGATCAGGTCGTAGGCGCCGGTGCGCCAAGCCTCCACCGCCTCCTTGCCGTCCGGAACGATGTGCACCTCGATGCCCAGCGAACCCATCACGGCGCCCAGAACCTGCTGGTTCGTCGGATTGTCCTCTGCGGCCAGCAGGCGCAGCGCGCCTTCATCGGCGCCTTGCGGCGGCTCGAGCTGCTGCATCGTCGCCGGCCTGCCGCGCTCCAGCGGCAGCTCGACGGTGAAGGTGGAGCCGTGGCCTTCCAGGCTTTCCACATCGATCGAGCCGCCCATCATCTGGGTCAGCTCCCGGCAGATGGCCAGGCCCAGGCCGGTGCCGCCGAAGCGGCGGGTGGCGGAGTTGTCGGCCTGGGTGAACTTCTCGAACAGGGTCGGCAGCTTCTCGGGCGCGATGCCGACGCCGCTGTCGCAGACCACCATCCGCAGGCCGCCCGAGGCGCCGACGTCGACCCGCGCCATCACCGCGCCTTGCGGCGTGAACTTGATGGCGTTGGACAGCAGGTTGCCGACGATCTGGCGCAGCCGGTCGGCGTCGCCACGCCACCAACCCCGGGCCTCGTCCGCCACCGTGATGTCGAACGTGAGCCCCTTGGCCTCCGCCATGACGGCGAAGTTTTCCCGCGCCTGTTCCACCGTGGACTCCAGGTCGAAGTCCTCCTCGAACAGGGTGAGCTTGCCCGCTTCGATCTTCGAGAGGTCGAGCACGTCGTTGAGGACCGCCAGCAGCAGACCGCCCGAGCGACGGATCACGTCGAGCCGGTCGCGCTGCACTTGGTCGAGGTCGCCCAGGGCCATGACCTCGGCCATCGCCAGCACGCCGTTCAGCGGCGTACGGATCTCGTGACTCATGTTGGCGAGGAACTGGGTCTTCAGCACGTTCGCGGCGTTGGCCGCATCGCGCGCCGCTTCCAGATCCCGCATGGCGGCGCGCAGGTCATCCTCGCGCTCGGCCAGTTTGGCGAGCAGGTGGTTGAAGCTCTCGGTCAGGCTCTTGAACAGCTCGTCGCGAGTGTCCGCCGCCACTGGGGTAAAGCTGCCGCCGGCGGCGACGTCGTGCATGGCCGCTGACAGGCGCTGGACCGGCTGTATCACCCGATGCGCCAGGCTGCGGGCGAGGAACAGGGCCACCCCGACCCCGCCAAAGAGCAGAACGAAGGTGAGCGCGATGAACTGCGGCAGCAATGGCGCCAGTTCGGGCTGGCGAACGGTCAGGCTGAGCCGGCCGAGCGTGCGGCCGTCCGCCACGACGACCTTCTGGATGACCTCGGTGGCGCCGGCCGGGCGCGAGTCACGATAGCTCGCCAGCACCGCGCCGTTGGCGTCGACCAGCTGGACGGCGACCACGTTTCGGTTGGCGCGCAGCGTGTCCATCGTCCGGCGAAGGGCGTCGTCGCTGCGGGCGTCGGCGGCGGCCGGCACGGCCATCTGGGCCACGATGGCCGCCATGTCCTCGTGGAACCGGTGGGCTTCCGTGCGGGCGACGGCCCACTGCTGCAGCATGAAGGTCAGGCATGCGGCGACCAGCACGACGACCGTGGTGACCAGGCCCACGCCGGCCACCCGGGCGTGGAACGTAGCCGTCGGCGCGGCGCTCGCAGGCGCGCGTTCGTCCGACATTTCCCCCCGCAGGCTCATGCCCCCGAGCGATAGGGGAAGAGTGCTAACGCTTCGCTTCCACCGCAGGATGTGCACGCGGAGGTTACATTAAAACTGTGGTTTCGGCGCCACGCTACAACCGGTCGCAGCAGAAAATATGGTTAACAACACTTCAATGGATTGCGCGCACGTAAACCTTGCATTTACCTTAACCATGTCGGGTAACTCAGGGGTGTAGCCCAAATGGAAAAAGTGTTCGTGGCCCAGCGCGTGGCCAAGAAGCTGTTCGCGACCGAGTCGGCCGTGGACGGCGCGCTTGTCGAAGCTGCCGAGCTGATGAGCGAAATGCTCAAGGCCCGTCAGGACGTGAATACCTCGCTGGTCTTCGCCGACGACGTCCAGGTGAAGATGATGGAGGCCATGAAGGCCCTCAGCGAAGCGCGGACCGCCATGGTCGGCGTGCACAACGAGCTGAACGAAGCGAAGCTTCGCCTCGGCATCCGCACCAAGATGGACGCCATGGACAAGCCCGCCGAAGGCGCGGCCCGTGAGCAGACGACGATGCGGAAGGCCGTCTAGTCGACTTTCTGTCGGCTACTCGACCGATCGTTGCGATAGATTAACTGGTTAGGCGCCTCTAATCTGATTAGGGGCGCTTAATCATGCCAGACATACCCATCCGGTTCTTGATCAACAGCCTCTCCGTCCTGGGAGCGCTGTTCGCCCTTTGGAAGGGAAGCCAGGCCGAGCGACTGGCCGCGCTGGTCGTGATCGCGAACGTGGCGGTGGGCCAGCTCGACACCTTCCTGGGCGCGTCCGGCGACAGCGTGCTTCGCCTGGTCAATGACGGCATGACGGCGCTGGTGCTCCTTGGGATCACCGTGCGCTATGGCGCCCTCTGGATGGGCGGGGTGATGCTCTTCTACGCCGCGCAGTTCGCCATGCACTCGTACTATCTGGTGACCGACCGGCCGACGGGCGACTACCTCAACGCCCTGATCAACAACGTCAATTTCATCGGCATCAACCTGTGCCTGATCATCGGCGCCGCAGTGGCGTGGCGCCGCCGGGTGCGCACCGCGCGCCGCGCAGCTGAAGCGGCCGCGGCCTGATCTGGCTCCCCAGTTCCGGCCTCCCACACTCATGCCCACCTCGCTCCTGGTCCTGGCCTTGACGGCAGCCTCCGCCGTCGCCCTCGGCTTTGCGTTCTGGAAGGGAGGGCCTGCGGAGCGATGGGCGGCCGCCTGCGTCGCCGTGAACATGCTGGCCGCCATTCTGCTGGTGGAAGCGCTTGGCGGCGTGGACGGCATGATCCGCTTCGCCAACGATGGGCTTACCGCCCTGGCCCTGCTGGCGGTCACCGTCCGCTACGCCGCCCCGTGGATGATCGGCGTCATGTTCTTCTACGCCGTCCAGTTTGCGATGCACGCCTACTACATGGTCATGGGCCGCGACGACTCCGACTATCTGCACGCCCTCATCAACAACGTCGACTTCGCGGGCGTGATCGCCTGCCTCGTCGTGGGCACGGCGGTGGCCTGGCGAGGTCGGACGAAGGTCGCCCAGCCCTCCGCGACGTAGCGCCGCTGTCGCCCCTTCCAGAAAACTTTCGCTTGCGCTGAAGCTGGAACGCTGGCTTTTGGCCGGCGGGCCACGCCCCCCCAACGGGGCGCTGCCCATCTGCAAGGATGGGAGACATCGCTATGACTACCCCCGCTACCCTCAATGGGGCGAAGCCGGCCATGCGCCCGGCGCGACCCGAATTCTCTTCCGGCCCGTGCGCCAAGCGCCCCGGATGGACCCCCGAAAATCTCAGCAACGCCGTCCTCGGCCGCTCGCACCGCTCCAAGCTGGGCAAGGCGCGCCTGAAGGAAGCGATCGACCGCACCCGCGAGGTGCTGCAGGTCCCCGACGACTTCCTCGTCGGCATCGTCGCCGGTTCCGACACCGGCGCGGTAGAAATGGCCCTGTGGTCAATGCTGGGCCCCAAGCCCGTGCAGCTGCTGGCCTTCGAGAGCTTCGGCAAGGACTGGGTGACCGACGTCACCAAGCAGCTGAAGATTCCCGCCGAGGTGCTGGATGCGCCCTACGGCAAGCTTCCCGACCTGACCAAGGTCCGCAAGGACGCCGACCTGGTCTTCACCTGGAACGGCACCACCTCGGGCGTGCGCGTCCCGAATGCCGACTTCATCGCCGCCGACCGCGAGGGCATCACGATCTGCGACGCCACCAGCGCGGCCTTCGCGCAGGACCTCGACTGGACCAAGCTCGATGTCGTGACCTTCTCCTGGCAGAAGGCCCTCGGCGGCGAGGGCGGCCATGGCGTCCTGGTCCTGGGCCCCCGCGCCGTTGAGCGGCTCGAGAGCTACACGCCGGCCTGGCCGATGCCGAAGCTGTTCCGCATGACCAAGGCCGGCAAGCTCAATCGCGAGATCTTCGACGGCGCGACCATCAACACGCCCTCGATGCTCTGCGTGGAGGACGCCATCGACGCCCTGAAGTGGGCCGAGGGCATCGGCGGCCTGACCGAGATGCAGCGCCGCGCGGACGCCAATCTCGCGATCCTCGCCGACTGGGTCGCCAAGACCCCGTGGGTCGAGTTCCTGGCCGAAGACCCCGCCGCCCGCTCGAACACTTCGGTCTGCCTCAAAGTGGTCGATCCGCGCGTCACTGGCCTCGCCGACGACGCCCAGGCCGACTTCGCGAAGAAGCTGGCCTCGCTGCTGGAGAAGGAAGGCGTGGCCCTCGACATCGGCGGCTACCGCGACGCCCCTCCGGGCCTGCGCATCTGGTGCGGCGCGACCGTTGAGACCTCCGATCTCGACGCCCTGACGCCCTGGCTCGACTGGGCCTTCGCGTCCGTCGCCGCCGACCTCGCCGCCGCCTAGGCGCGCGCTCCTTCGCATCATCGACATCGCCCCTCCCGGCCGGGCCGGGAGGGCGCCTATCTCGGGAGATTCCCCATGCCCCGCGTTCTCATCGCCGATAGCCTCAGCCCCGCCGCCGTCGACATCTTCCGCCAGCGCGGGATCGACGTGGACATCAAGACCGGCCTTTCGAAGGAAGATCTGATCGCCGTCATCGGCGACTACGACGGCCTCGTCGTCCGCTCGGACACCAAGCCCAACAAGGACGTCATCGCCGCCGCCAAGAACCTCAAGGTGATCGGCCGCGCCGGCATCGGCGTCGACAACATCGACATCCCCGCGGCCACCGCCGCCGGCGTGGTGGTGATGAACACCCCTTTCGGCAACTCGATCACCACCGCCGAGCACGCCATCGCGATGATGTTCGCCCTGGCCCGCCAGCTCCCCGCCGCCGACGCCTCCACCCAGGCCGGAAAGTGGGAGAAGAACCGGTTCATGGGCGTCGAGCTCTACGCCAAGACCCTCGGCCTGATCGGCGCCGGCAACATCGGCGGCATCGTCGCCGACCGGGCGCTGGGCCTGAAGATGAAGGTCGTCGCCTACGACCCGTTCCTCTCGGAAGAACGCGCCGTGGAGATGGGCGTCGAGAAGGTCGAGCTCGAGGAGCTGCTCGCCCGCGCCGACATCATCACCCTGCACACCCCGCTGACCGACAAGACCCGCAACATCCTGTCGGCCGAGAACCTGGCCAAGACCAAGAAGGGCGTGATGATCGTCAACTGCGCCCGTGGCGGCCTGGTGGACGAGGTGGCCCTGCGCGCCGGCCTCGAAAGCGGCCACATCGGCGCGGCGGGCTTCGACGTCTTCTCGGTCGAGCCAGCCAAGGAGAACGTGCTGTTCGGCGCCCCGAACTTCGTGGCCACGCCGCACCTCGGCGCCTCGACCAACGAGGCGCAGGAGAACGTCGCCCTGCAGGTCGCAGAGCAGATCAGCGACTACCTGCTGACCGGCGCCGTCACCAACGCCCTCAACAGCCCCTCGGTCACCGCTGAGGAAGCGCCGCGCCTCAAGCCCTACGTGGCCGTGGCCGAGAAGCTGGGCGCCCTGGCCGGCCAGATGGTCGACTTCGGCATCAAGGCCGTGGACATCGCCTTCGAGGGCGAGGTCGCGAAGCTGAACGTCAAGCCGCTGAGCGCCGCCGCCCTGGCCGGCGTGCTGCGGCCGATGCTGGCCGAGATCAACATGGTCTCGGCCCCGGCGGTGGCGAAGGAGCGCGGCATCGTCGTCTCCGAGAGCCGCCAGGAGGACTCGCCCGTCTACGAGAGCCTCGTGCGCATCACGGTCACCACCGAGAAGGGCAAGCGCTCGTTCGCCGGCTCGGTGATCGCCGGCGGGCCGCGGATCGTGGAGGTCAAGGGCATGGACCTCGACGCCCCGTTCCTGCCGCGCATGCTGTACGTGAACAACCTGGACAAGCCGGGCTTCATCGGCGCCCTGGGCGGCATGTTGGGCGAGGCGGGCGTGAACATCGCCACCTTCAATCTCGGCCGGATCGACGCCGGCGACGACGCCATCGCCCTGGTGGGCGTGGACCAGGCGCCGGACGACAAGCTGCTGGCCAAGATCCAGGCCCTGCCCCACGTCAAGGAAGTGCGGGCGCTCCGGTTCTGACCGACTGGCCCCTTTGCCGGCCCGGCTTCGGACCCTACCTCTGGGTTCGGAGCCGGGAGGGGCGCATGAAGATCGTCGGCAGCTACGTCAGTCCGTATGTCCGCAAGGTCCTGGCCTGCCTGAATCTCAAGGGTCTGGCCTACGAGATCGACCCGATCACGCCCTTCTTCGGCGGCGACGACTTTGAACGGATCAGTCCGCTGCGCCGCATCCCCGTGCTGCTCGACGGGGACTTCGCGCTCTGCGACTCCTCGGTGATCTGCCAGTACCTTGAGGAGGCCTACCTCGGCCATCCGCTGTTCCCCGCCGACCCGAAGGACCGCGCCTGGGCGCGCTGGCTGGAGGAGTTCGCCGACACCCGCATGGGCGACGTCTTCATCTGGGGCCTGTTCTACCAGAAGGCTGTCCACCCCGTGGTCTGGGGCGAGCCGGGCGACGCCGCCCGCGTCGAGAAAACCCTCATCGAGGACGCCCCCAGGGTGCTGGACTATCTGGAGGGCCAGCTTCCCGGAGAAGGGTTCCTGTTCGGCGACATCGGCCTTGCCGACATCTCCATCGCCAGCTTTTTCCGCAATGCGGCCTACGCCGGCTTCGCGATCGACCCTGTCCGCTGGCCGAAGACCGCCGCCCACGTGGAGCGCACGCTGGGCCACGCCTGCCTCGCCGACCTGCTGCCGTTCGAGGACGCCCAGCGCAGCGTGGCGCCCGCCGGCCGCCGTGCGGCCCTGCAGGCGCTGGGCGCGCCACTGGTCGCGGAAAGCCTCGGCACGCGCGACCCGCGCAAGGGCGTGATGACCCTCTAGCCGCCGCTGAGTGCGCCGAAGATTAGCAATTCGGCTGCGTTACTGAGCGGTACGTCCACATGCTTGGCCTCCGTGTCACCGACGAAGATCCGCATGTGCCGGCGGATGCGGTCCTGCTCGTCCACGACCCGGAATTTCAGCCCCGGATAGCGACGATCCAGGTCGTCCAGGATCGCCGCCACCGTGGCGCCCTCGGCCTCCACCCGCGTCGCGCCGTCGGTGTAGGCGATGAGCTGCGAGGGGATCGAGACCCGGATCATCCCGCCGGGACCGCCGTCACCGAATAGATCTCGGGCAGGTGGGCGGCGATCTGGCGCCAGCTCTCGCCCTCATCGCCGCTCATCCAGATCTCGCCGCCCGTGGTGCCGAGGTAGAGACCTATGGGATCGGCCGCATCGCCGCAGAACGCCTGTCGCTTGACGGTGAACCAGCCCTGCTCGGCCGGGAAGCCACGATCCTGCCGCGTCCAGGAGGCGCCGCCGTCGCGGGTCCGATAGGCGGCCGGCCGCCCGCCGGGACTGACCCGCGGCCAGACCTCGGTCCCGTCCATGGGCCAGACCCAGGCTGTCTCGCGATCCCGGGCGTGGGGGATGATGGTGAAGCCGATGTCGCCGATGTCCCTCGGCATCGCCTCGCCGATCCGCTCCCAGCGTTCGCCGGGCCGGTCCAGGCGGTAGATCCCGCAGTGGTTCTGCTGCCAGATGCGGTCGGGATCCGTGGGGGCTAGCGCGATGAAGTGACTGTCCTGGCCGAATTCCGGATAGGGGTCCGGCAGGAAGTCGCAGCGGACATTCTGGTTCAGCGGCCGCCAGGTCGCGCCCTGGTCGGTGGTCTCCAGAACCCCGGCCGAGCAGGTGGCCAGGTACATGTGCCGGGCGTCGCGGGGATCGACGACCACCTGGTTCAGGATCGCCCCGTCCGGCGTGCCGGCCTCGGGCGGGAACCAGTCCAGCACCTGCGGATGCTCGTTCAGCCCGGCGACCCCCTCCCAGATGTCGCCGCCGTCGGCGCTGCGGAACAGGGCCGGCGGCGAGGTTCCGGCCCACCAGACACCGGGCTCGTCGGCATGGCCCGGCTCGAGCCAGAACGAATGGTCCACCGCCCGGCCGTGCGGGTCGCCCTTGGGGAACGCCGGCGGCCGGCTGGCCTCGGCCCAGGTCTTCCCGCCGTCGGTCGAGCGCAGGATGGTCGGCCCCAGGTGGCCGGTGGAGGCGGCCATCAGCATCGTGCGGCCGTCGCGCGGGTCGCGGACGAAATGGTTGATGATCTGGCCCAGGAACAGCGGTCCCTCGAGCGACCAGCGGCCCCGCCCGGCGTCGCTCGTGTGGATCCAGGCGCCCTTGCGGGTGCCCACCAGCAGTTGAATGGCATGCGTCATCTCGGAACCTCCGACTCCCAAGGACGCCCGGGGGGAGCCTAGCCCGACAACCGGTCGCCGTCAGCTTCGCCGATCCTGGGCGCCGTGCCAGATGCGAACGATTTCGACGGTCTCCGGGCGGATCCGGTAGACGATGACGTAGGGCCAGATCAGGCTGATCTCCCGGGTCCCGGACACCAGCCCAGGTCTCCCACGTTCGGGAAGGTGCTCAAGGGCGTCGCAGGCGGCGATGATCTGGATGGCGACCCGGGACGCCGCCGCCGGATTCTGATCTCCGATGTAGGCGCGGATTTTCGATTAGGTCCGCCAGCGCCGCGGGTGAGAAGACTACGGGCATTCCGGCGGGGCGGTTTCCTTGTCCGTACCCCAGGAGAGGAGCCAGCGCCGTACCTTCTCGTAGGAGACGCCACGCCCCCGATCGAGAGTCTCTAGGCCCTTCTCCACGGCGCTGACGAAGGCCGCTGCGTCCTCGGCTTCGGGCTTGGGGGTTGGCTCGGACATTCCGAAATCTAACACGATCAAGCTCCTCAGTGGAAATCCCGGCTGCGGATGAGGCGGCCGGTCACCCGGTTGTGCGCCGCCACTGGAGCCTCGTCTTCGCGCAGTTCGGACAGCCGGTGCGACAGGTCGGTGAAGCGTTCGGCCACCACATGGATCACCTCGCCCTCCTTCTGCACCTGGCCGTGGACGACCAGGAACGAGGCGCCCATCACCAGCCGCCGGTTGGCCTCGAAGGCATCGCGCCAGACGACGAGGTTGGCGATACCGGTCTCGTCCTCCAGGGTCAGGAACACCACCCCCTTGGCGGTGCCCGGCCGCTGGCGGACCAGCACCAGCCCGCCCACGGAGAGGCGGCGGCGATCGCGCGCCGTCTTCAGCGCCGCGCAGGGGACCGCGCCCATCCGCGCCAGGTCTTCCCGGAAGAAATCCATGGGATGAGCCTTCAGTGACAGGCTGGTGGTCCGGTAGTCCTCGGCCACGCCTTGCGAGGCGGTCATGAATGGCAGCGGGACCTGGGTCTCCTTCAGGTTCTGCCGGAGCAGCAGGGGCGCGTTCCGCTCGGCGTCCCATTCGCCGGCCAGCCCTTTCACCGCCCACAGCGCCTCGCGCCGCGAAAGGCCCAGGCTGCGGAAGGCGTCGGCCTCGGCCAGGAGCTCCAGCGACCGGCGCGACAGCCGGCCCCGGCGGGCGAAGTCCTCGACGCTGCGCGCCCCCATCTCGCGCGCCTTCACCAGCGCCTCGCCGTCCGCCTGCTTCAGGCCCTTGATCTGCCGCAGGCCCAGGCGGACGGGCCGCAGCCGCTCCCGCGGATCGTCCTTTTCCTCGAGCGTGCAGTCCCAGTCGCTGAACATCACGTCGGGCGGCCGGACCTCCACTCCGTGCTCGCGCGCGTCCCGGACCAGCTGGGCGGGCTGGTAGAAGCCCATCGGCTGGCTGTTGAGCAGGCCCACACAGAAGGCGTCGGGGTGATGCTTCTTCACCCAGGCCGAGGCGTAGACCAGCAGGGCGAAGCTGATGGCGTGGCTCTCGGGGAAGCCGTACGAGCCGAAGCCCTCGATCTGCTTGAAGCACCGTTCGGCGAAGTCGCGGTCGTAGCCGCGCCGCACCATCCCCTCCACGAACTTCACGCCGTATTCGCCCACCGTGCCAAGGTTGCGGAAGGTGGCCATGGAGCGCCGCAGGCCGTCGGCGTCGTCGTCCGAGAACTCGGCGCCCACGATGGCCACCCGCATGGCCTGTTCCTGGAACAGCGGCACGCCCAGGGTCTTGCCCAGGATCGACTTCATCTCGTCCTGCGGGAAATCGGGGCCCGGCTTGGGGTAGGTCACCGGCTCGATCCCGTCGCGGCGCTTCAGGTAGGGGTGGACCATGTCGCCCTGGATCGGGCCCGGCCGCACGATCGCCACCTCGATGACCAGGTCATAGAACTTCCGCGGCTTCAGCCGGGGCAGCATCGACATCTGCGCCCGACTCTCCACCTGGAACACGCCGACGGAGTCGGCGTGGCAGAGCATCTCGTAGACCTCCGGGTCCTCCTGGGGCAGGTCGGCGATGTCGACGACCCGCCGGCCAGCGATCGGCGGCAAGAGGGCGAAGCTCTTGCGCAGGGCGCTCAGCATGCCCAGCGCCAGCACGTCGACCTTCATCAGTCCCAGGGCATCGATGTCGTCCTTGTCCCACTCGATAAAGGTGCGCTCGGCCATGGCCGCGTTGCCGATGGGGACGGTCTCGTCCAGGCGACGCTTGGTCAGCACATAGCCGCCCACGTGCTGCGACAGGTGGCGCGGGAAGCCCAGCAGCTCCTGCGCCAGGGCCGTGGCCCGGCGGATCTCCGGCGCGGTGGGATCGAGGCCGCACTGGCGTATGTGCTCGTCCGGCACGCCGTCGCCGTAACTGCCCCAGACCGTGCCGGCCAAGGCGGCGGTGATGTCCTCGGTCAGGCCCAGCGCCTTGCCCACCTGGCGGATCGCCATGCGCGGCCGATAGTGGATCACCGTCGCCACGATCGCCGCCCGCTCCCGGCCATAGCGGCGGTAGACGTACTGCATCACCTCCTCGCGCCGCTCGTGCTCGAAGTCGACGTCGATGTCGGGCGGCTCGCCGCGTTTCTCCGAGATGAACCGCGAGAACAGCAGGTCCTGGTCCGGCTTGGTGGGGTCCACCGCCGTGATCCCCAGGCAGAAGCAGACGCAGGAGTTGGCCGCCGAGCCGCGCCCCTGGCAGAGAATTTTCTGCTCCCGCGCCCAATGGACGATGTCGTGGACGGTGAGGAAGTAGTTCGGGAAATCCAGCTTCTCGATCAGGTCCAGCTCGTGGGCGACCAGCCCGCGGACCTTCTCGGGCACGCCGTTCGGATAGCGCCACTCCGCGCCGGCCCAGGTCAGGTCCCGCAGGTGCTGGATGGCGGTCTTGCCCGGTGGCACGGGCTCGTCGGGGTATTCGTAGCGGAGCTGGCCCAGGTCGAAGTCGATCCGCCCGGCGATCTCGGCGCCCCGTTCCACCGCGCCCGGGAACCTCGCGAACAGGCGGGCCATCTCGGCCGGGGACTTCAGGTGGCGTTCGGCGTTGGCCGCGAGGCGCAGGCCCGCCTCGTGGATTGTGCAGCCTTCGCGGATGCAGGTCAGCACGTCCTGCAGCGGCCGGCGTTCGGGGCCGTGGTAGAGCACGTCGTTCACCGCGGTCAGCGGCGCGCCCGACGCCTGCGCCAGGGCCGCGAGGCGCGAGAGCCGGTCGAGGTCGCGGGGGCCATAGCGCCGCGCCGCCGCCAGCCAGACATCTGGCAATTCCCGCGCGATCCGGGCCAAGTCGGCCTCAAAGCCTGCGTCCAGTCGCTCGGGCGGGACCACCAGCACGAGCTGTCCCTCGGCGTGGTCCAGGTAGTCGCGCCAGCGCAGCTCGCAGCCGCCCTTCTCCGCCCGTCTTTGGCCCAGGGTCAGAAGTCGCGTCAGCCGCCCATAGGCCTCCCGGTCGGACGGATAGACCAGCAGGCTGGGCGTGCCGTCAGCGAAGTCCAGGCGGCAGCCGGTCAGCGCCCGCACGATCACGCCCTGGTCTTCCAGGTCGCGCATCTGCCGCCAGGCGCGCACCGCCCCGGCCAGGCTGTTGCGGTCGCAGATCCCGATCGCCTCCAGCCCCAGCGCCGCCGCGCCGGTCACCAGCTCGTGGGGGTGCGAGGCGCCCTGCAGGAACGAGAAGTTCGAGGCCGCCTGCAGCTCGGCGTACCGGGTCACGTGAGGTCCGTGAACGGGTTCCAGGCCACCTCCCAGAGATTGCCTTCGGGATCGGCGAAATAGCCGGAATAGCCGCCCCAGAAGACGTCCTGCGGCTGCTTCGTCGCCGTGGCGCCGGCAGCCAGGGCCTGGGCGAAGACGCGGTCCACTTCCTCCTTCGACGGGGCGTTGTGCGAAAGGACAACCCCCTGGAAGCCGGAGCCTCCGGCCGTCACCTGGGCGTCCTCGGCCTGGGCCTCGCGCGGGAAGAGGCCAAGCCAGGTCCCTTCCAGGGCGAACATCACCATGTCGTCGCCGGGCGTGTAGTTGTGCGTCGGGAAGCCGAGGCCGTCGCGATAGAAGGCGATCATCCGAGGCAGGTCGCGGGCGCCCAGGGTGATCAGGCTGATCTTGGGTTTCATCTGAACTCCTATCCGAACAGGCCGTGCAGCCACCATTTCGGCGGGGCTGCGGGATCGCCGTAGAGGCCGGCGCGGAAAACCCAGAACCGCGCGCCGTCCTGGTCCTCCACCCGGTAGTAGTCGCGCACATGGACGACCGAGACCTCCTCGATCCCGCGCCGCCACCATTCCTCGCCGATCCGTTCGGGCCCCTCGGCCCGGCGCACCTGGTGTGTCCGGCCCCGCCAGCGGAACTGGCGGGGCGGGTCGTCGGGGGTGAGGGCCATCACCTGCTCCAGCGGTTCCGGCCGGCGGAACAGGCGTACGGGCCGCGGCGCTTCGGGATTCCAGGTCCGGGCCTCCTCCTTCGACCCGCCCAGCGGAGGTTCGGCGCGGACCGAGCGCTCGGGCACATGGCTTTCGACGGGGACGGCGCGCCAGACCCGGGTCGGTCCCAGGCGGTTGGCCAACCGGTCGACCAGGGCCGCCAGCCCCTCCTCGGCCGCCGCCGCGTCGCCCCCGGCGATCCGCCCCTGGCGGCCCGAGACCGCCTCCACCGCATAGGCGGCGATGGTCACCGACTCGACGCCGAAGCCGGGATCGACGGTCTCCAGCTTCGGCTGGAACAGACGCGCGATGCGACGGGCCTCGCGCCCGGCCAGCGACAGGCCGACCGCCAGGCTGGGCGCCTTGCCGTCCACCCGGTGGAAGGCGATCTCGAACCGCCGCGCCCCCCGACCCTCGGCCTCCAGGCGGGCGCAGAGTTTAGCCACCACGTCCTCGGTGACCCGCGCCATGTCCTCGGGCGCGCTGATCGGCTCGAAGAAGGCGAGGCGCGCGACGTAGGGCGTCGGCGGGCGGCGGAAGGCCAGGGCCTCGGGCATGCGGCCCAGGGCCTGGTCCAGCCGCATGAGCGTCGCCGCTCCGAACCGCCGGCCCAGGGGCGCGCGGGGGATATCCATGAGCTGCTCCAGCCGGCGCAGGCCCAGCCGCTCGATCTGGGCGGCGGCGTCGGGGTCCAACCGCAGGGCGGCCGGCGGCAGGGGCTTCAGCAGGGCGGCCTGCCCGTTCGGCGGAGCGATGGTCCCGTCCCGCCCATGGTGCGCCAGGGCCCAGGCGGCGCCCGGCGTGTCGGCGATCGTCAGGCGGAACAGCAGGCCATTGGCGAGGAGCCGCACGCGCAGGTCGGCCATAAGTTCGGCCTCGCCGCCCCACAGGTGCGCCACGCCGCTGATGTCGAGGAAGAGGCCATCGGGCGGGTCCGCCGCCACCGCCGGGGAGAAGCGCACGCACCAGTGGACCAGCTCGGTCAACGCCGCCGCGTCCGCCTCGGGTTCGGCGTCGGCGGTCGCCAGCTCCGGAACCAGGGCCGCGGCGTCGGTCGCCTTCTGCCCGACCCGAAGCCCCAGACGCGCCGCCTCCGGGCTCACCGCTGACAGCCGCCGGACCTGGCGCACCGTTTCGATCAGGGCGAACGGGGCCTCAGGCGGCGTGTCGGTCTGGGGCCCGTTCGCGTTCGCTCGCCGGCGCCAGTTCGCGATCGCCCACAGGGGCGACCAGGCGCAGAGGATGCGCGACATCGCCTGCCTCCCATGAATAGGCCCCCTGGGCCTCCAGGATCCATGCGCCGGGCCGCCCGCCCCGACAGCGTTCCAGCGCCACCTCGAACCGGGGCGCGCCCAGGCCGAACGTCCCCTCTGCCGGCTCGGACGGCGCCGAGGCCACGCGCCAGCGGGTGGCGGCCACCGACCCCGCGGCCTCCTTGCGGCCCGCCCCGCCATAGGGCCGCCGCTTCAGCACGAAGGCCGTGCCGCCGTGCCGCTCGCAAGCCAGCTGCAGCCGCCGGCCGGCGGTGAGGTCCACCGCCTCCACCTCGCCGAACACCGCCGAGACGCCGACCGTCCCCAGGGCGTCCTCCATCACCGACAGCGCCTCGGCCTCGTCGCGGGCGCAGACCTGGATCAGGCGTCCTGACGGAAAGCCAAGGCCGGCGAGCCCCGGCGCCCACAGGTCGTCCCGCCGCAACACCCAGACCGCCTCGCCCCGCCGGGCCAGCGGCGCCGCCGCCAGCGCCGCGAAGGCCGCCGGCGCAGCCGAGGTCTCGGCCTCGATCCCGCCCGCCGTCACCTCATGCCAGCGCCCCAGTGGCAGGCCGCCGCCGGGCAGCCGCGCGTCGATCTCGGCGCTGCCGAACGGCAGCACGCCAGCCTCCGCCCGCCCCGCACTCTCAAGGGCGGCGATCTTCGCCCGCATGACGGCGAGCCGCCTGCCGCGAAAATCGGACATGGCTTTGGGACTCCTTTTGTTCCAGTTTTGTTCTGGAACTCCCGAGCCCTGGAGTCAAGGCCGGGAATCGCTATCCGGGCGGGCCGCCGCCACCGCCGAAGTCGAAGCCCGGGTCGCGCGCCTTGCCGCCGCCGAAGGTATAGGTGAAGCCGACGAAGACGCCGCGATGCCGCGCCTTGTAATGCTCCACATCCCTGAACGCGGGCGTGTCGATGATCCGCTTGAACTCCAGCGTGCCGAGCAGGTCCTGGGCGGTGACCAGGAAGGACAGCTGGTCGCTCACCTTGCGCCGATAGCCCAGGTTCAGCGCACCCTGCGGCTGCACATAGCCCTGCGGCGTCAGGCGCTTGCCGTTCAGGAAGCCGTTCACCTGCAGGAAGTCCCTGTCGGTGACCTGCCAGCTCAGGTTCGCCCGACCCGAGGCCGTGAAGGCGTCGCGCTGGCGGCTGCCGAAGCCCAGGCCCGCCGCGTCGATCTGGGTCCAGCCGACGTTGCCGCTGATGTTGTACGAGAGCTGCGGGAAGAGCTTGCCGTTGGCGACCACCTCCGCCCCTGCGCTGCGGCTTTCGCCAATATTGGCCTGGGTGACAAGGAACACCCCGTCGCCGATGTCGCGGGTGACATTGTTCACCGCGTCCCGGATGTCCCGATAATAGAAGGTGGCCTGATAGATCGCCCCGTTCTTCCGGTACTGATAGCCCAGCTCGAAGGAGTCGGTCTGCTGCGGCTTCAGGTCGGGGTTGCCGGACGAGAAGTTCTGCTGATCCTGGTAGCGGCGGAAGGGGTTGTAGTCCGTCGGCTGGGGCCGCTGGATCCGGCGACTGTAGCTGGCGGTCAGCTTCTGCGCCTCGGTGAGCTCGTAGTTCAGGTGCAGTGACGGATAGACGCTGACGTCGTCGTTCCTGGCCGTGATCGCCTGGGTCACACTGTTGATGTCGATGGTCACCGCCTCGAGCCGCAGGCCGGCCAGGGCTGTCAGCTTGCCGAACGGGCGCTCGTAGGTGCCGTACAGCGCGTGGACCTGCTGGTCGAACCTGTAGCTGTTTGACAGTTGAGCGTTGGGGGTCGCCGTCGCTTCGTTCGGGCCCCGGACGCCCAGGGTGTCGTAGTCGTTGTCGTCGGCGTCGAGGCTGTAGCCCAGCTTGAGCTTATGCCCCTCACCCATGGGCCGCGTGTATTCGACCTTGGCCGTGGTCTTCCAGAACAGGTTCACCTGGTCCTGGGCCTCGTAGAACCCTGGGCCGGCCGGGATCCGGTCGACATAGGCGGAGTCCCGCTCAAAGGCCGTCCTGTTGCGCTCGCGGCCGAGGTCGATGTCGAGCTGGTGGTCGTCGCCGAAGACGTGGCGGTAGCGCAGGGTCCCGGCCAGGGTCGGCCGCTCCTGGCTGGCGCTGCCCAACCGGTCGTAGCCGCGCGTCACGATCCCGGCGCCCGAGACCTGGTCGAAAGCCTCGAAGCTGCGGTCGGCGAAGTCGACGTTGGTGTAGCGCAGCTCCAGCGAGACCCGGTCGTCGTCGGTGATGTCGTAGTCCAGGCCCCCGCGGAGGTTCTGCACGTTCACCCGCCCCCGGCCCGTGCCCTGCTGCAGGCTGCGGATCGTCCCGCCCGCCGGGTCCGTCGCCTCCCGCTCGCGCGTATAGGTCTGCTTGATGGAGTCGTGGCGCAGGCTGGCGTCGCCCGACAGGGTCAGCTTGCCATCGCGGTACGAGGCGCTGACGCCGCCGTTCTGGCGCCCTTGCGAGCCGACGTTGGCCCGCACCGAGCCGTTCGCGCCGGCCTTTCGGGTCTTCTTGGTCACCAGGTTGATGATCCCGCCGCTGCCGTTGGGGTCGAAGGCGGCCGAGGGGTTGGTGATCACCTCCACGCGGTCGATCTGGTCCGCAGGCAGGTTCTGCAGCGCCTGGGCGCGGGTGTCCCCCTGGAACATGCCCGAGGGCTTGCCGTCGATCAGGATGGTGACGTTGGTGTCGCCGCGCAGCGCCACATTGCCCTGCACGTCCACCTCCAGCGACGGCACATTGCGCAGGGCGTCGCTGATCGAGCCGGCGCTGGTCTGCAGATCGTTGGCGACGCTGTAGCTCTGGCGGTCGATGGAGGTCCGCACCGGCGGCGGCGCTCCCTCGATTCTCACTTCACCCACGGTGGGCGGCGCGGCTTGCCCCTTGGCGGCAGGCGCGGCCGACGGCTGGGCCATGGCGCAGGTCGCGGAGATCGCCGTGGCCGCGGTCGCCAGCCAGATGGTACGCTTGAGCAAAGAACGATCCCCAAATCAGTTCTTGGATTACATTTGTAAATATCAACTATTGGGCGCAGCGGAAGCCGTCAAGCGTCATAGTTGAGAAGCGCGAAAAGGGCCGGCAATCCCGGCCGAAACATGGCGGAGGCATCGGGAATGCGACGGACGGCGGTTTGGGCGCGATGGAGCTTGGGCCTATCGGCGCTGTTGCTGTCGGCCGGCGCCGCGCTCGCCCAGGCGCCGGTCACCGTGAGGGTCGAGACAGGCCTGCTCGCCGGCGAGGCCACGGACCGCGCGAATATCTTCCGCAACATCCCGTTCGCGGCCGCACCAGTCGGCGATCTGCGCTGGGCGCCGCCGAGGCCGGCGCCGAAGTGGGCCGGCGCGCGCGACGCCACCAAGGCCGGCCCGTCCTGCCCGCAGGTGATGAACGCCGACGGCTCGCCCAACCTCGGCAGCGCGAACGGCCCGACGTCCGAGGATTGCCTGCAGCTCAACGTCTTCGCGCCCAAGGGAGCCAAGGCCGCGCCGGTCATGGTCTGGCTGCACGGCGGCGGACACCGCACCGGCGCAGGCTGGATCTACGACGGCCAGAACTTCGCGCGGGACGGGGTGGTGCTGGTGGCGATCAACTACCGCCTGGGCGCCCTGGGCTACTTCGCCCATCCGGCCCTGACAAAGGCCGCGGGCCGCGAGCCCACGGGCAACTTCGGCCTGATGGACCAGATCGCGGCGCTGAAGTGGGTGCAGCGGAATATCCGCGCCTTCGGCGGCGATCCGAAGAATGTCACCGTCTTCGGCGAGAGCGCGGGCGGCGTCAGCACCCTGGCGCTGCTGGCGACCCCGGCCGCCAAGGGCCTCTACCACAAGGCCATCGTCCAGAGTGGCGTCGGCTGGTTCGAGCCCGTGAGACTGGCGCAGAAGGAGACCCAGGGCCTCGCGGCGTTGGAGAAGGCCGGCGTCGCCCGCTCCGCCACGGCCGCGGATCTGCGCGCTCTGCCGGTCGAGACGCTGGTCGGGCTGGAAGGCGAGCCGCAGCCCTTCGTCGACGGCCGGCTGATGAAGCAGACCGCCACCCAGGCCCTGGCCCGCGGCGCCTTCGCCGACGTGCCGCTGATCATCGGGGCCAACTCGGGCGAGGATTCGCTGCTGGGCTTCCGGCCGCTGGGCGCCCAGGCCGCCGCCCTCGTGCCGCCGGCGGTGAAACCGTACTACGCCGATGAGGCCGCGAAGGGCGACGACACCCTGGCCCGCGCCGTCTTCACCGACCGCGTCTTCGTCGCTCCCGCCCGCTGGGTCGCGGCGGCCGCATCCGGCGGCAAGCCGGCCTGGCTCTATCATTTCTCCTACGTCGGCTCCCGGTTCCGGCCGATGCTGACCCGCGCCGCCCATGCAGCCGAGATCCAGTACGTGTTCGAATACTGGGGTCGCCGCACGCCAATCAGCGCGGTCAGCGCCGACGACAGGGCGATGGCGGGCCTGATGCACGCCTGCTGGGTCGCCTTCGCCAAGGCCGGGGCGCCGACCTGCGGGACGGAAGCCTGGCCGGCCTACGATCCCAAGGCCGATATCCTCATGGAGTTCGGCTCGCCCGGCGGCCTCCGCGCCAACTTCCGCAAACCCCAGCTCGACGCCCAGCAGGCTCAGGCCCTGCCGACGCTTGGCCTGGAAAAGACTCCGAACTGACTCGGCCGTGGGGCGTTCGAGTCCGGAATCCGGAGTCTCCCCATGGCTACTCGTCCGACCTGGCAGGGCTATCTGCGCCTCTCGCTCGTGAGCTGCCCCGTGGCGCTCTACACCGCCACCTCGCGCACCAGCGACGTCAGCTTCAACATGCTCCACAAGGAGACGATGAACCGGATCCGCATGATCCCCACGGATCCGGAGACCGGCCCCGTCGACCGCGCCGACATCGTCAAGGGCTACGAGATCGAGAAGGGCCACTACGTCGTCGTCACGGACGAGGAGATCAAGAACGTCCGGCTGGAGACGACCCGCACCCTGGACATCGAACGGTTCGTGGACGAGGCCGACATCGACCGCCTCTACTGGAACGACCCCTACTACCTTGCGCCTGACGGCGACATGGCGGTGGAAGCCTTCACGGTCATCCGCCAGGCGATGGAGAAGGCCGGCAAGGTCGCCCTCGGCCGCCTGGTGATGCACCAGCGCGAACGGCTGATGGCGCTGGAGCCGCGCGACCGGGGCATCGTGGCCTACACCCTGCGCTCCAACCGCGAGGTGCGCGACGCGGGCGAGGTGTTCGACAGCATCCCGGCCCACAAGCCTCCGGCCGCCATGGTCGACATCGCCGCCAGGATCATCGAGCAGCAGGAAGGCCCCTTCGACCCCAGCCAGTTCAACGACCGCTACGAGGACGCCCTGCGCGCGCTGATCCGCGAGAAGGAGAAGGGCCACGGCGTCAAGAAGGTCGAGGAGCCTCGCGAAGCCGAGGTCATCGATCTGATGGAGGCCCTGAAGCGCAGCCTCGGCGGTGGCGAGCGACGCCGGGCGGCCGCGCGGACATCCACCCGCGCGGCGAGGCCCGCCGCGAAGAAGCCCGCCGGCAGGAAGGCGCCGACGAAGAAGCGCGCGTGAACGCCTACAGCCGTCCCATCTGCTCCAGCAGGCGGGCCCCGCCGACGATGGCCGGATAGGGATGCGCCACGAGGAAGGTCGGGATCGTCTGCACGTAGTCGCTGAGGCGTCCCTTGGCCTCGAAGCGGGCGCGGAAGGGCCCGGCGGCGAGGCGCTCGGCGATACGCGGCGCGATGCCGCCCGACACGTAGACGCCGCCGCGCGCGCCATAGGTCAGGGCCAGGTCGCCCGCCACCGAACCCAGGATGGCCCCGAACCGGTCCAGGGTCGCGGCCGCCAACGGGTCGCCCACCAAGCCTTCCTTGGTGACTGCCATCTCGTCGGCCAGTTCCGGCGCCTTGCCCGCCTGCTCGGCGAGGCAGACGTAGAGGTCGTATAGCCCCTGCCCGGACAGGAGCCGTTCGATCGATACGCGGCCGTAACGCTCGCGCAGGCGCGCCCAGACCGCGACCTCCACCTCGTCGGTGGGCGCGAAGGCGGCGTGGCCGCCCTCGGCCGAGATCGGGACGTCCCCGCGGGGGCTGCGCGCCAGGGCGGCGACGCCGAAGCCGGTGCCAGCCCCCAGGGCCACGATCGGGCAGTCATGGGCGCCCCGCCCAAGGTTCGGTCCCAGCGCCCGCAGGTCCGCGCCGTCGAACAGGGGGCATGCCACGGCCTGCGCGGCGAAATCATTGATCAGCCGCACGGCCTCGAAGCCGAACTCCGAGATCAGGTCGCCCTCCGAGACGCGCCAGTCCAGGTTGGTGAACTCAATCTCCCCGTCGACCACCGGCCCCGCGACCGCGATGACCGCGCGGGGCGGCCGCTTCCGGCCCATGGTGGCCTGAAGGTACTCGGCGATGACGGCCGCCAGGCTGGGGTAGTCACGGCTGGAGAACGACCGGGGGTGACGGATATGTCCCTGCGGGTCGACCAGGGCGAGCCGGGCGTTGGTGCCCCCCACGTCGCCGACGAGACCTGTCCACTGGATGCCCATCAGGCCACCTCGAACAGCGAGCAGGCGCCTGCGTCGGCCGGGCCTGCGGCCCGCCGCATCCAGCCGAACAGCTCGCGGCCATACCCGGGCGTGGACGCTGGACGGGCGGCTCGGGGCCGAGCCATCAGCTCGCGCGGGTCGACCCGGATGTCGAGCGTCCCGGCCTCGGCGTCGAGTCGGATGACATCGCCGTCGCGGACATAGGCCAGCGGGCCGCCGACCGCGGCCTCGGCCGTCATGTGGATGGCGGCGGGCACCTTGCCGCTGGCGCCCGACATCCGGCCGTCGGTCACGAGGGCGACCTTGAAGCCCTTGTCCTGCTGGACGCCCAGGGCGGGGGTCAGGGAGTGGAGCTCGGGCATGCCGTTGGCCTGCGGCCCCTGGAACCGGACCACGGCGACGAAGTCGCGGTTCAGTTCGCCGCGCTTGTGGGCCGCCAGCAGCTCGTCCTGATCATCGAAGACCAGCGCGGGCGCCTCGACGATGCGGTGCTCGGGCTTCACGGCCGAAGTCTTGATGACGCCGCGTCCCAGCGGTCCAGAGAGCATCCGTATGCCACCTTCGGCCTGAAACGGATCGTCCACCGGGCGCAGGATCTCGCGGTCCAGGCTGGCCGCCGGCCCCTCGCGCCAGACGAGACGGTCGCCGTCGAGGAAGGGCTCCTGCTGGTAGCGGCGCAGGCCCGTTCCGGCGACCGTCTGCACATCGGCATGGGCGAGGCCCGCGTCGAGGAGCTGGCGGGTGACGAAGGCCATGCCGCCCGCCGCGTGGAAAGCGTTCACGTCCTCCGAGCCGTTCGGATAGACTCGCGCGATCAGCGGCGTGACGCGGCTGAGATCGTTGAAGTCCTCCCAGGTCACGAGCACGCCGGCGGCGCGGGCCATGGCCAGGATGTGCAGGGTGTGGTTCGTCGAGCCGCCGGTGGCCAGCAGGCCGGCCATGGCGTTCACCAGGCTCTTCTCGTCGATCACCGCCGCGAAGGGGGCGTAGTCGTTCCCACCGTCGCGAATCTCGATGGCGCGCTTGGCCGCGGCGGCGGTGAGGGCGTCGCGCAGGGGCGTGTTGGGCGAGACGAAGGCCGCGCCGGGCAGGTGCAGGCCGGTCATCTCCATCATCATCTGGTTGGAATTGGCGGTGCCGTAGAAGGTGCAGGTGCCCGGCCCGTGGTAGCTCTTCATCTCGCTGTCGAGCAGCTCCTCGCGGGTAACCTTGCCCTCGGCGTAGAGAGCGCGGGTGCGGGCCTTCTCGGCGTTGGAGATCCCCGAGGTCATCGGGCCGCCTGGGACGAAGATGGTCGGCAGGTGCCCGAAGGCGGCCGCGCCGATGAAGAGCCCCGGCACGATCTTGTCGCAGATGCCCAGCATCAGGGCCGCGTCGAAGGCGTCATGGGTCAGGGCGATGGCCGTGCTCATCGCGATCACGTCGCGGGAGAACAGCGACAGCTCCATCCCGGGTCGCCCTTGCGTGACGCCGTCGCACATCGCCGGCACGCCGCCGGCGTACTGAGCTGTGCCGCCGACCTCGCGCGCGGCCTTGCGCAGGATGTCCGGGAACCGCTCGTACGGCTGGTGGGCCGAGAGCATGTCGTTGTAGGCCGAGACGATCGCGACGTTGGGGGCGGTCGGGTCCCGCATCCGCTGCTTGTCGCCGTCGGGCTGGGCCGCGAAGGCATGGGCCCAGTTGGCGCAGGACAGCTTGCCGCGCCCTGGACCTGCTTGGCGCGCGGACTCCATCCGGGCCAGGTAGTCGGCGCGCGCCTCACGGCTTCGCTCCACGATCCGCTGGGTGACCTCGGCGGTGACGGGATGCATCGGATCAACCTCCGTCCGGCGTCCAGAGAATCCGGACCGGAACCTTCGACTGCCCGAGCAGCCGGGCGACGGGAAGGTCCGCGCCCGCCAGCGCCTGCTCGATGACCGCGCGCTTAGCCTCCCCGGCGATCAGAAGGAAGATGGCGCGCGCATCGAGCAACGCCCGGAGCGTCAGGGTGATCCGCGCGACAGGCGGCTTGCCGAGGCCGGCCGGAACGGACCGGAGCATGTCCTTGGTGGCGAGGCCGTCCTGCAGGCCGGGATCGCCGGGGATCAGGGAGGCGATGTGTCCATCCTCGCCCATCCCCAGCATCACCGCGTCGAAGGGCGCGAGGGCGGTCAGCGCCTCGACCGCCGGCGGGGGCCACAGCGGCAGAAGGTGAGCCTTGGCGGCGCGCGCCTGGAACAGCCGTTCGCGCACCTGCCGGGCGTTGGAGGCTGGATCGGCCTCATCCACGCAACGCTCGTCCGACAGGGTGACCACGACCCGGGACCAGTCGACTGCGTCCGAGGCGGCCAACCGGTCGAAGACGGGGCCCGGCGAGCGCCCGCCCGTCGCCACCAGCGCCGCGCGGCCGCGCATCCTCAGCGCTTCCGCGAGCTGCGCTACGATCCCATGGGCGGCCGCGTCGGCCAGGGCGCCGGCGTTGGGGTAGGTCTCGATCATGCCGCCTTCCTAACGCACGCGAAGCCGGCAGGGCGCCGGGGAAGCTCACTTTTCGCCGTGACGCATGGAACCTGCGCGCCGCCCGGACGTCCTAGCCATGGATGTCAGGGCCGCTGCGATCCTCCTGGACAGCGGCGAGGAGTTCCCGATGCGTATCGCTCAGGTCGCGCCGCTGTACGAAGCCGTGCCGCCGCGCCTCTACGGCGGGACCGAGCGGGTGGTGGCCCACCTGACGGACGCCCTCGTCGCCCTGGGTCACGACGTCACCCTCTTCAGCAGCGCCGACGCCCGGACGACGGCGCGACTGGCGGCCGTCCGCGATCAGGCGATCCGGCTGGACCCGGCTCCGCTCAAGTCGGATCTCGCGGCCCACCTGACCCTGCTCGCCGAAGTCCGCGCGCGCGCCGACGCGTTCGACGTGATCCACTTCCACACGGACATGCTCCAGTTCCCGATGTTCGAGACGATGGCCGGGCAGACGCTGACCACCCTGCACGGGCGCCTGGACCTGAAGGACCTGCCGGACGTCTATGCGCGCTGGCCGCAGTTTCCGCTGGTCTCGATCAGTGACGACCAGCGGCGGCCGCTGCCCTTCGCGAACTGGGCGGCGACGGTGCACCATGGTTTGCCTACCGATCTCTACGGCTACAGCGCGGCCGGCCAGGGCTATCTCGCCTTTCTGGGACGGATCTCGCCCGAGAAGCGCCCCGACCGCGCGATCGCGATCGCCAAGGCGGTCGGCCGGCCGCTGCGCATCGCCGCCAAGGTCGACAACGCAGACCGGGCCTATTTCGAGGACCGGATCGCTCCGCTGCTGGACCACCCCCTGGTGCGCTACATCGGCGAAATCGGCGACGTCGAGAAATCGGTCTTCCTCGGCGGCGCCGACGCGCTGCTGTTCCCCATCGACTGGCCCGAGCCCTTCGGCCTGGTGATGATCGAAGCCATGGCCTGCGGCACGCCCGTGATCGCCTGGGACAATGGTTCCGCGTCCGAGGTGGTCGAGCACGGTCTCACCGGGTTCCTGGTCCGATCCGAAGCCGAGGCTTGCGCGGCCGTGGAACGCCTTCCCGAGCTGGACCGCGCGGCGATCCGCGCCCGCTTCGAGGAACGCTTCTCCGCCTTGGCCATGGCCCGGCGCTACCTGGAGATCTACGATCGCCTCCCCCAGGCCCGCCCCCTGACGGAGGCCGCCTGACGACGAACCCGCGATGAACGACCTGGCGCCGTCCCACACCACCCCTGTCGAATGGGGAGAGATCGAGGAACCACGGGTTCCCCAGCGGCTCTACGCGCTCAAGGACCGGGACACGTTCATCGTCGCCGACAGCCACGGCGACATCGCCGGCGCGGCCGATGGCCTGTTCCACGACGACACCCGCATCCTCTCGCGCTGGGAGGTCACCTTGGCCGACCGATCGCCGACCCTGCTCTCGGGGGCGGTCAGCCAGGACAACGTCTACTTCACCTCCCACGGACTGAACCGGGCGATCCCGGCGCCGGCAGGCCCGGCCGGACCGCCGGGCGTGGTGCACATCGAGCGCAAGCGCTTTCTCTGGGATGAGCGGCTCTACGAGCGCATTCGGCTGACGAACTATGCGTCCGACCCTATCGCCCTGCCGGTGGTGATCAGGTTCGACGCCGACTTCCGCGACATGTTCGAGGTCCGGGGCGCCAGGCGACGCCAGCGCGGCCGGCTGCATCCGCCCGAGGTGGGCGAGCAGGTCGTCCGCTTCGCCTACGACGGCCTCGACGACGTCGGACGGAGCAGCATGGTGGCGTTCTCGGAGCCGCCCACGAAGCTCTCGGCGCGGGAGGCCCTGTTCGAGGTTGCGCTGCCCGTGGACGGACGGCGCGAGGTGTTCGTCGAGGTCGGGGCCGCTCAGGCCGATCCCCCCTGCCGGGCGCGCTTTCGAGCCGCCGCCGCCCGGGCGCGGTTCGCCATGCGGGCGCGTCGACGGCAGGGCGCCAGGATCTCGACGAACGGGCGCCTGTTCAACGCCTGGATCGACAAGTCCAGCGCGGATATCGCCCTACTCACAACGTCTATGCGTACCGGTCCGTATCCCTATGCCGGCATCCCATGGTTCTCGACGGCCTTCGGTCGCGACGGCATCCTGACGGCGTGGCAAATCCTCTGGGTCGACCCCGGCCTCGCACGCGGCGTGCTGTCGTATCTGGCCGATCACCAGGCGCGCGAGAGTTCGGCCTTCCGCGACGCCGATCCCGGCAAGATCATGCATGAGACCCGTCGGGGCGAGATGGCGGCCCTCGGCGAGGTGCCCTTCGGCCGCTACTACGGCGGCGTCGACACCACTCCCCTGTTCGTCGCCCTGGCCGGGGCCTACGCGGAGCGGACCGGCGACTACGACCAGATCGATCGCTGGTGGCCTGCGTTGGAGCGGGCGGCGCGATGGATCGCCGCCAAGGCCGACGAACACCCCCTTGGGCTCGTCTCGTACGCCCGCGCCATGGATGGCGGGCTCGCCAACCAGGGCTGGAAGGACTCTGGCGATTCCATCTTCCACGCCGATGGGCGGTTCCCGGACGGACCCGTCGCCCTGGTCGAGGTCCAGGGCTACGCCTACGCGGCCTACCGCAGCATGGCCGCCCTCACCGCCCGTCGCGGCGACTGCGACGCCGCCGAGTCCTGGAGCGCGCGCGCGGCGGCGATCCGCACTGTGGTGGAGGAACGCTTCTGGATGCCCGAGGAGGAATTCTACGGCATCGCCCTCGATGGCCGGAACGAGCTGTGCCGGGTCGTGGCGTCCAACCCCGGCCACCTGCTCTTCACGGGCCTGCCCCGCGGGGACCGGGCGGCGAAGGTGACGGAGCGGCTGTTCTCGGCGGACTTCCACTCGGGGTGGGGGCTGCGGACGCTGGCGATGGATCAGCCACGGTTCAACCCCATGTCCTATCACAATGGATCTGTCTGGCCGCACGACACGGCGCTGAGCGCGCTGGGGATGTCGTACTACGGCGACCGCGAAGGTGTCGGCAGGCTGGTCTCGGGGCTGTTCGAGGCTGCGACCCAGTTCGAGATGCGGCTGCCCGAGCTGTTCTGCGGTTTCCCCCGGCGAGCTGGCGAGCCCCCCGTGGCCTACCCGGTGGCCTGCCTGCCCCAGGCCTGGGCCGCGGGGTCGGTGTTCATGATGCTTCAGGCCGGACTCGGCCTGTCGATCGATGGCGAGGCGGCCGAGGTGGAGATCCGCGACCCCAGCCTTCCAGCGGGCATCGATCGCCTCAGCGTGATGGGCCTGCAGGTGGGAGACGGATCGATCGACCTCGCCTTCGAGCGGCAGGGCGCGCGCATCGCCGTGCATTCGAACAGCCGCGGGCCCCGCCTGCGGGTCCGCTACACCTAGGCAGGAGAGCCCATCCTTGAATTCCACGGTGGACCTGTTCCCGATCGGCAACTGCGCGGCCAGCGCGCTCATCGACCGGTCGGGGCGGTACGTCTGGGCCTGCGTGCCGCGGGTGGATGGCGACCCCTTCTTCTCGGCCTTGTTGGGCGGAGACCCCGAAGCGCCAAAGGCCCAGGGTCTGTGGGCGATCGAGGTGGAAGGGACGACTGAGATCCTCCAGGCCTACGTCCGCAACACTGCGATCCTGCGCACGGAGATCCGGAACGCCGACGGGACGGCCGTGGAGATCCTCGACTTCTGCCCGCGCTATCGTCACCACGCCCGGCAATACCGTCCGCTCGCCTTCGTGCGGATGGTGCGTCCCCTCGCAGGGGCGCCGCGGATCCGGATCCGGCTGAAACCGACCATGAACTACGGCGAGCGGCCCTGCTACCGAACCGCCGGGTCGAACCATATCCGCTACGTCGGCGAGATCGCGACACTTCGACTGACCACTGATGCGCCGGTGGGCCACATCCTGGACGAGCGCGCCTTCCGCCTGGAAGAGCCGATCGGGCTGTTCCTCGGGCCCGACGAGCCGCTCGACGGCGATGTGCCGAGCGTGACGACCCGCATGCTGCGCGAGACCACCGCGTACTGGCAGGGCTGGGTGCGCACCCTGTCGGTGCCCCTCGAGTGGCAGGCCGCCGTAATCCGGGCGGCCATCACGCTGAAGCTGTGCGCGCACGAGGAGACCGGCGCCATTGTCGCGGCCCTCACGACCTCGATCCCGGAGCATGCGGCCGACGACGGAGCGGGCCGCAACTGGGACTACCGCTACTGTTGGCTGCGCGACGCCTACTATGTGGTCCAGGCGCTGAACCGGCTCGGCGCAGCCGACATGCTGGAGAACTACCTCGGCTACCTGCGCAACCTCGTGGACCAGGCCAACCGGGGCGACATGTCGGCGACCCCGCGCGCGGAACCCCACGCCCAGCCCGAGCTGCCCGGCATCTGCGGCGCGGTCGCGCCGAACGGCAAGGCCGGCCACGTGCAGCCGGTCTACGGGGTGGGCCTTGAGCCGGTGCTCACCGAGTGGATCGCACCGCACCTGCCCGGCTATCGCGGCATCGGGCCCGTTCGGATCGGCAACCAGGCGCATGAACATCTGCAGCATGACGTCTACGGCCAGATCATCCTGTCCACGGTCCAGGCGTTCTTCGACGAGCGATTGCTTCGGCCGGCGACCGTGGAGGACTTCTGCGCCCTGGAGCCGATAGCCGCGCGGGCATTCGAGCTGCACGACCAGCCCGATGCGAGTCTTTGGGAGTTCCGCGGCCGGGAGGCGGTGCACACCTACTCGTCGGTCATGTGCTGGGCCGCCTGCGACCGGCTGGGCAACGCCGCGGCGAAGCTGGGGCTCGCCGACCGCGCCGACTTCTGGAACGCCCGCGCCGCCCAGGTGCGCGCAACCATCGAGGCGCGCGCCTGGAACGAGGCCGAGGGCCGGTTCGCGGCCACCTTCGAGGGCGACGAGCTGGACGCCTCGCTCCTCCAATTGGTCGACGTCCGCTTCGTGCCGCCCGACGACCCGCGGATGCAGGCGACCATGGCGGCCGTGGAGCACGGACTTCGCCGTGGGCCCTACATGCTGCGCTACGCCATCCCCGATGACTTTGGCCTGCCCAAGACGGCGTTCAACTTCTGCACCTTCTGGCTGATCGAGGCGATGCACCTGTCGGGCCGCACAGCCGAGGCGCGGGCGCTGTTCGAGGAGATGCTGGGCCGGCGGACCGCGGCGGGCCTGCTGTCGGAAGACATCGCTCTCGATGGCCAGGAGCTGTGGGGCAATTATCCCCAGACCTACTCCCTCGTCGGCCTGATCAACTGCGCCATGCTGTTGTCCAAGCCCTGGACGAGCGTGCGTTAGCGCCTCAGTCCGACCAGGCCTTGCCGAAGCGTTCGATCAGGGCGAAGGCCCCGGCCGGCCCCCAGCTTCCGGCCGCGTAGGGTTTGGGCTGGATATTGGCCTCGGCCCAGGCGTCGGCGACGCCGTCGACCCATCGCCAGGCCTCCTCCACCTCGTCGCGGCGGACGAACAGGGTGGCGTCGCCGTTGATCACGTCCAGCAGCAGGCGCTCGTAGGCGATCCGCCGGCGCCCGCCCTTGCCCTCGTAGGCGCCCAGCAGCGACAGGGACAGCGGCAGCGACTGGAGGCGCATGCCCCCAGAGCTCAGGCCCGGCGCCTTGTTCATCAGGGTGAGCTTGATGTCCTCGTCCGGCTGCAGGTCGATGACCAGGCGGTTGGGCGACAGGTCGTGGATCGAGGCCTGGCCGAAGATGGAGTGCGGCACCGGCTTGAACTGGATCGAGATCGAGGTCCGCTTCTCAGGGAGGCGTTTGCCGGTGCGAAGGAAGAACGGCACGCCGGCCCAGCGCCAGTTGTCGATGTCGGCGCGCAGGGCGACGAAGGTCTCGGTGCCGCTCTTCTGGCCGCGCTCGGCCTCATAGCCCTCCACCGACTTACCGCCCACGACGCCCGGCGTGTACTGGCCGCGGATCGACTTCTCCGCCGCATCGACGCGGGTGAAGCGGCGCAGCGAGCGCAGCACCTTCACCTTCTCGTTGCGCACCGAGTCCGGCTCCATGTCGGCCGGCGGCTCCATGGCCACCAGGCAGAGGAGCTGCAGCATGTGGTTCTGCAGCATGTCCCGCAGGGCGCCGTATTCGTCGTAGTAGGGCCAGCGGGCGCCGACCCCCTCCGTCTCGGCCACCGTGATCTGGACGTGGTCGATGGACAGGCTGTTCCACAGCGGCTCGAACAGGGTGTTGGCGAACCTGAGCGCGATCAGGTTCTGGACCGTCTCCTTGCCCAGGTAGTGGTCGATGCGGAACACTTGGCTCTCGTCGAACACCTCGCTCAGCACGCCATTGATGTGTCGCGAGGTGGCGAGATCCCGGCCGATCGGCTTCTCCAGCACGATCCGGGACTCGGGCGTGGCGAGGCCGGCCGCCGCCAGCGACACGCAGATCTTCTCGAACAGGCTGGGCGAGACGGCGAGGAAGAAGAATGGCCGCGTCGCCTCACCGAGGCCGGCCTTCAGCGCCTGGGCTCCCTCGGGCGTGGTGGCGTCGGCGCCGACGTAGGCGATGCGCGCGGAAAAGCGGGCCCAGATGGCTTCGTCCAGGCCTTCGGGGCGGTCGCTGAGGATCTTGTGTACCACCTCGAGGAACGCCTCGCGGGTCAGCTCGCCGCGGGCTGTGGCGACGATCCGGAATCCGTCCGGCAGGAATCCGTCGGCGTCCAGGAAGTACAACGACGGCAGCAGCATGCGCCGCGCCAGGTCGCCGGTGGCGCCGAAGAGCACGATGGCGTCGGCTTCGACGGGCATGGATGGTCCTTCCTCTGCGGAGGCCGGAGACCACCGCGCGCCGCCCGGCGGGTCAAGGGGCGAGGCTGCATTTCCGCGCAGCGCGCGTTCGTTGGATCGATCGAGGCCCATCCGCGTTTAGGTTGCACCTCGGGTGGGAGTTCCATGACGCTCGACGCGATCGCCCTCGGCCTGCCTGCGCCCAAGCCCCTGCGGCTGGCGGGCTCGGCCCTGTTCCTCGATCTGGACGGCACGTTGGCGCCGATCGCCGCGCGGCCGCAGGACGTGCGTCCCGACGCGCGCCGCACGCGGCTGCTCGAGCGGCTGGCCGAAGGATTGGACGGACGTCTCGCCGTCATCACCGGGCGCACCCTGGAGGACGTCGACCGCATTCTTGAGGGGCGCATCGCCTGCGTCGCCGCCGTCCACGGTCTCGTCCGCCGCGACGCCGATGGCGGCCTGCACTTGCCGCCTGAACACCCGGGACTGGCGCACGCCATCGAGGCGCTGCGTGCGTTTGCGGCGGGGGATCCAGGCGTCATTGTCGAGGAAAAAGGCCCCAGCGTCGCCCTCCACTACCGGCTGGCGCCCGGCCGCGCCGCGCAAGCCCAGGCTCTCGCACGTCGGCTCGCCGGCGAGACCGGTCTCACCCTGCAGGAAGGCGACATGGTGGAAGAGCTGCGTCCGCCGGGCGCGGCCAAGGGCGACGGCATTCGCGATTTCATGGCCACCGACCGGTTCCAGGGCGCGCGGCCGATCTTCGCCGGTGACGATGCGACCGACGAACACGGCTTCGCCGAAGTCGCCCGTCTCGGCGGGTACGGCGTGCTGGTCGGCCGCCCGCGGTCCACCGCGGCGCTCTACGGCCTGAGCGGCGTCGAGGACGTGCTGGACTGGCTGGAGGCCGCCCGATGAGCCGGCTGATCGTCGTCTCCAACCGGGTGAACCCGCCCAGCGGCGAGGGCGAGGAAAGCGTCGGCGGCTTGGCCATGGCGCTGGCGGCCGCGTTGAAGCAGAGCTCCGGGATCTGGTTCGGCTGGAGCGGCCAGACCACGCCCGAATTCACCGGTCACCTGCGGATCGAGACCGTGGGCGGCGTGACCGCCGCCACCGTCGATCTGGAGGACCAGGACCTCGACGAATACTACAACGGCTACGCCAACAAGACCCTGTGGCCGTTGTTCCACTACCGGACCGACCTGGCGGCCTTCGATCGGGCCTACGATGCCGGCTACCGGCGGGTGAACGCCCGCTTCGCCGAGACCCTGCGCCCCCTGATCCGCCCGGACGACCTGATCTGGGTCCACGACTACCATCTGATCCCCCTGGCTCGGGAGCTCAGGGCGCTGGGGGTGAAGAACCGGATCGGCTTCTTCCTGCACGTGCCCTGGCCGGCGCATCAGGTGATGATCAACCTGCCCCGCCATCGCCAGCTCGTGGAGGCGGTGTTCGACTACGACCTCGTGGGTTTCCACACCCCGGAGTACCAGCAGGCCTTCGAGGACTATGTGCTGAACGAGGCCGATGGGCTGGTCGCCGCCCCGGGCCGCCTGAAGGCGTTTGGCCGGACGGTGGAGGTCGGCGCGTTCCCGATCGGCATCGATGCCGACGACTTCGCCCGGCTGGTGAAGAGCCCGCGGGCCCACCGGATGCGCGACCTGATGACGGCGTGCACCGTGTTCCGCCACCTGATCGTCGGCGTCGACCGGCTGGACTATTCCAAGGGACTGGAGGAGCGGTTCCTGGGCTTCGAACGGTTCCTGACAGACAATCCCGACCTGCGGCGCGAGGTGCTGATGCTGCAGATCGCGCCCGTGAGCCGCGAGGCGGTGGAGGCCTACCAGGAAATCCGCGGCCGGCTGGACGCCCTCTCGGGCCGCATCAACGGCGAGTTCTCCGACGTGGACTGGGCCCCGTTCCGCTATGTGAACAAGAACTACCGCCGCGACGAACTGGCCGGGATCTACGGCGCGGCGCGGGTCGGGCTGGTGACTCCCCTGCGCGACGGCATGAACCTGGTGGCCAAGGAATTCGTGGCCGCCCAGAATCCCGACGACCCCGGCGTCCTGGTCCTGTCGCGCTTCGCCGGCGCCGCGGGCCAGATGCCCGACGCCCTGCTGGTCAACCCGCACAGCGCCGAGGAGGTAGCCGACGCCCTGCGCCGCGCCCTGGCGATGGAGAAGCCCGAGCGGATCCGGCGCTGGCGGGCGCTCTTCGAGTCGGTGCAGCGGGAGGACGTCACCGCCTGGCGGAACGCCTTCGTGGCCGCCCTGGCCGGCGACGCGGCGCTCCAGGCCGCGGTCTGATGGGCGCTCCCCAAAGGGCCGATTCCCTGTCCCGATACCGGTCGATGCGGGACTTCTCGAAGACCGCGGAGCCTGCCGGGGCGGACCGTACGCAAGCGTCCAACCGGCTGCGGTTCGTGGTCCAGAAGCACGCCGCGACGCGCCTCCACTACGACTTCCGCCTGGAGCTTGACGGCGTGTTCCTCTCGTGGGCGGTGACCCGCGGACCGTCCCTGGACCCCAGCGACCGGCGGCTGGCCGTGCAGACCGAGGACCACCCGCTCGACTACGGCGACTTCGAGGGGACGATCCCCAAGGGGCAGTATGGCGGCGGCACGGTGATGCTGTGGGACCGCGGCTACTGGGAGCCGGAGGGCGATCCCCACGCCATGCTGAAGAAGGGGGACCTGAAGTTCACTCTGGACGGCGAGCGGATGAAGGGCTCGTGGGTGCTGGTGCGGATGAAGCGCCGCGCGGGGGAAAAGCGCGACAACTGGCTGCTCATCAAGCACCACGACGGCTGGGCTGTGGAGGATCGCGGCGAACGCCTGGTGGAGGGCGAGACGACGTCGGTGGCCTCGGCCCGACCCATGGAGGACATCGCCGCCGGCCGCGGCAAGGGGCCGTCGAAGTTCATGACCGGCAAAGGCCGCACATCCTCCAAGGGCGTCTGGCAGTCGAAGCCGCGCGAGGATCCCGAGCCCCGCGTCGCGCCGAAGGCGAAGCGGCCGACGGTGACGGCGCCCTCCGCCCTGCCCGGCTTCGTCCCGCCCCAGCTCGCCACCTCCGTGGACCGGCCGCCGCAGGGCGAGGGTTGGGCGCACGAGATCAAGTTCGACGGATACCGTCTCCAGCTTCGCGTCCTGGAGGGCAAGGCGAGCCTCAAGACCCGCAAGGGCCTGGACTGGACGGCCCGGTTCCAGGCCATCGCCCGCGACGCCGCCGCCCTGCCCGACGGGCTGTACGACGGCGAGGCCTGCGCGCTCGACGCCGCGGGCTCGCCCGACTTTCCCGCCCTGCAGGCGGCGCTTTCGGAAGGCCGGACGGATGACCTGATCTACTTCCTCTTTGACGCCCTGTTCCTGGACGGAGAGGACCTCCGCGGCCTGCCCCTCGCCGAGCGCAAGGCGCGGCTGGCGGCCGTGATGAAGAGAGCCGGCCGGAAGCTGGAGCGGCGGATCCGCTACGTCGACCACTTCGAGACCGCCGGCGACGCGGTGCTGCAGTCTGCCTGCCGCCTCTCCCTGGAAGGGATCGTCTCCAAGCGCATGGACGCGCCCTACCGGTCGGACCGCACAAACAGCTGGCTGAAGTCGAAGTGCCGCGCGGGGCACGAGGTGGTGATCGGCGGCTGGACGGGCGGGGCCGGCCAGCTCCGCTCCCTGCTGGTGGGCGTAAACCGGGACGGCAAGCTGCTTTACGCCGGCCGCGTGGGGACGGGCTTCGGCCGCGACACGGTCGCCCGCGTTCTACCGCGCCTTCGCCAGGTCCGGGCGGACCGAAACCCCTTCTCCGGTCCCGGCGCGCCCCGCGGGGGTGAGGGCGTGCACTGGACGCGACCGGAGCTCGTCGCCGAGATCGAGTTCGCAGGCTTCACCGGCTCTGGCATGGTGCGGCAGGGCGCGTTCAAGGGACTTCGGGAAGACAAGCCCGCGCGCGAGGTGGAGGCCGAGACGCCGCAACCCGTGAACAAGGCAGAGCTGGCCACGCCGAAGCCGGCCCGCGGCGCCCCGACGGGGGCCGGGAACAACGTGGTCATGGGCGTCACCCTGTCGAGCCCCGACAAGGCGCTCTGGCCCGACGACGGCCGGGGCGGCGCAATCACCAAGCTGGACCTCGCCCGCTACCTCGAGGCGGTCGCCGACTGGATGCTGCCCCACCTCAAGGGCCGCCCCTGCTCGATCATCCGCACCCCCGAGGGCATCCAAGGCGAACGCTTCTTCCAGCGTCACCTCGGCAAGGGATCCTCGGCCCTGGTCTCCGCGGTCGAGATCGCGGGCGAGGACAAGCCCTACCTCCAGGTGGACAGGGTCGAGGCGCTGGCCGCCCTGGCCCAGATCGGGGCCACCGAGTTCCACCCCTGGAACTGCCGGCCGTTCGAGCCGGAGGTCCCGGGCCGTCTCGTGTTCGACCTCGACCCTGACGAGGCCATTCCGTTCGACCGGGTCATCGAGGCCGCGAAAGAGGTGAAGGCGCGTCTGGAGGCTCTGGGCCTCGTCGCATTCTGCAAGACCACCGGCGGCAAGGGGCTGCACGTGGTCACGCCGCTGTTGGGCGGGAAGGGGCAGGCGGACTGGCCCGCCGCCAAGGCCTTCGCTCGGGGGGTCTGCGCTGCCATCGCCGCCGACGCGCCCGACCGCTACACGGTCAACATGGCCAAGGCGAAGCGCAAAGGGCTGATTTTCCTTGATTATCTGCGCAACGACCGCATGGCCACGGCGGTCGCGCCCCTGTCTCCCCGCGCGCGCCAGTTGGCGACCGTGTCGTTCCCGCTGACCTGGGGCCAGGTGAAGCCAGGCCTTGATCCCAAGGCCTGGACGATCCGCACTGTCCCGGCGCTCCTGAAAAAGTCCAGGGCCTGGGCGGACTACGATGAGGCCGAACGGCCCCTCACCGACGCGATCGGAAAGCTGAAACGCGGCTGACAGCGCAGCTTGCGTCAAGTCGCCGCAGCAAAGCCGCCCCCAATTCACCAATGAGAAAGCGATGGCCTGTAGGGAAAGGCTGAGTTCACACGCGTATTGACCAGGTCCTGGCGAGCAGCAGCCGGAGTTTCACAAGATGTCCCTTCCCGCCGAAATCTCCGCTGGCCGCGAACTGATCGTGGTCGAGATCGCAGGCCAGCGGTTCGCGATCGACATCATGTCGGTGCGCGAGATCCGTGGCTGGACGGCCTCCACCCGCCTGCCGCATGCGCCGGGCCACGTGCTGGGGATGATCAACCTTCGCGGCCAGGTGCTGCCGGTGATCGACTTCGGCGCCCGCCTCGGCCTCGCCGGCAGCGAGCCGAACGCTGCCTCCGTGGTCATCGTGGCCGAGATCGAGGACCGCCTCGTGGGCCTGCTGGTCGACGCGGTCTGCGACATCCTCACCCTCCAGGCCGGCATGCTGCAGGCGACCCCGGACGTGGGATCGGCCGAGGTGCGCACCTTTGTCCGCGGCGTGATCACGGTGGACGACTCCATCGTCACCCTGCTGGCGCTGGACGCGGTGATCCCCGAGGACGAGATCCTGGCCGCCTGACGGGTTCAGGGTCGCTCGCCGCCCCCCGACACAATCGCGCAACAGGCGGGCGCTAGGCACACCGGAAATTCGAAAAGAATATCCGGGGGAAACATGCTCTTTCGCGCTCTGGCGGCCGGCGCTCTCGCGCTGTCGTTGGCCGTCCTGCCCGCCGCCGCCCAGGCGCCTGCGGACGCCTTCGCGTCCGACGTGACCCAGGTGGTCAAGGTCCGCGACGGCGCGCTCAGGGGAACCGTCAGGGACGCGGTGGCCTATCACCTCGGCGTCCCCTACGCCGCCCCGCCGGTCGGCGACCTCCGGTGGCGGCCGACGGCCGCGCCCGCGCCCTGGACCGGTGAGCGCGACGCCTCGAAGCCCGGCGCAAGCTGCCAGGCCAGCGAGGACTGCCTGTTCCTCAATGTCGTGCGACCGGCCAACGCCAGGCCTGGCGCGAAGCTGCCGGTGATGGTCTGGATCCACGGCGGCGCCTACGTCATCGGGACCAGCATGGGCGCCTTCGGCGGCGACACCGAGGGGACGAACTTCGCGCGGCAGGGGATCGTCCACGTCAGCCTGAACTACCGCCTCGGCCGCGCCGGGTGGTTCGCCCATCCGGCGCTGACCAAGGAGGGGGCTACCGGCAACTACGGCATGATGGACCAGGTCGCGGCCCTGAAGTGGGTTCAGGCCAACATCGCCGCGTTTGGGGGCGACCCCAAGAACGTCACCATCTACGGCGAGAGCGCCGGCGGCATCTCGGTGCTGTACCTGATGCTGTATCCGGAGGCGAAAGGCCTGTTCCACAAGGCGATCGGCCAGAGCGCCTTCGCCCGCCACAACCCCACGCCGCTCAAGACCGCCGAGGCGGCGGGATCCAAGGCCGCCGAGGCCGCGGGCGTCACGGGCGACGGCCCCGAGGCGGCTGCGGCGCTCCGGAAAATTCCCCTGTCGGCCATGCCCTATTCAGGCAGCTTCGTGGGTCGCGCCGGTCCGATCCTGGACGGGACCTGGATCGCCGGCGGCGTCGCCCAGGGCTTCGCGGCAGGGCGCCAGGCCAAGGTTCCGCTGATGATCGGCGGCAACTCCAACGAGGCGAGTCTCGTGCGGCCCCAGCCGGCGCAGCTCGACGCCCTGCCCGAGGACCGCAAGGCCGCGGTGCTGAAGGTGTTCGATCCGCAAGAGACCGGTGACCGGGCCCGGGTCGTCAACGATCTCGTCACCGTCCAGATGATCACCGAGCCCGACCGCAACGCGGCCCGGCTGCACACCCGGGCCGGCCAGCGGGCATATCTCTACTATTTCAGCCACGTCCCGGCGGCGCAGAAGGCGTCGCAACCCTATGGCGCCCGCCATACCGACGAGATCCGCTTCGTCTTCGGCGCCCCAGCCGCGAAGTTCGACGCCGCCGATAAGGCGCTGTCCGACGCCATGACCACCTTCTGGGCCAACTTCGCGAAGACTGGAGCGCCGGGGGCAGCCGGCGGCGTGACCTGGCCGAGGTTCGACCTCGCCCGGGAACCGCAGGTCGAGTTCGCCGACGGTCAGGTCGCGGTGCGTGAGCAGTTCCTGAAGGACTGGCGCGACGTGGTCGAGACCGCGGCGCGGTAGCTGGCCGCTCAGCACGCCGGCGTAGGGCTCACCCGGCGGATCGTCACCTGCTCGTTCACCGAAGCGCCCGGGGCTTCCTCGATGCGGCGCTGGGTCAGGGCGATCACCCGGCCGTCGCGCACCGAGAGGGTGGCTTCGGTGGTGAAATCCTGCCGAATGCCGGTGTTGCGGCCGACGGCGGCGCGCACGATCCGCACCGTGCAGCCGGGCTTCAGTTCCTTGACATCCGACAGCGCCCGGCCCGGCGGCGTGCGACGATCGTCCGTCACCTCGGACATGCCCACCGGCACCGCGCCCTTGGGCTCCATGATCGCCAGCAGGCGCACGTCGCCCAGCACCATGTCCTGGGCCGCGTACATTGGCGCCTGACCGAAACGCTGGTGATACGTCAGCCGGATCGGGTCGTTCGCCGGCAGGGCCGCGTCCACCGCCTTGAGCACCCCGACCTTGAACGCCTCCCAGTTTGACAGGCCAACAAGGGCGCCATCGGCCCGGAGCTGGAAGTCCAGCGGGATACCGATCAGCGCCTTGAGCGCCCTCTCCATGGCCGGACCCGAGGTGTCTGTCAGGCTCGCCTCGCGCAGGGTGTAGCGCAGCTTCAACCCGTCGCTCTCAACGCCAAGCACCTCCAGGTCGAACACCTGGGTGTTCGACTGGTGGGCCGAACCGTCGGCGTTGGTCTCGGCGTATTTCGACTCGCTGCGATAGCGATACAGGTCGCCGACTGCGTCGGGCCGCGTACGGACCTCCACGGCGGCCCGCATCTGCGCCGCCGCCGGCGAGGCGACGGCGACGAGAGCGAGCGCCAGGAGGCCGGATCGCATCCTATCTGCCCTGGAACGCGCCGGGCCGGCGCTCAGCCACCGACCGGACGCCCTCGGCGAAGTCCTCGGTGGCGCGCAGGATCGTCTGCTCCTCGTGCTCGATCTTGGTCTGGGCGCGCACGTCGGCCGCGAGCTGGGCCCGCAGGGTCTTGCGGGTCGAGACCACCGCCAGCGGGGCGTTTTCGGCGATCTCCTTCGCCAGCCGCAGGGCCGCGCCGCGCAGCTCCTCGGCCGGGACCAGTTCGTCCACGAGGCCCCAGGCCAGGCCTTCCTCCGCCTTGATGCGGCGGCCGGTGAGGAACATCAGGCTGGCGCGTTGCTGGCCCACGACGCGGGGAAGCGTGTGGGTCAGGCCGAAGCCGGGGTGGAACGCCAGCTTCACGAAGTTGGCCACGAACCGGGCTTCGGGCGCCGCGACGCGGAAGTCGGCGACCATGGCCAGGCCCAGGCCCGCGCCCACGGCCGCGCCCTGCACCGCCGCGATGATCGGCTTCTGGATCGAGAACAGCCGCACCGCCTGGTCGTACAGATCGCCCACGCCGCCCATGCCCGACGCCACCTTGTCGGTGGGCGAGGAAAAGTCGGCGCCGCCCGAAAAGGTCCGGCCCTCGGACTGGATGACGATGGTCCGCACCGCGTTGGCCGCGTCGGCCGCCTCCATGGCCTCGGCCAGGTCGGCCATGAACTCCACCGAGACGAAGTTGTGCGGCGGACGGTCCAGGGTGACCACGGCCACGTGTCCGTCCAGCGCGACCTTCACATGGTCGCCGTAAGCTTGCTTCATCGTCTCGTCCCCAACAGGTTTCGGGCCACGACCCACTTATGGACCTCGGTCGGGCCATCGTAGATCCGCATCGTCCGCAGCTTCGCCTGCATGAGCTGCAGCGGTAGTTCCTTGGTCATACCCATGGCGCCGAAGGCCTGCATGGCCCGGTCCAGGGTCTCGTACGCCATCTCGGTGGCGAACCATTTGATCATGCTGATCTCGGAGCGCACGTCACGCCCGTTGTCCAGCTTCCACGCGCAGTCGTAGGTCATCAGGCGCGCGGCGTGGATCTTGGTCGCCGCCTCGGCGACCCAGAACTGGATCGCCTGGCGCTCGCTCAGCGGCATCCCGAAGGTCTTCCGCTGCGGGGCGTACTCGATGACCATCTCCATGGCGCGCTGGGCCATGCCGATCGACCAGGCCGCCATCTGGATGCGCCGGGTGCCGAGGCGCGTCTGCATCGGCGCGAAGCCCTGGCCCTCCTGGCCGAGCAGCTTCCAGCCCTCGACCCGGCAGTCCTCCAGCGCCACCTCATAGGTGTACTGCCCGCCCAGCATGGGGATGCGGCGCAGGACGTTGAAGCCGGGCGTGCCCTTGTCGACCAGGAAGGCGCTGATGCCGCCCCGGGCGCCCTTCTCGACGTCGGTTACCGCCATCAGGATCGTGAAGTCGGCGTCGGCCGCCCGGGTGATCCAGATTTTCCGGCCGTTGATGATCCAGTCGTCGCCGTCGCGTACGGCGCGGGTGGTCATGGCGGCCGGGTCGGAACCGGCGCCCGGCTCGGAAATGCCGATGGCCGACGTAGTCTTACCGGCGACGTAGGGCGCCAGGTACGCCACCCGCTGCCGCTCGTTCACTGTCTGCATCAGCATCCGCAGGTTCGGACTGTCGGGCGGCAGGGTGTAGGGCGTCACGCAACGCCCGATCTCCTCCTCCACCCCGACCATGGCCACCATGGGCAGGTCCGAGCCGCCCACGTCCTCGGGCGCGTCCAGGCCGAACAGGCCCAGCTCGTGCGCCTTGGCGTCCAGGCGCGCCTGCGTCTCGGCGTCAAGATAGAGACCCTTACCTTCGGCCTCGCGGGCCATCACCCCGGCTTCCAGCGGCATCAGTTCGTCGCGGACGAAGTTGGCCACCAGGTCGCGGAGCATCCGGTGCTCTTCGGCGAGCTCGAAGTCCATGGCGTTTCCCCGTGTCGTTGCGGCCATTGAACAGGCCCGCGCGAACGGATACTAGGCCTTGCGGAAATCGCCCATATATGGATCGTATTTCCACATATGTGGATGATTTCTCCACGGACAGAGCTGGCGAGGGTATTTTGGCCGAGGACGCGGTCAAATCGGCGAAGCGGGCGCTGGAGATCCTGGAGCTGTTCAGCCGCCATCGCCGGCCGCTGGCCCTCAAGGAGGTGCTGGAGGAGCTCGGCTATCCCACCTCCAGCGGCTCGGCGCTGATGAAGTCTCTCGTGGCCCTCGGGTACCTCGACTACGACCGCGAACGACGCACCTATTTTCCGACCATGCGGATCGCCGCCCTGGGCGCCTGGGTTCCCACGGCGCTGTTCGGCGACGGCCCGCTACTGCCGGCGCTCGAGGACCTGCACCGGCGCCTCGACGAGACCGTGGTCCTGGCGGTGCAGAGCGACCTGCACGCCCAGTACGTGCACCTGATCCACTCCGCCGACGCACTGCAGTTCCGAGCCCCGCCCGGCACCCGACGCCCGCTGGCCCGCTCCGGACTCGGCCTGGTCCTACTTTCCGGTAAGACCGACGCGGAGATCGAGCGGCTGCGCCGGCGCATCAACGCTTCGGGCGACGGCGCCACCCAGACTCGCGAGGAACTGATGGCGCGGGTCAACGAAGTGCGCGCTCGCGGCTATGCCTTCTCCAGGAACAGTATCTCGCCCGGGCTCGGCATCATCGGCGCGGCCCTGCCCAAGGGGCCGTTCGGCCGCATGTTCGCGGTGGGAGTAGCCGGTCGGGTGGAACGGCTGGAAGCCAAGAAGGACATCATCGTGGAAGAGCTGCAGGCCATGATCCTGCGGCTCGAGCACGCGTAACCAAGAGGGGAGAGACCGATGGGCGCCAAGACCCACGCCAGCCAGACCCTGGCCGACAAGCCGACCGGACCGCTGAGCGGCGTCCGCATTCTGGACCTGACCAGCGTGGTCAACGGGGCCTATGGCGTCCAGATCCTGGCCGACCAGGGCGCCGACGTGATCAAGGTCGAGGACCCCGGCTCGGGCCGAGGCGAGGGCGGCGACATCATGCGCTGGGCCGGCCACCTGCCCGAGGGCGCGCCGAAGGGCATGGGCCCCATCTTCCTGACCATCAACCGCAACAAGCGTTCGATCGTCCTCGACATGAAACAGGAGAGCGCCAAGCGCGCCCTGCGCCGGCTCATCAAGTCGTGCGACGTGATCGCCAGCTCGATCCGCTACGACGGCATGAAGCGCCTGGGCCTCTCCTACGAGGACGTCGCCGCCATCAAGCCGGACATCATCTTCGTCCACGCCGCCGGCTACGGCTCGGATGGGCCCTATGCGGGCGAGCCGGCCTACGACGACCTGATCCAGTCCGCCTCGGGCATGGCCGACATCCTGCCGCGCACCGACGGCAACCCGGTTCCCCGCATCCTGCCGACCCTGGTGGCCGACAAGGTCTCGGGCCTCTTCTTCTCCCAGGCGGTCACCGCCGCCCTCTTGCACAAGGCGCGCACCGGCGAGGGCCAGTTCGTCGAGGTGCCGATGTTCGAGTGCGTGACGAGCTTCCTGCTGGTCGAGCACCTCTACGACCACACCTTCGCCCCGCCGACCGGCCAGTGGGGCTACCAGCGGGTGATCAACCCCAACCGCAAGCCGTTCGCCACCAAGGACGGCTACATCGGCCTCCTGCCCTACACCGACAGACAGTGGGACCAGTTCTTCGACGCCGCGGGGTACGGCGAGCAGGTGAAGAACGATCCGCGCTTCGCCGACTATTCCACCCGCGCCAAGCACACCAAGGAGCTCTACGGCCTGATCGAGCAGGCCGCCGCCACCAAGACGACCCAGGAGTGGCTGGATATCCTCAAGCCCCTGTCCATCCCGGTGGTGAAGACCAACGGCCTCGCCGACCTGGACGAGGACCCGCACCTGAAGGCCGTCGGCTTCTTCGAGACCTACGAGCACCCCGAGGTCGGGACCTACCGGCTGATGAAGCCGCCGGTGAAGTTCTCGAAATCCCCCGCCAATATCCGCCGCCACCCGCCGAAGCTGGGCGAGCACACCGACGAGATCCTGGCCGAGTTCGGCGCCCACGAGGACTGAGCCGATGCGCCTTGACGGGATCACCTCCGAAAGGCTCCATCACCAGACGCCATTGTGGAGGACACGCGCGCCATGATGTTCGTCCGGGGCATCTGGTTGGTCCTCACGCTTGGCGCATTCGCAGGCTTCATCTGGTCGCTTGGCCGCCTGCAGACCGTCCGCTTGGCCTTGCTTCATGAGGCGAAGCTCTACGGGACGGTCCGCGAAGGGGCGGCGAGCGGGGCGCAGACGCAGCGCAAGGCCGGCTGGCGCGCTGGCGTACTGGCCCTCTGTTGCTTTGCGGCCCTGGGTGGGCTGATCGGGCTGTCCCACCTCATCTTCTAGTGGCGTTCGGCAAGGCAGAAACAAAGTTGCGGGTCGCGGTGGTCGGGACGTCCGGGTCGGGCAAGACCACCTTCGCCGGCGCGCTGGCGAAGGCGATGGGCGTGCGCCACATCGACCTCGACGCCGTCACCTGGCAGCCGGGCTGGATCGCGCTGCACGAGACCGACCCGCCGGAGTTCCTGCGACGGGCCGCGGCGCTGATGGGGGAGGACGCCTGGGTGAGCTGCGGCAACTACGTCACCTCCCGTCCGCCGCTGCTGGCGCGGGTCACCGACCTCGTCTGGCTGGACTATCCGCGGAGCCTCGTCATGTGGAGGGTGATCCGCCGCTCGTTCGGGCGGGCGGTCAGCGGGCGGGAGCTCTGGCCCGGCACCGGCAACCGCGAGGACTTCCGCCGCTGGCTCGACAAGGGGCACCCGATCCGCTGGGCCTGGGACACCTACCGGCGCCGGAAAATACAGTACGAAGGCCTGTTTGCTGATCCGGCCCTCGGCCACCTCCGGAAGCACCGGGTGACCCACCCCCGCCAGGCCGAGGCGCTGATGGCCGCGCTCTCGCGCCGCGCGGCGATTCCTTGACCTGAGTTCTCCACAGGGGCATAAGCGCGCCCTTCCGGCGCCAACCTTGGTCAGCGCCCTCCACCGCCACGACCCCCATATGTTTATGGGACGAGGGCGGCGAGGCCCCCCGTCGACGTGATCGTCCACGGGGGTCGACTGCGTTTGGGGCTATAGAGGTTTCGATGTTCGACGCGCTAACCGATCGGCTTACAGGGGTTTTCGACCGGCTCTCCGGTCGTGGCGTGCTGTCCGAGAAGGACGTCGACGAGGTGATGCGCGAGATCCGCGTCGCGCTCCTCGAAGCCGACGTGGCCCTGCCGGTCGTCCGCGACTTCATCGCCAAGGCCAAGGACGCCGCCACCGGCGAGGCGGTGATCCGCTCGGTCCGCCCGGCCGACCAGGTGGTGAAGATCACCTACGACGGCCTGGTCGAGATGCTGGGCGGCGAGGGCGAGCCCGAGAGCCTCAACCTCTCGCTCAACCCGCCGACCGTGATCCTGATGGCCGGCCTCCAGGGCTCGGGCAAGACCACGACCGCCGGCAAGCTGGCCCTGAAGCTGGTCAAGGACCGCAAGAAGGTCCTGCTGGCCTCGCTCGACACCCGCCGCCCGGCGGCCATGGAGCAGCTCGGCATGCTGGCCGAGCAGGCGGGCGCCAGCTTCCTGCCGATCGTCGCCGGCCAGTCGGCCCCCGACATCGCCCGCCGCGCCATGCAGGCGGCCAAGCTCCAGGGCTTCGACGTCCTGATCCTCGACACCGCCGGCCGCACCACCATCGACGAAGCGATGATGAGCGAGGCGGCCGAGATCGCGAAGATCGCGACCCCGTCCGAGACCCTGCTGGTCGCCGACGCCCTCACCGGCCAGGACGCGGTCCGCACGGCCAAGGCCTTCCACGAGCGCCTGCCGCTGACCGGTCTCGTCCTCACCCGCGCCGACGGCGACGGCCGCGGCGGCGCCGCGCTGTCCATGCGCGCGGTCACCGGCCTGCCGATCAAGTTCCTCGGCGTCTCCGAGAAGATCGACGGCCTCGACGCCTTCGACGCCGCCCGCGTGGCCGGCCGCATCCTGGGGCGCGGCGACGTGGTGGCGCTGGTCGAGAAGGCCGCCCAGGAACTGGACATGGCCAAGGCGGAAGCCACGGCCAGGAAGCTCGCCAAGGGCCAGTTCGACCTCGACATGATGGCCGACCAGCTCTCGCAGATGAAGCGCATGGGCGGCATGGAAGGCATGATGGGCCTGCTGCCCGGCGTGCAGAAGATGAAGCGGCAGATCGCCGAGAGCGGCCTGACCGACAAGACCTTCGACCGCCAGCTCGCGATCATCTCCTCGATGACCAAGGCGGAGCGCAAGAAGCCCGACATCCTGCAGGCCTCGCGCAAGCGCCGCATCGCCGCCGGCTCGGGCGTCGACGTGGCCGAGGTGAACCGCCTGCTGAAGCAGCACCGCCAGATGGCCGACACCTTCAAGGCGCTGAGCAAGAACGGCGGCAAGGGCCTGGCCCAGATGGCCCGGATGCTCGGCGCCGGCGGCCCCGACATGGACCCGCAGAAGCTGGCCCAGCTCACGGGAGGCCAGGCGCCGACCCCGGAGCAGATGGAACAGATCGCCGGCAAGCTGAAGGGCCTCGCCGGCCCTGGCATGCCGAAACTACCCGGACTTCCCGGCCTTGGGGGCGGCGGACTGCCCCCGGGCTTCAACCCGTTCAAGAAATAGAACTAGACCAAGGACTTAACGACAATGCTGAAGATCCGTCTCGCCCGTGGCGGCGCCAAGAAGCGCCCCTACTACTCGATCGTCGTCGCCGACAGCCACTCGCCCCGCGACGGCCGCTTCATCGAGAAGGTCGGCTCGTACAACCCGCTGCTCAAGAAGGACGACCCGAACCGCGTCGTCCTGAAGGTCGAGCGCATCCAGGAGTGGCTCAAGAAGGGCGCCCAGCCCACCGACCGCGTCGCCCGCGAACTCGGCAAGCTGGACCTCGTGAAGTGGGCCGCCGGCAACAACCCGAAGAAGGGCGAGCCGGGCCAGAAGGCCAAGGAGCGCGTGGAAGAGCGCGCCCAGCGCGAAGCCGACCGCAAGGCCGCCGAGGAAGCCGCCAAGGCTGAGGCCGCCGAGGCCGCCGCCGCCGCTGCCGCCGCCCCGGCCGTTGAAGAGGCTCCGGCCGAGGAAGCTGCTCCGGCCGCTGAGGAAGCCCCGGCCGCCGAAGCCGCCGCCGAGGAAGCTCCCGCCGCCGAAGGCGAAGCTCAGGCCTAAGGCGATCCTGGGTGAGCGACGATCTCATCCAGGTGGGCCGCGTCGCGGGCGCCTTCGGGGTCCGCGGCGAGGTCCGCATCACCAGCTTCACCGCGGACCCCGTGGCGTTGCTGGACTATCGCGATCTGAAGCGTGAGGACGGCGCGCCCGCCCTCACGCTGCTCGCCGGCCGCCCGGCCAAGGGCGGGATCGTCGCCCGCGCGAAGGAAATCGAGACCCGCGAACAGGCCGAGGCCTTGCGCGGCCTCAAGCTCTTCATTCCCCGCTCGACCCTGCCCGAGACGGATGACGAGGACGAGTTCTACGTCACCGACCTGATCGGCCTCGCCGTCGAGACGCCCGAGGGCGAGCCGCTGGGCGCCATCCGCTCGGTGCAGGACTTCGGCGCCGGCGACCTGCTCGAGATCCTGCCCCCCGAGGGCGGCGCGACCTGGTACCTGCCCTTCACGAAGGAAGCCGTCCCCGAGGTGCGCCTCGCCGCGGGCAAGGTGATCGGCGTGCGGCCTCAGGAAGTGGAATAGCCCTACCGGTCACTCCGGCGGCGTGCGCCCCGGGAAACCCGGCATCTGCCAGTGGAACAGAATGGCCCCTGCGCGAACGGCGAAGGCGGCCAGGAATCCGGCCAGTCCGCTCACCATGGGCGGCAGGTCGAGGGCGTGCAGCCCCACGAACACCGACGCACCCAGCAAAGCCGGCGTCACATACAGCTCGCGCCGCAGCAGCACAGATGGCTCGTGCGCCAGGATGTCCCGGATCACCCCGCCGAAGGTGGCGGTCAGCACCCCCATCACCACGGCCGGCAGCGGCGGCACGCCGAGCGACGTCGCCTTCAGCGCCCCGAAGGCCGCATAGGCGGCCATCCCCAGCGCATCGAGCCAGAGCAGCAGCCGCTCGCCCCGTCGCCCCCAGCCCAGCAGCCACACCGCCCCAGCCGCCGCCAGACAGACGGCCAGGTACTCCCATCGGGCGATCCAGAACACCGGCGCGTCGATCAGAAGGTCGCGCAGCGTCCCGCCGCCGACCCCGGTCACCGCCGCAAAGAAGCCGAAGGTGATGATGTCGTGCTTGCGCCGCGCCGCGGCCAACGCCCCCGAGGCGCCGAAGACCGCGATCGCCGCGTAGTCCAGAATGGTCAGGGCCTGGCCGAGGGCGTCCATGGCCGCGTTGTGCGGCGACGCGGGCGGGGTGGCAAGCCGTGTGGGCGGCCTCAGACGGCTGCCGCTTCCTCCGCCGCGTACGTGAGGGACACGAACACGTCCTCCAGGTCGGGATCCTCGGTGGAGATGTCCTTGATGTGCAGGCCGGCGGCGCGGATGGCCGCCAGCACCTGCTCCACGCTGGACTGGCCGGTCCGATAGCTGACGGAGAAGCCACCCGACTTCAGCAGCCGCGTCTCGAATCCCGGCAGCTCAGGGGTGGCGGTCAGCGGCTCCTCGGGCGTGACCAGCACGTTGCGCGTGTCCATCCTGGCGAGCAGCGTGGTCGTGGGCTCGCAGGCGACAACCAGACCCTTGTTGATGATGGCGATCTGGTCGCAGAGCTCCTGGGCCTCTTCCAGGTAGTGGGTCGTCAGCACGATGGTGACGCCCTTGCGGTTCAGCTCCAGGACGTAGTTCCAGAGCTGGCGGCGCAGCTCGACGTCGACGCCGGCCGTAGGCTCGTCGAGGATCAGGACCGGCGGATTGTGGACCATGGCCTTGGCCACCATCAGCCGGCGCTTCATGCCGCCGGAGAGCTGGCGGACATAGGCCTTGGACTTGTCGGCGAGGCCCAGGGCGGCCAGCAGCTCGTCGGTGCGGCGCTCGCTCTTGGGCACGGCGTACATGCCCGCCGCCACCTCCAGCGCCTCGCGCGGGGTGAAGAAGGGGTCGGCGGCGATCTCCTGCGGCACCACCCCGATGGCGGCGCGGGCGTCGCGCGGCTCGCGGTCGATGTCCCGGCCCCAGATCTTCACTTCGCCCGAGGTCTTGCGGCAGAGACCGGCGAGGATGTTGATGAAGGTGGACTTGCCGGCGCCGTTCGGCCCCAGCAGGCCGAAGATCGAGCCGCGGGGGATGGCGAGGTCCAGGCCCTTCAGCGCCCGCATCTCGGGCGTGGTCTTGGTGGCGGCGTAGGTCTTGATCAGGCCCTTGGCCTCGATGGCGAATTCCGGAAGATCCATGGGGTCCTGTCGTTGACGGGCTAAGGCCGCCTCGCATACCTAGGCGCGCTCCGCCTCCGCGCCAAGCGGGCGGAAAGAGGTTCACCATGGCTACCAAAGTCCGCAAGAAGGCCGCCCAGGTCCAGCCCGAGCCGGCGCCCGCCAAGCCCGCGCTGACTCCCTCCCACGCGGCGCCCGAGACGATCTACGTCCATTCGGGCCGCATCGCCTGCGACGGCGTCGGCGGCGCCCTTGGCCATCCGCGCGTGTGGCTGGAGATGGGCGAGGCCGTCTTCGTCGAGTGCCCCTACTGCGACCGGCGCTTCGTGCTCTGCGAGGGCGAGGGCCGCGAGGACGAGGTGCTGGCCCCCGGCGTCTACGAAGGCCCGCACGGCCACTGACGGACGCCTCGCGGGGCGGGCTGGGATGGCCATGCGCCGCGCATCGTCCTAAACCCGCCTCGAACGAGGGAGAACGTCACAGTGGCCGACGACTATCAGATGCCGACCGGGACCCTAATGAAGGGCAAGCGCGGGATCGTCACCGGGGTCGCCAACCATCAGTCAATCGCCTGGGGCATCGCCAGCCAGCTCGCCGCCCAGGGCGCCGAGATGGCCTTCCTGCACCTGCCGGGCATGGAGCGCCGGGTGCAGCCCCTGGCCGAAAGCATCGGTGTGAAGGTTCTCGCGCCGGTGGACGTGACCGACGATGCGGCCATGGATACGGCCTTCGGCACGGTGAAGGAGGCGTTTGGCCAGATCGACTTCTTCGTCCACGCCATCGCCTTCGCCAACAAGGACGAGCTGAAGGGCAGCTTCGTCGACAACACCACCCGCGAGGGCTTCCTCCGGGCGATGAACATCTCGGCGTTCAGCTTCGTGGACTGCGCCCGGCGCGCGGCCGCCATGATGCCCGAGACCGGCGGCTCGATCCTGACCCTGACCTACATGGGCTCGGAGCGCGCGATCCCGAACTACAACACCATGGGCGTGGCCAAGGCCGCGCTGGAGGCCTCGGTCCGCTACGCGGCCCGCGACCTGGGGCCGAAGGGCATCCGGGTGAACGCTCTGTCGCCGGGCGCCATGAAGACCCTGTCGCTGGCGGGGATCTCCGGCGGCCGCGGCATGCTGGCCAAGGGTCGGTCGCTGTCGGCCATGAAGGAAGACACCGCCATGGAGGGGGTCGCCGGCGCGGCGCTGTGGCTGCTTTCGGACCTTGGCCTGTCCACCACGGGCGAGTGCGTCCACGTGGACGCCGGCTTCCACATCATGGGCTTCTCGGACGACGAGGGCGGCGAGGGCTGATCCCTACGGGGCGTAGGCTCGCATGAAGCGAGCCGCCGCCTCGGTGGCGATCCGTTCGATCGCCGGCGCGTCCAGGTTCCGCTCCACGCCCAGCAGGGCGGCGGTCTGGTACGAGCCCAGGACCATGCCGGCGAAAAACTCGGCCGCCTCCTGCGCATCGGGACACGCGAGCCGCCCGGCGCCGGTCTCGAGCGCGAGAAATTCGGCCAGCCGCCGACGGGTGGAGCGCGGACCCGCCTCGTAGATCGCGGCGGCCACCTCGGGCATCTCCAGTGCGCCCAGCATCGCCATCCGCATGAAGGCGGCGCTGCGAGGAGTCAGGATCGACCCCAGCATGCCCCGCGCGAAGTCGGCCAGCGCCTCAGCCGGGTGCTCGGCCGCATCCGGCGCCTCCAGCGAGGCGGTGATCTCGTGGACTCGACGGGCCGTCACCGCCCGCATGAGGTCGGCTTTCGAGCCGTAGTGATTGTAGATCGTCTGCTTGGAGACGCAGGCGCGGCGGGCGATGTCTTCCATCGGCGCCGTCACCCCGCGCTCGGCCAGCACCTCGACGGCCGCATCCAGGATGGCTTCGTTCTTCGAGACGTCGATCTGCCCCGGCGCGCGCGCCATCAGTGGCCTCCCGCCGGCTTGGGCGCCGGACCGGCCTGGATCTTCACCGGCCGCGTGAAGAACGCCAGGCCCAGAGCCAGCCAGCAACCGATGGCCAGGAAGGCGAAGGCGTCGCCGAAGGCCAGCACCGCCGCCTGCTTGTGCAGCATGCCACTCATGGCCTTTCGGGCGACGGCTTCCGGATCGGCCGTGCCGCCCGCCGTCATCATCTGGGTGAGACCGTCGAGCAGCGCCGCGCTGTTGGCGTTGGCCATGCTCGCTGCGCTGGCCAGCTCCATGTAGTGGACCGCCGTCTGGTGGCTGAGGATCGTCGTCAGCAGCGCGAGCCCCACGGCGCCGCCCACGTTGCGCGTCAGGTTGATCAGGCCCGAGGCGTCCTTCATCTGGGTGACGGGGAGCGAGGCCACGCTCATCTGCTGCGAGGCGATCATGGCCAGCATCACGCCGAGGCCGCGCACCGCCTGCAGGGTGAAGAACTCCCAGAAGCCCCACTCGTCCGTCACGCGCGTGCCGAGCTGGATCGCCCAGGCGGCCATGGCGAAGCCCACCACCATGGAGATGCGCAAGTCCATCATCCGGACGATCCGGCCCGCGATCGGGGAGGAGACGAACATGGCGAGACCCGACACCAGCATCGTGGTGCCCACCTCGGCCGAGGAAAATCCGCGGATCTGACCGAGGAAGATCGGCATCAGGAAGGTGCCGCCGAAGAGACTGATCCCCGTGACGAAGGTCATCAGGATGCCCAGCGCGAAGTTCGGATCCCGGAAGGGCTTCAGGGACACGATCGGCTGCCAGTAGGCGAGCTGGCGCCAGATGAAGGCGACGCCCGTGATCACGGCCGTGACGGTCAACCACAGAATGAGGGTGTCCTCGAACCAGTTCTCGCTCGCCCCCTCCTCGAGGACGTACTGCATGGAGAGCAGGAATACCGCCATGAGGATGAGGCCCCACCAGTCGATCCCCTTCGACAGGCTCGGGTCGCCCTTGTCGAAGTCGGCGTAGCGGCCGACGAGGAAGATCACCAGCACACCCACCGGGATGTTGATGAAGAACAGCCAGCGCCAGCTCAGCAGGTCGGTGAGATGTCCGCCGAGCGTTGGACCGATCGTCGAGGACAGCGTCACGATCAGGCCCACGATGACGTTGGCGGTCACGCGGCGCTCGGGCGGGAAGACCGTCATGGCCGTGGCGAAGACCGGCGGGATCATCGCCCCCGCGAACAGGCCCTGAAGCGCACGGAAGCCGATCATGAGCGGCACGGAGGACGACAGTCCCACCGCCGCGGAGGTTATGACGAAGCCGATGACGGCGCCCACATAGACCGCGCGGGTGCCCCACATCTTGGTCAGGTAGGCGGTGAGCGGCATGATCACCACCTCGGCCAGGAGGTAGATGGTCTGCACCCAGCTGATCTCGTCGGCGGTGGCGCCAATGCCCGACTGGATCTGCACCAGCGAGCTGGCCACGATCTGAATGTCGAGCATGGCCATGAACTGGCCGATGACCATCCCGCCGAAGCCGAGGAAGACCTTGACCCAGTCCACATATGCGCCATCCGCCCCCAGCACGGCGGGCGGGGGCGCGGGCGGCGGCCGGGGCCGCTTGCCGCCGGAGGGAAGGACCGCGTCGGTCACGGGATCAGCGCTGCGCGCCCTGGCGGGCGAGGCGGGTCGCCGCGTCGGAAGCGCCGGACTCGGCGAACGAGGGCCCCGTGTCGCGGGTCACATCCACCTTCACCTTCAGCGACAGGCCAGGACGCAGGCCGCCAGCCAGCTTCTGGTCGCGATCGATGGCGATGCGGACCGGCAGGCGCTGGGTGATCTTGGTAAAGTTGCCGACCGCGTTCTCAACGGGGATCAGGGCGAACTCCGCCCCAGTGGCCGGCGCGAACGACGCCACCCGGCCACGGATGGCCTCGTCGCCGAAAGCGTCGGCGCGGATCTCCACCGGTTGCCCGATGCGAAGGCGCGCGACCTGGGTCTCCTTGAAATTGGCGACCACATAGGCCTGCTGCAGCGGGACCAGGCTCATCAGCGCGCCGCCGGGACGGACGTATTGCCCGACCCGCACGCTGCGGGCCCCGACCACACCCGCCGTCGGCGCGCGGATCTCGGTCCGGGAAAGATCGATGCGGATCTGCTCGGCCGCCGCGCGCGCCGCCGCCGCCTGGGCCAGGCTCTGAGCCCGGGCGGAGCCCAGCGACTCCGCGACCCTACGCTCGGCCTCCAGGGCGGCCTGCGCCTGAGTGACGCCGGCGACAGCCTGCTCCTGCGTCGTGCGGGCGGTCTGGGCCCGCTGGGTGGAGACCCAGCCGGACTTCGCAAGCTGGCCATAGCGGTTCAGCTCGGACGTCGCCCACTTCGCCTGGGCTTCGGCGCTGGCCACCGCGGCGGCCCGCTGGGCGATCAGCGCCTGTTCCAGGCGGGCCTTGTCGTCCACAGCCGCGACCGCCGCCTCCAGGGCCTGGGCGCTGGCCTCGGCCTGGGCGAGCCGCGCCCGGATGGTGGCCGGATCGATGCGGACCAGCACCTGGCCGGGGGTCACCGCCTGGTTGTCGTCCACCAGGACCTCGGCCACATAGCCGTCCACGAGCGGTGCGATCGTCACCTTGTCGGCCGCGACGAAGGCGTTGTCTGTCGTCTCGTATTTCTGACGTTCGGCCCACCAGAGCCCGCCGCCGACGGCGACCGCCAGCGCGGCCAGCCCCCCCGCGGCCAGGGGAACGACGCGACCCTTCGGCAAACCGGCCATTCGAAAATCCAGTCCCGCACTGAAAATTGGACTACGCAGTCCATTCTCTTCGAAAATGGAGACGCGAACCGCCTGTCGCAAGCGAAATATGGACGCATCGGTCCAGTCTTGGCGGCCCGCGGCGACTGGACGCGGCCGGTCTTTTCATGGCCTATCCGCGCCATGAGCGAAGGGTTCGACGCGGACGTCATCATCGCCGGCGCTGGCGTGGCCGGGGCGACCCTGGCCCTGGGGTTGGCCCAGGGCGGGCTGAAACCCCTGCTGATCGATCCCGTGCCCTTCGAGAGCCAACTGGCGCCCACGTTCGACGGGAGGGCCTGGGCGATCGCCTACGCGGCCTACCGCCAGTGGCGCGCGCTTGGCCTCGCGGAGGCGCTGGATCCCCACGCCCAGCGGATCGAGCAGATCCTGGTCACCGACGGCCGCACGCCCGGCGCGGCGGCGGCGGCGCAGACGCCGTTCTTCCTCCGGTTCGATTCCGACGAGATCGCCGACCGGTCCGATGGCGAACCGCTTGGCTACCTCCTGGAGAACCGCCACGTCCGCGCCGCGGTAGCGGACGCCCTGGCGGCGGCAGGCGTCGAGGTCCTGGCCCCGGCGCGCGTCGCCTCGGCGACGTTCGGGGCGCGCTGCGCCGAGGTGACCCTCGCCGACGGCCGCGTGCTGAGGGCGCCGCTTGTAGTGGGAGCCGAAGGTCGCGGCTCGATCATCCGCGAGCAGGCCGGCATCGGCGCCATCGGCTGGGACTACGGACAGACCGGCGTCGTGGCGACCGTTCGCCTCGAGCGTCCGCACGAGGGGGTGGCGCACGAGTACTTCCTGCCCGGCGGGCCCTTCGCGATCCTGCCCCTGACCGACAACCGCGCCAGCCTGGTGTGGACCGAGAGCGCGGCGCGGGGGGCGGCGCTGAAGTCGGCGCGGCCTGAGATGTTCCAGGCCCACCTGGAACGGCGCTTCGGCGACTTCCTGGGCGACGTCCAGGTGGAGGGTCCGGTCTTCGCCTATCCGCTGAACCTGCAGCTCGCCGAGCGGCTCGCAGCGCCGCGCGTGGCGCTACTGGGAGACGCCGCCCATGGCGTGCACCCGATCGCCGGTCAGGGGCTGAACCTGGGCCTGAAGGGCTCGGCCGCACTCGCCGAAACACTGGTCGAGGCCGCGCGTCTCGGCGAGGACATCGGCTCGGAAGTCGTCCTGGAGCGCTACGCCGCCTGGCGAAGGTTCGACACGGTGATGCTGTCCGCCGGCATGGACGCCTTCGTGCACCTGTTCTCGAACGACAACCCGCTGCTGCGCCTGGGTCGCGGGATCGGCATGGCCGCGGTCAACCGGATCGCGCCGGCCCGCCGCTTCTTCATGCACGAAGCCGGCGGCGCCGTCGGCGACCTGCCGAAGCTGCTGCGCGGCGAGGCGCTGTAGCTACTCGCCCTCGTCCAGGGCGCGCGCTTCCTCGGGCAGCATGATCGGCACGCCGTCGCGGATCGGATAGGCAAGGCGGGCGCCCCTGCTGATCAGTTCGCCCTTCTCGCGGTCGTAGTCCAGCGGCCCGCGGGTGACCGGGCAGACCAGGATCTCCAGCAGGCGGGGATCGACGGCGGCGTTCGTTTCGCTCATGGACCTCGTCCTACTGCAGCGACGGCCGCTCGTCATCCGCGTCGCTGGCGTCGATTTCCAGCAGCGTCGTCAGCGTCTCGAACCGGGCCGGAAGGTCGGGAACCTCCAGGAAAGCCTGCTTCTCGGCCGGCTCGAAGGGCAGGCCCATGCAGAGGCTGTTCACCAGCGCCTCGAGCGGCGCCCCGCTGGCGGTGTCCCAGTCGATGTCCAGTTCGCGCCGGTTCAGGTAGCGCTTGAGCGCGGTGGCGAAACGCGCGCGGGCAGGGGCCGCCACCTCGACCTCTTCGTCGCGCGCGAGATCGCCGGCGAACCGATCGTATCTCGCCCGCACCTGGCGATAGGGCAGGCGCAAGTCGAGTTCCTCGCCGACCTCGAAGCGGCACACGCCCGTGAGGGTGATCAAATAGCGGCCGTCCGACGTCTCGGCATAGCTCGTGATCCTTCCGAGGCAGCCCACGTGTTCCAGGATCGGCCGGGCCCGCGACCCACCCCGGGTCTGAACCATGCCAATGACCCGGTCCCCAGCCATCGCGTCATCGACCATGTTCAGGTAGCGCGGCTCGAAGATCTGCAGCGGCAGGTCGCCGCCGGGCAGCAGCAGCGCCCCGTCCAGCGGGAACACCGGGATGAGCTGCGGCAGTTCCGACGTCTGGCGATAGGACGCCATGGCGCACCCTCAGCTGAACAGTATGGCGGACAGTTTGCGGCGGCCCTGCTTGGCGACATCCGACATCGGACCGGCGGCCTCGAAGATGGTGAGCAGCTGCTTGCGGGCCGCCTGCTCGTTCCATTCCCGATCGCGGCCGATGCTTTCGATGAGCTGGTCCGCCGCCTCCATCAGCCGGTTCTGGCCGGCCAGGGCCTTGGCGTACTCCAGGCGCGCCTCATGGTCGTCAGGGTCGGCGGCCAGACGTCGTTCGAACTCCGCCGTCTCCGATGGCGCCTCGGCCGCCAGCGTCAGCGCGGCGCGCACCGCGTCGATGTCGGGGTCCTTGGCGTCCTCCGGCGCCATCTCCAGCACCTCCGCCGCGCGCTCGAGGTCGCCGGCCTGTTGGTAGAGGCGCGCGAGACCGCCGATCGCCTTCACGTTCGAAGGGTCCATCTGCAGCACCTGAGCATAGGCCTGGGCGGCCCCGCCCATGTCGCCGAGCTCGAGGGATTCCTTGGCGAGCGCCAGCAGGTCGTCCACCGGCGAGCCGCTCCCGCCGCCGCCCATACCAGCGATGCGGTCGATGAACTGCTTCACCTGGCTGTCGGGCAGGGCTCCCATGAACCCGTCCACGGGCCGGCCGTCCACGAAGGCGAACACGGCCGGGATCGACTGAACACGGAGCTGACCCGCGTAGGCGGGGTTCCGGTCGATGTCGATCTTCACCAGCTTCACCGCGCCCTTGGCGGCCAGGACCGCCTTCTCCAGCGCCGGGCCAAGCTGGCGGCATGGGCCGCACCATGTCGCCCAGAAGTCGACGATCACTGGCGTCGTCTTCGACGCCTCGACCACGTCGGCCATGAAGCTCTGGTCGGTGGCGTCCTTGATGAGGTCCGCCTTGTTGGCCGCCGGTTGGCCTTGGGTTTCCCCGATCAGGGTCATGCCCGTCCGTTCCTTGTAGGTGAGAGTCTAACGTCCTGCCGCCAAGATGGTCGCAACCGGCCCGCGCTTCAACGCGCGAGCGGCTCGACGACCGCCATGGCCTCGAAATCCACCACTATCGGCTCCACGCCGATAGCAGCCAGGAACCGCCGCAAGCCCTCCTGGCTGACGGTCGTGGTCGCGGTGTTGGTCAGGGGGTGGAAGTTCACAAGCTCCGCCTCGGCCAGCGTTCGGTCGAGGACGAACCTCACCCGGCGGCCGCTGTCGTTCAGCAGGCCGAAGGCCGTCACCGAGCCCGGGGCCACCCCCAGCGTCTCCGCCATCAGCTCGGCATTGCCGAACGACAGCCGGGCCGAACCGATTACGGTGTGCAGCTTCTTCAGGTCGATCCGCGCGTGGCCCTCGGCCGAGACGAGCCAGAGCTGGCCCTTGGCGTCCTTGAGGAACAGGTTCTTCGTGTGCGCGCCCGGTATCCGGGCCTTGATCTCCTCGCCCTCGTCCACGGTGAACACCGCGGGGTGATCGTGGGTGGTCTGTTGCACGCCGTGGTCGGCGAGAAAGTCGAGCAGATCATCGCGAGCGAGCATGCCCCGTAATGCGATGCCCGCCCGTCAGGGGGCAACCGCCTTGGCGCGCGATAGAAGCAAGCTCCTGGTGTGAAACGGGTTGCAATTCCCTTTTCTGGCGATTCGATTCGACGAACGGCGTTTCATTAATGTATCGTTAACACGATGCCTTCGCGGCCACAGGGCCGAATGTTGGGGAGTCGGAAGATGAAGAAGCTAACCGTTGCCATGTCGGCTGTCGGCCTACTGTTGGGAGGGGCCAGCTCCGCGTCCGCTGCTGTCTCCTGGCTCGAATCCGAGGCGAACAACCTCTACGGCGCGCCGCTCAAGTACGGCCAGACGATGCTGCTCGACTTCGACGGCATCCCCAACGCCAATGTCAGCTACGTCGGCAATGTTCAGAGCCTGGAAAATCCGGTGAGCGACTCCGCCGCGCCGCCGGTTACCGGCGGAACGACCATCTGCTGCGCCGGTGGCAATCCCTACGACGCGGACCCGACGCTATACGCCTCGGTCCAGGGCGGCCAGACGGGGATTTTCTCCGCCCTGAACGGCTACTTCCTGACGTCGTTCAGCTTCTACATGGGCTCGCCGGACACCTATAACCGCGTGAGGTTCAACTACGTCGGGGGCGGATTCGACGAGTTCGTCGGCGAAGACATCTGGGGCGGCACCCCGGCGGGCACCGGCGACCGGACGCAGGGCTACCGCGTCTACTACGACTTCGGTGGCTCGAGGGTCAGCTCGATCGAATTCTCGTCTACTCAGGACGCATTCGAGTTCGATGGACTCGCGGGCACGCTGGCCGTGCCGGAACCCGGCACCTGGGCGCTCATGATCCTCGGCTTCGGCAGCGCGGGCGCCATGCTCCGCAGCCAGCGCCGTCGCATCGTCGCGGCCTGACGCCAGACGTTCCACTGCATTCACGGCAGGCCCCGGATCGCGCCGCGATCCGGGGCCTTTGCTTGTGTGCTGGACGCCGCGCGCCCGCCGCGCTTAGAGGGGCCGGCAACAGTCAGCGCAGGCGAGGGCCATGGAACTGGAATGCTTCCCCACCACCGAACGGCCGCCCGAGCTGATTCCCGGGCGCCCGCAGCGGGCCTGGATGGACCGTTTCGCCTCGCGCCATCCCTATCGATGCCTGCCGCTGTCGATGGCCAACTGTTCGGGCTGGGAGCTGCTCTGTCCCACCGCCTTCACCGCCGAGTGGAACGGCGGGAACATGCAGACCGACATCACCCTGACGCCCGATCACCCGAACCCAGACTTCCACAAGCTGGCCACCAGCCACTTCAGCCATGGGGTCCTGACCTTTCACTCTGGCTACCTGTTCCGCACGCCGCCGGGCTGGTCGATGTGGGTGATGGGGCCGCCCAACCACGTGAAGGACGGCATTCAGCCCCTGGCCGGCGTGGTCGAGACCGACTGGCTGCCCTTTCCCTTCACGATGAACTGGATCTTCACCCGGCCTGGCCGGGTGCGGTTCGAGAAGGGCGAGCCCTTCTGCTTCATCACCCTGCTGCAGGACCACACCCTGCACGAGATCCAGCCGGTGATCCGGCGCATGGATTCCGACCCCGAGCTTCGCCACCAGTACGACGTCTGGGAAAAGCACCGCAGCGAGTTCAACCAGAAGATCTTCCGCGGCGATCCCGAGGCCACCAAGGAGGCTTGGCAGCGATTCTACTTCAAGGGCGAGTTCCCCGAGGAAGCGGGCGCGCCGAACCCGGAAGGGCACATCAACAAGCGCCGGCTGAAGGCTCCGAAATTCCGCTGAAAATTCTCTTCGGAGAGGCGCTTGCAAACCGGAAAGCGGTCTGCCATAAGGCCGCCTCTCGCATTTGGGGGCCACAAAAACCCCCACGGAGCGCGGGCGTAGCTCAGGGGTAGAGCACAACCTTGCCAAGGTTGGGGTCGGGCGTTCGAATCGCCTCGCCCGCTCCATTTTGCGAGAGTCTCAGACTCTGCCGTACCTAGCGGAAGACACGAGGCCTTCGGGCCTCGGAGCGATGGCGCGCGGGCTGAAAGCCGGCTAGTTCCCTATCCAAAGCAACGCCGATGGCAGGGGAACGACCATGAAGACGCGCATCACCGAAATGCTGGGCATCCGCCACCCGATCGTGCAGGGCGGCATGCACTATGTGGGTTTCGCCGAGATGGCGGCGGCGGTGTCGAACGCCGGCGGCCTGGGCGTCATCACCGGCCTGACCCAGGGCACGCCCGACAAGCTGCGGGCCGAGATCGAGAAGTGCCGCGGCCTGACCAACAAGCCGTTCGGCGTGAACCTCACCTTCCTGCCTGCGGTGACGCCGCCCGACTATCCGGGCCTGGTGCAGGTGATCATCGAGAGCGGCGTGAAGGTGGTCGAGACCGCTGGCAACAATCCGCAGAAGTACCTGCCGGCTCTGAAGGACGCCGGGATCAAGGTGATCCACAAGTGCACGTCCGTCCGCCATGCCCTGAAGGCCGAGGCCATCGGCTGCGACGCGGTCAGCGTCGACGGCTTCGAGTGCGGCGGCCACCCGGGCGAGGACGATGTGGCGAACTTCATCCTGCTGCCGCGCGCCGGCGAGGAGCTGAAGGTGCCGTTCCTGGCCTCGGGCGGCATGGCCGACGGCCGCAGCCTGGTCGCCGCCCTGGCCATGGGCGCCGACGGGATGAACATGGGCACCCGCTTCATCGCCACCAAGGAAGCCCCGGTGCATGAGAACGTGAAGCAGGCCCTGGTGGCCGCGAGCGAGCTCGACACCCGCCTGATCATGCGCCCGCTGCGCAACACCGAGCGCGTGCTCAACAACGCCGGCGTGGAGCGCCTGCTGGAAAAGGAGCGCACCCTTGGGGACAAGCTGACCTTCAACGACATCGCGCCCGAAGTGGCCGGCGTCTATCCGAGGATCATGCGCGATGGCGAGATGGACGCCGGCGGCTGGTCCTGCGGCCAGGTGGCCGGCCTGATCCACGACATCCCCTCGGTGCAGGAGCTGATCGACCGGATCATGAAGCAGGCCAACGACATCATCCGTCAGCGGCTGGTCGGCCTGCTCGACGACTGACGGCCTCGGGCGGGCCCGGTCGCGCGCCGGCCGGGCCTGGCCGGTCTCAGCTCCAGCGCCAGTTCGAGAGCATGGCGTAGAAGACGTTGTCCCGCCGCTGTGCGGCCTGGATGTCGGTCATCAGCGCGCCGAGGCGGCCCTTGCCCTCGTCACGCGCGACGATGACCTGGCGGTTGTAGGCGCGAATGTTCGTCGGGCCGGCCACCGCCGGGGGAGCGGGCGCAGCGGCGGCAGCCTTGGGGGGCGGGCCCTTGCCACGCCCCTTTCCTGCCGCGGCTGTCTGGACGGGAGCGGCGGGCGCGGAACCGGGCGGCCCCACCTCGGCGGCCCGGACATAGCCGGTCTCGCCCTCCACATCGACTTCCCACCAGCCGCCCTCGGCATTGGCCGTCTTGGCCTGCAGCGCCGTGCCCACCGGCAGGTTGCGGACCGGAGCCGCCGAGGCCACCGGCCCGGAGCGGAGCACAGCGACCCTGGTGGTCACGAGTGCGGCCGGCGCGGCGGCGGGCGCGGACGCCTGCTGGGGCGCGCCTCCGGACGAGGCCGCGCCTTTCGGCATGGACAGCCGCGTCACCTCCGGCGCGGCGGCGTAGGCCGGCGCCTGGCCACCCAGCACATCGGCTTCGGACGCCCCATCGGTCATGGCGCGGCCCTGGGTGAAGGTCTTGGCCATACCTGTGTGCTGTTCGACCACGCTGCCGGTGACGTCGATATCCTTCTTCAGGTCGCTGATCAGTTCGGTGCGTTCGCGCCTGATCGCCTTGCGATCCTTATCGTTGCTGGCGCTGGCGAGGCGGGTGTTGATGTCGTTGAGCTGTCGGCTGCGGCATTCCACGAGGGCGTTGCCTGAATCGGAGATCTGGCGCGCCACCTCGAGCTGGCGACCGGCGTCCTGGTCGATGTTGTGCGAGGCCTTCCTGAGGTCGCCGCCCGCCTCTTCTTCCTTGAGCTTGGCGTAGGCGTCGGCCGTGGCGACGATGGCCACCAGCACCGCCAGCGCCGCGTAGGCCTTGCCGTTGTCGCCGCCGCCGAAGCCGCCATAGCTGGTGACGCCAGGCACATAGAGGCCGGACGCGCCGGCCAGCATGTCAGGGCCGAACATCAGGCCCGACGGCGCCGGAGCCGCCCCGCCGGTCTGCTGCTGGGCCGCGCTCTGCATCGCAAGGCCGCCGACGGCCCCCATCAGGCTGCCCATGCCCCCCATGCCGCCGAAGCCGCCACCCCGGCCGCCGGGAAGGCCGATGTTGCCGCTGGCCACGCCCTTGGCGAGCACCATGGCGCCGGACTTGAGGCCCTCGCCGATGGCCTTGCTCATCTTCGAGCGCTTGAGGTCGTCATATTCCTTGTCGAGCTTCACGAGTGGCGCCCGCTCGGCCGCGCAGGCGTCCGCGTCCTTCTTCTGCGCCAGCACCGGCTGGGCCGTGACGCCGAGAAGGGCGATCACGCTCACCGCCACCCTCAACCGCCGATCGTTGCGAAGCCTGTCCATATCGTCCCCCATCATCCTTGCTCAGCTCACGCCAAGCCGGTCGAGCTCGCCCCTGGCGGCCTCATCTCCGGCCTGGGCGGCCTTGCGGTAGTAGTCGATCGCCTTCTTCCGGTCGGCGCGGACGCCCTGCCCGGTTTCGTACATGATCCCCAGGTTGCGCATCGCCGCAGCGCTGCCTCGGTCGGCGGCCGCCTGGAAGAGGCGGATCGCCTCGGCCGGATTGGCCCGCACCCCCGCGCCGCGCGCGGTCAGGCTGCCTAGCCCCAGATAGCCGCGCGCGTCACCCGCGTTTGCGGCCAAACGGTAGTATTCTGCGGCGCGCGCGTGGTCCTGGGGCAGACCAGCGCCATTCTCCAGCATCACGGCGAGGCTCGACATGCCCTCGCTGTTCCCGGCCTCCGCGGCCCGCTGGTACCAGGTGGCGGCCTGGACCTCGTCCTTGGCCACCACCTCGCCGTCCTCGTAGGCATAGCCCAGGCGGACCATGGCGTCGGCGTCGCCCGCGACGGCCGCGCGTTCGAAGAGGGTGAACGCCCGCCGGGTATCGCGCGGGACGCCCTCGCCCCGCTCGTAGAGATCGGCGAGTTGCAGGATCGACGGGCCATCCCCGGCATCGACGGCCTTCTGCAGCCAGCCCGCGGCGGCCCGCGGATCGGCCGGCGCGCCGCGACCGCGGAGATAGGCCTCGGCCAGCATACCCATACCGGTCGCCGAACCCTTGCTGGCCGCCTGCTCCAGCCAGCGGAAGCCCTCGGCCTCGTTCCGTCCGGTCCCGAAGCCGTTGAGCAGGCAGAGCGCCCAGTTGACCATGCCGCCCGAATGGCCGGCGTCGGCCGAGGCCTTGAACCACCGCGCGGCGGCGGCCACGTCCTTCGTCGCGCCCTTGCCGGTCAGGGACAGGACGCCGAGGTTATACATCGCCGCGCCGTTGCCCGCCTCAGCCGCGGTGGTCCAGTCGGCGGCGGCCCGGCGATAGTCGCCGCGGGCGAAGGCTTCCCGGGCGGAGGTGACCAGTTCCTGCCCCGGCTGGGCCGAGCGGGAAGCCATCTGGAACGAGCCCGCCGGCAGCTTCTCCAACGCGCGGATGCGGTTGGCGGCGAGGCGACGGAACGAGCCGGTGATCTCGCCGCGATCCTGGGCCTCCATGTATGCCTTGAAGTCGGCCGGATCGTCGGAATCCTTGATCGACGTCCAGAAGGCCTGGTCCTTCTCCCACTTGATCTTGGTGAGGTCGGCGGCGTTGGCCTGCGCCTGGCGGGCCGGGCCGTTGGGGTCGAAGCTCCAGTGCACGTTAGGCCAGATGCCCTGCAGGTCGGGCGTCTGCTGGCCCTCGGTCATCCGCTCGACCTCGGCCTGCACGTAGCTTGGCAGTTCGCCGACCGTGATGCCGGGACGGGTCAGGCCCTCGGTGAGGGCGATGGCGAAGGGGCTGTTGCCACCCGAACCGTCCTGGGCCACCTCACCCGGGCCGGCGGCCATCAGCGTCACGACCTGCACGCTGGTGGGGCCCGCCTCGCGCGCCAGGCCGCGGGTGTTGCCGCCGAGGCTCCGGGTGGCGGTGGGGTTGTTGCGGCAGGCGTCGAGGATGATCAGGCGGACCGCCTTGGCGCCGGTCATCGCCGCGCCCAGCCGGGCCGACTCGACCGCACTGCCGGTCAGGGCGGACTTGGTGGTGGCGATGGCGTCCTTCGGCAGGAGGTAGTTCACCCCCTCGATCATCGCCCCGTGGCCGGCGTAGTAGATCACGGCCGCTTCAGCGCCGGCGGCCGCCTGTTCGAACTCGCCAAGCCCCTCGATGAGCTGCGAACGGTTCGGGTCGGTGAGCACCTTCACTTCGAAGCCGAGCTTCTGGAGCGTCTTCTGGACGAGCTGGGCGTCCTTGGACGGATTGGCGAGGCTGGGGACCTTGTCGTACTTCGAGACGCCCACGATCAGGGCGACACGACTCGCAGCCCAGGCGCCGGGAACGGCGGCGGCGTTGATCATCACCGCGATGATGACCGCCTTCCACCGGCGTCCGTGCCGGAGATGATCACTGGGCCGCGCCTCGCGCATATGCCGTACCCTCAAACCCACAGCTGGACAGTTTACTCTAAGAGGCCGTGTCGCGGCCAGACGCCCCCCGATCGGGTGTCTGGCGTGAGGCTCCCGTCCGCATATTCGTGCCGCGACGACGGTTGGACGCGCCGGCGGACCCGGCGTTAACCCAGCGTTCGCCGGTCGGAGGCTATGCCGATTGCGAGTGAGCGCCGGGGGGGGCTCGTGTTCGGAAGTCTCTTCGACGAGCGGTTTGCAGGGGCGGCGGCGGGAATCTACGCCTACGCGCCCGTGCGCCTCGTCCTGTGCGTCGCCGTCACGATCTTCGTCGGCATGGGCGTGGGCTGGGCGGCGGCCCTGCCATGGTGCGCCGCGGCGCTTCTGGCCGAAGCCGCGCTGCTGATCGCCACCCGGCAGACCGCCCGCGCGCCGCAGGGACGGGCCATCTCGGGCCGGGCATGCGCCCTAGTCTACATGCTGGCCGTCCTCACCTGGAGCATGGCCGGCGTCCTGCTTTGGAGCGCGGACAGCGTTGCGTGCCAGGTGGCCGCCGCCGCCTTCTTCGCCAGCCACCTGATGTACATCCAGGCCCTGCACGCCCATTCCCCCGGAGCGGCGATCCCGACCCTGCCGGCGGTGCTGCTTCCGGCGGGCGTGCCCTTGGCCCTGCCCCATTTCCAGGGTTCGGACCAGGCGCTGGTCTGCCTGTCCATGCTGGTGGTGTCGCTGCATACGCTGGTCAGCATGTGGGTCAGCCTACGGAAGTCCCGCGCGCTCCAGGAGGCGCAGACCGCCATCGAGGCCGCCAGCGACGCCAAGAGCGCGTTCCTGGCCCGGATGAGCCACGAAATCCGCACCCCTCTGAACGGCGTGCTTGGCATGGCCCAGGCCCTGGCGGCCGAGACGGACCTGAAGCCGGAGCACCGGCGCCGGCTGTCGGTCATCCAGGAGTCCGGGGAGAGCCTCCTGGTGATCCTGAACGACATCCTCGACCTCTCGAAGGTTGAAGCCGGACGGCTGGAACTGGAGAAGATCCCGTTCGATCTCGGCGAGGTCGTACGCGCCGCCCAGGAGGCGTTCGGACCCCAGGCGGCCACGAAGGGCGTGAGCTTCCGCGTCGACCTCGACCCCAGGGCCGCGGGCGTCTACCTGGGCGACCCGACGCGGTTCCGTCAGATCCTCTACAACCTGCTCTCGAACGCCGTGAAGTTCACCGACCGCGGCGAGGTGGCGCTGGCCGTCTCGTGGCGCAATGAAGTGCTCGAGGTGGAGGTATCGGACAGTGGCGTCGGGATCGCGCCCGAGGACCTCGCGCGCCTGTTCAGCCGTTTCCAGCAGGTCGACACCTCGACGACGCGGCGGTACGGCGGGACCGGTCTGGGGCTCTCGATCTGCCGCGAGCTGGCCGAACTGATGGGCGGCGCGATCGAGGCCCACAGCGCGCCCGGAACAGGCGCTAGATTCACCCTTCTGTTGCCGCTGAGGCGCGTCGGCGACGCCGAGACCCAACTGCGTGAGGTGGAGACCCCGGCGGAGCGTTCCGCCGCCGCGCTTGCCGAGGGCGGACCGCCCCTTCGCGTGCTGGCCGCCGAAGACAACGCGGTGAACCAGCTCGTCCTCCGGACCCTGCTGGAACAGATCGGCATCGACCCCGTGATCGTCGGCGACGGCGCGGCGGCGGTCGAGGCCTGGCGCGCGACCCCCTGCGACCTGATCCTGATGGACGTCGAAATGCCGGTGCTCGACGGGGTCGCCGCCGCCCGCGCCATCCGAGACGCCGAGGCCGCCGAGGGCCGCCCCCGGACGCCGATCCTGGCCCTGACCGCCAATGCGATGCAGCACCAGGTAACGGCCTATCTGGCGGCCGGCCTGGACGGCCACGTCGCGAAGCCGATCGATGCTGCACAGCTCTACGAGGCCATCGCCTCGGCGGCCCAGTCGAGTCGCGGCGACGCCGCAGCGGTGGCCTGAGCCTCCGACGATCGGCGCTGCGCTGAGCCTACTTCGGCGCGGGATACTGGATCCGCGGACGCAGGTTCTCGATCACCGCCCGGGCGTCGAAGGCGCGCACGTCGCCCTCGGGCTTGCGACCCCGGCTCATGAAGATCTCTGCGGAGGCTTCGAAACGCTCCACTGTCCGGACATCCACCCGGTCGGCCCAGAAGGGGTCGCCCCAGAACGGATCCCAGGAACGCCAGCCGAAACCGCGGCCGTAGTAGCGCCACGACGGACGCCAGAAACCGTAGCTGCCGTACCAGGGCCGATAGAACGGATCGGGCTCCACATAGGTCCGGCTCTTCTTGTCCACGTCGCGCTCGACGACGGAGAACCAGTCGTACCCATTCTGCACCGTGAGCTCGGCGGCGCGGAACAGGAGGTAGGCCTCCACCGTCTCGCGGCTGGTCAGCGAGTTTCCGGCGAAGGTCACGCGGTACCGGTCAGCTTCCAGCCTCACCTCGGAATAGCCGCCCGAGGTGGCGCTGCCGCGCACGTTGGGCTGGTACGGCGTCGGCGTGGCGCAGGCCGCGAGGCCCGCCGAGAGGGCGACGGCCACGGCGACGGCTACAGAATTCCTGGACATGATCAGGTCTCGAACTCGGGCGTCCCCCGCGGTGGGGAACGTAAGGTCCACAACACTCCGCCGCAATTGTGGTTGCGATAGGTCAAGCTTGCGTGACGAACGCCACATAGATGATCCGGCCCAGGGATCCGAACAGCAGAACGGCCACCGCCAGCGCCTGGATCAGGAAGCCCAGCTCCCGCTTGGCGGGGTCCTTCACATAGCCGAGCTGGTAGAGCACCCGGCCGACGATCCAGACCACGCCGACGCCGGCGGCCACGAGGTCGTTCCAGTAGAGCGCGAAGAGCCACAGCGGCACGAGGAACAGCGGCAGCCATTCGAGGGTGTTGTGGTGGGCGCGGATGCTCCGCTCCAGGAGAGGGTCGCCCGTCATGGCCGGCGCGGCGATGCCCGTCTTCTGTCGGGCGCGACCGACCTGGAGCCCCATCCAGAAGTAGGTCAGAAGCGCCAGCAGGCTGACGATGGCGACGTAGGCATGGGACTGCATCCCGTCCTCCCCTCATTTTGATTGGCGGCGAAGCTTCGCCTTGTGGGAAGGAACTTGGCGCCATCCGGGCCCAAGGGGAACCAGCGCCGCGGGCCCGGGCGTTTCTAAGGTCATATCCACGGCAGGGAGCAGGCCGATGGACGTCGACTCAGCGGCTATCCAGGCGATCGACTACGACCAGGACCGGGCCAAGCTTTTCGTCCGCTTCGTCAGCGGAGAGCGATACGTCTACGTCGGCGTCCCCGGCGAGGTGCATCGCTCGTTCGTGGACGCCGACTCCAAGGGTCGGTTCTTCCAGGCCGAGATCCGGGACCGGTATCCCTACAACCGGCTGGAGCGTTAGCCCCGCCGGTCGCGCTTGGCCGCCACGCGGAGGCGAAGGGCGTTGAGCTTGATGAAGCCCGCCGCGTCGCGGTGATCGTAGGCGACCTTGCCTTCCTCGAACGTGACCAGCTCCTGGTCGTACAGCGAGTAGGGGCTGGTGCGGCCGATCACGGTGACGCTGCCCTTGTAGAGCTTCACCCGCACCTGGCCTGTGACGTTCTTCTGGCTGAGGTCGATGGCCGCCTGCAGCATCTCGCGCTCGGGGGCGAACCAGAAGCCGTTGTAGATGAGCGAGGCGTACTTCGGCATCAGCTCGTCCTTGAGGTGCATGGCGCCCCGGTCGAGGGTGATGCTCTCCATGCCGCGGTGGGCGTGCAGAAGGATCGTGCCGCCCGGGGTCTCGTAGACGCCGCGAGACTTCATGCCGACGTAGCGGTTCTCGACCAGGTCCAGGCGGCCGACGCCATTGTCGTGGCCGAGCTGGTTCAGCTTGGTCAGCAGGGCGGCCGGCGACAGCTTCTGGCCGTCGATGGCGACGGGGTCGCCGTTCTCGAAGTCCATCGTGAAGACGGTGGGCGTGTCGGGCGCGGCCTCAGGACTGATCGTGCGCATGTGCACGTACTCGGGGGCCTCGACACCCGGATCCTCCAGGACCTTTCCCTCGGACGAGGAATGCAGCAGGTTCGCGTCGACGCTGAAGGGCGCCTCGTTGCGCTTGTCCTTGGTGATCGGGATCTGGTGCTTCTCGGCGAAGTCCAGTAGCGCCTCGCGGCTCTTGAAGTCCCATTCGCGCCAGGGGGCGACGACGTGGATGTCGGGCTCGAGGGCGTAGTAGGCGATCTCGAAGCGGACCTGGTCGTTGCCCTTGCCAGTGGCGCCGTGGGCGACCGCGTCCGCGCCGATCCTGCGGGCGATCTCGATCTGCTTCTTGGCGATCAGCGGCCGCGCGATCGAGGTGCCCAGCAGGTACTGGCCCTCGTAGACCGTGTTGGCGCGGAACATCGGGAAGACGTAGTCGCGCACGAACTCCTCGCGCACGTCCTCGACGAAGGCGTACTCGGGTTTCACGCCCAGGGTGATGGCCTTGTGGCGCGCCGGCTCGACCTCTTCGCCCTGGCCCAGGTCGGCCGTGAAGGTCGCCACCTCGGCGCCCAGCTCGGTCTGCAGCCACTTGACGATGGTGGAGCTGTCGAGCCCGCCGGAATAGGCGAGGACGACCTTCTTGACGGACTTGTCGGCCATGGCGTGGAAGGGCTTTCGAAGAGGTGTGGAGAGGTCGCGCGCCTTTAAGGACAGGCGGGCCGCGGGTTCAAGGCTTAAGCACGCCTTCGGCGGCAAGCGTGCGCAAGACTCCTCGCAGCCACAGCATGTGAACGAGGATGAACAGCGGCGCCGTGGCCGCGCGCACCAGGAACAGGATCAGCAGCTCGTCAGGCGCGAACTGCGGGGCGCGGGCCAGGGCCGACAGGACCAGGCCGAACACGATCGCGAACCCCAATGCGAGGCCGAGCGCCGGCGCCTTGCGCGCCCGCCATCCCACCTTGCCGTTCAGCCCCCACTGCATGGGCAGCCGCGCGTCCGCCGGCAGGGCCCGCCAGACGCCACGCGTCGCCGACGCAATCATGGCCGTAGCGACGATCCAGAAGGCGTCGCCCAGGATGGATAGAACGCTGAGCGGCACGTCAGACGGTGACCTGGGCGCCCATCTCGACCACGCGGCCGGGTGGGATCTTGTAGAAGTCGGTGGGGTTGGCCGCGTTCCGCATCAGGAAGATGAACAGCTTGTCCTGCCAGAGCGGCATGCCCGACTGCGCCGACGGCACGACGGAGCGACGGCCCAGGAAGAAGCTGGTGGCCATGATGTCGAACTTCAGCCCCAGTTTGCGGCAAAGGCCCAGCGCCTTCGGCACATTGGGGCTCTCCATGAAGCCGTAGTTGATGATGACCTTCTTGAAGTCGTCGTTCAACGGTTCGATCCGCACGCGGTTCTCCTCGCTGACGCGGGGGGTTTCGGCGGTGGAGACCGAGAGGATGATGTTCTTCTCGTGCAGGACCTTGTTGTGCTTGAGGTTGTGCATCAGCGCGACCGGCGCCGTATCGGGGTCGGAGGTCAGGAAGATCGCCGTACCGGGCGCCCTATGCGGCGACCGCGCCTTCAGGATGTCGGCGAGTTCGGCCAGGGGAACGCTGTCGCGACGCGTCTTGTCGGCGAGGATCGCCGCGCCGCGGTTCCAGGTCCACATGATGAGGACGAGGCCCGCGCCCAGCACCAGCGGCATCCACGCGCCGTCGAAGAACTTCAGCAGGTTCGAGGTGATGAAGACGACGTCGACGAGGCCGAAGGCCAGCGACGCGCCCGCCGCCTGCCAGACCGGCCGCTTCCACATGTAGCGGACGATGTAGAAGAACAGCAGGGTGTCGACGAACATCGATCCGGTGACCGCGATCCCATAGGCCGAGGCCAGGTTCGACGAGGTGCGGAACATGAACAGCAGCACCAGGACGCCGATCAGCAGCATCGTGTTGACCTGCGGCACATAGATCTGGCCGGCCTGGGTCTCGGACGTGCGGCGGATGTCGATGCGCGGGAAGAGGCCCAGGGAGACCGCCTGCTGGGTCATGGAGAAAGCGCCCGTGATCACCGCCTGGCTGGCGATGATGGCCGCGGCCGTCGCCAGCAGCAGCACCGGCCAGTAGATCGCCTGGGGGACCATCTCAAAGAAGGGATTGGCCCGCGCTTCCGGGTGCGCCAGCACCATGGCGCCCTGGCCGAAGTAGTTCATCACCAGGCACGGCAGCACCAGGCCCAGCCAGGCATATCGGATCGGCTTTTTCCCGAAGTGCCCCATGTCGGCGTAGAGCGCCTCCGCCCCCGTCACCGCCAGGAAGACGGACCCGAGGATGATGAAGCCCAGGAAGCCGTTGTCGATCAGGAACGTGACGCCGTACCACGGCGACAGCGCCCGCAGGATCGAGATGTCGTCCGAGATGTGGAACAGGCCGAGGCCGCCCAGGGTCAGAAACCACACGGCGGTGATCGGGCCGAAGAACTTCGCCACGCTGGCCGTGCCGCGGGATTGGATGAGGAACAGCGCGATCAGGATGCCCGCCGAGATCGGCAGCACCAGGTCCTCCGCGCCGGCGGGGACACCCGGCGCATCGCGCAGGCCCTCCACCGCGCCCAGCACCGATACCGCGGGGGTGATGATCCCGTCGCCGTAGAACAGCGCCGCCCCGAGCACACCCAGGATGAAGATGATCCGGGAACGCCCCCCGGGACTGACCCGCTGGGCCAGCGCCATGAGCGCGAGCGTACCGCCCTCGCCCTTGTTGTCGGCCCGCATGAGGAAGACGACGTACTTGACCGTGACGATCAGGATCAGGGCCCAGGTGATCAGCGACACGACGCCGAGCACGGCCATCTCGCCGCCGCCGCCGCCGCGCGAGTGCCCGAGGGCCTCGCGCATGGCGTAGAGGGGACTGGTCCCGATGTCGCCGAAGACCACGCCGATGGATCCGATGGCGAGCGCCCAGAATCCCTCCTTGTGGCCAGAGTGCGACGAGTCTCCGTTCGCCTTGTCGGCGTCGACGGCCTGATCAGCCATCCCAAATCTCCGGGTGACCGGGAGGTCCCCAAGGCGGCCCTATGCCGTCGCGGCGGGCGCGAATACACCCAATCATCACGCGGTTCAATCGCACGACGCCCTTCGCGCGAATCCGCCGCAAGCGTAACCTTGAACCGTTCCGCACAGGCCGTAGTTTCTGCGGGTCGCATTCGGGGACCGGTATGGACCGCAAACTTGCGCTCGTGACAGGCGCCTCGGCCGGCATAGGCGCAGCCTTTGCCCGCATCCTGGCCAGCCACGGCTATGACCTGGCGCTGACCGCCCGCCGCGTCGAACGGCTGGACGCGATCGCCGAGGAAGTGCGGCTCCGGTACGGGGTCGAGACCCTGACGGTCGCGGCCGACCTGAGCGAGCCGGACGCGCCGGGAACCATCCTCGACCACCTGACCGCCCACGGCCGGACCGTGGACTGCCTGATCAACAACGCCGGCTATGGCCTGCCTGGCGCCTACGCGGAGACCCGCTGGAAAGAACAGGCGGCGTTCATCCAGGTGATGGTCACTTCGCCCTGCGAACTGGCGCACCGGGTGTTGGCGGGGATGCAGCAGCGCAAGTTCGGTCGCATCGTCAACGTGGCGTCACTGGCGGGTCTCGTCCCCGCGGCGGCCGGCCATACGCTCTATGCCGCGTCCAAGGCCTTCCTGATCAAGTTCTCGCAGAGCCTGCACCTGGAGAATGTGCCCGAGGGCGTGCACGTCACCGCTCTGTGCCCCGGTTTCACCTGGTCGGAATTCCACGACGTCAACGGCACCCGCGCCCTGGCGAGCTCATCGACCCCGGCGTGGCTGTGGATGGGCGCGGACGAGGTGGCTGCCGCCGGCTACGAGGCCATGGAGGCGAACCGCGCCGTCTGCGTGCCCGGGGCGCCCAACAAGGCGATCTCGGCCATCGCCAAGGCGATCCCCGACGAGTGGGCGCTGGCGCTGATGGCCTCGCAGGGCGGGCGTTTCCGAAAGGTCTAGTGGCCGTAGGGATTCGCGATCGACGGCCGGATGAAGCCGCTGGTGCTCTCGGCGAAGCCGGCCAGGATGAACTGCACCGCCAGGGCGCAGAGGATCAGGCCCAGCACCCGGACGACGATGCTGAGGCCGATGCGGCCCAGGATCCGCGACAGGATCGGCGTCGCCAGGAACGACAGCAGGGTCGCCACCGCCACCGCGCCGATCACGCCTACGCCGACGAAGGCCCCCTGAAGCCCGAACTGCCGCGCCTGGCTGGCATAGATCACGACGCTGGAGATCGCGCCCGGCCCGATCAGCAGGGGCATGGCGAACGGCACGATCATCCGCTCGAACCGCTTGCGGGCATAGGCGCGGCCCGTGCCGTTCGGCGCATCCGCCGCTTCGGCGAAGGTTGAGGTGAAGTCGTCGCGGGCCATCTCGAGGCCCAGCAGGAACAGGATCACGCCGCCGGCGATGCGGAAGGCCGGCAGCGAGATGCCGAAGAACTCCAGCAGCGACAGGCCCGAGAAGTAGAAGAAGGTCAGGAAGCCGAAAGCGAACAGCGCGATGTAGAGCGCGATCCAGGCGCGATCCTTCGACTTGGCCCCCGCCGTGGCCGCGGCGAACAGCGGCACATTCCCCACCGGGTCCAGGAGGGCGAACAGCGCGACGAAGAAGTTGACCGCGAACTCGGTCTGGCTCATGCAGCGCACTTAGCCCTATTCGAACCCTGCGGACCACCCCGCCCACGGAGCCAAGCCATGGCCGCCGCCGATCTTGCGCAACCCGCCGTCAAAGCCGACCCGCGGCTGATCATTCCGCTGGACCTGCCGACGGTCGACGAGGCTCGGGCCATGGTCGACGCGCTGGGCGACGCCGTGAGTTTCTACAAGGTGGGATTGGAGCTGTTCGCCGGCGGCGAGGGCATGACCCTGGCGCGCGAGCTGAAAGCCGCCGGAAAGCAGGTGTTCCTGGACTGGAAGCTGCACGATATCGGCACCACGGTGCAGCGGGCGGCCGCGGTTCTGGCCGGCTCGGGCTGCGATTTCCTCACCGTGCACGGCGAGCCGCAGGTGATGGCCGCGGCGGTGCGGGGCAAGGGCAAGTCGAACCTGAAGATCCTGGCCGTGACCGTCCTCACCAGCCTGACGGACGACGACCTGGTCGAGACCGGCTACCACGAGACCGCCCGCCAGCTTGTAGAGCGGCGGATCCACCAGGCCATCGCGACCGGCTGTGACGGCGTGATCGCCAGCCCCCACGAGGCCGAACTGGCTCGGGCGCTGGGTGGCAAGGACTTCCTGGTGGTGACCCCCGGCGTGCGGCCTGACTGGGCGGCCAAGAACGACCAGGCTCGCGCCGCGACCCCGCGCGACGCCCTGAAGGCCGGCGCCTCGCACATCGTCTGCGGCCGTCCGATCACGGCGGCGAACGATCCGCAGACGGCCGCCCGCCGCGTCGCCGCGGAGATGGCGGGGGCCTGAGAGCTCCGGAACCCGGGTTCGGCGCAGGGCTCAGCCGCCCTTTCGCGCAGCCTTCTCCGCCAGGCCAGAGACACCTTCACGGGCCTCCAGCTTCTCGGCGACCTCGTCGAGGCTCACCCCCGCGGCGGCGATCAGCACCAGCCAGTGGTACATGAGGTCGGCGCTCTCGGCGGTGAGGGCGTCCCGGTCGCCCTGGGCGGCGGCGATGACCGCCTCGACGGCTTCCTCACCCATCTTCTTGGCCGCCCGGTCGATGTCGGCCAGGAGCTGCGCCGTGTAGGACGTGGACGCATCGCCACCCTTGCGGCTCTCGATGGTGGCCGAAAGCCGGCCGATGACCTCGGTGAACCGGCTCATGCGGCGACAGGCTCCGTCAGGCGCACGGGGATGCCGGCGGCGGCCATGGCGGCCTTGGCCTCGCCGATCCCGACCTCGCCGAAGTGGAAGATGGAGGCGGCCAGCACCGCATCGGCGCCGGCGCGGACGCCCTCGACCAGGTGCTGCACGTTGCCCGCCCCGCCCGATGCGATCACCGGCACCGACACCGCCGAGCTGACCGCGCGCACGAGGTCGAGATCATAGCCGATCTTCGCGCCGTCGCGGTCCATGGACGTCAGCAGGATTTCGCCCGCACCCTTGGCGACCACTTCCACCGCGTAGTCGACGGCGTTGAGGCCGGTGGGATTGCGGCCGCCATGGGTGAACACTTCCCAGTGGTCGCCGGTCCGCTTGGCGTCGACCGAAACCACCACCGCCTGGCTGCCGAAGGCGTCGGCGCAGCGGGCGACCACGTCGCGGTCGTTCACCGCCGCGGTCATGATCGAGATCTTGTCGGCGCCCGCCAGCAGCAGCCTGCGGCCGTCCTCGACGCTGCGGATGCCCCCGCCCACGCTGAGCGGCATGAAGCAGACCTCGGCCGTGCGGGCGACCACGTCCAGGATCGTCCCGCGGTTCTCGTGGCTGGCGGTGATGTCGAGGAACATCAACTCGTCCGCGCCGGCCGCGTCATAGGCCTGCGCCTGTTCCACCGGATCGCCGGCGTCGCGCAGGTTCACGAACTGAACGCCCTTCACCACCCGGCCGTCCTTGACGTCCAGGCACGGAATGACCCGGACCTTCAAGCTCACGCGGCGATCTCCAGCGCCTGGGCCGGGTCGATGGCTCCATTGTAGAGCGCGCGACCGAGCACTGCGCCCGCCACCGGCACGCCCTTACGCGCCTTCAGCTTGGCGATGTCGTCGACGCTGGCGAGGCCGCCGGCGGCGATCACCGGGATCGACACGGCGTCGGCCATGGCCCCGAAGGCCTCGACGTTGAAGCCCATGACGGTGCCGTCGCGGTCGATGTCGGTGACGATCAGGGCCGCGACGCCGACATCCTCGAACCGCTTGGCGACGGTGATGGCGTCCAGGTCGGAGTCGGCGGTCCAGCCGTCGACGGCGACCTTGCCCTTGCGGACGTCGACGCTGACGGCGATCTGTTCGGGATACTTCCGCGCCGCCTCGATGACGATCTCGGGCTGCTTCACGGCGACCGTGCCCAGGATCACGCGGCTGACGCCCGCCTCGATCCAGCGCTCGATGTCGGCCAGGGTGCGAATCCCGCCGCCGAGCTGCACCGGGATCGAGACCGACGAGAGGATCGCCTCGACCGCCGAGGCGTTGATCGCCTTGCCCTGGACCGCGCCGTTCAGGTCGACCACGTGCACCCAGTGGAAGCCGGCGGCCGCGAAGGACTTCGCCTGCGCGCCCGGGTCGTTGTTGAACACCGTCGCGGTGGACAGGTCGCCATGCAGGACGCGCACGCACTGGCCGTCCTTCAGGTCGATCGCGGGGTAAAGGATCACGGTCGCCACTCCAGGAAGCCGGCGAGCAGACCGAGCCCGACGGATTGGGATTTCTCGGGGTGGAACTGCACCCCGACCATGTTGCCGCGCGCCACCGCCGCGGGGAAGCGTCCGCCATGGTCGACCCAGGCGGCCACATCGGCTTCATCCTCGGGGAACATGGCGAACGAGTGGGTGAAATAGACCGGCTGGCCGGCCTTGGGGCCGGCGAACATCGGCAGGTCCGAGACCACGTCCAGATTGTTCCAGCCCATGTGCGGCACCTTCAGCGCCGGATCGGCAGGCGCGATCTTGCGGACGTCTCCGGGAATCCAGCCGAGGCCGGCGGTGACGCCGAACTCGTGGCCGCGACTGGCCATGAGCTGCATGCCGACGCAGATGCCGAGGAACGGCGCGCCGCGCTGGCGGACCGCCGTCTCCATGGCCTCGATCACCCCGTCCCGGGCGCTGAGCGCGGCCATGCAGGCGGCGAAGGCGCCCACGCCCGGCAGCACCACCGCGTCTGCGGCGGCCACGAACTCGGGGTCATGGGTCACGACGATGTTCGCCCGGCCGTCGGCGGCGCGGACGAGAGCCTTTTCGGCCGAGCGGAGGTTGCCCGACCCATAGTCGATCAGGGCGACGCTCTTCATCAGGAAGCTTCCTAGAGCACGCCCTTGGTGGAGGGGGCGTGACCGTGGGTCTTGGGGTCGAGTTCGACGGCCTGGCGCAGGGCGCGAGCCAGGGCCTTGAAGCCGCTCTCGGCGATGTGGTGGCTGTTGGTCCCGCGCAGCAGGTCCAGGTGCACGCACGCGCCCGCGTTCATGGCGAAGGCGTGGTGGAATTCCTTGAACAGCTCGGTGTCCATGTCGCCGACCTTGGGCGTCCGGAACTCGACGTTCCAGATCAGGTAGGGCCGGTTCGACAGGTCCAGGGCGCACCGCGACAGTGTCTCGTCCATCGGGATGTAGGCGTGGCCGAAGCGGCGGACGCCCTTGAAGCCGTCCAGCGCCTGCTTGATCGCCTGGCCGAGGACGATGCCGGTGTCCTCGACCGTGTGGTGCATATCGATGTGCAGGTCGCCCTTGGCCTCGACCTCGATGTCGATGCCGCCGTGTCGCGCGAAGCTATCCAGCATGTGGTCGAAGAAGCCGATCCCCGTGGAGACCTTCGATGCACCCGTTCCGTCCAGGTCCACGGCGACGCGGATCTGGGTTTCCTTGGTGTTGCGGACGACTTCGGCCTTGCGGCTCATCGCGGTCAGTATCCCTTCGACTCGGCCAGTTCCTTCAGCGACACCGCCGGACGCGGGCCGTAGTGCGAGATCACCTCGGCCGCGGCCAGGCTGGCCAGCTTGCCGCACTGCTGCAGCGGCCGTCCCCGCGAGAGGCCGAACATGAACCCGGCCGCGTATTGGTCGCCCGCGCCCGTCGAGTCCACGACTTTTTCCACAGGCTCCACCGCGACGGTCAGCCGCTCGCCGTGGTCGATGATCACCGAGCCCTTCTCGCTCCGGGTCACGGCGGCGATCTTCACGTGGGGGCGAAGAGCGTTCAGCGCCGCGTCGAAGTCGTCGGTCTGGAACAGCGACTTCAGCTCGTCCTCGTTGGCGAACAAGAGGTCAACCTGGCCCTCGATGAAGCCCAGCAGGGCGGCGCGGTGGCGCTCCACCACGAAGCTGTCCGAGAGGGTCAGGGCGATCATCCGGCCCGAGCCGTGAGCCAGGGCGGCCGCCTTGGCGAAGGCCTTGCGGGCCGCCTCGGCGTCGAACAGGTAGCCTTCGAGGTAGACGATCTTAGCCGCCTCGACGATGTCCTTCTCGACGTCGTCGTCGGTGAACTCCACCGAGGCGCCGAGGTAGGTGCACATGGTGCGCTGGGCGTCGGGGGTGACGTTGATCATCGAGACCGCCGTCGCCGGCCCGCCGACCAGCGGCTTGTTCTCGAACCGGGCGCCGATGGCGCGCATGTCGTTGGCGAAGGTGCGGCCGAGCTGGTCGTCGGCGACCTTGCCCATGAAGGCGCCCTTGCCGCCGAAGCTGGCCAGGCCCGCGATGGTGTTGGCCGCCGAGCCGCCCGAGGCCTCCACCGCCTGGGCCATTTTCGAATAGAGCGCCGCGCTGGCGTCGGGGTCGACCAGCATCATGGCCCCCTTGGTCAACCCGTTATCCGAAAGGAAGGCGTCCGTGCAGGGCGCGATCACGTCGACGATGGCGTTGCCGATGGCGGCGACGTCGTAAAGCTCGGGCATCAGGGGGCTTTCCGGTGGCGTAGGCCGGGGCCGATTACAGGGAAAGCCGCGGCGGCGCTAGCGGGGCGCGGACGGCGGCTCCGCCTTCTTCATGCCGTAGGCCGTATCCATCTCCCAAGCCAAGGGCGGGGACTTGTCTAACAGCTTCCGGGGTCGAACCCAGATGAAGACCTTCACGGGCGCCCAGTTTCGGCTGTCCTTGGCCGCCCTACGGACGGCGCTTGCATCCTCTGCGCGGCAAGAGCTGGGCTCCTCTCCATTCATCGTCAGACCGGGCCCAGGCGTCTTCGTCGGTCTTCGCTCACCCTCAGGCGTGATCACCGGTGGTCCGCATTCGACCGGCCACAGCTCGAAAGCGTCGATCTTTCCTGACTTGTCGAGGTGCGTGGGCCGAAGGCCCGCGTAGGCATAGGACGAGCCCTCATCGGTCGTCATGCGAAGCTGGTAGATCATCGGATCGCCGCGTGCGAGCACGAGGCCTTCGATCCCTGGCCGTAAGATGCGAGCGCTTGCGCAGGTGGGCCAGTGCTGAACCGTTTCCCCAGCCCGAGGGATCGGGCAATCGGCCTGAACGCTAGCCCAGACGCCGGCCTTGAAGGCCCGCTCCGCGACCGCCTCCCGATCAAACATCGGCCGGTCCGTAATGACCAGGTTGCATCCCGCCAGCACTGTGGAAGCAACCAGCGCCAGCAACCCAAGCGACCGCATGCGGCGTCTCCGATCCGGAGCGTCACCTTATGCGGATCACGAAGCCGTGAACAGCGGGCTCAGACCCGCGCCATCACCAGAGTGCCGTTGGTGCCGCCGAAGCCGAAGCTGTTGCTCATCACCGTCTCGAGCTGCCGATCCACGCGCTGGCGCACGATCGGCATGTCGGCGAAGGCCGGGTCGAGGTTCTCGATGTGGGCGCTCTCGGCGACGAAGCCGTTGTTGAGCATCAGCAGCGAATAGATCGCCTCCTGCGCGCCGGCGGCGCCCAGGCTGTGGCCGGTCAGGGACTTGGTGGACGAGATCAGCGGCGCCTTGTCGCCGAACACGGCGCGGACGGCCTCCATCTCCTTCAGGTCGCCGACCGGCGTGCCGGTGCCGTGCGGGTTGAGGTAGTCGATGGCCCGGCCCTCGGGGTTGGCCAGGCGCATGCAGCGCGCGGCGCCCTCGCCAGAGGGGGCGACCATGTCGAAGCCGTCGGAGTTGGCGGCATAGCCGACGATCTCGCCATAGATCTTGGCCCCGCGGGCCTTGGCGCGCTCGTACTCCTCCAGCACCACGATCCCGGCGCCGCCGGCGATGACGAAGCCGTCGCGGTCCACGTCATAGGCGCGGCTGGCGACTTCCGGCCTGTCGTTGAACTTGCTGCTCATGGCGCCCATGGCGTCGAACAGGACGCTGAGGGTCCAGTCCAGCTCCTCGGTTCCGCCGGCGAAGACCACGTCCTGCTTGCCCATCAGGATCTGCTCATAGCCGACGCCGATGCAGTGGGCCGAGGTGGCGCAGGCCGAGCTGATCGAGAAGTTCAGGCCGCGGATCTTGAACCAGGTGGCGAGCGTGGCCGACGGGCCCGAGCTCATCGCCTTGGGCACGGCGAACGGGCCGACGCGCTTGGGGCCGCGCTCCTTGGCGGTCTGGGCCGCCTCGATGATGCTGCGGGTGGAGGGACCGCCCGAGCCGACGATCAGGCCGGTCTTCTCATGGCTGACCTCGCCCTCCTCGAGCCCGGAGTCGGCGATCGCCTGCTCCATGGCGATGTGGCTGAAGCCCGTGCCCTGGGCGAGGAACCGCGCGGCGCGGCGATCGACCATCGCCTCCCAGTCGATGCGCGGCGGGGCGTGAACCTGGCAGCGGAAGCCGAGCTCAGCGTACTCCGGCGCCGCGGTGACGCCCGACTTCGCCTCGCGCAGGGCGGCGAGCACCTCGTTGGTGTTGTTGCCGATGGACGAGACGATGCCCATCCCGGTGACCACGACGCGACGCATCAGTCGCACTCCTCCGAACGCTTGCCGGCCTTCACGCCTGGCCTTCTGGTTTGAACAGGCCGACGCGCAGGTCCTTGGCCTCATAGATGGGCTTGCCGTCAGCCAGGAGAACCGCGTCGCCGATGCCCATGACCAGGCGGCGCAGGATCACCCGCTTCATCTCGATCTTGTAGGTCACCTTCTTGATGTCGGGGGTGACCTCGCCGAAGAACCGCACCTCGCCGGCGCCCAGGGCGCGGCCGCGGCCCGGCGCGCCGCTCCAGCCGAGGAAGAAGCCGACCAGCTGCCACATGGCGTCCAGGCCCAGGCAGCCGGGCATGACGGGGTCGTTGATGAAGTGGCAGGCGAAGAACCAGAGGTCCGGATTGATGTCGAGCTCCGCCTCGATGTAGCCCTTGCCGTGCTCGCCGCCGGTCGAGTTGATCTCGATGATGCGGTCGAACATCAGCATCGGCGGCGCGGGGAGCTGGGCGTTGCCCGGGCCGAACATCTCGCCGCGCGAGCAGGCCAGCAGCTCTTCGTAGCTGTAGCTGGAGGGCCGGTTCGCCACGTCGTTCATCTGGGAAACCTCGAAATCAGAGAGGGGCCGGCCCTACCACACGCCTGTGCGGAGCCTCAACGACATTGCACCGTCTCGGTCGTGCCCCAAAGCGTTCCCTCGCGCACCCAGCCCGACGTGCGGTCGGTCTTCACCCGGCACCAGCCCTTCTCGCAGCGGACCAGCGAGGCCAGCGCGCGGCTGTTCAGATAGGCGATCGTCTCGGCGCCAGCCTTGGGCTTTCGGTAAAGCGGCGCTGGCCGGTTCCGGGTGTTGATCACCGAGCGGCGGCCGTCGGTCACGCGCTTGTGCACCCAGGCGAGGCCCCCATCCGGGTCGCACACCCGCCGCCACTCCGCGGTCTCGGCGACCACCTGCACCGGCAGGCCCCGCGCCGAATAGACCCACAGCAGGCGGTGGTCGTCGCCCGGGCCGGCGCGGGCGTTCACCTTGCCGAACTTGAGCGTGACGTAGCGGGGCACCGGGTAGCCCGACGGCGTCACGCGGCCCACGTCGGCTGCCGCGGCCGTGGCCGCCACGGTTCCGATCACGAGCGCCGCCAGCGCCGGCGCCATGCGCCTCCTTAACCTCAAGCCGTCAGCCTCGCCTTGGCCGTGCCGGGCCCCTTTGCTAAGGGATTGGCACAACGACGCGCCAGAAGCGGCGCGGGAAACGTCCCTTTTTCCGTAGGCCCATGCCCGCCCGCAAGCCGAAAGTCATCGTCACCCGCAGACTGCCGGATCAGGTCGAGACCCGGATGCGCGAGCTGTTCGATACCGAACTCAACGTCACCGACGAGCCGTTCACCCGCAAACAGCTCGTGGAGGCGGTGGGCCGCTGCGACGTGCTAGCCTCGACGATCACCGACAAGATCGACGCCTCGCTGATCGAGAAGGCGGGCGAGCGGCTGAAGCTCATCGCCAACTTCGGCGCGGGGGTCGACCACATCGACGTCGCCGCCGCCAACGCCCGCGGGATCATGGTGACGAATACGCCCGGCGTGCTCACCGAGGACACCGCCGACCTGACCATGACCCTGCTGATGGCCACGCTTCGGCGGGTCATAGAGGGGGCCAATGCGGTGCAGGCCGGCGAGTTCACCGGCTGGGCGCCGACATGGATGCTGGGCCGGCGGATCACCGGCAAGCGGCTGGGGATCATCGGCATGGGCCGGATCGGCACCGCCGTCGCCCGGCGCGCCCGCGCCTTCGGCCTGCAGATCCACTACCACAACCGCAAGCCGGTCAGCTCTCGCGTCGCCGAGGAGCTGGAGGCGACGTACTGGGACAGCCTGGACCAGATGCTGGCGCGGATGGACATCATCTCGGTCCACTCGCCGCATACGCCGGCCACCTACCACCTGCTCTCGGCTCGGCGCCTGAAGCTGATGCCGCCGCACGCTGTGCTGATCAACACGGCCCGGGGCGAGATCATCGACGAACAGGCCCTGGCCGACCTCCTCGCCGAGGGCAAGCTGGCCGGCGCGGGCCTCGACGTCTTCGAGCACGAACCCCGGATCAATCCGAAGCTCCTGAAGCAGCCCAACGCGGTGCTGTTGCCTCACATGGGCTCCGCCACGGTCGAGGCGCGGGTCGACATGGGCGAGAAGGTGATCATCAACATCAAGACCTGGATGGACGGACATCGCCCGCCCGACCGCGTCCTGCCACAGATGCTCTAGCGGCGGCGCATTGACGGCCACGGCTCGGAATCGCAACGTCGCCTGAAGTAACCGCGGGTTCGGGGCGCCCAGGATGTTGACTCGTCGCTCGATGCTGGCGGCCGGCGCCGCAGCGCCGGCGATGACGCCCAGCGTGCTCCGCGCGGCGACCGAAGGCCCCAGGCCGCCGACGATCGACGAACTGCTGGCCGAGCCGCACCTGCGTGACGCGGCGATCTCGCCCGACGGCGAGCAGCTCGCGATCCTGCGGACCCAGCCGGGCGGCGATGGCAAAACCACCGCCTACGTCACGCTGTCGCGGATGGCCGATCTTTCGGCGCCCCCCGCCGTCGTCAAGCTGGGCGAGCAGAAGGCCCAGCAGGTCGAGTGGGCCAACAACGAGCGCCTGCTGATCTGGATCACCTTCGACGCGGACGACCGGGGCCGGCCCTATGGCGTCGTCTTCTACGGGACCTTCGTGCCGATCCCGGTTCGGCGGGTCGTGTCGGTCGACCTCGAGGGCAAGAACCCGGTGGTCATGTTCTCGGGAACGCCGGCGGTGCTCCGGCGCGGGTTTGACGCCTCGCGGGTCGTCGACTTCGTGAAGGACGATCCGCGCCACATCCTCATGCAGGCCTGGAACGAGAGCCGCGGCGCGTACGCGCTCTACAGGGTCGACGTCTACACGGGTGAAGCCGAACTGGTGGAGCAGGGCGCGCCGGCGACCGACTACTGGCTCACCCAGGACGGCGTGGCCATGTTGCGGGTCGACACCAACGCCCGGGGGACGGTGGGCTGGATCTACGGCCGCGCGCCCGGCGAGAAGGACTGGAAGCTGGTCCGCCGGTCGCGGTTCAACGAGCTGAAGAAGTTCCCCGACTTCGATGTCGTCGGGCCGACCCCACGGGCGGGCGTGTTCCTCGTCTGCCAGCGGCCGGAGGGGCGGGACACCCGGGTTATTCGTACGTTCGACCTGGCCACCCTGGAGTTCGGCGAGGTGGTGGCCGAGCGGCCGGACCGCGACCTGGAGGGAGCGTTCGTGGACGAATCCCAGCGGCTCGTGGCCAGCGCCTACTGGGACGACCGGCTGAACTACCACTTCGCCGACCCGGCGCTCGCGCCGCACTTCCGGGCCGTGAACGCCGCGCTGAAGAACGCCTGCAACGTCCAACTCTACGACATCGACACGGATCACCGGAGGCTGCTGTTCCGGACCACCGGGCCGCAGGAGCCGGGGGCTTTCGTCGTCTACGACCGCGAGCGCAAGGCCCTGGAGTATGTGGGCCACGCCAAGCCCTGGCTCTCGCCAGACCGGCTGGCCCGGACCGAGGCCTTGCGGGTGAAGACGCGCGACGGCGCCGAGATCACGGCCTATCTGACTACGCCCGTCGGCGCCGGCGGCGGCCCGCTGCCGATGGTGGTCATGCCCCACGGGGGTCCTGAGCTGCGCGACACGCTCGACTGGGACACCAGCGCCCAGGCGCTGGCGGCCAGGGGCTGGCTGGTGCTGCAACCCAATTTCCGCGGCTCGGGCGGTTATGGCCAGGCCTTCGCCGACCAGGGCCGCCGGCAGTGGGGCGATCGGATGCAGGCCGACATCGAGGACGCCGTCGACCACGTCGTCACCGCCGGACGCGCCGATGCGAAACGCCTGGCCATCTTCGGCGCCAGCTTCGGCGGCTACTCGGCCCTGATGGGCGCCGTGCGCCGGCCGCAGGCATACAAGGCGGTGGTGTCGGTGGCCGGCGACGCCGACCTCCTGGAAACGCTGGCGTTCTCCCGCCGTGAGGATGGGGCGGACTCCCCCGCCTACGCCTACTGGCGCGGCTCCATCGGCGACCCGAAGGCCGACGAAGCAATGCTGGTGCGCGCCTCCCCCGCCCGCCGCGCGGCCGAGATCGCGGCGCCGGTCCTGCTGATCCACGGCACGGATGACCGGATTGTCGACCCGAGACAGTCCCGCCTGATGGCCAAGGCGCTCAAGACGGCCGGGAAAGGCTGCGAGCTGGTGGAGCTGAACGGCGAGGGCCACAACAACTGGGATGCGGCCACCTGGAAGACGGTGCTGGAAAAGGCGACCGCCTTCATCGGCGAGCGGATCTGAGGCGAACTACGTCGGGGGACGTTCGCCCAGGTCCTGGAATAAGCGGAGGAGGTAGCCGTCAGGGTCCGCAACGACGAACTGGCGGTTTCCCTTCTCCACGGAGCCGGCGCGGTACCAGCGGGTCTCGAGCCCAACGATGACTTCGGCGCCGGCGATGACCGCGCGACCATGGAGCGCTTCCACGTCGGCGCAGGCGATCTGCAGATTGACCCCCCGGCCAAACGGCCGCTCCAGGGGCGCGGTCCGGAAGCGGCGACCGGGGCCGTCCGCTTCCTCCAGCATCAGCTCGGCTTGGCCGCGTTCCAGGTAGGCGAAGCGCTCCTCTGGGCGCTCGTATCGGACAGCGAAGCCGAGCGTTCCCACATAGAACCGCAGGCTGTCGGCCAGGTCGGACACGTCCAGCTCGGGTACGACAGCGGCGGTCACGGCGCACCGCCGCTCCCGCACACCGGGCACTCCGGATCGCCGGCCACGCGGACCGTCCGAGTCTCGGCGGCCAGGGCGTCGTAGACGAGGAGGCGGCCGGCCAGCGGCTCTCCCGCTCCCGTTATGGTCTTGATCGCCTCGAGGGCCATCATCGAGCCGATGACCCCCGCGAGCGCGCCCACCACGCCCACCGCCACGCAGGTCTCGGCGTCGGGCGGGGTCTCGGGCACGAGGCAGCGGTAGCAGGGCTGGCGCCCGAAGACGCCCACCTGGCCGGTCCAGCGGCCGATGGCGCCCGAAACCAGGGGCTTGCCGTGGCGCACGCAGGCCTCGTTGACGCAGAAGCGGACTCCGAAGTCGTCGGTGCCGTCCAGCACCAGGTCGACCCCCTCCACCAGCCGGTCGGCGCTTTCCGCGTCGAAGGCCCCATGGAAGCCGGCGACGAAGACATGGGGGTTTAGGGCGGCCAGGCGGTCGGCGGCGGCCTCGACCTTCGGCCGGCCGAGGTCTTCATCGGCGTAGATCACCTGCCGCTGGAGGTTTGAACGGTCGACCTCGTCCGGGTCGGCCATCACGATCGTGCCGATGCCCGCCGCGGCAAGATAGAGCGCCGCGGGCGAGCCCAGCCCGCCAGCGCCGACGATCAGCACGCTGGCTGCCTTCAGCTTCTGCTGGCCGGGGCCGCCGACCTCGCGGAGCACCAGATGGCGGGCGTACCGCTCGATCTCTTCGTCGGTGAAAGTCATGGTCTCGTCGTGGCGTACTTGACCCGAGGGAGCGTGCTGCTCACATCGCGCCGATGTCGAATACCTCAACCTTCCCCGATTGGCACGGAACCACGATCCTGGCCGTGCGCAAGGACGGCCGCACGGTGATCGCCGGCGACGGCCAGGTCTCCATGGGCCAGACCATCGTCAAGGGCGCCGCCAAGAAGGTGCGCAAGCTGGCCGGCGGGCGGGTGATCGCGGGCTTCGCCGGCTCCACGGCCGACGCCTTCACCCTGCTCGAGCGCCTCGAGGCCAAGCTGGAGCAGTATCCCGAACAGCTCGCCCGCGCCTGCGTCGACCTGGCCAAGGACTGGCGGACCGACCGCTACCTGCGGCGGCTGGAGGCCATGCTGATCGTGGCGGACAAGGACAGCATCTTCACGGTCACCGGCGCCGGCGACGTGCTGGAGCCCGAGCACCGGGTCGCAGCCATAGGCTCTGGCGGCAACTACGCCCTGGCCGCGGCCCGTGCGCTGGTGGACGTCGACGGCCTCGACGCCGAGACCATCGCCCGCAAGGCCATGGCGATCGCCGCGGAGATCTGTGTCTACACCAACGGAAACCTGACCGTTGAAACGCTCTAGGTCTGGCGCCGCCCTGATAGCCGCCCTGCTGGTCAGCTCCTCGCCGGCCGTCGCCGCCGAGATCGACCCCGCGCCGGTGGTCGCCGCGGAGCGCGCGTTCGCGGCCGACGGGCTGGAGCTGGGCGTACAGGCGAGCTTCCTGAAACATTCCGCGCCGGACGGCATCGTCTTCGCGCCCGAGCCGGTGCTGGCGCACGCGGTCTATGGCGAGCCCCGGCCCAAGGGCGCGCCGCTGGTGTGGTGGCCGCTGTGGGCGGGGATCGCCCGGTCCGGCGACCTGGGGTTCACGACCGGGCCCTACACCTTCGGCGGCGAGCCGCGGGGGTACTACTTCACCGTCTGGACGAGGCGGGCCGACGGGTCGTGGAAGTGGGTGTTCGACGGCGGCGCGCCGAGCGACTCCACCGGGGCGCCGCCCAAGGATTCCCCGGTCGCCTACGCGCGGCTTTCCACGCGGGTGGCAGGCTCGCCCGCCAAGGCGATGGCGGAGGTGGCCGCCGCCGAAGCGGCGCTGCACGCCTCGGCCCGCAACGACGTGAAGTCCGCGTTTCTGGACGTCCTCGCCGAGGACGGGCGCGTGGTGGGCTCGAAGGCCCGGCCGCCGGCCGGCCGCGCCGAGCTGGAGACCGAACTCGGCCGGCGGTCATCCTCGATCACCTATGGCCCTCTCGGCGGATCGGCGTCGAGCGCCGGCGACATGGCCTGGACCTATGGAGTCGCCCGCTGGACCGAGGCCGAGGGCGAACGTCGCGGGCACTACGTCCGGATCTGGCGGAACGACGCCGTCGGCTGGCGCCTGCTGTTCGACGAGCTGCTGCCCGGCCCGCCGCTGAAGACGCCGCCCGTCGCTCCCCAGGCGCCGGCAGGGGTGTCAGGCGCGGGCTGATCCCCTATCTAGCGGGCCATGACCGAGTTTTCCCCCCGCGAGATCGTCTCAGAGCTCGACCGCTACATCGTCGGCCACGCCGAGGCCAAGCGCGCGGTGGCCGTGGCCTTGCGCAACCGCTGGCGGCGGCGGCGCGTGGCGGACGACCTGCGCGACGAGGTGACGCCGAAGAACATCCTGATGATCGGGCCGACCGGCGTCGGAAAGACCGAGATCGCCCGGCGGCTCGCCAAGCTGGCCCAGGCGCCGTTCCTGAAGGTGGAAGCCACCAAGTTCACCGAGGTGGGCTATGTGGGCCGCGACGTGGACCAGATCGTCCGTGACCTGGTCGAAAGCGCCATCGCCATGGTGCGCGAGAAGCGCCGCGCCGGCGTGCGCGCTCGGGCCGAAGCGGCGGCCGAGGAGCGGATTCTCGACGCGCTGACGGGACCCGGTTCGACGGCCGCGCGCGAGAGCTTCCGCAAGAAGCTGCGCGCCGGGGAACTGGACGACAAGGAGGTCGAACTACAGCTCGCCGACACGGCCTCGCCGCTCGGGATGATGGACATCCCCGGCCAGCCGGGCCCCTCGATGGGTATGCTCAACATCGGCGAGATGTTCGGCAAGGCGTTCGGGGGGCGGACCAAGACGCACAAGACCACGGTGTCGGGCGCCTGGGCGCCGCTGATCGCCGAGGAGAGCGACAAGCTGGTGGATCAGGAGGCCCTGACCACCGAGGCGCTGGAGCTGGCCGAGAACCAGGGCATCGTCTTCCTCGACGAGATCGACAAGGTGGCCAGCCGCTCAGAGCGCCAGGGCGCCGATGTCTCCCGCGAAGGCGTGCAGCGCGACCTGCTGCCGCTGATCGAGGGCACGACCGTCTCCACGAAGCATGGTCCGGTAAAGACCGACCACATCCTCTTCATCGCCTCGGGCGCGTTCCACGTGGCCAAGCCGTCCGACCTGCTGCCCGAGCTGCAGGGCCGCCTGCCGATCCGCGTGGAACTGCAGGCCCTGAGCCGCGACGACATGCGCCGGATCCTGACCGAGCCCGAGGCGAACCTCATCCGGCAACACCAGGCGCTGCTCGCGACCGAGGGCCTGACCGTCACCTTCACCGACGACGCCGTCGATGCGCTGGCCGACGCGGCTGTGGCGGTGAACGGCTCGGTGGAGAACATCGGGGCGCGCCGCCTGCAGACCGTGCTGGAGAAGGTGATGGAGGAGATCAGCTTCACCGCCGCCGACCGCACGGGCGAGACCATCGTGATCGACGCGGCCTACGTCACCAGCCGGATCGGCGACCTGGCGAAGAACGCCGACCTGTCGAAGTTCATCCTCTGATGTGCTGCCGCTGCGCGCTTTCGCGGCGCTGGGTGCTGGCCGGTATCGGCGCGGCGGCCCTGGCGGGCTGCAGCGAGAACGCCGCCACCGGGCGCAAGCAATTCGTGGTGGTCGACGATGGCCAGCTCGCCGGCATGGCCGACCAGGCCTGGAACGAGGTGCTGTCCAAGGTGAAGCCGGTGGCCGACCCCGCGGCGCATGCGCGGCTGGCGCGGATCGGCGCGCCCCTGGTGAAGGCCTCGGGCCGCACCGACCTCGACTGGTCGTTCACGGTGCTGGATAGCCCGGAGCTGAACGCCTTCGTCCTGCCGAATGGGCGGGTGGGCTTCTTCCGCGGCCTGCTGGAATTGGCGAAGAGCGACGACGAGGTCGCCTCGGTGCTGGGCCACGAGGTCGGCCACGTCCTGGCGCGCCACGCGGCAGAGCGGATGAGCCAGGAGATCGCGGCCCAGGCGGGCGTCGCCATCGCCCAGATGCTGATCTCCGACCAGGCGGGCGAGTACACCGACGAGATCGGCGCCGCGCTCGGGATGGGGGCCGTCTACGGCGTGATCCTGCCCTACTCGCGCAAGCACGAGCTGGAGGCCGACCGCGTGGGCGTGGACCTGATGCGCAAGGCCGGCCTCGATCCGTCGGCGGCGGTGCGGTTCTGGGAGCGGATGGTGGCCCGCGGCGCCGAGGCTCAGCGACCCCCGGAAGTGATCTCGACGCATCCGGCCGATGAGCGGCGGCTGGCCGAGCTGAAGGCGGCGGTAGCGGGCGCCCCCGCCGTCTAGCGCTTCCGCAGCAGGGCCGGATCGAGCGCCTCGCCCTTTACAGGCCGGCCGTCGAGGTCGCGGCTTTCGATCGTGCGGGCCTTGAGCAGCGAATTGTAGATCGCCTCCTCCGTGGCGTCGGCTACCGCGACGAAGAGGGGCGAGGTGTCGTCGTTGGCGACCTCCTCGACCTTGGCTACGCCCAGGCGGCGGGCAGGCGTGCGACGCACCGAGGCGGATGTGGAGAAGGCGATGGCGTAGTCGCCCGACCCGTTGGTGAAGGCCGAGCCCGTTCGCGCGAGGCCTGCGAAGCTGCGCCGCGCCAGCCGTGTCAGGGCCCGGTCGCCCAGCGGCGCGTCGGTGGCGATGACGATCATGATCGAACCGTCGGCCACCGAGGGGCTCGACGCCGCGGCGGGTGCGTATTCCCGCAGGTAGAAGCGGCCCGTACGGCGGCCGACGGGGTCCCCGTCGATCACCAGCGAGCCGCCGTAGTTGCTCTGGACCAGGACGCCCACCGTGTAGCCGCCCAGCTTCGCCGGCAGGACGCGCGAGCTGGTGCCGATGCCGCCCTTGAGGTCGAAGGCCATGGTCCCGGTTCCGGCGCCGACGGCGCCCTCCGCCACTGGGCCCGCCTTGGCCTCGCGCAGCGCCGTCAGGACGTCGGCCTCGGTGATGACGCGCTTGCGGATGTTGTTCAGGTAGCCGTCGTTGGTCTCGCCCACCACGGCGTTCACCGACCGCACCTTGTCATTGCCCGGCTGGGCCAGGGTCCAGGTGACGAGGGCGTCGGCGGCCCGCCAGACCGAGAGGGTGTTGGTGAGCACGATGGGGGTCTCGATCTCGCCCAGCTCGACGATCTGGCTGATCCCGGTCAGCTTGCCGAAGCCGTTGGCGATAGCGAGGCCGGCCGGGACCTTGTCCTGGAAGACGTTGCCGCCGTGCGGGAGGATGGCGGTGACGCCGGTCCGGACATCCTCGCCCTCTATCCGTGTGACGTGTCCCACCAGCACCCCGGAGACGTCGGTGATGGCGTTGTGCGGGCCCGTCGCCAGGACGCCGGGTGCGATGCCGAGGTCGCGGGCCCGCGGACGCTCGGCGGCGGTCGTCCCGCTGACGGCCAGGGTGGCCAGCGCCATAGCCAGCATCAACGCACGCATGGAATGTCCTTTCAGTCGCGGTGCCGCCGGGCGCGCCAGATGGCCTCCTCCAGCGCGCGGCCGAACTCGCGCCGCTCTCCGGGGCTGAGGCTGGCCGCCACGGGCGTCCCGCGGCCCGACAGCGCGAGGCCCAGGGCCATGACCCGGTCCTCCTCGTCATGCTCGCGGGTGATGCGGGTGAAGGCGGTCGGGCTCTCCCAGACCAGCCGCACGGCGCCCCCGGCCTCGTGGGTCACTTTCACGTGGCTGGGGCTGACCTGCACGCGCTCGACCATCTGGCCGGACCGGTAGTTGGCCATGAACGCCACGACCACCGCCAACACATCGATGCCCATGAAGATCGGAACCAGGAACGCGCCCTGCGACAGGAACACCAGGGCGGCCGCCACATTGGCCGCCGTCACCACGGCGATCAGGATCATGAAGCCGCGCCGCGAAAGCGAGCGGTTCGGGCGGATCTCGGCGTCCATGAAGAGGGGCGCGGCGGGCATGGGGCGGACACTACGCCGGCCGGGCGCCAAGTCCACCGTCGCGGAACTGGCGCTCACCTCAAAGGTCTCCCGCGCCCCAGATTTCGGCGCGACAGCAAGGAGACCTGCCATGAAGATCGCCATGGTCGCGTACGACGGGTTCACCGACGTCGACCTCTTCCTGCCCTGGGACCTGTTCTACCGGGTCAAGGACCCAACCTATGCCGCCTACGAAGGGGCATGGGACGTGCGCATCTGCGCCGACACGCCCCGGATCACGTCGTACTCCGGCCTCGCCATAGACCGGCACGAGCCGCTGGAGTGGGCGCAGGGGGCGGATGCGGTGTTCGTGGTCTCAGGCGTCGGCAGCCGGCGGAAGATCAGGGACCCGGCATTCCTGGCGGCCCTGCGGCTCGATCCCGCCCGGCAGATGGTCGCCGCAATCGACTCCGGCGCGCTGGTGCTGGCGGCGCTGGGCCTGCTTGAAGGGCTCAGCGCAACCACCTATCCCAGCATCTTCGCCGAACTGGAGGCGATGGGCGTGCGCACCGAGCGGCGGCCCCTGGTGATCCACGGCAATGTCGCCACCGGCGGCGGCTGCCTGGCCTGCCAGGACCTGGCGGCCTGGATCGTGGGACGGCTCGTCGGTCCGCAGGCGGCGACGCAGATCGTGGATTCCGTGGCGAAGGTGGAATGATGACCGAACGTTGGGCGGAGGGCCGCATCGCCCTGGTGACGGGGGCCACCTCGGGCTTCGGCGAGGCCATGACCCGGCGGCTGGTCGCCGGCGGGGCCAAGGTGATCGCCACCGGCCGGCGGGCCGACCGGCTTCGGGCGCTGGCCGCCGATCTGGGCGAACAGGTGCTGACCCGGGAGCTGGACGTCCGTTCGGCGGCCTCCATCGACGCCCTGCTGCCCAGCCTTCCCGCCGAGTTCGCGGCGATCGACGTACTCTACAACAACGCCGGCCTGGCCCTGGGCCTGGGCAAGGCGCACGAGGCGAACCTCGACGACTGGACGACGATGATCGACACGAACGTCACCGGCCTCGTCCGCATCACCCGGGCGGTGCTGCCGGGCATGGTCGCCCGTAACCGCGGCGACGTGATGAACATCTCGTCGGTGGCGGCGACCTACCCCTATCCGGGCGGCAATGTTTACGGGGCGACCAAGGCCTTCGTGCGCCAGTTCTCCCTGAACCTGCGCGCCGACCTGCTGGGCACGAAAGTGCGGGTCACGTCGATCGAGCCGGGCATGGCCGAGACGGAGTTCTCGGTGGTCCGCTTCAAGGGGGACGAGGGCGCGGCCGGAAAGGTCTATCAGGGCGTCCACGCCATGAGCGCCGACGACGTGGCCCTGGTGTGCGAGCAGGTGTTGCGCCTGCCGGCCCACATCAACGTGAACACCCTGGAGCTGATGCCGGTGCAGCAGGCCTTCTCGCCCTTCGCCGTGGACCGCGGCTGACGTGGCCAGGCCCGCACCGAAGACGAAGCGGCCCGCTCCGAAGAAGCTGAAGCCCGCGGAACAGGCCCGGATCGCCGAGCTGTTCGAGCGGTTCCAGGCCCAGGAGTCGGACCCGCGCACCGAGCTGGACTATTCCAGCCCCTACACCCTGGTCGTGGCGGTGGCGCTGTCGGCCCAGGCGACGGACGTGTCGGTCAACAAGGCCACGGCGAAGCTTTTCGCGGTCGCCGACACCCCGCAGAAGATGCTGGCGCTGGGCGAGGAGGGGCTGAAGCCGTTCATCTCCTCGATCGGCCTCTTCAACACCAAGGCCAAGAACGTCATCCGCACGGCCCAGATCCTGGTGGACGAGTACGGCGGCGAGGTCCCGCTGGAGCGGGAGAAGCTGCAGGCCCTGCCGGGGGTCGGCCGCAAGACCGCCTCGGTGGTGCTGAACGAGCTCAGGATCGAGCCGGCCATCGCGGTCGACACCCACGTCTTCCGGGTCTCGCACCGGCTGGGGCTGGCGACCGGCAAGACGCCCGACGCGGTCGAGGCCGAACTGATGGCCGTCGTGCCCGAGCCGTACCTGACGCGGGCGCACCACTGGCTGATCCTGCACGGGCGCTACGTCTGCGTCGCCCGGCGGCCCAAGTGCGAGGACTGCCCCGTGGCGGACCTCTGCCCGTCACGGCATCTGTTCGTCGGATCCTGAGCGGGATCAGACCCGCAGCGGCATCAGGATGTACTGGACGTCGGCGTCCGCCGGGTCGAGCACCAGGGCCGGGTCGTTCGGGCCGCCGAACCGCAGTTCGGCAGTGCCGCCCGAGATCTGGTCGGTGATGTCCAGCAGGTAGCGGGCGTTGAACGACAGCTCGAAGGGCTCGCCGTCGTAGTCGATCTCGAGCTCTTCCACCGCCTGGCCAGCTTCCATGTTGCGGACCGTCAGGACGACCCGCCCGGATTCGATGGCCATCCGAACCGACCGGCTCTTCTCGGCCGAGATGGTGGCGACGCGGTCCACCGCCTGGGCGAACAGCTTGGCGTCGACCATCACCGTACGGTTGTTGTCCTTGGGGATGACGCGCCCGTAGTCGGGGAAGTTGCCGTCGATGACCTTGGAGGTCAGGGCCGCGCCGTTCAGCTCCATGCGGATCTTCTGCGGGCTGATCTGCAGGTCGACGGTCTCGCCCGCGTCCTCCAGCAGGCGGCGGGCCTCGCCGATGGTCTTGCGGGGCACGATGACGCCGGGCGCGCCGGCCGCGCCCTCCGGGGCCGGCATGTCGGCCAGGGCCAGGCGGGAGCCGTCGGTGGCCACCGCGCGCAGACGGGCCTGGCCGTCCACGATGATCGTGTGGAGGTAGAGGCCGTTCAGGTAGTAGCGGGTCTCCTCCGCCGAGATGGCGAAGCGGGTCTTGTCGATCAGCCGGATCAGGTCGTTCACGTCGACGGCCATCGAGCCGGCGAAACCCTCGGACGACATCACCGGGAAGTCGCCGGCCGGCAGCACCGGCAGGTTGAAGCGCGACCTGCCGGCGGCGACGGTCAGGCGCGGATCCTCGCCCGTGAAGCTGAGCGAGACGTCGGCGCCCTCGGGCAGCTTGCGGACGATCTCGTACAGGGTGTGCGCTGGGGCGGTGATCTGTCCGGGCTGGTCCACCTGGGCCACGGCCTCGTCGACGATCTCCATGTCGAGGTCGGTGGCGGAGAAGGTCAGCCGGTCGCGGTCGGCCGACAGCAGCACGTTCGACAGGATCGGGATCGTGTTGCGGCGCTCCACCGCGCTCTGCACGTGTCCCAGCGCGCGAAGCAGCGCGGCGCGTTCAATCGTCAGCTTCATATCGGTCCCGGCTCGCCAATCGCGCGCCGTCGGCGAATCACCCGAGCCGGCGCACGCCCCGAAGGGAGGGGACTTGCGACATTAGCGAATTCCTAAGGGTGTGGAAGCCCGACGGGGCCTCACCCACAGGCAAAACGCCCCGTGGCTGACCACGGGGCGCCTTGCGGCTCATTCCGGCTCGATCGCCCTAGGCGAGGGCGAGGGTCCGGCGGCGACGCAGCACGGTTCCGGCGGCGCCGAAGCCCATGATCATCATCGCCCAGGTCGCGGGCTCGGGGATGGCGCCCGGATCGCCCGGATCGACCACGCCGTTCCGGACCGTGAACCGGTACTGCCCGAGGACGCCGGTGTTGGTGCCCGCCACAAGGGCGTTGGGCCCGCCGTCCAGAAGCGCGCCGTTCACCAGCGAACCCGGCAGTTGGTAGTAGGTGCCCGCGAGACCCGTCCCGTTGGAGAAGCCCGCCGCGGCGGACACGCCGCCCAGGCCGCCCGCGCCGCCGCTGGCGTCACCCGTCTCCCATTCGATGGTGTCGTAGTGGAAGTAGATGTCGAAATCGCCGATCCCGATGTCCGAGCGGTCGGTCAGGATGAGCTGGAAGGTGTTCAGCTTGTCGGTGTGGGCGCCATAGTAGCCCACGTCACGCCAGGACACGCCGAAAGCGTCGCGGCCGGCGTAGGTGCCCGTACCGAACGCGGTCAGGCCGCTGCCGGCGCCGCGGGTGTCAACATCGGCGAAGAAGGGGGCGATGATCGGCTGGCCCACATAGCCGGCGCCCAGGCCGTACGGGGTGTACGTGCCCATGTTGTCGCTGAACGTGATGTTGCCGTTGTTGTTGACGTAGAAGCTCGAATAGGTGGTCCCGAAGAAGTTCATCGCGAACCCAGGAGCCACCGCCGGGCCATAGGACCCGTCGTCATTGGCCGGGATCGTGGTGGAATCGAAGCCGGCGGCCACCGGACCAGCGATAGCGGCGGTGGCCCCAAGCGCCATGGGCGCAGCGAGTGCGAGCGCCAGGACCGCCCCAGTGGCGCGCCCCCGGCGAGTGAGTTGAACCTTAGTCATTCCAGCCTCCACGAATGCCATTCGGCGCGAAGGCTAGGCCGACCCGAAGAGACCCGATTGACCGGGGTCAAGGTTACTCGCCTGTAAGGAGTCGCTCCCACTCAAATTGTGGACTTCGGCGCAGGCCGGCGGGCAAAAAGAAACGTCCCGCGGTCGCCCGCGGGACGCTGCTATCTGTCGTTGCGCAGTCTGGATCAGGCGACCGAGACAGCCGGGCGGCGGCGCAGGGCAGCGCCGGCGGAGCCGAAACCGAGGATCATAAGGGCCCACGTCCCCGGCTCGGGGATCGCGCCCGTCTGGTCGCGGAGCGTGGCCGTGACCTTGATGTTGTCGATGCCCCAGCTCTCGTCAGCGCCGCCCTGCCAGCCGGTCCCACCGGCTCTGATGCCTAGGGTGAAGGTCGACGCAGTGTGGGCGAAGGTCAGCCCGCTGGCGCCGGACATGTCGACGATGCGGTCGCTGTAGCCGTTGTAGACGAAGTTCCCTGGGCCAAACGTCTGGGTCCCGCCGGCGAAATCGTTGGTCGTCCCGGACGTGTTCGCCGCCGTAAGCTGCCCCCAGAGCACGCCATCGAGGTAGATCTCGAGGTAGTCGGGCGAAACGCCGGCCCCACCGTTGGTGCTGTCCCACGAGTCGATGAACATCAGGTGGAAGTCGACATCCAACGCGGTGTGACTGGGCAGGTTCGACAACGTGAAGGTGGTCATCTGCGGGGCGGGGCCGCCGCCGTAGTTGTTGCCGGTGTCGTTGTAGAGGAAGCTGCCGGTGACTCCGCCGTAGTTCGTCACGCCGAAACCGCCGATCGCTTGCGGCCCCGCGACGGCCGCGGTCACGCCCGCCGCCGTGGACGAGGTGTCGAAATCGTTCTGGTACACCACGGTGGTCGAGGCGATCGCCGATCCCGCCGCCGCCGCTAGCCCCAGCGCGGCGATCGTTCCAACAAGCTTCTTCATGGTCCTGTTTCCTCTCCGATCGAGCGCAGGGCGCCCTTCACCAGGCGGGACAGTTCGCCAGTGTAACCATACCTTCAATTCGACTCCCCGGCGGCGGGAGCGGGGTGCAACCCCAGGCTCATCGACCTCCGGTATTTGGCGGATAGCGCTCCGGTTGATCGGAGGTTCAGGCGCGGGTGTCGACCGACCCGCCGGCGTCGCCCTCCTCGCCTGCGGCATAGGGATTGCCGGCGCCTTCCGCCTTCGGCGCGGCGCCTGTCTCCTTGGCCGCCACCACCACCGTGGCCGGGCGCACGAGGCGGCCCAGGAGCTCGTAGCCGGGCTGCATCAGCTGCAGAACCGCGCCAGGCGGCACAGCGCCCTCCGCCGGCTGTTCGGACATCGCCTGGTGCTGGTGCGGATCGAACTTGTCGCCCGGCTTCGGCGCGATTTTCTTCAGGCCATTCCGCTCGAAGGCGGACTGCAGCTCCTTCTCGGTCATCTGCACGCCGACGACGAAGTTCTTCACGACGCTGTCGGCGTGGTCCGCCGGCGCATGGGCGGTGGCCATGGCCAGGTAGTCAGCGGCGGCCAGCAGGTCCTTGGCGAACTTCTGGATCGCGTAGGCGCGGGCGTCATTGGCCTCGCGCTCGGCCCGGCGGCGCGTGTTCTCCATGTCGGCGGCGTAGCGGAGCACCTGCTCCTTCAGCGCCTGGACCTCCGCCAGCAGGGCGGGGACGTCGGCGTCGCTGCCGTCGGCCGGCGCGCCGTCAACGGGCGTGTTCTCTTCGGACATGTCTTCTCAGTGACCCTTTACGCGTTCATCACCTGGCCAAGCACGCGGGCGGTATAGTCCACCAACGGGATGACCCGGGCATAGTTCAGTCGGGCGGGCCCGATCACGCCGATCGCGCCGACCACCCGCTGCGAGCCCGACATATAGGGCGCCGCGATCACAGCGGAACCCGAAAGGGAAAAGAGCCGCGTCTCGGCGCCGATGAAGATGCGCACGCCCTGGCCGTCGCGGACGCCATCGAGCAGCTGGATCAGCTGTTCCTTCTGCTCCAAGTCCTCGAACAGCGAGCGGACGCGTTCCAGGTCCTCCAGCGCCTCGCGGTCTTCCAGCAGGTTGGCGCGGCCGCGGACGATGAGGGCGCGGTCCTCGGCGTCGCCGCCACTCCAGGCGGCCAGGCCGTCCTCCACGAGGCGCGCGGCGGTGGTGTCGAGCTCCCGGCGAGCGCGGTCCAGCTCGACCCGCAGGTCAGCCTTGGCCTCGGCGAAGGTGCGGCCCCGCATGCGGGCGTTGAGGAAATTCGACGCCTCCTGCAGCGCCGACGGCGTCACCCCCTGCGGCAGGCGGATCAGCCGGTTTTCCACCGAGCCGTCGTCCAGAACGACGATCGCCAGAGTCCGGTCGCCGGACAGGGGCACGAATTCCACATGCGACACCCCCGCGTCGCGCATCGGGCTGACCACCACGCCCGCGCCTCCGGCCAGGCCCGACAGGATGGCCGAGGCTTCGTTCAGCGCGTCCTCGTAGTTGCGGCCGTGGGCCAGCAACCGGGTCTCGATGCTGCGCCGCTCGTCGTCGCCGACGTCGCCCACCTCCATCAACCCATCGACGAACAGCCGCAGGCCCGCGTGGGTCGGCAGGCGTCCGGCGCTCACGTGCGGCGCGCCCAGCAGGCCGAGCTGCGTCAGGTCCTGCATGGTGTTGCGGATCGAGGCGGGGGATAGCGAGAGGCCGCCTTTCGAGAGCGTGCGTGAACCGACGGGCTCGCCGGTCTCGAGATAGCTCTCCACGATACGGCGGAAGATCTCCCGCGCGCGGGTGTCCATATCAGCGAGCGTCGGCCCGCGGGAGAGGAATGGCGATGGCACGGCGTGCGGCTGGTGTCTCTCGGCGCCCATGGACTGGACCTTCGTCATCTAGGATAAGCGCGACCTTCGTCGGCGCAAGGCGCCCAGACCGTCAGAGAGCTCCACCGATGCGCCCGTCCGAACGCGCCCCCGACCTGCTTCGTCCCGTCACCCTGGAAACCGGCGTCACCCGGTACGCCGAAGGCTCGTGCCTGGCGACCTTCGGTCACACCAAGGTGCTGGTGACCGCCAGCGTGGAGGAAGGGGTCCCCGGGTTCCTGCGCGGGAAGGGCCAGGGCTGGGTCACGGCCGAGTACGGGATGCTGCCCCGGGCCACCCACACCCGCGGGCGGCGCGAGGCGGCCCAGGGCAAGCAGTCGGGCCGCACCCAGGAGATCCAGCGCCTCATCGGCCGTTCGATGCGGGCGATCATCGACCTGAAGGCGCTGGGCGAGCGGCAGATCACGCTGGACTGCGACGTGCTGCAGGCCGACGGCGGAACGCGCACGGCCTCGATCACCGGCGCCTGGGTCGCCCTGCGGCTGGCGACGCAGTACCTGCGGGACGAGGGCGTGATCGCGACCGACCCGATCCTGGATCAGGTAGCGGCGATCAGCTGCGGAATCTTCGCGGGCACGCCGGTCCTCGACCTCGACTACGAGGAGGACTCCAATGCCGAAGCCGACGCCAACTTCGTGCTGACGGGCTCGGGCGACATCGTCGAGGTGCAGGCCACCGGCGAGAAGCGCGGCTTCAGCCAGGCTGAGTTCGAGGCGCTGTTCTCGCTGGCCCGCAAGGGCATCGGCGAGCTCTGCGTGATGCAGAGGGCGGCGACCGGCGGCTAAGCCGCCGGCGAGAGCGCGTCAGGCGAAAGTGGATGCCGGTTTCGCCGCGTGACGCGCTCTTACGAAGAGACCGAGCCAGCTTGTCGGGTTCAGATGTTTCCATCTGAACCCGGCAGGCTCTCGGCCCGGGTTCCGTCTCTTAGAAGAAGACGCCGAAGCGCATGGCTTGCGGCGGAACGCGTTCGAGCTCGCGGGCGAGCGGGGCGAACAGCGCATCGAGGAACCGTTCGATCAGGGCGATCATTGGCTTCACTCCATGTTGCAGTGCAACGTGGAAGCGCAGATAGGCTCCACCGAGGCGCAGTTCAAGTAATTCTCACATCAGTGAATTGATCTGCGCCGCAATGCCGCATGAGTGTTGTTGCGACGCAACATGACGCGACGGCCGCCTGCGGCAACCCTAGGTTTGGCTGAGCCAGCATTCGTGCCAGTCTGGTCACGGGGGAGGACGCGCATGCCGCAGACGACCAACAATACCAGCGTCGAGAGGCTGAATCTCGCGAACGACGGGAAGCTGCCCGGCCACATCGGCCTGCGGGTGACCGAGGTGGACGACGGTCGCGTGGTGGGACGCTTCATCGTTCGGCCCGACCTCGTGGCGCATACCGGCTACCTGCTGGCCGGCACGGTGCTGTCGGTCGCCGACATCCTCTGCGCCTATGGCGTCTCGACCGCGTGGCCGGAAGGCGCCAGCGGCTTCACCACCGCCGAGGTGAAGTGCAACTTCACCGGCACCCTGCGCGAAGGTGAGGCGGTTTGCACCGCCACCCTGCTGCACGGCGGACGCACCACCCAGGTCTGGGACGCCAGGGTCGAGGATGCGGCGACGGGAAAGCTGATGGCGGCCTTCCGCTGCACCCAGGTGATCCTCTACCCGCGCGGCTAGTCCTCGTCGTCGATCGGGGCGTCGTCCGGGCCGGGTTCGTAGACGAGGAGGTCGCCCGGCTGGCAGTCGAGCTCGCGGCAGAGCGCCGACAGGGTCGAGAAGCGGACCGCGCGCGCCTTGCCGGTCTTCAGGATAGAGAGATTGGCGATGGTCACGCCGACGCGGTCGGCGAGTTCGGTCAGCGACATGCGGCGTTCCAGGAGGACGCGGTCGAGGCTTACGCGGATGGGCATCGGGTCTGTCCGGGCCTCTTCAGATCGTCAGTTCGGCTTCGCGCCGCAGTCGCGCGCCTTCGCGGAACACCTCCGCGAGCACGAAGACCACGAGGACCGAGAACCAGGCGGTCAGGCTCAGCGACGGCTGGATGCGGTCCACGCCCGAAAAGGCCCAGGCGCTGATCGCCCAGAAGGCGTAGCGGCCCAGCTCCAGACCCGCGAGCATCAGGCCGATCAGGCGCAGGCGCGCCACGTTGTCCGGATGGAAGGGGTCGCCGATGGTCAGGGTCGTAAAGATGCGGCGCAGGGATCCGACGATCACCAGAATGCCGCCAACGTAGAGACCCAGGCCCAGGAGTCCGCCGGCCACCGAGGGGCCGTTTTCCAGCAGCTCGCGGATCGAGCTGTTGCGCTCGGCCTCGCCAGGATCGGAGCCGGTGAGGCCGCCGAGCAGGTCGGGATTGTAGCTGAGGAGGAGCGCCGCGAGCGTGAGCAGGGCGACGATGCCGAGGCCGATCCATAGGGCGGCGAAGACCACATCGAGGATGATCTTCAGGAAACTCGATACGGAACCCGGACCCAAGGCGCGCATGCCTGACTGCTCCCCGCTTCGTCTGGATCCGCCCGGCGGCCGGCGTTTCAGCCGAGGGCCGGGGCGGATCGGACGATCCCCATGACTTGCGTTTGAAGTCTTAGAGGAAGGCGGCGCGGGCGGCGATGCTCAGGATCGGCGTAGCGGCCAGGACGAGCACCAGGCTCATGGCGGTGCGGTCGACGAAGGACATGACGTTGGCGAACATTTCTAGGCTCCGGTTTTGTGCTGCGCTGCAGCATCTGTGTGGGTGAAGCTCTGTGCTTCGATGTGATTATCGATACGCCCACATCGATTTTCGATCACGTGAATATCGAGTAACGATATTAAACTTTCGCAATGCAACAGTCCGCGCCCGGCGCTAGGGTCCGCCTCCCAAAGGAGACGCAGATGGCGCTGAAGCTGGAGCCGGGGACCCGTCTGGTGGTCGCCACCCACAACCCGGGCAAGGCGCGCGAGCTGGCCGAAATCCTCGATGGACGGTTCGAACTGGTCGCGGCCGGCGAACTCGGCCTGCCCGAGCCGGACGAGACTGAGATGACCTTCAGCGGCAATGCGCTGCTCAAGGCGCGCGCCGCGGCGGACGCCTCGGGGCTGATCGCCCTGGCCGACGATTCCGGGCTCTCGGTCGCGGCTCTGGACGGCGCGCCCGGCATCTACTCCGCCCGTTGGGCCGGGCCGGAGAAGGACTTCGCCATGGCCATGCGCAAGGTCGAGGAGCGGCTGGAGGAGGCGGGCGCCGAGGATCGCGCGGCCTGGTTCACCTCGGCCCTGGCCGTCGCCTGGCCAAACGGGCCGGCGGTGGTGGTCGAGGGACGGGTGGACGGGACGCTGACTTTCCCCCCGCGTGGTGACAGGGGCTTCGGCTACGACCCGATCTTCGTTCCCGAGGGCGAGACCCTGACGTTCGGCGAAATGGACCCGGCGGTGAAGGACGGCATGAGCCACCGCGCCCGGGCCTTCGTGAAGCTGAAGGCCGCCCTGTTGTGAGCGGCGGACCGCCGCTTGGAGTCTATATCCACTGGCCCTACTGCGCGCGCATCTGCCCCTACTGCGACTTCAACGTCTTCCGCGCACGGGGCCGCGAGACCGAAGCGGCTGAACTGGCCCGCGCCATCCTCGCCGACCTGGAGGCGCAGCGGGTGCTGACCGGCCCCCGCGAGCTGGTCTCGGTCTTCTTCGGCGGCGGCACGCCGTCGCTGATGGATCCGGCCTGGGTGGCGGCGATCGTGGCGGCCGCCCGAAGCTTCTGGACGCCGGCTCCGAATGTGGAGGTCAGCCTCGAGGCGAATCCCACTGACGCCGAGGCCGACCGTTTCACCGCGCTCGCCGCGGCCGGCGTCGATCGACTGTCGCTCGGCCTGCAGTCCCTGGATGACGCCGCGCTGGCGTTCCTGGGCCGAAACCATGACGCGGCGGAGGGGCGACGGGCGGCGGAAGCCGCGGCCCGGGCCTTTCCCCGGCTGTCCGTCGACCTGATCTATGCGCTGCCGGACCAGACGCCGGCCGCCTGGGCCGAGGAACTCCGGGCCGCGGTCGCGCTGGGCGCCGAGCACATCTCGCCCTACCAGCTCACGATCGAGGAAGGCACGGCCTTCGACCGCGCCGTGCGGAGGGGTCGGTTCATCCCTCCGGCTGACGAGCCTGCGGCCGAGCTCTACGAGACGACCCAGGCAGTCCTGAAGGCCGAAGGGTTCGAGGCCTACGAGGTGTCCAACCACGCCCGCGGCCTTGCCGCGCGTTCGCGCCACAACCTCGTCTACTGGCAAGGCCTGGACTATGTGGGCGCCGGCCCGGGGGCGCATGGCCGGCTCACCCTCGAGGGCCAGCGGACGGCGACCCGCGCCGAAGACCGACCCGCCGACTACATCTGCACCGTCGGCGCGACCGGGGTGGGGTTCGCCGAGCGTGAGCCCCTCGGGCCCGTCGAAGCCGCCGAGGAGCGCCTGCTCAGCGGCCTCAGGATCGGCGAGGGCGTGGGCTTCGGCGAGGTGGAGGTCCTTGGCCTTGCGCCCGAACACCCGGAGGTGCGCCACCTGGTCGATCTCGGCCTGCTGGCGGACGACCGCTCTCGGCTGCGCGCCACCGCCGCGGGTCGGCGGGTGCTGGACAGCCTGACCGCAGCGCTGGCGACCGCGGCCCGCTGACGCCTGCCCTTGCCATTCGCCCCCGGACCGGCGAACCCTCCGCGCCATGGCCCGCGCCCTTCCTCCTCCCGCACTCGACGACGCGCCCCTGGCGGCGGGGCTGTACGTGGTCGCGACGCCGATCGGGAACCTGCGCGACATCACGCTGCGGGCGCTGGACGTGCTGGCCCAAGCCGACCTGGTGCTGGCCGAGGACACCCGCGTCACCGGCAAGCTGCTCTCGGCCTACGGTCTATCGGCCAGGCTGGAGCGGCACGACGAGCACGCTGCGGAACGGGCGCGTCCCAAGGCGATGGCCGTCCTGGCCGAAGGCGGACGCGTGGCGCTGGTCAGCGACGCCGGCACGCCGCTGATCTCGGACCCTGGCTACAGGCTGGTGCGCGAGGCCGCTGCAGCCGGACACCGGGTGTTCCCCGTCCCCGGGGCCTCCGCGCTGCTGGCCGGACTCTCCGCCGCGGGCCTGCCGACCGACCGCTTCCTGTTCGTGGGGTTCCCGCCGCCGAAGAGCGCGGCGCGGCGTACGTTCCTGGCCGAATTCGCGGGCGTGCGGGCCACCTTGGCCTTCTTCGAGGGCGGCTCGCGCCTGGCGGACTGTCTTGCCGACATGGCCGCCGTGCTGGGCGGTGACCGCGAGGCGGTGGTGTGCCGCGAACTCACCAAGCTCTACGAGACCTTCTACCGCGGGCCCCTGGCGACCCTGGCGGCCGACCCGGCGCTGGATGCGCCCAGGGGAGAGATCGTCATCCTGGTGGCGCCGGGCCGCGAGACCGAGGCCACGGCGGCAGATGCGGACGCGGCCCTGATCGAGGCGTTGGGCCGGCTGAAGCCCGCCGATGCCGCGGCCGAGGTGGCCAAGGCCCTGGGCCTGCCCCGGCGAGATCTCTACCGTCGGGCGCTGGAGCTGAAACGGTGAGCGCCCGATCCGCCCGCGGCGCAGCGGCGCGCCTTTCCGGCCGTCGCGGCGAGGTGCTGGCGGCGATCTGGCTGATGGCCAAGGGCTATCGGATCCTCGGCTTCCGGCTGAAGACGCGCCAGGCGGAGATCGATCTCCTGGCGCAACGCGGCGACGTCCTGGCGGTTGTGGAGGTTAAGCGCCGCACATCCTTGGAGGTCGCCCTGGAGACCGTCACCCCCGACCAGCGCGAGCGGCTACGTCGCGCGGGACTCGCCATAGCCGCCGGCCGGCCGGCCCTTCGGGGGTGCGGCGTCAGGGTCGATCTGCTGGCACTCGCGCCCGGGAGGCTTCCCCGGCATATTCCCGACGCCTGGCAGGGCGCCTGACGGGAGTTTCTTGGGCGAGATGGACCGGGAAGAGGCCGAAACCATCCTCACCGACGCCGGCGCGGCCGGCGATGGCGAGTTCCCCCTGCTGGAGGCGGCGATCGCCTGCGCCGTCCACGAGGACCCGACGCGGGATCCAGCGCTTGTCCGCGACCTCGCCGCGCTCGGCGTCGAGCGGCTTACCGACCGCCTGAAGCGGGAGAGCCCAGAGGAGGCGCTCGCCGAGACCATGGCCGGCGACCTGGGTCTTTCGGGCGACCTCTTCACCCTGGACGATCCGGGAAACGCCGACGTGATCAGCGTCGCGCAGCGTCGCTGCGGCCTCGCGGTGACCCTGGGCGTCTACTACCTTCACGTCGCCCGGCGCTGCGGGCTGACGGTGCAGGGCGTGGATTTTCCGGGCCACTTCCTGCTGCGGATCGAAACCGAGGAGGGGCCGCTGGCGCTGGACCCCTTTTCGGAGGGACGGGTCGTCCTGCCGTCGGAACTGACCCGGCGCGCGCTGCACACCGGCCTGACGCCGAACGTGGCCGACCGGCTGGACCGGCTCATGGCGCCCGTCAGCGACCGGGCCGTGCTGATGCGCCTCCAGAACATCTGCTACGCCCAGGCAAGCGCCGCGGGGGACTTCGCCCGGGCCGAACGCGCCGCCCTGCGCCGGGCGCTGCTGGACCCGCTGGACCACCGGCCGTGGCTCGACGTGGCGGCCGCCCGCGAAGGGCAGGGGGCGCTGGCCGGCGCGCTTGAAGCCTTGCAGCGCGCGACTACACTCGATGGTGGCGCGGCGCTGGCCGCTCGCGCCCATCGCGAGCGGGTGAGGCTGAGGCTGAATTGATGGGCCAGGATGCGGCGCAGGGCGACGGGATCGTCTTCTTCAAGACTCGTCGCACCTACGTCGGCTACCTCGCCTGGGGACTCCTGCTGCTGGGAGTGGCGATCTGGGGAAGGTGGATCCGGCCGAATGGGCTGATCTTTGTCCTGTTCATCTGGCTGATCTGGGGTGGAGGGTTGCTCGTCACGATCGCCGTTCGGGGCTGGCGTGAGCCTGCGACGGTGGGGATTACCCCGCAAGGATTGAGCCTCACGGAGCTTGGCCGGCGCCGCTTCTGGCCTTGGGAGCAACTCAGCCGCGTTGCCGCAGTCGGAGGCGCCCGGCCGGCGCTCATTCGGCTGAGGCCGCGCGGCCTTCATTCGATCTCCGACCCGTTTCCGATTGTGCTCCGTGACGAATGGAATGCCCCATTGGACGACATCAGGCGTCGGATCGCTGGCGTGCAGGGGGAAGAAGCCCTATCTCGCACAGCCTGAGCCCGGGGGAACTGCGCATGTCTCTGAAGGTCGCCGTCCAGATGGATCCCATCGAGGGCATCAACATCGAGGGCGACACCACCTTCCTGATGATGGAGACGGCGCAGGCGCGGGGACACTCGATCTTCGTCTACCTGACCGACTCCCTCGCCATGGACGAAGGCCGGGTCTTCGCCCGCGGACGCGACGTCCAGGTCCAGCGGGTGAAGGGCGACCACTTCAAGGCCGGGCCCGTCCGGCGCGTGGAGCTGTCGGACTTTGACGTGGTGCTGATGCGGCAGGATCCGCCGTTCGACATGCACTACATCGACGCCACCTTCTTCCTGGAGGCGATCCATCCGAAGACCCTGGTGGTGAACAACCCGGCCGAGGTGCGCAGCGCGCCCGAGAAGCTGTTCGTGACCAAGTTCCCGGGCCTGCAGCCGCCGACGCTGATCACCTGGGACCGGGAGGCGATCCGCGACTTCCGCGCTCGCCACGGCGACATCGTGCTGAAGCCGCTGAACGGCCGCGGCGGGTCCGGCGTGACCCGGCACCTGGCCGACGATCCGAACCTGGATTCCCTGCTGGAGATCCACGCCGAACTCGGGCGCGAGCCGGTGATCGTGCAGAAGTTCCTGCCGTCGGTGACCAAGGGCGACAAGCGCATCCTGCTGGTGGACGGCGAACCGGTGGGGGCCATCAACCGCGTGCCGGCCAAGGGCCAGATCCGCTCCAACCTGGCGGTGGGTGGCGAGGCCCATCCGGTGGAGCTGTCGGCGCGCGACCGTGAGATCTGCGCGACGATCGGCCCGGAGCTGAGGGCGCGTGGGCTGATTTTCGTCGGCATCGATGTGATCGGCGACTACCTCACCGAGATCAACGTCACGTCCCCGACGGGCGCACCGTCGCTCAAGCGCTTCACCGGCATCGACGCCACGGAAGTCATGTGGGACCGGGTTGAGGCCATCCGCGCCGCAGCTTAAGGTGTATTGCAAGAGACGTCCGGAAGTTACGGAATTGTCTCAATTTCCCCCTAGGTTCACTATTCGTTCTTGATCTGAGCCGCAAGACGTGCTCGGTTGTGGATAACTTTCGAGCGTCTACAAGGGGTTGAGGTCATGGCGGCGCGGGTGGTGACCCTGGCCTTCAGCGGCGTGGATTGCGTGCGTGTGGAGGTGGAGGTCCAGTTCACCCGCGGCGACTCGGCCTTCATCCTCGTCGGGCTGGGCGACAAGGCCGTGGCCGAGAGCCGCGAGCGGGTGCGGGCCGCCTTCACCGGACTGGGGCTGGCGCTACCCGCCAAGCGGATCATCGCGAACCTCGCCCCGGCCGACCTTCCCAAGGTGGGCAGTCACTACGACCTGCCGATCGCCCTGGCGGTGATGGCCGGCATGGGGATCATCCCCCCGGATGCGCTGGAAGGCTGGGCGGCCATGGGCGAACTGTCGCTGGATGGCCGGATCGTGCCGGTGGCCGGCGCCTTGCCCGCCGCGGTCGCCGCCGGTGGCCTGGGTCTGGGCCTGATCTGCCCTGAGGCCTGCGGGCCGGAGGCGGCGTGGGCGGGCGATACCCGGGTGCTGGCGGCGCCGTCGCTGATCGCGCTGGTCAACCACTTCCGCGGAACGCAGATGCTCGGGACGCCGAAGCCCGGCGACCTCCTCGACGACGAACGGGTCCCCGACCTGCGGGATGTGAAGGGCCAGGAGAACGCCAAGCGGGCGCTGGAGATCGCGGCGGCGGGCGGCCACAACCTCTGCTTCATCGGGCCGCCAGGCTCGGGCAAGTCCATGATGGCCGCGCGCCTGCCGGGCCTCCTGCCGGCGCTGACGCCTGCCGAGCTTCTTGAGACCTCGATGGTCCACTCCATCGCGGGTCTCATCGCCCGCGGCCAGCTCAGCCGCGCCCGGCCGTTCCGGGCGCCGCACCACTCCGCCAGCATGGCCGCGCTCACCGGCGGCGGCCTGAAGGCCAAGCCGGGCGAGGTGAGCTTGGCGCACAACGGAGTCCTCTTCCTGGATGAGCTGCCCGAGTTCGGGGTGCAGGCGCTGGATTCCCTGCGGCAGCCCCTGGAGACGGGCGAGGTGGTGGTGGCGCGGGCCAACGCCCACGTGCGCTATCCGGCCCGGTTCCAGCTCGTGGCGGCGATGAACCCCTGCCGCTGCGGCCACGGCGGGCCGGGCCGGGGCGCCTGCGGTCGGGCGCCGCGCTGCCAGACGGACTACCAGGGGCGGATATCCGGCCCCCTGATGGACCGCATCGACCTGCAGGTGGAGGTCCCGCCGGTGACCGCCGCGGACCTTGCCCTGCCGCCGCCGTCCGAAGGCACCGCGGAGGCCGCCGCAAGGGTCTCTGCGGCCAGGTCGCGGCAGGTGGAGCGGGCTGTGGGGATTTCCGGGGCGGCCCCGCTGAACGCCCAGGCCGAGGGCGACTTCCTGGAAAGGGCCGCGGACCTGGCCCCGGACGCCCGGGCGCTGCTGACCCGCGCCGCCGAGGCCGGGGGCCTGTCGGCCCGCGGCTGGACCCGGACCCTCCGCCTCGCGCGCACCATCGCCGACCTGGAGGAGTCGGGCCCGGTTCGGCGCGTGCACGTGGCCGAGGCGCTGATCTATCGGCGCGTGGCGCCCGGCGCCGCGCTGGGCGTGTCGTCGGTGTCGGCGTAGCGCGGCGCGGTCCAGGCCGCATAGCCGACGACCAGCAGGGTCAGGTAGTTGAACACCAGCGCCGCGGTCAGGTAGGCCCACCCGCTGACGGTCGAATCCAGAGCATGGGCCAGGTGGGTCACGACGGCGAGAAGCTGAAAGCCCGTGGCGAACAGCGGCCAGTAGCGACGGCTCCGCAGGGCGATCCACAGGAGGACAGCCAGCAGGGAAAAGTCGATGATCAGCACCGCCCATTGGGTGTCATCGCTGCGAGCCCTGAACACGACAAGCGTAAGCGCCCACGTCGCCAGCTCTGCGGCGGCTGCGAGCCGCTCTTCGTCGCGACCGCGCCACACAGCTATGGCGCAGACCGTCATCAGGACGGTCGGCCAGACCCACACCGGCAGCTGATAGGACAACGAAACGGCCCCCGGAATCTCAAACGCCGAGGGCCGCAGTCTGACAGACGCGTCAGAGCGCGTCTCGCCCGGGTTCTATGATGCTACGCGCAGGTTGCGCAGCCGCACCCGTGTAGTCTCCAGACCCTCCGGCGGGGGCTTCTCGCCGCCGTCGCCGTTCATCTTCACGGCGCCGAGGCCGATCTGGCCCTGTACGACGCTGAGCTCCTTGTGCGTCTCGACGATGGCGCGACGGGCTTCCGCGAGCGCCATGATCGCCTGGCTGGCGCGCTCCACGGCATCCTGGCCGATGAGGGCGGACGCGCCCGCGGCCTTGCGCAGCGACGGCATCACCCCGGTCAGGTGGGCGGTCTTGGCGAGGGCCGCATCGATCGCGGCCTCGGCTTCGAAGAGGGCGCCGGCGACTTGCTCGGCCGCCAGGCGGCGTTCTTTGAGCATGGGTTCTCTCCTGCGCGCCGCTGGTCACGACGCGCTGCCAGTTTCGGATTACGCGGTTTCCCGGCCGTTCAGGCCTTTAGTAAACTCGCCGCCAGGTCGTTCAGGGCGTGCAGCCCCGCCAGCATGCCCCCGAAGGCGAGGGCCGTGGCGATGGCGATGCCGACGATCGCTCCGAGCCTGGCGGTCGGGCTCAGTCGGTTCCGGTGGAGGTCGGGTCGGACTCGCCCTTGAAGTTCTCGTCCAACAGGACCCAGGTCAGGCAGAGCACTTCCCTGAGCACCATCTCCGGCGGCTTGAAGGGGGCCAGCTTCCGGGTCGCGGAAACCAGGTGCCTCGCCATGTCCGCCTGGGCGGGAGTCGCCGCGAGATCGACGAGCTGCCGCTCGAGCTGCGTCCAGGAGAAGCTGGGGATCAGTTCCTCCCGCCTCGCCAGAGCCGGCCACTTCGCCTCGAAGTCGTCGATCTCCCGGCGCAGGCGCAGCGCCCGGCCCACCACTGCTCTGTTCTCGAAGTTCGGCAACTCGCCCATCGGATACTCCCTCGATTGCGGGATCATCCGGCCAGTTTCCGCCTGCGGTGTCTGTCCTGATCGTGTCCTGTCCTGACGCAGTCAGGACAGCGCCCGGGGCCCGGTCGCGAAGCAGCTTCGCCGCCTGGAACCGGTCGTCGACTCCCAGCTTCCGGCGGGCGCGGTCGCAGTAGGTGTCGACCGACGTCTTCGACATCCCGAGCTCTCGGGCGATCTGCTTGGAGCTGAGGTGCTGGTCGACAAGGCGCAGGCACTCTCGCTCGCGCTGCGTGAGTAGGTCGACAGGGTTCATAACGCCCCCCAAAGCGCACTCCAGTCCTCTAGTTCCCAGTAAACGACGGCTTCGGCCCCACGTCTACTTTAGCGCGACGGTTTCGACCCCTGGCGTTATTTTATAGCGACGTTCTGCGGCGATTTGACCGACCGTTAAGCCGTTGCCCCTATGGCTGGCCGCGCATGCGCAGACCGACCCGCCCACTCTCCGACCGCCGCCCCACCCGTGCGCAGATCAGCGCCGAGCAGCTCGCGTCGTTGAGCCACGAATTCCGCACGCCCCTGAACGGCGTCCTGGGCATGGCGCGCCTGCTGCAGGGCACCAAGCTGACGGCCGAGCAGCGCGCCTACGTCACGGCGCTCCACGACAGCGGCCAGCACCTGCTGACCCTCGTCAACGACGTGCTGGACTTCGCCAAGCTCGGCGCCGGCCGCGTCGAACTGCATCCTGCCCCCATGGAACTCGAGGGCCTGCTCCAGGGCGTCTCGGAGCTGTTGAGCCCGCGCGCCTCCGAAAAGGGCCTCGAGATCGCCTGGGCCGCGCCGGCCGCGCCCGTCCAGGTCCACGCCGACGAGGGTCGCCTGCGCCAGATCCTCCTCAACTTCGCCGGCAACGCCGTGAAGTTCACCAAGGAGGGCGGCGTCCTCATCACGGTTGCGGCGCCCGAGCCCGGGCGCCTGAGGTTCGTGGTGGACGACACCGGGCCCGGCGTTTCCGCCCCCGACCGCGACCGCATCTTCGAGGCCTTCGCCCAGGCCGACCAGGCCGACGCCGATCTTGGCGGCGCCGGCCTCGGCCTCGCCATCGCCCGCCGGCTGGCTCGCGCCATGGGCGGCGAAGTCGGCGTCGACAGCGCGCCAGGCGGCGGCGCCCGATTCTGGTTCGAGGCGGCGCTTCCCGCCGTCGCCGGCCCGGCTCCCCAACAGTCGCTCGCTGGCCGGACGGTCGGCGTCGCCTCCCCCAACCCGATGGTGCGCGAGGGCGCGCGCCAGCAGATCGAGGCGTCTGGGGGCGTGGCCGTCGTGACGGCCACCCTCGCGGAGTCGATCGCGCGCACGAAGCCCGGCGACGTGGTCCTGGTCGACGCCAGCCTCGCTGGAGAGACCGGCGCCCTGCGCCCGCCCCTGCAGCGGCCGGCGATCATCCTGCTGGCGCCCGAAGAGCGTGACCGCATCGCCCGCTATCGCCGCGCGGGATTCGCCGGGTACCTCATCAAGCCGCTGCGGCGCGCCTCGGTGGCCGAGCGAGTGCTGATCGCCAGCGCAGGCGGTCGCGCCGCCGCCGAACCCCCGCGGGAGGACGAGCGCATCGCGACCGCCGCCGCCCCGGGCGCCCGCGTGCTGCTGGTCGAGGACAATCCGATCAACGCCCTGCTCGCCAAGGCCCTGCTGACCCGCGAGGGCTGCGAGGTGGAGCACGCGATCGGCGGCGAGGAGGCCCTGGCCGCGTGCGAGGTCAGCCAGTTCAGCCTGATCCTGATGGACATGCGCATGCCCGGGCTCTCCGGCGAAGAGACGGCGCGACGGCTGCGGGCCAACGGCGTGAAGACGCCGATCGTCGCCCTGACGGCCAACGCCTTCGAGGACGACCGCCACGCCTGCCTGGCCGCGGGCATGGACGACTTCATGGTCAAGCCGCTGTCGCCAGACGCCCTGCGCGCCGCCCTGGCCCGCTGGGCCAAGCCGACCCGCTGGACGAAGACCCCGGCGCGCGCCAAGTTCGCCTGATCTCGGGCGCGGGGGCGCCTTCGATCCGGAGACCCTGGTGAGCGCGGACGCGGCGGAACCCAAAAGAGGCGCCCTTGCCGCCCTGGCGATCTTCCTGGAGCGCCGCGCCCTAGTGATGCTGGCCCTGGGGTTCGCCTCGGGCCTGCCGAACCTCCTGATCTTCGACACCCTGTCGCTGTGGCTGCGCGAGGCGGGCCTGTCGCTGAAGGTCATCTCGATCTTCGCCCTGGCGACGCTGTCCTACTCGCTGAAGTTCCTGTGGGCCCCGCTGATCGACCGCACCCAGGTGCCGGTTCTGACGCGCCTCCTGGGTCATCGCCGGAGCTGGATGATCGTGCTGCAGGTCCTGCTGATGCTGGGCCTGTGGCTGATCTCCGGGACCGACCCGGCGATCAATCTCGGCGCCATGGCCGCTTTCGCCGCCCTCGTGGCCTTCGTCTCGGCGACCCAGGACATCGTCATCGACGCCTGGCGGATCGAGGCCGCCGAGGTCGAGAAGCAGGGGGCCATGGCCGCCGCCTACCAGTGGGGCTACCGGATCGCGATGATCGTCGCCGGCGCGGCGCCCCTGCTGCTGGCCGAGGCCTACGGCTGGAGCGCCTCGTACGCGGTCATGGCGGGCCTGATGCTGTTCGGCGTACTCGGCGTGCTCGGCGCCCCGCGCGAGAAGGCCCACGCGATCCGGCCGATCCACGCCGAAGGCGTGCCGAGCCGGCCCGCGCTGGAGATCCCGGAGTGGATCGGCCGGCTTGCCGTCTTCGCCCTCGGCGCCCTGCTGCTGGGCTCGGGGCTCGCCGCCGACGCCTCGATGCTGTCGGCCCTGCTGAGCGCCCAGGGAGCGAATGGGGCCGCCGACGCCGTCCGTGGCGCGTGGGAGATGAAACCTGAGGGCGTCTACGTCCAGCTCCTGGCGGTCGCCGTCGGCCTCGCGATCATCGTCCTGGCCATCTGTCCCATCCCGGGCGTCAGGACCCGGCCCGGGGTCTATCTGTTCGCCGCGCTGGGCGATCCGCTGCGCGACTTCCTGGCCCGGTATCGCGGCGTGGCGGCGCTGATCCTGGCGCTGATCTGCCTCTACCGGCTGTCGGACTTCGTGCTGAACATCATGAACCCGTTCTACGCCGACCTCGGCTTCACCAAGGTCGAGATCGCCGAGGCGCGGAAGGTGTTCGGCGTGGTGATGACGGTGATCGGCGTCGGCATGGGCGGCTTCCTGGTGGCCCGCCTGGGCATGATGCGGGCGCTGGTGATCGGCGCCTTCGCCGGGCCGATCAGCAACCTCGCCTTCGGCTGGCTGGCGATCCAGGGGCCCCAGCTCTGGGCCCTGTTCGTGGCCATCGGCATCGACAACGTGGCGGGCGGCGTCGCCGGCACCTGCCTGATCGCCTACATGTCCAGCCTGACCACCGCGGGCTTCACGGCCACGCAGTACGCGCTGTTCTCGTCGCTATACGCCTTGCCGGGAAAACTGGTGGCTTCGCAGTCCGGGCGGATCGTCGAGGGCTCGGCCGCCTCGGCGGACGCAGGGGGGGCGATCGCGGGCCTGAAGGGGCTGTTCGCCGGCCTGCCGCCGGAGGCCTTCGCCGGCGCCATGGCCAAGTCGGGGGTGACCCCGGCAGCCCTGGGCGCGGGCTACCTGGTCTTCTTCCTCTACTCGTCGCTGGTGGGGGTCGCGGCGATCATTCTGGCGTTCATGGTCGCCGCCCGCGAGCGCGACCGGGCCAAGGCCGACAAACCCTAGTTGTCCAGGCAGACCACCTGGGCGACCTGCAGCTCGCGCCGCAGCTCGTCGGCCACATAGAAGTAGTTCTGCGGCGTGATCGACTCGCCGAGCGCCGCGGCGTCGGGCCGGCGACCGCTGCCGGCGACCGTCGCGCGGACCACCTCGGGCGCGGTGGTGTAGATTCGCCCTCGCCGCGGGCTCTCGGCGATCGTCACCCCGAGCACCCGGCCCTGCGCGTCCAGCGCCGGCGCGCCCGACAGGCCGCCGAGCGTGCCCTTCAGGCCCTCGGTCCGTCCCGTCTCGGCCCACACCAGCACGGGCTCGGTGCGGGCGCCATGTCCCCTGACCACAAGGTTCTCCCGGCCCAGCAGGCGCGAGCTCGCCTCTCCCGGCTGGCCTTGCGGGAACCCGGGATGAAAGGCGCGTTGCCCGCGACGCAGCGGCTCGGCCAGGGCGAGCGGCAGGGGCGCCGCGCCGCCTTCGGTGTAGAGCAGCGCCGCCTCCCCCCTCGGATCGATCCGCACGTTCACCGCCACGCCGGTGCCGGGGCCGACGACGATGGCGGTCCGCCGGCAGCCATCGACCACGTGCCGCGCCGTGAGCCACACGCCGTTCCGCGCGATGGAGAAGGCTGTGCCGGCGGCGGGACCGGCCTTGGTCGGCACGTCCACCACCACGGCGGGGTCGAAGGGAGAGGCGGGGCCGAGCGCCTCGCCGAGCGGGTCCGCGCCCTTTGGCGGCGGCGGCGGGGCGTCTGTGCGCTCGTCGCGTCCGAGGGCGGCGAACAGCAGCGCCACGGTGATCGACGCATAGACCGCCCAGTCTGGAAGCCGGGGGAAGCGCATGCCCGCCGCGCCCCGCCTCAGCTACGCGCCGCGGCGATCAGGAGGGCGGTGGCGATCTTGGCCCCCACCAGCAGGGCGGCGGCCGACATCTCCCCATCCTGGATCCGCTTCGGCAGGCCGCGCAGCAGCATGTCCACCAGCCGGAAGACCAGCAGCTGCACCACCACGGTGACGCCGCCCCACAGCGCGATCTCGATGACGTTGGTCGAGGCCCGGAGCGAGGCGGAGAGCGGAATGGCGAGCCCCAGCAGTACGCCGCCCAGCGACACCGCCGCGGCGGTGTTGCCCTCGCGGATCAGGGTGATCTCCTTGTGCGGCGTCAGAAGCACATAGACCGCCGCCGCCGCGAACAGGATCAGCACCGTGACGCTGGCGTGGGCCAGGAACACGGGGAATCCGGACGCGAAGGCCTGGATCTCTGGCGAGGCTGTGGGCATCAGACGCGTCCCCGAACTGTCGCGGGCATACCTATCACAGCCAAGCTATCCACAGGAACGCGGCGCAGCGGCGCGGCCTACTCGGCCGCCTGCGGCGAGTCGGTTTCGGCCTTGCGGCGGGCGCTGGCGCGCAGCTTCTCGCTCTCGCTCTTGAGCTGGCCGCAGGCGGCAAGGATGTCGCGGCCGCGCGGCGTGCGGATCGGCGAGGCGTAGCCGCCACGGTTCAGGATCGCCGCGAACTGCTCGATCGTGGACCAGGACGAGCACTCGTAGTCCGTGCCCGGCCAGGGGTTGAACGGGATCAGGTTGATCTTGGCGGGGATGCCCTTCAGCAGCTGGACCAGGGCCTTGGCCTCGGCCGGGCTGTCGTTGACGCCCTTCAGCATCACGTACTCGAAGGTCACCCGCTTGGCGTTGCCCAGGCCCGGATAGGCGCGGATGCCGGCCATCAGATCCTTCAGCGGGTATTTCTTGTTGAGCGGCACCAGCTTCTCGCGCAGCTCGTCGTTGGTGGCGTGGAGCGAGATGGCCAGCATCGCCTGGGTCTTCTCGCCCAGCTCCTTGAGCATGGGCACGACGCCGGACGTGGAGACGGTGATCCGCCGGCGGGAGATCGCGATCCCCTCGTTGTCGGCGATGATGTCGATGGCCTTGGCCACGTTGTCGAGGTTGTAGAGCGGCTCGCCCATGCCCATGAACACGATGTTCGAGAGCCGGCGGTCCTCCTTCGGCGACGGCCATTCGCCCAGGTCGTCGCGCGCCACCTGCACCTGGGCCACGATCTCGGCGGCGGTCAGGTTGCGCACCAGGGCCTGGGTGCCCGTGTGGCAGAAGGTGCAGTTCAGGGTGCAGCCGACCTGCGAGCTGACGCAGAGCGCGCCGGCCCGGCCGACGTCGGGGATGTAGACGGTCTCGACCTCGATCCCCGGCGCCATGCGGATCAGCCACTTGCGGGTGCCGTCCTTCGACACCTGCCGCTCGACCACCTCGGGCCGCGCCAGGGTGAACGCGGCGGCCATCGCCGCGCGGGTCTCCTTGGCGATGTCGGTCATCTGGGCGAAATCGGTGACGCCGTAGTGGTGCATCCAGCGCCAGGCCTGCGAGGCGCGCATCTTCGCCTTCTCGGGCGGAGCGACGCCGGCCTCCACCAGTGCGGCCGCCAGCTCCTGGCGGGACAGGCCCGTCAGGTTGATCGGTGCGGCCGGCTGGGCCGCGAGCGGTTGCGCCGGCGCGCGGCTGAGATCGAGGGTCACGCCCAAGGCAGGGGTCCTTCTGGAAGGCCGCGAATATAGGTGACAGACCGCAGGTCACCAAATTCCTCACGCCGCGGGCACTTCAAACATCCGTTCGACATCGCTAGGGTCGCGCCAACTCAAGGACCCGAGCGGGAGAGAACGTCCATGAAAGCGCTGTTGAGCAAGGCCGTCGGCGGGCCCGAGACCCTGGTGCTGGAGGACGTGCCCGAACCCGTCGCCAAGCCCGGCCAGGCGGTCGTCGAGGTGAAAGCCATCGGGGTCAACTTCCCGGACGTGCTGATCATCGAGGACAAGTACCAGTTCAAGCCCGAGCGCCCCTTCTCGCCAGGCGGCGAGATCGCCGGGGTGGTGAAGTCGGTGGGCGAGGGCGTCACCAATGTGAAGCCGGGCGACCGGGTGCTGGGCAACACCGGGTGGGGCGGCATGGCCGAGCAACTCGCGCTCGAGGCCTCGCGCCTGGTGAAGATCCCCGACTCCATGCCGTTCGACGAGGCCGCGGCCTTTATAATGACCTACGGCACAAGCTGGCACGCCCTGAAGGACCGGGCGCACCTGAAGGCCGGCCAGTCACTGCTGGTGCTGGGCGCCGCGGGCGGCGTGGGCCTCGCGGCCGTCGAGCTGGGCAAGGCCATGGGCGCCAATGTCATCGCAGCCGCCTCCAGCCAGGAGAAGGTGGACCTGTGCCTCAGCCGAGGCGCGGCCTCGGGCGTGGTCTATCCGCGCGGCCCGTTCGACAAGGACAGCCAGAAGGCCCTGGGCGCGCTCTTCAAGGACGCCACCGGCCCCAACGGCGCCGACGTCATCTATGACGCCATCGGCGACGCCTATGCCGAGCCGGCGCTGCGCTCGATCGCCTGGGAGGGCAAGTACCTGGTGGTCGGCTTCGCGGCCGGTGAGATCCCGAAGATCCCGCTCAACCTCGCCCTGCTGAAGGGCTGCGAGATCGTGGGCGTGTTCTGGGGCTCGTGGGTCGGCCGCAATCCGAAGCGGCACCAGGAGAGCGTGGCCGAGCTGATGCAGATGTACGTGGACGGCAAGATCAAGCCGCACGTGTCGGAGCGCTTCCCGCTGTCGCGCGCCGCGGACGCGATCAAGCACCTGGCCAGCCGCAAGGCGATGGGCAAGGTGGTGGTCACCGTCGACTGAGGCCAAGCCCAGCCGGTCGTCTCAGGCGGCCGGCTGGGTCCAGCGGGCGATCTTCGTCAGGAGCTCGCCCGGACTGATCGGCTTGCCGACGTGGTCGTTCATGCCGGCGGCAAGACAGCTCGCCACGTGCTCGCCCAGGACGTTGGCCGACAGGGCCACGATCGGGGTTTCGCGGTTCAACTCGCTGGTGGCGCGGATCACGGCGGTCGCGGCCAGCCCGTCCATCCCCGGCATCTGCAGGTCCATCAGGATCACGTCGAACGGCTGATCCAGCGCCGCCTGCACCGCGGCCGCCCCGCTGTCGGCCTCGACGATGCGCACGTCGAACGGCTCCAGGATCGCCGTCACCAGCTCGCGATTCACCGCCACGTCGTCGACCATGAGCAGCCGGATCGACTCCACCTCGATGTCCGGGTCGCGTTCGACCACCGAAGGCTTGACCGCCGCGGGAGCCGGTGTCAGCGGCAGTTCCACCCAGAAAGTCGAGCCGTCGCCAGGCTGGCTTTCCATCCCGATCCGGCCGGCCATCATCTCGATCAGGCCCTTGGAGATGGCGAGGCCCAGGCCGCTGCCGCCGTGCTGGCGCGCGTTCGATCCGTCCACCTGGGAGAAGCGGACGAACAGCCGGTCGGCGACCTCGGGTGCGACGCCGATGCCGGTGTCGCGCACCGCGATGCGCAGGACGCCCTCGCCAGTCCCCGCGCCGGCCGTGACCACGACCTCGCCGGCCTCCGTGAATTTCACGGCGTTGGTCAGCAGGTTGAGCAGCACCTGGCGCAGGCGCGCGCCGTCGGCGACGATCCTTTGCGGGAGGTCCGCGGCGAGCGGATCGAGCCTCAGCCGCAGGCCCTTGCCCTCGGCCAGCCCCCGCACAAGGTCCAGGGTCTCGTCCAGGAAGGACCGGAGCTCCAGCGGCTGGGGATCGAGCTCGACCTGGTTGGCCTCGAGCTTGGAGAAGTCGAGGACGTCGTTCACCACCGTCAGGAGCGCGCCGGCGCTGGTGTGGATGCGATCGGCGTAGCGGCGCGCCTCCTTCGGCAGGCGGGGCACGTCCTTCAGGAGGCCCGCAAAGCCGATGACTCCGGTCAGGGGCGTGCGGATCTCGTGGCTCATGTTGGCCAGGAACTGGCTCTTGGCCACCGCGGCCGCCTCGGCGGCGGCCTGGCGGCGGCGAAGCTCGTCCTCCATGGCCTCGCGGGCCGTCACGTCGCGCATCACCGCCATGGCGCCGACCACCTGTCCCCCGTCGTCGACCAGACGCGAGAAGGCGCCCTCGAAGAGGATCGGCGTTCCGTCGGCGCGGAGGCACCGCCACACCGCCGGCGCGCCGGGCTCCGTCGAGCGGCCCTGGGTGAGCTCCTGCAGAAGCGCCTGCTGCCGCCCCCAGTCCGTCGGGTCCATGACCTCCCGGATGTCGCGCCCGATCAGCGAGGCGGGGTCGTAGCCGTAGTTGGCGGCGGCCGGCGAGAGGTACTCGATGCGGCCGGAGGTATCGCAGCGCATGATGATGTCGGGCGACCGCTCGGCGAGCATCCGATAGCGCGTCTCACTTTCGCTGAGCTCGGCGCGGGCGCGGCGTTCCAGCGTGTGGGCGCCGACGAGGTGCGATTGCATCGTACGGAAGGCGCGGAAGACGATGAACGGGCTGGCGACCAGGGTGAGGATCTGCCAGGGGACCCCACGCTGGACCAGCATGGTCGCCGCCGCCGCCTGCACCAGCACGACCGCCAGCAATGGCGCCGACAGATTGGCCATCAGGCGCCGCGGCGCGGTGTAGTCGCGGGCGAGAATCTGGAAAATCAGCACGCCGTACAGCGTCACGCCCAGCGTCTGGGCCGAGCTCTTGTGGAAGAAGACGAGGTAGAAGGCCGCGACCGAGTATCCGGCGCTCGACAGCCATGCGAAGGGATTGAGTTCGCGCCACCAGGCGCCCGGCCGGCGCGCAGGCCACGCCTGCTCGGCGACCGCCAGGATCGCCATCGGCGCCAGCCAGGCGGCGGGGAGCGCCCAACCGGCGAACGGGACCGCCGCCACGAATACGATGAGCGCCGAGATGACGCCGGAGGCCGCGCCGCCGGGCCCTGTCGGGGACGCGGCGAAGGCCCGCCCAAGGCCCTGAACCCATCCTGGGGCCCGAACGCTGCCCACCCCCACTCGACCCGCCGTGGCGAAGGTCATTACGCATCCCCCAACTCTGGGCCGACAGCTAGGCAGTAACCTTGAACAATTCGTTCCGCCGTCGGGGGTGACAGCCGCTTCCGGCGCTTCTACTGATCGCCGATAACCTACAAGGGAGGGCGACATGGCAGGCCGGCTGGACGGCAAGGTGGCGGTGATCACGGGCGGCGTCTCGGGGATCGGGCTGGGTACGGTCGAGCTGTTCGTCGCCGAAGGCGCGAAGGTGGTGGCGGCCGACATCCAGGACGAGAAGGGCTCCATGCTGGAGCAGCGCTTCCCGGGCCAGGTGCGCTACGCCCACTGCGACGTGACCAAGGATGCGGAGATCGAGGCCGCCGTGAAGCTCGCGGCCTCGGAATTCGGTGGGCTCGACGTCCTCTTCAACAACGCCGGCATCTCGGACTCCATGCGCGAAATCGCGGAGATCGACGCCGAGCGCTGGGGCTGGATCTACGACATCCTGGTCCGCGGTCCGGCCCTCGGCATGAAGCACGCTGCGCCCCTGATGGTCGAACGGGGCGGCGGGTCGATCATCAACACCGCGTCGATCGCGGGCCTGCAGGCCGGCTGGGGGCCGATCGCCTACTCCTCGGCCAAGGCGGCGGTGATCCACATGAGCCGCTGCGCCGCCGCCCAGCTCTCCCCGAAGAACATCCGCGTCAACGCCATCTGCCCCGGCCTGATCGCCACCTCGATCTTCGGCGCCTCGCTGGGCCTCCCCCGCGCGGTGGCCGACCAGATGGCGGCGCTGGTGGCGCAGAACGCCGCCAAGGCCCAACCCATCCCGAAGCCCGGCCTGCCCGACGACATCGCCCAGGCGGCGCTCTACCTGGCCTCCGACGCCTCGGCCTTCGTCACCGGCACGCATCTGGTGGTCGACGGCGGGATCACCGTCGGCTCGCGGCATAGCTGGGACCAGAGCGGCCCCTCGCCCTTCGCGGAGATCTTCGGCGGCGCGTTCGAAGCGCCGGCGGCTGGTTAGCCGTGAGCACCGCGGCGGCGCAGCCTCGCCCTGACAATCTGCGCGGCGCGCTGTGGATGCTGGGCTCGGCGCTCGGCTTCACGGCGATGACCGTGCTGATCAAGTTCCTGGGCGACGACTACCCCGCCGCGCTGCAGACCTTCTATAGGCAGGCGGCGGGCTTCGCGGTCCTGCTGCCGCTGATCCTGCGCCGTGGGCGGGCCGCCTATGCGACGACGCGGCCCGGGATCCTGCTGTTCCGGTCCGCGGCCGGGACACTGGCGATGATCCTGTCGTTCTACGCCTTCCAGAAGATGCCTCTGGCCGACGCGAACGCGCTCTCCTTCACGCGCACCCTGTGGCTCGTGCCCCTGGCGGCCTTCGTGGTGCGCGAGCGCGTGGGCCCCCTGCGCATCGCCGCCGCGCTGGTCGGCTTCGGCGGTGTGCTGCTGATGCTGCGGCCGGGGGCGGACTTCAGCCTCGGCCTGCCGGCCCTGGCGATGCTGGCCGCCTCGTTCCTGTTCGCCCTGACGATCACCGGAATGAAGGTGATGACGCGGGACCATTCTCCCACCGTGCTGCTGGTGTGGGCGATGACCCTGGGCCTGATCTTCAGCCTCCCGGGCGCCTTCATCGCCTGGCGGTGGCCCGAGCCTGTCGACCTGGCCCTGCTCTGCCTGATGGGCGTGATCGGGACGGCGACCCAGGCCTGCTACATCAAGGGGATGCAGGCCGGCGACGCGGCGGCGATGGCGCCGATCGACTACACGCGCCTGGTGTTCACCGCCGCGGCGGGCTTCCTGCTGTTCCAGGAGGTTCCCACCGTCTGGACCCTCGCCGGCGCCGGCGTCGTGGTGGCCTCGACCCTCTTCATCACCCTGCGGGAACAGCAGCTCGCCCGATCCGCGAAGTTGAGCGGCGAGGCCGACGCCTGACTACTCCGCCCTCAGCCGCTCGATGTCAGCCTTGGCGGCGGCCTTGTGGCGAGGCTTGAGGTTGCGACCCACCACAGCCATCAGCGCCGTGAACACCGCCGCGTCGTCGGTGTAGCCGAGGCCGGCGATGAAATCGGGCACGGCGTCGACGGGCAGGACGAAGTAGGCCAGCGCCGCCAGCATCATCCCCTTGGCCGCCAGCGGGGTCTCGTCGTCCCTCGCGCAGTACCAGACCGACAGGGCCTCCTTGGCGAAGGGGATGCTCGCCGCGACGCGTCGGATCTTGGGCCAGAAGCCCGCCTCGACACGCTGCTCGTTGACCTTCATCACAGACGGCACGAGGGCCCGGCTGGGAGAGATCTCCGCCTCCGGATCGAAGGTGACGTCGGGTGACGCTTTTTTGCGGGCGCTCATCAGGCTAAGCCTTCGCCGAATTTTTCATTCGCATCATATGGGAGCGATTGTTCCATGGAACTCAATTCCAACGTCGCGGCGGTGATCACCGGCGGGGCCTCGGGTCTCGGCGAGGCCACCGCGCGCGCCCTGGCCGCCAAGGGCGTCAAGGTCGCCATCTTCGACATGAACGAACAGAAGGGCGAAGCGGTCGCCAAGGAAATCGGCGGCGTGTTCTGCAAGGTCAACGTGACCTCGGAAGAGGACGTGGACGCCGGCTTCGCCAAGGCCCGCGCGGCCCACGGCCAGGAGCGCATCCTGGTCAACTGCGCCGGCACCGGCAACGCGATCAAGACCGCCAGCCGCGACAAGGCCACCGGCGAGACCAAGCACTTCCCGCTCGACGCCTTCAACTGGATCATCCAGATCAACCTGGTCGGCACCTTCCGCTGCATCGCCAAGTCGGCGAAGGGCATGCTGGACCTGGAGCCGCTGACCGACGGTGAGCGCGGCGTGGTCATCAACACCGCCTCGGTGGCGGCCGAGGACGGCCAGATCGGCCAGGCGGCCTATTCGGCGTCCAAGGGCGGCGTGGTCGGCATGACCCTGCCGATCGCCCGTGACCTGATGAACGACGGCATCCGCGTGAACACCATCCTGCCGGGCATCTTCAACACCCCGCTGATGAACGCCGCCCCGCCGCAGGTGAAGGAAGCCCTAGCCGCCTCGGTGCCGTTCCCGAAGCGCCTCGGCAACGCCGAGGAGTACGCGAACCTGGCGCTGACCATGATCCAGACGACCTACTTCAACGGCGAGGACGTGCGCCTCGACGGCGGCATCCGGATGGCCCCGCGCTAAGCGCGGCGACCACCGCCGAACAATCGGGAGCCTCCGCGCGAGCGGGGGCTCCTTTTTGTTTGGGACATTCGCAGAGCTCGCGTACTGGTTGAGGCGGGGCGTGCCCCACGTATGTCCTGTGGGCGAGACCGCCGGGGGTAGTCCTAATGCGCGTCGTGACCATCGCGGCCCTGGCGGCCATCGGCGCGGTCTGCGCCAGTCCTGCTGCGGCGCTCACGCCGATCTCGGGCCTGGTCCAGCTGCAGACCCACGCGTTCGTTCTGGGCGGCGATGTCGCGGACAGCGACACCGGAGCCGCGAGCTGGACCGGCGCCCCGCAGGCCCGCATCGCCTTCACCAGTTCGCAGGCGACCGCCGCCCGGGACTTCGACGTTGCCGGGGTGAACGCCTATGGCTCCGCGAATGGACAGTGGGCGCCGGACGGCGCCTCGGGCAGCGTGAGCATCGAGTTCGGATGGGCCCTCAGCAATACCGCCGACTTCGGCCTCATGGGCGCATCGTTCAACGACCTGAATCCGAACTGGTCGTACACCTTCCGGGCCGACCGCGACGGCCTGCTGATCTGGGAGGGACAGGTGGTCGCCGACCGGACCGTGCCCGGCAACGACCCGTTCGGCCTGACCGGCTGGGACCTGCAACTGAACGGCGCGACGGTGATCGACCTCACTGATCCGAACGGCCCGCTTCCGCGGACCGGCGATGGCGACTTCGCGCTCGTCGGCGGACAGACCTATACGCTGTCGCTGACCAACTTCTCGAACATCGCCGGCCGCCAGTTCAGCGACGCGAACTATGAGCCGCACCGGGGCCGGGTGCAGGGGCAGTTCTGGTGGGCCATCCTGGAGGAGCCGGCGTCCCCCGTGCCGGAACCCGGGACGTGGGCCCTGATGATGGTCGGCCTGGCGACCGTCGGCACGTCTCTGCGCGGCGCGCGGCGGCGGATGGCCCGCGCCTAACCTTCCTCAGCGACGCCGACGTGCGCGGCTGGAACCGGCCAGGCCGCCCAGAAGCCCCCGGACCAGCTCACGCCCGACCTGATTGGCCACGTTGCGGACCAGGGTGTTCGTGAAGATCTCGGTCATGCCCATGCGGCTGCTCCCGCGGGCGGGCGCGCGGCCCCGATCGTCGTCGGCCTCCGCCTTGGCGCGGGCGGCGGCGGCCCTGGCCTCCTCGGCATCGGCCTGGGCCGCGGCGACCTGCTTCTGCAGCACCTCGTGGGCGGACTCGCGGTCGAGGGCCTGATCATAGATCCCGCGCACGGGGCTCTGCGCCATGACCGCCGCGCGCTCGGCCGGGGTCAGCGGGCCCAGGCGCGAGGCCGGTGGGCGGATCAGGGTCTTCTGCACCATGGTCGGCGCGCCCTTCTCGTCCAGCACCGAGACCAGGGCCTCGCCCACGCCCAGGGCCTGGATCGTATCGGCCGTGTCGAAGGCCGGGTTGGGGCGGAAGCTGTCCGCCGCCGCCTTAAGGCCGCGCTGCTCCACCGGCGTATAGGCGCGAAGGGCGTGCTGGATACGGTTGCCGAGCTGGCCCAGCACCGTCTCCGGGATGTCGGCCGGGTTCTGGGTGACGAAATAGACGCCCACGCCCTTGGACCGGATCAAGCGGACGACCTGCTCCACCTTCTCCAGCAGCGCCTTTGGCGCATCCCGGAACAGGAGGTGCGCCTCGTCGAAGAAGAAGGCCAGACGCGGTTTGTCGGGATCGCCCACTTCGGGCAGCTCCTCGAACAGCTCGGACAGCAGCCAGAGCAGGAAGGTCGCGTAGAGCTTCGGACTGGCGATCAGCTTGTCGGCGGCCAGGATGCTCACATAGCCGCGGCCGGACGGGTCGGTCCGCATCAGGTCGGAAAGCTGCAGCGCCGGCTCGCCGAACAGGTTGGCGCCGCCCTGGGTCTCCAGAACCAGCAGCTTGCGCTGGATGGTGGCGATGGTGGCGGGCGAGATGTTGCCGAACCGCGCCGACAGCTCCTTGGCGTTGTCGGCCGCATAGGTCAGCGCGGCCTGAAGGTCCTTCATGTCGAGGAGCAGGAGGCCCTCCTCGTCGGCGGCGCGGAAGACGACGGTGAGCACGCCCTCCTGCACGTCGTTCAGCTCGAGCATCCGCGAGAGCAGCAGGGGCCCCATCTCCGAGACCGTGGCCCGAACGGGATGGCCCGCCTCGCCGAACAGGTCCCAGAACACCACCGGCGCGGCGGCGGGATGCAGGGCCAGGTTCATGCTCGCGGCCCGCGCCAGCATCTTCTCGTTCGGCGCGCCCGCGGCGGCGATCCCCGACAGGTCGCCCTTCACGTCGGCGGCGAAGACCGGCACCCCGGCGTCCGACAGGCTCTGGGCCAGGACCTGCAATGTCACCGTCTTGCCGGTGCCGGTGGCGCCCGCCACCAGGCCGTGCCGGTTGGCCCGATGCAGCAGCAGTTGCTCGGGCTGGCCGGAAAACCCGATCAGGACGGCATTGTCGGTCATTCTAGATCCCTGCTGATTCACGAACCACGGAAGCACACAGAAAACACGGAAGGGCCAGTGCTCCCAGGCCCCATTCGCAACGTCACCCGTGCGCTCTATGTTTTCCGTGGTTCTCATGGATGCCGGGGTTTCGCGCTGCGAAAATCCACGACTGAGCGTCGATCCATGCCGACTCGGGCATAATGCGGGGCAAAATCACTCCCCAATCCCGGAAAACCGGGGTACAGCACGCCCGATTTGACGCCGCTGGCGACGACGTCGACAGTCGCCCGCCCTGTCCTCTGTGAAAGCGCGCATGCCCGCCCCCGCCGCCGATCCGGTCTCGCGTAACGCCCTGGTCATTCTGGCGACGATCGCGGCCGGCGCCGTCCTCTTCTGGCTGTCCGACATCCTGACGCCCCTGGCCCTCGCCATGTTCCTGGCGGTGATGATCGATGGCTTCGCGCGGGTGCTTCAGGCGCGTCTGCCCGGCGTATCGCGGCGGGCGGCCGTGCCCTTGGCGGTCGTCCTCTCGGTGGCCATCTTCGGCGGCGCCGCCTTCTTCGTGGCGGACAACGCCACGAACTTCGCGACCCAGCTCGTGGCCTATGCGCCAAAGCTCAACGGCATCATCGCCCGCCTCGCCGGCATGGTCGGGATGGATGTGCCGCCGACCATCACCCAGCTCATCCAGCAGGCCGACCCCGCCAGCCACCTGGGCCAGGTGGCCCGGGGGCTGCAGACCTTCGCGTCCACGGCCGCCTTCGTGCTCGTCTACCTGGGCTTTATCCTGGCGTCGCGGCGCGGCTGGGAGCGCAAGGCGGTCAGCCTGTTCGGCGCCCGCGACGAGCGGCAGGAAGCGGTGGCCGCCTTCCTGCGGATCCGCAACGGCGTCGAGCAATATCTTTGGGTCCAGACCGTCACGGGCCTGATGATCGCCGTGGCCTCCTGGATCGCGATGGCGGCCGTGGGCCTCGACAACGCGGTGTTCTGGGCGATCCTGATCTTCATCGCCTCCTACATCCCGGTGGTGGGCGGCATCGTGGCCGTCGCCCTCCCGCCGATCTTCGCGATCCTCCAGTTCGACACGCTGTGGCAGGCCGTCGTCCTGTTCGGGGTGCTGCAGGCGATCACCATGTTCGTCGGCAATATCATCCAGCCGCGCATGCAGGGCCGCAGCCTGAACATGGACCCCATCGTTCTGCTGCTCGCCCTGGCGTTCTGGAGCGCCGTCTGGGGTCTGCCCGGCGCCTTCCTGTCGACCCCTCTGACGACTGTGATGATGGTCATCCTGGCTCAGTTTCCGGGGACACGCTGGATCGCGGTGCTGCTTTCCGAAGACGGAGATCCGGGACCGTCGCGCGACATCAGTCCCGACACCACGCCCGACCAGGGTCCTTCGCCGCCGCCGGCATCTCGGCCGGCCGCAAAACGCCGCTCAAAGAACTTGCGATCTGGGACTTAAATCGTGATTGCCTGCTTCCTATCTGATGGTGGTCGGACGACGCAGATGTCCGACTGGTGCGCCCGTTCCCCAACCCCACGGGCGCAGCGAGCACCCCGAGTTCCGCCGATCCCCCACGGCGGAGCCAAACGCCGCCGGACACTCTCCTCCGGCGGCGTCCTCGCATTCGGGGAGGCCTCCCGATGAGCCGCAAGCCCCGCGCCAGCTCCGCCCTGGCCCGCGCCCTCGTCGCCGAGCTGCAGGCCGACACCGCCCAGGTCGCCGCGAAGGCCTTTGCCGCCCAGGCGGCCGCGGACGCCCAGCCGGACGAACTTCCCGAGCTGTCCACGGCGGATCTTGCCCGCAACCTGGCCGACTTCTGGCGCTTCGCCGAGCGCCGCCGGGGCCGCGGGCCGCAGGTCCGCATCGTCGCCGCCGAAGGAGGACCGCTCGACCGGCTGGAAATCGTGCAGGACGACGCGCCCTTCCTGGTCGACAGCGTCATGGGGGAGATCGCCGACCAGGGACTGTCTGTCCGGGCCATGTTCCACCCGGTCGTGGAGGTCCCGCGCGACCGCGCCGGCTATCGCACCGAGGGGGGGACAGCCCGCCGCGAGTCGATGATCGAGGTGATGCTCGAGCCCATCGGGGCCGACCGCGAGAAGGCGCTCGTCGAGGGCGTGAAGGACACCCTGGCCGACGTTCGCGCCGCGGTGGACGATTTCCCTGCCATGCTCGAGCTGATGGGCCGCACGGTCGAGGAGCTCGAGGCGTCCGGCAAGGCGAGGCCCGACGAGATCGAGTTCCTCAGGTGGCTGCACGCCCAGCACTTCGTCTTCCTGGGGGCCAGGGCCTACGAGTACCCGCGGCTGAAGAACGGCGACTACGCGGCCGAGGAGCCGCTGTACCAGCCGACGGACGGCCTCGGCGTCCTGCGCGATCCGGACCGCACGGTGCTGCGCCGCGCCAACGAGCCGGCTGTGCTGATGGGCGCCATGAAGGACCGGATCGTCCGCGACCCGGCCCTCACCATCGCCAAGTCGAACGTGAAGAGCCGCGTCCACCGACGGGGCTACATGGACTACGTGGGGGTCAAGCGCTACGGCGCGGACGGCCGGCCGTCGGGTGAGATGCGTTTCGTCGGGCTGTTCACCGCCGACGCCTACGACCAGCCCGCCAGCGCCGTGCCGCTCGTTCGCGAGAAGGTGGCCCGGGTCATGGCCAGGGCGGGCGCGGCGCCCGGCAGCTACAACGAGAAGCGCCTCAAGAACATCGTCGAGAACCATCCGCGCGACGAGCTCTTCCAGGTCAGCGAGAACGAGTTGCTCGATATGGCGCTCGGCATCCTGCACCTCTCGGATCGGCCGCGCGTGCGGCTGTTCGAGCGCAAGGATCCCTTCGATCGCTTCGCCTCGGTGCTGCTGTTCGTGCCGCGCGACCGGTACGACTCCGACCTCCGGAAGAAGGCGGGCGACATCCTGACCGCCGCCTACGGAGGGCGGCTGTCGGCATACTACCCCAGCTTCAACGACACGCCCCTGGCGCGGGTGCACTTCATCATCGGCTTCACGCCCGGCAAGCACCTGACGCCCGACCTGAGGAAGGTCGAGGCCGAGATCGCCGAGGCCGCGCGCACCTGGGAGGATCGCTTCGACGCCGCCGTGCGGGCGGGCGCGGTGGACCCGGAGACCGTGGGCGAGACCGTGGCGCGCTATCGCGACGCCTTTCCTGCCGGCTACCGAGATCGCTTTGACGCCGCCGAGGCGCTGGAGGACGTCGCCGTCATCGAGGGCTTCGGCCCCGACCGGGCGATCTGCGCCCGGGCCTATCGCAAGGCGACGGACGGGCCGCTGGAGTTCCGCTTCAAGCTGTACCGCCGGGGCGAGCCGGCCCCGCTGGCCGACGTGCTGCCGATCCTGGAGAATATGGGCCTGAAGGCCATGGCCGAAGCCGGCTTCCGCGTGACGCCCGAGGGCCGCGATCCGGTGTGGGTCCACGACTTCGAGATCCAGGACCCGCGCGGCGCCAATCTCGTCTTCGCCGAGGTCAAGGAGACCTTCGAGGACGCCGTCGTCGCGGTCTGGACCGGCCGCACAGAGAACGACGGGTTCAACCGTCTGGTGCTGGAGCTGTCCATCTCCTGGCGCGAGGCGGCCCTGGTCCGGGCGCTGGCCCGCTACCGTCAGCAGTCGGGCCTGGATCCGTCGCAGCGGGTGCAGGAGCAGGCGCTGACCGCCCATCCGGGCGTGACCCGGCTGATCCTCGACCTCTTCCGCATCAAGTTCGACCCCGCGATCAACGCCGACGTCGAAGCGCGCAAGAGCCAGGCGGCCGCGGTGATGGCCGAGATCGTCGAGGCGCTGCAGGCGGTGGAGAGCCTGGACGACGACCGCGTGCTGCGGCGGCTCGCGCTGCTGGTCGGCGCGGTCCAGCGGACCAACTTCTACCAGCGTACGCCGGAAGGGACCCAAAAGCCCTACATCTCGTTCAAGGTGGCCAGCGGCGAGCTCGCCGACCTGCCCGCGCCGAAGCCTCACCGCGAGATCTTCGTGTGGTCGACCCAGGTCGAGGGTGTGCACCTGCGCTTCGGCCCGGTGGCGCGCGGCGGCCTGCGGTGGTCGGACCGGCGGGACGACTTCCGCACCGAGGTCCTGGGGCTGGTGAAAGCCCAGCAGGTGAAGAACGCGGTCATCGTGCCCGTCGGGTCCAAGGGCGGCTTCTATCCGAAACAGCTCCCGAAGGGCGGCTCGCCCGAGGCGATCCGCACCGAGGCGATCGCCGCCTACAAGACCTTCCTGTTCGGCCTGCTGGACCTGACCGACAACCTGGACGCCCGGGGCAAGGTGATCCGGCCCGAGGCCGTGATCGCGCACGACGGCGACGATCCCTATCTGGTGGTGGCGGCAGACAAGGGGACGGCCACGTTCTCGGACATCGCCAACGGCGTGGCCGAGTCCTACGGCTTCTGGCTGGGCGACGCGTTCGCGTCGGGCGGCTCGGCGGGATACGACCACAAGGTCATGGGCATCACGGCCCGCGGCGCCTGGGAGGCGGTGAAGCGCCACTTCCGGGAACTGGGCAAGGACATCCAGTCCGAGCCCTTCACCGTCGTCGGCTGCGGCGACATGTCGGGCGACGTGTTCGGCAACGGCATGCTGCTGTCGCGGCAGATCCGGCTGCAGGCCGCGTTCGACCATCGCCACATCTTCCTCGATCCCGACCCGGATCCGGCGAAGAGCTATGCGGAACGCGAGCGCATGTTCGCCCTGCCGCGCTCGTCCTGGGACGACTACGACAAGAAGAAGATCAGCAAGGGCGGCGGCGTCTTCGCCCGCTCCCTGAAGTCGATCCCGCTGACGCCCGAGGTCCGGGCCTTCCTCGGGACCGAGGCCGAGAGCCTCTCGCCGACCGAGGTGATCAACCTCATCCTCAAGGCCCCGGCGGAGCTGCTCTACCTGGGCGGCATCGGCACCTATGTGAAGGCGAAGGCCGAGACCCACGCCGACGCCGGCGACAAGGCCAATGATGCGGTGCGCGTCAACGGCGCCGACCTGCGGGTGAAGGTGGTGGGCGAGGGCGCCAACCTGGGCCTGACCCAGGCCGGTCGCATCGAGTTCGCGCAAGGCGGCGGGCGGGTGAACACCGACGCCATCGACAACTCCGCGGGCGTCGACTCCTCGGACCACGAGGTGAACATCAAGATCGCCTCCGGGATGCTCGAACGGCAGGGTGAGCTGACCCGCAAGAAGCGCGACACCATCCTGCGGTCCATGGTCGACGAGGTGGCCGCTCACGTCCTGGCCCACAACTACGATCAGACCCTGGCGCTCTCGCTGCTCGAGATGGACTCGGCCGGCGAGCTGGAGCCGCACGCGCGGTTCATGAGCGACCTCGAGCACAAGGGTCGCCTGGATCGCGCCGTTGAGGGCCTGCCGGACGCCCTGGCGATTTCCGAGCGCCTGGCGGCCGGCCGGGGCCTCACCCGGCCCGAACTGGCCGTCCTGCTGGCCTACGGCAAGCTGGAACTGAAACGCGAGATCGTCGCCAGCGAGGCGCCGGACGACCCCTTCTTCGAGCAGCGGCTGGAGACCTACTTCCCCAAGCCGATCCGCAAGCCCTGGAAGGAGTCCATCAAGGCTCACCGGCTGCGGCGGGACATCATCGCCACGGTGATCGCCAACGACATGGTCAACCGCTGTGGGCCCAGCTTCCCCAGCCGGGCCATGGCCTCGGCCGGCTGCGACGTGGTGGCCCTGACGGCCGGCTACGAAGCGGCCAAGCAGGCGCTGGACTTCGAGGCCCTCTGGGCGGAGGTCGAGGCCCTGGATCTCAAGATCCCGGCCAGCGCGCAGATGCAGCTCTTCCGCCGGCTGGCCGGCGCGCTGCGGGGCGCCACCTTCTGGCTCGCCCGCCGGGCGGGTCGCGAGGGGCTTTCCGTGGACGAGCTGGCCGGCCGCTATTCGCCCGGCTTCAAGAACCTTCGGCGCCTGCTGCCCGACATCCTATCGGCGGCGGAGAGGGGCTACGTCCAGGCAGGTGTCGACAAGCTGGTCCAGGCTGGCGCGCCCGCCGACCGGGCCTGGACCGTCGGCGTGCTGAGCCCGCTGACCAACGCCGCCGACCTGGTGGACCTCGCCGAGGCGTCGAGCTGGTCCCTGCCCAATGTGGCGCGGCTCTACTACGCCACCGGCGCGGCGTTCGCCTTCGACCGCCTGCGGGCGGCGGCCGGCGAATTCAGGGCCGGCGACATCTTCGAGCGGACGGCCCTTCGCCGCCTGATCGAGGACCTGGTCGCCGAACAGGCCCAGCTCACCCGAGCGATCATGACATTCGCCGGCGGATCGCAGGCGGGGGACGACGGCGCCTCGGCCGCCGCCGCGGTGTCCGCCTGGGCGGCCCTGAGGCCCGACCTGGCGCGCGCGGCGACCCGGACGGTGGAGGAGATCGAGCACGGCGGCGGCGCCTGGACCTTCGCCAAGCTCACCATCGCCAACGCCGCCCTGCGCGAACTGGCCGCCGAGGCGGCGAGCGGCCGGAAGCGCCGAGCTTAGGGTCCCAGCCGGAACGGCACCGTGCGGCGCTCATGCTTCGGCACGTTGAGCCGCCGGTCCACCGGGGGGAAGGCGCGCTGCGCGCAGTCGTCGCGCTCGCAGATGCGGCACGAGACGCCGATCGGCGAGGCGGGCCCCTTGAGGTCCAGGCCCTGCGAGTAGACGAGCTCGTGGGCGTGCTCGATCTCGCAGCCGAAACCCAGGACGTAGCGCCGGTCGGGGGCCAGGTACGACTCGGACCGCTTCACGGCCGCGCGCGCCACGCAGAGGTAGCGCACCCCATCCGGCATGGACGCGATCTGCACCAGGAAACGGTCGGGCGAGGCCACGGCGTCGTGGACGTTCCACAACGGGCAGGCGCCGCCGAAACGCGCGAAGCGGAAGCGGGTGGCGCTGTGCCGCTTGGTGATGTTGCCCGCGTAGTCCAGCCGCACGAAGTAGAACGGCACGCCCCGGTGGCCAGGGCGCTGGAGCGTCGAGAGCCGGTGGCACACCTGCTCCAGGCTGACCCCGAAGTGGGCGGCGAGCTGCTCGACGTCGTGCCGGCGGGCCTTGGCTTCGGCGGCGAAGCGCCGGTAGGGCATCAGCAGGGCGCCGGCGGCGAAGTTGCCGAGGCCCACGCGGCAGACATCCACCGCCTCCGGGCTCTTGAAGCGCGCCTCGGCCAGCTCGTCCTCGATGACGTCCGACAGGTTGGCCACCGCCAGGTGGAACGCCATCTGGAACGCGCGCGTGGCGGCCGGCTGGGACGAGTTGAGCCAGAGTTCGTGCGCCGTGGGGTCGTAGCGGCGCATGACGTCGTCCATGGGCGCATAGCGGACGCGCACGCCCAGCCGCTCGCGCAGGTACATCTCGAGCAGCATGTCGGCCGAGGCGGGGGCGTCCAGGCCGATCTCCTGCGCCAGCTCCTCGGCCGCGCGGTCCAGGCTGTCGATGTAGTTGTCCTTGAAGTGGAAGAAGTCGCGGACCTCCTCGTAGGGCAGCAGCGACGAGGCGGCCGTCGCCTCGTCCAGAGCCACGGCTTCCTCCGTCAGCTTCAGCCGTTCGCCCAGCCGGTGGTTGGCGCGATGGAGATCCAGGAACCGCCGCGCCAGGGCCGGCGGCTGCAGGGCCACCTGGCGCAACTCGCTGAGGGGGATGGGATCTTCGCCCGCGCCGCTCTCGGCCACGGCTTCGCGCAGGTCGGCGATCAAGCGCTGGTCGTTATCCGCCTCGAAGGTCTCGGCGGGCACGCCGAACGTCTGGATCAGGCCCATGAGGACCCGGTCGGTCACCGGCCGCTGGTTGGCCTCGATCTGCGACAGGTAGCTGACCGAGATCCCCAGCTTCTGGGCGCAGGCCTCCAGCCGCCAGCCTCTGCGGCTTCGCAACTGACGCACCTTGGGGCCGACGAAGAGCTTGTAGCGCATTTCACAATTTCACAAACCAGCCTGGGCTCGCCGTCAAGTCTTCGCACGAAGTCATTTGAAATCCGAAGGCGACAAGGGCGTACTCCCGCCTCGCGAGCTCAAGGGCGTCACCCCACAGGTCAGCGGGGTTTTGCGGACCTGTAAAGAAGCGCTCCAGCTCGCCGCCGGTTTCGCCGGTGTCGCTCCATCGCCTTCGGACGGAAACATGACCCGCGAGAACATCCACCACCTGCCCCGCCTCGGCATGGCCGGCGCCATGCGCCTCTTCGGCCTCACGGCCCGCGCCCTGCGCTTCTATGAGGAAAAGGGCCTCGTCGAGGCTCGTCGTGACCGTCTGAACGCCCGCTACTACGACCCCGTCGCCCGCGGTCGGCTGGAATGGATCGCCCGCCTGCGCAAGGCTGGCGTCTCGCTGCCCGACATCGAGGATGTCCTGAACGCCGAGGACGATGGCGGCCAGGGCCATGCCTGCGCCACGGCCAAGCTGGAGCGTCGCCGCGAACAGCTCACCGCCGAGCTGGGCCGCCTGAACGAAGTGCTGGCCGAGCTGCAGGCCCCGCGCAGCGACGGGGCCGCCCGCCGCCTGGGCCGCGCCTGAGCCAAACCGGCGCGCTGCGCCGGCAATGGGTCGACAAGACGACAAGGACGCCAAGGGGCCGGGCCCTTTGGCGTCCTTTTCGTTTCTGACCCTCGATCGTGGGAAAGGTCTCCGGCCTCAGTGCCGGAAGACCCGCACCCCCGTGAACACCATGGCGAGGCCGCGCTCGTCCGCCGCCGCGATCACCTTGTCGTCACCGATCGAGCCGCCGGGCTGGATCACGGCGGTGCAGCCGGCATCCGCCGCCTGGATCAATCCGTCGGGGAACGGGAAGAACGCTTCCGACGCGCAGGCCGAGCCCTTGAGATCCAGGCCGAAGTCCGCGGCGCGCAACGCGGCGATGCGGGCGGAGTCCTTGCGGTTCATCTGGCCGGCGCCGACGCCCAGGGTCTGGCCTTCCCGCGCGTAGACGATGGCGTTGGACTTCACGTGCTTGGCGATGGTGAAGGCGAACAGCATGTCGCGCACCTCGGCCTCGGTCGGCGCACGCTTCGTCACCACCTTCAGGTCCGCCGACGTCAGGCGCGCGGTGTCCCGACCTTGAACCAGGAAGCCCCCCGCCACCGAGCGGAAGGTGTCGCTGGCCGCGGTCGGGTCGGGCAGGCCGCCGGTGGTCAGCAGGCGGACGTTCTTCTTCTTGCGGAACAGGGCGACGGCGTCCTCGTCGGCGTCGGGGGCGATCACCACCTCGGTGAAGATCTCCAGCACCTTCTCGGCGGTCGCCGCGTCCAGCTTCGAGTTCAGCGCCACGATGCCGCCGAACGCGCTGGTGGGGTCGCACGCCAGGGCCCGTTCATAGGCTTCCCGTAGCGAGGCGCCGGTCGCCACGCCGCAGGGATTGGCGTGCTTGATGATGGCGCAGGCCGGGCCGTTCGCCGGGTCGAACTCGGCGATCAGCTCGAACGCCGCGTCGGTGTCGTTGATGTTGTTGTAGCTCAGCTCCTTGCCCTGGAGCTGACGGGCCGTCGCCACACCGACCCGCGGGTTGGGGAAGCGGTAGAAGGCCGCGGCCTGGTGCGGATTCTCGCCGTAACGCATGGTCTGGACCAGCTCGCCGGCGAACGCCTTGCGGCGGGGCGCCTCGTCGCCGAGCTGCGCGGCGAACCAGCCCGAGATCGCCGCGTCGTAGGCCGCCGTGCGGGCATAGGCCCGCGCCGCCAGCGACTTGCGGAGCGCCAGCGTGGTGGCCCCGCCGTCCGCGAGCTCGCCCAGCACCTCGGCCATGTCGGAGGGCTCGGTGCAGATGGCGACATAGCCGTGGTTCTTGGCGGCCGAACGGATCATCGCCGGCCCGCCGATGTCGATGTTCTCGACGCAGGTCTCGTAGTCGCCGCCAGCGGCCACAGTGGCCTCGAACGGGTAGAGGTTCACATAGACGAGGTCGATGGCGCCGATGCCGTGGGCCTCCATGGCCGCCTTGTGCTCGGGCGCGTCACGCACGCCCAGCAGGCCGCCGTGGACGATCGGATGCAGCGTCTTCACGCGCCCGTCCATCATCTCGGGGAACCCGGTCAGCTCCGAGATGTCCTTTACCGGCAGGCCGGCGTCGGCGATCGCCTTGCGGGTGCCGCCGGTGGAGACCAGCTCGACGCCCAGGTCGGCCAGCTTGCGGGCGGCGTCGACCAGGCCCGTCTTGTCCGAAACCGACAGCAGGGCGCGGCGGACGAGGACCTTATCGGGGGCGGGTGGGAAGTCGGGTGCTGCGGGCACGGCATTCTCCTCTGAAGTCACAAGGGAAAAATGCCCAGGCGCGCGGCGTTATGGGGCCCGCGCTCCCCGGTGGTCGCCCACCTCAAGTCGCCAGTCACGCGGACGCCGCCGCACTACGCCTGCGCCTTCGGCCCGTCAACGCCCTGCCGCGCGGGCGCGAGCTTCCACCGCACCCTGGCGCCGGAGTCCGCCCGCCGCTGCCCGCGCAGCACGAGCAGGAGGCCGGGACCCGGCGTCAGGGTCTCCAGGGAGAAGTCCAGCACGTCGTTCCGCAGGATCCAGCCCGCTCCCGGGCCAGGCAGGCGAAGGAGCACGCTGCGCTTGTCCTGCGAGACCATGGCCTGCACGCCGGGGTGCAGCGGAAACCGCAGGGCGTAGGGGACGAAATGCCGTCCATCGGGCCCTTGCGCCCGGGCCGTCGGGGTCAATCGATCCTCGCCGCGCAATTCCCCGGCCTCGGTATCGAGGTAGAGCCGTCGCTGATGCACCAGCCCGTGCCGGGGCATCCAGCCCTGGTGCGCCAGGTCCAGCCAGAGGGCGCCGGCCGCCTCGTGCCGCTGGGCCTCGACAAAGATATCGCTGTCGACCAGGCGCGGTCCAAGGCTCTTCGCCACATGGCCCGCCAGCACCTCGCCGACGCCCCGCTCGCCAACGTCCATCGTGGCGCCGTCGCGGATCAGCCGACCAGCGCCGGCGTCGATCAGCCGGCGCCCGCCGGCCAGCACCTGGACCGCGAGCGGGTGGGCGCTGGCGCTCCGGCTCCAGACCCCCGCCGGCGGCGCGGCCACATCGGCCACCATCTGCAGGCCGGGCGCGTCCAGCCGCTCGTAGCCGCCGAGCTGACTGGGGAGAGGGCGGTCGCCGGCCTCGTCCTGGGCTCGCGCCGCGGCCACGTAAGGCGCCGTCCGCGCGCCGCCGCCATGGAAGGTCGCCAGCGACCCGTCGGCGAGGGTGAAGAACCGCACCGCCCCGGCCAGCCGGTCGATCGCCCGCTGCACCCCCTCAGGCGCAGCCATCCCGCGCTGGACCATGGCCTCGTCCAGGGTCTGCAGGTCGAACAGCAGCTCCAGCGCCAGGTCCGGCCGCCGCGTGGCGTGACCGCCGTCCGCGCCAACGGTGGCGGCCAGTGCGCGCGGAAGCCGCGCCAGGGCCTTGTCCAGCAGCTTCCGACCCGGCGGCCCGCGCAGCGCCGCTCCGGCCACCGCCGCACAGACGCACCGCTCCACGGCGTCTTCGGCGCCGCCGGCCGCCAGCAGGTCCCGCGCCTGCCGCGCCAGGTCCGCGGCGATCCGGGCGGTCTCGGCGTCGGACGCACGCGCCGCCAGGGCCGGGCCCGCGCAGGCAAGGTTGAAGACCCGCCGCGCCATCACCGCGGGCGACCAGGCAAAGGCGTTCCAGCGGCCGAACAGTCGCCGCCATTCCAGCGTCAGCCGCAGAGCTTCCGCCGCGCCGTCGGGTCCGGTGGCGATCAGGGACGGCAGCCATTCGAAACGATGCAGCGCCTCGGCGAAGGGGCGGCTGGGGCTGGGCCGGTCCCACGGGTCGCCGCGGATCCCCACGGCCAGGGTCTGCCCCGCCAGCACGAAGGCGCCGGCCATGATCGCCCGGCCCGCCTCGGGATCCACGGGACGGAAATCTCGCGCCTGTATGCCGAAGCCGTCCGGTCGCGGCCGGGCGGCGGCCCACCGCCAGGTCGGCGACGCCCGCCACTCTTCCTGCACGGCCTGCCCGGCGCCGGCGACGAGCGCCAGGGCCAGGTGGCGTCCCGGAAGGCGAGGCGCGCGGAGCCCGGCCACGGCCCGCCGCTCAGCCCCTCAAGGCGGCGATGTTGGCGGCGTAGCGCTCGGGCCCGCCGCGGAACACCGCGGTTCCGGCCACCAGGGCGGTCGCGCCGGCCGCGATGCAGAGCGGCGCGGTCTCGGGCGTGACCCCGCCGTCGACTTCCAGCGGGATGTCGCGACCCTCCGCGTCGATCATTTTCCTCAGGGCTTCGATCTTCCTGAGCTGCGAATGCATGAAGGTCTGGCCGCCGAAGCCCGGGTTGATCGACATCACGAGGATCAGGTCGACCTCGTCCATCATCCACTGGATGACCGACGGATCGGTGGAGGGGTTGAACACCACGCCCGCCTTCGCGCCGAGCTTGCGGATCTGCTTCAGGGTGCGGTTCAGGTGGGGACCCGCCTCCGGGTGCACGCTGACATAGTCAGCGCCCGCCGCCACGAACGCCTCGATGTACGGGTCGGCCGGGGCGATCATCAGGTGGACGTCGAAGGGGATCTTCGCGTGCGGGCGCAGGGCCTTCACCACGTCCGGCCCGATGGTGATGTTCGGCACGAAGTGGCCGTCCATGACGTCCACATGGACCCAGTCGGCGCCGGCCGCCTCGATGGCGCGCACCTCTTCTCCCAACTTCGCGAAGTCGGACGCGAGGATGGACGGGGCGATGATCACAGGCTTGGCCATGCCTTCGCTTACCGTGATGCGGCCCCTACGGCCAGACGTCGCTCACCCGTCGCGGCGCATCCGGGCCACATAGAACCCGTCCGTGCCGCCGGGGCGGTGGTGGGGCAGGATTCGGAGCGTCCCGTCCGCGCGAAGGCTGGCCTCGGGCGCGCCGCCTTCGCCCGGGGTCATCGGCTCCAGCCGGAAAGCCTTGTTCCGCGCCAGGAACGCGGCGACCTGGCCCTCGCCTTCCTCGGGCTCCAGGGAGCAGACGCAGTAGACCAGGCGGCCGCCCGGTTTCGTCCGACGCGCGGCCGAATCCAGGAGGCGGCTCTGCACCGCCGCCAGCTTCGGCACGTCGGCGGGACTGGCCACCCACAGCACATCGGGGTGGCGGCGGAGTGTGCCGGTGGCGGAACAGGGCGCATCCAGCAACACCGCGTCGAACGTGCGACCGTCGGACCAGTCCGCCGCGTCGGCCACTACCACCTCCGCGCCCAGGCCCGTGCGCTTGAGGTTCTCCGATACCCGCTTGATGCGACCGGCGGAGCGGTCCACGGCGGTGACCTTGGCGCCCGCCGCGGCCATCTGCAGCGTCTTGCCGCCCGGCGCGGCGCAGAGGTCGAGCGCCGCCTGGCCCTTCTGGACCTCCAGCAGGCGCGCGGGCACGGCGGCCGAGGCGTCCTGCACCCACCACCGGCCGTCCGCGAACCCGGGCCAGGTCGATACCTCGCCCTTCAGTCCCACGCGCAGGCCGCCGCCCGGCAGGGGCGCCGCCTCCAGGGGCACGGCCAGCTCGGCGGCGTCGGCGGGGTCCTGCAGAGTGATGTCCGTGGCCGGCTCCTCGCCGACCAGGGCCGCAATGGCGTCGGCGTCGGCCGCGCCATAGGCGGAGCGCCACCGGGCGGCGAGCCAGGTGGGCGCCATCAGGCTGGGGTCGGCCAGGTCCGGCGGCTCGCGCGTCAGCCCGCGCAGGACGGCGTTCACCAGGCCCTTGAAGGACTCCCCGCCCTTCTGCGCGGCGCAGAGGTCGACGGTGGCGCCGACGGCGGCGTGGGCCGGGGTCTTCAGCACCAGCAGCTGGGCCGCGCCCAGACGCAGCACGTTCACGATCCGCTCGGGCGGCGGCTTCTTCAGCCGGGACTGCAGCGCGGTGTCGATCGGCCCCAGCCACCGCAGGGTCGCCATGACCAGCGCGCGGGCAAAGGCGCGGTCGCGGGGCTCAAGGGCCGCCATGGCGGGGTGGCTCAGGCCCTCGTCCAATCCCGCCCGGCGCGACAGGGCCGTGGTCAGGAGGTCGAGGGCGGCGGCGCGGGCCGGCAGGCCGCGGATGTCGTCGGTTTCGCTCACGCCGCGGGGCGTGCCCGCTTGGAGGCCGGCGCGCAAGGGCCTACATCGTCGCCATGGACGAGAACCCGCCGAACGCCGCCCCCGGCAAGGACCTCAGCCCCGCCGCCCGCCGCGCCCTGGAGGAGGCCGAGGCCCGCCGCCGCGACGCCGAGTCCCTGCCCCCGGAGAACGGCGGACCCAAGGGTCCCGAGCCCACCCGCTTCGGCGATTGGGAGCGCAAGGGCATCGCCGTCGACTTCTAGCTGCTAGCTGCGCGGCTTCCGCTTGAGCGCGACATAGAGCGCGCCTGCGCCGCCGTGGTGTTTGTGTGCTTCCGAGATGCCCGCCACGATGGTCGACAGGTGCGGCGCGCCCAGCCACTCCGGCACGCGCCTGCGCAGGATTCCATCCCCCTGCACGCCCTTGCCTGTGATCACCAGCACGGCGCGATAGCCCTCGTCCCACGACCTCCGCAGGAACGACTCCAGGGCGGCCAACGCGCGCTCCTGGGTAAGGCCGTGCAGGTCGATGCGGGCGCCGATCTCCTCGCGCTCGCGACTGATCCGCCGGCGCCGGTTTGGCTCGATGGGGTCCACCCCATCGCGGAGGGCCTGCGCCACCTCGGCGGCGCGCTTCGGCTCGATCCGGGCCGGCGCGTCCAGGGTCTGGGGCCGGGCCGCCTTCGGGGTGTTGCGCCCGGGCAGCGGATGGACGGTGCCGGCCACCAGGCCCCAGATCCTCAGCTCCTCGGGTTTGAGCGGCCGTTTCACGGTTTTGGAACCAGGCGCCAGAGTCGCAGCGTGTGGCGGACCCGGCCAGCTTCCACGCCTGCGGCCTCGCCTTCGCCCAGGTACAGGTCGGCCCGCACCTCGCCGCGGATCGCCCCGCCGGTGTCCAGCGTCGCGACAAGCCGACGATAGCTCGGGAACGCGCCCGCCAGCAGCGGCGCCTGGCCATCGATCCACGCCAGCTCTCCATAGGCGTGGAACGCCGGATCAACGGCGATCGCGCGGCCCGCAGGCAGCGGAACATTGGCGGCCCCCACCGGCGGACGGCTGTCGTCCGGGGCCAGGCGGAAAAAGGCGTAGCGCGGGTTCAGCCGCATGATCTCGTCCGCCGCGGGGCCGCGGTTCGCCGCCAGCCATTGGCGGATCGCATCCCCCGAGGTGTTGTTCCCGGGCAGCAGGCCGCGATCGCGCATCGGGTTCGCGATACCCACGAACGGTCGGCCGTTGTGGGCGGCATAGAGCGCCTTCATCCGCCGGCCATCCTCGAACACCAGCAGGCCGGAACCCTGGACCTGCAGGAAGAACAGCTCCTCCGGCCGCATCCAGGCGAGCGGCGCCTCGGCGGCCTGGGCCTCGATCGCGGCGCGTTCTGGGTAGGGCTCGGCGGCGCCGTTGGCGAGAACCCTCAGGACGGCGCCGTTCTCGACGCGCAGATCGGCCGGCCTGGGGCGCACGGGCGCGCTGAACTCGGCGTCTGGGCTGCGACGGGCGGGGTAGATCGGCGCGAAGTAGGCGGTCAGCACGCCTTCCCCCGGGGCGGCTTCGGCCTCGAAGAACGCTTCGAGGAACGCCCGGCCGACTCCTGAGCCGGTTTCCCGCACGGCCCGCGCCCTCGCGCACAGTTCGGCGGTGGCGGGCGCCTTCGCCACGTGGCAGGTCGCCTTCCAGGCGGCGAAAGCGGCGTCGAGATCGTCAGAGGCCCAGCCCGGCAGCTCGGCCACGGGCATCCGCCGAGGGGGTTCGGGCGGGGCAGGACGCGGAGGCGGGGCCTCCGGCTGGGGAAAACCGGGCGGCGGCGGTCCGTGTTCGGAGGGCGTGGCGCAAGCAGCCACGCTCAGGACGGCCAGGGTCAGGCCCGCCCACCGGGCCGCGACACTCGCCCCCCGCAACGGTCGCTACGCCTCGGCGGCGTCGACGTGGACCAGAGTCCAGTTGGGATCGCGGCTCTTCAGCCGGCGCTCGAAAGTCCACAGCTCGGCGGTGCGGCGGTCATCCACGGCTTCGCCTTCCGGACCCCGGCTGCGGCTGCGGAACTCGGCCAGGAACCGCACGGTCAGGCGGGCGAGATCGCCCGAAACCACCTCGGCCTTTTCCACGTCGGCGCGCGGCGCGTGCAGGAACTCCACCGTCTCGGTCCGGCCCTCGGCCGCCCGCTGGTCGATCGCAGCCTCGAAGCTTTCCAGCACCTGGGGCGCCAGCAGATTGCCGAGCGTCTTCTTGTCGCCATCGGCGAAGGCCTTGACGACCATCTCGTAGGCGGATTTCGCGCCGCCCAGGAAACGGTTCATGTCGAAGCTGGGATCCTGGGCCTTCACGGCGGCCAGGCCGGTCAGCTCCACCCCGTCGTCCGCGGGCTCGGCCATCCGGTCGAGCGGGCGCGCGGCCGGGCCCGCGACCTCGGCGGCCGGGCGATCCTCCGGCTGGCGGCCCACCCGCCGGCCCAGCACGGTGTAGAGCTGGTACAGCACGATGGCGGCGAGGCCGGCGAAGATGATCAGTTCGAGCAATTGCGGGCTTTCGGACAAGGCTGGCTATCTAGAACAGATTACGACTGACAGTCCTATATAATCCCGGGGAACGCCCGCGTCAGGGGCGACGTTGCATCACAGTGGGGCCCATGTTAGCCGCAGCCCCCGGACAGGTGCGATCGCCGCGCCCCAGATTGAGAACCTTCACCCGATCATGACCGACACCGACGTTGGCGCGGGCGCGCCGCAGGCGCAGGAACCCGGCATCCGAATCCTGGCCCAGTTCATCCGCGATCTTTCGATGGAGAACCCGCGAGCGCCCGACGCCCTGCGTCCCAGCCAGGACCAGCCGCAGATCGATCTCGGCGTCGAGATGAACGCCCGCGGCCGCGAGGACGGCCTGTTCGAGGTGGACCTGAAGCTCTCGGCCCGCGCCCAGCGCACCGACGGACCGCTGTTCCACGTCGAGCTTCTGTACGGCGGCGTCTTCGCCATCAGCGGCGTGCCGGCCGAGGAGATGGAGCCGGTGCTGCTCATCGAGTGCCCGCGCTACCTCTTCCCGTTCGCCCGCCGGATCATCGCCGAGGTGACCTCGGAAGGCGGCTTCCCGCCGTTCCTGCTCGACCCGATCGACTTCGCCGGCGTCTACGCGGCGCGCAAGGCCCAGTCCGACCCCCAGGTCGGCCACGCCTGACAGGGGTAGGGCGGCCGGTCTCTGCGCCGGCCCGCTCCAGGGTTCAGAGCCCGAATTTCGCCCAGAGATCCTCGCCCTTCACCTTCTCGCGGATGAAGGCGGCGTGGATCGCACGCTCCTCCTCGGTGGAGCGGGGGGCCAGGGGCCTGGGTCTCTGGCCGTATTCGACCCGGGCGGCGACCGCGACCGCCTCGACCATCGCCGCCGACGACAGTTCCAGGCGCCGTTCCCGGCCACCCTTCAGCTCCAGATAGACCGCGGCCAGCAGCTTGGCGTCGATCAGCGCCCCGTGCTTTTCGCGCTCGCTGAGCGAGATCTTGAAGCGCTTACAGAGCGCGTCGAGCGAGTTGTGCATGCCCGGAAAGCGCTGCTTGGCCAGGGCCAGGGTGTCGATCCAGCGGTGCTCGGGGATCTCCTCCCGCTGGATGTTGGCCAGTTCCCAGTTCACGAAGCCGCGGTCGAAGGCGGCGTTGTGGGCGATGATCGGCGCGTCGCCGACGAATTCCAGGAACGCCTCGACCACCTCCGGATGCTCGAAGCGCGGCTTGCCCTTCAGGAACGCCGCCGACAGGCCATGCACCTTCTCGGCCTCGGCCGGCATGTCGCGGCAGGGGTCTATGTAGACGTGGAAGCTGCGGCCGGTCGGGACGAAACTCTCGATCTCGAGCGCCGCCAGTTCCACCAGCCGGTCCCCGGTCTTCGGGTCGAAGCCGGTGGTTTCGGTATCGAGAACGATCTCACGCGCCATGCCCAATCCATGCCCCGCTTCGCGGCGATCCTCAACCGCCGAAGCGCCGCAGGCTGAATCCCGAAACCACGGAATACATTGAAAACACAGGAGGTTATTCGGCTCGCCCTTCTGTGCCGGCCCGCGTTTCCTGTGGTTTATTCCTGGTTCGTCCGCAGGTCGGCGATGATGGCGGCCACCTGTTTCCGAGCGGCGTCCAGGCCGCGACCGGTATCGACCACATAGTGTGCGCGGGCACGCTTCTCTGCGTCGGCCATCTGCTGCTCGAGTATGGCGTCCAGCCGGTCGGGGGTCATGCCCGGTCGCGCCAACACCCGCTCACGCTGCATCTCGGGGGGGGCCGAGACGACCACTACGGCGTGGACGTTGGCGTGGCCGCCGGTCTCGAACAGCAGCGGCACGTCCAGCACCACCATGTCGGCCCCGGCCTGCCGGGCGCCCTCGAAGAAGCCGATCCGGTCCTGCCCCACCAGCGGATGGACGATGGCGTTCAGCCGCTTCAGCTCCTCCGGCTTGCCCAGCACACGCTGGCGGAGCTCTTCGCGGTCGATCCGCCCGTCCTTGACCACGCCGGGAAACGCCTCGCCGACCGGTCCCACCGCCGCCCCACCTTCGTCGTAGAGGTCGTGGACCGCCGCGTCGGCGTCGTAGACCGGGATGCCCGCCTCGCGGAACATCGACGCTGTCGTCGACTTGCCCATGCCGATGGAGCCGGTGAGGCCGATGACCTTCATGCGTTCAGCGCCTCCAGCGCCAGGGCTCTGGCGTCCACGCCGGTCGGCGGCGCCTGCCCGAAGAAGTGTTGGAACGAGGGAATGGCCTGCTGGATCAGCATTTCCAATCCGTCCACCGTGGGCCGGCCGAGGCTGCGGGCCTGGGCGAGGAAGGGGGTCTCCAGCGGCTTGTAGACCATGTCCATCACCACCGTACTCTCGTGGGTGAGATCGAGCGGGACCTGGAGTTCGCCGGCGCCGGCCAGCCCCGCCGACGTGGCGTTGATCACCGCGGTCGTCTGCTGCATGGCGCTGGCCCCATGGCTCAGCGGCAGCGGCGCCACCTTGGGACCAAGATCCCGGGCGATCGCGTCGGCCTTGGCGAGGGTCCGGTTCAGCAGCCAGACCTTGGGCGCGCCGGCCTCCAACAAGGCCGCCACCGCGCCCCGCGCCGCGCCGCCCGCGCCGATCACCGTGACCGGCCCGTTGCGGACGTCCCAGCCTGGCGCCTGGACGGCGAAAGCCCCGAGCAGACCCTGGCCGTCCGTGTTGTCGGCCAGCACCTTGCCGTTCTGATCGAAGACCAGGACGTTCGCCGCGCCGGCGCGGCGGGCCAACGTCGTGGCCTCGTCACAGGCGGCCAGCGCCGCCTCCTTGAACGGGATCGTCACATTGAGGCCACGGATCGCGCCGCCGCGGAATCCGCTCACCAGCCGATCGAAGCCGAAGGCGTCGGGCGTGAAGGGCACATAGACCCCGTCGATTCCGGCGGCGGCCAGCCAGGCGTTGTGGATCAGCGGCGACAGAGAGTGGGTCACGGGCCGCCCCACGACGCCGGCGACGACGGTCTTTCCGCTGATCATGACGCCAACACGCCGTGGCGACGGAAGAGGTCGAGCAGGCCCATAAGCGGCAGGCCGAGGATGGCGAAGTAATCCCCTTCTATCTTCGAGAAGAGCTGGGCCCCGGGCCCTTCCAGGCGATAGCAGCCGACCGACCCCAGCGACGCCGCGCCCTCGACCTTCAGATAGTCCTCCAGGAAATCGTCCGAGAAGTCGCGCATCGTCAGGCGGGCGGTGACCACCTCGCGCCAGATCGGCCCGCCGTCCTTGGCCACCACCACCGCCGAATGCAGCTTGTGGGTCTTGCCCCGAAGGATCCTGAGTCGTTCGCGCGCGGCGTCGAGGTCCGGCGCCTTGTCATAGAGCTGGCCATCCAGATCCAGCGTCTGGTCGGCGCCGATGACGAAGTCCGCTCGGCCGCGCGACACCTTCAGCGCCTTCAACTCGGCCAGGGCGTCCGCCACGTCGCGCGGCGTCGCACCCTCCGCCAGCAGTCCGGTCTTCACGGCGTCTTCGTCGACGCCGGCCACCAGCACTTCGTAGGGCACGGCCGCGCCGTCCAGCACCGCGCGGCGGGCGGCGCTCTTGGAAGCCAGAATGATGCTCATCCCAGCACCTCCACCTGGCCGTGGCCCTTGTGGAGAAGATTCAGGACAGCGGCCGCCGTTTCCTCCACCGACCGGCGGGTCACGTCGATGGTCGGCCAGCCGTGGCGCTCATAAAGGCGGCGCGCGGCGATGATCTCCTCGCGGACCGCCTCCTGGTCGGTGTAGCTGGTGTCCCGGTTCTCCTTCAGGCTCAGCAGCCGGTTCCGCCGGATCTGGATCAGCCTGTCGGGCGAGATCAACAGGCCGACGACGAGGGTGTTCCTGAGCTGGAACAGTTTCTCCGGCAGGGGCCGGCCGGGCACCAGCGGGACATTGGCCGCGCGCACGCCCCGGTGGGCGAGATAGATGCAGGTCGGGGTCTTGCTGGTGCGGGATACGCCCAGCAGGACGACGTCGGCCTGGTCCAGGTCCTGCCCGCCCTGGCCGTCGTCGTGGCCGATGGCGTAGTTCAGGGCGTCCATCCGGTTGAAATAGTCGTTGTCCAGCCGCAGGTGCGCGCCCACGCGGCTGGTCATGGCGGCGCCCAGGTAGCGCTGCATGGCGCTGACCAAGGGATCCAACGCCGGCAGGCAGGGCATGTCCATGCGCCGGCACCCCTCCTCGAGCGCCGCGCGCAGCTTCTCGTCGACGATGGTGTGCAGGACGATGCCGGGGGCTTCCTCGATGTCGCCCAGGGCCCGGTCGAGCTGCCGCTGCGAGCGGACCAGGGCGTAGATGTGCTCGATGGGCAGGACGTTCTCGAACCTGGCGCACACCGCGCGCGCCATGGCGTTCAGCGTCTCGCCCGTCGAGTCCGACACCAGGTGGATGTGGAAGTAGGTCGCGAGCCGGGGCGGCTGGGAGTGAGGCAAGGGGACTCCGCAAAAAGACCTGGGGACAGTTCGGTGACTCTTCTCTTAGCGAAGCTGAACGCGGATGGGGATAGACGCCGCCGCGGAAGGCGCCGAGACCGCGGGCGTGGGAACGCGGGGACGAAACCCAGCGTTAACGCCTCATTAACCCCCAGGCTCAGGCCATGGGGCGTCATCGTGCGCACAGGGCTGGGATGGCCAGGTATGGCCGGCGAGACGTCCGCCGTTTTCCTTCCGTTTACTAAGAATTCCTTAACGCGATCCGGGGGCTTGGCGATCGCCCCCGCAACTCACAGGCCGGGAAAACGCGCCGGAGGTCCTTGGGATAGCCTGGGGAGAACCGGCGGACAGTCAAAGGATCGTCAAGGTTTTCCACGCCGCCGACAGGCCCTGCTTCTCCTTCCATCGCCTTCTTCAAGACTCTTAAGAATGAAAGGAAGAAGGACTGGGCGAAGCGAGCCTTGAGCCCTGCGTCGGGGCAGGCTTTAAGCGTTCCATGAGCGAGACGCCCCGCCTGCTTCGCGTCCTGTCCGGCGAGACCCTGGACCGGCCCCCCGTTTGGTTCATGCGTCAGGCAGGCCGATCGCTGCCTGAGTACCGGGAGCTTCGGTCACGAGCGAAGGACTTCATCGCCTTCTGCTTCGATCCTGAGATGGCGGCCGAGGCCACGCTCCAGCCCATGCGCCGCTTCCCGATGGACGCGGCGATCGTCTTTGCGGACATCCTGCTGATCCCGCTCGCCCTCGGTCAGGACGTGTGGTTCGAGGCGGGCGAGGGCCCACGGCTGGGCGCTCTGCCGGCGATCGGCGACCTTCAGGACGCGATCGATGGCTCGACCGCCAAGCTGGCCAACATCGGCGAGACGCTTGAGCGGGTCCGGGCCGAACTGGAGCCGGAGCGGGCCCTGATCGGCTTTGCCGGCGCTCCGTGGACGGTCGCCACCTACATGCTGGAAGGCCGCGGGTCCCAGCGCGAAGCGGCCCGCAGGTACGCCTACGAGCATCCTGAGGAGTTGGACGGCCTGCTCGACGTGCTGGTCGAGGCGACGGCTAGGTATCTCGTGATGCAGGCTCGGTCCGGCGCCCAGGCGCTGAAGCTGTTCGAAAGCTGGGCCGACAACCTGGCCGAGGACGTGTTCGAGCGGATCGTGATCCGACCGCATGCGCGGATCGTGGAGAAGGTCCGGGCCGCGGGTGTCGACACACCCTTCATCGGCTTCCCCAGAAGCGCCGGGGCGCTGGTGGACAATTATGCCGGCGCCGTGCCGGTCCAGGCGGTGGCGCTCGACACCCAGGCCAGCGCCGCTCTGGGCCGACGTATCCAGGCTGACGGGAAGGCGATCCAGGGCGCGCTCGACAACCTGTTGCTGCTGGCCGGCGGGCCGGCGCTGGACAGCCGCGTCGACCAGCTCCTGGAGCAATGGGGAAGCGGACCCTACATCTTCAACCTGGGCCACGGTGTCATGCCCGACACGCCGGTCCAGCATATCGCCCGCGTCGTCGAGCGGGTCACCGGCAAGAAGGCGAAGGCCGTCGCAGCGTGAAACTCGCAGTCGTCCTGTTCAACCTTGGCGGGCCTGACAGTCTGCAGGCGGTCCAGCCGTTCTTGCAGAACCTGTTCCGGGATCCGGCGATCATCGGGGCGCCTGCGTTCGTCCGGTACCCGCTGGCGGCCTTCATCTCCCGAAGCCGGGAAAAGCTGGCCCAGGCCAACTACGCCATGATGGGCGGCCGCTCGCCGCTGCTGGAGGAGACCCAGGCGCAGGCGAACGCCCTGGAGAGCGAACTCAAGGCCCGCGATCCCGACTTGGAGATCCGCGTCTTCATCGCCATGCGCTACTGGCATCCGCTGACCTCGGAGACGGCGCGGGCGGTGGCGAACTTCGCCCCGGACGAGGTGGTGCTGCTGCCGCTCTATCCCCAGTATTCGACGACAACGACCGGCTCTTCGCTCAAGGAGTGGAACCGGCTCTATCGGGGGCCGGGCCGAACTCGGGCCATCGGCTGCTATCCCACGGCGGCGGGGCTTGCCGACGCCCATGCCGCTCAGATCCGCAAGGCCTGGGAGGCGGCCGGATCGCCGCCGGCATTGCGTCTGCTGTTCTCGGCCCATGGCCTGCCGCAGAAGGTGGTCGATGCGGGCGATCCCTATCACGCCCAGGTCGAGGCGACGGCTGCGGCGGTGGCTCAACGGCTTCCGGAGTTCAGCGACTGGCGGGTCTCGTTCCAGAGCCGGGTCGGACCGCTGAAGTGGCTGGAGCCTTCCACCGAGACAGAAATCCGGCGAGCTGGCGAAGACGGCAAAGGGGTCATGATCTGCCCGATCGCCTTCGTCTCCGAGCACGTGGAAACCCTGGTCGAGCTGGACCACGAGTACGCCGAGCTCGCGAAGGAGGCCGGGGTCAGCCCCTATCTGCGCGCCCGCACGCCCGGGACCATGCCGAGCTTTGTCGGGGCCTTGGCTGACGCGGTTCAGGATTCGCTGGAACGCGAACGCACCGCGCCGTTCGGGCCTTGGCTGTGTGGGGCGGAGCATGGCAAGTGCGCCTGCAGGGAGGCAGCTGCATGACCTGGCCGGAGTTCCTGAGCTACGATCTGCTGCGCGGGCTGCACATCATCGCCGTGATCGCGTGGATGAGCGGGATGATGTACCTGCCCCGGCTCTACGCCTACCATACCGAGACCGCCCCGCCGGGCAGCGAGTTCGACGCGCACTTCCAGGTATGGGAGCAGAAGCTGCTCCGGATCATCATCAACCCGTCGATGACGATCACCTGGCTTCTTGGGGTCACCCTGATCCTCTGGCACGTCTATGCCGCGGGCCAGGGGTGGGCCTTCCTTGGCCAGCCGTGGATCCTCCTGAAGCTCGCCGTGGTGATCTTCCTGTCGGGCTGGCACGGCTTCCTCGCCGGGGCGCGCAAGAAGCTGGCGGCGGGTCAGCGCCCGAAGAGCGCCAAGTTCTGGCGCGCCACCAACGAGCTTCCATTCCTGGCCGCCGTGGTCGCCGTGTTGGCGGTGACGCTGCAGTTCTGGGCGCGCTGACCCGATCTGACGGGTCGCCGTGCTTGACCCTGCCCGGCGGATATGTTTCCGCTGCGGGTACGCGTCGGTCTCCGGCGCGCCCCGCCTTTTTCCGGCCGCGCGCTGAATAGCGCCGCCAGCCGGCTCCCAGACGAACCACATCGGCCCCCGGACTCAGGTCGCGCGGCGCCCATATCGACTTACCGCCGCACTCGGACTCCGTCCGTGGGCGCGAAACCCAAGTGAATACAATGCAAGACGACACGCAAGACAACGCTCCCCCCGCCGACGAGACGCTCGGAACCGAAGTGGCGGACGCCGCGCCGGAAGCGGAAGACCAGGTCGCGGCCGCGGAGGCCGACGGCGACGACGAGCCTGAAGAGCCGTCCCAGGCCGCCAAGGCGATCGCCGCCATGGGCCTGACCCGGATGAGCCTGCAGGAGCTGAAGGACAAGTCGCCCGCCGACCTGCTGGCCTTCGCCGAGCAGCTGGAGGTCGAATCCGCGAACTCCATGCGCAAGCAGGACATGATGTTCGCGATCCTCAAGACCCTCGCCGAAGAGGGAGTAGAGATCGAGGGCTCGGGCACGCTGGAAGTGGTGCAGGACGGCTTCGGCTTCCTGCGCTCTCCCGAAGCCAACTACCTGCCAGGTCCGGACGACGTCTATGTCAGCCCCTCGCAGATCCGGAAGTTCGGCCTGCGCACGGGCGACACTGTGGTCGGCGCCGTGCGCGCCCCGAGGGAGGGCGAGCGCTACTTCGCCCTGGTCAATGTCCGCCAGATCAACTTCGAGGCGCCCGAGAACGTCCGCCACAAGGTGATGTTCGACAACCTGACGCCGCTCTATCCGAACGAGCGGCTGAAGATGGAGATCGACGATCCGACGCTGAAGGACCGCTCGGGCCGGGTCATCGACATCGTGGCGCCGCTGGGCAAGGGTCAGCGCTGCCTGATCACCGCGCCTCCGCGGGTCGGCAAGACGGTGATGCTGCAGAACATCGCCAAGTCGATCGAGACGAACCACCCCGAGTGCTACCTCATCGTCCTGCTGATCGACGAGCGCCCGGAAGAAGTCACCGACATGCAGCGCACGGTGAAGGGCGAGGTGATCTCCTCGACCTTCGACGAGCCGGCGACCCGCCACGTTCAGGTGGCCGAGATGGTGATCGAGAAGGCCAAGCGCCTGGTCGAGCACAAGCGCGACGTGGTCATCCTGCTGGACTCGGTCACCCGCCTCGGCCGCGCCTACAACACCGTCGTGCCGTCCTCGGGCAAGGTGCTGACCGGCGGCGTCGACGCCAACGCCCTGCAGCGTCCCAAGCGCTTCTTCGGCGCGGCGCGGAATATCGAGGAGGGCGGCTCGCTGACCATCATCGCCACCGCGCTGATCGATACCGGCAGCCGGATGGACGAAGTGATCTTCGAAGAGTTCAAGGGCACCGGTAACTCGGAAATCGTCCTCGACCGGAAGGTGGCCGACAAGCGAATCTATCCGGCCATCGACGTTCTGAAGTCGGGCACCCGGAAGGACGAGCTGATCACGCCGCCGGCGAGCCTGCAGAAGACCTACATCCTGCGCCGGATCCTCTCGCCGATGGGCGCGCAGGACGCGATCGAGTTCCTGCTCGACAAGCTGCGCCAGTCCAAGAACAACGACGACTTCTTCCAGTCGATGAACACCTGACGGCGTTCGACGAAAGGCTGATATATTTCAGGGGCTTGCGGCGACGCAGGCCCCTTTCGTTTGGAAAATCGCCCCTGTCGCGAAATTAACAGGCGCGATCGATCACAGGCACGGCCCGCTGCGCGACAGCGGGGGTTGCGTTCAGACGGAAACGGGGGGATATGCGGCCCCCACGCCGAGCGTTGGCGGCCCGCGGCGAGAGCCGTGCTCGCGGCTCACTGGCTGTGAAGAGCTCGCCCGACCCCTGCGACAGTAAGACTCATAGCCATACCGGTATTACGAGCTTCGCTGTTTCACGTGAAACACTGCAATCCCAACACCGGTATGGCTTTGCGTCAGGGAATCAGCAGGCTTGCGCCGACCGTGTTTCGGCCCTCCAGCGCCTCGTGCGCCCGGCGCGCGTCGGCCAGGGCAAAGGTCTGACCGATCTCGATTTTCACCTTCCCAGACCCGATCATCCCGAAGAGCGCGCCGGCGCTGGCCGTCAGCTCCTCAGGCGTGACGATGTAGTCGAACAAGGTAGGGCGGGTGAGGTAGAGCGAGCCGCCTTGGGCCAGGCGGCCGGGCGCGAACGGAGGGACCGGGCCCGAGGCGTTGCCGAAGGTCACGAACAGGCCACGACGGGCCAGGCTCCCCAGCGTACCCTCGAACGTCTCCTTGCCGACGGAGTCATAGGCCACCGGCACGCCCTTGCCGCCCGTGATACGGCGGACCTCGGCGGCCACGTCCTGCTCACGGTAGAGGATCACATGGTCGGCGCCCAACTCCCTGGCCTTGGCCGCCTTCGCCTCAGAACCGACGGTGGCGATGACCTCCGCGCCGATGGCCTTGGCCCACTGCACCATGATCTGGCCGACCCCGCCGGCTGCGGCATGGACCAGGATGGTCTCGCCTGCTTTGACCGGATAGGTGCGGCAGAGCAGGGCTTCGACGGTCATGCCCTTGAGCAGGGACGCCGCCGCGGTGCGGCTATCGACGCCGTCGGGGATGCGGACGGTCCGGTCGGCCGCCACCACATTGGCCTCGGCATAGGCGCCGAAACCACCGGAATAGGCCACGCGATCGCCAATCTTCAGCCTGGTCACGCCTTCGCCCAGCGCCTCCACCACCCCGGCCGCCTCGCCGCCGGGGGTGCAGGGCAGCTTCACCGGGTAGAGGCCCGTACGGTGGTAGGTGTCGATGAAGTTGATGCCGATCGCCTCGTGGCGCACGCGAACCTGGCCGGGCTTGGGCTCGGGCAGATCGACGTCGACCAGCTCCAGGACCTCCGGGCCGCCGGTCTTCTCGAAACGGACCGCGCGCATCAGCCGATCGTCCGCTGGAAGAACTGCAGGGTGCGGCCGCCGGCGAGCTTCGCGTCGGCCTCGTGATAGTGCTCCCCGCCCGCGCGGGCGAAGGCGTGGTCGCGGCCCTCATAGACGTGGATCTCGACCTGCGGGTGGTCCTTCAGCGCCTGCAGGATGACCGCCTGTGCGGCCTTGGGCACGAACTGGTCCTCGGAGGCGATGTGCATGAGGAGTGGTCGGGTCAGCTTCTCGGCTTCGGCGACGCGGTTCTCGATGCCGACGCCGTAGTAGGACACCGCCGCATCGGCGTCGGTGCGGGTGGCGGTGAGGTAGGCCAGCAGGCCACCCAGGCAGAAGCCGACGGCGCCCACCTTGCCGTTGCAGCCCGCATCGCCGCGGATCGTCTTGATGGTCGCCTGGATGTCCTTCACCCCGGCGTCGACGTCGAAGGAGTTGAACAGTTCGAAGGCTTTCTTCCACTCGGCCTCGGACTGGTCGGTGATGTCGATGCCGGGCTCGATCCGCCAGAACAGGTCGGGACAAATCGCCAGATAGCCCTGGGCCGCCAGACCGTCGGTGATGTCGCGCATCACCTGGTTCACGCCGAAGATCTCCTGGATCACCACCACGGCCGGGGCCTTGGCCGCCGCGGGCCGGGCCACGTAGGCGGAAAACTCGCCGTCCGGCGTCGAAATGCTGATGCGCTCGCCCATCTTGGTCCTCGTTCGTTGGATGCTTCGGTCGGGGTACTAGCGCGAAACCCCGGCGCAAGCCCATATGGGCGGCGAGTTTAGAGAGGGCCAGACGTCATGAAGATGACCATCGAGGTGGATTGCTCGCCGGAGGAAGCCCGGCGGTTTCTGGGCCTGCCGGACGTCAGCGCCCTGAACGACCATCTGGTCAGCGAGATGAGCAAGCGGATCGACGCCAACATCAACATGCTGAACCCCGAGGAGTTCATGAAGAACTGGATGAGCGTCGGCGCCGGCGCCCAGGAACAGTTCCGCAAGTTCATGGAAGCGGCCACCACCACCCGCAAATGACCGACACCATCTACGCGCCGGCGACGGCCGCGGGCCGGGCGGCCGTCGCGGTGGTGCGAATCTCGGGCCCACGGACACGCCAGGCGGTCCGCACGCTTGCCGGCGCCGTGCCGAGGCCGCGCCGTGCCAGCCTGAAATCCCTGCGCGGGCCGGACGGCGAGGAGATCGACCGCGCGCTGGTGCTCTTCTTTGCGGGTCCAGAGAGCTATACTGGGGAGGACGTCGCCGAGTTTCACGTGCACGGTGGACCATCGGTGGTCGGGGCGCTGCTGGAGAGCCTGGCGGCCCTGGGCCTGCGGCTCGCCCAGCCGGGAGAGTTCACGCGACGGGCCTTCGAGCACGGCAAGCTGGACCTGGCCCAGGCGGAGGGTGTGGCGGACCTCATCGACGCGGAAACCGAGGCTCAACGGCGACAGGCGCTGGAGCAGCTCGGTGGGCGATTGTCGGCGGTGCAGGCGCGATGGAGCGATGCCCTGCTGGAGTCCCTGGCGATGCTGGAGGCCGCTGTCGACTTTCCCGACGAGGAGGTGCCGCAGGACGTCGCCAGCCGTGCGCGACCCGTGCTCGAGCGCCTGGTCGCGGAGCTGGACGCCGCGGCGGCCGATGCGGAGCGGGGCGAGCGGGTTCGGGAGGGGTTCCGCATCGCCCTGATCGGCGCGCCCAACGCAGGGAAGAGCACCTTGCTCAACGCCCTCGCCGAGCGCGAGGCGGCCATCGTCACCGCGACGCCGGGCACCACCCGGGACATCATCGAGGTTCCCCTTGTCCTGGCCGGCTACAAGGCGCTGCTGGCGGACACCGCCGGCCTGCGCGAGACCGGCGACGAGATCGAGGCCGAGGGGGTGCGCCGCGCCCGCGCCTGGGCGGCTGGCGCCGACTTGCGCCTCTGGCTCGTGGACGGGTCATCCGACGACGCTCCGGGCGTTCCCATGGAGCTGCGGCGGGGAGATCTCTGCCTGATCACCAAGCGGGACCGACCGGTGGGCGCGACGGGGGCCTGGGCGGCGCAGCAGGCCCGGCGCCTGGAGCTGACGACGGCCGAGATCACCGCGAAGGGCCCGGGCGACCTGTCTTGGTTGAAGACGACGCTCGCTGAGCGGGTCGTGGAGGCGCTGGCCGGAGCCGAGCCGCCCGCCGCGACGCGGCTTCGGCACCAGGAACTGCTGGCGGAGGCCAGCGACCGCATCCGCTCGGCCCTCCGGCACGACGAACACCTGGAGCTGGCCGCGGAGGATGTACGCTTGGCGGCTCGCGCCCTCGACCGCATCACCGGCCGGATCGACCCGGAGCAGGTGCTGGGCCGCATCTTCTCCACCTTCTGCATCGGGAAGTGAGCGAGGAGCGACGCCGCTCGCTGATGCGGCGACCTGTCCGGCTGCAGCCGCTGTGACCCTGTTTCACGTGAAACCGGCGGCGCTTTCGACTATATGCGCCCGGTCATGAGCAACACCTGGGACGTCATCGTCATCGGCGGCGGACACGCCGGCTGCGAGGCCGCCGCGGCGGCGGCGCGGTTCGGCGCGCGCACCCTGCTGCTCACGCACAAGCTCGAGACCATCGGCGAGATGAGCTGCAACCCGGCCATCGGCGGCCTGGGCAAGGGCCACCTCGTCCGCGAGATCGACGCGCTGGACGGGGTGATGGGCCGGCTGGCCGACCAGGCCGGCATCCAGTTCCGGATGCTGAACCGATCCAGGGGCGCGGCCGTGCGCGGCCCGCGCAGCCAGATCGACCGAAAGCTCTACCGCGAGGCCATGCAGGCCGAACTGGCCGCGACACCGAACCTGACGATCCGGGCCGAGGCGGTGGAAGACCTTATAGTCCGCGACGGGCGCGTCGCTGGCGTCGTCGGCGCGAGCGGGACCGAGTACCCCGCCGGCCGGGTCGTGCTGACCACGGGCACCTTCCTGAAAGGGATCATCCATCTGGGCGACCAGAGGATCCCGGCGGGTCGGGTAGGGGACGCCCCAGCCATCGGACTGTCTGACCGGCTCTACAGCCTGGGGCTCGCCATGGGCCGACTGAAGACCGGCACCCCGGCGCGTCTCGACGGTTCCACGATCGCCTGGGACCGGCTGGAGATGCAGGACGCCGACGCCGAGCCCATCCCGTTCTCGTTCCTCACCGACCGGATCACGGTCCCGCAGATCCAGTGCGGCATCACCTACACCACGGTGGAGACGCACCGGATCATCGCCGAGCGGCTGAGCGAAAGCGCCGTCTACGGCGGGCGGATTTCCGGCCGCGGCCCCCGCTATTGCCCCTCGATCGAGGACAAGGTCGTCCGCTTCCGGGACAAGACCAGCCACCAGATCTTCCTGGAGCCGGAGGGATTGGACGACGACACGGTCTATCCGAACGGCATATCCACTTCGGTCTCGGCCGAGACGCAGGACCTGTTTCTCCGAACCATCCCCGGGCTCGAGAACGTGCGCGTGAAGCGCCACGGCTACGCGATCGAATACGACTACGTCGATCCGCGGGAGCTGTACCCGAGCCTGGAAGCCAAACGGCTGCCCGGCCTCTATCTCGCCGGCCAGATCAACGGCACCACCGGCTATGAGGAGGCGGGGGCCCAGGGCCTCGTGGCCGGCCTTAACGCCGCGCGCTCCGCGTCGGGCGCGGACCCGGCCCAGTTCGCGCGGGATGAGGCCTACATCGGCGTGCTGATCGACGACCTCGTGACCCGTGGCGTCACCGAGCCCTATCGCATGTTCACCAGCCGGGCGGAGTTCCGCCTCACCCTGCGCGCCGACAATGCCGACCAGCGGCTGACCGGCAGGGGTATCGACCTGGGCGTCGTGGGGTCCGAGCGGGCAGGGGCGTTCCACGTGAAACGCCAGGCGCTGGACGATGCCCGCCGGCTCTCGGCCGAGCTCGCCCTGACCCCCGCCGAGGCCCAGAGGCATGGCTTGCCCGTGAAGGCCGACGGTCAACGTCGCAGCCTGGTTCAGCTCCTGGCCTATCCGACCATCGCCTTCGAGGATCTGGCCCGCATATGGCCGCAGGTCGGCGACTGGAGTCCGGCTGTGCGCGAGCAGGTGGAGATCGACGCGGCCTATTCCGGCTATCTCGACCGGCAGGCGGCTGACGCGGAGGCTTTCCGCCGGGACGAAGACCTGCGCTTGCCGGCCGAGCTGGATTACAGCGCGATCGGCGGGCTTTCGAACGAAGTGCGCGAGAAGCTCGCCGCCGTCCGGCCGCTGACGCTGGGCCAGGCGGCCCGTATCGAGGGCGTCACGCCCGGCGCGCTCACCGCCCTGCTGGCCCATGTCCGTCGCCGCGCGGCCTGACGTGAAGGTCACCGACGCCGCCTCCTTCGCCGCCGTCAGTGGCGCGACGCCCGAGCAGATTGGGGATCTCACCCGCTTCCTGGAGATGCTGGCGGCGGGCAACGCGGTGATGAACCTCGTCGGCCCGGCGACGATCCCCGACTTCTGGAACCGTCACGCGTGGGACTCGGCCCAGCTCCTGACATTGGCCCCCGAAGCAAAGACCTGGGCCGACCTGGGCGCCGGCGCCGGCTTCCCGGGCCTGGTGCTGGCGATCCTCGGCAAGGGGCGGGAAGGCTTCCACGTCCATCTCGTGGAGAGCATGGCCAAGCGGTGCCGGTTCCTTTCCGAGGTGGTCCGAGAGCTCCATCTTCCGGCCACGGTCCACAACGACAGGGCGGAAAACCTCCAGCTGCCTGTGGACATCGTCACCGCGCGGGCTTGTGCGCCGCTTCACAGACTGTTGGGGTATGCCCAGCCATACTTCCGCCTGGGCGCGACCGGACTCTTTCTGAAGGGTCAAGATGTTGCGGCAGACATAGAAGAAGCTACAAGATTTTGGGACTTCGAGGCGGAGACCATTCCGTCGTCGAGCGACGAGCGGGGGCGGATCGTGCGAGTGAGGAGGCTGGGACGTGCCCGGAAGGTCTGACCCGGCCCTACGCGTGCTGGTCGTCGCCAACCAGAAGGGGGGCGTCGGCAAGACGACGACGGCGATCAACCTGGGCACCGCGCTCGCCGCGGTCGGGGAAAAGGTGCTGCTGATCGACAGCGACCCCCAGGGCAACGCCTCCACCGGCCTCGGCGTCGGCCGGGCCCTGCGCAAGAAGACGCTCTACGACGTCCTGATGGGCGAGGAGGCGGTCGGCGATTCCGTCGTGAAGACTTCGGTGCCCGGGCTCGACCTCATCCCCTCCGACCCGGACCTCTCGGGCGTGGAGCTGGAGCTGGGCCAGCAGGCCCGGCGTTCGTTCAAGCTGCGCGACGCCCTGGCGCCACTGCGCGACGGCCGCAGCTACAGCTACGTCCTCATCGACTGCCCGCCGTCGCTGAACCTGTTGACGGTGAACGCCATGGCGGCGGCTGACGCGGTGCTGGTGCCGCTGCAGTGCGAGTTCTTCGCGCTGGAGGGCCTCAGCCAGCTCATGCGGACCATCGACCTGGTGCGAGGCAGCCTGAACCCGGCGCTGGAACTGCAGGGCGTCGTCCTGACCATGTACGACCGGCGCAACAGCCTCTCGGAGCAGGTGGCGAGCGACGTCCGCGCCCACTTCGGCGATGCGGTGTACCAGACGGTGATCCCGCGGAACGTCCGGGTGTCGGAGGCGCCGTCCTTCGGCAAGCCGGCGCTGGTCTATGACCTCAAGTGCGCGGGCAGTCAGGCCTACCTGAAACTGGCCCGGGAAGTGGTGCTGCGCGAGCGCAAGCGACGGGCGCGCTCGGAACTGGAAGTGAGCTGAAGATGGCGGAGAACCGCAGGGGACTGGGCCGCGGCCTGTCGGCGCTGCTCGGAGAGGCCGAGGAGATCAGCCACGCTGTCGATCCCGCCGAGGGTGTGCGCGACATCCCGATCGAGCTGATCCACCGCAACCCGGACCAGCCGCGTCGGCATTTCGACGCCGAGGAGATCGCCGACCTGGAGCGGTCGATCCGCGACAAGGGCATCCTGCAGCCGATCCTCGTGCGGCCGTCGCCGACGACGCCGGGCGAGTTCGAGATCGTTGCCGGCGAGCGGCGCTGGCGCGCCGCCCAGCAGGCGGGGATGACGGCGATCCCGGCCTTGGTGCGGGCGCTGAACGACGACCGGGCCTACGAGATCGCCATCGTCGAGAACGTGCAGCGGACCGACCTCAATCCGCTGGAAGAGGCTCAGGCCTACGCGGTCCTCGTGAACCGCTTCGGCCACACCCAGGACCAGATCGCGCAGGCCATCGGCAAGAGCCGCAGCCATGTGGCCAACACCCTGCGCCTGGCCCAGCTGCCAGAGGGTGTGCAGGCCCACGTCCTCGCCGGCCGACTGACCGCGGGTCACGCCCGGGCGCTGCTCACCGCGGACAACGCCGAAGCGCTGGCCGACCAGGTGGCGCGCGAGGGACTGTCGGTGCGCGAGACCGAGGCCCTGGCCCGTGGAGAAAAGGCGCCGGCCCCGAAGAAGACGTCCGGCCCCCGGGCCAAGGCCAAGGACGCCGACACCGAGGCGCTCGAAGCCGACCTCGAGGACGCCCTGGGCCTTTCGGTCGATATCGCCGACCGCGGCGGCGTGGGCGAGCTGCGGATCAAGTACGCTACCCTCGAACAGCTCGACGAAATCTGCCGACGGCTGACGCGGCAGTAGGGGTCAGAGACCCAGCCGCCGCGCGCGGCCGGCGATGGTCAGGGCCAGGCGTTCGGCGATCAGGCGGTCGGGGCTTCCCGCCGTCTTACAGGCGCGGTCGGCGGCCAGGACCTCGGGCTGAATCCGGTCCAGCTCGTCCAGGTTCCAGGCGCGGGCCTGGCGCAGGAATTCGCGCTCCTGCTTCCAGAACACGCCGCTGGCCTTGGCGGCTTCCTGCAGGCCGGCGCCGGCCTTGGCGAGGGTGAGCGTGCGGCGCAGCTTGCCGAGGTACATGCCGATGGCGCGGACGGCCGCCGGGCCGGTCTCGCCCTCCTGGGCCGCGCGACGCAGGCCGGCCTGGGCCTCGCCGAGGCGCCCGCCAAAGGCGTCGGCGGCGGCGTCGGACAGGGACGCGTCGGGCTCGACGCCGAGGAACGGCTCAAGGTCGGCCGGCGTCGCCGTCACGCCGCTTCCCGGGCCAAGGTAGAGGGCCAGGCGCTCGATCTCCTGGCGCGCCACGCCGCGCTCGCGGGGCAGCCGGGCGACGAAGAGGGACAGGGCGTCGGCGTTCAGCGAGACCTGGTCCCGCGCCAGCACCTCACGCACCAGCCGGGCCACGTCGCCGGGCTCGTCCTCGTAGCAGGGGATGGCGGCGGCGGCCTGGGCCTTCTCGGCGGCCTTGCGCAGGGCCGAGTCCTTCTTCAGGTCCCCGGCTTCGACCAGGAAGAAGGCGTCGGGATTGAGTTCGCCCTTGGCGTGCCGCTCCAGCGCCTCGGCCGCCAGCTTGTCGACCGCTGGCTTTTCGGCGGTGAGGCGAAGGCGCACCAGCCGCCGGCCGCCCATCAGCGACTGGGCCGCGAGCTCGCCCTCCAGCCGCCCGCCATCGTCCGAGAGATCCTGTTCGGTGAGCTGGGCGACGTCGAACGGATCGTCGGGGTTCGGGACCACCTTGGCCGCCAGGGCGTGACCCCGGTCCCGCACCACCCCCATGTCGCGGCCGAAGATCAGCACGGCGCGGATGGCCGGGTCGGGCTTGCCGATGAAGCGCTCGATATCCGGCCGCTTGTTGAGGATCACGTCGGCCTACCGGGCGGCCACCTTGGCCCCGTTGGCGAGCCAGGCCGCCAGCTCCATCTCGATCCGCCGGGCGGCTTCCTCGGCCGCCCGGTCCTGGGCGTCCTGCTGCGCGGCGATCGACGCATAGGGCTGGTCGGCGGAATCATAGGTCAGCTCGACGCGAACCTGGCCGCGCTTGGCCACCGTGCGGCCGGGAAGCTCCATCAGGGCGTAGGTGGCGGTCAGCACGTACTCGTAGCGCGTGGCCACGTTGTCGATCCGCACGCCCCGCGGATAGCGCGCTTCGCCCAGGCTGAGGTCCATCGCGTACTTGGGCGCGACGGCGTGGTCCTTGGCGAAGGTGTCGTCGAGGTGCTGGCGGATGAGGTAGCCTGTCCGGCCGCTGGGCGCATTCACCTGGATCGCCGCGAGGTTTCTCACCACCTCGGGCTGGGCGTACAGCGGCTGGAAGCCGGCGCAGCCGCCCAGGGCCAGCGTGGCGGCCAGCGCCGCGAGGGTGACGAGCGTCCTCATGCGGCCACGATATTCACGATCCGGTCCTTGACCACAATGATCTTGCGGATTGTGAGGCCTTCCAGCTTCGCTGCGATGTCGGCGTCGGCCAGGACCAGCTTCTCCACATCGGCCGGCTCGGCGCCCGCCGGGGCGGTGATCTCGCCGCGGCGCTTGCCGTTGACCTGCACGGGGAGGACCTTGGTCGCGTCCTCGGTGAGGGCGGGGTCGAAGTCGGGCCAGGGTGCCTGGACGACCATGCCCTCGCCCCCGATGCGGGCCCAGCATTCCTCGGCCAGGTGGGGAGTGAAAGGGGCCACCAGCCGCGCGAACGCCGACAGAGCCTCCTGCCGGGCCGCCAGGACGGCGGGCGAGGCGCCCTTGGCCGGATTGGCCTTCAGCAGGTTCAGGAACTCGTACAGGCGCGCAATGCCCGAGTTGAAGCGGAAGGTGTCGATGGCCTCGGTCACCTGCTTCACCAGCTTGTGGGTGGCGCGCCGCAGCTCGGCGTCGGGCTCAGCGTCGACCTTGCCTTCGGGCTGGCTGTCGAACTCGTCCCAGACCCGATTGACGAAGCGCCAGGAGCCCTGCACGCCGCCGGTGGTCCACTGGACGTCGCGCTCGGCCGGGCTGTCCGAGAGGACGAACAGGCGCGCGGCGTCCACGCCGTAGACCTCGAAGATCTCCTCCGGGGCCACGGTGTTCTTCTTGGACTTCGACATCTTCTCGATGTCGCCGATCACCACCGGCTCGCCGCTGCCGACCAGCGTCGCGCGGCGGCTATTGCCCTCGGCGACGATCTCGATGTCCTTCGGCTCGACCCATTCGCCGTTCTGCCGGCGATAGGTCTCGTGCGTGACCATGCCCTGCGTGAACAGGCCGGCGAACGGCTCTCGCACCGACAGCTGGCCCACGTCGGCCAGGGCCTTGGTGATGAAGCGCGCGTACAGCAGGTGCAGCACCGCGTGCTCGATGCCGCCGATGTACTGGTCGACGGGCAGCCAGTAGTCGGCGTCTTCCTTGCTGATCGGCTCCGGCACGTGCGGATTGGCGAAACGTGCGAAGTACCACGAGCTGTCGACGAAGGTGTCCAGCGTGTCGGTCTCGCGGGTCGCCGCGCCGCCGCACTTCGGGCAGGTCACGTGCTTCCAGGTCGGATGCCGCTCCAGAGCGTTGCCCGACTTGCCGAACTCGATATCGGCGGGGTGGGAGACCGGGAGCTGGTCCTTCGGGACCGGCACGACGCCGCAGGCCGGGCAGTGGACCACGGGGATAGGGCAGCCCCAGGCGCGCTGGCGCGAGACCCCCCAGTCGCGCAGGCGGAACACCGTCGCGCCGTCGCCGTCGCCCTGGGCCTCGATGCGGGCGATCGCCTCGGCCTTGGCCGCTTCGATGTCCAGGCCGTCCAGGAACCGCGAGTTATAGATGGTCCCTGGGCCGGTGTAGGCCTCGGTCCCGACCTCGAACGTCGCCGGGTCCTCGCCGGGCGGCAGCACCACCGGCTTAACCGGCAGGCCGTACTTGCGGCAGAAGTCCAGGTCGCGTTGATCGTGGGCCGGGCAGGCGAAGATCGCCCCAGTGCCGTATTCCATCAGGATGAAGTTCGCGATCCAGACCGGCAGCTCCCAGGTCGGGTCGAACGGGTGCTTCACCTTCAGGCCGGTGTCATAGCCCTTCTTCTCGGCTGTCTCGATCTCGGCCTCGGTGGCCGCGCCCCTGCGGCATTCCTCGATGAAGGCGGCGGCCTTCGGATCGCGCGCGGCGACCTGCGCGGCCAGGGGGTGGTCGGCGGCGATGCCGACGAAGCTGGCCCCGAACAGGGTGTCGGGACGGGTCGTGTAGACCTCCAGCCCCCCGGCTGGCCCGCCGTCGCCGGCGGAGCGGAACCGGAACTTCAGCCCCTTGGAGCGGCCGATCCAGTTCTCCTGCATCACGCGGACCTTCTCGGGCCAGCGGTCCAGGGTCTTCAGGTCGTCGGTGAGCTGGTCCGCATAGTCGGTGATCCGCATGGACCACTGGTTCAGCTTGCGCTTCTCAACCGGCGCGCCCGAGCGCCAGCCCTTGCCGTCGACCACCTGCTCGTTGGCCAGGACGGTCTGGTCGACCGGGTCCCAGTTGACGACGCTTTCCTTGCGATAGACCAGGCCGCGCTCGAGCAGGTCCAGGAACCAGGCCTGCTGCTTTCCGTAGTAGTCGACGTCGCAGGTGGCGAACTCGCGCGACCAGTCGATGCTCAGGCCGAGCTGCTTCAGCTCGTCCCGCATTCGGGCGATGTTGTCGTAGGTCCACCCCTTGGGATCGACACCGCGCTCCATGGCGGCGTTCTCGGCGGGCAGGCCGAAGGCGTCCCAGCCCATGGGGTGCAGGACCGAGAAGCCTCGGGCGCGCTTGAACCGGGCGATGACGTCGCCCATCGAGTAGTTGCGCACATGGCCCATGTGCAGGCGTCCCGACGGGTACGGGAACATCTCCAGCACGTAGTACTTGGGCTTCGAACGGTCGGCGACAGCCTTGAAGGCGTCGGCGTCGGTCCACGCCTTACGCCACTTGGGCTCGGTTTCCTTGGGGTTGTAGCGGGCCATGAGCGGGCCTTTGGACTGGAGTTGGACTTCCGGTCAACGGCCTTGAAACACGGCGCGTCGACGTTCGAACGGACGGCTGGATCAGCCCTTGATGTTCGAAAGTCGAAGCTGGCGCGCGCGGGTCAGGATCGAGTTTTCGATATCCGTCTCGGTCTGGCCGGCGGCGGGCTGGTCGACCCAGTTTCCGGCCGCATCGCGAACCTGCTTGAAGACCGCCACGTTCAGGCCGTCGGCGCGCAGGCGCGAGTCCAGGATGTAGACGGTGCACTTGAAGCGCTCGTCCGGCTTTTCCGGGTTGGTGTACCAGTCGGTGACGATGACGCCGCCGTAGGGGTCCGCCGACTGCAGCGGCATGAACGACAGGGTGTCGAGCGTCGCGCGCCACAGGTAGCCATTGACGCCGATGGCGGCCGCGTTCTCGCCCGAGGGACGGACGTTCGACTTGCCGCCGAAGGGCCGCGGCACGCTGCCACACGCCGAAACGGCGAAGGCGCTCAGCGCCACGGCCGCGATCGTCAGGCCACGCATCCGGTTACCGCGCACAAACGGCATATCTGTCCGTCTCCATAGATTCCCGCGACGCGAAGCGCCACGGCGCCGCCCCGCGCCGGGTGCCTCTATAACAACGCGTTGTGAGGCGCCAAACAGGAATCGCGTGGCGCGTGCGCCACATATTTCAGCGAACTGGGTTACCGCGACCCCGGGACGGGCGAGTCCCGTTGACCCGGAAAATCCGGCGCCCTTAATCGGATCGAAATCGCGAAGCTGTGCATTGAGCATGGGTCGCGAGTGGTGACCGTTGGGGCTATATAGGGCTGTGATGTCCATCCGCCGCACGAGCGTCGTGATTGCTGCGACCGCGCTGATCAGCGCGGCGGCCGCTTCCGCGCATGCGGCCGACAAGGCGCCCCGCCCGGTCGACTTCACCGTCAAGTCCGAGCCGACGATGCTGGTTCCCAACGGGGGCCGCACGATGAAGTACGACGCCAGCAAGGGCCGCTTCGGCTTCACCCTGAACATCCAGCAGCCGACGGAGCGCCCGACCACGGGCAACGACGTGCAGGCCGGCGCCTACTTCCGCCTGACCCCCTCGCTGCGCGTGGGCGGTTCGGTGGCCCTGGGCGAACAGGAACTTGCCCCGCGCGCCAACCAGGCCCGCCCGGCCGACACCCCGAAGGTGCGGCTGGAGTCCACCTTCAAGTTCTAGGGCGTCAGCCCTTCCACCGCCGCCAGACCCACGAGGCCCGCGTCCAGCAGACGGCGGGCCGTTTTGTTGTTGATCCCTCCCAGCGCATAGGCCGGTTGGCCGGCGGCGCGCACCTGGGCGGCGAGGCGGATGGGTCCCAGCGCGCGGACGCCGCCCGCCGAAGGGCTCCGGGAGGGCAGGGCGACCGAGATCACCACCGCATCCGCCCGGCTCGCCCGGGCGGCGGGCAGGGCGTGAGCGGCGCTGGTCACGATCCAGCGGGGGTGGGCGCGTCTCAGCGCCGTCGCGCGATGGGCCAGCCGCTCGGGCAGGTGGACGCCGTCGGCGCCGATCCTTGCTGCGAGCGCCGCATCCTGGCCGATCAGCAGCTTGAGGCCCCGGGCCCGGGCGATGGCCAGCAGCCGTCGCGCCTGGGCCTCGGCGTCCGGCGCGCCGAAATGCCGGAAGACCACGGCCGCGCCGCGGGGCAGGCGCCGGGCGATCGCCTCCGGATCGGGCGTCCGCCGCGGATCGGTGAAGAACAGCAGCGCCGGCAGAGGCTTCCGGAGCCGCCGCCGGGCCGGTAGAAGCCGTGCCGTCCGCTGCAAGGTCCAGAACCCGAAAATGAGCGCTCCTCCAGAAGCCTACGCCGACGTGGTGGCCCGGATCGCCCGCGCCGCGCAAGCCGCCGGCCGCGATCCGGCCGAGATCACCCTCGTCGCCGTCTCGAAGCAGCAGCCATGGGAGGCGATCGAGCCGGTGCTGGACGCCGGCCAGACCGTGTTCGGCGAGAACAGGGTGCAGGAGGCGATGGCGCGCTGGGGCGAGCGCTCGCGCAATCCGGCGCTGGCCGGGCTGACGCTGCACCTGATCGGTCCGCTGCAGTCCAACAAGGCCAAGGAGGCGGTGGCCTTCTTCGACGTCATCGAGACCGTCGACCGCGAAAAGCTGGCCCGCGCCCTGGCCGAGGAGATCCGCAAGCAGGGCCGCACGCCGCGGCTCTATGTCCAGGTGAACACCGGCGAGGAGCCGCAGAAGGCCGGCGTTGCGCCGGCCGACGCCGACGCCTTCATCGCCCTCTGCCGCGACGAACTGGGCCTATCGATCGAGGGCCTCATGTGCATCCCGCCCGCTGACGAGCCCCCGGGGCCGCACTTCGCCCTGCTGCGGGAGACCGCGCGGCGGAACGGCGTTTGGAAACTCTCCATGGGCATGAGCGGCGACTTCGAGACCGCCATCCGCTTCGGCGCCACCAGCGTGCGCGTCGGCTCGGCCGTATTCGGCGAGAGGGGCTGAAGCGCCCCGCCATGTTGATCTACAGCTGTACGCGATAGCAGCGGAGGAACGGAGCGTGGCGGAAGTCGAGGTCTGGCGCGGCGGCGTGGCCACCTGGGAATGCGACCAGATGGGTCACCTGAACGTCGGCTTCTATGTGGCGAAGTCGATGCAGGCGCTGGCTGGGCTGGCGGCCGAGCTGGGGATGCCTGGAGCCTTCGCCGCCACTGCCGAGGCCACCCTGCTGGTGCGGGAGCAGCACATCCGTTTCCTGCGCGAGGCCCGGCCCGGGTCGCCGGTCCACATCACCGGCGGCGTGCTCGACATGGACGAGACCGAGGCGCGGCTGATGCTGCTGATGCACCATCAGTCCGGGGAGCTGGCGGCGAGCTTCCAGACCGTGGTGGCGCACGCCACCGCTCGGGATGGCCGCGCCTTTCCCTGGCCGGACCGCATGCGCGCCCGGGCCGAGGCGCTGGCGACCACGGTTCCCGAACGCGCCGCCCCGCGGTCGATCGGGCTATCGCCCGTGGAGACGCAGGCCAGCGTGGCGCGGGCGGACGCCCTGGGCCTGCGCCGCACGGGACTGGGCGTGATCGGCCCCGAGGACTGCGACGCCTTCGGAAGGATGCGCACCGAAGGGTTCATGCATCGGCTGTCGGACGGCATTCCCCATTTCTTCGCCGGCCGGCGACCGGGACAGGCCGAGGGCGCGGGCCGGGTCGGCGGCGCGGCCCTGGAGTACCGGCTGGTCCATCATGCCTGGCCGCGGGCCGGGGACCGCATCGAACTGCGCTCGGGTTCAGCCGGAGGCGACGCCCGCTTCCGGCGGCTCGTGCACTGGCTGCTGGACCCGGACACGGGCCGGCCCTGGGGCAGCGCCGAGGCGATCGCCGTGTCCTTCGACCTGGAGACACGCAAGATCATCACCCTGTCCGACGACGAGCTGGCGCGGGTGGAGGCCGACGCCGTCCCGGGGCTGGGTCTCTAGGCCAGGGCCGCCAGCAACGCCTCGCGCACCAGCTCGGGGCGCTCCATCGGCAGGAAGTGGCTGGCGCCGGCCACCTGTTCGCGGTGGATGTTCGGGTTGCCGTCGACCACGTGCAGGTGCTCGTCGATACGGCAGGTCGATCCGTGTTCGGCCCGCAGAATCCGCGTCGGCATCTGCAGCGCGCCCAGGGCGCCGAACGGGTCGTAGCGATGGGTGCGGAAGTTGGCCGCCTCCCAGGCGGGCGCGCAGGTCAGGGCGACCTCGCCGTCGGCCGTCGGTGCGAAGCCGGCCTCGACATAGTCGGCAAGCTGCTGCGGTCGCCAGGTGCGGAAGGCGCCGCGGCCCGTGTAGGCGGCGACGACGGCCGCCTTGTCCGGGAAGGTGGCGCGCCGACGCTCGGCGCCGGCGGCCAAGCCATTGTCGCCGTCGCGGTCCGCCACCTGTGCGCCGTCGAAGACCACTGGGTCGAACAGGACCAGCGCCTTCACCCGCTCGGGGGCCTCGGCTGCGGCCAGCAGGCTGGTGGTGCCACCCATGGAGTGGCCGGCGAGCACGACGGGCCGATCGGTCTCCGCGGCGAGCAGGGCCAGCAGGTCGTCGCGGAAGCCGTGCCAGCCGGGATGGGCGCCCGGGTCTGCCGGCAGGCTCGAGGCGCCATGGCCCCGCATGTCGACCGCCAGGAACCGGTGGTCCTGCGCCAGCGGCGCCAGGATTGTGCGGTAGGTGCGGGCGTTGAACCCGTTGGCGTGCGAAAAGACCAGCTCGACGGGGCGGTCGGCCGGGCCGAAATCCAGCACCGACATCTCTCCGCCGCGCGAGGGCAGCATCACCCGCCGCGCGCGGGGCTCGTAATCGACCTTGGCGTCCATGACCCTCTCTAGCCCGATGACCTGAGGACAGAGAAGGGTCAGGCCGTCGCAGCGGGTAGGATCACATCAAATCCCGCCGCCGATCGTGTAACCTACCGGTACGGTTGAACACCGCCTATCCTTCAGGCGACCCTCAAGGGACAAGCATGTCACCACCTGCAAAGGTCGCGCCCAAGGCCGCTGAGCGCATTCTCGCGACGGCGGCCGAGCTGTTCTATCGTGAGGGAACGCGGGCTGTCGGCGTCGACGAGATCGTCTCCCGCGCCGGGACGACAAAGCCCAGCCTCTATCGGGCTTTCGGATCCAAGGACCAGCTCATAGCCGCCTATCTGACCGTGGAGGCGGAAGGCTTCCGGGCCCGCTTCGATGCCGCGGTCGACGCGCATCCGGGCGATCCGCGAGCCCAGATCCTCGCGGTCTTCGACGCGCTTGGCGCACAGGTGGCCGAACCCGGGCGCCGTGGTTGCGCCCTCACCAACGCCGCCGTCGAGTATCCGGCGGCCGAACATCCCGGCCGACTCGTCACTGTCGAACACAAGCTGCAACTGCGCGAGCGGCTGCGCGCTATGACCAAGGCGATGGATGCCCGCAAACCCAAGAAGCTGGCCGACGCGCTGCTGCTCCTGATCGAAGGCGTCTATGTCTCCAGCCAGATATTCGGCCCCGACGGCCCGGCCGGCGCAGCCCGGATGGCCGCCGAAGCGTTGATCGAGGCCCACACCCGGGAGGCGCCGAAGGAGACCGCATGATCCCGCTCGCCACCATTGGCTACGAGAGCGCCCCGCAAGCGCGGGTGATCGAGACCCTGAAGGCCGCCGGCGTGGAGGTGCTCATCGACGTCCGCGCGGTGGCGGCCTCCAGGAGGGCCGGCTTCTCCAAGGGCCTGCTGTCCGCGAGCCTGGAGGACGCCGGGATCGAGTACGTCCACCTGCGCGCGCTGGGAACGCCGAAGGAGGGCCGGATGGCTGCCCGCAAGGGCCGGACCGCCGAGATGCGGGCGATCTTCGAGGCGCACCTGGCCGAGCCCGAGGCGCAGCTCCAGCTCGCCCGGGCCATCGAGATCGCCAAGGCGAGGAAGGCGGCCCTGCTCTGCTACGAAGCCGACCACCGCGGCTGTCACCGTTCCATCGTGGTGGAGCGGATGCAGGAGGCCGAGGACTTCTCGGTCGAGAACCTGCAGCCCTCTACGCTGTGAAGGATCCCTCTAGCTTTCCCCGGCGTCGCGGCGCGATGATCCGCGCAAAGGGAGGAACCCCATGAACGCGCCCGCCGCCATCGACGTCACCACCACCGACTGGACCTGCTTCGACGTCAGCATCCAGGACCATGTCGCGCACATCCGGCTCAAGCGGCCCGAGGCCATGAACAGCATGGTCCGCGAGTTCTGGAACGAGCTGCCGCGGATCGTGCGCGACATCGACGACAACGCCCGCGCCCGCTGCATCGTGATCTCGTCGACGGGGAAGCACTTCTGCGCCGGCATGGATCTCGCGGTCTTCCAAGGAGGCGGCTCGACGTCGGCGCCCGCGTCCCAGGACCGGCACATCAACGCCGAGGCCATGCGCCACCACGTGAAGAACCTGCAGGACAGCTTCTCCTGCCTCGACGAGGCGCGCATTCCCGTGATCGCGGCGATCCAGGGCGGCTGCGTCGGCGGGGCGGTGGACATGACCAGCGCCTGCGACATCCGTTACTGCACCGCCGACGCCTTCTTCGTGATCCAGGAAATCAACATCGGGATGACCGCCGACGTCGGGACCTTCCCGCGCCTCTGCAAGCTGATCCCCGAGGGCTGGGTGCGCGAGCTGGCCTACACCGGCCGCCGCCTCACCGCCCAGCGGGCCAAGGAGATCGGCCTGGTCAACGAGGTGTTCGACACCCACGAGCAGGTGATCGACCACGCCCTGGTCACTGCGCGCGAGATCGCCAGCAAGGCGCCGCTGGCGGTCACCGGCTCCAAGGTGATGATCAACTACGCCCGCGACCACACGATCAAGGACGGGCTGGACTACATCGCGGTCTGGCAGACGGCGATGTTCTCCGGGCCGCACATGGCCGAGGCCTTCAAGGCCAAGGCCGAAAAGCGCGATCCGCAGTTCGAGAACCTGGCCCCGCTGCGCAAGGAGATGTGATCAGATCTCCAGCTCGGCGCCCGTCAGGTCGCAGCCGGCCACGCGGGCGCCGTCCATCTCGGCTTCAAGGAAACGGGCCCGCGGGGCATGGGCGCCGCGCAGGTCGGCGCCGCGGAGGGACGCACGGCTGAAGTCGGTGCGGACGAAGCGGTTGTCGCCGATGGCCAGCGGACCCATCTTGGCGCCGCGCATGTCGGCCCGCGCCAGCTGGGCGCCGGTGAAGCGTGCGCCGCGCAGGTCGGCGTCGCGCAGGTTGGCCCCGCGGAAGTCGCAGTTGGTGAGGTCCGCGCCCTGGAGCTGGGCGCCTTCCAGGTCCATGCCGAAGAAGATCGAGTTCGGCGCCGACAGGCCGGACAGCCGCCGCTTCTTCAGCGACCGCATGGGCCGGAAGTCGACCTGGTGCAGCTTCATCACCTCGCCGTGGCGTCCGTTGGAGTCGCAGAACGCCTCGTGGTCCGAGACGACGTCTGTCAGCGACTTGTCGTCGATGTAGAAGATCGGCGGGGGCGCGCGCAGCACGTCGGTGAGGTCGGCGTCGTCCAGCCGCGCCTGGCTGAGGTTCACCCCCGTCAGCACCGCGCGCTTCATCGAGGCGCCGCTGAGGTCGGCGCCGCCGAGATCCGCGCCCGAGAGATCGGCGCCATCCAGGACGGCCCGCATGAGCTTGGCGCCGGTCAGGATCGCGCCGGACAGGTTGGCGTCCGTGAAATCGGAGGTCATCGCCACGGCGCCGGTCATCTGGGCGCCCTGGAGGTTGGCGCCAGCGAGCACCGCGTAGTTCAGCTCGCCCGGCCGATGCTCGTGACGAAGGATGCGGAAGCCGTCCAACTTGTCCTGCAGGGCGATGCGGCCTTCCCGCAGGTCACAGCCGGCGAGCTCGGCGCCGGCCAGGTTCGCCCCGCGCATGCAGGCGCCGCGAAGGTCCGCCCGCTTGAGGTTGACGTGCCGCATGTCGGCTTCGCGCAGGTCGGCGCCAAAGAGGATCGCGCGCGAAAGGTTGGATCGCGCCAGGGTCGAGCCCGCCAGCTTGGCGCCCGTCAGGTCGGCGTCGCGCAGGTCGACGCCCTCGAGCGAGCAGTTGGCCAGGTCGGCGTAGTGCAGCGCCAGCCGGCGGCCGCCCGCGCGTCCCGCCAGATAGCGCTGGTGCGCGTCCAGCGCCTCGCGCAGCGTGTGGGCGTCGAGCGCCGTATGGTGTTGCTGGGCTTGGGACGACATGCGGGCCTTCGCGTTCACCATGCCCACGCACGCTTAAGGATGGGTTGCCCGACAGCCTTAAGCGAACCTTTCCAACAACCTGTGGTCGCCGAAAGCCCGAGCGTTCAGAGCCACCCGCGGCGCTTGAACCAGACCACGGGCACCACGCCGGCCACCAGCATCAGGATCAGGGCGAAAGGATAGCCCGAGGCCCAGTGGAGCTCGGGCATCACATCGAAGTTCATGCCGTAGATCGACGCCACCAGGGTCGGCGGCATGAACGCGACCGCGACCACCGAGAAGAACTTGATGATCCCGTTCTGCTCGATGTTGATCAGGCCGAGCGCCGCGTCCAACAGGAAGGTGATGTGCGACGACTGCTGCCCTGCGTGCTCGGTCAAGGATTGGGCGTCTCTTTGCAGGGCTTCCAGGTGCGCGCGGCAATTGGGATCGCCACCGATCTCGTGTGCGAGGATCGCGAAGCCGAGGGTTCTGGCCAGGCTCACGAGGCTGTTGCGCGTCAGCGAGGTCACCGACTGCGCCTGGGCCAGGCCGGTCAGCAGAGGGCGAAAGTTCCCGGCCCGCGGGCGGTTGAATACGAGGGTGGAAACCTCCTCCACCTTGTGGCCCATGTCATCGAGGATCTGGGCCAGACGCTCGACGATGGCGTCGAACAGGCCAAGCAAGGCCTCGGTCCCGCTGTCGATCGCGCCTTGGGGCGCGCGGTCGGCGAAAACCGTGAAGGCCCTCAGCTCCTCATACCGCAGCGTGACGAGCAGGCCCTTGGCGAGGACGAAGGTGACAGGCGTGGCGAAAGGCGTGTCCTGATGGCTGCGGGCCAGCAGGGTGGCGGTCATGAAGGTCGCGCCGTTCTCCTGATAGAGGCGGCTGGACGGCTCCAGCGCCTCCATCTCCTCGACCGTGGGCAGTTGCACGCCGAGAGCCGCCTCGACGGCCAGTTCCTCCTCGCGCGTGGGTTTGAGGAGGTCCAACCAGACAATATCGGAATCCGGAGACCAGCCGGCTTCTGCCAGTTCGAGCCGGGCGGCGCCCTGTCCGCGCCGAAGGACGTTGAGCATGCGTTCGCCTCCGCACGCCCTTGTGGGCGCGCGTCGAGGGAAGCGTCAACCTTGTGACTTAGCGGTCGCTGCCGCCGGCGTCGCCACGGGTGGCCGCGGCGATCAGGGCCGCGATCCGGTCGGTGGAGTCCGCGGCCTGGGTCAGGACGCTCATCGGACCCTGCGAGGGCCGGACAGCGCTGGCCATCTGAGACGCCGCCGACTGCGCCACGGCGATGGCGCCGTTCTGCAGGCGGGACATGCCGGAGGCGGCCAGGACCCGGGCGGTATTGTCCGGATAGATGAAGCCGTGGGTCGCGTAGGTGGAGCCGCCGAGGTCGCGGTTGGGATCGTACCAGACCTTCACCTGGCTCCAGTCGCCCGAGGGGGAGACGTCGATCACGGTGACGTCCTTCTCCACCTTCCCGCGCGAGCCCTCGATCGGGCTCCAGTTGGCGTGGGTGATCTGGACGACGCGGTCCGTCAGCACCTGGCTGACGACGGCCACGTGGCCGAGGCGCATGCGCGCGGTCGGCTTGAAGCAGAGCACGGCGCCGGCGCGGGGCGTGAAGCCCGTCTCGTACTTGCCGGCGGCCTGTTTCCACCAGGTCCAGGCGTCGCCGAAGATCTGGATGCCGGAAATCAGGCGGGCGAACGGCACGCACTGCCAATAGGTGTCGGCGCTCGCGGCGACCGGCGTGAAGGCGATCGCGGCCGCGGCGGCCAAGGAACCCACAAGGGCCCGGGTCCGTTTCAGCATGCTATCGGTGACTCCCCGACGTCTCAGGCGAAGGGGTAACCGTATCCGCCTTGAGTGAAAAGAGGGTTTACGCCGCGCGGCGGGATGTCGCGCACCGATTATCCACAGGCCATCCAAGGCATGCGCCGAAACTTCAGGCCCGAAGGCCAAGTTTATCAAAACGACCGGCCAGCCAATATTATCACCGCAAGAAAACTATTGGCGAACGCGCGTTTCGATCGGCGTATTTGAGCTGTAGGAGACTGGAAAAACGGCGCTGTGTTAACCGACTGTAATTAGGGAATTGCTTGCCCTCACGTTCCGGTAACAGCTTGAAACAAGAGCTCGGCGTTCGATCTGGGGTTTCGGCAGGACTCGCCCAAGAGGAGAATTCTGGCGATCACAGCCGCGTGAACGGTGGTGCGGCGCCTATAAAAGCGGCGCCGTAGAGGCATTGTCGCTGGGGGGTGGCGAAGGCGATTGGACCACCTAGATATCCAGCGGGGAATTTCTGGGAGAATTTCATGGATATCGCCGCGCTCGTGAGCGACCCGGCCGCATGGGCCGCGCTCATCACGCTCATCGTGATGGAGGTCGTGCTCGGCATCGACAATCTCATCTTCATTTCCATCCTGTCGAACAAGCTGCCCGAACATCAGCGGGCGCGGACCCGGCGGATCGGGATCGCCCTGGCGCTGGTGATGCGCCTCGCCCTCCTGTCGACGCTCGCCTTCATCGTCGGCCTCACGCAGCCCGTCTTCTCGCTGCCCTGGCAGGGCCCGCCCGGCGCGTATGGCGAACCGGCCTTCGACCTCGCCTTCTCCTGGCGCGACCTGATCCTGATCGCCGGCGGCCTGTTCCTCGTCTGGAAGGCCACCACCGAGATCCACGAGAAGGTCCAGCCCAGCGACGGCCACGGCATCATGGACACCGGGGGGAAGGTGATCAGCAACATGGGCGCGGCGATCTTCCAGATCATCCTGCTGGATCTGGTGTTCTCGATCGACTCGATCCTCACCGCCGTGGGCATGACCGAGCACCTGCCGATCATGATCACCGCCGTCGTCGTCACCGTGCTCATCATGCTGCTGGCGGCGGACCCGCTCGCCAACTTCATCAACAACAACCCGACCGTGGTCATGCTGGCCCTCGGGTTCCTGCTGATGATCGGCGCGGTGCTGATCGCCGACGGCTTCGGCGTGCACGTGCCGAAGGGCTACATCTACGCCGCCATGGCCTTCTCCGCCGGCGTCGAGGCGCTCAACATGATGGCGCGCCGCAAACGGCCGACGGTGGAGGACAAGATCCTCCACTGATCCGAAGGTTCGTGCTCGCCGCTGGTCAGCCGCCGGCGAGCACGTCTTTCGGATCGGCCTGGTTCTGCAGCGGTTCGCCCGCCAGGTAGCGGCGCAGGTTCTCCAGGAACAGAGCGTCGTTGCGCGGTACATTGCCAGCCGTGATCCCCGAGCTGTGGGGGGTGAGCGTCACGCGCGGGTGGGTCCAGAAGGGGCTGTCCGACGGCAGGGGCTCGGTCTCGAAGACGTCGAGCACGGCGTGGGCCGGGACCCCGGCGTCAAGCGCCGCCAGGAGGGCCGGCTCGTCGACGAGGGCGCCCCGGCCGACATTCACCAGCACCGACCCCGCCTTCATCCGACCGAAGGCTTCGGCGTTGGCGATGTGGCGGGTCTCGGGAGTCGCCGGTGCGGCCAGCACGACGACGTCGGCCTGCGGCAGGAGGTCGAGAAACGCCGCCGGCGGCGCCATGGCGTCCGCCAGGACGTCCGGAGCCGTGCTGCGACGAACGGCCGTGACGTGGGCGCCGAACGCCTTGGCGCGCTGAGCCACGCCGCGGCCGATGGCGCCGAAGCCCAGGATCAGCCAGCGGGACCCCTCGATCTCCCGGAACGGTCGCCGCTCCCACTGCCGGGCGGCCTGCGCCGCACGCCGGCCGGCGCCGTCCTGGAAGGCGTCCAGGACGCCCCACAGGACATAGTCCGCCATGCCCACGGACTGGCCGTGGCTTGTGGTCAGTCGCGCGCCCTTCTGGACGAACTGGCCGAAGACCGGGTTGTCGAAGCCGGCCGCCCCGCTCTGCACCCATTTCAGGGATGGCGACTTCAGCGCCGCGGTCATGAACGCTCGCGCCCCGCCGCTGAAGAAGACGTCGGCGTTGGCCCAGGCGGCATCGACCTGCGCGGTTTCGGGCGACAGCGTGGCGCCGGCCAGGCTGATCTCGCCGGCGTCGTTTACGACCACGGGCTCGACGCCCGGGCATGCGCCGGCGAGGTCGGCCGCGATTCGGCCCAGGCTCTTCTCGTGGATCAGCAGACGCATGAGGTCCCTCCGCAAACCGGTCTTAGCCGCGGAGGGAACGGAAAGGCTAGCGTCCGGCGCCGCCCGCCTTTCCGGCCTGGGCCGGAGCGGTGGGATTGGGATGCCCCTGCGCCTGTTCGCGCCGGCGACCGCCCAGATAGGCCTGCAGCGCCGTGATCTCGCCGGCCTCGAGCGCACCGGAGGCGTCACGGTCGACCTGGGCGAAGAACGGCTTCAAACGATCCCCGAACTCGCCCTTCAGCTCGGCCTTCTGGATCTTGTGATCGAGGTCGTCGTCGAACATTCCGACCATCCGCGAGCGGTTCATCTGGTCGTCGTAGTCGGTCAGCTTGCTCGAGGTCTCGTCGAGCCAGCGGTAGCGGATGGCGGTGTAGAACATCTCCTCCCAGGACTGGTCGCCCCAGACGATGGTCTTGGACGCATCCGGGTTGGCCGGGTTCTGCCTGGAGTTGTCGTACCAGTAGTTGGCGATGAGCCGCGATCCGGCCGGCACCTTGATCGGCTCGGCGAAGCTATATTCCCGCTGCCAGTTGAAATCGTAGCGCGGCATGGCGAGCAGACGGGTCTTCGTGCCGTCCGGAAGTTCCAGCCAGAGGTCCGAGGCGTAGCCACGGTAGTGGGCGTGCGGGAAGGCCGAATAGAGCAGCATGTCCTTGGGGACGGACAGATAGGCCGTCTCCTTGTGCCGGGCCGCACCGGCCGGAATGACGATCGTGTTGTCCACGATCACCGAGTTCCGCATGACCAGCCCCGGCTTCTCGTCCCCTTTGTAGAAGTAGAGGCCGAGCTGGGACTTGTCGGTCACCTCCTTGCCGAACGGGGTGTAGTGGGCCTGCAGTCCGATCGCGCCGCCAGGCGGGAGGTAGGTGCCCACGTTCTTCGGCCACAGCGTCGCCTCGGCCCCCACCGCATATCCGCCCATGGAGGCGCCCCAGCGGGACTCGTTGCCCTTGCCGTCGGCCGGAACCTCGGTGAGGTAGCCGGTGAGGAAGTGGTGCACGGCCTGGCGCTGATCGACCTTGAAGGCCGCCGCCTTCACCCAGCGGCCGTCCTTCAGCGGATTGACCATCACCGGCCGTTGGTAGTCGACCACGCCGGAGGCCGGGATCGTGTAGGCCGGGATGTCGAGGATCAGGTCCGGCTTGCCCAGAGGCCATTCGGTGGCGACGTGGCGCCGCGTGGCCAGCGGGTCCGGCCCGTCGCCGCGGGGCGCCCCCTGCTCCACCCACCGGACGACCGTCTTGATCTCGGCGGAGGTGAGGCTTTTGTCGTCGGCGAACTTGCCGACATGGGCGTCGACATTCCACGGCGGCATCCGATCAGTGCGGATCACCTCCCGGATCATCGGCGAGAAGCCCTTGACCATCTCGTAGCTGGTCATCGCGAACGGGCCGATGCCGCCCTCCTGGTGGCAGGCGACGCACTTGGCCTCAAGGATCGGGGCCACGTCCTTGGCGTAGGAGATCTTGGTCGCCTTGCCACGGTCGGGGAAGTCGATCAGGCAGCCGGCGGTCTGCTTCGTGGCCGCCAGCGCCGGGCGTCCGGCCAGGGTCGCCTCGATGGCGTCGGCCGCCCAGGCGTGCTCGGCCCTGGCCTTCTGGGTTCCGTAGTCCAGCCGATCGTCCAGCGGCCCGCGATAGGTGATCTTCCAGGTCTTCGGGTCGATGACGATGAACTCGCCCGTGCGGGTCACGCCGAGCTGCTCGCCGACGAGCTGGTTCGCATCCTTCAGGATCGGCGCGTCGAAGCCGAACTCGGCCTTCTCCTTGGCGATCGCCGCCACGCTGTCCTGGATGGCGGAGTTCAGCATCAGGAAGTGCACGCCCTGACCTTCGTACTTCGCCTTCAGCTCGCGCAGGGCCGGCGCCAGGTTCCGGACGATGGGACAGCCGTTGGCGTGGGTGACGATCACGATCGCCCTGGCGTCGCTCATCCGATAGAGCTCGTGGCCCATGTAGTCGGTGTCGGCGAGCATAAAGTTGTCGATGGTGGCGGGAAGCGCCGCCGCCGGCGACGCCTCGACCGCCGCCGCGGGGCTGGCCGCAGACAGCGCGCTCGGCGTGGCCCCATCGGTGGTGCAGCCAAACAGCAGGGCCGCCGACGCAGCCGTCGCCAACGCGGAAATGCGCGCCTTCATCTCATGTCCTCCCACGGGCGCGGCGGAGCTTGTCGCGCTCCGTCCGGTATCCACCCGCAATATCTTTGTTACGTCAGGCCATAGTGCAGCATCGGCGCGTTTCGCCAATGTTTCTGATCAGCGTTCAGATGGGCGGGTGGCCTCGGCCGCGATCCAGCCGTCGATGCGCGCTTCGAGCAGGTCGAGGGGCAATGGGCCCGCCAGCAGCACGGCGTCGTGGAAGCGGCGGATATCGAAGCGGTCGCCCAGCTTCTCGCTGGCCCGCTTGCGCAGCTCCAGCAGCTTAAGCTCCCCGATCTTGTAGGCCAGGGCCTGTCCGGGCCAGGAAACGTACCGCGCCAGTTCGACCTCGATGTTCAGTGGCGACAGGGCCGAGTTCTCGGTGAAGCACGCCCGCGCCTTCTCCAGGCTCCAGCCCATCCAGTGGATGCCGGTGTCGGCCACCAGCCGGCAGGCGCGCCACATCTCGTATGACAGCCGCCCGAACCGCTCGTAGGCGTTGCGATAGATGCCCATGTGGCCGCCGAGCTCCTCGGAATAGAGGCCCCAGCCTTCGGTGAAGGCGGTGACGTCGGCGTTGCGGCGGAACGACGGCACGCCCTCCAACTCCTGGCCAAGGGCGATCTGGATGTGGTGGCCCGGCGCGGCCTCATGCAGGGTCAGCGCCGGCAGCTCGTAGAGCGCCCGCTGGTCGAGGTGGCTGGTGTTGACCATGTAGCCGCCCGCGACGCCCTGCCTCGGCGATCCCGAGAAGTAGCGGCCCGTGGTGTAGCCATCCTCGATCTCCGCCGGCACCTGCCGGACGCCGTAGGGCAGCCGGGGCAGGGTCGCGAACCAGCGAGGAAGCTGGTCGTCCACCCGCTTGGCGATCTCCGAGGCCTTCTCCATCAGGTCCTGGCGGGAGGTCGCGTAGAAGCGCGGGTCCTTGCGCAGCATGGCGATGAAGGAAGGGAGGTCGCCGGTCCAGCCCGTCTCGAGCATCACCTTTCCCATCTCGGCGCGGATGCGGGCGACCTCGGCCTGGCCGATCGCGTGGATCTCGTCGGGGGTCAGGCTGGTGGTCGTGTGGTCGCGCACCAGCCACCGGTAGTAGGCCTCGCCCCCCTTCACGCTGCGGATGCCCAGTCCCTTGCGGGCGGCGGGGACGTATTCCCGCTCCATGAAGAGAGCGAACTCCCGCTGGGCCGGCCGGATCTCGTCGCGCACCACGGCCAGGGCCACCGCCCTCATCTCCGCGAGCTTCTCCGGCGGGAGCTTGGCGCGATCGAAGGGCTTGAGAAGGGGGTCGCTCTCCAGGGGCGCCGCCGCCGCGGCGCGGGCCCGGACGAGCACCGACTCCGCGGTCGCTCGGGGCTGGGTGAAGCCGGAGCGGACGCCGCGCCGGGCGTTCTCGATGGCGCGCGCATAGTAGCGGGGCGCGGCGCGCAGGCGGAGGATCCAGGCCTTGGCGTCGGCTTCGGTGTCGAGGTGGGTGACCGAGCCGAGGTAGCTCAGGTCCTGGTCGAAGCCGGAGTCGCTGTTGAACGCCCAGCGGGCCTCGTCGAACGACAGGCTCTGGAGCCGCCGGTCCAGGGTCCAGGCCAGGAAGTCGCGGTTCAGCCGCGCCTCCGCCGACAGCCCGGCGGGATCGATGCCGGCAAGTCGGGACCTGAACTCCTCGAACGCGCTCCGGCGCAGGACGTCGGCGCCCGAGGAGATGTCGGGCAGGCGCGTCTGCGCCTTGCGGTCCCCCTCGCGGCCGGCCGTGATCGGGTCCTGGCTCAGCGCATAGGCCTCGTAGTCCGCGACCAGGCGGTTCAGGGCCGTGTCGTCAGCCAGGGCGGGGCCGGCGGCGAAGGTCAAAGCTAGGGCGATCAGCAGGCGGCGCATGCGAGGGTCTCCGGCGTGGCGGCCAAGCTGGCGCGCATCGCGGCCGGCGCCAAGGCTTGGCAGCACGGCGCGACGCAGGCCAAATCCGCGTTCTGCAAGCAGGGGGCGGCCATGAGTTTCATCACTCGCCGGAAGGCGCTGGAGCTTGCCGCGCCGGCGCACGGCCTGAAGAAGTCGCTGGGCTGGCCGCATCTCGTCGCCCTGGGCGTCGGCGCCATCATCGGTACGGGCATCTACACCCTGACCGGCGTCGCGGCGGGGCTCGCGGGCCCTGCGGTGATCATCTCGTTCGCGGTGGCGGGCCTCGTCTGCGCGTGCGCCGCGCTGTGCTACGCCGAGATGGCCAGCCTGACGCCGCAGGCCGGCAGCGCCTACACCTATTCCTACGTGGCGCTTGGCGAGGGCGTCGCCTGGATCATCGGCTGGGCGCTCATCCTGGAATACACCCTGGTGTGCAGCGCCGTGTCGGTGGGCTGGTCCGGCTACGCCTCGGGCCTGATCCGCGATGCCGGCTGGGGCGTGCCCGACGCCCTGCTGGCCGGCGGGCTGATCGACGTCCCCGCCATCTTCATCGCCCTGGTGGTGACCGGCGTGCTGCTGGCCGGCACCCACGAAAGCGCGACGGTGAACTTCGTCCTGGTGATCGTGAAGCTGGTCGCGCTGGCGGCCTTTGTCGCCCTGACGCTGCCCGCCTTCGACGCCGCCAACTTCGAACCCTTCGCGCCGTTCGGCTTCGGGGCGCACGAGGTGGATGGTCACAAGGTGGGGGTGATGGGCGCGGCGGCGATCATCTTCTTCGCCTTCTACGGCTTCGACGCCATCTCGACGGCGGCGGAGGAGGCCAAGGATCCCAAGCGCGACCTGACCATCGGCATCGTCGGTTCGATGGCGATCTGCACCCTGATCTACATGGTCGTGGCCGCGGCTGCCCTGGGGGCCGTGCCGTTCGACCTGTTCTCAAAGAGCCCGGAGCCCCTGGCGTTCGTCCTGCGCGAACTGGGCCAGCCCGGCGCCGCCGCCGTGATCGCGGGTGCGGCGGTCGTCGCCATGCCGACGGTGATCATGGTGTTCATGTTCGGACAGAGCCGGGTGTTCTTCGCCATGGCGCGCGACGGGCTCCTGCCCCGGCGGCTCGCCGCGATCGACCGGCGGGGCGTCCCGGTGGCCGTCACGGTGCTGACCGGCGTCATGTCGGCGATCATCGCGGGCGTCATGCCGCTGGACGAAATCGCCGCCCTGGCCAATGCGGGCACCCTGGCCGCGTTCATCGCCACGGCCTGCGCCGTCATGGTGCTGCGGCGCCGGGCGCCCGACCTGGAGCGGCCCTTCGCCACCCCGCTGGTATGGGTCGTCGCGCCCGCCGCGGTGGCCGGCTGCCTCTATCTGTTCACCAGCCTGTCGGCGAAGACGATCGTGTTCTTCTTCGTCTGGAGCGCGATCGGCGTGGCGGCCTATCTGGCCTACGGCAGATCACGGAGCGCCCTGGCGGGCTGAGCCTGCGTCAGGCGGCCATCCCGGCCGCATGGATCAGGTCGCGGACCTGGGCCATCTGCTCGGGCGCAGCCGCCAGCTCCGCCCGGGTGGAGTCCAGCTTGAACAGCTTCAGGGCCTCGGACCGGGCGCGTATGGACGCCGGTCCGCGCGGCGCCGTCTCGCCGGCCGCCAGGCGGAGCAGCAGGACAAGGCGGTTGATGATCGGGGCGTTGGCCCGGGCCACGGCCTGGGTGAGCCGCGCTTCCGTCTCGACGCGGCCGCCGACCTCGCCCAGCCGCTCCTGGATCGGCTCGTAGTCCTCGGGCACGAGACCGCAGCGGCCGACGGCGCGATGCAGGGCCGCGAGCTGGGCCAGGCGCCCCGGCGCCGTCTCGGTCGGCCCGTGCAGCATCTCCTTCTCGAAGCGCAGCGAGCCGACCAGCGCCTTCAGCCAGCTTCCCGCCTGCCGCTTATTGGCCGCGCCAATCACGTTCTCGGTCAGCCAGATCAGGGCCTCGATCTCGTCGTGCGCCGATCGGCCCTGGCCGAGATAGGCCTCCACGAAGTCTCCCGTGACCAGCATCTTCGACCGCGCGCCGAAGGCGGTCTGCACCTCTTCCAGCGGCAGCAGCTTGCCGGACGCGGCGGTGAGCGACATGGCCAGCGCGCGAAGCACGTGGATCTCGCGCTCGGCGTCGCCCGGACAGAGGCGGCGGGGGCCCGTCAGCTCGCGCAGGATGCGGCGGCCGATGGCGCCCCGGACATCCTGGAAATTGTCCCCCGAGAGCCACTTCGCCAGCCGGACCGCCAGCGGCGACATCGGCGGCATGATCTTCTGCACCGACTTCTCGACCGCGATCAGGCTTTCCACCGCTTCATAGGCGGCCAGCCGGGTCATGGCGGCGAGGTTCGCGCCGAGATCCTGGGCCTTGCCCATGATGTCGGTCATGCCGGGCTTGGTCTCGAGAATCTCGGCGAGCGGCTGCTGGATCACCGCCAGCGCCGCGCCGCGGCCGAGGCCGCTTTCGGGGGCGGCGTCGGCCAGGTCCATCAGCCGGTCCACCTTGTCGGACCAGTTCTTCGCGGGGGCGATCGAAGCGGCGACGCCCGCGCCCAGCAGGTAGCCGCGCTCCGGATCCTGCGCCAGGCGCTCGGCGGCGGCCGCGAAGCCCTCCTTGTCCACGTCCGGGAGCGCGCCCCGGCGGTGGTCCTTCATCAGCCGGGACACCGCGCGCTCGATCAGCGTGTGGAAGACCCGCATCAGTTCATGCACCGACATCGAGCGCGCGTGCGCCTCGGGGACGGCCACCTTCTGGATGGCGTGCTGCAGGTCGACGCCGGAAGCTTCCAGCTTCTCGACCAGGTCGGGGCGATGCAACAGCTCGAACGGCGTGGCGTTGTTACGCTCGAGCCATCCCTCCAGCAGGCGGCCGATGCGCTCGCGGGCATGGAGGGTGTAGAGATCCTGCGGCGTCACACAGAGCGGCTGCGGCTCGGCCTGGGGGCGGACCTTGGCGGTATATTCGGCGGCGCCCAGTTTCAGGATGATGGCCGACGAGAACTCCCGGGTCTCCTCGTCGAAGACCTCCTTGGAGACGCGCACCGCAGCGATGCGGCCTTCGTCCATCAACTCCTGCGCCGTCTGGAGCGCGAGCGTGCGATTCTCGGTCGCGAGATCGAGCGTCCACGGGGCCCCCGGGACCTTCCGTATGAAGACTTCGAAATGCACTCGACCGCTCATTCCTCGCTACCCCCCAAGCGCGAGGGGATCAGTTTCGGCAGATAAACTTAAGGCCACGTTGACTTTGTTCGGTTTCGGCACGGCCCCATTGAGGCCACGGTGAAGGCTCAATAGGTTGCACGCTTGGGTTAAGGAGAGTTCCACCGCGATGGCGAAGATCACCCTCGTCGACGACGACGAGAACATCGTGACGTCGGTCAGCCTGGCGCTGGAGAGCCACGGCCACACGGTGAAAGCCTACTACGACGGGGCTGCGGGCCTCGCCGCGCTCGAGAACGATCCGCCCGACGTGGCGATCCTCGACGTCAAAATGCCGCGGATGGACGGCATGGAAGTGCTGCGCCGACTGCGCCGCACCTCGGACATCCCCGTGATCATCCTGACCTCCAAGGACGAGGAGATCGACGAGATCCTCGGCTTCAACCTCGGGGCCGACGACTACATCCACAAGCCGTTCAGCCAGCGACTGCTCATCGAGCGGGTGAAGGCGGTGCTCCGCCGCGCTGGCCGCGGGGAGGCCGACGAGGCCGCGGGTCCGACGGCGGCGCCGGGCGGCGACGCGGCCGGCCGGGCCCTCAAGCGCGGGAAGCTCACCCTGGATCCCGCGCGACACGAGAGCCTGTGGGACGGAAAGCCGGTGAAGCTCACGGTCACCGAGTTCCTGCTCCTGCAGTCGTTGGCCCAGCGCCCCGGCTTCGTGAAGAGCCGCGACAACCTGATGGACGCGGCCTACGACGATCAGGTCTATGTCGACGACCGCACGATCGACAGCCACATCAAGCGCATGCGGAAGAAGTTCCGCGAGGTGGACCCTGAGTTCGACGCGATCGAAACCCTCTATGGCGTCGGCTACCGATACCGGGAGTCCTGAGACCTCGGCGCCGGACCGCGCGCCGCCGTGGGAGCGGCCGCGGCCGGCGAGGCGGTTCCGTGGCCTGCCGGGTTCGCGTCTCGGCCGGCTGATCCTGGCGCTGAACCTGCTCGGCCTGGCGATCCTGGTGTCGGGAGCCCTCGTGCTGAACGAGTTGCGCCGGGGGCTCGTGAACGCCCGGATCGACAGCCTCACGACGCAGGGCGAACTGATCGCGTCCATCCTGAACCAGGCGGCCACCGTCGGCGAGCCCGAGCCGCAGATGGATGCGGCCCTGGCGACCGAGCTGCTGCAGACGCTCTCCAATCCCAAGGCCCAGCGCGCCAGGCTGTTCGACAGCAAGGGGCGGCTGGTCGCCGATTCCGACTGGATGGCCGACGAGGTCGAACGTCGCGACCTGCCGCCGGCGCGGGCCCGGGACGACGAGGAGGAAGGCTTCCGGCTCATGCCCCGGATCGCGCCGCCGTCCAGGCAGGAGGTGGAGCGGGCCCTGCAGCGGGAGGTCTCGGCCGCCCTGGGCGGAAGTCATCAGGCGGGCATGCGCGCCGGCGATCGCGGCGATCGGGTGGTTTCGGTCTCGATCCCCATCCGGCACGTCCGCGCGGTCCTGGGCGTGGTGACGCTGGAGGCCAGCGACGTGGACGCCATCATCGCGCGCGAGCGGGCGGCGCTGATCCCGTTCATCCTCATCGCCGTGGCCGTGAACGTGGTGTCGTCGCTGCTGCTCAACAGCCTGGTCGCTCAGCCTGTGCTGCGGCTGGCGCGGGCGGCGGACCGGGTGCGCGCGGCGCGGGCGCGGGCGATCTCGCTGCCCGACCTGGCGCGGCGGGACGATGAGGTGGGCGACCTGACGCGCAGCCTGGAATCGATGACCCACGCCCTCTCCGAGCGGATGGACGCGATCGAGGCGTTCGCCGCCGACGTGGCGCACGAGATCCGCAATCCCCTCACCTCCCTCCGCTCGGCGGTGGAGACGCTGGATCTGGTCAGCGACCCGGCGGCGCGGGACCGGCTGCTCGGCATTCTCAAGAACGACGTCCAGCGCCTGGACCGGCTGGTCACCGACATCTCCAACGCCTCGCGTCTCGACGCCGAGCTTTCGCGCGATCAGCCCAGGCTGCTGGACCTGGGCCGGCTCATCGCCGACATCGTGGCGACCTACGAGGCCACGGCCAAGCCCGGTGACGTGCGCGTGGAATTCTCTCCGCACCTCGGCATGGAAGCGGTGACGGTCCTGGGCCGCGAGGGGCCGCTGGGCCAGGTGCTGCGCAACCTCGTCGACAACGCCCGCTCGTTCAGTCCGCCCGGCGATGTGGTCACGGTCGGGCTCGCGAGCGCCAGGGGCGAGGCCCTGGTGTTCGTGTCGGACAACGGGCCGGGCATCCCGCCCGAGAACCTCGAGACGGTCTTCGAGCGGTTCTACACCTCGCGTCCCAAGGGGGCGGCCTTCGGCGGCAACTCCGGGCTGGGCCTGTCCATCGCCCGCCAGATCGCCCAGGCGCATGGCGGCGCCCTGCGGGCCGAAAACCGCACCGGCGAGGGAGGCAAGGTTCTGGGCGCCCTGTTCACCCTGACACTGCCGGAAGCGCGGCCGTGATCGTCCATGCGGGTCTGATCGCCCGTCGGCTGGGCGGGACCTGGCGCGGCCTGCTGATCCGGGGACCGTCCGGCGCCGGGAAGAGCGATCTGGCGCTGCGGGCTCTGGGCGAGGGGTTCCGTCTGGTGGCGGACGACCGGGTGGTGCTGTGGGAAGCGGCCGGACGCCTCTACGGCCGGGCGCCCGACACGCTCAGCGGGCTCATCGAGGTCCGAGGCCTCGATGTCCTGCCGGTGGAGCCGGTCCCGTTCTGCGAGGTCGTGATGGCGGTCCAGCTCGAACCGCCGGCGGAGCGGATGCCGGAGCGCGCAACCGAGGCGATCCTGGGTGTTCCGATTCCACTCCTGGCGGCAGATCCTTTTGAAATCTCGGCCCCTGCGAAACTCGGCCGCGCGCTGGAGGTCTTTGACGCTGCGCACAAGAGGCGTATTTAGCTCCGCTCGCGCCCCTCCTCGGGCGCCGGCACGGGTGGGGATACCCTTGGATTGTCAGGCATGATCGGCCTTGTGATCGTCACGCACGGCCGGCTCGCGCAAGAGTTCATCTGCGCCATGGAGCATGTGGTCGGGCCGCAGGCCGCGGTCGAGGCCATCTGCATCGGACCCGAGGACGACATGGAACGTCGTCGCCAGGACATCCTGGCCGCCTGCGGGCGCGTCGAGAGCGGTACGGGAGTCATCCTCCTGACCGACATGTTCGGCGGCACGCCTTCGAACCTCGCGATCTCGGTGATGGAGCAGACCCGGGCCGAGGTGATCGCCGGCCTCAACCTGCCCATGCTCATCAAGCTGGCGTCCGTGCGCACGCGCTGCAGCCTCCAAGATGCTGTTGCAGCGGCGCAGGAAGCCGGGCGAAAGTACATCTCCGTGGCCTCCTACGTCCTGGCCGGAGAGAAGTGAGCTGAGCGAAGCCGCCAACCGCACCGTCGAGATCGTGAACAAGCGGGGCCTGCACGCGCGGGCCTCGGCCAAGTTCGTCAAGCTCGCCGCCGCCTACGACGCCGAGGTCACCGTCTCCAAGGACGGCCAGACGGTGGACGCGCGATCGATCATGGGCCTGATGATGCTGGCGGCCGCGCCGGGCTGCTGCATCGAGATCGCGGCCGAGGGCGACCAGGCAGAAGAGGCCGTGTCGGCCCTGACCGACCTGGTCCAGCGCCGGTTCGACGAGGACGAGTAGGACCGTTCAGGTCTTCAGCCGCCAGCCCGTCCGGAAGATCCAGGTCACCGCCGCCAGGCAGAGCGCCAGCACGCCCAGGGTGGCGGCGAGGCTGACGCCAACGCCCACGTCGGACGTGCCGTAGAAGCTCCAGCGGAAGCCGCTGACCAGGTAGACCACAGGGTTGAACAGGGCGATCGTCTTCCAGACGCCCGGCAGCATCTCGATCGAATAGAAGCTGCCGCCCAGGAACGTCAGCGGCGTCACCACCAGCATCGGGATGATCGACAGCTTCTCCCACCCGTCGGCCCAGATGCCGGTCAGGAAGCCGAACAGGCTGAAGGTCACGGACGTCAGCGCCAGGAAGGCCAGCATGACGAACGGATGCTGGATCTCGTAGGGCACGAAGATCCGCGCCGTGGCGAGGATGATCAGGCCAAGGATCATCGACTTGGTGGCCGCTGCGCCGACGTACCCCAGCACGGTCTCGGCGGCCGAGATCGGCGCGGACAACACCTCGTAGATCGTGCCGGCGAACTTCGGCATGTAGATGCCGAACGAGCCGTTCGAGATGCTTTCGGTCAGGATCGACAGCATCAGGAGGCCCGGCACGATAAAGGCGCCGTAGCTGACCCCGTCGATCTCGGGCATCCGGCTGCCGATCGCCGCCCCGAAGACGATGAAATAGAGCGAGGTCGTGATCACCGGGGCGGCCACGCTCTGGACGATGGTGCGCCGCCAGCGGTTCATCTCGAACTGGTAGATGGCGCGGATCGCGTGGACGTTCATGCGCGCCCTCCTTTGACCAGGCTCACGAAGATGTCTTCGAGGCTGCTCTCCTCGGTGCGGAGATCCTTGAAGTCGATCCCCCGCTCGGTGAGGCGCTTCAGGAGGTCCGCGATGCCCGTGGAGTCGGCCTGGGCGTCGAAGGCGTAGATCAGGTCGGCGCCGCCGTTCGCCAGCTCGAGGCCATAGGTTTCCAGGCCCGCCGGGACCGCCGCGAGCGGCTCCTGCAGGTGGAGGGTGAGCTGTTTCCTGCCCAGCTTGCGCATGAGGACGTCCTTGTCCTCCACCAGGATCAGCTCGCCGCGGGAGATCACGCCGATGCGGTCGGCCATCTCCTCCGCCTCCTCAATGTAATGGGTCGTGAGGATGATGGTGACGCCGCTCTCGCGGAGCTGGCGCACGAGCTCCCACATGTCGCGGCGCAGCTCCACGTCCACACCGGCGGTAGGCTCGTCGAGGAACAGGATCGACGGCTCGTGGCTGAGGGCCTTGGCGATCATCACGCGCCGCTTCATGCCGCCGGACAGCGCCATGATCTTGGCGTCCTTCTTGTCCCATAGGCTGAGGGACTTCAGCACCTTTTCCAGATGGGCGTCATTGGGCGCCCTGCCGAAGAGGCCGCGGCTGAACCGCACCGTGTCCCAGACGGTCTCGAAAGCGTCGGTGGAGATCTCCTGGGGCACGAGGCCGATCTTGGCCCGCGCGGCGCGGAAGTCCTTCTGGATGTCGTGGCCGTCGGCGACGACCCGCCCGCCGGTGGCGCGCACGAGACCGCAGACGATGCCGATCATCGTGGTCTTGCCTGCGCCGTTCGGGCCCAGCAGGGCGAAGATCTCACCGCGCCTGATGGTGAGGTCGACGCCCTTCAGCGCCTGGAACCCGCCGGCGTAGGTCTTCGACAGGCCCTCGATGGTGATGATCGGCTGCACGCGCCCCCCCTCAGGAGTTCCCCAGATAGGTGTCTTAGGACGGCGGAGCTAGGGCGACGCCGACAACAGCCGATGTAGCCGCGACGGCGCCGGAATGTGTCAGCAGCCTGCGGTCAGGCCTGGGCGCGTTCGCCCATCGGCCTCATCTTCAAATCCGCCAGAAGGGCGTCATCGTTGTCTCGGCCGGGGTTGTCGGTGGTGAGCAGGCGGGCGCCGACGAAGATCGAGTTGGCGCCGGCGAGGAAGCAGAGCGACTGCAGTTCGCGGCTCATGTGCTCGCGGCCCGCGGCGATGCGGACCATCGACTTCGGGCAGACGATTCGGGCGACGGCGATCATCCGGACGAATTCCAGCGGATCGACGGCCTTGGAGTCCCCCAGCGGCGTGCCAGGGATCGGCATCAGGTCATTGATCGGCAGGCTGTCCGGGTGGGCCGGCAGGGTGGCGAGCTGGTGCAGCAGCCCGGCGCGGTCGCGGCGCGTCTCGCCCATGCCGACGATGCCGCCGCAGCAGGTGTTCATGCCGGCGTCGCGCACGGCCGCCAGGGTGTCGAGCCGGTCCTGGTAGGTCCGGGTGGTGACCACCTTGTCGTAGTAGTCCGGGCCGGTGTCGAGGTTGTGGTTGTAGTAATCCAGGCCCGCCGCCTTCAGCGACTTCGCCTGGTCCGGCGTCAGCATGCCGAGCGTGGCGCAGGTCTCCAGGCCCAGCGCCTTCACGCCCGAGATCATCGCCGCCACCTTCGGCAGGTCGCGGTCCTTCAGGTCGCGCCACGCAGCCCCCATGCAGAAGCGCTGCGCGCCGCCGGCCTTGGCCTCGGCCGCCGCCGCGATGACGGTGTCGGCGTCCAGCAGCTTCGACGCCTTCGTCGCGGTCTTGAAGTGCTGGGACTGGCTGCAGTAGCCGCAGTCCTCCGGGCAGCCGCCGGTCTTCACCGACAGCAGTTGCGAGAGCTGGAGCTCGGTGGGGTCGAACCAGCGCCGGTGGACCTCGGCTGCGCGGAACACCAGCTCGGTGAACGGCAGCTCGAACAGCGTCTCGATCTCGTCGAGCGTCCAGTCATGGCGCGGTTGGGCGGGATCGGCGTGACGAAAGGGGGCGTTCATCGGGGGAGGCTCCGGTCCGGGGGGGGGGAGCGCTCGGATACCTCCGTCACGCTGCGGCGGGCAACGCCATTCACATAAAGACTTCTTTATGTCTTCCTTGATAGATTGGGCCGGCGCCGCTATAGGGCGGGCAACGGATTCCCGACATCAGGACTGAAGATGACCGACTACGTGGTGAAGGACCTGTCGCTCGCCGACTGGGGCCGCAAGGAAATCGAGATCGCCGAGACCGAAATGCCCGGTCTGATGGCGACCCGCGCCGAGTACGGCAAGGCGCAGCCGCTGAAGGGCGCGCGGATCGCCGGCTCGCTGCACATGACCATCCAGACGGCGGTTCTGATCGAGACGCTGCAGGCGCTTGGCGCCGAGGTCCGCTGGGCCTCGTGCAACATCTTCTCGACCCAGGACCATGCCGCCGCCGCGATCGCCGCCAAGGGTACGCCGGTGTTCGCGATCAAGGGCGAGACCCTGGTCGAGTACTGGGAATACGCGCACAAGATCTTCGAGTGGCACGATGGCGGCTACCCGAACCTGATCCTCGACGACGGCGGCGACGCGACCCTGCTCTGCGTTCTGGGCCCCAAGGCCGAGAAGGATCCGAGCCTGCTCGAGAACCCGACCAACGAGGAAGAGGAAGCCCTCTTCACCGTCATGAAGCGGTATCTGAAGGAGAAGCCCGGCTTCTATTCGGCGATCCGCAAGTCCATCAAGGGCGTGTCGGAAGAGACCACCACGGGCGTGCACCGCCTGTACCAGATGTCCGAGCGCGGCGAGCTGCCGTTCCCGGCCATCAACGTCAACGACAGCGTGACGAAGTCGAAGTTCGACAACCTGTACGGCTGCCGCGAGAGCCTGGTGGACGCCATCCGCCGGGGCACCGACGTGATGCTGGCGGGCAAGGTCGCGGTGGTCCTCGGCTACGGCGACGTCGGCAAGGGCTCGGCGGCCTCGCTCCGCAACGGTGGCGCGCGCGTCATGGTCACCGAAGTCGACCCGATCTGCGCCCTGCAGGCGGCCATGGAAGGCTATGAAGTGGTGACGATGGAAGACGCCGCCGACAAGGGCGACATCTTCTGCACGGCCACCGGCAACAAGGACGTTCTGACCGTCGACCACATGCGTCGGATGAAGAACAACGCCATCGTCTGCAACATCGGCCACTTCGATTCCGAGATCCAGATCGCCGGCCTGCGCAACTTCAAGTGGGACGAGATCAAGCCGCAGGTCCACCACGTGGAATTCCCGGACGGCAAGAAGATCATCGTCCTGTCGGAAGGCCGCCTCGTGAACCTGGGCAACGCCACCGGCCACCCCAGCTTCGTGATGAGCGCCTCGTTCACCAACCAGACCCTCGCCCAGATCGAGCTCTGGGTGAATGGCGCCAAGTACGAGACCAAGGTCTACACCCTGCCCAAGCACCTCGACGAGAAGGTGGCCATGCTCCACCTCGATAAGCTGGGCGCCAAGCTGACCAAGCTGTCGAAGGACCAGGCCGACTACATCGGCGTGACCGTCGAAGGGCCGTTCAAGCCCGAGCACTACCGCTACTGATCGCCCTCTCCAGGGACGAACGACGCGCCGTCGGGGCCCAGCGCTCCGGCGGCGTTGTCGTGCAAGGCGCGCGACGCCTGGCGATTGGACAACCCTCGATCGGGCCCGACAGCCCCGTTCACCATTAGCGGTAGAATAACACTGGTCTACCGCGGGCCGCCGGGTTAGGGGCCTCGACGTGCCGCTCGCCCTCATCATGTCATCCTTCGTGGCCGCCTCCCGGATCGGCGGGGCGGCGCAGCAGTATGTGCTGGCCGCGCACAAGATCGATCCGGTGCTGGCGCCGACGGCGATGTTCGGCCGCACGCCCGCGAAGGGCGCCCGGGGCGAGGCCACGTCGCCGGATGTGTTCCGCCGCATGCTGGGCGACATCGAGGCCGACGCCGTGTTCGGCCTCGTCGACCTGATCCTGACGGGCCACTTCTCCAGCGCCGAACAGGTGGAGATCGCCGCTGGCGTCATCGGGCGTGTGCGCAACGCCGGTCAGGACAATGCGCTGGGCCCACGCCCCCTGGTGCTGGTGGATCCGATCCTGGGCGACGCGCCGAGGGGGCTCTATGTGCGGCCGGAGGTCGCCGATGCCGTGGCGCGACACCTCGTGCCCCAGGCCGACTGGATCACGCCCAACCTGTGGGAGCTGGGTTTCCTGACCGGGCGTGAGATCGCCACGGCGGCTGAGGCCAGGGACGCGGCGCGCGCGTTGGGACGGCCGGCCCTGATCACCTCGGTTCCCGCGGGCGAGGGCGAGATCGCGCTGCTCTATGTGGACAAGGCGCGGGCCGTGCTCCTCGCCCACCCACGTCAGCCGAGCGCGCCGAATGGCACGGGGGACCTGGTCGCCGCCAGCTTCGGAGCCGGCCTGGTCGAGGGCATGGACCCGCTCGACGCGGCGCTGCGCGCCGCTGGCGCCGCCGCCGAGGCGGTCGACGCCGCGACGGCCTGGAAGGCGACCGAACTGCCCATCGTGTCCCTGGCCGACCGGATCGTCCGGCCGACCGCCGCCATTCGGACCGAGCCTCTCTGACATGGCGCGTGTGGCCGCCCTGATCCGCGTCGAGGGCCGGGTGCAGGGCGTGGGCTTCCGCTGGTGGCTGAGCGCCCGGGCTGACGAACTCGGCCTCGCCGGCTGGGTTCGCAACCGCCGCGATGGGGCGGTGGAGGCGCTCGCGATCGGTGAGCCGGCGGCCATTGCGCAACTCGTGGAGTCCTGCCATCCCGGACCGGCCGCCGCCGAGGTGCGTTCCGTCACCACGGAGCCCGCCGCGGACGACGGCGCAGACGGTTTCGAGCAGAGGGCCACGGTCTGAGCATGGTGGAGATCGCAGGCGTCGCGCCGGCACGGTTCGCCGCGGTGAAGGACGCCTTCGCGGCCAGCTTCGCCGCCGGCGAGGAACTGGGCGCGCGCTTCACGCTGGTGGAGGGCGGTGAGGTCGTTCTGGACCTGTGGGGCGGCTTCGCGGACAGGCGCCGCACCATTCCCTGGGGCGATCGCACCCTGGCGCCCGTGTTCTCCACGACCAAGGCCGTCGCCGCCGTGATGATCGCCCGACTGGTCGACCAGGGCCGCCTGGACTACGGCCAGACCGTCGCGAGCGTCTGGCCCGAGTTCGCCCAGGCCGGCAAGGGCGAGGTCACCATCGAGCAGGCCATCTCGCACCAGGCGGGGCTACCCGGATTCCCCGATCCGATGGATGCGGGTCTCTGGGCCGACTGGGAGGCCATCTGCGCGAAGCTCGCGGCGATGGCGCCGATGTGGCCGCCCGGCGCGGCCTCGGGCTATCACCCCGTGACGGTGGGCTACATCGTGGGCGAGATCTTCCGGCGGGTGGACGGCCGCTCGATCGGGACCGCCTTCCGCGAAGACATCGGCGGGCCGCACGGCCTCGATCTGTGGATCGGCCTCCCCGCCGGAGTCGAGGATCGTGTCGCCGAGCTGCAGCGGCCCAGCGCCATGCCCGAGTTCGGCGAGATCAACGCGGCGACCCGCGCGGCCTTCCTGGCGCCCTGGTCGTCCGCGGCCGGGAAGGCCGGCGCGGACTATCGGCGCATGGAGGTCCCGTCCACCAACGGCTACGCCACCGCCGAGGCCCTGGCGCGACTGTTCGGAGCCGTCGCCAACGACGGCTGGCTGGACGGAGACCAGATCCTGTCGCCCGCAATGATCGCCGAGCTGGCCCGGGAGCGGATAAGTGGCCAGGACCTGGTGCTGCCTTTCGTGATGAGCTGGGGCGCCGGGGTCATGCGCAATCCCCCGAACTATCCCTGGGGTCCGGCCGAGCAAGCCTTCGGCCACTCGGGCTGGGGCGGCGCCTGCGCCTTCGCCGACCCCGAGCGACGGTTGGGCGGCGCTTATGTGATGAACCGTCAGGGCGTGGCCCTGATGGGCGACGCTCGTCCCAAGCGTCTGATCGAGCTCGCCTACGCCGCGCTCTGATCGCACGAAAAAGGGCCCGCGAGGGGCCCTCCTCCGTCCATTTCCGAAGGTCCTATCCGCCGATCCCGGCGATGGCGAACGCGGCGACCAGGCCCAGGGCGATCAGGAAGGCCGGGGCCAGCCGGTCGAACGAAGCTTCGAAGCGGTAGAGGGTCATGACACACACCATGAGTTTCAGTTAGGGCCCCGGGGGAGCGGGGCTGTCCGTCGGACATCAGATGGATAGCACCATCTGAACGCTGCATAGATCAGCAATTTCGCAGTTGCGATATGCGGAATCGCAAATCGGGCCGGGCAGGTTATTGCCCGGCCGCACGGACCTCGGCTTGCGCCCGCGCGGCCAGACGTGTCCGCCGCCATGCGCCGTAGAGGAACACCGCCGCCCCGCACCAGATGAAGGCGAACGAGACGGCGCGAACCGGGGTGAACACCTCCCCCTGGCTCAGGCCGATGGTGAAGCTGATGGTCGGTGCGATGAACTGCAGGAAGCCCATGGCCGAGAGCGGGATGCGTCGGGCGGCCCAGGCGAACAGCACGAGCGGCACGGCGGTGATCGGACCCGAGGCGATCAGCCACAAGGCGGTAGAGACATCCTGGGTGAAGTGACCGGCGCCGCGGGTCTCGATCCAGGCGATGAAGGCCAGGCTGGGAAGGCCCAGCACCAGGCACTCCACGAGGAGGCCGGTCTGGGCGTCGGCGGCGACCTGCTTGCGCACCACGCCGTAGCCCGCGAAGCTGAACGCCAGCACCAGCGAGACCCAGGGCAGATGACCTAGCGCGGCCGCCTGGAAGACCACGCCAACCAGGGCGAGGCCGATGGCGACGTAGCCGATCCGGTCGATCCGCTCACGGAACAGCAACGCGCCCGCGGCCATGTTGACCAGAGGGTTGATGTAGTAGCCGAGGCTGGTCTCCAGCAGGCGGCCCGTGTTCACCGCCCAGATGAAGACGACCCAGTTCAGCGCGATCAGCACCGACGAGACGCCGAGCCAGGCCAGCACCCGCGGCCGGCGCAGCACGGCGGCGACCTGGCTCGCCTGGCCCGCCAGGATCACCAGGAGGCCTGCCGCGGGAACGCTCCAGACGATACGCTCGGCCAGCATTTCCCACGGCCCGACGCCGTGGCGCCCGATGGCCTGGAAGACCAGGGGCACGAAGCCCCAGATGAAGTAGCAGGCGATCCCCGCCCCCAGCGCCAGGCGGGACTCGCCGCCGGGCGCGGGCGAGGACGTCATCTCAGGCGTCGACCTTCGACTTGATCAGGCCGCGCTCGTGCAGCAGCTCGGCGATCTGCACCGCATTCAGCGCCGCGCCCTTGCGAAGGTTGTCGGCGACCACCCACAGGGACAGGCCGTGATCGACGGTCGGGTCCTTGCGGATGCGGCTGACGTAGACCGGGAATTCGCCCTGGGCTTCCTTGGGCGTGATGTAGCCGGTGGGCTCGCGCTTATCGATCACGATGACGCCGGGGGCCTCGCGCAGGATCTCCCGCGCCTCGTCCTCGTCGATGGCGTTGTGGAACTCGATGTTCACCGCCTCGGAGTGGCCCACCATCACCGGCACGCGTACGCACGTGACGGTCAGCTTGATCTCCGGGTCGATCATCTTGTGGGTCTCGTCCCACATCTTGGCCTCTTCGTCGGTGTAGCCGTCGTCGCGGAACGACCCGATGAAGGGGATGACGTTGAAGGCGATCTGCTTGGGGAACTTCTTGGGCTCGCCCGGGCCGAGGACGAAGACGCCCTTGGTCTGGTCCCAGAGCTCGTCCATGCCTTCCTTCCCGGCGCCGGAAACCGACTGGTAGGTCGCCACCACCACCCGCTTGATCTTCGCCGCGTCGTGCAGCGGCTTCAGGGCCACCACGAGCTGGGCGGTCGAGCAGTTGGGGTTGGCGATGATGTTCTTCTTGTGGGCGTAGCTGACGTCGTCCGGGTTCACCTCGGGCACGATCAGCGGCACGTCGGGGTCCATGCGCCAGGCCGACGAGTTGTCGATCACGATCGGGCCGGCGGCGCCGATCTTGGGCGACCACTGCTTGGAGAAGCTGCCCGAGACGCTCATCAGCACCAGGTCGACGGTCGAGAAGTCGAACTGCTCGATGTCCTCGCACTTGACGATCTGCTCGCCGAACGAGACCTCGACCCCGATGGAGTTGCGGGAGGCGATCGCGTGGATCTTGTCCACGGGGAAGTTCACTTCCTCGAGGATATTCAGCATCTCGCGACCCACGTTGCCCGTGGCGCCGACGACGGCGACCCGGTAACCCATCGGCATACTCCTCAAATCTGGGGCGGGTTCCCGTACGCCCCCCGGCCCGCCGACGCAAGGCGAGCGAACCTGATGTGACAATCAGCTAGGCTGCGCAGCGCTGGCCGGGAGACCCGTGACGGGCTCGCATACTACGGTCTGCGTCGAAACACCGTGCAGGCCCGGCCGGTAGACGACGCGGGATCGAAGGAGAATCGACCTTGGCCGATACCGGCATGCCCTTTTCCAACCTCATGGGCCTGGAGATCGTGGAGCGAAGCAAGGACCGCGTGGTCGGACGCCTGACCGTGCGGGAAGACCTCTGCACCGCCGGCGGCATCCTGCACGGCGGCGCCTTCATGGCCTTCGCCGATGCGCTCGGCGCGATCGGCGGGGTCATGAACCTGGAGCCCGGCGCTCGGACCACGACCCTGGAAAGCAAGACGAACTTCCTGGGCTCGGCGCCCGTGGGATCCGTGGTTCAGGGCGAGGCGACCCCACTGCACGTGGGCCGGCGGTCCAGCGTCTGGCAGACCCGGATCACCAATGCGGACGGCAAGCTGCTGGCCCTGGTGATCCAGACCCAGATGACCATCCAAGGCTAACGGGGCGCCAGGCTCTCGATGTAGGCGAGCAGGTCCCGCACCTGCTCGTCGGTGAGCGCCTGGGGTGGCATGCCGTAGTGACCCTCGCGGGTCAGGCGGGCGAGGCGGCCCTCGATGCCGGCGACGTGCCGCATGTCGCGGCTGGCCAGCGGCGCGGCCTTGGGGTTTGGGCTGGTCCCGCCCGGCTCCACCGCGTGGCAGCTCGCGCAGGCCTGACGGGCCAGCTCATGGCCCCGCTTCACGGGAGCGGGCGTCTTGGCCAGCGCCGGCGCCGCCAGCGAGAGGGCCGCGACAAGGGCGATCGCGCGACGCATCAGTCCCCCGCCATCTGGAGAATCGCGGCCCACTCGCCGTCGCGCACTGGCGAGACCGACAGGCGCGACTGGCGGATCATGGCCAGATCGGCGAGGGCGGGATTGGCCTTCATCGCCTGGAGGGTGACCGGCTGCTTCAGCGGCCGCACCGGCGCGAGCTCCACGGCCACGAACCGGCCCGCCGGGTCCGTCGCATCCGGAAAGGCCTCCCGGGTCACCCGCGCGATCCCGACGACCGCCAGCCCCTCCTGGGAGTGGTAGTAGAGCACCTCGTCGCCGACCTTCATGGCCTTCAGGTGCAGGGCGGCGGCGTTGTTGCGCACACCGTCCCACACGGTCGTCCCGTCCCGCTGCAGGTCCGCGAAGGCGTATTTCGCGGGTTCGGATTTCACCAGCCAGCGGGCCATGCCGCACCTCCTTGCGTCGTGCGGACCATGCCACGCCTGGGCGCGCGTGCGCTATGCCGCCTCGGCCTCTTGGTAGAGATCGCGGATCGCCTTCAGGCCGGCCATCAGCCGGGCCTCCCCCTCAGGCGATGGCGGCGCAGCCAGCAGCAGCCGCCAGGACTTCAGGTGGACCAGGATCGCTTCGGTGTCGCATCGGCCGCCGGCGAGGAAGCGGCCGAGCAGCGTGAACAGGCTGGCGACGACTTCGCCGGCGCCGGGAGCGCCCATGTCGGGATAGCCGCTGATCAGCGTGCGAAGGCCGGTCAGGCCGGGGGCGTCGAATCCCGGCCCGAGCTCATCGAGCCGAGCCTCAGCCTCGGAGACGAGATCCAGGGCCTCGCGAGCAGGTTCGATCGGAATGTCGGCGTCGTCGGCCATGAGCCCACGGGCTCCACGTTTCGCCCGCGAATCCGCCGGCTCACTGATCGCTGATCATCAACCTCAAGCGTTAACGACGCGCTACCTGCGGTCTGAGGTTGTGTGGCCGCCCTAATGCTTGACTCAGTCAACTATCAGGGATTGGGTGACGTCATGACCGAACTCGACACCGTCGCCGCGATCCGGCGCTTCAACCGCTTCTACACCCGGGCGATCGGCGTTCTGGACCGCGCCTACCTGGGCGGGCCCTACACGGTGACCGAGGCGCGGGTGCTCTACGAGATCGCCCAGACCGACGGCGTGACGCCGGGCGCCATCTGTGCGGCCCTGGCCCTCGACGCCGGCTACGTGAGCCGGATCGTCGCGCGGTACGAACGCGAAGGGCTGGTGTCGCGCGCACGCTCTCCCAGCGACGGACGCAGCGTCCTCCTGCGGCTCACGCCGGCCGGACGGGAGGCTTTCCTGGCTCTGGATGCGCGCTCGGCGGGAAAGGCCGCGTCCCTGGTGGAGCGGCTCACCGCGACGGATCGGTCGCGGCTGGCGGCGGCCCTGGACCAGGCGCAGGTGCTGCTCGATCCCCCGGCCAAGCCGACGCCCGCCATCCTGCGCGCCCACCGGCCCGGCGACATGGGCTGGGTCATCGAGCAGCACGCCCTGATCTATGGCCGCGAGTACGGCTGGGGCGCCGGCATCGAGGCGGTCACGGCTCGCATTTGCGCGGACTTCCTGGAGAAGCACGACCCCGGCCGAGAGCGCTGCTGGATCGCCGAGCGGGGCGGCGAGCGGATCGGCTCGGTGTTTCTGGTGAAGGAGAGTGAGGACGTCGCCCGGCTGCGGCTGCTGTTGCTGACCCCCGGCGCGCGGGGGCTGGGACTGGGCCGCCGGCTGGTGGAGGACTGCGTCGCCTTCGCCCGCGAGGCCGGCTACCGCGAGATCGTGCTGTGGACCCACGCGGTGCTGACCGCCGCCCGCGCCATCTACGCCTCGGTCGGGTTCCAGATCGAGGAGACCTGGACCCACGACGAATTCGGCAAGCCCGAGGTCAGCGAGACCTGGCGGCTGACGCTCTGAAGGTGTCGCCTAGAGCTCCGCTAGGACGGCGTCGCCCATCTGGACGGTGGTGAGGGCGCCGCCGAGGTCGCGGGTGCGGGCGCCCTTTTCCAGGGCCCTCTCGACGGCGGCGTAGAGGCGGTCGGCCTCGGCCGCGCGGTCCAGGGACCAGCGCAGGGCCATCTCGAACGACAGGATCGCCGCCAGCGGATTGGCCACGCCCTGGCCGGCGATGTCCGGCGCCGAGCCGTGGATGGGCTCGTACAGGCCCGGCTTGCCCGCAACCCCCAGCGCCGCCGACGGCAGCATGCCGAGCGAGCCGGTGAGCTGGGCCGCCGCGTCCGAGAGGATGTCGCCGAACAGGTTGTCGGTCAGCAGCACGTCGAACTGCTTGGGCGCCTTGACGATCTGCATCGCCGCGTTGTCGGCCAGGATGTGGGTCAGCTCGACGTCGGCGTACTCGCGCTTGTGCAGGTCGGTGACGACCTCGCGCCAGAGCAGGCCGGAGTCCATCACGTTGGACTTTTCGGCGCTCGCCACCTTGTTACGGCGGCCGCGGGCCAGCTCGAAGGCCACGCGCGCCACGCGCTCGATCTCGGCGGTCGTGTAGACTTGGGTGTCCACCGCCCGCTTGCCGCCGCCGGGCAGCTCCTCGATGAACCGCGGCTCGCCGAAATAGATGCCGCCGGTCAGTTCGCGGACGATCATGAAGTCGAGGCCTTCGACCAGCTCGCGCTTGAGGCTGGAGGCGTCGGCCAGCGGGCCGAAGCACAGGGCCGGGCGCAGGTTGGCGAACACTTCCATGCCGGCGCGCAGGTTCAGGAGGCCCGCCTCGGGCCGCTTGTCGCGCGGAACGCCCGCCCACTTCGGACCGCCCACCGCGCCCATCAGCACGGCGCGAGCGGCCTTGGCGGCGGCCAGCGTCTCGTCGGCCAGCGGCGTGCCGAAGGCGTCGTAGCTCGCGCCTCCGAACAGGCGCTCCTCGAGCTTGAGGTCGGGCGTCAGGGCCTCGGCCACGCGGCGCACCTGCGCGGTCACTTCCGGCCCGATCCCGTCGCCGGGCAGGAGGAGGAGGTCGGTCATGGTATTCCCCGGAAAGCTAGAGCGGCCGCTCGGCGGCGACCTCGTACAGGCTGAGGTTCCGATCCGAAACCCCGAACTGCGGCCAGGCGGCGCGCCACTCGGCCATATGGGCGGTCTTGAAGTGCGCCTGCAGGGCCGCCTCGTCGCGCCAGGTCTCGAACACCCGGATCAGGCCGGGGTCCTCGACGTCGACGGCGTAGGAATAGGTGAGGCACCCGTCCTCGGCGCGGCTCGCCGCCAGCATCCGCGCCATGTGCGGCCGGAACGCCTCCAGGTTCTCCGGCGGGACGCGGACCGTGCCGGCGATGACGACGCTCACGCCCCCTCCAGCCAGGGCTGGGCCAGGGCGCGCTTCATCTCGTAGGTGTCGATGGCGGGCGCGGCCTCCAGCGTCTCGCCGATGGCGTCGAGGCCCTTCAGCATCTTGGCCTTGCGCTTCGGGTCGATCTCGAAGGTGAAGACCGCGCCCGAGGGAGAGGTCACCGTCTGGGTCTCCAGGTCGACGCTGACCACGTGGTTGCCGCCGCGGGCCTCGTCCATGAGCTGCTGGACCTCCTCGGCCTTCAGCACAACCGGCAGCAGGCCGTTCTGGAAGCAGTTGTTGTAGAAGATGTCGGCGAAGCTGGTGCTGATCACGCACCGGATGCCGAAGTCCATCAGCGCCCACGGCGCATGCTCGCGCGAACTGCCGCATCCGAAGTTGTCGCCGGCCACCAGGACGCCCGCGCCCTTGTAGGCCGGCTGGTTCAGCACGAAATCGGGGATCTCCCGGCCCTGCTGGTCGAAGCGGTATTCGTAGAACAGGCCCTTCGCCAGGCCCGCCCGCTCCACCGTCTTCAGGAACTGCTTGGGGATGATCTGGTCGGTGTCGATGTTGGCCAGCGGCAGCGGCGCGGCCTTGGCGTCGAGACGGGTGAAGGCTTCCATCAGGCGTTTTCCAGCTGGGGTTCAGCGCTGAGCATGATCGTCGGCACGCCGCCGGGGACGTCCCGCACGGTGAAGACGTGGGTGCCGGGCTTGCGGCCGACGCGGACTTCCGAGACGTCGAAGCCGGCGGCGGCGATGCGGGCCTGGGCGGCGTGCGGCTCGGCCACGCGCCACGCGAGGCCGCCAGAGCGGTCGGGATCGTCCGTGGCGGGGCCGCCGATCTTCGCGCCCATCTCGACCACAGCGTCACCGCAGCGGAAGAAGAGCTGGCGAGCGTTCCACTTGGGGTTCTCGCGGTCGAGCCGCAGGTCGAGGCCGAGCTTGGCGCCATAGACCGCCAGCGCCCGGTCGACGTTCGGGGTCACGATCACCACATGGTCGAGCTGGGTGATCGGCGCCTCGGCGTTCGGCTTGGCCAGCGGCCACGGCTGGGCGGGCTGCGCCATCAGCAGGATGCGCGTGCCGCCTGTGGCCTTCTGATCAAGGCTGGAGCCGGTCCATTCGCGGACGCTGCCGTCCTCGGCCTTGGTCCGCATGGGCGCCGGTTCACTGGCGGGGATGCCCCGCCGGTTCATGAGCTTCACGTCGCCCGCCAGGTCGTCGCTGGCGAAAGCCAGGGCCCAGACGCCTTCGCCGACGCTGTCCAGGTGCGCCCGCATTCCATCGGCGAACGCGCTCTCGCCCTCGGGCGAGATCAGGTCGAGCGCAACGTTCGGGAACTGGAACCACGCCTGCCGCACGCCGCCGCCCCGGCCGATCCAGTCAGGCGTGACGCCGAACAGGCGCGCATAGTCGTCCACGGCCGCGTCGAGGTCGCGGACGACGAGGGCGATGTGGTCGAGGCCTACGATCATGGCGCTACAGGTAGTCCCGCACGTCGGCGATGTGGCCGGCGATGGCGGCGGCCGCGGCCATCGCCGGGCTCATCAGGTGGGTGCGGCCGTCGCGGCCCTGGCGGCCCTCGAAGTTGCGGTTCGAGGTGGAGGCGCAGCGCTGGCCGGGGGTCAGCTTGTCGGGGTTCATGCCGAGGCACATGGAGCAGCCCGGTTCGCGCCATTCGAAGCCGGCCGCCTTGAAGATCTCGTCGAGGCCCTCTTCCTCGGCCTGGGCGCGGACGAGGCCCGAGCCCGGCACGACCATGGCGCGGACGCCCTCGGCCACCTTGCGGCCCCCTTCAAGCGCCTTGGCCGCGATCTTCGCGGCGCTGCGCAGGTCCTCGATGCGGCTGTTGGTGCAGGAGCCGATGAAGACCACGTCGACCGTCGCCTCGGTGATCGGCTGGCCGGCGGAAAGGCCCATGTACTGCAGGGCCCGCGCGGCCGAGGCGCGCTTGTCCGGCGTGGCGAAGCTGTCGGGCGAGGGCACCACGCCGGTCACCGCCACCACGTCCTCGGGGCTGGTGCCCCAGGTGACGGTCGGCGCGATCTTGGCCGCGTCCAGCACGATCTCCCGGTCGAAGGCGGCGTCCTCGTCGGTGAAGAAGGTCTTCCAGTACGACAGCGCCATCTCCCAGGCGCCGCCCTTCGGCGAGGCCGGCCGACCCTTGAGGTATTCGAAGGTGGTCTCGTCCGGCGCGACCAGGCCCGCGCGGGCGCCGCCTTCGATGGTGAGGTTGCAGAGGGTCATGCGGCCCTCCATCGAGAGCGCCCGCACGGCCGAGCCGGCGTATTCGATGACGTAGCCGGTGCCGCCGGCGGTGCCGATCTCGCCGATGACGGCGAGGGCGAAGTCCTTGGCGCCGACGCCTGGCGCCGGTTCGCCCTCGATGCGGACCCGGAAGTTCTTCGCCTTCTTCTGGCGCAGGGTCTGGGTGGCGAGGACGTGCTCGACCTCGGACGTGCCGATGCCGTGCGCGAGGGCGCCGAACGCGCCGTGGGTGGAGGTGTGGCTGTCGCCACAGACGATGGTCATGCCGGGCTGGGTGCGGCCCTGCTCGGGCCCGACCACGTGGACGATGCCGTTGCGGATGTCGCCCATCGGGAAGAACTCGATGCCGTAGTCGGCGACGTTCTTCCCCAGGGTCTGGAGCTGGAGCCGCGCCTCCTCGTCGGCGACCGCGTCGACGCCGAGCTCCTGCCCCTCGGTCGGGACGTTGTGATCGGCCACCGCCAGCGTGCGGTCGGGGCGGCGCACCGGGCGACGGTTCGCGCGAAGGCCCGCGAAGGCCTGCGGCGTGGTCACCTCATGGATCAGGTGCAGGTCGATGTAGAGGATCGCCTCGCCGTCCTGTTCGGCGACGACATGGGCGTCCCAGATCTTGTCGTAGAGGGTCTTGCCGGGCATGGGCGGCATGTAGGTCCGCCGATGCGCGCACGTCTAGTGCTGCAACGCCGCATTCGCCGCGCATTTGCAGCAATCTTGTGCCTCAGGCCGCTTGCGCTGCCGTCGCCGGCAGGGAACCCTGGCCGATCAGGGCTGCCTTCAGCGCCTCCGCCAGCGGCGTCCGCGGTTCGCCGCCCAGCCGCGAGACGAGCCGACGGTTGTCCAACAGGACTTCGCGCCGCCAGAGATAGCGCATCTCTTGCATCTCCCTGAGGGTCTCGTTGAAGGGCGCGGCGGCGGCGATGGCCAGCCAGGGCAGGCGGCGGACGGCGAGCTTCCGGCCGGCGGCGGCCTCCAGGCCGGCGACCAGCTCGTGGCCCGTCACGGCCTGGCCCTGCATGTTGAAGGTCTCGGATTCGCTCAGGTCAGCCTCGAGGAGCCGTACGAATGTCTCGGCCACGTCCGGCAGGTAGGCCCAGGCGTGGCGCACCTCCAGCGGGCCGGGGTAGCTGACGGCGGTGATCGGGCGGCCCGCCGGCACGATGCCCTGCGATAGCCAGTTGTTGCCCGGGCGGGGGCCGAAGAAGTCGCCGGCGCGGACGATCAGGACGGGAATGTCGGCCGTTCGGAGGGCCTGTTCCATCCTCACCCGGACCGCGCCCTTTCGGCTGATCGGGTTCTGGGGGTCGGTCTCGTCGATCAGCGGGAAGGCGTCGGGGCCATAGTTGTAGACCGTGCCTGGAAACAGCAGCCGGGCGCCCGCCGCCCGCGCGGCGGCGATGCTGGACGCGAGCATCGGGAGCTGAAGGCCTGCCCAATTCCGATAGCCGGGCGGGTTCACGCCATGGACCACCACCTGGGCGCCGTCGGACGCGGCGACGATCTGGTCGACGGACATGGCGTCGCCGCGCACCCATTCCAGGCCCGGTCGACCACTGGTGGCGCAGGCGCGGTCGGGGTCGCGATGCGGCGCCCGCACCCGCCATCCGGCCGCGACCAGCCTGTCCGCCAGGGCGCCGCCGACGCCGCCGGTCGCACCGAGCACAAGGGCCAGGGGTTTCGTCATCTCGCGTCTCCATTGTGTGACGAGACAGATGCGCCCCCGGCTGGCGGAACAGAATTGCCGAAGCCCGCAGAACAGCTATTCATAAGCGCATGTCGACGACGGCGGACTGGGACCTTCTGCAGAGCCTGCACGCGGTGCTGGAGGCGGGCAGCTTTTCGGCTGCGGCGCGGATCCGCCGCCTCACTCAGCCAACGCTCGGCCGTCACATCGACCAGCTCGAGCGCCAGCTCGGCGCCCCCCTGTTCCTGCGCAGTCCGCGTGGCCTCCAGCCGACCGACCTGGCCCTGGCCTTCCGCCCGCACCTGGCCGACATGGCCGCCGCTGCGGCCGCCGCCAGCCGGGACATCAGCGGGATCGTCAGCGGCGAGGGCGGCTTCGTGCGGGTGACGGTCAGCGAGATCGTCGGCATCGAGGTCGTGCCGCCGATGATGGCCCGCTTCCGGGCCGCGCACCCCGGCATCCAGGTCGAGCTGACCCTCAACAACAAGAACGACGACCTCAGTCGCCGCGACGCCGACGTGGCGGTCCGGATGTCGCGCCCGACGCAGAACAGCCTGGTGGCGAAGAAGGTGGGCGACCTCACCCTCGGCTTCCACGCCACGCCCGAGTACCTGACCGAGCACGGGACGCCGTCGGACTTCGACGACCTGGAGCGGCACACCCTGATCGGCTTCGACCGCGCCTACCCGGACCTGGTCAACGAGCTGTCCATCGGCCGACCCATCAACCGCGACCTGTTCTCCTATCGCACCGACAACGACGTGGCCCAGCTTGCCGCGATCAAGGCCGGCGTCGGCATCGGGGTCTGCCAGCAGCAGATCGCCCGCCGCGAGGGGCTGGTCGCGGTCATGCCCGAGGCGTTCAGCTTCAAGCTCGACCTGTGGATCTGCATGCATGAGACGCTGCGCGGCTCGCCCCGCATGCGCCTGATGTTCGACCACCTGGCGAAGGAGTTCGCCGCCTACGCCGCGGCGGCCTGAGGTCAGCGCCTGGGCGTGTGCAGCAGGTTCGAGCCGCCCGTGGCGACCAGGCGGCCATCGTCGGTCCAGATCCGGCTGTGGCCGTGGATCAGCCCCTCGCGCGCGATGTCGGCGACGCCGTCCACCAGCAGCCACTCGCTCGCCCCCGCCGGCTCATGGAACCAGACGGTCAAGTCCAGGCTGGGCGCGATGTAGTCGGGCGCCTCGGCCAGTCCCCGGTGGTGGGTCGGCCAAACCAGGGTGTCGAGCAGGATCACCGAGCGGGCGAAGTCGAGGAACGGATCGCCCCCGCCATCGTAGTCGATGAAGCTGTACCATTCACGTAGCACGGCCGGCGCCGCCTGCCGGGGCGCGTCGGGCGGAACGAACCTCAGCGGCTTGCCCTCGAAGTTCCGCCAGAAGCCGTGCTGGGGCGGCGCGCCCATGTGCTCCCGGTAGGTCTTCAGATCGGACGGCGGCGGAACGTCGGGCGCCCGCGCCTCGGCGGTCACCGGACCGCCACTGCGGTTGGTGGTCCACACCTGCGCCTGGAGGAACACCTTGCCCTCCTGCTGCAGCGTCACGTTCATCAGCCAGGCGCTGCGGCCCTGCTTCATCGGCGTCACAATCGCCTCGGCCGGACCAAAGGCGCCGACGCCCAGGTACTGGACCGACAGAGTCGCCGGGCGGTGATCCGCGGGAGCGACGGCCCCGGCCGCGCGCAGCGCTATCGCCGAGACATAGCCGCCGTTCGGTCCCTAGATCTCCCAGTCCCGCGAAAGGTCGGCGAACAGCCGTCCCTCGTTCCCGCGGATGGCGGTATCGACTTGCAGAGCCCCCATTGCACCCTCCCAGATTGTGGTCGCCTGGGTAGCGGCGCCCGGCGGACAAGGCTAGGACTGCGCGACCACAGTTACGGGAATTCACGTCCGTTTTCGGTGCAGCGTCGGGGGGTCAGACCGGCGCCTGTTCTCCCTCGCCCCGCAGGATCGCGCGCGCGGCGTGGGCCTGGTCGGCAATGGCGTCGAGCAGGTCGCGCAGCTCCGGCGTATCGCCCAGGCGCGGATGGTGCGCTAGCCAGATGGGCGTCACGGGGTCCGGCTGCACGAAGCAGCGGACGAGGTCGGGCAGTGTGTCCCCCAGCACGCACGGCAGACTGACGACGCCCAGGCCGGCGCGCGCGGCGATGCAGAGGTCGTTCAGGCTGCCGCGCCTGTCGAGGGAACGCAGCGCCGCGATCTCGGACAGCTGCATTCCACTGGGGTCGTCGAGGAGCACCGCCGGATGGTCAGCCAGGGCGTCCAGGCTCCGCGGGACGCCGTTGAAGCGCGCATAGTCGCGGCCGCAGTAGACCGCCCAGTATGCGTCGGCGACCCGGCGGGCGATCAGCTCGGGGTCGTCGGGCTGGTTCCAGGCCCGCAGGGCCACGTCGGCCTCGCCGCGGCCCAGGTCCAGCACCCTCGGACTGACCACCAGCTCGACCCGCACGTCGGGCCAGCGCGCGTGGAACGCCATCATGGCCGGCGCGAAGACGGCATTGGCCAGCGGCTCGTTGGTGGTGACGCGGATCCGCTCGGGTCCGCGCCCGAGCGCCGCGCCCATGTCCGCGAAGGCCCGGACCTCCGCCTCGATGCGCTGGGCCATCTCGACCATCGCCGCCGCGTCCGCGCGGAGCCGGAACCCCTCGCGCATCCGGTCGAACAGCCGCACGCCGAGGCGGGCCTCCAGCTCGCCGATGCGACGGGACACCGTCGTCTGGTTCACCCCCAGCGCGCGCGCGGCCGCGATCGTGCTGCCCGTCCGGGCCACGGCGAGAAAGAAGCGCAGGTCGTCCCAGTTCGGCATCACGGGGACCCTGCATCCATGCAGCCCCCAATTGCAATATCGCTGATTTCGGAGAGCGGATGGCGGGAATACCTCGGCGCGGCAACCAAGGAGCCGCCAGATGATCTTCCATGTCTCTATCGCCGCCGACGACCCGGTCCGGGTCGGCGACGCCATTGCCCGCCTGTGGCGCGCCGAGGCCATGCCCTTCCCGCCGATCGGCGCGGGCTCGGTGATCGTGCTCGCAGGCGACCACCGAAATTCGGCCATCGAAATCTATCCCCGCGGGACCGAGCTGCATCCGGCCGAGGGCGACGCCGACGCCGAGGGTCGGACGGGCGCGCCCGTCCGTCATGGCTCCGTCCATATGGCCATCGCCACGCCGCTGGCGGCCGACGAGGTGTTCGCCCTGGCCGCCGACTACGGCTGGCTGGCCAAGGCCCGGAGGCGCGGGGGCATGTTCGGCGTCATCGAGCTCTGGGTCGAGAACGCCCTGATGGTCGAGGTGCTGACGGCCGAGATGCAGGCCGAGTACCTGGAGACCATGACCCCCGACGGATGGCGCGCTTCGTTGGCCGCCGGCCCGCCGCTCGCCGCCTGATCGCCGAACCGTGCATCGGGTAAGAAAAACGGCGGCTGGATCGCTCCAGCCGCCGTTCTGATTCCGGGGATCCTGAACGGGCTCAGGCTTCCGAGGCCGGCTCTTCCTTGGCCGTCATCTGGCGCTCGGCGATACGGGCCGACTTACCGCGACGGTCGCGCAGGTAGTAGAGCTTGGCGCGGCGCACGACGCCGCGGCGCTTCACTTCGATGGATTCGATCATCGGCGACAGGATCGGGAACACCCGCTCCACGCCTTCGCCGAACGAAATCTTGCGGACGGTGAAGTTCTCGTCGACGCCCTGACCCGCACGGGCGATGCAGACGCCCTCATAGGCCTGGACGCGCTCGCGCTCGCCTTCCTTGATCTTCACGTTGACGCGGACGGTGTCGCCCGGACGGAATTCGGGGACCTTGCGGGCGGCCAGCAGGCGGTCGGCCTCTTCCTTGCGCAGGGTCTCGATGATGTTCGCAGCCATGGTCTTCATCCTTACTGGGCTTGCCCTTTTTTGGGATCAGGGGCGCCTTTTGCCTGTTGATTGGCGGTCCTGGCGGCCCACAAGTCGGGCCTCCGCTCCCGCGTCGTCGCTTCCCGCTGTTCCTGGCGCCACTTGCGGATAGCCGCGTGGTTCCCGGACAGCAGCACCTCGGGGATCTCCAGACCTTCGAACGTCCGCGGTCTCGTGTACTGCGGATGCTCGAGGAGCCCGTCCTCGAAGCTTTCTTCACTCAAGCTCTCGGCCTGGCCCAACACACCGGGCACGAGCCGTACGCACGCCTCGATCGCCACCATCGCCGCCGCCTCGCCACCGGCGAGCACCGCGTCTCCGACGGAGACCTCCTCGAACCCGCGGGCGTCGAGCACCCGCTGGTCCACCCCCTCGAACCGTCCACAGAGGACGATCAGCCCAGGCGCCTGGGCCCATTCCTTCACGCGCGCCTGGGTGAGGGGACGACCCCGGGCGCTCATGTACAAAAGCGGACGTCCGCGCCGCTCCACGCTGTCGAGCGCAGAGGCGATCACGTCAGCCCGCATCACCTGTCCCGGACCGCCACCCGCAGGGGTGTCGTCAAGGAAGCCGCGCTTATCTGTGGAAAAGGCCCGAATGTCCACCGTTTCCAACGACCAGAGCGCGGCCTCCCGCCACGCCGTCCCGATCAGGGAGACGCCCAGCGGACCCGGAAAGGCGTCCGGGAACATGGTGAGGACAGTGCAGTCGAAGGACATGTGCGCCCCTAGGCCGCGCAAGTGACGCCTGCGTCAAGCCTTGCCGCCGCCCGTACACCCGCGTATCGGCGCTCGACATGAGCGAGAACCTGCCTCCCGAAACCGAAGCCCAGGACGAGACCCTGGTCGAGACGCTGCAGCTTGAGCGGATCGAGGAGAACCTGTTCCGGGGCACGTCGCCCGACAATGCGCCCGGCCGGATCTTCGGCGGCCAGGTGATCGCCCAGTCGCTGCTGGCCGCCTACGAGACGGTGGAGGCGCGGGTCTGCCACTCGCTGCACTGCTACTTCATCCGGCCGGGCGACCCGACGGTGCCGATCGTCTTCGAGGTGGACCGCAGCCGGGACGGCGGCAGCTTCACCACCCGGCGGGTGGTCGCTGTCCAGCACGGCAAGCAGATCTTCAACCTCGCCGCCTCGTTCAAGGACCCGGAGGAAGGCTTCTTCCACCAGGCCGCGATGCCGGAGGGGCCGCACTGGTCCGAGCTGAGGGACCAGCGCGAGGTGATGCTGGAACTCATGAAGGACGCGCCCGAGCAGGCCAAGCGCTGGCTCTCGCGGCCCATGCCCATCGAGATGCGGTCGAAGGACGCCCGCACCTACTGGATGGACAAGCAGCCGAAGCCGCCCGAGTCCCAGAACTGGTTCCGCTGCGCTACGCCGATCGGCGACGACCCGCGGATGCACCAGGTGATCCTGGCCTACGCCTCGGACATGAACCTCCTGTCCACCGCCATGCGGCCGCACGGCGTCCACTGGCAGACCAAGGGCTTCCAGTCGGCCAGCCTCGACCACGCCATGTGGTTCCACAAGCCGACCAACTTCAACGACTGGCACCTCTACGTCCACGACAGCCCGTCGGCCTCGGACGGCCGCGGCCTGATCCGCGGGGCGATCTACGCCGAGGACGGTACGCTGGTGGCGTCGGTGGCGCAGGAAGGCCTGCTGCGGATGCGGAGCCAATAGGGATCGGGTCTTCCCTGCGACGCTTGGGAAGCGTAATGCAGCCGCCTTTCGCAGTTGCAGCATCGCGGACGCTCCCATGGATACGACCCAGACGCTCGCCGAGACCCTCAAGCTGGAACGGCTGGAGGTGAACCTCTTCCGCGGCACGACGCCCGACGAGGAGCAGCGCCAGCGGATCTATGGCGGCCAGGTGATCGCCCAGTCGCTGCTGGCCGCCTATGAGACGGTCGAGGACCGGGTCTGCCACTCGCTGCACTGCTACTTCATCCGGCCCGGCGACCCGTCGATCCCGATCATCTTCGAGGTGGACCGCAGCCGCGACGGCGGCAGCTTCACCACCCGCCGGGTCATCGCGGTGCAGAAGGGCCAGCAGATCTTCAACCTGGCCGCCTCGTTCCAGGTCGAGGAAGACGGCTACGAGCACCAGTCCGACATGCCGGACGCCCCCGGCTGGGACGCGGTCGAGGACGACTCCGTGGTCCGCCGGCGGCTTAACCCCAACCCGCCCGCAGAGGACGTCGACTGGATCGACCGCGTCCAGCCGATCGAGATGCGGACGGTGGGCGGCCGCTTCGACGTGGTGGAGCCCGAGCGGCGCGATCCGCACCAGCAGGTCTGGTTCCGCGCACGCCACCCGATCGGGTCCGACGCCCACATGCACCAGGTGATCCTGGCCTACGCGTCCGACATGAGCCTGCTGGGCACATCGGTCCGTCCGCACGGGGTGAGCTGGCGCACGCCGGGCTTCCAGTCGGCGAGCCTCGACCACGCCATGTGGTTCCACCGGCCGACCGACTTCAACGAGTGGCACCTCTATGTGCAGGAGAGCCCGTCGGCGTCGGGCGGGCGGGGCTTCAATCTCGGCTACATCTACCGGGCGTCGGACGGGGCGCTGGTCGCCTCCTGCGCCCAGGAAGGCCTGATGCGGATGCGCAAGCCGAGGCCGAAGGCCTAAAGGCCCAGGACGTCCTTCAGGGCCGCGGCGACCTTCTCGACGTCGCCGTCCTCCATGCCCGGATAGAGCGGCAGCGACAGGCAGCGCGCGTACCAGGCCTCGGCGCCCGGCAGCTCAAGGTCACCGTAGAGCTCACGGTAGTAGGGCTGGCGGTGCACGGGGATGTAGTGGACCTGCGTGCCGACGCCGCGGGCCTTCAGGGCGCCCACCACCTCTCGCCGCGACTTTCCGATGGCGTCGAAGTCGATCAACGCCACCATCAGGTGCAGGACGGGATCGCTCCAGGCCGGCTGTTCGGCGATACGCACGGTCGGAGCCAGCGGGGCCAGGGCTTCGCGGTAGAGGGCGCCCAGTTGCCGCCGCCGCTCGGCGAAGCGCGGCAGCTTCCTGAGCTGTGACAGACCGAGCGCGCACAGGATGTCGGGCAGCCGGTAGTTGAAGCCTGGCTCGGGCATCTCGTACCACCATGGCTCGCAGCCCTCGGGCCGCACCATGCCGTGGCTGCGGAGGATCCGCAGGCGCTCGGCCAGGGCCGGATCGTTGGTGGTGACCATTCCGCCTTCGCCGGTGGCGATCGTCTTCACGGGATGGAACGAGAAGGTCGCCATGGCCGAATGGCGCACATCGCCGACGACTTCCGACACATTGCCGAAGTTCATCGTCGTTCCGACCGCATGGGGCGCGTCTTCCACCAGCACGGCGCCGGCGTCCCGCGCCAGCGCTTCCAGGGCCGGCAACTCCACAGCGTCGCCGCGCAGATGCACGGGCAGCACGGCCCGCAGCTTCCGGCCGCCCACGCGCTCCAGGGCGTCGGCCAGGGTGGCGGGCGTCATCAGCCCCGAGTCGCGATCCACGTCGGCGAACACGACGTCCGCGCCGACGTAGCGGGCGCAGTTGGCTGTGGCGAGGAAGGTGATGGAGGGGGCGATCACCACCTCGCCAGGCTGGACCTTCAGCGCCAGCATGGCCAGGTGAAGCGCCGCCGTGCCGTTGGCGCAGGCCACCGCGTGACGCGCGCCGACCGTCTCGGCGAAGGCCCGCTCGAAGGCCTCCACCGTGGGCCCGGTGGTCAGGAAGTCCGCCCGCAGCGCGTCGGCGACCGCGGCGATGTCGTCATCCTCGATCGTCTGGCGGCCGTAGGGGAGGACCATCTCAGTCGTCGGCCCGGCGGCGACGCTCGACCGGCTTGTCCTCGGCCAGCATCTTCATGAGGCCGGTGCCGTCCAGCCATTCGTGGTTGGTGTCGCTGGCATAGCTGAAGTCGTCGCTGATCCGCGCCCCTTCCAGCGGCTCGCGGCTGTATTCAACGAACGCGGGTTCGATGGCGTAGCGGTCGCCCAGGTCGACGGTGTTCCGCGCATCGTCGGCCGAGATCATCATCTCATGCAGCTTTTCGCCCGGACGGATGCCGATGACCTTGGTGGCCATGCCCGGGGCCAGGGTCTCGGCGATGTCGGTGACCTTCATGGACGGGATCTTCGGCACGAAGATCTCGCCGCCGTGCATCCGATCGAGGGACGAGAGCACGAAGTTCACGCCCTCGCCGAGGGTGATCAGGAAGCGGGTCATTCGCGGGTCGGTGATCGGCAGCTCGCCCGCGCCGCGCTGGATCAGCCGCTGGAAGAACGGGATCACCGAGCCGCGCGAGCCCACCACGTTGCCATAGCGCACGACCGAGAACCGCGTGCCGATGTCGCCCGACAGGTTGTTGGCGGCCACGAAGGTCTTGTCCGACGCCAGCTTGGTGGCGCCGTAGAGGTTGATCGGGTTGCAGGCCTTGTCGGTGGACAGCGCCACCACCTGAGCCACGCGATTGGCGAGGCAGGCCCAGACGACATTCTCGGCACCCAGCACGTTGGTGTGGATGCATTCGGAGGGATTGTATTCGGCCGCCGGCACCTGCTTGAGGGCGGCGGCGTGGATCACGATGTCCACGCCCCGGAAGGCAAGGCTGAGCCGCTCGCGGTCGCGCACGTCGCCCAGGAAGAAGCGCATCGCCGACAGCTTCTTCGGCCCGAACCGCTCGGCCAGGTCGATCTGCATCTCGCTCTGCTTCAGCTCGTCCCGCGAATAGACGATGAGCTTTCGCGGCGAGCAGCGCTCGAGCACGGTCTCGATGAAGCGGCGACCGAAGGAGCCCGTGCCCCCCGTCACCAGGATGACCTTGCCGTCGAGGTCGAGGTTGGTCGGCGCAAATCGGCCCAAGGGGCGCTCCGAAGCAGTTTGCGGACGTCTTGCCTCAGGTTTGGCGCCTGCGCGTAAAGAGACCGCTAACCATGATCGACGATCTGAGGCAGATGGACCGACGCCTCTTCCTCAGCCTTGCCGCCCTGGCCGCCGTACCTGCGGTCGCGCAAGCGTCCAGCAAGGGCGGCGACGCGAAGACGGCCACCAACTCCACCTACCTGGCGCTGGGCAATCTGCTAGGCACGACGACAAGGGTTGATGGTCGGCGCGGCGTGCTGTCGGTGGATGTCGGCCTCGACGTGCCCGACGCGGCCCTGCGCAAGCGCGCGGAGCAGTCCGTCCCGCGCCTGCGGGCCGCCTATGTTCAGATCGTGCAGTCGTACGCGTCCGGCCTGACGACGGGCCAGCTGCCGAGCCCCGACTACATCGGCCAGGCTCTGCAGCGGCAGACGGACGCCATCCTGGGCAAGCCGGGCGCGCGCGTCCTGCTGGGCGCCATCATCGTCAACTGACCCGCGGAAGGGCCGGGATCAGACCTCCTCCTGCCCCGCGGCCTCGTCCATGAACTGCGCCAGGCGCACGTCCAGTTCGGTGACGCCGTCGGCGTCGTGCGTGGTCAGGACGACCTCCACCCGATTGTAGACATTGAACCACTCCGGATGGTGGTCGAGCCGGTCGGCCATGATGGCGGCCCGGGTCATGAAGCCGAAAGCCTCGTTGAAGTCCTTGAACCGGAAGGTGCGGACGATGGCGTCGCGCGGTCCCGCGGCCTTGCTCCAGCCGGGCAGGTCCACCAGGGCGGCGTCGGCGCCGATCCGGGGCGGCCGGGTCATGCCGGCTCCTGGTCGAACGTCAATCCGGTGTGCCGGGAAAGGTCGGCGAGGGTCTGGTCGACGTCCACGACCTTGATGGCCCGCATGCCGAGCCCTGCCGCCGGCTTACAGTTGATGCCGAGGTCGTCGAGGTAGACGCAGGCCTCCGGCTGCACCCCCAGGAGGTCGCACATCATCAGATAGATGCGCGGATCCGGCTTGCGGACGCCGGCCTTGGAGCTCTCGATGATGGCGTCGAACAGCGGCATGACCTGCGCCATGGCGCCGGCCATCCGCTGGCCCTCGTCCTGGCCGGGGCTGTGCTCGGAGACCACATTGTTGGTGATGCAGCCGACCTTGAACTGCGCCTTGCACGCCTTCAGCGCCGCCACCATCCGCGGCCGGAGCTGGCCCGAAAGGAGCGGCAGGACCTCGCGCCCCGGCACGGGATGGCCCAGCGCCGTGGATTCGGCGAGGAACAGCTCGTCGAACTTGAAGGTGTCGATCTCGTTGCGCTCGAACAGCGCCCAGGCGTTGTGGTCGGGGTTGGTGGCGTTGATCCGCCGGATGAAGTCCTTGGGCAGACCCTTGTCGGCCTCGTAGCGGTTGAACGCCTCGAACGGCGAGGAGGTGAAGACCCCGCCGAAATCCCAGATCACCGCCTCGATCGTCACGCCCTGCTCCTGCACCAAATCTTCGCGGCGCGGACGCTAGAGAGACAAGATTGGACGTGCAAGTAAGGGGTGATGTTCCTCCCCCATCGCCTTCCAAGGCCGGCGCGTCTCGGCCTCTACGCCCTGGCCGCCGCGATCCTGCTCGTGCTCTGCCTGCTCCCGACGGAGGAGCTTCCCGATCCCGGCACAGGCGACCGGTTCGAGCACACCGCCGCCTGGTTCGTGCTGACGGCCACGGGCTATGCGCTCGCGCCCCGCCGACGGTTGGCCATTCCCGCCTTCGCCCTCGCCTATGGAGTCCTGGTCGAGGTCGTCCAGGCCGTGGCTCCCACCGGCCGGCATGGCGACCTGGCGGATCTGGCGGCGGACGCCTTGGGCGTGGCCGTCGCCGTCGCCGGCTACCTGGCGGTGCGCAGGCTTCGCCCAGCCTGATCGACGGCGCGCAGCGCCGGCTCTATGGTCCGCGCCATGTCCGAGCCCAAGACGCCCTTCATCTACCTCGCCGTGCCCTGCTACGGCGGCCAGCTCACGCTCTATTTCGTCAGCTCGCTGCTCAAGCTGCAGGACGCTTGCCGTGAGCGTGGCATTGGCCTGCATGTGGAGATGATGGGCGGCGAGGCGCTCATCACGCGAGGGCGATCGCGGCTGGCGGCGTCCTTTCTGGCCCACCCCGAGGCGACCCACATCCTCTACATCGACGCCGACATCGGCTTTCAGCCGCACGATGTCTTCCGGCTGCTGGACTCGGGCAAGGACGTGATCGCCGCCGTCTGTCCGCTGAAGAAGATCGACTGGGGCAAGGTGCGCCGGGCGGTGGAGAAGGGCGTGCCGGACCTGCAGGCCGCATCCATCGGCTATGTGGTCCGCTTCCTGCCCAACCCGCAGAACAGCGTCGAGGTGAACGACGGCTATGCCCAGGTGGCCTATGGCGGCACCGGCTTCCTGATGATTTCGCGCCACGCCATGCAGACGCTGTTCGACGCCTATCCCCAACTGAGGGCCAAGATGGGCGACATGGCCGACAGCTCCGCCCCGGAGACGGTCATGGTGTTCGACACCATGATCGAGCCCGAGACGGGGCAGTACCTCTCGGAGGATTATGCCTTCTGCCGCCGCTGGCGCGACCAGGGCGGGGAAATCTGGGCCGACTTCCAGGCGCGCCTGACGCACGTCGGCCATGCCGCCTATACGGGCAGCCTCCTGGACGCGCTGCAGGCCGGCGTCTGACCTATTCCGCCGGGGTCGCGGCGGCCACGCCGGGGGCGTCCTTCACTGGCGGCGGTTCGGCTGCGTCACCCGTCCGCGCACGCCGGGCCACCAGGGCCGCGCGGGTTTCCTCGAAGGTCTGCCGGTTGATCGCGTAGCGTGCGTAGCAGAGAGCCGCGATCAGGCCGGGGATCGCCGCGACGACGCCGTCCCAGACCGCGAGGTTGAACAGCACCCCCTCGGCCACCGCCCCAGGCGTCGCCTTTTGCGGGAAGGCGATCATCAGCAGGACGAAACCCGCCAGGACCGAGCCGATCGCCTGGTCGATCTTCGCCGCCAGAGCGCGGGTGGAGTACAGAATTCCCTCCTGTCGCACGCCAAACCGAAGTTCGTTCTCATCCGCGATATCCGCCAGGGCCGACATGGCGCCGATCTGGAGGACGCTGAGCGAGCCATACGACAGGGCTGACCAGGCGATCAGGATGACGAGCAGGTTGGGCGTCTCCGAACTCAGCACCCCCGTGACGCCGGCCACCAGCGGGGCTGCCGTCGTCAGCGAATAGGCGATGGCGCCCCACACCAGCGTCGCCCGCTTGTCGAAGCGGCCGTGCATGCGGGCCGCGAAGAGGAAGGCCGTGGCGTAGCCGACGAAGCTGCCGATCACGAACCAGCGGAGCTCCTCGCTGGAGAGACCCCAGTAGAACGTCGCGGTGTAGAGCCTGAGGCCCTCCTTCAGCCCGATCATCATCGAGAGGAAGAAGTACCCGATCAGCAGCCAGACGTAGTTGCGGTTGCGCAGCGCCTTCCAGACGTCGGCGAAGAACTCGGCGGGGCTGAAGGATTTCGCGTCGGCGGCCGGCTGCGGCAGGAACGGAATCCGGTCGCGGGTGAACCAGGCCGAGGCGAACAGCACCGCCACGATGGTGAGCGCCATGGTCAGGGCGAAGGTCGGCCAGGGCTCGGGGTTCAGCAGACCGCGCGGATACTGCGGCGTCGACGGGAAGAAGTAGCTGAGCGCGATCCAGGTCATCGCCGACCCGCCAGCCCAGGTGAAGAAGCTGTTGTAGGCCATCACCTTCGACCGCTCGAGGTAGTTGGGCGAAAGCTCGGCCCCCAGCGCCAGGTGGGGCGTGTGGAAGAAGGTCATCACCTGGCGCAGCAGAGAGACGAAAACGCCGCACCAGAGGGTCAGGGCAAGGGGGTCCAGCCCCTGCGGCGGATTGAAGATGGCGTAGAAGGTGAGGGCGATCGGAACCGGCGCGGCGTACATCCAAGGGTGCCGGCGACCCAGCCTGGACTTCGTCCGGTCCGACCAGGCCCCGACCACCGGCTCGGTCAGGCCGTCGAGGACCAGGCTCACCGAGATGGCCATGCCGATCCAGTGCGCCGGCACGCCCAGCACCTGATTGTAGTAGAGCAGCGCGAAGCTGGAGACCGCGTAGAGGGCGATCACCTCGGCGGCGCTGCCTATCCCGAAGGCGAGCTTTGTCTTCAGCGGCAGCCGTTCGGCCCCGGCGGGCGCGGCGTGGGTCATGCGCGGTTTCCTCCGGCGGGCTCTGTCGGCCACGCTCAGGCGAAAGGCTGATCCCATGGCGGATCGCCGTCAATCGAAACGTACCGATGTTTCGAGACTGAAAAATGCCGGCGATGGCCGGCCCAGCCGATCTGACGATCTTGCGAGATATCTGCTAGAAGCGAGGCGACCGAACCCTGAAACCGGCTTTCAGGCGCAACAATGGTTCAGAAATCGCAGCGGGCGCGCCCTATCATGCCTCAGCCTCTTTCCTCCGTCGCGGCGGGTCACAATCGCGGCGCCGCGCGCGAGGCCGAGCTGCTCCGGCGCATCGACGAGCGCCTTCGCTGGCTGGCCACCTGGACGATCCACAACGCCAACCACCTGCGCGAAAGCCGCGACGGATTGAAGGTGGGCGGGCACCAGGCCTCGTGCGCCTCGATGACCACGATCCTCACGGCGCTCTATTTCCACGCCCTGAGACCCGAGGATCGCGTCGCGGTGAAGCCGCACGCCAGCCCCGTCTTCCACGCCGCCCAGTACCTGATGGGGCGCCAGACCCGCGAACAGCTCGAGGCCTTCCGCAGCTTCCGCGGCGCCCAGTCGTATCCCTCCAGGACCAAGGACCGCGACGACGTGGATTTCTCTACCGGCTCGGTCGGCCTGGGCGTGGCGATCACCGCCTTCGCCTCGCTGATGCAGGACTACCTGAAGGGCCATGGCCTGCTCGACCCGGCGCGCGAGGGCCGCTTCGTCGCGACCCTGGGCGACGCCGAACTCGACGAAGGCAACATCTACGAGTGCCTCATCGAGGCCTACAAGCACGACATCCGGAACTGCTGGTGGATCGTCGACTACAACCGGCAGAGCCTGGACGCGACAACGGCCGACCGGATGTTCGACCGCTTCGACGACATCTTCGAAACGGCCGGCTGGCGGGTCGTGACGCTCAAATGGGGCAAGGCCCAGATGCGCGCCTTCGCCCGGCCGGGGGGCAGGGCGCTCCAGGCCTGGATCGAGGGCTGCCCCAACGCCGACTTCGCCGCGCTCACCTACCAGGGGGGCGCAGCCTGGCGGGAGCGCCTGACGCGCGACATCGGTCGCGAGGCAGGCGTCGCCGCGCTTCTGGAGAGCTTCGACGACGAGGCCCTGCACCAGCTCATGATCGGCCTGGGCGGCCATTGCATCGAGACGCTCACCGAGGCGTTCGACGCCTGCCAGGACGACGTGCCGACACTGTTCATCGCCTACACGGTCAAGGGCTTCGGCCTGCCCCTCCAGGGCCACAAGGACAACCACGCCGGCCTGATGACCCCCGCCCAGGTGGAGGCGCTCCGCCAATCGATGGGCGTGCCGAAAGGCGAGGAGTGGTCGCCGCTGGCCGGCCTCGCCCCCGAGGACGCCGCCGAGGTCCGCGCCTTCATCGACGCCGCGCCCTTCGCCCAGCCGGCGCAGCGGCGGTTCGTCGCCGAATCCGTGCCGGTCCCGGCCCGGGCCGATTTCCCGAGCCCTGACGGCGCCGAGCAATCGACGCAGCAGGCCTTCGGGCGGATCCTGCTGGACCTCGCCAAGAGCGGCCATCCGCTGGCCGACCGCATCGTCACCACCAGTCCCGACGTGACGGTTTCCACCAATCTCGGCGGCTTCGTGAACCAGCGCGGCCTATTCCGGCGCCGTGAGACCGCCGATGTGTTCCGCGACGCGCGCATCCCTTCGCCGCAGAAATGGGCCGGCGGCGGCGCGGGCCAGCACGTGGAGCTGGGCATCGCCGAACACAACCTGTTCCTGAACTTGGCCGCGTTCGGACTGTCGGCGCCGCTGTTCGGCCAGCGGCTGCTGCCGGTCGGGACGGTCTACGACCCCTTCATCAGCCGTGGGCTCGATGCCCTGAACTACGCCTGCTACCAGGACGCCCGCTTCATGCTGGTGGCGACGCCGTCCGGCCTGACGCTCGGACCCGAGGGTGGCGCGCACCAGTCGATCTACACGCCGCTGATCGGCGTCGGACAGCCGGGCCTCACCTATTTCGAGCCCGCGTTCGTGGACGAACTCGCCGAGGTGATGCGGTGGTCGTTCGAGCACATGCAGGCGCCGGACGGCGGCTCGGTCTACCTGCGCCTCACCACCCGCGCCCTGGCGCAGGTCGAGCGCGCCGACGACGCCTGGCGGGAGGATGCGCTGAGGGGCGCCTATTGGCTGAAGGCGCCGAGCGCAGGTTCGGAAGCCGCCATCGTCTTCTGCGGCGCGGTAGCGCCGGAGGTCTTGGCGGCGGCCGAGCAGCTTGCCGAAGACCTCCCGGGCCTGGGCGTTCTGAACGTCGTGTCCCCGGGCCTGCTGCATCGGGACTGGATGGCGGCCCGCCGCGGTCGCTGGACCGTCGGCGAGCGCCGAACCAGTCACGCCGAGAGCCTCCTGAGCCGGCTCGCGCCCGGAGCCGGCCTGGTCACGGTCGTGGATGGCGCGCCGGCGACGCTGTCCTGGCTGGGCGGCGTCCTGGGCCAGAGGGTCAGCGCGCTGGGCCTCGACAGTTTCGGTCAGGTGGGCGACCTGCCCGACCTCTATCGGCACTATCGCCTGGACGTGGATGCGATCGTCGAGGCCTGCGCGGACCTGTTTATCTGATCCGTGGATAGATCATCTACATAGTAGAATGATCCATCCATATATGTGGATCACAAGCCGGTCGGCGTGAGATCAGGCCAGCGCCTGCTCAAGGTCCGCGATGAGGTCGGACACGTCCTCCACGCCCACCGAAAGGCGCACCAGCCCGTCTGAAATCCCGATGCGGGCCCTGGTCTCGGCGGGGATCGAGGCGTGGGTCATGATGGCCGGGTGCTCGATCAGGCTCTCCACCCCCCCGAGGCTCTCGGCGAGGGTGAAGAGGCGGGTGCGCTCCAGGAACCGGCGCGTTCCGTCGAGATCGCGATCGAGGACCGCCGTGATCATCCCGCCGAAGCCGTGCATCTGCTTGCGGGCGAGCTCGTGCTGCGGGTGGCTCGAAAGGCCGGGATAGATCACCCGCTCGACCGCGGCGTGACCCGCAAGCCATTCCGCGATCGCCATCGCGTTGGCGCAGTGCCGCTCCATCCGCAGCGCCAGGGTTTTCACCCCGCGGAGGGTCAGGAAGCTGTCGAACGGCGAGGCGACGGCGCCCACGGCGTTCTGGAGGAAGGTGAGCTGGTCGCGGAGCGCCGCGTTGTCGCCAACCACCAGCGCCCCACCGACGACATCGGAGTGGCCGCCCAGGTACTTGGTGGTCGAGTGCATCACCACGTCGAAGCCCAGCTCGAGCGGGCGCTGGACGTACGGACTGGCGAAAGTGTTGTCGGCCGCGGCGATCAGGCCCCGACGCTTGCAGAGGGCGGCTATGGCCTCCAGGCCCGCCAGGCGAAGCAGCGGGTTTGTGGGGGTTTCCACCCAGACGAGCTTCGTCCTGGGCGTGATGGCGGCTTCGACGGCCGAGACGTCGGCCAGGTCCACGAAGCTGAAGGAAAGGCCCGCCGAGCGCTTCTTGACCTTGTCGAACAGCCGGAACGAGCCGCCGTAGAGGTCTTCCGAGGCGATCACATGGTCGCCGGCGTCCAGCACGTCCAGCAGGGTCGAGATGGCCGCGAGCCCCGAGGCGAACGCATAGCCCCTCGTCCCGCTCTCCAGGTCGGCCAGGGCGCGTTCCAGGGCGTAGCGCGTCGGATTGTGGCTGCGCGAATACTCGAACCCCTGGTGCACGCCGGGCGAACTTTGGGCGTAGGTCGAGGTCGCGTAGATCGGCGTGATCACCGCGCCCGTGGAGGGGTCGTGTTCCTGGCCGCCGTGAATCGCGCGGGTGGCGAAGTCCAGCCGGTTCCTGCCGTGGGTGTCGTCGGTCACGCCGCGCGCCTCAGATAGTTGATCAGGTCGATGCGGGTGATGAGCCCGAGGAATTCCTTGCCGTCCATCACGATCGCTACCTCGTCGCGCTCGAAGATCGGCAGCAACGCCTCCAGCGGCTCGCCGGCCTGGAGGGTGTTGAGCTTGGCGGTCATCGCGGCCGCCACCGGCTGCTTGAACCGCTGGTCCTGGCGGCGATCCTCAACGGCCTCGAGGAGGTCGCTTTCGTCGATCAGGCCGATCAGCCGTCCGTCGTCGAGCACCGGGAGCTGGCTGACGTCGGCCTGGCGCATTCGGTTGTAGGCGGTGAGCAGGGTGTCTTCCGGCCCCACCGTCACGGCCTCGCCGCCCGAGCGGGCGATCAGGTCGCGCAGGTCCCCGTGCAGCTCACGATCGACCAGGCCCTGCTCGGCGACCCAGCTGTCGTTGTAGACCTTGGAAAGGTAGCGCGAGCCCGTGTCGCACACGAGCGTGACCACCCGTTTCGGCTCGGTCTGCTCGCGGCAGTAGCGCAGGGCGGCGGCCAGCAGTGTGCCCGACGACGAGCCGCCGAGGATCCCGGCCTTGGTCAGCAGCATGCGCGCGGCGGCGATGCTCTCCGCGTCGGTGATCTCATAGGCCTTGGCGACCAGGTCGAGGTCGCAGTTGTCGGGGATGAAGTCCTCGCCGATGCCTTCCACGACCCACGAGCCGGGCGTCACCTCCTCGCCGCGCTCGATCAGCGGCGCGAGGATCGAGCCGACCGGGTCGGCCAGCACCATCCTGGTCTTGGGCGAGGCCTTGCGGAAGAAGCGGCCGAGGCCCGTCAGCGTGCCGCCCGAGCCGACGCCGACGACCACCGCATCCACGTTGCCTTCCATCTGCTCCAGGATCTCGGGGCCGGTGGTGGTCTCGTGCGCCAGCGGGTTCGCCGGGTTGGAGAACTGGTTGATGTAGACGGCGTTGTTCAGCTTCGCGGCGATGGCGGCGGCCATGTCCTGGTAGTACTCGGGATGACCCTTGCCGACGTCCGACCGGGTGATCCGCACGTCGACGCCCATGGCGCGCAGGTGCTGGATCTTCTCCCGGGCCATCTTGTCCGGCACCACGAGCAGCAGCTTGTAGCCCTTGAGGATGCCTACCTGCGCGAGCCCCAGGCCGGTATTGCCTGCAGTCGCCTCGACGATCGTGCCGCCGGGCTTCAGAGACCCATCCTTCTCGGCCGCCTCGATCATCGAGCGGGCGATCCGGTCCTTGATCGAGCCGCCGGGGTTGGCGCTCTCCAGCTTCACGAACAGGCGGCAGGGGCCGGTGTCGAACCCCTTCAGCTCCACCATCGGCGTGCGGCCGATGAGCTCGAGGGTGGTGTCCGCCGGCGGCGGCAGGGGTTGGGCGGTCAAGAGCGCTCTCTCGCGTGGGACGACGTGAAAACGAAAGCAGATTGCTTTTGTTTCGGGTGAAGGAGGTAGACATCAGCGCGGAGGCCTAGGCAAGGCGCGTTTTCGTGCCCCTTTGCGGCAGGAGAAAGGGCACGTTCGGTCACCCGACATTGGGTCGCGGCGATCCTGTAACCCTTCCGCTACCGTTCCGTACGCGAATAGCCTGAGCCGATGGCCCAGCGTCGGCGGCCAAGACCGGGGAGGCCTGCTTGAAGCCATTCGTTCCTTTGATCGCCGCCTGCGCGCTGCTCGCCGCCTGTTCGCCCGCCGCGGAGAAAGCCGGAGAGAGCGGCGGCGGGACCAAGTTCAACACCACCATCCCGATGACCGAATACATGGGCCACGTCGTCGATCCGGCGGCCTTCATGTACTGGAGCAACTCCGGCTCGGACATCACCGAGGAGGGGGAGAAGGAGCGCTACCCGACTACCGACGAGGGCTGGGACGTGCTGGTCACGGGCGCCACGATCCTGGTGGAGGCGGGCAACACGCTGCAGCTCCCGCACCGGACCCGCGAGCCGGTGGCCGAGTGGAACAAGTACGCCCAGATGATGAGCGAGCGCGCCTTGCTTGCGCGCGCGGCGGCCGAGAAGCACGACAAGCAGGCGGTGTTCGACGAGGGCGGACGGCTCTACGAGGTCTGCGTCGCCTGCCACCAGAAGTTCATCATCGAGCCGCAGGAGAAGGCCGGCGTGGCGGAGCCGATGGCGCCGCTGCCGAAGACGCCCGACGGGAAATAGCCTCTATGGCGCACTCCGGCACGGCCCGCCGGCGCGGTCAGGTTCGTCCATGGAGGCCCAGCCGCCGAGCCCGCACCGGAGCGGGGGCGCGTTCCAGGCGCGACCGTGGCGGGCCTCGCCGAACGCGAGGCTGAGGCGACCCGTTTCCCCGAGCGGCATGTCGGTGCGCACATAGACGCTGCGATAGCCGCCCGTGCCGACGCCCACCGACACCTCGCCGTGGATCCTGCCGTCGTCACGCCGCCCGTCCGCAGGGACGACGCCGGCCACCTCGCCCAGAGGTTCGACCTCCAGGACCGGCGAGCTCCTCAGATAGGCGTCGATCTGATCGGCGACGCTCGTCGCGGCATCTGGCGTGGCCGTGGCGACCGGAGGCTCTTCGGCAAGGGCGGGGGAAGCCAGGAAGATGGCGGCCAGGGCGAAGGCGGTGCGCATGCGAAGCTCTCCTTGGCCGCCACTCAATCGCGCAATTGCGGCGATGATATTGCAGGACGCGCCCGCGCCCCCGGAACGTTCGCCACGATCCCGGCCTCGTTCCCCGGCCGGCCCGGCGGGACCAGCTCGTAGAAGCCGGACAGGCGCAGCCGCACCACCACGGGCCGTTCGCTGGAGTTGGAGAACTGCCAGCCCTGGATCCCATCGAACGGCGCCGTGAGCGCGCCCTGCTGGCGAAGCCCGAACGACTGCCGGTAGGTGGCGACGGTCATGGGCTGGCCGGGGGCCGGCGTCGTGTGTCCATGCTGGTCGAAGTGGAAATCCCGCGCATCTGCCGCGCCGACCACCTCCCAGGCGTAGATCAGCGTCGCGTCCTTCGCCATCCGCACCTTGTATTCCAGCTCCGACCGCTCGGCGCCTTCCAGGAAGCCGCCGAGCGGGATTTCCACGACGTCGCTTCGGAACGGGGTCGCATACTCGCGCGCCCGCGCCGCACTGCCTGAACGGGGATCGACCTCTAAGTCGTCAGGGGCCCAGAGGCGCGACAATCCCGTCAGTCGTCCCGTCCCCAGCGGGTCGCGGTCGAACTCGGCGGGCAGCACGGCCCCCAGCACGACGAGGGCCGCGAGCACGAGGGTCCCGGCCACGGCGGCGATCAGCCGGCCGCGCGGCATTGGGGGGTTGGGTTCGAGGCTCATGGCACGGCTCCGCCGAGGACGTATCCCGCGATCTGCTGGCCGGCGAGGATGAAGCCCGCCAGCATGAGGACGACATTGGCGCCCTGGGCCGCCGGCGCGAACATCCGCGTCCGCCGCCACAGGGTCATGACTACGAGGATCAGCGACAGCGCCAGCAGCTGGCCCAGCTCCACGCCGACGTTGAACGCCACGAGGTTGGCCAGTAGGCCCTCCGGGTTGAGGTCCAGCGTCTGCAGCTTCGTAGCCAGGCCGAGGCCGTGGATCAGTCCGAAGCCGAACACCGCCGCGCGCGTGTCGGGCTGCGCGCGGAACAGGGTGCGGAAGCCGCCGAGGTTCTCGAAGGCCTTGTAGGCCACGGACAAGCCGATGGCGGCGTCCACCAGATGCGGATCGACCCGCCATCCCAGGAATACCCCGGCAAGCAGCGTCGCCGAATGGCCCAGCGAGAACAGGCTGACGTACAGCGCGATCTGGCGCAGGCCGAACAGGAAGAAGATCACGCCCACCAGGAACAGGAGGTGGTCGTAGCCGGTCACCATGTGCTTGGCGCCGAGATAGAGGAACGGGACCGGATCAGCGCCGCGCGCGCCGGCCACGAAGGCCGCGTCCGAGCCGCCGATCTCGTGCGCGGCAGCCGCGCCGACGAGCATCAGGCCGAAGCCCGCCGCCGAAAATAGCGTGATCGGAATCCTGATCGCCACCTCGGGCGCATACCGTATTTTCTGTCCCGGAGGGAGCGCTCCGACACGAAAAGGGCGGAGCGTCGCCGCCCCGCCCTTCCGCTCTCCTCCAGCTCCCGATCGTGTCGGGGTCTAGAATTCCTTCCGGAACGTCGCGCCGTAGGTGCGCGGCGCGTTGGTGATGAAGCCATAGCGGGCTCGCAGGCCGCGCTCGCGGTCGATGGACAGCTTGGCCCGCTCGTCGCCCAGGTTGTTGACGAAGGCGGCCGCCTCCCAGCCCTCGCCGCGGACGCCGACCCGCAGGTTGACGATCTCGTACGACGGCAGTTCCAGCGGGAAGATCAGGCTCGTCGCCGTTCCGCCGCCCACGTTGGGGAAGAGCGGCACACTGCGCGGATTGTTCTCCTGGTCGGAGATCTGCGTGTAGCGCTTGCCCACGTGCTGGAGGGTCAGGTTCGAGAACACCGAGCCGCCGTTGGACATCTCGCGCTCGTAGCCGACGCTGAACGAGGCCTGGAACTTCGGCACGGTCGGCAGGCGGTTGCCATCGCGCAGGCCCTGGATCGGCTGGCCGGCGGCGTCGAGCAGGCTCGAGGTCAGCTCGGCGTCGTTGTACGAGGCGGTCGCCGCGACGTCGAAGTTCTCGGTCAGGCGATAGCTGAACTCGGCGTCGAAACCGACCGACTTGGCGCTCTCCACATTGGCGATGATGCGCGAGGAGCAGCTGCCGGCGTCGATCGTGGCCTGCAGGTTGTTGATGTCGGCGTAGAAGCCCGCCAGCGTGAACTGGCCGGCGCCGCCGCCCAGCCGCGCCTTCAGGCCGGCCTCGTAGTTCCACACCGTCTCGTTCTTGAAGCTCGGCTGGGAGAGGCTGTTGAACGTCGCGAAGTCGGCCGGCGTGCAGAGCGGGCGGTTCAGCGGGTCGTTGATCCCCCCGAGGCGGAAGCCCTTCGACACCTGGGCGTTCAGGGTGATGTCGTCGGTCGCCTCATAGGCCACGATCACGCGCGGCGCCCAGGCGTCGGCCTTGGTCTTGCCCGGCACCTCGATGGTCTTGTCGGCGAAGATGCCGTCGAAGGTGAGCGTGCGGGTTTCCTTGTAGTCGCTCCAGCGCAGGCCGGCAGTCACGTCCAGGCGCTCGGTGACCGCATAGGTCGCCTCGCCGAACAGGGCGTACTGGCGCTGCTTGTAGGGGACCACCGAGTAATAGAGGCTGTCGGTCGGGGCGCGGTCGCTGGCGGTCGGAATGCCGGTGGCGGCGCTGAAGCCGACGACCCGCAGGTCCTGCGCGTAGTCGCGGTCGATGTCGGAATAGAAGGCCCCGGCCACCCACTGCAGCGGACCGTCGCCGGTGGAAGACAGGCGGACTTCCTGGGTGATCGTCTTTACGTCGGTGGTGTCGTAGAGCGGCGCGTCGATCGTGTAGACCGCCTCCGGCAGGCCGATCGAGCCTCCGGTGATCGAGCCCGTGAGGGCTGTCGCGTCGCGCAGCACCAGCACGTCGCGGTCGGTGAAGCTGGAGATCGACGTCAGCCGCACGCCGTCGAAGTCGTACTGCAGCGTCAGGTCGGCGAGGAAGAACTCGTCCTCGAACTTCTCCTTGAGCTGGGTGTACTGCTTCAACCCGCCGAGCTGCACCCGCGGCCGGGTGGTCGTGAACTGGTTGCCGAGGATGTTGTAGACGTCGACCCGGTTGAACCCGTCGACGTCGATCTTCTGGTACAGCACCCGCGGGGTGATCTCGAAGTTCTCGGACGGCTTGATCAGCAGGGCCGCGCGAACGCCGCGCCGCCAGCCGTCGTTGACGTCCTTCTCCACGCTGCCGTCCGGCTGGACGGCGTCGATGAAGCCGGCGAACTGCTCGTTATAGGCCGTCACGCGCAGGGCCATCTGCTCGTTGAGCGGCATGTTGACCGCGCCCTTGAGGCTGTAGCCGACGTCGCCGCCCTGGACCTTGGCGGCGGTCGCTTCCACCACGCCCTCGAACCCTGCGGTCGTGGGCTGGTTGGTGATGTAACGGACCGTTCCCGACAGCGAGCCGGAGCCATAGAGGGTGCCCTGCGGCCCGCGCAGCACTTCCACGCGGTTCAGGTCGAAGAGGTCGAGATCCGGCGTGAACAGCGACAGCGAGATCACCGACTCGTCGAGGTAGACGCCCACCTGCTCCTTCACGCCCGGCTGGTCGCGGACGATCTGGCCCGCCGAGATGCCGCGGATGGCGACCTGGCTCTGACCCGGGCCAAGGTTCTGGACGCTGAAGCTGGCGACGGTTCGCGAAAGCTCCTCGACATTGGTGACGCCGCGGTTGCGCATCACCGCTTCGGTCTGAGCTGCGACCGAGAAGGGCACGTCGATCAGGGCCTCGTCGCGCTTGCGCGCCGTGACCACCAGCTCCTCGACGTCGGTTTCCGCGGCCCACGCGCCGGCGGGCAGCGCCATCGCCAGTGCCAGCGTGCTGACGCACGCGCTGAGCGCGAGTTTGTGTCGGGTCATGGGCTTCCTCTCAACTGCAGCGAGAGTCGCTGCTTGTTCTTGCGGCAGAGGTAGCTACAAAACCGTCATATTCGCCAGAGAACGCGAGTCTCCCGGCGCGCCTTCGTCACGAACCGATGCGCCGCGGACACATATCGTTAATCGGGCTTAAGAATTTCCGGGTCTTTCAGCCGTTTCGGCCAGGCGCCGGCGTGGGCTTCGTCGACCGTTCGGACAGAATCCGCCCCCCCGAGTCGCGTGGCCCAGGCGCGGGCGGAAGCGGGGGGGACGACCCCGTCCCGCTCGCCCAAAAGATGTCGCTGCGCCACGGGGAGGGGCCCCGCCGCCAAGGCCGCGACCTCGGGCGCCAGGTTCAGCGGAGACAGGCGCCGCGCGGAGGTCCAGGCCTGGACGTCCAGCGGGGCGGCGATCGTGACCAGCTCGGCGACGTCCGACCGTCTTCCAGCCAGCGCCGCGGCCATGACGCCACCGCCAGACCATCCCACCAGGCGCACCTGCCCCACGCCCGCGCTGCGCTTCAGATCGTCCACGGCTGCGTCCAGGGCCGCCAGCATGGGCGCGGAGAACCGGTCAGCGGTCCAGTCGCCAGGACGGCAGGCGGGGTCGCGCCCCCGGGTGAACTGGCACGGTCGGGCCACCCATGCCCGCGGGCCGTCGGGCCAGGCGCGGGCGATGGCCAGGCCGATCGGGCGCGACGGCGTGGGGTCGGCGGTCGGCCGCCCGCCGCGGTCATGGGCCCGCCCGTCGCCTTCGATCACCACCGTCAGCACATGGCCCGGCGGCTGCGCGGCCGGCGTCGCCGTCGCCACGACCCGCCCGGCGGCGGACACATCACGGCGTGTCCAGCCGCCGCTCTCCAGCGGCGCGGTCGTGGCGCAGGCGACCAGCGGCAGGGCGACGGCGACTGCCGCCGCCGCCCGCAGCGGGGTCAGAACCGCCCGCCGAGCGTGACCCCGAAGGTGGTCTCACGCTCGTCCTTCCGGGCGACGGTCGTGCTGACGCCCACGGCGAGGTAGCTGGCCGGCGTGACCGAGATCGAAAGGCCCGCGCCGATGCGGCCGTAGTCGTTGTCGGTCCCCGCCTCGTTGTCGAGGTAGTGGTCCCAGGCCGCGCTGACGTAGGGCGAGATGAAGTCGGTCCGGTAGAACAGCGCCGCGCCGGTCCGCAGGATCGACAGCTTGTTGTCGACCCGGTTGATCGCCCGCCCGGCGCTGTCGACATAGGCGTCGGTCTTGGAGTCGGACAGGAACAGCGAGGCGGTGGGCGCCAGCACCCAGTTGTCGGCCAGCTCGACCTGGCCATCCAGGGAGAGGGTCGCGAAGATCTGCTCCCTGTCGGTCTTCCCGCGCGAGCTGAGGATGCCGAAGGTGCGGTCGTTCTGGACGTCCTGGCCGGAATAGCCGACCACCCCGGTGAGCGCCCAGCTGTCGGCCAGCCGGAACGAGCCGTAGACGCCGCCGGTCCAGCCGTCGGACTCGTGCGCCGCCAGCGGACCGTCGATGTCCAGGTCGTTGTAGGCCGCGAACACCCCCACGGCCGCACCGTCGAAGGCGTAGTCGGCGCCGACCGCGACGCTGCGGGCCCAACCCTTCTGGTCACGGTTCGCCCGGTCGTCCTTGATCCGCGAGCCGGTGGCGTTCACCCACAGGCCGATCGGCCCCTCGCCCTCGCCCGCCGACTGCCCGCGATAGCCCTCCAGCGATCCGACGCGGGTGAGGCCGGCGGAGAGGACCTGGTTGCGGGCGGCGATGAAGGCCTGGGCGAAGCCGGACGACAGCGCATCGCCGAGCAGGGCGTTGAGGAACTGGTCCGTCTGCACAGCCGTGAGCAGCAGCAGGTTGCCCGTCGCCACCGTGATCACCGTGCCGTCGGGCGCGACCATGGTCGGCTGCGGCGTGACGGGCGTAACGGGCGTGGTGGGTGTCGTTGGCGTGGTCGGGGTGGTTGGTGTGGTGGGCGTGGTCGGCGTCGTCGGTGTGGTCGGTGTGGTGGGCGTCGTGGGCGTCGTCGTGCCGCTCGAGCCGGACCCCAGCGCGTCGGCGCAGGCGCCGCTGCCGGTGACTTCGCGGGTCTGGGCGTTCACCGTGCAGGTGAAGGCGACCGTCACCCCGCCACGAGTCACGTCCCCCGTATAGGTCTGGATCAGGCCATTGGTGGTGATGTTCGTGAAGTTCACCGTGGCCGGATTGCTGGTGTAGTCCGGCCCGCCCGTGATCGAGATCCGCAGCGATGTCGGGCCAAGGATCGCGGTCTCGATCCGCGTGCCGTCCGGCCGGGTGACCACGGTGGTGCTGGTTCCGCCCGGTCCGACCGTGGTGCCGGTTCCCGGAATGGTCGTGCTCTGCGCCAGGGCCGAGCCGGCGATGGTGGCGGCGAACAGGCCTGCGGCGAGGCCAAGCTTATATTTCACGAGAATCATCCCCCTCGAGATCCAGGGGCGTCTCGTTATCGGCGCCGCGCGCGGGATTGATCCCCCGAATGGGGGTCCGGCGGTATTGCGACTTCAGTAAGGAAGCCGCTGGCGCACCCGACACGATTCGAACGTGTGACCTTTGCCTTCGGAGGGCAACGCTCTATCCAGCTGAGCTACGGGTGCGTCTTCAGCGGAGGCGTGTCTCTAGCCGAAAGGGCGCGTTCCCGCAAACGTCCATGCGCGGCATTTCAGGCGGGCAATTCGCGCGCGGGCGTTCGGGCTTAGGTTCCGCCACAAGAAGAGATAGAAGGACCGGTATGGTCCAGGGGGAAACCATGCGCGTCTGGAAGCAGTTCGCCGTCGCGGGCGCGGCGGCGGCCGGCCTGGGACTGGCGGCGTTCGGAGTGGGCGGCCTGGCGAACGCCCAGGCCACCGACGAGGCGCCGCATCCCGGCAAGGCGGTCTACGATCAGGCCTGTGCGGCCTGCCACAACGCGCCGGAGCCCGGCAGTCGCGCCGCGCCGGTCTCGGCCTTGCGCAAGATGAGCGCCCAGACGCTGGCGGCCGCCCTGACCACGGGGGTCATGAAGCCGATCGGCGACGGGCTCGACCGCCGACAGATCCGCGACGTGGTCGCCTACCTAGCCGCGCCGGAAGGCCCGCAGGGCACGGCCTGGATCGACGACAACCGCTGCCCTGAGGGCCAGCGTGGGGTGGACCTTTCCGCCGCCCCCGCTCAGGTCGGCTACGGCGTCGACACCGACAACAGCCGCCGGATGACCGCCGCCCAGGCCGGTCTGGCCGGCAAGGCCGCCGCGAACCTGGAGGTCGCCTGGTCGTTCGTGTTCCCCCGCACGTCCGGCCTGCGCGGGCAGGGCGTGGTGGTGGGCTCCACGCTGTTCTACCCGGCGGGACAGGCCGGCTACGTCGTGGCGCTGGACACCAGGACCGGCTGCGTGAAGTGGGCGACCCCCGGCGGCGTGCGCGCCAGCCTGGCCTATGGCCGCCTCGGCAAGGACGGTCCGTGGGCGGTGGTCGGCGGCGACGGCGAGGGCAAGCTGATCGCCTTCGAGGCCGCCACCGGCAAGGTGGCCTGGAAGGTCGACCCCCGCCACGACAAGACGGTCCCGCTGTCGGGCACGCCGATCTTCGCCGGCGACCGCATCGTCGTGCCGATCTCGGCCATCGACGTGGGCAACGCCATGCGGCCGACCTTCGAGTGCTGCAAGGCGCACGGCGCGGTGGCGCTGCTTGACGCAAAGGACGGCAAGGTCCTCTGGACCTGGCACACCATGGAGGACGCCAAGCCCCTGGGCCGCAAGAACAGCCAGGGCGTGGAGATGTACGGCCCGTCGGGCGCGCCGATCTGGTCCAGCCCGTCGGTCGACCTGAAGCGGGGCGTGATCTACGCCTCGACGGGCGAGAACACCTCGCCGCCGGCGACCGTCACCAGCGACGCCATGGTCGCCATCGACCTGAAGAGCGGGCAGCAGAAGTGGGTCTTCCAGGCCCTCGCCAACGACGTCTGGAACATGTCGTGCCCGGTGGGTTCGCCCACTGCGGGCCGGCGGCCGCCCGGGCCGAACTGCTTCTTCGCGGCCGAGGGGAGCGTGCTGCGTGACCACGACTTCGGCGGCGGGCCGGTCATCTGGCGTGGGAAGAGCGGCAAGACGCTCATCCTGGGCGGCCAGAAGTCGGGCGAGGTCTGGGCGCTGGAGCCGGCCACCGGCCGGAAGGTGTGGCGCATGCAGTTTGGCGAGGGCACGCCGCTAGGCGGCGTCCATTGGGGCATCGCCGCCGACGCGGCGCGCGTCTACGTCCCGATCGCCGACCCGAACGTGCCGCCGGAGAAGAACGCGGCTGGGCTCTACGCCTTGGATCCCCTCACGGGAAAGGTCCTGTGGTCCTGGAAGGCTGCGCCCGACTGTGACGGGGACGGCCGCAAGGCCCGCGTGCCCAGTTGCGCCGGGAAGTTCGGCATCTCGGCGCCTCCGCTGGTGGTGGACGGCGCGGTGATCGTCGGCGGGCTGGACGGGCGGTTCTACGTCCTGGAGGCCGCGACCGGAACGCTGATGGCGACCTACGACACGGCCGTGCCGTTCCAGGGCGTGAACGGTCTGACCGGCGCCGGCGGCTCGATCGATGCGGCCGGGCCGTTCGCCGGCGACGGGATGGTGTTCGTCAGCTCGGGTTACGCCAGCTTCGGACAGCAGGCGGGCAACGTGCTGGTGGCGTACCGACCGAGGCGCTGAGGCGATCCCTCCGCTGAAAAGGAGGGATGATCTCTACGCCTGGCCGGTCACGCTTTCCCAGAAGCGCTTGGCCTTGCCGGTGAAGCCGGCAGACTTCGGGTGCTGGGCCTCGCCGCACAGGCCGGCGAGTTCCCGCATCAGTTCCTTCTGGCGCGCGGTCAGGCGGGTGGGTGTCTCGACGAACAGTTCGACGACCAGGTCGCCCCGCTCGCGGCCGCGCAGCGAGGGCATGCCACGGCCCTTCACTCGGACCATCTTGCCGGTCTGGGCGCCCTCGGGCACCGACACGGTGATCTTGCAGTTCCCGTCGCAGTTCTCGCCGCCCAGCAGGCAGGGCGCTTCGATGTCGCCGCCCAGGGCCGCGATGCACATCGGCACCGGCACGGTGCAGAGCAGGTCCAGGCCGTCGCGCTCGAACAGCTCGTGCGGCTTCACGGAAATGAAGATGTAGAGGTCGCCGCGCGGCCCGCCGCGCAGGCCCGCGTCGCCTTCGCCCGCCAGGCGGATCCGGGCGCCGTCGTCGACGCCGGCCGGGATACGGACGGCGAGCGTCTTCTGCTTGCGGATGTGACCTTGGCCCCGGCAGTCGCTGCACGGGTCCATGACCATCTGGCCCGAGCCGCCGCAGCGCGGGCACGCCCGCTCGATGGAGAAGAAGCCCTGGCTGGCCCGCACGCGACCCGCGCCGTGGCAGGTGGTGCAGGTTGTCGGGCTGGTGCCGGGCTTCGCGCCCGAGCCGTCGCAGGTCTCGCAGGTCAGGGTGACGGGAACGTCGATCTCGACCTCGGCGCCGGCGTAGGCCTGCTCGAGGGTGATCTCCAGGTCGTAGCGCAGGTCGGACCCGCGGGCCGGACCGCCGCGCTGCTGGCGTCCGCGGCCGCCGAACATGTCGCCGAAGACGTCGCCGAACACCTCGTTGAAGATGTCGTGGACGTCGTGGAACTGGCCGCCCTGGGCGCCACCGAAGCCACCCTGGCCGTTCACCCCGGCATGGCCGAAGCGATCGTAGGCCGCGCGCTTCTGCGGATCGGAGAGGACCGAATAGGCCTCGTTGATCTCCTTGAACCGGGAGGCCGCGTCCTCGCAGCCGCCGTTCCGGTCAGGGTGGTGTTCCATGGCCATCTTACGGAACGCCGCCTTCAGGCCGGCGTCGTCGCAGCCACGTTCCACGCCCAGGATCTCGTAATAGTCCCGCATGAGACGTCAGACGCTCGAAAAGCTGTTGGAATTGAAGTGGGTGGGCCCCCGCCCGGGCGCAAGCCTTAGCATTGGCCGGGCGGGAGCCTCCAGTCCCGCGTGGAGGGCGGCGACGTCCCCATGGCCCCTCTCATCGCACCGGGTCGGATGAGGGGCCATGGGGCGCGTTGTCACGAGGACTTCTTGCCGTCGCCGTCGACTTCCTCGAATTCGGCGTCCACGACGTCGTCCGAGGCGCCCGGCTGTTCGCCGTCGGCGGCGCCGCCGGCATCCTGCTGAGCCTTGTACATGGCCTCGCCCAGCTTCATCGAAGCCTGGATGAGGGTCTGGGTCTTGGCCGAGATCGCCTCGGCGTCACCCGAGTCGAGCGAGCCCTTCAGGTCGTCGAGCGCCGTCTGGATGGCCGAGCGTTCCGCCTCGCCCACCTTGTCGCCGTGCTCGGCCAGGGCCTTCTCGGTCGAGTGGATGACCGCGTCGGCCTGGTTCTTGGCCTCGACGGCCGCCTTTCGCTTCTCGTCGTCGGCCTTGTGGGACTCGGCGTCCTTGACCATGGCCTCGATATCCGAATCCGAGAGGCCGCCGTTGGCCTGGATGCGGATCGACTGTTCCTTGGACGTCGCCTTGTCCCGTGCGGTCACGTGCACGATGCCGTTGGCGTCGATGTCGAAGGTCACCTCGACCTGCGGCACGCCGCGCGGCGCCGGCGGGATGCCGACCAGGTCGAACTGGCCCAGCATCTTGTTGTCCTGCGCCATCGGGCGTTCGCCCTGGAAGACCCGGATCGTCACGGCCGACTGGTTGTCGTCCGCGGTCGAGAAGGTCTGGGAGCGCTTGGTCGGGATCGTGGTGTTGCGTTCGATCAGCGGGGTGAACACGCCGCCCAGGGTCTCGATGCCCAGCGTCAGCGGGGTCACGTCCAGCAGCAGCACGTCCTTGACGTCGCCGGCCAGCACGCCCGCCTGCACGGCGGCGCCCAGGGCCACGACCTCGTCCGGGTTCACGCCCTTGTGGGGTTCGCGGCCGAAGAACTCCTTCACCGTCTCGACGACCTTGGGCATGCGGGTCATGCCGCCGACCAGGATCACTTCATCGATGTCGGACTTCTTGAGGCCGGCGTCCTTCAGGGCGCTCTCGCAGGGGCCGATCGTACGGGCGATCAGGTCCTCGACGAGGGCTTCCAGCTTGGCGCGCGACAGCTTGATGTTCAGGTGCAGCGGGCCCGAGGCGTTCATGGAGATGAAGGGCAGGTTCACCTCGTACTGGGTGACGCTCGACAGCTCCTTCTTGGCCTTCTCGGCCTCTTCCTTCAGGCGCTGGAGGGCCAGCTTGTCCTTCCGCAGGTCGACGCCCTGCTCCTTCTTGAACTCGTCGGCCAGGTAGTCGACGAGCCGCAGGTCGAAGTCCTCACCGCCCAGGAACGTGTCGCCGTTGGTCGACTTCACCTCGAAGACGCCGTCGCCGATCTCGAGGATGGAGACGTCGAAGGTGCCGCCGCCGAGGTCGTACACGGCGATCTTCTTGCCTTCGTTCTTCTCGAGGCCGTAGGCCAGCGCCGCCGCGGTCGGCTCGTTGATGATGCGCAGGACTTCCAGGCCCGCGATCTTGCCGGCGTCCTTGGTCGCCTGGCGCTGGGCGTCGTTGAAGTAGGCCGGAACGGTGATGACCGCCTTCTCGACCTTCTCGCCGAGGTGCTGCTCGGCCGCTTCCTTCATCTTCTGCAGGATGAAGGCCGAGACCTGCTGCGGGGAATAGTCCTTGCCGTGGGCCTTCACCCAGGCGTCGCCCGTCGGGCCCTTGATGATGTCGTAGGGCACCATGCCCTTGTCCTTCGCGACGACGGGGTCGTCGAAGTTGCGGCCGATCAGGCGCTTGATCGCGAAGAGGGTGTTGGTGGGGTTGGTGACCGCCTGGCGCCGCGCGGGCTGGCCGACCAGACGTTCGCCGTCGTCCATGAAAGCCACGACCGAAGGGGTGGTCCGCGCGCCTTCGGCGTTCTCGATCACTTTCGGCGTCTTGCCGTCCATGATGGCCACGCACGAGTTGGTCGTGCCGAGGTCGATGCCGATGATCTTGCTCATAGCCTAGGTCTGCTCGCTCCTATTTGGCGGACGCCGCGGATGGGCCTTCTAATGAAGCACCCGGGAAAATGCGACGCCCCCGGTTCGATGAACTCCCCGCCTGGCACCGCTTTCCGTTCGCGTCGCCCGGCGTTCGAGTGCCGATATGGGGAAATTCGAGGGGGCCGCAAGGGCAAAGCCCCCAATCGTGACAGGGACATTGGTCACGCCCGCCACCAGATGTGACGCGCCTCTACGTAGAGGGAGGCCGGGTGCGGCGTCTCGCCGCCCCGCGAGGCGAGGAAGGCGTGCTCCACGACCATGGCCTGCTGCTCGATGTTCATGGCGAGGAATCCCGGCCCGCGTTCGAGGTCGTAGGCGTAAGACGCAGCGCTGTCGCCCGCTTTGATCTTTGCCAACAGGAGCCGAACGCCGTTCTGCGCCTGCCAGACGTGGGTCAGCTCGTGGACGAAGACGGCCTGGGCGCGAAGCGGAACCTCGGACGCCGCGAAGTCGGCGGGCAGCGACGCCGCCGGCCAGACGATGAGACCGGGACCGGCCACGAACGCGCGCCGCCAGAGGGGAAGGGCGAGGATCCGCACCCGACCCGCGTCGAGCCCGGCGCCGAACACCTCTGCGGCCAGCGCCCGCTCCCCGGGACTGAGGCGGCGCAGGCGGAAGGGTTTTGCTGTGCGGCTCGGCATGGGCGGTTGACGCAAGGCTTGCCTCTGGGTTCCGCTCCACCCTCGCGCTGAACGCCCGCAGGAGGAAAGAGCCATGGTCACCCTTACCCGCCCCGACGGAACCCGCCCGGAGGATCTCCACCTGTCCCGGCGCGGCCTGACCCTGGCGCTGACGGGCGGCTATGCGGTGGCCGCCTGGTCGGCCCAGGCCCAGCCGGTGAAGACGGACGAGGCGGGCCTCGTGACCGGCATGGTGGAGCTGGCGTCGCCCGACCGCGCCCTCCCGGCCTATGTCGCCCGCCCGGCCAAGGCGGGGCGTCACCCGGCGGTGGTCGTCGTCTCCGAGATCTTCGGCCTGCACGAATATATCCGCGACACCTGCCGCCGCCTGGCGAAGGCGGGCTATGTCGCCATCGCCCCGGACTATTTCGCGCGGGTCGGCGACCTGTCGAGCAAGACCGACTTCCAGGAGATCCTCAGGCTGGTGGCCACCGCCAACGACCGCCAGGTCACCGGCGACACCGCCGCGGCCGTCGCGTTCCTGAAGGGTCAGCCCTTCGCCGATGCAAAGCGGATCGCGGTGACCGGCTTCTGCTGGGGCGGCAATGTGGTTTGGGAAACCTGCGCCCGGTTGCCGGACTTCAAGGCCGGCGTCGCCTGGTATGGCCGGCTCGCCGGCGGCCACGCGGCCAATGACGCCGAGGGCAAGACCCCCATCGAGCTCGCCGCCGACCTCAAGGCGCCGGTCCTGGGGCTCTACGCGGAGAAGGACAACGGCATCCCGCTGGCCGACGTGGAGAAGATGAAGGCGGCGCTGGCCGCCGCCGGCAAGACCGGCAGCAGCCTCGTCGTCTATCCGGGCGCCCAGCACGGATTCCATGCCGACTACCGCCCCTCGTACAGCAAGGAGGCGGCCGAGGATGGCTGGAACAAGATGCTCGCGTTCTTCCGGCAGCACGGGGTCTAGCCGCCGTCTGCTCGCCTTATGCGGGAGCGGACTTGCAGCCGACGGTCGTACAGTGCAGCTACCGCGCCGCTGGCCGGAATGGCCAAGCTTGATCGGTCAGGTGAGCGATGTTGAAGAGTCTGGCGACGACCGTCGCCGTGGCGGTTCTGGCCGCCGCGGCCCCCGCCTCCGCGGCGACCGTGTTCAATACCGCGAGCGTCTCCTTCACCGAGATTGGCCTGAACCTCGTGGTCAATCAGGGCGCGGCCGACGCGCGGACGATCGACTGGTCGCAGGGCGGCTTTTCCTTCCAGAATACCGACTTCGTGTTCGACCGGGCCGGCGGCAGCGTGCTCAAGGGCCACGGCGCCAGCGGCGGACATACGTACCGCTCCACGATCAGCAATCCCGGCGGCGCCCACTTCGAAGGCGGCACGACGGCCGGGGCCGACTTCGAACTGTCGCTCGCCGGCGCGATCGGGGCGATCGACTACAGGCTGCTCGAGCAGGTCATCGGCCAGCCGACCACGACGGCGCCCGTCACCTTCATGGGCAGCAGCGTCGACCTTTCGGTCACCTGGACACCGGACGGGTTTGACGCCTTCGTCGACATGCCCGGTTTCGCCGACACGCCGGCCCCGAATCTGGTCGCCGTGCTGGCCCCGGGCGCGACCGCCTACCTGAACGAAAGGGTCGAGACCAGCGGTCCCGACGGACGCTCGCTGACGGTGACGGCGTTCCGGGTCCACTATGACAACTGGGTCTATCAGGGGACGCGGTTCGACGGCGACTTCATTGTCGGCCGCGCGGTGCTGGCCCTGTCGGATCCGCAGGCGGCGGCCGTCCCGGAGCCCGGGACCTGGGCGCTCATGATCTTCGGGTTCGGTTTCGCGGGCGGACTGCTGCGTCGGAACATCGTCCGGGCGGCTTAGAAGACCGGCTCTTCCACCTTCGGCGCCGGGGGCGGCGGCGCGGCGGTCTGTTGTTGAATCACCTCGCCGATCTTGTCGGCCGGGGCGGCCGTCACGGCCTCGGGCCCGGCCGGCGCGCCCTTTTCCGCCTCGGCCTTGGCCAGGGCGGCGGCCTCGGCCTTCGCCTTCTTCTCGGCTTCCAGCGCGGCCTTTTCCTCCTCGGTCAGCTCTTCCTGCACCGCGGCGCCCTGGATGCGCTCGTCGACGAGCGGCTGGGCCTCCACCGCTTCCAGCACCTCGCCGGTCTGCGCGCCTGGCCGCTCGCCGGGCAGCCGCCCGCGCGACGGCGCGGTCGCGACACCTAGGGCGAACGCGCCCAGCGACGCTACGACGATGCCGGTGGCGACGAGCTGAAGCACGGGGCGGGGCATGGACCAGTTCATGCGGGCAAACTAGTGCGCCGCCCGGCCACACGGAAGCGCGATCTGGCGACGCGGAAATCACGGTAAACGCCCGATTAACGGTCCCTGCCGCAAACAGGGCGTATCAGTCTGGGAGACCTTGAGCGCATGGCGCGGGCGGTGCGGAAAACCGGCGGGGAGCTCGTGCTCCACATCGCCAGCCTGGCGTGGAGCCACCCGGCGACCGCGCGCCTGCGTGGCGGGCTCGTGGCGGCCCTGGGGGTCGCCCTGGCCGCGGCCTTCGCCAGCTACAATCCCGCCGACCCCAGCCTCAATGCCGCCGGGCCGGCCGCGCCGCGAAACGTCCTCGGCGGCGCCGGCGCCCTCATGGCGGACATCGGCATCCAGTCGTTGGGCGTCGCCGCCGGCCTGGCGGCTCTGCTGCTGGTCACCTGCGGCCTGGCCCGGGCGGCGGATCCCGAGCCGGATGCGAGCCGTCTCCGACTTCGGCTGCGCGCCGCGGCGGGCGCCCTCGGCGTGCTGGCGCTGGCCGGGGCCCTGGCCTGGGCGCCCACGCCCGCCGCCTGGCCGCTCGCCAGGGGGCTCGGCGGCTTCTGGGGCGATGGCCTCCTCGCCGGCCTTGCGGGCCTGATCGGCTATGCGCGGATTCCCGCCGGCCAGGCGGTCGCCGGCAGCCTGCTCGGGGTGACGGGCGCCGTGGCCTGCGGCTACGCCCTCGGCCTGTCGCGGCTCGATCTGCGCGGGCTTGCCGACGCCATCAGCCACGCCCTCAGGCCCCGGCCGAAGCTGGTCGCCGCCAAGCCCGAACCGGTCGGCGCGGCCAAGGTCGCGCGCCGCAAGCGCGGCGAGCCGGTCATCGACGCCGACCGGCTGGACGCGCCCGAGCCCGAATCCGCGCCGGCGGCCATCGCGCCCTCCGACGCCCCCGTGCTGACCGTCAAGGCGCCCAAGCCGGCGCCCAAGGAGAGCGTGCGCGAGCAGAAGGAGGCCCAGGCCACCTTCTCCTTCGCACAGGAAGGCGGCTTCCAGCTTCCCGAACTGGCCATGCTGACCAAGGCGCCCGCGCGCGCCGCCCAGTACGACGAGGGCGCCCTGCGCCAGAACGCCCAGCTCCTGGAGAGCGTGCTGGCCGAGTTCGGCGTGCGCGGCCAGGTGGACCAGATCCGCCCCGGCCCGGTGGTCACCCTCTATGAACTGGTGCCCGCCGCCGGCGTGAAGTCGGCCCGCGTCGTGGCCCTGGCTGACGACATCGCCCGCTCCATGAGCGTGGCCTCGGCCCGCGTCTCGGTGGTCCCGGGCCGCAACGCCATCGGGATCGAGCTGCCGAACCAGCGGCGCGAGACGGTCTATCTGCGCGAGCTTCTCGCCTCGGCGGAGTACGAGCGCGGCAGCCAGGTCGTGCCGGTCGTGCTGGGCGAGACCATCGGCGGCGAGCCCTACATCGCCGACCTCGCCAAGATGCCCCACCTGCTGATCGCCGGCACCACCGGCTCGGGCAAGTCGGTGGGGGTCAACGCCATGATCCTGTCGATCCTCTACCGCCTGCCGCCCGAGCAGTGCCGGCTGATCATGATCGACCCCAAGATGCTGGAACTCTCGGTCTACGACGGCATCCCGCACCTGCTGGCCCCGGTGGTGACCGATCCCAAGAAGGCGATCGTCGCGCTGAAATGGACCGTGCGCGAGATGGAGGACCGCTACCGGCGCATGTCCAAGATCGGCGTGCGCAACATCGCCAGCTACAACGAGCGCGCCCGGGAGGCCCTGGCCAAGGGCGAGCACTTCGAGCGCACCGTGCAGACGGGCTTCGACGACAGCGGCCGCGCCACCTACGAGAGCGAGAAGATCCGGCCCGAGCCGATGCCCTACCTGGTCGTGATCATCGACGAGGTGGCCGACCTGATGATGGTGGCCGGCAAGGACATCGAGGGCGCCGTCCAGCGCCTGGCCCAGATGGCCCGCGCCGCCGGCATCCACCTGATCATGGCCACCCAGCGCCCGTCGGTGGACGTGATCACCGGCACCATCAAGGCCAACTTCCCGACCCGGATCAGCTTCCAGGTCACGTCCAAGATCGACAGCCGCACCATCCTGGGCGAGCAGGGCGCCGAGCAGCTCCTGGGCCAGGGCGACATGCTCTACATGGCCGGCGGCGGCCGCATCACCCGCCTGCATGGCCCGTTCGTCTCGGATGGCGAGGTCGAGGCTGTGGCCAAGTTCCTGCGCGACCAGGGCACGCCGGCCTATCTCGACGAGGTCACCGCCGGCGGCGACGAGGACGGCGAGGAGGGCGACCTGGGCCTCGGCGGCGGCGAGGAGAGCAACGACCTCTACGACCGCGCGGTCGCCGTGGTCACCCGCGACGGCAAGGCTTCGACCAGCTACATCCAGCGCCGCCTGCAGATCGGCTACAACCGCGCCGCCTCGCTCATGGAGCGGATGGAGCAGGAAGGCGTCGTCGGCCCCGCCAACCATGCCGGCAAGCGCGAGATCCTGGTCAGCGCCGCGCCGTAGGCGCTCAACGGCTTCGCCGCCCCCCGGGCTTGTGACTGCTGGTCATGGGGTCCGGTTTCTTCGGCAGGGCCTTCTTCCGGTCGGCGCCGACGTAGCGTTCCTGGCTGGAGCCGAGGCCCATGCGGCCCGGCTGCTGCTCGCGCAGGCCCGACTCGCCGGAGCGGATCCGGGCGATGGCGTCGCGGAGCAGGGCGGCGGTCTCGAAGTCGCCGGCCTCGGCCGCCTCGGCCATCCGGCGCTCCAGGTCCTCGATCATGCCCATGGGAACGTCCTTCCGCGGACCGGCGTTGCGTCGCCTTGCGCTGGCCCTATTGCCGCCGCCCTGGCGCGATAGGACGTTCGCACGTAACGGAGCAAGCATGACCCTGACCCGCCGCAGCCTGACCCTCGCCCTCGCCGCCGCCCCGCTGGCGAGCCCGGCGTTCGCGCAGAGCGCGCTGTCGGCCGCCGACAAGGCGCTGGTGGACCGGGCCGTGGCCTATCTGGAAGGGCTGACCGAGGCTCAAGGCCGCTTCGTCCAGACCGACGCGCGAGGGCGTTCGACGTCGGGCCAGCTTTTCCTGAAGCGGCCCGGCAAGGCGCGCTTCGCCTACGATCCGCCCTCGGGCCTGCTGGTGGTCTCGGACGGCGGCGTGGTCTCGGTGCAGGACAAGCGCCTGAAGACCTTCGACCAGTATCCGCTGTCGGCGACGCCGCTGTCGCTGTTCCTCGCGCGCACGATCCGCCTCGACAGGGGCGTCAGCATCACCCGCGTCGCGCGGCTGGCCGACGGCTTCTCCATTACGGCGCGCGATGGGAAGAAGCAGACGGCGGGGCAGATCACCCTGACATTCCGCGACAGCCCCATGAGCCTGGTCGGGTGGACTGTCACCGACGCTCAGGGGCGTCCGACGCAGGTGCAGCTCCGCGGGCTGGAGCGGGCCTCCGGCCTCGACCGTTCGCTGTTCGTGCTGAAGGATCCGCGGCCGAAAAACGTCGGACGGGGCAAGGTCTGACGCCGCGTCAGGTGTGATCGCGACGACACACGCAAGCTTTGCTGTCGAATACCTTTGACAAACTGTCGCACTGTTGCGATATTGTCACTACGTCGCTGGCGCGCGCGTCGCGTCGGCGAACACCGTGCCGGAACCTATCCCCTCCCGGCGGCGGCATGAGAGACGACTCTTACGGCCCGGGCGCTCGCCATAGCGCCCGGGCCTTTCTTTCGTTCAGCTCTGGCTTAGAGAGACGGGATGCGCCTTCGCCTCTGCACCTGGAACGTCAACTCCGTCCGCCTGCGCGCCGAACAGGTCGCCCGCTTCGTGGCCGAGCAGGCGCCCGACGTCCTTTGCCTACAGGAAATCAAGTGCCGCGAGGGCGAGTTTCCGGTGAACGCCTTCAGGGACATGGGGCTGCCGCACCTGAAGATCGCGGGTCAGAAGGGCTGGCACGGCGTCGCCATCGCCTCGCGCCTGCCGATCGAGGACGCGCCGCCGCTTGATGTCTGCCGGGAGAAGCACGCCCGGTGCGTGGGCGGCATGATCGCGGGGGTCGAAGTGCACAATTTCTATATCCCCGCCGGCGGCGATGTGCCGGACCGGGCGGAGAACCCCAAGTTCGACCACAAGCTCGACTTCTACGAGAAGCTCACCGCCGAGCTGGGCAAGCGCGACCCCAAGGCGCCGCTGGCCGTCGTTGGCGACCTCAACGTGGCCCCGGGCGAGTTCGACGTCTGGAACCACAAGTACATGTCGAAGATCGTCAGCCACACGCCGGTGGAGATCGAGGCGTTCCGGGCCATGGAGGCATCGCTCGGCTTCATCGACCTGATGCGGGAGGCGACGCCCGAGCCTGCGAAGCTGGCCTCGTGGTGGAGCTATCGCGCCGCTGACTTCCGGCAGTCAAACCGCGGCCTCAGGCTGGACCACATCCTCATAACTCCCGGCCTGCGCGAGGCCGCCTGGCGACTGGGCGCGCCCGCGACGCGCATCCATGAGGATGTCCGGGCCTGGGAGCGCCCCAGCGACCATGCCCCGGTCAGCGCGGACCTGGTGCTGTAGGCTCCCGCCCCTGCACGCCGACGAGGTAGGCGACCTCATAGAGCCCGCCCGCCTTGGGGCGCTTCAGATAGAGCCGATAGCTCTGCCCGGGGCGGGTGTCGTACTGGTTCGGGCATTGCCTGGGCCCGGTCCAGACGCGGTAGCGGACCTCGCCGCCCCGCGCGGTCCCGCCCTTCAGGACCTGCGAGACCACCGCGCTCGCCTCGCCCTCGCGCAGCCCCATGCCCTGGCCTCCGAACGCCTGGGTCCGCACCTTCGCCACCACGACAAGGTCGGCGTAACGGAACGCGCGCGGCTCGGTTTCCGGGGTGAAGGAGATGGTGCAGGCGATCGCGGCCACGGGCGACAGCGCGACGACGCCGGCCGCCCAGGCGGAAAGACGCTTCACGGCGCCAGCTTGTAGCCGCCCTGTTCGGTCAGCAGCAGGCGGGCGTTGGCGGGGTCGGGTTCGATCTTCTGGCGCAGGCGGTAGACGTGGGTCTCGAGCGTGTGGGTGGTGACCCCGGCGTTGTAGCCCCACACCTCGGCCAGAAGTTCCTCCCGGCTGACGGCCTTCTCGCCGGCCCGGTAGAGGTACTTCAGGATGTTGGTCTCTTTCTCGGTGAGACGGATCTTCTTGCCCTTCTCGTCCACCAGCACCTTGGCCGCCGGGCGAAACTCGTAGGCCCCCAGGCGGAAGACCGCGCCCTCGGAATGCTCGTAGTCGCGGAGCTGGACCCGGATGCGGGCCAGCAGGACGGCGAACTTATAGGGCTTGGTGACATAGTCGTTGGCCCCGGCGTCCAGTCCGCGGACCGTGTCCTCGTCGGTGTCGGCGGCGGTCAGCATGATCACAGGCGCGGTCACCCCGTCCTGGCGCATCCGGGCGCAGGCGTCCCGGCCGTCCATGTCGGGCAGGTCGACGTCCAGCAGGACAAGGTCGGGCTTCGCCTCGCGCGCCAGGCGGACGCCTTCGCCGGCGGTGGGCGCTTCCACCGTCTCGAAGCCCTCGGCCTGCAACTGCTCGGCGATCGCCCCGCGAAGGTCCTGGTCGTCGTCGACGATGAGGAGGGTCTTGCGTTGAGCCATGTTGGGCAACAAACACCATCTGGGCGGCTGGCGCCAAAGGGATTTGATCCACCCGTGATCTTCACCGCCACATCCGACGGCTGGCTGGACCTCGGCGAGCGCAAGGCGCGCTGCGCCCTGGGCCCGGCCGGCGTGATACCCGCCGCCGAGAAACGCGAGGGCGACCTGGCCTCTCCCGCCGGCGTCTGGCCGATCCGCGAGGTCTGGTACCGGCCCGACCGCGGCCCGCCGCCCGCGACCGAGTTCAGGGTCCACGCGATGGACGAGGACGACGGGTGGTGCGACGATCCGGCGGACCCGGCCTACAACCGCCACGTCAAGCTGCCCTATCCGGCCAGCGCCGAGCGGCTGTGGCGGGATGACGGCGTCTACGACATCGTCGTCGTGCTGGGGCACAACGACGACCCGCCGGTCCCCGGCCTGGGGTCGGCGATCTTCCTGCACCTGTGCAAGCCGGGCTATCCGCCCACCCACGGCTGCATCGCCGTCGAGCGCGCCGACCTTGAGGCGCTGCTGGAGGACGCCCGCCCCGGCGACTCGGTCGAGATCCGGGCCGTCTAGGCGCTCACCGAGGCGGGCCGCCGTCTCCCGCGCCCTGGGGCGGCCGCGGGTTGCGCGGGGGCTCGAGACCGTCGTCCTGTCGGGCCTGCGGATAGCGCTCCGGCCCACCGGCGTCCTTCGCAGCGTCGAGAGGCTGGGCGGCGTTCTCCTTGCGGCCCTCGGTCTGGAGGCTGCGCTCCCTGTCCATGGTCGGATGCTCCGTCTTCCGGGTTCGCCATTCAAAGTCACGGCGGGCGGGTATCGTTCCAGCGCATCGGGGGTCGCCTCGCGGGACGGACGGCGCCAGATTGCCCGCCAGGAGGCCCATGGGGTGGCGGGGGACGAGATGGCCAGGAAAGAGCTCGTACGCCGCCACAGCGGGGTGGTGCGCCTGACGCACTGGGTCAATGTGGTCGCGATGCTGGTCCTGCTGATGAGCGGGCTGCAGATCTTCAACGCGCACCCGGCGCTCTACTGGGGCCATGCGTCGACGTTCGCCGACCCCTGGCTCTCGGTCCGCAAGGTCGAGATCGGCGACCAGCCGCGCGGGATCACCGCCATCGGCTCCCTGACCCTCGACACCACCGGCCTGCTCGGCTGGTCGGGCCCCGAGGGCCGTCGCGAACAGCGCGCCTTCCCGAGCTGGTCCACGATCCCGAGCTGGCGCGACCTGGCGATCGGCCGGCGCTGGCACTTCTTCTTCGCCTGGGTCTTCGTGGCCAACCTCGCCCTCTACTGGGCCTGGAGCCTTGCGGGGGGCCACCTCCGGCGGGACCTCCTGCCGACCCGCGCGCAGCTCAGGCCGGACCATCTCGCGCACGAGATCGCGGCGCATGCCCGCCTGCGATTCGCGAAGGGCGACGCCGCGCGCACGTACAACGTGATCCAGAAGCTGGCCTACCTTTCGGTGGTGGCGGTGCTGCTGCCGCTGATGGTGGCAACCGGCCTTTCCATGTCGCCCGGGTTCAACGCCACCGTGCCTGGCCTGGTCGATCTCTTCGGCGGGCGCCAGTCCGCCCGGACGATCCATTTCCTCGCCGCATCTGGCCTCGTGCTGTTCGTGGCCGTCCACCTGGCGCTGGTCGTCCTCTCCGGCCCCTGGAACGGCGTGCGCTCGATGATCACCGGCCGGTACGCCATCGTGCGGGAAGGAGACCGGTCATGACCCTGGATCGCCGCCGCTGGCTGTCGGCCGCCGGGGCCGCGCTCGGCTCGGCCTGGCTCGCCGGCTGCGATCGCCTCGCCACGAATTCGACCTTCACCGGCGTGCTGCGGGTCGCGGAACGGTGGACGAAGGGCGCCCAGCGCCTGGTGACCGACCGCAACGCCCTGGCCCGCGAGTTCAGCCGGGCGGAGATCTCCAGGGATTTCCGCGCCAACGGCACCCTGCGCCCGCAGGATCCCGAGTACGTCGCCCTCGTGGCGGAGAACTTCGCGGGCTACCGCCTCGTCATCGACGGCCTGGTGGAGCAGCCGCTGGCCCTGACGCTTGCCGAGGTCCGGGCCGCGCCGGCGCGCACGCAGGTCACCCGCCACGACTGCGTGGAGGGCTGGTCCTCGATCGGGGAGTGGACGGGCGCCCGCCTGTCGGCCCTGCTCGACCGGGCGCGGCTGAAGCCCGAGGCGCGCTACATCGTCCTCCACTGCGCCGACACCCTGGACCCCTACGCCACGGACGGCGCGGGCCGCTACTACGAGAGCATCGACCTCGTCGACGCCTACCACCCGCAGACCATCCTGGCCTATGCGATGAACGGCGCCACGTTGCCGGTCCGCCACGGCGCGCCGCTGCGCCTGAGGGTCGAGCGCCAGCTCGGCTACAAGCACGCCAAGTACGTCATGCGGGTGGAGGCGGTCGCCTCTCTGGAGGGGATCGGCCGCGGCCAGGGCGGCTTCTGGCCCGACCGCGGCTACGAGTGGTACGCCGGCATCTGACAGCAAAAGGGCCGGGGATCGCTCCCCGGCCCAGGTCCGATCCCGGACTGGCTTATTTCGCGAACAGGTCGGCCCAACGGCGCTTCTTGCGGTTCTTGTGCGCGCCGCGGTGGAAGGCGTCGGAGGCGATCAGCGGGACCACCGTGGTGGCTTCCGCGAACACCATCTGCTCCCAGGTCACGTCCACCTTGCCCCAGGAGCAGGCCTCCTTGAGCGTCGAGGACGAGCAGGCGCCGTCGCGCACGTCGGCCACGGTGATCTGGACCGCGTACTTGTGCATGTCGACCTCGTGGCCGAGGATCTCGGCGCACACGACGGTGTCCTGCGCGAAGTTCTTCGGCACGCCGCCGCCGACCATGAAGAGGCCGGTCGCGCCTGCCTTCAGCTTGATCTCGGTGAGCTCGCGGAAGTCGGCCACCGCGTCGATGGTGAGGTAGGGCTTGCCCGCCTTCATCCGCTCGACCTGGTGCTTCACGAGGCCGAAGCCTGCCGAGCTGTCCACGAACGCCGGGCAGAAGATCGGCACGCCCTCGCGGTAGGCCACCTCGATCAGGCTGTCCGGCTTCTTGGCGTTGCCGGCCGCCAGCCACTTGCCCATCTCGTGGATGAACTCGCGGCTCGAATAGGGGCGCGGCTCCAGCAGTTCGCAGATCTCGTAGATCGTGCCGTCGCAGTTCTGGAGCTCTTCCTCGTCGATGTAGGTGTCGTAGATGCGGTCGATGTACATCTCCCGCAGCTCACGATCGTCCACCGTGGAGTCGGCCTGGTAGTGCTTGAAGCCGAGGGCTTCGAAGAAGTCCATGTCGACGATCGAGGCGCCCGTGGCCACGACCACGTCGATCATCCCGTGCTTCAGCATGTCCCGGTAGATGTGCATGCAGCCGCCGGCCGAGGTGGAGCCGGCCAGCGTCAGCCAGGTCGAGCAGTCACCGTCTTCCAGAGACATCGACCAGATGTCGGCCGCACGCGCCGTGTCACGGCTGGTGAAGCTCATCTTCCGCATGGAGTCGATGATCGGCCGGGCGTCGTACTGATCGATCGCCACATGCTCGACGGTGTTGGCCAGGAGTTCGGCCTTGCGGTTCGAATTCGCCGGAGCGTTCATCTTCTGAAGTTCCCTTCTGAGGGTGATCGCCCGTCCGAAAATAGAAAGGCGCGACCGGGACGGAGCGACCGGCCGCGCCTATAACACTTCAACGTGTCAGCTAGTTACCGCTTGCGGCGCTTCTTGCCGGCCGCGCCCTTGGGACGCGACAGGCGGACGACCTTCCGCTCCTCCTCCCGCTCCTCGCGGGGCAGGCGGATCGAGCGGCCGGCCAGGCCGAACATCGAGGCCATCGGAGCGTCGGACACTTCCACGGTCTCGGCGTCGCCGAAGCCGTTGAAGCGGGTGTTCATGGCGATCCCGTAGGCGCCCAGCATGCCGATCTCCACGTAGTCGCCTTCGCGGATGTCCTCCGGCAGCCAGAACGGGCCCGGCATGTGGTCGAGGCTGTCGCAGGTGGGGCCGTAGAAGCGGAACGGCTTCAGGGGGCCTTCCACCTCGCGGGCGTCGTCGCCCTCGCCGCGGTACAGCTTCACCGGGAAGGGCCACTTCACGTGCGCCGCATCGAACAGCGAGCCGTAGCTGCCGTCGTTGAGGTACAGCGCGTCGCCCTTCTTGAGCTCGACCTTGGTGAGGATCGAGGAGGCCTCGGCCACCAGCGCCCGGCCCGGCTCGCACCACAGCTCGGTCTCCTCGTGGACGCTCATGTCCGCGAAGCCGCGCTGGATGGAGTCGACGTAGTCCGCCATGTCGGGCGGGACCATGCCGGGATAGATCGACGGGAAGCCGCCGCCCACGTCCACGATGTCGACCATGACGCCGGCGCGCACGATGGCGCGCTGGGCCTGGGCCATCGCCGCCTGGTAGGCGGTCGGCCGCATGCACTGACTGCCGACGTGGAAGCTGACGCCCATCTTGCCATGGGTCGCGCCGCGCGCGGCCAGCAGCAGGGCGGGCGCCTCGTGCATCGGCACGCCGAACTTGCCGGACAGCGAGTACGATGCGCCCTCAGCCACCACGCCCAGGCGGACGATCAGGGTGAGGTCCTCAGCCCCGTCGGTCGCCTCGAGGATCTTCTGCAGCTCCTCGTGGGTGTCGAGCGCGAAGGTCTTCACGCCATGGCGATGGTACGCCTCGGCGATGGCCCTGCGGCTCTTGACCGGATGCATGAAGGCCATGCGTGCGCCGGGCGCATACTTGGCCACCAGCTCGATCTCGGGGATCGAGGCCACATCGAACGAATTCACACCGGCGTTCACCAGGGTCTCGATGACCCACGGCGAAGGGTTCGCCTTCACGGCGTAGAATACGTCGCCTTGAAAATTGTCCTGGAACCAGCGCGCCGCTACGGCCACCACGCCCGGCCGCGCAAAGGCGACAGGACGCTCCGGGGACCGCTCACGGACCAGGTCCAGGGGCGTATGGTACGTCTGCACCTCACGCAACCCCCAACGGATTGTTGAACCTAGACCGGCGTTAGCAGCGCTTTTGAGGACATCGGGTCCGCCGGAAGGCGCGCAAATAGGGTCTTTGGACCGCGATGTAAAGCGTTCGTGTTTGCGACCTTCTCGCGCGCATTCCGAGCGTGGGCGGCGTGACCGCGCGCCTGGCGCGGGAGCGCGCTGGACCCGGAGCGCGCCGCCGTGCCATGAAGCCGGTCCAAGACGGGAAAGCTCCGAACCCTCCTCATGACCGACGCCGCCGTTCTGTCGATACGGAACGCCTCGAAGACCTTCGGCCAGCGCCGCGCCCTGGATGACGTGTCGCTCGAGGTCCACAAGGGCGAGATCATCGCCCTCATCGGCCCGTCCGGGTCGGGCAAATCGACCCTGCTGCGCTCGATCAGCGCCCTGCAGACGATCGACGCTGGGCCGGGTGTGATCACGGCCTTCGGCGGGCCCGTGCAGAAGGACGGGAAGATCGATTCCAACGTGCGGAAGACCCGCACCCGGATCGGCATGATCTTCCAGCAGTTCAACCTGGTGGGCCGCCTGTCGCTGTTCAGCAACGTGGCGCTGGGCTCGCTGGGCCGGATCGGCTTCTGGCAGGCGGCGTTGGGCCTCTGGCCGGCCGAGACCAAGCAGGCGGTCATGGCGGCGCTGCATCGGTTCGGCATCTCCGACTATGCCTCGCAGCGGGCGAACACCCTCTCGGGGGGGCAGCAGCAGCGCGGCGCCATCGCCCGCGCCCTGGTGCAGAAGGCCAAGATCATCCTGGCCGACGAGCCGGTCGCCTCGCTCGACCCGGTCTCCGCCCGCCGGGTGATGGAAATCCTGCGCGAGCTGAACGAGACCGACGGCCTGACGGTGATCGTCACGCTGCACCAGGTCGACTACGCCCTGCGCTACTGCAAGCGCGTGGTGGCGCTGAAGGCCGGCAAGGTGGTCTACGATGGCCCCCCGTCGGACCTGAAGCGCGACCGACTGATCGACATCTACGGCCCCGAATTCGAGGACGTCTTCTGGGAAGGAGCGCCCACATGATCCGTCGCACCCTCATCACCCTGGCGGCCGGCGCCGCCCTGGCGCTTTCGGCCTGCGGCAAGCCGGCCGAAAACGCGACAGACGCGACCAACCCCGACGAGCTGACCTTCTCGATCCTGTCGGCCGAGAACCAGGCGTCGATGGAGCCGCTCTGGGCGCCGTTGCTGGACGACCTGTCGGCGTCCATCGGCATCAAGGTGAAGCCCTATTTCGCCACCAACTACACCTCGCTGGTCGAGGCGATGCGCTTCAAGCAGGTGCACATGGGGTGGTTCTCCGCCTCCCCGGCGCTCCAGGCCGTGCGCCGGGCCGACGGCGAGGTTCTGGGCCGGGTCGTCGATGCGGGCGGCGACGCCACCTACAAGTCGGTGCTCATCGTGCGCAAGGGCAGCGGCCTGACCCTCGACAAGGTGCTGGCCTGCGACAAAACCCTGAACTTCGGCATGGGCGACACCCAGTCGACCTCGGGCACGCTGGCGCCGATGACCTACCTCTTCACGCCGCGCAACATCGAGCCGGCGCGCTGCTTCAAGACCGTCCGTTCGGCCAGCCACCAGGCCAACACCTTCGCGGTGGCGAACGGCGTGGTCGACGTCGCCACCAACAACACGGTCGGCCTGATCTTCTTCGCGCGTCAGAACCCCGAGCTCGCCGCCAAGGTGGAGACGATCTGGGAGTCCCCGCCGCTGCCCGAGAGCTCCATCGTTGTCCGCAAGGACCTGGACCCGGCGCTGAAGGAGAAGATCCGCCAGTTCTTCCTGACCTATGGCACGGGCACGGACGAGAAGGCCGCCAAGCAGCGCGAGGTTCTCAAGGGGCTCGCCTACGGCGGCTTCCGCCCCGCCGACAACTCCTACCTGGACCCGGTGCGCGAGATGGAGGCCAGCGAGGCCCTGGCCGCGGCCAAGCGCGGCGGCGACGCCGGCAAGATCGCCAAGGCCCAGGCCGAGTTCGACAAGGTCCGCGCCGAGGCCGCCCAGGCCCGCGCCATCGCGCCGGCGCCGGTCCAATGACCGTCCAGCCCGGCGCCATCCCGCCGCCGCCTGTCCGCACGCTGGCTCAGCGGGCGCCCGACCTGCTGATCTGGGGCTGCCTGATCGGCCTCCTGGCCATCGCCTTCGGACCCGCCGAGCTCTACAAGCTGCCGCTGTTGTTCTCGAATTCGGCCAACATGCAGGAGCTCGGGCGCGGCTTCATCACCCCCGACTTCACCCACTGGACGCTCTACGTCGGCAAGATGTGGCAGACGATCCAGATGGCGATCTGGGGTACGAGCCTGGCGATCGTCACCGCCATCCCGCTGGGACTGCTGGCGTCGCGCAACATCACCCCCGCGTTCATACAGGTCCCGATCCGTCGCCTGCTGGACGTGGTGCGGTCGGTGCCGGACCTGGTCATCGGGATGATCTTCCTGGTCGCCGTCGGCCCGGGCCCCCTGGCCGGCGTCATGGCGCTGGCGATCGGCACCTCGGGCGTGCTGGCCAAGCTGTTCTCGGAGGCCACGGAGTCCATCGACCGCGGCCCCGTGGAGGGCGTTCGCGCCACCGGCGGCGCCAAGCTGCACGAGATCGTCTGGGGCGTGATCCCCCAGGTGGCGCCGCTCTGGACCAGCTATGCGCTGTACCGCTTCGAATCGAACAGCCGTAGCGCCACGGTATTGGGCCTGATCGGCGCCGGCGGCATCGGCCAGGTGCTCGTCGACAGCATGAACGCCTTCGACTACTCGTCGACGGCGGCGATCGTGCTGGTGATCATCGTCGCCGTCAGCCTGATCGACATGCTCAGCCAGGCGATCCGGAGCCGCCTGCTTTAGGCTTGAACTTCGCCAGCAGGGCCCGCAGCTCCGGCTCGTCCACGAGTCCGGCCGCGCCGGCCGGCGCGATCCAGCGCCGGTCGCGCTCGACCATTTCGGGCCAGATGTCGCGCTCCTCGGTCACTTCGAGGCCGAACACCATCACCCGCACGTGCTGTAGCCGGCCCGAACGCAGGCGCTTGTCGTAGTGGTAGACGCCCAGGGGCTTGTGATCAGCACGCCCTACCACGCCGGCCTCTTCGAAGGCTTCCTGCGCCGCCGCGTCGGCGGCGTCCCGGTCCTTCATCGGCCAGCCTTTCGGGATGACCCAGCGGCGGGTTTCCCGGGAGGTGATGAGCAGCATCTCGACGCCGCCATCGCCGCGCCGCCATGGCAAGGCGGCATACTGGGTGCGCGGCTCGCGGTCCGCCTCAGGGCGTAGTCTGTCGGTCTTCTTGCCCATTTCGGCCGCTAACGGGCCTCCCCATCGAATCGCCCGTCAAGTGCGGGTTTGAGGGCGGGCGATGTACGCGGGCTTTCCGTGACCGTCGATTAAATTGTCATAAAACTGTCATCTGTGGCGGTGTCAGGCCGCCTCCTGCCGCCGTCGGACCCGGGCCAGCCGACGCAGGCGACGCCAGAACCGGGTTTTCTCGGGTTCTGGATAGGGCTGCAGGTTCTTCACGAAATCCTCGGCGCAAGCGCGCCACGAGAACTTCTCGGCGAACGTCCGCACGCCGGTCCGATCCAGGTCGAGGCATTGCAAGCAGGCCTCTCGCAGGCCCTCGGTGGCCGTCACCGCCAGCATGCCCGCGCCGGAACCGGGGATCAGGTCGATCGGGCCCGGGGCGGGATAGGCCGCCACCGGCGTGCCTGAGGCCATGGCCTCCAGGATCACCAGGCCGAAGGTGTCGGTCAGCGACGGGAATACGAAGACGTCGGCCGACCTGTAGTGAGCCGCCAGGTCGTCGCCGGACTTCGGCCCCTTGAAGATGGCCGTCGGATATTTGGTCTTCAGTTCCTCGAGCTGAGGCCCAGGCCCCACCACCACCTTGCTGCCCGGCAGGTCGAGGGCGAGGAAGGCCTCGATGTTCTTCTCGACGGCCACGCGGCCCACGTACAGGAACACCGGCTTCGGCAGGTCGGCGAACAGATCCGGTTCGTCATCCGCCCGCGGGCGGAAAGTCTCGGTGTCCACCCCGCGCGACCAGGCCGAGATGTTGCGGAACCCGTGGCGGGTGAGCTCCTCGCGCATGGTGGGCGTCGCCACCATCAGTCGGCCCGACGGTTTGTGGAACCACTTCATGTAGGCGTATCCTGCCGCCAGCGGCAGCGGCAGGCGGGCCGACACGTACTCCGGGAACCGGGTGTGGTAGCTGGTGGTGAACGGCAGCTTCCACTCCACGCAGATGCGCCGGGCGGCCAGGCCAATCGGCCCTTCGGTGGCGATGTGGATGGCCTCGGGCTCGAAGGCCTTGAAGCGCTCCTGCACGGGCTCGTAGACGCCGATCGCCACCTTGATCTCGGCATAGGTCGGCAGCGGGAACGTCTTGAACTGGCCGGGGTGGATCACCTCCACCGTGTGTCCCATGCCCTGCAGCTCCTGCACCACGCGGGTCAGGGTGCGGACGACGCCGTTCACCTGCGGCTCCCAGGCGTCGCTGGCGACCAGGATGCGCATGGGCCGCTGCATGTCCCGCGGCGCGGTGATCGCCTCGCGCAGGCGCCGGTCCGAACGCGAGGGTTTCACCCGCTCGGGCGCCTGGCCGAAGGCCTCCGACTGCATCCAGGCCCAGAAGGCGCCCAGCAGCGCCTCCTTGGTGGGAAAGTGCCGATAGACCGTGCGCTCGCCGACGTCGGCGTCACGCGCGATCTCGGCGAAGCTCAGATCCTCCAGCGAGCGGTGCTCGAGCTGGCGGCCGACGGCGCGCAGGATCTGGGTGCGGGTCTCCTCCCGCTGGCGATCGCGCAGGTTCGGCAGGGGCGTCTTCATGGCAGCCGCACTGTCATGAGTTCGAGCGGCAAGTCAACGCGGGGTCACGACCCGCTGGCTGCCGAAAACGGCCGCTCCGGCGCCTAATCGCCGCACAATTCACCCGGCCGCGGGGGAGCGCGACGACTTGCGCGCTGGAAAGTCGTCATGAACCGCTGCTATGGGCGGAGTTCGAGCAGGCCCTCCCCAGGTCGCCCCTATATTGGGTCCGATGGACGCCAGAACCTATCCGGCCAAGGCGACGCCCAAGTCGCAGCGAACTCGCGCCCGTATTCTCGATGCGGCGATGCGGCTGTTCGCCGAAATGGGCTACCATGAGGCCACGAACGCCGTGATCGCGGACGCCGCCGGTCTGACCCGCGGCGCGATGCTCTATCACTTCGCCTCCCGCGAGGAGCTGGTCGAGGCGGCGATCTCGCACATCGAACTCCACCGCGCGCGCCTGTTCGAGCAGGCGGCCTCGGCGCCGACACCGCCGGGTGTCGATGCGGCCGAGCATGCGATCGACGTCTACTGGGCGCTATTGCATGAGCTGCCGTTCCTCGCCTTCGCCGAGCTGGAGGCCGCCGCCAGGACCGATCCCATGCTTGCCGAGCGGCTGGCGCCGGCGCGCAGCGCCTTCGACCATGCCCAACTTGGCGGCGACCGGATCGGCGCCATGGTCCAGGCCGGGGACGACCCGCGGTTCCAGACCAGCCGCGACCTCGGCCGGTTCCTGTTGGAGGGGTTGGCCAAGGGCTCGATGACCTACGACGAGATCGCCCGGCGCGAACGGCTGATCACCGTGGTGAAGCGCGCCGTGCGGATGCTGAACCGAAAGGGCGATCTGCACGACCTGTGGACCGACTGAGCGCCGGTCAGAGGAAGCTGTAGGGATCGATGTCGATCGCCAGCCGTATGGCGCCGGGCGGCCTCACCCGCGCGCGCCACGCCGCCATGTAGGCCGAGAGGTCCACGCCACGGTCGGCCCGCACCAGGAACCGCTTTCGGCGCCGGCCCCGAACCAGGCCGAGCGGCGCGTCCGCCGGGCCGTAGACCTCAACCCCAGGCGTATTCGGCGCGGCCTGCGCCATGGTGCGGCAGAAGGCGTCGAGCTGGGCCGCATCCGGCCCCGAGGCAATCACCGCCGCCAGCCGGCCGAACGGCGGTAGGCCCGCCATCTCGCGCTCGGCCATCTCGGCTTCGACGAAGGCGTCACGGTCCTGGGCCTTCAGCGCCTGCATGACCGCGTGTTCAGGAGCGTAGGTCTGGAGCAGGGCGCGGCCCGGCCGGTCGCGGCGCCCCGCCCGCCCCGTCGCCTGGGCCAGGAGCTGATAGGTCCGCTCGGCCGCCCGAAGGTCCCCGCCGCGGAGCCCGAGGTCGGCGTCGACCACGCCGACCAGGGTCAGCTTGGGGAAGTTGTGCCCCTTGGCCGCCGCCTGGGTGGCGACGAGGATGTCGATGTCTCCCGCCGCCATGCTTTCCACCAGCCTGCGGGCCTCGCGGGCGTCGAACACGGTGTCGGACGAGAAGACCGCGATCCGCGCCTCGGGGAACAGGGCCCGCGCCTCCTCCTCGACCCGCTCCACGCCCGGCCCGATCGAGACCAGGCTGTCCTTGGCGCCGCAGTGAGGGCAGGCGGCCGGCTTGGGCATCGAGAACCCGGTGAGATGGCAGACCAGGCGCCCCGTGTAGCGGTGCTCCACCAGCCAGCTCTCGGTGTCGGGCGCCGTCATCCGCTCGCCGCAGGCCTTGCAGAGCACGAGCGGCGCATAGCCCCGGCGGTTCAGGAAAAGCAGCGTCTGCTCGCCCCGCGCATAGGTCTCGGCCATGGCGGCGATCAGGGGCGGCGACAGCCAGCGCCCCGCCTCGGGCGGCGTTTCCCGCAGGTCGATCAGCTCGATGTCGGGCAGGCCGGCCGCCCCGTGCCGCCCGGCGAGCCGCACCCAGCGATACCGGCCGGTCTCCGCATTGCGCAGGCTCTCCAGCGAGGGTGTCGCCGAGGCGAGGATCACCGCCGCATCCTCGATCTTGCCCCGCGCCACCGCCAGGTCCCGCGCGTGGTAGATGAAGCCCTCTTCCTGTTTGAACGAGCTGTCGTGCTCCTCGTCGACGACGATCAGGCGCAACTTGCGGAAGGGCAGGAACAGGGCGGACCTCGCGCCGACGACGATCCGACAGCGGCCCGCGGCCACGGCCTCCCACACGCGGCGTCGACCCGGCGGCGCGACATCCGAGTGCCATTCCCCCGGCGCCGCGCCGAAGCGCTGCCCCACGCGGGCGATCACCGCCTGGGTGAGCGCGATCTCGGGCAGCAGGATCAGAACCTGGGCCTCCGGATCGGCGGCCAGCGCCGCCGCGGCGGCCTCCAGATAGACTTCGGTCTTCCCGGATCCCGTGACGCCGTCGAGCAGGGCGACGCCAAAGCCGCCTTCGGTCGCCATCGCCTTCAGGACGTCGGCGGCCGCGGCCTGGCTGGCGTTGAGATCGGAACCCCGGCGCGCAAGGTCGGGCGGATCGAAGGCGGCTTCGGCGACCACCTCGTGCAGGGCGAGCACGCCCTCATCGATCAGCCCCTTCACGACACCTGCCGAAACCCCGGCGGCGCGTGCGAGGTCGGCGGCGGACAGGCCGTCGCTGCCGGCGGCGGCTTCCAGCACCTTCGCGCGGGCCGGGGTCGCGCGGGCGGGGTGCGTTCCGGTCAGCCGCACGAGGCGTTGCGGGCGCGGCTTGGGCGCCCGGGCGCCGCGGAGGGCGATGGCGAGTGGCTGCCCCGGGACATCCACGGCGTAGCGGGCGGCCCACTGCACGAATTCCACCGTGCCGGGCGGCAGGGGAGGATCGTCCAGCCGCTCGGCCACCGGCTTGAGGGGCCGGTTGCCCCCGTGTCCGTCACGGATCCCGGTCACCACGCCCCGGATCAGCCGCGGCCCCAGCGGCACGGCGACCTGATCGCCGGGCGCCAGGTCCATGCCTTCGGGCTCGGCGTAGTCGAACGCCTCCGGAAGCGGCATGGGGATCAGGACGGAGGCGATGCGGCTCATGGTTTGAGGTTCAGGCCTTCGCAGCTACAAGCGGCGCGAACAAGTCCAAGGTCACACCATGCAGCTCTTCCTCGACAGCACCGACATCGTCCAGATCGAAGACCTCGCCAAGACGGGCCTCGTCGACGGCGTGACGACCAACCCCACCCTGATCGCCAAGTCCGGCCGCAACATGCTGGAGGTGATCGCCGACATCTGCCGCATCGTCGATGGCCCGGTGAGCGCCGAGGTGTCGTCGGTGACCACCGAGGGCATGCTGGCCGAGGGCCGCAAGCTGGCCGGCATCGCGCCGAATGTGGTGGTCAAGGTGCCGCTGACCCGCGAAGGCCTGATGGCGACCTCGGAATTCGCCGCCGAGGGGATCCAGACCAACGTCACGCTGTGCTTCTCGGCCGCCCAGGCCCTGCTGGCCGCCAAGGCGGGCGCCACCTACGTCAGCCCCTTCATCGGCCGGCTTGACGACCATGGCGCCGAGGGCATGGACCTGATCACCGAGATCCGGGCGATCTACGACAACTACGACTTCGACACCGAGATCCTGGCTGCCTCGATCCGGTCGGCGTCGCACGTGAAGGAGGCGGCCCTCTCGGGCGCCGACTGCGCGACCATCCCGCCGGACGTCTTCGAGGCGCTTTTCAAGCATCCGTTAACCGAACGGGGGCTCCAACAGTTCATGGCTGATTGGGCGAAGACCGGTCAGTCGATCCTGTAAGGGGCTTGAGGTGACATGGACGGGTCGCAGGGTGAGTTTCAGTTCGAGGCCAACCCGGTCGACCCGTCCGCGGTCCGCCGCTTCCTGTCGGACAATCCCGACTTCCTGAAGGGCGACGACGGACTGCTGGCCGAGCTCGGCCTGACGCTCGCTGCGAGCAATGTCGTCGAACTGGCGCCGCTGGCGCGCGTGCACGCCGCCCACCAGCGCGAGGCCGAGATGCGCCAGCTGCTGGAGGAGACGGCCCGCGCCAACTTCGCCGCCCAGGCCCAGACGCACGGGGCCGTGGTCGACCTGCTGGACGCCCGCAACAACTCCGACCTCGCCCGCCGGGTGGACGACCTGGCGCGGGAGCGCTTCGGCCTCGCCGCCGGCGTCATCGCCCTGGAATGCGATGGCCTGCCACCGGCCGGCTGGCGGCCGCTGGTGGAAGGGCAGGTGGACCTGCTGCTCGACGGCGGCCACCGCATGGCCCGGATGGGCTTCGTCCCCACGGCCCTCGGCCTCTTCGCCGGCGGAGCCGACGAGATCCGCTCGATGGCGATGGTGCGCATGGCGATCTGGGAGCCCTCGCGCCAGGGCCTGCTCGCCTTCGGCTCGCACGATCCCGAGGGCTTCACGCCCGACATGGGCAGCGAGCTGGTGGCCTTCCTGGCCCGCGTCGTGGAGCGGACGGCGGAGCGATGGCCGCTGCTCTGAGCGGCCAGGCCGCGCGCACCCAGTGGCTGGAGCATCTGGCCAACGAACGCCGCGCCTCGCCTCGCACCCTTGAAGCCTATGGCTTCGCCGCGGCGCGCTATCTCACCTTCCTCGAGCAGCACCGCGGCGGACCGGTCAGCGTCGCCGATCTCGCGGGCGTCTCTGCGGCCGAGCTGCGCGCCTGGCTGGCCCATCTGCGTTCAGGGGATCGCCCGCTCTCGCCGCGTTCGCTGAGCCAGGCCCTGTCGGCCATCCGCACCTTCCACCGATTCCTCGACCGGCGGCTCGATGCGCCGAACGCGGCCATCGCGCTCGTGCGGGGCCCGCGCGTGAAGCCCGGCGCGCCACGGCCGGTCACCGAGGACCAGGCGGTCGGCCTGATCGCGGAGCCTGCCCTCGACCCCGATCGAGAGGATTGGGAGGTCGTCCGCGACCAGGCGGTGCTGACCCTGCTCTACGGCTGCGGCCTGCGGATTTCGGAGGCCCTTTCGCTCACGCGGGCCGATGCGCCCCTGCCCGAACTGCTGAGGATCACCGGCAAGGGCGGCAAGACCCGGATGGTCCCGGTGCTGCCGGCGGTCCGCGCCGCGGTGGAGGCCTATCTGGCGGAGGTTCCGTTCGTGCTGCCGGCCGAAGGACCATTGTTTCGGGCCAGGCGCGGCGGCGCCCTGAGCCCTCGTCACGTCCAGGCGACGGTCCAGGCCCTGCGCGGCCGCCTGGGCCTGCCGGCGAGCGCAACGCCGCACGCCTTGCGTCACTCCTTCGCCACCCATCTGCTGGGCGCGGGGGCGGACCTGCGGTCCATTCAGGAACTGCTTGGCCACGCCTCGCTGTCGACCACCCAGCGCTACACTGAGGTGGACGCAGCGGCGTTGCTCAGCGCGTATTCTGCGGCCCATCCGAGGGCCTGACCAGGTCCAGCTCCTGGATCATGACCACGCGCCATTCCAGCTCAGGCTCGCCGGGCGCATGCATCAGATGGCAGGGGCGAGCGCGCTTCTGGTAGCGCGGCACCCGCGTGCCGGTCAGCACCAGGCGCTGGGTCTTGGGGCGCGGGGAGACATCGCGCACGAAGTAGGGCGCCGGCCGGCAGCGTACGGGCGTACGGTCGAGGTCCTCGGCGCCCTTGGCGGCGGGCGGCGCGCCGGCGATCGCGGCGGCCATGGCCAGGCCCAGAAGCCCGCTCATCGACTGCCTCCCAGCAGGCACATCTCGCCCATGGGCATCTCGATCAGCTTGCGAAGGCGGGCGGTGTCGCGGTCTTCGTCACGAAACAGCAAGGCGGGCTCGTAGCCGGTCTGGAAACGTCCGGCGCCCTGGCAGGGCGCTGCGTCGCGAAGCAGGGACGCGGGAGGAGCGACGAAGGTGCGGAGCGACGTGTCGGCGGCGCGCGCCTCCAGGCCCGGCGTCAGCGCCACGACGGCGGCGACAATCGCAAGCATTGCAGCCTCTCCCCAATACGCAACGCCGGGAAGCTGCCACCGCCCGCGGCGGCCGCCAAGTTAAGGTTCGGTCACCTGGAACGCAGAAGTTGCAGACACCGGTCATCGGACCGGCCGGCGCTCACTCCCGGACGTACCGGATCCAGGCGACGCCATTGTCCTCGCCGGCGTCCGTGGCGAGGAACCCCTCACGCTCATAGAAGGCCTGGGCCGCCCGGTTGGCCGCCTGGCACTTCAGAGACATGGGCCCGTCCAGCCGCTCGGCGATATGGTCCAGGAGCGCTCGGCCCACGCCCCGGCCGCGGTCGGTCACATAGAGCGAGTGCAGGAAGTTCTGGGGGGCATACAGCGCCGCGACGCCGATGAGCCGGCCGCGGTCGAAGGCGGCGTAGACCTCCTCCTCACGGGCGGCCCGCAGGAAGTCCTCCCGCCGGTGCCGTGCCGGATCGATCCAGGTGAACGTCTCGCGCAGGACCCGGACATACAGGTCCGCGCACGCGTCCAGCTCCTCCGGACGCGCGCGTCGGACGACGAGGCCAGCCCTCAGGCCTGCATCGTCCACCCTTCGACTCCCATGGCGGCCTGACGCAGGGCTTCGCTGCGCGTTGGGTGCGGGTGGCAGGTCCGCGCGATGTCCTCGCTCGCCGCACGGAATGTCATGGCCACGCAGAACTCGCCGACCATCTCCGAGACCTGCGGGCCGATCATGTGGACGCCCAGGACCTCGTCGGTTGCGGCGTCGGCCAGCACCTTCACGAAGCCCTCGGTCTCATGGTTGATCTTGGCGCGGCTGTTGGCCGTGAACGGGAACTTGCCGGTCTTGTAGGCGCGCCCCTCGGCCTTGAGCTGTTCCTCGGTCTTGCCGACCCAGGCCACTTCCGGCGCGGTGTAGACCACGCTCGGCACCAGGTTGTAGTCCACGTGGCCGTACTTGCCGGCGATGATCTCGATGCAGGCGACCCCGTCCTCCTCGGCCTTGTGGGCCAGCATCGGGCCGTGGATCGCGTCGCCGATCGCCCAGACGCCCGGCGCCGAGGTTCGGAAGTGGTCCGTCTCGATGAAGCCGCGCTTGTCGGGCGTGACGCCCACGGTCTCGAGACCCAGGCCTTCGGTGTAAGGACGCCGGCCGATCGCCAGCAGGACGTTGTCGGCTTCCAGGGTCTCGGCGGCGCCGCCGGCGACCGGCTCGAAGGTCACCGAGACGCCCTTCTTCGACGCCTTGGCCCCCGTCACCTTGGCGCCCAGCCGGAACTCGAAGCCCTGCTTGGTCAGGGTGCGTTGGAAGGTCTTCGCGACCTCGGCGTCCATACCGGGAGTGATCCGGTCCAGGTATTCGATCACGGTCACCTTGGCGCCCAGACGGCGCCATACCGAGCCCAGCTCCAGGCCGATGATCCCGGCGCCGATCACCACGAGGTGGCCCGGAACCTTGGGTAGCGACAGGGCGCCCGTGGAGTCCACGATGCGCTCCTGGTCGACGTCGACACCCGGAAGAGGAGAGGGCTCGGAGCCGGTGGCGATGACGATGTTCTTCGCCGCCAGGGTGACGACCGAGCCGTCCTCGGCGGTCACCTCGACCTTGCCGGCGCCGGCGATGCGGCCACGGCCCTTCACCCAGTCGACCTTGTTCTTCTTGAACAGGAACTCGATGCCCTTGGTGAGCTGGCCGACCGAGTCGGCCTTCTGCTTCATCATCTGGAGCAGGTTGAGCTTCGGCGTGACCTCGATGCCGAGGGTCGCGAACTCGCTGCCGGCGGCGGCGAAAAGCTCGGAGGCGTGCAGCAGAGCCTTGGAGGGCATGCAGCCGACGTTCAGGCACGTGCCGCCCAGCGTGCCGCGCATCTCGACGCAGGCGGCCTTCAGTCCGAGCTGGCCGGCCCGGATCGCGGCGTTGTAGCCGCCGGGGCCGCCCCCGATGATGACGACGTCGTAGGTGGTGGTGTCGGTCATGGTAAGCCCTGCCTCAGGTGGGGGCGCAAACTAGTCCGGCAAGTCCCTAGGTCAACCGCCGGGCGGCGGAGAACCGAGATTGCGGTCGCGATGTGGCGGCGAGGAACGAAAAGCGGGCGCCGACGCGGCCCGGAGGCGGTCGATGTGGCCGCTGCGGCCCGGACCGGCGTCAGACCTCGATCCACTCGTCCTGCGGATCGCGCTCGATGAGCGGCGCGCCGGCCGCCAGCATCCGGTCGACGCGCTCCAGGAGTTCGGCGCCGCTGAACGGTTTCGCCAGGCCGTCGCAGACCCCGTGGCCCGCGGCCGCCTTCACGTCGTCGGCGGTCAGCCCGCGGCCGATCAGCAGGACCGGAGCCGGACCGTCGGCGGCCGTCGCCAGCGCCTCCAGGACTTCGAGGCTGGCCATGTCAGGCAGGTGGCGCTCCAGGATGACGGCGTCGAAGCCGCCGCCCTCCAGCAGGCCGATGGCCTCGGCCGGTTCGCGGGTGGCCGTGACGAGATAGCCGGCGACGTCCAGCCGGATCTGCACCATCTCGAGGACCGTGCGGTCGTGGTCGACGACGAGGACCCGGTAGGTGGGCGGGGGTTCGAACTGCATCGGGGTCTCGTCTCTCAGAACAGGTCGACTTCGCCGGGCTCGGCGGGCTCGGCCTCGACCACCGGCGCGCCGAGGCCCTCGGCCATGCGTTCGGCCAGCGCGCCGAGGGTCAGGCTCGCCAGGGCGCTGTCCACCGGGACTTCGATGCCCCCGGGCGATGCGAAGCTGACATTGCGGGCGAAGCTGGCGAGGCCGGTGAGGTGCTGGGCGAGGAGGTCCACGCCGTGGAGGCTCTCGGTCAGCACCTGGCGCTCGGCCGCCGGAAGACTGTCCATGAATTCGCCGAGGATCTTGTCCAGGCGGATGCAGCGGGCCGCCGCCAGCTCGATCTCGCCGGACAGGACGTCCATGGTGATCGAGACGCTCGGGGCGAACCCAGGGCTCAGGTTGAGGGCCGACATGAGAAAGCGTTCCTTTTCAAGGAGCTTTCCCCAGCCGGCCCTAAACATTGGTGAACCGGCGAAAACGTCGTTCGCTTTTGGCGTCCGCGCGGGGCGACCTGCGGCGATCCGCCCCAGGATCGCCGCCCTCCCGGCAGCCCGCGCCTAGATGTCCAGCAGCAGCCGCTGCGGGTCCTCGATGGCGTCCTTCACATGGACCAGGAAGGTCACGGCGCCCTTCCCATCGACGATGCGGTGGTCGTAGCTGAGGGCCAGGTACATCATCGGGCGGACCACGATCTGGCCGTTCACCACCATCGGCCGCTCCTGGATCTTGTGCATGCCCAGGATGCCCGACTGCGGCGGGTTCAGGATCGGCGTGGACATCAGCGAGCCGTAGATGCCGCCGTTCGAGATCGTGAAGGTGCCGCCCTGCAGGTCGTCCATCGAGAGCTGGCCATCGCGCGCCTTCTTGCCCAGCGCGCCGATCTCCTTCTCGATGTCGGCCAGGCTCATGGCGTCGGCGTCGCGGACGACCGGGGTCACCAGGCCCTTCTCGGTGCCGACGGCGACCGAGATGTCGTAGTGGTTCTTGTAGATGACGTCCGTGCCGTCGATCTCGGCGTTGACGTCCGGCACCTGCTTCAGCGCGTGGACCACGGCCTTCACGAAGAAGCTCATGAAGCCGAGCTTCACGCCGTGCTTCTTCTCGAAGCTGTCCTTGTACTGGTTCCGCAGGGCCATGACCGCGCTCATGTCCACCTCGTTGAAGGTGGTCAGCATGGCGGCGTTGTTCTGGGCTTCCTTCAGCCGGCGCGCGATGGTCTGGCGCAGGCGGGTCATCTTCACCCGTTCCTCGCGCTCGTGGATGGCGCGCGGGGCGGTGGGCGTGGAGGCGGCCGCCGGGGCCGAGGCGCGGGCTTCCAGGGCGGCGAGCGCGTCACCCTTGGTCACGCGGCCGTCCTTGCCGGTGCCGGCGATGGCGGCGGGGTCCAGCTTGTTCTCGGCCGCGATGCGCTGGGCCGACGGGGCGAGCACCGGCTCGGCCTTGGCCGCGGGGGCCTGCGCGGGCGCGGGCGCGGGCGCGGGTTTGGCGGGCTCAGCCTTAGGCGCTGCGGCCTTGGGCGCGGTCCCGGCAGCGCCTTCCGCGATCTTGCCCAGCAGGGCCCCGGGCTCGACGGTGGCGCCTTCCTCGGCCGAGATCTCGGCCAGAACGCCATCGGCGGGGGCGGCGACTTCCAGGCTGACCTTGTCGGTCTCCAGCTCCACCAGGATCTCGTCCTTGCGGACCGCATCGCCGGCCTTCTTGGTCCAGCGGGCGACGGTCGCCTCGCTGACGGATTCACCCAGCGCCGGGGTCATGATGTCGGCCATCGGGGGTAGGGCTCCTTGGGGGTCTTGGGACACAAACAGAGTTGGCGGATTTGGCAGAGTTGGTGACGACGGCCTCTAGGCGAAAGCCTCGGTCAGGAACGTCTCGAGTTCCTTCAGGTGCCGGCTCATCAGACCCGCGGCGGTGGACGCCGAGGCCGGACGGCCCACATAGCGGGCGCGCTTGGCCTTCACGCTCATGCGTTCCAGCGTCAGCTCAAGCCAGGGGTCGACGAACTGCCAGCCGCCCATGTTCTTGGGCTCCTCCTGGCACCACACCAGCTCGGCGTTCTTGAACCGCTTCAGCTCGTTCGAGAGCGACTTCAGCGGCCAGGGATAGAACTGCTCCAGGCGCAGGATGTAGACATCGTCGCGGCCGCTCTTGGCCCGCTGTTCCACCAGGTCGAAGTAGACCTTGCCCGAGCAGACGATGACCCGCTTGATCTCGGCGTCGGGGCGAAGGGTCACCCCGCCCACGTCGCAACCCGCCTCGGCGCCGTCCACCATAACCCGGTGGAAGCCGGTCCCGGCGGCCATGTCCGACAGGTTCGACACCGCACGCTTGTGGCGCAGCAGGCTCTTGGGCGACATGACGATCAGCGGCTTGCGGTACTCGCGCAGGAGTTGGCGGCGCAGGACGTGGAAGTAGTTCGCCGGGGTGGTGCAGTTGACCACCTGCATGTTGTCCTCGGCGCAGAGCTGCAGGAAGCGCTCCAGGCGCGCCGACGAGTGCTCGGGCCCCTGGCCCTCGTAGCCGTGCGGCAGCAGCATGACGAGGCCGCTCATGCGCAGCCACTTGCGCTCGCCCGAGCTGATGAACTGGTCGATCACCACCTGGGCGCCGTTCACGAAGTCGCCGAACTGGGCTTCCCACATGGTCAGGGTGTTGGGATCGGTCAGCGAGAAGCCGTACTCGAAGCCAAGCACCGCCTCTTCCGACAGCGCCGAGTCCAGCACTTCGAAGTGCGCCTGTCCGGGCCCCAGGTTGCGGAGCGGGAAGTAGACCTCCTCGCTCTTCTGGTCGATCAGGCCCGAGTGGCGGTGGCTGAAGGTGCCGCGCACGCTGTCCTGGCCGGAGAGGCGCACCGGATAGCCGGCGTCGAGCAGGGTGGCGAAGGCCAGGTGTTCGGCCGTCGCCCAGTCGATGCCCTGGCCGGATTCGATCGCCTCGCGGCGCGCCGAGATGACCCGCTCCACGGTCTTGTGGACGCTGATCCGGTCGGGGACCGTGGTCATCTTGCGGCCTAGATCCAGCAGCTTCTGCTTGGGCGCGCCGGTCGCGAAGCGCTCGTCGCCGGTGGGCAGCTTCATGTTGGCCCACTTGCCGTCGAGCCAGTCGGCCTTGTTGGCCTTGTACTGCTTGCCGGCCTCGAACTCGGCGTCGAGGAACTTGTCGAAGTCGGCGACCCAGCCGTCGACGTCGGCCTGGGTGCAGACGCCTTCCCCGATCAGCCGCTGGGCATAGAGGTCGCGGACCGAGGGGTGCCCCTTGATCTTCGCGTACATCAGGGGCTGGGTCATCGTCGGATCGTCGCCCTCGTTGTGACCGAACCGCCGGTAGCAGAACATGTCGATGACCACGTCCTTGCCGAACAGCTGGCGGTACTCCGTGGCCACCTTGGCGGCGAAGGTCACCGCCTCGGGGTCGTCGCCGTTGACGTGGAAGATCGGCGTCTCGACCATCAGCGCCACGTCGGTCGGGTAGGGCGACGAGCGGCTGTTCTTGGGGCTGGTGGTGAAGCCGATCTGGTTGTTGACCACGAAATGCATGGTCCCGCCGACGCCGTAGCCGCGCAGGCCCGACAGGGCGAAGCATTCGGCCACCACGCCCTGGCCCGCGAAAGCGGCGTCGCCGTGCAGCAGCAGCGGCAGCACGTGGGCGCGGCCGGCGTCAGGCTTCTCGCGCAGGGTGAACGCCTGCTTGGCGCGCGCCTTGCCGATCACGACGGGGTTGACGATCTCGAGGTGCGACGGGTTGGCCGTCAGCGACAGGTGCACCTCGTTGTTGTCGAACGAACGGTCCGACGAGGCGCCGAGGTGGTACTTCACGTCGCCCGAGCCCTGGACGTCCGACGGCACCGCCGACCCGCCTTGGAACTCGTGGAAGATGATGTGGTAGGGCTTGCCCATCACGGCGGCCAGGACGTTCAGGCGGCCGCGGTGCGGCATGCCGATGACGATGTCCTGCACGCCCATGGCGCCGCCGCGCTTGATGATCTGCTCCAGCGCCGGGACCATCGCCTCGCCGCCGTCGAGGCCGAAGCGCTTGGTGCCGGGGAAGCGGCGGTGCAGGAAGGCCTCGAAGCCCTGCGCCTCGATCAGCTTCTTCAGGATGGCGACCTTGCCCTCCTTGGTGAAGGTGATCTCCTTGTCGCGACCCTCGATCCGCTCCTGCAGCCAGGCTTTCTCCTTGGGATCCGAGACGTGCATGTACTGCACGCCGACGTTGCCGCAGTAGGTGCGGCGGAGGATCTCCAGGATCTCGCGAAGCGTCGCGGTTTCCAGGCCCAGCACGTAGTCCAGGAAGATCGGCCGGTCGAAATCCGCCTCGGCGAAGCCGTAGGTGGCCGGGTCGAGTTCGGACGCGTCGCCGGGCGTGGTGGCGATGCCCAGCGGATCCAGGTTGGCCTTCAGGTGCCCGCGCATCCGGTAGGCCCGGATCATCATGATGGCGCGCAGGGAATCGAGCGTCGCGGCCCGCACTTCGTCCACCGAGGCGGTGGGCTTCTTGGCTTCGATCGCCTTGCCGATCTTGGCTTCCACCGCAGGCCAGAGCCCGTCGATGGCGCTCATCCAGTCGGGGCGGGCGGCCGGGGCGGAGGGCCGGGTCCAGGCCGGCTTCTGGGCGGCGCGCGCGACCTCCTCGCTGCGATCCGCGAGCGAGGCGAAGAAGGCCTGCCAGGACGGCTCCACCGAGCCGGGGTCCGCCGCCCACTTCGCGTAGAGATCCTCCACGAAGGCCGCATTGCCGCCGTAGAGGAAAGAGGTCTCGGCCAGAACTTCGTTGATCAGGCCTGCGTCGTCCGCCATCTGCTTCGCCTTCCGGGGCGGGCCCACGGACTTTCCGAAGAAGGAGCCGAGCGCAGGCCGCCCAATACCGATTGTGTCGCCCTCAGGCGCCCTTCAGCACCTCGAGCAGGGTCTCGCCAAGCTTCGCCGGAGACGGCGACACGCGGATGCCCGCAGCCTCCATCGCGGCGATCTTGTCCTCGGCTCCGCCCTTGCCGCCAGAGATGATCGCGCCTGCGTGACCCATGCGCCGTCCAGGCGGCGCGGTGCGTCCCGCGATGAAGCCGACCATAGGCTTCTTGATTGCTGAATTCTTGATGAATTCAGCCGCGTCTTCTTCGGCCGACCCGCCGATTTCGCCGATCATGATGATCGACTCCGTCTCCGGGTCCTTCAGGAACATGTCGAGGACGTCGATGAACTCGGTGCCTTTCACCGGGTCGCCGCCGATCCCGACCGCCGTGGTCTGCCCCAGGCCAACCTGGCTGGTCTGGAACACGGCCTCATAGGTAAGCGTCCCCGAGCGGGAGACAACGCCCACCGAACCCTTCCTGAAGATGCTGCCGGGCATGATGCCGATCTTGCACTGCTCGGGCGTCAGCACGCCCGGGCAGTTCGGACCTATCAGGCGCGACTTGGAGCCGGAAAGCGCCCGCTTCACCTTGATCATGTCGGCCACCGGAATGCCTTCGGTGATGCAGACGATGAGCGGAACTTCGGCGTCGATGGCTTCCAGGATCGAGTCCGCGGCGAACGGCGGCGGCACGTAGATCACCGACGCATCCGCTCCGGTTTCGTTCACGGCCTCGGCGACCGTGTCGAAGACGGGCAGGCCGATGTGCTTGGTCCCGCCCTTACCGGGCGTGACGCCGCCGACCATCTTGGTCCCGTAGGCGATGGCCTGTTCCGAGTGGAAGGTGCCCTGGCTGCCGGTGATGCCCTGGCAGATGACCCGCGTTTCTTTACCGATCAGGATGGACATTAAGCGGCCCCCCGCACGGCCTTGACGATCTTTTCCGCGCCATCCGAGAGGTCGTTGGCCGAAAGCACGTTCAGGCCACTCTCGTTGATGATCTTCTTGCCCAGCTCGACGTTGGTGCCTTCCAGGCGGACGACCAGCGGAACCTTCAGGCCCACTTCCTTCACCGCGGCTACCACGCCCTCGGCGATGATGTCGCAGCGCATGATGCCGCCGAAGATGTTCACCAGGATGCCCTTCACGTTCGGGTCCGCGGTGATGATCTTGAAGGCCGCCGTGACCTTTTCCTTCGAGGCGCCGCCGCCGACGTCCAGGAAGTTGGCCGGCTCGGCGCCGTACAGCTTGATGATGTCCATGGTCGCCATGGCCAGGCCGGCGCCGTTGACCATGCAGCCGATCTCGCCGTCGAGGGCGATGTAGCTGAGGTCGTACTTGGAGGCCTCGATCTCCTTCGGATCCTCTTCGCTCTCGTCGCGCAGGGCGACGACGTCCGGATGACGGAAGAGGGCGTTGGAGTCGAACGACACCTTGGCGTCGAGGACGCGCAGGTGGTCGTCGCCGGTGACGATCAGCGGGTTGATCTCCAGCATCGACATGTCCTTGGCCAGGAACGCCGTGTAGAGCTGGGTCAGCAGGGTCGCCGCTTCCTTGGCGAGGCCCCCGGTCAGGCCGAGGGCCTTGGCCAGGTGGCGCGCATGGTGCGGGAAGACGCCGGTGGCCGGGTCGATGGAGAAGGTGACGATCTTCTCGGGGGTGGAATGCGCCACCTCCTCGATGTCCATGCCGCCTTCGGTGGAGGCCACGACCGAGACCCAGCTCGTCTCGCGGTCCACCAGCAGCGACAGGTAGAATTCCTTGGCGATCTGGGCGCCTTCCTCGATGTAGAGGCGGTTCACCTGCTTGCCGGCCGGTCCGGTCTGGTGCGTCACCAGCACCCGACCCAGCATCTCCTGGGCGTTGGCCTTCACGTCGTCGGCGCTCTTGACCACCCGCACGCCGCCCTTGGCGTCCGGGCCGAGGCCTTCGAAGCGGCCCTTGCCGCGCCCGCCGGCGTGGATCTGAGACTTTACGACGAAGACCGGACCGCCGAGCTTGTTGGCGGCTTCGACAGCTTCGTCGACGGTGAATGCGGGATACCCGCGCGGGACCGCAACGCCGAACTCCGCGAGGACGGCTTTGGCTTGGTGTTCGTGGATGTTCATGGGGCCTGTGGGGCGACTGCCAAGGGCTCGCCCGGACGGCGAGTGAGCGGGCTTATACCGCCCTCGCCCGCGATGACAACCGCGTGAGGGGCGGAAAACCGCCCCTTTGCGCACGAAGCTTACGCGAGGTGACCTGTTCGGCGCACGATTGCTCTCTTCGAGACTCCGGCGGTTTGCGGATCAGCCGAAGAACATCACCCAGAGGGCGCGCCCGGGCATGAAGGCGATGAAGATGTTGATGGCGAACCCGCCGTAGAACAGCCCCATCATGTGCCGGCGGTGCCGCGTCACGTTGTGCCTGCGGGCGGCCAGAACCGCCAGCGGCAGGAAGATCAGCGTCCAGGCGGTCAGGAGATGCAGCAGCGACCAGGAGCCATGGTTCAGGCCGCTGATGAACAGGGTCGCCCCGGCTGTCACCGACACCAGCGCCACCCAGGTCCAGCCCGCGAGCCGGTGGAACGTGCGCCCCTTGCGAACGCCCATCAGTACGGCGCCGAGGACCAGGGCTGCTACGGCGGTCAGCAGGTGGATGCGGACCGGCGTCGACAGCTCGGCCCAGACCCGCATGTTGGGAAGGTGCAGGCGGGCGTCGCCCGCCATCTCAACGATGGGTCTCCAGAAGGGCCCCATGGTGACGCCCACGAGTGCGATCACCACGGCCATGGATCCCGCAAACCAGGGCCCGAAGCCCAGCGTGCGGCGGCCCGGCGTTTGCGAAGCGTTCGACATCCGATATCTCCAGTCTCTCGGGGGCCGTCAGGAGAACGCGGCCCGTTCGGAGCGGGTGATGGCGGCGGTCGGGCGGAGGCGCGAGCGAGGATGCGTCGGATGACGCGGGACCTTCGCGAATCGCCGCGCGGCGCCGTTCACGCTTCGTGGGTGGCCACGGCCTGGTCTGTCGTGCAGCGCAGTCTCATTCCGGCGATCGTGGTCGGCGCCTTCCTGGCGTTCATCGGCGCATTCGGGTCCGGCGGCATGCCGATGGGCTTACGCGTTCCGTTCATGATCGCGATCTCGTTCGTGGGCACGGTCCTGGGCCAGACGGCCTATCTCTCGGTCGAGCAGGTCCCCTGGGTGGCGGCGCGCTGGTGGCGGATCGGCCTGTTCTCCGGCCTGGCCATGTGCGTTCCCATGGGGCTCTTCGTATGGAGTGTCGTGGGGATGCTGGAGGGGCCCCGGCGCGGGTTCGATGTGTCCGAGTTGCCGGCGTATGTCGGCGTGTCGCTCGTCACCTCGCTGTTCTTCTGCGTCACTGTCGCGTGGGCGCACACGCTGGCCCCCGAGCGCGGACAAGGCGAAGTCGCGGCCGCGCCGCCGAAGTTCCTGGAGCGCCTGCCCCTAAAGCTGCGCGGCGCCGCAGTCTGGGCCGTGGAAGCCGAGGACCACTACCTGCGGCTCCACACCTCGAAGGGGCAGGATCTCATTCTTCTGCGCCTCGCCGACGCGATTTCCGAACTGGAGGGGATCGAGGGCATGCAGGTCCACCGGTCCTGGTGGGTGGCGCGGGAGGCCATCGCCGACGCCCGGCGCGCCGACGGCCGGGCCACCCTGACGCTGAAGGACGGCTCGGAGGTCCCGGTCAGCCGCACCTACGCGGGCCTGCTGCGCGACCGCGGCTGGATCTGATCAGCGGCGCCGGGCCAGCCACTCGGCCCGCGACTGGCCCCAGCAATCCACGGCCACGTTCATCGGGGCCGGAAGGACGGCCTGGCGCAGGATGCGCGAGCCGAGCCGCTCGGCCACCTTCTGGGAGTTCACATTGGCCGGCTCGATCGTGTGGATCACCTCGTCCCACCCCAGGGCGTCGAAGGCCCAGTCGATGGCGGCGGTCGCGCCCTCGGTGGCGTAGCCCTTGCCCCAGGCGTCGCGCACGATGCCCCAGCCGACCTCCGTGCCCGGCCAGCCCTCCGGCTGCCACGGGCCGAGGCGGCCGACCCAGCGGCTAGTGGCCTTTTCGATCACCGAGAACATGGAGAAGCCGCGCACGGTCCAGGCCCCGGCCATGACGCACATGATGCGCCAGGCGCCGATCCGGTCCTGCCGGCCGCCAATGAACCGGGCGGCCTCCTCGTCGGCGCAGAAGTCGGCCCAGGCCTCGAAATCCTCCTGTGCGGGTGCGCGCAGGATGAGGCGTTCGGTCTCAAGGGTCGGCGTTTGCATCGGCGCGGCTTTGGCCTCAATCTGGCGTCGGGAGAGAGTTCGGGGTCGGATGGCTGCGTGGGCGCGCTTGCGCCGTAGCCTGACATGCCCTGCGCGTCGAGGGACCTGACCGTTCTCGGGGGCCGCTCATGACGCAGGATCCGCTACAGTTCGCACCGCTGGTCGAGCCGCCGAATGCCACCGTCCATAGGTCGGGGCGGGTCGTCCTCGCGGGTGTCGCCGCCGCCTGCACGCTCGGGATCGGGCTGGGCCTGTGGGCGCGCCCCGCGCCGGACGTGCTGGCCGAGACCGCTCGCCCGGCGGCATCGGCGGCTGCCGCGACCCGGCCCGTCCTGCAGATCGTGGTCGACGACACACCGGCGCCGTTGGGCGCGCCGCTGGAGGTGCTGCCCCGCGATGCCGCCCCGGCGCAGCCCTTCACGTCGTCGCAACCCGCACTGGCGGTTCCAGTTCGCCCCGCCGCAGGACTGGTCAGGGTCGACGCGGAAGTGGCCGTCGAACCGCGTCCCCTGCCGAAGCCGCTCCAGGCCCCGGCCGTGAAGCGGACTAAGGTCGAGACGCAAGCCCTCAAGGAGGAGCGCCCGCGCCCCACCAGGATCAACAGCGCGGAAGCGCCGCCCAAGGCCAAGCCGGCCAGGATCAAGTCCAAGCCAGAGGTTCGTGTGGCGGCGAAGTCGCGGCCGGCCCGTCCGGACAAGCCAAAGGCCATCCAGGTCGCCAAGGCCTCTGCCAATCCATCGCCCAAGCCCCAGGCGACCAAGGCGCGCAAGAAGGTCGAGCTCGCGGCCAGCGCCAGGCGCGAGCGAGGGGTCAAGACCGCCCGACGGGCGGCGGAGCCTCCGCCGAAGGTCGACAAGGCCAAGGCCTCGCCGCCGAGGGCGAAGCCGGCGCCGCGCGGCGAGGGGCCGATGCGGGTGGCCCAGGCCAGGCCCTGCGCCTCGGAGGATCCTGGAGAGGCGGTCGTCTGCGCGGACCGGAGGCTGGGCGCCCGGGACCGTCAGCTGCAGCAGGCGTATCGAAACGCCGAGGCGGCAGGAGTGCCGGCCGCCGCCCTGCGTCGCCAGCAGGCCCGATGGCTCGAGGCGCGCGCGGCGGCGGCCCGGGAGGCGCCCTGGGCGGTGGAAGACGTCTACGTCGCCCGGATCTCCGAGCTCAACGACCTGACCCGCGACGCCCGCGAGAACTGAGCGCGGGCACGAAAAACCCCGCCGACCGCGAGGGGCGACGGGGTTTCCAGGCCGTAGGTCGGCGGTGCGGCCGCTAGGACAGCATGTCCTTGACGGTGTCGCGCTCGCTGACGAGCTCGTCGTTGGTGATCTTGATCTTCGACTTGGCGAAGTCGTCCATCTCGTAGCTGGTGATGACCTCGTAGGCGCCCGGGGCGGTGGTCTTCACCGGCATGCCGGCCCACACGTTCGGGTCAAAGCCGTAGCGGCCTTCCGACTTCACGGCCACCGAGTGGATGGCGCCCGGCGTCACCAGGTCGTGGACGTGGTCGATCAGGGCGTTGGCCGCCGAGGCCGCCGACGACAGGCCGCGGGCCTCGATGATCGCCGCGCCGCGCTTGCCGACGGTGGGCAGGTAGTCGTTCTCCAGCCAGGCGCGGTCGTTGATCACGTCGGCCGCCGCCTTGCCGCCGATCTTGGCGTGCGTGTAGTCGGCGAACATCGTCGGGCTGTGATTGCCGTAGATGAACAGGTCGCTGACCTCGTTGATCGACACGCCGGCCTTCTGGGCCAGCTGGGCGCGGCCGCGGTTCTCGTCCAGGCGCACCATGGCGGTGAAGCGATCGGCCGGCAGGCGCTTGGCCTGGCTGGCGGCGATCATCACGTTGGTGTTGCAGGGGTTGCCGACCACGGCGACGCGGGCGTCGTCGGCGGCGACCTTGTCGATCGACTGGCCCTGGGCGATGAAGATCTTGCCGTTGTCCTTCAAGAGGTCGGCGCGCTCCATGCCGGGGCCGCGGGGCTTGGAGCCCACCAGCAGGCACCAGTTGGCGTCCTTGAAGGCCACGTCGGCGTCGCCCGTCAGGACCATGTCCTGCAGCAGCGGGAAGGCGCAGTCTTCCAGCTCCATCGCCACGCCCTTCAGCGCCTTCTGCGGACCCTCGACCGGGATTTCCAGCAGTTGGAGGATGACGGGCTGGTCGGCGCCCAGCATCTGGCCGGACGCGATCCGGAACAGCAGGGCGTAACCGATGTTGCCGGCGGCGCCGGTGACCGCGACGCGGATGGGCTTCTTCGCCATGGAGACTGCTCCTTCTAAACTGTGCGCGGGCGCTCTAGCCCGTTGACGCCCATGCTGCAATGCCGCACGCGCAGGGGTGATGTTCGAACTGCACCCCGCCTTCCCGCCGACCTCCGAAGCCGTGGGCGAACTGGCGCTGTGCCATGTCCGCCTCCAGGCCGACGCACGATACCCCTGGCTGGTGCTGATCCCGCGGATCGCGGGGCTGCGCGAGCTGGAAGACCTTTCGCCCGAGGACCGGAGCCGCCTGATGGAGGAGGTGGTCCTGGCCGGCGCCGCGGTGCGCGCCCTGGGCGAGGCGCAGGGGCGGGCGGTCGAGAAGCTGAACATCGGCGCGCTCGGCAACGTGACGCCCCAGCTTCATGTTCATGTGGTCGGGCGTCGGTCGGATGACTCGGCCTGGCCCGGCCCCGTGTGGGGCGTCGGAACTGCCGAGCCCCCAGCGGACGATGCGCTTGCGGCGGCCCTGGCGGTGGCGCGACGGGCGCTCGGTATCTGACCCGAAAGATCGCTGCGTCTTACTGGCCGGATGACATGCGGCCGATGATGAACTAGAAGCCGCCGCTTTCCTGCGCGGGCGTCCGATCCGCCCGCCAGGGTGCGAAGGCAAGAAACTCCCATGAAACGTCCCCCGTCCCCAGGCCGCGCGGCTCCGAAGGGCCCGTCGCAGCGCCAGCTTCGCGCCGGTGAGCTGGTGCGCCACGCGCTGGTCGAGATCCTCCGCGAGGAAGAGATCAATGATCCTGCGCTGGCCGGCGTCCCGGTCACCGTCACCGAGGTGCGGGTGAACCCGGACCTGCGCCACGCCACCGTCTATGTCGAGCCGTTGGGTGGCGAACATGCCGACGAGGTGGTTAAGGCGCTGAACAAGCACGCGAAGTTCGTGCGGGGCCATCTCGGTCGGATGATCGACATGCGCTTTACGCCGGACCTTCACTTCCGTCACGACGAGACCTTCAACGAAGCCGCTCGCATGGCCCGGCTCTTCGATGATCCCAGGGTGCGCCAGGACCTCAGTCCGCAGCCGCCGTCGGACTCGTGGAAAGACGAGGACTGATGGCCCGTCGCAAGAAGGGCCAGGCGATCTCGGGCTGGATCAACCTGGACAAGCCCTACGACCTGACCTCCACCCACGCCGTCAGCCGCGTCCGCCGGCTTTTCGACGCCCAGAAGGCGGGCCACGCGGGCACGCTTGACCCCCTGGCCACCGGCATCCTGCCGATCGCCCTGGGAGAGGCGACCAAGACGGTCCCGTTCCTGGTCGACGCCGACAAGTCGTACCGCTTCACCATCGCCTGGGGGCGGACGACCGCCACCTACGACCGCGAGGGCGAGACCCTGGCCCAGTCCGACGTGCGCCCCACGCTGGCCCAGGTGCAGGCTGTGCTGCCGCGGTTCGTGGGTGAGATCGACCAGGTTCCGCCGGCGTTTTCCGCGATCAAGGTGGATGGCGAGCGCGCCTATGACCTCGCCCGGGCTGGCGAGACGGTGGAGCTGGCGGCGCGCAAGGTGATCATCTTCGATGTCCGCCTTCTGGACGCCGAGGACGCCGACCACGTCACCCTCGAGATGGACTGCGGCAAGGGCACCTATGTCCGCGCGCTGGTACGCGACATCGCCGAGGCGCTCGGGGCCTGTGGCCACGTGAGCGCCCTGCGGCGCACGCGCGTGGGCCGCTTCACCGAGGAAACCGCGGTCACTCTGGATTATCTTGAGGATTTGGGGCATAAGGCCCGCCAATCGGAGGCCCTGCTTCCGGTCGAGACCGCGCTGGACGACATCCCGGCGTTGGCCGTGACCGACGAAGACGCCTTCAGATTGAAGCAGGGACGATCGATCGTTCTCGTTCCCCGACAGGTGGAAGCGGTCAAGGCCAGGCTCAAGCCGGGCTCGCGCACCGTTTCCGCAATGTCCGGCGGAACGATGGTGGCGCTCTGCGAGATGCGTGCGGGACGGCTCGAACCCTCGCGCGTCTTCAATCTTTGATCAGAGCGGAGAAACCCGATGTCGATCACGGCCGAACGTAAAGCCGAAGTCATCAAGACCCATGCCCGCGGCGAAGCGGACACGGGCAGCGCCGAAGTCCAGGTGGCGATCATGTCCGAACGGATTGCGAACCTCACCGAGCACTTCAAGACGCACAAGAAGGACAACCACTCGCGCCGGGGGCTGCTGAAGCTCGTCTCCGCCCGCCGGTCGCTCCTCGATCACCTGAAGAAGTCCGATGTGGCTCGCTATCAGGCGCTCATCGAGAAGCTGGGCCTGCGCCGCTAGTTCTTCGAACGGACCCGTCTCAAGGCGGGTCCGTTTCGCTTTGGAAGGCCGCTCCCTCGCCACAGGCCGGGGGATGGATGCGGCGCCGGATCGGGCCGTGCGCCCGCTCCATCAATACGCCGAGGGTTCGAGAGAAATCCTCACCGCCTGTGCCAACTGGAGAGGATTTCGGAAGACCGATCCCCTGTCCGCCCCCGCCGGGAATACGCCCGCGGGACGAGAAAGAAGCAGAAATGTTCGATATCAAGAAAAAGACGCTCGAGTGGGGAGGCAAGACCCTCACGCTCGAAACCGGTCGCATGGCCCGTCAGGCTGACGGCGCCGTCCTGGCCACCTATGGCGAGACCATGGTCCTGGCGACCGCCGTCTACGCCAAGAGCGCCAAGCCGGGTCAGGACTTCTTCCCCCTGACCGTCAACTACCAGGAAAAGTTCTACGCCGCGGGCAAGATCCCCGGCAGCTTCCCCCGCCGCGAGGGCGCGCCCTCGCAGAAGGAAACCCTCACCAGCCGCCTGATCGACCGTCCGATCCGCCCGCTGTTCGTTAAGGGCTTCAAGAACGAGGTCCAGGTCGTCACCACGGTGCTGGCGCATGACCTCGAGAACGACCCCGACATCGTCGCCATGGTCGCCGCCTCGGCCGCCCTGGTGATCTCGGGCGCCCCCTTCATGGGCCCGATCGCCGCCGCGCGCGTGGGCTACGTGAATGGCGAATACGTGCTGAACCCGACTCTCGACGAGATGAAGGAAAGCAAGATGGACCTCGTCGTGGCCGGCACCGCCGACGCCGTGATGATGGTCGAGTCCGAGATCCAGGAGCTGTCGGAAGCCGAAGTCCTGGGCGGCGTCACCTTCGCCCACAAGGGCATGCAGCCGGTGATCGACGCGATCATCGAGCTGGCCGAGCACGCCGCGAAGGAACCCTTCGAGTTCACGCCGGACGACACCGACGCCATCAAGGCCGAGGTGAAGAAGCTGATCGGCAAGGATCTGGCCGCCGCCTACAAGATCACCGGCAAGACCGAGCGCCATGCGGCCCTCAGCGCGGCCAAGGACAAGGCTGTCGGCCACTTCGGCAAGTCCGACGCCAACCCGACGGGCATCCCGGCCGACAAGCTGGGTGGCGTGTTCAAGGAGCTCGAGGCTGACGTCGTCCGCCGCTCGATCCTGGACACCGGCATCCGCATCGACGGCCGCAAGGTCGATCAGGTCCGCCAGATCGTCTCGGAAGTGGGCGTGCTGCCCCGGGCCCACGGCTCGGCGCTGTTCACCCGCGGCGAGACCCAGTCGCTCTGCGTGGCCACCCTGGGCACCGGCGACGACGAGCAGCTGATCGACGCGCTCGAAGGCAAGTACTACGAGAAGTTCATGCTGCACTACAACTTCCCGCCCTTCTCGGTCGGGGAGACGGGCCGCATGGGCGCTCCTGGCCGTCGTGAAGTCGGCCACGGCAAACTGGCGTGGCGCGCGCTGCGTCCGATGCTGCCGGACTACGCCGACTTCCCCTACACGATCCGTCTGGTCTCCGAGATCTTCGAGTCGAACGGCTCGTCCTCGATGGCCACCGTCTGCGGCGGCTCGCTCGCCCTGATGGACGCCGGCGTGCCGATCAAGAAGCCGGTGTCGGGCATCGCCATGGGCCTGATCCTCGAGAGCGACGGCTTCGCGGTCCTCTCGGACATCCTGGGTGACGAAGACCACCTCGGCGACATGGACTTCAAGGTCGCCGGCACCGCCGACGGCATTACGTCGCTGCAGATGGACATCAAGATCGCCGGGATCACCGAGGAGATCATGAAGAAGGCCCTCGAGCAGGCGAAGGGCGGTCGTGATCACATCCTCGGCGAGATGAACAAGGCCATGGAGGCGCCGCGCGCCGAACTGGGCGAGTTCGCGCCGAAGATCGAGACCATCAAGATCCCGGTCGACAAGATCCGGGAAGTGATCGGCTCGGGCGGCAAGGTGATCCGCGAGATCACCGCCGAGACCGGCGCCAAGGTCGACATCGGCGAAGACGGCACCATCAAGATCGCGGCCGCGGACCAGGCCAAGATCGATGCGGCCCGCGACTGGATCAAGTCGATCGCGTCCGAACCGGAGATCGGCCAGATCTACACCGGCAAGGTCGTGAAGATCGTCGACTTCGGCGCCTTCGTGAACTTCTTCGGCGCCAAGGACGGCCTGGTCCACGTGAGCCAGATCTCGAACGAGCGCGTGGCGAAGGTCTCGGACGTGCTGAGCGAAGGCCAGCAGGTCAAGGTGAAGCTCCTGGGCTTCGACGATCGCGGCAAGACCCGCCTCTCCATGAAGGTCGTCGACCAGGAGACCGGCGAGGACCTGTCGAAGAAGGACGAGCCGGAAGCCGCGGACGCGTAAGCATTCCGGTCATCGGATGAGTTGAGGGGCGGCTGGAGCGATCCAGCCGCCTTTTTTCGTGCGTTGCGGCCAGCGGCCCCTTGCCGCAGCATCCTCATGAGGCGCGCCAAAAGCGCCGGTCGGGGAGATGGGCGAAGATGGGCGACGGGTTGGATCGGCGGCGGCTGTTGCTGGTGGCGGGTGGCTCCGCTCTGGCCTGGGGAGCGAAGGCGCAACCCACCGAGGGCGTAGCGTCGAGCCCGCTCGCCACGACGCCAGAGAACCAGGCTGCCACCTTCCGCAGTCAGGATCAGACACGCCCGGTCCGTGCGATCCGATGCGGAACGAACGTCCGGCGGCTGCGGCCGCACGCGCGCCAGCTGTCGCGGCTGAGCTATCCCCATGCAGGCGCGACCCGCTCGCTGGATGACTACATGACGCGTCGCCGGACCGGCGGTGTGCTCGTGCTGAAGGGAGGCGAGATAGCGCTCGAACGCTATGGGATGGGCAACGGTCCAGAGAGCCATTGGACCAGTTTCTCCACCGCGAAGTCCATGACGTCGACGCTGGCGGGCGTGGCCTTGCAGGACGGCGCGATCCGCAGCCTGGACGATCCCGCGGAGCGTTACCTGCCCGACCTTTCAGGCTCGGCCTACGAAGGCGTCACCGTCCGCAACCTCCTGCGGATGACTTCGGGAGTGGCCTGGAAGGAGGACTACGACCCGACCGGCCCTTCCGACGTCGTGCGGCTGGGGGCGGCGATGGAGGCGGGACGGCCCGGCGGTGTCCTGGCGCTCATGCGCAGCCTGCCCCGCGCGGCGCCTCAGGGCGCGCGATTCAACTACTCGACCGGCGAAAGCTGCGTCCTGGGCGCGATCGTGGCGGCCGCGACCGGGCGCAGCCTGGCCGACTACTACGGCGAGAAGGTCTGGGGCCCGGCGGGCATGGAGGCCGACGGCTATTGGCAGCTCGAGTCGAAGGACGGGCTGGAACTCGGCGGGCTGGGCGTCAGTGCGCGCCTCAGGGACTTTGGCCGCTTCGGGCAGTTCGTCCTGGAGGATGGGGTCGTGGGCGGCCGCCGCATCCTGCCCGTCGGCTGGCGCGACCTGGCCGGCCAGCCGGATATCGAGGCCACGGGTTTCGGCAAGCTCCAACCGGGCTATCCACTCGGTTACGGCTATCAGTGGTGGGTTCTGCCGCGCCAGGTGGGAAGCGTCCACGACGGCGCCTTCACGGCCCAGGGCATCTTCGGCCAGTTCGTCTACGTGCACCCGCGGGAACAGGTCGTGGCGGTCGTGTGGAGCGCCTGGCGCAACGCCTGGGAGGATGACGCCGAGCTGGAAACCTACGCGCTGCTCGGTGCGGCCGTCGAGGCGCTGCGGACCTGACGGGTCCAAAAGCCAAGGGCCCGCCTCGCGGCGAGCCCTTTGCGACGCCCCGAAATGGAGGCCTCAGCCCCGCAGCTTGCGCAGCAGGACGTCGATGTCGCGGGCGATGCCCTGATCCTCGGCCTTGAGGGCCTCGATGCGACGCACCGCGTGCAGGACGGTGGTGTGGTCGCGCCCGCCGAAGCGGCGGCCGATGTCGGGCAGCGAGCGGGTGGTGATCTGCTTGGCCAGCCACATCGCCACCTGGCGCGGGCGGGCCACGGCGCGGGCGCGGCGCTCGCTGATCAGGTCGGCCTGCTTGAGGGCGTAGTGCTCCGCCACGGTCTTCTGGATCATGTCGACGGTCACCTTGCGCTCGTTGACGCTCAGGTGCGGCCGCAGGATGGCCTGGGCCTCGTCCAGGGACAGGCGCGCGATGTCGCCGCCCACGCGGGCCACCAGGGTGTTCAGGGCCCCCTCCAGCTCGCGCACGCTGTCGGTGAAGCGGTCGCTGAGGAACTGCAGCACGTCCGGCCGCGCAGCGGGCACGAAGCCGCCTGCGAGGGCCAGGGTGTTCAGCTTGCGCTCCAGGATGCCCAGCCGCAGGCTCCGGTCCGCCGGCTCGATGCCGCAGACGAGGCCTGCCTGCAGGTGCGAGCGGAGACGCGGTTCCATTTCCGAAAGCTCGGTCGGAGAACGGTCGGCCGAGAGCACCACCCGGCGGCCGTCCTCCACGAGGGCGATCAGGGTGTGGAACAGCTCTTCCTGCGTCTGGGTCTTGCCGGCCACGAAGTGGACGTCGTCGATCAGCAGCAGGTCGGCGTTGCGCAGCTCGTCCTTGAACGCCGCCGTCTGGCGGGTCTGCAGCGCGTTGACGAAGGTCGAGGTGAAGCGTTCGGCCGAAAGGTAGACCACGCGCTTGCCGGGCGCCGAGCGCAGGGCCTCCCAGGCGATGGCGTTGAGGAGGTGCGTCTTCCCGAAGCCGTAGGGGCCGTGGAACACGACCGGGTTGAAGTGGCCGTCGGCCCACGAGGCCACGCGGCGGGCCACGGCGAAGGCGAACTCGTTCGCTGGGCCCGACACGAAGCTGTCGAAGCTATAGCGCTCCTGCAGGCCCTGCTGGCGGCCCTGGCGGGCGGTGACGGGGGCCACGGTGTCGGCCTCGATCTCGAACACCGGCGCGGCGATAGGGGGCGCAGTCATGGGGGCGGCCTTCGGGGCGAGTCCGGGGGAATTGGCGGGCACGGGCGGATTGGCGGCCAGGGGGGCGCTCTCGACCTCCATGCGGCTCTTCAGGTCCAGTCGGCGACCCATCGGGTCGTTCTGGGCCCACAGCTCGCCGATGCGACGCCACGCGTTGTGGCGGATCCAGTCGCGCGCGACGCCTGTCGCGGCGACCACGCACACCTCGTCCCCGGACTCGCGCAGCCCCGCCTGGCCCAGCCACGACCCGAAGGTCGCATCACCAAGCTCGCGCTTGAGAACCTGGCAGGTTTTGCTCCACACGGCTGTCGCCGGCGTGCTTGCCATAGCTCCCGCAGCCCCCCCGCTCGTCATCCCTCGAACCCCATCGCAATTCAGCCGACAAGCCAGGGCCCCGAACCCCCCGACCGCGCACTTTGTTCAACACAAACAGATCCTTATTCAGCGAACGCATGTGCTCCGCCGGCGTCCCGGTTCGACCCGGGATCAAGAGGAAAGAACCTGTAAGACCCCCGACACTAATGGGGGCTGGTGGGCGGTCAACGGTGATTCTTCGGCCCGTCGAGCGATATTTCGATTGACTCGCAAAGGACCCTTTTAGGTCCAAGGGAAAGCCCAAAATCCCGGTCTGAAGGCTGAGCTTTCGGGCCGCAAACCGTGGTCCGGAGCGCCCAATTCGACGCACAAAAAAGCAGCGCCCCCGAAGGGGCGCCGCGACAAAAAATCCTAGAGACGAAGACGGGAAAACCTGTTCCCCGAACCGCGCCGTCGCCCCGGAAGCCGTGGCCTCCGGTCACGCCGGATCAGGCGGCCGACATCTTCTTCAGCTGGGCGGCCAGGCGCGAGACCTTGCGCGAGCCGGTGTTCTTGTGGACCACGCCCTTGCCGACGGCGCGCATCAGCTCGGACTGGGCCTTCACGAAGGCGTCCTTAGCCGCGCCGGCGTCGCCGGAGGCCACGGCCTCCTCGAACTTGCGCAGGAAGGTGCGAACGCGCGACCGGCGGGCGGTGTTCACTTCAGTGCGGCGGGCGATCTTGCGGACCGCTTTCTTGGCGCCGGGCGTATTGGCCATTCGTCTAAGCTCTCGAAACGGATAGCGCGCCCGGTTTGCGCCGGGCGGGCGAAAATGGAGGCGCGGATATACTGAAAGGGCCCGCCGCGGTCAATGGCGTAGGGCGCTCTGTCAGCGCCCCTTGAACTCGGGCTTCCGCTTCTCGACGAAGGCGGCCATGCCCTCCTTCTGGTCCTCGAAGGCGAAGAGGGAGTGGAACAGCCTGCGCTCCATGGTCACGCCGGTGGAAAGCGTGGTCTCGAAGGCGGCGTTCACCAGCTCCTTGTTCATCGCCACCGCGAGGGGCGACTGGGACGCGATCTTGGCCGCGGCGGCCAGCGCTTCCTCCAGCATCTTGTCGGCGGGCACGACGCGGCTGACCAGGCCGGCGCGCTCGGCTTCGGCGGCGTCCATCATCCGGGCGGTCAGGACCATGTCCATGGCCTTGGCCTTGCCCACGGCGCGCGGCAGGCGCTGTGTGCCGCCGATGCCGGGCATGACGCCGAGGTTGATCTCGGGCTGGCCGAACTTGGCGGTCTCGGCGGCGATGATGAAGTCGCACAGCATGGCCAGTTCGCACCCGCCGCCCAGGGCGTAGCCCGCGACCGCGGCGATGATCGGCTTGCGGCACTGCTCGATGCGGCGCGCGGCGGCGCCGAAGAAGTCCGCGGAGAACATCTGGGCATAGGACTTGTCCGACATCTCCTTGATGTCGGCGCCGGCGGCGAAGGCTCGGTCGGAGCCGGTGAGAACGAGACAGCGGACGGTCTCGTCGGCCTCGGCCGCATCCAGCGCCTTGGAGAGTTCGCCCAGGAGTTGGCTGTTCAGCGCGTTCAGCGCCTCGGGCCGGTTCAGGCGGATCAGGGCGACGCCCGCGCTGGGGGTCTCGACGATCAGGGTCTCATAGCTCATGGGGCGCTCCGCTCTCCTATGGGCTGCGACTTACGGCCCCGAGACGGAATAGCCAAGCGCCCGCAGCCGGGTCGGCAGCCCCTCCTCGCCCACCAGATGGCCCACCCCGACCACCACCACGGTCTTGCCACGCCCCTTCAGGCGCAGGTCCAGCGCCTCGGTCCAGCGTTCGTTGCGCTCGATCACCAGGCGCCGGAAGACGCCTGGCGAGACCTTGCGGAGCGGCTCCAGCGCTTCCCGGTCGAGGCCTTGCACGTCTCCCGCCATCCAGGCGCGGACCAGCTTCATGTAGGAGTCCGGATTCCGGTCCAATTCGCCCAGCGTTTCGCGCAGGGAGGCCAGCTGTTCGGCGAGGGGCGCGGAGTCGAAGATCGCGATCTGCTGGGCCGGGGTCTCGAACGCCTCCCGCCGGATCGCCTCTGATGTGCTCGAGCCGATCGAGGCTTCGACGCCATGTTCGGTGGCCGCGCCGACCTTGCGGTAGGCGGCGCCGGCGAGGGCCACCTCGGCCAGCCACGGCTCCAGCCGGTCGAGCGTGGAAGGCTCGACCCCATACGTCTTCGCGACCTTCAGCAGCAACGCCACATCCGCGGGCGGCAGCAGGCGAAACAGGGACTGGCCAGGCGGCAGGACGCCGCGCTCGGCCGCGAGGCGCGCCACCTCGGCCTCGGCCGCAGGGCCGCTGGGCAGCTCGAACCACAGGTCCTGGGCCTCGCCCAGCGCCGCGTCGAGCGCCTTGGGCCGCCAGTCCAGGCCTGGGGGCAGGACGTGCACCGAGCCGAAAAGCACCACCTCGGAGTCGGCGTCGCGCACCACCCAGACCGGGGGCTCAGCCCTGGCGGGCGCGGCGATCGCCACGGCGGCGAAGAGGATGGCGAAGAGGGATCTCACGTCTGGCACACCGGGCAGTAGAAGGTGGAGCGCCCCGCCTGGACCTTGCGGGCGATCACGCCGCGACAGCCGTCGTTGCGGCAGGGCTGCCCCTCGCGGTCGTAGGTGCGGAAGCGGTGCTGGAAATACCCCAGCGCGCCGTCCGCCTGGGCGAAGTCGCGCAGCGAGGAGCCGCCGGCCTCGATCGCCTCGGCCAGGACATCCTTGATCGCCGGAACCAGCTTCGCGAGGCGCGGCCCGGAGATTCCCCCGGCGGGCCGGAAGGGCGAGATGCGGGCGCGGTTCAGCGCCTCGCAGACGTAGATGTTGCCCAGGCCGGCCACGATCCTCTGGTCGAGCAACAGGGTCTTCGGTCCTTGCCGGCGGCCGGCAAAGGCGGTTTTCAGATGTGCGGCGTCGAACGTCTCCGACAAGGGTTCGGGCCCCAGGCTTGCGAACCAGGGGTGCAGCTCGAGCGTGGCCGTGTTGACCAGCGACATGTAACCGAACCGGCGCGGGTCGTAGTAGGTGACCCGGGGTCCCGCTTCCGTCTCGAAGACGATGTGGGCGTGCTTCGGGTCGGGGTCCGGGGCGTAGTGGAAGTGGCCCGGTCGATCCTGGCCCTCTGGCCGCGAGATCTCGAACCGGCCGCTCATGCCCAGGTGCATCACCAGGGTGTCCTCGCGGTCAAGCCGGGCGAGCAGGTACTTGGCCCGGCGCTCCAGGCGTTCGATCCTGGCGCCGGTGAGCACCTGGACGAAGCCAGGCGGCAGGGGGAAGCGCAGGTCGGGCCTGCGCGCCTCCACGCGAGCCAGGCGCTGGCCCTCCAGCACGGGGGCCAGGCCGCGCCGCACTGTCTCGACTTCCGGCAATTCAGGCATCGCCCCGGCTTGGCACGGCATCGCTGGCGCGCCAAGGGGTTGAAGGCTATGAGCAGCGGCATGACGGGACCTTCCGCCACCTTCGGCTTCCGCGATGTCGACGCCGCCGAGAAGCCTTCGCTTGTCCGCGGGGTCTTCGACCGCGTCGCCGGTCGCTACGACCTGATGAACGACCTGATGAGCGCGGGCGTGCACCGGCTCTGGAAGGACGCAGTGGCGGCGAGGCTCAATCCGCAGCCGGGCGAGACCATCGTCGATTGCGCGGGCGGCACGGGCGACATGGCGCGACGGTTCGCCAGGATGGCCCGGCGGGTGCAGGAGCGCCGGGGCGGCCCCGACGCGAAGATCTTCGTGGTCGACTACAACGCCGAGATGATCGCCGCCGGGATCGAGCGCGGCGGCATGCCCGAAATCTGCTGGTCGGTGGGCGACGCCCAGCGCCTGCCGCTGCCCGACGCCTCGGCCGACGCCTATGTGATCAGCTTCGGCATACGCAACGTGACCGACATTTCCGCCGCCCTGCGCGAGGCGCGGCGGGTGCTCAAGCCGGGCGGCCGGTTCCTGTGCCTGGAGTTCTCGCGGCCGGTCACCGGGGCCCTTAGGGCCGCATACGACGCCTATTCCTTCAAGGTGATCCCCGAGATCGGGGCGCGGGTGGCCAACGACCGGGAGTCGTACCAGTACCTGGTCGAGAGCATCCGGCGGTTCCCCGACCAGAAGACATTCGCCGACATGATCCGCGCCGCGGGCTTCAGCCAGGTGGGCTGGACCAACTATTCCGGCGGCGTGGCGGCGCTGCACACAGGCCGGGCGATCTGAGGCGCGCATGGCCTCTCTGGGCGCTTTCCTGCGGCTGATCGGGGCCGGCTGGACGCTGGTCCGCAACGACGCCCTGCTGCCGCGCGAGCTGGACGGGTTCTATTCCTCGGGCGTGCGGACGGCGGCCTCCGCGCTTCGCGTGTTCGCGACGCGGCGCGACGGGCGCCCCGGCGAGCGGCTGGCGCGATCGCTGGAGCGGCTGGGACCGGTGGCGATCAAGCTGGGCCAGCTCCTGTCCACGCGCGCCGACATCTTCGGCCGCACGTTCGCCGAGGACCTGGGCCGGCTGAAGGACAAGCTGCCGCCGTTCCCGACGGGCGAGGCGCGGGCGCTGGTCGAACAGGAGCTCGGCAAGCCGGTCGGCGCCGTCTTCGCCACCTTCGGTGATCCGGTCGCCGCCGCTTCGCTGGCGCAGGCGCATGACGCCATGCTGCTCGAAGGGCGCAGGGTGGCGGTGAAGGTGCTGCGGCCCGGCATCGAGCGTCGGGTGGCCGCCGACTCCGAGGTGCTGAAGCTGGCCGCCCGGCTGATCGAGCGCCTGGCGCCGCCCGCGCGCCGGCTGGAGCCCATGGGCTTCGCCCTGACCGTGGTGCGCGCCACCGAACTGGAACTCGACCTTCGGCTGGAGGCCGCCGGGGCCGACGAACTGGCCGAGGTGATGGCCGCCGACGGCTACATGTCGGCGCCGAAGGTGCTTTGGGAGGGCGTCGGCAAGCGGGTGCTGACCCTGGAGTGGGCGCAGGGCATGCCGCTCTCCGACGAGGCGGCGCTCGAGCAGCCTGGCCTGGATCGCAAGGCGCTGGCCGCGAACCTGACCCGCGCCTTCCTGGCCCAGGCGCTGGACCACGGCGTCTTTCACGCGGACCTGCACGAGGGCAACCTGTTCGCCGCCGCGCCCGATCGGCTGCAGGCGGTGGATTTCGGCATCATCGGCCGCCTGGGCCCGACCGAGCGGCGCTACCTGGCCGAGATCTTGTGGGGTTTCCTGCGCCGGGACTACCAGCAGGTGGCCCAGGTGCATTTCGACGCTGGATATGTTCCGGCCCACCACAGCGTCGCGGCCTTCGCCCAGGCGCTCCGGGCGGTGGGTGAGCCGGTGTTCGGGCGCGCGGCCAGCACCATCGCCATGAGCCGGGTGCTGACCCAGCTCTTCGAGATCACGGCGCTGTTCGACATGCGCCTGCGCCCCGAGCTTGTGCTGCTGCAGAAGACCATGATGACGGTCGAGGGCGTCGCGCGGCGCATCGACCCCGATCACGACATCTGGGCGGCTTCGGAGCCGGTGGTCCGCCGCTGGATCGCCCGGGAACTGTCGCCGGCCACGCGGGTCAAACGGTTCGCGGGCGAGCTGGAGACAGCCGTGCGGAACGTCTCCCGACTTGCCGCGGCGCCGCCGGTCCAGCCCATCGCGGTCGTGGAGCCTGAGCGCAATGGCGCGTTGCTCTGGTTCGCCCTGGGCGCCCTGGCGTCGGGTGCGGCCTTCCTGATCGGGCGGCTGCTCTAGCTCCAGCGCTCCCGGTCGGCGTGGTCCCGCTCGGTCGGCTCGACCCAGCGCTCGCCGGCGGGCCCATGCTCCTTCTTCCAGAAGGGCGCGGCGGACTTCAGATAGTCCATGAGGAAGTCGCAGGCCTCGAAAGCGGCGCGGCGGTGGCCCGCGGCGGTGGCCACGAACACGATCGGCTCGCCTGGCGCGATCTTCCCCACGCGATGCAGGATGGCGAGGTCGTGCAGGCCGAAGCGCGTCCTGGCCTGCTCGGCGATCCGGCCGATCTCCGCCTCGGTGAAGCCCGGGTAGGCCTCCAGCTCCAGGATGTTCGTGGCGCCTTCCTCGGCTCGGGCGAGGCCCGTGAACGTCGCGATGGCGCCCGTTTCGCGGCGGCCCTTCGAAAAGGCCGTCAGCAGGGCGCCAGGGTCGAAGGGGCTGTCGGTGAGCTCGATCATCATCCGCCGCTCATGGGGGGCAGGAAGGCGACCTCGCTGGCCGCGGTCAGGGCCGCCTCGCCGCGCACGAGGGCCTGGTCGATGGCCACCTGCACGCCCTTGCCGGCCAGGGCCTCGCCCAGCGCCGCGTCCTCGTCCGTGAGCAGGGCGCGCAACGCTGACAGGGACGGACTGTCGATCTGGCGCTCGCGCCATCCGGCGACGTCGCGCAGGGGACCGAAGAGGAGGACGCGGGCCATGGGTCAGCCGCCGGTGGTGGACATGTGACGCGCGACGGCGGGCTGGCTGCGGGCGATCTCGAAGTCATGGCCCTTGGGTTTACCGGCGATGGCGCGGCGGATGGCGTCGGTGAGCTCGGCGTCCCCGGCGCCCGATCGCAGGACGGCGCGCAGGTCGGTGGCGTCCTCCTGGCCCAGGCAGGTGTGCAGCGTGCCGGTGCAGGTGAGCCGCACGCGGTTGCAGGATTCGCAGAAGTTGTGGCTCAGCGGCGTGATGAAGCCGAGGCGTCCGCCGGTCTCGGCGACGCGCACATAGCGGGCGGGGCCGCCGGTGGAGAGGGGCAGATCCTCAAGGGTCCAGAAGCTGGCGAGCTCGGCGCGCACCTGGCTGAGCGGCAGATACTGGTCGGTGCGGTCGGCCTCGACCTCGCCCAGGGGCATGGTCTCGATCAGGGTGATGTCGCACCCTGTGCGGTGGGCCCAGGCGATCAGGTCGGGAATCTCGCCGGCGTTGTCGTCGCGCAGGGCGACGGCGTTGATCTTCACTGACAGCCCCGCCGCCTGAGCCGCCGTGATCCCGGCCAGCACCTTGGCGACGTCGCCGCCGCGGGTAAGTCGCCGGAAGAGGTCGGGCTTCAGCGTATCCAGAGAGACGTTGATCCGCCGCACGCCGGCGTCGGCCAGTTCCCCGGCGAATTCGCTGAGGCGCGTCCCGTTGGTGGTGAGGGTCAGCTCGTCCAGGGCTCCCGAGGTCAGATGCCGGCCCAGGGTGCGGACCAGGTCCATCATGCCCTTGCGCACGAGGGGTTCGCCGCCCGTGAGGCGCAGCTTACGTGTCCCCAGACCGACGAAGGCCGAGGCGATCCGGTCCAGCTCCTCGAGCGACAGCACCTCGGCCTTCGGGAGGAAGGTCATGTGCTCGGCCATGCAATAGACGCAGCGAAGGTCGCAGCGGTCGGTGACCGACAGGCGCAAATAGGTCACGGTCCGGCCGAAGCCGTCCACGAGCGGCGCTGAGCGCGGTCCGGTGATCGCGTCGAATGGCGTCATCAGCAGGCAAGATAGGGGGCAATCGCCGATGGGGACAGTGCCAGCCGGTGGGGAACAGGTCGCCGCCGTGGTCCTGGCCGCAGGCTCCGCGCGGCGGTTCGGCGGCGGCAAGCTGCTGGCGCCCTGGCGAGGCGCGCCGCTGCTGCACGGGGCGCTGGCGGCGGCGCGGGCCGCCCCGGTCGGATCGGTGACCGTGGTGACGGGCGCGGAGGCCGAGGCGGTCGCGGCCTGCGCGCGGGCCTTCGACCCGGCCCTTCGTATCGTCCACGCGCCGGACCATGCCGAGGGCATGGCGGCCTCGCTGCGGGCGGGCCTGGCCAGCCTGCCGCGGGAGGTCATGGTCGCGCTGGTGTTGCTGGGCGACATGCCGCGTGTGCCGCAGGAGACGCCGCCACGGTTGATCCAGGCGGTGCGCGATGGTGCGCCTGCCGCGGCGCCGGTGTTCGGCGGGCGGCGTGGCAATCCTGTCGCACTGTCGCGGGCCTTGTTCGCGCCGGCGATGGCGCTCTCAGGAGATACCGGCGCGCGGGGGGTGCTGCAGGGGCTGGGCGAGCGGCTTGCCGTGGTGGACGCGCCGGACGATGGGGTGCTGTTCGACGTCGATGAACGGGCGGACCTGGACCGAAACTAGGCCCTGAGGTCGAGCCGCCGAGCCCCGCTTGCGGGCTGGATCCGGACCTGGTCGGCAAGGTCGAGCTTGCGCGCGGCGGAGGCGATCGTCTGCGCGGCCTGCACCGAGGTGGGCAGGGTCAGGGCGTACCAGAGCCCTTGTCCGGAGTTGCGCAGCTGAACGCTGACCATGGGTCTCGTCTCGGCATTCTGGCCGCAACCATAGATCGCCAGCTCTTAATCGCAGGTTAACCGGGGCCGCGGGCGCCGACAGATGCCGCATTTGTCGCAGGCTGCCGCATGCCCGTCCCTGGAAGCTTGGTCGTTTCAACCCGAACGACGTTCGACGCACGTGATACGCGACTGGCCAGGGTTGCCCCCCGGCGCCTGACGGGCGATGCTGATTGCATGACCTCATCGTTTCGCGTTCTTCTGGCGGCGCTCGCCGGCGTCGCCCTTGCGGCCATATCCGGCGCGGCGGCGGCCCGGGACTACATCGTGGTGGGCTCGACCGAGCCCGGCATCGCGAGGGGCCAGAGCTTCGAGGCTGGCGCGCGGGTGAGCCTTCCGCCCGGCCGGACGTTGACCCTGATGCACGCGTCCGGAAGCCTGCTGACGGTGAAGGGCGCCGCCACGGGCGTGATGCTTCCCCGTCGCCAGGGCAATCAGGCCGAAGCGGACCGCCTGGCGATCATGCGCTCCATCGTGGCCCCGCCGCCGTCCCGCGCGACCCGCGGCGGCATCTGTCCTGGTCCTGAAGCGCTGACGAACCTGGACGTCATCGCCCAGGCGCAGCAGGCGGGTTGCCGCAGCGCCGCCAGCCAGGCGTTGGACGCCTGGATCGCCGGCCAGACGCCGGAAGAGGTCGATCCGTCTCAGGATTGAGCGGACACCCGCGACAGGTCCCGCGCTCTTGCCAGCCGGCGGACACCCTCGTCCAGGGTGGCGTCGGCCTTGGAGAAGCAGAGTCGAACGATGCTGGTCACCGGGTCCGTCTCGTAGAACGCCGAGACCGGTATGGCGGCGACGCCGGCCTCCTTCACCGCGCGCAGGCAGAAGGCGCGGTCTGCCTCCGCGATCCCCGATGCGGTCAGGTCGATGCTCAGGAAATAGGTGCCTTGGCTTGGGAGGACGGTGAACCCTTCCCGGCGCAGGCCCTCGGCCAGACGGTCCCGCGACGCCTCCAGCGCCCTCGGCATGTCACGGAACCAGTCGCCGGCATTGGCGAGTCCCCAGGCCACGGCCGTCTGCAGGTTGGGTGGGGTGGTGAACGTCAGGAACTGGTGGGCGCGAGCCAGGCTGTGGGTCAGTCCGGGGGCGGCGCAGAGGTAGCCGACCTTCCACCCGGTGAGGCCGAACATCTTGCCCGCCGATCCGATCTTCACCGTGCGCTCGCGCATGGCGGGGAAGGCGATCAGGGGGCGATGCTGCGCGCCAGAGAACACCACCTGCTCCCAGACCTCATCGCACACCGCGACGGCGTCATGCGCCACGCAGAACTCGGCCAGCAGGGCGAGATCCTCGTCGGGCAGGACCACGCCGGTCGGGTTCATCGGATTGTTCAACACGATCAGCCGCGTGCGCGGAGTGAAGGCCGCCTCCAGCATCGCGCGCGTGAAACGCCAGTGGGGCGGCTCCAGCCGCACCAGCCGGGGAACGCCGCCCGCCCGGCGGATCAGCGGCAGGTAGGCGTCGTAGAAGGGCTGGAAGACCACCACCTCGTCGCCCGGCTCTATGAGGGCCAGGAAGCTGGCGGCCAGCGCCTCGGTGGCGCCGGACGTGATGGTCACTTCGCTTGCCCAGTCGAGATCCAGGTCCTGGGCGCCGTCATAGTGCGCGGCGACCGCCTGGCGCAGCTCGGGCAGGCCGGCCATTGGCGGGTACTGGTTGTAGCCGTTGAGGACGGCGTCGGCCGCCTTGGCCCTCACCGCCTCGGGCCCGGGATCATCGGGAAAGCCCTGGCCGAGGTTGATCGCGCCCAGGGTGCGCGCGAGGCCCGACATCTCCTCGAAGACGGTGGTGGGCAGGCCTGAGAAAATCGCATTCGCCATCGGCCGGACATTGGCGGCAGACTGGGCCCGTGACCACCCCGGAGGACGCCATGGAGATCGTGGAATTCGAGCCCCGCCATGCCCAGGCCTTCCGGACCCTCAACGAGGCCTGGATTTCCAGACACTTCGTCCTCGAGGCCAAGGACCGCGAGGTGCTGAACGACCCCCAGGGCAAGATCATCGACAAGGGCGGGCGGATCTTCATGGCCCTGAAGGACGGCGCGCCGGTCGGGTGCGTTGCGCTGATGAAGATGGATGACGGCGGGTACGAGGTGGCCAAGATGACCGTCTCCGAGGATCTGCGCGGCTCCGGTCTCGGGCGGCGGCTGATGCAGCGGTGCATAGACGCGGGCGCCGAGCTGGGCGCCAGGCGTCTCTACCTGGAGACCAACTCCGGCCTGGGGCCGGCGCTCGGCCTCTACCGCGCCATGGGTTTCCGTGACCTCGCGCCCATGGAGACGCCGTACGCGCGCGCCGACGTCTTCATGGAGCGGCCCTACTAGAGGCTGGCCTGGACCCGGTGGAGGGCGGCGTAGGCGCCTCCCGCCGCCATCAGCTCCTCGTGCCGGCCCTGCTCGGCGATGCCGTTCTCCGTCAGGACCACGATCCGGTCGGCGTTGCGCACCGTGGACAGCCGATGCGCGATGACGATCGTCGTGCGCGTGCGGGTGAGATCGGCGAGTGATTGCTGGATCGCCCGCTCGCTCTCGTTGTCGAGGGCGCTGGTGGCCTCGTCGAAGATCAGGATCGGCGGGTCCCTCAGGAATGATCGGGCGATGGTCAGGCGCTGCTTCTGGCCGCCGGAGAGGCGCACCCCGCGTTGGCCGATGTCGGTGTCGTAGCCATCGGGTAAGGCCATGATGAAGTCGTGGGCGTGGGCCCGCCGGGCGGCGGCCACCACCTCGTCACGTGTGGCGCCGGGCCGCCCATAGAGCAGGTTCTCCAGCACCGTGCCGGCGAACAGGTAGACGTCCTGCTGCACCACCCCGATGTTCCTTCGCAGCGAAGCGAGCGTGACCTCGCGGATGTCCTGCCCGTCCACCAGGATCCGGCCTCGGCTCGCCTCATAGAAGCGGGGGATGAGGGCGCAGAGGGTGGATTTGCCGACTCCCGACGCCCCGACCAGAGTCACGAATTCACCGGCCCGGACGTCGAGCGACACGTTGGTCAGCACCGGGGGGCTGTCCGGCCGATAGGCGAAGCCGACGCCGCGCAGGCTGACGTCGCCGCGCACCCGACCGAGTTCGCGGGCGCCTGGCGCGTCGAGGATGTCGGGACGCGTCTCAAGCACTTCCATGAAGCGCGTGAAGCCGGTGTAGCCCTGCTGCCAGAGCCGCACGAAGTTCACCGCCCGCTGGATCGGGTCGATCAGGATGGCGACGCAGAGGAGGAAGGTCAGCAGGTCGGCGACGCTCATCCGGTCCTGCGCCACCCGCACCGCGCCGCCGACCACCACGGCGACCGTGACGAGCTGGGCGAAGGCGGTCATGCCCACATAGAACAGGGCCTCGCTGCGATAGCCGGCGCGGCGGATGTCGAGGAAGCGGGTGTTCTCGGCCTCGAACCGGCGAACTTCGGCCTGTTCGCCGCCGAAGGCCTTCACCACCCGAACGCCGGCGAGCGAGTCTTCCACCCGCTCGTTGATGGCGGCGATCTGCGCCTTTCCGGCCCGCAGGGTGACGCTCATCCGGCCATTGAAGTGCAGGGCGTAGAGAAGCGCGAAGGGGAAGGCGGCCAGGATCGAGAGGGTCAGGCCGGGGTCGATCCACGTCAGGATCGCCGCCGCTCCACCGAACTTCAGCAGGGAGATGGCCAGGTCCTCTGGGCCATGGTGGCACAGCTCGCCGATGGCGAAGAGGTCGTTTGTGATGCGGCTCATGAGCTGGCCCACGCGCTCGCGGTCGTAGAAGCCGAACGACAGCTTCTGGAGATGCTCGAAGAGCTCGCGGCGCATGGCGCCCTCGATCTTCGCGCCCATCACGTGGCCCTGATAGTCCACGAAGGCCGTGCAGAGCGCCTGCAGGGCCACCAGGGCCAGCATCACCCCGCCCGTGACGAGGATGGACCTAGTGGCGTCGTCGGCGCCGCTCAGATCTCCGAGCTGTCGGGTGATCCAGTTGGCGCAGACGGGCAGGGCGAGCGCGGTCGCCGCCACGACGACGGCGCAGGCGAGATCGGCCGCCAGCAACGGCAGGTGCGGCCGGTAGTAGTCGAGGAATTTGCAGAGGCGGCGACGGGCCGCCGGGATCGAGGCGCTATGGTCGGCGCGCGCCTCCAGGGATCGCGAATGCATGCGAGGTCATGTCCTGATGACAGGGAAGGGCTCCTTTCCAGTGGGACATGAGGGTCTGCATCGGGATCTCCTGCGACGGAGGCTGCTGAGGCCGCGAGGATGACGCCGTTCCGTGAGCGGCGCAATCGCGCAATCACGCGCCCGTGATCTACCTTGATAGTTGCGAACGACTCGCAAGAGCAATAGTGTCGCGTGACTGGAGAAGCCGATGATCGCGACCTGCGCCGCCAACTCCCTCGCTTCCGATCCGCTCACGCATGGCGAGCGCCTGCTGGTGCGCACCATCCGGCTGCTGGCCCTCACCGCGCCGTGCCACGGCCTGAAGGGGCTGTTCGAGCAGGCCTGCGGCTGCGCGGGGCACGAGGCCTATCGGGTGCTGGAGGTCTTCCTGCAGCAGCTTGGCGCCTGGGGGCGGCGGCGCCTTGCGCTGTCGGTTCCAGCCGACCCGCGGATCACCAATGACGAGGCGATGATCCTGGACGCCTTCGGCTGCGCCCAGGCCGAGGACTACCGCTCCCTGGACGAGCGGTTGACGGGGCTGTTGGGAGCCGAGCCGCCCGCCGGGCTGGGCGCGGCTGTGTGTCTGGTCGCGCAGGCGCTGGCGATGAACGGGCTGCTGGTGCGCGCGCAGCCCTCGCCCGCCGAGGCGTTCCGCTGGGCGGCGGAGTAGCCGCGGCCATCAATGCTGGGCGGCGAGCACCACGCCCAGCAGGACGGCGGTCCAGTGGGCCGCCGCCGCGGCCACCACATGGCCATGCCAGATGGCCCGCGAGAACTTCAGCTTCTTGTTCACGTAGAAGATCACGCCGGTCGAGTAGAGAACCCCGCCGGTGACCAGCAGCGCCATGGCGTACCAGGCGAGGCTGTCGATCATCGGCTTCAGCGCCACCACCACCAGCCAGCCCAGCGCCAGGTAGACGATCACCCAGAACTTGCGGTCGATGCCGGTCAGGAACAGCTTGCCGAGCGCGCCCAGGCCGGCGATCGACCACACCGCCGCCGTCATGCCCCAGCCCCAGGCTCCGGGCAGGTTGATGGTGAAGGGTGTGTACGAGCCGGCGATCATCAGGAAGATGCCCGCGTGGTCCAGCCGCCGCAGCGTGGGACGGTGCTGCGGCTTGGCGAAGTTGTAGGCGGTGGAGAAGGCCAGCATGGCGATGATGCCGAGCGCATAGATCGAAACGCCCACCACCTGGCTGATCGACCCGCCCAGGACCGCGATGGTCAGCAGCACGATCCCGCCGACCAGGGCCAGCGTCAGGCCCATGACATGCACCACCAGATCCGCGCACTTGGCGGCCGGGGTCGGGTAGTGGCGGGGCGGATAGGGCTTGGCGGGCGCGTCCATGCCCCTTCGTAGCGCGCCGTTGCGACATCGGTAAGGCGCCAAGGCGTCGCTTCGTCGGGGCCGCGGCCGCTTGACCAGCGGACGGGCGCCGTGGAACGCCAACGGGGTGGGGGTGGCGAATGGCTGAACAGGATGTCCTGGGCGCGCTGGCGGCGATGGTGCGGGAGCGTGCGCGAGGGGGAGGCCCCGGCGCGTTCCTGGTCGGCATGGCCGGCGGAGTGGCGGTGGGCAAGAGCACCCTGGCCCGGGCCCTGGCCGAGCGACTGGCTCCGGGCGATGTCCAGGTGGTCGCCACCGACGGCTTCCTGCGTCCAAACGCCGAGCTGGCTGCGGGTGACCTGATCCGGCGGAAGGGATTCCCGGAGACCTACGACGTCGCGGCGTTCGCTCGATTCCTCGCCGAGCTGGCGGCCGGGCGCGCCGCGGCCATGCCGGTCTATTCGCACGTGACCTACGACATCGTGCCGGGCGAGACGCGGACGGTGGGCGGCGAGGGCGTGGTGATCGTCGAGGGGATCAACGTCCTGCAGTCACCCGAGGCGCGGGCGCGGTTCGGCCTGAGGATCTATGTCGATGCCGACCCGGAGCACATGCACGCCTGGTACCTGCGGCGGCTGGAGGAGATCGTCGCCAAGGAGCCCGGCAGTCTGATCGCCCAGATCAGGGATCCGGCCCAACGCCTGGCGATCGTCGAGGCCGCCTGGCGCGACATCAACCTGGTCAACCTCACCGAGCACATCGCCCCGACGGCGGCGCATGCGGATGTCGTGGTCCGCAAGGCGGCGGACCACGTGCTCAGTGAGCTGGTCGTTCGCTGAGGCCTATTCGTCCTTCGTCCGCTTCTTGCGGAAGGACGGGTTCAGCACTTTCTTGCGCAGGCGGATCGACTTCGGCGTCACCTCGACCAGCTCATCCTCCTCGATGTAGGCGATGGCCTGTTCGAGGGTGAGGCGGCGCGGCGGGGTCAGGCGCACGGCTTCGTCCTTGCCCGAGGCGCGGACGTTGGTGAGCTGCTTGGCCTTCATCGGATTGACGTCGAGGTCGTCCGAGCGGCTGTTCTCGCCGATGATCATGCCCTGGTAGGTCTTCTCGCCGGCGCCGACGAACATCGTGCCGCGCTCCTCCAGGTTCCACAGCGCATAGGCCGCCGTCTCACCATCCGAGTTCGAAACCAGCACGCCCTTGCGGCCGGCGTCGATGGCGCCCTTGTAGGGCTCGTAGTGGCTGAACACGCGGTTCAGCACGCCCGAGCCGCGGGTGTCGGTCAGGAATTCGCCCTGGTAGCCGATCAGGGAGCGCGACGGCGACATCAGGCTGATGCGGGTCTTGCCCGCGCCGGACGGGCCCATATCCTTCAGCTCGGCCTTCCGGGCCGACAGCTTCTCGATGACGATGCCGGTGAACTCGTCGTCCACGTCGATCATCACGTCCTCGATCGGCTCCAGGCGCTCGCCGGTCTCGGGATCGGTCTGGAAGACCACGCGCGGACGGCTGATCGAGACCTCGAAGCCCTCGCGGCGCATGCCCTCGATCAGCACGCCGAGCTGCAGTTCGCCCCGGCCGGCGACCTCGAAGGCGTCCTTCTCGGTGGTCTCGGTGACGCGGATGGCGACGTTGGACTCGGCTTCCTTCAGCAGGCGCGCGGCGATCACGCGGCTCTGCACCTTGTCGCCTTCGCGGCCGGCCAGCGGGCTGTCGTTGACCGAGACGGTCATCGAGATGGTCGGCGGGTCGATCGGCTGGGCGGGCAGGGCCTCGTTGACTTCCATCGCGCAGAGGGTGTCGGCGACGGTGGCTTTGGACAGGCCCGCGATGGCGACGATGTCGCCGGCCTCGGCGCCGCCGTCGATCGGCTGGCGCTTCAGGCCGCGGAAGGCCAGCACCTTGGTGATCCGGCCGCGCTCGATCTCCTTGCCGTCGCGCGACAGGGCCTTGATGGCCAGCCCCGGAACGGCCTTGCCCGCCTCGATGCGGCCGGTGAGCAGGCGGCCCAGGAACGGGTCGCTCTCGATCAGCACCGACAGCATCTGGAAGGGTTCGTCCTTGCGGGCCTCGGCCTTCGGCGCCGGCACGTGGTCGACGATCAGGTCGAACAGGGGCGCGAGGTTGTCATTGGGCTTGGACATGTCCAGCGTCGCCCAGCCGTTCTTGCCGCTGGCGTAGATGTGCGGGAAGTCGAGCTGCTCGTCCGTGGCGCCCATGGCGGCGAAGAGGTCGAAGGCCTCGTTCAGCACCCGGTCGGGATCGGCGTGGGGACGGTCGACCTTGTTGAGGCAGAGGATCGGGCGCAGGCCCATCTTCAGCGCCTTGCCCAGCACGAACTTGGTCTGGGGCATGACGCCTTCCTCGGCGTCGACCAGCAGGACGCAGCCGTCCACCATGCCCAGGATCCGCTCCACCTCGCCGCCGAAGTCGGCGTGGCCGGGCGTGTCGATGATGTTGATGCGGGTCTCGCCGGCCTTGCCGTTCCAGAGCACCGAGGTGCACTTGGCCAGGATGGTGATCCCGCGCTCGCGCTCCTGGTCGTTGGAATCCATGGCGCGTTCGACCGTCGCCTCGTTGGCTCGGAAGACGCCCGACTGGGCCAGAAGCTGGTCCACCAGCGTGGTCTTGCCGTGGTCGACGTGGGCGATGATGGCGATATTTCGGAGCGACATGGTGCGGGCAGACTCGTTCAGAAGGCGCGCGCTTGTAGGCGAAGCCGGGCCTCCCGCATAGGGCATTGTGCGCCGCACATAAGAACGCGGCGATTTGACGTAAGGTTATCGGTGATAACCGGGGAAATTCCGCCCCTGACGTGGCGTCAGCGCGAAAATTTTCTGCGAAGGGGTTGCATTATTGTGCGCTGCACATTAGCTAGGAGGTGTGAGGCGTCGCTGACGCCTTTGCCCTTCTGGGCGTTTCCTCCCTAATGAAACTGCCGCGCTCGACAGCGCGGCATTTTTTTTGGCTGTGGCGCGAGGGGTGAGCCCAGCGTCGCCTTCAATGTGATGGCGCTGGACAGGGCCAGCGCCAAGTCAGGCTGTTGAACTCCCGTCTTGTGCGGATCGCCGGAAGACTGAGGTCGCTGCTCGCTTGAAGCCAAGCTGTTCAAACAGTCGGTGGGCTACGCTGCGCGTCGGGTTCGAGGTGAGGCTGATCGCAACGTCACCATAGGAAGCCGCCTTCGCAACGGCGGCTTGCATCAACGCCCGCCCGTGCCCCTTCCCTCGGTAGGCGGGGTCAACAATTACGCTCTCGATCCAAAGTCGAACGCCCTGGGGAAGGCGCATGGGGACGAGGCAGACCAGTCCGACGATGGTCCCATCGACCGTCAGCGAGAATAGGTGATTGATCTCCGCGACGCGGCGGAGTTCCGTCTGGCTGATGGCTCGCGGGGAGCCAGCGAGAAGGGTCATGAGCCGGGATATGTCACTCGTCGCCTGGGCCGTGACCTCGTTGGACGTGAGTTCAGAAATCATAGCCGTCGGCGCCTAGCTCCAACGATGCCTAGTTCGTCCTGAGCGCGGACCAGTCGGCCGCGGCCAGCGACGCCGTTAGCGTCTCGATATCTCCGCGCAGGCGTTCGAAGCCGGAGGTGGGCTTGAGTGTCGCCTCGTCGAGATAGAGACCACGGTTGATCTCGATCTGCAGGGCGTGGGCGCGGCGTTGGGGCTGGCCGTAGTGCTCGGTGGTGTAGCCGCCGGCGTAGGGTGTGTTGCGGGTGACGCGGTAGCCCAGAGCCTCCAGTTCGCGCTCGACACGGGCAGGCAGCACGCCGGCGCACGCCGCGCCGTAGCGGTCACCCAGGACGATGTCGCAGGGGCGCTCGCGGCTGGCCGCCTTGGCCGCGGCGGCCGGCATGGAGTGCCAGTCCACCAGGATGGCGAAGCCGTGGGCCGCCTGGGCCTCCGCGATCAGCCCCCTCAGCGCCAGGTGATAGGGGCGGTGGGCGTCCTCGATCCGCTTGCGCGCCTCGGCGAAGGTGAGCTTGCGGCTGTAAATTTCCTGTCCTTCGGAAACCACGCGCGCGATCGCGCCCAGGCCCGCGGCGACGCGCGCCGTGCGGGCGCGCGCGAAGGCGGGCAACTCGTCGGCGAACATCGAGGCGTCCAGCTCGAACGGCTCGCGGTTGAGGTCCATATAGGCCCGGGCGTAGCGGGCGGTGATCACGGCGACGCCATGGTCGGTCGCCGCCCTGATCAGGTCGTCCACGAAGGCGTCTTCCGAGCGGCGGATGCTCAAGGCGTCCAGCGCGGCGGCCGACATCATGTCGTCCGGATAGTGTCGCCCGGAGTGCGGCGAGGCGAACACGAACGGTGTTGGCGGCGCGCTCTCCGGTCCGGCCCGCCTCAGCTCGAACGCGGCGTGCGCGGCGGCGGCTCCGTTCCGGGGGTCGATCGCGTTCATCGCGCGCATACAACGCGCGCCGGGCTCCAGCGTCAAACCAGCCAGACGCGAATCCTCGCTCCAGCGTCAAAGCGCTTCATTACGTGTTTACTCGAACAAGGCTAATGTGGGGTTTCAACTTGAAGTCCTGTGACCCGATGTCCCGCATCCTGCTCGCCGAAGACGATGACTCCCTGCGCGGGTTCCTGGCCCGCGCCCTCGAGAGGGCCGGCCACGATGTGACGGCCTGCGCCGACGGCGACGAGGCTGTGACCTTCCTCGACGAGCCGTGGGACCTCTTGCTCACCGACATCGTCATGCCCGGTCTCGACGGGATCGAGGTGGCGCGGCAGGCGGCCGCCAAGCACCCGGGCCTGCGGATCATGTTCATCACCGGCTTCGCCGCCGTGGCCCTCGCCGCGGGCGAGAAGGCGCCCGCCGGCTCCAAGGTGCTGAGCAAGCCCATCCACCTGCGCGAGATCGTCTCCGAGGTGGAGCGGATGATCGCGGCCTGAAGACCTGTTGCTAATCGCAAGGCGCGCCGGTATATCCGCCGCCTTCCCGAGCGCCATCCGGCGTTTTCGCCCAGGCGGACGCGTAGCTCAGCGGGAGAGCACTACGTTGACATCGTAGGGGTCGCTGGTTCAATCCCAGCCGCGTCCACCATCCTTTTCAGGGTCTTAGCGACAGGACAGCGCCAGTTGGCGTGGCGGGCGGTTCGCGCCTGACGGCCTACGCCAAAGTGTTCGCGTCGGGTGGCGGCAGCCGTTAGTGTGGCGCGGGGCCGACCGGGCCTCGCTGACCTATCCGAGACATGCTCCTCTTCGCCACCGCCGTCGTGCTCCTGCTGGTGCTCCTGAACGGCGTTTTCGCCATGTCCGAACTGGCCGTGGTGTCGTCCCGGCGCGCAAAGCTCCAGGCCAGGGCCGAGCGCGGTGACAAGGGGGCGGCGGCGGCGCTGAAGCTGGCGGAGGATCCCACGCGGTTCCTGTCGGCCGTGCAGGTCGGCATCACCCTGATCGGGATCCTGGCCGGCGCGTTCGGTCAGGCGACCATCGCCGGAGAGCTGGATCGGCGGTTCGAGACCGTCCCGCTTCTGGCGCAATATTCCGAGCAGATCGCCACGGGCGTCGTGGTGGTGCTTCTCACCTATTTCTCGCTGATCCTGGGCGAACTGGTGCCCAAGCGCCTGGCGCTGATCCATCCCGAGGCGATCGCGGGCGTCGTCGCGGCCCCGCTCTCGCTCCTGGCGCGCCTCATGGGGCCGTTCGTGACGCTGCTCACGTTCTCCACGGCGACCGCCCTCAGGCTGCTCCGGGTGCGCGACAACGACGGCAGCGCGGTCACCCAGGAGGAAGTCGAGACCGTGCTGGCAGAGGGCACGGGCGCCGGCGTCATCGAGCCTCAGGAAAAGGCCATGATGCAGGAGGTCATGCGGCTCGGCGACCGGCCGGTGCGAGTGGCGATGACTCCGCGAACCGACGTCTACTGGGTCTCGCTGGACGACCCTGAGGCGACGATCCGCAAGGATGTCCGGACCTGCCCGTATTCGCGGTTCGTCGTCGTCAAGGGGCAGGACTTCGACAGCCCCCTCGGGGTGGTCCACAAGCGCGACATCGCTGACGCGCTGCTGGGCGACAAGCCCCTGGACCTCGCCCAGCTCGCGAAGGAGCCGCTCTACATTCCCGAGACGACGTCCCTGCTGCAGGCGCTGGAGCAGCTTCAGCGCTCGCCCACGCACATGGCCTTCGTCGTCGACGAGTTCGGCGGCCTCGAGGGTCTGCTCACGCCCACCGACCTGCTCGAGATGATCGCCGGCGACTTCAACGAGAGCCACGACACGCCCGGCGCCTCGATCGTGGAGCGGGAGGACGGATCCCTGCTGGTGGACGGCAAGACCGACCTGCTGGAGCTCAGCGACCTGCTTGGGGAGAAGTTCGAGGAAGGCGGCTTCCACACGGCGGCTGGCCTCGTCCTGCATCACCTGGGCCGCCTGCCCGAGGAAGGCGAGACCGTCACGATCGGGCGGTATGTGGTCGAGGTGATCGACATGGACCAGCGTCGGATCGACAAGCTGCTGGTCCGGCCGGCGACCGGCAAGAAGCGGCGCTGAGGCGAGGTGCAGGCCCCGACCCGCGGGGGGGGTGCGGGTCAGGGCCTTGGGCCGCGGCTGTGGGGTGCGCGCCGGCGGCTTTGTCAGAATATGGCCGCCAGCCTGCCGGCTGTATGCTCCGCAAAGTGACGCAGGGTCCCGGCGCGCCTCCAATCGCAGCGCCAGCTCAGCGGCCGGTTGTCGCAGAACGGCGGCCCGTTCAACGGCTGTGGGCGCGCCCTTAGAAAAACGTGCCCCGTCAAGGGCGTGAAGCCCATCGACAAGGGACGATTGTGCCGTCTAGAAGCCCATCCGGCGCGCGGGGCTTGCCCCGCCGCCACAGGTATGGATGGACGACCATGATGATGCGACCGCCGGAACGGCAAGGCCTCTACGATCCCCGGAACGAGCACGATGCGTGCGGCGTGGGCTTCGTCGCAAACATTAAAGGCCGCAAATCGCACGAGGTCGTCCAGGCCGGCCTTGAGATCCTGGTCAACATCGACCACCGGGGCGCCGTGGGCGCCGACCCGCTGGTGGGCGACGGCGCGGGCGCCCTGATCCAGATTCCGGACCGGCTGTACCGCGACTGGGCGAAGGAGGCGGGCGTCGACCTGCCGCCGGCCGGCGAATATGCGGTGGCCATGTGCTTCCTGCCGCAGGACGAGCAGGCGCGTGCGGTCGCAACGGAGCAGTTCGAGCACTTCCTGAAGGTCGAGAAGCAGCCCCTGCTCGGCTGGCGCGACGTGCCCGTCGACACGAACGGCCTGGGCGAGGCCGTCCTCGCCTCCATGCCGATGATCCGCCAGGCCTTCGTCGGCCGCGGGCCGAACGTGAAGGACCAGGACGCCCACGAGCGCAAGCTGCTCGCCGTCCGCAAGCAGTTCCAGAACCCGCTGGCGGACCTCGCCGCCAAGCGCGGCATCCCCGAGATCACCCAGGTCTACCTGCCGTCGTTCTCGACCCGGACGGTGGTCTACAAGGGCCTGCTGCTGGCGAACCAGGTGGGCAGCTTCTACAAGGACCTGCAGGACGAGCGGTGCGAGAGCGCGCTGTGCATGGTCCACCAGCGGTTCTCGACCAACACCTTCCCGTCCTGGAAGCTGGCGCACCCCTATCGGTTCATCGCCCACAACGGCGAGATCAACACCGTCCGCGGCAACGTGAACTGGATGAACGCCCGCCGGCGCACGCTGGAGAGCGAGCTGCTCGGGCCCGATCTCAACAAGATGTGGCCGCTGATCCCGCACGGGCAGTCGGACACGGCGTGCCTCGACAACGCGCTGGAACTCCTGGTCGCCGGCGGCATCCCGCTGGTCCAGGCCATGATGATGCTGATCCCGGAGGCCTGGGCCGGCAATCCGCTGATGGATGCCGAACGCAAGGCCTTCTACGAGTACCACGCCGCCCTGATGGAGCCGTGGGACGGTCCGGCCGCCGTGGCCTTCACCGACGGCCGCCAGATCGGCGCGACCCTGGACCGCAACGGCCTGCGTCCGGCCCGCTTCGTCATCACCGACCAGGACCATGTGATCATGGCCTCGGAAGTGGGCGTGCTGCACGTGCCGGAGGAGCGCATCGTCCGTAAGTGGCGCCTCCAGCCCGGCAAGATGCTGCTCATCGACATGGAAGAGGGCCGCATCATCGAGGACGAGGAGATCAAGACGACCCTCGCCAAGGCCGCGCCGTATCAACAGTGGCTGGCCGACACCCAGTTCAAGCTGGAGGAGCTGTCGCTGGACGGCGTCGCCGCCGAGCCGCAGCCGAACGATCCTGAGACCCTGCTCGATCGCCAGCAGGCGTTCGGCTACACCCAGGAGGACGTGCAGTTCTTCCTCGAGCCGATGGCGCGCGACGGGGACGACCCCATCGGCTCCATGGGCCACGACACGCCGATCGCGGTGCTCTCGTCGCGCTCCAAGCTGCTGTACGAGTACTTCAAGCAGAACTTCGCCCAGGTCACCAATCCGCCCATTGACCCGATCCGCGAGGAGCTGGTCATGAGCCTGGTGTCGATGATCGGCCCGCGGCCGAACCTGTTGGGCCGCCAGGCGGGCACCCACAAGCGGCTCGAAGTCGCCCAGCCGATCCTCACCGACGAGGACCTCGCCAAGATCCGGGCGGTGAACGAGCTGCTGGACGGCGCCTTCAGGACGGCGACGATCGACATCACCTGGCCGGCGGAAGAAGGCGCGGCGGGGCTGGAGGCTGCGATCGAGCGCGTCTGCCGCGAGGCGACCGAGCACGTGCTGGCCGACATGAACATCCTGATCCTCTCGGATCGGGCGGTGTCTGCCGACCGCATCCCCATCCCGGCGGCGCTGGCCACCGCGGCGGTGCACCACCACCTGATCCGCCAGGGCCTGCGCATGCAGACCGGCCTCGTCATCGAGACGGGCGAGGCGCGCGAGGTGCACCACTTCTGCGTCCTGGCCGGCTATGGCGCCGAGGCGGTGAACCCCTACGTGGCGTTCCAGACCCTGGAGCAGATCCGTGTCCGCAACGGCCTGTCGCTGTCGGCCTACGAAGTGCGGAAGAACTACATCAAGGCCGTCGGCAAGGGCATCATGAAGGTGATGTCCAAGATGGGCATCTCCACCTACCAGTCGTACTGCGGCGCGCAGATCTTCGACGCGGTCGGCCTCTCCTCGACGCTGGTCGATCGCTACTTCACCGGCACGGCCACGACGATCGAGGGCGTCGGCCTGGAGCAGGTGGCGGAGGAGACGGTGCGCCGTCATCGCGACGCCTTCGGCGACAGCCCGATCTACAAGTCCATGCTGGACGTGGGCGGTCAGTACGCCTGGCGCCTGCGCGGCGAAGCGCACGCCTGGACGCCGGAAACGATCTCCAAGCTGCAGCATGCCGTCCGCGGCAACCTGCCGGACGAGTACAGGACCTTCGCCAAGGGCATCAACGAACAGAGCGAGCGCCTGCTCACCCTGCGCGGCCTGATGCGCTTCAAGCTGGCGGACAAGGCGATCCCGCTGGACGAGGTGGAGCCCGCGTCCGAGATCGTGAAGCGGTTCGCCACCGGCGCCATGTCGTTCGGCTCGATCAGCCGCGAGGCGCACACGACCCTGGCGATCGCCATGAACCGCATCGGCGGCCGCTCGAACACGGGTGAGGGCGGCGAGGAGCCCGACCGCTTCAAGCCGCTGCCGAACGGCGACTCCCTGCGTTCGGCCATCAAGCAGGTGGCCTCTGGGCGGTTCGGGGTGACGACCGAGTACCTGGTCAACGCCGACGACATCCAGATCAAGATGGCCCAGGGCGCCAAGCCCGGCGAAGGCGGCCAGCTGCCGGGCCACAAGGTGGACAAGAACATCGCCAAGGTCCGGCACTCGACGCCGGGCGTCGGCCTGATCAGCCCGCCGCCGCACCACGACATCTACTCGATCGAGGACCTGGCCCAGCTCATCCACGACCTGAAGAACGCCAATTCCCGCGCCCGCATCTCGGTGAAGCTGGTGTCGGAGGTGGGCGTCGGCACCGTCGCCGCGGGCGTGGCCAAGGCGCGCGCGGATCACGTGACCATCTCGGGCTTCGAGGGCGGGACTGGCGCGAGCCCGCTGACCTCGCTGACCCACGCGGGCTCACCGTGGGAGATCGGCCTCGCCGAGACCCAGCAGACCCTGCTGCTGAACGGCCTGCGCAGCCGCATCGCGGTGCAGGTGGATGGCGGCCTGCGCACGGGTCGCGACGTGGCCATCGGGGCCCTGCTGGGCGCCGACGAGTTCGGCTTCGCCACGGCGCCGCTGATCGCCGCCGGCTGCATCATGATGCGTAAGTGCCACCTGAACACCTGCCCGGTGGGCGTGGCGACCCAGGACCCGGTGCTGCGCGCGCGCTTCACCGGCCAGCCCGAGCACGTGATCAACTACTTCTTCTTCGTGGCCGAAGAGCTGCGCGAGATCATGGCCCAGATGGGCTTCCGCAAGCTCGACGAGATGATCGGCCGGGTGGACCGGCTCGACATGCGCGAGGCGGTCGACCACTGGAAGGCGCAGGGCGTGGACCTGTCCAAGCTGCTCTATGCGGCGCCGGCGGAAGGCAGGACGCTGTTCAACACCGAGACCCAGGACCACGGCCTGGAGAAGGCGCTGGACCACACCTTCATCGCCGACGCCAAGGCGGCGCTGGAGAACGGCGAGCCGGTCCGCGGCGAGTACGCGATCCGGAACGTCAACCGCACCGTCGGCGCCATGCTGTCGGGCGAGGTGGCCAAGCGCTACGGCCACGCCGGCCTGCCGGAAGACACCATCGCCCTGACGCTGCGCGGCACTGCGGGGCAGAGCTTCGGCGCCTTCCTGGCCCGGGGCGTCAGCCTGACGCTGGTCGGCGACGCCAATGACTATGTGGGCAAGGGCCTGTCGGGCGGCCGGGTGGTGGTGCGCCAGCCGGCCGAGTCCAGCCGGGATCCGACCCGCAACATCGTCGTCGGCAACACGGTGCTCTACGGCGCCATCGCCGGCGAAGCCTACTTCGAGGGCGTGGCGGGCGAGCGGTTCGCGGTGCGCAACTCGGGCGCCGTGGCGGTGGTCGAGGGCGTGGGCGACCACGGCTGCGAATACATGACCGGCGGCGTCGTGGTCGTGCTGGGCGACACCGGCCGCAACTTCGCGGCGGGCATGAGCGGTGGCGTGGCCTACGTCTATGATCCGCGCAAGCGCTTCGAACCGCTGTGCAACAAGGCCATGGTCGACCTGGAGCCCGTCGCGACGGGCGCCGGGGCGGGCGACGAGGCCCTGCGGCCGAGCCAGCGGTCGGTATCGGTCGAGAACGCCGGCATGGGCGACCTGCTCGGTCACGACGCCGAGCGCCTGCGGATCCTCATCGAGCGGCACCACCTGCACACCGGCAGCCGCCGCGCCGCCGAGATCCTGGAGAACTGGGACCAGGTGCTGCCGTCGTTCGTGAAGGTGATGCCTAAGGACTTCCGCCGGGCCCTCACCGACATGGCCAAGGAACGCGCCGCGGCTGCCGCCGTGGCGGCCGAATAATCCGGATTGCTGGGGTAGATTGAGATGGGCAAGCCGACCGGCTTTCTGGAAATCGAGCGCCACGACCGCGGCTATGCGCCGGTCGCCGAGCGCCTGAAGCACTGGAACGAGTTCGTCGTTCCGCTGCCGGCCGACGAACTGCGCCAGCAGGCGTCGCGCTGCATGAGCTGCGGGATTCCGTTCTGTCACCAGGGCTGTCCGGTGAACAACCAGATCCCCGACTTCAACGAGCTGGTCTACCGCGACCAGTGGAAGGCGGCGCTGGACAACCTGCAGTCCACCAACAACTTCCCGGAGTTCACCGGCCGCATCTGTCCCGCCCCGTGCGAGGCCTCGTGCACGCTGAACATCCCGGACACCCCGGTCACCATCAAGTCGATCGAGTGCCAGATCATCGACCGCGGGTGGGAAGAGGGCTGGATCAAGCCGGAACCGTCGCCGCGCGGCACGGGCAAGCGGGTTGGCGTCGTGGGTTCCGGCCCCGCGGGCCTGGCCTGCGCCCAGCAGCTCGCGCGCGCCGGCCACGCCACGACCGTGTTCGAGAAGTCCGACCGGGTCGGCGGCTTGCTGCGCTACGGCATCCCCGACTTCAAGATGGAGAAGCACCTCATCGACCGGCGCGTCCGGCAGATGGAAGGCGAGGGGGTGATCTTCCGCACCAACTTCGAGGTCGGCGACATGGTCAGCGTCCAGCGCCTGCTGGACGACTACGACGTGCTGGTCATGGCCTGCGGCGCCGAGGATCCCCGCGACCTGCCCGTCCCTGGTCGCGAGCTGGCGGGCGTGCATTTCGCCATGGAATTCCTGACCCAGCAGAACAAGCGCAACGCCGGCGATCCGGAATCCATCGCCGCGCCCGACGGCACGATCAACGCCCAGGGCAAGCACGTGGTGGTCATCGGCGGTGGCGACACCGGCTCGGACTGCATCGGCACCTCCAACCGCCACGGCGCGGCCTCGGTGACCCAGCTCGAGATCATGCCGATGCCGCCCGAGCGCGAGAACAAGGCCCTGACCTGGCCGGACTGGCCGCTGAAGCTGCGGACCTCCTCCTCGCACCAGGAAGGCGCCGAGCGCGAGTTCGCCGTGGCGACCAAGCGGTTCATCGGCCAGGACGGCCGCGTCACCGCGATCGAATGCGTGCGGCTGGAATGGGTGGCCGGCGCCGACGGCCGGATGCAGATGCGCGAGATCGCCGGCTCCGAGTTCGAGCTGAAGGCCGACCTCGTGTTCCTGGCGATGGGCTTCGTCGGTCCGCGCAGGGCCGGTGTGGTCGAGCAGAGCGGCGTCGATCTCGACCCGCGCGGCAACGTGCTCGCCGACACCAACGACTATCGGACCTCGCAGCCCAACGTCTTCGCCTGCGGCGACGCCCGCCGCGGCCAGTCGCTGGTGGTGTGGGCGATCCGCGAGGGCCGCCAATGCGCCCGGGCGGTGGACGCCTTCCTGATGGGAACGTCGAACCTGCCGCGCTGAGGCGTTCAGGCGGGGGCTTCGGCCTCCGCCAGCTCAGCCTTCAGCCAGCGCCGAAAACGGGCGACCTTGCCCGTTCGCGCCTCGCCGTGCCGGCTGACCAGCCAGTAGCTGAGCTTCGATCGCACGGTCTCCGCGCAGGGCGCCTCCAGCCGTCCGGTGCGCAGATGCGGCGTGGCCAGGGCGAGCGGCGCCAGGGCGACGCCGGCGCCCTCCAGCGCCGCCTGCATGGCGTCGTTCAGGCTGTCGCACCACAGCTCGCGCCCGGGCGCGCCGTCGACGCCGGCGCGGGCGAACCAGGCGTCCCAACCCTTGGGATCCAGCCGCAGGCGCAGTCGGGTGACCCCCGGCCACCCTTCACGCCGCAGGACCGTGGCGAGGGCCGGCGTGCAGACGGGACCCGCGACCAGCGGCAGGATCCGCTCGGCGTCGACATCGGCAGGTCGCCCGGCGCTCAGCCGCACGGCGACGTCCGCGCCCGAAGCCTCTAGGTCCACCACGGTCGCGGAGGCCTCCAACTGCAGTTCCAGGCCTGGGTTGGCGGACTCGAACGCCTGGATCCGCCGGGTCAGGAAGGCGTTCGCGAAGGCCGGTGCGGCGGTGACCTTCAGAATGGACGGATCGCGGGCCTGCCGCAGCGCGGCGGCGCCACGCTGCAGTTCCAGGAATGCCAGCGCCACGCTCGCCTGAAGGGCCTGGCCCGCCTCGGTCAGCTCGACGCGCCGATGGCCGCGAACGAAGAGGGCGACGCCGTAGAATGTCTCCAGCGCCCGGATCCGGTGGCTGATCGCCGACGGCGTCAGATGGATCGAGCGTGCGGCGGCCTGGAACGATCCCAGCCGCGCCGCGGCCTCGAAGGCGCGGAACTGTTCGAGCGGCGGCAGGGGGTGGGTCGTGACCATGGCGGCTTTCGAGTGAACTGAGTTCACCTTAGACGCAGCGGTTTCGTTTGTCGTCCGGCGCGCCAGGCGGCACCAACGGGCCATGACCGAGACGCCCCGACGCCCCCTTGTTCCCTTCGCCGACCACGCCCGCGTCGAGCGGCTGGACGCTTGCCGCACCCGGCTGCCCGACGCACCCGAACTCACGAACCACATCGGCAGCGTCCACGCCGGCGCCCTGTTCACCCTGGCCGAGACCGCCTCGGGCGGGGCGATGATGGCCAGCTTCGGTCAGGCCGTCGGCGAGGGTGTCCGACCTCTCGTGCGCAAGTCCGAGATCCGCTACCTGCGGGTGGCGCGCGGCGAGCTCATCGCCACGGCGCGTATCGTCGAGCCTCCGGCGGCGATCGCGGACCGGCTTGCGGCGGACGGACGGACCGATTTCGAGGTGGCGGTCGTGCTGGCCGACGCCGACGGCCAGGTCGTCGCCGAGATGGACGTCACCTGGAATCTCGCCCGGCCGCGCCAGCCCGCCGCCGCCTGATCAGCCCTCGGCCAGCCGCTTCGGCGGCAACGGGATGAAGGCGCTGGTGCGTCGGACATAGTCCTCGTACTCGGGCTTCGAGCGCTTGAGCCGGCGTTCCAGCAGCGCGGCGCCGCTGAACTGGATCAGCAGCCAGGTCAGCACAGCCGGCCCGACGATCGCGAACAGGCCCGGCTTCGTCTCGGCGGCGATAGCGTAGAGACCCCACCAGACGCACAGGTCCCCGAAGTAGTTCGGGTGCCGCGTGTACCGCCACAGGCCGCGGTCCATGACCTTCCCGTGATTGGCCGGGTCGGCCTTGAAGCGCGCCAGCTGCCAGTCGCCGATGCTCTCGAACAGGATGCCCACGATGGCGAGGCCGGCGCCCGCGAAGGCGAGCGCGCCGAGCTCGGCCGGCTCGGGCGACACTTGGCCCAGCTGCACCGGCAGGGAGACGGCCCACAGCAACACGCCCTGCAGCAGGAACACGTTGGTCAGGGTCATCAGGTGCGGGTTGCCCTTCGCCTTGGCGACCATGGCGACGTAGCGCTTGTCGGGCCCGTCGCGACGCCAGCGCCAGAGCAGATAGCTGGCCAGGCGCAGGCCCCACACGACCGCCAGCGAGACGATCAGCAGCTTCCGAGGCTCCGCCCCGCCGCCGAACAGGTAGGAGGAGACCGCCATGAGCGCGAGGCCCGCCGCCCAGCAGGCGTCGATGAAGCTCACGTCCTTGAGCGGAATGCTGATCAGCCAGAACACCAGCATGGCGGCGATCACCACGCAGAAGTTGGCGCCCAGCAACGGCAGGATCTCGGTCATGGCCCCCTCGCGATCCCGGTCGTCGCGCGCCAGGAGTCAGTTTGATTATGCAACGAAGGCAGCGTAGGGTCGCGACAGTTGCGGAGTCAACTGGACCCCGCCCAACCATGCCGCACCGGAGATCATGCGCGAGCCCAGGTTCATCCGTACCTGTTCGATCTGGCGGGCGTTGGAGGTCGTAGGCGACACCTCGACCCTGCTGATCCTCGAGGCGAGCTGGATCGGCGCACGACGATTCGACGACTTCCGCGCGCGCACGGGCCTCCTGAACGCTCTGCTCAGCGATCGCCTGAAGCGGCTGGTGGCCGCCGGCATCTTTCGGAAGGTCGCCTATTCGGAGACCCCGCCGCGGTTCGAGTACCGCCTGACCGAGAAGGGCCAGGATCTCTACTGGACGGCCCTGATGCTGCGTCGCTGGGAGCGCCGGTGGGCGCCGCGCGAGGGCAAGCTCGACATCCTCCTGCGCCACACGACCTGCGGCCAGATCTTCGAACCCACGCCGACGTGCCTGGCTTGCGGGGAGGAGGTGACCGCCCGCGACGTGGACTGGACCGAGGGGCCGGGCGTGGGCTGGATGGCGGCCCGCTATAGCCGCCGCCGCCAGCAGCGGGCCGCGGCGGCCGAACGCGCCGGCGAGACGGCCCTCATGGACGAGGCGGCCCAGATCACCGGCGACCGCTGGGCCAGCCTGGTTCTGCGCTCGATCTTCACGGGCGTCCGCCGCTTCGACGAGATCCGCCGCGACACGGCGATGGCCAGCAACATCCTGTCGGAGCGGCTGTCCTGGCTGGCCGGCAAGGGGGTGATCCGCGCCGAGGCCTATTCCGCCAGCCCGCCCCGCTACGAGTACCGGCTCACCGAGAAGGGCCTCGACTACTACCCGATCCTGCTGATGCTGCTGCAGTGGGGCGACCGCTACTACGTCGCGCCGGAAGGCCCACCGCTGCTGTTGCGACATGGCGCCGACGGCCACGACCTGCGGCCCGCCGTCACCTGCTCATGCTGCCATGCGCCTGTGCGCCCGCAGGACGTGACCTTCGAGATCGTCGAGGCCGCTCCAGCGCGCCGCGACGTGGCTTCCTGACCGACAACCGCCGAACAACGGACCCGCCGATGCCCACGACCCTCGTCAACCGGATCAGGCACACCCTGAGCCCCAACAACCACCCGTACATGAACGGGGCCTGGACCCCGAACTTCGACGAGTACGACGCGACAGGCATGCAGGTGATCGGGGAGATCCCAAAGGACATCGACGGCGTCTATGTCCGCAACACCGAGAACCCGGTCCACGATCCGATCGGCGTCTACCATCCGTTCGACGGCGACGGGATGATCCACGCGATCTCGTTCCGCGACGGCGAGGCCGAGTATCGCAACCGCTTCGTCCGCACCCGCGGCTTCGAGGCCGAGCAGGAGGCGGGCGGCGCGCTGTGGGCCGGCATCGCCGAGCACCCGAGCCAGTCGAAACGGCCGGGATTCGGCTGCCATGGCGGCATCAAGGACTCATCGTCCACCGACGTGGTCGTGCACGCGGGCAGGATCCTCTCGACCTTCTACCAGTGTGGCGAAGGTTACCGGCTGGATCCCTATTCCTTGGAGCAGCAGGGCATCGAAAGCTGGACGCCGATCGACGGCATCTCGGCCCACCCCAAGGTGGACGAGGCGACGGGCGAGCTGCTGTTCTTCAACTACTCCAAGCATGCGCCTTACATGCACTACGGCGTCGTGGGGCCGGACAACCGGCTGCGCCACTACGTGCCGATCCCCCTGCCGGGGCCGCGCCTGCCGCACGACATGGCCTTCACGCAGAACTACTCGATCTTCGCCGACCTGCCGCTGTTCTGGGACGAGAGCCTGCTGGCCAAGGGCTATCACGCCGCCCGCTTCCACCCCGACATGCCGACCCGCTTCGCCATCATTCCGCGCTACGGCAAGCCTGAGGACATTCGCTGGTTCGAGGCCGATCCGACCTACGTCCTGCACTGGATGAACGCCTACGAGGAGGGCGACGAGATCGTCCTCGACGGCTACTTCCAGGAAGATCCCCAGCCCCCGGCGCTGGACGGATTCCCCGGCAAGCTGGGCCAGATGATGGCCTATCTCGACGAGCACTCGATGAAGCCCAAGCTGCATCGCTGGCGCTTCAACATGCGAACCGGAGAGGTGAAGGAAGGCCACCTCGACGACCGCGTCCTGGAGTTCGGGTCCTTCAACATGAAGGTCGCGGGTCGCAAGGGCCGCTACCTCTATTCCACGACGACCGAGCCGGGCTGGTTCCTGTTCAACGGTCTGGTCAAGCACGACCTGGACACGGGAAGGAGCTGGAGCCTGCCCTTCGGCGACGGCCGCTATGGCTCGGAGGCGCCGTTCGCACCGCGGATCGGGGCGACCGAGGAAGACGACGGCTACATCGTCAGCTTCATCACCGACCTGCGGCAGGATCGGTCCGAGTGCGTCCTCATCGACGCCAAGGACATCGAGGCCGGGCCGGTCTGCCAGATCATCCTGCCGCACCGGATCTCGTCGGGCACCCACGCGGCGTGGGCCAACGGCGAGGACATTCGGCGCGCCCGCGTCTGACAGCCAAAGCATCCACAAGCGCGGTGCGGCCGCCGGAGGAAACCATGACGTCAAAGGTGTTCGTGCTGGGCGGCGCCCAGACCGACTTCGCCCGCAACTTCGCGCGGGAGGGCGGCGATCTGTTCGCCATGTTCAAGGAGGTGCTGGACGCGGGGTTCGCCGCCACGGGCATCGAGCCCGAACAGGTGGAGGCGGCGCACGTCGGCAACTTCACCGCGGAGATCTTCTGCCACCAGGGCCACCTGGGCGGCTTCTTCGCCGCCGCCGAGCCGCGGCTGGATGGAATACCTACCCAGCGTCACGAGGCGGCCTGCGCCTCCGGCAGCATGGCGCTGCTCTCGGCGGCGGCCGAGATCGAGGCGGGCCGCTACGACCTGATCGCGGTGTTGGGCATCGAGATGATGCGCAACGTGCCCGGCGATCAGGCGGCGCTCAACATCGGCGGGCCGGCCATGTGGTCTGGTCGCGAGCGGCAGGGCGTGAAGTATCCCTGGCCAGCTGTCTTCTCGGACCTGGGCGACGAGTACGACCGGCGCTATGGCCTGAAGCACGAGCACCTGGCCGAGATCGCACGGATCAACTTCGCCAACGCCCGGCGAAATCCCTACGCCCAGACGCGGAAGTGGGCCTTCACCAACGCCAGCTTCACCGAGGACGACGAGGCCAACCCAGTCGTCCATGGGCGCATCCGCAGGCAGGACTGCGGGCAGGTCACCGACGGCGCCGCGGTCGTCTTCCTGGCCAGCGAACGCGCGGCGCGCGCCTATGCCGACCGCCACGGCCGGTCGCTGGAATCCGTGGGTCGCATCGAGGGCTGGGGTCACCGCAGCTCGCACATCTCCTACGAACCCAAGCTCGAGAAGAGCCGGGGCCAGCCCTACGTCTTCCCGCACGTGCGACGGGCGATCACCGACGCCTACGCGCGCGCCGGGATCGCCGGCCCCGAGGCGCTGGACGGCGTCGAGGTCCATGACTGCTTCACGACCACGGAATACATGGCCATCGACCACCTGGGCCTCACCGCGCCGGGAGAGAGCTGGAAGGCCATCGAGACCGGGATCATCGCGCCCGGCGGAGCCACGCCCATCAATCCCAGCGGCGGCCTGATCGGCCTGGGCCATCCCGTCGGCGCCACGGGCGTGCGGATGATGCTGGACTGCGCCCGGCAGGTGACTGACCAGGCCGAGGACTGCCAGGTGGGCGGTGCGCGCCGCTTCGCCATGCTGAACATCGGCGGCAGCACCACCACGACGGCCTGCTTCGTGGTCGGGGCGGGCGTTTGATCGCGCAGGGGTCGCATTTTCTGAACACGCGCGCGATTCGAGAGCCCTCACTCGCCTTCGAGGCGAGTCAGCTTGGCTTTGGGTAGATTTTGAGAAAAGTTAACAACAGGCCGCTGTGGCCACCCGATCGGGGACGGGGGACTATCATGTTCAGGAAGACTGCGGTCGCCACGGCCGCACTGGCGCTGAGCCTTGGCGCGTTTGCCGCGCCGGCCCACAGCTGGGATCTCATCGACTGGAACGGCACGCAGGTGTGGGGCGAGGCGTGGACGCCGACGACCACCCTGTCCTGGAACCAGAGCAGCACGAACGTCTGGTATCGCATCTATTTCGAGGGCTACACCGACGCCTACCAGAACGGTAACGAGGTGCTGCCAGGCCTCGCCTCGACGGTTCTCTACCGGCTGACGGAGGTGAAGGACGCCGGAAAGACCTGGCAGTTCGAGTACCTGGTGGAGAACGCCTCGGTCGATCCGGTAACCGAGTCCCGGGTCACGGCCATCGGCTTCGATGTCAATCAGACCCTGAAGTCGGTGAGTCTCGCCCCGGGCGGCGAGTACCGCACGGTGGGGCGTGGCGACTTCGACCCGGTCAACAACTACCTGATCGACGACGATTTCGACGTCTGCTTCACCACCAAGGGGTCGTTCTACGGCTCCCCGACGAACAGCAGCAGCAACTGCGACCCGGGCTCCAACGCCGGTCCCGAGCTGGGCGAGTCGGGCAGCGGGATGTTCACGCTGAAGTTCTACTCGTCGAAGTCGACGGTGGGCTTCCGCAACCCCTTCGTCGCCTACGACGGCATCGAGTTCAACGATCCCGGCGCCCGCACGACGACCTATGGCAAGTACTACGATTACAAGGGCCACAAGCACGGCAAGGGCTGCGGCCACGACAGCGACGACAGCGGCTACGGCCTGCCCGTTGCCTGGGTGCCCGAGCCTTCCACCTGGGCGCTGATGATCATCGGCTTCGGCGGGGCCGGCGTCGCCTTGCGCTCGCGCCGCCGCGCGATCGCCGCCTAGAGACCGGGCACGCTGGCGATCAGTCCAGCGGTATGATGAGGACGAGCCGGTTGCGGCCGGCTCGTCGCCGGTAGTCGACGATCCGGCTCCAGGCGCGGATGATTTCCAGGCCCGCGCCGCCGCCGCGTTCCAGATTCGGACCGGCAAAGACCGCCTCGCGCGGGTCGAACGGCCGACCCGCGTCGCTGACCGTCAGGCGCAGGTGGTCTTCCCGGTGGCCGATGCGCAGGACGATGCGGCTGTCGGGGTGGGCATCGCCATGCTCGACCACATTCGCCACCCATTCCTCGACGACGACGGCCAGCCGCTCGGCGGCGGTCGGCGGCAGCTCGCTCCCGTCGCTGAAGCTTCTGACGACCCCAAGGGCATCCGCGACCGCCCGGGCGGTTGGCGACAACCGCACGATCAGCATGGCTTCGGGTTGGGCATGTTCGCCGAGCTGGGTTATGACTAGCCTGTGAGCAGGGAGAGGTGGATGCGGGGTGCGCTCGTCGCAGGATTGCTGATCGCCATCGGCCTGTCGACGCCAAGCGTGGCCCTGGCTGAGATCGGCCGCATCAAGACAGTCGTGGGGCAGGTGAACGTCGTGCGGGGCAAGGTGGTGACACCAGCCACGCCGGGCCTGAAGCTCGAAGTTCGCGATGTGCTAGCCACGGGACCGAACGGGCGCGTCGGCGTCACCTTCGTCGACAACAGCCGCTTTGCGATCGGCCCGAACAGTCGCGTGGCCCTCAGCGAATTCGAGTTCGACGACACCACCCACAGGGGCAAGTCCCTCACCACTCTCGATCGCGGCACCCTGGGTGTGGTGTCCGGCCAGATCGCCAAGGAAAACAAGGACGCCATGAAGGTCCGGACGCCGACGTCGCTGCTTGCGGCGCGCGGCACCCGCTTCGTGGTGGAAGTGAAATGAGGGTGCTGGCCTTCGCGGCGGCTGCGGGCCTTCTGAGCGGCTGCGCGACCTCCACCGTCACCCTGCTCAACGATGAAGCCGGCGGGCCGACCGGGGCCGTCGCCGTGTACGACCAGGACACCGGCGCCGAGCAGGGGCAGCTCACCGCAGCGAACACCATGGCGCGCGTCGGCGGCAAGACCGTGACGGTGCGGCCCGCCCGCGGGGACCGCTACGCCGACCTGATGTCGCGTATGCCGTACCCGCCCCGCGCCTACGTGCTCTACTTCTACGAGGGAACGGTCCAGATCACCGAGGAATCCAAGCCGGTGCTGGAGGCGCTGCGGCGCGCGGTGACGGCGGAGACCGACGTTCAGATCATCGGTCACACCGACACGGTGGGCGAGACCGAGTTCAACGACAAGCTCTCGTACGACCGCGCGGTCGAGGTTCGGGCCGCCCTCGTCAAGGATGGGCTCCCCGTGGAGAACTCTCGGGTGGTCGGCCGCGGCGAACGCGAATTGCGCGTGCCGACCGCCGACAATGTCAGCGAGTCCGGGAACCGCCGGGTGGAAGTGATCCTCCGCTGAGCGATCCGTTCGCCCCGGGCTGAACGGCGCGGAGCCGCACGGCGAGGACCGTCAGGTCGTCGCTCGGCTCGCCCCCGGCTTCGAAAGCCCGGACACGCGCCACCAGGGCGTCCAGCATGGCCGGCAGGGTCGTCGCGCGGGCGGCCTCCGCCATCGCGTCCCGTAGATCCTGGCGGCTGAAGATGCGGCCGTCCGGCGTCTGGGCCTCGGTCAGTCCGTCGGTGAACGCCACCAGGGTCTCGCCCGCCGCCAGACGATGAGTCTCGGCTGGATAGGGGAAGGACTCGTCGACACAGAGCGGCGGGCCGCCGTCCAGGTCGAGCTCTCGGATCCCGCCATCCGCACCGATGACGAGAGGATTCTCGTGGCCGGCGCAGCAGAGCTCGAGGGCGCCGTCCGACGGCCGCAACACGCCCACGAGCAGGGAAACGGCCATGGCCTGGCGGTTGTCGCGCGACAGCTCGGCATTGATCTCGGCCACGGCGGCGGCCAGGCCCGTGTTGGGCCGCATCAGCAGGCTGCGCGACAACGCCTTCGAGAGGGCCATGAACAGGGAGGCCGGGACTCCCTTGCCGGTGACGTCGCCCACCAGAAAGCAGATCCGGCCGTCGTCGAACGCGAAGGCGTCGTACAGGTCCCCACCGACTGTCTTCGCCGACTGCAGGACCGCGTCGATCTCCACCGCCGGCGAGATGCGCGCGAGTTCCGTCCGGGGAAGCAGCATCCCTGACTGGATCTCGCTGGCCGCCGCCAGCTCACCGGAGATGCGCGCCGCGGACAGGCGCTCGTCTTCCAGCGCCGTCCGCAGCCGTCGCTGCACGCGACGCCCCTCCACGAACAGCAGCGTCACCATTACCGCCGAGTTGGCGGCGCCGGGCAGGAGCATCGGGAAGGGATCGACGAGCAGGTTGTTGTGGAAGGCCCACAGGCTCGCGCCGAACACGCCCGCCACTTCGATCCCGGCGAACGCGACGACCGGCCCGATCGGCGCCCGCGGCACGCCGAAGAACGACAGGCCGACGAACAGCAGGGCCACGCCCCACTCGACCGGCGCCGCCCATGCGGGACGGCGCAGGCCCGCGCCCCGCAGAATCGAATCGACCGTCTGTGCCTGAACGAAAACCCCGTAGATCGCCCGAGCCCGCGGCGTGCTCGTGATGTCCGAGGTGCCCGCGGCGGCCAGCCCGACCAGCACGATCTTGTCCTTGAAGAGGTCGGGCGGCAGGCCTTGGCGCATGACGTCGACCGCGGAGACCGTCGGGATGGTCCGCCAGTCAGCGAACCGCAGGAGCAGCTGCCCGTCCGGCGCCGAGGGAACCCTGTGGCGCCCGATGCGCACGGCCGACAGCTGGCGGGCGTCGCCGTCCAGTTCGATATGGTCGACGCCTTCGGCGATGCGCACCAGTTCGGCGGCGAAGCCGGGGGTCAGCTGGCCGCCAGCCCTGGCGACCAGCGGCACGCGCCGAACCAGGCCGTCGGCATCGCGCTCTCCGTTCACCAGGCCATGGCCCAGTGGCGCGCCGTCGAGGATCGGGATGTTGGACAGCGCGGACGGGTAGGCCTTCAGACCGAGGGGCGCCGGACCTTTGAAGCGGGCCTCGGGCGGCAGGGCCTGCTGGCGGCCATCCACGCGGTCGAAGGATTCCGCAGCCACTCCGGCGCGCGCGAGAACCACCGGGTGTCGACCGATGGCCCGCCCGAACGCCGCGTCGCCGGAGGGCAGACCCTGGAGCCGCTGCGCAATCTCGGCCGGCAGTTCGGGATAGACGGCGGCGAACTCGGCGGGGTCGTGCCGATCGGGCTCTGCGAACAGGAGGTCGAAGCCGATCGCCGCCGCGCCGCGCTCGGCGATACGTTCGGTCAGGGCGGCGAGATAGAAGCGCGTCCAGGGCCAACCACCGATGTCCCGAATGCTGTCGGCGTCGATCACCACCACCTGGACGCGTTCCGAAACGTCGGGCGCGGGCGCCAGGCCCTGGTAGAGGTCGTACAGCGGCTGGCGCAGCCAGGGCCCGGCAAGCAGGACCGCCAGCGCGGTGACGAGCGCCGCGGTCAGGCCCGCGAGACGGACCCGAAGGCGCGCCCGGGGGTCGAGCTCCCCCAGCGCGCTGTCCGGGCTCGCGGCCAGGGCCTCTAGCCGCGCAAGCCCGTGGGCTTCAGACCCTGACCTCGAGGCCGTCATAGGCGCAGATCACCTCCAGCGGCGGCCGGTCGGCGCGCACCAGTTCCTCGTATCGGATCGACTCGGCATGCATATGCTGGATGTCGCGGTCCGAATAGGTCGGCTCGTGATGGAAGAGGGCCAGGCGCTTGGCCCGGGCGGCGTGGCACAGGTCGATCGCCACGACGTTGGAGGAATGACCCCAGTCCTGCTTAAGGCTGACGGTGTCGCCCAGCGAATACATGGTGTCGCAGATCACCAGGTCGGCGTCGCGGAAGAAGTGCTCGAAGGCCTTCTCGGATTCCATGTTGTCGAGCTTGTGCTCGGAGTCCGTGGAATAGATCACCGCCCGGCCGTCGCGCTCGAAACGGTAACCGTAGGATTCGTGCGAATGGTGCTGGCCGATCATGCTGACGGTCAGGCCCGCCGCCTGGAAAGTCTCGCCGGGCTGATGGGTGATGAAGGTGAAGCGCGCCCGCAGCCAGTCGAACGGCACGGGGAACGAAATCTCCTCCTGCTGACGCCGCAGCGCCTGCTCGGCGTCGGGGTGACCGGCGTGGACGACGATCTCAGCCCCCGGGTCGAAGGCTGGGCCGAAGAACGGAAAGCCCATGATGTGGTCCCAGTGCAGGTGGGACATGAAGAAGTGATAGACGCGCGGGTGTCCGTCGGCGCAGCGGCGGGCCGCATCGAGTCCGAACTCGCGCAGCCCCGAGCCCATGTCGCAGACGATGAAGGCCCCGTCCGCGCCCTCGATCTCCACGCAGGAGCTGGCCCCTCCGTACGAGCCGTAGGTATGGAACGGCAGATTGTTCCGGGCCCAGGCGTGAGCTTCCAGTTCGTCATTGAATTTCCGCCCGCTGGCGGCGACCAGCGCGCGGGCGATCTTGCCTTGCACGGCCAGCGCCGGACGCGCGACGGGCAGGGACCCGCGCGTCCCCCAGAACCTTACCAGCATCTGCTCCCCTCCGCCGCCGATCAGATGTCGGACTCGACGCTGTCGGCGATCTTGAAAAGCTTGTCGTAGCGGCTGATCGCGAGGATCTCGCGCATCCGCGCGTTGGGGGCGGCCAGGGTGATCGCCACGGTTTCACCCGCTTCCCGCCGGGCGATGGTGAGCGCGCGAAGGCCGCGCGACGACATGTAATCGAGGCCGGAGAGGTCCACGACGAGGGGCGCGCCATTGGCGGCGGCTTCCTTGACCGCGGCCGTCAGGTGTCCCGTGAAGGCTTCCCAGGTCGTCTCGTCCACGCGGCCCGCGGGGACCCCGACCACCCGCCCGCTCTCCACCGAAACCTGCCAGCGCAAGTCCATAAATCCCCCCCAGGCGCTACGCGCAGGCTTCGAACACCCCGAACGAAGGTCCGCGAACCTCCAAAGTGAATGCGTCCGCCGCGACCGCGCAACAGGATTCGCGTCGGACGAAAGCGTCCTCCACCGCGACGATGCTCGTTGAGGTAGCAAGGTGACGCTTGCGTCACTTTCGAAGAACGTCGGAACGCGAACATTCCCTTACGGCACAATGTGTTGCGTCAGTGTCGCGATCACGGGCCGGCGTTGGGCGAACGACGTAATTTGTGTAGCCTGCGTGAAATAAACGCCCTCTTATCCCGCTACTCAGGCCGGCCCACCACAGAGGCTGCCGAGGGGAGGAAAGTGATGAGAAGAGGCAGATTCTTCTGCAGCGCGTCCGCTATTGCGGCGCTGGCGGCGGGTGGCGTGGCCACGCAGGCGCATGCCCAGGCCGCGCAGGCGGCCAACCAGGCGGGGCCGACCGAAATCGGCGAGGTGGTGGTCACCGGCTCGTTCATCCGCGGCACGCCGGAGGACGCGGCGTTGCCGGTCGATGTCATCAGCCAGGAGGATCTGGAGAAACAGGGCTCCCCATCGACTCTGGAGATGATCAAGAACCTGTCGGTTTCCAGCGGCGTGCTGGGCGACACCAACCAGTTCGACACGCGCGCGCAGGGGTCCGAAGGCTCGGGATCGATCAACCTGCGGGGCCTGGGCGCGGCGCGCACCCTGGTGCTGCTCAACGGTCGCCGCATGTCGCCCAACCCGTTCGGCCAGGCGGGCGCCGGCATCGTCGACACGAACACCCTGCCGCAGGCCGCGATCGGCCGCGTGGAGATCCTCAAGGAAGGCGCGGCGGCCACCTATGGTTCGGACGCGATCGGCGGGGTGGTCAACTTCATCACCCGCAGCAACTTCAATGGCCTCGAGCTGGGCGGAAGCTACAGCCTGATCGACGGCTCGAAGGGCAACTACGAAACCTCCGCGCTCTGGGGGAAGACCTTCGACAACGGCAACATCCTGCTGAGCGCGGGCTGGCAGCATCGCTCCGAGCTAAAGGTCACCGACCGGAGCTGGGCGTCGCGTCCGTTCACCGAGAACCCCGAGGGTGGCTGGTCCGGCGGCAGCTCGGTGACGGGCTATGTCCCGATCGCTCGCAATGCGGCCGGGACCTGGGTCCCGATCGGCACGTCGACGCCAGGTGTGCTGGGGGCCGTGGACGTGGGCTGTTCCGCCCTGGGCGGCATCCCGGTGCCGGGCGCCATCCAGTCGTGCCGGTTCCACTATACCGACTACGACAACATCGTTGAGATGGAGAACAGATACCAACTCTACGGCGAGGCCAATTTCGATCTGAGCGAGAACCACAGCTTCCATATCGAGGCGCTGTGGGCGAAGACCGACATGCCCAACTGGAAGACTTCGCCGTCCTACCTCTCGCTGCAGACACCGACGGCGACGACCAATCCGACCGTGGGATCGCTGACGCCGGGCGTGCTGCTTGGCTGGTTCGTGCCCTCCAACAACCCCGGCTTCATCGCGTATCAGGCCGCCAACCCGGGGGCGATCCCGGCGGCGGCGCAGGGCGTGCACATCCCAGGCGTGCTCTACCGGCCGATCTCGTTCGGCGGCAATCCCATCTTTGGTCCGCAGAACGAGGGCTCGTCCGAGGGGCTGCGCCAGTATGAGGCCTACCGCGTCTCCGGCGGCTTCAAGGGCGACCTCGGCATCTGGGGCATGGGCTATGACGTCGCCCTGACCTACGGCCAGGAAGTCGCCCGGCGGACCGGCTACGACACGGTCGTCTCCCGCCTCCAGCTCGCGCTACGGGGCTTCGGCAGCCTGGCGTCCGACCCCGGCGGGTGCACCGCCGCCGAGACGGCGAACTTCACGACCAACGCCGGGAACGCCGCCCTCGGCTGCCACTTCTTCAATCCGTTCTCGAACGGGGTGCAGGCCAACCAGATCACCGGGCAGACCAACCCGTCGTTCAACTCGGCGCTGGTCAACAATCCGGACCTGATCCGCTGGTTCTTCCCGCAGGTCGCGACAAAGCAGACGGCGCGCCTCGTCGTCGCCGATGCGGTGCTGAACGGCGAGACGGGCATCGCCCTGGGGGGCGGAAACGTCGCCTGGGCCGCGGGCATGCAGTTCCGCCGCGACATGTTCGACTCCCAGTACAGCGCGCTCAACGACATCAACGTCACGCCCTGCATCGATACGCCCGTGACGGGAACCACGTCGTGCGCCGTGCGCAACGGCCCCCTCGTCTTCCTGGGCACGGGCGAGGAACAGGAGCTGAGCCGGAACGTCTGGGCCGGATTCGCGGAACTGGCCGTGCCGATCACCGACGACATCCAGGTCCAGCTCGCGGTGCGCTACGAGGACTATGAGGCCGTGGGCTCGACCGCCAACTACAAGGCGACGGCCCGGTGGCAGATCGTCGACTGGCTGGCGATCCGCGGATCGCTGGGCAGCACCTTCCGGGGGCCGCCGCTCACCTCGCTCACGAACTCCAGCGTCACGGGTCTCAGCTTCATCGCGGGCTCCTTCCGGGCGATCGACTTCTTCGGCAACCCGAACCTGGACGCCGAGACGGCGGATACCTACTCGGTGGGCGCGATCGTCAACGTCGGGCGCTTCAAGGCGACCGTCGACTACTGGCGGTTCGATTTCAGCAATCCGATCGTCGGCGAGCCCTCGGGGTCGATCGTGAACACCATGTTCCCCGCCGGCCTGGCGGTCACGGATCCTAGCCACCCCTGCAACAGCGCCTCGTTCGCCGGCCTGAAGTCGCGCTTCACCTTCCAGGGCGCCTGCGCCACGGCCAACATCGCGCGGGTCCGGACCCAGGTCGTCAACGGGCCGGCGGTGAAGACCTCCGGCATCGACGTCCTCGCCAACTACGATTTCGGCGACGTCTTCGGCGGCGAGCTCCGGGTCGGCGGCTCTGCGACCTATACGCTCGAGTACAAGATCGGAGACTTCCAGGTGGAAGGCGTCGTGGTCGAGCGGGCTTATGACGCCGCCGGGTTCCTCAACTATCAGCTTTCGGCGACATCGCTGCCGGAGTGGAAGGGGTCGGCCTTCGTCGAATACTCCCGCGGACGCCACAACCTCCGTTTCACGCTCAACTACATCGACTCCTACAAGGATCAGCGCGCCTCGATCCTGGTTCCCAATCCGGTCAGCGGCCAGGTCGTGACCAAGGGGCAGACGATCAAGTCCATGGTCCTTGCCGAGCTCGACTATCGCGTCGAGCTGCCGTGGGACACCACGGCGACGCTCTCGGTGGACAATCTGTTCGACGAGGATCCGTCGTTCGCGCGGCTGGACCTCAACTACGATCCGTTTACCGGCAATGCGCTCGGCAGGACGTTCAAGCTGAGCGTGAAGAAGCGCTTCTGACGGATCCGCTGTAACCCAGAATGAGCGAGCGCCGCCGGTCCGCCGGCGGCGCTTTCGCTTACGGCGTAAGGGTTTGTCGGTTTTGAAACACCGGTGTTTTTGCAAACGCCGGTATCTTTTTTTGACGGACCAGTGGATCATGAGGCGATCCCGGGAGCGGACCCGCGCAGTCAGATGCGGGCCGTGGCCGCGGGAGGGGAAGGAACACAATCCATGAACACACGCAGTCTGTACTGCGGCGGCTCCCTCGTGGCCGTCGCCTTCGCAATGGGCCTGGCCTCGCCGGCGGCCGCCCAGGACGCCTCCGTCGTCGAGGAAGTCGTCGTCACCGGTTCGTTCATCCGCGGCACGCCTGAAGACGCCGCGCTGCCGGTCGAAGTGATCGGCACCGACGAACTCCAGCGTCGGGGCTCGCCCAACACCATCGAGCTCATCAAGAGCCTGCCGGTCAGCGGCCCTGTGCTCGGCGACACCAACCAGTTCTCGACCACCGCCCAGGGCCAGGTCGGCGCTGGCACGATCAACCTGCGCAGCATCGGCAGCCAGCGGACGCTCGTTCTGGTCAACGGCCGGCGCGTCACGGTCTCGGCCGGCGCCGGTTCGGGCGGCGTCGACACCAACCTGCTGCCGGTCTCGGCCATCGGCCGGGTCGAGGTGCTGAAGGACGGCGCGGCCGCGACGTACGGTTCGGACGCCATCGCCGGGGTCGTGAACTTCATCACCCGCAAGAATTTCGATGGGCTGGAAGTCAGCGGCGACTACCGCCTCGTCGACGGATCGAAGGGCGACTACACGCTGAACGCCGTCTACGGGAAGTCGTACGACAACGCCGACATCCTGTTCTCGGCGGGCTACCAGCGCCGCTCTGAACTGAAGACCACCGACCGCGACTGGTCGTACCTGCCGTACCTGACCAACCCCTCCGGCTGGTCGGTGCTGGGCCAGCCCCCGTCCTTCCTGCCGCTCAGCGCGGCCGGCACGCCGACCGCGGGCGTGACGCGGGATCCGAACTGCGCCGCCGTCGGCGGTCACGTCGGGTTCTCGGGCGCGACCCCGGCCTGCTACTTCACCTATATCCCGTTCGACAACCTGATCGAGGACGAGGATCGCTACCACATCTTCGGTTCGGCCGACGTCGACCTGAACGAGGACACCAAGTTCCACGTCGAGGCCTACTGGTCGAAGACCGACATCCCGCACATGCGGTTCTCGCCGGCCTTCCCGCCGATCCAGGGCCCGAACGGTCCGGGCAGCGTCGGCGTCTTCTCGACTCCGATCAGCAACCCCGGCGCCCTCACGGCTCTGCAGCAGGCCGGCCTGTCGGCGGCGCAGATCGCGGCGACCAGCCGCATCTCGCTGACGCTCTTCCGTCCGCTCGGGGCCGGCGGCAACCCGCTCTATGACGACGGCGGCCAGGTCGGCTACCGCAACTACGAGCTCTACCGCGTGTCCGCCGGCCTGACGGGCAAGGTTCCGTTCGGCGGCATCGGCTACGACCTCGGCGTCACCTATTCGAAGACTGAGAACCGCCAGCACACCCCGGACATCTTCATCGACCGCCTCCAGCGGGCGCTGAACGGCCTGGGCGGCTTCAACTGCCGCACCAACACGCCGGGTCAGAACGGGTGCCTCTACTTCAACCCGTTCTCGAACGGCTACGCGGGCAATCCGTCCATCGGGGCCTCCAATCCGGGCTTCGTCCCGGCCAACGCCAACAGCCCTGAGCTGCTCGACTACCTGTTCGAGCGCGGCTCGGAGACCAAGAACACCCAGGACCTCTTCGTCGTCGACCTGGTGTTCAACGGCGAGCTGCCGATCGAGCTGCCGGGCGGCGCGATCGGCTGGGCGGCCGGCGGCCAGTACCGGACGCAGGAGTCGTCGGTCGAGTACCGCAGCCCGTTCCAGGACGTCCGGGTCAACCCGTGCCCCGTTCCGGGGGTGACGACCTGCGCTCTGGCGACCGGTCCGTACATCTTCCTCGGCCAGGGCGTGCCCTCGCAGCTCGAGGATTCGGTCTACGCCTTCTTCGCTGAAACCAATCTGCCGATCACCGACACGATCAACGCCCAGGCGGCGATCCGTTACGAGGATTACGGGGGCCTGACGGGCTCCACCGTCAATCCCAAGGTGGCCCTGAAGTGGCAGCTCACCGACGCCTTCGCCCTGCGCGGCTCGGTCGGCACCACCTTCCGCGGCCCGACGCCGGGGAACCGGTCGGCGAGCGCCGTGACGGGCCTCAGCGGCATCCAGGCCGCGGGCAATAGCTTCAAGTCGGTCGACTTCACCGGCAATCCCGCGGTCGGCCCGGAAAAGGCGTTCACCTACAATGTGGGCGCCATCTTCCAGGCGGGCGGCCTGCGCATCATCGGGGACTACTGGCACTTCAACATCGAAGACCAGATCACCCAGGTGCCGGCCCAGATCGTGGCGACGGCGGTCGGCGGCGTCGGCAACGGCACGCAGATCGTCAACTGCTCCAGCCCGCTGCGCGACCTCATCACCTTCAACAACAACAACGCCTGCGTTCAGGGCGTGACGATCGGCAACGACATCCAGCGGGTTCGGTCCGACACCGTGAACGGCCCGCGCCTGAAGGTGACCGGCATCGACGGCAGCGTCGACTACAAGATGAACGACGTGATGGGCGGCGACGTCACCCTCGGCGTCTCGTTCAGCCGGCTGGTGAAGTACGACATCGGGGAGTTCGAGCTGAACGGCGTGTTCGTGTCCTCGGCCTATAGCGCCCTGGGCTTCACGAACTACGACCGCTTCCCGGGCACGGTGTCGAAGCTGCGTGGCGCGGCCTATGCCGAATACGCGCGCGGCGACCACAACCTGCGCCTCGACCTGACCTATGTGGGCGGGGCCACCGACAACCGCGGCCCGACCACGGTCCAGACCGGCTCGTCGACGAACTGCAACGTGGCCAACGCCCAGGCGGGCATCGCCACCAACTGCGCGCTCACGACGATCGGCCTCAAGGTGAAGGAGTTCTACACCTTCGACATGACCTACCGGATCCAGCTGCCCTGGGACACCACGGTCACCGCGTCGGTCTTCAACATCTTCGATCGCGACCCGTCCGCGGCGCGCCTGGAAGCGGGCTACGACCCCTTCATCGGCAACCCGTACGGCCGGTCCTTCAAGGTGGGCGTGCGCAAGAAGTTCTGATCGCGCCGCGACCTCAATCAACACTCTCGACGCCGCCGGGTCCGCCCGGCGGCGTTTTTCTTTGCCCGGCGGGTGTGGGCAAAATCCAACATTCGGTACGATTCATAAGTCCGGTACGCCTTCCCTAGCGTTATTTTGCTGGCGCAAACCGGTTTTTCTGCGGATCATCGGCCCGTCAGGGGTGACCGAATTTCCGCCCGTCAGAGGCGGACGGCCCCTGCGGGAGGAAATATTGATGACGAAACGCAGGTATTTCTGCAGCGGATCCGCCATGGCTGTCGTCCTGGCGGTAGGCATGGCGGCGCCGGCCGCCGCGCAGTCCCAGGCCACCACGACCAACGAGATCGAAGAAGTGGTCGTGACCGGCTCCTTCATCGCGGGTACGCCGGAGGACGCCGCGCTGCCGGTGGACGTTCTGAGCGCTGAGGACCTGGAAGAGCAGGGCTCCCCGACCGTCGTCCAGCTGGTCAAGAACGTCACCTCCTCGCAGTCGGCCCTGGGCGAGAGCAACCGCTATAACGGCGGCGCCGGCACGGCGACGATCAACCTGCGCGGCTTCGGCGCCTCGCGCACCCTGACGCTGATGAATGGCCGGCGGCTCGCCGACAGCCCGGTGGCGGCGTTCCAGGGCGGCGGCGCGAACCTCAACTTCATTCCGACGGCTGCGGTCGGCCGCATCGAAATCCTCAAGGACGGCGCCGCGGCGACCTACGGTTCGGACGCCATCGGGGGCGTCGTGAACTTCATCACCCGCAAGGACCTGAGCGGCTTCGAGGTCGACGGCGAGTATTCGTTCATCGACGGATCGAAGGGCGACTACCGGCTGGACGGCGCCTGGGGCAAGCAGTTCGACAACGGCAACGTCCTGCTGACCGCCGGGTACCGCCATCGCTCGCGCCTCGACATCCACGATCGAGACTGGGCCATCCGCTCGTTCGACTTCGGCGGCTATGCGGGCGCCGGCGGCTGGACCGGCGCGTCGAACCCTGGCCTGTTCCTGGCCGGCGCCAACCTCTTCCGCGACAATGGGTGCGAGGAGCTGGGCGGCACGCTGACCAACAACGTCACGTTCCAGAACCCGCTGGCTGGCACACTGGGCCAGGGCGCCACGGCCACGGTCGCTGTCCCGACCGGCGCCCAGAATCCGGCCGCCAGCAACTCCACCTGCCGGTTCCAGTTCTCCAACTTCAACGACCTGGTGAACGAGGAAGACCACTATCAGCTATATGGCGAGGTCAACTTCGACCTCTCGGAGAACATGTCGTTTCACGGCGAGGTCGCCTGGACCAAGAACGACACGCCGCTCCAGCGCATCTCGCCAGCCAACCTGACCGCCCAGTATCCCTCACCGGTCTCGGTGGGCGGCACCTCGTTCTCGCCGACGGCGCCGAGCGGGCCGAACTTCTCGGTCCCCTATAACATCCCGGCGAACCACCCGGGGCTCGTGGCCCTGCTCAACAGCTGCGCCGCGCCGCTGACCGCCGCCCAGTGCGCGGCCGTGCGCGCCACGGCCAACAGCGCCGCCGGCGCCCAGCCCGGCGCGCCGCTGGGCGCTCGCGGCGTCGATATCGTTCAGCTCGGCTGGCGGGCCATCGCCTTCGCGGGCCACCCGCTCAACCCCGACAAGGCCGACCACCAGTCGATCCAGAACGATGCGTTCCGGATCTCGGGCGGCTTCAAGGGCAAGGTGTTCGGGAACATCAACTACGACACCTCCCTGACCTACATGGAGCAGAAGAACACCTCGAATACGAACGATCTTCTGGTTCGCAATATCCAGCTCGCGCTGCGCGGCTTCGGCGCCAAGGCGGACGATCCGGGTGGCTGCACCGCCGCCGAGACGGCCAACTTCACCTCCGGCGCCGGCAACGCGGCCCTGGGCTGCTACTACTTCAACCCCTTCACCAACGGCATCGCCACCAGCGCCGTGAACGGGGCGGCGAACCCGTTCTTCAACTCGGCCGTCGCCAACGACCCGCAGGTGGTCGCCTGGCTATACGGCAACTACACGAACGTCCTGACCAACAAGCTCCTGGTGGCCGACGTCGTGTTGTCCGGCGAGAGCGGCATCGAGCTCCCAGGTGGGCCGGTGGCCTGGGCCGTGGGCGCGCAGTACCGCTACACCCAGGAAGTCCGGAAGTACGGCGCGCTGTTCAACTCGGACGAAAATCCCTGCCCGGACCGGGCGTCGTGCGCCGACGAAAGCGGCCCCCTGCAGTTCTTCGGCTCCAACACCGACCGGGACGACGACGCCAACGTGAAGGCGATCTTCGCCGAACTGCAGTTCCCCGTGACGGATGCGGTGAACGTCAATTTCGCGATCCGGCACGAGGACTACCAGGGCGCCATCGGCTCCACGACCAACCCCAAGGTCGCGGTGAAGTGGCAGGTGGTCGACTGGCTGGCCCTGCGCGGCACGGCCAGCACGACGTTCCGGGCGCCTGGACCGGGCCTGGTTGGGAATAACTGCAACAACGGCGTGCGCGTGCTGGGCAGCGCCTATCGCGCATTCCAGAGCTGCGGCAATCCCGACCTGAAGCCCGAGAAGGCCGATACCTTCAACCTCGGCGCCATCGTCGAGATCGGCGGGTTCTCGGCCACGGTCGACTACTTCAACTTCAAGTTCAAGGAAGAGCTGATCGAGGAGAGCGGCGCCCGCCTCTACGCGACCATGTTCCCCGGTGGCTCCAGCGCCAACTGCAACAACCCGGCGTTCGCCGCCCTGCAGGCGCGCTTCACCTTCGCTGGGACGTGCGGGGCAGGCAATGTGGCGCGTCTCCGGAGCTTCGTGATCAACGGTCCGACGACGGATACGTCCGGTCTCGAGTTCCGCGCCCAGTACGACTGGGACGGCTGGTTCGACGGCCGCTGGGCGGTCGGCGGCGAGGCCACCTACCTGATCGAGTACAAGCGCGGCGCGGTGACCATGCGTGGCGCCGATATCGCGATCTCGCCGGCGGAAGACCGCGCCGGGCTGTCTGACCTGATCAACGACTTCTTCTCGTACCCGGAACTGAAGGCAAACGCTTTCGCCGCGTTCGTGAAGGGGCCGCTGTCGGTGCGCTGGCAGACCCGCTTTGCGGAAGGCACCTCCCCGGCCTTCGGTTCGCCGCTGTTCGTGACCGTGCCCAATGCCGGCGCGACCACCACGGCGGCCGGTTGCGCCGGGGCCTCGACGTCCTGCGCCGGGCGCGATCTCGTGCCGGTCGGCAAGTCGAAGAACTTCTGGCAGCACGACCTCATCGTGCGGTGGGAAGCGCCCTGGGACTCGGTCATCACGGCCAGCGTCCAGAACATCTTCGACAAGGACCCGCCCTACGCGCCCAGCCAGTACAACTACGACTACACCTCGGGTAACCCGCTGGGCCGGGTGATCGAGATCGGCGTCAAGAAGCGCTTCTGACCTCGAAGACGCGACAAGCGTGCGGGGGGCGTCGGGCGACCGGCGCCCCCTTCGCGTTCACGCGCCCAGGGCGTCAGGGCCGCGCCTTCTTGGGCAGGGCCTTGATCTCCTCCGGTGTGAGCTTGCGCACCGTCTTCACCGCGCAACGCTGCGGGCCGATGGGGCTGGGCGCGATGATCTCGGCGTCCAGGCCGCTGCAGATGTGCGAGCCGCCACGGGACCGGACGGCGATCCGATTGCTCCAGTCGACGTCCGTGCAGCGGCCGAGCATCTCAAGGCGCCACACCTCCTTCACCCCGACGCGCAGATAGACGGTGCGATCGTCGTCGGAGGCGAAGTTGGTCACCCGGTCCGTCCAGAAGCACTCCCGTGGCGCCTTCGCCGCTTCGGGCGGTGTCTTGGCCGCGGCCGGCAGGGCATAGGCCACCAGTGCGGCGGCGCCGAGGGAGAGGGAGTTTCTCATACGCATCGTCAGATCCCGTTGCCCCGGGGAGCCCCTTGGAGACTATACGGGCGATCGGCCTAGCTGGAAGCGCCCCGCCGCGCCGCGCGCCGGGCGAAGCGATCGGGCGCCACCAGATCGGCGGCGGCGGCGGTGATCGGGGACGGCGCTTCCAGGGCCAGCGCCGCAAGGTGCTCGGCCAGCAGCGGGGCGAGCGAAAGGCCCCGCGACCCGAGGCCCGTCAGGGCGAACAGTCCGGGCGCGAGCTGGCCGGCGACAGGCAGGCGGTCGGGCGTGACCGCGCGGATCGAGGCGCGGCCTTCGAGCGCCGCATCGGCGATCCGGGCCGCGAGCTCCGGAAGCGCCGCCCTGAGGGTCTCCCGGTTTCTCTGGTGATCGCGCGGGCGCACCTCGGCGCCCTCATCGTCCCGGTCATGCGTCGCGCCGAACAGGAGACCGCCGTCCAGCGGCAGGACGTAGCCGCCCCAAGCCGCGGCAGGACCGGACGTTCCGTCGCGCGTCCAACTCGCCTGGCCCCGCACCGGCTGCAGGGGAAGGTCCGGAGCCAGCCGGCGGGAGTTCAGCGCGGCGGCCAGGACGACGGCGTCGACCTCGACAATCGTACGGCCGTCGTGGTCGATCAGTCGCCAGCCGTCACCCGGCGCCAGCGCGGCCACGGCCGCCCGCGTCGGCTGGCCGACCCAGGCCTGCAGGATGGTCTCCGGGCGCACGACCTGGGCGGAGGTCTGGTCCAGCGCGTGGGGCGCTACTTCATGGAGCCGGCGGCTGGATTCCTCGGGAGCCAGCATGGCGAGCGCGCCGGGCTCGAACGCATCCGAATCCACGATACGTGAGAAGCGGTCGACGTCGCGGGGCTCCGGGGCAAGTTGCAGCACCCCCTGGTGGATCACCGCGCCGGGAACGCCGGCGTAGAGCTGCGTGGCGCGCGCGAAGGCCTGGGCGAACAGGCGGGCCGCCTCGCCCAGACCTGCATCCAGCCGTGGGGTCACCAGGCCGGCGGGGTTCCCCGATCCTCCGGCGCCGGGCCTGTCGGCCTCGACCACGATCGGCTCGTCCCCGAGTGCGCGGATCGCACGCGCCAGGGAAGCCCCGGCGATGCCGGCCCCGACCACGGCCACGCGCCGGCGGGGCGCATCGTGTGCGGCGCCCGGCATGCGGGCTTCCAGGCGTTCCCGCTTGCGGCCGAAGCCTGGGCGCTTCTCGACGGCGAACCCGGCGGCGGCGAGGCCTCGGCGGACATGTCCGGCGACGGTGAAAGTGGCCGCGCGGGCGCCGGGCGCCGACCGCGCGGCCACCAGCCCCAGCACCTCGTCGCTCCACATCTGGGGGTTCAGCGCGGGCGAGAACCCATCCAGGAACCAGGCGTCGGCACTTCCCTGCCATCCCGACAGCGCCTCGGCGGCGTCCATCACGGCCAGGTCCAGCGTCGCGGAGAACTCGGGAAGGTCGACCCGGTGGCGGCCGCGCGCCCGGCCGGGCCAGCGGCGGACCAGCAGGTCCGCGATCTCCGACAGTTCCGGCCAGCGGGCGAGCGCCCGCGCCGCTTCATCCGCGGTGATCGGAAAGGCCTCGATCGAGAAGACATGGAGGTGAGCGTCCGCCGGGCGGCTCGTCCGCCACAGGTCGAGCAGGGCGGCGATGTTGAGGCCCGTGCCGAACCCCAGTTCCGCAACCACGAACCGACGCCGCCCGAGCCAGGCGTCAGGCAGGCCACATCCGTGCAGGAAGACGGCCCGGGTCTCGGCGAGACCGTCCTCGGCCGAGAAGTAGACGTCGCCGAACAGGCGTGAGCGGGGCTGGCCGTCCTCGGTCCAGGAAAGCGGGCTGTCCGCGCTCATCGGGAGATCTCAAAACGAAGAAGGGCCGCCCGAGGGCGGCCCTTCCGTAACGCGTAGCGCGTAGAGGCGCTTACTTCGCTTCCGGCGCGGCCGGAGCGGCAGCGGCGTCGGCGGCCGGAGCGGCAGCGGCGTCGGCAGCCGGAGCAGCGGCGGCGTCGGCGGCCGGGGCAGCGGCGGCGTCGGCGGCCGGAGCGGCTTCGGCCGGAGCGGCGGCTTCAGCGGCCGGAGCTTCAGCCGGGGCCTCTTCCTTCTTTTGGCAAGCGGCGAGGGCGAGCATCGCGGCGGCGGCGATCAGCAGTTGCTTGGTCATATCCCTGGTCCTCTGGTCGGTGTGTCAGGCGCCGGTCGGACATTCCCGCCGAACTGGATGGGAACAACCTCCCCCCGACGCAACGGCAGTGATACCCCTCACGAGGGCGTGATGACAAGACCAAAAGTCACGGACTTGTGATCACTTTTCCCCTGAAGGGCGATTGGGGTGGAGATCAGGCCTCGGTGGGAATGTTGGAGAGGGCTTCTTCCAGTTCCAGGAAGCTGGGCTGGGAGTCCGACGGCACGTTGCCGCGACCGATCTCGACCGAGATCTGGGCGGCGTTACCGTGCAGGTGAGCCACGAGCACGGCCTGGATGATGCGATAGAACGCGCCCTCCTCCTCGACCACTTCCTTCATGCGCGTGGCCATCGGGCCGACCATGCCATAGGCCAGGAACACGCCAAGGAAGGTGCCGACCAGCGCGCCGCCGATCATGCCGCCTAGCACTTCGGGCGGCTCGGTGATGGAGCCCATCGTCTTGATGACCCCCAGCACGGCGGCGACGATGCCGAGCGCCGGCAGGGCGTCGGCGAGGTTCTGCATCGCGTGGCTGGGCGCCAGGGCTTCGTGGTGATGCTTCTCGAGCTGCTTCTCCATGGCGTCCTCGACCTGGTGCGGGTCTTCGAGGTTCATGGTCATCATCCGCAGCGTGTCGCAGATGAAATCGATCGCGAAGTGGTCCTTCATGATCTTCGGGAAGCGGCTGAAGATCGTCGATTCCTTGGGATTCTCGATGTGGCTTTCCAGCGCGATGACGCCTTTTGACTTCATCGTCTTGGTGAGCAGGAAGAGCAGCGCGAGCAGGTCGCGGTAGTCCGACGCCTTCCACTTGGGACCGCCAAACACCTTGCCCATGCCGCCGCCGACGCCCTTGATGGTCGACATCGAGTTGGAGATCAGGAAGGCCGCGATGCCCGAGCCGCCGATGGCCATCATCTCGTGGGGCAAGGCGTGCAGGATCACGCCCATGTTGCCGCCAGCCAGGATGTAGCTGCCGAACACCATGCCGAACAGCAGCACGAGACCGATTATCTGGAACATGGACTCCCCCGGGGACGCGCCGGGAGAATGGCCGTTAATGCTTAATCCTCGGTGAGCGCGCGGCTGCGGCGCAATTGCCGCGCCGCCGGAACGCCCTTAAGCGATGGGCATGGCCACTTCCGCGGCCGGCGCGCTGCCCCGGCGGTCCTTTGCGATCATCTTCGCCGTGTCCATGGCGACGGCCATGGGCAATACGGGGCTGATCTCCGTGCTGCCGGCCATCGGCCGCTCGATCGGCATCCCCGACGCGATGGTCTCGGCCATCTTCTCCCTGTCGGCGCTCCTCTGGGCGGCCTCGTCCCCAGGATGGGCGCGGGCCTCCGATCGGCACGGGCGCAAGCCGCTGATGATGGTGGGCCTGGCGGGCTTCATGGTGTCGATGACCTTGTGCGGCGTGGTGGTCAGTGCGGGGCTCCGCCATCTGGCGGCGCCGATGGTCATCTTCGTGCTCTTCCTGCTGGCGCGGGCGCTGTTCGGTCTCTTCGGCGCGGCGAGCAATCCGGCGACCCAGGCCTATGTGGCCGAGCGCACGCCGCCCGAGGGGCGCACCCAGGCGATGGCCAGCCTGGCCGGCGCCTTTGGCATGGGCACGGTGATCGGACCGTTCCTGGCGCCCCTGTTCATCCTGCCGGTGGTGGGCCTGGCGGGGCCGCTCTTCATCTTCGCGCTGATCGCCCTGGCCATGCTGTTCGTGGTCTGGCGCTGGCTACCCGACCAGCGGGTGGCCGCCGAGGCCCAGCGTCCCCGCCGGCCGGTGGTCGGCGGCGCGGCGAAGGAGCGGCCGATGTGGCGCGACCCGCGCATCACGCCATTCCTGGTCTACGGGTTCATCGTCGCCACCTGCCAGACGGCCCAGGCGCAGACCCTGGGCTTCCTGATCATCGACAAGCTGGGCAAGTCCCCGGCCGAGGCCCAGTTCTACATCGCCGTCGCCATGATGTTCGGCGCGGTGGCGGGGCTGCTGGCCCAGTGGGGCCTGATCCGGATGTTCGAGATGACGCCGCGCCAGCTCCTGCGCTGGGGCGTGGGGATCGCGGCGGCCGGCAACCTGATCGTCGCCCTGGCCCCTGCGAACGACATCGGCTTCTACACGGTGGTGACCGGCTACGCCCTGTCCAGCCTGGGCTTCGGCTTCGCCCGGCCCGGGTTCACCGCCGGCTCGTCCATCGCCGTCGGCATCGACGAGCAGGCCCGCGTCGCCGGCGCGATCGCCGCCGTGAACGGCATCAATGTGATCTTCGCGCCGGCCTTCGTCTTCCTCTACCAGCACTACGGCCCGCTGCCGTTCCTGCTCAACACTGCCCTCATGGGCTGGATGCTGGTCTACGCCTTCCGCAACACCGCCCTGAAGAACGCCGATCCCAAGCCCGCGACGCGGGAGGCGACGGCCATCGCCACGCTCGAGAAGAGCGACGAGGGCGGGACGGGTTAAGGCGCGGTAGCGGGCTTTGCGTCCGCCTCGGCCTTGAGCCGGCGCACCATGTCCGGCGACAGATAGCCGTCGGCGGTCAGGCCACGGGCCTTCTGCCACTCACGCAACGCCTTGCGCGTGCCCATGCCCACGACCCCGTCGGGCGCGCCCGGATCGAAGCCGAGGGCGGCGAGGGCGCGCTGGGCCGTCATGCGGTCGACCAGGGCCAGGGGCGTCTCCGCCGGCCAGGGGCGCGACAGGGGCGGCGCGCCGCCGATCCGGTCGGCCAGCAGACCCACACCCAAAGCGTAGGCGATGCTGTTGTTGTACTGGCGGATGGCGAAGTGGTTCGGGAAGACCAGGAACAGGGGCCCGCCGGCGCCGGCGGGCGCGATGAACTGGGCCTTGGCCGTGGCGTCGGCCGCCGACCAGACCTGGCCGTCGGCCCGGCGGACGCCCTTCTGCGCCCACCAGTCCGGCGTCTCCTGGGGACCCTCGGTCAGGCTGAAGTCGAAGCCCGCCGGCACGGTCACCTCGCGCGCCCAGCTCTGGCCACGGGCCCAGCCCGCCTTGGCCAGCAGGTTGGCGGCGGAGGCCAGGGCGTCGGGCGCCGAGCCCCAGATGTCGCGCCGACCGTCGCCGTCCTGATCGACCGCCGTGGAGAGGAAGGTGGTGGGGATGAACTGGGTTTGCCCCATGGCGCCGGCCCAGGAGCCCTTCAGGCGCGCGCGGGGGTGCTCGCCGGACTGGATGATCTTCAGCGCCGCGATCATCTCGCCCTCGGCCCAGGCGCGCCGGCGGCCCTGGGCGGCCAGGGTGGCCAGGGAGCGCAGGACGTCATTGTCGCCCTGGAGCGAGCCGAAGCCGCTCTCCAGCGCCCAGACGCCAAGCAGGATCTCGCGCGGCACGCCGAACCGCTGCTCGATGGCGCCGAACTCGGCCACGCTGGCGGCGCGGCGCTGGCCGATCGTCTGCCGGTCGGCGGTGACCACGCCCCGCAGGTAGTCGCCGATGGGCTTGGAGAATTCGGGCTGGCGGCTGTCGAGAGCCGCGACCCGCGGGTCGGGGCTGAGGCCGGCCATTTCCCGCCGCAGCACGTCCGGATCGACGCCCGCGGCCAGCGCGCGGCCCTGGAACTCGGAGGCCCAGGCGTCGAAGATCATGTCGCCCGAGGCCGTCGGGGGGGCGATGGAGGGCTGGGCGGCCGGCACGGCGGCCTGCGACGCCGCGGGCGCGGCGACGACGGGCGCGGGCGCCTGGGGCAGGGGCCGGGGCGGGGTGGCGCAACCGGACAGGACGAGGACGGGCACGAGGAGACTGCGACGCATCCGAATGAATCTAAGGCGCGTCGCCGGCCGACCCAATCACAACGGCGTCAGGCCGTCCGGTTGACTCAAGCGGGGCCTCCCCGTATATGCGCCCGCTCTTGTTCGCCAACCGGCCGCCCGCGGCCCGCTTGAAGATACGGTCATGAAGGTCAGAAGCTCGCTCAAGTCGCTCAAGACTCGCCACCGCGACTGCAAGCTCGTGCGCCGCAAGGGCCGGGTCTATGTGATCAACAAGACCGACCCGCGCTTCAAGGCCAAGCAGGGCTGAGAAACGGGGCGTGCCGAAGGCCCTGCTCTGGGACTTCGGCAATGTCATCGTGCGCTGGAACCCGCGCACGCTCTATTCCAAGATATTTCCTGATCCGGTCCATTGCGACCGGTTCCTGTCCGAGGTGTGCACCATGGAGTGGCACGCCCCGACCGACTGTGGCCTGACCTTCGCCGAAAACGTCGCCAGGCTCGCCGCCCTCCACCCGCACCACGAAGCCGAGATCCGCGCCTGGCACGAACGCTGGGACGAGATGTTCTCAGGGCCGATCGCCGAGACAGAGGCGGCCGTCGAGGCGCTGCACGCGCGCGGCGTCCCGCAGTACGGCCTCTCCAATATCAGCCATGAGACGTTCGACGCGACCGTGGCGATGAGTCCCGCGTTCGGCCGCCTGGCCGGGGTGGTGGCCTCGGGGTTCGAAGGCGTGATGAAGCCCGACCCGGCCATCTTCCGCCTCTGCTGCGAGCGCTTCGGCCTGGCTCCCGGCGATTTCCTCTTCGTGGACGACAGCGCCCGCAACATCGAGACCGCACGGGGGCTGGGCTTCGACGTCCACCACTTCACGGATCCGGCGACCCTGCAGCCCGCCCTCGAGGCGCGCGGGCTGCTCTGAGCGCGGCCGGAACCGTCCGGCCCCTCACCCAGACACAAACTGGCACGCCGTTCGCAGAGAGGGCTGCGAAGTAGCTGTGTTCTGTCTCAAACCTGTACGGGCTCCCTGAGCGGGGTTCGTCGCCAGAATTGGATCCTGACGATGCGTCTTACCCTCAGCGCCCTGCTCGCCACCGCCGCCGTGGTCATCGCCGCGCCCGCCTCCGCCGCGGTCGTCGTCACCCATGTGAGCGTCGGTGACCCCAACACCCTGCCGGCCGGCCAGACCCTGATCGCGGACTTCAACAACCCGGCCGACCAGGACGCCACCTTGGTGGATTTCGTCACCCTGACCCTCAACGGCGCGACCGTGGGCGTGAACGAAGGCGTGGGCGGCTACAGCGGGACTCTCCCGAACGATCCGACCAACTACCTGACCGTGCCGGGCGGCAAGTCGGCGACGTTCACCTCCACGCGCCTGATGTCGAGCTTCAGCCTCTACATGGGCTCGCCCGACACCTACAACTCGATCCGGTTCATCGGCGCCGGCTTCGACCAGACCATCAACGGGACGCAGATGTTCCAGGGCGACACCAGCCAGGCGTGGTCGTGGGGCAAGCGCATCAATTTCGACTTCGGCGACTACAAGGTCAGCCAGGTGATCCTGTCCTCGTCGTCCAACTCGTTCGAGGTCGATAACGCCGCGGCGAACTTCGCGGCGGTGCCCGAGCCGGCGACCTGGGCCTTCATGATCATGGGCTTCGGCGCCGCGGGCGCAGTCCTTCGCCGTCGCAACGCTCTCTCGCTCGCCTAGTCACTCTCTCCACTGGTCGAGCCCTGGGCCCCCCGTTTCCCCGGCGGGGGGCCGCTCCTTTTTCGGGAGCCGGCCTCAGTCCCCCTGGCGGACCAGGTCGAAGAACTCCTGCCGCGTCCGCGGATCATCGCGCACCGCCCCCAGCAGGCTGCTGGTGGTCAGGCGCGAGCCGGGCGTGTTGACGCCGCGCATGGTCATGCAGCTGTGTTCGGAGACGATCACCACCCCGACGCCCTTGGGGTTCAGGATGTCCTGGATCGCCTCGGCGATCTCGGCGGTGAGCTTCTCCTGGATCTGGAGGCGCCGCGCGAAGCCGTGCACCACCCGCGCCAGCTTGGAGATGCCCACCACCCGGTCGCTCGGCAGGTAGCCCACGTGGGCCTTCCCGAGGAACGGCAGCATGTGGTGCTCGCAGAAGCTGACCACGCGGATGTCCCGCAACAGGACCAGCTCATCGTAGCCGCCCACCTCCTCGAAGGTGCGCTCGAGATACTCGCGGGGATCGGCGTCATAGCCGGCGAAGAGCTCGCGGTAGGCCTTCACCACGCGGCGCGGAGTGTCCAGCAGCCCCTCGCGGTCGGGATCGTCCCCCGCCCATTCGATGAGCGTCCGCACGGCGGCCAATGCGTCGTCCTCGGTCACCTTCCGGCGGGTTTCGTCCGTCATGCGTCCTCCGCGTCCATCCGCCTCAACGGCTGGCATTTAGCCAAGGTTCAGGAGCGCGTGACAGCCCCCGACTCGGTGGGTAGGTTCCGCGCCTTTCCGACGACCCGCATCCAGTTTAAAGGCTTGGCCATGGCCGACGACGCTACCGCCCACTCCGACGTCCTGAACGCGACCGCCCAGGGCCAGCTGAAGAGCATCATCGAGCGCGTGGAGCGTCTCGAGCAGGAGAAGTCCGAGATCGCCGAGCAGATCAAGGAAGTCTTCGCCGAGGCCAAGGGCAACGGGTTCGACGTGAAAGTCCTGCGCAAGGTGATCCGCATCCGCAAGCAGGACCGGGCCAAGCGCCAGGAAGAGGAAGCGATCCTCGACCTTTATCTCTCGGCCATCGGAGAGATTTGAGCCGCAAGCCGCCCCTCTCGCCCTTCGAGGCCCGGAAGGCGGCAGCCAAGCGCGCCGCCCTCAACGCCCTGAAGCGCGCCCGGCGGACGGCCGACAAGGCCGGTGTGGAGCTCTCCGACTGGGAGGGTGAGTTCCTGGCGGAAGTGACCGACCGGGTGAAGACCTATGGACGGGCTTTCGGGGATCCTGAGAAGGGCTCGCCGGGCGAGGCGCTCTCGGTCCTGCAGAACGTGAAGCTCAAGGAGATCGCGGCCAAGGCGAAGGGCGAGAAGAAGCCGCTGGCGCGGCGGCCCTTCCGCCGGAAGGTCAAAGCGTAAGTACGGGCGCGCGGTGACGCGGTGCGGGCGCGCGGGGCGAAGGCTGGCCGGCGGCGCGGGCGCTCTGATCCAGCCAGTGCTGCGCCGCTTCCAGCCACTCCTGGCGGGCCGGCCCCTCGTAGTCGCGGGCCAGTCGTTCGCACTCGAACGCTTCCCGCCAGCAATATGCCATCCAGCTCATGCCGAAGATACGCGCGGGCCGGCGGCTCGGATGCAGGTTGGCGTGAAAAAAGTTTGCGATTTGCGTGTGTTAACGATCGGTAGCTGAACGGCCGTTCGTTCAGGCGGCCGCTTCCTCGGAATCCTCGGCGCCCTTCACCAGTCCATCCAGGCCCTGTTCGCGCACCTTGCGATAGAGGGTGGAGCGGCCGATGCCGAGGCGGCGGGCCACCTCGCTCATGTGGCCCGCATAGACCTCGATGGCGAGTTGGATCAGATCGCGCTCGATCTCCTCGAGGGTCCGCAGATGGCCACGGCCGTCGAGGATGCGAACCGGCTGTTCGCCGGCCGGGGCCGCGCTGGCGACAGCGTCGGCCTGGGGGCTTGGCGCGGCCTGGGGCACGTATTCCGGCGGGGGCGCGGCGATGCCTGAAATGGCCGGGAAATCGTGCGGTTGCAGATAGGGCGCGTCGGCGAGGACGATGGCGCGATAGACCGCGTTCTCGAGCTGGCGGACGTTGCCGGGCCAGTCGTGGGCGGTCAGGCAGGCCAGGGTCTCGGGGCTCGCGCCCACGACGGTCTTGCCTTCCTCCACATTGAAGCGGCGGACGAAGCAGTCGACCAGCGCCGGGATGTCTTCCTTCCGCTCGCGCAGGGACGGCGCCTCGATCGGGAAGACGTTCAGGCGATAGAACAGGTCCTCGCGGAACCGGCCCTCCTTCACCGCTTGCGACAGGTCGCGGTTCGTTGCGGAGACGATCCGCACGTCCACCTTGATGGAGCGTTTGGCGCCGACCGGGTCGATCTCGCTCTCCTGCAGCGCCCGCAGCAGCTTGACCTGGATGTCGAGGGGCAGTTCGCCGACCTCGTCGAGGAACAGCGTGCCGCCGTTGGCCTCCTGGAACTTGCCCAGGTGCTTGTCGGTGGCGCCGGTGAAGCTGCCCTTCTCGTGGCCGAAGAGGATGCTCTCGACCAGGTTCTCGGGAATGGCGCCGCAGTTGACCGCCACGAAGGGCTTGCCGGCGCGGTCGGACGAGCCGTGCACCGCGCGGGCGATGACTTCCTTGCCGACGCCGCTTTCGCCCGTGATCAGGATCGGGATCGAGGACTTGGCCGCCCGCTCGCCCAGCCGCTTGACCATCATCATCGCGGGCGAGCCGCCGATCAGGTCGTCGAAGGTGGTGCGTCCGGAGGCGTGTTTTTTCAGCCGGTCCACCTCGCCCTTCAGGGCGCCCATGGACAGGGCGTTGCGGATGGAGACGGTGATGCGTTCGGGGCTGGCCGGCTTCACGAAGAAGTCGCAGGCGCCGGCCTGCATGGCCTGGACCACGGTGTCGATCCCGCCCGTGGCGGTCAGCACGATCACCGGCTGCGAGAAGCCGCGCGCGCGCATCTCCTTCAGCGTGTCCTGGCCGGAGATTCCCGGCATCACGAGGTCCAGCAGGACCACGTCGACGGGCGCGCCGGCGTTGAGATGCTTGATCGCCTCGTCGCCATTCTGGGCGTGGGCGACGGCGAAACCGTCGCGCTCCAGGACCGCCTGGATCAGGCGACGTTGCGTGGGGTCGTCATCGACGACCAGGACCGTTTTGGCCATTTGAAAACACCCACCCGACTGGACGCCCGCCGTTCTGGCGGACCCTCGTTCTTGTCTCCCTTTGGAACATGGGAGGGGTAAAGGCGGGGTTTCGGAGAGCTGAGTCAGGGGTTAACGGCGGCCGTTTTCTGCGCCCGCCGGTTGTGCTCCGGAATCATGAAGAGGGGCAGGAAGGTCTGAACCAGGGGGCCGATGGCCAGGGCGTAGAGCACAGTACCGACGCCGACGGTTCCGCCGAGGAGCCAGCCCAGGACGAGAACGGCCAGCTCGATGCCGATGCGGACCAGGCGGATGGACCAGCCCGTCCGGCGCACCAGCCCGGTCATCAGCCCGTCCCGTGGCCCCGGACCCAGGCCGGCGCCGATGTACATCGCCCCGGCGATCCCGTTCAGCGCCACGCCGCCCAGCAGGAGACCGACGCGGACGGCGAAGTCCTCGACGGCGGGAAGGATCATCATCGTCAGGTCCACCGACGTGCCGATGACGAGCACGTTGGCCACGGTTCCGACGCCCGGCCGCTGGCGCAGGGGAATCCACAGCAGGAGCACCACGGCGCCCACGAGATTCACCAGCATGCCGAACGACAGGCCCACGTGATGGGACAGGCCCTGATGGAAAACATCCCAGGGGTCGAGACCCAGTCCGGCCCGCAGCAGGAAGGCCATCGAGGCCCCGTAGAGATAGAGACCGATCAGGAGCTGGGTGAGGCGACGGATCATCATGGCCCAGCCAGATCGTCGAAAGTGGACCTGGAAAACAGTGCCAGTTGTGCGAGGGTGGCTCCATGAACGCCCGTCGCATCGGCCCCGCATCCCTCACCCGCCTCCTTGGCGCCTGGCGCGAGGGCCGGGGCGGTCCCGCCTATCGCCAACTCGCGGACAGCCTGCGCCTGCTGATCCTGGACGGCAGGCTTCCCCTGGACGTCGTGCTCCCCGGCGAGCGGGAGCTGGCGGCGACCCTGGAGGTCTCGCGCACGACCGTGACCGCGGCGCTAGCCCGCCTGCGCGACGACGGCTTCCTGGACCGCCGGCAGGGCGCCGGGGCCCGCACCCGACTGCCCAAGGGGCCGGGCGAGCGGGGGATGGCCAGCCTGATGGCCGGTTCGGCGTCGGAAGGCCTGATCGACCTGGCGTCCGCGGCTCCGCCGGCGGCGGAGGTGGTCCACGGCGCCTACGCGGCGGCGCTCAGCCAGTTGCCGGCTCACCTGCCCAATCATGGCTATGCGGCGCTGGGCCTGGCCGAGCTGCGGGCCGCCGTCGCCGATCGATACACGCGCCGGGGCCTGCCGACGACGGCGGACCAGATCATGATCACCAACGGCGCGCAGCACGCCTTCGCCCTGATGCTGCGCCTGACCTGCGGTCCCGGCGACCGGGTGGTCATCGATCACCCGACTTATCCGCATGCCATCGACGCCATCCAGCGCGCCTCTTGTCGGCCCGCGCCGGTCGGCCTGCCGGGCGAGGATTGGGACGTCGAGGGCGTGACGGCCGCGTTGCGGCAGAGCGGGCCGCGGCTGGCCTATTTCATCGCCGACTTCCACAACCCGACCGGCCGCTGGATGTCGCCGCAAAGCCGCTTCGCCATCGCCCAGGCGGCGGCCCGTTCGCGCACCACCGTGATCTTCGACGAGACCCTGATCGACCTGTGGCTCGATGCGCCGATCCAGCCCTATGCGTTCGAGGAGCCCGACGAGGGCCTTGTCCGGCTGGGGTCGATGGGCAAGAGCTTCTGGGGCGGCATGCGGCTCGGCTGGATCCGGGCCGACGTCCAGACGATCCAGGCCCTGGCGCCGCGCCGGGCGTCCATCGACCTCGGCACACCCCTGCTGGAACAGCTCGCGGCCGTCCACCTGATCGCCGGCGAGGAGACCTCCCTGGCGGCGCGACGCGACATGCTGCGGCATCGCCGGGGCGTGCTGCTCGACCTCGTCCGCGAGCGGCTGCCGGAGTGGAAGGTGGCCTCGCCCCCCGGCGGCCTGTCCCTGTGGGCCGAGCTGCCGGCGCCAGTGTCGACCTCCCTGGCGGCGACGTCCGAGCGGTTCGGCGTACGCCTGGCGGCGGGGCCGCGGTTCGGCGTGGACGGCGCCTTCGAGCGCTTCATCCGCCTGCCGTACACCCTGCCCCCGGAGACTCTGGCGGAAGCGGTCGACGGCCTGGCCGAGGCCTACGCGCGGCTGCGGCCGTCGCAGGCGCCGGCGCGGGCCAGCCTGGGCGCCATGGTCTGACGTCGGTTCCGCAGCGGCACGCTTGCGGCGGCGCCCAAGCCGCGCATAGTGCCGCCTGAACGCCGATCATCTGAAGAAATCGGCGGGGGAGGCGTCATGAAGTTCGTCCGTCTGGGCCTTGCGCTCGTCCTGGCCGCCACCGTGGCCGCGTGTCAGAAGGGCGAGAGCTCGGTCGACGCCAAGCGGCTGGAGGCCGCCGCCGGCAACGCCGAGTGGCTGTCCTATGGCAAGGACTACAACGAGCAGCGGTTCAGCCCGCTCGACAAGGTCAACACGGGCAATGTCGGCGAGCTGGGCCTGGCCTGGTTCGCAGAGTTCGACACCGACCGCGGCCAGGAGGCGACGCCGCTGCTGGTGGACGGCGTGCTCTACACGACCACGGCCTGGTCCAAGGTCTTCGCCTTCGACGCCAAGACCGGCAAGCAGCTCTGGAAGTACGACCCGGGCGTGCAGGGCTCGAAGGGCTTCGACGCCTGCTGCGACGTGGTCAACCGCGGCGCCGCGATCTGGAAGGGCCGGGTCTACGTCGGCACGCTGGACGGCCGCCTGGTGGCGCTGGACGCCAAGACCGGCAAGCCTGTCTGGTCGGTCCAGACCACCGACACCTCTAAGCCCTACACCATCACCGGCGCCCCGCGCGTCGTGAAGGACAAGGTGCTGATCGGCAACGGCGGCGGCGAGTACGGCGTCCGCGGCTACATCACCGCTTACGACGCGGCGACCGGCAAGCAGGTCTGGCGCTTCTACACCGTGCCGAACGCCACCGGCGCGCCCGACGGCGCGGCCTCGGACAAGGTGATGGCCGGCAAGGTCAACGCCACCTGGTCGGACGGCGAGTGGAAGAAGACCGGCGGCGGCGGCACGGCCTGGGACTCCATGGCCTACGACCCGAAGCTGGACCTGGTCTACTTCGGCATCGGCAACGGCAACCCGTGGAACCACAAGCTGCGGTCGGGCGGGAAGGGCGACAACCTCTTCCTCTCCTCGATCCTGGCCCTGAAGCCGGACACCGGCGAATACGTCTGGCACTACCAGACCACGCCGGCCGAGAGCTGGGACTACACGGCGACCCAGCACATCATGCTGGCCGACCTGAACATCGGCGGCCAGCAGCGCCAGGTGTTGATGCAGGCGCCGAAGAACGGCTTCTTCTACGTGATCGACCGGGCCACCGGTCAGCTCATCTCGGCCAAGAACTACACGAACATCACCTGGGCCTCGGGCGTCGACATGAAGACCGGCCGGCCGATCGAGAACCCGGCGGCGCGCTACCAGAACGCGGCGGTGCTGCAGGTGCCGGGCCCGCTGGGCGCACACAACTGGCAGCCGATGGCCTTCAACCCGAAGACCGGCCTCGTCTACATCCCGACCAACGTGACGCCGTTCGCCTACACCGACGACAAGTCGTTCGGCTACAAGGCCGGCGGCTGGAACGTCGGCGTAGACTTCCTGACCAACGCCCTGCCCACGGATGCGGCCACGATGAAGGCCATCACCGCCATGGTGAAGGGCCAGCTCGTGGCGTGGGATCCGGTTCAGCAGAAGGCGGTGTGGACCGTCGACCACCCCTATTTCTGGAACGCGGGCGTGCTCTCCACCGCCGGCGGCCTGGTCTTCCAGGGCGCCGCCCACGGGGAATTCGCGGCCTATGACGCGGCCAACGGCAAGCGCCTGTGGAGCTACAAGACCGGCAACGGGATCATCGCCGCGCCGATGAGCTATGAGCTGGACGGGGAGCAGTACGTGGCCGTCATGGTCGGCGTCGGCGGCGGCGGCCAGATCTCGGCGCCCGCCTCCATGCCCACGCGGCCGCGCCTGCCGGGACGGCTCCTCGTCTTCAAGCTGGGCGGCAAGGCGCAGGCCCCCGCGTTCCCGGAGCCGGCCGAACTGCCGGCCCTGGACCTGACGCAGATCAGCTCGACCGGCGACGTGAAGAAGGGCTTCGCCATCTTCCACAACAACTGTCAGGTCTGCCACGGCCCCAACGCTTCCGGCGCCTGGCTGCCCGACCTCAAGCGCTCGCCGATGCTGATGTCGGCCGACAACTGGAAGGGCGTGCTGATCGACGGAACCAGCGCCAGCCGCGGCATGGCCAGCTTCGCGCGCTTCCTCACGCCGAAGGACGCCGAGGACGTGCGGGCCTACGTGATCGACGAGGCGAAGAAGGCCCAGAGCGGCCAGGCCACCGTGGCGATGCCGATCGGGTAGGGCGCCAGCCCTACCTCAGCACCTCCGCGAACTGGTCGGCGATCCAGTCTGCCTGGTCGTCGGTCAGGATCAGCGGCGGGGCGATGCGGATGGTGTGCTCGTGAGTCTCCTTGGCGAGGAGACCACGGGCCTGCAGGGCCTCGCACACCCGCCGGGCGCCGCCGGCGTCGGCGTGCAGCTCGACGGCCAGCATCAGGCCCCGGCCGCGCACCTCCTTCACCTGGGGGGCGCGGATCTCCGCAAGGCGGCCCATCAGACGGGCGCCCACGCGAGCCGCGTTCTCGACCATGCCCTCCTCGGTCAGCACCTTGAGCGCCGCCCGGGCGACCGCGCATGCCAGGGGATTGCCGCCGAAGGTGGAGCCGTGTTCGCCGGGGTGCAGCACGCTCATCACCTCGGAGTTCGAGAGCACGGCCGACACCGGATAGAAGCCGCCCGAGAGTGCCTTGCCGATCAGGGTCAGGTCGGCCTCAATGCCCTCGTGCTCCTCGGCCAGCAGGCGGCCGGTGCGGCCGAGGCCGGTCTGGATCTCGTCGAGGATCAGGATGACGTTGTGCTGGGTGCACAGCTCGCGCGCCCGCTTCAGGTAGCCCGCGGGGGGGATGATGACGCCCGCCTCGCCCTGGATCGGCTCGACCAGGAAGGCGACGGTGTTGGGGGTGATCGCCGCCTCCAGCGCCGCGGCGTCGCCAAATGGGACGGTTCGGAAGCCTGGCGCGAACGGGCCGAAGCCGCCGCGCGACTGTGGGTCGGTGGAGAAGCCGACGATGGCCACGGTGCGGCCGTGGAAGTTTTCGGCGGCGACGATGATCTCGGCCTGGCCCTCGGGCACGCCCTTGACCTCGTAGCCCCACTTGCGGGCCACCTTCAGCGCCGTCTCCACGGCCTCGGCGCCCGAATTCATCGGCAGCACCTTGTGGCTGTTGGTGAGGGCGCAGAGCTCCTCGTAGAAGGCCGCGAGCTGGTCGTTGCGGAAGGCGCGCGAGGTGAGGGTCAGGCGACTGGCCTGTTCGACCATGGCGGCCAGGATCTTCGGGTGGCAGTGGCCCTGGTTCACGGCGGAATAGGCCGACAGGCAGTCCATGTAGCGCCGGCCGTCCACGTCCCAGACGTAGACGCCCTCGCCTCGGGTGAGCACCACGTCGAGGGGCTTGTAGTTCTTGGCGCCGTAGAGGGCCTCGGTCTCGATGTAGCGGTCGGCGAGCGAGCGCTGGAGGGCGATGTCGTTCATGGGGGTGCGCTCCCTATTCGGCGGCGTGAAGCTGGGCGGCGGAGACCGAGCGGCGATCGAGGCGCAGGGTCATGCAGTAGGCGGCCCCGCCCGAGAGGATGAAGGGCGCGAGGTCCACCTCGGTCAGGGCGTAGCCGGCGGCGGCGAGCTTCTCGCGCAGGCTGCCGGGCGCGCGGGCCATGATGATCCGCGAGCCGAGGTTCACCGCATTCACGCAGAAGGCGGCGGCCTCCTCGTCGCTGGCCTCGATCCGATCGGCCTCGGCCACGTGGGCGCGGATGTTGGCGCGGGCCTCGGCCGTGAACGCGGGCGGGTAGTACAGCACCTTGCCCCCGGCCAGCGGGCAGAAGCAGGTGTCGAGGTGATAGAAGCGGTCGGTGGCCAGCTCGAGGGGAATGATCTCCCGCCCGAAGGTCCGGCGGATGGCGGGCAGCGCGCCCTGGCTCGAGCGCGGGCCATAGCCGCACCAGAAGTGGCGGCGGTCGGCGTCCCAGATCGCATCGCCCGCGCCCTCGTGGAACAGGCCCTCGGGCAGGTCGACGATCTCGTCGACGAGGCCCCGCGCCTTCAGCCGCTGGAACGCGGCGCGGAAGTGCGGCTCCTCACCCTGGCGCTCGGGATGCCGGAAGCGGGCCAGCAGCACCTTGCCGTCGAGCACCACGGCGGCGTTCGCCGGAAAGACGAGATCGGGCAGGCCCTTCACGGCGCCCACCGTCTCCACGTGCGCGCCGGTGGCCTCCAGCGCCTCGCGCAGGGCCGTGGAGGCGGCGCAGGCGGCGGCTGCCTTCTCCGCGCCCCAGACCTCGGGCTTCATCCAGGGATTGATCCGGTAGCTGACATCGAAGCATCCGGGATCGGTCATCAGGAAGAAGGGGCGGTCCATGCGGGTCCTCTAAGCGTGTCTTCCGTCTGAGGTTGATCTCCACCCGCGCTAGCGAAAAGCCGGCAAGGTGATACATATCGCAGATCAGTTTGCCGAAACGGCATAGGTATCTGGCGAAATGATCGACGACCTGGACCAGCGCCTGATCGCCCTGCTGCGGGCCGACTCGCGCACGCCGGCCGCCACACTGGCCAAGGCGCTGAAGGTCTCGCGCGGGACGGTGCAGAACCGGATCGAGCGGCTGCTGCGGACCGGGGTGGTGCAGGGCTTCACCATCAAGACCCGCCCCGACGTCGACGCCGGCCGGGTGCGCGCGGTGATGACCATCGCCATCGAAGGCGAGCGCTCCGGCGCGGTGGTGAAGGCGCTGAAGGGGTTCCCCGAGGTGGCGGCTGTCCACACCACCAACGGCCGCTGGGACCTCGTGGCCGAGCTGGACGTGGAAAGCCTGGGCGCCTTCAGCCTGGCCCTGGACCGCATCCGCCAGATCGAAGGCATCGCCTCGACCGAGACCTCGATCCTGCTCGCGACGCAGAAGATGTGAGGCAGGGCGCGCCGCCCCCCTCACGCTTCTCTCGGCGCGAGGGTGCGCGTCTTCCACAGCGACCAGCCGATGCCGGCGGCCAGGAGGGCTGCGGTGATGGCCAGGGAGACCGGCGCGGGGAACTTTTCCCAGCCCATGGCCTCGGCGAAGAAGACCTTGCCGCCGATGAAGATGAGGAGGGCGGCCAGCGCCTGCTTCAGGTAGGCGAACCGGGCGACCACTGCGGCCAGGGCGAAGTAGAGCGCCCGCAGGCCGAGGATGGCGAAGATGTTGGACGTGTAGACGATGTAGGGATCGGTGGTGATCGAGAAGATCGCCGGGACCGAGTCCACCGCGAAGACCACGTCGGCCAGTTCCACCATGACCAGGGCCATGAAGAGCGGGGTGGCGAACCACACCAGCTTTCCGGTCTTGCCGGGCTGCTTCACGAAGAAGCGGTGGCCGTGGAGGTCTTTCGTCAGGCGGATATGGCTGGCGAGCCAGCGGTAGACGGGGCTGTCGTGCGGGTCCTTGGGCGTCGTGTCGGCGAAGAACATCTTCACGCCCATCACGATCAGGAAGGCGGCGAATATCCAGAGCACCCAGGCGAAGCTGGCGACCAGGGCGGCGCCGAAGCCGATCATGATCCCGCGCAGGACGATCACGCCCAGGACGCCCCAGAACAGCACGCGGTGCTGGTAGATGCGCGGGACGGCGAAGGCGGCGAAGATGGTGGCGATGACGAAGACGTTGTCGAGGGCCAGGCTCTTCTCGATCAGGAAGCCGGTGACGTACTCGATGCCCGCCTCGCGGCCGAGCTGGCTCCAGACCCAGGCGCCGAAGCCCAGGCCGAGGGTGAGGTAGCCGCCCGAGAGCAGCAGGCTCTCGCGCACGCCGATCTCATGCTGGTCGCGGTGCAGCACGCCCAGGTCGAAGGCGAGCAGGACGATGACGAGGCTGGCGAAGGCCAGCCACATCCAGAGCGGCTGGCCGAGGACGGCCGCCGTGAGCATGTCGGTCATTCAGGGATTCCGGTCGGCAAGGGAGGCGCGGACGGGCCGCGCCTCCGAAGCCCGAGGGTCAGGCGTGGCTCATCCGGATGGTGACGGGGACGAGGCCGGCCTCGGCCAGGAACAGCTCGTCCTTCACCTGCAGCTTCCGCCGCTTCAGGTCCTGGATCACCAGGGCGTCGGCGTTGGGCTTGCGCTGCTCCTGCCGGATCAGACGGTCCAGCTCACGATGCCGATTGCGCAGGCGCCAGATACGATGATGGGTCATGTGTGCTCCTCCGATTGGAGGCGCGCCCGGGACCCGGCAGGCTTATGGGGGAGAGAGCTCCGGACCCCAGGCGCACCTGTGCGGTCCGACATCACGATCGCCGTCGATCGTCAGAGGGGCCCGGTCCCGCAATCCTGAGATAGGCGCGGGAATCGGGGCCGCAAGAGGCTCGGAATCATTTTCCGCCGCGTTCCTTCACTGCCCGGCGGGCAGCGGCGTCGTAGTAGAACAGGGCCTGTTCGGCGGCCTCGGTCTGGCCGTCGCGGTTGACCCGCTCGTAGGTCCCCCAGTGGCCGAAGGCGTTGCGGCAGTGGGCGTCGAGGTCGTTGATCGCCTGGCTGTAGCGGAAGGTGCGGTAGTTCTCGTGCGTGTAGCCGGCGCAGGCGCCGTGGGCGGAGAGCCATTCCAGGCGGCCGTGCTCGGCCATCAGCTTCTCGGCAAGCGTCGGCGGCTTCGGCGGGGCCGGGGCGTCGAGGGGGCCATAGTCGCCTCGGCCAACGCCAGCCTCGATGTCGTCCGCCTGCTGCAGCATCTGAGCCACCGTCTCGGCCGGCATCTTGTCCTTCAGCTTCTCGGCGTTGGCGCGGATCTGCCGGGCGGACTCCAGCATGTGCTGGGCCGTGTTCTGGGCCGCCGCGACGGTGGGGACCGCCGCGGGCGCGAGAAGCGTGGCGACGAGGAGGGCGAGACGCAGGGCGCGCATGGGGCGAGGCTCCGATCCTGGGACGTGAACCGACATCTACGACCGAACGGTGGATTCGGACGAGCCCGCGGCGCGCGCGCCGTCAGGTCAGCGCAAAGCCCGCGTAGCCGCTCGCCCGGTACCCCTCGCACGTCGCCCGGTACTGATTGAGGCCACCGAGGTAGGCGATCAGCTCGCGGTTTCCCGTGGGCAGCCGGTACCAGGACTGGCGGTTGCGGCCGATCAGGGTGGGTTCGGAGACCTCCTGGTGGTGGGCCATCCAGGCGGCTTCGGTTTCCGCCTTGGGCTCGATCGAACGGAGGCCCTGGTCGCGGACGAAGGCGATGGTGTCGGTGATCCACTGCACCTGCTGGTCCGAGCAGACCGGAATGTTGCAGAGCGCGGAGGCCGGCGCGAACGGCGCCATGGTCATGAACAGGTTCGGGAACCCGTGAACCTGCATGCCGACGGTGGTGGTCACGGCCTTGTCCCACTGCTCGCGCAGCGAGACGCCGCCGCGCCCGCGGATGTCGATGCGCCTGATGGCGCCCACGCCGGCCTCGAACCCGGTGGCGTACACGATGACGTCCAGGTCGTGATGGCGGCCGGACGCGGTGTTCACCCCCGTCTCGTCGATGGAGACGATGGGGTCCTCGCGCAGGTCGACCAGCTCGACGTTGTCGCGGTTGAACGCCTCGAAGTAGCCGTTCTCGAGCGGCACCCGTCGGCTGGCGAAGGCGTGGTCGCGTGGGATCAGCTTCTCGGCGACGGCGGGGTCCTTGACCTTTTCGCGGATCTTGCCGCGGACGAAATCGGAGACGAATTCGGAGGCTTCGGGATTGTCTCCGGCGTCGGCGAACGAACCGCCCCAGAGGCGCAGGTTGCCCTCGGCCCAGATGCGTTCCAGGTGCGCGGTCCGCTCGGCGGGCGTCAGGTCGGCGAAGTTCGGCGGCGGCGGGCCGCCATAGACGAAGCCGCCCTCTGACTGTCGCACGCCGGCCAGCAGCTCGGGATAGGCGGCCCGCATCTGCGCCAGGTCGTCGGGACCGATCCGGTCGTTGCGCATCGAGATTGCATAGTTGGGCGTGCGCTGGAACACGACCAGGCGTTCCACCTCGGGGGCGATGGTCTGGATCACCTGGATGCCGGTGGCCGCGGTGCCGACCACGCCGACCCGTTTGCCCTTCATGTCCACGCCCTCGCGCGGCCAGCGGCTTGTGTGGCAGCTCAGGCCCTTGAAGCGCTCGGCGCCCTCGAACGGCGGCTTGGCGGCCACGGACAGGCCGCCGGTGCTGAGCACCAGGAACTGGGCGCTGACCCGATCGCCGCGGTCGGTCGTGACCAGCCAGCGGCCGGTTTCCTCATCGAAGCGGGCCTCGGTGACCAGGGCGCCGAAGGTAATGTGGCGCTTCAGGTCGAACTTGTCGCAGACCCGGTTGAGATAGGCCTCGATGTCGGCCTGGCCCGGGAACCGCTCCTTCCAGTCGGCCTCGTCCCAGAGCGCCTGGGAGAACCAGTACTGGTAGAAGGGAAAGTGGGAGTCGCAGCGGGCGCCGGGGTAGCGGTTCCAGTACCAGACCCCGCCTACCCCCTCGCCGGCCTCGAAGGTGCGGACGGAGAGGCCCCGCTCCACCAGGGAATAGAGCTGGTAGATCCCATTGAGGCCCGCGCCCACGACCACGGCGTCGACCCGCTCGGGCTCCCTCTTCGGCTGACCTTCACACATTCCTGCCTCCCAGAGCTTCTGTTCTTTGGCGCTGTTGTAGGCCGGTTGACGCGGCGTCCGGAACCATCGCGCTGCGGCCCCGTTGTGCGGCGGAGCTCACACTCATCACGAGGACTTTACCCATGAAACTTCGCGCTCTTACCGCTATCGCCGCCACCAGCCTGCTGGCCCTTTCCATGGCCGCCTGCAGCAGCCCGGAGGACAAGGCCGCGGAAGCCAAGGCCGACTCCCTGGAAGCACAGGCCGCCGCTACCCCGAACGAAGCTCAGGAAAAGGCGCTGAACGCCCAGGCCGACGCCATCGAGCAACAGGCCGGCAACGCCGACGGCGGCGCCACCACGGCCAACACCCCGGACACCAGCCCGTCGAAGTAAGGCGGGACGAACATCAGTCCGCGAGGGCCGCCGGGCGACCGGCGGCCCTTTTTCGTATGGCCGTTAACCGATGGCGTCGATCTGGTCTGCGATGGCCTGGCGAATGCGGGCGAGCCGGCCCGCGTCGAGCTCGCTCCAACCCATAGACCGGAGCGCCACCGGACGAGCGACGCTGAAGGCGGTGAGGCCCGTGATCAGCGTCAACGCCCGTAGACGGGCGGCCTCGGACGGCGCCGCAGGCTCCCCCATCGCCCGCGCGACAAGGGCCGTGGTCAGCTCGATCCCCGGCGCCCAGAGCTGAGCGTAGAGCATGTCGAACGCCGGGCCCTGGTCGGCCATCTCGCGCAGGGCGAAGGCGGTCCAGACTCCGGCGTCCCCGTCGCCCATGAGCTGCTCGGCGAGGGCGCCCAGGACGGCCTTCAGATGGCGACGCGCCTCTGGGGCCGACAATGGTCCCTCGAGGGCCTCGGCCGCCGCGGTGACTGGCGCATTCATCCGGGCCTCGTAGCGACGGGCGATCTCGTCGGCGCAGGCCAGGTACAGACCCTGCTTGCCGCCGAAATAGTATTTGAGCGCAGGCAGGTTCACGCCGGCCGCCTCGGCGATCTGGCGGGTGGTGGCCGCCTTGAACCCCCGTTCGGCAAAGGCCTCCATGGCCGCGGAAAGGATGCGATGTCGGGCCGCTTCGCCGCGCGAGATGGTCACGCCGTCGGTCTGTGGGGCGGTGGACGGCGAAGCGGTCATCAACGCTCTTCTGCGCGAAGACGGGCCTTGCGACAAACCATATCGACCGATAGACGTCTGGACTATATCAATTGATACAGTCGAGCTGCCGAGGGAGCCACCATGTCCGAGATCACGTCCTACATGGGCTGGAAGGTGGACTTCGCCGCCCCGGCAGGCGAGCCGGCCTATCTCGATCCGGGCTCGGTGCAGTGGCGGGTGTTCAAGAACCCGATCGCGCTCGGTGTCGGCGGCGTGGCCGCCGTGCTGCTGGAGTTCGCCGACCCGCGCATCCGCTCCGGCGTATGGGATCATTCCACCTACAAGGCCGACCCGATCGGACGCTCGAAGCGGACCGGCACGGCGGCGATGGTGGGTGTCTACGGGCCGAAGAGCGCCGCGCGGCGGGTCATCCAGGGGGTGACCAACATGCATGCCCAGGTGGGCGGCAAGACCCCGGGGGGACGGGACTACCAGGCCCTGGATGTCGAGTTGCTGGACTGGGTGAGCGCGACGGCGGCCTACGGATTCCTGACCGCCTATGACCGCTTCGTGCAGCCGCTGACGGCGGCCGAGAAGGACGCCTTCTACCGTGAGGGCGAGGCGATCGCGCGGCTCTATGGCGTGCAGACCCCGATCCACTCGGCTGCCGACTTCATGGCGATGATGGACCGACTGGCGCCGGGATTCGAGCCGCACCCGATCGTGCGGGAGTTCCTGGACATCATCGGCTCGGGCAAGGCGGCCCCGGGCGTGCCGCGGCTGTTCCATCGGGCGCTGGCCCGGGCGGCGGTGTCGATCCTGCCGCCGAAGGTGCGGCAGACGCTGCAGCTCGGCCGGGAGTACGACCTGAAAGCGTCGGACCGCATCGCCCTGAAGCTGGCCGGAGCCCTCGCGGAGAAGGTGGCGATCCCGAACTCGCCGCCGTGCCAGGCCTCGGTGCGGATGGGCCTGCCCCACGACTTCCTCTACCGCAGCCGCGCCGAGCAGCGTCGGCTGCTGGAGCGCGCCGGCGGACTGCGCGAGGCCCCGGCCGCGGCCTGACCGCTCAGACCAGCTTGGCGAGGTCCAGGGCCTGGTCGACGAGGCCCAGGAAGGACGAGACGGTCCGGATGAAGGCGCCCACCTTCTCGATGTCGGCGATGGCCTCGTCGAGGGCGGCGCGTTCCTCCTGGATCGCCAGCACCGCCTCGGTGATCTGCTCCGTCTGACGTTTGAACAGGAGCTGGCCTGCGACGGTGATCCGGTGGTTCACCTCGGCGATCTCGCGCGCGATCGCGCGGACGGCGTCGGCGGTCTGGGCGCGCTCCTGGGCGTCGATGAGGTCGTCCAGGACATCGGAGAGGTCGTGCTGAAGCGCGACGAGGTCGGGATTGCGACGGGTCATGGTGCGGCCTTCCCGGCGTCGCCGATCCGTCGGCGCACGTCGTCGAGTATGGAGTGGGCGCGGTCGATCCACACCTGCGCGGCGACGGGCTTCCCGGCCGCGATTTCGGCATGGGCCCGGCCCAGCGACAGGAGCGACATGCGAAGCCCGGCCAGGTTCGCGAGCTGGGCGTCGCGGGCGTCGACGGCGGCCAGGAACTGGCCGATGGCCGCCCGGCGCGCGGCGCGGTCGGATGGCGGCTTTTCGGCGTAGGCCACGCGCAGCCGGGCCAGGGCGGCGGCCCAGTTGGACCGGACGGTGAGCCGCAGGCCCTTGCTGTCGTCGGCGCCTATTCCGTCGGCCATGGCGGCCATGACCGTCTGGAAGGCGGGGTCGACGCGAACCATGGCCGCCGCGGCGGTCTTCTCGGCCCGCGCCTGGACCAGCGCGCCGCCAAAGGCGGCGAAGGCCCCGCTGACGGAGGCCGGCAGGCCGGCATGGAGCGGGCCGGTGTTCAGCTGCTGGCCGAGGGAGGCCAGGGCGTCACCGGTCGCCGCGCCGCGGGCCGGGTCGACCAGGGACTGGAGTGTGGCGGCATAGGCGTCCAGCGCGCCGAAGGCGGCGTTCCAGGCCTCGGCGTCGGCGCGGTCCACGGCGAGCGGGAAATCGCTTTCGGCGAGGGCGACGGCGGGACTGTCCAGTTTGAACTCGATGGCCTGCTCGCGGGCGAGCTTGTTGGCGGAATCGATGGAGAGGCGCGCCTGTTCCCGCGTGGCGACGACCCCGGTGCGCAGGCCGGCCAGGTCTTGCGAAAGCTTGGGGCCGGGCGTCGCGCAGCCGGAGGTCAGGAGCGAGACGGCGAGGATGACCCCCACCCCGATCGCGCGGCGGTTCCTGTTGTGGCCCCTGTCCATCGCTCGTGCTCCCGCGCGCCGGGCGACCGTCGAAAATCGCCCAGGGCGTGCATCGATATTCGCTCACCGTCTGTCGTTGTGGTCAAGCGCGGCGGCCACGGTGGAGCGGCGCGCCGGGGCGCGCTAAAGCTGCCGCATGAACGCGCCCTTCAAGACCGACACCCTGCCCACCTGGCGGCTCGACGACCTGTATGCGGACCGCGAGGATCCGCGCATCGCCGCCGATCTCGCCGAAGCCGAGCGGTTGAACGGCGAGCTGGCGAAGCTGGAAGGCGCCTTCGTGGCGGCGCGGGGCGAACCGGCGAAGCTGGGTGAGCTGATCGACCGGGCGATCGACCTCTACGAGAAAGCCACCAACGCCATGTGGGCCGTCGGCTCGTACGCGGCGCTGGCGGCCTCGACCGCGCGGGACGATCCGGCCTGGTCGAAGTTCGAGGCGAACCTCCGGGCCCGGACGTCGCAGATTGCGTCCCTGACTCTGTTCTTCACCCTGGAGCTGAACCAGCTCGAGGACGGCGAACTGGAGGCCGCGCTGGACGCGCATCCGGCGGCGCAGCGCTGGCGGCCGTGGCTGCGGCGGGTGCGGGCGGGCCGTCCGCACGAGCTGTCGGCGGACCTGGAAAAGCTGTTGCTCGACAAGGCGCCGGCGGTGGCGAACTGGTCGCGCCTGTCGGACGAGACCCTGGCCAAGCTGTCGGCCAAGGTCGGGCGCGAGACCCTGACCTTGCCGGAGCTGCTGAACAGGATGTCGGACCCCGACGCGGCGCGGCGCAAGCAGGCCGCCGCGGCGCTGGCCAAGGCGCTGGAGGAGCGCACGTCGACCCTGGCGCTCTGCCTGAACACCCTGGCCTTCGAGAAGCAGGTGGAGGACCGCTGGCGCAAGTACGCCTCGCCCGCCGCCAGCCGACACCTGGCCAACGAGGTGGACGCCGAAGCGGTGGAGGCGCTGGAGGCCGCGGTCGTCGAAGGCTACGAGAGCGTCAGCCACCGCTACTACGCACTGAAGGCGCGGGCGATGGGCAAGACCTGCCTGGACCACTGGGACCGCAACGCGCCCCTCGATACGGCGGCGCCGCGCACCTACAGTTGGGACGAGGCGCGGGGCATGGTGCTGGAGAGCTTCCAGGCCCTGGCGCCCAGGTTCGCCGACACGGCCCAGACGTTCTTCAACCAGCCCTGGATCGACGCCCGGCCGCGGCCGGGCAAGCAGTCTGGGGCCTATTCGCACTCGGTGACGGCCGAGAAGCACCCCTACGTCTTCATGAACTACATGGGCGAGCGGCGCGACGTGCTGACCCTGGCGCACGAACTGGGCCATGCGGTGCACCAGACACTTTGCCGGCCGCTGGGGACGCTGCTGGCCGACACGCCGCTGACCCTGGCCGAGACGGCCTCGATCTTCGGCGAGGGGCTGGTGTTCGAGAAGCTGCTGGCCGAGGCCACGCCCGCCGAGCGCCGTGGCCTGCTGGCGGGCAAGATCGAGGACGGCATCAACACCGTCGTGCGCCAGATCGCGTTCCACCGGTTCGAGACCAAGTTCCATGCGGCGCGGGCCGAGGGCGAGCTTTCGCCCGAGGAGATCGGCAGCCTATGGCTCGAGGTGATGGCCGAGAGCCTGGGCCCGGCGATCCGGTTCGACGAAGGCTATCGCCACTACTGGGCCTACATCAGCCACTTCGTGCACGCGCCGTTCTACGTCTACGCCTACGCCTTCGGGGACCTGCTGGTCCGGGCCCTGATGGAGAAGCGGCGGGAGGATCCGGAAGGGTTCGCGCCGCTGTACGAACAACTCCTGGCCGCCGGCGGGACCAAGACCTACGTCGAGGCCCTGGCGCCGTTCGGGCTGGATCCGCGGAAGAAGGAATTCTGGGCGGCCGGCGTGCGCCAGCTCGAGCGGTTGGTGGACGAGTTCGACGCCCTCGTTCCCTGAAACCGCTTTGCTGACCTTGCGATAGTCCGCCCATCCTGCCGGCAACGAAGAACGACCGGCAGGGAGGACAGGCGTGGACCGCTACGACCTGATCATCGTCGGCGGCGGTATCGGCGGATCGGCCCTGGCCACGGTGATGGCCCGAGCCGGCGCGCGCGTGCTGCTGCTGGAGCAATCCGAGGCCTACCAGGACCGCGTGCGTGGCGAGTGGATCGCCCCGTGGGGCGTGACCGAGGTGAAGCGCCTGGGCCTCTACGACCTGCTGGCCGGCGCCGGCGGCCACCACATCACGCGCCACGTCACCTATGATGAGACGCGCTCGCCCGAGGCGTCCGAGGCCCGAACTCTGCCGCTGGGGTTCTTCGCGCCCGAGGTCGCGGGCCCGCTGGCCATCGGCCATCCGCACCACTGCCAGACCCTGTTTGACGCCGCGAAGGCGGCTGGAGCCGATGCGCGGCGCAATGTGCAGGTCACGTCTGTCGCCGTGGGCCCTGAACCGGCGGTAGGTTTCACCGACGAGACCGGGACGCACGAGGCGCGGGCGCGGATGATCGTCGGCGCCGACGGCCGGACGTCGCAGGTGCGCGAGGCCTGTGGGATCACTCTGCACCAGGACAAGCCGCACCATTGGTTCGCCGGCCTCCTGGTGGAAGGCGCCGATGGCTGGCCGGCCGACCTGCAGGGCATCGGCACCGAGGGCGACTTCGGCTACCTCGCCTTCCCGCAGGGCGGTGGCCGGGTGCGGGTCTATGGCGGCTATGCCCTGGATCAGGCGCAGCGGTTCAAGGGCCCGGACGGGGCGCGACGGTTCCTGGACGCCTTCCGGATGGAGTGCAGCCCACTCAACGCGCACCTGGCCGCCGGCCGGCCGGCGGGGCCGCTGTTCAGCTACTTCAACGCCGATTCCTGGACCGACGAGCCGTTCGTGGAGGGGGCCGTGCTGGTGGGCGATTCCGCCGGCTGGAACGACCCGATATCTGGCCTGGGCCTGTCGATCACCTACCGCGACGTCCGGATCGTCAGCGAGCTGCTGAGAGGCTCCGACGACTGGGGGCCGGCGCTGCTGAGACCCTACGCCGAGGAGCGGGCCGAGCGGATGCGCCGCCTGCGGTTCGCCGCCGCCATCACCGCCAAGCTGGACATGGAGTTCGGGCCCGCGGCGGCCGAGCGGCGGCGGCGGTATCACGAGCGCGCGGCGGCCGACCCTTCGGTGGCGCTGCATGGCGTCGCGGTCATGGCGGGGCCGGAGGTGGCGCCCGCGGAATTCTTCACCCCCGAGGGTCGCGCCCACGCCCTCGGCGAAACCGGAGCGGTGGCATGAGCCCTGAGGAGAAGGCGGCGTTCAACGCCGACTGGCTGGCGGCCTGGACCGCCAAGGACGTGCAGAAGCTGCTGACGTTCTACGCCGAGGACTGCGTCTACATGGACCCGCAGACGGCCGGCGGGCTGAAGGGGCGCGCGGCGCTGGGAGCCTACCTCACCCAGCTCTTCGCGGCGACGCCGCCGATGACCTATACGCCGGACGAGATCTGGCCGACGGCGGACGGCTTCTGCGGCCGCTGGTACTGCGAGATCGGCGGCGGGGCCGGGCGGCTGCGCGGCTTCGACCTCGTGGTGCTGCGCGGGCGCGAGATCGCGCTGAACGAAGTCTACACGCACCAGATCCCGGCATGACGAAACCGATCCCGGATGCGCCCGACCTGCGCGCCCCACAAGACATCGACGCCGCCTGGCTGACGGGCCTCCTGCAGGGGGCCGGCGTCGACGCCGTGGTCGACAGCTTCACCGCCAAGCCGGTGGGATCGGGCCAGATCGGCGACAGCGTACGGTTCGCGCTGAAATACGCCCGCGCCGCCGATGGCGCGCCGGCCTCGATCGTCGGCAAGTTCCCCTCGGCGGACCCGGACAGCTTCAACACCGGGGTGATGCTGGGCAACTATGTGCGGGAGGTGCAGTTCTACCGGCAGCTCTCGCCGACGGCCCTGGTGTCGACGCCCTACTGCTACGGGACGGCCCTGGACGAGGCGAGTGGGCGCTTCGTGCTGATGATGGAGGACCTGGCGCCGGCCGAACAGGGCGACCAGCTCAAGGGCGTCAGCCTGGAGCAGGCACGGCTGGTGGTGGACGAGGCGGCCAAGCTGCACGGCTCGCACTGGGGCGACGAGGCGATCGAGGACCTGGCCTGGGTGTCCGGCACGCGCGCCGCGCCATCCGGGGCGGCGACGCCAGAGATGGTGGCGGCGCTGTGGACAGCGTTCCGGGAACGCTACGGCGAACGCCTGGAGCCCGACTGGGTCGAGGTAGGGGAGCGGCTGAGCACCCGCTTCGCCGGCTTCACGCAGCGGGGCGATGGACCGCGCTGCCTGACGCACAACGACTTCCGGCCCGACAACATGATGTTCGCCACGCCCGCGGGCGGAAAGCCCGTGACCGTGCTGGACTGGCAGTCGGTGTCGTTCGGCACTGGCGCGGTGGACGTGGGCTACTTCCTGGCCGGGGCGCTGACGCCCGACCAGCGACGGGCCGCCGAGCCCGAGCTGCTGGCCCGCTATCTGGAAGGCCTGAAGGCCCTCGGCGTCGCGGGTTACCGGATGGACGCCCTGAAGCGCGACTACGCGGGCGGCGGGCTGCTGCTGTTCCTCACCGCCTTCTTCGCGGCGATGGTGGTGAAGCGCACGGCGCGGGGGGACGACATGTTCATCCAGATGCTCGGCTCGGGCGCCCAGCACGCCATCGACCACGACGCGCTGAGCACCCTCGCCTGATTTCGGACGCCATCCGGGCGATGTACCGGCTTTTCGACTCCCCGCCGCCCGCGCGGCTGGGCTTGGGCGGCGAGGCGCCTTAGGCTGCCAAGGCGTCGCGTGGTGGGGGCGTTGTTGAGGCTGAGGTCAGCCAGTTCGAGCGGGGCGGAGCCATGACCGCCTCGGCGCCGCTTCAGCCGGCGTTTCCGGCCGCGGCGCAGGGCGCGGCCGACAGCGGCCGTGCGCTGTTCTGGCGCCTGATCCGGATCTACCTCGCCGCGACCGTCACCGCCGTGACCGTCTCGATGGGCCTGGGGCTGCTGGGGCTGGAGTTCACGCCGCGCCAGTGGCTGCTCTACTGGCTGGCGGTGCCGTTCGCGACGGTGTTCTTCACCTCGATCGACGTGCTCGTGATCCGGCGGCACATGGCGCCGCTCGGCCCCGTGCTCAGCGCCCTGGACCGCGGCGACCGGCCGGCGGACTCCGTGATCGCCGCCGCCGCCGTGCGCGCCCTGAACCTGCCGCAGATGTCGGCCGTGCGCGTCACGGTCGTCCACGGGCCGATGGCGACGCTGTCGCTGTTCATGGCGATCTACGCGATCAACACCTTCTTCGACGGCGGCATCGCCCCGTGGCAGGTCATCGGCCTGGCGGTGCTGATCCTGGTGTTCGCCTCGCCGGCCCACGCGATCTTCGAGTATTTCGCCGTCAGCAGGGCCATCGAGCCGGTGGTGAAGCGGCTGTCGACCGAACTGGGCGGGCTGATCCCCGCCGAGCAGCAGGCGGCGCTGATCTCGGTGCCGCTGCGCAACAAGCTGCTGTTCCTGGCGGTGTTCGTCTGCGCCCTGCCGCTGATCTTCAGCGCCGGTTCGTTCCTGTACAAGTTCGACCGGATGATCACGGGCGCCGGCTATGCCGTGCCGCCCGGCGAGCTGCTGTCCCTCTACGTCTGGAGCGGGGCGGTGGTCGCCGTCTGCATCATGGGCGCGGTGGCCATGGCCGTCCTGACCTCCAGCGAGGTCTCCCGTTCGGCGGCGCGGCTGGTGGAAGCGATCCGGGAGGTGGAGCGCGGCCGGCTGGACGATGCGCGGGTGGAGGTGCTGACCGCCGACGAGTACGCCGAGATCAACCGTGGCTTCGCCCTGATGCTGGCGTCGCTGCGCGAGGAGCAGCAGATCCTGGAGGTGACCCAGGACCTGGCGGGCGAACTGCTGCTGGAGGTGCTGATCGGCCGGATCATGACGGCGACCACCCAGCTGCTCAATGCCGAGCGGGCCTCGCTGTTCGTCTATGACGACAAGGCCGACGAGCTGTTCAGCCTGTACGCCGACGGGATGGAGACGCGGGAGATCCGGGTTCCGACCTCGGCGGGCATCGCCGGCGCGGTGTTCACCTCGGGTCGCACCGAGATGATCACGGATCCCTACGCCGACCCGCGGTTCAATCGCGATGTGGACCTGCGCACGGGGTTCGTCACCCGCAGCATCCTGTGCGTGCCGATCACCAACAAGGCGGGCGCGCGGATCGGGGTGGCCCAGGCGCTCAACAAGCGCGGCGGCGCCTTCACGGCCAAGGACGAGGCGCGGCTGAAGGCCTTCGCGGCCCAGGTGGCGGTGAGTCTGGAAAACGCCAAGCTGTTCGACGACGTGCTGACCACCAAGAACTACAACGAGAGCATCCTGAAGAGCACGTCGAACGGCATCGTCACCCTGGACGCCGAGGGGCGGATCGTGACGGCCAACGACGCGGCCGAGCAGTTGCTGGGGGCGAGCCGCGGGGCCCTGGTGGGACGGACGGCCGAGGCGCAGTTCTCAGGCGCCAACGCCTGGGTGCTGGACAACCTCGGCAAGACCCGGGCGACCGGCGAGACGGCGCTGGCGGTCGACGCCGAGCTGGCGCGCGCCGACGGATCGACGGCCTCGGTGAACCTCACCGCCATGCCGCTGATCGACTCCACTGAGGCGCGGATCGGCTCGATGCTGGTGCTGGAGGACATCACCGAGGAGAAGCGCGTCCGCTCGACCATGTCGCGCTACATGTCGAAGGAAGTGGCCGATCAGCTGTTGGCCGCCGGCGAGGCCGAGCTGGGCGGCAAGGAACAGCCGGTGACGGTGATGTTCTCGGACGTCCGCAGCTTCACCTCCATCGCCGAGGCGCTGGGCCCGCGCGAGACGGTGTCGCTGCTGAACGAGTACTTCACCGAGATGGTCGACGTGATCTTCCAGCACGGCGGCATCCTGGACAAATACATCGGCGACGGGATCATGGCCCTGTTCGGGGCGCCCTTCGTGGGGGCGAACGACGCCGACGACGCCCTGGCGGCGGCGGACGAGATGATGCGGCGGCTGGCTTCGCTGAACCTGCGGCGTGCGGCGGCGGGTCAGACTCCGCTGGCCATCGGCATCGGCTTCTCCACCGGCCCCACCGTCATCGGCAACATCGGGTCGGTACGCCGGATGGAATACACCGTGATCGGCGACACGGTGAACCTGGCCTCCCGGCTGGAGGGCGCCACCAAGCAGTATCGGGCGGGCATCCTGCTGTCCGAGATGACCGTGCGAGACCTGAGGCGGCCCGCGACCCTCCGCGAGATCGATCTAATGCGGGTGAAGGGCAAGGACCGGCCGGTGGCGGTGTACGAGTCGCTCGGCTACCGGGCCCATGAGCCGGCGCTGGCGGGCCTTCTGGAGCTCCACGCGGCGGGGCTCTCGGCCTATCGCGCCCGCGACTGGGCCGGGGCGCGGCGGGCGTTCGAGGGCGCGCTGGAGCTCTATCCCGAAGACGGTCCGGCGCAGGTCTATCTCGACCGCTGCCGGCGCCTGGCCGAGACGCCGCCGTCCGCCGACTGGGACGGGGTCTGGAACCTTACCGAGAAATAATCTTGCGCGGGCGCGCCCGGCGGCCGTGAGGCGTTGCGCGTCGGCGGCGGATTGGTAGTCATGTCGGCTCCTGATCCGGGGGCTCCATGAAATCCAGGCTTGCTGTCCTTCTCGCCGCGTCCGTGGCGCTGTCGCCGCTCATGGCCCAGGCGGCCGATCCGCCCGCCAAGCCGCCGAAGTGGGACGTGAACGCCCCGGCCGGGGCGACCCTGCGTCAGGTGCGTATCGACGTGGACGAGGGGACCTGGATGGACCTCGACGTCAGCCCCGACGGCAAGACCATCGCCTTCAACCTGCTTGGCGACATCTATGTGATGCCGGCCGCCGGCGGCGCGCCCAAGCGCATCGCCGAGGGCCTGGCCTGGGAGGTGCAGCCGCGCTTCTCGCCCGACGGCCAGCGGATAGCCTTCACCTCCGACCGCGGGGGCGGCGACAACATCTGGGTGATGAACGTCGACGGGTCCGACAAGCGGCAGGTGACGAAGGAGGACTTCCGGCTCCTGAACCAGCCAACCTGGAGCCCCGACGGCAAGTTCATCGCCGCCAAGAAGCATTTCACCACCGGGCGGTCGCTGGGGACCGGCGAGGTGTGGCTGTACCACGTGTCCGGCGGCGGCGGCGTGCCCCTGGTGAAGCGGGTGAACGAGCGGCACCAGAAGGAGCTGGGCGAGCCGACGTTCTCCCCTGACGGCAAGGGCGTCTACTTCACCCGCAACGTCACGCCGGGCCCGATCTTCGAGTACGCCCAGGATTCCAACACCGACCTCTTCAACATCGAGCGCTACGACCTGGAGACGGGCGAGACCAGCACGGTGGCCTCGGGGCCCGGCGGTTCGGTGCGGCCGACACCGTCGCCGGATGGGAAGAAGATCGCCTTCGTGCGGCGCGAGCGGACGAAGTCGAAGCTGTACGTGAAGGACCTAGCCTCCGGCGTCGAGACGAAGGTCTACGACGCCCTGGACCAGGACGTGCAGGAGACCTGGGCGGTCACCGGACTCTATCCGAACATGGACTGGACGCCCGATTCCAAGACGATCGTCTTCTGGGCCGGCGGCAAGATCCGGCGGGTGGACGCCGACGGGACGAACGCGGCGGTGATCCCGTTCAAGGTCAGCGACACCCGCGACGTGATCGATGCGCCGCACCCGAAGGTGGACGTCTCGCCCGACCGCTTCACGACGAAGATGGCGCGGTTCGCGGCGGTGTCCCCGGACGGCAAGCAGGTGGTGTTCGAGACGCTCGGCAAGCTGTGGATCAAGCCGATGGCCGGCGGGGAGGCGCGGCGGCTGACCAAGGGCGACGAGGCCGGCTTTGAGCTGTTCCCCGCTTGGTCGCGCGACGGCAGGACCATCGCCTTCGTCGCGTGGAGCGATCGGGATCTCGGCCGGGTGCGGACCGTGCCCGCTGCGGGCGGAACGGCCAAGGACGTGACGCGCGAGCCGGGCCACTACGCGCGGCCGCAGTTCTCGCCGGATGGCCGGACCATCGTCTTCGAGAAGCGCGCCGGCGGCTATCTGACCGCGCGGGCCTGGTCGGAGAACCCAGGCGTCTACCGCGTGCCTGCGACGGGCGGGACGGCGGAGCGGATAGCCCGCGACGGCGGCGCGCCGCAGTTCGGGGCCGCGAACGACCGCGTGTTCATGACCACGTCCAAGGATGGCAAGCAGCTCCTGGTCAGCACCGACCTGTCGGGCGAGGCCGAGCGGGTACATGCCGAGGGCGAGCTGGTCTCGGACTACATCGTCTCTCCCGACGGCGGCGTCGTCGCCTTCCGCCAGAACTACGAGGTCAGCGTCATGCCGCTGATGCCCGGCGGCCAGGCGGTGAAGGTGGAGCCTAAGGGCGGGCCGATGCCCGTGACCAAGGCGTCCTCCGGCGGCGCGGACTGGGTCCACTGGTCGGATGGCGGCAGGCGGCTGCACTGGAGCATGGGCCCCACGGTCTACACGGTCCAGGCCGACGCGCTGTTCCGCTCCGCTCCGGCCGGCGAGGACGCGCCGAAGTTCGAGCCGCCGAAGTCGGGGGTGTCCCTTTCCATGGAGCGGGCCGCCGATAGGCCGTCGAGTGTCGTGGCGCTGACCGGCGCCAAGGTGGTCACCATGGCCGCGGCCGACGGCGGCGTGATCGAGGATGGCGTGGTCGTGGTGCAGGGGCGCCGCATCCTGGCTGTCGGCAAGCGAGGTGACGTCACCGTTCCGGCAGGCGCGAAGGTGGTCGACGCCACGGGCAAGACCATCATTCCCGGCCTGATCGACGCCCATGCGCATGGCCACTACGGGACGGACGAGCTGGTCCCGCAGCAGAACTGGTCGGCCATGGTCAATCTGGCGCTCGGGACCACGACCGTGCACGACCCCTCGAACCGCGCCGCCGAGGTGTTCGCCGCCGCCGAGATGCAGCGCGCGGGCCTTATTCTGGCCCCGCGCATCTTCTCCACCGGCGAGATCGTCTACGGCGCGCGGCAGGCCGGCATCCATGCCGAGATCAACGGCTACGACGACGCCCTGGCCCACGTCCGCCGCCTCAAGGCGCAGGGCGCCCATAGCCTGAAGAACTACAACCAGCCGCGCCGTGAGCAGCGTCAGCAACTGGTCCAGGCGGCGCGCGAGGAGGGCATGCAGGTGGTGGCCGAGGGCGGCTCGCTGTTCGGCCTGGATATGACCATCGTCGCCGACGGCAACTCGACCCTGGAGCACAACATCCCGCAGGCGGTCCTGTACGAGGACGTGCTGAGCTTCTTCAGCCAGACGAAGACCGCGTACACGCCAACCCTGGTGGTGAGCTACGGCGGCCCGGCGGGCGACCCCTACTGGCGGGCCGCCACCGACGTCTTCGACCAGCCGTTACTGAAAGCCCACGTGCCGCCGACCCGCCTCGTCGCCGACAACGCCCGCCGCCAGAAGGCGCCTGAAGCTGACTATGTGGACGACGACAACGCCCGCGAGGCGCACAAGCTGGCCAAGCGCGGCGTGCCCGTTTCGATCGGGGCGCATGGCCAGGAGAACGGCATTGGCTCGCACTGGGAGCTGTGGTCGTTCGTCCGCGGTGGGATGAGCCCGGTGGAGGCGCTGGCCGCCGGAACCATCGTCTCCGCCCGCTCGCTGGGCATGGCGCACGACATCGGCTCGCTGGAGCCGGGCAAGCTGGCCGACCTGGTGGTGCTGGACGCCGACCCCACGGCCGACATCCGCAACAGCGAGAAGGTCAGCCAGGTGATGCTGGGTGGCCGCCTCTATGACGCGCGGACGCTCAACGAGGTGGTCACAGGGGATCGCAAGCGCGCGCCGTACTGGTGGGAGAAGTAGCCGGCCCGGGTCAGGCGCCGGTCGTCCAGTCCAGGAGCCCGGCGCTGACCTCGCGGGCGTAGGTGTGGCTGAGGTCGTCGATCTCGCGATAGGTCACGGCTGCGCCCGCGCCCCGGAGCGCCTGGGCCGCCTCGCGCGCCATGGCGATCGGGAACATCCAGTCCCGGGCGCCATGGACGATGTGGATCGGAAGCCCGGCCATGCGGCCGGGGTCCGCGAAGGTCGCCAGCATCGGGTGGAAGGCCGCTGACACGGGCGCGAGGTGGGTGAAGGGTGAGGTCGGCTCCAGGCCGGCGACATAGGAGAAGGTGCCGCCGTCGCTCATCCCCGTGAGCAGGAGGCGCTCGGGATCGATCGCCCAGCGGCTGCGCACGAAGTCGACCATCCGGCCGAGGTTGGGGGTGTCGACATCGTCGCCCGTCAGCGCCCAGGTCTGGCCGATCGCGGTCGGCGCCACGACGATCGCGCCGCGGGTGCGGGCCGCGCGCACCCAGCTCCAGAGGAAGGCGCGGCCATTGCCGCTGCCGCCATGCAGCGCCACGACCAGCGGCAGGGGCGTTTCCGGGGCGTAGGTCTCGGGCACGAACATCGAAAAGCCGCCGCGGCCGCCGGGCTCGGCATCGGAGTGCATCACGCCCACGTCGGGCCTCGGCGGCGCCTCGGCCAGGCGGATCGCGAGGGCCATGTCGTCGCGATGATCGCCGTCGAGGAAGAAGCGACTGACGGGCGGCAAGCCACGCGTCAGCGGGAACAGCGCTTCCTCGGCGCGCGGCAGATGCCGGAAGGCGCGGAAGGCGGCCGTGAGGTCGCTCGACCCGTTCGCGGCGTCGCGCAGAGCCGCGAAACCGGTCAGCGCCTCGTCCGCGGCCGTACTCAGTGGCAGGCGGACGTGGGCCAGCTCGTGGGGCCAGGCGTCGAGGCGTGGGCGCTCGGCGGCGAGCGCGGCGTCGACGTCGCCGCAGGCCTCGAGGATCGCCGGCAGGTCGCCCGGGTGCAGGTAGCGCGCCGCGAAGGCCAGCCGGTCCAGCGCGCGAAGCAGCGGTGGCAGCAGCGCCACGATGTCGTCGGTCGCGCGGTCGCTCATGAGGCCTCCTGGAAATGTTTGCGGCGCAGCTCGAACCCTTCACGCCGCTCGCAGCTTTAGGGGCCTGTCCAACCCGAAGAGAAGGAAAGTCACATGGGCCAGAACAACGACAACAACATGGAACGCGAACAGGGCGGCCGCCAGCCGCAGCAGCAGGACCAGGGCGGCATGCGCCAGCAGCCCGGCCAGCAGCAGCAGCAGGGCGAGCGTCGCGAGCGCGACGACCAGTCCGGCCGATCCGATCAGGCCGGTTCCGGCCAGGGCGGTCAGGATCGCCAGCAGGGGATGAAAGATCCCTCCGACCGAGGCGACCAGGGCGGCCAGCGCTAACCCAACGACGCCTTGTAGAGCTTCGTGAGCTCGGCCCAGGCCTTCTCGGCCTGGGCTTCGTCGTACACCTGGCTGCCCTTCACGCACCAGCCGTGGTCGGCGGGGTAGACCTCCACCGTCGCCGGACGCTTCGCCTCGGCGAAGGCCGCCTTCAGGATGTCCTTGGACTCCGGCTGGCGGGCGTCGTCGTTCTTCGCCACCGCGACGAGATAGCTGGCCTTCGTCTTCGGGATCAGCAGGTGCGGGCTCGACGGCTCCTTGGTGGTCAGGCCGGCCCCGTGGAAGCTGGCCACCGCACCGATGCGGTCGGGGGCGACGCCGGCGGTGCGGAACGAGAGCGGACCGCCCATGCAGTAGCCCTGCACGCCCAATTTCTTCTTCCGGTTGGTCTGCGGCTGGGCGTCGAGGAACGCCACATAGGCCTTGGCGTCGCCGTCGGCGCCCGCCTCCATGGCCTGGCGATAGCCCATCACCCGCGCGCGATCGCCGGAGTTGGCGAAATTGAAGCCGGGCGTCGCCACCAGGCCCTTCACCGAGCGGTAGAATGGGTTGGGCACAAGTACGACATAGCCCTGGGCCGCGAGCCGACGGCCCATCTCCCGGAACACCGGTCGCAGGCCCGCGATGTCGGTCCAGATCAGGACCGCCGGCCACGTCCCCTTGCCGGAGGGATGGAACAGAACGGCGTCGGCCATCCCATCGGCCGTCTTCACCTCGACGTCCTTCTCGACCACGTCGGCGGCGTACGCGGAGCCCGCGGCCCCGGCGGCGGCGACCGTCATGAGGCCGAAAGTGCGGCGCGAAACCTTGGGGTCGTGGACCAGGCCAACGTGGATGTCGTCGTCACACATGCGGAGCCTCCCTGTCGTTGCGCCGTAAGGGTCGCGCCGAATGTTGCGCGGGTATTGCGGCGAAAGGGAAGGCCTACGCCACCGGCTCCTCCGCCGGCGCCGGCAGGCCGGGGCCGCCACGGCGGCGATCCATGCGTCGGATCTGCGCGAACGTCAGGTGCGGGTGCGTGCGGGCCAGCTCGCGCAGGCGGGTGATGGCGATGGGGGCGTAGGCCAAGGCGACGCCGACGCCGTCACCGATCAGGTCCTGCAGCGACATCTGGCGCCCGACCATGGCCTGGACGAGCTCGCTGGCGATTCCAACCCCGATCATCGAGACAGCCACCTCCTGCGCCCGGGACCGGGGAAGCGCGGCGAAGGCGCCCAGGGTCAGGGCGTAGAACAGCAGGGCGTGCGCCACGGTGTCGGGGAACGGCAGGCCGAGGTCGCGATACTTGAACGGCCCCGCCAGCGCGATGGGCGTCGCCAGCGCCAGAAGCGCCGCGCCGAGACGCAGCGCCCGCATCAGCCTGTGGGGAGTAAGGCGCATCGCGTTCCATCGACCCTGGGTTGCGGATCAATGTGAACGACCGGGGTGAAGGCCGGCTGAAAGGAGAGGGTTAGCGAGCTCTCAACGCGCGCACGACGCCGAGCGCGATGAAGGCCTGGCCGGCGAAGTAGAGGCCCCAGACCGCAAGGCCCATGGGGAAGCCATCCAGGGCGGGCCTGCCGGTGCGCAGGAAGATCAGCAGGTCCGACACGGCGAACATCAGGGCGCCCGCGGCGACCAGGGTGCGCGGGAAACGGCTGAGCCAGGCGGCTGCGGCCATGGCGGCGAGGCCCGTGGCGTAGAGGGCGATGCCCGGCGCGCCGGCGCGGTCGGGCGGCAGCAGGAACGCCACGACGGGGATGAGCACCAGGATCGCGCCGGCGCCCGCCCAATCCCCGGCGGCGAGGGTCGTGCGTCGGTTCTTCAGGTAGAGCCAGATCGCCAGGAGGTGACCGGTCAGGAAGGCCAGCGCGCCGGTCACCAGGCCGTGGGTCTCCAGCAGAACGTCGCCCAGGGCGCCGAAGGCCAGCACCGCCGCGATCAGCCAGCCGTCGAGACCACGCGCGTTCATCGCGGCCCAGACGGCAAGCAGACCGACGCCAGCGCCCTTCCAGACCACCGAGGCGGCCGGCGGCAGGTCGATCCAGAACCAGGATCCGACGTAGGTGACGCCCGCGGCGATGGCGGCGAGGAGGACGAGACGGCTGGCGGTCATTCGAATCCCTTGAGCTCGCACCAGGTATCCATCCGGTCGCGGGTGGAGCGCCAGGCGTTGATCGGGTGGGCCTCGTCGCGATAGCCGAGGGCCATGCCGGAAAAGACCATGTGGTCCTCGGGCAGGCCGCAGTGCCGGGCGACAGTAAGCGGATAGCGGGCCCAGAATTCCTGGGCGCAGGTGTCGAGCCCGCGCTCGACGGCCAGCAGCATCACCGTCTGCATATACATGCCGAGGTCGGCCCACTGTGGCGGGCCCAGCTTGCGGTCGAGGCAGAAGAAGAGGCCCACGGGCGCGCCGAAGAACTCGGCGTTGCGGGCGAACCAGCGCAGGCGCGCGGCCTTGTCCTCGCGCGGCACGCTGATGCTGGCGTAGAGCTGCTCTCCGTTCTCGAACCGGCGTGTGCGGAAGGGGTCCCAGAGGTTCGGCGGATAGACGTCGTACTCCATGGGCTCGCCCATGGGGTTCTTGGCCACGTCGGCCGCCAGCGCCTTCAGGGGCTCACCCGCCAGGGCGTAGACGCGCCACGGCTGCAGGTTGCCGCCCGAGGGCGCGCGCGCGGCGCGTTCCAGGATCTCGGCGACCACGGCGCCGGCGACCGGCTGGTCCGTGTAGGCCCGCACCGAGATGCGGCGTTCGACAGCTTCGGAGACGTTCATCGGTGCCCCATTGACCGGACGGTGAAGAATCGCCCCTAGCATCCGCCCCTAAGGGGAAGGCAAGCGCACGTGGCGAAACGGGGCAAGGGTGGTTTCTGGGGTTTCGTGCAGGCCGTGATCGCGGCCGCCGTGATCGTGCTGTTCGTCGGCCCGGTGATCATGGTGGCGGTCTATCGCTTCGTTCCGCCGCCGATCACCTTCCTGATGGTGCAGCGGCTGTTCGAGGGGCAGGGCCTGGACCGCCGCTGGGTCCCGCTGGAGAAGATCTCGCCCACCCTGGTGCGGGCGGTAATCGCGGCCGAGGACGCCCGCTTCTGCCAGCATCACGGCTTCGACATCGAGGCGATCGAGAAGGCCATGGAGGCCAACGCCCGGGGCAAGAAGCTGCGCGGTGGATCCACCATCAGCCAGCAGACCGCCAAGAACGTCTTCCTCTGGCCCCAGCGCGACTGGGTGCGAAAGGGGCTGGAGGCCTGGTTCACCGTCCTGATCGAGGTCGGCTGGGGCAAGGAACGGATCATGGAGGTCTATCTGAACTCCATCGAATGGGGGCCAGGCGTCTACGGCGCCGAGGCGGCGGCCCAGAGAAACTTCAAGGTCCCGGCCAGCAAGCTGACGGCCGCGCAGTCGGCCCGCCTGGCGGCGATCCTGCCCAAGCCGCTCGGCTGGAAGGCGGCGAAGCCCGGGCCGTACGTGAAGCGCCGGGCCGGCAGCATCAACCGCAACGCCCGGGTCGTGCGGAACGAGGGCCTGACCGCCTGCGTGCTGTGATCGAGGCTATGGCGGGGGTGTCATCCCTGCAGCGGCGCTGAGGGCCTGGGCCTCGCACTTCGCATAGGCGCCGGCGGCCGCCACGTAGGCGTTGAGCCGGTCCACATATGTCTGAGCCTCGCCCTTGAAGGCGCCGGCCTTGAGGTTGAAGGCCTTCACCTCGGCATTGAACTTGTCAGCGACGCCCTCACCGCAGGCGTTGATCTCGGCGCATTTGGGCCGTGCGGGACGCGCGGGCGGGACAGGACGCTCCGAGGCCGGCGGCGGTTGCGGCGGTTCGCACGCGGCCTGGGCGGCGGGCGCCAGGGCGAGGACGATCAGCAGGCCAAGGGCGGAGACTCGCTTCATGGGGAAAGCCTAGCCCAGGTTGTGGGGTCGATCACCACGCCGTGGCCGTGCGCAGGTTAGGCGGAACGGCTCGCTGCCGAACGGGTTCTTGGGGCCGACATCCAACCCAAGGAGAACCCGATGAAGGTCAGTGAAGTCATGACCGCCCAGGTGGTCACCGCCACCCCCCGCAGCACGATCCGCGACGTCGCCCGGACCATGGCCGAGATCGAGACCGGTGCGGTGCCGGTGACGGATGACGGCAAGGTCGTCGGCCTGATCACCGACCGAGACATCGTTCTGCGCGTGGTCGCCGAGGGCATGGGCCTGGATACGCCCGTCGCCGAGGTGATGACCGAGGGCGTGGAGACCTGCGCCGAGGACGACAATGTCGCCGACGCCACCGCCAAGATGGGCGGCAAGCAGATCCGCCGCCTCGTTGTGCTGAACGAAAGCGGCCGGCTGGCCGGGATCCTGTCGCTCGGCGACGTGGCTCAGGAATACGGCGCCAAGCAGGTCGGCCGGACCCTGGAGGAGATCAGCGAGAACTCCCCGGCGACGCACTGAAGCCGCTGGCGCGGTATCAGCTGTGCCGTGAGAAGACGCGGGTGCGGCCGTTCGGCAGCAGGAGCAGGGTCTCGTAGGCCTCGCGCCGGCCGTCCGGCCGCTCCATCCCCGGCGAGCCGAAGGGCATGCCGGGGACCGTCAGGCCTAGGGCGCTGGGCTGTTCGCGCAACAGGCGCTGAATGTCAGCAGGCGGAATGTGCCCCACCGTGACGTATCCCTCGATGAGGCCGATGTGACACGAGGACAGGGTGTCCGGCACGCCCCAGCGCCGCCACTCCCGCGGCAGGTCGTCGACAACCACCACCTTCGGCGCGAAGCCTGCCCGCCTCATGTGGGTCACCCAACCATCGCAGCAGACGCAGCCCCGGGACTTCATCACGGTGATAGGGCGGGGCGCCGCGGCGAGGGCGGGAGAAGCCGAAGCAGCGGCGGCGAGGGCTAGGAAGTGGCGGCGGCGCATGTCGCCAGTTCTAGCCGGGAGACGGCGATTTGCCGAGGCCGGGTCCATCCTCGCCCCCTTGACCCCGCAAGCCCATTCCCTCAAAGGCAGCGCTAACAGCAATATCCGACCCTGGGAGGTCACATCATGCGCGTTGGCGTGCCCCGCGAGATCAAGCCGGACGAATATCGGGTCGGCCTGACCCCTACCGCGGTGCGGGAATATGTGTCCCACGGGCATGAGGTGATGGTGCAGGCGGGCGCGGGCCTGGGCGCCGGATATGACGACACGCTCTACGTCCGCGCCGGGGCGACGATCGCGCCCGACGCCGAGACGGTGTTCGCCGCCGCGCAGATGATCGTGAAGGTGAAGGAGCCGCAGCCGGTCGAATGGGCGCGTCTCACGAAGGACCACATCCTCTTCACCTATCTGCACCTGGCGCCCGATCCGGCCCAGGCCGATGGGCTGCTGAAGAGCGGCTGCGCGGGCATCGCCTACGAGACGGTGACCGACCCGGCGGGCGGTCTGCCGCTGCTGGCGCCGATGTCCGAGGTCGCGGGGCGGATCGCCGTCTTCTCGGCCGGCGAGACCCTTCTGAAGCACAACGGCGGCATGGGCCTGCTGATCGGCGGCGTGCCGGGCGTGCCGCCGGCGCGGGTGCTGGTGCTGGGCGGCGGCGTGGTGGGCATGAACGCCGCCCGCATGGCCGCCGGCCTGGGCGCCGAGGTGGTGGTGGTCGAGCGCTCGATCCCGCGGATGCGCGACCTGGACAACATGTTCCAGGGCCGGGTCATCACCCGCTACTCCACCCAGGACGCGGTGGACGAGGAGGTGCTGAAGGCCGACGTAGTCATCGGCGCGGTGCTGACCGCCGGCGCCTCGGCGCCGAAGCTGGTGAAGAAGGCGCACCTGTCGCAGATGAAGCCCGGCTCTGTGCTGGTCGACGTGTCCATCGACCAGGGCGGCTGCTTCGAGACCAGCCGGCCGACCACCCACAAGGAGCCGACCTACACGATCGACGGTGTGGTCCACTACTGTGTGGCCAACATGCCGGGCGCCGCCCCGCGGACCTCGTCGGAGGCGCTGGTGCACGCGACCCTGCCCTTCGGCCTGCAGCTGGCCGACAGGGGCCTGGACGCGCTGAAGACGAACGTCCACCTGGCTAAAGGCCTGAACGTCCTGGCCGGCGAAGTGACCCACCCGGCGGTGGCCGAGGCCCTGGGCAAGCCGTTCAAGGACCCTTACGGGGCGTGGAAGTAGGCTCTAGCCGACCTCTGCGACGCCCGCGCCGCCGTCCTCGTCGCCCCAGGCCACGTGCCTTCCGTCGGGCGACAGGGCGAGGGCGGTGATCGGCGGGCCCTTCTCGGACTTGAGGTGGACCAGGCGCTCGCCGGTCACGTCGGCGGCCCACACGCGGCCGTCGTCGAGGCCGGCCGCCAGCCACGGCTTGTCGGGCGTGGCGGCGACGCGGGTGACGAGGGCCGATTCCTCGTAGCCGATCTCGGCCGCCTGCTTGCCCATCGGACCCGTGGCGCCGGCGAACGGCCAGCAGACCGCGCCGTTCGCGCCCGAGGTGGCCAGCAGGTTGCCCTTCGACATGAAGGCCAGGCTGCGTACCTTCGAGGGGTAGCCGCCCATCCGCATGTTCTTCTCGTCGGCGACGCGCCAGCCGTGGAGCTGGTTCTCCTGCATGGCCGAGATCAGGAACTTGCCGTCCGGGCTCCAGGCCGCCGCTATGTGGCTGCCGGCCCACTTGAGGATCGCGGGCTTCTGGTCGGCGATCCGCGCGTACCAGAGCCAGATCCCGCCATAGGTCGCCGCGGCCAGCCGGCGACCCTTGGGATCGAACGCGACGTCGGCGATGGACTTCTCATGGACGAAGACCCGCGAGAACGCCGGGTCGGCCGCGTCACGCACGTGGAGCTCGCGCCCGGCGGCGAAGGCCAGCAGCTTCGACTCGGCGCTTGCGGCGACGACGTCGATCCACCGGCCCGGAATCCTGGCCAGTTCCTGGGCGCCCGCTGGCGTCGATACGACCACCCGCCCATCGTCGCCGCCGGTGAGCACGCCTTCTCCCGTCGGGGGGAGGCAGGCCGAGAGGCAGGCGCCGTCCGGGTGGGCGTCGATCGTCTCACCCGTAGTGAATCGAACGGTTCCGTCTCCGAGGGCGAAGACGGCGCGGCCGGCCCGGTCGAACAGGGCGGCCGTCACATAGGCGTCGAAGGCGAAGGTCATGGCGCGCTTCCTAGGCGCCGGCGCCTCCGCGGGCAAGCATGGGGGCGATTGTCGCGGTCGAACGCCGTTCCCGCGCTTTCGGCTTTACAAGCCCGAACCGGCTTGCCAATGGTCGCCGCGAGAGGCCCGGTCTGCGCGGGTCCTACAGGTTAGGGAACCAGGACGTATGGGTGCAAAGGTCGGCGGAGGGGGCGGATCCAAATTCGACCTCGGCCAGAACTCGGATATGAACGTGACGCCCTTCGTGGACGTCATGCTCGTGCTCCTCATCATCTTCATGGTGTCGATCCCCGCAGCGACGGTGTCGATCAAGCTCGACCTGCCGCCGGCGATCCCGCCGCCCCCCGGGACGGTGGTGAAGGAGCCGACGCTGATCAACATCCAGCGTGGCCAGAAGGTCTTCATCGGCGAGCAGCCCACGTCGCTCGAGCGTCTGACCGCCGATCTGTCGACCCGCCTCACCGCTGATGACCCGACCCTGCCGCCGACCGAACAGCGCGTCTACATCCGCGCCGACCGCGACGTGGTCTACGGGGACTTCATGGCGGTCATGAACACCCTCCAGGGCAACGGTTTCTATCAGGTGGCCCTGATCAACGAAGAGCTCTAGGCCCTTCGGAGACCCGAATACGAAGAGCCCGCCCGGGGAGACTCGGGCGGGCTTTTTCGTACCCTCTTGCAGAAGGCTACAACTGTAATATCTTACATGCGTCACCCAACATGGAGATGGCACATGGGAGCTGCGCTTTCGACCCAATCCTCCGGCGCCTGGGATGTCCGCCAGAACGCCGACATCAACGTCACCCCCTTCGTGGACGTCATGCTCGTGCTGCTGATCATCTTCATGGTGGCGCTGCCGGTCTCGACGGTGTCGGTGAAGGTGGACCTGCCGACCGCCCAGGCGGCCCCGCAGACCCAGGCCGCGCCAGTAGTGGTGAGCCTGACCGCGCAGGGGCGCCTCTATGTAGGCGAGCAGGCGACCGCGCTGGATACGCTCGCGGCCGTGGTGGCGGCCAAGGCCGGCCCGCCAGGAGACGCGACGCGGATAAACCTGCGGGCCGACGTGGGGGTCCGATACCGGGATCTGATGACGGTGATGAACCGCCTACGCGTGGCGGGCTACGACAAGGTCGCGCTGGTCGGCGAGGATTTCTGAAGACCCGCGTTCATCATTAATCGCCGTGCAACCCTGACGGCTTAACCCTGGTCCCAACGGTGGGGGTCAGAACGACCTCGAACACGCGCGAAAGAGGCGCAACGGACATGTGGCAGGTCGTGGAAGTGGCCGTCGGGGCCATGCGGCACAGGGGTCGGTACCGGCTGGAAGGCCGCCGGCTCATCCTGGAGTGGCGGGGCGGACGAAGCTCGGCCTGGTGCGGACAACTCCGCCCGGACGTGGTGGCCGCAAGCTGCCTGCGCCGGCTGGTCACCCAGGCGCCGATCGCCGCCTGATTAGGCGGCGATACAGCTTTCGAAGCCGGCCCGCAGCGACGCCTCGTCTAGGTTTCGGCCGATGAAGACCAGGCGCGAGTAGCGCTTGTCGCTGTCCTTCCAGGGACCCTGGAAGTCGCCCTCGAGGATCATGTGGACCGCCTGGAACACCAGGCGCCGGTCCTCGCCCTTCACGTCCAGGATGCCCTTGGCGCGCAGGATGTCGACGCCCTGCGTCTGCAGGACGTTGTTCAGCCAGGCGGTGACCTTGTTCCCGTCGATCGGCCGGTCGGCGGTCAGCGAGATCGAGCCGATCCCACTCTCGGCGACATGGTCGTGGATGTGGTCATGCCCATGGTCATGCGCGTGCCCATGACCATGATCATGATCGTGATGATGATGGTCGTGGTCGCAGTGCTCGTCGTGGACGTGGCCTGCCTCGCCGTGTGGCGGGTTCAGGAAGTCGGGCTGTAGCTCGGTCACGCGTGACAGGTCGAAGGCGTGGCGGCCGAGGATGGCGTCCAGCGGCACGTTCGACCGCTGGGCCCGGCGGATCGGGGCGATGGGGTTCAGCGTGCGGATGGCCCGCTCCACCTCGGCCAGCTCGGCCTCCGAGACCAGGTCGGTCTTGTTGAGGATGATCTGGTCGGCGAAGGCGATCTGTTCGGCCGCCTCCCGGGAATCCTTGAGGCGTAGCGGCAGGTGCTTGGCGTCGACCACGGTGGTCACGCTGTCGAGCTCGGTCCGCGCGCGGACATCGTCGTCGACGAAGAAGGTCTGGGCCACCGGCGCGGGATCGGCCAGGCCCGTGGTCTCGACGATGATGCCGTCGAACTTGCCCTTGCGCTTCATCAGCCCCGAGAGGACGCGGATCAGGTCGCCGCGCACCGTGCAGCAGACGCAGCCGTTGTTCATCTCGAACACTTCTTCGTCGGCGCCGACGATGAGGTCGTTGTCGATCCCCACCTCGCCGAACTCGTTGACCACGACGGCGTACTTCCTGCCGTGGTCCTCTGAGAGGATGCGATTGAGCAACGTGGTCTTGCCGGCTCCAAGGTAGCCGGTGAGCACGGTGACGGGGATCTTGTCGGTGGCGGCGGTGGTCATGGGCGACCATGTAGTCGCGGTGGCGGAACTTATGAAGTGCCGTTACGTGGGCTGGCGTTATCCGAATTGGCCGTTATAAAGTAACACATGACCACCGCGGACCGCCCAGAACTCGACGCCTTCCGCGAAGATCGCACCTATCTGGGGGCGGACCACCGCCGCAACGAGCGGCGCACATGGCTCGTGACCCTCATCTGCGCCGCGACGCTGGTCGTTCTGGTGACGGGCGGCCTGGCGACCCATTCGATGGCCCTGATGGCCAGCGGCCTGCATATGGCGGCCCACGTCGCGGCCCTGCTGGTGGCGGCAGCCGCCTATGCCCTCGCCCGCCGTCACGCCGGCAATCCCGCCTTCAGCTTCGGCACCGGCAAGGTCGGCTACCTGGCCGGCTTCGCCAATGCCGTGGTGCTGGCCGTGACGGCCGTGCTGATGGCGGCCGAGAGTGTTCATCGTCTGCTGAACCCGGGCGAGGTGCACTACGAGGATGCGCTGCCGATCGCGATGGGCGGCCTGGTGGTGACGTTGGTCTGCATGTGGCTCCTCAAGCCGACCAAGGTGGCGGCCGACCGCTACGATCCCCAGGGCGACCTCAACCTGTCCGCGGCCCACCTGCACCTGACGGCCGACGCCGCAGTGAGCGTGCTGGCGCTGCTGGCCATCTTCGCGGGTCGGCTGGGGTTCACCTTCGCCGATCCTCTGGCCGGGGTGCTGGCCGCGGTCCTGGTGGCGCAGTTCGCCTGGACCCTGCTGAAGCGGGCCGGAGCCGCGCTCCTCGACATCAACCCTTCGCCGGAACTCACGGCCGAAGTGCGCCGGCGCCTGTCGGACGGCGGCGAGCGGGTGATCGATCTGCATCTCTGGCGCCTGGGTCCTGGGCATCATGCGGCGATCGCGATCATCGCCGCGGACCCTCCGAAGCCCGTGGCGACGTACCGCGCCCGGCTGGCTGGACTGGCCGGCCTCTCCCATGTGACGGTGGAAGTCCGGGGTGGGCATGAGGGCCACGACCATCACCACCCGGGGTGTGGAGACGGCTGAGTAGCGGGAGCGTTGGTGACCCATGGCCGGCAGGAGGCGTAGAGTCCGGAACCGGCTGATCGGTAGCCGACGGGGCCTGGTGTTCGTCGGCCTGACTATCGCGGCGGGCCTGGCCGGCGGGCTGGTGTCGGCCGATCGCGCCGCCAAGCTGGCCTCGGGGCCGCTGACCGCAACGCGCCTCGACATCCTGGCCAGGAGCCCCGCCAAGGCGCCCGCGGCTCTCCAGTCGCGACTGGACGCCCTGGCGGCCGACTACGGCGAGGAGGTGGGGATCGCCGTCACCGACGTGCAGGCGGGCTGGACCGCCGGCGTCGACCGGGATCGCCCCTATCCCCAGCAGAGCGTCTCGAAGCTGTGGGTCGCCATCGCGGTGATGAAAGCGGCCGACGAGGGGCGGCTGGACCCGGAGGCGCCGCTCACCCTGACCGAGGCGGACCGTTCGGTCTTCTTCCAGCCCGTGAGCTACAAGATCGGACCCGCCGGCTACACGACGCCGCTGTCGGACCTGCTGCGTCGGGCGCTGGTGGAAAGCGACAACGCCGCCAACGATCGGCTGATGCGCGAGCTGGGCGGGCCCGAAGGCGTGGCGGCCACCCTCGATGAGATGGGGCTGACCGCCGTGAAGGTGGGCGCCTACGAGCGCGACCTCCAGGCCCGCACGGCTGGGCTGGTCTGGCAGGCGGACTACGGGATCGGCTGGAACTTCCAGGCCGCGCGTCAGGCGCTTCCGATGGACGTGCGGAAGGAAGCCCTGGACGCCTACCTCGCCGATCCGCCGGACGGCACGACGCCGGCCGCGATCACGGCGGCTCTCGCGGCCCTGCATCGGGGCGAGCTGCTGTCGGCGGCGTCCACCCAGCGGCTGATCGGCCTGATGGAGCAGGCGCGCACCGGTCCACGGCGGCTCAAGGGCGGCCTGCCGCCCGGCTGGACCATCGCGCACAAGACCGGCACCGGCCAGGATTTCGCAGGGGCCTCGGTGGGGATCAACGACGTCGGCCTGCTGACCGCGCCGGACGGCCGGACCTATGCGGTGGCGGTCATGCTGCGCCACACGCGCCAGCCGGTGCCTGCGCGGCTCGCCTTCATGCAGTCGGTGACCCGGACCGTGGCCGAGCATTGGGCCGCCGAGGCAGCCGGCGTTCAAGCTGCGGACTGATCCGCTTCAGCGGACGACAGGCTGACGCCCGGGATCTCTGGACCCCGGGCGCTGCTGTTGACCTGCGACGTTGCTCAGGCAGCGACGGCGAAGCGGCGGCGACGCAGGACCGCGCCAGCCGCGCCGAAGCCCAGGATCATCATCGCCCAGGTGGCGGGCTCGGGGACAACGGCGCCCACCTCGAAGTTGGCGTTCACCCCCTGGCCCGCGGTGCCGAAGCTGACGTTCACATTGTCGGCCGCGCCTTTGAACGCGCCGGCCCAGCCGGAGCCGACGCCCACCTCGACGCCGATGATCCTCGTGGCCGCGCTGAGGACGTGGGAGTTGGGGTTGGCGAAGCTGGTCCCCGAGGCCCAGTCGGCGAGCGTCACGCTGTATTTCTCAATCGTGACGCTGGGTGCGCCGAAGGCCCGCATCCAGAAGTTCCCGCCCAGGATGTTATTAGACATCCAGGTGTCCTCGACGATCCCGCCGCCGTTGTAGACGCTCTCCCAGATCAGGTAGCCCGACTTCTGGGTGAGTTCATCGTAGTAGGCGAGGCGGAACGCCGGCGCGAGGTGCGACGCTGCTGTGCCCGCCGAGTCCACGTAGAAGTCGAAACTCAGCGCGCCGTTGCTGATGAGATCGCCCAGCGAACCGTTCACGGCGTGCCGGAAGTCGGCCTTGGAGCTGCCGCCGCCGGTGCTGAATTCCAGCGAGCCGGTGTGGCCCGCCGGCTTGTAGGTGTCGGTGATGGCCACCGTCCCGGCGCCCGCCACGTTAATCGCGCTCCAGCCTTGCAGATCCGACGGCGTGACCACCGTCGCATGCGCAGCCGTAGCAGCCAGGGCGAGCGCCCCGGCGATCATGTATTTGAGCATCTGCTTTTCCCGTCTGAGCGAAACGCCGCCCCCTGCGGCATTCAGCCGCGCACGCTCATCAATGGTTAACGACAAAGCAAGCCTTACCCGCAGGATTGCGGACCCATTCCGCGCGTCTTCAGGTTGCTGACCTCGCGTCCCGCGGGAACGCGGGGAATTTGTCCAATAAAATCGCCGCGAAAGCTTGGCCATGATCACGACGACGTGTTCGCAGGGCCGTGCCGCTATTTGGGGGGCGGCGGGCGCTCGATGCCCTTCACGACCGTCAGCTTGATCGGCTCGCCGTTCATGTCGCGCGAGGTCCACTGCACCCCGAGGCCGCCGTCGGACGGAAAGCGGGTGCAGTAGCGGAAGGGCGCGGGGAACGGCCGCGACTGTCTAAGGCAGACCTCATCATCCTTCTGGGTCCAGCGGCCAGAGGACCACTTGCCGCGTCGGCCCACCGCCTCCCAGGTCCCGTCGGCGCGCAGCCAGAGCCTCTGGTAGCGGCCGTCGGGGTACAGCGCCTTGATCGTGTTGCCGAACGCCGCGGCGACGCCACGCGGCTCGGCCGGGGCCGATGCGGCCCGGGTTGAAATGGGCAGGATGGCGGCGACGGCGGCGGTCAGCAGGATCAGACGCATGGGCTCATGTACGCGAATTCGGGGGTCAGGTTTCGCAGCGGGTTTCGCATCGCCGGCCTGAATGGAGGCTGACCGGGGGCTATCGGCTGGCGACCACGGGCCGGGCGCCGACATTGGTGCGGCCGACGCCGTCGACTTCGTAGAGCGTCTCGAAGGCCGCGCCCGCCGGTCCCATGGCTCTCAAGGCGTCGGCGTCCGCGACGAGCTCGGCGGCCTGGATGACGCCTATGTCGCGGGCTCCGGCGATGATCACGAACCGGTTGCCCGCCGGGCCGCGGAAAGCCGCGATGTAGCCGTAGTCGCGGTTCGGCCGATCGCCTGAAGCGGGCCCGGCGCTGGAGGCGTAGGCCTCGCCGGTCTTCCGATCGACGAGTTCGTCATAGGTGGCGCCGATGGCGTACCGGGACCGCTCGAACACGGGCGTCTGGAGCAGGCGCAGGCCCGAGAGATAGCCGACGTAGACGATGTCGGCGGTCTTCATCTGGTCGGGCGTCAGGCGCGAGGCGGTGATCACCTTCACGCGGTCCGGTCCGGCGGCCGCCTGCCGGACCAGGGGCATCACCTCGCGCAGGGCCACGGTCGCGCCGACCGGCGTGTACCAGGTGTCCAGGTCGACGTAGCGGCCCTGGAAGGCCGGGTTGTCCAGCAGCCAGGCGTCGAGGTCGGCAGGTGAGTTGATGTCGAAGGCGCGGATCATGCGCGCGGGCGCCTCGCCGCCCTCGGTGTCGCCGAAGATGTAGTAGTCGCCGACGACCACGATCACTGGACGCTCGCGCCCCAGCCCGGCCCACAGCGGCGACGCGGTGACGTGGGCGAGTTCGCGACCCGGACCGTCGTGCGAGGCCATCAGCCACCAGGCGCCGGCGTTGAGCGCCAGTAGCAGGGCGGCCGCTGCCGCGGCGGGCCAAACCCAGCGCGATCGCATTCCCGAGGGCGCGGTTGCATTGGGCGCCTCGGCCAGATCGAGACGATAGTCGCCGACCGGGATGACGAGGCGATAGGGCTCACCAGCGCCCGGGCCGGCGTAGAAGTCGTCCAGCTTGCGGCGCAGGCGGTGGACGTAGACCCGCACCGAGGCGTCCCCCGACAGATCGATCGTCCGGCCGAAGACGTCCTGCGCCACATCGGCCTCGCGCAGGGTGCGGCCGGCGTGGGCCGGGTCGGCCAGGTAGTCGAACAGGCGCGAAAGTCCCTGCGAGCGGCCGAGGACGCCGCTTTCGCGGACCCGCGCCACCTGCGTCGCCAGAGCTTCCGACCGCGCGCTCATACCTTACCTTCGATTCCAGAGGCGACCTGTACCGCCTGATCCGGGGCGGAGTCGAGGCGTCACCAGGCCGGGCGCGGACCGGGTTTCAGGCGTAGCGCCGGGCGCTCGACGAGGAACCAGCTCATGAGCGCGAAGGGCAGCGTGGCGGCGATGGCGGTCGCCACATTGAGCTGGCCGTTCACCGCCAGCCACTGCTGCACCGGGAAGGCGTAGATGTAGACCCCATAGCTGAGGTCGGCGGGCAGCTTGCCGGGGCGGGCCAGGCCCAGGACCGCCGTGGGCAACGCGAGCGGTCCGAGGAACGGGAAGAGGCCCAGCGACACTCCACCCAGCCAGAGCGGGACCTGGGCGCCTCGGATCTGCAGCGCCGCGCCAGCGAAGAACAGCAGACCGTTGCGCGCCCCGAGGTAGGCGATGCGGGTGACCTTGTCGTCCGCCCAGCCCGGGACGGCGAAGGTCATCACCAGCCAGACAGCGGCGCAGGCCGCCAGCAGCAGGTAGATCAGCGCGGGGCGGGCGCGGACCAGCATCAGCACCAGGTAGAAGGTGAACTCTAGCCGGAGCGTCCACAGCACGCCGTTGACCACCCCCGCCATCGGCGCGGCCTGGAAGACGCCGGGCAGCTCGTACGTGGCCGGATAGAGCAGGGCGTTGCGCAGGACGTAGAGGCCGGCGGCGGGCCAGTATTCCGCGGCCGGCGCCGTGGTGACGAACGCCAGCAACACCACCGTCACCACCAGCGAGGCGATGAGGCCAGGCTCTATGCGCAGGATGCGTTTGGCGAGGTAGCTCTTCGGGTCCCGGACATAGCTGGCGGTCACCAGGTAGCCGCTGATGACGAAGAAGATGGAGACGCCAAGCGCGCCCAGGTCCTCGACCCCCCAGATCCGCACGGGCGGCTCGCCCGCCAGCGGGAAGGTGTGGCTTACCACCACCAGCAGCGCCGCGATCAGCCGCATGAGGTCGAAGTTCATGGGCGCTCGTTAGCATGCGTCGCGCCGGACCGGCCAAGCTCGGACCGGTCCGGCCGGGCGGTCAGGCCCTGACGAACGGCTGGGACAGGCGCGGCTGGCCGTCGATGGCGAGGAGCGCGTTGGCGACGGCGGGGCCGATCACCGGCGTTCCGGGTTCGCCGACCCCGGTGGGCGGCGCGCTCGACGGCACGATGTAGGTCTCGACGGTCGGCGCCTCGGAGTTTCGCAGGACGCGGTAGGTGTCGAAGTTGCCCTGGTCGACCTTGCCGTTCGTCAGGGTGATCTCCCCGAACAGGGCGGCCGAGAGGCCATAGCAGGTCCCGCCCTCCATCTGGGCGGCGATCTGGTCGGGCGCGATGGCCGTGCCGCAGTCGATGGCCGTGACCACGCGTCCGACCTTCGGGCTGCCGTTCTCGAGCTTGACCTCGGCCACCTGGGCGACCACGGAGCCGAAGCATTCATGGACCGCGACGCCACGCGTCCAGCCGGCGGGGGCGGGGGTGGTCCAGCCGGCCTTCTCGGCGGCAAGGTTCAGGACCGCGAGATGACGGTTCGCGCCGGCCTTCTGGTAGAGCGCGCGGCGGTACTCCACGGGGTCCTTGCCGGCCTTGCGGGCCAGGATGTCGATGGTGTGCTCCATTACGTGGGCGGTATGTGTCGCGCCCACCGAACGCCACCACAGCACCGGAACGCCGACGTCCGGGGTGATGAGCTGCGCATCCACGATCGGAGTCGCCTTCAGGTAGGGCGAGCCCATGGAGCCCTCTACCGCGGTGAAGTCGATCTCGGCCGTCGGGGCTCCGGGAGGGGCGCCCTTCATGATCGACTGGGTGACGATCCGGTGGCGCCAGGTGGCGGGAAAGCCTTCCGCATCGGTGGTGACGCGCACCGCGTGATGCGTCAGGGGCCGGAAGTAGCCGGCGCGCGTATCATCCTCGCGCGTCCAGACGAGCTTCACCGGGCGACCCTTGCCGACCTTCTTGGCGATGCGGACGCACTCGACCACGTAGTCGGACTGGAAGTTGGATCGGCGGCCGAAAGAGCCGCCCGCGAACAGCGTCTCGATCTCGACCGCGCCGGGCAGGTTCAGTATCTCCCGCGCCGTATTCATCTGGTCCAGGGTCGGGGTCTGGGAGCCGAAGATCAGCTTCGGCGGCCCCTTGCCGACCATGGCCACGCAGTTCATCGGCTCCATGGCGGCGTGGGCCAGGTACGGGAAGTCGAAGGCGAGCTCGACGGCGTTCGAGCCCTCGGCGGCTCGGGCCGCGTCACCCTTGGAGTCGAAGGCTTTCCAGCCGTTCTTCTCGGGCGCGGCGGTCTTGCCGGAGGCGAGGTCGCGGTACTGCTGGAGAAGCTGGGCCGAGCCGCGCGTCTCCGCCTTGGACTCGTCCCATGTGACCTTCAGGGCCTCGCGCCCCTTGAGGGCGGCATGGGTGGACTGGGCGACGACCGCGACGCCGGTCTCGATCTCGAAGACGTCGACCACGCCAGCGACCTTCTTCGCCGCGGCGGCGTCGAAGGTGTCGACCTTGGCGCCGAAGCGGGGCGGGTGGGCCACCACGGCGGTCAGCATGTCGGGCAGGCGGACGTCCTGGGTGTAGCGGGCCGTGCCGTCGCTCTTGGCCTGGGAGTCCTTGCGGCGCACCCGGTCGGTTCCGATCAGGGTGAACGCCTTCGGGTTCTTGAGGACGGGCTTCTCCGGCGGCGCGACCTTGGCCGCCTCCTCGATCAGCTCGCCGAAGCCGGCCTGCTTGCCCGAGGCGTGGGCGATGACGCCGTTGCTGACCGTGACCTCCGAGGCAGGCACGCCCCACTTCGCAGCCGCGGCCGATACGAACATGGCGCGGGCTGCGGCGCCGGCGGTGCGGAGTTGGGTCCAGCTGTTGTTGATCGCCGACGAGCCGCCGGTGCCCTGGGTCCCGCCCATGTTGACGTTGCCGTAGAGCTTGGCGTTGGCCGGCGCCTGCTCCACCTTCACCTTCGACCAGTCGGCGTCGAGCTCCTCGGCGGCGATGGCGGCGAGGCCGGCGTGGTTCCCCTGGCCGAACTCGATGTGCTTGGAGACGACGGTGACCGTCCCGTCGGCGGCGAACTTCAGGAACGGGCCGAACGCGCCTGGCTTCACCTTGGATCCGGCGGAGAGGACCTCGGGGACCGAGCATCCGACCAGCAGCGTGCTGCCGGCGAGGGTGGCGCCGACCACGAGGGCCTCGCGCCGGGTGGCGCCGCGGGCGATGCGCGTGAGGGACTTGTTCATGGCGGACGTCCTCAGGCCTTGGCGGCGGCGACGACTTGGGCGGGCGCCGGCGCGGCGGCGGCCTCCTTGATGGCGGCGCGGATCCGCTGATAGGCCCCACAGCGGCAGATGTTTCCGTCCATGGCGCCGGTGATCGCCGCGTCGTCGGGGTTCGGGGTGCTGTTCAGCAGCGCGACCGCACTCATGATCTGCCCCGACTGGCAGTAGCCGCACTGCGGCACGTCGAGCTTGACCCAGGCCTGCTGCAGCGGATGAGATCCGCCCAGGCTCTCGATGGTGGTGATCCTGGCGGGCCCGATTGCTGAAATCGGAAGCTGACAGGACCGCACGGGCGCCCCATCGGCGAGCACAGTGCACGCACCGCACTGGGCGACGCCACAGCCGTATTTCGTCCCGGTCAGGCCCAGTTCATCTCGGAGCACCCATAGCAGGGGCGTATCCGGGGGCGAGTTGACGTTGAGGGTCTTGCCGTTCACATCCAGGGTCACTGCCATGGACCGCCTCCGCCGAGTGATTTGCGGCAATCCTAACGCTGTTCAGACCCTCCGGTAAATCCGGCCTTGGATTGAAACCCGAGCAACGCTAGTGCCGTACCGAATTTACGAATTCCAGGAGTGTTCATGATCCGCCTTGCCACCGCTTCCGCCGTGTCCCTGGGAGCCATCCTCGCCTTCACGGCCGGGCCTGCCCTGGCCGCTGACGGGGCGCAGTTGTTCAACATGCAGTGCAAGATGTGCCACAACGGAACGCCCATGGGGCCGCCGCTGGCGGGCGTGGCCGGCGGGCCTGTGGCCGCCAAGGCCTTCGCCTATTCCCCCGCGCTGAAGGGCAAGGGCGGGACCTGGACGGATGCGAACCTGGATGCGTTTCTGAAGGCGCCGACGGCTTTCGCGCCGGGGACGAAGATGATGATCTCGGTTCCGAACGCCGAGAACCGCGCGGCCCTCATCGAACACCTCAAGACCCTGAAGTAGCCGCATGGACGTCTTCCCCGCCTTTTTCCCGCTGGCTGGCCGATCAGTGGCCATCGCGGGCGAGGGCGAGGGGGCGGAGGCCAAGGCTCGGCTGTTCGACGGCTCGCCCGCGACCGTGCTCAGGCTCTCGCCCGGCGAGGCGCTGGATCCCAAGGCCTATGCGGGCGTCTCCCTCGCCTTCATCGCGGGCGAGGACGATCAGTGGGCCGCGTCGGCGGCCGAGGCGGCGAGGGCGGCCAGCGTGCCCGTGAACGTGGTCGACCGGCCCGCGCTCTGCGATTTCACGACCCCGGCGGTGATCGACCGTGGCGAAGTCGTCGCCGCCATCGGCACGGGGGGCGCCTCACCCATGCTGGCCACGATGCTGCGCCAGGACATCGAGGCCCGGGTGCCGGAGGGCGCGGGCCGGGTGGCGGCGCTGTTCCGGACGATGCAGGGCGAGATCCGCGACGCCCTGCCCGAGGCGGCGGCGCGGCGACGGTTCCTGCGCGCCCAGCTCAACGGACCGGCGGCCGAGGCGGCCATGGCCGGCGACATGGACGGCGCCAGGGAACGGCTGCGGGCCGCGCTGTTCGAGGGACCGCAGATGGCCGGCCGCATCCGCTATGTCGATGCGCGCGGACCGGCGGACCTCCTCACTCTCCGCGCGCTCAGGGCGTTGGCGTCGGCCGACGTCCTGGTCCTGGACGCCGAGGCGCATCCCGAGGTCATCGCCCTGGCCCGGCGTGACGCCGAACGGCTGACCGGCGCCGAGGTCGAACGTCTGGTCGAATTCGCCGCCGAGGGCCTCACCGTGGCCCGACTGATCGCCGGCGCGGGCTGGCGCACCGAGCAGGCGGCGCTCGACTCACGGGGCGTCACGACCGAGGTCCTGCCCATCGCGAGCTGATCGCGCCCCGCGGGAGAGCGCTCGCCGACCCGGCGTCAGGGGTTGACTCCCGCGCCCCCGCCCTCAAGAACGCGCGCCACATACGGAAAAGCTGTTTCAAGGAGCCCCGCCTCATGGCCGTTCGCGTCGCTATCAACGGTTTCGGTCGCATCGGCCGCCTGGTCCTGCGCTCGATCGTCGAACACGGCCGCAAGGACATCGAGGTGGTCGCGATCAACGACCTCGGCCCGGTGGAGACCAACGCCCACCTGCTGCGCTACGACAGCGTGCACGGTCGCTTCCCGGCCGACGTGAAGGTCGAAGGCGACACGATCGTCATCGCCGGCTACGCGCCGATCAAGGTCACCGCCATCCGTGACCCGAAAGACCTGCCGCACAAGGACCTGGGCGTCGACATCGCCCTGGAGTGCACCGGCATCTTTACCGCGAAGGACAAGGCTTCGGCCCACCTGGAAGCCGGCGCCAAGCGGGTGATCATCTCGGCCCCGGGCGACAACGTCGACAAGACGATCGTCTATGGCGTGAACCATCAGACCCTGACCAAGGACGACGTGATCATCTCGAACGCGTCGTGCACCACCAACTGCCTCGCGCCGGTGGCCCACGTGCTGCAGGAGCTGTGCGGGATCGAGCGTGGTTACATGACCACGATCCATTCCTACACCGGTGACCAGCCGACGCTGGATACGATGCACAAGGACCTGTACCGCGCCCGCGCCGCGGCCATGTCCATGATCCCGACCTCCACGGGCGCCGCCAAGGCCCTGGGCCTGGTGATCCCGGCCCTGGCCGGCAAGCTGGACGGCTCGTCCATCCGCGTGCCGACCCCGAACGTCTCGGTGGTCGACCTGAAGTTCGTGCCGTCGCGCTCGACCACCGTGGCCGACATCAACGCGGCGCTGGAAGCCGCCGCGAACGGCGCGCTGAAGGGCGTGCTGGCGGTGACCAAGGACCCGCTGGTGTCGATCGACTTCAACCACAATCCGGCGTCGTCGACCGTGGCCCTGCCGCAGACCCAGATCGTGGACGGCGGCCTCTGCCGCGTCCTCAGCTGGTACGACAACGAGTGGGGCTTCTCGACCCGGATGAGCGACACCGCCGTCGCCATGGGCAAGCTGATCTAAGCCACCGATGTCCGGCCTCCATCTTCCGCTCGTCCCCGCGCAGGCGGGGGCCCAAGCGGCGCGTCGACCGTCTGCGGATTCAGTTTGGATCCCTGCCTGCGCGGGGATGAGCGGTGGAGAGGTTGGATGAGTTTCAAGACGCTTGATCAGGCGGACCTCACCGGCAAACGCGCCCTGGTCCGTGTGGATCTGAACGTGCCCATGGAGGACGGCCAGGTCACGGACGACACGCGCCTGCAGGCGGCCAAGCCCACCGTCGACAAGCTGCGTGCGGGCGGGGCCAAGGTGATCCTCCTCGCCCACTTCGACCGCCCCAAGGGCAAGGTCGTTCCGTCGATGAGCCTGAGGCCCATCGTGGAGCCGCTGGCCGAGGTTCTGGGCGTGCCGGTCGCCTTCGCCGACGACTGCATCGGCCAGAAAGCCCGCGAGGCCGTGAACGCCATGCAGCCCGGCGACGTCCTCCTGCTGGAGAACGTCCGGTTCCACGCGGGCGAGGAAGGCAACGACCGCGCCTTCGCCGACGCCCTGGCCGCCAACGGCGACCTCTTCGTCAATGACGCCTTCTCGGCCGCCCACCGCGCCCACGCCTCCACCGAGGCGCTGGCCCGGCGCCTGCCGGCCTATGCGGGCGAGCAGATGCGGCTGGAGCTTGACGCGCTCGACGCCGCCCTGGGGCGCCCCCGGCGGCCGGTCCTGGGCATCGTCGGCGGCTCCAAGGTCTCCACCAAGCTCGACCTCCTGCGCAATCTGGTGACCAAGCTGGACAAGCTGGCCATCGGTGGCGGCATGGCCAACACCTTCCTGTACGCCCAGGGCCACGATGTCGGCGCCTCGTACTGCGAGAAGGACCTGGCCGAGACAGCGCGCGACATCATCCGCCTGGCCGGTCAGAACAACTGCAAGCTCTTCCTGCCTCTGGACATCGTGGTGGCCGAGAGGCTGGCGCCCGGCGCCCCGGCCCGGGTGCGCCCCGTTGGGTCCATCGACGAGCACGAGCGCATCCTGGACGCCGGCCCGGAGACGGTGGAACGCCTGTGCCGCGCCATGGACAACTCCGAGACCCTGATCTGGAACGGCCCGCTCGGCGTCTTCGAGATGCCGCCCTTCGACAAGGGCACGATGACCGCCGCGCGGCATGCTGCGGAACTCGCCAAGGCTGGGAAGATTGTAGCCGTGGCCGGCGGGGGTGATACGGTAGCCGCCCTCAACGCGGCCGGCGTCGCAGGCGATTTCACGTTCGTGTCGACGGCGGGCGGCGCGTTTCTTGAATGGATGGAGGGAAAGGAGCTGCCCGGCGTGGCGGCTCTCTCCCGATAAGAGACAGGTTGAGATCCGATGGCCAGGATTACGCTTCGACAGCTCCTCGATCACGCGGCCGAGCACGGCTACGGCGTGCCCGCGTTCAACATCAACAACATGGAACAGGCGCTGGCGATCATGGAGGCCGCGGAGGCCACCAACTCGCCCGTCATCATGCAGGCTTCGCGCGGCGCCCGGTCGTACGCCAACGACATCGTGCTGAAGCACCTGATCGACGCCATGGCGGAGATGTACCCGCACATCCCGATCTGCATGCACCAGGACCACGGGAACAACGAGGCCACCTGCGCCACCGCGATCCAGTACGGCTTCACCTCGGTGATGATGGACGGTTCGCTGAAGGCCGACGGCAAGACGCCGGCCGACTACGACTACAACGTCAAGGTCACCCGCAACGTCGTGGACATGGCCCACTGGGTCGGCGCGTCGGTGGAGGGTGAGCTGGGCGTGCTGGGCTCGCTCGAGACCGGCATGGGCGAGAAGGAAGACGGCCACGGCTTCGAGGGCAAGCTGGGCCACGACCAGCTCCTGACCGATCCGGACCAGGCGGTCGAGTTCGTGAAGGCCACCGAAGTCGACGCCCTGGCCATCGCCATGGGCACCAGCCACGGCGCCTACAAGTTCACCCGCAAGCCCGACGGCGACGTGCTGGCCATGCACGTGATCGAAGAGATCCATCGCCGCCTGCCCAACACCCACCTGGTGATGCACGGCTCCTCGTCGGTCCCGCAGGACCTGCAGGACCTGATCAACAAGTACGGCGGCGAGATGCCCCAGACCTGGGGCGTGCCGGTGGAAGAGATCCAGCGCGGCATCAAGCACGGCGTGCGCAAGATCAACATCGACACCGACAACCGCATGGCCATCACGGCCGCGATCCGGCAGGTGTTCGTCGAGAAGCCGGGCGAGTTCGACCCGCGCAGCTACCTCAAGCCGGCCAAGGAAGCGATGCGCAAGGTCTGCGTTCAGCGCTTCGAGGAATTCGGCACCGCCGGCTACGCCGACAAGATCCGGCCGCTGCCGCTCTCCGCCATGGCCAAGCGCTACGCCTCGGGCGAACTGGCCCCGAAGATCGGCCTGACCAAGGTCGCGGCCGAATAGGCCGAGCCGGCCTCGCGCCGACTCCACATCGCCAGATGAAAGAACGGCGAGGCCGGGGGAACCCAGCTTCGCCGTTCGTGCGTTGATGGCGCGATGAGCGCACGGACCGCCGCCGAGGATACCTATTTCACCGGGCTGGCCCGCGCCGCCGCCGGGGCGTTGCTGTTCGGCTTTCCCTTGCTGATGACGATGGAGATGTGGGCGTTCGGAGCCCACATGGATCGGCTGCGGCTGGCCCTCTTCGTACTAGTGACGGCCGGGGTAGCTTATGGCCTGTCGCGCTTCGCCGGCTTCCGGGACGAGACCACAGCGTTCGACGACGCCCTGGACACCGCGGCGGCCCTGCTGGTCGGCTTCGGCGTCTCGGCAGGGCTCCTCTTCGCGATGGGCCTGATCGGGCCCGGAACGTCCCTGCGCGAGGCCGTCGGCATGATCGCGGTGCAGGCGGCGCCGGCCAGCATGGGGGCGGTGCTCGCCAACCGGCAACTCCAGGCCGGTGATCGAGACGGCGAGAAGGAGGATCGGGCGGGCTACCTCGGCCAGCTCTTCCTGATGGGGGCGGGCGCCCTCTTCCTGGCCTTCAACGTGGCGCCGACCGAGGAAATGATCCTGATCGGCTTCCGCATGACACCCTGGCACGCCGCCGGCCTCGTGCTGCTCTCGCTCGGTGTGCTGCACGCCCTCGTGTACACGGTCGGCTTTGCCGGGCAGCACGAGCACGAGGGCCACCCTCGGGCTTTCGCGCACTACACCCTGGCGGGCTACGGGCTGGCGCTCGCGGTGAGCGTCTATGTGCTGTGGATTTTCGGGCGGCTCGACGCCGGCATGTCGGAGGCCGTGCGCGCGGTGATCGTGCTGGGTTTTCCGGCGGCGCTCGGCGCGGCCCTGGCTCGGCTGGTGGTGTAGCCATGGCCCCACGCAGGAAACCGGCGGCGAAGGCCGCGCCGCGGACACCGGCGGCCGAGTGGACCGCCGCCGCGCTGGGTCTGATCGCCACGCTGGCGGTGCTCGCCTATTCGCTCTGGGAAGGTTTCACGGACCGCGCCGGGCCGCCTGTTCTGTCGGCCGCCAGCGCGCCGGCCAGCCGCACCCCCGGTGGCTACGTGGTTCCCCTCGTCGTGCGGAACGAAAGCTACGCCACGGCTGCGTCTGTCGAGGTGAGCGCGACGCTGGAGCTGTCCTCGGGCGGTCGGGAGGAGCGCCGGGCGACTTTCACCTATGTGCCCGGGCAGGGCGAGGCGAAGGGTGGCGTGATGTTCCTCAACGATCCGGCGCGCGGTCGCCTCACGCTGGCCGTCGAGGGGTACGAGGAGCCCTGATCAGGCCTTGGCCAGCCGCTCACCCATCAGCCGGTGCAGCAGGTTGATGGCCTTGAGCGGGCGGATCATCACCTTGAAGTGGGTGATCTTTCCGGCCTCGTTCCAGGTGATGAGGTCGACGCCGTTGACCGTGATCCCGTCGATCTCGCAGGCGAACTCCAGCACCGCCGACCGGTCGCCATGCCATTCGCCCACGTAGCGGAACGTCTCGTTGTTCAGCGTGTGCAATGCGCCTGTCAGGTACATCAGGGTGAGCGCCTTGCCGACCTGGGGCGTGTGGACGACGGGGCTTTCGAACACCGCGTCGTCGGCCAGTATGGCCTCGAGCGCCTTCAGGTCCTTGGTTTTCACCAGCTCGTGCCAAGTGTCGATCACGGTCATGGGGCGGCTCCCTTCAGGCGTCGCCCTTCTGTCTCAGCCGGCAGGCGCTGGCGCAAGCGTCGGGGGATTGGGTTCGCGCCGGGCCGCGCTACAATCCCTGCGCGTGGAGCGCCGATGGAATCCCTGGAAGTCATCGCACGGCCGCACTTCGACAAGGCCGACCTCACCTGGCTGACCGACATCCGCTCGCGGCGCGCCGGGAGTCCATGGCCGCCCTACTTCACCCTGGTGTTCCCCGGCGCCGACATGACGCCCCAGGATTTCGCCGCGAAGATTCGCGCGGTGGCGGCGGACATTCCGCGCATCCGGTTCCGGCTGCGTTCGGCCCTGGTCGTGCCGGAGCCGACGGTGGGGCGGTTCCATGTGTTCCTGATCCCGGATGAGGGATTCGGCGCGATCCTGCGGCTGCACGATGCACCGCACACCGGACCCATCGAAGCGGCGCTGCGCCTGGAGACGCCGTACATCCCGCACATCACGGTCTCGACGAGCGCCGACCACGCGGCGGCCCGCAAGCTGGCCCAGGCGCTGAACCAGGGGGGCATCGACATCTCCGGGCACATCGACGCGCTGGAGGTGGAGCGGCGGTCCGGGGACGTGGTGCGGAAGGTGGCGGATGCGCCGTTGGCCCGTGCCGGCTGGTTCGGCTGAAGCGAACCTCGTCGAGTTTGATCGGGATCAAACCGGACTGTCGGCGGGTGGCTCTAGCGTGGCCGCATGACGGATGCTGCCTCGAACCTCCCCTTGCGCACGCCCTACGAAGCCTTCGGCGGCGAGCCGGGGGTCCGGCGGCTGGTGGACGCCTTCTACGACGTGATGGATGGCGATCCGGCTGCGGCCGGCATCCGCGCCATGCACGACGATGACCTGGAGCCGATCCGCACGCGCCTGACCGACTGGCTGACCGTCTGGATGGGCGGCCCGCCGGTGTACGCCGAGCGCCATCCGGGGCGGCCGTGCATCATGTCGGCCCACGCGCCATTCGCCATCGGCGCCGCCGAGGCCGACCAATGGCTGGACTGCATGCGCAAGGCCATGCTGCTGGAGCCCCCGCCAGCGGAATGGCGCGAGGCGCTGGACACCGCCTTCGCCCGCATGTGCCAGGGCCTGCGGAACGCGTGAGGCTCAGGCTTCGATCGCGTTCCCCTTCATCTCCCGCACGAACAGCAGGCCGACCACGGCCGTGAAGGCGGCGACCACGATCGGGTACCAGAGGCCGTAGTAGATGTCGCCCGTGGCCGCGACCATGGCGAAGGCTGTCGTCGGCAGGAAGCCGCCCAGCCAGCCGTTGCCCAGGTGGTAGGGCAGCGACATCGAGGTGTAGCGGATCCGCGCCGGGAACATCTCCACCAGGGCCGCGGCGATCGGGCCGTAGACCATGGTCACGTAGATCACCAGCAGCCAGAGCAGCGCCACGACCATCGGCTTGTCGACGAGCGCGGGATCAGCCTTGGGCGGATAGCCGGCGGCCTTGAGTTCGCGACCGAGGGCCTCGACCCAGGCTTTCTTGCGCAGGTCGAACTCGGCCTTGGGCAGGCCGCGGCCGTCGAAGCTGGCGACCTCGACCGCGCCGATCCGGACCACGGCGGCTTCTCCCGCTTGGGCGGCGCTGTTCTCGTAGGACACACCGGCGTTCGCCAGCGCTGACTTGGCTACGTCGCACGAGGTGACGAAGGCGGTCTTGCCTACCGGGTCGAACTGGAGCGAGCAGTCCGCCGGGTCGGCCCGCACGATGACCGGCGCGCTCGCGACGGCGGCTGCGAGCTGGGGATTGGCGGCCGAGGTCAGGGCCTTGAAGATCGGGAAGTAGGTCAGGGCCGCCAACACGCAGCCCGCCAGGATCACCGGTTTGCGCCCGATCCTGTCCGACAGCCAACCGAAGACGATGAAGAAGGGCGTGCCCAGCAGCAGGGCCACCGCGACAAGCGTATTGGTCAGCGCGCCGTCGACCTTCAGCATCTTCTCGAGGAAGAAGAGGGCGTAGAACTGGCCGGTGTACCAGACCACCGCCTGGCCGGCGGTGAGGCCCAAGAGGGCGAGGATCACCAGCTTCAGATTGCCCCACTGGCCGAAGCTTTCGGCGAGCGGCTTCTTCGAGGTCTTTCCCTCGTCGACCATCTGCTGGAACACCGGGCTCTCGTTGAGCCGGAGACGGATCCAGAGCGAGACGCCCAGCAGGAGGATCGAGACCAGGAAGGGGATGCGCCAGCCCCAGGCCTTGAAGGCGTCCTCGCCGATGTTGGTCCGCACCAGTAGGATGACGATCAGGCTGAGGAACAGGCCGGCGGTGGCGGTGGTCTGGATCCAGCTCGTATAGAGGCCGCGCTTGCCGGGCGGCGCGTGCTCGGCGACGTAGGTGGCCGCGCCGCCGTACTCGCCGCCGAGGGCCAGGCCCTGCACCAGGCGCAGGGTGATGAGCAGGATCGGGGCGGCGACGCCGATGCTCTCGTAACTGGGCAACAGGCCGACCACGAAGGTGGAGAGGCCCATGAGCAGCATGGTGACGAGGAAGGTGTTCTTCCGGCCCCAGAGGTCGCCGAGCCGTCCGAACACGATGGCCCCGAACGGCCGCACGGCGAATCCCGCCGCAAACGCCAGCAGGGCGAAGATGTAGCCGGTGGTCTCGTTCACCCCCGAGAAGAAGTGCTGGGTGATGAAGCCGGCCAGGGAGCCGTAGAGATAGAAATCGTACCACTCGAAGACGGTGCCGACCGAGGCCCCCGCCACCACTGTCGTGGTCGAACCCGCTCTCGCCTGAGCGCCCTCAGCCGCCGCCATTCCCGTCCCCCATGTTCTGTTTGGAGGGGACGGTAGGGTGACGCCCCGAGGGCGCGCAATGGCGGAGTTGGCTCAGCCGGAGCCGGCCTCAGCTATCGGGCAGCTCGCCCATGGCGCTCTGCAGGTAGTTGGCCTCGCCCAGGCTGTTCACGAGCGAAAGCTGCGTTTCGAGGAAGTCGATGTGTTCCTCGGTGTCGGACAGGATCTCGACCAGCACCTCGCGCGATACGAAGTCGGCTGAGGCTTCGCACAGCTTGATGCCTTCGATCAGGGTCGTGCGGCCGCCCACCTCCACCGCCAGGTCGGCGGTCAGCCCCTCGACCACCGTCTCGCCGATGGAGAGCTTGTGCAGGTCCTGCAGGTTGGGCAGGCCGTCGAGGAACAGGATGCGCTTGATGAGCTTGTCGGCGTGCTTCATCTCGCCGATCGACTCTTCGTAGGTGATCTGGCCCAGCCGCTTGAAGCCCCAGTTCTCGTACATGCGGGCATGCAGGTAGTACTGGTTCACGGCCGTCAGCTCGTTGGTGAGCACCGCGTTCAGCAGCTTGATGATCGCCTTGTCGCCTTGCACGTCGGAACTCCCTGCCGTTCTCGCGCGGAAGCTGTTGCCGTCCGCGGGCCGTGTCAAAGCCTATGTCTGCAAGTGAGTGGCGCTCGCCGAAAAAGTTCAGCCGCAGCCTATTCGGCCGCGTAGCGGAGGGCCTCGCGCTCGTCGTCGAGCATGCTGCGCATGTCACAGACGCAGCGGGCGCACTGCGGTTTGGAGTCACAGGCCCTGAAGATCTCGGCCGGACGGCTGGCGCCGGCGGCGATGGCCGCGCGGACTTCGCGTTCACGGATGCCGTTGCAATTGCAGACGTACATGAGGCGCGCCGAGGCTCCTGGCTGACGCTTTCCATCTAGCGCCTTGCGAACGCGTTTGCAAGTCATTCGCACGTGCTGCGGCGTTGTGGTTGCCCCGGCGCCGGGCGGCGGTATGTAGGGCCATGAGCTCGCCCGACTGCCGTCTCTACCTGATCACCCCGCCTCGGATCGACGACCTGGCGGCGTTCGGCCATGTGCTGGCGAAGGCGCTGGATGCGGGCGACGTGGCGGCCTTGCAGATCCGTCTGAAGGACGCGGACGACGAGGTCATTGCGGCGACGGTGGACGCGCTGATGCCGATCGCCCAGGCGCGCGGCGTGGCGGTGATCCTCAACGACCGACCCGATCTGGCGGCGAAGCTGGGCTGCGACGGGGTCCATGTGGGCCAGGACGACATGCCTTACGCCCGGGCCCGCAAGCTGGTCGGGCCGGACCGGATGGTGGGCGTGACCTGCCACGACAGTCGGCACCTCGCCATGGAGGCCGCGGAGGCGGGGGCGGACTACGTCGCCTTCGGCGCGTTCTTCCCCACGTCGACCAAGGAGGCCAAGACCCGCGCCGAGCCCGAGGTCCTGTCCATCTGGCAGGAGACCATGGAGACGCCGTGCGTGGCCATCGGCGGCATCACGGTGGCGACCGCCCGGGAGCTGGCGCGCGCCGGGGCGGACTTCCTGGCGGTGTCGGCGGGCGTCTGGTCGTTCGGCGACGGGCCGGCCGCGGCGGTGAAGGCGTTCAATGCGGAGATCGCGGCGGGCGTCGCCGAGCGGGGCTGACTCGCGGCGCCTTGCCTTGTGCCGGCCTCGGGACTAGGTTCCGCGCCCTCTTTCGCCCGAGATCTTTTGACACCGTGAGCACCCAATCCGCCCTCCTGAAGGTGATGAGCGACGCTGCGCGCAAGGCGGCGCGCGGTCTCAACCGCGACTTCGGCGAGCTCGCCGAACTGCAGGTCGCCCGCAAGGCGCCGGCCGACTTCGTCTCGGCGGCCGACATGAAGGCCGAGCAGGTGATCTTCGAGGCGCTGACCAAGGCGCGGCCCGGCTACGGCTTCCTCGGCGAGGAGCGCGGCATGGTCGAGGGCTCCGACAAGACCCACCGCTGGATCGTCGACCCGCTGGACGGGACAACCAACTTCCTGCACGCGATCCCGCACTTCGCCATCAACATCGCCCTTGAGCGCGAGGGGGCGATCGTGGCGGCGGTGACCTACAACCCGGTCACCAACGAGCTGTTCTGGGCCGAGAAGGGCAAGGGCTGCTTCGTCAACGACAAGCGCCTCAGGGTCGCCGCGCGCAAGCACATGGACGAGGCGGTGCTGGCCACGGGCATCCCGTTCCTGGGGCACGGCCAGCACGCGAAGTTCCTGAAGGAGCTGCATCAGATCAGCCAGCGGGTGGCGGGCGTGCGGCGCTTCGGCTCGGCGGCGCTGGACCTCGCCTGGGTCGCGGCGGGCCGATACGACGGGTACTGGGAGCGCGACCTGAAGCCTTGGGACCTGGCGGCGGGGCTGCTGCTCGTGACCGAGGCCGGGGGCAAGGTGACCGACGCCGACGGCGGGTCCGACATCCTGGCGTCCGGTTCGATCGTCGCCTCGAACCTGGAACTGCATCCGCAGATCGCCAGTCGTCTGGCTGCCGCAAAATAGGGCTAAGCTGGCGGGCATGATCACCCGCCGAGCCCTTGCCGCCATGTCCCTCGCCGCCGCCGCGGCCACGCCTGCGCTCGCCCAGCCGACGCGCCGCCCGATCGTCATCGCCCATCGCGGCGCCAGCGGCGAGCGGCCCGAGCACACGGTCATGGCCTATCGGCTGGCGGTGGACGAGGGGGCCGACTTCATCGAGCCCGACCTCGTGCCGACGAAGGACGGCCACCTGGTGGCGCGGCACGAGAACGAGATCGGCGGCACGACGGACGTCGCCAGCCGGCCCGAGTTCGCCGCCCGCAAGGCCGAGAAGGTGATCGACGGCGAGACGGTCAGCGGCTGGTTCACCGAGGACTTCACCCTGGCCGAGCTGAAGACGCTGCGGGCGCGGGAGCGGCTGCCGCAGCTTCGGCCGGGCAGCGCCCGGTTCGACGGGCAGGACGCGATCCCGACCTTCCAGGAGGTGGTCGACCTGGCGAAGGCCGAGAGCCGGCGCGTCGGCCGCACGATCGGGGTCTACCCCGAGATGAAGCACCCGGCCTACTTCGCCGGCATCGGCCTGCCTCTGGAGGCGCGGCTGGCGGACGCCCTGAAGGCCAACGGGTTCGACAGCGCCAGCGCCCCGGTCTTCGTCCAGTGCTTCGAGGTGGAGCCGCTGAAGGCCATCGGCAGGCTGACGAAGGCGCGGCGGGTGATGCTGGTCTCCAAGGGGCCGGCGCCGGTGGACGTGAGCTCCGCGGCGGGCATCCGGGCGATCGCCGCGTTCGCCGAGGGCCTGGGGCCCGAGTGGCCGCTGGTGGTCCCGACCGACGGCGGCGTGCTGGGCCCGCCCACCGACCTGGTCCGCCACGCCCACGCGGCGGGCCTGGCGGTGCACCCCTGGACGGTGCGGGCCGAGAACCACTTCCTGCCGAAGTCCCTGCAGCGCGGCCCCAGCCCAGCCGACCATGGCGACGCCCAGGCAGTGCTGAAGGCGCTGTATGCGGCGGGCGTCGATGGCGTGTTCAGCGACTTCCCCGGCCTCGCGGCCAAGGCGCGGGGCTGAACCGCTACGCCGCCTCGAACTGCAGGGCGGCGAGGCGGGCGTAGAGGCCGTTGCGGGCGACGAGCTCGTGGTGGGCGCCCTGCTCGACGACGCGGCCCTCGTCCATGACGACGATGCGGTCGGCCCCCAGCACGGTGGCGAGGCGGTGGGCGATGACCAGGGTGGTCTTGCCCTTCATCGCCTCGTCGAGCGCGCGCTGGACCAGGTGCTCGTTCTCGGCGTCGAGGGCGCTGGTGGCCTCGTCCAGCAGCAGGATCGGCGCATCGCGCACCAGGGCGCGGGCGATGGCGAGGCGCTGGCGCTGGCCGCCCGAGAGACTGCGGGCCCGGTCGCCGACCTGGGTGGCGAAGCCCTCGGCGCGGTCCTTGAGGAAGCCCTCGGCCTGGGCCGCGCGCAGGGCGGCGGCGACGTCGGCGTCTGTGGCCCCGTCGCGGCCGAAGCGCACGTTCTCGGCCGCCGAGCCCGAGAACAGCGGGCTCTCCTGGGCGACCAGGGCCATGCGGGCGCGGACCTCGGCCGGGTCGGCGTCGCGCAGGTCGACGCCATCCACCAGGATGCGGCCGGCCTGAGGATCGTAGAACCGCAGCAGCAGGCGCAGCACCGTGCTCTTGCCCGAGCCGGAGGGGCCGACCAGGGCCACCCGCTCGCCCGGGCGGACCACGAGGTCGAAGCCGCGCAGGGCGGGCATGTCGGGCCGGCCGGGATAGGCGAAGGTGACGCCCTCGAACACAACGTCGCCGCGCGCCGGGACCGGCAGCTTCACCGGGCTGGCCGGCGGGGCGACGCCGGGGCGGGCGTCGAGCAGCTCGCCCACCCGCTCCATGGCGCCGGCCGCCTTCTGGACGTCGCCCCAGGTTTCGCCGAGGGCGCCGGTGGAGCTGGCGGCCATCACCGACAGGAAGGCGAACTGGAAGAGGGCGCCCCAGGTGATCTCGCCGCGCAGGCCGGCGTGCACGCCCAGCCAGAAGACGGCCACCACGCCGCCGAACACCAGCAGGATCACCGTGGCGGTCATGGCCGCGCGGGTGGTGATGCGGCGCATCTGGGCGCGGAAGGCCTGCTCCACGGCGCCGCCGAACCGATCGGCGGCGGCGCGCTCGCGGCCGAAGGCCTGCACCGTCTCCAGCGCGTCCAGGCTCTCGCCCGCCGAGCCCACGGCGTCGGCGAACCGGTCCTGGGCCGAGGCGGTCAGCCTGCGCACCCGGCGGCCGAAGATGAACAGCGGCGCGATCACGAACGGGAAGGTCAGCAGCACCAGGCCCGTCAGCTTGGCGCTGACGAACACCAGCAGGATCAGGGCGCCGATCAGGATCAGGAAGTTGCGCAGCGCCACCGAGACCGAGGTGGCGAGCAGGTTCTCGACGATGGCGATGTCGGTGGTCAGGCGCGACAGCACCTCGCCCGTGCGGGTCTTCAGGAAGAACGACGGATCGAGGGTGAGGATATGGCCGTAGGTCGCCTTGCGCAGGTCGGCGACCACGCGCTCGCCCAGGGTGGTGACGAAGTAGAAGCGCAGCGCCGTGGCGACGGCCAGGGCCGCGGCGACCGCGCCGACGACCAGGAACCGGCGGTCGACGTCGGCGGCCGAGAGGCCCGGCTGGGTGAGGTTGTCGACCACCAGCCGGATCGCCCCCGACATGGCGAGCGTGGCGCTGGACGAGGCGATCAGGAACACGAGCGCGCCGGCGGCGTAGCCCCAGTGGGCGACCAGGAACGGGCGCAGGCGCCGCAGGGCGCCGACGTTGCGGCTGCGGCCGCGCTTGGCCGCGCCCTCGGCCAGGGACTGGGCCAGCGCCTGCCCGGCGCTGGGCCTTCCTTCGATGGAAGACGGGGAGGAAGACTCGGGCCCCGGCTCACTCATCCTCGACGCACCTTGCATTTGCCGCGGCGTTTCTCTATACGCGCGGCTTCCATTTTAGCCGCCCTTCGCGGGGCGGCCGGCCTTACTCGGCCGCTCCCATACGTCAGGCGCCCGTTCGATGAAACAAGACATCCATCCCGACTATCACTTCATCACCGTGGTGATGACGGACGGCACCACCTACCAGACGCGTTCCACCTACGGGAAGGAAGGCGACACGCTGAACCTGGACATCGATCCGAAGACCCATCCGGCGTGGACCGGCGGTGGCCACCAGATGCTCGACCGCGCCGGCCGCGTGTCGCGCTTCAACGCCAAGTTCGGCGCCTTCACCCGCAAGTAAGCGCGGGGCCGCAAGGCCGCGGAAGTTTCGAACGCCGCGAGGGGAGACCTTCGCGGCGTTTTCCGTGCGCGGGGTCCGGGCCCCCGAAAGGCGCGCCGCGCGCGGAACCACGGAAGACACAGAAAACACGGACGACACGGAACGGCGCAGACAGGCGCCCCGGGACGCGAGGCGGCCGGGGGGGATCGGGTCGGGCGCTGAGTTGGGGAGATGCGCCCCCGTCGGGGGAGCTGTCGGAGGATGCTGGCTGAGGGGGCTTCCGCCCCGGGGGCCGACCTCACCCGGTGTCCCAATGGGACGGCAGCGGGTCGTGCCAGCGCGACCCCTCCGGCCTCGCTGTCGGCGCGGGGAGCGCGGGCGGGGCGGCGGGTGCGGTGTCGCGATCGTCGGCCGGCGCCGGGGCGTCGTCCGCCCACGGGGGCGGGGCCGCGTCGGGCTGGGGCAGGTCGCGCCAGGCGGCGGCCAGCTCGGCCGGCAGGCCGAGGCGCCCGCAGAGCCAGCGGACCTGGGCGTCGAGGTCGGCGCCGGCAAAGTCGTCGCGCTCGGCCCAGTCCCAGAGCTCGGTGTCCAGGCGCTCGTGCAGCCGCTCCAGGGCGGGCCCGTCCGTGACGCCGTGGGCGTGGGTAATCCGGCCCACCGCGTCCTGCAGCTCGCCGACGCGCGCGTCGGTGGGATCGTCCGCCTCGTCGTCGAAATCCTCGCGCGCCGCGCGGGCCCGCCGCTCGGCCGCCAGCGCCGCGTCGTGGGCGAGCTTGGCCTTCAGCGCCAGGGTGCGGCGCAGCGAGCGGGCGAACCGCTCATAGGTGCGCCCGAGGTCGTTGATCTCCTGGGCGTCGGCGGCGGCCATCAGCCGGCCATGCGCGTGCTCCGCCGCCGACATGTCGAGCGCCGCCAGCCGCGCCAGCATGGCGACGTCGGGATCGGGCGTGATGGCGGCCTCGGCGGACATGGGCGGGAGTGGAACACGGCATTGCGTCAGAAGCGGTCGTAGGTGGGGTGGGGAGTGGGAAAAAGGCCGTTACCCGCCAGCAGGGACGTTGGTTCGCAAGGTCGGGGCGGCGCCGATTCCGACCATTGGCGTGGATCTGCGCGCGCGGACGGCCCGATCATGCGGTATGAATTATTCATACCGCGCGCTAAGCTCGGGCGAGAGGCGAGAAATCCATGATCGAAAAGCGAACAGTAAGTCTTCCGAGCGACCAAGCTGCCTTCATCGACGCGAAGGTGAGTTCGGGCGACTATGCGTCGGTCAGCGAGGTCGTACGGGCAGGGATCCGCGCCTTGAAGGAGCGCGATGAGGCGATCGAGCGCTGGTTGCGTGAGCAGGTGGCCCCGACCTACGACGCCATGAAAGGTGATCCGGATCGGGCGGTTTCCTCGGCGTCTGTGTTCTCCAACATCCGGGCGCGGCACGCGGAACGGCAGAAGGATCCGAAGTGAACCGCCGTAGGGTCGTCTTCAGCCCCGAGGCTCAAGCCGATCTCCTCGATCTGTACGAATGGATCGCCGATGCAGCCTCGCCTGAGACGGCGATGGCTTACATCGCGCGTGTAGAGCAGTTCATATCAGGCTTCGAAATCGGCGCTGAACGCGGCGGACGCCGGGACGACGTGCGCCCAGGTCTTCGCACGATCGGTTTCGAACGGCGCCTGACAATCGCGTTCGTCGTGGGCGAGGACGTGACGATCCTTAGAGTCTTCTACGGCGGACGTAACTGGGAAGGCGCACTAGGATCGCACTGAACCAACAGGAACGCTGGCGCTCCTGTCCCCGTATTCCCCATCTGTGGACCGTCGCAAACGCACGCGTCGTCCTCGACGGCATCAAGATCGATTGATCCCAAGAGCCACCGCTACCAAGTCACTCGCGACGCTGCATCACCGGGCTTGGATCGCCCGCTCCCGCCGCTATGCGATGGAGGCACGGATCGGGGCGTGGGCCAGAGCGGCCGACCTTCGGCGCAGCGCCGATCCGACGCATCCCGCGCCGACCAGCGCGAGGAGCCAGGTCGCCGGTTCAGGGGCGGCGGCGATTTCCAGTTCGCCATACGCGCGGATACCGCCGGTGTAAGGCGTCGCCCCGGACATGACGCCCGCGCTGTCGAAAGAGAGCGGCGTGGTGCTGAAGAAGGCGCCGGGCAGGAAGGGGCTCACGCCGTTCACGATCTCGAATTCCCGGTCGCCCAGCCCGGCAATCACCAAGTTGAAGTTGGTCGCCTCCAGATAGGCGGGCGTGGTCGCGCCGATGGGCTGGATCGCCGAGATCTGAATGACCGGGTCGATGGTGGAGATGTCCTGTTCCGTCTCTCCGTTCTTGGCGTCTTTCGTGGAGAGCTTGATCCCCCGAAGCGGTACTGCCTCGGTCCACTGATACGCAAAGCTCTGGCCCGGCAGCAGGTCGAAGTCGTCCTTGGACTGTTCCGGCGATCCGCCTGCCACCAGCACCACCTTGAAGGTGCTGCCCGCCCGGCAGTCGGCGGTTGAGCAAAGCAGCAGGTCGGAGATCCGGATCGTCTGGTTGCCGGTGTTCTTGATCGTACCCGCCTGCGCCGCGGACGCGGCCGCGAGCGCCAAGGCCAATCCGGTGAGTATGCCGGCATATGTGCATCGAGGTGTCATTTGCGATCACCATTGGATTGGGCAGGTATAGTGACCAAAAATGTTGAGCCGAGTGCGCGGCAAAAGCACAACACAAGATTGTGCTTGCGACCGCTTCGCCCCTGCACCCCCCTCCCCCGCGTTGCGGGGGAGGCTGGGGGGTTGACGGAGGTGAAGCGAAGTTCATGATATGTTCTACCTCCACCGCAGCGCGGGGGAGGGGGACTATCGGCCGGAGAGCCGATGGTGGAGGGGGCGGGCGGCGTCTTGCGGCGAACCTTGACCACGAACCGAGCCCGCGCCTTGCGCAAGGCGATGACCGAACCCGAGATCATGCTGTGGAGTCGGCTGCGGGGGCGAGGCCCCGACCGGCCGGCGTTCCGGCGTCAGCATCCGTTCGGCGCGCTGATACTCGACTTCTACTGCGCGAGCGTGCGGCTGGCGGTGGAGGTAGATGGCGCGACGCATTGGGACGCGGCCGCGCAGGCCCGGGATGCTGCCCGGGACCGGTGGCTGGCGGCGCAGGGCGTGACCGTGATGCGGGTTCCCGCGGGCTGGATCTACCGGGACCTTGGCGGGGTGGCGGATGCGGTGCTGTTGAAAGTGGGGGAGCTGATGGCCGGAGAGGGTTGAGCGTGGGACTCGCCCCCTCCACCACGCCCTCTTCGGGGCGCGGTCCCCCTCCCCCGCGTTGCGGGGGAGGCAGGGGGCCTTCAAAGGGCGGGCCGTATGGGGCAGAGATGCCTTGAGCTTGCCCCTAAGGAGCGATCCCGATGACCGACGCCTATGCGACCCTGCCCCCATTGGCCGATGGCGGGGCGGCGGTGATCACCGGGGGCGCGAGCGGGATCGGGCTGGCGGCCGCGCGGCGGTTCGCGGCCCTGGGCCTGCCGGTGGTGATCGCCGACCTGGCGGGCGAGCGGCTGGACGAGGCCGAGGCGAGCCTGCGGGCGGCGGGCGCGCGGGTGGTGGCGGCGCCGACGGATGTGGCCCGGTTCGAGGATCTGGAGCGGCTGCGCGAGACGGCCCTGGCGGCCTTCGGCCACGTCTCGGTGCTGATGCTGAACGCCGGCATCGGCCTGAACCCCGGCGGGGCGTTCAGGAACCTGGACGCCTGGAAGACCCTGATTGACGTGAACATGTGGGGCGTGGTGCACGGCGCGCACGCCTTCCTGCCGGCGATGGTGGAGGCGGGGCGGCCGGGCTTCGTGATCGTCACAGGGTCCAAGCAGGGCATCACGACCCCGCCGGGCAATGCGGCGTACAACGTCTCCAAGGCCGCCCTGAAGGCGTTCACGGACTCGCTGCAGCACGAGTTGCGGAACACGGAGGGATGCCGCCTGTCCGCCCACCTGCTGGTTCCCGGCTTCACCTACACCGGGATCATGGCCTCGCGGATCCCGGAGAAGCCGCCCGGGGCCTGGACGCCCGAACAGGTGGTGGAGTTCATGCTGGAGAGCCTGGCGCGCGGCGACTTCTACATCCTCTGTCCCGACAACGACGTGACCCGGGCGATGGACGAGAAGCGGATGGCCTGGGCGATGGGCGACCTGATCGAGAACCGCCCGGCCCTGTCGCGGTGGCACCCCGGCTGGAAGGACCGCTTCGAGGCGTTCCTGAAGGGCTGAGCGGCCCGAAGATGGGCAAATTCAAATCCTGGCGTGAAGCGCCGCTGAGGGGGCGGTGAGACCTGGGCCCTAGTGCAGACGCCAAGGAGGTCCCAGACATGCCCCGCACCCAACCCGACCAGTACGTCTTCGGCTTCGGCCCCGGGGGCGAGGTGATCTCGGTCGCCGAGGTGAAGCGCAACGGCCGGCTCGACCACGAGCGGATCGAGAAGGACGAGACCTGGCGGCTGGAGGCCGGCCTGGTGGTGAAGACCGAGCTCGACGACGGCCAGATGGAATGGACCGTCTATGCCGACCCCGACGGCGACGGGCGGTGGGTCGAGCTGGCGGAGGGCCAGGGGCCGCTGGACCTCAGCCTGTTCGCGGGCGCGGCGACGGGCCCGGACGGCGGGGCGCCGGTGAAGCAGGTGCTCGACGACGACCCCCATGTGTTCCGCTTCGACGCCGCCGGCCGGGTGGTGGCCGTCTATGAGGTGGAGCGCGACGGCCGGCTGGACCGCGAGGACATCGACCGGGACGAGACCTATGCGCTGGTGAACGGCTTCGTTGTGAAGACCGAGGTGGATGACGGGCGCCTCGAGCAGACCGTCTATGCCGACGCTGACGGCGACGGGATCTGGCATTCGATCATCCTGCCGCAGCCGACGTCGCTGTGGGACGGGGCGGTGGCGTAGGGGGCGGGAGAGCCTCGGGGCTTCGGCTCGTCACCGGTGTCATCCCGGCTCGGGCCAAGCCCAAGGCCGGGACCCAACCCAGGGCCCTCCGCTGGGCGCGCCGGGTGGAGCGTCGATCCCGATGGCGCCCTCAGCGCCCGGCGCTCCTGGACGGTTGGGCCCCGGTCTTCGCCTGCAGCGAAACCGGGATGACATCTGGGGGGATGGGAACGTCGTCGGCGGCCCCTTGAATCCCTCCGCGGCCGCACAATGTGAAGCTGACGGCCCGGGCCCCTCTGGCGGTCGCCCCCGATCGTGATGTCGGGCCGCTCTGCGGAGACGGGGCCCCTGAATCTCGCCTCCGCGCAGACAACGGAGGAGAAGATGATCGATCACAGTCGAGTATGGAGCTGGGGCGGGGCCGTCCTGCTGGTCGCCAGCCTGGTGACCCTGTGGGTGTGGCCCAAGTTCGTCGGCGTGGACATCCATCCCATCTTCGGCTGGGCCGAGGCCCGGACCGGGATCGAATGGCTGGAGCCCAACGGCCGCTATGTGGTGGGTATCGCCGCCGCGCTGATCGCCGTGCTGGTGATCATCCCGAGCACCCGATTCCTGGGGGCGGTCGCGGCGCTGGCGCTGTCGGCCGTGTTCATCGTGGCGCACATGACGCCGGCCCTGGGGTGGAACATCCCCAACTATGGCCCGCTGATGGAGGCGCTCGCGGCCGGCCGCACCGCCGCCGAGATCCAGGCGATGGGCCTGAAGGGCGACATGGGCGCCCACCTGAGCCTGGCGCTGATCAACGCCGGCCTGGCCGTGCTGGTGATGGTCGCGGACCGGAGCCGCAAGCCCGCGCGGGAGCGGACGCGCCTGCGGCCGTTCGAGCTCGCGAGCTGAGGCGGGGGCCACTCCCTCAGGATGTCGACGGGGTCGCCGCCTCGGTTTCGGCCGGGGCGGCGATTTCGTGACTCCCTGGGGAACGCCCGTTCATTCCGATCCGGAGATCCAGGCCACTCAGCAGGTCGCGGCGCGACGCCGGCGCAAAGTCGAGCCGGCCATGCCGAAACCGCCGATCATGAGCGCCCACGTCGCCGGCTCCGGAACACCGCCCGCGCCCGTGGGCTCGTAGGCGAGGAACGTGAAGCCCCGCTGGGATCCATAGAGGCCTGTGCCGCCGGTCACCGCGGACGTGGCGGCGTATCTGAAGCCTGTGGTGTTGGCCGTGTAGCTGTTCGCGGCGAGCACATTGGCGGTGAAGAAGCCCGCTTCGATGAATTCGTCAGCGATGCGCATCTGGCTGCCCAGACCGGCGAGCAGGTTGTTCACGTTGAGGTTCGTCGCGTCGAACAGATCGAAGCTGTTGTCTCCTGCCAGCAGCACGTTGCCGCCGGAACCCAGGAAGGCCGCGAGCGCGGACGTCTCGGCGGCCGAGAACGCCTGGGACGGCACGGCGCTGATGAAGAGGTCGACGCCCGCAAGGTCGCCCACGGTGATCGCGGCGTTCGAGGCGAGGAGCGTGGCGTTGTAGCCAGCGCCGTTCAGATAGTCCGTGACCTCCTCCGAGACGCCAGTCAGGAACGGCGTGTCGCTGTCGCGCACCAGGATGTTCTGGCCGCCCGCGATATTCGTGAGGAACGCCTTGTTCGCCGTGCTGTCGCCCATGGCGGCCAGAGCGAAGATGTTGCTGTCGCCCGAGACGAACAGGGCTGCCGCCGCCGGACCCGCGGAGAGCCCCAGGATCGCCGTCGTCGCCACGGCCGCCCAGATCTTTGATCGCATCGCTGTTCCCCTAGCCCGATGGCAAAGGTCGAAGCTAGCGCGGCCTTAACCAGAGACCAGAGCGTTCCCCGGAGGGGCGAGCGAACGGACGGCAGGCGTCGCATAGGTGGCGTCGCGCCCCGAAGGCGACGGATCTCGCCTCGACAATCAGCCGCCGAAGGCGGACTTCAGGCGGTCGAGGTGGCCGAGGACGGGGTTGGCCGGCTCCTCGGTCGTGCTTTCCACATACATGCGGCGGTCCAGGTGGCGGACGCGGTCGTAGAGGCGCTCGGCGCGGTCGGCGAGGGCGGTCAGGCCGCGCGGCAGCTCGCCCTGGGCGGCGTCCTCGGCGCGGGAGACCTCGTCGGCGTTGAGGCGGTAGCGGTCCTCGCAGGCGGCGGCGGGGGCCATGTCGCCCTCGCGCACGGCGCGCTGGACCAGCAGCCAGGAGGCCACCTGCATCAGCCGGGTGGTGAGACGCATGCTCTCGGCGGCGTAGGCCAGGGCGGCGTTGCGGGAGAGCAGCTTGGATTCCTGGCGGCCTTCGCCGTCGAGGTAGCTGGCGGTCTCCTCGACCAGCTCCATGCCCTCCTGGAACGTGCGCTCGAACAGCTCGGAGCGGGCGAAGTCCTGGATGACGTCGTCGCGCCAGCCGGGGGTCAGGGCGGAGCTCTGGATATCCTGCATCGACGTCAGCCTACACTCGTCAGGGTTTCCACGCGCTGAACAAAGCGTCGCGGTTTGGCCGTCCCGTGCAACGTGCGTGCCATGGCGTGGGCCATTCGGGGGATCAGGATGGGCGGGAGAACAGGGCGTCGGCGGCCGCGCGGCCGGAGCGCTTCCTGTCGATCTGGGCCTGGACGCGGGCGATCTCGCCCTGCAGGACCTCGATCCGCTCCTCCAGCTCGGCGACGCCGTAGAGCTCCAGGTCCTCGCGGATGGCTTCCAGCAGGCGCTGGCCGCGCCCGACCCGGACGTCGACAGGCTCATCCATCGTCGAACCCTCCTTTGCGCGCCCCGACTGCGGGGCTATCTGAACGCGCGAGGCGCTTCGGCGCAAGGTCCAGGACAGTTCCATGACGAGCCCCCGCGAAGCCGAGACCATGACCGCCATCGCCGTGGAGGGCGGGCGCGGCCCGGCCTCGGCGCTGAAGCCCGTGCGGCTGGCGTTTCCCGAGCCGAAGGCCGGCGAGATCCTGATCCAGGTGAAGGCGGCGGGGGTGAACCGGCCCGACATCGTCCAGCGGCTGGGGATGTACCCGCCGCCGCCGGGAGCGCCCGAGACCCTGGGGCTGGAGGTGGCCGGGGTGGTCGGCCGGGCGGCGGGACGCTGGAAGGTGGGCGACAAGGTCTGCGCCCTGCTGGGCGGCGGGGGCTATGCGGAATACGCGGTGTGCGACGCGCGCCACGCCCTGCCGATGCCGGAGGGGCTGAGCTTCGAGGAGGCCGCCGGCCTGCCCGAGACGGTGTTCACGGTCTATGCGAACGTGTTCGAGCACGGGGGACTGAAGGCCGGCGAGACGCTGCTGCTGCACGGGGCGACCTCGGGGATCGGGGTGACGGCGATCCAGATGGCCAAGGCGGCGGGCGCCAGGGTGATCGCCACCGCCCGCGGCGCCGACAAGGCCAAGGCGGCCCTGGCGCTGGGCGCGGACGTGGCCGTGGACGCGACCACCCAGGACTTCGCCGAGGTCGCCAGGCGCGAGGGCGGCGTCGACGTGGTGCTGGACATGGTGGGCGGGGACTATTTCCCGAAGAACCTGGACGCCCTGAAGACCGGCGGGCGGATCGTCTACATCGCCGCCCAGGCCGGCGGGGAGATCACCGTGCCGGTGTTCCGGATCATGCAGAAGCGGGCGACGATCACCGGCTCCACCCTGCGCCCGCGCGACGCCGACGAGAAGGCGCGGCTGGCGGCCGAGGTCGAGCGGGTGGTCTGGCCCTGGATCGCGGCGGGCAAGGTGAAGGCGCAGATCGACAAGACCTTCCCGCTGGAGGACGCGGGCGCGGCCCACGCCCACCTGGAGAGCGGCGCGCACGTGGGCAAGGTCATCCTGGTCACGGCGTGACCGCGGCGGGGCGCCGGCTTCGCATGTGTCCGTACTGCAACTTCTAAATTGTTGACGCTCCGTCCCGCCGTGCCCAGGTTCGGCGGTGACGGTACGGAACGCGACCTCAGAACATCCGGCCGTCATCAAGGGAGGATACTGCCGGATGGCCGCAACCGAGCGCGCCGGAGAGGCGCCGCGCCTAAGCTACGCGACCAAGGTGCTGTACGCCGTGGGGGCCACGGCCACGAACCTGAAGCTGCGCGCGCTCTCGACGTTCCTGGTGATCTTCTACAACCAGGTGGTCGGGCTGCCGCCGCAGCTGGTGGGCTCGATCCTGGCCGCGGCGCTGGTGTTCGACGCGGTGCTGGACCCGGTGATCGGGCAGTTCTCGGACAACCTGCGGTCCCGCTGGGGGCGGCGCCATCCCTTCATGCTGGTCGCGGCCGTGCCCTATGCGCTGGCCTTCTTCCTGCTGTGGACCCCGCCGGCGGACTGGAGCCATGGCGCGCTGGCGATCTATCTGGCGGTCTGCCTGTTCGCGGTCCGGTTCTTCGACACCTTCTTCGAGCTGCCGCACCAGGCGCTCGCGCCCGAACTGGCCAAGGGCTACGACGAGCGGACCAACCTCCTGGCGATGCGCCACTTCTTCGCCGTGGCCGGCGGGCTGGGGATGACGGTGCTGGCCTACCAGGTGTTCCTGAAGGAGCAGCCGGACGGGACGGGCGGGGTGCTGGCCCGCGACGGCTACTTCGCCTACGCCCTGACCGGGGCGCTGATCATCTTCGGCACGGTGCTGGCCTCGACCCTCGGCACCGCCAGCCGCATCCCGTACCTGACCCCCGCGCCGCAGCGCCAGATCACCCTGAAGGGGATGGTCGTGGAGATGGCGCAGACGCTGAACAACCGCGCCTTCCTGTCGGCCGCCGTGTCGATGATGTTCATCGCCGTCGCGGTGGGGGCGCGGAACGGCCTGGAGATCTATTTCGGCCTCTATTTCTGGGAGCTGAAGCAGTCGCAGCTCGCCACCCTGGCGACCATGAGCGTGGTCGGCGGCTTCATGGGCGTCGGGCTGGCGCCGGTGGTGGGTCGCTGGCTGGGCAAGAAGAACGGGGCGATCGCCGTCTTCGCCGCCGCGGTGCTGGTGCACATCACGCCGGTGTCGCTGCGCCTGCTGGGCCTCGCGCCCGCGAACGGGACGCCCGAGCTTCTGGCGCTGCTGTACGGCGAGGAGATCATCAACGCGACCCTCGCGGCGGCCACCGGCATCCTGCTGGCGGCGATCATCGCCGACGTGGTCGAGGACGCCGAGGTGAAGACCGGGCGGCGGTCGGAGGGGCTGCTGATGTCGGCCAACGCCCTGTTCCGCAAGATGATCTCGGGGATGGGGGTGTTCATCGCCACGACGGTGCTGGCCCTGGCGAACTTCCCGGAAAAGGCCGAGCGGGGACAGGTGGCGCCCGAGGCGCTCTACAGCCTGGGGCTGGCCTACATCCCGATCATCGTCGGCCTCTATGGCATCGCGATCGGCCTCCTGTTCACCTACAACATCACCCGCGAGCGGCACGAGGCGAACCTGGAGAAGCTGCGCGCCTCGGCGACCGAACAGGCGGCGGCGGAGGCCGGGCCGGGCATCAATTCCGGCGAGGTCACGACGCGGTCGGCCCTGCGTCCGGAGGCTAGTGCTTGAAGACGCCCATGAGCAGCGGCTTCACGAACACCGCCGCGGCCGCCTTGGGCCGCACGTCGGGGACCAGGTAGCCCAGCTCGCCGCAGGCGTTGAGCGTGGCAGTGAGCATCTGCGAGGCGATGAACGGGTCCACCGGGCGCAGGGAGCCCTCGGCGATGCCGTCGCTCATCATCGAGGCGAAGCGGTCGGACACGCGGTTCGAGTGCTCGACCATCACCTTGCGCATCTGCTCGGGCAGGGCGGTGAGGGCGTTGGTGCGCAGCAGCGGGCCGTGGTCCGAGAGCTGGAACTCGGCCAGGGCCGAGGCGCAGGACGAGACCTTGGCCCACTGGTCGCCGGGGACCTCCATGGCCAGGCGCTGGGCCTTGCGCATCACCTCGAAGCTGCGCTCGAAGCAGGCGACCACCAGGTCGTCCTTGGCCTCGTTGTGATGGTAGAAGCTGCCCTTGGTGACGTTGAGCTCGGCCGAGATCTTGTCGACCGAGGCGCCCTTGTAGCCGCGGCGGTTGATCAGGCGGGTGGCGGCCAGCAGGAAGGTTTCCCGCGCCAGCTCGGGCCCCTCGCGTGCGGCCAGCTCCTCCATCGGGATCGGCGCGGGCTCCCAGTGGTCGGCGGTGGTGGCGATCCCGTTGACGAGGATGTCGACCATCCGGTCGCAGATCCGGGGGTAGTCCTCCGGGTCGAACTTCTCCAGCCAGTTGCCGCCCCAGAACACCTGCTCCAGCAGCATGCGGGTGCGGGCCGTGCGGCGGCCGCGCGACATCCACGCGAGGTCCGGATGGTCGAAGATCTGGCGCGTCTTGCGGAACAGGCGGCCGTAGGTGGATTGGACCTCCTCGCGGCGCGGCGAGGACAGGGCGCGCAGCTCGGTGATGATCGGCAGCGGCGAGGCCGTGCCGCAGGACACGCCCTTGAGCGTGTCGAGATAGTTGGTCAGGAAGGCGTGCAGCCGCGCCTCGGGCGTCTGCGCCTGGACAGCGCGATCGGCGAGCTCGGTCAGGGTCTCGATGCCGCGGGTGATGCAGGCGGCGGCGAGGTCGTCCTTGCGCTTGAAGTAGTAGGTGACGCTGGTCGTCGACAGGTCGACGGCCGCGGCGGTGTCGCCGAGGGTCAGTCCCTTGATGCCCTTGCGGTTCAGGATGCGCGTGGCCGCGTCCAGGATGGCCTCGCGCTTGCGTTCGAACCGGTCGGTGGATCTTGCCGCGGCGCTACGGGCCATGGATTCGTGTGTCTCCGATGAAATCCCTTTTGACCGCGAAAGGGGGCTCAAGCCAAGGGGTTACGCTGCGTCAGGTCGAGGGAGGTTTCGCGTCTGCTCCGTCAGCCGTCGGAGAAGCCGAACGGGGCGCTGGTCCGGCGGATGTCGTCGGGCAGGATCTGGCGGCCGATGGGCGGCGCCGAGCGGGCCGTGCACTCGGTGCGATGGCATATGCGGCAGGTGACGCCGATGGGCGTGGCGGTCTCCGGCCCGGGGCCGCCCTGGGCGTAGATCAGTTGGTGCGCGTGCTCGGCGGCGCACCCCAGCGCGATGGCCCGCTCCACCCGCACCTTGCCGAAGCCGCCCCCGCCGGCGGTGACCGTGCGGGCGATGGAGAAGAAGCGCTGGCCGTCGGGCAGCTCCAGCCATTGGGTGACGATCTGGCGGGGCGTGCGGAACGCCTGGTGGACGGTCCAGAGCGGACAGCCGCCGCCGTGTCTGGCGAAGGGGAAGCCGGCGCCGTCGAGACGCTTGGAGACGTTGCCCGCCTCGTCCACGCGGATGAAGAAGAACGGCACCCGCTCCTGCCCCGGCTTCTGCAGGGTGGTGAGGCGGTGGGCGATCTGTTCGAAGCTCGCGCCGAACTGGCGGCCCAGCGCCTCGAGGTCGTACTGGCGGGCCTCCACCGCCTTGGCGAAGGCGGAGTAGGGCATGAGGATCGCGGCGGCGGCATAGCTGGCCAGGGCCCGGCGGGTCAGGCGCTCGCCGCTCTCGGTGGCGAAGCTGCCCTCGCGGGCCAGGGCGTCCACCTCGGGCGTGAGCTCCAGGTAGGCGAGCTGCAGGGCGAGCTGGAAGGCCTGACTGGCGTTGTCGAGCTCGTCGCTGAGCAGGATCTCGCGGCGGTGGTGATCGAGCCGCCGCGTGGAGCCGACCATGACGCTGGGCGGCAGGCGGCGCACCCGCAGGCCGTGGCGCGCCTTGAAGTAGGGGATGACGCCATCGTGGCTGGCCACGGCCTGGGCCAGCCGCTCGGCGGCGTCGTCGAGGGTCGGGAAGCTGTTGCGGCGGGCCTCAAGGAAACGGCGGGACTCGGCGACGGGGTCGGTGGTGTCGGTCGAGGGGCCGGCGGCGGTCGCCTCGACGCCGCGATCGGCGAGGGCGAGCTGTTCCTCGCGGTAGGCGGTGTAGAGGCGCAGCAGGGCCTCGGTGATGCCGGGGAAGTTGGTGGTGACGTCGGCCGCCTCCAGCGAGGGCAGGTCGATGTCGGCGAACATCGGGTCCTTCAGCACCGCCTGGAGGCGGGCGGTCTCCTCGGTCGCGCCGCTGCCGGCCAGGGCCGACATGTCGATGCGGTAGGTCTGGGCCAGGCGCAGCAGCAGGTCGGCGCTGAGCGGCCGGTGGTTGCGCTCGAGCAGGGCGATGTACGAGGCCGAGACGTCGAGGTCCCGGGCCATGTCGGACTGGGTGAGGCCGAGATCCCGGCGCAGGCGGCGAAGCCCGGGGCCGACATAGAGGCGACGTTCGTTAGCCATGATGCGGAAAGGGTTAAGGTTTGTGCGGTCCTTACAACCTTACACGAACATGATGTAAAGTTTGACAACTAAACTGCGATCAGGGTTCCGTCCGCCCCGCCGCCCGCGTTACGCCGCGCCTCGAACACACCCGCAGTCGGGAAGAGGCACATGGCTTACCAAGACCACATCATCGAGATGGGCCAGCTCATCAAGAGCAAGAAGGGCCCCTGGGACGGGATCAACGCCGAGTCGGTGGCCCGCATGCGCCTCCAGAACCGGTTCAAGACCGGCCTGGAGATCGCCAAGTACACGGCCGACATCATGCGCAAGGACATGGCCGCGTACGACGCCGACCCGGCCAACTACACCCAGTCGCTGGGCTGCTGGCACGGCTTCATCGCCCAGCAGAAGCTGATCTCGATCAAGAAGCACTTCGGCACCACGAAGCGCCGCTACATCTACCTGTCGGGCTGGATGGTCGCCGCGCTGCGTTCGGAATTCGGCCCGCTGCCGGACCAGTCGATGCACGAGAAGACCTCGGTGCCGGCGCTGATCGAAGAGATCTACACCTTCCTGAAGCAGGCCGACGCCCGTGAGCTGGGCCTGCTCTTCCGCGACCTCGACGCCGCCCGCGCGGCCGGCGACAAGGCCAAGGAACAGCAGATCCAGGACAAGATCGACAACTTCGAGACCCACGTCGTTCCGATCATCGCCGACATCGACGCCGGCTTCGGCAACGCCGAGGCGACCTACCTGCTGGCCAAGAAGATGATCGAGGCGGGCGCCTGCGCCCTGCAGATCGAGAACCAGGTCTCCGACGAGAAGCAGTGCGGCCACCAGGACGGCAAGGTCACCGTTCCGCACGAGGACTTCCTCGCGAAGATCCGGGCCCTGCGCTACGCGTTCCTGGAAATGGGCGTGGACAACGGCATCATCGTCGCCCGCACCGACAGCCTGGGCGCCGGCCTGACCAAGCAGATCGCGGTCAGCCACCAGCCGGGCGACATCGGCGACCAGTACAACAGCTTCCTGGACTGCGAAGAGATCGCGCCCGCCGACATGAAGAACGGCGACGTGGTCCTGAACCGGAACGGCAAGCTGCTGCGTCCGAAGCGCCTGCCGTCGAACCTGTTCCAGTTCCGCGAAGGCACCGGCGCCGACCGCTGCGTGCTGGACTGCATCACCTCGCTGCAGAACGGCGCGGACCTGCTGTGGATCGAGACCGAGAAGCCCCACATCGAGCAGATCGCCTCGATGGTGGACCGCATCCGCGAGGTCATCCCGAACGCCAAGCTGGCCTACAACAACAGCCCGTCGTTCAACTGGACCCTCAACTTCCGCCAGCAGGTCTACGACGCCTGGCAGAAGGCCGGTAAGGACGTGTCGGCCTACAACCGCGAAGGCCTGATGAGCGTCGACTACGACGCCACCGAGCTGGCGGCGGAAGCCGACGACCGCATCCGCACCTTCCAGCGCGACGCGGCCAAGCGGGCGGGCATCTTCCACCATCTGATCACGCTGCCGACCTACCACACGGCCGCGCTCAGCACGGACAACCTCGCCAAGGAATACTTCGGCGAGCAGGGCATGCTGGGCTACGTCGCTGGCGTCCAGCGCAAGGAGATCCGCCAGGGGATCGCCTGCGTGAAGCACCAGAACATGTCGGGTTCGGACATCGGCGACGACCACAAGGAATACTTCGCCGGCGAAGCCGCGCTGAAGGCCGGTGGCGCCCACAACACGATGAACCAGTTCGCCTAAACGTGGCGGACCGGAGCTAAGTGTCGCTGCGGCCCGGGGCGTCTCGCCTCGGGCCGCTTTTCTTCCAGCGGCCGGCGCCTTGTGCGACGCCGGACCAGCGGCTTGGGTTAGGGCATGGACATTTCGAGCAACCTTTTCGTCGACGACCTGCTGCACGGCTTCGTCGAGCAGGAGCTTCTGCCGGGCACGGGCGTGGAGCCCGCGGCGTTCTGGGCGGCGCTGGAGACGGTGCTGGCCGACTTCACCCCGCGCAACGCCGAGCTCCTGAAGGTGCGCGACGACCTGCAGGCGAAGATCGACGCCTGGTGGGGCCAGCGGAAGGGCCAGCCCTATGACGTGGCCGCCGCCACCGCCTTCCTGCGCGAGATCGGCTACCTGCTGCCTGAGCCGGCGGACTTCACCATCGGCACGGCGAACGTCGACCCCGAGATCGCCAAGCTGGCCGGCCCGCAGCTCGTGGTGCCGGTGTCCAACGGCCGCTATGCCCTGAACGCCGCCAACGCGCGGTGGGGCAGCCTTTACGACGCGCTCTACGGCACCGACGCCCTGGAGCCGCCGACCGGGACCAAGGGATATGACCCGGCGCGGGGCGCCAAGGTGATCGCCTATGCCCGCGCGTTCCTGGATCGCGCCGCGCCGCTGGCCGGCGCCTCGCACGCCGACGCGACCCTCTACGCCATCGAAGGCGACGCCCTTTCCGTTACGCTCAAGTCCGGCGGCAAGGCCGGGCTGGCCGATCCGGCCCAGCTCGCGGGCTGGCGCGGCGAGGCGGGCGCGCCGTCGGCGGTGCTGCTGAAGCACAACGGCCTGCACCTGGAGATCCTGGTCGACCGGACGCACAACGTCGGCAAGGACGATGCGGCCGGCGTGGCCGACGTGATCGTCGAGTCGGCCCTGACCACCATCCAGGACTGCGAGGACTCGGTCGCCGCCGTCGACGCCGAGGACAAGGTCGGCGTCTATCGCAACTGGCTGGGCCTGATGAAGGGCGACCTGGCGGTCGACTTCCAGAAGGGCGGCCGCAGCGAGACCCGCCGTCTGGAACCCGATCGGACCTACACCGGGGTGGACGGCAAGCCGCTGACCCTGCCGGGCCGCTCGCTGATGCTGGTCCGCAACGTGGGCCACCACATGCTCACCGACATGGTCCGCCTGGGCGGCCAGCCGGTGTACGAGACCGCGGTCGACGCGCTGGTCACCGCCGCCGCCGCCCTGCACGACCTGAAGGGCGCGCGCCGCAACAGCCCCGCCGGCTCGATGTACGTGGTGAAGCCGAAGATGCACGGGCCGGACGAGGTGGCGCTGGCGGTCCGCCTGTTCGACCTGGTCGAGGACGCGCTGGGCATGGCGCGCAACACCATGAAGATGGGGATCATGGACGAGGAGCGCCGCACCAGCGCCAACCTCAAGGCCTGCATCTTCGCGGCGAAGGACCGGGTGGTGTTCATCAACACCGGCTTCCTCGACCGCACGGGCGACGAGATCCACACGGCGATGGAAGCCGGCCCGGTGATGCGCAAGGACGCCATCAAGGCCGAGCCGTGGCTGGCCGCCTACGAGAAGCGCAACGTGGAGATCGGCCTCGCCGCCGGCTTCCCCGGCCGGGCGCAGATCGGCAAGGGCATGTGGGCCGCGCCCGACATGATGAAGGACATGCTGAACGCCAAGATCGGCCACCCGCGGGCCGGCGCCAGCACCGCCTGGACCCCCTCGCCGACGGCCGCGACGCTGCACGCCCTGCACTACCACGAGGTGGACGTGCCCGGCCTGCAGGCCGAGATGGCGGCGGCCGCCAGCAAGACCGGCACGGACGCCCTGCTGACCCCGCCGCTGGCGAAGTCGAACTGGAGCCCCGAAGACGTGCAGCAGGAGCTGGACAACAACGCCCAGGGCATCCTCGGCTACGTCGTCCGCTGGATCGACCAGGGCGTCGGCTGCTCGAAGGTGCCCGACATCCACGACATCGGCCTGATGGAGGACCGCGCCACCCTGCGGATCTCCAGCCAGCACATGGCCAACTGGCTGCGCCACGGCGTCTGCACCGAGGCCCAGGTGCGCGAGACCTTCGCCCGCATGGCCAAGGTGGTCGACGGGCAGAACGCCGGCGATCCGCTCTACACGCCCATGGCCGGGAACGAGAGCCTGCCCGCCTATCAGGCGGCGCTGGACCTGGTGTTCAAGGGCCGCGAGCAGCCGAACGGCTACACCGAGCACATCCTCACCGCCCGCCGCCGCGAGCGGAAGGCGCAGCTCGCGAAGGCTTGAGGGCTCAGGCCTCCGCGACCACGAGGTCGCGGTAGGCCCGCCAGCTCGCCAGGCCCAGCCAGGGGAAGACCACGATCAGGGCGAGGAAGCCCGTCGCCGCGCTGCCCAGGGTGAGCGCGGCGATGATCGCGGCCCAGATCAGCATGGGGACGACGTTGTCGTGGACGGCGCGGACGCTGGTGGCCGCGGCCTCGAAGAAGCCCCGGCGCGGGTCCAGCAGCATGGGCGCGGTGAGGACCACGATGCCGTAGGTGAGGAACGCCATCACCCCGCCGACCAGCGTGCCCGTCACCAGCATGCGGTGGCCTTCCGGCGTCTCCAGGGCGAAGCGGACGAAGGACTCGACGGTGCGGTGGATCTGGTAGGTCGACAGGCCGTAGACGATCTGGGCGGCCTGGATCCAGATGCCGAAGATCACGAACAGCAAGAGGCCGAGATAGGCCAGGTCCTGGCGCAGCGTGCCCGGCGGCAGGAAGGTGGTCCGCAGGGAAGGCCGCTCCCCGGCGTCGAGCCGGCGGCCCGTCTCATAGTTGCCCATGGCGAGCACGGGGGCGACGAAGACGAAGCCGAAGGTGAGGGTCAGGGCCCAGACCGCGAGGTTCGAGGCGACGAGGGCCCCTGCGACGCCGGCGCAGACCGCCGCCACCACCAGGCCGAACGGCAGCGAGACCTGCCAGGACCGCCACAGCGCACCCCAGCCCCAGGCCAGCCATCTCAGCGGCGCGGTCGGTCCGATCCGCCGCACCGCTGGCAACCTCGATCCGGCCGCCATGCCTTACCCTCCCCGCCGCGCCGTCGTTGCAGCGCCGCACGGCGAAGCTGCGGTCGCAAATTGGGGGCGCGCCTTGAGCGGCGTCAATGCGCGGCGGGCCGCTTCAGGCCGCGGCGCCCGCGCCGTCCATCCAGGCGTAGGCCGAGTGGTTGTGGATCGACTCGAAGTTCTCCGAGGACACCTCGTAGCGCCGGACCCGGGGGTCGTCGGCCAGCCGGGCGGCCACGTCGCGCACCAGGTCCTCGACGAACTTCGGGTTCTCGTAGGCGCGCTCGGTGACGAACTTCTCGTCGGCCCGCTTCAGGAGGCCCCAGAGCTCGCACGAGGCCGCGTTCTCGGCGATGCGGATCAGGTCGTCCGGGAGCATCCGCACACCGTCGGCGAGGGTCGCGGCGATGGTGATGTGGCTGCGCTGGTTGTGCGCGCCGTAGCGGGAGATGGTCTTCGAGCAGGGGCAGAGGCTGGTGACCGGCGCGGTGATGGAGAGCGTGACCGTCGTGCGCCCCGACACGTGCTCGGCGCGGAGCGCCATGCGGTAGTCCATCAGGCTGGGGATGCCCGAGACCGGCGCCTGCTTGGTGAGGAAGACGGGCGCGGCGATCGAGAGATAGCCGCCGTCCGCCTCCAGCAGGGTCAGCATGTCGGACATGAGGGCGGACACGCCCACCGTATCCAGCGGATGCCGCACGTCCTGCAGCAGCGCGACGAACCGCGACATGTGGGTGCCCTTCTGCTCGGCGGGCAGGGCCACGTACATCTCCACCTCGGCCACGGTCGGGCAGGGCCCCTGCTCGGTCAGCAGGGTCACGGGGTGGGTGACGCCCCGCACGCCGACCCGCTGGATCGGCTGGCCGCGCCGGTCGGGACTGGCCTGGACGTCGGGGAGTTCGGTGGGTGTAAAGGCGTTCATGGCGGGGGTCCTGGGCGTCTTGTCCTGGACAAAAGACCCCATCCGTGGCAGTTTGTCCAGGACAATGAGCATGACCTTTTCCTCCCCGGGCGCTGGCCCCCTGACGATCGGAGAAGCGGAGCGCCACAGCGGCGTGCCGAAGGAGACCTTGCGCGTCTGGGAGCGGCGCTACGGCTTCCCGGCGCCGACCCGCGATGCGGCCGGCGACCGGCTCTACACGGTGGCGGACGTCGAGAAGCTGAAGCGTATGAAGGCGCTGATCGATGCGGGCGAGCGCCCGGCGCAGCTTGCCGGCCTCGGCATCGACGAACTGGCGGCCCGGGCGCCGAAGCCTGCGCCGGCGAACGATGCGGTGGGCGAGTGGGTGGAGGCGGCTCTCGACCGCCTGCGCCGGCATGACGTGGACGGGCTGCGGGACCTGCTGCAGGCCGGCATCTACGCCCGGGGCCTGGAGCGCTTTGTCCAGGACAATGTCGCCGCCCTGACCCGCGCGGTGGGGGAGGCCTGGGTCGGCGGCCGTCTGCAGGTCTATGAGGAGCACCTGTTCACCGAGCAGCTGGTGCGGGTGCTGCGCGGCGCGCTCGACGGCCTGCCGCGCCCGCCCGCGGCCCGGCCGCGGGTGCTGCTGACCACCGCGCCGGGGGAGCCGCATGCCCTGGGTCTGCTGATGGCCGAATGCCTGCTGACCCTCGGCGGCGCGCGCTGCCTGTCGCTGGGGCCCGAGACGCCGCCCGAGCAGATCGCCGGCGCCGCGGCGGCTCACGACGCCGACGTCGTGGCGCTCTCTTTCTCCGGCATGTTCGGCGAGGCGGCGGCGCGGGCCTTCGCGCGCGACCTGCGCGGCCAGCTTCCCGCAACGACCGAGCTCTGGGCGGGAGGCGCCTGTGCGGGCCTCGCCGACCTCGCGCAAGACGGCGTCCGCCCGCTCGTGAACCTCGCCGACATCCCCGAAGCCCTGGCCGGCTGGCGCTTCGCCGCCGCCCGGAAGGAGCGCTGACCATGCTGCAGACCGTCGTCCTCGGGCTGGCCGCCGCCGCGGCCGTGCTGACCTTCGCGCCCGGGGCCTCGCGCGCCTCGGTCGAGGAGCCGAGCTACAGGGTGCTGGCCAGGACCGGCGGTGTGGAACTGCGCGAATATCCGGCCCTGATCGCCGCGGAAACCATGGTGGAGGGCGACGAGGCCACCGCCCGCAACCGCGGCTTCCGGCGCATCGCGGACTACATCTTCGGCGGCAACCAGAGCCGCAAGTCCGTGGCGATGACCGCGCCCGTGGCGCAGTCGCCGGTCCCGGGCAAGCCCGCGTCGGAGAAGATCGCCATGACCGCGCCGGTGGCGCAGGAGCCGGTGGCGGGCGGCTGGCGGGTGCAGTTCTTCATGCCGGCGTCCTATGAGATGGACACCCTGCCGCGCCCGAACAGTCCGGACGTCGTGCTGCGGCGCCTGCCGGCGCAGCGCTATGCGGTGCTGCGCTTCAGCGGATCGAGCCGGCCCGCCCGTATGGCCGAGCGCCAGGCCGAGCTGCTCGCGGCGGCCGGCAAGCAGGGCTGGCAGGCCACGGGCGAGCCGGTCTACTGGTTCTACGACCCGCCGTGGACCCCGACGCCGATGCGCCGCAACGAGGTGGCGATCCCCGTCGCGGCGCCGTAACGCCCGGCTACTTTCGCAGCCAGCCGCCGCCGTTGGGCTTGTAGTATTCGCCGGGCTTCAGCCTGGCCTGGACGACCGTCGAGTAGGCCGAGGCGCCGGCGGCTTCCACCGAGACGCCGTTCTTGGCGGCGGCCTGGCGGTAGAGGGCGAGGCGGCCCTCGTTGATCTCCTCGACGGCGGCCTTGAGCGCCGGGTCGCTAGAGGGCTTCACGAAGCCGAGGAGGCCGTCGCCCTGTTCGCCGACGATGCCTTGGGCCTTGGCGGCGTCGACCGCCGACTTGGCGTCCATGGCGTAGGCGGCCGCGGCCGGGACCGCGAGGGCGGCCAGGACGGCGGCGGCGATGCTCAGTTGCTTGTTCATGTCTCTCGTCCTCTCCCCTTAGAAGAGGTTGGGGTTCTTCTGGATCAAGGCCTTGACGTCCTCGTCCAGCTGCAGCCGGACGTTGGCGTCCAGCTTGGCGTAGATGTTGATGGGCGCAACCTCGACCCGGACGGTCGGGGCGCAGGCGGCGAGGCCGCTGGCGGCGGCCAATGCGGCGATCAGGGCGGCCCTCATGGTGCGGTCTTCCTCATCATGGCTCCTTGAATGAATGGTCACGGCTGAACCGGAGCTGAATTCCTGGCCTTCTGATATTCGGCGTAGTCGGCCAGCAGGTCATCCAGGTTCAGCGTCGTGTCGAGGGTGAGATTGACGCCCGTGCCCGACGGCAGCGGCAGCTTGCGGCCCAGGAACCTGCGCTGGATCAGGTCCATGAGCGTCAGGCGGATGCGCTGCTTCTGCGGCGGGTCGTGGCGGCCGATGATGTGGAACAGCACGCCCAGGCGGCCGTCGTCGCGGCTGGAGATGGTGGCGGCCAGCTTGTCGAAGGCCAGGTTCTCCATGGCCTGGTAGGCGAAGTCGGTGAAGGTGTCGTTGGGCGCGGGCGCCGCCTCGACGGGAGTCTTGATTTCGCCCTCGGCCTGGACGCCGGTCAGGGCGGTCCGGTTGATCGAGATGCGGCCCGGCTGGATGGCCTTGAGCTCGCCGCCGGTGATGCGGATGCGCGTGCCGTTGGCCTCGAACGGGATCCGGCCGCTGACCTTCGCGTCGAACTCCACCTTGTCGCCGAACGGCGAGGCCTCGACGAGGTCGTGGAGCTGGACCCCCTCGACGACGAGGACGCCGCGGCTGGGGGCGCCGGGGCTCAGGGGGATCTCCAGGGTCTCGAGGCGCACGCGGCCGCCGCCGACGTCGGCCTCGCTGCCCGCGACGCGGATCAGGTTGTCGGCGATCTCGAAGCGGGCGCGCAGGTGCTCGACGAGGACGATGGTCTCGACGGTCTCCACCGTCAGCTCCTGGCCTGGCGCGGTGGTGAGGGGCGCGAGGCTGGAGAAGACGGCGGTTCCGCTGAGGCCCTTGATCGGCCCGGCGGGGCTGGTGAAGTCGAGGCGCGGCACGGTCAGGGTCCCGCCGCTGGTGGCGCCGTCGGCGGTCCAGTCGAACCGGCCCTGGAAGCGCGCCGAGCCGACGGCGGGCGAGCCGAGGGCGCCGGCCATGGGCGAGATCTGGTCGGGCTGCAGGCCGCCCTCGGCGAAGGCGAGCTCGGGCGTTTCGATGGCCACGCCGCCGCTACCTGCGGCGGTGTCGTGAGAGAGCCGCGCCGTGGCGATGGTCGGGCCGCCGGGCAGGCGGGCGGAGAGGTCGGCCTTGAGCACGCCGCCGGAGAGCGACGCGTCGCCGGACAGGCGCAGGGGGTTGAACCGCGGCTCGGCGGTGGTGTCGGAGAGCCGGACGGTGGAGACCTGGGCGCGGGCGGTCAGGCGCGCGCCGGCGCCCGAGGCGGTGATGGCCGCCGCGCCGCTGTCCGCGCGCACCTGGGCGAAGGGGATGGCCGCGGTGACGGCCTCGGCGCGTCCGGCGAGGCGCCAGGCGCCGTCGCGCATGGCGAACACCGGGCCGCCGGCGGGGCAGAGGCGGCCGGCCAGACTTTCGACGTCGTTCTCGCCCAACTCCAGCCGTTCGGCCTGGACGGCGATGCAGCGCTCGGCCGTGAAGCTCACGCCGGCCTCGCCGAAGCGCAGGCGGCCGGCGGCTTCGACCTGGCCGTCCTGGACGGGACCGGCGGAGAGGGCGGCGCGCACCGTCAGGTCGGCGAAGGGCGAGGGGCCGAGGTCGAGCCGGCGGACGGCGACGTCCACCTCCGGCAGGCCGCCGCCGGAGACGGTGAGGCGGGCGGGCGCGGCGAGGCTGGTCAGCCGCACCTCGCCGCCGCTGTCGGGCAGCAGGCGCAGCGGCGCGCCGAGGCTGGCCGGAAGGCCTGCGGGCCGGGCGGTGTCGAGCGCCAGGCGAACGTCGGGCGCGGAGATGCGGAAGGACCGGGCCGCGCGCTTGATGGCGGCGATGTCGGCGCTGTCGTCCGGCAGCGGGCGACCAAGGCCCGACCAGCGTCCGCGACCCTGGGCGGCCAGGCGGGCGTCCAGCCGGACGCCGGCGGGGCCCGCACGCAGGGGCCCGCCGCCGCGCACGTCGAGCTGCGGCAGGGCGAGGTCGCCGGCGACGATCCCGTCGGCCGTGGCGCGGGTGCGGAGGGTGGCGGTGACGAGGTCGCCGGCCTTGCGGTCCCAGCGCAGGTCGTCGGCGGCGACCGAGGCCTGGACGGCGCCGGACCGCGATTGTCCCAGGCTGGCTCCCTTGGCGGTGAGGTCGGCGCGGCCGGCGCCGGCGACCGCGAGCGTCGGGATCCAGCCGCTGGCCTGACCGTCGAAGGCGGCGGTGAGCCGCGCGTCGGCGAGGCGCTGGTCGCCCGCGGCGAGGCTTCCGGCGGTGAGCAGCGCCCGGATCGAGACCGCGCCGTCGCCGCGCCGCTTCTCCAGGTCGGGATAGGGCGCCTTGGCGTTCAGGCTGAAGCGCGCGTCCGAGAGGGTCGCGCCGGCCAGGGTCGCGCGCTCGGCGGGGGCGGACAGCGACAGGTCGATGCGGTCGCCGGTAGTGGCGGCCTTGAGGGTTCCCGCGCCCAGCGCCAGGTCGAACCCCTGCCCGCGCAGTCGCGCCGGGGCCGAGGTCGCGGCGAGGCTCCTCAGCCTGGCGTCCTCGACCAGGGCGTCGGCGGTGAGGCGGACCGGCCCATAGTCGGTGGCCAGATGGAGCATGCCGTCGTCGATGGCGACCCGCGGCTTGGCGGCGTCGGGCCGGGGCGGGCGGCGCAGGAATTCCTGCACCAGCGGGTCGAGCGCGCCCACGTGCAGGCCGTCGCGGCGGAGCTGGGCGCGCAGCACCGGCCTGCGAAGGGTGACCGACACGACGTCCAGGCCGGTCAGTCGCAGGCGGTAACGGACCTCCACCCGCTCGGCGGCGAAGTCGGGATTGGCCGGATCGCCCACCCGGAGGCGGGCGACGAAGGTGGAGGGGCCGAACGCCTCGACCTGGGCTTCGGACGCGACGCCCTTGGATCTGAGCCACCCCGTCAGCGCCTCGCGCGCCAGCATGCGCCGGTTCAGCCAGGTGAGGGCGGCCAGCAGCACAAGGGCCACGCCGACGAGCGCCAGGATCAGGCGCAGCGGTCTGGTCTTCGGAGGCGTGGGGTCGGTCAAGGCGGGGAAGGGCTCGCGGAAGCTTCGCCCTGTTTAGCGCACAATGCGGCCATTCGATGCCAGCGTATTGGCGGCGCCAGCGTATTGGCGGAGAGGGCGGGATCGGGCCCGGGCGAATACGCTAAGCCGCCTGCCGACTGCGAGAGACAGCCAGCCCCCCTCCACCCTCATCTACGCAAGACTCAGGCCGCCGGACGCCTCAGACACCGAGCTGGGCCAGGGCGACGCCGCCGTCCACCGCGATGGTCTGGCCGACCACATAGTCGCCGGCGCGGCTGGCCAGGTAGATCGCCACGCCCTGCATGTCCTCGTCCGTGCCGATCCGACGGGAGGGGATGCGCTTGGCCACCTCGTCGCCGTGGTCGCGGGCGACGCGGTTCATCTCGGAGGCGAAGGCGCCGGGGGCGATGCCGGTGACGGCGATGTTGTCCTCGATCAGCCGGGCGGCCAGGCGCCGGGTCAGGTAGATCAGGCCCGACTTCGAGGCGTGGTAGGAATAGGTCTCCTGCGGGTTCAGGCGGATGCCGTCGATCGAGGCGACGTTGATGACCTTGGACGGGCTCTGCGGCGTGCCGGCGGCCTTGAGCGCGCCGTGCAGGGCCTGGGTCAGGAAGAAGGGCGACTTGACGTTGAGGTCCATCACCTTGTCCCAGCCGCTCTCCGGGAACTCCTCGAACGGCGCGCCCCAGGCGGCGCCGGCGTTGTTGAGCAGGATGTCGAGCTTGTCCTCGCGTTCCAGGAAGGCCTTGGCCAGGGCCTGGCAGCCCTCCACCGTCGAGACGTCCTGCGGCAGCGGGATGCACTTGGGGCCCAGCTCCTCGGCGGTCTCGAGGCACGCCGGCGCCTTGCGCGAGGAGATGTAGACGCGGGCGCAGCCGGCCTCGATGAAGCCCCGGGCGATCATCTTGCCGATGCCGCGCGAGCCACCGGTGACCAGGGCCACCTTGCCCTCGAGCGAAAACAGATTTGCGGCCATCCGGGTCGTCCTCTTCCCTTTCGTTGGGGCAGGGATTCCACCCTATAGAATTCCCGTCTGGGAATTGACTTGGCCCCGCCTGCCGAGGCCTATAACACGCGTTTGAATTTCACGGCCGCCAGATTTTTGAACGAGCGGTCTGCCAGCCATATTCGAGGAAGCTCATGACCGAGATCAATTCGGTGACCACCCTCACCCGCGAGGGCGACGTCGACGTCATCACCCTGAACTCTCCGCCGGTGAACGCCCTGTCGGCCAATGTGCGCGACGGGTTGTTCGAGGGCTTCAAGGCCGCCGCGGCCTCGGACTCCAAGGCCATCGTGCTGATCTGTGACGGCCGCACCTTCATCGCCGGCGCCGACATCAGCGAGTTCGGCGCGCCGGGCAAACCCTCGGCGTCCCTGCCGGACGTCCAGAACATGATGGAGAACTCGCCCAAGCCGGTGATCGCCGCGATCCACGGCACGGCCCTGGGCGGCGGCCTGGAAGTGGCGCTCTGCGCCCACTACCGCGTGGCCGTCCCCTCCGCGAAGCTGGGCCTGCCGGAAGTGGCCCTGGGCCTGCTGCCGGGCGCCGGCGGCACCCAGCGCCTGCCGCGCGTGGTCGGCGTCGAGAACGCCCTGGAGATGATGACCTCGGGCCGCCACGTGCCGGCCAAGGAAGCCGCCAGCCTGGGCCTGGTCGACGAGCTGGTCGAGGAAGGCAAGCTGAAGGAAGGCGCCCTCGCCTTCGCCCGCAAGTGCGTCGCCGAGAACAAGCCGCTGGTGAAGATCAGCGAGAACAACACCAAGCTGGAAGCGGCCAAGGGCAAGCCCGAGATCTTCGCCGAGTTCCGCAAGAAGAACGCCCGCAAGTTCCGCGGCTTCGACGCGCCGGAAGCGAACATCAAGTGCATCGAGGCGGCGGTGAACTCCGCCAGCTTCGACGAGGGCCTGGCCGTCGAGCGCAAGCTGTTCATGGGCCTGATGACCGGCAGCCAGTCGGCCGCCCAGCGCTACTACTTCTTCGCCGAGCGCACCGCCGCGAAGATCCCGGACGTGCCGGACGACACCCCGCTCCGCGAGATCAAGAAGGTCGGCGTCCTGGGCGCCGGCACCATGGGCGGCGGCATCTCGATGAACTTCGCCAACGTGGGCATCCCGGTGGTGATCGTCGAGCTGAAGCAGGATGCGCTGGACCGCGGCCTGGCCACCATCCGCAAGAACTATGAACGTTCGCGCGGCGCCGACCCGGCGGTGACCGAGAAGCGCATGAGCCTGCTGACCGGCTCGCTGGACATGAACGACTTCGCCGACTGCGACCTCATCATCGAGGCCGTGTTCGAGCGGATGGACATCAAGAAGGACGTGTTCACGAAGCTGGACGCGATCTGCAAGCCGGGCGCGATCCTGGCCTCGAACACCAGCTACCTGAACATCGACGAGATCGCCTCGGTCACGAAGCGGCCGCAGGACGTGATCGGCCTGCACTTCTTCTCGCCGGCCAACGTGATGAAGCTGCTGGAAGTGATCCGCGGCGAGAAGACCGCCAAGGACGTCATCGCCACCTCGATGAAGCTGGCCAAGAAGATCGGCAAGATCGCGGCCCTGGCCGGCGTCTGCCCCGGCTTCATCGGCAACCGCATGCTGAGCCAGCGCCAGCGCGAGGCCCAGAAGCTGATCATGGAAGGCGCGATGCCGTGGGACGTGGACCGCGTGCTCTACGACTTCGGCTTCCCGATGGGTCCGTTCGCCATGAGCGACCTCGCCGGCCTCGACATCGGCTGGGTGAAGGAGAACTCGAAGGGCGAGACCCTGCGCGACGTACTCTGCGAGGCGGACCGCCGCGGCCAGAAGACGGGCGCGGGCTACTACGACTACGACGAGAACCGTAACGCCAAGCCGAGCGAGTTCACCGAGAACGCGATCAACGCCTTCATCGCCAAGACCGGCAAGAACCCGCGCAAGATCTCGGACGAGGAGATCCTGGAGCGCTGCATCTTCCCGATGATCAACGAGGGCGTGAAGATCCTCGAAGAGGGCAAGGCCATCCGCGCCAGCGACATCGACGTGGTCTGGGTCAACGGCTACGGCTGGCCGGTCTATCGCGGCGGCCCGATGTTCTACGGCGACCTGATCGGCGGCCCCGCCAAGGTCCTGGAGAAGATGAAGGAGTTCCAGGCCACCATGGGCGACGACTTCAAGCCCGCGGCCCTGCTCGAGAAGCTGGCCGCCGAGGGCAAGAAGTTCGGCGACCTCAAGGGCTGATCCGAACGCCATCCACACCAGCGGGGCGGCCCCGGCCGCCCCGCTATTTTTTCACCCACAGGTTCACCTAACGTCAGGATACGACCACTCATGCGTGAAGCCGTCATCGTCGCCGCCAAGCGGACGCCCATCGGCAAGGCCTATCGTGGGGCCTTCAACAACACCTACGGCGCGGCCCTCGGCGCGGAATCCATCAAGGCGGCGATCGCCCAGGCGGGCATCGACCCGGCCGAGATCGACGACGTGGTCATGGGCGCGGCGATGCAGCAGGGCACGACGGGCAACAATATCGCCCGCCAGGCGGCGCTGCGGGCCGGCCTGCCGAACACCGTCTCGGGCATGACGCTGGACCGCCAGTGCTCGTCCGGCCTGATGGGCATCGCCACGGCCGCCAAGTACATCATCAACGACGGCGCGACGGTCGCGGTCGGCGGCGGGCTGGAGTCCATCAGCCTCGTGCAGAACGACAAGATGAACCGCTTCATGGCGGTCGACGCCTGGCTGCACCAGCACGTGCCCGAGCTGGGCTGCTCGATGCTGGAGACCGCCGAGATCGTCGCCGAGCGCTATGGCGTGAGCCGCGAGGCCCAGGACGAATACGCCCTGCAGTCGCAGCAGCGCACCGCCCAGGCCCAGGCCGAGGGCCGCTTCGCCGACGAGATCGTGCCGGTCACCACGATCATGAAGGTGGTGGTCAACAAGGAGACCGGCGAGACCGCCGACAAGGAGATCACCGTCAGCGCCGACGAGGGCAACCGCCCGTCGACCACGCTTGAGGACCTGCAGAAGCTGCAGCCGGTGTTCAAGGGCGGCCGCTACGTCCAGCAGGGCAAGTTCATCACCGCCGGCAACGCCAGCCAGCTCTCGGACGGCTCGGCCGCGGTGGTGCTGATGGAGGCCAAGGAAGCCGAGCGTCGCGGCCTGAAGGCCCTGGGCGCCTACCGCGGCATGGCCGTGGCCGGCTGCGGCCCCGAGGAGATGGGCATCGGCCCCGTCTTCGCGATCCCGAAGCTGCTGGAGCGGAACGGCCTGACCATCGACGACATCGGCATCTGGGAGCTGAACGAGGCCTTCGCCTCGCAGACGCTCTACTGCCGCGACAAGCTCGGCATCGATCCGGCGAAGTTCAACGTCTCGGGCGGCGCGATCTCGATCGGCCACCCCTACGGCATGACCGGCGCCCGCTGCACCGCCCACGTCCTCTACGAGGGCAAGCGTCGCGGCGCGAAGTACGGCGTCGTCACCATGTGTGTCGGCGGCGGGATGGGCGCCGCGGGCCTCTTTGAAATCTTCTAAGAGGCCGGCCGCGGCGCCCATAACTCTGAATGGCTGAAATCGCTGAGCGATTTCAGCGGGGCGCCGCAGGCCTGTTCGAGATCTTCTGATCCTGAAGTCGGAGGTTCGCTCTCCGAAGACCCAGGGGCCGTCCCGTCCGCGGGGCGGCCCTTCTCATGTCCGCAGGTTGCGGAAGGTGATGGAGTAGCGGAGCGCCTTGGCCTCGGGGATGCTGTGCTCCCAGTCGCGGCGGGCGGGGCCGTCCAGCACATAGGCCGAGCGCGGCGCCAGCGCGACGGCGGTCCGTCGCCACCTGGCCCCCTCCCGCTGGCGGAAGCGCATGATCGCGGGGCTCAGCAGCGAGACGCCGACAACCTTGTCGAACACCGGCCGGTCGCGATGCCAGCCGATCGGGGCGCCCACCGGATACTTGTTGATCAGCACGTGCGCGAAGGCCTCGCCTGGCAGGTCCGCGAAGGCGGCGGCCCTGTCCCTCAGGGGCAGGAGCCATTCGGGCAGGGGCTCGGCGTCCACCAGGCCCGGACCGTTGAAATCGTAGCGTCGGCCGAACGAGACGACATGGCGGCGGCCCTCGAACCCCTGGAACTGGAAAGGTTCGAAGGAGAGGCCCTCAAGCCGGTCCAGCAGCTCCCGCTCCTCGACCGGGGTGATGAACTCGTCCCGGTGGAGGAGGCCGTCCGGGCCGATGGGCATGTCGAACAGGGATGCCGTCATGGGCTTCGATCGCAGATGAAGATGGCGGCGGGAAGGTCGCCCCGCCCGCCGCCAGCCGTTCAGGTCCGGATCCCGCGATCAGTAGCGCGGGTAGTCGTTCCAGCCGTAGCGGCGGTCGCCATCCCGGCGCTCCCAGCGGATCTGCTGGGCGAGCTGGTCGAAGCGGCGGTCGAGGTCGCGACGTTCCCAGTTGGACAGGCCGTTGCGGGCGTAGCGCGCCTCGATCCGCACCACCCGCTCGAACTGGCGGTGCAGGCGCTCGGCTTCGGCAGGGGTCAGTTGGCCGGAGCGGACGCCCTGGTCGATGCGGTGGTCGAGGCGCTCGAGGCGGCGCTCGATGGGGGTCCAGCCGCCATGGTAGGGCTGGGCGGACGCGGCGCCGGCGGCAAGAGCGGTGGCGGCGGCCAGGGGCAGGATGAGGGTCTTCATGATCGTCTCTCCTCGGACTTGTTCTTGTCCCTCGTGACGGATGGCCAGAACCCCGAACCCGCCGGATGGTTCACGGCCCGGCACGCTGCGATCACGCAGGCGTGAACACCGGGCGAGGGCGGTCCGTGGCCTGCTCGGGCGTCAGGAGAGACGGCCGGGGAGTCGAGCTTGAGAGCACTGGCGTGGGCCGTCGCGGCGTCTCTGACGCTGGGCCTTGCCGCCTGCCAGACGGCGGACACCGCTTCGCTTCGTCCCACGGACCGGCCGCGCGGAGCGCCGGACGTGATCTTCGTGCCGACGCCGGCGGAGACGGTGGACGCCATGCTGGCCCTGGCGGAGGTGGGGCCGGAGGATGTGCTCTACGACCTGGGCTCGGGCGACGGGCGCATCCCGATCGCGGCGGCCCGACGGTTCGGGACGCGCGGCGTCGGGATCGAGATCAATCCGCGGCTGGTGGCCGAGGCTCGCGCCGGGGCGCGGGCGGCCGGGGTGGAGGGCCTGGCGACCTTCCGGACGCAGGACCTGTTCGAGACCGACCTGCGCGAGGCGACGGTGGTGACGCTCTACCTGCTCACCCGCCTGAACGAGCGCCTGAAGCCCAAGCTGCGCGCCGAGCTGCCCTATGGCGCCCGGATCGTGAGTCATGCGTTCGAGATCCCGGGCTGGGTTCCCGAACGGGTCGTGGAGGTCGGCAACGGGACCACGATCTATCTGTGGCGCATGCCGCCGGAGGAGGTCGACAGGCCGCGCGAGGCGCCAAAAGAATTTTCTTTGGACAATTGACGATCGATCGCCGCGAACTATATTGAGAATAGTTCGCAACAAGGAGGCCGTCATGCGCCTGGCCGCCAAGACCGCCAGCTGGTCGCTGGTTCACATGACCGTCGCCATCGCCGTGGCCTATGCGCTGACCCAGAACTGGAAGGCGGCGCTGGCCGTGGGGCTGATCGAACCGGTGTTCCAGACCATCGCCTTCGCCCTGCACGAGCGCGCCTGGTCGCGGGCCGCGCCGGCGCACGCCCACTGACTCATCCGGGAGACATCAGGATGCCTTACAACAAGACCGCCGCCGGCCTCGCCAAGCTGCTGGCCGACACCTACGCCGTGTACCTGAAGACGCACGGCTATCACTGGAACGTGCGCGGCCCGGCCTTCGCCTCGCTGCACACGCTGTTCATGACCCAATACACCGAGATGTGGACGGCCATCGACGAGATCGCCGAGCGGATCCGGGCGCTGGGCGAGCTTGCGCCGCAGGGCTACCGCAGCTTCGCCAACCTGTCCGCGATCGGCGACGGCGATCCCGAGAAGGACGCCCAGGCGATGCTGAAGGAGCTGATCGCCGATCACGAGACCCTGATCGTCACCGCCAAGGCCGCCCGGGAGGGCGCCGACGACGTCACGATCTCGGTTATCGACGCGCGCGTCCAGGCGCACGAGAAGCACGCGTGGATGCTGCGGGCGTCGCTGGGCTGACCGCGCTCAGGCGCTGACGCGGGTCTCCGCCTCGAGCCAGTCGAGGACGAGGCTGGCGACGTCCTCCCAGCCCTCCTCGCCGATCAGCCAGTGGCTCATGCCCGGCAGGCAGTGGAAGCGGGCGCCGAGGCGCTCGGAGGTCTGGCGGACGGTGGCGGGCGGGTGGACGACGTCCGAGCCGCCGACCACGGCCAGGGTGGGGCAAGGCAGGGCGCCGACGCCGACGCTGGTGGTCATGAACGGGTCCAGCCACCAGTTCAGCACCTCGCGCACCGCCCGGCCGCTCTCGGGCCGCATGCGGGCCAGCACGGCGTCGCGGCGCGTCTTGGGCGTGCGGTCCAGGCTGTGGTGGCGCATGAGGTGGCGATCGGGCGTGACGCTGGACGACCAGAAGGGGGCGGCGACCGAGACGCCGAAGGCGGTGATCGCCTCCTCGATCGAGGAGCCGGTGACGCCCCAGGGCGGCGAGGGCGCGAGCAGGGCCAGGGCCGCCGGCTTCACCCGCCGCGCGGCGAGCTGGCAGACGAGGCCGCCCATGGAGTGGCCGATCAGCACCGGCGGCTCGGGCAGGCCTTCACAGAGGCGCACCACGCTGCGGGCGTAGTCCGACATGGAGAGGCCGGCGACGCCGCCGCCCGGCTCATGGCCCGGCAGGTCGGGCGCCAGCACGGTCCAGCCCCGGGCCTCGAACGGCTCGCGGAACGCCTCGAAGGCCCAGCCGGCGCAGAAGGCGCCGTGGATCATGATCGCGGTGGGCATCAGGCGGCCGCGCTCTTCCGCGCCGCAAAGGTGGCGAAGGCCTGGGCGACCGCGTCATAGGCCGGACGCTTGAACGGGACGATCAGCTCGGGCGCCTCTTCGAGATAGCCCCACCGCCAGGCGTCGAACTCGGGCGGATAGTGGGCGGCGAGGTCGAACTCGGACTCGTCGCCGTCGAAGCGGAAGGCGAACCAGACCTGGCGCTGGCCCTTCCAGCCGCGGCGCAGCTCCTGGGCGACCAGGGCGGGGAAGTCGTAGGTCAGCCAGCCGTCGGTGCGGCCGAGGTAGGTGATGCTGACGGCGCCGGTCTCCTCCTGCAGCTCGCGGCGCGCGGCGTCCTCCAGGTCCTCGCCGTCGTCGACGCCGCCTTGCGGGAACTGCCAGTTGTAGGGCGGTTCGGTCTTCGCCCGCTGGCCCAGCCAGACGCGGCCGTCGGGATGGAACAGCACCACGCCGACGTTCGGCCGGTAGAGGGAGAGGTCGGTCATCTAAGGGCCGTGAGGGCGGAGGCGGGAGCCAGCTGGTAGCCCCTCGTTTCCACCTCATTGGCCCACTGCGCAACCTTCTCCAGGGTCACAGGGTAGGCGAACCCCGCGCCCAGCGCCTGGCCGCGCTGGAGGGCGCCGGCCTCCAGGGCCAGGAGCTGCTGGTCGATGGCCGGGCCCGAGACCTTGTCGTCGATGACCCGCTCGGCGGTCGCCCGCGGCATGCCGCCGCCCCGCCGCGCGGCCGAGCCGTCGTCGACGAACGCCAGTCCCCGGCCTTTCACGGCGGCGGCGAAGGCGTTGTAGGCCGGGTCGGTGGCGAGGAAGCGCGAGCCCAGATAGTTGGTCAGGCCAAAGTAGCCGGTGGCGCGGGAAAGGATCCATTCCAGCTTCTTCACCGTCTCGGGCGGCTGGCCCGCGGCCATCAGGGTGTAGGGGCCGGGGTCGTTGTCGGGGTAGTCCACCGGCTCCATCGGCGTCTCGAGCAGCACCTCGTGGCCGTGGGCCCGGGCCATGTCGATCCAGCCCTGCAGCCCCTCGGCGTAGACCACGAAAGACAGGGTGATCTCGGGCCGCAGGGTCTCGATCGCCTGGCGGGTGGCGCGGGCGTTGAGCCCCAGGCCGCCGACGACCAGCGCCACCTTCGGGCGGCCGTTGGATTTGAAGGGACGGGCATAGACCTGGGCGGGGGTCCGGCCGTCCTGGGCGATGATCGGCAGGGGCCCGCCGGGACCGGGCGCGTAGAAGCCGGTGATCGGCGCGACGGGCAGGCCCTGGCCGGCGAAGGCCGGGCCGGCGCCCGCGGAGGGCGGGCCGTTCATGGCCACCGCCGCGCCGGGCGCCAGCGGTCTTTCGGACAGGCGGACGACGTCGTGGCGGACCTGGGCTTCACCCTGGACGGGCTTCAGGGCCTGGAGCCAGCCGGCCGGCGCGTCGCGGAGCTCGGCCTGCAGCGGCAGACGCACCCGGACCGCGCCGCCGCCGGGCGGTCCTAGCAGGCTCGCCAGCACATAGGCGACGACCAGAAAGACCATCGAGGCGGCGACCAGCCTGAGCGCCGGGCTGGCGGCCAGGCCGCGGACGTCGATGGTCGGCGCCTTCAGGCGGGGCAGGGCGAGCGTGGCCACGGCAGGGAACTCCTCACCCGGCAGGCTCGCCGAACATGGTTAACGCTTCCCTCCTTCGGGTCGGCGGAGGCGGCTGAAACGAAAAGGGCGGCCCCTGGGGACCGCCCTTCGCATTCGTCAGCCGTGGTCGGCCTACTTCTGGGTGACCGGCGGGGGCTTCACCTCGGCGACCTTGGCCTTGGAGACGATCTCCGCGAGCTTGGCCGTCGGCTTGGGCAGCTTCGGCGTCGCGGCGACGGAGCCGTGGCGCAGCACGTCGACGGCGCGGGCGACCTGGAAGTCCTTCTTCTCGTCGAAGCCCTCGGGCGGCGCCTCGGCCGGCTCGTGCGCGCCGCGGCGGACCTTGCCCTCGTCGGCGTTCAGCGCGTTGCGGAACGAGGCCTCCGAGAACTGGTAGCTGCGGTTGGCGATGATCTGGGCTTCCTCGCGGGTGGCGGCCACTTCGAGATCGGGCGTGATCCCGGTCTTCTGGATGGAGCGACCGGACGGGGTGAAGTAGCGCGCGGTCGTCAGCTTCAGCGCGCCGTCGATGCCGCCCCGCAGGGGGATGACGGTCTGCACCGAGCCCTTGCCGAAGCTGGTGAGGCCCACGACCTCGGCCCGCTTGCGGTCCTGGAGGGCGCCGGCGACGATCTCGGCCGCCGAGGCCGAGCCCGAGTCGATCAGCACGACGACCGGCAGGCCGCCGGTGATGTCGCCGGGACGGGCGTTGTAGCGTTCCACATCGCGGGCGTCGCGGCCGCGCTGGCTGACGATCTCGCCGCCTTCGAGGAACAGGTCCGAGACGCCGACCGCCTGGTCGAGCAGGCCGCCGGGATTGCGGCGGAGGTCGAGGATCACGCCCTTCAGATTGGGGTTCTTGGCCTTCATGTCGGCGAAGGCGGCCTCGGTCTCGTCGGTGGTCTTCTCGTTGAAGCTGGCGATGCGGATGACCGCGTTGTCGCCTTCCAGGCGCGCCGTCACGTTGCGCGGCTTGATGACCTCGCGCACCAGCTTGACGTCGAACGGATCCGACTTCTCGCGGGCGATGGTCAGCTGGACCGCCTCACCCGGCCGGCCGCGCATCTGCTTCACCGCCTCGGTGACGGTCAGGCCCAGGACGCTCTCGCCGTTCACGGCGGTGATGTAGTCGCCGGCCTTGATGCCGGCCTTGGCGGCGGGCGTGCCGTCCATCGGCGCGATCACCTTGACCACGCCGTCCTCGCTGGTGACCTCGATGCCGAGGCCGCCGTATTCGCCGCGCGTCTGATCGCGCATGTCGTCGAAGTCTTCCGGGTCGAGGTAGCCCGAGTGCGGGTCGAGGCTGGTCAGCATGCCGTCGATGGCCGCCTGGATCAGCTTCGTGTCGTCGACGTCGGTGACGTACTGGTTCTCGACGGTGTTCAGCACATCCCCGAAGAGGCCGAGCATCCTGTAGGTCTTGGCCCGCGGCTGAGCCGAGGCGAGCGCCTGCTGGCTGACATAGGCCATGGACCCCGCGCCGAGCACGAACGCCGACGCACCGATCAGGATGTACTTCTTCATAGCCTGCCTCAGTCTCCCTTACGCGACCTTGGAGCCGCTTATGGAGCACGCTGGAGACGGTTTTGAGGCCGCTTCAGCCCGCTTTCTTGTTCAACCATCGGCTCGGGTCGACGGGTGAACCCTGCTCGCGGACCTCCAGGTAGAGTTCGGAGGCCCGTTGCCGACCATCGTTAGCCCAACCGACAGGCTGGCCCTCCGTGACGGATTGTCCGACCTGAACCGATGTTCTCTCCAGACCAGCAAGCACGAGATGATATCCGCCGGCTAGTCTTAATATGATGATGACGTCCCAACCTTTTACGGGGCCCACGTACTGGACGACGCCTGCCCCGGGACTGACGGCGCGCGCGCCCTTGGCCGCCGCCAGGGTGAGGCCGTTGGAGCGGCCGCCTCCGGCGATCGGATCGCCGAACCGCCGCACGACTTCGCCCGCGGCCGGCAGGACCAGCCGCGCCGGCGGGGTCAGCGCCACCGGCGCGTCGGGGGGGACCGCCCCCCTCAGCCGCAGGGCGGTCTCCTCAGGGGTCGGGAGGGCGTCGGCGGCCAGGCTGTCGCGCTCGAACAGGGCCTCGCTCTGGGCGGCGGCGAGGCGACGCTGGCGCATCACCTCGGACGCGCCCTCCGCATAGCCCTGGGCCCGCGCCTGCAGGTCCGGCGTCAGCGCCTTGACGAGGATGGCCGCCCGGACCGCGTCGCGGGCGTCCTCGGGCGAGACCAGCAGGGCCGGCGGCGGGTCGCGCTTGAGCTGCTCCAGCACCGACAGCAGGCGCGACAGCCGGTGCATGTTCACCCCCTGCTCGACGGTGAGCTCGGTCTCCGCGGCGTTGAGGCGCGCCAGCCGGTCGGTGGTGGTGGCCATGGCGGCCGCGCCGGCGAGGCCCGCCGCCAGGAGTCCGAGGGTGAGAATCCGCTGCATCAGTCCCGATGATACGGTGATCCGGCCAGGATGGAGACAGCCCGCCAGACCTGTTCGCACAGCATCGCCCGCGCCAGGGCGTGCGGCCAGGTCTGGGGACCGAAGGCCAGCGTGCCCTGGACGGACTTCACAAGGTCGGGATCGAGCCCGTCGGCGCCGCCGATCAGGAACACGAGGCGCCGGACGCCGCGATCCCGCAGGACGGCGATCTCCTCGGCGAAGGCGCGGCTGGCGCGGGCCTTGCCGCGTTCGTCGCAGGCGATGACGTGGCTGTCGGCCAGGTGCGGGCGCAGGGCCTCGGCCTCGGCGGCCTTGCCGGGCTTGCGCGCCTCGACCTCGATCACCTCCACGGGACCGAGACCCAGGGCGCGGCCGGCCGCGGTGGCGCGCTCGACGTAGAGCTTCACGAGCTCGGTCTCGGGCGAGCGGGCCAGGCGGCCGATGGCGACGATGGCGATCTTCACGACCCCGCCGCCATAGCACGATCCCCGCCGGGCTACGCCACCGCCGCCGTCGCCTGGGCGAAGAGGCGTTCGGCGATCTGGACGGCGTTGAGCGCCGCGCCCTTCAGGAGCTGGTCGCCGGCCACGAACAGGGCGAGCGAACGGCCCGAGGGGTCGGACAGATCCTGGCGGATGCGCCCCACCAGCACGTCGCCCTGGCCCTGCGCCTCCGAGGGCATGGGGAAGTGGTTGGCGGCGCGGTCGTCGACGATCCGTACGCCGGGCGCCTTGGCCAGCACGGCGCGGGCCTCATCCGGCGAAACGGGCCGGTCGAACTCCAGGGTCATGGCGATGGCGTGGGCGCGCAGGACCGGCACGCGGATGCAGGTGACGCCCACCGGCAGCTCCGGGCGGTCCAGGATGCGGCGGCACTCGGCGATCACCTTTTCCTCCTCGCCGTTGTAGCCGGTCTCCAGGTCGACCTCGGCGTTGTGGCTGAAGAGGTTGAAGGCGTAGGGGTGCGGCAGGACGCGGGGCTCGTACGACGCATCACGGAGCGCGGCCTCGGTGGAGGCGCGCAGCTCCTCCATGGCCGCGGCGCCGGCGCCGGAAGCGGCCTGGTAGGTGGCCATCTGTACGCGCTTCAGGCCGAACGCCTGGGCGAGCGGGGCGATCGGCACGGCGGCGATGATGGCGACGCAGTTGGGGTTGGCGACCACGCCGCGATGAGCCGCGAGGCTGTCCGCGTTCACCTCGGGCACCACCAGCGGGCAGGCCGGGTCCATGCGGAAGGCCGAGGAGTTGTCGACCACCACCGCGCCGGCGGCGACCGCCTTCGGGGCATAGGCCTTGGACGTGCCGCTGCCGGCCGAGAAGAAGGCCAGGTCCACCTCGTCGAAGCTGGCGTCGTCCAGGGCGTCGACGGTCAGCGGCTGGCCGCGGAAGCTCATCTGCTTGCCGGCCGACCGGGGCGAGGCCAGGAGCTTCAGGCGGGAGAGCGGGAAGTTCCGCTCCTCCAGGCAGCGGATCAGCTCGACGCCCACGGCGCCGGTGGCGCCGACGATGGCGACGTTGGGATGGGCTCGGCGGAAGCTCTGGAAGGTCATGGTGCGTCTCCTGGTTCAGGCGGAGGCGCGGGGATGCCGGGTCGGATGACGGGGCCCCGCGCGTCGGCGGGGCTCTCGGGGTGTGCGGCTGTCGGCTCTTAGACCATGCACGCACCCGTCGACGCCCCGCCGCGGCGGGTCGTTTTCAGGGTGGTCATAATAATGGTCATGACAGCGGTCATCGCCACGCCCTCTAGCGGCCGGGAGCGCGGCTGTAAAGCGTGACGCCGCGTCGCGTCACGCCCGGGCGGGCTCGGCCTCCGGCTGTTCGATCTGACCTTCCCACTTGGCGACCACGGCCGAGGCGACCGAGTTGCCGACCACGTTGGTCGCCGAGCGGCCCATGTCGAGCAGGTGGTCGACGGCGAGGATCAGGGCGATGCCCGCCTCGGGGAGCTGGAAGTAGGTGAGGGTCGCGGCGATCACCACGAGCGAGGCGCGCGGCACGCCGGCCATGCCCTTCGACGTGACCATCAAGAGGCCCAGCATGGTGATCTGCTGGGCGATGGTCAGCTCGATCCCATAGACCTGCGCGATGAACAGGGTCGCGAAGGTGCAGTACATCATCGAGCCGTCGAGGTTGAACGAGTAGCCCAGCGGCAGGACGAAGCTGGCCACCTTGCGGCTGACGCCCCACTTCTGGAGTTCCTCGAGCGTGCGCGGGTAGGCGGCCTCGGACGAGGCGGTGGAGAAGGCCAGCAGGGTCGGCGAGCGGATCTGGGCGATCAGCTTGAGCATGCGGGGTCCGACGATGAGCACGCCGGCCAGGATCAGCATCGCCCACAGGATGCCGAGCGACAGGTAGAAGCCGCCGACGAACTTGGCGTAGGTGAAGATCACGCCGACGCCCTTGGTGGCGATGCTGGCCGCCAGGGCCGCGAAGATCGCCAGGGGCGCGGTCTTCATCACATAGCCGGTGACCTTCAGCATGATCTGGGCGATCTGCTCGACCACGGCCAGCACCTGCGGGGCGCGGTCGTCGACGGCCGAGACCGCCACGCCGACGAACACCGAGAACACCACGATCTGCAGGATCTCGTTCTTCGCCATGGCGTCGACGATCGAGCTCGGCACCAGGTGGGTGACGAACTCCTTCAGCGTGAACTTGGACATGTCGACCGTGGTCGCGGCGGCGCCGGCCTCCGAGGCGAACGACACCCCCGCGCCGGGCTGGAGGATGTGGACCATGATCAGGCCCAGCGTCAGGGAGAAGATCGAGGCGACGATGAACCAGCCCATGGTCTTCACGCCGACGCGGCCGACCTCCGAGGCGTCACCCATGTGCGCGATGCCGACCACGAGGGTGGAGAAGACCAGCGGGGCGATGATCATCTTGATCAGCCGAAGGAAGATGTCGGTGATGATCGAGAGGTTGGCGGCCCAGTTCGCCGCCTCCGCCGCCGGCAGGCTGACGTTGATCCCCCAGCCCACGGCGACGCCGAGGATCATCGAGCCCACGATGAGGGCGGTGAAGAGACGGTTCATGCAGACCCCGGCCGAAAATTGGAGCGTCTTTGTCGCTAAACTGCGTCGGAACGTAAACGGCGGATTCGCCAACCGTCACACACGGCGGCTATAAGGCGCCCGATGAAGAAGCAAGAAGCAGCCGGCATCGTCGATCGGCTGGAGACTGAATACCGCAAGAGCGTCGACAGTCTCCGAACCTCCCTCAAGACCTTCCTGTCGGGCGGACCGCCGCCCGAACCCGCGGTCCGCCAGAGCGGCGCGTTCGTCTATCCCGAACTCAGGCTGACCTGGCCGCACGGCCTGGCCTATCCCCGCACCAGCCGGGCCTATGCGCGCATCCCCGCCCCCGGCGCCTATGCGGTCACCGTCACGCGGCCCGACCTGTTCCGCGACTACCTCGTCGAGCAGCTCTCGCTGCTGCAGGAGGATTTCGACATCGAGCTCTCGGTGGGACGATCCCGCCAGGAGATCCCGTTTCCCTATGTGCTCGATCCGGCGGACCTCGCCATGGCCGACATCTCGTCGGTGGAGATCGCGCGGCACTTCCCGACCACCGAGCTGGCCTATATCGGCGACGAGGTGGCCGACGGGTCGTGGATGGCCGAGGCGGACGAGCCGCGCCCCCTGGCCCTGTTCGACGGCCTCAGGACCGATTTCTCGCTGGCGCGGCTGTCGCACTACAGCGGCACGCCCGCCGAGCACACCCAGCAGTACATCCTGTTCACCAACTACCACCGCTACGTGGACGAGTTCGTGGCCTGGGGCTGCCGGCAGCTCAAGGCGGGCGGGCCCTACACGGCGCTGTCGGCGGCCGGCCATGTGCTGGTGACGGCCGACACGCCCAATCCCGAGGCGGCCGTGGCCGCGGGCGCGTGGCGCAAGCACCAGATGCCGGCCTACCACCTGATGGCGCCGGGCCGGGCCGGCATCACGCTCGTCAACATCGGCGTCGGCCCGTCGAACGCCAAGACGGTGTGCGACCACCTCGCCGTGCTGCGCCCGCAGGCCTGGCTGATGATCGGCCACTGCGGCGGGCTGCGCGGCAGCCAGAAGATCGGCGACTACGTCCTGGCCCACGGCTACCTGCGCGACGACCACGTGCTGGACAAGGTGCTGCCGCCGGAGATCCCGATCCCGGCCCTGGCCGAAATCCAGCTCGCCCTCAACGGCGCGGCCGAGAAGGTGACCGGCGAGACCGGAGAGGTCCTGAAGCGCCGCCTGCGGACCGGCACGGTGGTCTCCACCGACGACCGGAACTGGGAGCTGAAGTATTCCTCCAGCGCCCTGCGCTTCAACCAGAGCCGGGCGGTGGCGATCGACATGGAGAGCGCCACCATCGCGGCCCAGGGCTACCGCTTCCGGGTGCCCTACGGGACGCTGCTCTGCGTGTCCGACAAGCCGCTGCACGGCGAGATCAAGCTGCCGGGCCAGGCCAACGCCTTCTACGACCGCGCGATCGGCCAGCACCTGCAGATCGGCCTCGCGGCCATCGACCTGCTGCGCGAGGAAGGCGCCCGCCTCCACTCGCGCAAGCTGCGCAGCTTCGACGAGCCGCCGTTCCGCTGACGGCTACCTGATCAGCGTGAGTTCGGTCTGGCGGCCGTCGAGGTAGCGGACCTCCTTGCCGTCGAAATAGGCGTCCTCCTCGGTGCGGAAGGCGACCTTCTGGCCGTCCCACTCGGGCACGGCGTGGGTCGCGGTCAGCTCTATGGACCAGACGGTGTGGGCGAACACCTTGGCCGCGCCGCGCTCGTCGCCGTTCTGGTTGTCCCAGAAGCCGATGGCGGGCCCGGCGCCGTGACCGTGATAGCCCAGCGGGTGGGAGTAGATCGACGGGTCGAGCCCCTGGGCGATGGCCTTGGCGCGCGCGGCGGCGAGGATGTCGTTGCCGCTGAGCCCGACCTTGAACGAGGCGGTCACGGCGTCCTGCACCCGGTTGGCGGCGGCGAGGCCGGCGCGCAGCCCGGCCGGGGCCTCGGTCTCTCCATCCTTCAGGACATAGGCGAGGTGCTGGGTGTCGGTGTTGAGCCGCAGGTAGGTGACCCCGAAATCGGTCCAGACGAGGTCGCCCTTCTGGATGACCGTGTCGCCGTCGAGCATGCCCTTCGCCCCCTGGCGCTGCACGCCGACCGACGGGTGGAACCAGGTGGCGACGCCCAGGCGGGACAGCCGCTCGCGCAAGTACCAGGCGACATCGTCGGTGGTCGTCACGCCCGGCTTGATCACCTGGCCCGACAGCCCCTCGGCGAGGACGGCGTGGGCCAGACGGACGACGCCCGGGTAGAGCTTCATCTCGGCCGGGATGCGCGATTCCAGCCAGCCGACGCTGAGCCGCTCGCCGGAAACGATCCGGTCGCGGTAGGGGGCCGGGAGCGCGGCCATGAGGCCGTCGCGCTGGCTCACGGTCAGGCCGTCGCCGAAGGCGGTGAGGGCCGAGACGTTCAGGGCGATCTTCTTCGGGTTCTTCGCGGCGATCAGATCCCCCAGGGCCTTCCACTGGTCGGGCTGCTGCTCCGGCTTCCAGGCGCCCTCGAACATGCCGGGCAGGCCATAGCGGCTGACGGTGAGGCGCTCGACCGGCCGGCCCTCGCCGGGATCGAAGAAGACCAGGATGGTCCGGCGGCGGGCGCGCAGGCTCTTCGCGTCCAGCATGGTCGCGAGGACCGGGTCCTCCAGATACTCGCGGGCGACCAGCACCCACATGTCGATCCCCTCCTCGCGCATCAGGCGCGGGACGACGGTCTGGAGGCGCTCGGTGAGGAGGGCGTCCTCGACGGCGGCGCGGTCGCGAAGGGTGAGGAGCGGCGGCAGGGCGGGGTGCGCCGCCTCAACCTGCGACATGGGGATCGCGGGCGGCTCGGCCGCAAGGGACGGCGTGGCGAGGAGGGCGAGGGCGGCGGCCCAGCGGCTGATGGTCATGACGGTCCTCACGGATGGCGGAGCAGTCCTGCCCGCGTTCCCGCGCCGCGTGAAGCCGTCGCCGGCGGATGACGCCGCGGCGCCTCGAAACTTGCACGGAGAACGATTAGAAGACGCGGCATGACGCGCCGCATCGCCTTCGAAGGCATCGACAACTTCCGGGACTTCGGTGACTACGACGCCCGGGGGCGGCGGCTGAAGCGCGGCCTGCTCTACCGGTCGGCCCACCACGGCAAGGCGACCGACGAGGACCTGCGCAAGCTGGCCGAACTGGGCCTCGCGGTGGTCGTGGACCTGCGCCGGACCAACGAGCGGGAGCGGGAGCCCAACCGCCGCTGGGCCGGCCACGCCGCCCAGGTGATCGAGAACGACATCGGCCAGGACACCGCCGACGAGTGGGCGACGTTCATCCAGACCTCGGACCTGACCCCCCAGTCGTTCCGGGCCTACATGCTGGACTACTACGACAAGCTGCCGTTCCAGCGCCGGCACATCGATCTCTATCGGCGCTACTTCCAGGCCCTGGCCCAGACGGAAGGTCCGGTGCTGGTGCACTGCGCGGCCGGCAAGGACCGGACCGGCATCCTCTGCGCCCTGACCCACCACGTGGCCGGCGTGCACGACGACGATATCGTGGCCGACTACCTGCTGACCAACGACGAGGAGCGGCTGCAGAAGCGCCTGCCCACGATCCGCGAGGTCGTGCGCGAGCAGACCGGCCGCGAGGCCTCGGACGAGGCGCTGATGACCGCGATGCGGGTCGAGGCCGAATACATGGCCAAGGCCTTCGAAGTGATCCTCGCGGCCCACGGCTCGCTCGACGGCTACCTCGACGAGGTGCTGGGCCTCGACGACCACGTGCGGGGCCGCATCCACGACCGCCTGCTGGGCTGACGCCACCGGAGACATCATGCAGACTTTCCAGCCGCCCCGCCGGGTCCTGATGGGGCCGGGCCCGTCCGACGTCAGCCCGCGCGTCCTCGCCGCCCTGGCGCGGCCGACCATCGGCCACCTGGATCCCGCCTTCCAGTCGCTGATGGAGGAGATCAAGGGGGCGCTGCAGCGGCTGTTCAACGCCCCGGACCACGCCTGCGTCCCGCTGCCCGCGCCCGGCACCGCCGGCATGGAGGCGGCGATGATGAACCTGCTGGAGCCGGGGGACCGCGCGGTGGTCGCCATCAACGGCGTGTTCGGCGGGCGGATGGCCGACATGGCCGGCCGCGCCGGCGCGACGGTGGTCACGGTGGAGCACGAGTGGGGCCAGCCGGTTGATCCCGCCCGGGTCGAGGCGGCGCTGGCCGAGGCGCCGACCAAGCTGCTGGCCTTCGTCCACGCCGAGACGTCCACCGGCGTCCGCAGCGATGCGGCCACGCTCTGCGGCCTGGCGCGCAAGCACAGGGCGCTGTCGGTGGTGGACTGCGTGACCTCGCTGGGCGGGATCGCGGTGGACGCCGCGGCCTGGGGCGCCGACGTCATCTATTCCGGCACCCAGAAGTGCCTGTCCGCGCCGCCCGGACTCTCCCCCATCGCCCTCAGCAAGGCGGCGCAGGCGGCCATCGCTGGGCGCAAGGAGAAGGTCCGCAACTGGCTGCTCGATTTCAACCTGCTCATGGCCTACTGGGGCGGCCCGGAAGGAAGCGGGGGCGGCGGCCGGACCTATCACCACACCGCGCCCGTGAACGCGCTCTACGGCCTGCACGAGTCCCTCGTGGTGCTGTTCGAGGAAGGCGTGCAGGCGGCCACGGTGCGCCACGCGCGGATGCATGAGGCGCTGGCGGCGGGGATCGAGGCGGCCGGCCTGAAGTTCCTGGTCGAGCCGAAGTGGCGGCTGCCGATGCTCAACACGGTGATCGTGCCCGATGGGGTCGACGAGGCCGCCGTGCGGGCCCACGTGCTCAAGGCCTGGGACCTGGAGCTCGGCGCGGGCCTGGGGCCGCTGAAGGGCAAGGTCTGGCGCATCGGCCTGATGGGCGAGTCGGCGACGCCGTGGCACGTGCGGCTGTGCCTGACCGCCCTGTGCGACGCGCTGAATGCGCAGGGCGTGTCGGTGGACTCCCGCGCGGTCCTGGCCGCCGCCGAGGGCCGGCTGCAGCAGTAGTCGACAACCCCTCCGCCGCCGCTACGGTGGGCGCAACGGCCGACAAGAGCCGTCGTGAAGAGGGGAGACGTCGTTGAAGGATCCGATCGCGCCCGAGATCCAGGGCGCCGCGGCGGTGGTCGATCCGCCGCTGGAGGCCGACTATGGCGGTGACGACCGCCTGAACCGGGGTGGGCTCGCCTGGGCCGTGTTCCAGGGCGGGCGCGACCCGATCGTCATCCTGATCATCATCTACGTCTTCATGCCCTATGTGGCGGGCGTGATGGTCGGCGACCCGGTGAAGGGCCAGGAGGTCATCTCCCGCTGGAACCAGTGGGCCGGCTGGGTCGTGCTGGCGACGGCGCCGTTCATCGGCGCCTCCATCGACAAGCTGGGCCGGCGGAAGGGGTGGCTGGCCCTGGTGGTCGGCCTGATGGTCCCGCTGACCGCGGCGCTGTGGTGGGCCAGGCCCGACGGCTCGGGCCTGTCGGTCGAGGCCACCATGCTGTGCGTGATGAGCGCCCAGATCCTCTTCGGCTACTCCGAAATCCTGCACAATTCGCTGCTGGTGCGGGCGGCGGGCCTGCGCAGCGCGCACCGCGCGTCCGGGCTGGCGCTCTCTCTCGGCAACCTGTTCTCGGTGCTTGCGCTCAGCTTCACCTTCTGGGCCTTCGCCCTGCCGGGGACCGTGGACTGGAGCTGGGTTCCCGCGCAGCCGCTGTTCGGCCTGGACCCGGCGGCGCACGAGCCCGAGCGGGTGGTGGCCTGGATGGCCGCCGGCCTTCTGCTGGTGGGTTCCATCCCGCTGTTCCTGTTCACGCCGGACGCCGCGCCGACCGGCCGGCGCCCCCTGCAGGCGCTCGCCGAGGGCGCGGCCGAGCTGTGGAGCATGCTGCGGACGGTCAGCCGGTACCGCGACGCGGCGGTCTACATCGGCTCGCGGATGTTCTTCGTCGACGGCATGAACGGGGTGCTGGTCTACATCGGGGTGTTCGCGGTCGGCGTGATGAAGTGGGGCGCGCTGGAGATGCTGGCCTTCGGCATCCTGCTCAGCGTGTTCGCGGTGCTGGGCGGCTTCGTCGGGCGCTGGCTGGACGCCGGGGTCGGGCCGAAGAACGCGCTCAGGATCGAGATCTCCTGCGCCATGGCCGGCCTGGCCCTGACGCTGGGCATGCGACCGGACCTGATCGCCTACCTCTGGCCGGTGACGCCGGGCGTGGCAGTGTGGGACAGCCCGGTGTTCTCGACGCTGCCCGACCTGGTGTTCGCCGGCATCGGCTGCACCTACGCCATCTTCATCACCGCCCAGTACGCCTCCAGCCGCACCCTGCTGACCCGCCTGACGCCGCCGGACCAGACCGGGGCCTTCTTCGGGGTCTACGCGCTGTCGGGCGTGGCCACCGCCTGGCTGGCGCCGACGCTGGTGAACCAGGGAACCGCGCTCACCGGCACGCAACAGGGCGGCTTCGCAATGCTGCTGTTACTGCTGGGCCTGGGCCTTGTCGGGCTGTTCTTCGTGCGGGGCGGCGGCCGGAGCTGGACCTTGGCGTCGCGTTGAACTGTTGAATCCAAACGGAAAAATGTGCGTAATTCTGCGCATGGTTTCCCGCGGTAAATGATTAACAACGGTAAACCATGTAGATTTATTAGTAATGTGGATTCATGGCGCCTTAAACGCGATGGGGGACATTGGGCGTGTTCTTAGGGGCGAGCAGGCAAGAGCTTGAGGCCCCCCACAGTCTGCTCGCTAGAATGGAGAGAGCCCAATGTCGAAGTTCATGACCCGCTTCCTGAAGGACGAATCCGGCGCCACCGCCATCGAGTACGGCCTGATCGCCGCTCTGATCGCCGTCGTGCTCGTCGGCGCGCTGCAAGCCGTCGGCGGCAGCCTGAACACCGCCTTCGAGAAGATCAGCGACGACGTGGACACCGCGACGAGCGGCACGCCGTAAATCGCGAGCGTCTGACGCTTCCAGGGCCCCCGGCGGAAACGCCGGGGGCCTTTTGCTTTCAAGCTTGGCTGCAACGCTCCGTTCACGCGTGGTTAGGCATGATGGAGCAAAGGGTTTCGTCCGATGCCTTCGTTCCTTGTCGCCATCCTCGTCCTGACCTTCCCGGCGCTGGTCGTTGCGGCCGCCCTGCGCGACGCGATGTCGTACACGATCCCCAACTGGATCTCGGCGGCGCTGGTCGTGCTGTTTCCGCTCGCCGCCCTGGCCGTGGGGCTGCCGCTGCCGGCGATCGGCCTGCATGTGGGCGTCGGCGTCGGCGTGCTGGCCGCGGGCATGGCGATGTTCGCCCTGCGCTGGGTCGGCGGCGGCGACGCCAAGCTGCTGGCGGCGGCCTCGCTCTGGATCGGCTGGCCGGCCCTGACCGGGTTCCTGCTGACCGCGGCCCTGGCCGGCGGCGGCCTGGCGGGCGTGCTGATCCTGATGCGCTCGGCGCTCTTCCGCCCGCTCGCCCTGATGGGACCGCCGTGGGTGGCGCGCCTGGCGGAACCGGGCGAGCCCGTGCCCTATGGCGTGGCGATCTGCATCGGCGCGCTGGTCACCCTGTCGGCCTCGCCGTTCGGCGCGGTCCTGGGGCTCTGAGTTGCGGCGGCGTCTCCCAACCACGACATGCACGCCGATGAGGCGAGCGCATGTCTGACGTGATCCTGGACACCTTCGACGGCGTCGCGACGCCGATTCATGCGCTGACCGAGGCCGAAACGGCCAAGGCGCTGGAAGCCGACGCCTTTGCCGCGGCCCTGGCGCGGACGGCCGAGTTCAAGGGCAAGTCCGGCCAGCTTCTCCTCGTGCCCGACGCTGCCGGCGCGGTGGCCCGGGTGCTGTTCGGACTGGGCGAGACGCCGAAGGTCGACGCCTTCCGCGCGCTGCCCGCGAAACTGCCCGCCGGCGTCTATCGTCTTGCCGAGGCGCCTGCCGGCGTGTCGCCCGACCGGATCGCCCTGGCCTTCGCCCTGGGGAGCTACCGCTTCGACCGGTACAAGAAGAAGGATGGCGAGCGCCCGCGCCTGCTGGTCGAGGGCTGCGACGTCGCCGAGGCGCGCCAGGTGGCGCACGCCTGCGCCCTGGCCCGCGACATGGTCAATACGCCGGCCAACGACATGGGTCCGCGCCAGATCGAGACCATCGCCCGCGAGATCGCCGAGCAGCACGGCGGCCAGGTCACGGTGATCGAGGGCGAGGGGCTGCTGGAAGCCGGCTATCCGGCGGTGCACGCCGTGGGCCGCGCCGCCGATCCGGCCCGCGCGCCGCGCTTCATCGAGATCATGTGGGGCGACGCCGCCAAGCCGCTGGTCGCCATCGTCGGCAAGGGCGTGGTGTTCGACACCGGCGGCCTCGACATCAAGCCGTCGGCCGGCATGCGCCTGATGAAGAAGGACATGGGCGGCGCCGCCCACGCCCTGGCGCTCGGCCGGATGATCATGGCGGCCGGGCTGCCCGTGCGCCTGGCGGTGCTCGTGCCCACCGTGGAGAACGCGATCTCCGGTGACGCCATGCGGCCGGGCGACGTGATCGCCTCGCGTCAGGGTGTCTCGATCGAGGTCGGCAACACCGACGCCGAGGGCCGGCTGATCCTGGCCGACGCCCTGACCCGGGCGGCGGAGCTGGAGCCGGCGCTGACCATCGACATGGCCACCCTGACCGGCGCGGCGCGGATCGCCCTGGGCCCGCAGCTGCCGCCGTTCTTCACCGACGACGATGAGCTGGCCGCGCAGATCGAGGCTGCGGCGACGGCGGAATCGGACCCTCTCTGGCGCATGCCGCTGTGGAAGCCCTACGCCGACGCGCTGGACAGCGACGTGGCCGAGATCAAGAACGACCCGGACGGCTGGGCGCAGGCGGGCGCGGTGACCGCGGCCCTCTTCCTCCAGCGGTTCGCGCCCAAGGGCCCCTGGGTCCACCTCGACATCTTCGCCTGGAACCCCAAGGGCCGGCCGGGATTCCCGGCAGGCGCGGAGGCCCAGGCCATCCGCGGTCTCTACCGCATGATCCGCGAGCGTTTCGCATGAAGCACGATCCCCGCATCACGCCCTGGCGCGACGGGATCGCGGCCCGCAGCCTGGAAGGGGTGCTGGAGGCCGAGGTCTATCTCGATCCCAAGGCCATGAGCTGCATGGCCCCGGCCGCGGCGCTCCGCGCCGGCCCGGACGGCAACGCCGAGCAGATGGACCAGGTCCTGTTCGGCGAGCGGTTCGAGGTGCTGGAGGAAGAGGGCGCGTGGGTGTTCGGCCAGGCCGCCCGCGACGGCTACGTCGGCTTCGTGGAGGCCGCGACGCTGCAGCCCGCCGGCGCCATGCCGACCCACCGGGTTTCCGCCCTCCGGACCTATGCGTTCGCCGAGGCCAGCATCAAGACGCGTGCCTCGGGCCCCTATTCGATCAACAGCCTGGTGACGGTCGAGGCCGTCGAGGGGCGCCTCGCCAAGGTGACGGGTGCGGGCTGGATGGCGGCCGATCACCTCTCGCCGATCGGCCTGTTCGAAGACGACTGGGCGGCGGTGGCCGAGCGGTTCGTGGGCGCGCCGTACCTGTGGGGCGGCCGCGAGAGCCTGGGCCTGGACTGTTCGGGACTGGTGCAGCAGGCCTTGTTCGCCTGCGGTCGGGCCTGTCCCCGCGACACCGACCAGCAGCAGGCGCTGGGCGCGCCGATCGTCGCGGACGACTTCCGGCGTGGCGACCTGGTGTTCTGGAAGGGCCACGTGGCCCTGGGCGTCGGCGAGGGACGCATCGTCCACGCCAACGGCCATCACATGGCGACGGTGGTCGAGCCGCTGGCCGAGGCGGTCGACCGGATTCGCGCAGCCGGCGCCGGCGAGCCCACGGCCTTCCGCCGCCCTGACTGACCCCTGAAACGAAAATGGCCGGGACATCGCCCGGCCATCTCCATCTGATCTGTCGTCCGGCTCAGCCCTTGGGGGCCGGCGCCGACTTCTGCGCGGGAGCCGCGGCCGCCGCCGGAGCGGCTTCGCCCTGGCCCGCGGCGCCCTGGGTGGCCGGCGCCGCATCGGCCGCGGCCGGAGCGCCTTCCGCCGCCGGAGCCGCAGCGTCGCCCGCGGCCGGAGCCGCCGCCGCGCCGGGCTGGCGGGCCGGATCCGGAGCCGGCACGGGCAGCTTGCCGCCCTTGCTGCTGAGGTAGGCGATCACGGCGACCCGCTCTTCCTGCTTCTTCAGGCCGACGAAGGTCATCTTGGTGCCGGCGACGTGCTTCTGCGGCGCCTTCAGGAAGGCGTCGAGCTCATCGTAGGTCCAGACCGGCGCAGCGCCCGCGTGGGCGGTCATGGCCGGCGAATAGGCGAAGCCCGCATGCGCGGCTGGCTTGGCGCCGACGACGCCGAACAGGTTCGGACCGGTGCCGTTGGCGCCGCCCTGGTCCACCGTGTGGCAGGACTTGCACTTGGCGAAGGCCGCTTCGCCCGCCGCCACGTCGGCGACCGGCAGCAGCGTGCCCCAATCCGGCGGCAGCTCGACCGCCCCGCCGCCCGCGCCGCCCTCTTCGGCGACTTCGACGGCGTAGCCCGCCTTTTCCGGCTGCTCGGGCGCGAACACGCCCGCGCTGAGTTCACGAAGGCCGACGATGGCCAGGCCGGTCGCCAGCACCGCGCCGGCGATCTTGTTGAACGTCAGGTCGCTCATAATCCCCTAGTCACGCCTCTCATCGGCCAGCGGACTTGCGCCCGCGGGACGCGCGGGAATCCCGCCCCTTATTGCGTGCGGCTCTCTTACACGCTACCGGCGCTCGCGCAACCGCCCTCACATGCCGATGAACCCGATCGTCCTCATCCCGGCGCGCCTGGCCGCATCCCGTCTGCCGGGCAAACCCCTCGCGGACATCGGCGGCGCGCCGATGATCGTGCGCGTCCTGCGCCAGGCCGAGGCCGCCGGCGTCGGACCGGTGGCCGTGGCGGCCGGGGATCCCGAGATCGTCGACGCGGTGGAGGCGGCGGGCGGGCGCGCCGTGCTGACCGACCCGGACCTGCCCTCGGGCTCGGATCGGATCCTGGCGGCGCTGGACGTGCTGGACCCGCGCGGCGAGCGGGACGTGGTGATCAACCTGCAGGGCGACATGCCGTTCGTGGAGCCCGACGTGATCACGGCCTGCGCCAGCCTGCTGGCCGAACGGCCGGAGTGCGACATAGCGACCCTGGTGGCGCCCGAGGCCACGCCCGCTGACCGGTCGAACTCCGACGTGGTGAAGGCGGTGCTGGCCATGCCGCCCGGCGATCGGATCGGCCGGGCCCTCTATTTCACCCGCTCCACCCTGTACGGCGACGCGCCGGTGTGGCGGCACGTGGGCATCTACGGCTACCGGCGCGAGGCGCTGCAGCGGTTCAACGCCGCGCCGCCGTCGCCGCTGGAGCGGCGCGAGAAGCTCGAACAGCTCCGGGCGATGGAGCTGGGACTTTCCATCTGGGCCGCCGTGGCCGACGCGGCGCCGATCTCCGTGGACACGCCGGCCGACCTGGCCGCCGCACGCCACTTCGCAGACACCATCGGGGGACCCTCATGACCAAGCCCCGCATCGCCTTCCAGGGCGAGCTCGGCGCCAACAGCCATGAGGCCTGTTCGCAGTTCTTTCCCGAGTACGAGCCCGTCCCGCACGCCAGCTTCGAGGACGCCTTCGAGGCGGTGAAGTCGGGCGACTGCAAGCTCGGCATGATCCCGGTGGAGAACTCCATCGCCGGGCGCGTGGCCGACGTGCACCACCTCCTGCCGTCGTCGGGTCTCAAGATCATCGGCGAGCGGTTCAAACCGATCCACTTCCAGCTCATGGTCAATCCGGGCGTGAAGCTGGAGCAGGTGACCACGGCCGTCTCGATGCCGATCGCCCTCGGCCAGTGCCGCAAGACCTTGCGCCGGCTGAAGCTGAAGACCCAGGGCAGCGGCGACACGGCCGCGGCGGCCAAGGAGCTGTCCGAGAATCCCGATCCGACCAAGGCGGCGGTGTCGCCCGCCCTGGCGGCCCAGCTCTATGGGCTGGAGATCCTGATGCGGGACATCGAGGACGAGCACAACAACACCACGCGGTTCCTGGTGATGACGGCGGAGAAGGACCCGCCGCCGCCGCCCTTCACCCAGCCCTGCGTGACCAGCTTCATCTTCCGGGTGAAGAACCTGCCGGCGGCGCTCTACAAGGCCCTGGGCGGGTTCGCGACCAATGGCGTGAACATGACCAAGCTGGAGAGCTACATGGAGAACGGCCTGTTCACGGCGACGTTCTTCTACGCCGAGGTCGACGGCCGGCCCGAGGACATCGGCCTGGCCCGGGCCTTCGAGGAGCTCAGGTTCTTCTCGGAGCGCTTCGAGATCCTCGGCGTCTATCCGGCCGACCCGTTCCGCAGCCGCTGAAGACCTAGCCCTCCTCGGCCCACGCCTTCAGGAGCTGGTGGGCGATAGCCAGCGGCGGGGGGCAGAAGACGCCGTCGATCTCGCCCTTGAGCAGGCGGCGCGCGTCCTCGCGGGTGAACCAGCGGATCTCGGAGAGCTCGGTCTGGTCGGGCGTGCCCTCGTCGTCCTCCACCTCGGCGATCAGGCCGATCATCAGCGAGGACGGATAGGGCCAGGGCTGGGTCGAGTGGTAGCGGACCGTGCGCGTGCGCAGGCCGGCCTCCTCGGCCAGCTCGCGGGCGCAGGCCTCCTCGATGCTCTCGCCCGGTTCCAGGAAGCCGGCGAGGGCCGAGAACATGCCCTTCGGCCAGATCTCCTGGCGGCCCAGCATGCAGCGTTCGCCGTGGGTCGGCAGCATGATCACCACCGGGTCCGTGCGCGGGAAGTGTTCGGCCTCGCAGGCCGGGCACTGGCGCTTCCAGCCGCCGTCCTTGGCGTCGGAGGGCTTGCCGCAGGCGGCGCAGTACTGATGGCGGCGGCGCCATTCGAACATCGACTTGGCGGTCGCCAGGATGCCGGCGTCGGTGGCGGGAAGCTGAAGCGCCACCTGCCGCAGGTCGGCGAACTCGCCGAGCCCCTGCAGCGGGCCATGGGCGGGGTCGCTGGAGCCCTCGAGGTCGACGGCGAAGACCGCGGTCTCCTTCCAGAGGCCCATGAACAGCAGGCGCTCGGGCCCGCCGGCGAGCTCACTCACCAGGCGCGCCGGCAGATAGGCGATCTGCACGCCGCCGTCCTTGGTCTTCTCGACGAAGGGTTTGCCGTTCCACAGGGCGAGCCCGAGGCTGTCGGACGAGGCCAGCTGGCTCGCCAGCCAGGCCGTGTCGGATCGCCGGTCGCTGGCCCGGTCGAGCGGATTGCCGGCAAAGGTGTTCTGGAAGAAGGAGAGCGCCATGCAGCCCTTCTAGGGCCCCGTTGAGAAACCGTCGAGGCGGCGAAGGCTGGCGAAATGCGCCGGACGGCGCCACATCGGAACAAGCGCCCGGCCGCGACTGCGCGAGCCGGCGACATAGGGGAGCCCGCCAAGATGGCCAACGACGCCGCGAAACCGCCGCCCAATCACCCGGCCGACTATGCGCCGCCCAAGGTCTGGCAATGGAACAAGGAGAGCGGGGGGCGCTTCGCCAACATCAACCGGCCGATCGCGGGCCCGACCCACGACAAGGACCTGCCGGTCGGCAAGCATCCGTTCCAGCTCTACTCCCTGGGCACCCCCAATGGCGTGAAGGTGACCGTGATGTTCGAGGAGCTGCTGGCCCTCGGGCACAAGGGCGCGGAGTACGACGCCTGGCTCATCAACATCGGCCAGGGCGACCAGTTCTCGTCCGGCTTCGTGGATGTGAACCCCAATTCCAAGATCCCGGCGCTGATGGACCGCAGCGGCCCGACCCCGATCCGCATCTTCGAATCCGGCGCGATCCTCGTGCACCTGGCGGAGAAGTTCGGGGCCTTCCTGCCGACCGATCCGGCGAAGCGGGCCGAGGTGATGTCCTGGCTGTTCTGGCAGGTGGGCTCCGCGCCCTACCTGGGCGGCGGCTTCGGCCACTTCTACGCCTACGCGCCGTTCAGGATCGAATACGCCATCGACCGCTTCGCCATGGAGGTGAAGCGCGAACTCGACGTGCTCGACCGCCGGCTGGCCGACAGCCGGTATCTGGGCGGCGAGGACTACAGCATCGCCGACATCGCCGTATGGCCCTGGTACGGCGCGCTCGCCAAGGGCCTGGTCTATGAGGCGGGCGAGTTCCTGTCGGTCCAGGACTACAAGCACGTCCAGCGCTGGACCGACGAGATCGCGGCGCGGCCGGCCGTGAAGCGCGGCCGCATCGTCAATCGGGTCCAGGGCGAGAAGACGCTCGCCGAGCGGCATGACGCGGCCGACATCGACAAGGCGCTGGCCGGCTAGGCCGGCCCGCGGGTCAGGCTTCGGCTTCGATCCTGGCCTTGGCGCACAATTCACGGAGCTGGCGCAACAGTGTCGGCCCCGTGACTTGCTGACCGGAATAGCCCTCTGAATTCAGGCGCTTGCGGATCTCGTCGGTGCCATGACACTCGCCCGACCGGGCCAGTTCGAACGCGCGCTCGAGCGCGGTGAGACGGTTCTGCATGCCTATTCAACGCGCGACGCCGCGCAAGGATGCGCCCGCCGCGAGACCCCTTTCGGATCGCATTCTGTCGCAGGCCTCTTGCTTTGGCGGCCCTGAAAGCCCACTCTATGGGCGTCAAATCCTCGTTTTGGTTTGCTGACGTTCTGCCGGTTTCAAGGATCCGTGGCGGAAATCTGCTCTTCGACCTCTCCGAAAATTTGATCGTCACGCCGATCGTCGGCGTGAGGCCTCATGTCCGGAAGGGGACTATCATGCAAACCGGAACCGTGAAGTGGTTCAACGCCCAAAAGGGCTTTGGCTTCATCCAGCCCAGCGAAGGCGGGGCCGACGTGTTCGTGCACATCAGCGCTGTCGAACGCGCGGGTCTGGGCACCCTCAACGAGGGCCAGACCATCGGCTTCGTCCTCGAGCAGGACCGCCGCTCGGGCAAGATGTCGGCCGGCCAGCTGCAGGCGGTCTGATCCGCCGGCGGCCTCACGGCCGCCTTCAGATGCGACGGGCCGGCGGAAGCCGGCCCGTTTGCGTTTCCCGATGACGCCGTAGCGAGGACCTGATGGCCAAAGAAGAACTCATCGAATTCGAAGGCGAGATCACCGAGCTGCTCCCCGAGGGCCGCTTCCGCGTTCGCCTGGAAAACGACCACGAAGTGCTGGCTTACACCGCCGGCAAGATGAAGAAGAACCGCATCCGCTCGATGGTCGGCGACAAGGTGACGGTCGAGATGACCCCCTACGACATGGATCGCGCCCGGATCATCTTCCGCCATCGCGACGCCGCGCCGCGCGTCGGCGGCGGACCGCCGCGCCGCCCGTTCCGCCGGTAGCGCGCCCTCGGGGCCGCTGCGAAGGCCGCTCAGCGGCCGTCGCCCGTTTCCGTCACGGGGAAGCCGAACGGCCCTGGCCCGTCGTCGGATTCTGCTGAGAAGCTGCGAGGCTCGACCATAGCCGCTGGCCGCGAGGGCCTGGGCGGGCGAGCCGGCGCGAGGGTGACGAGCGCGCCCTGAGCCAGACGGGCGGCGTCCGCCTCGGTTTCGGTCACGACAAGCGGTTCGTCTTCACAGACCACGGCCCACTTGCCGCCATAGGGTTCGACTTTGAATATGGCCTCGGGACGCACGGCGATTGCTCCGCGCCGCTAAGGGCGCGCTGTTGTTGTTGCCCAGACCCGCCGCGGAAACCGGCAAGTCCGGCGGGAGTTCCAAGGGCCAAGCTGCGCGACGCGGCGTCACGCCACTTGCTCCCGCCGCTCCGATCCTCCATATGCCGCCACGGAGATCGGCGGCGGACGAACGCCCCGCCAACCTGGTCAGGGCCGGAAGGCAGCAGCCACAACGGGTCACGGCTCGGGTCGTTGTCCGGTCTCCACCTTCCCCCACTGCATTCCGACAGCAAAACGCCCCGGCCGTGGGGACCGGGGCGTCTGCTCGACTGATCGCGGAACGCTGGTGAACGATCAGGCGAACGCTGCGCGGCCGCGGGCGCGCCGAAGCACGGCGCCGGCGCCGCCGAAGCCCAGGATCATCAGCGCCCAGGCGCCGGGCTCGGGCACGGCGCCCGGGGCGGCGGGCATGAAGGTGATGACGCCGCTGTACGAGGCGTTGCCGCCACTGGCGCCCTTGAGGACCAGCTGCTGGCCTTCTCCCAGCGTCAGCTCGACGCCGTTCAGGAATCGGAATTCGTTCCAGCCCATCACGCCGGCCGAGAACTCGTCGCCGTTGAAGGCCACGCTGCTCCAGGTGATGTTCTGGGAGCCGCCGCTCATGGTCGAGGTGATGACGAAGTCGCCGCGCCCGGTCGGCAGGGCGAGATCGAACACGTCGGTGAAGCTGGACCCGGTGATGCCGGTGTTGCCGAAGGTGATTGTGAACCCGCCGTCGGCGCCGGTCGGGCCGTAGTTGATGTAGGTCGCCGCCTGAGCGCCGGCCGCGGTCAGGGAGACGGCCGCGGCGAGGGCTGCCACGACAGGGGCTAGAACGCTTTTCATACTGGGACTCCGGTTGCGCGAGCGCGGGCCCACCCTTGGCGGGGCCCATGGCAAGAGTCCAGTAATAATAAAACTGATTAAAAATATTCATGGTGACGCTGGATCGCGCCGCCCGATTTCGCGCTGGAGGCGACTGCGATCGGCGTCCCATGTCGCGGAATCGCGCGCGCGGCGCTGGCCCCCCTTTCCCGCGCCGGGCGCCTCCCGTTACATGGGCTCATGGGCGACGACTTCGACCTCCACGATTCCGACCTGCCGCCCGAGCGGGACCCGAACACGGGCGACATGTTCGGCGGTCCGCCGCCGGCCCCGCCCCCGGAACAGTCGGCCGCCTACACGGTCATCGCGCGGAAATACCGGCCCCGGACGTTCGACGACCTCTATGGCCAGGAGGCCATGGTGCGGACGCTGCGCAACGCGTTCGCCTCGGGCCGCATCGCCCACGCCTTCATGCTCACCGGCGTCCGCGGGGTGGGCAAGACGACGACCGCGCGCCTGCTGGCGCGGGCGCTCAACTACGAGACCGACGAGATCCACGCCCCGACCCTCGATTTCAAGGAAGAGGGGCTGCACTGCCGCGCCATCATCGAGGGGCGGCACATGGACGTGCTGGAGCTGGACGCCGCCAGCCGCACCGGGGTGAACGACATCCGCGAGCTGCTGGACGGTGTGCGCTACGCTCCCGTCGAGGCCCGCTACAAGGTCTACATCATCGACGAGGTCCACATGCTGTCGACGGGGGCGTTCAACGCGCTCCTGAAGACGCTGGAGGAGCCGCCGCCCCACGCCAAGTTCATCTTCGCCACCACCGAGATCCGCAAGGTGCCGGTGACCATCCTCTCTCGGACCCAGCGGTTCGACCTGCGCCGCGTGGAGCCCGAGGTGCTGGTCAAGAACCTGGAGATGATCTGCGAGAACGAAGGCGCGCGCGTCGAGGCCGAGGGTCTGATGCTCATCGCCCGGGCTGCAGAAGGCTCGGTGCGCGATGGCCAGTCGATGCTGGACCAGGCCATCGTCCAGGCCGAGCCGGGCCAGACGGTCACCGCCGCGTCCATCCGCGACATGCTGGGCCTGGCCGACCGGGCGCAGACCATCGAGTTGTTCGAGCAGGTGATGCGCGGCGACGCCGGTGCGGCGATCCAGACGTTCCGCACGCTGTATGGCTACGGGGCCAACCCGGACCAGGTGGTGATGGACCTGCTGGACCACACCCACGGCGCCTCGGTGGCCAAGGCCATCGGCCCGGCGGCCCTGGTGATGCCGAAGGAGCAGGCGCTGCGGCTGGCGGCTGTGGGCGCGGCGGTCTCGGCCGGGGCGCTGTCGCGCATCTGGCAGCTCACGCTGAAGGCCTATGACGAGGTGCGGCGCGCGCCCGACGCGGCGGCGGCGGTGGACATGGCGCTGATCCGGCTGGCCTATGCCGCAGACCTGCCTGGCCCGGAGGAGGCGCTGAAGCGGCTTCAGTCGGGCGAGCCGCTCACGGGCGGGCCTGGCGGCGGTCCTTCTGGCGGCGGTGGCGGCGGCGGCGCCCAGGCCAGCGGCGGCGGCATGGTCTCGGCGGTCGCCCGCCAGCCGATGCCCGCGACGGCCGCGAGCCTCGAGCCCTCGGCCAACCTCAAGTCCTTCGCCGACATGCTGGCGCTGATCGATCGGCGGCGCGATATCCGGCTGAAGCTGGACGTGGAGCGCTTCATCCGGCCGATCAGCTTCCGGCCCGGCGCCATCGAGTACGAGCCCGCGCCCGGCGCGCCCTCAGACCTCGCCCAGCGGCTGGTGATGCGGCTCAAGGAGTGGACGGGCGAGCGCTGGCTGCTCTCGACCCAGGGCGGCGGCGGGGCCGAGAGCCTGTGGGAAAAGCAGAAGCGCGAGGAGCGGGAGGCGCGGGCCGAGATCGAGGCGCATCCGTTCGTGCAGTCCGTGATGGCCGCCTTCCCGGGCGCCGAGATCATCGGCATCCGCCAGGCCCTCCAGCCCGAGCCGACCGCCGCCGAAGCGCCCCCGCCCGAGGATGACGACGGCGACGAATAGGCGGCTCAGCTGCGGTGGATATGACCCGCGGAAGACGCAGAAGGGCGCCGAAGTGAGGGAGCGACGCTTGCCTCAGCCGCCTTCTGTGTTTTCTGCGTTGTCTGTGGTTCCTAGATTCAGCGCCTTTGGCGCGCAGGGAGTATCGGTATGAAAGACCTCGGTTCGATCATGAAGCAGGCGCAGGCCATGCAGCAGCGCATGGCCGAGGCGCAGGAGAAGATCGCGGCGATCGAGGTCGAGGGCACGTCCGGCGGCGGCATGGTCAAGGTGAAGCTGAAGGGCACGGGCGAGCTGGCGCGCGTGGACATCGACGAGAGCCTGATGGCGCCGGGCGAGGGCGAGGTGGTCTCGGACCTGATCGTGGCCGCGCATGCCGACGCCAAGCGCCGGCTGGACGAGCAGCAGGCGGCGGTGATGCGCGAGGCCGCCGGTCCGCTGGCGGGCATGAACATCCCGGGCATGCCGAAGTTCTGACCTTGGCCGCCTCCGCCGGACCCGAGATCGAGCGCCTGATCGGCCTGCTCTCCAAGCTGCCGGGGCTGGGGCCCCGCTCGGCCCGGCGGGCGGCGCTGGCCCTGCTGAAGCGCCGCGAGCAACTCCTGCTGCCGCTGTCCGACGCGCTGTCGGAGGCGGCGGCGCGGGTGAAGACCTGCCAGGTCTGCGGCTCGCTCGACACCCAGGACCCCTGCGCCATCTGCGCCGACCCGGCGCGGGACGGGACGCTGATCTGCGTGGTGGAGGAGGTGGGCGCGCTCTGGGCCATGGAGCGGGCCGGCGCCTTCCGTGGCCGCTACCACGTGCTGGGCGGCCTGCTCTCGGCGCTGGACGGCGTCGGCCCCGACGCGCTGCGTATCGGCCCGCTGGTGTCGCGCGCCGCCGAGGAGGGCGTGCGCGAGGTGATCCTCGCCCTGCCGGCGACGGTCGACGGGCAGACCACGGCCCACTACCTGGCCGACAGGCTCGCGGGCGCCGGCGTGTCTGTGACCATGCTGGCCCGCGGGGTGCCGGTGGGCGGTGAGCTGGACTGGCTGGACGACGGCACCATCGCCCAGGCCATGCGGGCCCGCCGGCCGGCATAGCGCCGACTCGCCGGCTGCGGTAAGAACGCAGCATGAACGGCTTGCTCTTCCTCTCGATCGTCAGCGTGTTCGTGGCCGCCTGCGCCCTGATCTGGGCCGTGCGCGAGCGGGGACGCGCCGCGGCGGCGATGCTGCGGGCGAAGTTGATCGAGGAACAGCGCGACCTGGTGCAGGCCCAGCTCACCCAGTCGGCCGCCAGCGTGGCCGAGGAGATCCTACGCCGGAACGAGGAGCAGGTCCGCAACCGCGAGCAACTGGCGCAGGCCCGCCTTGAAGCGCAGCTGAAGCCGGTCGCCGAGAGCCTGCAGAAGTTCCAGGAACAGGTGACCGCCGTCGAGAAGCAGCGGGCCGAGGAACAGGGCGGCCTCAAGGAGCAGATCGCCCAGATGCTGGCCGCCTCGGCCGCGACCCAGGACGAGGCCCGCAAGCTGTCGGCGGCCCTGCGGCGCGGCGCGGGCGTGCAGGGACGCTGGGGCGAGCAGACCCTGCGCAACGTGCTGGAGGCGGCGGGCCTCTCCAAGCGCTACGACTTCGACGAGCAGACCTCGACTGACACCGAGGAGGGGCGGCGTCGGCCTGACGTGACCGTGCGGATGCCGGGCGGCGGGGTGTTCGTGATCGACGCCAAGTGCTCGCTGAACGCCTTCCTGGAGCTGCAGGACGCCGCTGACGACCTCGGCCGCGACGCCGCGGGCCTGCGCCACGTCCAGAGCGTTCGCGGCCATATCCAGGGCCTGTCGGCCAAGGCCTACTGGGACCAGTTCGACGCCTCGCCCGACTTCGTGGCGATGTTCGTGCCGCTGGATTCGGCCCTGGCGGCGGCGCTGGACCGCGCGCCCGACCTGATGAGCGAGGCGATGGACCGGCGCGTGGTGATCGTGACGCCCTCGACCCTCTTCGCACTCTGCAAGGCGGTGGCCTACGGCTGGCGGGTGGAGGACCAGGCGGCCAACGCCCGCAAGATCGCCGACCTGGGCCGGGAGCTCTACAAGCGCATCGCCGTGATGGGCGCGCACGCCGGCTCGGTGGGCAAGGCGCTGGAGGCGGCGGTCACTCGGTACAACCAGATGGTCGGCTCGCTGGAGACCCAGGTGCTGACCCAGGCGCGCCGCTTCGAGGACCTGAAGGTCGACCACGAGGGCAAGGACATCGCCGAGCTGTCGCCGGTCGAGGTCGCGGTTCGACCGCTGGCCAAGCTGACGAGCGACGAACAGCCGACGGTGCGGCTGGCCGCCGAGAGCTGAGGCGCGCCGGCGGCCTGGGGTCGCGGGGCGGTTGTCCTACCTTGACGCTCAGGAATGGGCCACTTACCTCGGCGCCATGGCGCTCCGCGAGATTATCACCGTCCCCAACCCGCTGCTGAAGCAGGTGTCCCAGCCCGTGGCGGCCGTCGACGACGACCTGCGCGCGCTGATGGATGACATGCTGGAGACGATGTACGACGCGCCGGGCATCGGCCTGGCAGCGATCCAGATCGGCGTGCCCAAGCGCGTCATCGTCATGGACCTCTCCCGCGAGGGCGAGGAGAAGCAGCCCCGCTACTACGTGAACCCGGAGATCCTCTGGGCTTCGGACGAAACGGCGCCCTACGAGGAGGGCTGCCTGTCAGTGCCGGAATACTTCGACGAGGTGGAGCGGCCGGCGCGCGTGAAGCTGCGCTACCTCAACTACCAGGGCGAACAGGTCGAGGAAGACGCCGACGGCCTCTTCGCCGTCTGCATCCAGCACGAGATGGATCACCTCGACGGCATCCTCTTCATCGACCACCTGTCGCGGCTGAAGCGCGAGCAGGCGGTGAAGAAGGTCAAGAAGCTCACGCGGGCCGCGTAGGCCTCAGTTCGCCGCGTCCCCGCTCTCCGCCTCGACCTTGGCCGCGCCTTCGCGGGCGCCTTCGGCCGCGCCCTTGGCGGCGTCCTTGATCACCTGGCCGGCGTCGCCCGCCGCGTCCTTGATCTCGGCGCCCACTTCCTTGACTTCGGGACTGTCCACGGCGTCCTTCACTTCCGCCCCAACCTTGTCGGCGGCGGCTTCGAGGTCGTTTCCGGCGTCGCGGCGCTCGGCCTCGGAGCAGGCGGCGACGGCGAGGCCGAGGCCCAGGACGGCGGCGATGGCGAGGGTTCTCATGGTCGGGTTCTCCAGACGTCGGCGGCAGAACGGTCCCGCTTGTCGCCAAGTTCCCCAGGTGGCCCAAGTTCCCTTGAGCGCCCGGCGCGGCTAAACCCCCGCCATGCGCCTCGCCTTCCTCGGCACTCCTGATTTCGCCGTCGCCGCCCTCGCCGCCATCGTGGAGGCCGGGCACGAGGTGGCCTGCGTCTATTCCCAGCCGCCGGCGCCCCGCGGTCGCGGGCACGAGCTGAAGCCCTCGCCCGTGCACGCCTTCGCCGAGGCGCGGGGGATTCCCGTTCGCACGCCGGCCTCGATGCGCGACCCGGCCGAGATCGAGGCCTTCGCGGCGCTGGGCCTCGACGCGGCGGTGGTCGTGGCGTTCGGCCAGATCCTGCCCGCGGCGGTGCTCGATGCGCCCCGGCTGGGCTCGTACAATGTCCACGCCTCGCTCTTGCCCAGGTGGCGCGGCGCGGCCCCGATCCAGCGGGCGATCATGGCCGGCGACAAGGTCACCGGCGTTCAGGTCATGCGCATGACCGAAGGGCTGGACGAGGGCCCGGTGCTCTCCACCGCGACGGTGCGGATCGACGCGCAGGAGACCGCCGGGACGCTGCACGACCGGCTGGCCGCCGCGGGCGCCGACCTGATCGTGCGGACGCTGGCGGATATCGCGGCCGGGACCGCCGTCGCCACGCCGCAGGCCGAGGAGGGCGTCACCTACGCGAAGAAGATCAGCCCGAAGTTCTCGCGCCTGGACTGGACGAAGCCCGGCCCGGTGCTGGACTGCAAGATCCGCGGGCTCTCGCCCTTTCCTGGCGCCTGGTTCGAACTGCCGACGGAGAAAGGGCCGGTGCGGGTGAAGGCGTTGCTGTCGGCCTTCGAGGATGTGGACGGGGCGCCGGGCGTGTCCCTGGACGACCGCCTGCTGATCGGGACCGGCGAGGGCGCGGTGCGTTTGCTGCGGGTACAGCGCGAGGGCAAGGGTCCGCAGGACGCCGAGGCCTTCCTGCGCGGCAACCCCGTGCCGGCCGGGACGAAGCTGCCCTGATGCCCCGCTACCGCCTGCTCATCGAATACGACGGCCGGCCGTTCCACGGCTTCCAGGCCCAGGCCGACCTGCCGTCGGTGCAGGGCGCGCTGGAGCGGGCGGTGAAGAAGTTCTGTGGCGAGGAGATCCGGGTCGGCGCCGCAGGCCGCACCGACACCGGCGTCCACGCCACGGGCCAGGTGGCGCACGTCGACCTCGCCAAGGACTGGCCCGCCGACACGGTGCGCAACGCCCTGAACTTCCACCTGATGCCGGACCCCGTGGCCGTCCTGGAGGCGTCGGTCGCGGAGGGCGACTGGCACTCCCGCTTCTCTGCCACCGGGCGCCGCTACCGCTACCGCATCCTCAACCGCATGGCGCCGCCCGCGCTGGACCAGGGCCGGGTCTGGCACGTGAAGAAGCCTCTCGACGCCGAGGCCATGCATGAGGCGGCGCAGGTGCTGGTGGGTCACCACGACTTCACGACCTTCCGCGACCTGGCCTGCCAGGCGAAGTCGCCCGTGAAGACCCTGGACGTGGCCAATGTCCGACGCGAGGGCGCAGAGGTGATCCTGGAGTTCGCCTCCCGCTCGTTCCTGCACCGGCAGGTGCGCAGCATGACCGGCACCCTGGCCGAGGTGGGCGTCGGGCGCTGGACCCGGGCCGACGTGCAGGCGGCGTTGGACGCGCGCGACCGCCGCGCCTGTGGCCCGGTCGCGCCGGCGGAGGGGCTCTACCTCACCGGCGTCGTCTACGACTGAACGCGGGTAAGGCGATCTCGCCTTACCCGGCCACGTCACGGATATCCGGCCACCAGTACGCCACCTCATAGAGGCGCGCGCCGCCGGGGCCGGGCTCCAGGCGCGCCGGTTCCGCCTGGCCGCCCAGGTGCTCATAGAAGGCGCGGGCGCGGAGATTGTCGCGCAGGACGGAGATCACCAGCGAGCGGGCGCCGTGGGCGGCGAGGGCGCGGGCGGTTTCGGCGAGGAGCTGGCGGCCAAGGCCGCGGCCCTGGGCGGGGCGCAGCAGGTAGAGCGTCTGGACCTCGGCTTCGCCGGGGACGCCGCGGCGGGAGGGCCCGGCCTCTGCATAGCCCACGAGCCCCCACCGGTCGGCGGCGGCGAGCGTCACGTCGTCAGGGCCGGGCTGGAGCAGGCGGCGGGCGAAGCGGCGCGCGTGCGCGGCCTCGGACATGCGGGCGAGGTAGGCTTCGGGCAAGAGCCCCGGGTAGGTCTGTCGCCAGGCGGCCACGTGCACGCGCGCCAACGCCTCGGCGTCCGCCGGACCGGCGGGAAAGACGACGAACCCCGACTGCACACTGCCTTGCGCCATCCATCCACAGCTTGGCGCTTGGCTGGCGGCGTTCAAGGGGGTGCGGGACTCAGCCGCATCCTCTAGCGTCGCCCGCTTGATGAACGCGCCGCTTCCCACCTCCACGCCAGACGCCACCGGCGCCTCGCCGGTGATGGCGCAGTTCTTCGACGCCAAGGCGCGCCAGCCCGACGCCCTGGTCTTCTTCCGCATGGGCGACTTCTACGAGCTGTTCTTCGAGGACGCGCAGAAGGCGGCGGCGGCCCTGGGCATCACCCTGACCGCCCGCGGCCAGCACGGGGGCCAGCCGATCCCCATGGCCGGCGTGCCCGCCCACGCCATGGAGGCCTATCTCGCCAAGCTGATCCGCGCCGGGTTCAAGGTCGCGGTCTGCGAGCAGCTCGAGGATCCGGCCGAGGCCAAGAAGCGCGGCTCCAAGTCCGTGGTTCGCCGCGACGTGGTGCGGGTGGTGACGCCCGGCACCCTGACCGAGGACGGCCTGCTGGACGCGCGCGGCGCCAACCGGCTGGCGGCCGTCTCCGTGAGAGCCGGCGGCGCGGCGGTGGCGAGCGTCGAGCTCTCCACCGGGGAGGTGGAATGCCTGGCGGTGACCGTCGCGGGCTTGGCCTCGGCCCTGGCGGCGCTGGGACCTTCCGAGGTGCTGGTCCCCGACCGGCTCTTTGCCGACGAGGCGGTGTCGGCGGCGCTGAAGGGCGCGGGGGGCTTCGTCCAGCCGATGCCGAGCGCCCTGGCCGAACCGGGCGCTTCCGAGGCGCGGCTGAAGCGGCTGTACGGCGTCGAGACCCTGGACGGCTTCGGCCAGCTCTCGGGGGCCGAGGTCTCGGCGCTCGGCCTGATCGCGGCGCATCTGGAGACGACGCAGGCCGGCAAGCTGCCCGCGCTCTCCGCGCCGCGTCGGGCGGGCGAGGCCGACGTGATGGTCATCGACCCGGCCACGCGGACGAGCCTGGAGATCGAGAGGACGACGACCGGATCGCGCGACGGCTCGCTGCTGGCGGCGATCGACCGGACGGTGACGGCGCCCGGCGCGCGCCTGCTGGCCTCGCGGCTGGCCCGGCCGCTGCTGGACCCGGCGGCGATCGACGCCCGGCTCGACGCGGTGGCCTGGTTCTGCGAGCACCGGGCCCAGCGCCAGCGCCTGCGCGAGGCGTTGAAGGGCATGCCCGACATGGCGCGGGCGCTGTCGCGGCTGGCGCTGGGGCGCGGCGGGCCGCGCGACCTGGGGGCGGTGCGCGACGGCCTGGCCATCGGCGAGGCCGTGACCGAGCTCTTCGCCAGCTTGCGCGACCCGCTGGTGCAGCCACCGGAGGAGGTGGCCCAGGCGCTCCGGGCCCTGACCCTGCCGCTGCATGCGGAGCTCGCGGCCTTCCGCGCGCTGCTCTCCGAAGGCCTGGGCGACGAGCTGCCGGCCCAGGCGCGCGACGGCGGCTTCGTCGCCGAGGGGATCCGTCCCGAGCTGGACCAGGCCCGGGCGTTGCGCGACGACAGCCGGCGGGTGGTCGCGGCGCTGGAGGCCCGGCTGGCCGGCGAAAGCGGCGTCGCCCTGAAGATCCGCCACAACGCGGTGCTGGGCTATTTCGTCGAGTGCACCGCCAAGGCGGCCGAGCCGCTGATGGCGCCGCCGTTGAACGCGACCTTCATCCACCGCCAGACCCTGGCCAATCAGGTGCGCTTCACGACCGTGGAGCTGGCCGAGCTGGACGCGAAGATCGCCCAGGCGGCCGAGCGGGCCCTGGCCATAGAGATCGAGACCTTCGAGGCCTGGCGCGAGGCGGCGACGGGCGTCGCGGCGCCCATCCAGGCTGCGGCCCAGGCGGCGGCGGTGCTGGACGTGGCGTCGGCGCTTGCCGAATGGGCCGACGATGTCGGCGCGACCCGCCCCGTCGTCGATCGCTCCAGCGCCTTCGAGGCCGAGGCGGCGCGCCATCCGGTGGTCGAAGCGGCGGTCCGGCGAGCCGGCGAGGCCTTCACCCCCAACGACTGCCGGCTCGACGGGGCGGGCGTTGGCGCGGCGCGGCTGTCCATCGTCACCGGCCCGAACATGGCCGGTAAATCGACCTTCCTGCGGCAGAACGCGATCCTGGCCGTCCTGGCGCAGGCCGGCTGTTTCGTGCCGGCGAAGCGATTGCGGCTGGGCGTGGTGGACCGGCTGTTCAGCCGCGTCGGCGCCGGGGACGACCTGGCGCGGGGGCGCTCCACCTTCATGATGGAGATGGTCGAGACCGCGGCGATCCTCAGCCAGGCGACGCCGCGCAGCCTGGTGATCCTGGACGAGATCGGCCGGGGCACCGCCACCTACGACGGCCTGGCCATCGCCTGGGCCTGCGCCGAGGCGCTGCATGAGACCAACCGTTGCCGGGCGCTGTTCGCCACCCACTACCATGAGCTGGCGGTGCTGGAGGGGCGGCTGGCGCACGTCTCCAACCTCAGCCTCAAGGCCAAGGAGTGGAATGGCGAGCTGATCTTCCTGCACGAGGCCGGCCCGGGTCCCGCCGACCGCTCCTACGGCGTCCAGGTCGCCAAGCTGGCCGGCGTCCCGTCGCCGGTGGTGGCGCGCGCGAAGCAGGTGCTGGAGCGGTTGGAGAAGGAGGCCGCCGGCCCCGCCAACCTCGACGACCTCCCCCTCTTCGCCGCCGTGGCCGAGCCCGAGGCGAAGTATGGCCCCAGCAAGACCGAGGAAGCCCTCGCCGCCCTCGACCCCGACGGCATGAGCCCCCGCGAGGCGCTGGACGCGCTGTACCGGCTGAAAGGGCTGATGGGGTAAGGGGATGTCGCCGCCGGACGTGATCTTCCTGAACGGCAGCACGTCGGCGGGGAAATCGACGTTGGCGAAGGCGTTGCAGGCGCGGCTTCCGGACGGTTACGTCCTTTTCGGCGTCGATGATCCGATCCAGCGCGCGCCGCTGCGATGGCACGACAACCCAGAAGGCTTCCAGTTCGTCACACGCGCCGATGGCGCGGTTGTCCTGTTGATCGGCTCCGAGGGGCGTCGACTGCTGGCGGCCTGGCGACGGATGATGCGGGCAGCCGTCGATGCGGGACTGCGGATCATCCTCGACGAAGTGGTCCTGGAGCCGGCGATGCTGACGGACTGGACTGACGTCCTGGTGGGCGTGGACGTGGCTTTCGTCGGAGTAAGCTGCGACCTCGCCGAGCTGGAGCGGCGCGAGCGGGCCCGCGGCGACCGGGCGCCCGGCCAGGCGCGGTCGATGCACGAGTTGGTCCATGCCCACGGACTCTACGACCTCGAGGTCGACAGCACGGCGACGTCGGCGGAGGCGCTGGCCGACGAGATCGCCGTCTGGCTGCCGACCCGGGGGGGCGTCTCGGCGTTTGAGCGGCTGCGCGGCGCCTGATCCCCGGTTCGGCCCAGCGCGAGTCGGCCTTCGGATTCCGGCGTCAGCTTCCGCGTGGATCCCCGCCTACGCGGGGATGAGCGGTAGGAGGGAGATTTCGCGGGCGGCGCCTGCGCCTGTTAACGAACTCGCCTATATGCCTCTGCAGCCATGCCCACGCGCCTGAAGCCCACCCGCCTTGAATATGTCGTCGACGGCGTGCGGCTGCGCGCGCAGCTCTCGGCGGCGGCGCTGGAGAACCTGGGTGACGAGGCGGCGCAGCGGAAGGCGGCGCTGGACGTCCTGAAGGCGGCGCTGTTCCGCGGGCGGATGATCGCCAAGGAGCGGCTGGAGAACGGGGCCGGCGGGATCGAGACCGCGCGCCTGCTCTCGGGCGTGACCGACGAGGTGGTCTCGGCGCTTTACGACTTCACGACAGTGCACGTGTTCCGGGCCCGCAACCCCACCGAGGGCGAGCGCCTGGCGCTGATGGCCGTGGGTGGCTACGGCCGTGGCACGCTGGCGCCCTATTCCGACATCGATCTGCTGTTCGTGCGCCCCTACAAGCAGACGGCCCACACCGAGAGCGTGATCGAGTTCATGCTCTACGCCCTGTGGGATCTGGGCTTCAAAGTGGGCCACGCCTCGCGGACCATCGAGGAGTGCATCAAGCTCTCCCGCGAGGATTTCACCATCCGCACCTCGATCCTGGAGGCGCGGCGCCTGACGGGCGACGAGGAGCTGGCCGAGGAACTGGTGCGCCGGTTCCGTGGCGAGGTGGTGAAGGGGACGGGCGCCGAGTTCGTGGCCGCCAAGCTGAAGGAGCGGGACGACCGTCACGCCCGCGCCGGCGCCAGCCGCTACATGGTCGAGCCGAACGTGAAGGAGGGGAAGGGCGGCCTGCGTGACCTGAACACCCTCTTCTGGATCGCCCAGTACCTGCATCCCGGCGAGACCATCGAGCGCGTGATGCAGATGGAGATGTTCGAGCGCCGCGAGGTGCGGACCTTCATCAAGGCCTTCGACTTCCTCTGGGCCGTGCGCAGCCACCTGCACTTCGCCACCGGCCGGCCGGAGGAGCGGCTGAGCTTCGACCTGCAGCCCGAGATCGCGCGGCGGATGGGCTATGGCGACCGGGGCGATGCGCCGGCCGTGGAGCGGTTCATGCGCCGCTACTTCCTGATCGCCAAGGACGTGGGCGCCCTGACCCGGGTGTTCGCCGCCAAGCTGGAGGCCGAGCAGGTCAAGACGGCGCCCAAGGGGATCAGCCGGTTCATCCCGGGCCGCCAGGTCAAGCGCAAGCCGCTGGACGAGCCCGGCTTCCACGAGGTGGGCGGGCGCCTGGACGTCGATCCGGACATCTTCGAGCACGACCCGGTCAACCTGCTGCGGCTGTTCAGGATCGCCGACACCCGGAACCTGGACCTGCACCCGGACGCCTTCACCGCCGCCTCGCGATCGGTCAACCTGATCACCTCGGCGGTGCGCCGGGACCGGCACGCCGCGAAGGTGTTCCTCGACATCCTGGCCCGCGGCCGCGATCCGCGCACGACCCTGACGCTGATGAACGAGGCCGGGGTGCTGGGGCGCTACATGCCCGAGTGGGGCCGCATCGTCGCCCAGATGCAGTTCAACATGTACCACTCGTACACGGTGGACGAGCACACCCTGCGGGCCGTGGGCGTGATCGCCGACATCGCCGCGGGACGGCTGGCCGACGACCATCCGCTGGCGGTGCAGATCATGCCGCTGATCGCCGACCGCGAGGCCCTGTTCCTGGCCATGCTGCTGCACGACACCGGCAAGGGCGGGGCTGGCGGGCAGGAGGTGGCGGGCGCCCGCGCCGCGCGCCAGGCTTGCGAACGCCTGGGCCTGGAGCGGTCCAAGATCGAGCTGGTCGCCTGGCTGGTGGAACACCACCTCGTGATGAGCGACTACGCCCAGAAGCGCGACATCTCTGACCCGCGCACGGTGGCCGATTTCGCCGGCATCGTGCAGAGCCCCGAGCGCCTTCGCCTGCTGCTGGTGCTGACGGTGGCCGACATCCGCGCCGTCGGACCGGGCGTCTGGAACGGCTGGAAAGGCCAGCTCATGCGCGAGCTCTACGCCGCCACCGAGGCGGTGTTCCGTGGCGGCCGTGGGTCGGACGCCGCGGCGGCGCTGAAGCGCTACCAGGAGAACGCGGCCTACGACGCCCGCGTGCGCCTTTCCAAGGTGGAGCCCGCCGCCGAGGCCTGGGGCGACGCCATGGAGGACGCCTATTTCACCGCCTTCGACGAGAGGGAGGTGCTGATCCACGCCCGCCTCGCCGTCCAGGCGGCGGCGGCGGGCGGGGCCGCGGCGGAGGGCCGGGTGCGGGCCGATCTCAACGCCTCGGAAGTGGTGGTGGCCGCCGACGACCGGCCGCGCCTGTTTGTCGACCTGGCGGAGGCCATCACTGGCGCGGGGGCCAATGTGGTCGGCGCGCGGGTCTTCACGTCCAGCTCGGGCAGCGCGCTCGACGTCTTCTACATCCAGGACGCGGCCGGCCAGCCCTATGGCGCGGACGACGCCCGGCTGCTGCCTCGCCTGGCCGAAAGCCTGGCCGCCGCCGCGCGGGGAGAGGTCCAGGCCCGCGAGCCGCGCCGCGCCGACCTCGGCCGCACCGCGGCCTTCGCGATCACCCCGGCGGTGATGCTGGACAACGACGCCTCGGAGGACTCGACGGTCGTCGAGGCCTCGGGCCGCGACCGGCCAGGCCTCCTGGCGAGGCTGGCCCGCACGCTCTCCGACGCCGGCCTCTCGATCACGTCGGCGCACATCGACGGCTATGGCGAGCGGGCGGTCGACGCCTTCTATGTGGTGGACGAGAACGGCGAAAAGCTGACCGACGCCCGGAAGGGCAATGCGCTGAAGCAGGCGCTGCTGGGCGCCCTGGCCGACAGCGAGGCCGAAAGCGCCCAGGGCCGCCGAAGCAACCTGCAGCGGGCGCGGGCCAGCGTCGCGCGGTAGGCGGGCTGCATCAAGATTCCACACCTGTGCGACGGGCGGAGCGGCTAGGTTGACGGCCTGCCCGACGCAGCCGAACCAAGACCCCGTGACCGAGACCTCCGCCCCGACGCCCGCCCCGAAGAAGCCCAGCGGGCGTGGCGGGCTGCTGCGTTCGTCCGCGATCTTCTCGGGCTTCACGCTGGTCAGCCGGGTCCTGGGCCTGGTCCGCGACCTGGTGGTGACCGCGCGGCTGGGCGCGAGCCAGACCATCGCCGCCGACGCCTACTACACGGCCCTGGCGTTCCCGAACCTGTTCCGACGGATCTTCGCCGAGGGCGCCTTCGCCGCGGCGTTCGTGCCGGCCTACACGCGCAAGCTCGCCGCGGACGGCGAGGCCGAGGCCGATCGCTTCGCGGCCGACGCGCTGGCCACCGTCGCCGTCGCCACCGTGGCCGTGATGCTCGCGGCCCAGCTCGCCATGCCGTGGCTGATGTACCTGATCAACCCGGGCTATGCGGACGAGCCGGAGAAGTTCCGGCTGGCCTGGATGCTGACCCAGGTGACCATGCCCTACCTGCCGTGCATGGCCATCGCGGCGCTGTTCTCCGGCATCCTGAACGCGCACGGGCGCTTCATCGTCTCGGCCGCCTATCCCACGATCCTGAACCTCGTGATGCTGGCGGTGGTGCTGCCGCAGAAGGACCCTGTGCAGGCGGCGTGGTGGGCCTCGGGCGCGGTGGTCGTCTCCGGGATCGGCCAGGCCGGCGTCTGCTGGTGGGGCGCGGCCCGCACGGGCGCGCGGCTGCGCCTGATCCGGCCCCGGCTGACGCCGGAGATCCGGTCGCTGGTGAAGCTGGCCATCCCGACGGTGATCGCCAACAGCGCGACCCAGATCAACATCTTCATCTCGGGCATCCTGGCCTCTCAGATCGCCGGGATGCGGGTCTGGATGAACGTGGCCGATCGGCTCTACCAGCTCCCCATGAGCCTCGTGGGCGTGGCGATCGGCGTGGCGCTGCTGCCGCGCCTGTCGCAGGCCCTGCAGAAGGACGACCACGGCGACGCCCAGGCGGCCATGGACCAGGGGCTGGTCTTCGCCCTGGCGTTCAGCCTGCCGGCGGCCGCGGCGCTGATGGCCCTGCCGGTCTATCTGATCGACGGGCTGTTCACGCGGGACCAGTTCACGGCCGCCGACGCCGTCGCCACGGGCGAGCTGCTGTTCCACTACGGCTGGGGCGTGCCGGCCTTCGTGCTGCTCAGGATCCTGCAGCCGGCGTTCTTCGCGCGCCAGGACACCAAGACGCCGATGCGGTTCTCGCTGATCTCGGTCGGTGTGAACATCGTGCTGGGCGTGGCCCTGTTCTACGCCATCGGCTTCACCGGCGTGGCCATCGCCACCAGCGTCGCCGCCTGGATCAGCGTGCTGCAGATGTGGGTCTCGCTGACCCGCCGGGGCGTCTGGCGGCCCACGCCGCGGGCGGTGTTCAAGATCACCCGCGTGGCCCTGGCCAGCGCGGCCCTGGGCGGGGTGCTCTTCCTGGCCAACCTGTTCCGCGCCGAGATCGAGGCGACCATCGCGGCGGTCCTGCCGCATGGCGTGAAGGAGATCTCGATCGTGCTGATCTGCACGGCGGGGCTCGCGCTCTATCCGGCGCTGCTGTTCGCCTTCGGCGGGGTGACGCCGGCGGAGTTCAAGGCGGCGCTCCGGCGGCGCAGGGGCGATCCCGCGCCGGCGGCTCCGGACTTGTCCTGACGCCGCCGGCCGTCTATGCCGCCGGCCATGGCTTTCGGACTGAACACTTGGCGATGGCGCTGACCGCCTGATCCCGCGAAACCGGGCTTGCGCCCGCCTGTCCCTATCCTACAGAAGCCACCCATCATGACCGACCAAGCTCCGGCCCCCTACGCGGGCCCCGAACGCGTGCTCTCCGGCGTCCAGCCCTCGGGCGACCTGCACCTGGGCAACTACCTGGGCGCCCTGGCGAAGTTCGCCAGGCTCCAGCACGAGATCCCGACCTTCATCTTCGTGGCCGACTATCACGCGATCACCGTGTGGCAGGACCCGAAGAAGCTGAAGGACCAGGTGCGGGAGATCGCCGCCGCCTACCTGGCCACCGGCCTGGACCCGAAGGTCGCCACTATCTTCGCCCAGTCGGCGGTGCCCGAGCACGCCGAACTGGCCTGGGTGTTCAACTGCGTCGCCCGCCTGGGCTGGCTGGACCGGATGACCCAGTTCAAGGAGAAGAGCGGCAAGCACAAGGAGCGGTCGAGCGTCGGGCTCTACACCTACCCGGTGCTGCAGGCGGCCGACATCCTGATCTACAAGGCCACCAAGGTGCCGGTCGGCGAGGACCAGAAGCAGCACCTGGAGCTGACCCGGGACATCGCCCAGAAGTTCAACAACGACTTCGAGGCGCCCGGTTTCTTCCCGCTGCCCGATCCGTTGACCCAGGGCCCCGGCGCGCGGGTGATGAGCCTGCGGGACGGCGCGGCCAAGATGAGCAAGTCCGACCCGTCGGACTATTCGCGCATCAACCTGACCGACGACGCCGACGCGATCTCGCAGAAGGTCCGCAAGGCGCGCACTGACGCCGAGCCGCTGCCGGAGACGTCCGAAGGGCTGGAAGGCCGGGCCGAGGCGCGCAACCTGGTGGGCATCTATGCCGCCCTCGCCGGCGTCACCGAGGCCGAGGTGCTGAAGGAATTCGCGGGCCAGGGCTTCGGCGCCTTCAAGCCGAAGCTCGCCGACCTGGCGGTCTCGGTCATGGCGCCCATCGGCGGCGAGATGCGCCGGCTGCTCGCCGATCCTGCGGAGATCGACCGTGTCCTGGCCGACGGCGCCGAGCGGGCCCGCGCCCTGGCGGCGCCGACGATGGCCGAGGTGAAGAAGCTGGTGGGCTTCTGGGGCGGCTGAGCCGTCGCCCCTCCTGGCGCTTGCTCCGACGCGACTTGCAGCGCAGGTTCCGCGCATGACGACGCGGCGCAAGTTCCTGGTGGTGGCGGACGACTCCCCGGAGTTCGACGCTGCGCTGCGCTTCGCCTGCCGGCGGGCGCGGTCCACCGGCGGCTACGTCGCCCTGCTGCGGGTGATCGAGCCGGCGGTGTTCGAGCACTGGTCGGGTGTCCGCGAGGAGATCGCCCGCCAGCAGCGGCAGGAGGCCGAGACCGCGCTTCAGCAGCCGGCCGAATACGTCCAGGCCGAGACGGGCCTGCCGCCGGAGTTCCTGATCGTCGAGGCCGATTCGACGCGGGCGGCGCTGAGGCAGGTGCTGACCGAGGACGCCGACATCAAGATCCTGGTGCTGGCCGCCGCCGTCGGCGGACGCGGGCCGGGCCCGCTGGTCAGCAGCATCGCCAAGGAAGGCGTGAAGTGGGGCAGCCGCAAGGTGCCGATCACCATCGTTCCCGGCGATCTCACCGACGACGAGATCGCGATCCTGGCGTGACATCGACGCGCTTGCGCGCGCGGGGCCGCGGGGCCACATCTGCGGCATGTTCATCCAGACCGAAGCCACTCCGAACCCGGACGTCCTGAAGTTCGCCCCCGGCCGCGCCGTGCTGGGCGAAGGAACGCGGGACTTCCGCGATCCGGAGGCCGCCGCCGCCTCGCCCCTGGCGGCGGAGCTGTTCGAGATCACCGGCGTCAGCCGGGTGTTCTTCGGCCCGGACTTCATCACGGTGGGCAAGCACGCCGCCGTCGACTGGGCGCATGTGAAGGCGCTGATCCTCGCGGCGATCATGGACCATCTGACGTCCGGCCGGCCGCTCCTCCTTGAGGGTGGGGAGGCGGAGGGCGGCCACGACGAGGGCGTCTACGAAGGCGACGTGGCCCAGATCGTCGCCGAGATCAAAGACCTGCTCGACACCCGCATCCGGCCGGCCGTGGCGCAGGACGGCGGCGACATTCTCTTCAACCGCTTCGACGTAGAGACCGGCGTGGTCTGGCTCAACATGCGCGGCGCCTGTTCGGGCTGCCCATCCTCTTCGGCGACGCTGAAGCAGGGCGTGGAGAACATGCTGAAGCACTACGTCCCGGAAGTGACCGCGGTCGAACAGGCGCTTTGACGGCGCGCGCGAACCGGCTACCCGAGGGGCGATGATCGTCCTCGGGCTCGACACCTGCCTCAACGCCTGCTCGGTCGCCGTGCTCGACGGCGGGACCGTGCTCGCGCATGCGTCCGAAGCGATGGCGCGGGGCCACCAGGAGCGGCTGGCGCCCATGGTCCAGTCGGTCATGGCCGAGGCGGGGCTGACCTTCGAGCAACTGGAGCGGATCGGCGCCACCGTGGGCCCGGGCTCGTTCACCGGGCTGCGCGTCGGCGTCGCGTTCGCCAAGGGGCTGGGGTCGGCCCTGGCGATCCCCGCCGTCGGCGTCGGCGCTCTGGAGGCCCTGGCGGCGGAGGCGGGGGGGCTCGTCGCCGCGGCCATCGACGCCCGCCGCGACCAGCTCTACCTGCAGGTCTTCGAGGACGGCCACGCGCTCATGGCGCCGGACGTGCTGCCGCTGGGAACCGCGGCCGCGCGCCTGGCCGAGCTGTCGATGGGCCGGCCCCTCACCCTGATCGGCTCCGGCGCGCCGCTGCTGGCCGATGCGGCCCGCGGAGCGGACGTCCGCACGCCGGACGGCTGCGACGCCCGTCACGTGGCGAAGCTGGCGGCTGCGCGGTCGCCCGGCCCTCTGCGCCCGCTGTACCTGCGCGCGCCCGACGCCAAGCTGCCCGGCGGTCGCGATCCATGAACCTGGCGGCCGCAACGCCTGACGATGCGCCGGCGATGGCGTCGGTGCACGCCCAGGCCTTCGATACGCCCTGGGACGAGTCCGACTTCGAAGGGCTGCTGGAATCGCAGGGGATCTTCGGCTTCCTGGTGAGCGACGAGGATCCGGCCGGCGTGCTGATCTGCCGCGCCGTCGGCGGCGAGGCCGAGATCCTGACCGTGGGCGTGGCCCCTTGGGCCCGCCGCAGGGGCGTGGGGCTGGCGCTGATGACCGCCGCCATCGGCGCGGCGCGGGTGGCCGGGGCCGGCGAGATGTTCCTGGAGGTCGACGTGGACAACGGCGGGGCGGTGGCGCTCTACGAGGGCCTGGGGTTCGTCCGCACGGGCCTGCGCAAGGGGTACTACGATCGTGGCGCGGCCGGCCGGGCCGACGCGCTGGTGATGCGTCTCGACCTTACATCCGCAGCCCACTAGACCTATCCTTACGGCAAATCGGAGAGAGGGCCCGTGTCGGATCGCATCGAGAAACTCTGCCTCGAGAAGAACATGCGCATGACTGAGCAGCGCCGCGTCATCGCGCGCGTGCTCTCGAGCGCCACCGACCACCCCGATGTGGAGGAACTGCACCGCAGGGCCCATGCCGTGGATCCGCACATCTCCATCGCCACGGTCTACCGGACGGTGCGCCTGTTCGAGGAAGCGGGGATCATCGACCGGCTCGATTTCCGCGACGGCCGCTCGCGGTACGAGGAGCATACCGACGAGCACCACGACCACCTGATCGACATGAAGACCGGCAAGGTGGTGGAGTTCGTCGACGCCGAGATCGAGGCGCTGCAGGAAGCCATCGCCCGCAAGCTCGGCTACCGGCTGGTGGACCATCGGCTGGAGCTCTACGGGATGCCGATCGAGGAATAGACCGCCGTCAGGCCGCGAGGCCGTCCCGCCGCCGGCGGACGGTGGCGCCCAGCCCCAGGGCGGCGAGCAGGGCGAAGCCCGCGCCCGCGAGGAAGGTGGTCGGAGGGCCGTAGAGGCTCCACAGAAGACCGGCGAGGCCGCTGGAAGCCAGCATCGTCACCCCGCTGGCCAGGTTGAACAGCCCGAAAGCCGAGCCGCGCAGGCGTTCGGGGGCGGCGTCTGCGACCATGGCGTTGAGCACGCCCTGGGTCAGGCCCATGTGCAGCCCCCACAGCGCGACGCCCAGGAACACTCCGGCGACGCTGTCCAGGAACGCCAGCGCCAGGTCGGCCAGGACCAGCACCCCCAGGCCCGCCAGCAGCAGCAGTCGGCGATCGACCCGGTCCGAGAAGCCGCCGGCCGGCGCCGAGACCAGCGAATAGACCACGTTCATCGCCACCATGACCGCCGGCGCGAAGGCGAGAGGCAACCCCGCGTCCTGAGCGCGCAGGATCAGGAAGGCCTCGCTGAAACGGGCCAGGGTGAAGACCACGCTGACGGCGACCACGGTCCAGAAGGCGGCGTCCAGGCCCTTCAGGTCGGACCAGCGGATGGGGGGCGGACGCGGGGTGTCCACGGCCTGAGCCCGGTCGGGCTCTTCCAGACCCAGCACCAGGAGGGCGACGGCGATCAGGGCCGGGACCACCGCCCAGGCCAGCACCTGCCGGAGGTCGCCCGCCAGCGCCAGCATCAGCCCGATGGCCAGCAGCGGCCCGAGGAAGGCACCGACCGTGTCCAGGCCCTGGCGTACGCCGAAGGCGAGGCCGCGCACCGCGGGCGGCGTGATGTCGGCCACCAGGGCGTCCCGCGGCGCGCCGCGGATTCCCTTGCCGATCCGGTCCAGGAACCGCGCGCCCATCACCTCGAACGGCGTTGCGGCCAGGGGAAACACGGGCTTGGTCAGCGCGGCGAGACCGTAGCCGATCACGGCCAGCAGCTTGCGTCGTCCCAGCCGGTCGGAAATCCAGCCCGAGAACACCTTGGTCACGGCGGCGGTGGCCTCGGCGACGCCCTCGATGAGGCCGAGCAGGGCGACGCTGGCGCCCAGCGTGCCGACCAGCAGCGCGGGCATCAGGGCGTGGACCATCTCGGACGAGACGTCCATGAACAGCGAGACGAACCCCAGGACCCAGACTCCCCGGGGCACGGACCGGAGTCGCTGGCGGGCGCGGGCCATGGGTTGGTCTACCGCGCTGCGGCCCCGCTAGGGAAGCCGCCTGCCGCCTGCCGCCTGCCGCCTTGCGCCGGCCCCCTCGCGACCCCATAACGCCGGCCATGTCCGAGACCGCGCCCCAGAAGCGCCTCTACATCAAGACCTACGGCTGTCAGATGAACGTCTACGACAGCGAGCGCATGGCCGACGTCCTTGCGCCGCTGGGGTATGGCATGACCGATGAGCCGGCCGAGGCGGACCTGGTGGTGCTCAACACCTGCCACATCCGCGAGAAGGCGACCGAGAAGGTCTATTCCGAGCTGGGCCAGCTCAAGCGGCTGAAGCAGGACCGGCCGGGCGGCATGACCATCGCCGTGGCGGGCTGCGTCGCCCAGGCCGAGGGCGAGGAGATCATGCGCCGTCAGCCGGCCGTGGATCTGGTCGTCGGACCGCAGGCCTATCACCAGCTCCCCGAGCTGATCGCCCGCGCGCATCGGGCCCGGGGCGAGCGGCTGGCCGCGGATTTCGCCCCCGAGGAGAAGTTCGACGCCCTGTCCACCGAGCGACGCCCGAGCGGGGTGTCGGCGTTCCTGACGGTGCAGGAGGGCTGCGACAAGTTCTGCACGTTCTGCGTGGTGCCCTACACCCGCGGCGGCGAATGGAGCCGGCCCGTCGAGGCGATCGAGGCCGAGGCCCGGGCGCTGGCCGCCAAGGGCGTGCGCGAGGTCACCCTGCTGGGCCAGAACGTCAACGCCTATGCGGGCGAAGGCGGGCTCGCGGGACTCGTGCGGCGACTGGCCCGGATCGAGGGCCTGGACCGCATCCGCTACACCACCAGCCATCCGCGCGACATGGACGAGGCACTGATCGCCGCCCACGGCGAGGTCGAGGCGCTGATGCCCTACCTGCACCTGCCCGTGCAGGCGGGATCCGACAAGATCCTCAAGGCGATGAACCGGGCGCATACGGCGGAGAGCTACCTGCGGCTGATCGAGCGGATCCGCGCGGCGCGTCCAGACATCGCCATCAGCGGCGACTTCATCGTGGGCTTCCCGGGAGAGCGCGACTCCGACTTCGAGGCGACGCTGCAGCTCATCCGCGAGGTGGGCTACGCCAGCGCCTTCTCGTTCAAGTATTCGCGCCGCCCCGGCACGCCGGCCGCCGCCATGCCCGGACAGGTGGCCGAGGCGGTGAAGGACGAGCGGCTGCAGCGGCTGCAGGCGCTGATCGACGAGCAGCAGCAGGCGTTCAACGCCGCGCAGGCGGGGCGGACCTTGCCGGTGCTGTTCGAGAAGACCGGCCGGCATGCCGGCCAGCTTGTCGGCAAGAGCCCCTACCTGCAGGCGGTCCACGTCACGGCTCCGGATCGGATGCTGGGGCAGATCGTTCCGGTGAAGATCGACAGCGCCGCCAGGAACAGCCTGGCCGGCGTGCTGGAACTGGAGACGGCGTGAGCCGCGCACCCGAATTCATCGCCCTGTCCGACGCCGCCGTCCGCGCGGTCTCGGGAGCCGGTAGCCGCCACGCGGCGCTGATCGAGGACGCCTTCGGCGTGCTCATGGAGACGCCCGGCGGCGGGGTCTCGCTGTCGGGCGACGCCAAGTCGCGCGGCCAGGCCAAGAAGGCGGTGCAGGCGATCGCGCGGCGCGCCGACCAGGGCCTGGAGATCAACGAGGCGGACATCCGCGTGGCGATCGGCGAGGCCCGCACGGGTGCTGGCGGCGGCGGCGCGGGTGGGACCTTGCCGGTGGGCCGGCGCGGCCAGGTCGCGCCCAAGACCCGCACCCAGGCGAAGTACCTGGAAGCCCTCTCCGATTGCGAGCTGGTGTTCGGCCTCGGCCCCGCCGGCACGGGCAAGACCTTCCTCGCCGTCGCCCATGGCGCGGGCATGCTGCTGCGTGGCGCGGTGGACCGGCTGATCGTTTCGCGCCCGGCGGTGGAGGCGGGCGAGCGCCTGGGCTTCCTGCCCGGCGACATGAACGAGAAGGTCGACCCCTACATGGCGCCGGTCTGGGAGGCGCTGACGGACATCCTGGGCGCCGAACAGCTCCGCCGCCGGCGCGAGAAGGGCGAGATCGAGGTGGCGCCGATCGCCTTCCTGCGGGGCCGTACGCTGAGCCACGCCTTCGTCATCGTCGACGAGGCGCAGAACGCCAGCCGCGCGCAGATGAAGATGGTCCTGACCCGCCTGGGCGAAGGCTCGCGCATGGCGGTCACCGGCGACCCGACCCAGATCGACCTGCCGAATCCCGGGGATTCCGGCCTCGCGCACGCCGTCGGCCTGCTGGAGGGCGTGAAGGGGATCGGCGTCGTCCGGTTCGCGTCCGAGGACGTGGTGCGCCACCCGCTCGTGGAGCGGATCGTGCGCGCCTACGACGCCGACGCGGCCAAGCGCGGGCGCACGGTGTGATCGACGTCGAGATCGAGGACGAGACCTGGCTTGCGGCTCTGCCCCAGGCCGAGATGCTGGCGCGCGGCGCGGCGCTCGCGGCCCTGGACGCCGAGGGCGCGGCGCATGAGGGCGTGACCATACTACTGGCCGACGACGAGGCGGTCCGGGACCTGAACGCCCGTTTCCGGAGCAAGGATTCCCCCACCAACGTGCTGTCGTTCCCGGCGCCGAGGAACCCGGAGTTCCACCTGGGCGACATCGCCCTGGCCTATGGCGTCTGCGCACGGGAGGCGGCCGAACAGGGCAAGCCGCTGGCGCACCACCTGCAGCACCTGGTGGCGCATGGCGTTCTGCATCTTCTCGGATACGATCACATCGGCGATGATGAAGCCGAGGCCATGGAGAGCCTCGAGCGTGCGGTGCTGGCCGGGCTAGGCGTCCCTGACCCCTATGCGGCCGGTGAAGGAGAGCATGAACGACTCTGAACCTCCCAGTCGACGCAGCCCGGGCCGAGAGCGGCGCGGGCTCATGGGACTATTCGACCTCTTCCGGCGAACCGCCGAGGCGGCCGCAGACGAGATTGCCGAGCCGGAGGATTCGCCGGGCGGAGAGCTGGTCAGCCACGCCCGTGCGTTTGAGAATCTTCGCGTCCAGGACGTCATGAAGCCGCGCGGCGACATCGTGGCCATCGAACGCAACTGCACCTTCGCCGAGGTGGTGGCCCGCTTCGTCGAAGCCGAGCACAGCCGGATGCCGGTCTACAAGGAGACGCTCGACGAGCCCGTCGGCGTCGTCCACGTGAAGGACATCTTCAAGCTGCTGGCGGCCAAGTCGCGCCAGCCGAAGCCGGACGACCACATCCTCGCGGGGCGCCGGCACCTCGTCCGCGAGGTGCTTTACGTCCCGCCGTCCATGCCGGCCGCCCAGCTTCTGACCAACATGCGCGCGCGGCGGACCCACATGGCGCTGGTCATCGACGAGTTCGGCGGGGTCGATGGCATCGTCACGCTGGAGGACCTGCTCGAGACGCTGGTGGGCGAGATCGCCGACGAGCATGACGAGGAGGCGGGTCAAGGCTACCAGCCGATCCTGGCCGACGACGATGGCTGGGTCGTCGACGGCCGCGCGCCCCTGGAAGAGCTGGAGAACGCGATCGGCGAGGGTGTCGACCTGGCCCCGGCGGACCTGGACGAGGAGATCGACACGGTCGCCGGCCTCGTCAACGCGCTCGCCGGCCGGGTGCCCCAGAAGCGCGAGGTCATCGAGCATCCCGACGGCTTTGAGCTTGAGGTGCTCGCGGCCGATCCACGGCGGGTGAAGCGCGTCCGCGTCCGCCGCGCCGCCGCGCCCGTCCAACGCGCCGAGGCCTGAGTGCGTCGCGCCCGCGGGTATGCGCCGGCGACCGCGCTGCTGGCCGGCCTCGCCGCGGGGCTCGCCCATCCGCCGTTCGGCCTGATCCTGGGCCTGTTGGGCTATGCGGTGCTGCTGCTGCGGCTGGAGACCATCCAGGGCGAGCGGCCGCTGCGGTCGGCGTTCGGGCTCGGCTGGCTGGCAGGGCTGGGCTATTTCGGCCTTTCCACATGGTGGATCGCCGAGCCGTTCCTCGTGGAGCCCGAGATCCACGGCTGGATGGCGCCCTTCGCCGTCGTCCTGATGGGCGGAGGCCTCGCGCTGTTCTGGGGCGCCGCTGGCCTCGCCTATCGGGCGTTGAGGCCCCGCAGCGCCTGGAAGCCGCTGGTCTTCGCCGGGGTCTTCGCCGCCGCCGAGTGGCTGCGCGGCCACATCCTCACGGGCTTTCCCTGGAACCTGGTCGGCGAGAGCTGGCGGGCCGGCAGTCCGCCATCGCAGGCCGCCGCCCTCGTGGGCGCCTATGGCCTGACCTGGATCACTCTGGCGCTGGCCTCGGCGCCGGCCTTGCTCATGCTGCCTGTCCGCCGGCTGGCCCAGGCGGGGGTGATGGTCGCGACGGGCATCGCGCTGACGGCGCTCTATGCCGGCGGCGCGGGCCGGCTGGCGGCCGCGCCGCGGCCTCTCTACGCCCCGGACGCGCCTGTGCTCCGCATCGTCCAGGCGAACATCGACCAGAAGGAGAAATGGAAGCCGGAGAACCTGGGCCTCGTCTTCGACGCCTATCTGGGGCTTTCCGTCCGGCCGGCGGCCCGGGCGCCGGACGTGGTGATCTGGCCCGAAGGCGCGCTGCCGGCGGTGATCGACGACCTGATCGCGCCGGGCTCGCCGTACGCGACGCGCCTGCGCGACGCCGTCCGTCCCGGCCAGTCGCTGCTGATGGGCGCCAACCGGGCCGAGCCCGATGGGCAGGGTGGCTACCGCTACTTCAACACCCTGGTGGCGTTCCGGCGCGAGGACATGGCCCTGCGGGTCACCGGCGTCTACGACAAGCACCGGCTGGTGCCGTTCGGCGAGTTCCTGCCGCTGGGCGACCTGGCCGGTAAGCTGGGAATCCGCGCCCTGGTGCATATGCCCGAGGATTTCACCCCGGGCCCGCCGCCGCGCCCGCTGACGAGCGCAGGCATGCCGCCGTTGCAGGCGTTGATCTGCTATGAGGCGCTGTTCCCGGGCTTCGGCCGCAACGGAGCGCGGCCCGCCTGGCTGCTCAACGTGTCGAACGACGCCTGGTTCGGCCGCACCAGCGGGCCCTGGCAGCATCTCAACATCGCCAGCTACCGGGCCATCGAGCAAGGCCTGCCCATGGTCCGCGCCACCCCGACGGGCGTCTCGGCGGTGATCGATCCGCAGGGCCGCATCCTGCCCGGCAAGCGCCTCGGCCTGGGCGAGTTCGGGGTGATCGACGCCCGACTTCCGTCGCCCGCAGCGCCGACGCCATACAGCCGCTGGGGCGAAGGGCCGTTCGCGGGCCTGCTGCTGCTGTCGGCCGGAGCCTGGATCGCGGGCCGCCGGCGTCGCCAGCGCGGCGAACCCGGCTGACGCGGCTTGGCATCATATAAAGATTTCTTTATAGGCTGGCCCGCAGATTGCAGGCCGCCGCGCCCATCGACCCATTTCGGAGCCCTGTCTTGAGCCGTTCCAGCTACATCTTCACCAGCGAAAGCGTGTCCGAAGGCCATCCCGACAAGGTCGCCGACCGGATTTCGGACACCGTCGTCGACGCCTTCCTCAGCGCCGAACCGCAGGCCCGCGTGGCGTGCGAGACCCTGGTGACGACCAACCGCATCGTCCTCGCCGGCGAAGTGCGCGCCGGCAAGCCGGGCGCCTCCAAGGCCGAGAACAAGGCGATGACCAAGGACATCGTCCGCTCGCTCGAGCCCAAGGTCCGCGAGGCGATCAAGGACATCGGCTACGAGCAGAAGGGCTTCCACTGGGCCAAGGCCAAGTACGCCTGCCACCTGCACGAACAGTCGGCCCATATCGCCCAGGGCGTCGACGCCACGGACAAGAAGGACGAAGGCGCCGGCGACCAGGGCATCATGTTCGGCTACGCCTGCGACGAGACGCCGGAGTTCATGCCGGCGACGCTGCAGTATTCGCACAATATCCTGAAGCGCCTGGCCGACGCGCGCCACTCGGGCGAATGCCCGGTGCTGGAGCCTGACGCCAAGAGCCAGGTCACGATCCGCTACGAGAACGGCCAGCCGGTCGAGATCCTGAAGATCGTCGTCTCGCACCAGCACAAGAAGCGCATCGGCCTGCAGACGGTGAACTCCAAGCGTCTCCAGGGCGTGATCCAGCCGCTGATCGAGCAGGTCATCCCGGCCGGCCTGATCACCAAGAAGACCAAGTGGCTGGTGAACCCGACGGGCCGCTTCGAGATCGGCGGTCCGGACGGCGACGCCGGCCTCACCGGCCGCAAGATCATCGTCGACACCTACGGCGGCGCGGCTCCGCACGGCGGCGGCGCGTTCTCGGGCAAGGACCCGACGAAGGTCGACCGCTCGGCCGCCTACGCCTGCCGCTACCTGGCCAAGAACGTGGTCGCCGCGGGCCTGGCCAAGAAGTGCACGATCCAGATCAGCTACGCGATCGGCGTGGCCGAGCCGCTGTCGTTCTACGTGGACACCCACGGCACGGGCGAGATCGATCCGGCCAAGCTGGAACTGGCCCTGCCCGAGATGATCGGCGGCGCCACGCCCCGCGCGATCCGCGAGCACCTGCAGCTCAACCGCCCGATCTACGCCCGCACCGCGGCCTACGGCCACTTCGGCCGCCAGCCCGACAACGAGGGCGGCTTCTCGTGGGAGCGGACCGACCTGGCCGACGAGCTGCGCAAGCTGGCCTGATCCGATCGAACGTCATCCCCGGGGCTATCCCGGGCCTCTATGGACGCCGGCGCCTGGCATCAGTGCGCCGGCGTTGACGTTCAGGTTGCCCCCGGGACATTGAGCGAATGACCGAACAGCATCCCCCGCTGCGCTCCTTCGGACGGCTGAAGTCGCGGCCGATCAAGCCACGCCAGGCCGCGCTGATGGAAACCCGCCTGCCGGAGCTGCGCGTGCCCCCCGGCCCCGCGGAGCCCGCGGTCCTGATGCCGGGCGCGCGCGAGACCTGGCTGGAGATCGGCTTTGGCGGCGGCGAACACATGGCGGCCCAGGCCGGACGCCACCCCGATGTCCTGATCCTCGGCGCCGAGCCCTTCACCAACGGCGTCGCCAGCGCCGTGCGGCATGTGGACGAACAGGGCCTCGGCAACGTGAGAATCCACGACGGCGACGTGCGCGAGCTGATCGCCCGCCTGCCGGACGCGAGCATCGCCCGCGTGTTCATCCTCTTCCCCGACCCCTGGCCCAAGGCGCGGCATCACAAGCGCCGCCTGGTGCAGGCCGACACGGTGGCCGAGCTGGCGCGCGTGCTGAAGCCCGGCGGGGCCCTGCGCTTCGCCAGCGACTGGGCGGACTATGTGGACTGGGCGCTGGAGCGGATCACGGCGAACCCCGCGTTCCGATGGACGGCGGGCCGCGCGGACGACTGGCGCATACCGCCCGCCGACCACGTCACCACGCGCTACGAGGAAAAGCGGCTGGGCGACTGCGCGCCCGTGTTCCTGGATTTCGTGAGGGCGTAGCTCCCCCGGGCGGGGGAGCTACTTCTCGTCAGGCGCCCTTGGCCTGGTAGCGCTCGATCGACTCCTTGATCAGCTCGGCGGCCTCGGCGGCGTCGGCCCAGCGAACGATCTCGACCGACTTGCCCTTCTCCAGGTCCTTGTAGTGCTTGAAGAAGTGGGCGATCTGCTCGGTCAGGATGGCCGGCAGCGAGCGCCAGGAATCCACGCCCACGTAGAACGGGTGCAGCTTGTCCACCGGCACGGCCAGGATCTTCTCGTCGCCGCCGGCCTCGTCGCGCATGATCAGCGCGCCGACCGGACGGGCGCGGATGATCGCGCCGGGCACCACCGGGGTCGGACCCACCACGATGATGTCCATCGGGTCGCCGTCGTCCGCCAGGGTGTGCGGGATGAAGCCGTAGTTGCCGGGATAGAACATCGCCGTGTGCAGGAAGCGGTCGACGAAGATCGCGCCGGACTCCTTGTCCAGCTCGTACTTCACCGGCTCGCCGCCCTGCGGGATCTCGATGACGGCGTTCACGTCGTACGGCGGGTTCTCGCCGACGGGGATCTTGGAGAGGTCCATGGGGAGGAGGCCTTTCGAAGCACACACAAATTCAGGGCCGCTCTCTGGACCAAAGCCCCGCTGAGGGAAAGAGCACGGGCGGGGTCCGAGCCCCAAAACCTGTCTCGGCGGGGAATTTCCGGACCCCCGCGCCATTTGTCGCGCCTCAAAGACACGCCGCCCGATGTGGGCTAGGAGCGCGACCGTGACCGTCGCCGCCCGTCATCGAGGGACTTCCCTCCACAGCGCATGGCTCGCCCTCGCTGCGATCGCCGTGATGCTGCGGGTGCTGGTTCCGCCGGGCTTCATGGTGGGCAAGCCGACGGACGAGACGCCGTTCGCCCTGGTGCTCTGCACGGCGCAGGGCATGGTCACGGTCCCGGCGGAAGCCCCGCCGTCGGGCGACACGGATGGCGTGGCGGCCGACAGCGCGCCGTGCGCCTTCTCCGCCACGGCGCAACTGGCCACGCCCCCGTCGGTCGAGCTCATCCCGCAGACTTTCGCGCGCGTCGCGCCAGCCGCGCCCGACCGCGCGGTCCATCTGGCGCCCGGGCGTGGCCTCGCGGCCCCGCCGCCGCCCGCCCGCGGCCCGCCCATCCTGCTGATCTGACGCCCGCGCCTCGGCGCGCGGCTGCGCATGGGATCGCGACACCCCGCGGTCCTTCCCCTCCAGACAGCATGAAACGGCGCCCCGACCGGCGCGCCGGGGATCATACCGCCATGAAACTTCGCCTTCTTGCCTCGGGCGCCGCCCTGGCGCTCGGCGCCTTCCCCATGACCGCCCTCGCCGATGAGGCCGCCGACCCCCTCGTGGACGTGATCGTGGTGACCGCGCCGCGGGGTCCGGCCGTCACCACCACCAGCGAGCGCCTGGAGCCGACCGCGCTGGCCGGTCCCGATCCCACCGCGCTGCTGGCCCGCGTGCCGGGCGGCGCCCGGATCGGCAACGGCGCCCTTTCGGGCCAGGCCCAGTATCGCGGCCTGTTCGGCCATCGCCTGAACCTGCGGGTCGACGGCCAGCGGTTCGCCTCGGGTGGACCGAACCTCATGGATCCGCCGTTCCACTATGCGCCGACGGCCCTGGTCGCGGCCCTTGAGGTGGATCGCGGCGTCAGCCCCGTGCGCGCCGGCCCGGGCCTGGCCGGCGGCATGAACGCGGTCTTCAAGCGCCTGGACTTCGCCGATGGGCCCGAAGCCCGGCTGGGCTACGACCTGTCGGCCGAGGCCCGTTCGGCCGACGACAGCTACTCGGCGGGCGGCGTCGCCGGCCTCGCCACGGAGAGCTGGCGCGTCAACCTGCTCGGCTCCTACGAGAAGGGCGAAGACGCCGAGTTCCCGGGCGGGACGATCCGTGGCTCGCGGTACGAGCGCAGCGTCTATGGCATATCGGCGGGCCTCCGGGCTGGCCCTCACGAGCTGGCGCTGGACCTTCGCCACCAGCACACGGACCCTACCGGCAATCCGCCGTTCCCGATGGATATCCGCTATTTCAGCACCGATTTCGCCCGCCTCGGCTACCGGGCGGAGCTGGGCGGGATCGGCCTGGAGGCGGCGTTCAGCTACGCCGACGTGGGCCACGGCATGAACAACTTCGACCTGCGGCCTTCGCCCACGGCCATGAACCGCCGGGAGTCGCTGGCCGAGGCCGTGACCCGCGCCGCGGAGGTCGCGGCCACCGCGCCGCTGGCCGGCGGCAAGCTTCGCGTGGGGCTCGATGCGGAAGACCTCGACCGCAACGTGGTCATCACCAATCCCGCGAACCCGGCCTTCCTGGTGACCAGCCTGCCCGACGTCGAGACGCGCCGCGCGGGCGCCCATGCGGAGTGGACGGGGCCGGTCGGGGCGCTCCACGGCGAGTTCGGCATGCGGATCGACCGGCACGAGGCGGAGGCCGGACGCGCGGTCCTGGGCCCCGCGCTCGCCGCCGGCCCGGTCGCGCTGGCCGCCGCGTTCAACGCCGCCGACCGCAGCCGCGAGGACACGACCGTCGATGCGGTGGCGCGGCTCTGGACGGCGCCCCGGAAGGGGCTCGCCTGGCGCCTCACCCTGGCGCGCAAGACCCGGGTCGCAGGCTATGTGGAGCGGTACGGCTGGCTGCCGACCAACACCAGCGGCGGCCTTGCCGACGGCAACATCTACGTCGGCGACATGAACCTCGAGCCGGAGGTGGCCTGGATCGCCGAGGTCGGCTTCGACTACGCCGGCCGGCGGGCGTACCTGCGGCCCACGGTCTTCGTGCGCGAGGTCGACAACTACATCCAGGGCGCGCCATTCGATGCGACCCCGGGCGTTGCGGATACGCTGCAGGAACGGGTGGCGGCCATGAGCGGGGATCCCACGCCGCTGCGGTTCGCCAACGTCGATGCCAGGCTCTATGGCTTCGATGTGGCGGGGGGCGTGAAGCTGTCAGCCGCCTGGCGGATCGACGCGGTGGCGTCCTACGTCCGCGGCGAACGGCGGGACGTTCCCGACGATCTCTACCGGATTTCGCCGCCCAGCCTGACGGCGGCGCTGACCTACGACGCCGACCGCTGGTCCGTCACGGCGGAAACGCGCCTGGTGGCCGACCAGTCGAAGGTGTCCCGGACCAATTCGGAACGGCGCACGGGCGGCTACGGGCTTCTGGCGCTCTACGGCGACTGGAAGGTGCGCGAGGGCGTGCGGGTGTCGGCCGGCGTGGAGAACCTGCTGGACCGCCGCTACTCGGACCACCTGGCCGGCTACAACCAGATCGACGGCTCGGACGTGCCGCTCGGCGCCCGGCTGCCGGGGATCGGCCGCAGCGCCTTCGTCCGCGTGTCGCTGGCGCGGTAGTCGCGCGGCTCCGGGCGCGGGCCACGCCTGCGCCCGGAATTCGGCGGACCTGAAGACGGGGCTGACAACGCCCTCATCGCCCGCTATATGTGTGGCCAACATCGCTGATAGCGCTGGATGGCGCTTTCAAGCGGCGGGCTCCGGCCCGACCGCTTTTTTCTTTGCCGGAGGCCGGGGTTCCCATGCGTGGGAAGACTGCGGAAGACCTGAAGCTGATCGACCTGCTCGACCCGGTGGCCGAGGCCGCGGGGTACGGCATCGTGCGGCTGCGCCTGATGGGCGGCGCCGAGCGTCGGAAGCTGCAGGTGATGGCCGAGCGCCCTTCGGACCGCGACATGAACGTCGAGGACTGCGCCCGCCTGTCGCGCGCGATCTCCGAGGTGCTGGACGCCGCCGATCCGATCTCGGGCGAGTATGTGCTGGAGGTCTCCTCGCCGGGGATCGACCGGCCGCTGACCCGGCTGGAGGACTTCGAGGCCTTCGAGGGCTACGAGGCGCGGCTGGAGCTGGATCGCCTGGCCGAGGGCCGGAAGCGCTTCCGGGGCGTCCTGGCCGGGGTCGAGGACGGCCAGGTGGCCATCGACCTGGAAGGGGAGGAGGAAACCGCCCTGGTTCCCTTCGCCTGGATCATCGACGCCAAGCTGGTGCTGAACGACGAGCTGATGAAGAAGGGCGCCGAGACCCGCGCGGCCCGTCTCGCGGCCGAAGACCAACAGACTTCCGACTAGAGGAACGACCCATGAGCGTGACGGGCATTTCCGCCAACCGCCTCGAGCTCCTGCAGATCGCAGAGGCCGTGGCCCGCGAGAAGGCGATCGACAAGGAGATCGTCATCGAGGCGATCGAAGAGGCGATCCAGAAGGGCGCCCGCTCGCGCTATGGCGCCGAGCACGACATCCGCGTGCATATCGATCCCAAGACCGGCGAGACCACCATCAAGCGCGTGGTGACCGTGGTCGCCGACGACGCCCAGTTCGGGGGCGGGGTCGATCCGGAAACCGGCGAGGAGCTGCCGTTCGAGGAGCCCCCGGGCATCCTGCGCCTCGCGGACGCCAAGCGCCGCGACAAGGACGCGGTGGTCGGCAAGATCTACGAGGAGCTGCTGCCGCCGTTCGAGTTCGGCCGGGTGCAGACCCAGATGGCCCGCCAGGTGGTGATGGGCAAGGTGCGCGACGCCGAGCGCGAGCGCCAGTACGAGGAATACAAGGATCGCGTCGGCGAGATCGTGAACGGCACCGTGAAGCGGGTCGAGTACGGTAACGTCGTCGTCGACCTGGGCCGCGGGGAGGGCATCATGCGCCGCGACCAGTCGATCCCGCGCGAGAACTTCAACATCGGCGACCGGATCCGCTGCTACATCTACGACGTCCGTCGCGAGACCAAGGGCCCGCAGATCCTGCTGTCGCGCGCCCACGGCGGCTTCATGGCCAAGCTGTTCGCCCAGGAAGTGCCGGAAGTGTACGACGGGGTCATCGAGATCCGCGCCGTCGCCCGCGACCCGGGCAGCCGCGCCAAGATGGCGGTCATCTCCAACGACAGCTCGATCGACCCGGTCGGCGCCTGCGTCGGCATGCGCGGCTCGCGCGTGCAGGCGGTGGTGGCCGAGCTGCAGGGCGAGAAGATCGACATCATCCAGTGGAGCCCGGACGAGGCGACGTTCATCGTGAACGCCCTGGCGCCCGCCGAGGTCTCCAAGGTGGTGATGGACGAGGAGGACGAGCGCGTCGAAGTGGTGGTCCCGGATGAGCAGCTCTCGCTCGCCATCGGCCGCCGCGGCCAGAACGTCCGCCTCGCCTCGCAGCTGACGGGCTGGCAGATCGACATCATGACCGAGAGCCAGGAGAGCGAGCGCCGCCAGCGCGAGTTCACCGAGCGCACGGCCCTGTTCCAGGAAGCCCTGGACGTGGACGAGGTCATCGCCCAACTGCTGGTCACCGAAGGCTTCGCCAGCGTCGAGGACGTGGCCTACGTGGACAACTCGGAAGTGGCCGCCATCGAGGGCTTCGACGAGGACACCGCCGAGGAGATCCAGGCCCGCGCCCGCGACTACCTCGAGAAGGAAGCCGCCGAGTACGACGCCAAGCGCCGCGAGCTGGGCGTCGAGGACGGGCTGCTCGAGATCGAGGGGATCACCCTGCCGATGGCCGTGGCCCTGGGCGAGGGCGACGTGAAGTCGGTCGAGGATCTGGCCGGGCTGGTGCCGGACGACCTGCGCGGCTGGTTCGAGAACAAGAACGGCGAGCGCGTGCGCGAGCCGGGCATCCTGGAGAACTTCGGCCTGGAGCCCGCGGACGCCGAGCTGCTGATCATGCGCGCCCGGATCGCCATGGGCTGGGTCGAGGCCCCGGAAGAGCCGGAAGCCGTCGAGCCGACCGCCGAAGACTTCGCCGAGGCGGAAGCCGCCGGCGAAGCCCAAGACGCCTAAGGGTCGGAGAGGTGACCCGCCATGGAGAGCTCAGCCGCTAAGGCCCACGCCACCCTCGCCGAGGCGTCCCGCGAACGGCGCGACGTCGTCTCCGGCGAGGTGATGGACGAGGCGCGGCTGATCCGCTTCGTGGCGGGGCCGGACGGCCAGGTCGTGCCCGACCTCGCGCGCAAGCTGCCGGGCCGGGGGATCTGGGTCGCCGCCGACCGGGCCTCAGTGGCGACGGCGGCGAAGAAGGGCCTCTTCGCCCGCTCGGCCAAGGCGCCGCTGAAGGCCGCGCCGGACCTCGCCGATCAGGTGGCGCGACTCCTTCACGCACGGCTTTTGTCGGGCCTGGGACTTGCGCGACGGGCGGGCGAGCTTACCTCGGGGTTCGAGAAGGTTTCCTCCGCAATCCAATCGGGCAAGGCGGTCTGGCTGATCGAAGCGTCCGACGGCGCGGCGGACGGCCGGCGCAAGATCATGTCCCTGGCCCGCAAGCAGTCTCCGCAGCCCGGCGTGGTCGGCGTCTTCACGTCGGCCGAATTGGGTTTGGCCTTGGGGCTGGAGAATGTGATACACACCGCCTTCCTTGCGGGGCGAGCCGCCGGGCGTTGGGCCGAGGATGTCCGCCGCCTGGAGGGGTTTAGTCCGCTCCTTCCTGAGGATTGGCGCGAGGAGCCTGTCGAGGCCAAGCGGGAGCCGTGAGGCTTTCCGCCCTTCGATGTTGATAGATGGGGCCAGGATCCGCCTGGCCGGTGAGTAAAGCGAGCGAATGAGCGACGAGAACGACAACGGCCGTAAGCCCCTGACCCTGAAGCCCCGCACCGGCGGGTCGGTCAGCTCGGGCACGGTGAAGCAGAGCTTCAGCCACGGCCGGACGAAGACGGTGGTTGTCGAGACCAAGCGGTCCCGGCCGCATGGCGCTCCGGGCGGCAATCTGGCCGCGCCCTCCGCCGCCGAACGTCGTGTGTTCGAGCCGCAACGTCCGGCCGCCGCGCCGCAGGGGCAGCGCCCCGCGCCGCCGAACGATGGCCTGTCGCCCGAGGAGCGCGCGGCTCGCCAGCGCGTTATCGAGGCCGCCCGCGCCCGTCAGGCGCAGGAGGAGGCCGAACGCCGCGCCCGTGAGGACCGCGCCCGGGCCGAGGCCGAGGCCGCCGCCCGCGCCGCCGCTGCCGCCGCCGCGCAGCAGGCCGCCGCGGAAAAGGCCGCTGCGCCGCCGCCTCAGGCCGCTGCGCCCGCCGCCCCGACGCCGGCGCCGACGCCGTCGGTCCCGCCTGCCCCGACCCCGGCTCCGGCTCCGACCGCCGCGCCGCCGGTTCAGGCGGCGGCCCCCGCTCCGCGCCCGCCGCAGGCCGACACTTCGCGCCCGGCGCAGGGACAGACCCGCACCTACCAGCCGTCGCCGGATCGTCGCGACGACCGCGCGTCCACCACCACCTATCGCCCCGACCGTCCGCCAGCCGGCAGCCGCTTCGAGGGTGCGACCTTCAACCAGCGGGCGCCCCGCCAGGATGATCGCGGCCCGCGTCCGCCGCGCCGCGACGACGACCGCGGCCCGCGCCGTGACGACCGCCCGCAGGGCGGCGCGCCGCGCCCCGAAGGCAGCGGCACCGTCCGATATTCGGCCCTGGCGCCGCGCCCGGCTCCCGGTGGACCGCGTGGCCCCGGCGGTCCCGGTGGCCCCCGTGGCCCGCGCGTCGGCCCGGCTGCGCCTCCGGCGACGCCTGAGATCCAGCGCGCCGCCCGCCAGGCTCCGCGCCCCGGCGGCGCGGTCATGGACCGCCGTCCGGACGAGGACGACCGCCGCCGCGACGCCGGCCCGGGCAAGGCCATCAGCCGCGCCAAGGGCGCGCCGATGCGCCGTGAAGGCCGCCTGACCATCCAGACCGTCGCCGGCGACGCCGAGGGCGCCGAGCGGATGCGCTCGCTCGCTTCGGTGCGCCGCGCCCGTGAGCGTGAGCGTGAGAAGCGCAAGGGCGGCGCCGTCGAGCAGGCCCGCGTGGCCCGCGAAGTCGTCATCCCCGACGTCATCACGGTGAGCGAACTCGCCAACCGGATGGCCGTGCGCGGCGTCGAGATCATCAAGTTCCTGATGCGTCAGGGCGTGATGCTGAAGATCAACGACGTGATCGACAACGACACCGCCGAGCTGGTGGCCACCGAATTCGGCCACACCGTGAAGCGCGTGTCCGAAGCCGACGTCGAAGAAGGCTTCATCGGCGCCGAGGACGTGGACGATCACCTGGTCCCGCGGCCGCCCGTGGTCACGATCATGGGTCACGTCGACCACGGCAAGACCTCGCTGCTCGACGCCCTGCGGTCCACCGACGTGGTGTCGGGCGAGCACGGCGGCATCACCCAGCACATCGGCGCCTATCAGGTTCGGCTGGAGAGCGGCCAGAAGGTCACCTTCCTCGACACCCCTGGCCACGCGGCCTTCTCCGCCATGCGGATGCGCGGCGCCAACGTGACCGATATCGTGGTCCTGGTGGTGGCGGCCGACGACGGCGTCATGCCGCAGACGATCGAGGCCATCCAGCACGCCAAGGCGGCCGGCGCCCCGATCATCGTAGCCATCAACAAGATCGACAAGCACGGCGCCGACCCGACGCGCGTGATCAACGAGCTGCTCCAGCACGAGATCGTGGTGGAAAGCCTGGGCGGCGAAACCCAGGCGGTCGAGGTCTCCGCGACCCAGAAGATGGGCCTGGACAACCTCATCGAGGCGATCCTGCTGCAGGCCGAGATCCTGGACCTCAAGGCCAATCCCGACCGGACGGCCGACGGCCTTGTCATCGAGGCCAAGCTGGATCGCGGCCGGGGCGCCGTCTCGACCGTGCTGGTCAAGCGCGGCACGCTGCGGCGCGGCGACATCGTCGTGGCCGGCGCCAACTTCGGCCGCGTCCGCGCGCTGCTGAACGAGCGCGGCGAACAGCTCGACGAAGCCGGTCCCTCGGTGCCCGTGGAAATCCTCGGTCTGGACGGTACGCCCGATCCGGGCGAGCCCTTCGCCGTGGTCGAGAACGAAGCCCGCGCCCGCGAGCTGACCGAGTACCGCATCCGGGTGAAGCGCGAGAAGACCGGGGCCCCGGTCCAGGGCGCCAGCCTCGCCGAAATGATGGCCAAGCTCGCGGACAAGAAGGTCTCCGAGCTGCCGGTGATCATCAAGGCGGACGTGCAGGGCTCGGCCGAGGCCATCGTCGGCTCGCTGGAGAAACTGGCTCACGAGGAGGTCCGCGCGCGGATCATCCTGTCCGGCGCCGGCGCGATCAGCGAAAGCGACGTCATGCTGGCCAAGGGCGCCGGCTCGCCGATCCTCGGCTTCAACGTCCGCGCCTCCAAGCAGGCGCAGGCGCTGGCGGAGCGTGAAGGCGTGGAGATCCGCTACTACTCGATCATCTACGACCTGATCGACGACATCAAAGGCGTGCTTTCGGGCATGCTGGCGCCGATCCAGCGCGAAACCTTCCTGGGCAACGCCGAGGTCCTCCAGGCCTTCGACATCACCAAGATTGGTCGCGTGGCCGGGTGCCGCGTCACCGAGGGCGTGGTCCGCAAGGGCGCCCGCGTCCGGATTATCCGCCAGGACGTGGTGGTGCTGGAACTGGGCGTCCTGCAGACGCTCAAGCGCTTCAAGGACGAGGTCAACGAAGTGCCGTCCGGCCAGGAGTGCGGCATGGCCTTCGCCGGCTTCCAGGACATCAAGGCCGGCGACATCATCGAGTGCTTCAACCTCGAAGAGGTCAAGCGCAGCCTCTAAGGCGCCGCGCGACGCTCAAGTGATCGGGCCTCCTCCGGCGACGGGGGAGGCCCTTTCGCATCCGGCCTACAGGTTCAGGGTGACGACAGCGCGCTTGAACGCATCCATCTCGGCCGCCGACCCGATGGTGATCCGCGATCGCGTGGGCCAGATCGGCCAGCTCCGGCCGATGTCGACGCCCTCGGCGGCCATCGCCTTGCGCACCTCCGCCGCCGGCTTCTTCCAGTCGACCATGAAGAAGTTCGCCTGGGGCGGCACATAGGCCAGGCCGCGCTTGTCCAGGAAGGCCAGCGTATCGGCCCGGACCTTGAGCATCTCCGCGCGCCGCTGGCGGATGAGGTCGCCCGCCAGCAGGCTCGCGGTCCCGCAGACCACGGAGGGTGTGGGCAGGGCGTAGCTGACCATGCCGCCGTCGTAGCGCATGGTCTTCATCATCAGCGCGGGCTTCGCGATCGTCGCGCCGAGGCGCATCCCGGCCATGCCGAACAGCTTGGAGAAGGTGCGCAGGACGATGATCTCCTTGTCCTGGGCGGCCAGGTAGGCGCCGGCTGGGGCGTCGCTGAAATGGATGTAGGCCTCGTCCAGCAGCACGATCGAGCCGGCCGGCTTGTTGGCCAGCAGCCACTCCACGTCCTTCAGACCGGTCAGGGTGGCCGAGGGATTGTTGGGGGTGCAGACGTAGTAGATCCCGGCGTTCGGGTCCGCCGCCAGCATCGCCTTCACGTCATGGGCGTGGTCCGCGGTCAGCGGCACGCGTTTCACCGGCGCGCCGATGTACTTCGCGACGCTTTCGGCCAGCTCGAACGTCGGGTCGGCGGTGACCAGGCCGCGCGTGGGGGAGCAATAGGTGACGATGATCCGCGACAGCGGATCGCTGGAGCCGGGCCAGGCCATGACATAGGCGGGCGGCACGTTCTCGATGCTGGCCAGGGCGTTGACGAAGTCCGCGCGCTCCGAGCCGGTATAGCGGTTGCCGCCCGAGATCGCCGCGGCGGCGGCGCGCGCGCCCGGCTCCAGCGGCCCCTCCCAGCACTCGTTGGCGCCGATCAGCGCCTTGGGCTGCGGCCTGGGCCCGGCGCCCGCGGCGCTCGTCTGCGCATAGGCCGCCGGCGCGACCAGCGGCCCCACCGCCGCGCCCGCCGCGAGGAGCGAGAACACGCGTCCGATCGCTCGGCGCGAATAGCCGCGCGCCGACAGATCGGCCCGGACATCGTCGTTCTGCAGATCCATCATGTCGAGCTCCCCTCCGCCTCAGCCCATAGCGCGCCCTTTCGGCCGTCGGGGCAAGCGGTGGCGTGTCCGCCACGCCGTGCCGATCGCAAGGCGCCTAAGCGCGTGGCACGAAGCGCCCGTCCGACCGTTCATCTGCGGTTCGGACTCGCAGGCCGATGATGGCCCAGCTTGAACGGGAGACCTGGAACGTGCGCGGCATCCTCATCGGCATCACAGCCCTGGCCCTCGCCGCCTGCGCGACGGTGGAGAAGCTGGACGCGGCCGGCGACGTGCACGCGCTGCTGATCGCCATCCGCGATGGCGACCAGGCGACGTTCGACCGCCTCGTCGACCGTCCGGCCCTGAAGCGCGAGATCGAGGACCGGCTGGTCGCCGAGGCGCGCAAGGACAGCCGTATCCCGGCCGCCCTGGCCGCCGTCCTCGCGCCAAGCCTCGCCGAGCTGGCGGGCGAGACGATGGTGCAGCCCGGCGTCTTCCGGGGGGTCGCCGAATACTACGGCTACGATCCGCGAACGAAGATCCCGGGCCCGGTCGCCATCTCGGCCATGCTGCGCAAGCTGCCGGACGGCCGGGTCTGCGCCGTGACGAAGAAGGACGGCCCCTGCCTGCTGATGTTCACCGAGGCGCCGGATGGCCGCTGGAGGCTCTCGGGTTTCGAGGGCGAACTTTCCATGCTGCGGATCAAGCGCTGATCCGCCTAAGCTCCACCCTGGGGGCAGGGGGAGATTCAGTGATGAGTTACGACGCGGCGCTGGCGGGCTACGAGGTGTTCGACTTCGCGCACGACGGGCGGACCTTTCCCGTCTACCGCAAGGGATCGGGCCCCGCGGTGGTGATCATGCACGAGATCCCGGGCCTGCATCCCCAGGTGATCCGCTTCGCCGACCGCGTGGCGGCCGAGGGCATGACCGTCTTCTGCCCCAGCCTGTTCGGAACGCCGGGCAAACCCGCGTCGCGCGGCTACGCCATGACCACCATGCTGGGCGTGATCTGCGTCAGGCGCGAATTCTACATCTGGCGCGGTGACCGCTCGAGCCCGGTGGTCGACTGGCTGCGAGCCCTCGCCCGGAAGGCCCACGCCGAATGCGGCGGCAAGGGCGTGGGGGCTGTGGGCATGTGTTTCACCGGCGGCTTCGCCCTGGCGATGATGACCGACCCCAGCGTCGTGGCGCCGGTCCTGTCCCAGCCTTCGTTGCCGGCGGGCCGGGCCGGGGCGGCGGCCATCGGGCTGTCGGGCGAGGAGATCCGCTGCGTGAAGCGGCGGCTGGACGCGGAAGACCTGTCGGTGATCGGTCTTCGGTTCACCTCGGACAAGCTGGTTCCCGATGCGCGGTTCGACACCTATCGCCGCGAGTTCGGCGACCGCTTCGAAGCGATCGAGCTGGACGACGCCGACGCCGCGGATTCGTTCATCCCACCCCATTCGGTCCTGACCCTCCATCTGAAGGAGGACGGGCCGACGAAGGCGGCCGAGCAGCGGGTGATCCAGTTCTTCAAGGTGCGGACGGGGGCGTAGGCGCCCGGCGAAGGAGCCGCGCCGCCTCCGTGCGGCCAGCCTCCGTCAGTTCGCCCGACCAGCCGCCTTCGGCGGTGCGAAGCACCAGGACCGCGCCGGCGAACCGGAAGACCAGGTCGCCACCGGTCCGCTCGGCCGGCTCGACGAGGCCGGACGCATCCAGCGCACCCGGGCGGCGCAGGTCGCGCCAGGCGCCCTCCACCCCGCCGGCCCTGTCGACGAGCTGCAGGGCGAACAGGTCCCGCCCACCCGCCGAAAGGGTCCAGCCGCCTTCCAGCGGTCCCTGGAATCCTCGGGCCGAGGCGGCGGACGTTCGCAGCCGACCATCATAGGCCAGATCGGCCGCGCTGGCGGGGCCGTCGGGCGTGCGGCCCGTTTCGTGGATGAAGACCGGCCTGCCGGAGCTGGGACGGGGCTCGGGCGGCGCGGCTTCCACTGGCGGCCGCAGGAGAGCGTCGATGGCGTCGGGCTCGGCGACCTGCGCCTGCGCCGCCGTGGCGGCCAGGGTCGCAAGAGCGACCAGAGAGCCGACGCGGCCCCTCATCCCGCGGTCCGCGCCTCAATGGCGTCGGCGACCGCGATCAGCCGCCGGGCCTGCTCCAGGTGCAGGCGCTCGACCATCCGGCCCTCGACCTTGATCACGCCGCGACCCACGGCCTCCGGGGCGTCGAAGGCCGTGACGACGGTTCGCGCCCAGGCGACGGCGTCCGCGTCCGGAGAGAAGGCGGCGTTCGCCGCATCCACCTGGCTGGGGTGGATCAGGGTCTTGCCGTCGAAGCCGAGCGCCGCGCCCTGCGCGCACTGCCGGGCCAGGCCGTCGGCGTCGGCGATATCGTTGTAGACGCCGTCCAGGATCGTGAGGCCGTGCGCCCGGGCCGCCATCAGGCTCAATGAGAGGGCCGTCGCCAGCGGCGCCCGCTCGGCGTCCAGCGCGCAACGCATCTCCTTGGCGAGGTCGTTGGAGCCGATCACCCAGGCGGCGACGCCCGCATGCCTGGAGGCGGCGCCCAGCGCTTCCAGCCGGAACATGGCGGCGCAGGTCTCGATCATCGCCCAGAGCGGGATATCGGACGGCGCCCGCGCCCGCGCCGCGGCGATGTCGTCCGGGCTGGAGACCTTGGGGATCAGCACCGCATCGGGTCGGGCCTCAGTGGCGGCGGCCAGGTCGGCTTCGCCCCAGGGGGTGTCGAGGCCGTTGACGCGGATCACCAGCTCGCGCGGGCCGAAGCCGGCGGCCCGGGCCGCGGCGACCGCGCCCGCTCGGGCTTCGTCCTTGGCGTCCGGCGCGACGGCGTCCTCAAGGTCCAGGATCACCACGTCGCAGGCCAGGGCCCGGGCCTTCTCCACCGCACGGGCGTTGGAGGCCGGCAGGTAGAGGGCGCTGCGGCGGGGGCGGGCGGACGTCATCGGGGCTAGGGCTCCTTCTCGCCTTGGCTGTACGGCAGTCTTAGCGTTTAGGATGGGGGCATGGCCACACGCCCGATCCGCTATGACGCCGGCGCCAGGAACGTGCTGGGCAGCGAACTGGTCCCCTGTTCGCTGGACCCCGTGACCGGGTTCTTCCGCAACGGCTGTTGCGAGACCGGTCCTCACGACCTCGGCATGCACACGGTCTGCGCGGTGATGACCGCCGACTTCCTGGAATTCTCCCGCCGCGTCGGCAACGATCTGTCGACGCCGCGGCCGGACCTGGGCTTTCCGGGCCTGAAGCCGGGCGACCGCTGGTGCCTTTGCGCCCCGCGGTGGAAGGAGGCGCTCGACGCGGGCGCCGCGCCCCAGGTTGTGCTCGAGAGCACCCACGAGGAGACCTTGGCCATCGTGCCGCTCGGCATCCTCAAGGACTACGCGGTCCCGGGCTAGAGCGGATACTCCGCCTCGAGCCGATAGTGCGAACCCTCGCCGCCCAGGGTGCTGGAATAGAGGCCGAAGCGGTCGACGGAGATCGGGGGAGAGCGCAGCAGGTTGTTGGCCTGGACCCAGGCGCCGACCTCGGCGAGATCCGGGCGACGCAGGTAGGCGAGCGTCACATGCGGCCGGTAGCGACGCTTCTCGGGCTTGAGGCCTGCCCGGCGCGCGGCGGTCTCGCAGGCCTCGGCCAGGCGTCGCAGCTCGGCGCTCTCGGCGACGCCGGCCCAGACGGCGTTGACGTCGGCGCCCTCGCCGAACGCGCCGGCGCCCTCCAGCACGATGTCGAAGGGCCGGCCGCGGACGTCCATGAGCGCGGCGTCCAGGTCACGGGCCACGTCCTGGCGCACCTCGCCGTAGAAGCGGAGCGTCACATGGAAGGCCTCGAGCGGTCGCCAGCGGGCGCCCTCGATGCCGGCCTGGCGGGTTAGAAGTCCCCGTCCGATCTCGGGCGGTATGGCGACGGCGGCGAAGAGACGGATCATGCCGCAGACTAACCTGACCCGGACGTGATCGGGCAGGCCTTGTCACTTGCCCCCCGGACCCCGATATTCCGCGTGCGTCCGACTTGCGACGCGCAAACCAAGGGCTTTGCTCTCATGAGCGACTTCAACCGCGGCTACGCGCGCACGGTCCCGGCGGACCGCGCCGACATGTCGGTGGACGCGGGCCTCCGCAGCTTCATGCTGGGAGTCTACAACAAGGTGGCGCTGGGCCTGGTCCTGTCGGCCGCCCTCGCGTACCTGACCGGCCAGTTCCCGCCCGTCCGCGACCTGTTGTACGTCCAGACCGCGCGCGGCTGGGGCATGACCATGCTGGGCATGATCGTCGCCTTCGCTCCGCTGGGCGTGATCCTCTTCGGCATGTTCGCGCTGCGCAACGCGACCCCGCGCAGCTCGGGCATCTACTATTGGACGATCGTGGCGCTGATCGGCGCCGGCCTGGGCGGGCTGACGCTCGTCTACACGGGCCAGTCGATCGCCTCGACGTTCCTGATCACGGCCACGGCCTTCGGCGGTCTCAGCCTGTTCGGCTACACGACGAAGAAGGACCTGACCGGCTTCGGCAGCTTCCTGTTCATCGGCCTGATCGGCCTCGTCATCGCGTCGCTGGTGAACCTGTTCCTCCAGAACTCGATGATGCAGTTCCTGATCAGCGTGGTGGGCGTGTTCATCTTCGCTGGCCTGATCGCCTTCGACACCCAGCGCCTGAAGATGACCTACTACGACCTTGGCGGCGACCAGGCCGCGATGGGCGTGGCGACGAACTTCGGCGCGCTGAGCCTCTACATCAACTTCATCAACCTGTTCCAATTCCTGCTGCAGCTCTTCGGCGATCGTCGCTGATCTGATCGCGGATCGAAACAGGAAGGGCCCCGGAGCGATCCGGGGCCCTTTTCTATTTCACGGTCCTATTCCACGACCGAGAAGCGGCCCTTGTCGAAGAAGCGCAGCACTTGGTCCAGCTCATGGCCGCGGCGCAGGATGTGCCCGCCCTCGCCGACCACCGCCCAGGCGCCCTGCTTGCGGGCCAGGGCCGGGCGCTTCTCGATGCGATAGAGGGGCGCCTCCGACGTCCGCCGGAAGACCGAGAAGACGGCGCAGTCGCGCAGGCTGTCCATGCCGTAGTCGCGCCACTCGCCCGCGGCGACCATCCGTCCATAGAGGCGGAGGAGGCGCTCCAGCTCGCGCCGTTCGAAGAAGACGCCCGCCTGACGCGGGACCGAGTGGCTCGGGTCGAGTGCCATCGGCGAAGAGCCTGTATGAAATTTCTGCGTCGGACCAGAGCGAATTGCAGGCGTACCCCGGAGGGGCACGCGCCGCGAAATGACCTCATTTCCGTCCATCGGCGGCCAGAAGCCGCTCCGATATTGGCAGGGTCGGTTGGCCCGAAAGGTCGCTGGTCCCGGATCCTGAACAGCCCCCCCAGCCCCCCTGGATCGGCGTTCCGGCCAACCGACACTCTCTCCATATCCCCAATGCGAGGCCCGCGCAGACGTCCCCGACTGCGCGGGTCGTTGCCTGTCAGGGCTGCTGCAGGAGCCCCAGGACGCGGCCGCCGCGCGGGGCCTGGACCACGACGAGGGTCTTCAGCCCCTCTTCGGACATCGCCGGCAGCCGATAGGCCTGAGGCCGGCCGCGCCAGGTTCCGAGCCGCTCGATCTGGCGCACCACGTTCCGGTGCGTCACAGCCTCTCCACGGTTCTCGCCCGCCTTCGGGGTGACCTCCTGCGTGCGGGGATCGTACCGGATCATCCAGACTTCGGCGCCGCCGCGCGGCGCGCGGCCGGATCCGACGTCGGCGCGGCGGGATCCGATGAAGCGCATGTCCGGCGGATTGCGGGGCGCGGCGACCGCGGCCCGGATCAGTCGGTCGACTTCCGCGGCCTTCTGGCCCTGCGCCTGCTCATGCCCGTCGACGACGACCTGTGGGGTGTAGGGTTCGCGCAGTTTCAGACGGGCCACATAGGCCTGCTGGCGCTTGGCGAATCCGGGGCTGGCGAAGGTGTCGGTCCAGCCCAGGTAGTCCCAGTAGTCGACGGAGAAGGTCAGCGCGACCACGCCGGGCCGCTCGGCGAGCTTGGCCACATAGGCGTTGGCCTCGGCGCAGGCCCCGCAGCCCTGGGCCGTGAACAGCTCCACGAGCACCGGAGGCCGGGCCGCCGCCGCGCCCGCCGGCCAGGCGAGCAGGATCAGGCTGATAAGCGCGGCCTTCCGCATCGCCCCGACTTAGGGCGTGTTCCGGGGGCTGTAAATCTCAAGAAGGCGTGAGTTGCGCGCGACGTTGCGACGCCGAAACGAAAAGGGCGGCCGCATCGCTGCGGCCGCCCCTCGCATCCGTCTCGGGACGCCTTACGCGGCCGGCTTGGCCAGGCTGCGCAGGACGTAGTTCAGGACGCCGCCGTGCTTGAAGTATTCCAGCTCGGTCGGGGTATCGATCCGGCAGCGGACCGGGAAGCGGGCGATGCGGCCATCGCTCGGACGGTACATCTCCACGATCAGCTGCTTGCGCGGCGCGAGCTCCGTCAGGCCGCGGATGGTGACGATCTCCTCGCCGGTCAGGCCCAGCTTGTGCCAGCCTTCCTGCAGGAACTGCAGCGGCAGCACGCCCATGCCGACCAGGTTCGAGCGGTGGATGCGCTCGAAGCTCTCGGCCACCACGGCGCGGACGCCCAGCAGCTTCGTGCCCTTGGCCGCCCAGTCGCGCGACGAGCCGGTGCCGTATTCCTTGCCGGCGAACACCACCAGCGGACGGCCTTCGCCCTGGTAGCGCATGGCCGCGTCGTAGATCGACATCTCGTCGCCGGACGGGAAGTGCTTCGTCACGCCGCCTTCGATCTCGGGCGTGATCCGGTTGCGGATGCGGATGTTGGCGAAGGTGCCGCGCATCATCACTTCGTGGTTGCCGCGACGCGCGCCGTACGAGTTGAACTCGGACTGCGGCACCTGGCGCTCACGCAGGTACACGCCCGCCGGAGAGGTGGCCTTGATCGAGCCGGCCGGCGAGATGTGGTCGGTGGTGATGGAGTCGCCGAAGACGGCGAGGATCCGCGACTCGACGATGTCGGTCACGGGCTTGGGCTCCATCTCCAGGCCGTCGAAGTAGGGCGGGTTGGCGACGTAGGTCGAGCCCATGTCCCAGTTGTAGGTCTGGCCGCCCTTGATCTTGATGCCTTGCCAGTTCTTGTCGCCCTTGAAGACGTCGGCGTAGCGGGTGGCGAACATCTTGTTCGTCACGTGCTTGCGCTGCAGCGTCGCCACCTCTTCCGAGGACGGCCAGATGTCGCGCAGGTAGACGGGCTTGCCGTCCTTGCCTTCGCCCAGCGGGTCGTTGGCGAGGTCGATCTGCATCGAGCCGGCCAGGGCGTAGGCCACCACCAGCGGCGGCGAGGCGAGGTAGTTGGCGCGAACGTCCGGGTTCACGCGGCCTTCGAAGTTGCGGTTGCCCGACAGCACCGAGACGGCGACCAGGTCGTTCTTCTGGATCGTTTCCGACACCGGCTCGGGCAGCGGGCCCGAGTTGCCGATGCAGGTGGTGCAGCCGTAGCCGACCAGGTTGAAGCCCAGGGCGTCGAGGCTCTTGTCCAGCTTCGCGGCCTTCAGATAGTCGGTGACCACCTGCGAGCCGGGCGCCAGCGAGGTCTTCACCCACGGCTTGACCTTCAGACCCTTCTCGACCGCCTTCTTGGCGACGAGGCCGGCGGCGATCAGCACGCTGGGGTTCGAGGTGTTGGTGCACGACGTGATCGAGGCGATGACCACGTCACCGTTGCCCAGGTCGTAGTTCTCGCCCTCGACCTTGTAGCGCTCCGTGACCGTGTCGGCCTTGCCGAAGTCGTTCGCCAGGGCGGTCTTGAACTCGGACGAGGCGTCGGTCAGCAGCACGCGGTCCTGCGGACGCTTCGGGCCGGCCAGCGAGGCGGTGACCGTGCCGAGGTCCAGCACCAGGGTGTCGGTGAAGACCGGTTCCGGATCGGTCGGCTCGCGCCACATGCCCTGGGCCTTGGCGTAGGCCTCGACCAGCTCGACGCGGGCCGGGTCGCGGTTGGTGGCCGCCAGGTAGTCGATGGTCGCGCGGGTGACCGGGAAGAAGCCGCAGGTGGCGCCGTATTCCGGGGCCATGTTGGCGATCGTCGCCTGGTCTTCCAGCGTCATGTGCGCCAGGCCGGGGCCGTAGAACTCGACGAACTTGCCGACCACGCCCTTCTTGCGGAGCATCTGGGTGACGGTCAGCACCAGGTCGGTGGCGGTGACGCCTTCCGAGAGCACGCCGTCCAGCTTGAAGCCGATGACCTCGGGGATCAGCATCGGGATCGGCTGGCCCAGCATGGCCGCCTCGGCCTCGATGCCGCCGACGCCCCAGCCCAGCACGGCCAGGCCGTTGATCATGGTGGTGTGGCTGTCGGTGCCGACCACGGTGTCCGGATAGGCCACTTCCTGGCCTTCGTCGGCGTTGGTCCACACGGTTTGAGCGAGATACTCAAGATTGACCTGGTGACAAATTCCGGTGCCGGGCGGCACGACGCGGAAGTTGTTGAAGGCCGACGAACCCCAGCGCAGGAAGTTGTAGCGCTCCATGTTGCGCTCGTACTCCCGCTCGACGTTCTGGCCGAACGCCTTGGGAGTGCCGAAGTAGTCGATCATCACCGAGTGGTCGATGACGAGGTCGACCGGGTTCAGCGGGTTGATCTTCTCGGGGTCGGCGCCGAGCTTGGTCATGGCGTCGCGCATGGCGGCGAGGTCGACCACGGCCGGAACGCCGGTGAAGTCCTGCATCAGCACCCGCGCCGGGCGGAAGCTGATCTCGTGCTCGACCGAGCCCTTGTTCTGCAGCCAGGCGGCGACGGCCTTCAGGTCCTCGGCCTTGACCGTGTCGTCGTCCTCGTTGCGGAGAAGGTTCTCCAGCAGGACCTTCATCGAGATCGGCAGACGCGAAATGCCGGAAAGACCGGCTTCCTCGGCGGCCGGGAGGCTGTAGTAAGCGTAGGTCCTGTCACCCACCGTCAGCAGGCGGCGGGTCTTCAGGCTGTCGACAGACGCCATGAGGGGAGATCCTTTCTCTGTTCCCTGCCGCTCACACACCCTGGACGGTTCGCGCGCTCAATCAGAGACGGACACACAGCGTTCGTCCCCGCGCGGCGTTGGTCCCCTCCGGGGGCGGCGGCCGCCGCTTCATAGCTCCCGGCTACGGCTCCGTCCATGCGCGGGACGGCGCGGCTTCTCAAAAGCTTGGGTGAAGGGGTGATCCGCGAGCTTCTGATCAGGGATGCGGCGATCCGCCGGGGCGGACGGCTGCTGTTCGAGGGCGTCTCGCTTGCGCTGGAGGCCGGGCAGGCCTGCGCCCTGACCGGCCCGAACGGTTCGGGCAAGACCAGCCTGCTGCGCGCTGTGGCCGGGCTGGTGCGTCTGGAGGCCGGCGAGATCGGCTTCGGCGGCGTCGATCCGCTGGAGGTGCGGGGAGAGGGACTGCACTTCGTCGGCCACGCCGACGGCCTGAAGCCCGCCCGGACGGCGCGGGAGGAGCTCGACTTCTGGACGGGGTGGTGCGGCGGCACGGCGGCTTCGGCAAAGGACGCCGCCCAGGAACTGGAGCTCATGCCGCTCCTCGATCTCGAGGTCCGCAGGCTCTCCGCCGGGCAGCGTCGCCGACTCGCCATGGCGCGGCTCCTGGCGGCGCCGCGCCCGCTGTGGCTGCTGGACGAGCCCCTGAGCCCGCTGGACGCCCGCTGGCGCGAGGCGTTCGGGGGGCTGATGCGCCGGCACATCGACGGCGGCGGCCTGATCCTCGCGGCGGTGCACGATCCGCTGCCCCTGCCCACCTTCAGCCTGGAGCTCGCGCCATGAGCCGGCTGCGCGCGCTGCTGTCCCGCGAGGTCGCCCTGGCCTGGGGCCGCGGCGGAGGACCGCTCGTGGCCGTCGGGTTCTATGCCGGCGTCGCCACCTTCCTGCCCCTCGCGATCGGGCCGGAACCCGAACGCCTCGCCGCCATCGCCCCAGGCGCGGCCTGGGTCGCCCTGGCGCTCGCCTCGCTGCTGTCGCTGGAGCGTCTGTTCGAGCGCGACTACGAGGACGGCGCGCTGGACCTGCTGCTGCTCTCGCCGACGCCGCTGGAGCTGACCTGCTTCGTGAAGTGCCTGGGCCAGTGGCTGGCCACCGGCGCGCCACTGGCGCTGGCCGCCCCCATCGCGGCGATCGGACTCGGGGCCGACCCTTCCATGGCGCCGCTGGTCTTCGCCTGCGCGCTGCTGGGGGGAATCGCCTTCGCCTTCGTCGGCGGGATCGGCGCGGCGCTCAGTCTGGGCGCACGGCGTGGCGGGCTGCTCACCGCCGTGATCGTCCTGCCGCTGTTCGTGCCGCCCGTGATCTTCGGCGGCGGAGCCCTCGACGCCTTCGCCAGCGGCCTCACGTGGACCAGCGGCTTCGCCCTGCTGGGCGCCTATGCCGCCGCGGCGGTCGCCTTCGGGCCGATCGCGATGGCGGCGGCGTGCCGGAACGCGCTGAGCTAGCGCTCCCGGGGTTTCGGGTACCAGAGCGCGTTGACGATCACCCAGCGCTCGCCGAAGCGGCCGAGGTGGAAGTAGTCGACGAACCAGGGCGTCTCGACCCGGGCGACGGCCGCGTTCCCGGTGATGTCCAGGACGCGCACCGACCGGCTCCACTGGTCCCGCGGCGTCTTGAGGACCCCCTGTTTGGTCAGGTCGACCAGCTCGTCCTTGGTCATTCGGCGCAGGGCCAGGGTCTCGTCGGCGTCGCCGCCCGTGCGGACCGCGCGCTTTGCCAGGTCCGGGTGCAGGCTGCGGGCGACGCGCGCCGGATCGCCCTCAAGCTGGCCGTCCACGTAGTCGTAGGCGGCGGACTCGATGGCCTTCACGGCGGCCGGGTCCATGGGGGTCGTTGCGGGGGCCGGCGCGGCGGCGACGGCCGCGGCGGCGAACAGAGCTGCGAGCATGTTTCGGGTCTCCTCGAAGCTGCGCCCTATGACGTGTCCGGCGGTCGGAGGCACATGAAGAAAGCTTAATCCCGAGCGCCGTTTTTCCGCCCCATGCTGAGCTTGAGCTTGGCGCTCGAAGGGAACTCGAGACACGGGAGACGAGCGACAGATGTCGAAGCCCAAGACCTGGCTCCTGGCCGGAGCCGCCCTCATCCTCTCCGCCGGCGCCGCGATCGCCGCTGGCCCCGCCGAAGCCGAACGCGAGGCCACGGCGGACAGCCAGGCCGCTGCGAAGCGGTCGGACGACGCCGAGCGAAAAGAACGCCGGGAGGTCCGCATCTACCGCGGCGACGGCCACGGGCGGCATGTCTACGTCGGCCGCGGCGGCCACGCCGAGCACCTCAAGGACATCCTGCAACTCCGCCCCGACCAGGAGCCGGCGCTGAAGGCGTTCATCGACGCGACGAAGCCGGCCGAGGGCGCACACCGCGACCACATGGTGAAATTCGACCGGGACGAGACGCGGACGACCTTGCAGCGGCTCGACGACATGCAGGCGAGGCTCGCCGAACAGCAGGCGGCGGCCAGCCGCAGGATCGCGGCCATCCGCACGTTCTATGGCCAGCTCGACGCCAAGCAGAAGAAGGCGTTCGACGCCCTGCCGATGCTGATGATGGTGGGACCCAGCATGGGGCCCATGATGCTGCCCCACCCGATGAAGGTGGCGCACCGCATGCCCCTGCCGCCCGAGCCGCCGCAACCGCCCGAGCCTCCGAAGCCACCGCGCGACGGCCTCTGACCTTGCCCGGCGGGCGCGTGGACTCTATGGCCTTGGCATGAGCTGGGCGCCCGCCTTCCTGTCCAATCCTGAACGCTTCATGGCCTTCTCGCGATGGGCCGCGCCGATGTTCGGCGTCATCGCGGTCGTGCTGGCGGTGATCGGCCTGTGGCTCGGGTTCACCGCGCCCGACGACTATCAGCAGGGCCAGACGGTCCGGATCATGTACATCCACGTGCCGGCCGCGTGGCTGTCGATGTTCGTCTACGTCTGCCTGGCGGTGGCGAGCTTCCTGTCGCTGATCTTCCGGCATGTGCTGGCCGACTGCGCGGCGCAGGCCGCGGCGCCGCTTGGCGCGGCCTTCACCTTCCTGGCCCTGGTGACCGGCGCCCTGTGGGGCCGCCCGATGTGGGGCGCCTACTGGGTGTGGGACGCGCGCCTGACGTCGGTGCTGGTGCTGTTCCTGCTCTACCTGGCCTACATCGCCCTCAGGGCGTCGCTGGATGACGAGGCCAAGGCCGCGCGGGCGGCGGCGATCCTGGCGCTGGTGGGCGCGATCAACCTGCCGATCGTCAAGTTCAGCGTCGACTGGTGGAACACCCTGCACCAGGGCGCTTCCGTGTTCCGCGGGGACGGCCCGACCCTTGCCCCGGTCTTCCTCTGGCCGCTGCTGATCATGGGCCTGGCCTACATGTCGGCGTTCGGCTCGCTTTGGCTGGTGCGTATCCGTGGCGAGGTCTGGCGACGCCGGGCCGAGGCGGCGGCCGTGCGGGCGGCGCGGGGCTGAGCATGTTCGACTTCAAGTACGCCGAATTCATCGTCCCCTCGTTCGTGATCACCGCTGTGGTGTTCGCGGCCATGGTCGGTCTTTCGCTCAGTCACGCCCGCCGCTGGCGTCGGCGCTTCGAGGAACTGAGCCGCCAGGGGAGCGAGGAGGCTTGAGCCGCTGGCTCGCCATCCTGCCGCTGGTCGCCCTGCTGGCGCTGGGCGGGCTGTTCTACTTCTACGCCCTGAAGCGGGATCCCCAGGTCCAGCCTCAGGCGCTGGTCGGAAAGACTGTTCCCGACCTCACGTTGCCGACCCTCAGGGAGGGCAAGCCGGTGGCCATTCGCGCCCTGGCGGCGGAGGGGCCGATGATCGTCAACTTCTTCGCCTCCTGGTGCGCGCCCTGCGAGATCGAGCACCCGGTGCTGATGGGGCTGAAGGGCCGGGGCGTGCGGATCGTCGGCGTGGCCTACAAGGACGCGCCCCCGAATAGCCAGGCGTTCCTGACGCGCCTCGGCGATCCGTTCGGCGTCGCCCTGGTGGACCGGGACGGACGGGCCGGCGTCGAGTTCGGCGTCACCGGTGTCCCCGAGACCTATGTGGTCGGCCGCGACGGCCAGGTGCTGGCCAAACACACCGGCCCCCTGACCGAGGCCGACGCAGAGCGTCTGGCGAAGCTCGCGCGTTAACCTTGCGTTGAACAAGCCGGGGCAGGTTGGCCTCAACCTCGTTAACCATGTTGCGCGCCCCGTGAACCCGATCCGCCCCAACATGCTGCCCCTCTCCACCCTGACGGGCGGCGAGCGCCAGGATACCGGCAAGGCGGCGGCGCAGCGGGCGTTCTTCCAGGCGGCGCTCAGCCAGGCCCAGGGCGCCGCGGCGCCAGCCGCCGCAGCCGCGCCTCAGGCCGCCCAGGTCCAGCGCGCCGCGTCCGTAGCCGCCGCGCCGGCCGACCAGCCGCAGAAGATCCTGCGCCCCGGATCGCTGATCGACATCCGTGTCTGAAGCCTTTTCGCCAAGTCGCCGCCCTAAGTTCCGAAGTTAACTACAATTTATAGGGGAACGCCGTAAGCGCTCAGCGGTTTTACCGTCATGACCGCCAGGGCGAACACCATGGGACGGGATAAGCGCATCTACGAAGAGGCCGCCGCTCTCTGGCGCGAGCTCTACGGCGAACCTCCACCGGCCGCGCTGGATGGGCCGGGAATTCTAGGCCTGATCGTCGGCGGCCTTCCGGACCCCGACTATCGGCGTCTGAACACCCCGCACCTCCGCCCGGCCAACGTGGTGCTTCCCAAATAGCCGCCTATTCCGTCGGCGGCGGGGGCAGGTCCTCGGGCTTCGCGTAGCGCATCAACATCGGCACCTGGGTCAGGGTGAAGACCACGGTCAGGATCATCAGTCCGGGGAAGCGGAAGAGCACCCACACCGCGTCGGGCTGCGTGCGCCAGACGAACTCGTTCAGGATCGCGAGGCCGAAGAACAGCAGCATGTAGTTGATGGTCAGGGTCCGCCAGGCCGTCTCCGGCATCTGGAACGCCTCGCCCAGCACCAGCTTCAGCGGATGCTTCCGCATCAGCAGGCCCACCAGCATGATCAGGCCGAAGGCCCCGTTCATGATCGTCGGCTTGATCTTGAGGATGCGCGGGTCGTGGAAGAAGATCGATGCGGCGCCAAAGGCGAGCCCCGCGCCGCCCGCGATCAGCGGCAGCGGCGCGATGCGCTTCTCAACCGCGAAGCCCACGGCCAGGGCGGCGGCCGAGCCGATCACCAGGGCCCAGGTGGCCTGTTGCAGGTCGCGCAGGACCAGATAGGCGGCCAGGAACGCCACCAGAGGCGCGTAGTCCACGAACCAGCGGACCCAGTGGCGGCGGCTTTCGGCGCTCATCGCGCGGACTCCTCGAGGCCGACGAGCGTGCGGGCGAAGGCGCGCGCGTCGAAGGGTTGCAGGTCGTCGACGCCCTCTCCGACGCCGACCAGCTTGATGGGGCTGTCCGACGCCTGGGCCACCGGCACCAGCACCCCGCCGCGGGCGGTGCCGTCCAGCTTGGTCATGACGATGCCCGAGACGCCGATCTGGTTGCCGAAGATGTTTTCCTGGGCCAGGGCGTTACGCCCCACGGTCGCGTCCAGGACCAGCAGCGTCTCGTGCGGCGCCTCGGGATCGATCTTCTTCACCACGCGGATGATCTTGAGCAGTTCCTCCATCAGGCCGGCCTTGTTCTGCAGGCGCCCGGCCGTGTCGATCAGCACGACGTCGTAGCCTTCGTCCCGGGCCTTCTGCACCGCGTCGAACGCGAGGCCCGCGGCGTCGGATCCGGTCGGCCGCCCCATGAAGTCGGCGCCGGCCCGTTCGGCCCAGACCTTGAGCTGCTCGACGGCGGCGGCGCGGAAGGTGTCGCCGGCCACCACCAGCACCTTGGCGCCGCGGCGGCGCAGGTCGGTGGCGATCTTCCCCAGGGTGGTGGTCTTGCCCGATCCGTTCACGCCGATGAACAGGACGATGTAGGGGCGCGGGCCGGACAGCGGATCGAACTCGCCCTGGCGGCCCGACAGCTCGTCGCCGATCGCCGCCGACAGCGCCTCGCGGATCTCGCGCTCGTCCACGTCCTTGCCGAACTTCTCGGCCGCGAAGCGCTCGGTGATGCGGGCGGCGGAATGCGGACCAAGGTCGGCCTCGATCAGCATCTCCTCCAGCTCGTCCAGCTTGGCCTGGTCGAGCGGCGCCTTGGCGACGAAGACCTGGGCGATCTGGTCGCCCATCTGTTTCGAGGACTTGGTGAGGCCCTGGGTAAGCCGCTGGAACCAGCCGCGTTTGGGTTCTGACATGAACGGGGTTCTAGAGGGTGACGGAGCCTGTGGAAATGGGGGCGGAGCCAGCCCGCAGAAGCGGATTGCGGCTGCCGCCGCCAGATCCTGGCGCTAGATAGAGCCGACTCAGCAAGGAGCTTCTCCAAAATGTCCCAGAGCCCGTGGGTTCACCACCGCCAGGCCGGCGTCGCCGACGACATCGACTTCGAGATCAAGGGCCAGGAACTCCAGTTCGTCGAGATCGAGCTGGACCCCGGCGAGAGCGCCGTGGCCGAGGCCGGCGCCCTGGTCTGGAAGGACTCCACGGTCCAGATGACCACGGTGTTCGGCGACGGCTCCGATGGCGGGGGCGGTGGCTTCATGGGCAAGCTGCTGGGCGCCGGCAAGCGGCTGATCACCGGCGAGAGCCTGTTCACCACCGTCTTCACCCACCAGGGCCAGGGCAAGGCGAAGGTCGCCTTCGCCTCGCCGACGCCGGGGGCGATCCTGCCGCTGAACCTGGCGCAGGTGGGCGGCACGCTGATCTGCCAGAAGGACAGCTTCCTCGCCGCGGCCAAGGGCGTCCAGATCGGCATCGCCTTCCAGCGCCGGGTCATGACCGGCCTGTTCGGCGGCGAAGGCTTCATCATGCAGAAGCTGGACGGCGACGGCTGGGTGTTCGTCCAGATGGGCGGGACGGTGGTCGAGCGCGAGCTGAAGGCAGGTGAGGAGATCCATGTGGATACCGGTTGCCTCGCCGCCTACACCCCGACGGTCGACTTCGATCTCGTCATGGCCGGCGGCGTGAAGAGCGTCTTCTTCGGGGGCGAGGGCCTGTTCTTCGCCCGCCTGCGCGGTCCGGGGAAGGTCTGGATCCAGTCGCTGCCGTTCTCGCGCCTCGCGGGCCGGATGCTGGCCGCAGCGGGCGGCACGGGCGGCAACCGCGGCGAGGGCTCGGTCCTCGGCGGGCTGGGCGACCTGATCGGCGGCAACAACTAGCCCGGACCGTCAGGCCGCGAAGTACCGGTCGATGATCCGCGCGTAGACCTGCTGCAGCGTGCGGATCTCGGCCACCGGCGCGCGCTCGTCCACCTGGTGCATGGTCTTGCCGACCAAGCCGACCTCGATGACGGGGCACAGGGCGCGGATGAAGCGGGCGTCCGACGTGCCGCCGCTGGTGCTCAGCTCTGGCTCACGGCCGGTGACGTCGGCCACGGCGGCGGCGACCAGGTCGGTGAAGGCGCCGCGCTCGGTCAGGAACGCCTCGCCGCTGATGGACGAGGTGACGGTGATCTTGCCGGGGAAGTCCACCGAGGCGCGCCACGCCTCCAGGTCGAACCAGTCGGCGAGCTGGCGGCCCGTGTGGTTCGGGTTGAAGCGGATGTTCAGCCGCGCCCGCGCCACGCCGGGAATGACGTTGGTGGCCGTGTTCGGCATCTCGATCATGGTGACTTCCAGGTTCGAGGGCTGGAACTCGGGATAGCCGTCGTCCAGCTTCCGCTCCTGCAGGGCGGTGAGCATCTTGATCAGCGGCCGGGCCGGGTTGGCGGCGCGGTGCGGATAGGCCACGTGGCCCTGCACGCCCTCGACCACGATCTCGGCGTTGATCGAGCCGCGCCGGCCGACCTTGACCATGTCGCCGAAGGTCTCGGCCGAGGTCGGCTCGCCGACGATGCAGTGGTCGATCACCTCGCCCTCGGCCGCCAGGGCCTCGACCACCTTGACGGTGCCGTCGGTGGCCACGCCCTCCTCGTCGCCGGTGATCAGGAACGAGATCGAGCCCGTCACCCTGCCCGCGGCGATGGCGTCGGCGGCGGCGGCGGCGAAGGCGGCGATGGCGCTCTTCATGTCCACGGAGCCGCGGCCGATCAGCAGCCCGTCCACCACCTCGGCGGCGAAGGCGTCCTTCGACCAGGCGGCGGAGTCGCCCACCGGCACCACGTCGGTGTGGCCGGCGAAGCAGAGGTTCGGGCCGGCCGCGCCGTAGCGGGCGTAGAGGTTCTCGATCTCGCCGAACTTCATCCGCCGGCAGCGGAAGCCGAGGCCGGAGAGGACCTCCTCGACGATCGCCATGGCGCCGGCGTCGGCGGGCGTGACGGACGGGCGGCGGATCAGGTCGCGGGTGAGTTCGACGGCGTCTATGGCGGCGGGCATGCGTTCGCCTTACCTAGCAATGACGGGAGAGGCGAGGGGATCATGCCGAAGATAGACAGCGAGACGGCGCCGACACGGTTCGGCAGCGCCTATCCGCCGCCGTTCGACGCGCCGTGCCGGGAACGGCGCCGCTGGAAACTGGGCGACGCGGCCGGGCTGACGGATTTCGGGGTGAACCTGATCCGGCTGGCGCCCGGCGTGTGGACCGCACAGCGGCACTGGCACACGGTCGAGGACGAGTTCGTCAGGGTCGTGTCGGGGGAGGTCGTACTGGTGGAGGACGGGGGCGAGACCGTCCTGCGCGCCGGCGACTGCGCGGGCTTCAAGGGCGGCGTGGCCAACGGGCATTGCATCCAGAACCGGTCGGACGCCGAGGCGGTGCTGCTCGAGGTCGGGTCCAGGCGGCCGGGCGTCGACGCCTGCGACTATCCGGGGCTCGACATGATCGTCGGCCCCGACGACATCTATCGCCACCGGGACGGCACGCCCTACGCCGACGAAGACGGCCGAAAACGCTGAGGGACCCATGCCCAAGATCGACATCGACGCCGTCGAGGCGCGGAGCGGCAGCAGCTATCCGGAACCGTTCCGCGAGGCCTGCCTGCTGCAGTCCTGGCGCAAGCTGGGAGACGCCGCGGGCCTGACCGACTTCGGCGTGAACCTCACCCGACTGGCGCCCGGCGGCTGGTCGAGCCAGCGCCATTGGCACACGCACGAGGACGAGTTCGTGTGGATCGTGGAGGGCGAGGTGGTGCTGGTGGAGGACGAGGGCGAAACCGTCCTGCGGGCCGGCGACTGCGCCGCCTGGAAGGCCGGCGTTCCGAACGGCCACCATCTGCAGAACCGTTCGGCGCGGGATGCGGTCTATCTGGAAGTGGGCTCGCGCAAGCCCGACAACGACGACTGCGACTATCCGGACATCGACATGGTGACGGGGCCCGAGGGCTACCATCACCGCGACGGGACGCCGTATCCGAGAGCATAGGAGCGGCGCCTGGTTGCCCCCTGAGGGGTGAACCGTCTTCCCTGTCAGTCCCGAAGCAGCTCGTTGATGCTGGTCTTGCTGCGAGTGCGCTCGTCCACGCGCTTCATGATGACCGCGCAGTAGGTGGAGGGCAGCGACGGGTCGTGGGCGTTCGGCCGCGAGCCCGGGATGACCACGGAGTAGGGCGGCACCTCGCCCAGGAAGGTCTCGCCCGTGCGGCGGTCGATGATCGGGGTGGTGGAGGTGATGAAGGTGCCCATGGACAGCACCGATCCTTCGCGGACGATCACGCCCTCCGCCACCTCGGCGCGGGCGCCGATGAAGCAGTTGTCCTCGACGATGGTCGGATTGGCCTGGAGCGGCTCCAGCACGCCGCCGATGCCGGCGCCGCCGGAGATGTGCACGTTCTTGCCGATCTGGGCGCACGAGCCGACGGTCGCCCAGGTGTCGACCATCGTCCCCTCGTCGACGTAGGCGCCGATGTTGACGAACGACGGCATCAGCACGACGCCCTTGTTGATGAAGGCGCCCTTGCGGACCACGCAGCCGGGGACGGCGCGGAAGCCGGCGGCCTCGAAGTGGGCGGGCGTCCAGCCCTGGAACTTGCCCGGCACCTTGTCCCAGAAGGGGCCCGGGACGTCGGCTTCCATCAGCCGGTTCGGCGACAGGCGGAACGACAGCAGGATCGCCTGCTTGGCCCACTGATGGACCGTCCAGGTCCCGTCCGCGCCGCGCTCGGCCACGCGCAGCTTGCCGCTGTCCAGCGCGTCGAGCGTCTCGAACACGGCGTCGCGGAAGTGGCCCGTGGTGGAGGTGGTGATCGTGTCGCGGGCCGCCCAGGCTTCCTCGATCACGGGCTTCAGGGCGTCGATCATGTCAGGCGACCTCTCTCAGGTGGGCGCCGCTCAGGAACGGCGCGAGCTTTTCGGTGCGATGGTGGACGAACGGGGCGGCGCAGGTCGGGGCGTGCGGCCCGACGAGCACGGTGGTCATGCCCAGGTCGGCGGCGGGCGCGAGATTGCGCTCGGAGTCCTCGAAGAAGGCGGTGACGCCGGGGTCGATGCCGTGCAGTTCGCCCATCTTCGCGAAGGCCGCCGGGCTGGGCTTGGGCTCATAGCCGGCCGAGCCGATGTGGAAGACATCGTCGAACAGGGCGTCCAGCCCCAGATGCTTCAGCACCCGCTGGGCGTGGACGTCGTCGGCGTTGGTGAAGATCAGCCGGCGCCCCGGCAGGCGCTGCAGCGCCGCCAGCAGGTCGGCGTCGTGCGCCAGGGCCTCGAGCGACATGTCATGGAAGATCGCGTGGAACTCAGCGGGATCGACGCCGTGGTTCAGCATCATGCCCTTCAGCGTCAGGCCGTGCTCGGCGAGGTAGGTCTTCTGCAGCCGGAAGGCCTCGTCGCGGGGCAGGCCGGTGACCCGCTCCACGAAGTCGGTCATCCGGTCGACGATCGCCGCCATGAACCCGGACTCGGCCGGGTAGAGGGTGTTGTCCAGGTCGAACAGCCAGGTGTCGACATGGCGCAGGTCGGCGATCATCGCGAGCGGGCTCCGATCCTCCGGGCGGCTACACCGCCCCCTCCACCGCTCCGCGGTCCCCCTCCCCCATGAATGGGGGAGGTTACAGAGCCATCGAGGCCGCAAACCTCCCCTGCGACGCGGGGGAGGGGGACCCCGAAGGGGTGGAGGGGGCGGTGGCCCGTCATCGGCAGATCAGCGTGCCCGAGCCGTGCTCGGTGAACAGCTCGACCAGCATGGCGTGCGGGCGGCGGCCGTCCAGGATGACCACGGCTTCCACCCCGGCCTCGACCGCGTCGATGGCGGTTTCCAGCTTCGGGATCATGCCACCGGTGGCGACGCCGGACTCGATGGCGGCCCGGGCCTCGGCCACGGTCATCTGGCGGATGAGCTGGCCGTCCTTGTCGAGCACGCCGGCCACGTCGGTCAGCAGCAGCATGCGCTTGGCTTCCAGCGCTCCCGCCATGGCCCCGGCCACGGTGTCGGCGTTGATGTTGTAGGTCTGGCCTTCCACCGACACGCCGATGGGCGCGATCACGGGGATGTAGTCCTCCTCGGCGCCGATCAGGGCCTCGATGAGGGTGGTGTCGATCACCTTCGGCTCACCCACGAAGCCCAGGTCGACGACCTTCTCGATCTCGCTGTCCGGGTCCTTCTTGGTCCGCACCGCCTTCTCGACGGTGATGAGGCGGCCGTCCTTGCCCGACAGGCCCACGCCGCGGACCTCGGCCTCGGCGCCGGCCAGGGTGATCCAGTTGGCGATCTCCTTGTTGATGGCGCCCGACAGGACCATCTCGGCCACCTCCATGGTCGCCTCGTCGGTGACGCGCAGGCCGTCGATGAAGGTGGACTTCACCCCAGCGCGCTCCAGCATCCGGCTGATCTGCGGGCCGCCGCCGTGCACGACCACCGGGTGCAGGCCCAGCATCTTGAGCAGCACCACGTCGGCGGCGAAGAGCTTGGCGACCTCTTCCTGGCCCATGGCGTGGCCGCCGTATTTGATGACCACGGTCTCGCGGTCGTAGATCTGGATGTAGGGCAGCGCCTCGGCCAGCGTCTTCGCCGTCGCCCAGCCCTGCGCTTCCGTGTCTTCGCTCAATGCACCGTCCTCGAAACTCGCGCCGGACCCGATAGCGGAGGCTCGCCCCTCTGTCATCAAGCGGGGCGCGTGCTAAGCGGTATCGCGACAATCGGACGGAGTATCAGGATGCGGCGAGTTTGGGGTCTGGCGCTGAGTGCGGCGCTGCTGGCAGGCGTTGCAGACGCGAAGACGGTGGCGGTCACCGCCGACCGGCTGCTGGATCCGGCGAGCGGGCGCTACGTCGACCAGCCCATGGTGGTGATCGTCGACGGCAAGGTCGCCTCGGTCGGCAAGGCGGGCGACGCGCCGCCGGCCGGCGCGGAGCGGGTGGACCTGCCCGGCGTGACCCTGCTCCCTGGCCTGATCGACATGCACGTCCACCTGACCAGCGTGGCCAGCATCGGCGGCTACAACTACCTCGAATATTCCGACGCCTTCTGGACCGCCGTCGCCACCCGCCACGCCAAGGACACGCTGGAGGCCGGCTTCACCACCGTTCGCAACGTGGGGTCCGAGTTCTACGCCGACGTGGGCCTGCGTGAGGCGATCGACGGCGGCTACATCCCGGGCCCGCGGATCGTCAGCGCGGCCTATGCGCTGGGCGCCACGGGCGGCCACTGCGACTCCACCTTCTTCCCGCCGTCGATGGCCGAGAAGAGCCCCTACACCATCGACAGCCCCGACGAGGCCCGCGCCAAGGTGCGGCAGGCCAAGAAGTTCGGCGCCCAGGTGATCAAGATCTGCGCGACGGGCGGGGTGTTCTCGCGCGGCGTCTCGGTGGGCGCCCAGCAGCTCACGCTCGACGAGATGAAGGCGGTTGCGGATGAAGCGCACATGGCCGGCATGAAGGTCGCCGCTCACGCCCACGGCGCCGCCGGGATCAAGGACGCGATCCGCGCCGGGATCGACACCATCGAGCACGTCAGCCTGGTGGACGACGAAGGCATCCGCCTCGCCAAGGAGCGGGGGACCTGGTTCGCCATGGACATCTACAACACCGACTACACCCAGGCCGAGGGCAAGAAGAACGGCGTGCTGGAGGCGAACCTCGCCAAGGACCGCGAGGTGGGCGAGGTCCAGCGCGAGGGCTTCCGCAAGAGCCTGAAGGCCGGCGTGCGCCACGTGTTCGCCACCGACGCCGGGATCTACCCGCACGGCGATAACGCCAAGCAACTGGCGGTGATGGTGCGCTACGGGGCGACGCCGCTGCAGGCGATCCAGGCCGCCACGGTCAACGCCGCCGAGGCCCTGGGCAAGGCGAACGAGGTCGGCCAGGTCGCGCCCGGCCGCTTTGGCGACATGGTCGGCGTGAAGGGCGACCCGCTGGCCGACGTCACCGTGCTGGAGAAGCCGGTGTTCGTGATGAAGGGCGGCGAGGTAGTGAAGCGGCAGCCCTGAGGCCGCCGCGTCACGGACGTCGCGCGGTCAGATGGTCCGCGCGACCACTTCCTTCATGATCTCGGACGTGCCGCCGTAGATCCGCTGGACGCGGGCGTCGCGCCAGAGGCGGGCGATCGGATACTCGTTCATGTAGCCGGCGCCGCCATGGAGCTGGAGCGCGGCGTCGCAGATCTCCCACTGCAGCTCGGTGTGGAAGAGCTTGGCGGCGGACGCCTCGGCGGCGGTCAGCTTGCCTTCCAGGTGGCGGGCGATGGCCCAGTCGAGATGCGCCCAGCCGGCCTGCAGCTTGGCCTTCAGGCCCGCCAGGGTGAAGCGGGTGTTCTGGAAGTCGAACACGGTCTGGCCGAAGGCCTTCCGCTCCTTGGTGAACTTCACCGCCTCGTCGAAGGCGCGCTGGGCCCCGGCCTGGCCCGACACGGCGATGCCGAGGCGTTCCTGCGGCAGCTGGCTCATCAGGTAGACGAAGCCCTTGCCCTCCTCGCCCAGGCAGTTGGTGATCGGGACGCGCACGTCCTCGAAGAAGAGCTCGGAGGTGTCGGCGCTGTTCTGGCCGATCTTGTCCAGGTTGCGGCCGCGCTTGAAGCCGGCGCGGGTGGCCTCGACCAGGATCAGGGAGATGCCCTTCGAGCCGGCGTCCGGGTTGGTCTTGGCCACCACGATCACCAGGTCGGCGTTCTGGCCGTTGGTGATGTAGATCTTCGAGCCGTTGATCACGTACTCATTACCGTCGCGCTTGGCCGTGGTGCGGACGCCCTGCAGGTCGGAGCCCGTGCCCGGCTCGGTCATGGCGATGGCGGTGATCGCCTCGCCCGAGACCATCTTGGGCAGCCATTCCAGCTTCTGCTCTTCCGAGCCGTACTCGACGATGTATTCGGCGACGATGTCGGACTGCAGGGTGATGCCGGCCGACGAGCCCGCATAGGCCAGTTCCTCGTCGATCACGGCGTTGTAGCGGAAGTCGAGGCCGAGGCCGCCGTACTCGGCCGGCACGGTCGGGCAGAGCAGGCCGGCCTCGCCGCAGGCGCGCCAGAACGCCCGGTCCACCAGCCCCTCTTCCTCCCAGCGGTCGAGGTGGGGCGTCAGCGCCTTGTCGAAGAACTTCCGGACCTGGTCGCGGAAGAGGTTCATGTCCTCGTCGTAGACGGCGCGGTTGTCGGTCTGGAGCATGGCGGTTCCCTGGATTGAGCCGCCGCCAGTTAGCGCCCTGACGCAGCGTCCGCCTAGCGGGTGGGGCAGAGCCGGGTTCGTGTGGTTCGCGTGGTTCGTGGACGAACCTAGATCGCGCAGGCCTCGAGGATCTCGGCGCGGAGTTCAGGGATGCCGGTTCCCTTTTCCGACGAGGTGGCGACCACGCGCGGGAAGGCGGCGGGGCGCTTCTGGATCTTGCGCAGGGTCTCGGCGGTGACCTGGGCGACGTCGCGGGCGTTGAGCTTGTCGGTCTTGGTCAGGACGATCTGGTAGCTGACGGCCGCCAGGTCGAACGCCTCCATGGCCTCCAGGTCGACGTCCTTCAGCCCGTGACGGCTGTCGATGAGCAGGTAGGCGCGCTTCAGATTGGGCCTGCCGCGCAGATAGGCCCGGCCCAGGTTCTGGAACTTGTTCTTCTCGCCGCGGCTGACCTTGGCGAAGCCGTAGCCGGGCAGGTCGACCAGCCGGAGCTGCTCGTCGCAGACGAAGAAGTTGATCTCGCGCGTGCGGCCCGGCGCGGTGGAGGCGCGGGCCAGGTGGGTCCGGCCGGTCACCGCGTTGATCAGCGAGGACTTGCCCACGTTCGAGCGGCCGGCGAAGGCGACCTCCGGCAGGTCGTCCGGGGGCAGGCCGGTCATCTGGACCGCCCCCATCAGGAAGCGCACCGGGTGGGCGAAGAACACCCGCGCGCGCTCCAGCGCCTCGGCGTCGAAGGGCCCTTCGGCCGCCTGGGGGGGCTCGGTCACCCGACGGCCTTGGACTTGCCGGTGATCTTGCCGATCAGCTGGTCGATCGGATTGTCCACCTTGAACCGGCGCATGATCACGTACTGCTGCAGGGCGGTCAGGATGTTGGACCACGTGTAGTAGACCAGCAGGCCGATCGCGAACTGCGCCATGATGAAGGTGAAGATCAGCGGCATGAGCTGGAAGATCCGCTGCTGGATCGGATCCGGCGCCGGCGGGTTCATCGCCGTCGTGAGCCAGGTGGTGATCCCGTAGAGGATCGGCAGGGCGCCGATGTGCAGGAAGCCGGGGGGCGTGCCGTAGGCGAACAGGCTGCCGATCATCGGCATCGTACCCGGATCCCAGGGGATCAGGCCGAACAGGTTGAACACCGTCGTCGGATCGGGCGCGGACAGGTCGCGGATGTAGCCGATGAACGGCGCGTGGCGCATGTCCAGGCTGACCGTCAGGACCTTGAAGAGGGCGAAGAAGACCGGAATCTGCAGGAAGATCGGCAGGCACCCGGCCAGCGGATTCACCTTCTCGCGCTGATAGAGAGCCAGCAGCTCCTGCTGCTGCTTCTGCGGGTCGTCCTTGAACTTCTTGCGCAGCTCCTCCATCGCCGGCTGCACCTTCTTCATCTTGGTCATCGACTCGTACTGCTTGTTGGCAAGCGGGAAGAAGACGAGGCGGACCACGACGGTCAGCAGCAGGATCGCGACGCCCATGTTGCCGACGTGGCCATGGATGAAGCTCAGGAAGGTGTGGATCGGGCGGGTCAGGAACCAGAGCATGCCCCAGTCGATCGCCTCGTCCAGGTGGGCCACGCCCAGCTTGTCCTGGTAGCTCTCCAGGACCGGCGCGGCCTTGGCGCCGGCGAAGACGCGGGTGGTGGCCGAGACCTGGGTCCCGGGCGCGATGGTGCGCGGCTGGCCGATGAAGTTGGCGTCGAGCAGGTTGGTGCTGCCCACCTTCGTCAGGCGGTACTGGCCCTCGATCTGCTCGTTCTGGGCCGGGATCATGGCGGTGAGCCAGTAGTGGTCGGTCATGCCGATCCAGCCGCCGGTGGAGGCGTAGGACGGGCTGGAGCCGTCCTTCTGCCACTTGCCGTACTTGAGGTTCCGGCGCTCCTTGAGCCAGCCGATCCCGCCTTCGTGCACGACCGAGTTCCGGCCGAGGGTCGCCGGCACGCCCTGACGCTGGACCGAGCCGTAGGGCGCCAGGGTGATCGGGACAGGGCCGCGGTTGGCCACCGTGTCGGTGACCGTGAACATGAACTTGTCGTCGACCGAGATGACGCGCGTGAACGTGAGGCCCTGGCCGTTCGTGTAGGTCAGGGTCACCGGCTGGCCGGGCGCCAGGGTCGAGCCGCTGGCCAGGGTCCACACCGTATTGGCGTTCGGCAGCCCGGGCACGTTGGCGCCGGTCCAGCCGATCTCGGTGAACTGGGCATAGCGCGTGCCCTCAGGCCGCAGCAGTTCGACCGGCGCCGGGCTGTCCAGCTTCTCGCGGTACTGGGTGAGGAAGAGGTCGTCGATCCGCGCGCCGCGCAGGGACAGCGAGCCCTTCACCGACGGCGTGGCGATCGGCACCCGTGGCGCGGCGGCCACGGCGGCCTCCCGGGTCACCACCGGCGCAGCCAGCGGCGCCCCCGGCTTCGCCAGGGTCGCCCCTGCGGGCGCCTGCTGCCGCGCGGCCTCGGCGCGCTTCTTGTTCGCCGGCTCGATGACGGCGAACTGGTAGATCATGAGGATCAGGAACGCGCACACGACGAAGATGATCGTGTTGCGGTTGTTCTGGTCTGGCATATCGGGGGACGCGGTCCGTCGAAGGGGAAAGGCGGGGCCGTCTACACTTGGGGGCGCGCGCCGTCGGCGGCGAGCCTTATCAGCGCGCTTTTCACGTCGTCAAGCAAACGGGGCCAGGGACGGGTGATGACCCCGCCCCGGGCGATGAACACATAGTCGACGCCGGGCTGGCCCAGCTCGGGCACAATGCGCCGCGCGGCTTCGCGCATGCGCCGCTTCGCGCGGTTGCGCTGCACGGCGCCGCCGATGCGCTTGGTGGCGGTGAAACCGACCCGCACCTTCGGGTCGTCGTCGCCGCGCGGCCTGGCCTGCACGACGACGGCCCCCTTCGCGCAGGAGGGGGCCTGGGCGCAGGCGAGGAACTCGCTGCGCTTCTTCAATCGTTCAAGGGTGGTCCCGGCGTCCGCCATGCGGACACCTTACAGGGCGGTCCTAGGCGCTGAGGCGCTTGCGGCCCTTGGCGCGGCGGCGCGCCAGGATCTTCTGGCCGTTCTTCGTGGACATGCGCAGACGGAAGCCATGACGGCGCGCGCGCACGAGGCGAGACGGTTGGAAAGTGCGCTTCACGACGAAAGCTCCGGGGTCGAAAATCGAGGCGCGGTGGATAGTGGATGGGCGGGTTGCTGTCAACCACCGTGGGGTCGGTTCAGTCCGCCAGCGTCACCACGATCGGCCCGTTCCGCGTGGCCACCAGCGTGTGCTCGTACTGAACGGTGGCCTCGCCGCCCGGCGGCCGCAGGGTCCAGCCGTCGTCATTGGCGTCTTCCACCCAGTCGGCGCCGAGCGACAGGAAGGGCTCCAGGGTGAAGACCAGGCCCTCGGTGATCTGGCGGCGTTCGCGGCGCTCGTGCCAGGTGGGGATCTCGGTGGGCTCCTCGTGCAGCGAGGCGCCGACGCCGTGGCTGGCGAGGTTGCGGACCAGGCTGTAGCCGTTCTTCCGGGCGAAGGCCTCGATCTGGCGGCCGGGCTCGCCCAGCGAGGCGCCGGGGCGCACGGCCCTGATGCCGGTCCAGAGCGCCCGGCGGCCGTCGCGGCACAGGCGCTCCACGCGCTTGCTGACCGGCGGCACGGCGAACGAGGCCCCGGTGTCGCCGAAGAAGCCGTCGAGTTCGGCCGAGACGTCGATATTGATCAGGTCGCCGGCCTGGACCACGCGGTCGCCCGGGATGCCGTGCGCCACGTCGGGGCCCACCGAGATGCAGGTGGCGCCCGGGAAGTCATAGGTGAGCTGCGGCGCCGAGCGCGCGCCGGCGTCCTCCAGCATCTTCCGCCCGATCTCGTCCAACTCGCGGGTGGTGATGCCGGGCTCCAGCGCCTCGCCCATGGCCTTCAGCGTCCGCGCTACGACGCGGCCCGCGGCCTTGAGCTGTTCCAGTTCTTCTTCGCTGCCGATGGTCATGCTTCACCACTCTCCGGATCGATCGGCAGAGTCCACCAGTTCGAGGCGATTGTCAGGCCGGTCTGGCTGAGCATGGCGTTCTTGGCGGCGTCGAGGTGACCGCTCACCACCACGACCTGCCGCCAACCGGCCGCCCGGGCGATCGCCATGCAGTCGTTCCACAACGCCCGCCCCACCGTGGGCCAGAGTTCAGGCGTGCGGACGCAGAAGTCATCGACGGTGAAGGTGTCGCCGCCGGGCGCGTACACTGGCGGCGAGGGCGTCTTCCACGCGATGAGGAAGCCGTCCAGCCGACCGTCCTGTACCGCGACGCGGGTGACCACCGCCGGATTGACGACGAGCTGGCCGAGGAAGGCGGCGCTCACGTCGGCGGAGTTCTCCGCCTTCTTCCAGAAGACCGGCTGCCAGCATTCGTACTGCCGTCGTCGCGCCTCGGCGAGGATCACAATGTCCGCGACGTCCTCTGGGGCGGCGTCGCGGATTCGCATCACAGATCCGGCCGGATGATCGTCTTGCCGACCACCTTGCGCTGGGCCAGCGTCTCGTAGGCCTCGCGCCAGTCGGCGAGGGCGTACTCGTGGTCGACGCGGGGCTTCACCAGGCCGTCCTCGGCCAGTTTCCAGATGGCGGCGGTGTTCTCGCGGCCCTTCTCGGGGAACTGGCGGCCGTATTCGCCGGCGCGGACGCCGTGGACCGAGAAGCCCTTGATGAGGGCGATGTTGACCGGCAGCGTGGGCAGCCGGCCCGAGGTGAAGCCGATCGACAGGATGCGACCGCCGAAGGCGATGCAGCGGATCGACTCGTCGAAGACATCGCCGCCGACGGGGTCGTAGATCACGTCCGCGCCCCGGCCGCCGGTGATCTCCTTCACCCGCTCGCGGAAGCCGCCGGTGACGTTCACGGTGGCGTCCACGTCGTACTCGCGCTGGATCACCGCCAGCTTCTCGTCCGAGGCCGAGGCGGCGATCACCTTGCAGCCCAGCACCTTGGCGTAGTCGACCGCTGCGAGTCCGACGCCGCCGGCCGCGCCGTGCACCAGCACCCATTCGCCGGCCTTCGCGTCCGCGCAGCGTTTCAGGGCGACGTAGGCGGTAAGGTAGGCCACCGGATAGCCGGCCGCCTGGGCGAAGGTCAGGCCCTTGGGCTTCTTCTGCAGCGCTGCGGCGGGGAACACGGCATATTCGGCGAAGACGCCGCGCCCGCCCGAGCAGACCTCGTCGCCGGGGCTGAAGGCGGTGACGCCCTCGCCGACGGCGTCGACCACGCCGGCCATCTCCATGCCGCCGATGAACGGCAGCGCCGGCTTGTGCTGGTGCTCGCCGCGGGTCTGCATCAGGTCGGGGAAGTTCACCGCCGCGGCCAGGATCTTCACCCGGACCTCGCCCGGGCCCGGCTCCGGCGTCGGGATCTCCCTCACATGGACGCCGGCGTAGTCCGGCAGGAGTTCCTCGACGACCAGGGCTCTCATGCGGGGCGCGTCTCCTCGTAGGTGTCGCGCACCAGGCCGGCGATCTCGCGACAGGCCGCGTCGGCCGCCGGGATCGCGCCGGTGAAGGCCGCGAACGCATGCGTGAGGCTGTCGTAGCAACGGTACCGCACCGTCACGCCAGCGGCCTTCAGCGCCTTGGCGTAGGCCTCGCCCTGGTCGACCAGCGGGTCGAAGCCGGCGGTGGCGATCACCGCGGGCGCTAGGCCGGTGAGGTCCTTCTCCCGCAGCGGCGAGAGGCGCGGGCTGGCCGGATCGTCGTCGGGGCCCAGGTAGTGGCCCATGAACCAGTCCATCATCGCCCGGTTCAGCGGGAAGGCGTCACCGAAGACGGTCATGGACTCGCTCTCGGAGGCCACGTCCGTGCAGGGATAGACGAGGAGCTGCATGCGCGGCTGCGGCTCGCCCAGGCGCTTCAGCTCCTGGCAGAGGATGGCCGCGAAGTTGCCTCCCATGGAATCGCCGCCGATGGCGACGCCGGTCGCCCCGTAGTGCTCGGCGCTGTTGCGCGCCCAGCGGTAGGCGCCCAGCACGTCCTCGAAGCCGGCCGGGAAGCGGTGCTCGGGCGCCAGGCGATAGTCCACCGACAGCACCGGTCCGCGGGTGATGCGCGCCAGCAGGGCGGCGAAGCAGTGGCTGGTGTCCAGGCTGCCGATCACCCCGCCGCCCATGTGCGCCCAGACCATCATCGGCGCGGACGGGTCCTGCGGCTCGGGCCGGTAGAGGCGGGCCGGCACGTCGCTGACCTGGCCGGGCACGTTCAGCGGCTCCCAGCGCACGCCGGGCTCCAGGTCGCCCGTGACGGCGCTGATCGCCTGGGTCTCGCCGCGGCGGGCCTCCTCAGGGGACAGGGTGTCCATCGGCGGCTGGTTGCGCGCCTGGTGGGCCAGGAACTGGAGGCGCGGATCGAGCGTGCGCCCGGCCCTGTAGACGGCGGCGCCGCCGCTCATCAGCCGCAGCAGCGGTGAGGGGAGGGACAGGATCGTGCGGGCGACGAAGCGCTGGACGGCGGCGGAAGCCATCAGGCGCGGGCCCCGGGCAGGCCGCCTATGCCGTTGAGGATCATGGAAACCGCGAAGTCGGCGGCGGAGGCGGTGTCGATGGGCCGGCGCATCAGCATGCGGTCGCAGACCTCGCGGGCCACGGCGATGCAGGACGCGGCCATGTAGTCGGCGTCGGCCAGCGGGCTGCTGCCCTCGGCGATGGCGCCCTCGATGGCGTCCTTCACCTCGGCGTAGACGGCGGCCATCTCGGGCGTCTCGCCCTGGATGTGCGGATGCTGCTCGCCGGCGGGCCGCCGGGCCGCCCAGCTCACGTGCTCGTCGGCCATGAACCCGAAGTAGGCGACGATGGCTTCGCGGACGAACGCCTCCAGCGGATAGCCCTTGCTGCGCAGCCCTTTGAGGATCGGGGCGAAACGCCGGGCGCCATCATCGGCGAGGGCGGTGAACACCTCCTCCTTGGAGCGGTAGTAATTGTAGAAGGTGCCGGCGGCGAGGCCGGTGCGTCGGATGATGTCGCGGACCGTCGCCGACTCGTAGCCCAGCTCTCCGAAGACCTCCCGGGCCGCGTCCAGGATCGCCTGGCGATTCTGGACCTTTGTCTGCTCCCGCTTGCCCACGGGAAGATAAGCGACTTGCGACATACGACTCTCGGCGCCCCAAAACTGACGGGCGTCATATTAGAGCCTTTGGTCCGGTCGCCAACTGACATTCCGCAAACGCCAGAACCAAAGCCGGAGCCAAAAAGAAAAGGGCCGGAGCGGGGTGGCTCCGGCCCTTCGAGGAACGGGGTGTCGGCTGGACCTTAGAACTCGGTCCAGTCGTCGTCGGCGGCCAGAGCCGTGGCGCCCGCGGTGCGGAACGCCGGGGCGGCCACCTTGGCGCGCGGTTCCGGCTCCGCCTCGGCGGACGAGGCGAACACGGGGGCGCGGGCCGTGACGGTCGGAGCCGCCGTCGCGGTCTCGTTGACCTGGAAGCGCGACACGAGGCCGAACAGTTCTTCGGTCTGGCCCGCCAGCATGCGGCTGGCCGCGGTGGTCTCTTCCACCATGGCCGCGTTCTGCTGGGTGACCTGGTCCATCTGGTTCACCGCGGTGTTCACCTCGGCGATCCCGGTCGCTTCCTCCTTGGCGGAGGCGGCGATCTCGCTGACCAGCTTCGAGACCTCGTCCACGTGGGTGATGATCCGGTGCAGCGCCTGGCCGGTCTCGCCGACCAGGTTCACGCCTTCGGCCACCTGCGAGCTGGAGGTCGAGATCAGGCTCTTGATCTGCTTGGCGGATTCCGCCGAGCGCTGGGCCAGGGCCCGGACTTCCGAGGCCACGACCGCGAAGCCCTTGCCCGCGTCGCCGGCCCGTGCGGCCTCGACGCCGGCGTTCAGCGCCAGCAGGTTGGTCTGGAAGGCGATCTCGTCGACCACACCGATGATCTGGCTGATCTCCTTGGCCGACTTCTCGATCTCGTTCATCGAGGCGACGGCGCGGCTCACCACCTCGCCCGAGCGCTCCGCTTCCGTCTTGGCGGCGGCGACGGCCTCGCGGCTCAGGTTGGCGCCCGTGGCCGAGCGCTGGACAGTGGCGGTGATCTCGTCGAGCGCCGCGGCGGTCTGCTCCAGGGTGGCGGCCTGCTGCTCCGTGCGGCGCGACAGGTCGTCGGTGGCCTGGGCGATCTCGTTGCCGCCCGAGCGGATGCCCGAGGTGGCGCCGGCGATCGCGGCCAGGGCCACTTCCAGCTTGGCCAAGGCGTCGTTGAAGTCGTTGCGCAGCTTCTCGTAGCCGCCCGGGAAGGCTTCGCAGAGGCGGACCGTGAGGTCCCCCGCGGCGACGCGTTCCAGGGCGCCGGCCAGCGAGGTGACCACGCGGGCCTGCTCCTCGGCCGAAGCCTCGGCCAGGGCGGCGGATTCGCGGCGGCTGGCCTCGGCGGCGGCGCGCTGCTCTTCCTGATCCCGGCGCATCTGCTCCAGGTGGAGCTGGTTGTCTCGGAACACCGTGAGCGACTTCACGATGGCGCCCAGCTCGTCCCGACGTTCCAGCTTGTCGAGGTCGATGTCGTTCTCGCCGCGCGACAGGCGCTCGGTGGCGCCGGCGATGCGCTGCACGGCCCGACGCAGGTTCAGCACCAGGAAGGCGGCGATCGCCGCGGTCAGGGCCAGGGTGGCCAGCGAGGCCACGATGGTCATCGACTGGGCGGCCTTCGAGCGTTCGCCCGCGGCGGCGGCCTGTTCGTCGGTGGCCTTCTGGGTCGCGGTCACGATCGACTTCAGGTTGGTGTTCATCTTCTTGTACTGATCTTCGAACGGCGCGGCGAAGCCGGCGGCCGAGGCGAAGTCGACGCTCATCATCGACATGATGATGTCGAGCGCGTCGCGCGTCTCCTTCAGGTCCTTGATCAGCTTGTCGTAGGCGGGGCGCTGGGCCGGCGTGGCGGCCGCACGGGCGACGCCGACTTCCTTGGTGATGGCGTCGACTTCCGCCATCAGGGCCTTGCTCTGTTCAGGGATCTTCTCAGCTTCGATCTGCGCCGCCTGGTGGGTCAGCAGGAAGTAGAGCTCGCCATGAACATTGGTGATGCGCTCGGAAATGCGCTGCATGCGCAGGCTGTTGGGCATGTCGGTCTTCACGACCTGGTCCAACTCGCGCATCTGGTTCTGTTGCAGGACCACCGCAGTGGTGGCCAGGACCGCCAGCATCACGAGGGCAAGGACGGGCGCGAAGCCCACCTTTACCATCAACGGCAAGTCATCGAGTCTAAAACGCTTCATTAAAGCCGTCCCCCGAGTTCCTCTGCTTGGGGGGCAGACCCCCGTTAGCATGTGCATGCTGAACGAAGGTCCCTAACGGATTCTCACCTAAGCGAATTTTTTGGGAGATCAGGCTTCGTTAACCGCTGCCCGGTATTTCCCCCAATCATTGTTTCTCTAACAGGAGGTGGGGATGCAGAAAGCGATCTCTCTTATTGGTGGTATTGCTCTGAGCTTTGCGCTTACCGGCGCTGCGGGCGCCGCGTCGTTCCAGGAAAGCATGGCCAAGTGCCTGACCAAGAACGCCAACACCCGCGATTCCGCGACTGTCATGCTTCAGTGCACGGCGGCCGGCGGCAAGCTCGCGGGCTGCTCGGTGGTTTCCGACAGCGCCCCGGGCAAGGGTTTCGACAAGGCCGCCCTGTGCGTCGCCGAAGCCATGCCGATCGGTGACAAGTCGGGCGACGTGAAGATCCCGATGCGGTTCCCGGGCGGCGCGTAAGCCCCGCCAAACAACCCAACACAGCGAAGGCGCCCTGCTCTGTGGGGCGCCTTTTCTTTTGCCGGCGACTCTTCGTCGGGGCCCATGAATCTGGCGGACAAGCGGCCCTGCGACATTCCGCCACCCCCGCAAGGCGGCGCTTTGCGGCATGCTGCGCTGCGAGGGGGGCCGCGGCGAGGGATCGGATGGCGGCCACGACGCGCGAGGAGGCTGATCAGCGCCTGCTCGCCCAATGGATCGGCGAGGCGCTGCTGGCGGACACCGGCGGCGACGGCGTGATCGCGTGCGATCCGGCCGGCCGGATCGTCTTTTGCGACGCCCCCGCGACCGCATTCCTTCACCTGGGCCGGAAAAAGTTCCTCGGCCGCGATCTTTGCGAACTGCTCCAGCCACTCGGGGACAAGACGCTGGAACTGCGGTTCCGTAGCGCCCTGCGTGACGGGGCCTCCGTGGAGTTCGTGGTGGCGAGGCCCGCCGCCGACGATGAATGGGTCGAGGTTCGCGGCCTGCGCACCTCGGGCGGCATGGCATTCCTGCTGCGCGACGTCACATCGCGTGAGCGCAGCGAGCGCTCGCTGCGACGCAAGGAGCACCGGTTACGGGCCGCCAACGACAGCCTGCGCCTGGCGCACCAGTCCGCCCGCGCCGCGACCTGGGAATGGCGGATTCCGCGCAACCTCCGCTGGCTCGACGTGGGCGCCGCGCGGGCGCTGATCGGACTTCCGCCGACGGTGACCGACGACGAGGTCCTGGCCGACTGGCGCAGCTTCGTGGTCGAGGACGATCTGCCCGTGATCATCGCGGCGCTCGAGACCCTGCCGGCGGCGGGACGGGCCGAGGCCGAGTTCCGGGTCGCCGCCGCCGACGGCGGCCATCGCTGGCTGCGGACCAGCGCCGCGGTGGTGGAACGCCGCGCGGACGGGGCGCCCGTGCGGGTGGTGGGCGTCACCCTCGACGTCACCCACCAGAAGGTCTCCGCGGCCAAGCTTCAGCGCGAGGTGGACGAGCGCCGCCGGGCCGAGCAGCGCCAGAAGCTGCTGATCCACGAGTTGAACCACCGGGTGAAGAACATGCTGGCCACGGTGCAGTCCGTGGCGCGACAGAGCCTGGGCCGGGCCGCGGACCCCGCCTCGCTGGCCGATTTCGAGGAGCGCCTGATGGCGCTGGCCTGGACGCACGACATCCTGACCCGCGAGCATTGGGCGGGGGCGTCGCTGCGCACCATCCTGGAGCGGACGATGGCGCCGCACGGCCGCGGCCGCGTCACCCTGGGCGGGCCCGATCTGCGGATTTCGCCGAAGATGGCGCTGGCCCTGGCGATGGGCGCGCACGAGCTGGCGACCAATGCGGTCAAGTACGGTGCGCTCTCGGTGGACGGCGGACAGGTGGAGATCAGGTGGCGGGTGGACTCACGCTCGCAGCCGCCGCGACTCGTCCTCGACTGGCGCGAGGCGGATGGGCCGCGGGTGACGCCGCCGGCGCGCCGGGGCTTCGGTTCACGCCTGCTGGAGCGGGGGCTCGCCCACGAGCTGGGCGGCGAGGTGCAGATCCGGTTCGACCCCGCGGGCGTCTGCTGCCACATCCGCGCGCCACTGGACCTGGAGCCTGAGGAGCCGGCCGTCCCGCAGCCGGGCGCCGACGCCGCCCACGGGGTGGGCGCCCATTGAGGCCGGTCAGTCGGCGGGCGGCCGGAATTCCGGGTCGACCCGGCGGATGAACGCCTGGGCCGCCGCCGGCGCCCGCACCTTCCCCTCGTGGATGACGAAGGCGTAGACCTCGTGCGGGGTCTCGGGCGGCCCCGTGCGGTCGATGGGCGTGAAGTCGCCCGGCACGCGGCCCTCGGCATAGGCCTTGAACCGATCGGCCCAGAGGTCGAGGTCGGCCTCGTCGTAACCGGTGGGAATCTCGTCGTCGGCCGACAGCAGGCGCAGGTAGACGAAGTCGGCGGTGATGTCGGGAATGAACGGGTAGTTCTCGTTCTCGGAATTGCAGATCGCGACGTTGCGATCGCGGCAGAGGCCGATGAATTTCGGGTCGTTGAATGTGCCGTTCCGCACTTCGACCACATGCTGCGCGGTCATGTCCCCGACCTTCTCCGGCAACAGGTCGAGGAAGCCGGCGAAATCGTCATAGTCGAACTTCTTGGTCGGCATGAACTGCCAGAGGATCGGTCCCAGCCGGTCGCCCAGTTCGGTGAGCCCCTGGCCCAGGAAGATCGCCATGGAGTCCCTGCCGTCCGCCAGCACCTTGCGGTTCGTGCAGAACCGGCTGGCCTTCACCGAGAACCTGAACCCGTCCGGCGTGGCCGCGCGCCACTTTGCCCAGCTCTCGGGCTTGAAGCTGGAATAGTAGGTGCCGTTGATCTCGATCGCCGTCAGCCGGCGGCTGGCGTACTCCAGCTCGCGCGCATGCGGCCACTTCGGCGGGTAGAAGACGCCCCGCCAGGGCTCGAACGTCCATCCCCCGATCCCGCACCGGATCCGGCCCGCTTCGGCCATGCTCGTCTCCTCGACGCTTTCCGCGCGGAGGCTAGCGGCGATGATGCGCGTTCTCAAGATGTTCTGGAGCGCGGGTTGCGGGCGCCCCCGGCCGTGGTGACGTGTCGGCCGGGGGCGTCCGGGCGGGCATCGAGGGACAGGGAACTAAGCCCGCCGCCCTCCCAAGCGGCGAAGCTTGCCGCCGGTTCCCAGCGCTACCGTGGAAGGCGAACTTGTTTTCGCTGCTACCTTGACCGCCGCCTATTTCCGCTGGGCGGCGGTCTTGTCCCGCTCGGCCTTGAACTCGGCGCCGGGCTTCCAGTCGGGCCACTGACGACCGTTGGCCAGCTTGCGGCCCAGGTCCAGCAGCAGTTCGCCGTCGGCCAGGGCGCCGTCGGGCTTCCAGGTCGGGTCGAAATTGTCGGCGGGCTGGTGATAGCGCTTGATCGTATATTCCTCGGCGAACCGCTCCCCGGCCTCCACACCGCCGTCCACCATGTCCTGCCCGCTGCGATAGGAGATGGCGGGCACGCCGGCCTTGGCGAAGGGGAAGTGGTCTGAGCGGAAGAAGCTGCCCGCCTCGGGGCGCTGGTCGGGGCTGAAGTAGCGGCCCCTGGACTTGCCGACCGCGATCAGGTCGTCCTGCAGGGTCAGCGGCGCATCGCCCGCCGTGGAGAAGTTCTTCGCCGGCGCCGGAGCCCCGCCGTCGAGATTCAGCACGCCGACGGTGGTGGCCAGCGGATAGAGCGGGTTCACCACATAGTATTCCGAGCCCAGCAGGCCCTTCTCCTCCGCGGTGACGAACAGGAAGCCGACCGACCGCTCGGGCTTCGGGCCCTTGGCGAAGGCGCGGGCGATCTCCAGCACCACGGACGTGCCCATCGCGTTGTCGACGGCGCCGTTATAGATGCGGTCGCCGCTTGCGTCGGGCTCGCCCACGCCCAGGTGGTCCCAGTGCGAGGTGTAGAGCACGTGCTCCCCGGGGCGCTTGGAGCCCGGCACGATCCCCACCACGTTCTTCGAGACGACCTTCTGGGCGTCGATCGCATAGTCGGTGGAGAAGGTGACGCCCTTCAGCTCGACCGGCTTGAAGTCGCGGGTCTGGGCCTGACTCTTCAGCGCCTCGAAGTCGAGCCCGGCGGCCTTCATCAGCTCGACGGTCACGTCCCGCTGCACCCAGCCTTCCAGCGGGGCGTGCGCCTCCAGCGGGTTCTTCCGGATGACGTCGAAGATCTCGTTGGTGTTGGAGTTCTTCACGGTGGCCCAGCCGTAGGAGGCGGGCGCGGTCTCGTGGATCACCAGGAAGCCGACGGCGCCCTGGCGGGCCGCTTCCTCGAACTTGTAGGTCCAGCGGCCGTAGTAGGTCATGGCCTTGCCGCCGAAGTCGCCTTTGCCCGTCTCGAAGTCGGGATCATTGACCAGCACGAGCGCGACCTTGCCCTTGAGGTCGACGCCCTTGAAGTCGTCCCAGTTCCGCTCGGGCGCCTTCACGCCATAGCCGACGAAGACGATCGGCGCGTCCTTCACCGTCAGGCGGCTCTCGCCGGTCTGGCTGGCGCGGATGGCGATCTGCTCGCCCTGGGTCCAGGGCTGGACCTGGCCGTTCACCGTCACGCTGGCGCTCACAGTCCCCTGGGTGCGGAAGCGAGCGAGGGGGACGTCCTGTGTCCAGGCGCGGCCGCCGTCTGGCTTAAGGTCGCCGCCGGGCTGCACGCCGGCCGCCTTCAGCTGCTCGATCAGGTAGGCGACGGTCTTCTCTTCGCCGGCGGTGGCCGGGGCGCGTCCCTCGAACTCGTCGGAGGAGAGCACTTTCACGTCCTGCACCACGCGGGCGGGATCGAGGGCGGGCGTCGCGGCGAAGGCGACGGTGGCGATGACGGAAAAGGCCGCGGCGGCGACGAGTACGCGTTTCATGAACCTGCTCTGACGGGGCGGAAAGGCCGCGACCCTAAGGTCTTCCTTCGCTGTCCGCTAGGCCGCCGCCCGGCGGGCATCGATCAGGGCCTCGATCCCGTCCAGCACGACACCCAGGCCAAACCGGAACCGCCACATCGGGTCCGCGAAGACCGCCTTGTCGGCGGTGCGCCAGGCCTCCCCCAGTCGCAGCACGAAGGGGAATCTTTCGGGGTCCAGGCGCGCCTTGATCGCCGGTTCGGCCTCGGCGAACCACTGCTCGTCGGTGAGGCCGCTGACGCGCTCGGCCTCCCGAGCGTCCCGCGCCTCCTTGAGGGCGCCCAGCAGGAACTGGTGCAGCACGTCGATCACCAGGTCCTTGGTCAGCTCATCCAGTCCCGTCCCATCCAGGATGCGCAGCGCCGCCTCGTGCCGTCGCACCAGATTGGGGCCCAGCGGCGGCCGGTGCATGGCCAGGTCCAACGTCCACGGGTGGCGTTCCGCCAGCGCCCAGCGTTCGCAGGCGATGGCGGTCAGGCACTCGCGCCAGCCGCTGCACTCGGCTTCGACGTCGCGGACCTCGCCCAGGACGCGGTCCAGCATCAGGTCCACCAGTTCGGCTTTGGACGGCACATAGGTGTAGATCGACATCGGGGACACCCCGAGCTCCACCGCGATCCGGCGCACGGAGATCGCGCTCAGCCCTTCGGCGTCGGCGACGGAAATGGCGGCCGCCACCACCTCGTCCACCGAGTAGCGCGGCTTGGGCCCGCGACGGCCGGGCTCGGCGGCGCCCCACAGGAGGTCGATCCTGCGCCTCGGGTCCGCGCCATTGGTGGTGTCCTGCGTCATCGTCGGGGCGACATTACCAACAAAACGCTTTACATCATACGGAGTTTGCGCGAGATCGCTTGACGCACGGTGACCGCCAAGAGTCGCCGGCGGAGGCGACAAACGGGTGGTGGGCCTGCGCAGCGATTGCGCCGGGGGTCCAAGTCCTGTTCAACAACGCCGGTCCTTCAAGCCTGACGACAATGCTGCGCCGCCCTGGCCTCTTTCCCATCCTGGCCTCCGCCCTCGCGCTGGCCGCATGCGCCACGCCACGCGCCGCGGACGTGAGTCTGCCCGCCGCGTTCGAGGCGCCCGCCGGCGCGCCCGCCGACGCACTTGCCCTCGACACCTGGTGGACCGCCTACGGCGATCCCGAGCTGACGGCGCTCATCGAGCAGGCGCTGGCGCGCAACCCGGACATCCGTACCGCCCGCGCACGCCTCGACGAGGTCAGGGCTCAGCGCACGAGCGCCATCCTGCAGTATCTGCCCCAAGGGGATGCAACCGCCTCGGGAAAGCGCACGACCACCGAGCAGATCTCGGGCGTCCGGGCCAGCATCCCCGGGTTCTCCACCGACGGGACGTCGGAGCAGTACAGCGCGACCTTCAATGTGAGCTGGGAGATCGATCCGTTCGGCCGCGGCTTCATCGCCTACCGCGCGGCCGACGCCGAGGTCGACCGGGTCCGCTTCGCCTATGAGGTCACACGCGCCCAGCTCGCGGGCGATACGGCCGACGCCTGGTTCCAGGCCCGGGGGCTGGCGATCCAGCTCGCCGACGCGCGCGAGACCGCCCGGATCCAGAAGGATCTCTACGACATCGCCGCCCGCCGGGCCGCCCTCGGGCTGGCGGCCGGGTCCGAGCCCGACCGCGTGGCCGGCGACCTGGCTCAGGCCCAGGCGCAGGTGGCCGCGCTGGAAGCCCAGCTCCAGGTCCAGAAGCGCGCGATTCTCGTCCTCACCGGCCGGGTGGTGGAGCCCACGGCGAACATCGAGGCCCCGCCGGTGGTCGGCGCGGCGCCCGCCGTTCCGGCGGCGCTGCCCAGCGAGCTGCTCCAGCGCCGCCCCGACGTGCGCCAGGCCCAGGCAGCGGTGCGCTCGGCCGCCGGCCAGCAGCGGCTGGCCCAGCTCGCCTTCTTCCCGACCTTCACGCTGTCGCCCGGCCTCGGCTGGTCGCGGATCGAGCAGCCGGGCTTCACGTCCGAGACCCAGAACTGGTCGATCGGCGGCTCGATCATGCAGCCGATCCTCTCGATCCCTCGCCGGATGCAGGACCTGAAGGTCCAGAACGCCCGTGCCGAACAGGCCGTCACCGCCTACGAGAAGACGGTCCAGGTCGCCTTCCAGGAAGCTGAAGGCGCGCTGGTCAACCTCGACGCCGACCGTCGTCGCGTGGCCCTGCTCACCGACGGCGAGGCCCGTGCCCGGCGCGCCTACGACGCCGCCCGCGAAGGCTATGCCCGCGGGCTCACCGATCTGTCCTCCACCCTCTCGGCCGAGCAGGCCTGGCGCGCCGTGCGCGCCCAGCTCACCTCGGCCCAGGTCCAGGCGCTCCGCCGCTCCGTCCAGGCCATGAAGGCCATCGGCGGCGGCTGGCCCGCCCAGGCCTACGCCGCGAAATGAGACGAAGCATGAAGCTCGCCACGCCCCTCCTCGTCGCCTGCTGCGCCACCCTCGCGCTCGCCGGGTGCAAGAAACCGCCTGAGACCCAGACCGAGGCGCAGCGCGCCCGCGCGGTCACCGTGGCGCGGATCGAGCCCCGTCCGATCGTGGGATCGCTCACCGCGTCCGGCGACCTGGTCCCGCGGGAGGAAGCCGCCGTCGCGCCGGAAGTCTCCGGCTACCGGGTGGCCAAGGTGCTCGCCGACGTCGGCGACTACGTCCGGGCCGGACAGACGCTGGTGCAGCTCGATCCGACCCTGCTGGAAGCCCAGATCGCCCAGGCCCAGGCCCAGGCGGCGCAGGCCGACGACCAGGCCAAGCGCGTGTCCGGGCTCGACGGCACGGGCGTGCTCAGCCAGGAGCAGATCGCCCAGCGGCGCTACCAGGCCGACATCGCCCGCGCCAACCTGCGTCAGCTCCAGACCCAACGCCGCAAGATGGCGGTGACCGCGCCGGTCTCGGGCCTGATCCTGGAGCGCAACGTGCGCCCCGGCGACCTGTCGGCCATGACCACCACGCCCTGGTTCCGCATGGCCCGCGATGGCCAGGTCGAACTGTCGGCCGATCTGTCCAGCGACGATCTCACCCGTGTCCGCGTCGGTCAGACGGCGACAGTGACCCTACCCGGCGGCGCCGTCGCCCAGGGGCGCGTGCGCCTCATCAGCCCGCAGATCAACACCCAGACCAAGCTCGGCGAGGTGCGCATCCTGCTGCCGGTCCGCTCGGACATCCGCTCGGGTGGCTTCGGCCGCGCGGTCTTCTCCGACGCCTCCGCCAACGTTCTGGCGGTGCCCGAGACCTCCGTACGCTACGACGCCGACGGGGCCAGCGTCATGGTCGTGGGCGCCGACAATCGCGTGAAGCGCGCGCCCATTCAGACCGGCGCCCGCGGCGGCGGCCTGGTCCAGATCGTCAAGGGTCCCCCGGCCGGCACCCGGATCGTCGCCAGCGCCGCCTCGCTGTTCCTGGACGGCGACCTGGTCCGTCCCGTTGAAGGGGGCGCGGCCCAGGCCCAGGCGCCGGCCAAGGCTCCCGCGAAGACGGCGGCCGCGAAATGAGCCAGCCTCACGGCAGTTTCGCGATCTCCGCCTGGGCGATCCGCAATCCGATCCCCGTGGCGGTGCTGTTCATCGGCCTGCTGATGTCGGGCCTGATCGCCTACTCGGGTCTGGCGGTCAAACAGTACCCCAACATCCAGTTCCCGGTCGTTGCGGTGACCATCACCCAGAGCGGCGCCGCGCCGGGGGAAATGGAAACCCAGATCACCCGTCCGGTGGAGGACGCCATCGCCGGCGTCACCGGGGTGAACAACATCTCCTCGGTGGTGACGCAGGGCGTCTCCACGACGTCGGTCGAGTTCGAGATCGGCGAGAACCTGCAGAAGAAGACCGACGAGATCCGGTCGAAGATCGACCAGTCCCGGGCGCAGCTTCCTCGTGACATCGACGAGCCGCAGGTGACCCAGGTGGAGGTGGATTCGGCCGCGCCAATCCTGACCTATGCGGTCGCGGCTCCCACCATGTCGGACGAGGAGCTCTCGTGGTTCGTCGACGATACCGTCGGCCGGGTGCTCCAGACGGCCAAGGGTGTCGCCCAGGTCAGCCGCGTGGGCGGCGTCGCGCGTGAAATCAACGTCGTCGTCGATCCCGACCGCCTGGCCGCGCGCGGCCTGACGGCGACCCAGGTGAACAACGCCCTGCGCGGCTTCCAGCTCGACGCGCCGGGGGGACGCCTGATCGTCGGCGGGCGGGAGCAGACGCTGCGGGTGCTGGGCACCGTCAAGACCGTGGAACAGCTTCGGGATCTCACCATCCCGACGGGAACGGGCAGCTTCGTCCGACTCGCCGACGTGGCCGACGTGGGCGACGGCGCCTCCGAGGTCCGCGGCTTCGCCCGCCTGAACGGCCGGCCCGTGGTGGGCTTCCAGGTCTCCAAGACCAAGGAGGCCAGCGACGTCGACGCCGAGGACGCGGTCATCGCCAAGCTGGCCGAAATCGAGAAGGCCAATCCGGGGGTGAAGTTCTCCAAGATCTTCTCGTCGGTGGAAGAGACCCGGGCCAGCTTCCGCGCGACCCAGCACGTGCTGGCCGAGGGCATGGTCCTCGCGGCGGTGGTGGTCTTCTTCTTCCTGCGCGACTGGCGGGCCACGGCGATCACCGCCCTCGCCATGCCCATCTCGCTGATCCCGACCTTCTTCGTGATGAAGCTGGGCGATTTCTCGCTCAACATGGTCACGCTGCTGGCCCTGACGCTCGTGATCGGGATCCTGGTCGACGACGCCATCGTCGAGATCGAGAACATCGAGAAACGGGTCGAGCGCGGGGCGCGGCCATTCCAGGCGGCGTTGGAAGGGGCCGACGCCATCGGCCTGGCGGTCGTCGCCACGACCATGGCCATCGTCGTCGTCTTCACCCCGGTCAGCTTCATGCCCGGCATCCCGGGCCAGTTCTTCCGGGAGTTCGGCCTGACCGTGTCCGTGGCCGTGCTGTTCTCGCTGGTCGTCGCGCGTCTCGTGACGCCGCTGATGGCCGCCTACTTCCTGAAGGCCAAGCCCCACGCCAAGCCGCGCAAGCCCTTCGAGGGGTTCTACCGCAACGTCCTCGAGTGGGCGCTGGCCCACCGGATCGTGGCCTCCATCGTCGGGGCGATTATCTTCGTGGCCTCGCTGGCCCTGGTGCCGATGCTGCCGCAGGGCTTCCAGCCCGCGGGCGACCCCGACTACATGTACGTGGAGATCCAGGGCCCGCCCGGCGCGACGCCCGCGGACATGGATTTGACCGCCCAGCGCATCGACGCCCTGTTCCGCAAGCAGCCCGAGGTCACCAACGTCTTCGTCCAGATCGGCTCGACCGTCGCCAACTTCGGGCCGGGCATGTCCAGCGGCGGCGGCGACCTGCGCAAGGGCACGGCGACAATCCTCCTGCGGGCCGACCGCTCGGCCAGCGGCGACGATATCCGAAATCGCCTGCGCGAGGAGCTGCGCAAGATCCCCGATGCGCGCCTCGGTTTCCTCAGCTTCGAGGGCGGCGCCGGCTTCCAGCAGATCCTCACCGGCGACAACCCGGCCAACCTCGAGAAGGCCGCGCTGGAGCTCGAGCGCCAGATGCGGACCCTGCCGGAGGTCGCCGACCCCAAGCAGGCGAACCCGCCCGTGGGGCCGGAGATCGTGATCCGTCCGCGCGCCGACGAGGCCGCCCGCCTGGGTGTGTCCTCCGATGCGATCGCCAGCGTCGTCCGCATCGCCACCGTCGGCGACATCGACGCCAACGTGGCCAAGTTCAACGAAGGCGAGCGGCGGGTTCCCATCCGCGTCCGCCTGCCGGCCAGCGCCCGCACCGACCTCCAGCGCCTCCGGGACCTTCAGGTCCCGACGGCCTCTGGCGGCACGACCACCCTGGGCAGCGTCGCCGACATCTCGTTCCAGGCCGGCCCGGCCCGCATCGATCGCCTGAACCGCGAGCGGCGCATGAGCGTCGAGGCGGAGCTCAACGGCGGCTACCAGCTCGGCGAGGCCCAGAAGGCGGTGAACGGCCTGCCGATCATGAAGAACCTGCCCGAGGGCGTGCGGCCGGCGGCCATCGGCACCTCCGAGGCCATGGCCGAGCTGTTCGGCGGCTTCGCCATGGCGATCTTCGCCGGCGTCGCGATGATCTACGGCGTGCTGGTCCTGCTGTTCCGCAGCTTCTTCAAGCCGGTGGTGATCCTGTCGGCCCTGCCGCTGGCCGTGGGCGGGGCCTTCCTCGGGCTCTTGACCTTCAACCTGTCCCTGTCGATCCCGTCCCTTATTGGCTTCCTGATGCTGCTGGGCCTGGCGGCGAAGAACTCGATCCTGCTGGTCGAGTACGCCATCGAGCGCGAGCGCGAGGGCATGAGCCAGCACGACGCCCTGATCGAGGCCTGCCGCGAGCGGGCTCGCCCGATCGTGATGACCACCTTCGCCATGGCCGCCGGGATGCTGCCGACCGCGTTCGCCCTGGAGAAGGGGGCCGAGTTCCGGCAGCCCATGGCCGTGGCGGTGATCGGCGGCCTGATCACCTCCACGGTCCTGTCGCTGGTGCTGGTGCCCGTCGTCTATCGCTTCGTCGACGACTTCGAGAGCTGGCTCCGGCCGAAGCTCGCCCGGCTGATCACGCCTCGGGAAGAGCCGCATCCGGCCGCGCCGGAGGATCGCCTGTAGGCGGTCTTCCCCGCGCCGCGGGGGCGGTTGACGCAAGGTTGTGCTTGGAAGTGCGTAATTAACGGGCGCCACTGCACAATGGCTGGATGTCTGGCGCCCCGCCCTCCGACGCAGGCCCTTCCGAAGGCGAGCCGACGCTCGCCTTCGTGGAGAGCGCCCAGCGCGCCTATCGGCTGACCCTCACGGGCCTCGCCACGCCCTGGCCGGTGGTTCTGTTCTTCAATCTGGTGACCGCCGGCGCCACGGCGCTGATCGGCACGCTGCAGATCGCGGCGGCCTGGCTCGTCGTCTCGCTGGCCTACGATCTGGTCTGCCTGTGGCTGTTCCGGCGCTGGATCGCCACCGTGGACCGGACGCCCGATGCGGTCGGTCTGCGTCGGCTGACGCTCACCAGCACGCTGCGGTCCGCCGGATGGATCGCCGCGCCGACGTTGGTCGCGCTCTATGATCCCACGCCGGCCGGCTACGCCTTCTTCGCCATCACCGTCGGCTCCCTCGCCTGCACCGCCGCCTCGACCGGCTGGAGCTCCCGGGGCGTGTGGTTCGGGATGGCGGCCCCGCCGATCCTCGCCGCGCTGCTTCTGGCCGCGTCCACCATGGACCCGCGGACAGGTCTCGGTCTCGGCCTCGCGGTGGCCGCGTTCCTCGTCACGGCGCTCCTGATCCGTCTGGCGACCCAGCGCCTGGTGAACGAGGCGGTGGCCGCGAACGCCCGCACCCAGTCGGTGATGCAGCAGCTCCAGGACGCCCTCGACCGATCCGAAGCGGCCGAGCGTGCGACGGCGCGTTCGGAGGAACGCTTGCGCCTCGCCATGACCATCGCCGACATGCACGTCTGGGAACTGGACTACGACCGGCGTGAGCTCATCAAGGTCGGCGCGGAGGACACCTTCTTCAGCGAGCCCAAGACCTTCGAGGAACTGGCGGGCGACATCTATGGCGCGGTCGACGAGCGCGACCGGGAGGCGGTGAAGGCGGCCTGGCGCGACCATTTCAAGTCCAGCGCGCCCTTCCAGCCTGAGTACCGCATCGCCCGGGCGGACGACCGCGAGGTCTGGGCGCGCCTCGCCATGGAGCTCATGACCCACCCTGACGGCAGCCCGATGCGGCTGGTGGGCGTGCTCCAGAACATCACCGGCCGCAAGCAGGTCGAGCAGCAGCTTCGGCAGGCCAAGGAGGAGGCCGAGGCCGCCAACCGCACCAAGAGCCAGTTCCTGGCCAACATGAGCCACGAGATCCGCACGCCGATGAACGGCGTGATCGGCATGAACGAGCTGCTGCTGCGCACGCCCCTGACTGCCGACCAGCGCAAGTTCGCCGAAGCGGTGCGCTCCTCGGCCGACGCCTTGCTGGACCTGATCAACGACATCCTCGACCTGTCGAAGCTGGAAGCGGGCAAGGTCGAGCTGGAAGAGATCGACTTCTCGCTGTCGGGTCTCGTCGAGGACGTCGCCGAGCTGCTGGCGCCCAAGGCCGCGGAGAAGGGGCTGGAGATCGCCTGCTACGTCGACGCCACCGCGCGCGCCGCGTTCGTCGGCGACCCGACCCGGCTCCGGCAGGTGCTGCTGAACCTGGCCTCCAACGCCGTGAAGTTCACCGAGGCCGGGCACGTGGTGATCGAGGTGCGTCCATCCCCGACCGGGTCGGAAGGACGCGTACGGCTGCGGGTGGAGGTGCAGGACACCGGCATAGGACTGACCGACGAGCAGAAGGGCCGGCTGTTCCGCAACTTCCAGCAGGCCGACGGTTCGACGACGCGCAAGTACGGCGGAACCGGCCTCGGACTTGCCATATCGCGCCAGCTCGTGGAGCTGATGGGCGGCCAGATCGGCGTCGCCGACCGGCCCGGCGGCGGCAGCGTCTTCTGGTTCGAGGTGGAGCTGGCCCCCGGGGAGGCGCCACAGCCTGCCCTGGCTGGGCCGCACAGCCTCAACGGGCTGCGGGTCCTGGTCGTCGACGACCTGGCGATCAACAGATCGATCTTCCGCGACCACCTCGAGCACGAGGGCGCGACGGTGACGGAAGCCGACAGCGGCGCCGAGTGCCTGCGGCGTCTCGTGGAGGCGGCGCGGGCGAACCTGCCGTTCGACCTCGTGCTCATGGACCACCAGATGCCCGGCATGGCGGGGGACGAAGTGGTGGCGCGGATCCGCAGCGGCGCCGAATGGACCCAGCCCCGCATCGTCATGGCCTCGTCGATCGGCGAGGCCGCGCGCGGTGTCGACTACGACGCCTACCTCGCAAAGCCGGTGCGGCACGCCGCCTTGCTCGCCTGCCTCGGCGCGGTGATGGGGCGCTCGGCCGCGTCGCCCGCGCCAGCGGCGGAGGCCGAGGCGCTCAGGATGACGGGGGAGGCCACCGGCGGCCGCGTCCTCCTCGCCGAGGACAACGAAATCAACATCCTGCTGGCCGGTGAAATCCTGCGGCAGGTGGGCCTCGCCTTCGAATGCGCCAGGAACGGGCGTGAGGCCGTCGACGCCGCGGCTGCGGAGGACTTCGACCTGATCCTCATGGATGTGCACATGCCGGAGATGGACGGTCTGGAGGCCGCCCGCCGGATCCGCGCGATGGTCGGGCCGCGCGGCCGCGTGCCGATCGTGGCGATGACCGCCAACGCCATGAAGAGCGACCGCGACGCCTGCCTGGAGGCGGGCATGGACGACTTCATCTCCAAGCCCTTCAAGCCCGCCGCGTTCGTCGCCGCGCTCGAGCGGGTGTTCGCGGCCGACGACGAACGCGCGACCGGCTGACGGAGCGGCGAGGCGGCGGGCCATCGAGCGCCGACTCGACTAGGCTGTACAAAACGCCAGAGATCGCAGGATGCCGCCGCCCACCGCCCCGAACGACCCTCGCGTCCGCGCGGCGAAGCTCGAGCGGGCTGGCGACCTGGAGGGCGCCCTCGAAGCCTACCAGGCGGCGCTGGCGCGGACGCCCGATGATCCCGACCTCCTGGCGAACGTCGCCGGCCTCGCCGCGCGCCTGGACATGCCCGAGGCGGCGGCCAAGCTCTGGGACCGCGTGGCCGGCATCGATCCCACGCGCCTGGACGCGGTGGACGGCCAGGCCGCAGCGCTACGCGAACTGGGCCGGTTCGACGAGGCGATCGAACGCCTTCGCGCGGCCCTGATGGCGCATCCCGAGGAGGGGCGCCTCTGGAACACCCTGGGCGTCACCCTGCTTCGGCAAGGCCAGCCTGAGACCGCGCTGCCCTTCTTCGACGAGGCGGCGCGGCTGGATCCGAAGTCCGCGACGGCGGTCTACAACCGCGGCAACGCCCGTTTCGATCTTGCCGACCTCCCGGCGGCCCGGGCGGATTTCGACCTCGCCCGCAAGCTGGCGCGCAAGCCCGCTGACGTCGCCACCATCGACTTCGCCTATGCGACCCTCCTCCTCGCCATGGGGGAGGTGGGCGCGGGCTGGGACGCCTATGAAGCCCGGTTCTCCCGAGACCTGCCCGGAGCGCCGGTGTTCGACATGCCCGGTCGGCGCTGGCGACCTTCGGACAAGCTGGAAGGCCAGCACGTCCTGGTGGTCGCGGAGCAGGGGGTGGGCGACGAGGCGATGTTCGCCAATGTCCTGCCCGATCTGGTCGAGGCGCTGGGCCCGCAGGGGCGGCTCCATCTGGCCGTCGAGCCGCGCCTCGTCGACCTGTTCGCGCGCAGTTTCCCGGAGGCGACGGTAAGCGCGCACGCCACCGACAGCGTCGGAGCCCGCCGCCGCCGCCGGGCTCCCGGCGCGCCGCGTTCGGTGCAGCTCTGGACGCCGATGGGCTCGCTCTGCCGGCGCTTCCGCCGCACGGCGGCGGACTATCCGCGAACCGTCGGCTACCTGAAGTCCGACCCGCGGCGGGTCGCGCACTGGCGGACCTGGATCGGCGCCGGCGCTCCGACCGTGGGCGTCACCTGGCGCAGCGGCAAGCTCCTGGGGGACCGACGGCGCCTCTATCCGCCGATGGAGGACTGGGCGCCGCTGCTGCGGACGCCCGGCGTACGGTTCGTGAACCTCCAATATGGCGAGTGCGCGGACGAGCTGGCCGCGTTCCGCAGCGCCACGGGCGCCGAGATCCTTGAGCCGCCGGGCCTCGACATCCGTGAACATCTCGACGACCTGACCGCGCTCTGTGGCGCGCTCGACCTCATCGTGGCGGCGGGCAACGCCACCAGCGCGCTCGCCGGTGCGACCGGCGCGCCGGTGGCCCTGCTGCGCGCGCCCGCGTCCTGGGCCGGGCTCGGGACGGGGGGCTATCCCTGGTACCCGCAGGTCCGCGTGCTGGCGCCGTCCGTTCCGGGCGACTGGGCCGAGCCCATGGCGCTGGCCGCGGCCTTGGCGGCGTCGCTGACCCGCGGCAGGTGATCTACAGCTCGCCGCGCAGGATCCGGCCGTACTGGTCCGGGTCGACGTTGCCCCCTGACAGGACGAGCCCGACGGTCCCCGCGCCCGGGATCTTGCCGGCCAGCAGGGCGGCGAGGCCCGCCGAGCCGCCCGGCTCCACCACCAGCTTCAGCACCCGGAAGGCGTAGCGCACCGCCTCGGCCACCTCGGCGTCGGTGACGACTGCGATGTCCGAGACGTGCCGCTGGACGATCGGGAAGGTCAGTTCGCCCGGGCAGGGCGTCTCCAGCGCGTCGCACAGGGTGCGATGCGTCGGCGTCATCGGGCGCCGCTCGCCGGCCCGCAGCGACTGCAGGGTGTCGTCGTAGCCCGCCGGCTCCACGCCGATCAGGGTGGTCGCCGGCGACAGCGCCTTCACCGCCGTGGCCACGCCGGCCAGCAGGCCGCCGCCGCTGCACGGCGTCATCACCACGTCGAGCGTGGCGTCCAGCGTCTGCGCCTGGCGGACCAGCTCAAGGCCCGCCGTGCCCTGGCCGGCGATGATGTGCGGGTCGTCGAAGGCCGGCACGATCACCGATCCGCGCTCCTCGGCGATCGCCGCGGCGATCTTCTCGCGGCTCTCGGTCAGCCGGTCGTAGAACTTCACCTCCGCGCCATAGCCGGCGGTGGCCTCGGCCTTCACCTTCGGCGCGTCGGCCGGCATGACGATCACGGCGGGGACGCCCAGCAGCTTCGCCGCCAGCGCCACGCCCTGGGCGTGGTTCCCGGAGGAGAACGCCACGACCCCACGGGCCTTTTCCTCGGCCGTGAGCTGAACCAGCCGGTTGAAGGCCCCGCGGAACTTGAACGCCCCGACGCGTTGCAGCGTCTCGGGCTTGATCAGTACGCGCCGGCCCAGGTGCTCGTTCAACGCCGGGCTCTCGATCAGCGGCGTCTCGACCGCCCAGCCTTTCAGACGGCCGGCGGCGGTCTCGATGTCGGCCAGCGAAATGGCGAGGTCCGCGCCGCTCATTTCTCGAACACCATCTCGTCGCGCGCGAAGGCCTTGAACTCCAGGGCGTTGCCGCTGGGGTCGAGGAAGAACATGGTCGCCTGCTCGCCGGGCAGGCCCTTGAAGCGGATCTGCGGCTCGATCACGAACTTCACCCCGGCGGCCTTGAGGCGCTCGGCCAGGGTCTCCCACTCGGGCAGGCTGAGGATCACGCCGAAGTGGCGCACCGGCACCTGCTCGCCGTCGACGGCGCTGGTGGACTTGTGGCCCACCTCGTCGGGCGCCAGGTGGGCGACGATCTGATGGCCGCGGAAGTCGAAGTCGATCCAGTGCTCGCTCGACCGTCCCTCGGGGCAGCCCAGCAGGCCGCCGTAGAAGGCGCGGGCCTCGGCGAGATCGCGAACCGGGAAGGCGAGGTGGAAGCGCGGGATGTCCATGGCCGGCTGATAGCTCGCAGCGGCCTTGAGGGCGAGAGCCACATGGTCTAAAGCGGCGCGCGAATTTGATCTCCGCTTCCCCGCCGAGCACCTGTCGAAGGGCCGGGAGGCGTATCCGGGCAGGTCGGGAGATCGTATCCAGATGGCCAATGTGACCGTGATCGGCGCCCAGTGGGGCGACGAGGGCAAGGGCAAGCTCGTCGATTGGCTGTCCAACCGCGCCGACGTGGTCGTGCGCTTCCAGGGCGGCCACAACGCGGGCCACACGCTGGTGGTCGGCGACCAGGTCTACAAGCTCAGCCTGCTGCCGTCCGGTGTCGTCCAGGGCAAGCTGTCGATCATCGGCAACGGCGTGGTGGTCGATCCCTGGCACCTCCTGAAGGAGATCGAGGGCATTCGCGCCCAGGGCGTCGAGATCGGCCCCGACCTGCTGGTGCTGGCCGACAACGCCTGCCTGATCCTGCCGATCCACCGCGATCTCGACCAGGCGCGGGAAGCGGCGGCGACGGCCAAGATCGGCACGACCGGCCGCGGGATCGGCCCCGCCTATGAGGACAAGGTCGGCCGCCGCGCGATCCGCGTCGCTGACCTGGCCGATCGCACGGCCCTGGAGATCAAGATCGACCGGCTGCTGGCGCACCACACGCCGCTGCGGCGCGGGCTCGGCCTGCCCGAATTCGACGCGGCCGGCCTGCTGGCCGAACTCGAGGCCCTGGCGCCGAAGATCCTGGCCTACGCCCAGCCGGCCTGGCTGAAGCTGGACGGCATCGTGAAGTCGGGCAAGCGGGTGCTCTTCGAAGGCGCACAGGGCGCCCTGCTGGACGTCGACCACGGCACCTATCCCTATGTGACCTCCTCCAACACCGTGGCCGGCCAGGCCGCAGCGGGCTCGGGCCTGGGGCCGAGGGGGCCGGGCTACGTGCTGGGGATCGTGAAGGCCTACACCACCCGCGTCGGCGAGGGCCCGTTCCCGACCGAGCTGTTCGACGAGGTGGGTCAGCACCTGGGCACGGTGGGCCGCGAGTTCGGCACCGTCACCGGCCGCTCGCGCCGCTGCGGCTGGTTCGACGCGGCGCTGGTGCGCCAGTCCGTGGCGCTGAACGGCATCGCGGGCATCGCCCTGACCAAGCTGGACGTGCTGGACGGCCTGCCGAAGCTCAAGATCTGCACCGGCTATCGGCTGAACGGCAAGGACATCGGCTACCTGCCCTCCGGCCTCAAGGCCCAGAGCCAGCTTGAGCCGGTCTATGAGGAAATGGACGGCTGGAGTGAGACGACCCAGGGCGCCCGGTCCTGGAAGGACCTGCCCGCCAATGCGGTGAAGTACGTCCGGCGCGTGGAGGAGCTGATCGGCGCGCCGGTGGCGCTGCTCTCCACCAGCCCGGAGCGCGACGACACGATCCTCATGCGCGACCCGTTCGTCGACTGAGGTCGACGGGGCCTGCTCAAAATGAGTTGGCGGCTCGGTCGGCCGCTGGTCGCCGCCTGAAGGTCGGCGAGTGTCATCAAGCCATCCTTTACGGGTTGGCGACTATGACGTCGGTGGTTCTGGGGGAGAGCTAAGCTCTTGTTCGACGCCGACAAACGGCAAATCCTGAAGATGGCGCCCAAGCTGAGGCGGGTGCTGATCGCCGACCCACAGCCGGCGAGCGCGCGGCTGTTCGCCGAGCTGATGCGCGACATCTCTCAGTCCCACGTCTGGACCGCCCAGACCACCGAGCGGGCGTTGAAGCTGGCCGAGACCGTCGATCCGCAGCTCATCGTCCTGGAACTCGGCGACGACCGCGTCGACGGCCTGGCCATCGCCAGGAAGATCCGCCGCTCGTCCTGGACCTGCCGGCAGGCGCCGATCATCACGATCACGGGCGCGGCCACCGCGGCCATGATCCTGGCCGCCCGGGACGCCGGCGTGCACGAATTCCTGCGCAAGCCCTACAGCATGAAGGACCTGCTTCGCCGCCTCGAGGCGGTGACGCTGAAGGAGCGGGACTGGGTCGAGGGCGTCAGCTACATCGGTCCCGACCGTCGGCGGTTCAACTCGGGCGAATACGCCGGCCCGCTCAAGCGCAAGACGGACGGGAACGAGACGCCCTTCCAGCAGAAGATCAACCAGGCGCTGAAGATCATCCGGGCCGCCGTGGCCGCCGCCGAGACCGACCCCAGCCAGGCGATGCGCGCCATGCTGACCCAGGCGACGACGCTGCAGTCCATGGCCACCGACTTCAAGATGACCCTGGCCGCGTCCGAGTTCTATCGGCACCTCACCCGGCACACCCAGTCGGGCGCCCCGCTGACGCGGGCCGAGGCCGAGAAGTGGGCCGCGCCGCTGCTGGCCTTCCTGCCGAAGGACGCCGACGGCGACCGCAAGTCCAGCGCCGCCGCCTGACGGCCGCCCTACCGGAAGATCTCCAGGGGCGCGCCGGCGGCGGGGTCGTAGGCCCGCCAGTCCACGCCTAGAGCCTTCAACGCCGTGGCTGCGATCTGATTGCTGCCGGCGCAACCGGCGACCTGCGCGCCGGGCGCGATGTCCGGACCGATGATCGCCGTCCAGGTCGCGTCGGACTCGGCAAAGATCGGCCTGCCATGGTGCTTCCAGGCGTCGGCCTTGCCCTTGCCGCGGCCGTGGTCGGTGGTGACGATCAGCGTCGTCCGTCCGGCGTAGTCCGGATCGCTCTGCAGGGTCCGCCACAGCTCGGCGATGAAGGCGTCGGTCCGCTGGGCGGCGCCCAGCGTCAGGTCGTAGCGGCCCTCGTGGGCGAAGTCGTCGGTCTCGCCATAGGCGATATAGAGCACCTTCGGCCGGGTGCGCTTCAGCGCCTCGAGCGCATAGGCGTGGGTCAGCATGTCGAGCCGGACCGTCGCCCAGATGCGGGGGGCGCCCTGCTGCATCCTGGCGATCGCCGCCTCGGCCGGGCTGGCTGTGGGCGCATCCTCCCAGCCCGCGTTCACGGGCACGCCGCTGCGCTCGGGGTTGATGATGTCGCGGAACGTTCGCCATGAGCCGACGGCCTGGACGCGACCGGCGAACTCCGGCCGGCGGTTCAGCCATTCCAGGACGGTGACGTTGCGGTTGGGCCCGTGTTCGTTCGAGGTGATCGCCGGGTCGGGCCGCCCCGTCAGGATCTCGTTGTAGCCGGGGTACGAGAACCACTTGTCGTTCGCCACGGCCATGCATGAGCCGTGATCGCGGTCGCCGATCAGCACGCCCTGGCGGCCGACCACGTCGGCCAGGAACGGCATCAGGGCGCGCCGCCGGTCGGCCGCCTCCACGAACGGCTTCACCAGCGCGGCCTCGTGGACGAAGGCCTTGTCGGCGGCCCGCTGCGGATCGGCGCCTCGGAAGACCTCGGTCCAGTCGAGGCCGTCCAGGGTGACCAGCACCAGCCGCCGCTCGGCGGCCCCGGCCGAAGCCGGGGCCAGGAGCGCGAGCAGCCAGGCGATGAGGATGATCGCGCCCCGCATGGTCAGAACTGCTTGCGGACGGTGACGAACGCCTGCCGCGGCGCGCCGGGCAGCAGCGTCTGGCTATCGCCGCGCAGCGGGAAGCCGTTGGAGTTGATCGTCGAGATGTAGTCCTTGTCGAACAGGTTGCTCACGTTGGCCTGCACCTCCAGGCCCTCCAGCCACGGCGAGCCCGAGAACCGGTAGCCGACGGTCAGGTCCGCGATGGTCTGCGAGGGCACGCTGCGATCGTTCTCGTAGGTGAAGTAGCGCTTGGTCATGTGCGAGACCGAGACCCGCCCGAAGAATCCGTCGCTGTCGTACGACAGCTCAGCCTTCAGGATGTGGCGCGGCGTGTCCACCGTGGTCTTGCCGGCGGTGCGGGCCACGACGGCGCCGTTCCCGTCGAAGGTGTCCTCATCGTACTCGCTGTCGTTGAAGGCGTAGGAGCCGAAGGCCGACCAGTTCTCGGCGAAGTTCCAGGTCCCCACGGCCTCGAAGCCCTTGGCCGTCACGCCGCCCACGTTGGACAGCGCCGACGGGTTGCCGACGATCCCCGAGCCCACCGGCACCGAGAACAGGCGGTCCTTGAACTTCACGTGGTAGGCCGCGAGCACGCCCTGGAAGTCGGCCGTGCGGAAGCGCCAGCCGGCCTCGAAGGTGTCGGAGATTTCGGGCTCCAGCGTGTTGCGGATCGCGTCGAACCCGGCCTTGTTGGACGAGAACGGGCCCGAGGTGCCCGAGCTCGGGAAGGCGCGCATGTTGCGCGCGTAGCCCACGAACAGTTCGCTGTCGTCGCTGAGGGCGTAGCGGGCGCCAGCCTGGGGCAGGAAACCTTCCTTGGCTTCGATCGTCCCGTTCTTCTCCAGCGACGCCGTGCGGGCGAAGACCGTCCGGCCCTCATTCTCCACCGACAGGGCGGCAAAGCCGAAGTTGACCGACAGCTGGTCCGTCACGGTCCAGGTGTCCTGCACCCAGGCCTTCAGGGTCGTCGTCTGGAAGTCGTACTCCCAGTCCGTGCGGAAGGCCCCGTCCTGCATCTGCAGGGCCGAGCGCTGCGGCGCGGCGCGGTTCAGGCCGTAGTAGCGGCGGGCCTGGTTGAAGTCGTTGTCCTCGTACCAGACGCCGGCGTTCACCGCGTGCGCGCCGAGGTTCAGCGTCGCGCCGGCGATCACGCCGTAGCGGCTGAGCTCGTACTCGGTGGTGCGGATCGAGATCGGCGCGTCGTTGCTGGTCGCGCCGGCGACGCCGTAGTTCGGCGACGGCACATAGGGCGTGAACCACAGGCCCTGGCCCTCGTCCTCATGGCCGTACAGCGTGGCCTTGAAGTCGACGATCTCGCCCATCGGCATGCGCAGGGTGATGGCCCCCAGCAGGTCGTCCCGCAGGCCGGCGGCGTCATAGTAGGCGTCGTCCACCGAGGCGAACGGGGCGGGGTAGGTCGTGCCCGCCGACGGGAAGCGCGGCGTCACGCCGGTCTCGCCGCGGTTGTTGGCGATCTCGGCGATCTGTACGGCCAGCGCCCAGTTGCCGGTCAGGTTGTCCCAGTTCGAGCCCAGTCGGTCGATCATCCCGAGCGACAGGTCCTGGTAGTCCTGCTCGCGGCGCTGGGACCAGTTCAGCCAGCCGGTCACCGAGCCCTCACCGATCGGCTGGACGACCTTGAAGTTCACCTGCTGGTGCTTCTGCTTGCCGTCGCCCTTCCACTTGTCGGCGCTGTTGCGCGAATAGCTGAGGTAGCCGCGCGCGCCCGTCGGCAGTTCGCCGCTCTCCACGCGCACGAAGCCGCGCCAGGTCTGGTCGCTGCCGACCGTGCCGGCCACAAAGGCGCCGAACCGCTCGGCGGGATCGCGGGAGACGTACTTCAGCGCGCCGCCGAGGTTGTTCGACGAGGCGATGTCCAGCGCGCCCGCGCCCTGGGCCAGCTCGACGCCGCCGACGTTCTCGCCGGCGATGGCGCGGCTGATGTGCAGGCCGTTGTGGTTGCCGTAGGTCATGTCGCCCAGCGGCACGTCATCCAGGGTGAAGCCGAGCTGGCCCTGGTTGAAGCTGCGGATCGAGATCCGCGCCGACCATTCATAGGCGCCGAAAGGGTCGGCGGCCTGGAAATTCACGTTCGGCAGCTTCTCCACCAGCTTCAGCGGGCTGGCGCCCGGCATTTCCAGCGAAAGCTCCTCGCCCGAAACGCTCTGGACCTGCCGCGTTTCGCCGCGACCCAGGATAACCACCTCGGCGACCGAGCTGTCAGCGGCGGCTTCGACGGCGGCCTCGGCGGCGAGCGCCAGGCCCGGCGTGGTGAAGGTGAGCGCGGCCAGGGCCGCACCCGTCAGCAGGCGGATCTTCATGTCTATTCCCCTCGTTCGCGCCGCGCGTTGGCGGCGTCGGATCGGGGGCCCGCGTAGCAGGGGTTTTTGACGGCCAAGGCGCAGCTTGGCTCAACTTTTGTGGCAGTCGTCACACGCGCGGGGACTGGCTACTCCTGCCGGAACGGCGTGTAGGCCTCCTCCAGCCACTCCATCTCCTGCTCAACGCCCTCCCGCTCCTGCTCCAGGAAGCGCTCGACCGGCCCGCGCAGCATGGGGTCGGCGATCCAGTGGGCGGAATAGACGGGGCGGGGCAGGTAGCCGCGGGCGATCTTGTGCTGGCCCTGGGCGCCCGCCTCCACGCGCGGCAGACCCTGCTCGATGGCCCACTCGATGGCCTGGTAGTAGCAGAGCTCGAAGTGCAGGAACGGGACGTCCTCCACGCAGCCCCAGTGGCGGCCATAGAGGCAGTCGCCGCCGATCAGGTTCAGCGCTCCGGCGATCCAGCGCCCCTCGCGCCGGGCCATCACCAGCAGCACCCGGTCGGCCATCCGCTCGCCCAGCATCGAGAAGAACGGTCGCGTCAGATAGGGCCGGCCCCACTTGCGCGAGCCGGTGTCCATGTAGAAGTGGAAGAAGGCGTCCCAGTGGTCCTCTGTGAGGTCAGCGCCGGTCAGCCGATGGATCTCGACCCCGGCCTGGGCGTCGCGCCGCTCCCGGCGGATCGTCTTTCGGCGGCCCGATGACAGGGCGGCCAGGAAGGCCTCGAAGTCCGCATAGCCGCGGTTCTCCCAATGGTACTGCTGCCCTTCGCGCAGCCCCAGGCCCTGCTCGCCCAGCCAGCGCCACTCGTCTCCGGTGACGAAGTTCAGGTTGAGGCCAGAGGCGTCGTAGCGCTCGCAGAGCGACAGACCGCCCCCGGTCAGGAGTCGCCGCGCCTCACCGGTGTCCACATCGGGCCGCGCCAGCATCCTCGGGCCCGTCGCGGGCACGAATGGGGCGGCCGACAGCAGCTTCGGATAGTACCGCCCGCCCGCGCGCTCGTAGGCGTCGGCCCAGGCGTGGTCGAAGATGTATTCCCCCTGGCTGTGGCTCTTCAGATAGAGCGGCATCACCGCACCCACGCGGCCGGCCTCGTCCTCCACCGCCAGGTGCTGCGGTCCCCAGCCGGTGCGCTCCACCGCGCAGCCCGCCTCCTCCAGCGCGTGCAGGAAGTCGTAGCGGATGAAGGGATTGCCTGCGTAGGCCGGGTTGTCGGCGCAGGCGTCCCAGGCCTCCCGGCCGATCTCGGCGATGCGGCGGGCCACGCGAACCGCCGGCTTCAGCGTCACGCCCGCTGGCCCCGGTCGGGGACGAACCCCTCGAAGATGAGGTTGTCGCAGCCGGCCTTCACGGCGTCCCACTGCTCCGGCTTGCGCACCGTCCAGGCCACCACAGGCATGCCCTGGGCCCGGAGTTCGGCGGCCCGGGCGTGCGGCAGGACGTCGAGACCCAGCGCCAGGAAGTGCGGGCGGGCGATCTCCACCTGTTCCAGCCTGCGATAGGCCTCGCGCTGCTCGGGCGCCATGTCAGTCGGCCGGTCCCAAGCCCAGCTGTCCAGGCCGCGCAGCACGCCCGGATAGCGGTCGGCGAACCAGGCGTGCGAATACGGATTGAAGCCGATGACGCAGAGCGGGCCGTTGTGGTCGGCGATCACCTCGTGCACCCGCTGTTCCAAGGGGCCGACGTCGCCGAAGGGGGTCTTCAGTTCTACGTGGACCATAGCGCGGTGGCCGATCACCGCCAGGGCTTCCAGCAGGGTCGGGATCTTCTCGTCCGTGCCGGCGAGGCGCAGCTCGGCCAACTCGGCGGCCGTGCGATCCCGCACCTTGCCGGTGGCGCCGGTCATCCGTGTCAGCTTGTCGTCGTGAAAGACGACCGCCTCGCCGTCGGCCGAAAGGTGGACGTCCAGTTCGATGCCGTAGCCGGCGGCGCAGGCGGCCTGGAAGGCGCCGAGCGAATTCTCCGGCGCGCCATCGGGACTCCACAGCCCCCGATGCGCGATCGGGGGATCGAAGAGAAGGTCCCAGGCCTCGCCGAAGCGGTTCCTCACCGGACCTGCACCACCGCGTCGACCTCCACCGCGAAATTCAGCGGCAGCCGATAGACGCCCACGGCCGAGCGGGCGTGCCGTCCCGCGTCGCCGAACGCCTCGACCATCAGGTCCGAGCAGCCGTTCACGACCTTGGGAATGTCGAAGAACTCCGGCCCGGCCTGGACGAAGCCGCCCAGCTTCACCACGCGGACCACGCGGCCGAGGTCGCCCTCGCAGGCGGCCTTCATCTGGGCGATGAGGTTGATCCCGCAGATGCGCGCGGCGCGGACGGCGGTGTCGAAATCCACGTCCTCGCCCACCACGCCCCGGACCCCGCCCGAGGCGTCCACCGAGACCTGGCCCGAGATGTGGACCAGCTCGCCCGCGCGGACGAAGGGGACGTAGTTCGCCACGGGGGCGTTCGGTTGCGGGAGCTCGATCCCGAGCGACTTGAGGCGGTCTTCGATCGTCGACATGGCGGCAGGTCTAGCGCCGCCGGGGCCAAAGCAAAAGGGGCCGCCCCTGTCGGAGCGGCCCCTGAACGCATACGCTACTCATTACGCTTGGCGCTCCCGTGGGGGAGACTGGAGCGCCGCTTCGTTCCGGGGGGACGGAACGAAAGAACCCGGGCCTTGCGGCCCGGGCTCCGACCTTCAGATACGCAGAAGGATTTAGCGGACGGCCTGGAACTTCTCGACGGTCGCGGTGACGCGCTCGTTGATCGGCTTCATCGATTCCTTCACCGACGCCGAGACGGTCTCGGACATCTTGGCGAATTCGGCCATGTAGGTTTCCAGAGCGGACTTGGCGAAGGTGGTCTGCAGCTCGACCACTTCCTGCACGCTCTTGGCGCCGGCGAGCGACTTGGCGGCGCTCACCTGGGTGTCGAAGAGGGCCTTGGAGAAGGCCATGGCCTGGGCGCCCAGGGCTTCAGCGCCCTTGGCGGAGGCCGTCGCCGAGGCGACCATGGCTTCCAGGTTCTTCTTGGAATGGACATTCATCTCGTTCATCGCGGCCAGGCTCTTCTCGACGCCTTCCTTGAAGGCGACGTTCGTGGCGGTGGTGAACTGCTCGACGGTGGACTTCGCGGCTTCGGTGGCGGCCATGGTGGGCTCCTGGGTCGGCGGGGCGGATCAAACGCGAGGGGCGCATGGCCCCGCGGCTACTGGAGCCCTTGTCTCATGTTGCAGTGCAGCAGTCAACGAAGTTTTTGTGCACTGCACAATGCACATTCGTGATGCAGGGCGCCTCCACGGCTGCGCTGCGTCAATTGCGCCCGTTCAACCCTTGTTTACCCTCCTGCAAGGGTAATCGGGGCATGGTACCCCTTTCCAGGCGGCGCAGTTGCCGCGCAACGCGTTGATTCGACGGACGGAAGCATGATCCAGCACGCCCGCCGCCTGTTCACTGTCCTCGGCCTGGCCGTGGCGACCGCCCTGGGCGGCGTCGCGACTCCGGCGATGGCTCAGGTCCCGTACTTCCAGCTCATTCCGCAGAACTCGTCGAAGTACGCGGCGATCGTGGTGGACGCGAAGACGGGCGAGGTTCTCTACGCCAAGCGCGCCGACGCGCCCCGCTATCCCGCCTCCGTCACCAAGGTCATGACGCTCTATCTGGCGTTCGAGGCGCTGGCGGCCGGCAAGATCGATCTCGACGATCCGGTGGTGTTCTCGCCCCGCGCGGCGGCCCAGCCCCCGACCAAGATCGGCGTCCGGGCCGGCGATTCGATCACGGTGCAGCAGGCCATGGAGGCCATGGTCACCCGCTCGGCCAACGACGCGTCCGTCGCCATGGCCGAGAAGCTGGCCGGCACCGAGCAGCGGTTCGCCGCGCTGATGACCCTGCGCGCCCAGGAACTGGGCATGACCAACACCAACTTCGCCAATCCGCACGGCCTGCCCGACAGCCGCAACATCTCCACGGCCCGGGACCTGGCGATCCTGTCGCGCGCGGTGATGCGCGACTACCCGCAGTATTATCGCCTGTTCTCGACCAAGAACTTCGCCTTCCGCGGTCAGAACATCCGCAACCACAATGGCCTGCTGTACCGCATGGACGGCGTGGACGGCCTCAAGACCGGCTTCACCAACGCCTCGGGCTTCAACCTGGCCGTCTCGGCCGTGCGCGACGGTCGCCGGCTGATCGCCGTGGTGATGGGCGGGCCGAATGTGGCCACCCGCGACAAGGTCGCCGAAGGCCTGCTGCTGACCGGGTTCGAGGTTCTGGACCGCCGGGCCCGTGGCGAACAGATCACCGTGGCTCAGAATTTCTTCGAGCCGCCGCAACTGGCCGAGGCGCCTCAGGCGTCCATGCAGCAGGGCGACACCGAGGCGGGCCTGTCGATCCGCCTGGCGTCCTCGCCGCCCCCCTCGCGGGCTTCCAGCATCCAGATCGTCGAGCCCAAGTCCGTGGCCAAGCTGAACGGCAAGGGCAAGGCCTCCGCGGGCGGTCGCTGGACCGTCCAGGTCGGCAGCTTCAACAGCCGCGCCGACGCCCGCGAACAGCTCGCGATCGTCGAGAAGCGTTTCGGCAAGCACTTCGACGACGCCAAGGCGGTCGCGGAGAAGGACGGCGGCAAGTACCGCTCGCGCTTCTCGGGCCTGAGCGAGCAGGAGGCGAAGGACGCCTGCCGCGCGCTGAAGGCCAAGAAGCAGCCGTGCATGGTCATGGCCCCGGGGCGGGGCTGACCGCTACTTCAGCAGGGTGTCCCGCGCGGCGTTGAGCTGCGCCGCGAGCCCCGCCGTGCCGCCCTTGTCGGGATGCACGGCCCGCATCAGGCGAGCGTAGGCGGCCTGGATGTCCTCCCGGGATGCGTTCGCGGCGACGCCAAGGATGCGCCGGGCTTCGTCCGCGCTCATGCTGCTCGAGGCCGGGGAGGCCGGCCGGGACTGCGCCGGGACCTTCCTGGCCGATGCGGCGAACCAGAGGCCGAGCACGACCAGCGCGACGACCGCGGCCCAGCTTCCCCTGACCCCCGCCCAGGCTGCGCCGGTGAACGCGGCCAGCGCCGCGGCGCCTGCCGCCACGCGCCAGCCCTGCCCCTTGAGCAGGGGGCCGCGCCTCAGGATCCAGAAGTAGAGCGCCAGGGCGGCCGCGCCCAGCGCGAGGTAAAGCATCCGGCTACTCGGCCGCGATCTTCTCGGCGTCGTCCAGGCCGTTGAAGCCCAGGGCCACCATCACCGCCCGCAGCTCCTGGCGCGCGGCGACGTGCTGCAGGCTCATGGCCACGGGTCGGATGCTGGGCGACAGGTCGGCCACGGTCAGGCCGAAGGGGAACAGTTCGCGATAGATCACCCGGTCGCGCAGCCCCGGGCCCACGCGGAAGCCCACCTTGCGGCTCAGCGCCTGCACACGCTCGTCCAGGCGCTTGCGGTTGCGGGCCTCGGTGGGCGCCAGGCGATTGCGCAGGACGACCCAGTCGATCTGCTTGCGGTCGACCGTCGCGCGCTGCTTGCGGCAGGCCCACACCGTCTCGGCGTAGAGGCTGTGCCGGGTGAGGTCGAGGGTGACCGGGTCGACGACGCCCAGCATGTCGAAGTCGACGAAGCTGTCGTTCATGGGCGTGACGATCAGGTCCGCCTTGGCGTGGGCGGCCCGGCTGATGGCGGTGTCGGCCCCGGGCGTGTCGATCAGCACGAACTCGGCAGAACGCGAGACCTCGGCGAACGCCTCCTCGAACCGCGCGAGCTGCTCGGCGTCGGGCGCCTTGGCCAGGGCGTCGCCGGCCGAGCTGATCGGATGCTCGATCGGCATCGGCGCCTCGGCGTTGTTGGCCGCGAGCCACTTGGCCCGGTTGGAGAAGAAGTGACCCATGGTCTGCTGGCGCAGATCCAGGTCGAGAACGGCCACCTTGGCGCCCGCATGCAGGAGGGCGGTGACGATGTGGATGGCGAGGGTGGACTTGCCGGCCCCGCCCTTCTCGTTGCCGACCACGATGACGCTGGCCTGGCTCATGATTCGCAGCTCCCCGGACGGCCGCAGCCGACTCAATCCTTAATGAGTAATGAGCGCGCGCCGACCCCCGGCGTCAACGCGATCGTTCGTCGCCGTCTGTGGATGGACGAGGGGGGCGGCGCTGGCCCATAAGCCGCCCCATGTCGACGTCGCTTCCCATCGTCCGCACCATCGCCGACCTGCGCGCCCGCGTCCGGGCGTGGCGCGCCGAGGGGCTGCGCGTGGGCTTCACGCCCACCATGGGCGCCCTGCACGAGGGCCACCTGTCGCTCGTGCGTCTCGCCCGCACCCGGGCCGACCGAGTGTTGGCCAGCGTATTCGTCAACCCGACGCAGTTCGGCCCGAACGAGGACTTCGAGGCCTATCCCCGCGACGAGGCGGGCGACGCGGCCCTGCTCGCCAGCGCGGGGTGCGATCTGCTCTACGCGCCCGGCGTCGCCGAGATGTATCCGCCCGGCGCCTCCACCACGGTCACCGTCGCCGGCGTCTCCGAGCCGCTGGACGGCATCGCGCGTCCCGGACATTTCGCCGGCGTGGCCACCGTCGTGACCAAGCTCCTCAACCAGTGCGCCCCCGATGTGGCCGTATTCGGCGAGAAGGACTGGCAACAGCTCCAGGTCATCCGCCGCCTGGCCCGCGACCTGGACATTCCCGTCGAGATCATCGGGGCGCCGACGGCCCGGGCCGAGGACGGTCTCGCCCTCTCGTCGCGCAACGCCTACCTCACCGCCGAGCAGCGTCCGGTGGCCGGGCGCCTGAACCAGGTCCTGCGCCGCGTCCACGACCGCCTGCGCGCCGCCGAGCCGGTCGCGGCCGTCGAGGCCGAGGCGGTTGCTGAGCTGCTGGCGGCCGGTTTCGCGAAGGTCGACTATGTCGAGGCCCGCGTCCCGGAGACCCTGGAGCGCCTGGGCCCCGGCCCGGCGTCCGGTCCGATCCGCGTCCTGGCCGCCGCGCACCTCGGCAAGGCGCGCCTGATCGACAATCTCGGAGACTAGCCTACCAGGCCCCCGCCTCGCGGAGCTGGCGGGCAAGCTCCTCGGGGATCTCGCCGAAGGCGGCCTCGTCCAGGTCGGGCGGGGCGTCCTTGGCCTCCAGGTAGCGCCAGCCCTGGAACGCCCGGCGCGGCGTCGGCGCCACGCGCACGATCTGCTCGTCCAGGGTGATCTCGCAGCGCGCCGTCACGCCCTCGCCGACGGTGTTCACGTCCAGGATCCGCTGACGGCACAGGATCACGCCCTTGAAGACCCGATAGACCGAGCCGCCGTCCACCATCTCGTCGGCGCGCTTGGGCGTCATGCGGGTGCGTAACACCCACGGCTCGCCCGCCCGCGCATGGGCCGCGCGCCAGTCCAGCAGGTCATCGATCGTGGCCGCGCCGACGACCAGCTTGATCATGTGCACCGGCATGGCGGCGCAGATCCTTACTCGCCCTGCGCCCAGTGCGGCTTGCGGCGCTCGAGGAAGGCGCGGACGCCCTCCTGGCCTTCGGCGCTCACGCGCGCGGCGGCTATCCGGTGCGCCGTCAGCTCCATCAGCGCGTGGTCGATCACCCGTCCGGAGACGTCCTCCACCAGCCGCTTGCACTCGGCCACCGCATCGGGACCACAGGCCAGGATATCTCCGGCGATCCGGTGCGCCGCGGCGGTCAGGCCCGCGGCGTCGTCCACGAGTTCGGAGACCAGGCCGATCTTCTCGGCGTGGGCGGCGTCGAAGACGCGCGCGGTGGCGAACAGGCCGCGCGCCGTGCGCGGACCGATGGCCTCGATCACATATGGGCTGATGGCGGCGGGGATCAGGCCCAGCCGCGCTTCTGAGAAGCTGAACTTCGCATCCCGCGTCGCGATCGCCAGGTCGCAGGCGGCCGCCAGGCCCACGCCGCCCCCGAACGCCCCGCCGTCCACCAGCGCCACGGTCAGCGCCGGCAGGTCGTGCAGCTCCTTCAGCATCCGGGCCAGGGCGAAGGCGTCGGCCCGGTTGTCGCTCTCGGTCCGCTCGATCGCCGCCCGCATCCAGTCGAGGTCGGCCCCGGCCGAGAACGTGCCGCCGGCCCCGCGGATGAACACCACCCGCACCCCCTCGGCGCCTTTCAGCGTCTGGAAGGCCTCCTCCAGCGCCGAGATCAGGTCGTCGTTGAAGGCGTTCTTCTTCGCCGGCCGGTTCATGGTCACCGTCACCGCGCCCGCCTGGGTGGCCTGGATGTGCACCAGGTCGGTCGTGGCGCTCACGTCCGGGAATTCGACGAGCGGGTGGGCGATCTCGTTGGTCACTGGATGGAACTCCTTGGCTCGGCGGCAGGCATAGCGGTCGGCGCACGGCGGCGCTACCCTCCCGAACCGTGGGTCCGCTGCCCGACATCCCCGCCGATTCGGTCCTCGCCCGGCTGTTCCGCCAGCCGCGTGCGCGAGAGGCGACCGTGTGGTTCTCGCTGCCCGGCGGCCACAAGCTGTTCGGCCAGGGCGACAGCTCCGACCAGCTCTTCGTCGTCCGCACCGGCCGGCTCGGCGCGTTCCGGCGGGAAGATGGTCAGGAGCCGCACTTCCTCGGGATCATCCGGCCGGGCGAGCCGGCGGGCGAAATGGCGCTGATCGCCGGCGTGGAGCACTCGGCCGACGTCTACGCCCTGCGCGATTCCGAGATCTTCTCGATCCCGAAGGACGCCTTCTTCGCCGCCTGCGACGCCGACGCCCAGGTGATGACCGAGCTCGCGCGGCTGATGATCCTGCGCAGCCGGCAGGTGGCCCGCCGCGGCCCGGTGGGCGATCCGTCGGTGTTCGGCTTCGTGCCTGCCGGGCGCCCAGGACCGATCCGGCCGCTCGTGGAACGCCTGGAGCGCCAGATCGCATCGCTGGGCTACGCGGTCACCACCGTCGGGTCCGAGGCGGCCTCGGCGCCCACCGAGTGGTTCTCGGAGGTGGAGCGAGTCCACGACTACGTCCTCTATGTGGCCGAGCGCGACGAGACCGCCTGGGCCCCTTTCGTGCCGCGGCAGGTGGACCGGCTGTTCCAGGTCGGGCGCGGCGACCGGCCGGCCCATATGGAGGGCCCGCCGCCGGGGTCGGCCACGCTGCAGGAGCAGGGGCTGGTCGACCTGATCCTGGTTCAGCCGTCCGGCCTGGCCCAGCCGCAGGGGTCGGAGGCTTGGCTCGACGGTACGCGCGCGGCCCGCGTCTTCCATGTCCGGCGCGGCGAGGACGCCGATTTCGCCCGGCTGGCGCGGGTCCTGACGGGACAGGCGGTCGGCCTGGTGCTGTCGGGCGGCGGCGCCCGGGCCTACGCGCACGTCGGCGCCATCAAGGCCCTGCGCGAGCGCGGCGTGCCGATCGACTACGTGGGCGGATCGTCCATGGGCGCCATCGTCGCCGCCGGCGTGGCCATGGGCTGGGACGAGGCCGAGATGGACATGCGTCTGCGCCAGGCCTTCGTCACCTCCAGCCCCCTGGACGACATCGCGCTGCCGCTGCTGGCCATGACCCACGGGGTCAAGGTTGGCGAGCGCCTGGCGACCCACTTCGGCGAGACCCAGATCGCCGACCTCTGGCTGCCGTTCTTCTGCCTGTCGTCGAACCTGACCACGGGCGCCTACCAGCTTCATCGCCGCGGCCTGCTGCGCCAGGCGCTCCGGGCGTCGATCTCGCTGCCCGGCGTCATGCCGCCCGCCACCGACGGCCAGAACGTGCTGGTCGACGGGGCCGTGATGAAGAACTTCCCGGCCGACATCATGCGCGCGGGCCACAGCGGCCCGATCATCGGCGTCGACGTGACGACCGCGCGGAGCATCACGGCCAGCGACGTCGCCCGCCCGTCGTCGGTCTGGCGGTGGATCCGCTCGGGCCAGTGGCGGCTCGGCCCGCCGATCGTCTCGCTGCTGATGCGCACGGCGACGGTGTCCACGGGGCGCGACCTGGCGGCGGCGCGGGAAGCGACCGACGTGCTGGTTCAGCCCGATGTCTCCCGGATCGAAATTCGCGACTGGGAGGCCTACGACCAGGCCGTCGAGGCCGGATACCGCGCCACCCTGGCGGTGGTGGACAAGCTCAGTCGGCCGATACCTGCGCTGCGCCGGCGGATGTCGCTGCGCGAGCGGGAGGCGGAGGGCGCCTCGCTGACGCCATTCATGGGCTCGGCGCACGCTGCGGCGGAATGAAGCTGCGCGCGGCGTTTGCGCGAGCGCGCGACCCGTCCCATATTCGGTCTGTCTTCAACAACTGAAAGGAGGTGACCCAGTGTCTCATAGTTTCAACCGCCCAGCGGTGACCGTGACCTGGACCTCCGTGAACGGGGTCCGCGCCTAAGCCTTAAGGCAGGTCGCGAACCGCGCAGCGGTCCGACTATGGAAAGGCCGCTCCAGCAATGGGGCGGCCTTTCGCTATTTCGATCCCTTGCGTGCGCGCCACAGCAGCCACAGGCCCGTCAGCAGCAGCACCTGGCCGACGCCCAGCACCAGCGGGCCCGCGGCCAGGCCCAGGCTCCAGGCCAGCTTCTCCAGTTCTGGCGGGCCGCCGGTGTTCGCCGCCAGGACCAGCGCCGACAGTCCGGCCCCGATGAGCGTCAGGATCAGGCCCGGCAGCAGCGAGCGGGGCGGGACAGGGTCGCTCATCTCGTTCGGCTCCTGCATTAAACGCCCCATCTCTGCGCTTCGGCTGCGGCGGGCGCCTTGACTCCGCTCAAGCAGGGAGGGCTACCCCACCAGGCGCAGTGGCGGGACCTCCCCGTCCAGGTGCGGCGGCGGAACGTGGTCGCGCCCCGAGACGCCGGGCGGCCGCGGGACCGTCGGATAGCCGATGACAGTGTCCAGGGCGGGATAGGCGCTGATCGCGTAGGAGGCCAGCTTCCCGCCCATCGTCGCGCCCTCGAAGCTGCCGACGTTGATCCCCGTGTAGATCCAGTCGCCAGCCAGGGTCAGGTTCTCATATCCCGAGCCCCAGGCCTCGAGCCGGTAGTCCACGCTGCCTGGCGGGGAGGAGACATAGCGCTCGGTGGGATCGATGTTAGCCCGCCAGAACTGGCTGTCGAACCGCAGCACCCCCTGAGCGCCGCCGTCCCGGGTGTCCACCAGGAGGTCGAAGTCCAGGCCCATGGGATCGCCGAGCCCGTTGTTGGCCCGCACCGTCGCCTTCGGCAGCATCGTGCCGATCGACGACTGCAGATACTGGATGCACTGGGCCTTCACCCGCTCGCTCTGCCGGCGCGGGTAGTCGGTGTCGGTGAACGGCGGCGGCGGCTCGTAGTCCGGCATCAGGCCACAGAAGTACCAGAGCGCCTTGGGCATGTTGTCGGCCGGCCAGTCCTCCCATTTCAGCAGGTCGGGGAAGTTGGCGTTGCCGTTCGGCGGGCAGAAGTAGGTGCCGCTGAGCGCCAGCTCGTTCTTGGCCGGGTTCAACGGTTCGGCCCAGCCCAGCTCGTAGAGGTCGCGCGACAGCCACACCTGCATCGCCTGGGTGGTCAGGGCCGGCAGGTGGTCGACCATCCCGCGCCAGGCCGCGTCCTCCGCGATCAGGTCCTTGCAGAGGTAGGGGATCGCGCCCAGTGAGATCGCGAACACCAGCTCGTCGTAGTCGACCCCGGCGTGCAGCACCTTCGGCGTCTTCAGATGGGGATGGCTCGCGTCAGGCCAGCCGTTCCAATACGATTCCAGGTCGATGCCGGTCGCCCGCAGGTACTCGCCTTCGCGGAGCTGATCGTACAGCGGCGTCTTCGGCCAGGAGGGCAGGCCCTTCACGTCGATCAGCGGCCGGTAGCCGGCCTCCGGGTCCTTCAGCGTCGCCTGCACGGTCATCTCGACCGACCCGATGCGCCGCCGGTCGCCGTGGGTCGGGCGCAGCGCGTCGACCTTGTGGAAGAACTCGAACTTCACGCCGCGGCGCTTCAGCACCTCGTACATCGGCGCGACCACCGTCTCGCCCGTGCCCGAACCGAAGCTCCAGATCAGCGAGCCCATGTAGGCGCAGGAGCGCAGGGTCCAGTCGAGGTAGCAGCCGGCGCCCATCCGCGCGGCCCGGCTCGTGTCGCCATTGGGGCTCTGGTAGCAGATGTTGACCGTCACCATGACGATGGGCGAGGCCAGGGTGGCCGGGTGGATGCCGTGACGGGTGAGCCAGTCGCTCCAGTTCTCCTGGTCCAGGCCGTCGAAGCCGTTGGCGGCCACATTGTCGACCAGCGTCCCAATGATGAGCGTGGCGTAGAAATCGAGGGTCAGCAGCGCCCGGCGCAGGTCGTCGGCCTTGCTGGCCATGCCGGGCGCGGCGGCCGCGAACGCCTTGACCGCGCCGGCGATCAGCTTGCGGGCCCCCTGGATCTCGGCCACCAGCGGATGTTCCGGACCTTCGGTGAGGGGTGTCGCCAGGCTCTTGCGGGCGTTGTCGATGAACAGCTTGAGGCCATCACCCACCAGGCCCGGGACACCCTGGGCCGTGGTCAGCATCTTGGCGATCTCCTCGAGGATCGCTTCGATCGCCGTGCCGACGCCCTTGTAGTAGGACCCGTCGGTGGGCGGGATGGCATTGCTCGGCGTGCGCACCGGCCAGGGCTTCAGCGCTCCGTTGTCCCACTCCCAAAGCATCGTCAGGTTCGAGGGCAGGAACGCCTCCTCGAACGTCGCCATGGGCTGGTCCGGTCGGCGGCCCAGCTCGGCGTAGAGCTCCGACATCATCGGCAGGGCGTTGAAGTAGCTGCCCATGAAGCCGTGGATGCCGTGCTCCTCGATGCGCGCGTTCGGGCCGCGCGAGGAGGCGCACTTGCCGCCCAGTCGCCAGCCGAGCTGGTAGAGGGTGATGTCGTAGTGCTTCTGCCAGTCGGGCTGGTTCGACAGATAGTACGCGGTGACCAGACCCCCCATCCCGCCGCCAAGGATGGTGACTTTCTTCGGCGCCGTCGCGTCGGACATTTTCCCCATACCGGGGTGTTCGCCCCGGTCTCGCCTAGGTTGTCATCCTAGGAAGGGTGCCAGCCAGACTTTTGCAGAGCCTTAACGATAAGGTCCAGGTTGGCCTTGCGCGTGAAGGGGTGCCCGGTGGCGAAGGCGTCCAGCGTATAGGCGCTTCCACCCGGCGGGGCCGATCCGACGCCCCCGCGCGATCGCGCCAGCCGCTCGCCGTCCTCCAGGGCCCGCCGCGCCTCGTCCATCCGGTCGCCCGCCGCGTGGCATGCGGCGAGCAGGAAGTGCAGCGGAAAGCGGTTCGGTCCCCGGGCGCAGGCGTCGGCGGCGTCCCGCGCCGCGCCTTCGTAGTCGCCGGCGATGAACCGGGCCAACGCCTTGCTGCGGAACCAGAGCCAGGCGTGGGGATCGTTGGGGCTCGCCGAAATGGCGCGGTCGGAATAGGCGATGGCCTCCTCGGCCTGTCCGTCGAACGCCAGCAGCCGGCCAAGCTCCCCCAGGGCGGCCGCGAGATAGGGGTTCAGCTCGAGTGCGCGTCTCTGCTCGGCCTTGGCCTCCGCCGGCCGGCCCATCAGCGAGAGCACGACGCCCAGGGTGTAGTGCGCGAAGGCGTCCGACCCGCCCGCCGAGACGGCGCGCATGGCGATACGGTGCGCCTCGGCGATCGCCCCGCCGGGATTCTGGGCCGATCCCACCCACACGTCGAACAGCTTGCAGTGCGCCAGGATCGCCAGGGCCGAGACATCGTCCGGTTCCAGTTTCAAAGCCTGTTCCAGAAGGGCTTCGGCCTGGCGGACGTCATCGGGAGTGGATCGCCAGAAGTGCCGCCGGCCGCGCACGAACAGGCGCCAGAATTCCAGGCTGTGCTCTGGCGTCTGCAGCGCCCGCGTCTCCTCGCGCTCCAGCACCGCCGGCTCCACCGTCCCGATGATCGCGGTGGTGATTTCGCCGAGGATGGAGAACAGGTCGTCCACGGGGCGGTCGTACCGGGCCGACCAGGCGCTGGTCTCATCGGCGCCGTGGATCAGGTCCACCGACACCCGCACCTTGCCGCCCAGGCTGCGCACCTTGCCGTCCAGCACATAGTCCGCGCCGAGCCGCTCGCAGATGGCGGCCGGGCCATGGCCCACCACGTCTGAGGTGAGCAGCGACTGGCGGGGCATCACCGACAGCAGCGGCGACTTGGACAGGCCCGCGGTCAGCTCGTCGGCCAGCGCCTCGGCGAACCAGGCCTGGTCGTCGTCGCCCGGCGGATGAGTGAATTCCAGCACCACGAGCCGGGGCCGCGCTCCCGGCGAAGGCGTCTTCAACGCAGGCTTGTCAGGAATGGCGTTCATCGTCGAGGTTGCAAGACGATAGCCGACGCGCGGCACCGTCTCCACCGCAAATGGGTCGTCGTGCCGCGCCGCCAGCTTGCGCAGCTTCATCATCACCAGCGTGATCGCGTCTTCGCCCACCACCCGGCCGCCCCAGCAGCGAGCGATGAGGTCGTCGCGGCTCACGACGGCGCCGTCCGCGTGGGCCAGCGCCACCAGCACCTGCATCACGCGCGGCTGCAGCACTTCCCGTCCATGCGGCGAGACCACTTCCAGCGTCGGCGGTCGCACATCGAGCGCGCCCAAGGCGAAAGCGGCCTCGTGGGCCAGCTGAATCGAACTCAAGGTCCCGTTCCCGTAGGCGCGCGCGCCGTTGTCGCCGTGCCACCCCCCTCTATCGACTTAGCACAATCGTTAGCGTCGCAAAGATCGGAGATTGCTCGGGGAAAGATCGGATCGAGGGCCTGTCGATTCGACGGCGTGGCTGGTCTTGTGCGCCTGGGTTTCGACCGTTTCCCGGCCGTGGGCGGACCCGACAGTTGGCCCACGGTCAGGCCCCGATCTCGCCGCCCCGTTCCCGCTGGTGCGCGGCGCTGGGGGCGGCGTCCTTTCGGGTGTCGCCTCGCCTCGATGGGCAAGGCGCCGAAACCTCCGCCGGGTGTCGCCGGATGGGTTCGCCCGTCCGGTCCGGCCGATCCAGGCTCCTGGGGGGGAGCGCGGGTCGGCCCGCCCACCCGGCGCCCAGGCCTGCGGAAGCCCTTGAGCCGCGGCCTACTCTCAAGCCCCCGATCTGGCCGGATCGGGGGCTTTTTTTGTCCGGTCGTCCGGCGGGTCGCCAGCGCTTCAGGCGTAGAAGCTGTCCGGGACGCGGCCGCCGTTCTCGGCCAGCTTGCGCATCACCGCCTTGTGCAGCGCGATGTTCTGCTCGGCGGAGCCGGCGGGCCCCGCGTGGACGCCCAACTCGTCGGCCAGTTCCGTCCGCGCCGCCAGGCTCGAGTCCATGTGCAGCAGCTTGAGGAGGTCGACGATGGAGGTCCGCCAGTTCCCGCCGTCGCCGCCCTGCAGCTCGGCCATGGCCACCAGGACGGCCTCGACATCCACCGGCTCCGCCGGCGCGGCCGGGCTAGCCGGCGCCGGAGTAGCGGTCGGGAGAGCGGGCGCAGGAGCCGGGGTCGCCTGCGCGGCGGAGGGGGGCGCGCTCGTCCGGGCGTGACCGAAGATCTTGTCTCGAATGGCTGTGAACAGTCCCATGGGAAGCTCCTTGATCCACAGCCCGGAACCGCGCCGTCCTCGCAAGGTTCCCCAGACCAGACGCCCATGATCGCCGCCTCGGCCCGCAGGTTGCGGGAGGAGTCGCCTGAGTAGAACTTGGGTTCAATTCTCGCGGAAGTCGGGTAGCGTGTCCGCAGCCTCAGGGGCGCCACATGCCTGAAGTCCAGGACCAAGCCATCGAACCCGAGGCCGGCAGGCCCAAGGCCGACGCCGGTCCGGAGGCGCGAGCGCCCTTCACCAGCGTGATCTACGTCCACGGGATCGGCAGCCAGCGCCGCTACGAGGAGACGAGCCGCCTGGTCGACCGCCTGGACCAGTATCTCCAGCGCCAGCACGCCAAGGGCAATTCGATCGGCATGCTGAGCAAGATCAGGCCTCGGGTCGAGCCGCTGCGGCCGAACCCCGCCAGCGGGATCATCGCCTACATCCGCACCGTGTTCTCGACCGGCCCGAAGTTCGAGAACGCCCGTTCCGTCCGCTTCTACGAGATCTACTGGGCGCCGATCATGGCCCAGACCGACTCCGTGCGCCGGGTCATCCAGTGGGTGTTCCGCCAGCCGCTGAGGCCGTGGCATACGCTGCCGGCGCCCTGGCGCGAGCGTCAGCGCCTGCGCCGCGCCGCGCTGGCGGCCCTGTTCGATGGCGGCCGCCCGCCGCCGCCGGGCGTCGAGGCCCGGGACTTCGACGGGCTGATCGGACTCTACAACGACTTCGAGGGGCCCGAGGCCCTGCGCGACTATCCCGGCGGGACCTTCAAGGACTTCCTGGCCTTCGTCGCCCGCGAGTCCGAGGGCCATCCCGAGACGGCCAGGCGACGCGAGACGCTGGCCCGCGCCTGGCGGGCTCTCTACGTGCGCGAGGAACTCCGCAACGCGTTCGTCCTCACCACCATGGCGCTGGCCCTGGTCCTCTCGGCGGCCGGCGTCGTCCTGGGCCTGGTCTGGGCGCTGCAGGGCCTGGCCCGCATCCCCCTGCTCACCAGTCTGCTCCAGACGGCGGACGTGCCGCTGAAGGTCGACTGGAGGACCGCCGCGACCCTGGCGGTCTCGCTCGCCAGCCTGCTGGGCCTGGGCAAGTTGGTCACCGACTACCTGGGCGACGTCGAGGCCTGGGCCACCTACGAGGAGACCGACCTCAAGCACGTGGCGCGTCAGAAGGTCATCGACAACGCCCTCGAGACCCTGACCCACGTGCTGTGCGACCCTGATTGCGAGCGCGTTGTCATCGTGGCCCACAGTCTGGGAACCAGCATCGCGCACGACGCCCTGCTGGCGCTCACCCGCCGCAACCGCGCCTTCAACCCGACCGACGTCATGGGCGGCCCCGTGCCCCTGGGCAAGATCGAGCACTTCATCACCCTGGGCAGCCCGATCGACAAGATCGAGTACTTCTTCGAGAGCTACGCCTCGGCCTTCCACCGCTACAAGCGGGTGGTCGAAACCTTGCGCGGCGACATCGGCGACGCGCCGTTCAGCGACAATCGCCACCCCCACATCCACTGGATCAACTACTGGGACGAGGGCGACATCATCAGCGGCGCCCTGCAGTCGCCCACCGCCGCCGCGCCCAAGCGCCAGCGGATCGACAATGTGCACGTGGCCAGCTTCCGCTTCCCCGCGCCCGGCGCCTCGCACGCCGGCTACTTCGACAACGCCCGGGTGATCGGGGACCTGTTCCAGGTGATCTTCCACCGGAAGGCCTCGTTCAAGGCGCTGGAGGAGGCCGCGGGCAAGGGGCCTTACGACTACGCCAGCGCCTATCTGCACCCTGGTGAGCCCACGGGATCGCGCACACCCTACTTCGTGCTCGTCCTGCTGGTCCCCTGGCTGGCGCTGTTCGCGGCCGTGGCCTGGCTGCTGGAGGCCCGCGCGCTCGCGACCTGGCTGGGCGCGGGGGCAGGCGCCCTCGTGGCGGGCCTCATCGGCGCGTTCCTGCTCAGCCGCAGACATCGCAATCCGATTTGATTGGCGGAGCGGGCGGATCCGCCGCGGCCCGGCGCATCGCCCGTGCTGGCTATTGGCCGCCGCGGGGCCTACATCAGGCGATGCAAACTTTCCGAGCCTATATCCAGGACGCGTCCGGCACGATCACGTGGGCGGCGTGGATCGAAGCGGCCCACCGCGACGACGCCCAGGGCATCGCCCAGGCCATGTGCCAGGGCCAGACCCCGACGCTGGACCTTTGGTCCGCGACCGAGCGCAGGCTCAGCGGCGCCTACCACCTCGACCCGGTCTGAGCCTGACCCGTCGGCCCCGGTCTCACGGCGCGCGGGCGAGCCAGGCGCGGGCCCGCCGCTGGTAGCTCGGACCGACAGGCACGGCCGTGCCGTCCACAAGGATCAGCACCTGACCACCGGCTCCGGAGGTCCGCAGGGCCTGGACGACTGCCGGGCGGACCATGGCCGAACGATGCACGCGAAGCAGCGCCGGCGGCGGAAACTGTTCAGCGATGGACGCCATGGTGGCCCGCAGGATGTGCGAACGGCTGGCCGTGTGCAGGATCGCATAGTCCTTCGCCGCCTCGATCCAGGAGATCTGGCTCAGGTCCACCCGCACCAGCCCGCTGCGGCCCTGCACCCAGAAACCCTCGCCGGACCCGTCGGAATGGGTCTCGGGCGCGGTCTCGCGCGCCGCGCCGCCGTGCCGTCGCCGCCGGGCGCGTTCGACTGCCTGGCGCAGTCGCTCGAGGCGCAGGGGCTTCAACACATAGTCGGCGGCCTCGACGTCGAAGGCGTCCACGGCGTGGCCGTCGAAGGCGGTGAGGAAGACGATCTCGGGCCGGTCATGGGGCGAGAGGGCGCCTGCCACGCCGAGACCCGTACGCCCCGGCATCTGGATGTCGAGCACCGCCAGGTCCGGCCGCAGGGCGGTGATCATCTCCAGCGCTTCGAGGCCGTTGGTCGCGGCCCCGACGACCTCGGCGTCGTCGATGTCGCGGAACGCCAGCGCCAGACGCTCGAGCGCCAGCGGCTCGTCGTCGGCGATGACGACCCGGAGCGGCACGGGGCTCATGGGCGCCCCTCGGACCACTGGAGCGGCATGCGGACCTCGGCCAGGAAGCCGTCGCCGCAGGGGCCAGCCTCCAGGCGCGCCCTGTCACCATAGAGCAGGGCCAGCCGTTCGCGCACGTTTCGCAGGCCGGTGCCCGTCCCGGGCGCGGGGGCGGCGACATGGCCCGCGCCGCTGTCGGCGACACCCACCACGAGATCGTCGCCGTCTCGCCGGGCGGACAGGCGGACGTCCACGGGCACCAGGGCCGGGGATACGGCGTGCTTGATGGCGTTCTCCACGAGCGGCTGCAGGAGGAAGCTGGGGATCAGCGCCGCCCCCAGCCCGGGCTCCAGATCATAGACCACCCGCAGGCGCGTCCCGAAGCGGACGGCCTCGATGTCGAGGTAGTTCTGGAGGGTGTTGAGTTCGCCGTCGAGCGTCGCCAGGGGATGTGCGTCCGCGCCGAGCGAGGCGCGCAGGAAGTCCGACAGCCGGTCGATCATCGTCTCGGCGTCGTCGTTGCGGCGCATGGCGACGAGCGAGCCGATGGCGTTCAGCGTGTTGAAGATGAAGTGGGGATTGAGCTGGTGTCGCAGCATGGCGAGCTGGGCGCTCACGGCCAGGGTTCGGGCGGCCGCGAGCTGGGCCTCGCGTTCGCGGGTCTCGGCGGCCGACCGCAGGATCGTCGCCCCCATCCCGAAGACCGCATAGAGGCTCGCGAAGATCACGATGTGACTCTCGGCGATCAGCGCCATCACCGCGATGCGCAGGGCGCTGTCCGAAACGATCCGGCGCACGCTCGGGCCGGGGGCGAGCCAGTCGAGCAGCAGAGCGTCGGTCCGCAGGTCCAGCCACGTATGCGCCGCCGTCGCCGCCACCAGGCCCAGGACGAGGGCGAGAATGGCCCAGCGTGGACGCACCGGCAGGGTCGCGATGCGCCAGAGGCCGAAGCTGAGGGCCACGCCGGCGAACGCCATGAGGACGGCGCGCAGCCCATTCACCGGCAAGGGTTCGAAGCGGGTGGCGACGCCGCTCGCGACCATGGCGACGGCGCCCAGCGCCCAGAGGCCCGCCGTCAGCCGCAGTACAGCCGGCGGCGGAGGCCATGCGGCCCTGTCGGGCGTCGAGAACGTGTGAGGCAACAGGATATCCGGGCGGCTTCCGGGGCGGGGAGCGACCTGCAGCATAGCGTGGCCGCGGCGGGCTGACGCCTGGCTTCGTCGCCGCTTCGTCGCAGGGCCGTCGATCGGTCGACTCACCGTCGTTCGGTCGCAAACGCCGCGACGTGACGCCGCCGAGGGGGGATCAGGGCGGCCCCTCATCCCCGGTAGTTGCGATGCCCCTCCTCCTTCCGCCCCTCGTCCTTGCGCTCGCCGCGGCGGCAACGCCCGTCGCGGGCGTTCCCGCCGCGCCGGAGGCGGCGCCGTCCGCCGCCCGGACGGCCCTCTCGCCCACCGAACAGCGCGAAGTGCTGGAGCGCCTGGCAGGCATCCTGGCGCGCCGCTTCGCAGATGCCGACGCCGGACGCCGCTACGCCGCCAGGCTGCGCGAGCAGGCCGCTCGCAACGCCTATGCAGCGATCACCGACAGGGCCGAGTTCGGCCGCGCCGTCACCGCCGACCTCCAAGCGGTGGCGCCCGACGGCCACCTGCGGCTGACGCCCGCGGGGGTTCGCTCCAGCCGCGCGGCGGCGGCCGACCTGCCGGCCAGCACCCGCGCCAGCGGCCCACCGGGCCTGGAGGAGGCGCGGATGATCGGCGATGTCGCCTACCTCCGGTTCAACGAGTTCCCGCAAGGACCCGAGACGGGCGCCGCCGCGCGCGCCTTCCTGCTGGCCCACGCCGACGCGCGGGCCGTAGTCCTCGACCTGCGGCCGCATCGCGGCGGGGGGCAGGACACGATGGACGCCATCCTGCCGCTCTTCTACGCCAAACCGGCAACGCTGCTGCGGATGGACACGCGCGCCGACGCCGAGGGCGACGTCCCGATCTCGGTCGCCCCAACCATGGTGCGCCAGTCTGCGCCGGAAGGGATCGTCCGCCGCGACCACATCGTGCAGCCCGACGCCGCCGAGGCGCGGCTGCGCGACGCGGCGGTCTACGTGCTCACCTCACGGCGGACCGCCTCGGCGGCGGAGCACCTGGTCCTCGGACTGAAGCGGACGCGCCGGGCCGTGATCGTCGGCGAGACCACCACCGGCGCCGGCCGGTTCGGCGGCATGGTCGACCTGCCGCACGGCTTCTCGGCCTTCGTTCCCATCGGACGCACCTACGACCCCGACACCGGCCTCGGCTGGGAGGGCCGTGGCGTGGCGCCCGACATCGCCGTCCCTGCCGACGACGCGCTGGCCGTCGCCCTGGAGCGGCTTGCCCAATCCAACGCCGGCCCGGCCTCCCCGCCGGCCGTCAGTCCCTGAAAGGAGCACTCCCCATGACTCTCAACGCCAAGACCCTGGCCCTCGGCGCTATCGCCGCCGTGGCCGTGGCCGCCGCGCCCGCCCAGGCCGCGGTCGTGACGCTGTTCCAGCAGGAGTTCAGCGCCGGCCTGGGCGCCGATGAGCAGCTCTTCGGCAATTTCGCCGTGGGTGGCGGGCGCATGGGCCACGTCAACGGCTATCACGGGAACAACGAGCAGTCGCACTACGACCTGAAGCTGGACCTCACCGGCGTGACGGACGCCCTGATCGCCTTCGACTACAACACCAACACCGAGTACGGCTGGGACGGCTGGAACCTCCTGGGCGCGATTGAGGGCCAGGCGTTCAACTTCACGTCGCCGCTCATCGCCTCGCCCAATGTCCACAACCGCTTCGTTGAGAAGCTGCTGTCGCCCGGTGTGACCGGCATGGCCGCGGGCCGGGCGACCTACGACCTGACGCCCTTCGCGGGCAAGGTCGTCAACCTGCGCCTGCGCTTCGCGAGCGACCACAGCATCACCCGCACCGGCACGACCTTCGACAACCTCGTGGCCACCGGCACGGCCAAGACGGTCTCGGCGGCGCCGGAGCCCTCTACCTGGGCGATCATGATCACGGGATTCATGAGCGCAGGCATGATGCTCCGCCGCCGCCGAGCGGTCGCAATCTAGAGGGCGGACGCCAGCCGCCGGCGCCGCAACGCCACGCCGGCGCCGACGAAGCCCGCGATCATCAGCGCCCACGCCGAGGGTTCGGGCACGCCGCCCACCGGGCTGCCGGACTGGCCGAAGCGGACGTTGTCGAGGCCGATGTTGTCGCTGTTGTTGTTGAGCCCCGCGAGGTTCAGCCGCAGCGTCAGCGACTGGCCGCTGAGGCCGGCGCCGAAATCGATCGTGGTGTGGCGGGGCCCGACGCCGTTGCCCTGGACCAGGACGTTGGTCTGGGAGAACAGCACGTTGGAGGCCCCGTCGATCACCTGCAGGCCCGGCAGGGTGTAGTCGGACTGCGGCCAGCCGCCGAGGTCGAAGCCGAACAGGTTCACCTGGTAGCCGGCGTCGGCGGTGAGGGTCACCTCGAGCACGCTGGCCCCGTCGACCTCGTTCTCCAGCACGTTGACAAGGTCGCCGTAGTTGGTCGTCCAGCGGATCAGCGAGCCGGCCGTGCCGCCGGAATAGCTGGCCAGGACGTTGGGGGTGAAACCCTCGGCGCCGACGCCGTAGGTCGCGCCGTTCTGGACCGTGGCGGTCACCCGGTCGCCGTAGGCCTGGCTCATGGCCAGGCTGTTGTTCGGCTTGGTGTTGTCGATGTCGAACGTCAGCACCGTGGCGGCTGCCGGGGTGGCGGCCAACACTGCGAGCGTGGCGAAGGAAAGCATCAGGTTTCGCATGGCGGGGAGTCCTTTGCGGTTGGGAAATCGAGGGCGCGCGCCGTCGAGCCGCGCCGGTGACGGCGCGGGGGAGGGCGGGCTTGTGGGTCTGGGTGGGGTCAGCCGGCCTTGCTGAGCTGCCGGCGCGAGGCGACGAGGCCGTAGAAGGCGGCGTGCACCTCGCCCCAGGCGGGGCGGGCCTGCATCCGCTCCAGCCAGGCCTTCACCCTGGGCCAGGGCGAGAGGTCGAAGTCGACGGCCTGGGACAGACCCGTCTGCGCGGCGCCGAAGTAGTCGGCGATGGTGATCTCCGGTCCGCAGACGTAGCGGTCCCGCAGCATGTGGCCGTCCAGCACGCCCAACCAGTGGCCGGCGCGCTCCAGCGCGCGCTCCGTCACCTCCGGGGCGAGCAGGTGTGGCGGCATGAACTCGGGCAGCAGGCGCGGATAGACGTAGTCGCCGTTGAGATCCTTGGAGAAGTTGGTGTTGAACCAGTCCATGGCCGAGTTCACGCGGGCCCTGGCGCGCAGGTCGGTCGGGTAGGCCGGCGAGCCGGCGAGGTCGGCCAGGTACTTCAGGATGGCCGAGCTCTCGGTCAGCACGAAGCCGTCGTCGTCCAGCACCGGCACGGTGAGGTTCGGGTTCAGCGCCGCAAACGCCGGCGACCGCGTCTCGCCCGACATGATGTCCAGGGCCTCCATCTCGACCGCCAGGTCATGCTCGGCCAGGAACAGCATCACGGGGCGGGAGGTGGTGGAGAGAGGGTCGTAGTAGAGCTTCACGTCGGTCGTCCTTCAGCCGACGCTGGGATACGCCCCGGTTGCAGCGCGCTCAATCGACAAGCGTGACCTTGCGTTCTACAGAAATGTTGAACATGTCCCCGCTCGACTGGAACGACGTCCGCTTCGCCCTCGCCGCCGCCCGCACCGGCAGCGCGCTGACGGCCGCGCAGGCGCTGAAGGTGAGCCAACCCACCGTCGGCCGGCGCATCGCCGCCCTGGAGACCGCCCTCGGCGTCACGCTGTTCGAGCGCAGCCAGACCGGCCTGCGCATCACCGACCAGGGCCTCCTGCTGCTGCCGCGGCTCGAGGCCGTGGAGGCCGCCGCCGCGGCGCTGGAAGTGGCCGCCCGGGCCGAGGGCCGCCGCGTCTCGGGCGTGCTGCGCGTGACCACGAACGAGATCATCGCCAACTACGGTCTGGCGCCGGCGCTGCGCGAGTTCCGCGCCCAGTATCCCCAGGTGCAGGTGGAGGTGATCGTCACCGACGACCGGCTGGACCTGGCCGCCGGCGAGGCCGACGTGGCCATCCGCGGCGGCGCCCGGCCCACCGAGGCGGGGGTCTTCGCCCGTCGCCTGGGTCCTTCGCCCCTCGGGGTCTATGGCAGCGAGGACTACTACGCCCGCCACGGCCGGCCGGCCTCGGTCGAGGACCTGAACGGCCACGTCTTCATCGGCGGCGACAGCGGCCCCTTCGCCGTGTTGGAGCGGATCATCCTGGGGATCGTGCCGGGCGCGCGGATCGACTACCGCACCTCTTCGCCGCTCAACATGATCGCCAACGCCCGCCACGGCCTGGGGCTGGCCGTGCTGCCCGCCGCCTACTTCCGGCGCGAGCCCGGGCTGAGCGCCTGCGTCGAGCTGCCGGGGATCGAGGTGGAGGACTGGCTGGTGGTGCACGAGCGGATGCGTCACGTCCCGCGAGTCCGCGCCTTCCTCGACTTCGCCGCCGCCTTCGAGGCCGCCCGCCGCCGCGCCTGAGCACCGGCGAGGCCATCCGTCGCGCTGGCGCCCGGCGGCCGCAGGCCCTACATCAGGCGATGCAAACTTTCCGAGCCTATCTCCAGGACGCTTCCGGCACGGTCACCTGGGCCGCGTGGATCGAAGCCGAGCACCGCGAGGACGCCCACAGCCAGGCCCTCGCCCTGCGCCCCGGCCAGACGCCGAGCCTGGACCTCTGGTCCGCGACCGAGCGCCGGCTCAGCGGGCCCCACCGCCTCGACCCCGTCTAGGCGCCCGCCGGAACCCCCAGCGCCCCTCCCGCCTTCCTCCAGCGAATGCAGGAGGACCTCGCCATGGGCGAACAGAACCGCAGGGCCGTGGAGGTCGAGCCGCCGGCGAGCGCCGCACCCCATGCGCCGCGGCCGGCACATCCGAATCCGCACGCCCCCGAGCCCGGCTCTCCCGAACGCCAGGCCCTGAGCCCCGAGGCGGACGAGCGTCAGACGGCCCGCCAGGCGCCGGCCGGGGCCTCGCCCGGCGAATCCGCCGAGGACGACTCGATCGGCTGAGGCCGCCGCTCAACGCGTGTGGTCGAAGATCACGTGCTCGCGGGTGAGGAACAGGCGCGAGCGGTCCATCTGCACGAAGCGCCGCTCGTCCTCGACCAGTGCGGCGGCCGCCTCGGCTGCGCCCTCGCCGCCGGCCAGATCCTCCAGCGTGTTCACCCAGACCTCGGTGATCCCGTCCAGCGGCGGCTCATATCCCCGGCCCGCCTGCATCCCGGCGTTCACCTCGGGCGCGATGGCGTGGCTCTGGACGTACTTGGCCATCTTCAGCGGCGCGGCGAAGCTCGCCACCAGCGGGCCGTGGTCGTGCAGCCAGGTCTCGTGGCACTCGGCCTGGGTCAGGCCGTCGCGCCGGGTGAGCAGGTAGGTCGCCTTCACCGCCTCCGGCCCCGGCCCCTTGCCGCCCGTGTGGTCGAAGATCAGGTGCTCCTCGGTGAGGAAGACGGCCGACCTTTCGAAGTCGATGAACTTGGCCTCGTCCTCGGCCAGCACCCGCCCGGCCGCCTGGCCCTGCGGCGTCGCATAGGCGGCCTGGAAATCCTCCAGCGAGTCCCACCAGACCTCGGTCACCCCGTCCGCCGGGCCGCGCATGCCCCGCACCGCGCGCATCGCCTCGCTCGCGGGATCGTCGAACGGATGGCTCTGGACGTACTTCCTGAGGCGCAGCGCCCCCGCCTGCGCCGCCACCAGCGGGCCGTGCCGGGTCAGCCAGTAGTCGCGGAACTCCCCCGCCGACAGGCCCTCGCGCCGGACAATGACGTACACCAGCTTGATCATCGCAAACCCTCCGTGCAGCCCCGCCAATGCGGCGACCGCACGCCGGGTAGGTCAAGGAAAACCGACACTTCGCTGACGCAGGGGCACGCCGTTTCGGGTGCAGGATGGCCCGGAAGACCCAAGCACGATCACCGGAGGAAGCCGCCATGTCCCGCATGCCCCTCGTCGAGCCCGAGGCCCTGCCGCCCTACCTGAAGGCCATCCACGACGCGACGCCCGAGGAGAACTGGCTGGGCCGCCACTTCGCCCGCGCCTTCGCCCCCAACCCGGACCTGGTCCAGGCCTACCAGGCCTTCTACTACCCCTGGCACACGGGCGAGGCCGGCGTGCTCGACGCGCGCCTGAAGGAGCTGGTCCGCCTGCGCATCGCCACCCTCAACGGCTGCGTGCTCTGCAAGACCGTGCGCATGGCCCCGGCCGTGGTGGGTGAGGACGAGGCCGCCTCGGGCGTCGACGACGCCGACAACGCCGGCTTCACCCCGCGCGAGCGCGCCGCCATCCACTTCGCGGAGAAGATGGCCGTCGACCACCACAACATCGGCGACGACGACGTAGCCGCCATGCGCCGCCACTTCACCGACGCCGAGTTCCTGGAGCTCGCCATGATGGCCGGCCAGTACATCGGCTTCGGCCGCGTGCTGGCGATGCTCCAGCTCGAGGTGGCGAGCTGTCCGATCTAGGGGCCTTACGCCCCGTCTCATCTCAACCACAGCGCCTCCGTCTAGGGCCGCTGGTCCACCAGGCTGTGCAGCAGGGCCAGCGCCGCGCCAGGGGCGATGGCGGGCGACAGCGTCGGGACGCCGATCAGGCCGTCCGCCTGGTGACGCCGGCACAGCATCCACTGCGGAAACGTCCGCTGCGCCACCGTCGCGTGCTCCAAGAGGAGCGGCCGGCGGTGCCGCGCATCGAGCGCGATGATCCCGTACAGCGCCTCCAGGCTGGACCTCGGCCCTTCCAGCGCCTGCAGGAAGCACCCGTCCTGGAACCAGAGCGCCCCCGTCACCCCCAGCCGAGGGTTCCGCCGCGCCGCCTGCTGGCGGACGGTTTCCAGCAGATCGTCGATCTCGCCGGCCGGCGTGTCGGCCTCGCTGATATAGACCAGGCGGTGCAGATCGGCGGCGTCGGGCTCGCCACCATCGGCCGGCCTTCCGCCGATGGCCGTGTCGCCGTGAAAGGCGATCAGCTCCGAGCAGTCGTCGTCATAGCGCAGCGACACGCCCCTTTCGGCGAACGCGGCGATGATCTGCGCGATCGTGTCGGGGTGCGCCCGGACGGGACCCCTGGCCTTCTCCAGGCGCTTGATCGTCTCGAGGCTCACGCCCGCCGCGGCCGCGACCTCCTCGCGGCTCATGCGCACCAGGGCGCGGCCGGCCCGCACGATCTCGCCGCTGACAATCCTGGCCCTGTCGTTTCCCATGCCGACGCCCGCCCCCACCGCGCCTCCGCCCTCATCGTGTACGCGCAATATGGCCGCCGAATTTCGGCTTCGTATGTTTCAGAGGCCATCGACGTCGGCCGCTGGGGCGTGGCGCCCTTCTTCCACAAGGGCCAGGCCAAGGCGTGGACGCTCCCCACCAACACCTGCGGCTCCGAGGAGATGCACGCCAAGCTGTCGTTCCGCGACGTCCCGCCGCTGCCTCGTGCCGGCCAGCGCCATCTGCGAATGGACCGGCCCCACGGGAAAGAAGACCCGCCACACCATCGCCCGCGCCGACGGCGCCCCGCTCTTCATCGCCGGCCTCTGGGCCGACCACGCGCACGAGGGCGAGCACACCCAGAGCTACACCATGGTGATGATCGACACCGCCCCCGGCGACGACCTCCACCCCTTCCACAACCGCCAGCCGGTCATCCTCGACCGCCCCGCCGCCCACACCTGGCTCGACCCGCGCGCGGACTATCGCGAGGTGCTGAAGGCGCCGCCGGCGGGGACGCTGGTGGCCGATCCGCCGGAGGCGGTGGCGGTGGGGTAGGCTGCTGGGGCCTCGAAGAAACCTCCCCCGTTCACGGGGGAGGGGGACCGCGAAGCGGTGGAGGGGGCGGTGGCCCGCACTGCGCTCTTCCAGCGGCTCCCGTCGACTACCGCCGCTTAACCCGCACGGGCTCACCCTGCGGCCATGCCTCCGCCCGACCACGATGCCGACTGGATGGACGACTGGTCGCGCGTCCCCAACGACGACATCGCCGCCGCCTGGATCCGGTACCAGGCGAACAGGCCCTCGCAACCGTCCGGCGACGAAGCCGACGGATGGGCCGTGGAAGCCATGATCTAGCTCTCGGACATTGATCCTCCACGGGCGCTCGAGATCGCGTTTCCCGCGCCCTCGCCCCAACCCGAACCTGATCCAGGCCCGTCAGACCCTCTACCTCCCCTGGCACACGGGCGAGTGCGGAGAGGGCCAGATAGGCCCCGGTATGGTGTCGGCCTAGCGGCGCGGCGGTCATGTGGCAGAGTCCATTTTGAGCGGAGGAGTTGATCACCGCGCGCAGCCGCCGCACGCTATCGGGAGCGGTGGACTTTGTGGGGGCGCAGGTGGCCAGAAATCCTGAAGTACCGACTTACAATGCTTACCTGTGGCCCATTGTCGAGCGGCTGAGAATTCACGGCGGCTCTATGACAATCGAGGAAATGGTCGACGATGTCGCGACGGCGATGCATCTCTCGGAAGAACAGCGGAACACTGAGCACGGCGAGACTGGCCGGTCCGAGGTCGACTATAGAATGGCGTGGGCGAGGACCTATCTCAAGAAGGGCGGCGTCTTAGAGAACAGTGAGCGAGGTGTGTGGCGCCTGACACCGAGAGGTGCCGCGGTCTCAAAGCCTGAGGTCTTGGATATTCCCAAACAGGTTCACCAAGCAGGCCACGCAGCGCGGAAAGCAGGCAAGAACAATAGCTCTGTCGCAGATTTTGCACGCCACGAAGCAGCTGAACTTGCCCAGGCTCTCGACGAGTCACTGACTTGGATCGAGGAACTACTGGCGAAACTCAAGAACCTACCTCCCGCGGCCTTTGAGCGCCTTAGCCAGCGAATGCTTCGCGAAAAAGGGTTCTCCAAGGTCGAAGTCACGGGGCGATCCGGAGATGGTGGCATTGACGGCACCGGAGTATTGAGGATGAATCTTCTATCTTTCCAGGTTCTGTTCCAGTGTAAGCGATACTCGGGATCGGTCGGGCCCAGTGTAGTCCGCGATTTCCGAGGCGCGATGGTTGGGCGTGCAGACAAGGGGCTCATCATCACCACCGGCACATTCACCGCGGAGGCCCGGCGTGAAGCGGTTAGGGATGGTGCGCCGGCGATCGATCTCATCGACGGAGTAGGTCTTTGCGAGATCCTCAAAGATCTCCGGATCGGCGTCGAAGTGCGCACGGTCGAAGAGGTCACAATCCGCGATGTGGAATTGGCGGAACTCTAAGGGCGGCGTCCTTCAGAATGCCTTGCCTCAATCCTCAGTTGGATGCCGGCCCCGTCGACCGTCATACGTGGTTGGAGTATTGGTGACGTACCACCGGAAGATCGACGCCATAGTGGCGAGCTACCGCCATTTGAGTCTGCCCTTCCTGGATCATGTTTATGACGCCCTCGGCCGGAGCGAGTAGTTCAGCGGCGAACGCCCTCCCCATCGCTTGGCGATCAGTGAAGAGTTCAGAGATCGGCGCTTCGCGGTCGTCGTAAGCGAGGTAATCCCCAATCGCGCGCGCCAGCAGGAAGGCGGTGCCCGCGTGCCCACTCTCTCGAACCACCATAACGGGGGCTTCGTTCTTGCGCCCGCGGTAGCCGCGTAGGGGATCATCGCTCATTGCGCTAGCCGTGAAGTCTTCTGCGCCGAAGCGCCGGCAGAGACCTTCGACACCGCCGATAGCTTGGTCGTCCCCGAGCTTGAGGAGCCGGCGCAATTCTTCGGCTCGGGCCTTGCCGGCTGGCCACCCCCACTCCCGCCGCACCTTCAACCGGGTCTTCCATCCCCGAAGGCCGTCAAAGCGATTCGTCTCTTGCCGCGCCTTAAGTTCTCCATGGGCCCAAGCAAGGTTTTCCTCGAACGCCTCGGGTAGGGTCGAAGATGCAAACTCAAGTCGTGCACTTTCGTCGGGCAGCGCATCGATCAATCGCGTGATGGCGTCGGCACACGCATCGGACATGTCGTGGAGCGATAGGCCGAGCCCGCCGGCCGTCCGCGCAAAAGCCCGCTCGCGCTTCGAACTCATGACGTCTTCCAACCGCGACAGAAGCGAATGAATTGGACGATCGAACCGACGCCCCCGCTCCAGATACGCGGCAACCGGCCGAACCACGCGATCCAACAGGATTTCTTCTGCTGAGCGCTCGGAGAGATCCGTCGAAAATAGATTGTCGGCCGGGTCGATGGATTCCGAGCGACGGACATAGAGCTGCATATGCGAGCCCAGCGCCTTTAAAAGTAGCGGGCCCGCCCTAGTCTCTTCGTTCGCCCGGATGGTTAAGGTGCAAAGGCGGAACGGATCATCGTATCGGCAGAATATCCGCCACCAGTTCTTGAGTAGGCGTACTGAGAGCTCGTTGAGATCGACCCCCTCATCGCTTCGATGTTGACCGAACAGCACCAATCGACCCAACACAGCATCGGTCTGTAAGTCCCCTGGCCGCGTCGATGTCTCGATCTTGAGAAGGCGAGTCACCTTATCGTCCTCGTTTTCTTCCGGCGGCGCAAAGTCGGAGAGATCGACCGACTCCGCCAGCTCGGCGGCCTTGCGCAAGCCGTCCTCCGTGGGCGTTGGAACACTCGCGCGACCGTCTGCTTCGAGCGTCACGAGCCCAGTCCGGACGAGTGCGTTCAAGCCGCGGCTGACGTTCGGCTGATGACGCTCGACGATCGCGGAGAGCTCGCTGATCGAGCGCGGCCGAAACTGAGCAATCGCGACAAGGAGTTCACGGGTCCGCGCGCCGGCCAACACCTCGATGCGCTCCGCCTCCCGGTTCATGGCGCGTGGTCCGGCGAGCCTGTTGAGCAAGCTTGCACGAAGATTATCACCGGAGATCTTAGTCATCCTTCTGACCTCCATGGGTCGAGGGCGAACTCGATCCGTTTCATGTCGCAATAGGCCTTACAGCGGTCGAAGAAGTCTGCGACCAAGCCGCTGGCCGAAGTGAAATTGTATGCAATGCGCTTGTGTATGCGTCCGAACTCATGCTCGTGGTCGAAGGGCGCATCGTCTGGTGAGCCGTCATATTCATGCGAGTTGTCGAAACCGAATAGTCGCTCACCGTCAGCGTCTTGAACGACGAGACGGTACTTGAGCCCGTGGGGGCGCCGGTCGGTCTTGTCCAAAATCCTCACCTGAACCACAACGCGATCGCCGTTCGGCAGTCGCCAGGGCGACTGCTCCGCGAAGTCGAGCAGCGTCTGAAGATCGTGGTCCGTTAAGTCCACACATATCACCCAATGATATGGATGAGTGGTGAAAACGCCAAAATCGATGTGCGGTCAACCTTCCGTTGCTGATAGCGTGTGGCGCGGCTGAACGCAGGTGCCGGTATAAGACAGAAGATGTGCTTCTGCGCCGCAGAAGTGGCTGATGGGCGGGCAGGCCACTTGCGTACGGTTTCTCCCACCCCGCACCCACACCCCCAAACCCAAACGGCCGGAGCTCCCGCCCCGGCCGTTCCGTTAGTCTCCGATCTCAGCCGACCCGCTAGGCGTCGACGAGGTTCCGCTCCGCCGCCGCCGCCTTCATGGACTTCTGCAGCTTTTCGAAAGCGCGGACCTCGATCTGGCGCACGCGTTCGCGGCTGACGCCGTATTCGCTGGCGAGGTCCTCCAGGGTGGTGGGCTCGTCCTTCAGGCGCCGCTCGGTGAGGATGTGGCGCTCGCGGTCGGTCAGTTCCGTCATGGCCGCTTCCAGCAGGCTCATGCGCAGGTTCTTCTCCTGGGTCTCGGCGACCACGCTCTCCTGGGAGGGCGTGTCCGTGTCGACCAGCCAGTCCTGCCACTCGCTTTCCGAGTCGGCGCGCATCGGCGAGTTCAGGCTGGCGTCGCCGCCGGCGAGCCGGCGGTTCATGCTGACCACTTCCTCGTCCAGCACGCCCAGCTTGGTGGCGATCTGGCTCACCTGGTCGGGGCGCAGGTCGCCCTCCTGCAGGGCCTCGATCTCGCTCTTGGCCTTCCGCAGGTTGAAGAACAGCTTCTTCTGCGCCGCGGTGGTGCCCATCTTCACGAGCGACCAGCTGCGCAGGATGTATTCCTGGATCGAGGCGCGAATCCACCACATGGCGTAGGTCGCCAGGCGGAAGCCCTTGTCCGGGTCGAACTTCTTCACGGCCTGCATCAGGCCGACGTTGCCCTCGGAGATCACCTCGCCGATCGGCAGGCCGTAGCCGCGATAGCCCATGGCGATCTTGGCCACGAGCCGCAGGTGGCTGGTGACGAGCTGGTGGGCGGCTTCCGGGTCCTCATGCTCCTGCCAGCGCTTGGCGAGCATGAACTCCTGGTCCTTCGCCAGCATCGGGAACTTGCGGATCTCCGACAGGTACCGGCTGAGGCCGCCTTCCGGCGACATGACGGCAAGCGAATTCGCGGCCATGGACTATCCCCTCTCAAACTGGACGTTCATCGGGCCGCCGCGCTTCATGCCGTGGTCTTCCGACCGACTGGTCTTCCGACCGGGCGCGCTTCGACGTTCGTCCCCTCCAAACCCTCAGATAGGTATCGGGTTGCGGTGACGCTAGGTCGCAGGGAGAGGCGGCCTGATGAAAATGTCCGACTTCCTTAGTGGGGATTTCTATGCCCCCGGAATGGCGAGAACAAGGCATGCTTTCTCACGCGGGCTGTTAGCGAAACTGTATGGGCCGGGGGTGTGGCGGGGCCGTGTCGGAACGGCCGGCGCGCCTGCGTCCTTGGGGGACAGCCCCTGGCGAAGGAGCCCTTCGATGCCCAAGCTCAACTCCAAGATCACCCCGTGCCTCTGGTTCGACCGCGAGGCCCTGGCGGCGGCGGAATTCTACTGCGCGATCTTCCCGAACTCGCGCGTCACCGACGTCTCCCGCTACCCCGAGAACCTGCCCGGCGACCGGGCGGGCGAGGTGCTGACCGTCGTCTTCGAGTTGGACGGCCAGCGGTTCCGCGGCCTGAACGGCGGGCCGCAGTTCACCTTCAGCGAGGCCATATCGTTCGAGATCGAGGTGGAGACGCAAGGCGAGCTCGACCGCTACTGGGACGCCCTGCTGGCGGACGGGGGCGTGGAGAGCCAGTGCGGCTGGCTCAAGGACCGCTTCGGCCTCTCCTGGCAGGTCGTGCCGAAGCAGCTGGGCGAACTGATGACCAGCGAGGACAAGGCCAAGGCCGGCCGCGTGGCGGCGGCGATGATGCAGATGGTCAAGCTGGACATCGCGGCCCTGGAGGCGGCCGCGGCGGCGGCGGGGTGAGCGCTAGAGCCGCGCCAGCAGGGCCTCCAGCGCGGCCATGTCGGGGGGAAGCGCGCTCTCGCAACGGACCTGCTCGCCGGTGATCGGGTGGCGGAAGCCCAGCACGGCGGCGTGCAGGGCCTGGCGGCGAAGCTGAGCCGTTTCGATGGCCTCGCGAACCGCGGGGGCGGGCGGGCCGGAGCCGTAGGTCGGATCGCCCAGGCAGGGCGTGCCCTTGCTGGCCAGGTGGACGCGGATCTGGTGCGTGCGGCCGGTCTCCAGGCGGCAGGCGACGCGGGCGGCCAGCGGTTTCTCCTGCGGGCCGAAGGTGCGCTGGACGCGGTAGTGGGTCACCGCGTGGCGGCCGCCGCTCTTCACCATCGCCATCTTCTTGCGGTCGTGGGTCGAGCGGGCGATGGCGCCCTCGATGGTCCCCTTGTCCGGGCGCGGGGCGCCGCGTGTGAAGGCCACGTATTCGCGGTCGATGTCGTGCGCCTCGAACAGGGCGGCCAGGCCCTGGTGGGCGGCGTCGGTCTTGGCGACCACCACGACGCCCGAGGTGTCCTTGTCGATGCGGTGGACGATGCCCGGCCGCGCCACCCCGCCGATGCCCGAGAGGCTGTCTCCGCAGTGATGCAGCAGGGCGTTGACCAGGGTGCCGGCCTCGCTGCCGGGCGCCGGGTGCATGGCCATGCCGGGCGGCTTGTCGAGGACGATCAGGTGCGCGTCCTCGAACAGCACCGTGAGGGGAATGTCCTCGGGCTGGGGTTCGGCTGCCGCGGCGGGGGGCACGTCGATGCGGTAGGCGCCCGGGGCGGCCTTGGCCGAGCCGTCGCTGACCGGGACGCCGTCGCGGCTGACCCGGCCCTCGGCGATCAGCGCCTGGATCCGCGCCCGGCTGAGGTCGGGCAGCCGCTCGGCCAGGGTCTTGTCGACCCGGCCGCCGGCCTCGTCCCCCGCGATCTCGACGACCGCCTCAGAGCCCATGCTTCTCGCTGGCGCCTTCCTCGTGCCCGGTGATCGAGCCGTCCTTGAACAGGTACTCGCGGAGCTGCTCGTCGGTCTCGGGGTCGTTCCGCCGTAGCCACTCCAGCACCATCGCCGCGTGCTCCAGCTCCTCGCGCGCGTTGTGCAGCAGGATCGCCTTCAGCTCCGGATCGTCGCAGTCGTCCGCCCGCTGCCGATACCAGTCGACCGCCTCCATCTCCTCGATCAGGGAGGTGATGGCATAATGCCTCAATAAAGTTGCATTTGACAATTTTTCTCTCGGGACGTGTAGCCCTTCCTTCGACATCGACCGTCATGCTCCTGTGATACGCATGCGACTAATACACTGGGGCGAGGCAGGGGGAATGGCCATGAAGATCGATCGCCGCAGGGCGCTGGCGCTGCTGGGCATGGGCGCGGCGACGCCGGCCGTGGCTCAGTCGCCGAAGGTGAGCTTCCAGCACGGCGTCGCCTCGGGCGACCCGACCCAGGAGCGGGTGGTGCTGTGGACGCGCATCACACCGGAGCGGCCGGGCGCCGACATTCCCTTCACCTGGACGCTCAATCCGGTCGACCGCCGGGCGGGGGGCGCGAAGCGCGGAGCCGGCGTGACCGGGCCCGACCGGGACTACACGGTGAAGGTGGACGTGGACGGCCTGGACGCCGGCCGCGCCTATACCTTCGAGTTCGAGGCCGGCGGCGTGAAGTCGCCGATGGGGCGGACCCGGACCCTGCCATCCGGCTCGGTCAAGGACGTGGTGATGGCGGTGGCCTCGTGCAGCCTCTATCCGAACGGCTACTTCAACGCCTACCAGGCCATCGCCGACCTGCCCCGCGTGGACGTGGTGCTGCACCTGGGCGACTACATCTATGAGTATGGTGGCCCCGGCTCGTACGGCATGGACTCTCCGGTCGCGGCGGAGCGACCGCACGATCCGAACCGCGAGATCGTGAGCCTCGAGGACTATCGGCGGCGTCACGCCCAGTACAAGTCCGACCCCCAGCTCCAGGCCGCGCACGCCAAGGCGCCGTGGATCGTGGCCTGGGACGACCACGAGACGGCCAACGACAGCTTCCTGCACGGGGCCGAGAACCACCAGCCCGCCACGGAAGGCGACTGGGACGCGCGCAAGGCCCGGGCGCTGAAGGCCTATTACGAGTGGATGCCGATCCGCGAACCGGCGGCCGGCGTGGGCCTGGCCGAGGCCGCGGCCCGCAGCTTCCACTTCGGCGACCTCGCCTCGCTGATCATGATCGAGACCCGGCTGGGCGCCCGCGACAAACAGGTCTCCCTGGCCGAGGACGCCCCCGAGGTGGACGGCAAGCGGGACCTGACCGCGCTCAAGGCCAAGCTGGCCGACCCGGCCCGCCGCATGATGGGGCCCCGGCAGGAAGCCTGGATCGGCGAGGAGCTTTCGCGGTCGGTGAAGGCGGGGCACGCCTGGCAGGTGCTGGGCAACCAGGTGGTCATGGCGCGCGTGATGCCGCCCGATCCGCGCAAGGAGCTGACGCCCGAGCAGTACGCGACGATCCCGGCCTCCAGTCGCCGGCGCATCCAGCGCTACGAGGCCGGTGTGGCCCTCGGCCTGCCGGTCGGGCTCGACATGTGGGACGGCTATCCGGCCGACCGTGAGCGGCTCTATGCGATGGTGAAGCAGGCCGGTGCGCGGCCGGTGGTGGTCAGCGGCGACAGCCACTCGTTCTGGGCCAACGAACTGCACGACGCCGACGGGCGCCGGGTCGCGTGCGAGTTCGGCACGACGGGCATCACCAGCCCCGGCGCCGGAGAGATCGCGCCCGGCATCAACGCGGGCGACCTGATCGCCAAGGCGAACAAGGAAGTCGTGTTCAACGACCAGGTCTCGAAGGGCTACGTCCTGCTGACACTGACCCGCGATGTGGCGAAGGCCGACATGGTGACGGTGTCGACCATCACCTCGAAGGCCTTCACGACGAAGGTGGTGAAGAGCTTCGTCGCCGCGCCGGATGGGGCCGGCGTGTCGGCGCTGACCGAAGCCTGACGAGTCGCAAACGTCCCTTTCAGCCAGCGTTCAGGTAGCGGCCGCGAGGATCGCTTCGGTCGTCAACGGTTGCTTCGGAGTTTCCCATGGCCCCCGCAGATCCTCCCCCGATGGACCGGCCCGCGATCTGGGCCATGGCCCTGCTGGCGCTCAGCGTCGCCTTCGCGGGCCTCTCGGTGTTCCTGCTGGCGGTCTACTAGCGGCGTTCCAGGGCCAGCCGGACGCCGAAGGCCAGGAAGACACCTCCCGTCAGCCGGTCGAGCCAGCGGACGACGGCGGCCTTCTGCAGCGCGCCGGCGATGGGCCGCGTCGCGCCGATCAGCGCGGCGAACCAGATCAGGCCCATGACCGCGTGCAGCGCCGCGAGCAGGAAGATGAAGGGCCCAGCCGGCGCGCCCGCGGGCAGGAACTGCGGCAGGAACGAGACGTAGAACACGCCGACCTTCGGGTTCAGCAGGTTCGTCAGGAACCCCCGCCGCATCCAGGCGAAGTCCGAGCCCTGCGGGCCCGCGGGCGCCGTCAGGTCGAACCGCTCGCGCGGCTTCAGGATCAGCCCGACGCCGAGCCAGACCAGATAGGCCGCGCCGGCCCATTTCAGGATGTTGAATGCGAGGGCCGAGGCTTCCAGCAGGGCGCCGAGCCCGAGCGCCACCGCCGCGCCCCAGGCGAGGCAGCCGGTCACGATGCCCAGCCCGGCCAGCGCCGCGCGCCGTCCGCCCTCCACCGCCGCGGTGCGCAGGACGAGAGCCGTGTCGAGGCCGGGGGTGATCGTCAGCAGCGCGGCGGCGACGCTGAACGCGAGGAGAGCCTGAAGCACGGTCATTGGCGCACCAGCCGGCCGTCCTTGCCGACGACGCGGTAGAAGCAGGAGACGGCGCCGGTGTGGCACGCCCCGCCGTCGCCCTGCGGCCGGACCTTCAGCCAGACCGCATCCTGGTCGCAGTCGATGCGCAGTTCCTCGACCACCTGCACCTGGCCGCTGGTGGCGCCCTTGTGCCAGAGCTCGCCGCGCGACCGGCTCCAGTAGTGGGCCTCGCCCGTTTCCAGGGTCTTCGACAGCGCCTCGTCGTTCATCCAGGCCAGCATCAGCACCTCGCCCGTGCCGGCATGGGTCGCGATCGCCGCGATCAGGCCTTTGGCGTCGAAGCGCGGAGCGAGGGCCTCGCCCTGCTCAAGGGCGGTCTTGTCGGGCGCGGTCGGGAAGCTCATGGGCGACAGTCCTTGCTGGCTCATCGCCCCTGTACCATCGTCCGGCCGGAATCGGAGGACCGTGATGCTGAGGCTGATCCTGGGTGTGGTGGCGGGCTGCGCCCTGGCCATGGGGCTGATCACCGGCATCGAGCTGGTCGTCCACACCCAGTACCCCTATCCGGCCGGAGCCTCGCCCGAGCAGCTCCGCAACTACGTCCTGGAGCTGCCGCAGGCCGGCCAGGCGATGATCATCGCGGCCTGGATCATCGGGACGGCCGTCGGCGGCCTCGCCGGCAACGGCATCGCCGGACGGCCCTGGCCGGCGCTGGTGGTCGGCGTGCTGATCGCGGTGAGCGGCATGGCGAACATGGCCATGCTGCCGCATCCGCTGTGGATGCAGATCGTCGGTATCGTCGGGCCGCTGGCTGTGGCTGGCGTGCTTGGCCTGGGGCGGCCGAGGCGCGCCCCGGCCGCGTAGCAGGCTAACCTACTTCCGGTTCACGAAGTCCAGGAAGCGCTGGCGCAGGGTCGGGTCGGTCTTGAAGACGCCCGTGAACTGGGTGGTGATCGTCGAGACGTGGCGGTGGTGCACGCCGCGGGTGGTCATGCACTGGTGCGCCGCGTCGATGAGCACCGCGACGCCGGCCGGGCGCAGGCTGTCGGTGATGGCGTCGGCGATCTGCTGGGTCATGGTCTCCTGGGTCTGGAGACGGCGGGCGAAGATCTCGACCACCTTGGCCAGCTTGGAGATGCCCACCACGCGATTGGTCGGCATGTAGGCCACGTAGGCCTTCCCCAGGAACGGGGCCATGTGGTGCTCGCAGTGGCTCTCGACCTCGATGTCGCGGAGCATCACGATGTCGTCGTAGCCCTGGACATCCTCGAAGGTGCGCGACAGCTCCTTGGCCGGGTCGAGGCGATAGCCCTCGAACCATTCGGCATAGGCGTCGACCACGCGCTTCGGCGTGTCGATCACGCCTTCGCGGCGCGGGTCATCGCCGGCCCAGGCGATCAGCGTGCGGACGGCCTCCATGGCCTCCTCGCGGGTCGGGCGCGTGATGGGTTCCAGGGATCCGTCTTCGGAGCCGATCAGGGTTCGGTCGCGGGCAGGAGCGTCCATGAGAGAGCGTTTCTTTCCAAGGGGCCGAGTAGCGCCGGAACGAGGGTTCCGGAAATGACGCGTGCCACCCCCTATTCGGACGTCGGGCGGCGTGGCCTCCGGTCCGGGCGATCTGTATATGGGGCGAGGCCCGACCCGGGCAACCGTTCCGCAGCGTTAGCTAGACCATGAGCCTGAAGCTTTACGACACCATGACCCGCGCCAAGCGGGATTTCGCCCCCGCCGACCCCAAGCGGGTGACGATGTATGTCTGTGGGCCGACGGTCTACAACTTCGCCCACATCGGCAACTTCCGGCCGGTGGTGGTCTTCGACCTGCTGTTCCGGGTGCTGCGCGACATCTATGGCGAAGAGGCCGTGCTCTATGCGGCCAACGTCACGGACGTCGACGACAAGATCAACCGCAAGGCCGCCGAGGAAGGCGTGCCGATCAGCGTCATCACCGACCGCTACCTCGACGCCTACAACGCCGACGCGGCTTCGCTGGGCGCCCTGCGGCCCACGTTCCAGCCGCGCGTGACCGAAACCATGGACGCCATCATCGCGATGATCGGCGACCTGGTGGAGCAGAAGGCGGCCTACGCCGCCGAAGGCCATGTGCTGTTCGACACCCAGGCGTTCGGCGACTACGGCAAACTCTCGGGCCGGCCGATGGACGAGATGATCGCCGGCGCCCGGGTCGACGTCGCCCCCTACAAGCGCCATCCGGCCGATTTCGTCCTGTGGAAGCCGTCGAAGGAGAACGAGCCCGAGTGGCCGAGCCCCTGGGGGCCGGGCCGGCCGGGCTGGCACATCGAGTGCACAGCCATGATCGAACAGGCGCTGGGCCTGCCGATCGACATCCACGGCGGCGGCATCGACCTGGTCTTCCCGCACCACGAGAACGAGCTGGCCCAGGGCGTCTGCTCCGGCCACGGCGGCCGTGAATACGCCAAGGTCTGGATGCACAACGGCTTCCTGAACATGGGCGAGGAGAAGATGAGCAAGAGCGTCGGCAACGTCGCCCTCGCACACGACCTTCTGAAGCTCTACCCGGGCGAGGCGATCCGCTGGGCGCTGCTCAGCGGCCACTACCGCCAGCCACTAGAGTGGAACGACAGCCTGATCGAACAGGCCAAGAGCGCCCTGGACCGGCTCTATCGGGTGCTGGACGACGCGGGCCGCTTCCTGGCCGGAGAGCCGGCCGCCGACGGGTGGCAGGACGCGGCGGCCGCCGCCGAGCATGCGGCGGTCCGACATGCGCTGCACGACGACCTCAATACGCCCAGCGCGTTCGCGGCCCTGTTCCAGTTGGCCGACAAGGTGCGCGCCGCGGTGATGGCCAAGGATGCGCGGGCGGTCGCCAGCGGCCGGGGCCTGCTGGTCGAGGCCGGCGCCCTGATGGGCTTCCTCGCCGCCGATCCGCAGTCCTGGTTTCAGAGCGGGGCCGACGATGCCCTGAAGTCGAAGGTCGAGGCGCTGCTCGCCGACCGGCAGGCCGCGCGTGCGGCGAAGAACTGGCCGGAAGCCGACCGCATCCGCGGGGAGCTGGCGGCGCTCAATGTCGAGGTGATGGACGGACCCGCCGGGGCGACCTGGCGGATCAAGGAGCAGGCGTGATGCCGATGAAGCAGGGGCCAGACCTGATGGCCGGCCCGTTCGGCCGCAAGGGGGCCATGGGCCCCCGGACCATGTCGCTGAAGACCGAGGGCAAGCCCCCGCCCCCGAAGCCCATGGGCGGCGTCCGGATCGAGGACCGGATCGGCGTCCAGGCGCCGGCCGAACTGATCTGGGAGATCGTCCACGACCTCCACCTGTGGGAGGAGTGGAACCCGACCTACACCCGCGCCGCGGGGGTGATCCGGATCGGCGAGCCGCTGTCACTGGACCTGGCCCTTCCCGGCCAGCCGGTGCAGGAGATCCGGCCGCGCGTGCTGGAGTGGGTGCCGAACGAACAGCTCCACTGGCAGCTCAAGCTGATGGGCGGGATGATCAGGACCGTTCGCTACATCGAGATCACGCCGCTGTCGGACGCGGGCTGTATCGTCGACAACGGCGAGATCTTCGGCGGGCTGATGGGGCCGTCCCTCGGCAAGCGGATGGGGCGTTCGGTTCGCCAGGGATTCCAGGCGATGAACGAGGCGCTCAAGGCGCGGGCGGAAGCGTTCTGGGCTGACCGTCGCCGCTGAGCCTAGGTCGCGACAAGGGCGGGCGTTGAGCTCGCGTTCGGCGACGCTTCCAGAGCGTGAACGAACGAGTCCCGCCAGTGCGTCACGTCTTGGGTGATCACGTTCTGCATCAGCGTTTCCCATCGGCGAATCCGCTCGGCGCGCGGCATCGCCAGCCCGCGGGAGATGGCGTCCGAGACTTCCTCCCGACTGTGCGGGTTCACGAGAAGCGCGTCCGCAAGCTGTTCGGCGGCCCCGGCGAACTTTGAAAGCACGAGGACGCCCGGATCCGTCGGATCCTGAGCCATCACATATTCCTTGGCCACGAGGTTCATCCCGTCGCGCAGCGGCGTGACCAGGCCCAGGGCTGCCGATCGGTAGAACCCCGCCAGCTCATCACGACGATAGGCCCGGTTCACGTAGCGAAGCGGCACCCAGTCGACAGTCGCGTAGGCGCCGTTTATGCGCCCCGCCACCGCGTCCAGCCGCGCGCGGATGTCCTGGTAGGCGTCGACCTCGTCGCGGCTGGGCGTTGCGATCTGCAGCATGAACACCTGCTCGTGCGCATCGGCATGCGTCGCAAGAAATTGCTCGTAGGCCAGGAACCGCTCTTCGAGTCCCTTCGAATAGTCGAGGCGATCCACGCCGATGATCATGCGCCGGCCGGCCTGGCTGACAGTCATGCGCTCGGACCAGGTCGCTGCAGTCTTGCCTTTCGCGGCATCGGCGAAGGCGCTGGCGTCGAGTCCGATCGGAAAGGCGTCCAGCTTGACGCTTCGGCCGAGCACCCTCGCTGTCCCGTCCGGGGCGAGTTCTCCGCCCGCGGTCTGAACCACGTAGTCCTGGAAGGCGGTGAGCGAATCCCGCGTCTGAAAGCCGACCAGATCATAGTCGAATAGCGACGCCGCCAGCTCCCGATGGTTCGGAAGCGATTCAAAGATGCGCCGCGCCGGCCACGGGATGTGCAGAAAGAAGCCGATGCGGTTCATGCAGCCGCGCCGCCGCAATTCGCTGGCGAGCGGGATCAGGTGGTAGTCGTGCACCCAGACGATGTCGTCCGGATGCAGCAGCGGCAGGAGCGTCTCCGCGAACCGGGCATTGACGCGGACATAGCCCACGTCGAACGACCGTTCGTAGGCGGTCAGGTCCGTGCGATAGTGGAACAGCGGCCACAGCGTCCGGTTGGCGTAGCCGTTGTAGTATTCTTGGATGTCCTGGTCCTCGAGGTCGACGGTCGCCACCGTCACGCCAGCGGTGTGTGACATCCGGATCTGCCCGGTGAAGGTCTCGGCCGTCTCTCCGCTCCAGCCAAACCAGATGCCGCTGTATTCGCGCAGGGCCGCGGAGAGCGCCATGGCGAGCCCGCCCACACTGGCGACGTTCTCGTCGACCGGTGCGCTAACGCGGTTCGAGACCACGACCAGGCGGGGCACGTTCAGCCGCCCGCGACCACCAGCGACGGTACGCCCCAGGTGTCGCGAAGTTCGTCAGCCAGTTCACGTCCGCTGCGCACGCCCCCCAGGTCCTCGTTCACGATCGCAATATCGGCGGGAATCTGCGCCGCCATCGCGAGGGCGACGGATGCGCGATCAGCAACAACAATGGGATTGTGTCCGCGACTATGCAGGTGGGAAAGTATCGTGTTCGCCATATCTGGGCATGTGCATGCAACCAAGACATTTGCGGATTTATACTGCGAGTCGATATGGTCCAAAATCCTGAGCATATTGATTATCTAGTGGGATTTGTCGCCAAGCTCAAACGCGTCGATCTAACGATCGTGTGATTGAGACTGGAAGGTGACTTCCAGGGGCGGGGCGCGGGCGCTGCAGAGCCGCAATCACCTCGGTCCATCACCCTTGGCGTCCGAGGGACGCTCGGTCATTGTGGCGCTCCAAGTGTCAGAAATCAGGGGGGAGCGATGGCGGCGCGGATCGGTCGTACGGTGGCGGAATCGACGCCCGAGTGGCCGGATCCGCCCCGGCCGCCGAAGGGCGCGCCGAACATCCTGGTGATCCTGTTCGACGACGTAGGGTTCTCGGACTTCGGCTGCTACGGCTCTCCGATCCGTACGCCCAACATCGACCGGCTGGCGGCCGAGGGCCTGCGGTACGCCGGCTTTCACACCACGGCCATGTGCTCGACCACGCGCGCGGCGCTGCTAACCGGGCGCAACCACCACTCGGTGGGCGTCGGCTGCCTGGCCAACTTCGACAGCGGCTATCCGGGCTATCGAGGCAAGATCGCCAAGGAGGCCGGCACGCTGCCCGAGATGCTGCGGCCGCACGGCTACCGGAACTACATGGTCGGCAAGTGGCATGTGACCCCGCTGACCGAGACGGGGCCATCGGGGCCCTTCGACGGCTGGCCGCTGGGGCGCGGCTTCGACCGCTACTACGGCTTCATGGACGCCGAGACGGACCAGTATTCGCCCGAGCTGGTCCGGGACAACACGCCGATCACGCCGCCAGGAACCTTCGAGACCGGCTACCACCTGACCGAAGACCTGGTGGATCAGTCGATCCGCTACATCGCCGACCACATCGCGGACGCGCCGCAGACGCCGTGGCTGCTTTGGCTGGCCCCCGGCGCCTGCCATGCGCCGCACCAGGCGCCGGCCGACCTGATCAAGAGCTATGACGAGGTCTTCGCCCACGGCTGGGACGTGGAGCGCGAGCAGCGCCTGGCGCGCCAGAAGGCCATGGGCCTCGTGCCACCCGACACCCGGCTGCCCGAGCGCAACGAGGGCGTGCGGCCCTGGGACAGCTACTCGGAGGACGAGCGCCGCGTCTTCACCCGGCTGCAGAGCGCCTTCGCCGGGATGTTGGACCACACTGATCAGCACATCGGCCGGCTGGTCGACTTCCTGGAAAGGGCGGGCGTGCGAGACGACACGCTGATCATCGTGATGAGCGACAACGGCGCGTCGCAGGAGGGCGGGCCGCTGGGCTTCGTGAACGCCATGGGGCCGTTCAACTTCCGCGGCGAGCCCATGGCGGAGAAGCTGGCCCGGCTCGACGACATCGGCGGGCCGGACACCCACTCGAACTTCCCGCACGGCTGGGCGATGGCGTCCAACACGCCGTTGCGCCGCTACAAGCAGAACACCCACGGGGGCGGCATCCGCGACCCGCTGGTGATTTCCTGGCCGAAGGGAATCCCGGCTTGTGGCGAGGTGCGGCCCCACTTCGCCCATGCCAGCGATCTCGTGCCGACGCTGCTGGACCTCATCGGCGTCACCCCGCCCGCGCAGGTCAACGGCGTGCCGCAAATGCCGCTGGAGGGCGTGAGCTTCGCGGCGAGCCTGAAGGACCTCGCCGCCCCGCCCCGCGGCAAGGCGCAGTATTTCGAGATGTTCGGCCACCGGGGCCTCTGGAAGGACGGCTGGAAGGCTGTGGCGTTCCACCCGCCGGGCGCGCCGTTCGACGCCGACCAATGGGAGTTGTTCCACCTGGACGCGGATTTCTCCGAGACCGACGACCTGGCGGCCAAGCACCCCGAACGGTTGAAGGCGCTGGTCGACGAGTGGTGGCGCGTGGCCGAGGCCAGCCAGGTGCTGCCGCTGGACGACCGCTTCGGCCCGCGCTTCGCCGAGAACTCGGCGCGGTTCCACGGCGCGCGGCGCAGGTTCGTCTTCCACAAGGGCATGGGGCACCTGCCCACCGATGTCGCCCCCGACGTGCGGGCCCGGACCTATCGCATCGAGGCCGAGGTGCGGCTGAAGGGCGGAGAACAGGGCGTGCTGCTGGCGCACGGCGACGCCACAAGCGGCTACAGCCTCTATCTCAAGGACGGCCGGCTGCATCACACCCTGAACATCGGCGGTCAGAAGACCACGGTGAGTTCGGACCGGCCCGTCCCGGCGACGGCCACGCGGCTGGGCATGGTCTCGCAGGCGACTGGCGAGGGGCTGAACCGTACATTCACCCTGACCATCGACGGGGAGCCGGCAGGCGAGGGGCTGGCGACGACCGGGTTCGTCATCCTGATTTCCTGGTCGGGCCTGGACATCGGCCTCGACCGCGGGAGCCCGGTCGCGGACTATCCGGCGCCGTTCGCCTTCACCGGCGACCTGCGCAAGGTCACGGTGAGCATGGACGACGACCAGGAACTGGACGGCGAGGCGGTGGGCGAGGCGGAGATGGCCCGACAGTAGCGGCCGCGCTTGCCTCACGCGCTTTCCTGGTCGAAGCTGACGCCGGTGTCATTTTCAAGAGGCGGACGAACCGCCCTGATGGAGGAAGCCGGCCGTGAACGATCGCCCCCTGCCGACCCTGTTCGAACTCACGCCGCTGAACGAGGCCTTCCGCGTCGATCCGCACGGGCTGCTGGATGACCTGCGCAGCCGCTGTCCCGCCCATGCCGATCCGGTGTCGGGCAGCCTGGTGCTGACCCGCTACGCCGACGTCCGAGCGGTGGTGAACAATCGCGAGCTCTGGCGCGATCCGGTCCGCGCAGAGGAAGGCGCGGTGCTGCAGCGCCGCCTGATCGCCGAGACCGACCTCAGCAAGCCGCGCACCAGCACTACCAGTATCCTGATGCTGGACGACCCCGACCACGCCCGCGTGCGCCAGCCGTTGTCCCAGGCGCTGTACGCCCGGGTGGCGAAGTTCAAACCGGAGGTGGAGCGGATCGTCGACGAGGCGCTGGATCGCTTCCCCGCGAAGGGTGAGGTCGACCTGATGGCGGCCTTCTGCGTCCCGATCCCGATCGACGTCATCGCCTCGATCCTGGGCGTCGACCATGACCGCCTGGCCGAATTCCGCGAGTGGTCCGAGGGCGTGATCCAGGGGCTCAATCCCCTGCGGACGCCCGAGCAGACGGCCCAGATGGAGGCCGCCAGCGAGGCGCTCAGCGCCTACTTCACCGAGGCGATGGAGGATCGCCGGGCCAGGCCGCGCGACGACCTCATCTCGGACATGGTGCAGCTTCAGGCGGCAGGCGCGCCGCTCTCGGACGACGAGCTGCGCATCAATCTCACCGCCCTGCTGGTGGGCGGCAACCTGACCACCACGGACCTGATCGGCAACGCGGTTCGGCTCCTGCTGCTGAATCCAGCCGAGCTGGCCAAGCTCAAGGCCGATCCGGGCATCATCAATGCGGTGGTGGAGGAGACCCTGCGCTACGAGCCGCCCGTCGATATCACCGGGCGCATCGTATCGGGCGATCTGGAGGTCGGCGGCTGTCCGATGCGGGCGGGCCAGGCGATCACCGTCTCGTTGCGCAGCGCCAACCGCGATCCTGAGATGTTCGACGATCCGCACCGTTTCGACGTCAGCCGCAAGCACAAGCCGCACGTGGCGTTCGGCGGCGGTTCTCACATCTGCATCGGCGCCCCGCTCGCCCGGCTGGAGGCGCAGGTTGCGCTGACGCGCCTTTTCGCACGGTTCCCCGATCTGAAGCTGGCCGATCCCGACGCGACGCCGGCCTGGCGCACGCTGCCGTTCTTCCGAGGGATGGAGCGCCTCCCGGTCATCGTCTGACGCGGGGTTTGACAAGGTCGCCGTCCGTGACGACCTAGGGGGCATGATCGACGACCTCTATTCGGCGAAGCTGCTGCGGCTCGCGGCCGAGACTCCGCGCATCGGGCGGCTGGCCGATCCTGACGCCACGTCGGAGAAGGTCTCGAAGCTGTGCGGCAGCCGGGTCGTCGTGGACGTGAAGGTCGACGGGGACCGCGTGACGGACTTCGCCCAGGACGTTAAGGCCTGCGCGCTCGGTCAGGCGGCCGCCTCGGTGCTGGGCGCGCACGTGGTGGGCGCCAGTCTCGCGGAACTTGAAGACGCCCGGGATCGCTTCAAGGCCATGCTGAAGGCGGGCGGACCTGCGCCGGAAGGGCGTTTCTCGGATCTGGCTTTGCTCGCGCCGGTGAAGGACTATCCGGCCCGTCACACTTCGACCCTGCTTGCGTTCGAGGCGGCGGCGGAGGCGGTGCGTAACGCCGTGGCGCGGAGGACCTGATGCCGGACTTCATCTTCCTGATGCATGACGACGCGCCCGGCGACGGCGGCCTGGACTGGGACCCCTATCTGACGCGGTTGCGGGAGACGGGCGTCTATCAGGGCGGCAGCGCGATCGGCCGAGGCGCTTGCGTGAAGAAGTCGGGCGGCGCGCCCGAGCCGACGGCGCACATTTCGGGCTTCGTGCGGGTTGCGGCGCGGGACTTCGACCACGCCCGCGCCCTGCTGGCCGGCAACCCGGTGTTCGAGGCCGGCGGCACCGTGGAAATTCGAGAATTGCCGCTCACCAGCTAGCTTCCGCGGCGGCGGGCCGGTTCCGTTCCCGGGCGTCGCGTGGTAAAGGGCGCGCCTCAGCCTCGCTTGGTCCGCCATGTTTCGCCTGACGAACATTGCCGCTTTCCGGGCCCGGACGCTCACGCCGTCGGGGACGGCTGGCACGCGAACTACTACCGCCGGCGCGGCTTGAACCTCTCGGGGTCCCCGCGGGACCTGCAATCGCAAGCCGCGGCCGGCATGAGCTTTTACGAGAGATGCGTCAGAGGGGGCCTCAAGGCCTACAAGCTGACGCTTTCCCCGTTGATCGGGCGGAACTGCCGATTTGCCCCGACCTGTTCGGAGTACGCGGCGGAAGCCCTGATCGGACACGGTCCCTTGCGCGGAAGCTGGCTTACCGTGAAGCGGCTGTGTCGCTGTCATCCCTGGGGTGGTTCGGGCTGGGACCCGCCGCCGCCTCCGCGCCATATGGGCAAGGCCCGGGCGCGCGACTGGAAGTGTGAAGAGACATGATCGACCTGATTTTCCCCGATGGCTCCAAACGCGAGTACGAGCCCGGGACGACGGGCAAGCAGGTGGCGGCGTCGATCGCCCCCTCGCTGGCCAAGCGCGCCGTGCTCATCAAGCTGGACGGCGAGCTGCTGGACGTGGATCGCCCCCTCGCGAAGGGCGGCCAGTTCGAGATCCTCTCCCGCGAGAGCCCAGAGGCGCTCGAGACGATCCGGCATGACGTCAGCCACATCCTGGCCGAGGCGGTGCAGGAGCTGTTCCCCGGCACGCAGGTGACCATCGGCCCGGCGATCGAGGATGGCTTCTACTACGACTTCGCGCGCGACGAGCCGTTCAGCCTGGACGACCTCGCCAAGATCGAACAGCGCATGAAGGAGATCGTCGACCGTGACGAGCCGATCGTGCGCGAGGAGTGGGACCGCGACGAAGCGATCGCCCACTTCAAGTCGATCGGGGAGCACTACAAGGCCGAGATCATCGGCGCCATTCCGGCCGGCGAGGCGGTCAGCGTCTATCGCCAGGGACAGTGGAAAGACCTCTGCCGCGGCCCGCACCTGCCGTCGACGAAGGCGGCGGGCAAGGCGTTCAAGCTGACCAAGCTGGCCGGCGCCTACTGGCGCGGCGACCACCGCAACCCGATGCTCCAGCGCATCTACGGCACGGCCTGGGCGAGCGATGCGGACCTCGAGGCGTACCTGAAGCGCGTCGAGGAGGCGGAGAAGCGCGACCACCGCAAGATCGGCCGGACCATGGACCTTTTCCATATGCAGGAAGAGGGCAAGGGCATGGTCTTTTGGCACGAGAAGGGCCTGACGCTCTGGCGAACGGTCGAGGCCTATATGCGCCGCCGCCTGGAGGCTGCGGGTTACGTCGAGGTGCGGACGCCGCAGGTCCTGGACCGGGTCTTCTGGGAGAAGTCCGGACACTGGGAGAACTACCGCCCCAACATGTTCGTCTGCGAGACGGAGGAGGGCGAGGAACTCTCCCTCAAGCCGATGAACTGCCCGGGCCATGTGCAGATCTTCAAGTTCGGCCAGAAATCCTACCGCGACCTGCCCCTGCGCATGGCCGAGTTCGGCGCCTGCCACCGCTACGAGCCGTCGGGCGCCCTGCACGGCCTGATGCGTGTGCGCGCCTTCACGCAGGACGACGCCCACATCTTCTGCCGCGAGGACCAGATCGTCGAGGAGGTGGCGGAGTTCATCAAGCTGGCTTCCTCGATCCACGAGGATTTCGGGCTGACGCGCGACCACATCACGCTCGGTACGCGTCCGTCGCCGCGGGCCGGCACCGACGAATTCTGGGATATGGCCGAGGCCCAGCTGCTGAACGCCGCTCGCATGGCGGGCGTTGAGCCGGTCGTCGCCGCGGGCGATGGTGCGTTCTATGCGCCGAAGCTCGACTTCCAGCTTAAGGACGCCATCGGCCGGACGTGGACGTGCGGGACGATCCAGAATGACTACGTGCTGCCCGAGCGCCTCGGCGCCGAGTACGTGGCCGAGGACGGGTCGAAGCAGCGGCCGGTCATGCTGCACCGGGCGATCTGCGGCTCGCTGGAGCGCTTCATCGGGGTTCTGATCGAGAACTTCGCCGGGGCGTTCCCGCTCTGGCTGGCGCCGACGCAGGTGGTGGTGACGACGATCACCTCGGACGCCGACGACTATGCGCGGAAAGCCGTCGAGGCGCTGAAAGCCCAGGGCCTTCGGGTCGAGATCGACCTGCGGAACGAGAAGATCAACTACAAGATCCGCGAGCACAGCCTGGCCAAGGTCCCGGTCATCGCCGTGGTCGGCCGCCGCGAGGCGGAGGAGGGCAAGGTCGCCCTGCGTCGCCTGGGTTCGGACCGGCAGGAGATCCTGACGCTGGGTGAGGCCGTGAACGTGCTTGCCACCGAGGCGACTCCGCCGGACATTGCCCGCCAGCGACGGGACGTGCCCGCGGCTGCGGGGACAGCCGCCGTTGGGGAGCCTGGATGAACGGCATCGCCGCACCGCTGGTGGCTGCCGAACCGGCATTGACTTCCGGCGCGCTGCGGCCCCGTCGCAGCGTTTCGGTCGTCATGGTCGTCTACATGACGGGCGAGGCGCTGAAGCAGAGCCTCGCCTGCGTGCTGGCCGACCCGCTGGTGGATGAGCTCGTCGTCGTCGACAACGGCTCCACCCCCGTGGAGGCGGCTCATCTGCGCGACCTGGCGGGGCGCGATGACCGCGTCACGCTCGTCGAAGGGCAGGGCAATGTGGGGTTCGCGCGGGGGGCCAACCTCGGCGCCCGCGCGGCGCGCGGCGACCTGATCGTCTTCCTCAACCCCGACGCCTTCCTGCAGCCAGGGTGCATCGCCGCCCTAGCGCGTGAGATCGAGGGGCGGCCGGTTCCCAGCCTGGTGGGAGGGCGGGTCCTGAACGCCGACCGCACCGAACAGCGCGGGGCGCGCCGAGGCGAGATCACGCCGATGAGCGCCCTGCTCTCCATGAGCGGCCTAGCGCGCGGATCGTCGCTGGGACGCTACGAAGTGCACTGGGAAGGCGAAGCCTTGCCTGACGAGGCGCTAGAGGTGCCGACTATCTCGGGGGCGTGTTTCTGCATGCGCCGCGAGGATTTCGACCGCGTTGGCGGGTTCGACGAGGACTACTTCCTGCACGTGGAGGACGTCGACCTGTGCTGGCGCGTGCGACGCGAGGGCGGCCAGGTGCTGTTCCACCCGAAGGCCGAGGTGATCCACATCGGCGGCACCAGCCAGACGAGCCCATTGAAGGTGGAGTTCCACAAGGGCGTGGGCCTTGCGCGCTACTTCCGCAAGCGCGCCGGAAACGCCCGCCAACGCGTCGCGGCATGGGCGCTATCGCCCCTGGTCATCGCGGCTGCGGTGGCGCGGCCGCTCCTGAGGCGGGCGAACCCCAGGGGTTAGTCCCGCGGCGCGGGTTCAACCAGCCGCAACCCTGGCGTTTCGGCGATGCATTGGCGCAGAAGCCCCTCGTTCGACCCCGCGATGAGCAGGACCCGTTGCCCGGGGGTGACCCGACGGGCGAGGCTGGCGCAGAGGGCGAAGTTTCGACGGTAGCCGGCCGTCAGGGCATCGGCGCAGGGGACGGCGCCCTGGCCCTCCACCATCGTCCGATAGAAGGCTTCGTCACGGGCGCGTCGCGCCGGATTGTGCAGCAGGCGCTCTGACGCCGGCCAGCACGACGCAAGCTGGGGGCGCGTGCAGCCGAGGCGATCGTTGGCGCATGCCTCGAGGCAGACGTGCCGGGCGCCCAACCGATCGGCAAGCTGACGGGCAAGCCCGACGTCCTCGAGCGTCGTGGCGACGACGTCCGGGGCGAAGGGAGCCGCCGCCGCTTCAGCTTCGCCGGGCGCGACGACCAGAACCGCGACATGTTGCAGGGCGCGCGGAGCGGTGACCGCCGCCGTGGCGGTGACGCGGGCGAGCAGGGGGCTGACCGTATGCATGGGTGCGCCTTTACCGCCGCGGTCCTGCAACCGACAGTTAAGTCTTCTTAAGGTCCGGCGGCCGGGCGCGCGATCGGAAAAGTCCCGGCGCGCGCCAGAGACGAGGCCGGCGGTTTCCCCAGCTTCTCGGACGCCCAATGGGCGATGTCGATGAGCTGGGACAGGTCATAGCCGGTCTCGAAACCGGCTCGCTCCAGCATGTAGACGAGATCCTCGGTGCCGATGTTGCCGGTGGCGTTGGGGGCGAACGGACAGCCGCCCAGGCCGCCGACGCTGGCGTCCAGGATGTCGACCCCCGCCTCGACGCCCGCGAACGCGTTGGCGAGACCGGTGTTGCGGGTGTCGTGGAAGTGCAGGCGCAGCGGGATGTGGCCGGCGGCCTTCTTCGCCGCCTCGACGCGCCGCCGGACGGTCCAGGGATCGGCGACGCCGATGGTGTCGGCCAGGGCGATCTCGGCGACGCGCATGTCGGCGGCGGCCTTCACGATCTCGATGACGCGATCTTCGGGGACCTCGCCGTCGAACGGGCAGCCGAAGGCCACCGAGACGGTCAGGGTGACCGGCGGCTCCTCCTTGCGGCGGACGCCCATGATGTGAGCCAGGGTCGCGACCTGCTCCTCGACCGAGGCGCCCTGGTTGCGGATTCCGAAGCCGTCGCTGGCGCAGACCACCACATTGGCCTCGTCGCAGCCGGCCTCGACGCACCGCTCCCAGCCTCGCAGGTTCAGCACCAGGCCGATCCGGGACCGGCCCTCCTTATGCGGCAGCGCGGCCATGATCTCTTCCGCGCCGGCCATCTGGGGCACGCGCTTGGGATTCACGAACGAGACCACTTCCATGCGCCGCGCGCCCGCGGCCTCGAGGCGCCGGATCATCTCCAGCTTGTCGCCGACTTCCAGCAGGGTTTTCTCGTTCTGCAGCCCATCGCGGGGGCCGACTTCCACGATCTCGATACGCCGGCTCATGGCCCTGCCTCACTCACATCGACGTCGGGAGCCACATAGACCCGGAGCGTCAGTTCATCACCCTTGGAGTAGTTGATCCCGCGGATCACGGCGACTTCTCGCGCCTTGCCGCCACGGACGGCAAGCGCCGCACGGAAAGCCGCCTCCTCGCGCTGCTCGACGATGGCCGGCCGATGCTCGACCACCGCCTGGGCCGCTTCCGCCGCGCCCTCGAGCTCAGTCGCCGTCCCGAGGGCGAAGACCAGGCTGGGTTCGGCGAATCCGGCGACGGCGACGGGCGCCTCCGCCAGACCCTGCCGTGGCAGCAGTCGCGCCTTGTCGAGGGCGGCTTCGAGGCGAGTGGAGAGCCACAGGGGCTCCAGCCGCGGCGCGAGGCCGGCGGCGAGGGCCGCATGCCCCAGAACGCCTAGCGCCAGGGCGACCGCCGTGGCCGCTCGCGGCGCGTCCCGAAGCATCAGATAGCCCCCGACGATCCCGGCCGCGGCGATCAACCCGCCAGCCAGGGTGGCGGCCCAGGCGTCCGAGGCGTCGGCATATAGGGAGAGCAGGTAGAAGACGCCCCCGGCCAGAGCCAGCCCGACGACGGCGCAGAGCCCCGCGCCCAACCATCGCGCCACTCTACCGATCGGTTCCGCCAGCGCGCGCGCCGAGAGCCAGGCCAGGGCGCCGTAGGCGGGCATGGTGTAGTGCGGCAGCTTGGTAGGCAGCAACTCGAACACCAGGAAGGTCGGAACCAGCCAGGCCAGGGCGAAGCGCACGCCCGGCTCGGCGCGATGGCGCCAGGCCGCGACGGCCGCAGCCGGCAGCAGCAGGGCCATGGGGAACGAGAGGATGGGCGTCAGCAGCAGGTGGTAGCCGGGCGGCGCGCCATGACTCTCCTGACCGCCGGCCAGCTTCGGCGCGAGATCGGCGCCAATGGCTTCGGTCCAGAACCCTCCGTCGGTGGCGACCGTCACGGCCCCGGCCCAGGGTCCGACCATCGCCAGGACGATGATCAGGCCCCACCACCACTTCAGGCCGGCCAGCCAGCCGGCGCGCCGATCCCAAAGCGCCAGCGTCAGCATCGCCAGGCCCACGACCATGGGCCCGACGGGTCCCTTGATCAGCACGGTGGCCGCCAGCGCGCCCCAGAAGGTCCAGATCACCCGCCGCGACGGGGCGACGCCTCCGCGGGAGGCGGCATAGATGCGGGCGAGGCAGGCCATGGCCAGCGTCGTCGCACCGAGCAGGGCCGCGTCGGTCTTGGCGATGAACGCTTCGGTGGAAACGAGGAAGCTCGCGCCCAGCAGGGCGCCGGCGATCAGGGCGGTACGCCGGTCGAAGAGTCCCGCCGCGCCCCAGGCGCAGGCCGCGGCGGCCAGCATGACGCCCACAAGCGAGGGGATGCGATAGGCCCAGATCTGCCGCGCTTCGGGACTGGAGAAGGTGGAGACGCTTGCCGCCTGGAGCCAGTGGATCCCCACGGGCTTCTTGAAGCGCGGCCCGTCCTGGAAGCGGATGACCACGAAGTCTCCACTCTCCAGCATCTGGGCCGTGGCCTGGGCGAACCGCGATTCGTCCCGATCGAGCGGCGGCATGGCCAGGAGGCCGGGGAGGCCGGCGACAAAGGCGATGAAGGCGGCGAGGGCGGGCCCCCGCCAGCCGCCGCTCCATTTCGACAGGGCGCTGTCCAGCGTCATGGCCCGCTGCATACCATGATCCTGTCGCGCGCCGCCTTTTCCGCTATGGAGGCGGACAATGGCTTCCTCGCCCGACATCCCACCCGAGATTTCCGTCGTCGTGCCCGTCTTCGACGAAGAGGGCGCGGCGCCGACCCTGGCGCGGGAGATCGCGGCGGCGTTCACGGGCCGGAACGCCGAGATCATCTTCGTCGATGACGCCAGCCGCGATGGCACCCGCGCCGCGCTGAAGGCGGTTGCGGCCGAGATCCCCCAGCTCCGGGTCGTCGGTCATCGCCGGAACGCGGGCCAGAGCCGCGCCATCCGGACGGGGGTCCTGGCGGCCCGCGCGCCGATCGTGGTCACTCTGGACGGCGATGGCCAGAACGACCCCGCCGACGGTCCGGCGCTGGTGGACTCCCTGCTCGCCGGGCCGCCCGAACTGGCCCTGGTCGGCGGGGAGAGGGTCAAGCGGCAGGACAGCCAGGCGAAGAAGCTGGCCTCGCGGATCGGCAACGGGGTCCGCAAACGCCTGCTGAAGGACGCGGCCAACGACACCGGCTGTGGCCTGAAGGCCTTCCGGCGCGAAGCATTCCTGCGGCTTCCGTACTTCGACCACATCCACCGGTACCTGCCGGCCCTGATGCTCCGTGAAGGGTACAGGGTCGACTTTCGCCCCGTGAACCACCGTCACCGCCAGACGGGACGCTCGAAGTACACCAACCTCGGCAGGCTTACGGCGTCGCTCTCCGATCTGGTCGGCGTGATGTGGCTGCAGTCGCGGGCCCGCGATCCCGGCGGCGCCGACGAGCTCTAGGTGAGGGCCGAGAGGAGCAGCGTCACGACCGCGACGTCGACGAAGCGAGACAGGAAGATGAGCATCTGCGGGTCCGTGGCGGTGAGGTCCGAACACGGTTAAGCAAGTCCGGCGCCACAGGAGCCGCCCGGCATGGCCCTCTTCTTCGACGCCCCCTGGTTCGACGAAAAGCTCGCGGAACGCGGCCTTTCCCGCAGTGTGATGGCGGCGGTGGCCGGACTCGGCGAGGACGAACTGGCCCTGGTCTTCAAGGACCAGAGGGAACTTTCCGCCGGGCAGGTGGCGGCCTTTGCCGAGTTGCTGGGCGTGCCGGCGGGCGAGGTCGCGGATCGCGCCGGTGTCTCGACGCCAGCGCCTCGGGCCGCCAACGCCATCGACGCCAGGGTGGCGGAGCTGGAACGTCGTGTCGCGGCGCTGGAAGAACGGCTCGCGCGGCTGGCCTGATCGCGCGCGGGCCCGCATGCGACCGCCCGCCGCACCCGTTCCGAGGCTGGCTTAGGGGGTCCTTCACCCGCGAGACGCAAGGTCCCCGTCGACATCCTGCGCGGTTGATTCGCGCGAGCGCCTGAGGACCCGATGCCCACGACGATCAAAGCCCGCATGCGCCTCTCCTGGGCCGCCGGCATTCTTGCGGTCCTGGGTCTGGTCGGATTGAACGTCGTGCTGCTCTGGCTTGGCCAGGAAGCGGCCACAGAGCCGGCCCTGCGCGACGGCCTCAGGCTGGCGATGTGGATCAGCGCGGGGGCCGGTGCGGCGATGGTCGTGGGCGCTATTTTCGGCGTCGCGTTCTTCGAGCGCCTGATCGTCCATGCGATCGAGCGCCTGTCGGTGTCCATGCGACGGCTCGCGGACGGAGACTACCAGGCCGAGGTCGCTGGCGCAGATCGGCGCGACGAGATCGGCGACATGGTCCGCAGCGTGCTGGTGTTCCGTGAAAACGGTCGAGAGCGCGCCCGTCTCCAGGCCGAAGCGTCCGAGATGCACCTGCAGGTGGAACGGCAACTCAAGGAGACCGAGGCGGCCTTCGAGGCGGCGGGCCGCGAACAGAAGCGGGTCGTGCAGGCGATGGCGCGTGAGCTGTCGCGCCTGGCCGCCGGCGACCTCAGCGCACGGCTGAACGAGACCGTGGCGAGCGAGTACGAGGAGCTCAAGTCCGATTTCAATCGCGCCGTGGAGGCGTTGGAGGGCGTCGTGGTGACCCTGTCGGCGGCCGCCGGCGGCATCGGCTCGGGCGCGGGCCAGATGGCCCAGGCGGCGGACGAACTCGCCCGACGCACCGAGCAGCAGGCTGCGAGTCTGGTCGAGACGGCGGCGGCGGTCGAGGAGATCACCTCTGCTGTGAAGAGCACGGCCGGCAGCGCCCGTCAGGCCACCGCGGCCATGGACCAGGTGCGCGGCGAGGCCCAGACGTCGAGCGAGGTCGTCCGCAGCGCGGTCGAGGCCATGAGCCAGATCGAGACCTCCTCGCACGAGATCACCAAGATCATCGGCGTGATCGACGAGATCGCCTTCCAGACCAACCTGCTGGCGCTGAACGCCGGGGTTGAGGCCGCTCGCGCGGGCGACGCGGGCAAGGGCTTTGCGGTCGTGGCCTCCGAAGTCCGGGCCCTGGCCCAGCGCTCGGCCGAGGCCGCCAAGGAGATCAAGGCCCTGATCGCCGCCTCGACCGAGCAGGTGGAGGTCGGTGTGGGCATGGTGGGCCGGACGGGGGAAGTGCTGCAGCGGATCGCCTCGCAGGTGACCGCCGTCGATGCGCTCGTGGCCCAGATCTCGGCGTCCGCCCAGGAGCAGGCCACCGGCCTCCAGGAGGTCAACACCGCGGTCAACCAGATGGATCAGGTCGTCCAGCAGAACGCCGCCATGGTGGAGCAGACGACCGCCGCCACCCATGCGCTGAACGGTGAGGCCCGCGAGCTGGCTGGCCTGGTCGGCCGGTTCAAGACGAGCCAGCCGGCGGGCCGACCTCAAGTCGTGGCCCCGGTTCCGGCCGCGCGTCGTCCAGCGCCGGCCAATCCGGTTCATGCGGCGCGCGAGAAGATCGCCGCCTTCGCAGGCGGCGGCTCCAGCGATTGGACCGAGTTCTGATCTAGATGTCGGTGCGCGTGCGGCGGCCGCTCCGCGCCCGGCGGTCGAAGCTGCCTGACCATTCGACGCGGTTGTAGGCGACGCGGGCGGTGTCCAGCAGGGGCGGGCCAGCCCTCAGGCCCCGCCGCTCTCCGCTCTGGGCCATGAGCTGCGCGGCGACTTCGCACTCACCCTGGCGGAACTCGCGGCGCGGCGGACGCTGGTACGGACCGGGCGCTCCCACTGGGACGGGCAGGTTCACGACGTCGGTCGCCGGCTCTTCGGCGCGATCGGACTCCGTCCGCGCCGTGCGGCGCGAGTGGGTCACCCTGCGGACGCGATCAATGCGGGACATCATGTCGCACAACCTGCAATGCGTGGGCCACAACCTCAGCCTTTCGCCAGCTTGTCCAGCTGAGCCTGCATCTCAGCCATCTGCTTACGTAAGGCCGTCAGAGCTTCGTCGTTCCCCGCCTCGGCCCGGGGCGACGCGGGGGGCTGCTCCTCCGTCCGCGCAGGTGGCGCGTAGGCGAAGGGCGAGAACATCTTCATGGCCCGGTCGAACAGCTGAAGGTTCTGCCGGATCTGGTCTTCATAGGCCGCGATGCCCCCCGCCTGACCGAAGCCTGCAAGCTGGTTGCGCAGCCGTTCCTGCTGCTGCGTGAAGCTGGCCAGAGACAATTCCAGATAGCTGGGCAGGAACGCCTGCATCGAATTGCCGTAGAAGCTGATCAGTTGCCGCAGGAACTGGATCGGCAGAAGGCTCTGACCCTGGCTCTTCTCTTCTTCTTCGAAGATAATCTGAGTCAGGACTGTCCGAGTGATGTCTTCATTGGTCTTGGCGTCATAGACGACGAAGTCGACGCCCTGTTTCACCATGTCGGCCAGATGCTCCAGCGTCACGTAGCTGGAGGAGGCGGTGTTGTAGAGCCGCCGGTTCGCATACTTCTTGATGACGACGCGCTCGCCGGCGGCGCCACGGGCGCCCGCGCCGCTCTCCTGGGTGTCGGCCATCCCTAATCCTTGTACGCGGCGGCGATTCCCCGCCGACCATTCTGCAACGCAGTATCGCGGATGCGAGCGCATAAGCAAATGCCATCAACCAATTGGTAACCTCTGGCTTGCCCTGCCGCCGGCGCCAGCCGATAGAAGAGGCCGGGCCGACCGGAAAAACTCAGGGATCTCCCATGACCGATATCGTCATCGTCTCCGCCGTCCGCACGCCGGTGGGCTCGTTCAACGGCGCGCTGTCCAGTCTGCCGGCGCATGAGCTCGGCAGGGTGGCGATCCAGGCCGCGGTCGAGCGGGCGGGCATCGCGGCGAGCGATGTCGAGGAGGTGATCCTTGGCCAGGTCCTGCAGGCCGGCGCGGGCCAGGGCCCCGCCCGGCAGGCGGCCGTCAACGCCGGCATCCCGGTGGAAAGCCCCGCCTGGAGCCTGAACCAGCTCTGCGGGTCCGGCCTGCGCGCCGTCGCCCTGGCCGCACAGCAGATCCAGGACGGCTCGGCGAAGATCGTCATCGCCGGCGGCCAGGAGAGCATGAGCCAGTCACCCCACGCCCAGCAGCTCCGCGGCGGCCAGAAGATGGGCGACCTCGCTCTGGTGGACACCATGATCAAGGACGGCCTCTGGGACGCGTTCCACGGCTATCACATGGGCCAGACCGCCGAGAACATCGCCGCCCGCTGGCAGATCACCCGCGAGGACCAGGACAAGTTCGCGGTCGTCTCCCAGAACCGCGCCGAGACGGCCCAGAAGGCGGGCAAGTTCAAGGACGAGATCGCCCCCGTCACCGTGAAGGGCCGCAAGGGCGACACGGTGGTCGAGCAGGACGAATACATCCGCCACGGCGCCACGATCGAGGCGATGGCGGGTCTGCGCCCGGCGTTCGCGAAGGACGGCTCGGTCACCGCGGCCAACGCCTCTGGCCTCAACGACGGCGCCGCGGCGCTGGTGCTGATGAGCGCCGACGAGGCGCAGAAGCGTGGCCTGAAGCCGCTGGCCCGCATCGCCTCCTGGGCTCATGCCGGCGTCGAGCCCGAGATCATGGGCACCGGCCCGATCCCCGCCAGCCGCAAGGCGCTGGAGAGGGCGGGCTGGAAGGTCTCGGACCTGGACCTGGTGGAATCGAACGAGGCGTTCGCCGCGCAATCGCTGTGCGTGGTGCGCGAACTGGGGCTGGATCCCGAGAAGGTGAACGTCAACGGCGGCGCCATCGCCATCGGCCATCCGATCGGCGCCTCGGGCGCCCGGATCCTGACCACCCTTGTGCACGAGATGAAGCGCTCGGACGCAACCAAGGGTTTGGCCACGCTTTGCGTCGGCGGCGGTATGGGTGTCGCAATGTGCGTGGAAAAGATCTGAAGCGCCCGGCCAACGGGCGTCGTGGTTCATAGGGAGACGTAAGGCATGGCCAGGGTGGCGCTGGTCACGGGTGGAACCCGTGGCATCGGACGGGCGATCGTCGAGCGGCTGAAGGCCGACGGGATGCAGGTGGCGGCCGGGTACTCCGGCAACGACGAGGCCGCCGCCAATTGCGCCAAGGAGCTCGGCATCATGGTGGTGAAGGGCAACGTCGGGAACTTCATGGACTGCAAGCACGCCGCCGAACAGGTGGAGAAGGCGCTGGGCCCGATCGACGTCCTGGTGAACAACGCCGGCATCACCCGCGACGGCGTGTTCCACAAGATGACCTCGGACCAGTGGAGCGAGGTCATCCGGGTGAACATGGACAGCCTGTTCAACATGACCCGTCAGGTGATCGAAGGCATGCGCGACCGGGGCTGGGGCCGGGTGGTCAACATCAGCTCGATCAACGGCCAGAAGGGCCAGATGGGCCAGACCAACTACTCGGCCGCCAAGGCCGGGATGATCGGCTTCACCAAGGCCCTCGCGCTGGAGAACGCCCGCAAGGGCGTGACCGTGAACTGCATCGCGCCGGGCTACATCGACACCGACATGGTGGCCGCGGTGCCTGAGAAGGTGCTCGAGGGGATCATCGCCCAGATCCCGGTGGGCCGGCTCGGCAAGGGCGAGGAGATCGCCGACATGGTGGCCTTCCTGGCGGGCGAGCGGGCCGGCTACGTGACCGGCGCGACACTTTCGCTTAACGGCGGCCAGTACATGGTCGGGTGAAGACCTTCCCAGGGTCGAAAAAACGCCCCGATCGCGCGGCATCTGACTCCATGGAATGACGGGCAAGCTGACGGCGTCGAAGAGAGCAGCGTGTGCGGCGCTGTTGGCCGTCGTGGCCATGGGCGCCGCGGCGCCTTCGCACGCCGGGCCTGCCGACCGGTTGCGCGACAGCCTGTTCCGCAAGCCCGGCGACAAGGTAGCCGGCCCGCCGGTCGCCCGCTTCGTTTCCGAGGAGGGGCGGGTCTTCATCCTGGACCGCACCCAGCCGATCCCGATGCTCAAGTTCGAGGACAGTCCCGAGGTCTGGGCCCTGGCGCCCAGTCCGGCCCCGCGGGGCGACGTGATCTATCGCGATGAACTGGGCGAGCCGGTCCTGCGCGCGACGCGACTCGGCGGGCTGACCCTCTTCACCAACAGCCGGCCAAATGGAGAGGCGGTGTCGCTGGCGGGCGGCGGCGCGCCGCTGAGACTGACGCCGATCAGTCCGCAGGCGCTGGGCGAGCGGCTGCTGCAGGCCAGTTATCGGACCGGGCGGGTCGCCCGCCGGACGATCGTGTTCGAGGCGCGGAACGTGACGCCCGCCGGATCGGCGCTGATCGGCGACGCCGCCCTGGTGACCAGCGTGGCGTTCGCCCAGATGGCCGAGCGCCGGGACGGGCGGACGGCCCTGAGCCAGTTCAGCACCGTCCGGTTCGAGGAAGGCAAGACGCCGTCCGTAAGCCTGAACGACAGGGTGCTCAGGATCGTAGTCGCCCCGGCCTATGGCCTCGCCGGCCGGCCGTCGTCGAAACGGATCATCAGGATCGCCACCGAACGCTGACCGCGCGGGCGGTCAGCCCTTGAAGCCGTCCTTGGCCGCCCGCACGGCCGCGAACGCCAGGTGGTCCGGCTGGCCCGCGGCGCCGACCTTGCCCGCCAGCTGGGGCGCGCGGAGGAACGGATTGGTGGCCTTCTCTGCGCCGATGGTCGTCGGCACCGTCCATTCGCCCCGCTCGCGCGCCGCGAACACCGCCTCGGTGCGGCTCTTGAGGGCGGGGCTGTCGTCGACTGACAGAGCGAAGCGGGCGTTAGAAGCCGTATATTCGTGCGCGCAATAGACGGTGGTGTCGTCGGGCAGAGCCGCCAAGCGCTGCAGGCTTTCCCACATCTGTTCCGGCGTGCCTTCGAACATGCGCCCGCAGCCCAGGGCGAACAGGGTGTCGCCCACGAAAGCGGTGCGGCTGGCCGGGTCGTAGTAGGCGATGTGCTCGAGGGTGTGGCCGCCACTGGCCAGGACCTGGAACGTGGTCTCGCCCAGCGCCACGGTGTCACCGCCCGCGACCTCGCGGTCGAGCGGCGCGATCCGGGTGACCTCCTTGGGGCCCACGATCGTGCAGCCCGTGGCCGCCTTGATCTCTTCGTTGCCGCCGGCGTGGTCGGGGTGCCAGTGGGTGTTGAGAATGAGGTCCAGCCCCCAACCCAGCGACTTAAGCTCGGCGAGGACCGCGGCGGCGTCCGGCGTGTCGATGCAGGCGGTCTTTCCCGTGGCCTCGTCGCGGATGAGGAAGCCATAGTTGTCCGACAGACAGGCGAACTGGTGGACGGTCAGCGGCATGGCGATCTCCCGGACGGCTGCCGGACGATTTAGGCTGGCGAACCGCCCACGTCGAGCTTAGCCAAGCAACGATGCGCCGTGATGTGCTCGAACTTCGTCAGTTCTACGCCTCCGACCTTGGACGGGCGGCGCGGACCATGGTCGAGCGCAAGCTGCTGGAGGCGTGGGGCGACGCGCATGGACAGGACATCCTGGCGCTGGGCTACGCTACCCCGTTCGTCGGCAACCTGCGCGACCGCGCCCGGCGTGTGGTGGCCGGCATGCCCGCTCAGCAGGGGGTCGAAGTCTGGCCCACGCCCGAGGGAAATCTCGCGACCTTGACGCCCGAGGACAGTCTGCCGTTCCAGAACGCATTGTTCGACCGGGTTCTCGTCGTGCACGGGCTCGAGGAGAGTCCGGACCCGGTGGGCTATCTGCGCGAGGTCTGGCGGGTGCTGTCGCCATCGGGCAAGGCGATCATCGCCGTAGCGTCGCGCGACGGACTTTGGGCCGGCAGCGAGAGCACGCCCTTCGGCCACGGTCGCCCCTACAGCCGCAGCCAGCTCGCCGAACTCCTGCGCGAAGCCGACCTTGAGCCATCCGGCTGGACGCGAGCCCTCTACGTGCCGCCCATCGGCTGGATGGCCCGCTGGGCCGAGGGCTTCGAGCAGGCGGGATCGCGGCTCTGGCCGCGCTTCGCGGGCCTGTTGCTTATGGAGGCCGTGAAGCAGACCTTCGCCGTGAAGCCTCAGGGAACGCGGGCGCGGCGCCGGGTGGTGCGGCCCGTCCTGCTGCCGGCTCCCAGCCCGGCGCCTGTTTCGCAGGCTCCCGTCGGCGAGGGCTTGCGACGGCGCTTGGCGCCGCCGCGGCGAAGGTCTTAGCTGTCGCCCTATGTTGGACCCGCGTCACGAATCGGAGGCCTCGCCCGCATGAAACTGATCATCGCGGTCATCAAGCCCAGCCGGCTGGACGCCGTGCTGGATGCGGTCACCGAGGCCGGAGCCTCCGGCCTGACCGTCACCGAGGTGCGTGGCTATGGGCGCCAGCGCGGCAAGACCGAGGTCTATCGCGGCGCCGAATATGAGGTGAAGCTCCTGCCGAAGGTGAAGCTGGAGATCGCCGTGCCGACCGATATCGCCGACAAGGTGGTCGAGGCGATCCAGGCGACGGCCAACACCAACAAGATCGGCGACGGCAAGGTCTTCGTCCTCGACCTGGAGCGGGCTCTGCGCATCCGCACGGGCGAGCAGGACGCCGCGGCCATCGCCGGCTGAGACGCCTCACGTAGGGAGTGTGGCGATGCGTGGCCTCGGCGCTGGCCTGATCGCCGCCCTCCTGTCCGCCGGTCCGGCCGCGGCAGCGGATCTCACACCCGCGCAGGCGGCGGAAGCCGTGAAGCGCCACGTCTGTTTCAGCACGACCTGGTGGGGCGATCCCTATGTCCGCCTCGGCCAGCCGGTGACCGTCGACGTGCGGGCCGACGGTCATGTGGCCTACCTCTGGAGCGAGGACATGCGCGCGGTGCCGCGCGTGAAACGCTGGGCTGACAGCTATGTGGTGGTGCAGCGCCAGGGCGGCCCGGTGGTCACCCAGCGCTCGGGATACAATGTCGACCTGCTGCGGGGCGAGCCGGCCTACGAGCGGGAGCGGCGACGGGTCTATGCGCCCGGCGGTCAGCGGCTCGCAGTCAACCTGCCGACGACCTGCGAACCGCGGTTCCAGCCGGACAGCCCGCTGAAGGCCGAGATGCGCGCTGTGCTGATGGCCAGCCTGACCAACGCCGTCCGGACCTGGGGTCGGCGGCCCGCCGGCGGCCAGGTGCGCATGATCATCGCCGACTTCGACGTCGACTATCCCGAGGCGTTCGCTCTGCGCCAGGACACCGGCGAGGTGCTGCGTATCGCGCTGCTGTCCGCCGATGCCATGAGCTACACGGGCGGCAGGGCCCGACAATACGTGGTCACGCCCGCAGCCAAGGGGCCGGTCGCCGCCAAGCTCCGACGCCTCATCCTGCGCCACGGACAGACGCGGGTGATCTCGGTGCGTTAGGCCTTACGCGTGCCGCGCCGCTTCGGCACGGGCGCCTCCGGCTTCGGAAGTTCGACCTCACCGAACAGGTTCTGCTGCGGCATGGCGGCGGGGGGCGCTGGCTCGGCCTTCCGGCTGAGGAGAAAGAGCGCGGTCTCGGCGCGCCAGTTCTCGATCGGCGCTCGTGGGTCGATCTCGCGGGCGGGGCGTCCGTCGGAGAGGGCGGCGCATCCGTCGATGCGCAGGCCGAGCTGGTCGCACAGGTCCACGAAGTCGCGCAGGGTGCAGAGGTGGATGTTCGGCGTCGACCACCACGGCTCGGGCAGGGCGCCCGTCTCGGGCATCCGCCCCTGCGAGAGCAGGGCCCAGCGGACCCTCCAATGGCCGAAGTTCGGCACCGACACCACCGCCTGGTCGGCGATCCGCAGCAGCTCGTTCAGCACATGGCGCGGCTCGCGCATCTGCTGCAGGGTCTTGGACAGGATCGCGTAGTCGAAAGCCCGGGTCGGAAAGTGGTCCAGGTCGCGATCGCCATCGCCCTGCACGACGGACAGGCCGCGGGCCACGCAGGCGGCGACGTTCTCGGGACCGAGCTCGAGACCCTGGCCGTCCACCTGCTTCTCGCGGGTCAGCAGCTCCAGCAGTTCGCCTTCGCCGCAGCCGACGTCCAGCACGCGGGCGCTCGGCCGCACGAGCTTCAGGATCTCGGCGAAGTCCTCGCGGATGCGGGTCACGCGAGGCCCCGCGCCTGCGCCTGCGCGCCGAGGAACCCGCGCAGGGTCTGATCCAGCAGCGGCTCGTCGAGGAAGAAGGCGTCGTGGCCCTTGTCGGTGGCGATCTCTGCGAAGCTGGTCCGGCAGCCTGCCCCGTTCAGCGCCCGCACGATGTCGCGGCTCTCGGCGGTGGGATAGAGCCAGTCGGACGAGAACGAGAGCACGCAGAACCGCACGTGCCGCGCCTTCATGAACGCCTCGGCCAGCACGCCGCCGTGTCTGGCCGCGAGGTCGAAGTAGTCGAGCGCCCGGGTGATGTAGAGGTAGCTGTTGGCGTCGAACCGGTCGACGAAGCTGGCGCCCTGGTGGCGCAGGTAGCTCTCGACCTGGAAGTCGGCGTCGAAACCCCACGACAGGCCATCGCGCTGGAGCTCGCGTCCGAACTTCCGCTGCAGCGCGGCCTCGGAGAGATATGTGATGTGCGCGGCCATGCGGGCGACGGCCAGGCCCTTCTCGGGCCGGACGCCGGCGGTGAGATAGGCGCCGCTCATCCAATTGGGGTCGGCCATGATCGCCTGGCGCCCCACCTCGTGGAAGGCGATGTTCTGGGCCGAGTGGCGGGCGGCGGCGGCGATGATCACCGCGCTGAACAGCTTCTCGGGATAGTCGGCCGCCCACTGCTGCACCTGCATGCCGCCCATGCTGCCGCCGATGGCCGCGAACAGCGTCTCGATACCCATGGCCTCGATCAGCATCGCCTGGGCGCGGACCATGTCGGCGATGGTGATCACGGGGAACTTCAGGCCGTAGGGCTCCCCCGTCGCAGGATCGATGGATGCTGGCCCGGTCGAGCCCATGCAGCCGCCGATCACGTTCGAGCAGATGATGAAGTGGCGGTCCGGATCCAGGGGCTTGCCGGGCCCCACGAACCTGTCCCACCAGCCGGGCTTGCCGGTGACGGGGTGAGTGGAAGCCAGGTGCTGGTCGCCGGTCAGGGCGTGGCAGACGAGAATGGCGTTCGTACGTTCGTCGTTCAGCCGGCCATAGGTCTTGTAGGCGATCTCGAGCGGGGCGAGCGTCGCGCCCGAATCGAGGCGCAACGGTCTGTTCGCCGGGAACCGCCAGGTCCCGCCGCCAGTCTCGCTTTCGGCCTGGATGGGGGCCTGCGCCGTCATGGTCGCGTTGGACCGTCTCGTCTGGCAGGTGTCAATGGCTTGCAGCCGCCGGCCTGTCGGCTATGAACCCCTGGGCTTAGGGAGCGTCCATGGATCGGCTGATCCTCATCCGGCACGGCAAGGCCGAGGCGGATTCCGCCAGCGGCGACGATATCGACCGGCGGCTGGCGCCGCGCGGGCTGCGCGAAACCGCCGATATGGCCGCGCATCTGGCCGACATGGGCTTCTCACCCGACGTGGCCCTGGTCTCCACCTCGGTGCGGACGCGGGAGACCTGGGAGGCGGCCAAGTCCGCTTTCCCGGGCGCTGAAGCGCGCTTCGAGCCGTTCCTCTACCTCGCCAGTTCGGGCACGATCCGGGCTGCCGCCGAGGAGGCCGGACGGAACTGCCGCTCCGTCATGGTCGTCGGGCACAATCCCGGCCTGCAGGAACTGGTCGTTCAGCTCCTTCAAGAGGGCGGCGCGCCAGCGACCCTGATCGCGCAGGCGCAACGCAACTTTCCGCCGGCGGCCTCGGCGGTCTTCCTCTTCGACGGGAACGGCCGCCCCCACTACGATGGCCTGTTCATCCCGGGACGGCACCATTGAGGATCTACAAGATCCTGCCGCGCGCCGAATGGTCCGCCGCCCAGGCCGCGGGCCGCTTCGACGGCTCGGCGATCGACCACCAGGACGGCTACATCCATTTCTCCACCGCCGCCCAGGCCGCCGAGACGGCGCGACGCTACTTTGCCGGCCTCCCCGACCTCGTGGTGCTGGAGGTCGAGGGCGATGACCTGGGCGAGGCGCTGAGGTGGGAGCCGTCGCGCGGCGGTGATCTCTTCCCGCATCTCTACGCCCCGCTCGACGTGGCGCATGTGCGCGCCGTGCACGAGGCCCCGCTTGGCGCCGATGGTGCGCCCCGCCTGGAGTGGGCCTGATGGACCTGCACGGCCTCGCCACCCTGGCCTTGCGCGGCCTCGATCCCGAGGACGCCCATGGGATCGCCATCAAGGCCCTGAAGATGGGCCTCGGCCCGCTCGCGCCGCCCGACGACCCGATCCTGGCGACCGACCTCGCGGGCCTGAAGCTGCCAAATCCGGTCGGCCTCGCGCCTGGCTTCGACAAGAACGCCGAGGTGTTCGGGCCCATGCTGCGGGCCGGTTGCGGCTTCGTCGAATGCGGGACGGTCACGCCGCTGCCCCAGGTCGGCAACCCGCGTCCGCGCCTGTTCCGCCTGTGGCAGGACCGGGCGGTGATCAACCGCATGGGCTTCAACAACGAGGGTCTTGAGGCCTTCGCCGCGCGACTGGCCGCGCACCGGGGACATGGCGTCGTGGGCGCGAACCTCGGCGCCAACAAGGATTCCGACGACCGGCTCGCGGACTACACGGCCGGGCTGCGCCGGCTCTGGGGCATGGCCTCGTATTTCACGATCAACATCTCCTCGCCAAATACGCCCGGGCTGAGGGCGCTGCAGACACAGGCGGCCCTGGACGAGCTGCTGGGACGGCTCGTCGCGACGGCCGATTCGCTGCCCCAGGGCGTTGCGGTCCCGATGTTCCTGAAGGTCGCGCCCGATCTGGAGGACGGCGAGGCGGAGGCGATCTGCGACACGGTCGCCAAGCATGGTCTGGCGGGTGTGATCGTCTCCAACACCACGGTCACCCGACCGCCGCTCAGGTCGCGCCATCGCGACGAGGCCGGAGGCCTTTCGGGCGCGCCGCTCTTCGACCTGTCGACGCAGATGCTGCGGCGGTTCCACCAGGCCGCGGCCGGTCGTTTCCTGCTTATCGGCGCCGGCGGAATCGCCTCGGGCGCCGACGCCTACGCCAAGCTGCGGGCGGGCGCCTCGGCGGTGCAGCTCTATTCCGCGCTGGCCTACGACGGCCCGGGCCTGATCGTCCGGATCAAGCGCGAACTTGCCCAGCGATTGCGCGCCGATGGCTTCCGCTCCGTGGCGGAGGCGGTCGGAGCAGGATAGCCTAAGCCTTTCAGTCGCCTCGCGTTGCCGGGGCCGCCTGCGTGCACTAATCCGGGAGGACGATGGCGGACGCACCGACCGAAGCTCCCGAGCGGAACCGGCGCCGCCTCTTCTGGCCCGGTGGCCTCTCTGCGCGCCTGCTGGTGCTGACCGTGGTGTTCGCGGCCCTCGGCGGCGCGATGACGATTCCCCCCGCCATGGCGGCCTACGAGCGCCAGTGGCTGCTGGATCGGGTGCGCGCTGCGGAACTTGCCTCGCTCGCGCCGGAGGTGGCGCCCGACCGGGTCGTCTCGGAACAGCTCAAGGCCCAGCTTCTCGAGGGCGCTGGCGTCGAGATCGTGGCCGTGTCGATCGATGGCGTGCGGTCGCTTGTATTCGCCGCCAACCGACCGGCGCGCGCGCCCTATGTGGTCGACCTGCGGCCTCAGCGCGCTGGCCTGGCCCTCTTTGCGCCTTTCCAGACCCTGCTTGGCGACGGGGGCCGCGTGCGGGTGGTGGCCGAGCCGCGGTTCCGCAAGGAGGCGGACTTCATCGAGTTCGTGGCCAACGACACCGAGCTGAAGCGCGCGCTGGCGGGCTATCTCTGGCGGCTGGTGGCCATCGTGGCGGGGGTGGCGGCCCTCGCCGGCGTGATCGTCTATTTCGCGCTGAACCTGTTCCTGGTGCGCCCCATGCAGCGGATCACCTTCTCGATGGAGCGGTTCCGGGCGGATCCGGAGGACCCCGACGCGCAGATCCAGCTCTCGGGCCGCCGCGACGAGATCGGACGGGCCGAGGCCGAGCTCGACCGGATGCAGGCCGATCTGCGCGCCGCGCTCCAGTCCCGCGCGCGCCTCGCGGCCCTGGGCGAGGCGGTCGCCAAGATCAATCACGACCTCAAGAACATGCTCACCAGCGCCCAGCTCGCCTCGGAGCGGCTGGCCGCCTCGCGGGACCCGACGGTCAGCCAGGCCCTCCCGCGCCTGGAGCGCGCGCTGGACCGGGCGGTGAAGCTGGCCGCCGACGTGCTGGTCTACGGCAAGACCGAGGAAGCCGCGCCCGAGAAGCAGCCCGTCCGCCTGGCGGCCGCGCTCAAGGAGGCCGCCGCCGAGGCGCGCCTGCCGGACTCCGGGGTGAGGCTGGTGTCCAAGGTCGCGGCCGGCGATCAGGTGCTGGCCGACCCGGACCAACTCCACCGGATCCTGGCCAACCTGCTGCGCAACGCTCGTCAGGCCATTGAACACCAGGAAGGACGGACCACGCCTGGCCGCGTGGAAGTCTCGCTGGAGACGGCTGGCGGGGCCAGCCTGATCCGGGTCTCCGACAATGGTCCCGGAGTATCCGAGCGGCTGCGCGAGCGGCTCTTCCAGCCCTTCGCCGGCTCCGGACGGCCCGACTCCTCTGGGCTGGGCCTGGCCATCGCGCGCGAGCTGGCCCAGGGGCATGGCGGCGACCTGACTCTCTCCGTGACCGGCCCGGACGGCACGGTGTTCGAGCTGCGCCTTCCGGGGGCCCCCAAGCCCCGCGCCCGCCGCGCCGCCACGGCAGACGACACGCCGCCTGCGACATCCTGACGCCTCAGGATGGGCAGAGGGGCCCCTGGCACAAAGCGTTAATGCGCAGCTTGCTAGCGCCAGCAGAGCTTCGCGGGATTTGAATGCCAGACGTACAGGTGACGCTTGCCCAGATCGGGCCGACGGCGCGGCGGGTGGCCGCCATCGGCCATGCTCTGTTCGGCGGCCTCTATGCGGACGTGGTCTGGCGCGAGTCCGACAGGCATTCCCGCCTCGTACCCTTCGACGGCGACGGGAACGCCCGCCTTCCCAGCCGCCGGGTGATCGATACCGGTGAGCCGATCTGGATCGAGGATTTCGACGACAATCCCCTCGTGCGGGAATTCGGCCTGATCCGGGGGCGGCCGGAAGTGCGGTGCTTCCTCGCCGTGCCGATCACCAGCGGTGACCTCGTCCTCGGTGCGTTGGGCGCCATCGGCGATGCGCCGCGGGCGAGGGACGAGGCGATGCTGGCGCGGTTCGAAGACCTCGCGACCCTCATCGGCGAGGCGTTCGAGGCGGAATCGACCAACCGCAAGCTCCAGCGCGCGACGGCGGAGCTTCAGGGCGCGCTGGCCGAAAGCAAGCGGTCGGAGAAGCGCCTGGAGGTCGCCACGCGACTGGCGGGCCTGCGGGTCTGGGAGCTGAACAACGACCTGCAGCAGGCGTTCGAGAACGGCTCCACCATGCAGCTTGGCGATGACTATGCCGAAAAGATCGACGCCATATGGGAGTTCCTCCACCCGGACGACCGCGCCGGCGCCCGCGCGATGTGGCAGGCGCATCTGGATCACGGTCTCCCCTTCCACCGCGTACATCGCCGGATGGGTCCCAACGGATTTCAGTGGATCGAGGCGGCGGTCGAGGCGGTGCGTGACGCCGACGGGCGCGTCTGCGGAGCCGTCGGCGCGGCCCGGGACATCGAGGAAGAGAAGCGGCGCGAGGCCGAGCTGATCGAGGCGCGCAACGCGGCCGAAGCGGCCAACGCGTCAAAGAGCGCGTTCCTGGCCACGATCAGCCACGAGATCCGCACGCCCCTGAACGGCATCCTCGGCATGGCCCAGGCGATGCACCGCGACGAGCTACCCGACGTCCAGCGCGAGCGGCTGGACGTCATCCGACAATCCGGAGAGACCCTTCTCGCCGTGGTCAACGATGTGCTCGACCTGTCGAAGATCGGCGCCGGGAAGCTGGAGCTCGAGGACGTCGAGTTCGACCTGGCGGCGGCGATCACCAGCGCCCACGCCACCTTTGCCCCGGTGGCCGCCGAAAAGGGACTAGCGTTCGACCTGGAGGTCGGGGCCTGCGCGCGTGGCGTCTACCGCGGCGATCCCGTCCGTGTCCGGCAGATCCTCTACAACCTGATCTCCAACGCCTTGAAGTTCACCGAGGCCGGCGAGGTGCGTGTCCGGCTGAGCCGTTCGGACGCCGTGCTGACGCTGGAGGTCAGCGACACCGGCGTCGGCATTCCCATCGAGCGTCAGAAGGCGCTGTTCCAGCCCTTCGTTCAGGCTGACGCCTCGACGACGCGCCGCTACGGGGGCAGCGGGCTCGGGCTGTCGATCTGCCGCGAGCTGGCGATGCTCATGGACGGGATCATAACTGTGACCAGCGCGCCCGGAATGGGTTCGACCTTCACCGTGCGCCTGCCGCTGCCATTCGTTCGCCAGGAAGCGGGCGGGGTCGAGGCGGCGCAGCCGGAGCACAGCGCTGAGGACGGGCTGGGCGCGCTGCGCGTGCTGGCGGCCGAGGACAACCCGGTCAACCAGATGGTCCTGCGGACCCTCCTGGAGCAGGTCGGCGTGAAGTTGAAGATCGTCGAGAACGGCCGAGAGGCCGTCGACGCCTGGGCCGGCGGCGAATGGGATCTTATCCTGATGGACGCCCAGATGCCCGAAATGGACGGCGTCGAAGCCGCCAGCGCAATTCGGGCCGCCGAGGCCGCCCAGGGACGCCAGCGCACGCCGATCATCGCCCTGACGGCCAACGCCATGGCCCATCAGGTGGATGCCTATCGGGACTGCGGCATGGACGCGACGGTGCCCAAGCCGGTGGAGGTCGCGCGCCTGTTCGCCGCCATGCGGGACGTCCTGGACACCGACGCGGCCTGAGCAGGCTCAGGGCGCCCGCGCCACGCCCTCCCGGCGCGGATCCGCGCCGCCGCGCAGGCCTTGTGGTGTCACCTCCACCCCGTGCAGGCCGCTGCCCTCCGCCCCGAACCCGGCGGTCAGCTTCACGCCCTTGGCTTCCAGACCGGCCCTGAGCTCGGGCGAGAACTTGTCGACCTCGGCCGCATAGAAGCTGCTGCCGGCGATCAGGTTGGGCAGGGCGATGGCGTCCTGCACCGGCATCTTCCAGTCGAGCATCCCGACCAGGGCCTTGAGGTTGTAGGCGAGGATCGAAGGTCCGCCTGGCGAGCCGACGGCGGCCACGAAGCGCTTGTTTCGGTCCAGTACGATGGCGGGCGCCATGGAGGAGCGCGGCCGCTTGCCAGGGCCGACCGCATTGGCCGCCGGCGCGCCATCGCGATCCGTCGGCGAGAACGAGAAGTCGGTGAGCTGGTTGTTCAGGAAGAAGCCGTGAACCATCCGGCCTGAGCCGAAGATGCTTTCCACGGTGGTGGTCATCGAGGCCACGTTCCCCCAACGGTCGACCACGACGAAGTGGGTGGTGCCGGAGACCTCGCTGGTCCGATCCGCGCCGTGGTTCGGCGCGCCCTTGGGCATCCCGAAGGTGACGCTGGCGGCGGCCATGGGCCCGATCAGCTTGGCCCGCTGGTCGAGGTAGGACCGGTCGAGGAGGCCATCGACCGGCACCTTCACGAAGTCAGGGTCGGCGATGTAGCGGTCGCGGTCGGCATACATGAGCCGGCTGGCCTGGCTGAACAGGTACCAGCCCTCGGCGGTGTTGGGATGGTTGGCGACGTCCGTCCGTTCCAGCAGGCCGAGCCCTTCCAGCACCGCGGGGCCGCCCGACGGGGCGCCTGGGGTGCAGACGATATAGACGCGATAGGGGCGGCAGAGGGCGGGCCCCGACTGGGGTCGATAGGCCTTGAGGTCCTCCAGCGTCATCGCACCCGGGTTATCGCCCTCGCGGACCCGGTTCACGATGGCCTGAGCGATCTCGCCCTCCAGGATCGCCTTGGGGCCCTCGGCGGCGATCTTGCGAACCGTCGCCGCATAGGCCGGGTTCTTCACGAGGTCGCCGGGCTGGATCTTCGTGCCGTCGGGCTTGGTGAAGTAGGCGATGGCGTCCGGAGCGGACGCCTGGGGCGAGCGGCTGGAGGCGGCGGCGGCCATGCGGTTTGGCGCCGGGAAGCCCTGATCCGCCAGGCGTTCCGCTTCGCCGAACAGGTCCTTCCAGGCCAGCTTGCCGTGGTCCTTCTGGGCCAGGTGCAGCATCGCCACGGCGCCGGGCACGCCGGTCGAGCGACCGCTTAGGACGGCGGCCGTTCGGCTGAGGGGCTTGCCGTCGTCGCCGAAGAAGAGCTGCGGCGTGGCCGCCATCGGAGCGGTCTCGCGGCCATTGTAGGCCGTCACCGCCTTGGTCCTGGCGTCGTAGTAGGTGAGGAACGCGCCGCCGCCGAGGCCTGAACTCTGCGGCTCGACCAGTCCCAGCACCGCCTGCACGGCCACCGCGGCGTCCACCGCCGTGCCGCCCGCCCGCAGGACCTTCAGGCCGGCTTCCACCGCCAACGGGTTGGCCGCCGACACCATGCCCTGACTCTGGGGGGGCGCCTGCGGCGGCGGCGAAGAGCTGGCCGCATGCGGCGTGGCGCACGCCGAAGCGAGGGCGGCTGAGGCAAGGGCGACGAGCGTGGACTTCAGCTTCACGGGACCGGCGGCTCCAACTGGGATCGGCTTGACCATAGCGGCCGGTCCGCGTGGACAACAAACGCCGGGTCGTGCGAGGTCCCACCTATGGGCGCAAATCGACCAGGTCCAGGGCGGCGAAACCTGATCACGGACGTTCCCGGCCTGAAAGTCGGGCAGGCCGAGGATATGGCCGTGCGCACCGGGGTCACGGTGATCCTGCCGGACGAGCGCGCGGTTTGCGCCTGTGACGTCCGTGGCGGAGCTCCGGGCACCCGCGAAACCGACGCCCTGGCGCCCGAGAACCTGGTCGACGCCGTGGACGCCGTCGTCCTGTCAGGAGGCTCGGTCTACGGCCTGGCCGCCGCCGACGGCGTGGTGAGCTGGCTGGGCGCACGCGGCCGGGGGTTCGGTTTGGTGGACGGCATTCCGAAGTCGCCGGTCGTTCCGGCCGCTATCCTGTTCGACGTCGCCAACGGCGGAGACAAGGTCTGGGGCGAGACCCCGCCGTACCGCGAGCTCGGGCGGCGGGCGATCGAGGCGGCCGGCCTGGACGTGATGCTCGGATCCGCAGGCGCTGGATGCGGCGCGATGGCCGGGGGCCTGAAGGGGGGCACGGGCTCCGCGTCGGTAGTCAGCGAGGACGGCTACACCGTGGGGGCCATCGTCGCCGTGAACAGCTGGGGTTCGGTGGTCGCGCCGGGCGGGCGCACATTCTGGGCGGCCCCGTTCGAGCTCGATGGGGAGTTCGGGGGGCTGGGCGCGGCGGGCCTCGTGGCCGGGCCGGACCAGTGGGGCTCCGCGAAGCGTCCGGCCGAGACGCGCAACACCACGATCGCCTGCGTCGCCACCGACGCGGCGCTGACACCGGCGCAGGCCAAGCGCCTGGCGGTGATGGCGCAGGACGGCTTCGCTCGCGCAATCCGGCCAGTGCATGCGCCCTTCGACGGCGACGTGGTCTTCGCACTGTCCACGGGCGCCAGGCCGCTCGCTGAACCCAGCGCCTACACCCTGGCGCGGCTGGGCGCGCTGGCGGCCGACACCCTGGCGCGTGCGGTCGCCCGCGGAGTCTTTGAAGCCAAGCCGTGGCCGGGCGCGTATGTCCCCTGCTGGCGGGACCTTTCGGCCTGACGGGCCGGCTGGTAGTTTCGCGTCACAAGGTTAGTTCAGGAGAGATTTCCCATGGGTCTGGGACGCAAGCTCGCGCTCGTCGCGGGCGCCGCCGCATTGGCGAACGCCGCCGTCGCGCAACCCGCCGGGCAGAAGGTGACGGGGCCGATCGCCGTCTATTGGATGAGCGCCCAGACGCAGACCGGCTTCGGCATGCCCTCCATGGGCGCGGGCGGCGGCGGTCCGGACGCCGGCGCCATGATGCGCATGATGATGGGCGGCGGTGACGGGGCTTCCAAGACCCTGAAGCTCGATCTCGGCTCCAGCCAGACCAACCCGGCTCCGGCGGCCGATCACCTGCCGCCCGCGGGGCTGAACGCCGGCCCCCGCCTGCCGCTGCTGACGCCCAAGCCGACCCAGTCGACACGCGAGGAACGCCACGACTACGTGCCTGAGGAATACCAGAAGCCCAAGGGCAAGATGCTCATCTTCTGGGGCTGCGGCGAGCGTGCGCGTCCGGGTCAGCCCTATGTGATCGACTTCGCCAAGATGGCCGAGGGCCGCCAGAACCCGGCCAACCTGTTCCGCGGCATCGACTATCGGCCGATGCAGCCGCCCTCCGTGACGCGCAATCGCACCTATGGGGAATGGCCGAACGAGAAGACCCGCGACCTCGTGCCGTCGAACGGTTCGCTGGTGGGCGCCCATACGATCAAGGGGAACTACAGCCCCGAGATCAACTTCACGCTTGAGGAAGACCAGGATTTCCTGGCGCCCCTGAACCTGACGACCAACAGCAAGGCGCCGGGCGGCTGGGTGAACCTCGGCTGGAACCTCGTGCCCAACGCCCAGGCCTATTACGCCACCGCCATGGGCGGCGACGGCGACACCGTGGTGATGTGGTCTTCGTCCGAGGTGCAGGCTTCGGCCTTCACGAACCCCGACTTCCTCAGCCAGTCCGACATCAACCGCCTGGTGGCCAACAAGACCCTGATGGGCCCCGGCCAGAAGACCTGCGCGGTGCCCAAGGAGGTCGTGGACGCCGCCCCGTCGGCGATCGCCCAGCTCGTGGCCTATGGCGGCGAGGCGAACTTCGTCTATCCGCCGCGCCCGCAGGATCCGAAGGTGACGTGGAACCAGCAGTGGACGGTAAAGGTCCGCTACCGGTCCGCGACCGGCGGGCTGTTGGGCCAGGAGATGCCCGGCATGGGCGGTGGCCGCGGCCGCGCGCCGCGAACCGGTCAGGCGCCCGCTCAACAGCCGCAGCAGCCGGCCAAGCCGCCGAGCGCGGCGGACATCCTGCGCAAGGGCATCCTCGGCGGCGCCCTGCCGTTCCCGCGCTGATCCTGGCGTGATCGCGGGCGCGCACTGCGCGTCCGCGATTCTCAGATCCGCGGCTTCGTCTCGGTCCACACGCGGCGGAAGTCGAACGCGTCGATCGCGGACGTGAACGCCTGCGAAGCTTCGTGATCCACGCCGGCCAGTAGCCGGCTTGAGAACTGCGGCTCACCGCCAGGTGAACCGGTGGGCGGCTCGAGGTATCTCTCCGCGTAGTACGCGGCCGTGGGGTCGGCTCCATCGGCGCGCAGCAGCTGGAGCAGGAACTCGCTCACGGCCGCTTCGCCCTCGACCTTCGCGGGCAGAAACCCCTTGGCGCGCAGATGCTTGGCGATGCGCCGACGGCTGATCTCGGGACTCAGGGCCGACAGGTGGAACTGGAAGAATTTCCCGAACGAGCCCTCGGTCATGCGCGAGACCACGCGGCCGACGTGCAGGTTGTGTCCCACGTAGGCGGCCTCGAACAGGGCGTCAGTGCGCACGATCGACTTGCCCGCCACCGTCCCTGACCAAAGCGACTCCGCGTCCAGGGCGAAGGCGATCGGCCGGTCCCAGTCGATGCGGCCCCCAGACATCTCGGGCGCGGCGGCGTTGGAGATCCAGGTGGGCGCATGCACGGCCTCGCCGCCCGTGCGCAGCACCGGTACGACGTGATGAGGCGAGATCGTCTTGCCGTCATAGCCGAACAGGAATTCGTCGGCGTCCATGACGGTGACGAACTTCGCGTTCCTCGCGAGCCAGTAATAGAGGGGCTTGTTGCGCCCGACGGCGTGCAGGAGGTCGTAGTAGTCGGGGTACCGCAGCACCAGCATGTCGTGCTGGTATCGATCGAGGATCGCCCAGTGGGCCGGATCGACGGACCCGCAGTCCACGACCACGAGGTTCTCAAGGCCGACCATGGCGGCGTGGTAGGTGATCCAGCGCTCCAGGAGGTCCGGCTCGTCCTTCACCTTGAGGACGATCTTCAGCGTGGTGTCGCGGCCCGGCGCGTAGGCCAGCCCTGCGGCCCGTCCGTGCTCGACCCAATCGAGATAGGCCTCGTCCAGGCTGGCGAACGAGCGGCCGCGGCTCTCCTCGTAGACGTCGCGTGAGAAGCGCGGCGTTCGGTACGGGATATTGCGGCCGAGGAGCTCGTACCTGCGGTCGTGGGGGTGATCGAGCAGATAGAAAAAGGTGTCGTTCGGCAGAGAAGACATCCGGCCCCCGCAATAGCCCCTGCCTAACCGCCGCAGCCGGGATGGCAAGGGGCACGGCCCGCCCCTCGGCCTGCGGCGGATGCGGCGATCGCGCCGCAAATGTGGAATTGGAGTTGAAACCCGCGCCGCACGACGCTAGAGAGCACGCCCCGTTAGGGACCTGCGCGCCCGTAGCTCAGCTGGATAGAGCATCAGACTACGAATCTGAGGGTCGGACGTTCGAATCGTTCCGGGCGCGCCATTTTCTCCAAGAAAACCAGTAACTTAATAATCTTCCCCTTGCCCGGGTCGGCCTTGTTTCATCTCTGGGGTCACACTGGGGTCACAAGATTTGATGTCTCTCCACGAGAGTTCGATCATATGCACCGCGGTTCACGGTGCCCACAGCCGGTGACGTCTCCCGGCGCGCCCGGTCCATATGCATAGGTTTTGGGGAGACTTCCGACGCATGCCGGCGACGTGCATAGGAAGGGGCGATTTTCTTTATGCATCCGCTCAGCATGTGCGGACCGTGTGCTAGGTCTATACACGTCGGCAAATCATGTATAGAAAATGGCCGATTCCTATACATGTGAGCTTCATATGGGTTTGGTCGCTAGCCACGTCCCACCGGTGCTGCCGCTTTCGGTCGACTTGGAAACGAAGCGTGTTCTGAAGAAACTCGCGAGCGCGCACCGCGCCTTGGCCGAGTTGAAGGGCGCCGCAGGCCTGGTCCCCAATGAAGCGATCCTGATCAACACGCTTTCGCTGCAGGAGGCGAAGGACAGCTCCGCGATCGAGAACATCGTCACCACCCATGACGATCTCTACCGAAGCGATGACGTTGCAAACCGATTTGCGAGCGTCGCCGCCAAGGAGGTCTACGCCTACGCCCGCGCCTTGCGCGAGGGCTTCCAGAAGATCCGCGAAACGGGGCTGATCACAATCAACGACATCCTCGCGATGCAGGCGACCCTGGAGCAGAATCAGGCGGGCTTTCGCCGCCTCCCCGGGACCGCGCTCAAGAACGACAAGACGGGCGAAGTCGTCTTCACGCCGCCTCAGAGCTACGAGGAAATCGCATCGCTGATGGCGAACCTGGAGGCGTTTCTGAACGGTGGGCTCGATGTCGATCTCGATCCCCTGGTGAAGATGGCGGTGATCCATCACCAGTTCGAAACGATCCATCCCTTCTACGATGGGAACGGCCGGACCGGCCGCATCCTCAACATCCTCTATCTGGTGAAGGAGGGGCTCCTCGGCACGCCCGTCCTCTACCTCTCTCGCTACATCAACCAGAACAAGGCCGACTACTATCGGCTCCTTCAGGCGGTTCGGACGGACGGCGTCTGGGAAGAGTGGTTGATCTACATGCTCGACGGCGTCGAGCAGACGGCCGGGCAAACCACTCGGCTCGTCCACCGCATCCGGGATCTCATGCTCGATCACAAGGTGCGGATGCGCCGCGAACTGCCCCGGATCTACAGCCAGGACCTGCTGAACAACATGTTCAGCCACCCCTACAGCAAGATCGCCTTCGTGGAGCGCGACCTCGGGGTCAGCCGCATCACCGCGACGCGATATCTCGACGAACTCACCCGCATTGGGCTGATGCGGAAGCACAAGCTCGGCCGGGAGAGCTACTACATGAACCGAGCCCTGCTCGACCTGCTCGGCAATGTCCAAGCCGTCTAAGGGTCGGCAAGCGTGGGCTCAGTCGTCACGTCGCGCCCGGGCTCGCCGTCGGCGGATCGCACGCATCAAATCCGGATGAAGCTTGGGACGATCCCATCGAGCGGCGCCGCCTATCCGGCCGAATTCCTCGGGGTAGCGGAAGTAGGTGAAGACCCTGTCGACGACGTCGACCATCAGCACCTTCATCTCCGCGTCGGAGATGCGCGAGAGGCGAGCCCAAGGAATCTCCCCATATGGCGTGACCACCTTCACGTCGCTAAAGTCGCCAGCCTGCGATGACGGGAAGGTCCCGGCATGGAGGTTCTCGAGTTCGGAGTTCCGCACGCAGGTCTCGACCAGCACCTTGGCGAGCACCTCAAGGTCGCGCAGTCCTGCCGCGCTTAGACGAGAACGCATCGCTGCCTCTTCTTCCCTTGGACAATCGCGCAGCAGCATGGCGCGTTCGCGCACGCCTGCTAGGCTTCGCAGATGTGCCACCTCTACGGCATAATCGACCCGCGTTGGCGCCAGATGGCAGATCACGCAGAGGTTCGCGACCATCCCAAACAGGGCGATTGACGCGTTTTTTGCGTCGTCGCCCGCTGCTGATCGTGACGTCGCGGCGGACGTGTGTCTCACCCGCGACTGAGATCGCTTCCGCGACCGAGGCTGTCGATCTGCGCACCCTTTGGCGTGGGGCTCAGCTCAACTTGCCGACCGACGGCCGCTGCAGTCTGACCAAGCTTCAGTCGCGCGAAGTGTTCGACGTCGTCTGCGCTGCGGACGATCAACCATCTCGACGCACCGAGCTCGTCGTGCTGTCCCGCCTTCACGACCTGGCCCTTGAGAGGCGCATCGCCCATTTCGCGCAGTTCACGACCAGACTGGAGGCGCCGCAGATGCAGCGTACGGATGACGTCACGCCGTAGCTGCAGCGTCCGAAGCTTGTTTTCCAACGACGGGTCGATCCGGTAGCGGCGCCCATGCCTGACGACAAGCCCGAGGGTTTCCAGGTGACGCAGCCGGCCGCGGCTGAGGGCGGCCCAGGCACCCGTCACGCCCACTCCGTCATCGACCTCCAGATTGGCGTCAGCAGCCTGCAGCAGCCGCCGGTCGAACCCCGTGAATCGGTCGGCTTGGGTCTCCCGCCAGATCCGCCGTTCCGCATCGGCTCGTGAGAGATCGCCGAGCCGCTCTTGGGCGACCTCCTGTGCTCGCATGCGGAAACCGACCGAGATGTAGTGGCGCGGAATGACAAGGTCCTTGCCGTTCGGCTTTCGACCTCTCACCAGGACGTGGGCATGCGGCTGGTCGGTGTCGTAGTGGCAGGTCGCGACCCATTGGAGGCCGGGCTGTCCGAGGTCGCCAGCCACACGGGTCATGACATCGCGCGTGTAGTTGCGAAGATCGGCCAATCGGTCCCCGTGCTCCGGCGAGATGATGAAACGGAAGTGGTGTCGGTCCGCCTCCCATCCCACCGTCGCGGTTGTGGGATCCGCCGCATCGGATCGGGCGTCGAAGAAGTCGGGACGGGCTCCTTCCAGACCCGCACCGGAGCGGCCGAGGTAGGCTATGTGCGCCGCGAGCGCTGCCCCGCGCGCGACGCCACGGCCCATGTGCCGTGACACTAGGGCCTTCACGATCACCCGCTGGCGGACGTCCAGCCGGAAGGCTCGGCCCGAACGCTTCTGGGCGGATCGAAGCACGCCGGCGCGATCACCGTAGGCGAAGAGTCGGGACGCCGACAGACGCTGCATCATGCCGAGACGGACGCCGCCGCTGTCCCGTTTCAGCGTGTAGGGAAGCCGTACGATGCGATCCACATCCTCAGGGCTTCCGGCGATGTTCAAACGGGCGCCGACGGCCTCACGGACTGACATTTTAGGTGTCCTGACAGATAGGGGTGTCATTCCGCGGGCCTGCGTCGTCGCAACTTACCAAGGCGCTCTAGCCGACGGCCAACTGTCCGAAATGATGAAGCAAAAGCGAGGCGAACACACCTCTTTTATCTTGCCCTAAGCCTCAAAATTCATGGTCAAGCTCAGTGAAATCAAACGTCAGAAAACGTGAGCAAATTAGGCAGATTCGAGACCTTCCAGAGATCTAATCCGAGTCGGACACGGCGCGCGGCCGAAACAAGAAACCCGCCCGGCCGGAGCCGAGCGGGTGGAGGTGGGTCTGGATCAGACGATCAGGCCGTCCTGGCCCGGATCGCCATGTGCCGGAGCCCGCGGGCTCCGGCCTGCTGCGCCAGGTTGACCGCCGGCCCGAACGGATGCGACTGGGCCCGTCGGCCTTCGTCGAGCGACTGCGCCAGCGTCAGGCAGCAGGCGGGCTCCAGCGCGAGCAGGTCGTCATTGGCGCGGAACGGCGCCGCCTTCTGGAACCGATCGAAGTCGGCGCGGGCGAGCACCAGCGTCACCTTCTTCTGCTGCGCCCAGCGGATGGCGACCTTCTCCGCGCCCTTGGCTCCGGTAGTGGCGAGCACCATGTCCGGCCATTGGCTCTGAGCCCAGTTCAGCGCATCGAAGATCCGCTGTGCATCCTCGGCGGTGTCTGCCATCGGGGCCGCGCGGAAGGCCACCACGGGACCGGTGATTTCCGCCTCGCCGGACTTGCGCCGCTCAAGCGCGCGGATCGCCGTCTTGGCCTCCAGCTGGGCCGCAGTGAGGAACGTGCCGCGCCGGCTGCCGCGCCACGCGGTCCAGACCTCGCCGGTCATGGTCGTGTAGGCCTCGGACGCTGCGTCCCGGACCAGCTCGGCCGCCGCCTGCGCCACGTCCAACGATCGCGTCGCCCGGGTGGCTTCCTGCAGCTCGGTGTCGGCCACCTCCGACCCGTCGAAGTCACGCTCGAGCCAGCGCATGCGGTCGCGACCGCGCTCGGCCTCCCGCTCGATCCGTCCGGCCACCGAATGGAAGGCGCCGATCAGGCCTTCGCAGAGGATCGCCTGGACGTCCTCCAGGGCGGTGCCGCCGACGAGGTCGACGAGCTCGGTCATGATGGCGTGGCCCAGCTGGACGAGGGCCTCTTCCGTCGGATGCGGACGGGGATCTTCCAGGGCCGCGGCCTGGACGTCGAAAGCGGTGTCGGAAGAGGAGAAGGCGTGAAGGGAGAAGGTCATCGGACGACTCCGTGATGAGGGAAACGCCGGTGCGCCCACGCGCAACGACCTCCGCCCTGGCCACGTCGGGGTCCCTGGGGGTCACCGGAGCGGAGCGCCTCTCGCGAAGCGGAGGGGAACGGCCGGAGGCCGTTGACGCCCGGGGTGACGTGACAGGGTGAGAGGTCGTTGTGTGGGGGTGCTGCGCCCGCCCGCAGAGGCGGGCGCGCCGTCCGGCGCGCGTCGCGCCGGGTGCTGAGCTTCAGCCGCCCCGCCATTTCTCAGAGGCGCCACGGTCCGCGTGCGGGATCGGCACCCGAATGGGCGGAGACCCGGAACGGGGCTCCGGGAGCCGCAGGTGAGAAGAGCCCGGCCCGGCCTTGGCGGGGGCACGCCCCTCAGCTCAGCTGCGCCTCGATCTCACGTGCGCGCCTCAGGATCGCTTGCTGATCGGCGTCCTGGCCCAGCTCTTCGGCTGCAGCGGCGACGCAGGTCATCCAGCGCTCCAGCAACAACGCCTGCTCGGGTCTGATCCGATCGGCGTAGGCCTGCAGGATCACGCCGGCGAACCCTGCGACCGCCGCCTCGCCATCATCGACGACGCGGCGCAGCCGATCCAGGACGGCCTGCAGCTCGGGGTTCTCGGCCATGGAATGCGCGAGGACGAAGGCCGCGCCGCAGGATGCGGCGCGGCCTTTCAATGTGATCGCCAGTCGGCAGAGGGCAAGCCTCATCCGCCCTCGTCCGCCCCCGCGGCGGGCTGCAGGCCGTGCAGGAAGTCGCAGGCCTTCTGCGCGTGGGCGGCGGCCGAGAAGATCAGCCGCTTGTCGTTCTTCAGCACCGCCAGCCAGTCGGCGATGTAGTCGGCGTGGTCGCGGCGAGGTCGCAGGTCCAGGCCGAGGTCCGCGCAGAGGAAAGCCGCGCCGAGTTCGGCGACGAGCTCCTCGCACGCATAGCCGGCGTCGCCCCAGCGCTTGCGCCCGAAGTCCCGCGCGAGCCGCGTCGGATGGCGGGTCCAGTGGACGCACTCGTGGCCCAGGGTGGCGTAGAAGTCGACGATGTCGGGGAAGCTCGAGTCCGCCGGCATCTGGATGTGGTCCCGGCCGGGCGCATAGTAGGCCTCGTCGCCTCCGTAGCGGATGCACGCGCCGGTCGCCTCGAAGAAGCGATGGGCGTGCGCGATGCGCCGCTCCGGCGCCACGGGCGCCGCGGGCTTTGGCCGGTACTCCGGCGGCAGGCCGTCGATCTGCTCCACGTTGAAGACCGTGTAGGCCTTCAGGAACGGGACCGACCGCTCCACCTCGCCGCCGTCGGAGCGCCGTTCGGTGCGGCGGATGCGATTGGCGTAGACCACGGTCGCGCCGTGTTCGCCCCGGCGGACCTGGCCGCCCAGCGCCAGCGCCTGGCGGAAGGTCATCCACGTCGCGGCCGAGAAGCCGCGCGCCAGGGCCTCGGACCAGAGCAGCAGGACATTGACGCCGCTGTAGGGTTGGCCGCAGGCGCGCAGCGGCCGGCACACCTGGCCGCCGGCGGCGGGCGAGGTCCATGGCTTGGTCCAGGGCCGGACGCCCGCCTCCAGGTCGGCGACGATGGCCTGGGTGACGCGCGCGTAGAGGTCGGGTCGCGTGCAATCGCGAGGCATGGCGGCCTCCTTCGAATGACGGTGGGGGAATGGGCTCAGCGGAGCCCGGCGAGCCGCAGCAGGTGGTCGGGGGCGGTGGGCCGATAGGCGATCGCCCCATGCGGCGCGCAGTAGGCGCCGCGGACGGCCGCGCGGCCGCACAGGGCGAAGCTGTCGGCCCTGGGGTCCCCGATCGGCCAGCGGCACATGTGCGGCCCGATCGAGGCGACGTCGGACGTCCCCGCCAGCGGGACAGGCTCGACCACGACCGGCCAGGGCTTCGCAACCGGCATGCGGCGCGATCTGGCGGCGGGACGCTCGGCCTTCGGCGCGCGTGGGCGGCGGGTTCCCGGCCGCGCGGGCGTGGCCCGCCCGCTGAGGCCCAGGCGGTGGACCTTGCCGATGACGGCGTTGCGGGTGACGCCGCCCAGTTCGCGGGCGATGGCCGAGGCGCTGCGCCCGTCCCGCCAGAGTTGGGTCAGAATCTCGATGCGGTCGTCGGTCCATGAGGTGCTGCGCGGCATGGCGATGCTCCTTCGACGAGCCCGTTCGGCTCGCCCGCCACCCGCCCTTCCTTCGCCTCCCGCCCCTTGCGCCAATTCAGCGCTTGGCCGCCTGCCGCCGTGGCGCGCCCGCGGCGCGGACGCTAGGCTGGGGCCTCCATGGACTTCATCGACATTCCCGGCGCCTCGGGCGCCCAGTACCGTTACCGCCGCGCCAGCCTCGAGGAGCTGCCGGTCACCGCCGGAAATCTCGTCGCCGTGGTGGGCGCGCCGCCGCGGCGCCGCTTCCTGCTCTGTGCGGCCGCCCGCAGCCTTCACCGGGCGCGGCCGGAGGTGGAGGCCGTGCTGCGCGAGAACCGCGGCGCCCGCCTGTTCGTGCGGCTCAACGTGGCCCGCGCCGCCCGCGAGGCCGAACACGCCGACATCGTCGCCGCCGTCGCCCCCGACGCCGATCTGCCGGACCTCGGCTGAACCCCAGGGGGACGGCGCCGTCCCGGAGCGACCGCAACGACGCCGTCGGCCGAAGGCCGGACCGCGGTGGGAGCCGCCGCCGATGGCGGCGGGACGTGCTCCAGACGTGCCCGCACCGAGGCGCGCCCGCGTCACAGGCGCGGAACCCTCGATGCTCGCGAAGGGCGTCCGGCCCCGGCGCGCGCTCAGGCCGCGCGCGGCGCGGCGTCGTCCGAAGCCGAAGGCTCGACCTCGGGCTGGCCCGCCGCCTCGGCGTCAGGCGATCCGTCCGGCGCGTCCGGCGGCGGCTCGTCATCGTCGCCGGCCTGCGGCGGTTCGGCGGCCCAGCTGAGGTAGGCCGGAGCCCAGCGGCGTTCGGCGGCCCGCTCGGCCACCAGGGCCACGAGCTCGTCCTTGCGCGCGCCGGCGGCCAGCGGCGCCTCGGCGCCCATCTCGGCCAGCATGGCGAGCAGCTTGGCCTTCGGATGGGCGGCCAGGAACATCGCGTCCGGCGTCCAGTGCCGCGTCACGTCGGCGTGGCAGAGGGCGGCGATCTCCACCGCCTCGGCCCGCGCCCCGCGGCGCACGCTGGTCGTCCGCTCTTCCCGAAGGTCGAGGCTCAGGGCCGCGAGTTCCGCGAGCAGCGCCATCCGCGTCTCGGCGTCCAGGGCCGCCACCCAGGCGATGGGCGAGAGGCCCGAGGCGACCCACGCTTCCCGCCGGTCGGCCAGCCTGCGGCGCACCTCCCCGTCCAGCTCCGGGATCGCCGGCGTCCGCGCGCGGCTGTAGGCTTCGGCCGCGAGGCTGAGCGCGCCTGCGCCGCCCCGGCCGACGCCCTGGTGCAGCACCAGGACGCAGAACAGCCGCGCCACGACCGCCACCAGGGAGGCGACGGGGTCGTCCGCCAGCGCCCGGATGAGGGCGCGGGTGGCGACGTCCGTGCGCAGCTCGTGCAGGCCGTGGTTCACGCCCTCCACCTCGACGACCGGCGCCACCGCGACCGGCGCGGCCGTGACCGCGAACAGGCGCGGCGCGGGCCGGGGCGGACCGTCCGCATCCTCATCATCGTCCGTCGGCGCGGGCTGTTCCTCGTCCGTCTCCACGACGGGGGCGGGCGGGCCCCAGGCGCGGACGTCGAGCCCGGTGGTCGCATCGGCGAAGACCGCCACGAGGCGCACCTCTCGCGTGGGCGCCTCGGCCTGGTCCTCCGCCAGCCGGGCGGCGAGGTAGGCGGCGATGTCGGCGTCGCAGTCCGCCTCGACGAGGTCGCGCGCGGCGAGCGCATCGCGCGCCGCCCGGGCCGCCGCGGCCGCCGTCCGCCAAGCCTCCCGCTCCTCGCCCTCCAGCTCCATGCCGTAGCCGTCGCCGAAGGGCTCGAGCCCCTCGTCCTCGACGTCGAACTCATCGACGGTGACATGGACCTGCCAGCCGCGGCCGTCGGCCAGCCCCCGGGCGATCGCCTCGGCGCGTGCGGTCCAGGCCGCCTGCAGGCGGTCGGGATCCAGCACGACGTCCGCCCGCTCACCGAAGAGGTCGCTCTCGAGCCGGCCGCCCGCGGCGGCGTAGCGCTCGGGCCCCACGAAGGCGAAGCGCCGGTCGTGGATGGTCACCTGGCCCGCGTCCAGCCGCTCGGCGACCCGCCACTCCTGGAAGCCGAAGCCGTTCAGGGCGGCCTCGGCGATCTCGCCCTGCGCGTCCCGGTCCGGGAGCCGGGCGAGCAGCTTGGCCTGCCGCAGCGAGCAGCGGCCCGCCTTCAGGGCCTCGAGCGCCTTCGGATGCAGTTCCGAGAGGGCCGCGAGGCGGCGGACCTCGATCTCGCCGTAGCCCAGCGCGCCGGAGATGGCCGGGATGGTGAGCCTGGCCTTCAGCATCTTGCCGATGGCCACGATCACGTCCGCCAGATGCACGGGTACAGCCGTGTTGGTGAGCACCACGGCCGCCGCCTGGCGGGCGACGTCGGTCTCGACGAAGCAGCTCACCGGATAGTCGTCGGCGATCCGGCCGGCCTCGCAGAGCACGCCCAGCGCCAGCAGCCGGCGGCGGCCGTCGAGCACCATGCCGGCGCGTTCCTCGCCGCGACCCGGGCGCACCGTTAGGGGCTGCAGGACGCCGGCGGCGAAGATGGTCTCGGCGAGCTCGCCGATCCCGTCGTCCGCCGGCTCGGCGAAGCGGAGGTTCTCCGGCGCCACGGCGAGATCGCGCAGCGCATAGGCGACCGGCGTGCGGTCCGGCGTGGCCGGCTCCACGCTCGGGGCCACGAGCCGCATCTTGGAACGATTGAACTTGGACATGGGTCGGTTCCCACCCGGCCCAGAAGGACCATTCCCTCAGGATCCGGGCGCCCCTGTCCGCCCTTCCTCCGCCTTCTCCTGGTCGAGGTCGTTCCAGTCGCCGTAGCCCGCCGGCGGCAGCGCGACCTCGGCGAACACCCCAGTCTCCGAGAGCGCCGCCTGCAGGACGGCCGCAGAGCGCTCCCCATCCGCTCCGCGGTCGCCGGCGATCAGCACGTGACGCACCCCGGGCGGCGGTCGCCAGCGCCGCAGGTTCCCGGTCGAGAGCAGCGCCCAGCCGGGGACCGCGAACCGCCGCATGGCCGAGAGCGTCGTGAACACGCCTTCGCCCACCAGCATCGCCGGGCCCGGGCCGGCCAGCCGCACGGCGCTCCCCGCCGGCACGGCGCCGATGGTCTTGCGCGACAGCCGCCCCGCGGCGCGGCGCCGCCCGAGCCCGTCGAGGTAGGTGATCTCCACCGCGGTGAGCGCGCCCGTGGGATCGCACACCGCCGCCAGCAGGGCCGGTCGGCGCGGACCGCGGTCCGCATAGGCGAAGGCCGGCGCCGCGGCGTGCGCCCGCAGGGCGTCGCCATCGGCGAGCGCCAGGTCCACGCCACGGGCCGCCGCATAGAGCGCGGCCGGCGATCCGGCCCGGATCGGCCCGCCCTCGCGCCAGAGCCGCACAGCCGCGGGGGTGCGCTCGGCGCGGGTCGGAGCCGCTGCGCGGAAGCCCCCCTCGGGCAGGGGCACCCCGCCCTCCAGGAGGCGGTTCTCGCCATCGATCCAGCCGCGGTCGCGCAGGTCGTCGAGCACCTCGCGCCAGTCCGCGCCGCCGAAACCGTGGGCGATCACCCGGCCGTCCTGCAGCAGCAGCGACACGGAGCGATCCTGCGGGCTATGTCCCGGCGCGGGCACCAGCGCGCGTCGCCCGCCGGCGTAGAGGTCGCCGCCGTACGCGCAGACGAGGGCGGCGAGCGTGCCGCCCGATCGGATCTTCGAGGTCATGGCAGCCTCCTCCAGGGTCTCTTCGCCCCTGGCCGGCCCTTCCTCCGCACCCGCCGCCGCTTGCAGCCCCTCCAACGCCGTTCCACAGAGGGCCATGACGACATCGCTCGACCAGGCGCTGCTCTATTTCGTCGACCTCCGCCTGCGGGTCCGAGGCAATCCCGAAGCCTGCGCCATCGTCGACCGCTGCCTGCGCCTGATCTGCGAGGCCCGGACCGCCGACGCCGCGACCCTGGCCGCCCTGGACGCCGAGGTGGAGGACTTGCGGGCGGACCTCCTGCGCCGATGGGGCCCGAAGCCGGCCCTGAACCGGCACTAAGCGCGCCGCCAGTCCACATCGGTCTTCGTCGGCAGAAATACTTCCGCGATGCGGCGATCTGGTCGCCGTCCGGACGTTCTTGCCGAATTTTGTCTCGAAACAACTGTCTGTGATGAATATATCGCCCTTGCCAGCCTGGGTGGCAGGGCGTTGACTGGCCGGTCTCGCAGGCGGGTGCGGAGCAGTCCGATGGCGGAGCGACGGGAGCCCTTCCGGCAGGCGCTGGTCGACCTGAGGCGTCGCCTGCGCGAGGGCGACCTCGCGCCCGGGACCCGAATCACCGCCAAGGAGATCGCCGAGGCCCTGCGGTTGAGCCCGACGCCCGTGCGCGAGGCGCTCTCGCGGCTGGCGGGTGAGGGCGTGCTCGAGGAACGCCGCGGCGACGGCTTCTTCGTCCCGGAACTCTCGGCCGCCGACATCGCGGCGCTCTACCGACTGAGCGAGCAACTCCTGCTGATGTCACAGGGGGCGACGCGCTCATCGCACCGCGACCTGCGCCTTTCGGAGCTTATGACGGACGACGATCCGATCCGCTGTGTGGAGCGCCTGTTCCTGGCCTGGGCTGTCGAATCCGGCAGCCGCGTGACGATCGAGGCCTACCGCACGGTGGCGGTGCGCCTGGCGCCGGTGCGTCGGCGCGAGGTCGACCTCATCGACGATCTCGCGCAGGAAGCGGAGGGCCTGCTGCGCCTCGCCGACCCCGCCCGTCACCGGGCCCGGCCGACGGCGATCCAGGCCTTCCACCGGCGCCGCGCCGCCCTCGTCGAACGCCTGGCGGACCTCGTCCGGCCGACGCGCGCCAGCGGCATCTGAGAATATATCTAAATATATCCCGATATAGTTTGAGTATAGAGTCCCAGAGGCGTGTCGTGGTCGCGATCGCCAATCCCGGCGACCGTTCACTCGAAAGGGGACTGCGATGTCCAAGCTTCATCTGCCGACCTCGCGCCTGATCTGCTTCGGCAGCGCGCGCGCCCTCACCAACGCCCCCGTGGGCGAGGACGAGCTCGAGGACGATCCCTTCATCCTCTACAGCTGAGCCGACGCCGGCGCCGGGATCCCCCGGCGCCGGCCCTCGCCATGCGCCCCTCTCATCCACCCTGCCGCCTTGCCCCGCACGTCCACGGCGTGGCCATCGACGAGGACGCGGTGTTCCTCGACGTCGCCCGCGACCGCTACGTCTGCGTGCCGCAGGCGGCCGCTCTCCTGCGCCTGGACGCCGCCCGGCGCGTGGTCGGCGTGGCGGATCCGGGATTCGCCGAAGAGCTCCGCCGCGCCGGCCTCGCCGCCGACGGATCTCCCGACCGGCCGCCTCCGCCGTCCCTAACGACGGCCACGACGAGCGCCATGTGCGGCCCGTTTGCGCCGCCTCGCTGGCGTGACGGGCTGGCGGGGGCGCGAGCGATGGCCGACCTGGCGCAGGCCTACTGGCGGCGGCCTCTGGCGCAGCTCGTCGCCACGGCGCGCGACGGGGCCACGGCGGCGGCCGACACGCCGCCGGGCCCCGCCTTGCTGGAGACCGTCGAAAGCTTTCACCGGTGGGCGCCCTTCGCGCCCGCGCCGGGCAAGTGCCTGCTGCGTTCGTTCATGCTGCTGCGGCTGCTGCGCCGTCACGGCCACGACGCCCGCTGGGTCTTCGGCGTGCGCACCTGGCCGTTCCGCGCCCACTGCTGGCTGCAGCGCGGCGAGGTGGTGCTGGACGACGACCTCGAGACGCTCGTCCCGCTCACCCCCATCCTGGTGATCTGATGCCGGCCCCGGCGCATTACATCGTCCTCGTCCGCGGACCCGGCGAAGACGGCGCCGGGCCCTTCGCCGAGGCGACGGCGGGGCTGGCGCACGAGCCTGGCTGGCGCCAGCGCATGGCGTCGGCCCGGCTGGCCATCTGGACGCGCGGCGAAGGCCTGGACGTCACGCCCCTGCCGGGCGAGGCGGGCGTCGTCCTCGGCCACCTGCATCCGATGCCGGGCGCGCCGTCCGGCCTGTCGCCCCTGGCGGGCGGTGACACCGCCGCGCGGGACCCGGACGCCGCGGCTCAGGCGCTCCTGCGGGCGCACTGGGGCCGGTACGTGGCGATCCTGGGGGAGGAGGCGACGCCGCCGTGGGTGCTGCGCGATCCCTCCGGCGAACTGGAGTGCTGCCGATGGACCACCCGCGAAGGCGTGGGGGTGGTGGCCTCGGACCTGACGGCGGCGCCCGGGTGGCTGCGGCCGCCCCGCCTGGCCCTCGATTGGGATGCGATCGCCCTCACCCTAGTCGCGCCCGCGGGCGCGACCGCCGTCTCGCTGCTCGACGATGTGCGGATCGTCCCGCCGGGCGGCCTCTCCCCCGTGCACGGCGAGGATCGCGGCCGCCTCGCGTGGGATCCTGCCCGCTTCTGCGCGCCGGCGGCCCTGAACGACGCGGCCGCGGCGGGCGAGCTGCTGGCCCGGATCGACGCCTGCGTCGCCGCGGCCGTCGCCCCGTACGCACGGCTCCTCGTCGATCTCTCCGGCGGGCTGGATTCCTCGATCGTGGCCGGGGCCCTGGCCGCGGGCGGCGCGGCGGGGCGGGTCGCGCAGTGGGTCCATCGGGTGGACGACCGGCCGGAGGGCGACGAGCGGGCCTATGCGCGCGCCGTCACTGACCGCCTGGGCGCCGCGCTCACCGTCGTGCGCAAACCGCCGGCGCCCCTGACGCCCGAGGACTTCGCCGAACTGGTCCCCAGCTTCTGGCCGGGCCTCAACGGCGCCGACGCCGCGCGCGACCGCGACATGGCCCGTCGTCTCGACGCCTGCCAGGCCGGGGCGATCGTGTCGGGCCAGGGCGGGGACGCGGTCTTCTACCAGATGCCGACCGCCTGGGTGGCCAGCGAAGAGGTCCGCCGCCGGGAGCCCGCGGCCCTGGGATCGCGGGTCCTCGTCGACACCGCGCGCCGGCTGCACAAACCGGTGTGGTCCGTCTACCGCGAGGCGCGGGCCGGACTTCGGCGCGGGGCGGGCCTGCCGAAGACGGCCGCCTCGCTCATGCCGCCCGCGCTGCGCGACCTCGCCGCCCACGCCGTCCACCCCTGGGAAGCGGCGGCCCGGGACCTGCCGCTCGCGCGACAGCTGCAGATCTGCGCCCTCGCCAACACCCACGTCGTGCGCGGCGACTGCCGCCGCCGCCGCCGGGGGGCGCTGGTCTTCCCACTTGCGGCCCAGCCGATCCTGGAGCTCTGCCTCTCGATTCCCGTAGCGACCCTGGCGGCGGGGGTCCAGGACCGCCCCTTCGCCCGCGCGGCGCTGGCGGCCCGCCTGCCGGACGTCGTGCGCCGGCGCCGGTCGAAGGGCAGCCTCACCGCCTACTTCTCGCGCCTGGTCGCCGCGAGCCGCGAGACCCTGCTCCCCTACCTGCGCGACGGCTGCCTGGCCGACGCCGGGCTCCTCGACCGCGCCGCGCTCGAGCGGGCGTTCGATCCGGCCCACCTGATCCACGGCGGGCGGCCCAACGACGTCCTCAACGCCGCCCCGGTGGAGGCGTGGGTGCGCTACTGGCAGGGCCGGGCGCCGGACTCTCCGCGGGCCCCTCGGCGGCGGTAGTCGGAAGCGCCAGGTGCGCGTCGAGGAACTCGCGCACCCGCGCATAGAGATCGCGCACGTTGCCGGGGCTGGAGATGTAGTGGCCCTCGCCCCAGTAGGTCACCAGCAGGGCGTCCTTGTTTTGCCGGTAGAGGGCCGAGAACATGGCCTCGGACTGGGTGAGCGGAACCGCGCCGTCCTGGTCGCCGTGCGCCAGGAGCAGCGGGGTGGTGATGGCGTCCGCCTGCAGGAGCGGACTGTTGCGGGCGTAGCGGGCGGGGTCCGCCCAGGGCGGGACGCCCATGCGGCCCTGGCCGGACTCCATGCCGCCGGTGACATAGTTGCTGCGCACCCCCTCGTCCGGCCGCGGCCGGTGCGGGACCGGCAACGAGGACCATTTGGCGACCAGGTCGGCGTAGCCGCCGACCGCCACCGCGGCGCGGAACCTGTCGGTCTGGGTGAGGGTCGCCATTACCGTGTAGCCGCCATAGCTGTGGCCCCAGAGCGCCAGGCGCTCGGGGTCGAAGGCGCCGGCCAGGGCCGGATCGGCCGCCGCCTGGTCGACGATCGCCAGGATGCGGTCGGCCAGGCCGAGGGCAGGCTCCTCGCCCGCGCCCGGCGCCGGCCGTGGCCGGGGCAGGCTGGGCGCCAGCACGGCATAGCCCTGGCCCACGAGCACGCGGGTGTCGCCCTGCAGGCCCAGCACCGGCGGCTTGAACGGCGGCGGGACCCGGTAGGTGTCGCCGGAGTAGACCTTCACCACGAGGGGCGGCGGCGGGCCGTCGCGCCGCGGCGGTAGGTAGAGCCAGCTCGTGAGCGGCTGGCCGTCCGGGCCCGTGTGGCGGATCGCCCGCACGTCCAGCGGATCGGTGTCGGCGAGCCGGCCGTTGATCTCGGCCAGGACCCGGCCGGCGCCCTCTCCCCCGCGCCACTCGAGCCGCGCCTCGTGGCCCTGCCGGTCGAAGCGGACGACGGCGCCCAGGGCGTCCGGCCCCACCGCCTCGACGACGCCGTCGGCCGGCAACGCCAGGCCCGCGCGGCGCCCGTCCGGCCCGATCCGCACGAGCCGGCGCCCCGGATCGTCGGCGGCGACGACCGAGCCGAGCGCCCGCGCCGTCGCCAGCGGCCGCCGGTCCCGGGTCTTCGGCGGCGGCGCCGCCACGGCCGACCTCGCCGCCCCGAGGCGCCGCGCCCGTCCGGTCGCCGTGACGGACCAGAGCTGGCCGTCGACCACGATGCTGAAGCCCTGCGGACCGAGGGTGACCAAGGTGGCCGCCGCCGCCGGCAGGGCCCCCGTCAGCTTCACGGCCCGCGCGCCGTCCCAGCTGTACCAGTCCGCGCGGCCGGCGCCGGGCGTGCTCGCCCGGCCCAGGAAGATCGGGACCTCCCCCATCCAGTCGGCGCGCACGATCTCCGGGCGACCCAGCACGGTCGGCGTCGCGCCGGCGTCGTCCAGGACGCTCATCCGCCCCGGGCGCACGTCGTAGCGCCGCAGGCGTCCGGCGCTCCAGGGCGTGTCGCCCTCCCGCGCGAAGAAGAGCAGGCCGGTCCCGCGCGGCGACCAGGCCATCAGGCTGGGCAGCACGTCGCACGCCGCGCACGGGGTGGCGACCTGGCCGGTCTCGAGGTTGGCGACCTGCAGGCGCTCCACCTGCGGGCTGACCCCCCAGTCGCCCTGGATCTGCCGGCCGGGCCGGGACTGGATGTCCGCGCCCAGGGTGCGGAACGCCACATGCCGGCCGCCGGGGGCGAGTTCGAGGTCGACGATCTCGCCGCGCGCCACCTCGACGGCGCGCCCCGTCTCGACGTCGATCCGGAGCAGGCGTCCGGGCGCCGGGCGCGGCCGCACGTCGCGGTAGGCGCCGCTGCCGACGACCGTGTGGGCACCGCGCCCGGCGGCGGATTGCGCCCACAGGCGCGGCAGGAGCTCCGCCGAGACGCGGCCGATCCGGTCGCTGGTGGTCAGCGGTCCGCCGCCCCGGTCGACCAGCAGCAGCTCCTCGTCCGAGCGCCACTGCAGCAGGCGGCCGCGGTGCGGCTTGGGGACGGCCAGGTCCAGCCAGCGGACGCTTCGGGTCGCCAGCTCCACCACGCCCACGCGCCAGTCGCCGTCGTGGATCTGGAACACCGCCAGCCGGGCGGCCGAGGGCGACAGGGCCCCGATCAGCTGGCCCGCCGCGGCCTCGGGCAGCAGCGGCCGGGCGGGTCCGGCGCCGCCGCGCTCGGCGATGAAGAGCCGGCTCGTCCCGATCGGGTTGCCCTGGTCGTCGTCGAACCGCGCCGCGGACGCATAGGGACCGCGGCGCTCGAACACCACCCAGCGGCCCGCGGGGTCGATGACGACGGCGCCGAACGATTCCTGCTGCAGCAGGTCCCCGACGGTGAAGGGCCGGGCGCTGGCCGGCGCGTGGGGCGCGCCGGCCAGCAGGGCGAGCGCCGCGAGGGCGCGCCCCAACGCACGCTTCATGGCCCGACCTCACCAAGCGCGCGTGATCTGGATGGCGGCGAAGCGCCCCACCGGTTCGGCGTTGGTGGGGTCGTAGCCGATGCCGACCGGGTTGTCGTAGAAGGGCGGGCCCTCGTCGAAGAGGTTGCGGACGGTGAGGCTGACCGACACCCCGCGGGCGAAGCCGCGGTCCGGCGCCGCCAGCCGCGCCTGCAGGTCGACGGTCGGCTGGGCCGAGATCCGCGTCCCTGCGACGTCGCGGTAGCGGTCGACGTAGTTGAAGGCCGCGCCCAGGGTCAGCCGGTCATGGGTCCAGTCCACCGTCGCCCGGGCCCGCAGCTTGACCGGGGAGCCGGCGACGCCGACCCGCTCGCGCGGCGCCGAGGTGGGCGTGACCTGCTGCTTGTAGTCGACCATGTAGGTGCCGTTCAGGCCGAGCGCGACCTCGTCGCCGCCCACCGAGAACCGGTAGCCGGCCGTCACGTCGACCCCGCGGACCCGCAGGGTTGTGGTGTTCACATATCGGTTGTCGACGATCGCGGCGAAGGCCTCCGGCGGGAAGGCGGCGGCCGAGGCGAGCGTCCCGGGTCGCGCCAGCAGTTCGACGATCAGGGCGCGGTCGGCCGCATTGGTGGCCGGGGAAATGTTCTGCACGAACGGCGACAGTGTCGGGTCGATCAGGGCGGCGGCGGCGTTCTGCTGCACCGGCCGGTCGATACGGTTCCTGAACGCGATGTCGAAGGCCGTGAACCCGAGCGCCAGGCCCGGGACCGCGCTCGGGCGATAGTCCGCCCCGAAGGTCCAGGCGTTGGCGGTCTCGGGCTCCAGGTCCTCGTTGCCGCCGCCGAGCACCAGCACCCGGACGCGTGCCCCGTCGGCCTGGCTGAGCTGGAGCGACGAGGCCGAGCTCGGATCGTGCACCTCGCGCAGCGCCGGCGCACGGAACGAGCGCCCGTAGGTCCCGCGCACGGTGAGGTCCTCGGTGGGACGCCACAGCACGCCCACCTTGGGGTTGGCGGTGGTCCCCACGTCGTCATAGCGCTCGACGCGGCCGGCGAGCGACAGCTCCAGCGCCTCCACGCCCGGCCGTCGGTTGGCGTCGCCGACCAGCGGGACGCGCAGCTCCCCGAACGCCGAGAGGGTCTCGCGGGCGACATCGGCCGAGATCTGGGGCGAAGGCGCGGCGGTGAAGGCGAAGTTGCTGCCCGAGCGCACCAGGGTCTCGCGCCGGGCCTGGGCGCCCAGCGCCAGCTTCACCGCGCCGCCGGGCAGGCGCAGGAGCGTCCCGTCGGCCTGGCCGCTCGCCACCCAGGAGCGGATGCGGATGCGGCTGCTCGAGAAGCCCGAGCCGATGAAGTCGAGGACGGCGGCGCTGTTGGCCCCGGGCCTCCCTGAGAAGGGGTTGAAGTAGCCGTCGCGGGCGACGTTGAAGGCGGTCTCCGGCCGGTCGGGCGTCGTCCCCAGCGCCTCGCTCAGATAGAGGGTTTGCAGCACGCCGGTGGTGTCGGACTCGCTGATCTCCTGCCCGAAGCCGAGATAGCCGTCCGCCAGCCAGTCGCCGAAGAGCGGCGCCTTGGCCCCCAGCGACGCGGCCCAGGTCTCGGCCGAGCCGATGTTGAGCGGGTTGCCGAGCTCGGGCTGCAGCGAATAGGCGATCGAATGCGACGCCGAGCCGTCGGGCGAGACGAAGAACGGATTGGCGCGGTTGACGGTCAGCCGCGTGACGTTGCCCGCCGTGCGCACCGCGTACTTGCGGAAGGCGTAGCGCACGTCCCCGGTGAACTCGATCCCACCCAGCTCCTGGTGGGCGGTCAGGAACACCGACTGCAGCACCTGGCGGGGCAGGGTGTCGATGCCGGCCCGCTGGTTCTGCAGGTTCGACCTGCCGTCGATGAAGTCGGACGGGCTGAGACCCACGCCGTCCTGGCCCGCCGGGATCGCCCAGCGCGGGACCAGCGCGCCGGTGACGGGGTCGGGCCCCAGGATATTGCCAGGAAAGCTGTTGGTCGCCCGCCAGTCGCTGCCGCCGAGCGGGCGCAGGTCGGCGCTGGCCGTGTAGTCGCGGTCCTCGGCGCGCAACGCGTTGCGCTTCTGGTACTCCAGCGCCACGAAGACGCCGCCGCCCGTCCACTGCCGCCCGAAGGTCTGCGACAGCTGCACCTGGGCCGGCTCGCCGGCCGTGCCCACGCCGGCGTAGGCGCGGGTCTCGGCGCCCTCCACGTCCTTGCGCAGGATGGTGTTGACGACCCCGCCCACGGCATCGGCGCCATAGAGCGCCGAGGCGCCGTCCAGAAGCAGCTCCACCCGCTCGACCGCCGCCGACGGAATGGACGAGATGTCGGCGAAGTCCCCGAAGGAGCCGGAGCCGGAGAGGCGGCGGCCGTTCACCAGGATCAGGGTGGCGTCGGGTCCGAGGCCCCGCAGGTTGACGCTCGCGCCATAGTTCACGTTGCGCACGATGCGGTCCGAGCCCGTGGTGAGGGTGCCCTCCGAGGCGCCCGTCGCGAAGGCCTGCGGCAGGGCGGCCAGCGCCCCGGCCACCGTCGCGTGTCCTGAGCGCTCCAGGTCGTCCCGATCCATCACCATCAGCGGCGAGGCGCTCCGTGTCCCGCGGATGTGCGAGCCGGTGACCCGCACCTCGTCGAGCAGGGTGGGTTCCGACGGGACGGGCGCAGGGGGGGCGGACACAAGGCCGACCGGTGACGGCTCGGCGGGCGCGCCGGCCCCATTATCCCCGACCGGCCCCTCAGCGACGTCGAAAGGGCGCGCGCCCGCGGCGTCCCCTTGTTCCGGCGGCGCGCGCTCGACCACCACTAGGCTGGCATTGACGCGGCGGGCGCGCAGGTCGGTGCCGGCGAGGAGGCGCTCCAGGGCCTGTTCCGCCGTCATCTGGCCCTGCACGGCCGGGGCGCGCCGCCCGGCGACCACGCTCTTGGAGAACATGATCTGCTGCCGGGTCTGGGTCGCCAGGCCGATCAGCGCCGGCTCCAGCCCCTTGGCCTTCAGCGACACGGCGTAGGTCTGCGCCTGGGCGGCGCCCGCGATCAGGCAGGCCGCCGAGGCCAGCCAGGCCCACCGACGGGCGACTTGGTACGCGTAAGCTTCGAACATGCTTCCCCCGCGACGACCGCGGGTCTGGCGCGACCAGGATGGTCTTGCTTCGGCGCCCGGGGGTTCGTCTGCAGGTCTAGAGGGGCTCTGACCCGCAAAACCCTCGCGGGTCCGTCAGAAAAATTTCGTCACCCGGGCGATAGTCGGATCTCCCGAGGGGTCTCGGCGGTCACCTTCAGCCCGTAGAGCGAGCGCGCGCCGGCCACGAAGTTCTCGACGTCGCCGGCCACGAACTGGCCGCTCACCAGCTCGCCGGCCACGGACTCAGGGGCGTCCAGCACCACCTTGCGTTCGGAATAGCGGTTCACCTCGGCCACCGCGTCGCGCAGCGGCACGCCCGAGAAGGTCAGCCGGCCGGTGGTCCAGCTCGCCACCTCGCCCGCGTCGACGGCGGCCACACGCGACAGCCCGCGCCGATCCGCGACGATCGCCTCGCCGGGCGACAGCACGGCCTCCTGACCATCCCCAGCGCGGACCTCGACGCGCCCCTGCACGAGGGTCACCTTGACCACGGCGGTGTCGTGGCGGACGTCGAACTTGGTGCCCAGCGCCCGCACCCGCGCGCCGTCGGCCTCGACCACGAAGGGCCGGGACACATCGTGCGCCACGTCGAAGAAGGCCTGGCCGCGCTCCAGCACGACCCGGCGCTCGCCGCCCCGGAAGGCGATCCGCACCATGGTGTCGGTGTTGAGACGCACCCGCGAGCCGTCCGGCAGCACCTGCAACTGCTGGCCGCCGACGTCCGTCGCGAAGACCGGCTCGCGCGCCTGCCAGGCCAGAAGCGCGCCGCCCGCGACCGCCACGCTGGCCGCCCCGATCGCCAGCGGCGCCAGGACGAACCGCCGCGACGGCCCCATTGGCCGGGTCCCCGTCGGCTTGGCGGGATACCGGGCCAGCGCCGCCTCGGTCATCGACACGATCGCGGGCCGCTCGGCCAACCCGCCGGCCGCCTCCCAGCCGCGCTTGACCTTATCGAACGCGGCGGCGTTCTCGGGCACGCGCCGCCAGGCCCGGAACCGCTCAAGGTCCGCCGGATCGATGTCGCCCCGGGTCATGACGGTGAACCACTGGGAGGCCTCGGTCGCGCGATCCGTTGACTCGCTCATGGCCACGCCTGCCGCCTCAGTCCTGCATCAGGGCCGCACACCTCCGCCGCGCCTCCGTCAGCCGGGCTTCCACCCGCTTCACGGACAGGTTGCAGCGTTGGGCGATCTCCACATTAGAGAGACCGCCGAACCGGCTCAAGACAAACACGTCGCGGATCGGCTCTGGCAGGGCCACGAGCACCTGCTCCAGGAGCACGGCGGTCTCGGCGTCCGCCTCCACCGACACCGGCGGCTCATACACGAACCCCGGCTCCGGCCGCCGCCGGACCTCCTCCAGCGCCGCCCGGATCGCCACCTTCGCCAGGAAGGCCCGCGGGTTGCGCACGACGGCCCCGCTCGCCAGCGTCCGCACGAACGCCTCCTGGGCCGCGTCCTCGCTCACGAGGTTGCCAAACCGCCTGCGCAGGAAATCCAGCAGCCATTTACGGTGGCGGTGATACGCACGCTCCGTGGAGGAGGGGGTATCGCTCGACGCAGACGCATCATACGCGGTCATGCGAACTACATGCTCTCGGGCTGTCGGCGAGGGCCGCCAACGACGAATACATACTATAGTGGATAAACACCAAAGTGTGTATCCGGCCACGTTCGCCGGATGGATATGCGTCGGCTCGTCGGGCGGAATGCGCTGCATTTCCGTCAGGCTCGTGGCCTGACGCAGGAGCGGTTGTCGGAGCTCTCGGGGCTGACCCAGCAGTACATCAGTGGTCTTGAGCAAGGGCGGCGTAACCCGACGGTCGTCACCTTGTTCGAGATAGCTCAGGCCCTCGGCGTCACGCCGGCTGAACTGATCACTCCACTTCCAAGGAAGGAATAGGGGCGACCTAAGGGTCGGCAACGCGCCACAAGCGGTCCTCGGCTGTGCACCGGGAACGAGATATTCGTTGAGGATCGCGGCGCGTCAGCTTCGCGCGAGCATCGCAACGTCGGAACCCGGCAAGGCCGGACGCGCCCAAAGGCTCATTGATCTGAAACAGTCGAAACGCTGCGCGCCAGCAATGCCGTCGCTTCCGCTTGTCTATGGGTACTGGTCTTGGCGAGGATGCGTTTGAGATGGCTGCGCACGGTGGCAAGGCCGATGCCAATGGTTGCCGCGATTTCCTCCAGCGAGGCTCCCTGCCCGAGTGCGGCGGCAACGACGCCTTCGGTGCGGGTTAAACCAAAGAGTTCACGAAGCCGCGCGACGGAGATCGGTGCTTCGGGGTCGCGGATGAAGACCAGAACGGCAGGCCGCTGCGCTCCAAAGGTCGATACAGCTTCGCGCAAGGGGGCGACCTCAAGCGCCAGCGGCATGCGGTGCGGACGCGGAATGGAGAGCGTCACGCCGGGTTCGGCAATCCTGCCCCGGGCAGTATCCACCGCGCCGCGTACCAGAGACAGCAGCTTGTTGTGCTGCGCGGGCGTCCGTAGCGCCAGCCGTCCGCCAACAACGGCCATCTCCGCGTTCTCGCGCAACAGGCGCTCCGCCATGCTGCTCGCCTGAATGACGCGGCCCGTGCCGTCCACCATCAGAACGCCGGTGTCCAGTTTGTCGAGCGCCTGCAAGCTCGCGGCATGGGCTTGGGATACCGCTGCGAAGCGCTGCCCGAGACGCAGCGCCTGCTGCAAGTGCGGCAGAACCAGCGCCACCTGCTGCCGCTCCGCTACGCTATAGGGTCCGGCCTCACACGGACGATGGACGCCGAGCACCCCGATAGCGCCATCAGCTGCGGGGAACACCGCCCCGAGCATGTGATGAATATCCAGATGCCGGAGCCATTCCTGATAAAAGCCGCTGCGCGCCTGTTCCTCGCGCGTGACCAAGTCCTCGTCGGTTATTATTCGTTCCATGCCGTAGGCGACGCTGCGCTCCACCCATAGATCCTTGCGGTGCCAGTCGTCGGCCCATGCCTGCTCCCGCTCGGACACCATCAGGTTGTCGGTGCATTCCAGTAGGTTCACGCGGGCGCCCTCGCCGTGGAGTTTGAGAACGGTGCTGGTCGAGCCGAGGGTTTCCGCGATGCGGTTCGCGGTGCCGGGCCACAAGGCGTCATCTATGGCCGCATCGTAAAGATGGGCAATCAATCCCGATGTTCGTGAAAACTCATAGAATTCTTGTGGCGCCATGGCAGTGAAACGCCCCTTCATTCATCCGATAGCTAAACTTAACTTACACCAGCTGAAATTGGCCCTGCCTGAGCAGTACGGCGGGATGGCGCTCAGCCGTCCTACCCTGCCTGATTCCTCCCCTTTTTAGGGGACGAAAGCCAGCCAGTGGCGCCCTAACCATACCGAAAGGACTTTTGCGCGCGGAGATGTCATGAGCAAAACCCGCCCTCTCATCGTGCTGTTGCTGCTCGCGGCGGGGCTTGCCGCCTGCGGCCAGAAAGCTGCGACGGCGGAGAATACCGCCGCCACGGGGGCCGTGGTGGCCGTGGAGACCGGCAACACCGCTGAAATTACTGAGGTCAAAGCCAATACCGTCACCGCAATCCAAGCTGCCGCGACCGCCACGCCGGAAGCCGTTCCGGCCAAGGCGCAAGTGGCCACCGTCGCGGGGCTGCCGCTCAAGCACGGCTATTACGTCGATAGCGATACCCCGTGCGGCCAAGCCTCCAACGCCACCACGACGCTCCTGCGTCGTGAAGGCATTGGTGGCGCGCGCGACTTCTGCGAATTCAAGAAAATCGAGCAAACGGGACCGAACACTTACCGTGTCACCGAAGCCTGCGGGGATTTGCAGGGCAGCGCCCCGTCGGAAACCAGCACATCCATCTACACCCTCAAGGGGGATACGGCCTTCACCGCCAAGAGCGAGCACGGCTGGGACCGCAGCGCGCGCTACTGCGTCCAATCGAGCATGCCGCCTGATTGGCGCGCCAACGATATCAGCGACGTGACGGGCTGATCCTGGTCGCTGCCCGCGGATATCGCCACCTGCGGGCAGGTCTTGTCCTACGTTCACTGCACCTACGGCCCTGTCATCGTCGCCCGCGCTTCGCAGCTCGACGTGGGCGCGATTTGGGCGGCGGACACGCGCACCACCGCATGGGTCAACGGCATCAGGGCCGAAGCCAAACGCAAGGCGGACGCACAGGCGCAAGCGCCGAGACTCTAGGCCGCGAGGGCACAGCTATTTCCAGCCGCAAAGGGGATTGATATGGGACTGACAACACTGAGCGGCGCCGTCAGCGGTATTCGTCATTCGACGGAAACACGCGGCACGTTCGGCCGTAATGGCGGGTCCGTGAAGACCGGACAGGTCATCGCCTTTCGCGTGGGCGAACGCTCGGCGCAAATCAAGCTGGCCGATGTTCCGGATCTCCGCGACGGCGATGAGGTGACGCTGGCCGGACGCGAGAAGAACGGCGTGTTCAAGGCGCTAGCCTTGCGCAACGACAAGACACGCGCCGTCTACAGCATCCCGACAACGGTTGGCTATCTGATGGGCGCGACACTCATCGCGCTCGGCTTGATGACCCTATTTATCCTTGTCGGCGTCGTGTTCATCGCGGGCGGTATGTGGACGCTGTACGAGGCGTACAATTACACGCAGGCGGCGAATATGCTCAGGGCTTGAAGCACTTCCAGCCGCGCGCAGATGGACGGCAAGCGGTTGTGCTCCAGCACAAGCGAGGTTCGGGACCGAGCTGGCGCGGGATAGAGAGCCGTCCACGGCACGAGGCGCGGACGTTGGCGTCAGCCCGGAAGGCCAACCTCCGTAGGTCCGGGTGGAGGGGCCCGGATTCACCTTCCTCGCGGGCCTTCAAGCCCTGGCTTGACGGCCCCGTGCGGCGCAGCTCCGCTGTCAGCTCCGACCCCCGCCGCCCAACGCGCGGTAGAGCTCCACGCGGTTGGCGACCAGGGCCAGCTGCGCAGCCACCAGGCTTTGCCGGGCCGCATAGAGCGTGCGTTGAGCGTCGAGCAGTTCAAGATAGCTGTCCACGCCGCGGTCGTAGCGCGCCTGGGTCAGCCTCTGGGCTGCGCTCGCCGCCTCCACGAGCCGTGTCTGCGCCGCAACGCGGTCCTCTGCGGTCGCACGGACCGCCAATGCGTCTGCCACCTCTCGGAAAGCGATCTGCACTGCCTTCTCATACTGGGCGACGGAGGCGTCGCGCGAAGCCTGCGCGCCGCGCAGGTTCGCGACATTGGCGCCGCCCGCGAAGATCGGCAGGCCAACCTGCGGCGCGAAGCTCCATGTGCCGGAGCCGGCGCCGAAGAGGCCGCTCAGCGCCGGACTCAGCGTCCCCACGGCGGCCGTCAGGCTGATGTGCGGGAAGAAGGCGGCGCGCGCGGCCCCGATGTTGGCATTCTGGGCCTGCAGCCGGCGCTCGGCCGCGGCGACGTCCGGCCGCCGCGTCAGCACATCCGACGGCAGGCCGGCCGGCACATTGGCCAGCGCTCCGGCTTCGGCGAGGCGGTGCGGAGGCAGGAGATGGGACGGGATCTCGGCTCCGGCGAGGAGCCGCAGCGCGTTGCGGTCCTGGTCCACCCGCGCCTTGGCAACAGCGGCGTCGCTGCGCGCCTGCTCGGCCAACGTCTGCGCCTGCCGCAGGTCCAGCTCGGAAGCGGCGCCAGCCTGGAACCGCCTGTCGGTCAGCTGGAGGGCCGCGTCGCGGGTGGCCAGGGTATCGTCGGTGATGGCCAGCAACTCCTGGTCGGCGGCCAGGGTCAGCCAGGCGTTGGCCACCTCGCCGATCAGGCTGACCTGGACCGCGCGGCGGTCCTCCTCGGTGGCGAGGTAGGACTGGCGGGCCGCCTCGTTGAGACTGCGGATGCGGCCGAACAGGTCGAGCTCGTAGGCCGTGAAGCCGGCGGTCACGCGGTATTGCGCGCTCGTCTCCGCCTGCCCGGTCTGGGACAGGGATGCGGGTGTGCGCCCGCGCCCGCCCAGCGCGGTGGCTTCGATGGACGGCAGCAAATCGGCGCGCTGGACGCCATAGGCCGCCCGCGCCCGCTCAATGTCGGCCACCGCGACGCGGAGGTCGCGGTTCTGCTGCAGGGCGAGCGCGATCACGCCCTGCAGGCGTGCGTCCTGAAAGACGTCACGCCAGGCGACGTCCGCGCCGGAAGCGCCGGTCGCGTCTTGCGTTGACGTGGGCCAGTTCTGCGCGACCGGGAGTGCCGGCCGTTCGTAACGCGGCGCCATCGTCGCGCAGCCGCCCAGCGCGGTCGCGGCCATCAGGGCCGCGACGAGGGTCTTGAAAGCCATCAGGCAGCCTCTTGGGAGACTTGGCCGGCGCCCTGCGGGTCCGCCTTGCGGCCCAGGTGACGCTGCACCAGCACGAAGAACAGGGGCACGAAGAAGATCGCCAGCGCGACTGCCGAGAGCATGCCGCCGATCACGCCGGTGCCGATCGCGTGCTGGCTGCCCGAGCCCGGTCCGTTGGAGATCGCCAGCGGCAGCACCCCGAACATGAAGGCGAGCGAGGTCATGATGATCGGTCGCAGGCGGATGCGCACCGCCTCCAGCGTCGCCTCGACCAGGGTCTTGCCGTGCTCGAAGCGGTCCTTGGCGAACTCGACAATGAGGATGGCGTTCTTGGCTGCCAGACCCATGGTCGTGAGCAGGCCCACCTGGAAGTAGATGTCGTTGGAGAGGCCGCGCAGGGTCGTCGCCAGGACCGCACCCAACACGCCGAGCGGGATCACGAGGATCACAGCGATCGGGATCGTCCAGCTCTCGTAGAGCGCCGCCAGCAGCAGGAAGACGACGATGGTCGAGATGGCGTAGAGCGCCGGCGCCTGCGCGCCCGACTCGCGCTCCTGCAGTGACAGCCCCGTCCACTCATAGCCGACGCCGGCCGGCAGGTTGCCCGCCAGGCGCTCCATGGCGGCCATGGCCTCGCCCGAGCTGCGCCCCTGGGCCGGCGAGCCTTGCACGTTCAGCGACGAGACGCCCTGATAGCGTTCCAGTCGCGGAGAGCCGATCGTCCAGTGGGTGGTGGCGAACGACGAGAACGGCGCCATCTGACCGGCGGCGTTGCGGACGTACCAGCGCTCGAGGTCTTCGGGCTTCATGCGGAAGGGTGCATCGGCCTGCACGAACACCTTCTTCACCCGGCCACGGTCGACGAAGTCGTTGACGTACGCGCCGCCGAGGGCAGTCGAGAGCGTGGCGTTGATGTCGGCGGTGGTCAGGCCCATCGCCCCGGCCTTGGCCTGGTCAACGTCGATGGCGAACTGCGGAGTGTCGTCCTGGCCGTTCGGCCGCACGCCGCTCAGCGCCGGGTCCTTGGCTGCGAGGTCGAGCAACTGGTTGCGGGCGTTCATCAGGGCCTCATGGCCCACGCCGCCCACGTCCTGGAGCTGGAAATCGAAGCCGGACGAGTTCCCAAGCTCCGGCACGGCCGGCGGCACGATGGCGAACACCTGGGCGTCGCGGATCTTCGAGAACGCCTGCATCGCGCGCTCGGCGACGGCGTCGACCTTGCGGGTCTTGGCCTTGCGCTCATCGAAGTCCTTCATCCGCACGAAGGCGAGGCCCGCGTTCTGGCCGGCGCCCGCAAAGCTGAAGCCCGAGACGGTGAACACCGACTCCACCGAGTCCGCCTCGTCCTTGAGATAGTGGTCGGCGACCTGCTTCAGGACAGCCTGGGTCCGCTCCTCGGTAGCGCCGGGCGGCAGCTGGACGATGGTGTAGATGGTGCCTTGGTCCTCTGGCGGCAGGAACGCCGTGGGCAGGCGCACGAACAGCAGCGCCATGACCAGCACGATGGCGCCGTAGACCGCCATCCACCGGCCGCCGCGACTCAGGATGCGGCGGACCTGACCCTGGTAGCGGTGGGACGCGTTGTCGAAGTTGCGGTTGAACCAGCCGAAGAAGCCGCGCTTGGAAAGACCGTGGCCGGGCGCAACCGGCTTCAGCAGAGTGGCGCAGAGGGCTGGCGTCAGCACCAGCGCCACCACCACGGAAAGGGCCATGGCCGAGACGAGGGTGACCGAGAACTGGCGGTAGATCACGCCCTGCGAGCCGCCGAAGAAGGCCATCGGCACGAACACCGCCGCCAACACGAGCGCCACGCCGATCAGCGCGCCCGTGATCTCGCTCATCGAGCGGCGAGCGGCTTCCCTGGGCGACAGCCCTTCCTCGCTCATCAGGCGTTCGACGTTCTCGACCACGACGATCGCGTCGTCGACCAGCAGGCCGATCGCCAGTACGAGGCCGAACATCGTGAGCGTGTTGATGGAATAGCCGAGCGCGGCCAGCACGCCGAACGTGCCCAGCAGCACCACCGGCACGGCGATGGTCGGGATGAGGGTGGCGCGCCAGTTCTGGAGGAACAGGAACATCACCAGGAAGACCAGGACCACGGCCTCGGCCAGCGTCTTCACCACCTCGTGGATCGACTGCTCGACGAACGGCGTGGAATCGACCGGGATCACATAGCTGATGCCGGGGGGGAAATCCTTGGAGAGCTCCGCGACCCGCGCCTTGACCGCCTTCGCGGTCTCCAGCGCGTTGCCGCCCGGCGCGAGCTTGATCGCGAGGCCGGCGGCCGACTTGCCGTTGTACTTGGCGAGCGAGTTGTAGTTCTCGGCGCCCAGTTCCACGCGGGCCACATCCCGCAGGTAGACGTGCGCGCCGCCGCCGGTGTCCCTGAGGATGATCTGCTCGAACTGCGCGGGCGTCTGCAGCCGCGCCTGAGCCGAGATGGTGGCGTTCAGCACCGTGCCGGGCACGGCCGGCGTGCCGCCGAGTTGGCCAGCGGAGACCTGGGCGTTCTGAGCGCGAATGGCGGCGATCACGTCGGCGGGCGTCAGCCCGCGCGACGCCAGCTTGTCCGGGTCCAGCCAGACCCGTATCGCGTACTGCGCGCCGAACAGCTGCACGTCGCCCACGCCGTCCACGCGACTGATCGGGTCTTGCAGGTTGGCGGCGAGATAGTCGGCGAGGTCAGCGTTCGACGCCTTGCCGTCGGTGGCGTAGAGGCCGACCACCATCAGGAAGTTGCGCGTGGACTTCACCACACTGAGACCCTGCTGCTGCACCTCCTGCGGCAGGAGCGCGGTGGCGGTCTGCAACTTATTCTGGACCTGCACCTGGGCGATGTCGATGTCGGTCCCGCCCTTGAAGGTTAGGGTGACCGTGGCCGCGCCGCTGCTGTCGCTGGACGACGACATGTAGAGCAGGCCGTCCAGCCCCTTCATCTTCTGTTCGATGACCTGGGTGACGCTATCCTCGACGGTCTTGGCCGACGCGCCGGGATATACGGCCTGGATAGCCACCTGCGGCAGCGCGATGTCGGGATATTGGGCCACCGGCAGCGTGCGGATCGCAAGCGCGCCCGCCAGCATGATGATGATCGCGATCACCCACGCGAAGATGGGCCGGTCGATGAAGAAGCGGGACAGCATGGCCGACGGGTCCTAGCGGGCGGCGCCGATGACGGAAGGGGCCACGAGCGCCCCGGGCCGCACCTTCTGCAGCCCCTCCACGATGACCTGCTCGCCGGGCCGCAGGCCGGCGGTCACCAGCCACTTGTCGCCGACGGTGCGGTCGGCCGTGATCGTGCGCAGCTGCGCCCTGTCCTTGTCGTCGACCACATAAACGGTGGCGCCGCCCTTGGGATCGCGGCTCACCGCCGCCTGTGGCGTCAGGATGCCCTGGGTCGCCACCCCCTGCTCCAGCCGCGCCCGGACGTAGAGGCCGGGGAGCAGCGCGCCGGTCGGGTTGGGGAAGACCGCCCTCAGGCCCACGGAGCCGGTGCCGGGATCGACGGTGATGTCGGAGAACTGCAGCGCGCCGGGCGTCGGATAGGTCGAACCGTCCTCCAGGATCAGCTGCACACGCGCCGACTGCGGCGCGCCCAGCGTGCCCGCGGCCATCGCCCGCCGCAGCTTGAGGAGCTCGGACGCCGACTGGGTCACGTCGACGTAGATGGTGTCGAGGTTCTGGACAGTGGCCAGGGGTGCGGCCTGGTTGGCGGTGACCAGGGCGCCCGGGGTGACGGTCGACTTGCCGATGCGGCCCGAGACCGGCGCCACGACGCGCGTGTAGTCGAGGTTGATGCGGGCGGCCTGCACCGCCGCGCGCTGGGCCTGGACATTGGCTGCGGCGGCCTGGTCCACGGCCTGAGCGTCGTCATTGTCCTGCTTGCTGACGGCATTGATGCCCGCGAGCTCGCGGTAGCGATCGGCCTTCAGCTTCGCCGCCATCGCCGTCGCCTGCGCCTGGGCCAGCGCTGCTTTGGCGCTGTCGAGCGCAGCGCGGTAGGGCGCGGGATCGATCTGATAGAGCGGCTGGCCGGCGCGCACCATCGCGCCCTCCTGGAACAGCCGCGCCTTGATCACCCCGTTCACCTGCGGGCGCACCTCGGACACTAGGCTGGCCGACGTCCGGCCGCTCAGCTCCGTGGTCAGCCGCACCGGTTCGGCCCGGGTCACCACCACGCCCACGGGCGTCGGCGCATTGGGGTCAGGCGCCTCCGGCGCCTTCGCGCCGCACGCAGACAGAAAAGCGGCCAGCGCCAGGGCGGCGCCGGTGAGGAATGGACTGCGCATCTTCAGCACCTGGCGGGCGAGTTGTCCGGGCCGTGCACTTGACGAGGCCCAATCAGATTCATATTGAGAATGAACGTTCATTCTCAGCGTGGGAATTAAGGGCGCCTTTCCGCCAAGTCAATCCGCTAGGAATGTTTTTGTCGCAGTGCGAAAGGGGTGGCCGTGACCGAGGCCTCCGCGAAACGGACCGATGTAGAGGCGCGCCGGCAGCAGATCGTCGATGCCGCCTCGGTGTGCGCGCGCCGCTCAGGCTTCCACGGCTCAAGCATGGCCGAGATCGCCCAGCAGGCCGGCCTGAGCGTGGGGCAGATCTACCGTTACTTTGACAGCAAGGAGGCGATCATCGCCGCCATCGTCGAGCGCGACATGGCCGAGATGCGCGACAAATACTCCGAGTTGCGGGACGGCGGGACGTCGGTGCTCGACGCGATCCTCACGAAGTGCGTCCAGGCGGTCGACGACCTCTACGAACCCGAGCGCGCCGCCCTCACCCTTGAGGTCGTCGCCGAAGCCGCACGCAATCCGGCCGTGGCCTGCATCCTGCGGAAGGCCGATACCGAAGAGCGCAAGTTGCAGCAGGACCTGCTCCGCGATGCGTTCCCGGACGCACTCGACGAGCGTGAGCGGACGGCGCGAGGCGAGGTCATCAGCATGCTGTTCGAGGGCCTCGCGGTGCGCGGCGTCAACAATCCTGGGACGGACCGGAAGGCCGTTGGCGAGGTCCTGCGTTCGGTGCTGCAGCATCTGCTGACGCAGCCGCCGACCTAACGCCGGCCTACTGGTCAACCGCATCCGGGCGAGGCATCCTGCCTCCCGCGAGCGGCCGCCCTCGAGAGCGGCCCCGTGGGAGGATCGATCTGATGTCAGTCCATTGGCTTGTTACGTCGAAACCCAAGACGCTGGCGGAAAGCGCCGCGTGTTTCGGCTGCGCCATCGCCGGCCTGGCCGGCGCGGCGGTAGCACTGCAATGGGCGCTGGGGCTCGTCGGGTAGGCGACCTTGCCACGAGGAAGTTCGCTATGGCCGCTGCGCGCCACTAGCGGACCTTGGTGTTCGTCCGGAAAGGCGACATTCGCCTGAACGTGGAAGTTCAGCCGGGCGTGTCGTCCGGATCTCGGCTCCTGGGAAACGTGCGTTCCTCCTGAACCTTCCCGTCCTCCTTGCGGATGCGAACCGTACCGACGCCGCCGGGCAATGCTCTGGATAATGCCCCGCCCGCGGTAGCCTCCGACTTCTTCTCGAAATGCTTAGTTGCTCGATCAGCGCCCTCACGTTTGAGGTCCCAGCCTCCGCCCTTGGTGTTCTTTTCCAAGGTGAAGCGAGGTAGGGGCGGCGGCTTTTTGTCGGCCATGATCGTCTCCTCAACTCTTCTGAAAATGGCATGCTACCGACGTCCGAGTGGCGGTGCCTGAGATCCTTGCGGAAACAAGACGCTCACTCTGCTCCGATCGTGATTGTCTGCACAAACCCGGCCCGTCCGTTGTCGTAAATAATCATCGGCAGATCCGCCTTAGGCATCCAAACGCGGCCAAGCTCCACCGCCAGCGAAGCGGGCATGGCGGGAAAGACGTGGAGAATGGCTTCTTCGCCATGGTCAGCCTTGATGCGGTCGAATAGCGACCGCATCAGTGTTCGAAACGCCGTTTGGTCTTCCGGCCGACGCAGAATGTCATTGTGGGGTTCATCCACAGTCACCGACCAGATGGCGGCGTCGGCACCTAGGATCTTGGTGAGGCGCTCGTCCGTGACCGTCGCGCTGATGCCTAGCTTCAGAGCTACAGGGCGGCCACATCCCGACGTCGGTTCCGATACGCTGAAATTGATGGAAGGCTGATCGGCCTGCCAGGCCCAGGTCGCTGGCTCCCGGTGGCGCTGGCGCACCGTGGCCGGCACAATGTCGCAGAGCAGACGGCCGAGTTCGATCAACAGGGGCTGCGGCGCTAGCGCGAAAACGCTGAGATGGCGCACCTCCTGCCGCTCGACCCTCCCGCGGACCTTGGCTTCGAACTGCCGGCGAAGGTTGTCGCGCTGGAAGATCCAATAGGCTGGCTCGTCGTCCTTGTAGGTGCACCCGACGAGCTCCAGATCGATTGTCTGACCGCTGGCGGGGTGGTGGTGGGGCGGCATAGCCGCGAAGATGGCCTTGGTCGAGACCAGGGCTTCGTTCTCGCCGATGTTGGCCCCGAAGCGGATGACGTGCGAGGCGCGGTCCTCGTCGATCGCCGTCACAACGCGAATCCGGCTCTCCTGCTCGGCCTTCATCGCCAGGAGCACGGGCTCGGGATGACCATCCACATCCACCACGTCGATGAGCTTGTGGTGGGTGGCGCACATCAGCATGAGGTTCTCGAGCGACCGGGCCAGCTGCGGCGAGCGCACAGCGTCGCCCCGCGGGCCCTCGACGCTGTCGCCGACGATGTGGGCGATGAAGCCGAAGGTCGCGTCTTCGCAACCGGAGATCAGGTCGCCAACTAGGTCCTCGTTGCACCCTCGGTACTGGCAGCGCCCGCCGGCCCGCGCCCACAGCGCTGACTGGGTTTTCTGCGGGATGCTCGTCTTGGCCATCAGGCGCGCTCCACATGCCGGCCGGTGCCGGTCCATTCACCCGTGGCGCGCCAGCCCTCGTAGGCGACCAGCCAGTCGGTGATCCAAGGCACGGTCGTCTCGGCGAGGAGGTCGGACGGAGACCATTCATTCGAGTCCGGATCGAGCATGCACAGCGTCACCTCGCCGTCTGGCCCGTAGTAAACGTGGGGGAGCATGCCTTCGGCATCGCCGCGGCGCGGCCGCAAGGCCGGCCGTAGGATCTCGACTTGGGGCTGCACGACCCGAACGCTGTACCGCTCAACCATAAGGGGCGCGCGATAGAAGACGCTGACCCAATAGGTCTGCAGAAGCGGCCGGACCGTCCCCTGCCACAGCGCCGCCGGTCCTTCGCGGCGGACAAGCTTGAATGCAGGCCACAACGCCGACATCGCCTCGATCTGGGTGTCGATCGAGAGACTCACGAGAAGCGGCGCTCGCCCATGTTGGTGTGCGCCCGGGCCGCAACCGGCGCCAGGCTCGACAGCGAGCCGATGATCGCCGGCGCCGCCGGGGTGAACAAGCCGCCCTTGGGGGTATAGCCGTGCTGGCCGGCCTTTACCTGGCGCCCCAGCCGGTCGTTGAACGCCTTGACCGATCGGGTCACGACCCGCTCGCCGAACTGGACCCGCAGCCACGCCTGAAGGTCTTCCAGTTGCACATTCCCCCGCTGGGCGGCCTCCAGCCCGTTAGCGAGGGTGTGCAGGTGCCGCGCATAGCCCTGTTGCTGGGTTTGGTTTTCGGGCCAGCGGTCGGTGAACAGCTCGGCGGAAAACTCGGGGTTCGGCACCGACAGCAAGCGGCCCTGCCGCGCCGCCTCGTCGATCGCCCGCGCCGTCCAGCGTGCCTGACGGATGACCATGTCCGCGAGGCCCATGCCCGGCTGGGCCGCATGGCCCGCGTGGCAGGACAGCAGGATCGAGGGCGGGACGCGGCCGGTCTCGTCGGCATAAGCGATGTTCCGATGGCGCTTGAGCAGCTGCAGGGCCACCGTCGTCACACTCTTGATGATGAGCGGCGTCTGGTCGGGAACCTCGTGGACATCAGCGTCCGCGAAGGCGATGCCGGCCTGGGCATAGAGGCGCTCATTCAGCGCCTTGGCAAAACGCTCTTCGGTCGGGGTGCGAGCCGTGTACCAGTCGCCGAACGCGTAAGCGTTCATCGGGACATAGCGCCCCGGCGGGGCACCAGCCTCTTTCTTAGCGTGGGCGATCACGCCTTCCTTTTCCTTGAGCCCGGTACGACGCGCCGGTGTCACGTCGAGGTGCATGCCGTCCGCATAGTAGAGGGTGACGCAACGGGTCTGACGCACGATCTTGCTGACGGGATAGCCGGCGAGTGCCGCCTCGAGGTCGTCGAGCAGCGCCTCTGGCCCGTCATCGGGGCCGGTGATCTCGGCTACGATGTCGATGTCGTATTCGTCGTCTGTGCCACGCGTAGAGATGGTCGCATCGATGCGCATCGAGCCCTGCGGGTAGAAGCAGGCCACGCGTCCGTGCAGCGGGCTGCCAGGCCGTTCGATGTAGGTGCGGACCGCTTCATAACGGCCAACGGCCTTGGCGTGTAGGCCGGGCGGCAGCTGGATGTTGATCGCGATCTCGGCCAGCATCGCGTCGAGCGGATCAGCGAAGGGATCGTTGGTCGGCGGGCGCCAGTCCATGAACAGTTCTCTCTTCTCCGCTGTCGCGGCGCTTGCGTTCCGCCCTGCCGAATGGCACCTTGCTGTCCGGCCAGACAACACCAGGGCTTCAAAAAACGCCCTGCTCAGCCGGTCAGCAGATCAGGGCGTGTTGTCTGGCTAGACAACAATATTGGGGGTTTCATGGCTAGTGTCAAGGTGAGCGGATGCCGACCTCTGCGTTAGGGGTTTGGCTCAAGGCGCTGAGAGGCGATCTAAGCTTGCGGGAGTTGGCGCAGCGCAGCGAAGTCGATCACGCGTACATCTACCGCCTGGAAACCGGCGCGAAAGAATCGCCTTCGGGGGAGGTCGTGAACAAGCTGGTGAATGCCCTCGCGCCAGCGGAGCGGGAGCAGGCGATCTTGCGGTTCTTGGCGAGCCACCCGAACATCGATCCCGATCTCGCCGAGTTCGCCTGGTCCGACCGTAGGATTTCATTCCCCGAGTTCCACATGCTGACGACGGTGGTGAACCGGGGCGCGCGGCCGGACTACGCAACCTCCCTGGCCCGCATCAGGCGCATCATGGCGGAGGAGGATGATGGATGAACTCGCCGTCGCGATGAAGGCCCGCGAGTTTATCGGGAAATGTGGGCCCTTGGCGCTTCCGGTGTCAGTTGACGCCTATGCGGCTCAGGTCGGCGGGGTGGTGAAGCGGGAGGTCCTTCAAGAGCACGAAGACGCTTGGTCATTTCGTACGCCGACTGGCAAGTACCGCATCTGCGTCAACTGCACCCATAACGGGCGTCGCCAGCGCTTCAGCGTCTGCCACGAAGTGGCACACGAAGTTCTTGGTATTGCTGCAGACCATTCGGCGCCGAGTTGGAGCTTCTCCCGGAGGCCACCCGGGGAGATCGCCTGCGACGTGTTCGCCGCCGAGCTTCTGCTGCCCTACAAGCTGTTCAAGCCGCGTGTCGATGCCGCCGATATGGGTTTCGCCGCCATCGGTGATCTTGCTGATGAGTTCGACGCCTCATTGATGTCGACCGGCTCACGCTTTGCCACCTTCTCGCGAGAACTGTGCGCCTTCGTGCTCTCTGAGGGCGGCAGGGTTCGCTACACAGCGCGATCCGCATCCATGCGTAGCGCTAAGGCCTGGGTGCGACCCGGCATGGACTTGCCACCCGATTCCCTGAGTGCCCGCGTGCGAAGCGGCGCAATCCCCTCCGGACCAGAGCCGGCTGAGCCCGATCAATGGTTTGAGGATTGGGAGCGTGACGGATCGCTTTTCGAGGACGCCCGTCACCTAGGCGCATGGGATCAGACGTTAACGTTGCTCTGGTTCGAGGACGAAGATCTTCCGCCTCCGCGGCCTGAGCGGAAGCAGTGGGAAGAAGAGACTTACGGGCTACGCGAGCTGGACGGCGAACTCCCGTGGCCGGGCAGGTCCAAGCGCCGAAGGTGAGCCCGAAGCGTATGACAACGAAGCCGACCTTCCGAAGGTTGGCAATGAGTCACGAACCGCCATTGCGCCGACCCTCCGCCGCCCGCAGCTGCGCGCGGCCGTACTCCGCGAGCTGCTTGTAGAACTGAATATGCGCATCCAGCGCCGTCAGCGTGTCGACGGCCGCCACGGCCGATCTGGTTGCGTCGTCGAGTTCGTCGACGGCGCTGGTTTGCGCCAGCATGAGCTTGTTCTGAGCGAAGTCTTGGGCGATCTCCGGACGGCGCAGGAGGAACGCCGTGACGATCGAGGGCGCATCCAGTCGCAGGATTTCTGCGATCTCGAAGATGCGCTCCAGCAGCAGGTTCGTGGTCCCGTTCTCAAGGTCGCGGTAGCCGCGTTCCGACAGCCCCATGCGCGTCGCCATCTCCAGCGTGGAGACGTTGCGCATCTTGCGGAGCGGCTTGAGGATCAACGGCGCGAGCTCGGCGAGCCCGAAGCGATCCGGGTTCTTCGCAACCATAGAAGCAATCCCGCCACGAACGCGACTTAGCGTGGAGTAGGCGGGTCGCCGCTTGCGATCAAGCGATGTCGCGCCCAGGCCGCTCGCTCACCGGAAATGTTGCCGCGCCGCGGCAGGATGGCTGCCGCCCGATCAATTGATGATCCGGTGACGAGCGGTTCGTCGCCGTGCCACAGGTCGAGTGATTCGGGATTCCAATATAGAACCGGCAGAATTACCGCCGTTTCCGGAAGCGTGTATTCCGAGTGAGTAGTTGTCGACGATTTTGCGAGATTTCTGGCAGTCTTTCTGCTCCCATTCTATTTCCAGAGCATGGTTCCTGAGTGGGGATTTCAGGTTGGGGTTGGGTGTTCGCATCGCCGGAGCTGCAAGCGGTCTCTTGATCGGCCTGCAGGCCGCCACGCAGTTCGTGGGCTGGAGCTTCGCCTGGCATCCGGTCCTGGGACCGGGATTACGCGCTTCGCCAGATCTCGTGCTCTATCCGCCCTGGCGGGTCCTCCTCTGGCAGCGGGAACATCGGAGCGAGGCGCCGAGGGTCTTCAGCGCCTCGACCGCGCTTCTTCTGCTCGGCGTCGCGGGTGGTTTGGGCCTGGGCGTGGTCGCCGACGGCGCGGGTCGGAGCCCGCGGCGGAGGCGGGGATGGGGCGCGCCGGCGGACGCCCGACGGGCCGGGTTGGCGGCCGATGCCGGCTGCGTGCTGGGCGCGTTCCATGGCCGGACGCTGATCACCGCCGATCTCCGACCTACGCTGGTCACAGGCGGCACGCGCAGCGGCAAGGGCAGGGGCCATGTCGTCCCTAGCCTGCTCAGCTGGCCGGAGAGCGCCATGGTCCACGACCCGAAGGGCGAGCTCTGGCAGGTCACCGCGGGCTGGCGCGGCCGGTTCTCCCACGCCTTCCGCTTCAACCCCCGATCTCCCGCATCCGCCCGATGGAACCCCCTGGCGGAGATCCAGCCGGGACCGGGCGAGCTCGCCCAGGTGCAGCGCCTGGTCGCGATCCTGTCCGACCCGGGCGGCGTCCGCGACGAAGAGGCGATCTGGGACAAGTCGGCGTCGGAGATCCTGGAGGCGGTGATCCTCCACGTCCTCTACGCCGCGCCCGATCCCGACAAGACCCTGCTCAAGGTGCGCGAGCTGCTGGCGGACCTGGACGAGGCGGCGGAGGTGATGCTGCGCACCCTGCACCGGCACGGCGCTGACGGCGAGGGCGAGACCCATCCCTTTATCCGGACGGCCGTGAAGGGGTACGCGGCCATGCACGACCGCTTCCGCACGAGCGTGCAGGGGACTGCAAGGTCGTACCTGAAGTGGTTGGCAGGCGAGGACATTGAGCGCGCGCTCTCGACGTCGGACTTCGCGGTGGGCGACCTCATGTGCGCGGAGGCGCCGGTCAGCCTCTATGTGCAGGTGGCGCCGGCCGATGCGGCCGCGCTGCGTCCGCTCGTGCGACTCCTCTTCTACGCCGCCGCGCAGGCGCTCACCGCCCATGAGACGAGCGACGCCCACGGCCGGCCGAAGCGCCACAGGCTGCTCATGGCCATGGACGAGTTCCCGCTGCTGGGCCGGGTGGAGTTCTTCGAGAAGAGCCTGCGGCTGATGAGCGGCTACGGGCTGAAGACCATGTTCGTGGCGCAGAGCTTGAACGACATCGTCGAGACCTACGGACCCAACAACACCATCCTCGACAACTGCCACGTCTACACCGCCTTCGCCGCCCTGGACCCGCTGACCCAGGACAAGGTCTCCAAGCTCACCGGCACGGTGGCCGAGCTTCGGACCAGCCGCAGCGGACCGGCCGGCCTCGGCGCCGGCCGCAGTTCGGTGTCACGTTCGGAGGTGGAGCGTCCGCTCCTGGAGCCCGGCGAGATCCGGGCCCTGCCGGACGACGAGCAACTGGTCTTCGTGGCCGGCCAGCGCCCCTTCCGCACCCGCAAGGTGCAGTACGACCGGCGCGAGCCGTTCCGAAGCCGGGCGCGCCTCCTGGCCCCACCCGCGGCGCCCCTGGATGCGCCGCCGCGGCGTCCGCACCCCTGGACGGGCCGCAAGGCGCTCGGCGAGGACCGCAACGCCAGCCTGCCGCTCTTCAAGGAGGCGGCCGCGGCCATCGACGACAAGAAGGCCGCCGCCCGGGCGGCCGGCATCTACCATCGCGTCGCCGAGGAGATGGCGGCCCAGGAGGCGGCGCTGGATCATCTGCAGGAGCGAGGACGTGGCAAGTCGTGACGCGCGGCCGACCCCCCGGGTCCAGGTCTATTTCGAGAACCCGAAGATCGAGCTGGCGCTGCGCCGCGAGGCCCGCGCGGGCAAGCTCACGCTCAGCCGCGCCGCTGAGACGGCCATCGCGCGCGGTCTCCACCGCCGGCCGACGGCGGATCCCGAGGACCGGCTGCTGGCGATGGAGACCGCGCTCCGCGACCACATGCGCAGCGCCGCGCGCGACATGGCCATCGTCCAGGAGATCCTGGTGGAGTTCGCCCGCGCCTTCTTCGCGCGGCTGCCTGACACCGAGGCGGACGACGACCCCGTCCTGCGCGCCGCCGTCGAGGCGCGGATCGAGCGCCTGCTCGATGCGGCGGCCGCCAACATCGTCTCGCGCGGACCGCGGCGGGGGGACGAGGCCGAGCGCGCGGCACCCGAGCCGCGATCCTTCAACGGAATGGGCGGATGACCCCGGAGGCCGAGTCGGCGCTTCGCCGCCGGGCCGCCCTGGACCATGCGCTGGGCTGCGACATCCTGGGCGCCCTGGCCGCGCCCGAGGTGGTCGAGGTGCTGGCCAATCCCGACGGCCGCATCGTGCTCGACCGCCTGGGCGCGGGACGCAGCGACACCGGCTGGCGGATGGCCGCCGCCGGCCGCGAGCGGGTCATCCGCCTGGTCGCCGACTATGTGGGCGAACCGGTCACCCGCGAGGACCCGCGGCTCTCCGGCGTCCTGCCCACGGGCGAGCGGTTCCAGGCCTTCATGCCGCCGGTCTGCGCCCAGCCGGCGTTCAGCATCCGCAAGCGCCCGGCGGTGGTCTGGACGCTCGCCGACTATGTCGCCCAGGGGGTCCTCTCGCCCGACCAGGCCGACACCCTGCGCGATGCCGTCCGCCAGCGCCGCAACCTGCTGATCTCGGGCGGGGCGGGATCGGGGAAGACGACCCTGGCCAACGCCCTCCTGGCCGAGCCGGCCTTCGCGGGAGATCGGGTCTTCCTGATCGAGGACACGCCCGAGCTGCAATGCTCGGCCTGGGACCTGGTGGCGGTCCTGACGCGCCGCCATCCCAAGCCCATCGGCGTGGCGGACCTGGTGCGCGACGCGCTGCGGATGCGGCCGGACCGCATCGTGGTGGGGGAGATGCGCGACGGCGCCACCGCGCTCGAGACCCTGAAGGCCTGGAACACGGGCCATCCGGGCGGCCTCTCCACCCTGCACGCCAATTCGGCGTCCGACGTGCGGGCGCGCCTCGAAGATCTCCTGGCCGAGGTCCTGCCCCGCATCCCGGGCCGCTTCCTGGACCAGGCGGTCGATGTGGTCGCCCATATCCGGCGCACCGAGGCCGGCCGGCGGGTCGAGATCCGCGAGGGGCCGGCGGTCGGACGCGGAGGGCGGATCGCGACGGCGCCCGGTGAGGATTGAAGGGGATGGCGCGCCCACCAACCGCGGCCGGTCCCAGCCCGGTTGAAAGATGCGTCTGCGGGGATATACATATGGGATATCCCGAGGCCGAGATGACCCGCACCACGCTCTTCCAGTCGAACCGTTCGCAAGCTGTCCGCCTCCCGAAGGAGGTCGCCTTCCCCGAGGGGGTGCGGGCGGTCAGGATCCTGCGCGAGGGCAAGCGGCGGGTGATCGTACCGGCCGACGCCGTCTGGGACGATTTCTTCGACGCGCCCGGCGTGGACCTGGGCGAGCGCCATCAACCCGAGGCGCAGGCGCGCGACCCGTTCTGATGCTGCGGTATCTCCTGGACACCAACGTCTGCATCCGGGTCCTGCGGGACCGTCCGCCGGAGGCGCGGGAACGGTTCAATCTGGAGGCCGACAGCCTCTGTATCTCGGCCGTGGTTCTGACAGAGCTGCTGCATGGCGCGGCGAAATCGAACCGGCCAGAGCACCACAGGGCCGAGGTCGAGCGCTTTGCGGCGCGCCTTGAGGTGCTGCCTTTCGACGACATCGCCGCCGACCACGCGGCGGACATCCGCGCGACCCTCGAGCGCAAGGGTCAGCCCATCGGCGGCTACGATCTGCTGATCGCCGGCCATGCCAGGAGCCGTGGACTCACCGTCGTGACCGGGAACCTGGTCGAGTTCGGCCGGGTCGACGGGCTCCGGTGCGAGGACTGGCTCGCGCGAGCCTGACGCCAACCTTCGACTCCGCCCGGACGTCGTTTGGGCGCGCGGCGAGGCCATAGCGCGTCGCATCCGACGCGACGGGTCCGGCGCGCCTGCGCCGCAGCGTCGGGATGGCCGCGCTGGGCGACGATCCGGGCCGCCACCCGTCCGGCCTCATCCAGGATCCCGGCCGGCGAGCGAAGCCGGAAGAACCCGGCTTCGCGGCGACGGCGCTAAGGCGCCGCTGATCAAACAGCGGGCTCGGGGGGCGCCTGTCCAATGCCGTCTGGGCGAACGGCGCGAAGACGACGGGCGGGCGCGGCAGGCGCAGGCGAGGTCCCGCCCTCGCACAGTCACAAGTTGTCGAAGACGCGCCGGCGACGTGCCTGCAACGCGCGCACAAGTCGTGGAAAACCCATGTGAAAATATCCACAGAAGCGTGTTGACAAGTCCAAACTCGGCGCGCTTGCATTACAACCATAGCGCGATATCGCGCTGAGGATTGCAGAGATGCGCAAGCTGATTTCACGCGGCCTTCCGGCTGCGACGGCGATCTGCGGCCTGGTCGCCGCCACCCCGGCCCTGGCCGGCGGCGCGGGCATGCCCTGGGAAGGGCCGCTGCAGCAGATCGTGGAGTCCGTAACCGGACCGGTCGTCCAGGCCGCCGCGGTGATCGCCGTGGTGATCTTCGGCGCCGGCATCGCCATGAGCGAGAGCGGCTCCGGCATGCGGCGGGGCCTGGGCATCCTGTTCGGGCTCTCCATCGCCTTCGCCGCCTCGACCTTCTTCCTGGACTTCTTCGGCTTCGCCGGGGGGATGGAGGTGGGCTGATGGGCGATTCCCCGCATCGCGAAGGCTGGGACCTGCCCGTGGCCCAGGGTCTCGCCGAACCCGTCCTGCTCGCCGGCATGCCGCGCGAATACGCGATCCTCATGGGCACGGTGGCGCTCGTGCTGGGCCTGGCGCTCCGGATCTGGTGGCTCGGCCTGCTCTGGTGGGCGATCGCCCACGCCATCGGCCTCTACGCCGCGCGCGCCGACAAGCGCTTCTTCGCGGTGCTGCGCCGCCACCTGGCTCGCCCCGGCCACCTGGATGCGTGAGGCGACCGATGCGCTTCCTCGACGAGTTCCGCCGCCGCCCCGCCACCCTCGCCGACCACCTGCCCTGGGCGGTGCGGGTCGCCCCCGGCGTCGTCCTCAACAAGGACGGCTCGTTCCTCGCCGGCCTGCGCTTCCGCGGCCCCGACCTGGAATCGTCCACCGAGGACGAGTTGATGGCCGTCCGCGCCCGGCTCAACAACGCCCTGCGCCGGCTGGGGACGGGGTGGTGCGTCCACGTCGACGCCCGTCGCCGCCCGGCCTCGGTCTATCCGGACAGCGACATCGACGTCCCCGTCGCCTGGCTGGTGGACGCCGAGCGGCGGGCGGCCTTCGAGGGGGCCGAGCCGGCCTTCGAGACCGACTACCGCCTCAGCCTGACGTGGATGCCGCCGGCCGACGAGACCCGCCGGATCGAGCGGGTGATGTTCGACGGGCTGGCGCGCAGCGGTCGCGACTGGCGGGGCGCGCTGGCGCTCTTCCAGCGCGAGGCGGACGCCGTCTTCGACCTGCTGGCCGACACCCTGCCAGAGGCGCGCCGCCTGGGCGACGGCGAGCTCGTCACCTGGCTGCACGGCTGCGTCTCGCCCGCGGCCCATCCGGTGGACCCCGATCATCTCGCGCCGTTCCTGGACGCTGGACTCGCCGACGCGGCCCTGACCGGCGGGTTGGCCCCACGTCTCGGCGGGCACTGGCTGAAGGTCGTGTCGGTCCGCGCGCTCCCGGCCGCCACCCGGCCGGGCCTCCTCGACGCCCTCTCGTCGCTGCCCTTCGCCTACCGCTGGAGTGCCCGCTGGATCGGTCTCGACAAGGCCGACGCCGAGCGCGAGGTGCTGCGACTGCGCAAGCGCTGGTTCGCCAAGCGCAAGGGTGTCGGCGTCCTGCTGCGCGAGGCGATCACCAAGGAGGAGGTCCCGCTCCTCGACACTGACGCCGCGGGCAAGACCGAGGAATGCGACACGGCGCTCGCGGCGCTCGGCGCTGACGCCTGCGCCTTCGGCTATCTCACCCTCGCCGTCGTGATCCTCGACCCCGACCCCGAGGCCGCCGCCGGCAAGGCCCGGGCCGTCGAGGTCGCGCTCAACGCCCAGGGCCTGGTCGGACGGGCCGAGGACCTCAACGCCGTCGAGGCCTGGCTTGGGACCCTGCCCGGCGAGGCCTATGCCGACGTCCGCCGCCCGCTCGTGAGCACCCTCAACCTCGCCGACCTGATGCCGGTCTCGGCGGTCTGGGCGGGGCCGGAGCGCGACGGCGCCCTGGACGGGCCGCCGCTCGCCGTGGCGCGCACCACGGGCTCGACCCCGTTCCGCCTGGCGCTGCACGTCGGCGACGTGGGCCACGCCATGGTCGTGGGGCCGACCGGATCGGGCAAGAGCGCCTTGCTGGCCTTCCTGGCCCTGCAGTGGTTCCGCTATCCGGGCGCGCGCGTGGTCTTCCTGGACAAGGGCCGCAGCGTGCGGGCTGCGACACTCGCCGCCGGCGGCGCCTGGCGCGCTCTGGAGCCGGGCGCGGCCTTCGCCCTGCAGCCGCTGGCGCGGGTGGACGCGCCCGCCGACCGCGCCTGGGCCGCCGACTGGATCGAGGACGCCGTCCGCGCCGCCGGCGTCGAGGTGGGCCCGCGCCTGCGCGAGGAGGTCTGGTCGGCGCTGGGCGCCCTGGCCGACGCCCCCGTCGCCCAGCGCTCGCTCACCGTGTTCTGCGCCCTGGTGCAGGACCCGGCCGTCGCCGCCGCGCTCGAGCCGCTGACCCTGAAGGGGCCCTTCGGGAGCCTGCTCGACGGGACGCACGCCGACTTCGCGCCGACGCGGTTCGACACCTTCGAGCTCGAGACCCTGATGGCCACGCGCAGCGCCCTGGCCCCGGTCCTGGGCGCGCTGTTCCGCGAACTCGAGCGCGGCTTCGACGGCCGGCCCACCCTGCTGGTGCTCGACGAGGCCTGGCTCTTCCTCGACGACAGCCGCTTCGCGGCGAAGGTCCGCGAATGGCTGAAGACGCTGCGCAAGAAGCGCGTCGCCGTGGTCTTCGCCACCCAGTCGCTCGACGACGTCGCGGCCTCCTCGATCGCCGCCAGCCTGATCGAATCCTGCCCGACCCAGATCTTCCTACCCAATCCCCGCGCGCTGGAGCCGGCCTCGGCCGACCTCTATCGCGCCTTCGGCCTCAACCGCCGCCAGCTGGAGCTCATCGCCTTCGCGACGCCGAAGCGCGCCTATTACTGGCGCCAGCCGGAGGGCCGCCGCCTCTTCGATCTCAAGCTCTCCGGCGTGGCCCTGGCGCTCTGCGGCGCCGCCGCGCCCGAGGACCAGGCCCTGATCGACCAGGTCCTCGCCCGCTCCGGCCCGGACGGCTTCGCCCGCGCCTTCCTCGCAGCCAAGGGATTCGCCCATGTGGATGCCGTCTTCGACGCCGCCCAACCCGCCGCGCTCGCGGCGGAATAGGCTTCTCGGCGCGCTGGCGCCGCTCCTGTTCCTCGCCGCCTGCTCGGACCCGAAGCCGGCGCAGGCCCAGATGGTGGTCTTCGACCCGAAGAACCACCTGGAGAACGCCCTGCAGGCGGCCCGCCAGCTCGAGAGCCTCGCCAACGAAGCCCGCGCCCTCGCCAACCAAGCCCGCGCGCTCGCCGCCTCGCCCTACAGCCACCTCGGCGAGACCACCCAGACCCTCCGGGACATCGGCGAGCTCGCCCGTTCGGTGAAGGGCGTGGCCTCGGATCTGCAGGGTCTGCAGCAGGACTTCGAGCGGCTCTACCCGACCGCCGTGGAGGGGCTCGATCCGCGCAAGGCCCTGGAACAGGGCCGCGCCCGCAACACCCAGGCGCGCGAGACCGCCCTGGACCTGGCGCGGACCGCCGCCGAGCTGGAGCGTCTAAGCCGCGGGCGCACCGGACGTCTGGAGGGGGCGCTCAACGCCAGCCGAGGGGCCGAGGGCCAGACCGCGGCCATACAGTCCTCCACCCAGGTGCTGGCCGTGCTGGCCGAGGACCTGGGCTCGATGCGCACGCTGCTGATGGCGCAGTCGCGGCTGCTGGCGGCGGAAAGCGCCCGGCGCGCGGCGGAACGCGCGGCGAGCGCCGAGGCGCGACGGCAGTTCTGGGGGCGCGAGAGCCGCACGATCCCCAATCCGGATTTCAATCCATTCCCGCACGCGCGGAACTAGGCCGAGGCGTCGACTATGGCTGCCAGTCCCCAAACCGCGAATGACCTGATGACGGTGTTTTCTAACACCGTGTCGGCTGGCTTCGATGCGCTCAGCGGTGCGGTCAACGGTGTCTTCGGGCTGATGATCGCCCTCGTGGTGGCGCTCACCGGAATCCAATGGGCGCTGTCGTCGAACCGCGAGGTTCTCGCATCGGGCTTCGCGAAGGTCCTGCTGATCGGCGCGTTCGCCTACCTCATCAACGACTGGCAGGCCCTTTCTCAAACGATCCAGGTTGGCTTCATCGACCTCGGCCTCACCGCCGGCGGCGGCGGCCTCTCCCGGGCCGACTTCCTGAACCCCGGCGCGATCCTCCAGCAGGGGTGGGAGATCGTGAAGGCGCTGGGCGAGACGCCCGCCCCGGTCGACAATCCCATCGACGTGCTCGGCAACCTCACCGACGCGCTGATCCTCGGCCTCGCCATGATCGGCATCATGCTGGCCTTCGCGGTGCTGGCGCTGCAGATCATCGTCACCCTGCTGGAGTTCAAGATCGTCACCCTGGGCGGCTTCGTGCTGCTGCCGTTCGGGATCTGGTCGAAGTCCGCCTTCCTGGCCGAGCGGCCGCTGGGCTTCGTGGTCTCCTCCGGCCTCAAGGTCCTGGCCCTCGCCATCGTGGTCTCGGGCGCGCGCTCGGTGTTCGACGAGCTGCAGCCCTCCGCCGCCCCCGACCTCTACGAGGCCCTGGCGATCCTGGCCGCCTCGCTGCTGCTGGCGATGCTCGCCCTGTTCATCCCAAACCTTGCGTCCGCCCTGGTGACCGGCGGCCCGGCGCTCGGCGCCGGCTCGGCCGCCGCGGGCGCGCTGGCGGTGGGCGGGGTCGCGGCGGTCGGCGCGGCCGTGGCCGCGCCCTTGCTGACGCCAGTGCGCGCCGCCGCCGGGGCCGCGCAGGGCCGATCCGTCTCGCGGCCGGGCGCCGCGCCGCCGCGGCCCAACAACGACAACCCCCCCCGCGCGCCCGGGAGCGGCATGGCCGGTCCCGCAGCGCCCGGCAGCGGCGGACCGGGGCCCCAGGGCGCGGCCCGGCCGGCGGGCCCGGCGCCCGCCGCACCCGCGGCGCCACCTGGCGCGGACGCGCCGGCGCCCTCGGCGGACACGGAGCGGCTCGCCCGCGAGACCGAGGCCGCGCGGCGGGACTTTCACCGCGCCGCAGGCGCCGACCCCGCTTCGTCCCGGTCCATGGACCGGTCCCGCCGCAACTCGGCCCTGCAGGCCTTCTTCGTCGCCAACGCCGGCCGCAGCCTGCTGCCCGGGCATGAGGCGAGCGGCGCGCTCACCCCACCCCTGAAGGATGAGGAGGCTTGAGGCCATGCACCCCTTCTTCCGACCCAAGCGCGCCCTGGCCTCCGCCCCGGCCTCGACCCCCTACCAGCGGGCCGGCCAGGTCTGGGACGAGCGCATGGGGCTCACCCTGACGCATGCCCGAAACTGGCGGCGCATGGCCTTCGCCAACCTCGTCCTCGCCGCCGGCCTGGGCGGCGGCTGGTTCGCGGAGAGCCGCCAGGCGCAGGTGAAGCCCTTCGTCGTGGAGGTGAGCGACTGGGGCGAGACCCAGCGCATCACGGCCCTGGGGGGGCGCTACGAGCCGAGCGAAGCCCAGGTGGGCCACGCGCTCGCCGGCTGGATCCGCGCGGTGCGCGGCAAGCCCACGGACCCGGTGGTGATCCGCCAGAATTGGATCTCCGCCTACGACCTCACCACGCCCAAGGCCGCGGCCTTCCTCAACGCCTGGGCCCAGGCTCACGACCCGTTCGCCGAGGCCGGCCGCGAGGCCGTCAGCGTCGAGGTGCTGAACGTCGTGCGCCGCAGCCCCCGGACCTACGACCTGCAGTGGCGCGAGACCCGGTTCGTCAATGGCCAGCGGGCCGGCCAGGGCCGCTGGCGCGCCCTGATCACGATCAAGCTGCAGCCGCCCCGCACCGAGGCCGAGCTGATGAAGAACCCGCTCGGCATCCGCATCGAGGACGTGTCATGGACCCCCGACGCCGCCTGATCCGCACGCTGCTTCCGCTGGCCCTCGCCCTCATGGGCGCCGGCGGCTGCGGCCATCTTCCGCCGAGCCTGAGCCTGGATCGGCGGGCCCCCGAGACGCCCGCGGCCACGGCGACACAGCCGGCCGTCCTTGCGGAGGCTCCGGAGCTCGCGGAGGACCCACGCGGAGAGACGCCCACCACCCGGCGAACCTTCGCGGTCATGGCGCCGATCCCCAATCCCCCAGATCTCGGGAACCAGGCGAGGCCTGGGGTACGACCGGACCAGTCCGTATCGCCGCCGGACGCCGGTCCCGAGGCGATCGCCGCCGCCAACCGCCGCGCCCGGACGCACTCGCAGGCCGACGGCTTCCTGGGCGGGGTGCAGGTGTTCGCCTACGACCCGTCCCGCATCTACGAGGTCTGGACCGCACCGCTGCGGGTGACGGTGCTGACCCTGCCGTCTGGCGAGGGCGTCACCGCCGTCGCGGCCGGCGACACGGTGCGCTGGCAGATTGGCGAAACCCAGTCCGGCGACGGCGCGGACCGCCGGGCGCATGTTCTGGTCAAGCCGCTGGAGACGGGACTCGAGACCAACCTGGTGCTCACCACCAGCCGCGGCGTCTATCTCGTCCAGCTGCGTAGCGGCGGGCCGCAGGCCTTCAACGCCGCCGTGGCCTGGGACGTCTCGGCCGCCCTGCCGCGTCCCCTGCCGGGGCCGGAGGCGGCCGGGCTCTCGCCCGCCCAGCCCGTCGCCGCGTCGGAGGGGCCGCTCGACGCCCGCTATGCTGTGTCGCCACGGGGACGGCGGTCGCCGCCCTGGACGCCCACGGCGGTGATGACCGACGGCGTGCGCACGTATCTCGCGCTGCCTCCCGGCGCCGCCGCCCGCGAGAGCCCGGCGCTGTTCGCGGTGGACCCGGCCGGCCACGCCCAGATGGTCAACTACCGCCAGCGGAACGGCCTGCTTGTGGTGGATCGGGTGCTCGAGCGGGCGGAGCTGCGGCTCGGCGGGCGCAAGGGCCAGGTGGTGCGGATCCGCCGGCAAGGGGAGGGCGCGCCGTGACCCGTCTCGACGCCCCGGACGCTGGGTCCCAGCCCAAGACGACGCTGCCGCCGCTCGACACCCGGGCGCCGCGGCCGCGGGTGGCGCGACTGCGCCGCAGCGTGGTGACCGCCGCGGTGCTGGCGGCGGCGGCGCTGGTGGCCGGTGCGTTGGCCTGGGCCTTCGTGGCGCAGCCGGAGCTGCGGGCCCGCGCCTTCGCGGCCCGCGCCGGCGAAGCTCCGTCGGCCGCCGTGGGCCCGGTGCGCCCGAGCGAGATCGTCACGGACGGCCCCGCCCACTACGGCGAGCTCGACCGCCTGCCGCCGCCGCGGCGGCTCGGCGCGACGCCGGCCGAGGCCGACGCGCCCGAGCCCGCGCCGAGAATCCCTCCCCCGACCGCCCGTCCTTCCGGAGCGGCTCCCGATCCTCGCCGCCAGCTCCGCGACCAGGCCCGCGCCTCGGAGCTCTTCTTTGCGGCGGTGCGAAGCGCGTCGGCCCCGCCCGCAGCCCGAGACGCCAGCGGCCCGGCGGACCGGGACGCCTACAATTCCCACGCGCTCACTGCGCCGCTCAGCCCCTTCGAGGTGAAGGCGGGCGCGGTGATCCCCGCGGTGCTGCTCACCGCCATCGACACCGCCCGGACCGGCCCTGTCGTGGCGAGCGTCAGCGAGAACGTCTTCGACACCGTCGCCGGCCGCCATCTGCTGATCCCGCAAGGCGCGCGGCTGATCGGCCGCCACGAGGGCGAGAGCCGCTACGGCGACGATCGCGTGTTCATCGCCTGGAGCCGGCTGATCCTGCCCAACGGCAAGAGCCTGCGCCTGGAGGCGCCGCCCGGCGTGGACGCGCAAGGGGCGGTCGGCGTGCCAGGCAAGGTCGACCGCCGGCTCGGCGACCTGGCGATCGCCACAGTTTTCGCGGGCGCCATCACCACCCTGGGCCAGGCCGCGCGTGATCGCGACGACCGCGCCGGCAGTTTCTGGGGCGACGCCGGCGACGCCGCCGCCCTGGAGGCGGCGCGCGTGGGCGGCCGGCTCATCGACCGCGAACTGACCGTCCGGCCCTCGATACGACTGCGGCCGGGCGAGCGCGTCCGGGTGCTGGTGACCCACGACCTCCTTCTGGAGCCCTACGGACCATGAGCCGCTTCGTCCTTCACCTCGTCCTGGGCCTGGCGGGCCTGGCGAGCCTCGCCGCCGTGGGCCGCGCCGAGCCGCCGCGACTCCTGGTCAACGAGACGTCCAGCCTGCCGAGAGGGATCTATCTGCGCGCCTCCGACCCGCCCGCCCCCGGCCGCATCGTGGCGCTCCCTGCGCCCGCCGCGTCGCAGGCCTACCTCGCCCGCCTCGGTGCGACCCCGCGGGCGCGGCTGCTGAAGCGGGTTGCGGCCACGGGCGGAACGGCCGTCTGCGTCTCGGACCGGCGGCTGACCTGGCCGCAGGGCGCCGTCCGGATCCTGCTCCGCGACCGGCAGGGCCGCCCGCTGCCGCGCTGGCGCGGGTGCCGCAGGCTCGCGCCCGGTGAACTGCTCCTGCTGGGCGACACGCCCGCCAGCTTCGACAGCCGCTACTTCGGGCCGGTGCCCGACACCGAGATCGATGCGGTCTACGCGGAGGTGCTGACATGGTGATACGCGGAATCCTGGCCGGGGCGCTCCTGGCCGCCACCGCAAGCCCGGCCGGGGCCCAGGCCGACTGGAGCGCGGCCGGCGGGGGCCTCTTTCCCGCCCTGCCGGCGCCGGCCGAGCGCCCGCGCGATCTCGGGTCTGCAGCGGCCGTTCGCCTTACGCCGCCGGTCCAGCCGTTCGACGCTGCGGTTGCCGCGGCCGCCAGTCGGCACGGCCTCGACCCCAAGTTGCTGCACGCGCTCGTGGTCGCCGAGAGCGCCTACCGCCCGACCGCCGTCTCGCCGGCGGGCGCGGTCGGCCTCACGCAGCTCATGCCGGCGACGGCCCGCGAACTCGGCGTGCGCGACCGTCGCGACCCGCACGACAGCCTGGCCGGCGGCGCCGACTACCTCGCCCGCCAGCTGCTGCGCTTCGCCGACCTGCGCCTGGCCCTAGCGGCGTACAACGCCGGACCGGAGCGGGTCGCCCGTCTCGGGCGGGTTCCGAGGATCCCCGAGACCGAGGCCTATGTCGCCACCGTGGTCGAGTGCTACCTGGCGGTCTCGGCCAGGCGGTCTATCCGCTCGGCCAGCGACTGCCGGAGGGCGCCATGACCACTTCGACCGCGCGCCCGGATCCTCCCGGCGACGAAAGCGACCAGGACCTGCTGACGCGGACAGAGGCGTCGGCCTATCTCGTCCGGTTCAACGTTCGACTCAAGCCGGCGACGCTCGCGAGGATTTGGTCGGTGGGGGGCGATGGCCCCCCCTGCGAGCACATTCGTGGAAAGCCCTGGTACCCTCGCGGCGCACTGCGCGAATGGGCGCGGGCGCAACGCACAGGCCTGCGCCGGAACCGGCGCGAGCAGAAGCTCGATCCACGCGTCTGGAGCTGAAGCGTTGGCCAACTGGCGCACCTTCCTCGACGCGGAAACCTCGGGCGGCCGTTTCCTTCCCTGGCGGGAAGTGGCGGTGTCCACGGGGCTCAGCCGAACGACGGCGTGGCGCCTCCAGAAGCGCGGTGACTTCCCGTCTCCATATGCCATCTCCCCCGGCCGCGTCGGCTATCGCGAGGCTGAAATCGAGGCGTGGCGCGTCTCGCGGGGCCACAGCGTCGGGCGGGCGAGCGCGAGAGGCTCGGCGACCCCTGGCGGCCCGGATAGGTGCGCGACCTCACGTGACCGCTTAGCGTCGCAAGGGCCCCGGTTGGACGAGCCGATGGCCGAAGGCGCCGACAACTGCGAGGCGAAGGCGCCGCAGGTGGTCGCCAGCGTGGAGCGGGTTCGCGCCGCGACCCGGCGGGGAGCGGCCGCGCGACGCCGTTGCCAGCACGCGAAGGCGATCGCTCAGCAGATGTTGTTCGACTTCTGACGCCTGCGAACGACGGGACGGTCGCACCGTCGATGCATCATCGGGGGGCAAGTCTGGGCGGGCGAGCCGCGCCCTTCGAGTCTTCCGGACCAGAGCCTTTTTTGGTGCCCCCCCGCGGCGGCACGCCCGTCGCCCAGGGATTCGGGCGGCGCCGCGAGAGCCGAGGCGCCACAGCGGCGGACCAGGCTCAAGGTTTCCATCCTAGCGCAGCCAGATGTGGACAGCCCACAATATGCCGCCACGAGGGAGTCGCCCGACTGATCCGAGATCCGCGGATGTCCGTGGAGCCGCGCGGCGGTCGGGGCCGGGTCTTCCTCGACGTGGATCCGTGGCAACCCCGACCGACGGGCCGGATATCTGGGTCGTCCACTCCGTGGTGCGCCACGCACTGGCCGGCGCCTCCGCGGGCTCCGGTCGCGCTCGGCGCGGTAGCGGGCCGAAGCGCCGCGGGTTGAGATCGGCAGCGAATGACCTGTGCATCCACTACCCGCGATCAGGCGAGTCCTCGGGCAGGGTCGTCGCCCCGGCGCGCCAGCCCAATCCCAGCGACCTCTGGATCGCCACCCAGCTGGTGGTCATCGCCGCAACCGCGCGGCTGAGGTTCGCTCTGGCCTGGGCACGCTGGCGGAGTGCCAGGTTGAGGTCGCTCCGCCCGATCGCGCCTGCGGTGAAGCGCTGTTGGTTGAGCTCGGCCGCCGTGTCCGCCTGGCGGCTGATCTGCGTGAGCGCCGCGACGTTGATGCGATGCTGGCCAAACCTTTGGAGCGACTGTTCGGCGTCCTGAAGCGCGCGGAGCACGACATCGCGGTACCGCGCGTCCGCCTCGCCACGCGCGGCCTGGGCCTGGTCGATCGCGGCTGCGGTCCGCCCGAAGTCCAAGAGACTCCATTGCAGGCGCGGCAGCGCGATCGTCGAGAGGTTCGCCACGTCGAAGACGTCTTCGGGGTCGGTTCCCCCGAGTCCCAGGATGCCCATGAAGGACAACCGCGGAAAGCGTGCAGCCTCCGCCACGCCAACCCGCGCGTTCGCGGCGGCGAGCCGGCGCTCGGCGGCGCGGATATCCGGTCGACGTGCGATCAGCTCGGCCGGGTCGCTTACGGCGATGGAGGCAGGCGGCAGGGGAATAGGCGCCGGCGCCGCCAGCAGATCGTCCAAGCCGCCCGGCGCACTCCCGATGAGGACCGAGAGCGGTCCTTGAAGACCGCAATGTCGGCCTCCGCTTCGGCGATCTGCGACCTCAAGAGCTCGAGCTCGGCATTCGCGGCGCCGACCGGAAAGAGGGGCAGGGCGCCGGCCGAATAGCGCTGATACGTCAGCTCCAGGGTCTGCTGCTGCAGATCCTGCTCCCGACGCGCGAGCTCGAGCCGGAGCTGCGCCTCGCGGAGGCTGATGTATGCGCGCGCGACTTCCGCGGTGAGCTGCCTTTCGCGTCGTCAACGGTCGCGACCAGGGCCGCGGCCTCGGCGTTGGCGCTTTCGATGCGCCGAGATTGCCCCTGCGGACCTTACGCACCATTCGCTTTGGGCTGGCCTCACGCCCGCAGAAAAGAAGGTGATGAAGCGGCTGCTCGAGCGGGTGAGCGGCAACGTGCGTTCTCCGACCTGAGCGCCCCGGGTCCACCTGCCTTCCGCTGTTCATCGCGGGCCGTACGCTCGAGCGAACGCCGGCGAACGACGACGGCCCTCAACGCAGCACCTTGCATCTGCGAGCGGCTTGCAGGCCGCGTAGAAAGCCTCGCCTGGCAAGCGCAGCGTCCAACGCGAGTTCCGCTTCCCGCTTGGCGGCGGCCGCGCCCGTCAGTTCCCGCACGACACTTCGGAACGGCACCACGGAATTAACGAGGGACCGTCCCCCGGCTTCAACGATACGTGTTGCCCGGTTGTCCTTCGGCAGCGGCGGCGCATCGAAATCCGGTCCCAAGGCGACGTCGAGCTCGCGAACGGACGCGGCCAGCGCGCGGCAGCTTCCAAGGCCTCGAGTGCTGTAAGGCGCTGCGGCAGCGTGAGAGATGACCTCCGGAATCCTAGGCGAAACGACGCCGAGGTCGCGAGCCGGCTGGGTCACCACCGCTCTCGCGCCGTCGAGGCGCACCGCGCTGGAGGCCTCGTCCTTGGGCTGCGCCAAGGTCCCCGAAGGCCACGTCACAGCTAGAGCAACGATCACCGCCACGCTGGAAAATTTGTAAGCCATGATACAAAAAGTGTCATTGCTCCCCGAAAGTTCCGAGGCCGCCGTCACCCTGCCTTGCACTGGCCGCTTGTCGCCATTTTGCGGTCGGCGGCATCCGCCGCCTCATCGTTACTGGCCAGGTTCCATGGGCGCGGTCGACTCTGTGCGCCTCAGGGCCAGGCCATCTCTGGCCGCTCCGCCGACGCGATGGGCGCGCTCGAAACTCATCTCTCGCCTTCGCGCCCTCAGGCCGGACCAACTCGGGTCCCTTCGGCCTTTGCGAACCCAAGGTTCCTAAGGGCCGGCGCAAATGGTCCGCCACCCCTCGTCGCTGGGGGGCCGGACGAAGGGGCGGGCGCCGCCGAGCGCCTCTGCTGAAGATGCGCATTCGTGCCTTGGCTTACCCAAGGACATGCGCGACACATTCGTGATATAGCACGACACATATGAGCGAGGGTGAAGATGCACGAGGTCGTTGGCTTGGAGCGCATCGGCCACGTGGCCATCGTGACACTCAACCGCCCTGAGGCGCGCAACGCCCTCAACCCCGAGATGATCGTGCGCCTCGCCGCCGCATGGCGGACGGTGCGCGACGATCCGGACATCCGCGCCGCCGTCGTGACGGGCGTCGGGGACAAGGCGTTCTGTTCCGGGGCGGACCTCGGCCGTCTGATCCCGCTGATCAGCCGCAGCCGCGAGCCTGAGGACGACTGGGATCGTCAGGTCGTCGAAGACCGGGAGATTCTGGGGACGGCGCTGCTGCGGACGTTTGATGCAGTCAAGCCGGTGGTCGCGGCGATCAACGGCCACGCCATCGCCGGCGGCATGGAGTTGGCGCAAGGAACGGACCTTCGCGTGGCGTCAGACGCCGCCAAGCTCGGCGTGCAGGAAGTCAAGTGGGCGATCTTTCCGGGCGGGGGATCGACCGTGCGCCTGCCGCGGCAACTCCCCTATGCGCGGGCGATGGAACTGCTGCTTACGGGGGATCTGATCTCCGCGGACGAGGCGCTCACATGGGGCTTCCTGAACCGCGTCGTACCGCCGGGTGACGTTCTGGAAGCGGCCCTTGAGTTGGCCCAGCGCATCGCCGCCAACGGGCCGATCGCCGTCCAGGCGATCCGCCGGTCCGCACGCGCCTGCCTTGGCCGGCCGGAGGAAGAAGCGATGTCCCTGGAGGCGAAGTTCTCCGCTCCGGTGTTCCGGAGCGAGGATGCGCGCGAGGGGCCGCGCGCCTTCATGGAAAAACGCACACCGGTATTTTACGGGCGCTGAGGCGCCAGGGAAACGTCAGCGAGAAAGGTCGCCATGCCGCTGCACAGCCGAATTTGTGAGATCCTCAACATCCAGTACCCGATCGTTCTGGCGGGCATGGGCGGGGCGAGCGTGCCGCGCCTGGCGGCCGCGGTGTCCAACGCCGGGGGCCTGGGCGTCTTGGGGGCGGCCGCATGCCCCCCGGAGCAGCTGCGCGCCTGGATCCGCGAAGTCCGCACGCTCACGGACAAGCCGTTTGGCGTGGACACCCTACTGCCGGCGTCGGTGCGACGCAGCGGCGGACCTGCGGCTGGCGAGGCCTCAGGGGGCCTCTCGCCCGTCGACCGCCTGGAAGAGGCCCGTGCGTTTGCTGGCGACTTCATGCGGCGCGAAGGCCTGGAGGCCTCGTCGCGACCGCCACGCGCAGCGGATGACGGAAGCGCCGTCGAGGGATTGGCGATGTTCTCGAAGGACTTCTTCGAGGCGCAGATGGAAGTCGTGGTCGAAGAGAAGGTCCCGGTCTACGCCGCCGGCCTCGGCAATCCAGCGCCGTGGATGGATCGTTTCCGCGAGAACGGCACGAAGGTGATGGCGGTGATCGGCTCGGTGAAGCACGCACTGCAGGTCGCCTCCTCGGGCATCGACGTGGTCGTGGCCCAGGGCCATGATGGAGGCGGCCACAACTCCCCGATCGGCACCATGGCGCTGATCCCGCAGGTGGTGGACGCCGTGGGCGGTCGCCTGCCGGTCCTCGGCGCGGGCGGCATCGCGGACGGTCGCGGCGTCGCCGCGGCTTTCATGCTGGGCGCGGAGGGGGCCTGGGTGGGGACGGCCTTCCTGGCGACCGAGGAGGCAGGGCTTCTTCCGTTCCAGAAGGAAGCCCTCGTGGAAGGCGGTGATGGCGACACCATGGTGTCCAAGTCCGTGACGGGGAAGCCGGCGCGCGTGATCCGAAACAAGTGGGCCCAGGCCTGGGTCGATGCTGGCCGGGACCCGCTGCCCATGCCCTACCAATCCATGGTGGCCGGCCCGGTCATGTCGGCGGCTTCGCGCGCCGAGCGCAAGGACATCGTGCCGGGGTTTGCCGGCCAGGGCATGGGACTCATCAAGGCGATCCGCCCCGCCCGCGATGTGTTTGCCGATCTCGTGTCCGGCGCGGAGGCTGCACTGGCCCGCGCGCAGACCTATTCCTGATCGGGAGGTTACGATGATCGCGCGCCGCATGCCCGACTTCCATCCCGAGATGGTCGACGGCTTCATCGCCAGTAGCAACCGGATGACGGGCCTGCCCGAGTTCCTCGGTATCCGAGTGACCAACATCGAGGCTGGACGCCTCACGGCGGAGATGACTGTCGATCCAAAACTGTTGACGAGCTTCGGCAACATGCACGGGGGTGTCCTCTCGGCGCTTTGCGACCATGTGCTGGGATGCGTGTGTTACCCGCACATGGAGAAGGGGCAGTGGGCCGCGACGACAGAGTTCAAGATCAACCTGCTGGCGCCGGTCTCCACGGGGGCGGTGCGCGCGCACGCCGAGATTCTCTCGATGAGCAAACAGACGGCCGTCGTGCGGATCGAGATGGAGAACGAGGGCCGGCTATGCGGCTCGGCCCAGGGAACCGTACTGATCCAGAACCCCCGGCCAAAGGGCTAGCGTCGCCGCCCGCCGGCACAGTGTACACAGCGCCCGCCATGCGGGTTTTCAGGGAGAGCCAGGATGCCCGACGCGCCACAAGCGCCCGAACCGAAGCCGGCCGCGACGGTGCTGCTGCTGCGCGATCAGCCGGAGTTTCAGGTCCTGATGGTAAAGCGTCACCATCAGATCGATTTCGCTTCCGGTGCCCTGGTGTTTCCGGGCGGCAAGACCCACGCGGGCGACAGCGATCAAGGTTGGGCACAGCATGCGTTGGGGTGGGACAAGCTGGATGCCGTGCAGCGGACCTTGCGCATTGGAGCAATCCGAGAGGCCTTCGAGGAGGCGGGCATTCTGCTCGCGCAGTCTTCGGACGGCGCGCCGTTCGAGGCGCCGTGCGACGCGTCGGTCCGCAGCGCAGTGGACGCCGGTGAGCTCGCTTTCATCGACGTGGTGCGCGATCTCGGCGTCAAACTTCGGCTCGACGATCTGGCCGTCTTCGCCCGCTGGATCACGCCCACCATGATGCCGAAGCGTTTCGATACATGGTTCTACGTCTTGCACGCTCCGCCGGGACAAGTGGCGGCCTGCGACGGGCGCGAAACCGTCGACGCGGAATGGATTGCGCCCGCAGAGGCCGTACGAATGGCCGCGTCGGGCGAGCGCACCATCATCTTCCCGACCCTTATGAACCTGCGACTCCTCGCGGAGGCCCAGACTGCGCGCGAATGCCTGGACCGCGCCCAGGCCCGGACGTTGGTCACGGTGCTGCCCGAAGTCACGGTGCGGGATGGAGCGCGTGTGCTCGTGATCCCGCCCGACGCCGGCTACGGTGACGTGTCGCAGCCCCTGAGCGCCCTGCGCTGAGGGCGGGCAAACCTAGGCCGAGGCCCGTTCAGCAGGCGCGAGGTCGGTAAGGGCGCTTCGGAGAATGTCGAGGATTTCCGTCCTGCGCCCCTGGAAGAAGGGCTCGGCGGCCGCCACCGCGAGGGCGAGCGGCCGGTTGGCGTAGCCCGCGCGCAGCGGGACGGCGAGCATGGCGGCGTGCGGCGTCACCAGCCCGACGTTGAACGCGAAGCCCCGGGCGGCAGCCTGGCCGGCTTGCTTCTCGATGACCTCCGCGGCCGGCGCGGCCTCGGGTCCATCCCACGTCGCCAGGGCCCGGAGGATCAGAATGCGTCGGCGTTCCTCAGGCTCTTGTCCAAGCAGGACGTGGCCCAGCGTGGAGCGAGCCAGGCACCGCCGGTCGCCGGCCTTCACGTGATATCGGATCGGCGTTTCCGCCTCGAGCACACGCACGTACTGGCAGTAGCCGTCGCTGATCGACCCGAGCACAACGGTCATGCCGGTCGCATCTGCGATCGCGCGCATCTGGTGCTGGATGCCTCGGAGCGAGAGGATTTCCTCGCCGACCCAGTGGCCCAGCAGCGACACGCGGATGGAAGGAAAGAACGTCTTGTCCGTGATCGAGTATTCGAGGTAGCCGAGGTCCGCTAGGCTGCGCAGCAGCGCCGCGGTGCTCGAATGCGGATAGCCCAGCGCCTGCGCGACGTCGTGGATGGGCGCCGGACGCCGCACGGCGTCGAAATACTCGAAGATCTCAAGCGTCCGAGCGGCGGACTTGACGATGGAAGCGTCGGGACTGCGCATGGACGAACCTACTCCGTGAACCTCGCCTCGGCGTTGGACAGCACGATCCGGCCGTCCTGAGTCTCGGCCTGCACGAGGGCCCGACCGGGCCCGTCCCGCCAGATGCGCGTCGTGATGGTGTCGCCAAAGCCCACACGATCTGCGAAGCGGCCCCGCATGGCGCGAAACGCTGCGGGGTCGTCATGGCATAGTTCCCGCAGGATCGCACGGCCGACGACGCCATAGGTGCAGAGGCCGTGCATGAAGGGCGCCGGAAAGCCGCCCTTCAGCGCGAAATCCGGATCGATGTGAATCGGGTTCAGGTCGCCGGAGAGGCGGTAGATGGCGCCCTGTTCCGGGCGTGTCTCAAACGCCACGGTGATGTCCGCCGCGCGCGCCGGTGGCGCCGCGTCGGCGGAGGCTGGGCCTCTCTCGCCGCCGAAGCCTCCGCCGCCCCGCACGAACAGGGTGGCGTGGGTCCGGAACAGCTCGCCGTCGCTGTCGAACCCGTGACTTTCGATGCCGATGACGGCGGCCTTGCCCTTGTCCCAAACCTCGGTGATCCGCCCCGTCACCGTCACCTCGGCCTGCGGAGGAAGGGGTCGGAAAAGCTCAACGGACTGCTCTCCGTGCAGCAGCATCTCCAGACGCATGTCGACGTCTCGCATGACGGCGCTCATGGCCCCGCCGCCCGCGATCACGGCGAAGGTCGGCAGCACCTTGGGGCCTCGGCCTTCGTAGACGTACTCGAGATCCTCGGCGGGTCTCGCGCCGACGCCGAGCGCATAGAGGATCGCGTCGCGCGGGGACCAGGTGCGCGTCACGGCAGGGAGCGTGAGACCGACGAGATCGGCCGAGATCGGTTTGCGCGGCATCAGGGTTGGGCTCCGACGAAAGGGACTTCACCATCCGGCGGCCAGGCCGCGACCCCGTCTTCGAGCGGCGCCTGCAGGCTTCGCAGCAGCTGCGAGAACATGGTCCAGTTTCCCAAGGCGATGACCAGCTCGATCCGCTCCTGATCCGAGCGGAGGTGGCGGCAGCAGGCCGCCCACGCCTCGTCGCCGATGGCTCCTTTGTCGAGGGTGTCGTCGGTCGCCTGCAGGACGGCCCGATCAGCCTCGCTGAGTTCCGCCGCCTCGCGCCAACGCCGCACCGCCAGGAGATCGGCTTCGGGGATATCCAGGCCGCGTGCGACCCGCCAGTGCTGGGTCCATTCGTAGACTGCGCCCGTCCGCCAACCGATCCGGAGGATGAGCAACTCGCGGAGCCGCGGGTCGAGCGCGTTCCCGGTGAACAGGAGCGTCTGCAACAGGTCGCCGAGGCGCTGCGCCACCGTCGGGTGGCGTAACAGGATGCGGAACACGCTCAGCTCGGCGAAGGCTTCGGGCAGCCCATGCCGGCGCGCCGCGTCGCGCGCATCGGGCAGATCCAGCATCGGCACCCGGGGTTCCACGCGCATCTTGGGTCTCTTGCGTCATCACACGGATATGCGTTAGGTGTGACACAAGCATGTTATGGACGTCTAGCCTTGATCGGGTTCTTGGATGTTGCCGAAAACCACGCTCGCCATGGTGCAGACCGGTCCGCGGCGCCTCGAGGCCCGCGAGCTGCCGATGCCGGCGATCGACGACGACAGCGCCATTCTCCGGGTTGAAGCCTGTGGTATCTGCGGGAGCGACTACGAGCAGTTCGAGGGTGTCCTGCGCGTCCCGACGCCCGTCGTGCCGGGCCATGAGCCGCTCGGGGTGATCGCGGCCATCGGCGACCGCGCGGCGCGGCGTTGGGGTGTCGATGTCGGCGACCGCGTTGCGGTCGAAACCATGCTGGCTTGCCACTGCTGCGACACCTGCCTGGGCGGGCGCTACCACCTCTGCAGCCACCGGCAGATCTACTCGTACATTCCCCTGAGCTCGGAGCCGGGGCTTTGGGGCGCCTACGCCCAGTACATGTGGCTTGCGCCGAATGCGATCCTGCACAGGATGGATCCTGCCCTCCCGCCCGAACTCGCGGTGATGTTCAATCCGCTCGGCGCCGGGTTCCGGTGGGCGGTCGAGGTGCCCCAGACACAGGTCGGGGACACGGTCCTGATCCTGGGCCCGGGACAGCGAGGCCTGGCGAGCGTGGTCGCCGCGCGCCATGCTGGCGCCGGAAAGATCATCGTGACCGGCCGGTCCGCCGACGCTCGCAAGCTGGAGATCGCGCGGCGGCTCGGCGCCGACCACACGATCGACGTCGACAACGAGCCGGCGCTGGAGCGGATCAAGAGTTACACCGGTGGCCGCGGCGCCGACGTGGTGGTGGAGGTCACCTCCTACGCGACCGAACCCGTGCGCGACGCCCTGGGCTATGTCCGGCCCGGCGGAACGATCGTGCTCGCGGGCGTCAAGGGCTTCAAGCCCGTCGATGACTTCGTGTCCGATCTGATCGTCCTGAACGAAATCACCATCAGGGGCGTCATCGGCGTGACGTCGTCCGGCTACCGCAAGGCGATCGATCTGATCCACGCCCGCACAACGCCGCTCGAGATCATGCACACGCACGATTTTCCCCTCGAGCAGGCCGAGCGGGCCATCCGGACGCTGGCGCGCCAGGTCGAGGGCGAGGAGTCCATTCATTCCTGCCTCATTCCACCGGTCTGACAGATGATGAGCCGCGAACAATTCCATTTCGCCGACAAGGCCGCGATCGTCGGGATCGGCGAGACGCCCTACGTCAAGGGATCCGAACGCACGGCCGTGGACCTGATGTTGGAGGCGTCCCGGCGGGCCATCGCCGATGCGGGTCTTGCGCCGCGCGACATCGACGGCATGGTTCCGCCCCCCATCTACACGACGTCCGAGGAACTCGCCGCAAACCTGGGCGTCGACGTACTGCGCTACGCCTCAACCGTACACATGGGGGGCGCCAGCCCGACCACGGCCCTTCAGAACGCGGCGATGGCGGTCGCTGCGGGGATCGCCGACAACGTGCTCGTCGTGCTCGGCTGGAACGGCTTTTCAGCGCTACGACCGAAGGCGGGCGCGCCGCCGCAGCGGCCGATGAACATGAACACGCTGACGCGGACGATCCAGGGCTTCTATCTGCCCCACGGCGTGACCCTGCCTGTGCAGATGTACGCGTGGCTGGCGATGCGGCACAAGCAGCTGTACCGCGTTCCGGGCCAGGCGATGGCGGAAGTCGCGCTCGCTTGTCGCGAACATGCGCAGCTCAACCCGCGGGCCCTCACCTATGGGCGGCCGCTGGACGTGGAGACCTATTTCGACGCGCGCTGGATCGCGGAGCCCTTCCGGCTCTACGACTGCTGTCTCGAGACCGACGGCGCGTGCGCCGTGGTCGTGACCAGCGCCGAGCGGGCGAAGGACTTGCCGCATCGGCCCGTCTACATCGCGGGAGCCGCCGAAGGGCATCCCTATCCCGCCGACGACATCCCGTCGCGCCCCGACATGTTCAAGATCGGGCTGAGCTACGCCGCGCCGCGCGCCCTGGGGATGGCGGGCGTGTCGATCGACGAGATGGACTTCCTCCAGGTGTACGACTGCTTCACCTACGTGGTCCTGCTGCAGCTCGAGGCGCTCGGATTGTGCGAGCCAGGCGGTGTCTACGATGTCGTCAAGGACGGCCAGCTCCGCCTCGGAGGCCGACGTCCGCTCAACACGCACGGGGGGCTCCTGAGCGAGGCGCACGTCTGGGGTCTGAACCATGTCGTCGAGGCGGTGCGCCAACTCCGAGGCGACGCTGGCGAGCGTCAGGTCCGGGGCGCTCGCATGGGTCTCGTCACGGGTTGGGGCGATCTCGGCGACGGCAGCCTCGCCATCCTTCGGAACGACATATGACCCCGACGCCCCGCACCCAGGATCCCCTCGACGAGGCCTTCTGGTCCTATTGCCGACAGCGCGAGCTGCGGTTCCAGCGCTGCGGCGGCTGTGGCGCATGGCGGTTCCTGCCACGCTACATGTGCGCACACTGCGGCTCGCCCGACTTCACATGGTCCGAGTCGAGCGGGCGTGGGGTTCTCTACACGTGGACCGTCATCCACCAGGCGATGCACCCGGCATTCGCTAAGGACGTCCCCTACGTCGCGGCCGTCGTGGAACTGGAGGAGGGGGTGCGGCTCGCAACCCGCCTGACGCGCTGTGCGCCGGACGAACTGCGGTTGGGGCTCCCGGTGCGGCTGGCCTTCCACGATCTCGGCGATGGCGTCATGGCGCCCTGGTTCGAACTCGTCGAACCGACAGCCGACAGGACGGACGGACAATGACGGACGCCGCCGCCCCATCACCATCGGCCGAACCGTTCGAGGTCATCGTCGTAGGCGCAGGCTTCAGCGGCCTCTATCAGCTCCGGCGGTTGCGGGAGCTTGGGTTCCGGGTCCGCCTGCTCGAGGCCGCTCCGGACCTGGGCGGGATCTGGTACTGGAACTGCTATCCCGGCGCACGGGTCGACAGCCATGTGCCGCTCTACGAGTACTCGGACCCCGAGTTGTGGCGGGACTGGTGCTGGAGCGAGCGCTTCCCGGCCTGGGCGGAACTTCGCCGGTACTTCGAGTATGTGGACCGCAAACTCGATCTGCAGAAGGACATCCAGTTCGGCTGTCGCGTCGAAGGCGCCCGCTTCGACGACACGCGGCATACCTGGCAGGTCCGCACCAACACGGGCCAAACCCTCGAAACGCGCTTCCTGCTGATGTGCACCGGGTTCGCCGCCAAGCCGTACACGCCCGATCTCCCCGGCCTCGACCGCTTTGAGGGTCTTGCCCACCACACCGCCCTCTGGCCGCAGGACGGCCTCGACATGGCCGGCAAGCGGGTCGGCGTCCTGGGGACGGGCGCCAGCGGGGTCCAGGTCGTCCAGGAGGCAGCCGCCGTCGCACGCGAGGTCGTCGTCTTTCAGCGGACACCCATAATCGCCTTGCCCATGCGCCAGCGACGGCTGAGCCGGGAAGACCAGGCGGCGCTGAAGCAGGAGTATCCCGCGCGCTTCGCGAGCCGGCCGCTCAACTTCGGCGGCTTCGATTTCAAGCGGATCGGCGGCGAGTCGGCGCTGGCGGCGTCGGAAGAGGAGCGGCGACGCGTCTACGAAACGTGCTGGGCCGCGGGGGGCTTCGCTTTCTGGTCCGCCACCTTCGGCGACATCCTGACCAATATGGCGTCAAACCGGACGGCCTATGATTTCTGGCGGGAGAAGGTGCACGAACGGGTCGAGGATCCGGTCGTCGCCGAGACGCTCGCGCCCTCGGAACCCCCGCACCCGTTCGGCGTCAAGCGGCCGTCCCTGGAACAGACCTACTACGACGTCTTCAATCAGCCGAACGTCACGCTGGTGGACTTGAGGGCCGATCCAATACGGGACGTGACCGCCACGGGTGTCCGGACCGCGCAACGCGGGCACGACCTCGACCTCCTGGTCCTCGCCACAGGCTTCGATGCGGTCACCGGCGGTCTGACACAGATCGATATCCGCGGACCGAGCGGCGCGAGCCTTGCTGAGACCTGGGCCGCCGGCGCCGCCACCTACCTGGGCATGGCAACCAAAGGGTTCCCGAATCTGCTCTTTCTCTATGGTCCGCAAAGTCCTTCAGGGTTCTGCAACGGGCCGAGCTGCGCCGAACTGCAGGGCGAGCACGTCGTCAGGCTGCTCGCGCATCTGCGCGCCGGCGGCTACCACCGCCTCGAGGCCAAAGCGTCCGCCCAGGCGGCGTGGTCGCAGCATGTCGAGGACGCTGGAGCGATGACGCTCTTTCCCTATGCGGACTCCTGGTACCTCGGCGCGAACATCCCCGGCAAGCCGCGGCAGTTTCTCAACTATCCGGGCGGCCTGCCCCTCTATCTGCAGGCCTGCGAAGCGTCGGCCGCAGCCGGCTACGACGGATTTGACCTGTCTCGATGAGGCCCAGGGATCAGAGCCTCGACACCGATCACCGAGCGGGGGACCGCCCCCTGTAGGAGCCCAGCAAGATGACCGCATTCTCCTTGGACGCGCCAACCCGGCGGCCCAGCGCCCACGAGATTCCGCTTGCACAAATCGATGTCAGCAAACCCATCCTCTTTCAGACCGATGTGGTGGGCGACTACTTCGCCCGCCTGCGGCGTGAGGATCCCGTCCACTACTGCGCGGAAAGCGCAAATGGGGCCTATTGGTCACTCACCAAATTCGACCACATCGTGCAGGCTGACACCAACCATCAGGCGCTGTCGTCCGACTCGAAGTGGGGTGGGATCGCGATCCAGGATCTCAACAGCATCGAGGCCGCGGTTCCCATCGAGATGTTCATCGCGATGGATCCGCCCAAGCACGATCAGCAGCGACGCGCCGTCAGCCCCGCAGTTGCGCCGGGCAACCTGAAGCTCCTCGAGCCGATCATCCGCGCCCGCGCCGGCGAGATCCTCGACGCGCTTCCGGTCGGCGAGGAGATCGATTGGGTCGATCTCGTCGCGATCGAGCTGACGACCATGACCCTGGCTACGCTCTTCGACTTCCCTTGGGCCGAACGGCGCAAGCTGACCCGGTGGTCCGACGTCACCACCGCCTCACCTGAGACGGGCATCGTCGCGTCCTTCGAGCAGCGCCGCGACGAACTGTTGGAATGTGCAATGTACTTCAAGGCGCTCTGGGACGAGCGGGCCAAAGCGCCCCCGCAACCCGACCTCATCTCGATGATGGCGCATGCCCCGGCGACGCGGGATATGCCGTTCGTCGAGTTCATGGGGAACCTGCTGCTCCTCATCGTCGGCGGCAACGACACGACCCGCAACTCGATCAGCGGCGGCGTCGTGGCGCTCAACCAGGCGCCGGACGAGTACCGCAAGCTGATGAGTGACCCGTTGGCGCGCATTCCAGGCATGGTGTCGGAAATCATCCGCTGGCAGACGCCCATCACACACATGCGGCGCACGGCGCTCCAGGACGTCGAAATCGGCGGCAAGACCATCGCAAAGGGCGACAAGGTCGTGATGTGGTACCTGTCCGGCAATCGCGACGACGAGGTCATTCCGCAACCGGACGAGTTCATCATCGATCGGCCGAACCCGCGCCATCACCTGTCGTTTGGATTCGGAATTCACCGCTGCATGGGCAACCGCCTCGCCGAGCTCCAGTTGCGGATCGTCTGGGAGGAGATCGCAAAACGGTTTCGGCAGGTAGAACTCGTCGGCGAGCCCCAACGCACCTACTCCAACATCATCCGGGGCTTCACCGCCTTGCCCGTGAAGCTTCACGCTCACTGAGGCGCGGCGGCACGACGCCGCCCCCTCCGGCGACCCGCAACGCCGCCGCCGCTCGGCGTTCTGACTGTGAAGTCATGAGGCGGTAAGCTAGGATTTCAGGAAGGATAGGGACATGCTCCGCAAGCCGATTTCGGCAGACTCGCATATCACCGACCGCCGAACTGGTACGTCGATCACATCGATCCGGCATATCGCGACGGCGCGCCACGGATCCACAGCCTCCCGAACATCGGCGACGCCTTCGTCATCGAGGGGATGGCGACCCCTGTTCCCCTCGGGCTCCTCGCGGCGGCCGGCAAGGACCCGAAGGACATAACGACGGCCGGCGTGCGTTTGCGGAGCTGTGGCGAAGCGGGTGGGATCCGAAACATCGCCTGGCCGATCAGGACCTGGACGGGGTTGCGGCCGAGCTGATCTATCCCACCGTCGGGATGCTTCTCTGCAACCACCCCGACTTCGATTTCAAGAAGGCCTGCTTCGAGGCCTACAATCGATGGCTGGCAGGGTATTGTGCGGAAGCGCGCCGCAGCGCCTCTATGGGCTAGCCCAGGTCTCGATGAAGACGCAAGCGGTCGGCGTCGACGAACTGCGGCAAGCGCACGTCGCGGGGTTCAAGGGCGTGATGATGCCCGGAGATCCGGGCGAGGCCGACTATGACGACCCGATCTGGGTGCCCGTCTTCCGAACGGCGGAGGACTGGACATGCCGCTCTCGTTCCACATCCTGACGACGAAATCGGGGTCGCTCGCTCAGAACCCTCGCGGACCGCGGATCAACAGTTTCCTGTCCATCATCCGCGGCAATCAGGACATCATCGGCACGCTGATCTTCGGCGGCGTGTTTGACCGCCATCCTAAGCTGAAGATCGTCTGCGTGGAGGCCGACGCCGGGTGGGCGCCGCACTACATGTACCGCATGGATCACGCCTACAAGCGCCATCGCTACTGGATGAAGGCCCCGCCGCTCGCGCACATGCCGAGCGACTATTTCAAGGAGCACATCTACATCACGTTTCAGGACGATTGGGTCGCGTTCAGCACCACGGAGCTGATGAACGAGCGCCGGCTGGATGTGGGCCAGCGATTTCCCTCACTCGGACTCCACTTGGCCCAACTCCCAAGCGGTTCTCCAAGAACACACCCGAGGTCTGTCCACGGCCACCCGCGACCGCATATGCCACGACAACGTCGTCGAACTCTACGGTCTCTCGATCGCCTAGCCGCAGGCGGCATCTGCGCCGGCGCCCTTCGCCCATTCTGTCGTCCGGCATCCGCAGCGCCGACGCGGATGCGGCGTCCGGTCACGCGGGGGCGTCAAGCCGCGATCCGGCCTCGGAGTCGGACCGACTGGGCTCGCCCACCACCGTCAGGGATTCGATGCCGCGGAAGAAGGGCAAAGTGCGCCATTTCGGCGGATCCGTTTGGGTCAGTCGCAGGGCGGGGAAGCGCTCGGCCAGGCGTTGGAGCGCGCGCTTGGCTTCGAGGCGCGCCAAGGGGGCGCCAATGCAGATATGGGCGCCGCCGCCAAAGGCCACATGCGGCGCCCGCTTGCGGGTGATGTCGAAATGGTCCGGTTCCTCGAACACCTCGGGGTCCCGGTTCGCGCCATGCAACGAGGTGATGAGCAACTGGCCGGCGGGGATTTCGCGCCCGCAGACCTGGCGGGGCGCCTCGGTGACGCGGCTGGTGATGGCGACCGGCCCCTCGAAGCGGAGGATCTCCTCGACCGCGGAACCCGAGAGCGCCGCCGGGTCGGCCGTGAGCTTGCGCCATTCCTCCGGATGGGTCAGCAGCAGCCAGACGCCGTTGCCGATCAGGTCCGTGGTGGTGAGGTTGCCGCCGACCAACAGCGCGGACAGGTTCACGCGGACCTCATCGTCGGACAGCGCCGCCCCGTCCGCTTGGAGCTTCACCATGTCGCTGATGAGGTCTTCCTGGGGCGACGCCCGCCTCATAGCCATCAGGTCGGTGAAATAGGCCGTGAGTTGCGCCGAGCCCCATTCGGCGCGAGCGGCCTGCTCAGGAGAGCGGAACGGGTTGAGGCTCAGGATCACGGCCTCCGACCAGTCGCGGAACTCCCTGCGCCGATCCGGCTCGACCCCCAGCACATGGGCGATCACCAGGATCGGCACGGGGATGGCCACGTCACTCATCAGGTCGAAGGGCTGGCCGCTCGGCAGTGCGTCGATCACCTCGTCGATGACCTCTTCGAGGCGCAGCTTCATGCGGTTGATGCGCCCGTAGAACGCCTGGGCCAGCGGCGGTCTGACCCGAGCGTGGTCAGGGTTGTCGAGGGTGAGGATGCTCTCCTGACGGCCCAGCATCTGTTCGGGAGGGCGCTTGAGCAGCGCGCCGTCCTCGGCGTGGCTCGAGGCCCGCCAGATGGACGCATCGTTGACGGTTTGCCGGACGTCGGCGTAACGCGTCAGGAACCAGCTCTTGACCGGCTCGTCGCGCATGACCGGGCACCGCTGGCGCAAGGCCTTCAATCGGCTGTGCGGGTCGTCGCGCGCGGCGGGATCCAGAGCGGTGGTCTGGATAATGTTCCATTGCGGTTCGCCCGCACCGGCCGTCTCGGTATCATCTGGCATCGCGATCCTCCTGAATGTGTCGGCCGCCGCCCGGCGAGCGACTTCAGTCTCAGTGCGGGGGCGTCGTGGCCGACAGGGCAGCGGTCTCGGCGCACGCTTTGGCGGCGGGGTAGTCCGCCTTGCCATTGCTGACGCGCAGCGGCCGGTCGGCGACGAAAATCCGCTTTGGGGCCTTGTAGGCCGCCAGGGTCGTGCGGACGTGCGCCCGCACCACCGCCTCGTCGAGCGTCTGCCCGGCCGCGAGCTCGATGACCGCGGTCACGGCTTGACCCCACTTCGGGTCCGGCAAGCCCACGACCAGGGCATCGGCGACGGAGGGATGGGTTTTCAGGGCTTCTTCGACCTCCTCGGGGAAGACCTTCTCCCCGGCGGTGTTGATGCAGGCATTGCCGCGCCCGAGCAGTGTCAGGCTGCCATCGGCCTCGACCAGGCACCAGTCGCCGGGCATCGAGTAGCGTACGCCGTCGATGACCCTGAACGTGCGCGCGGTCTTCTCCACGTCCTTGTAGTAGCCGATGGGGTTGGGCGGGCCGAGCGCGACCACGCCCTGCACGCCCGATCCCGGGAGGACGGCGCGGTCGTCCTCGTCGAAGACGCGGCAACGGTCGGTCAGCGCGAATTTCGCGGTCTGGACCTCGCCCGCGCGGGTCATGACTGACGTCCCCATGCCCAGGGCTTCCGAGGACGAGAAGGCGTCGTTCAGCACCGCCTGGGGCATGTGACGCAGGAGTCCACGCTTCACCTCCAGGCTCCACATGACGCCGGAGGACACGATCGCGGCGACCGAGGAAACATCCCAGCGACCGGGTTGAGCGTCCAACGCTTCGAGGATGGGGCGCGCGAAGCTGTCGCCGACGATTGTGAGCGACTGCGGGCGTCGGCGCTCGATCGCATCGAGCATTTCCACCGGGTCGAACGCCTCACCCGTCAGCGTAACGATGCAGCCACCGGCGAGGTGCACCCCCATGGCCGTGAGAAGGCCGGTGCCGTGCATCAGGGGCGGCGCGATCAGCGCGGCGGGTGCGGGCCCCGCCTTGCGGGTATGCTCGCGTAGCGCCTCCAGCGTTTCCGGGACCGGCCCCAGCTTCCGCGCCGCCTGCAGCGTGATCTCGCGCAGGTCGTGATGCGGCCACATCACACCTTTCGGCATCCCCGTCGTGCCGCCGGTGTATATGAACAGCAGATCATCGCCCGCGCGCTTGATGGAGAGCGGGGCGCCGTCGCCCTCCGCGGTCAGGGCCTCGAAGGGCTCCGCAAACTCGGCGGTCCTGCCATCCTCGGAAACCTCGATCCAGGTCGTGACGCCGGGCAGCTTGTGGCGGATCTGCGCAACGGCGTCGCGGAATTCCGAGGCATAGACCACGGTCTGCGCGTCGGAGTTGTCGAAGATGTACCAGACCTCGTCGGGGGTGTATCTGTAGTTGACGTTCACGTGCGTCAGGCGAGCCTTGAAGGCAGCCGCCAGCGCAATCATGTATTCGGGCCGGTTGCGCATATAGATCGCGAGCTTGTCGCCGGGCGCGGCCCCTCGCTTCAGGATCGCCTGCGCAAGGTTGTTTGAGGCGCGCGTGGCCTCCCGCCAGCAGATCACCCGGTCGCCATGGACCAGCGCCGGGGCGTCGGCCGGGAGGACCGGCTCGACGGCGTCCAGTATGTCTCCGAAGTTCCAACCCATGCCGGCCTCCTGTTCTGGCGATCGGATCAACTTGTCCGCACGGCGCGGAACGGGACGTCGCGATCGATTTCGGGTTCCTTGGGAAGACCCAGCACGCGTTCACCGATGATGTTGCGCTGAATCTGGTCGGTGCCGCCGCCGATCGACGTGAAATAGGCGTTGAGCGTCAGGAAATTGGTATCGTCGGCGCGCGGGTGATCCGGACCGTCGAGCAGGCTTTCCGCACCCAGGATGAGTGTCCGGACCCGCGCCTCCTCGTGCAGGATCCGGCTCATCGCGAGCTTTCCGAGGCTCATCAGCGACGAGGAGGTTCCTTGGCGCATGTCCGCCTTGGCGCGCGTCGCATTGAGGGTGTTCAACCGCTTCAGGATCACCACCTTGGCGATCTCTTGGCGAAGCACCGGGTCCTCCATCGCGCCCGCCTCCCGCGCCAGCGCGATCAGGGGGTCGTCTGCCGGTGCGGACTGGCCCATGCCGCGTCTCGGGCCGCGGGCGGCCTCTCCCATGGCCGACCGCTCGTAGGCGAGCGCGGTCTGAAGGACCCCCCATCCGTCGGTCGCCTCGCCGAGCAGGTTTTCCTGGGGGCACACCGCGTCGGTGAGGAACACCTCGTTGAACTGGCTTTCGCCTGTGATCTGACGCAACGGGCGCACCTGCACGCCCGGTTGCTTCATAGGCAGGAAGAAGAAGCCGATCCCCTTGTGCTTGGGCGCATCCCAGTCGGTCCGCGCGATCAGCATGCCGTAGTCCGCCGTGGCGGCGAAGCTTGTCCAGACCTTTTGGCCGTTCACCCGGAAATGGTCACCCTGGCGATCGGCCCTCGTACGCACGCTGGCGAGGTCCGATCCCGCGCCGGGTTCGGAATAGAGCAGGCACATCCCAACCTCCCCGCGCAGCAGGGGCAGGACGAGCTTCTCCTTCAAGGCGTCGGTCCCGCGCGCCAGCAGCGTGTTCGCCCAGAGATTCGTGCGGTCCTGTCCCGCGCCGGGGGCGCCGACGGCCGCGAACTCGGATTCGACGATGCGCGCGTGCTCGTCATCGAGGTCTCGGCCCATCCAGACGGCAGGCCACCGTGGCACGGCCCATCGCCCCTCGACGACCTTCGCGAGCCAGCCGTGCGGCGCTTCGCGATCCCGGCCGGGCCAGTTCGCGTGCAACCACGCGCGCACTTCATCGCGCAGCGCCTCCTGGCTCCCGCGAGGTGTTTGACTCGTCATCGTCAGGCTCCCATGGCCCTGAGGTACTGCTCTCGATGGAAGGCCGGCGTTCCGAAGAGCTGGGCGTCCGCGCGAGCGCGCCTCAGGTAGAGGTGCGCGTCGTGATCCCACGTAAAGGCGATGCCCCCGTGCATCTGGATCGCGTCGGCGGTGACCTTCACGAAGGCGTCGCCACAGGCGCTGGCCGCCAGACTGACCGCGGCCCCGGCCGAGGCGGACCCCATCGACAACAATCGTGCGGCTTCGCGCGCGGCGGACGTGGCGCTCTCGACCTCGAGGAGAAGGTCCGCCGCCATATGCTTGATCGCCTGGAAGCTGCCGATCGGGCGACCGAATTGGATTCTGGACTTGGCGTAGTCGACCGTGATGTCCAGGACCCGCCGCGCGCCCCCGGCCTGCTCGCCCGCCAGGGCGACCCGAACGAGGTCCAGTGCGTTCGCCAGAGCCTCGGTCGTTTCGCGGCGCGCCTCAATCCGCCGCGCGGGCGTGGCGTCGAACCGAAGTCGGCTCAGCCGGAGCGTCTTGTCGAAGGTCGAGAGTGGTGATCGCGCCAGGCCGTGGGCATTGCCCTCGACGAGGAACACCCTCAGACCCTCCGAGGTCTCGGCCGCCACCAGTAGGATGTGCGCGGCGTCCGCATGGATGACATAGGCGACTTCCCCCTCGATGCGCCATCCGGACGCCTTCTGCCGCGCCTTCGGCGCAACACCCGACTGCGTCCCGGCGGCCGCGGCGTCTTGAACGGCCACAGCGGCGATCAGGGAACCGGCCGCCATCTGAGGAAGCAGCTTCGCCGAAATCTCGGCGTCGCCCAGGTTCTCGAGCAGGGCCGCCGCGAAGACCGCGCTGGACAGAAAGGGACCGCAGACGAGCGCGGCCCCGACTTCTTCCATGAGCGCCTCGATGAGGACAGCGTCGCCGCCGATGCCCCCGAACCTCTCCGGGACAGCGACACCAAGGACTCCCATCGCCGCGAGCTCCTGCCAGAGATCCGCGTCAATACCGGTGGCCGTTTCCATGGCGGAACGCACGCTCGAAAGCGGGCTCCGCTCGGCGAAGAGCCTCGCCACCCCATCCCTGACAGACGTTCGATCTTCCGCGGAGAATGTAGGCATCGATTACGAATTCTAATATAGGACGGAGGTCGTCAGAAAATCGCAGTTGGACGCTGTGCGCAAGCAAATCTCAGCTGATCAAGTCACGCTCGCGCCAGGCCGCGGGCGACCTCGCGACCCGGAGATCGAGGGCAGGGTCTTCGATGCGGCGATGGCGCTCTACGCGGACGTGGGCTGGGCGGGCTTCACGTTCGAGGCGGTGGCGCGAACTTCGGGCGTGGGCAAGGCGTCGCTTTATCGTCGCTGGCCCCGGCGCGGAGACCTGCTCCGCCAGACGTTCGAGGCGCGATGGCTACGGGTAGGAAGCCTCGATCAGGGAGACATTCGGACCGATCTTCTGGCCCTGGCCTGGATCGTCGCCCGCGCCTTGACGGGTCCCTATGCCGGCGCGCACAAGCGCCTTCCTCTAGACATCGCCGAGCACCCGGAGGTCCTCGAGTTTCTGCGACCCTACGCGGAGGCGACGGTCGCCGAGGGACGGGCGATCGTTCGGCGCGCCGTGGGGCGTCGACAGCTCCCCGCCTCGACGAACCCCGGCCTCGTCATGGATCTGGTGGTCGGCGCCATCTCGAACCACGTGCGCATGACGCCGGCTCGCCTGCGGTCGCGGATGCTGCGGCAACTGGACAACTTCCTCGTGGAATTGGTCGAGATCGTGCTGGCCGGCGTGGAAAAGTCGTCGCTCTATGGCTCTGCCAACGAGCGCGATGACCCACCGTGACGCGTGCGGCCCGTCAACCGATCCCTCGTTCGAACGTCAATCTGCGTTAGGTAGGCGGCATTTGTTGGGATGAACGCCAATGTCGAAGCTGATCTGATGACACCGACACCGCGGAGGCCGTCAGCCGCACGTGGCGGTCCGGTTCGCAGTGACGCGTGCCAGCTCGAAATCGCACCCTCCGCAGAGACTACGACGCTCATTGGCGACCTAGCTGAACGGTGCGGTCATGATGTCGCAACTGCGCTCTGCGCCATCCTCTACAACGACATCTGCAAGCCTTGGGAAGCTAGAAAGCTTGAACGTGGTTGTACTGGATTGGCACCCGCGACGGGCCTTGTCCAAGACGTTCCGCAGGCCGGTGGCGGTGGCGTCCCAAGTCGCCTCCCCGCAGGCGATCAGGTCGCGCGGCCCGACGTCCTTTGGCCGGGCCCCCACAGTCGTCCCGCGGCATGGCTCGCACCTTCCCGCATGCGCCCGATGGCGCCGCCCAGAATTTGCGCCGGCCGCGACCGGCGCTTGGCGCAGTCGCGGCGGCTGATGCGGCACTGGTCGCCCGCCCTGCTGTGGAGCAGCGGCAAGCGACCAGGTCGTTCCGTATTAGAAGCGGTACTGGAGCTCGATGCCGTAGATGCGGGGCGGGGTGAGTTCCACCTCCTGGGAGCCCGTGGCGAACCGGTCCGACGGCACGGTGGGACTGTTGTTGCGGCTCGATCCGGCGAGCGCGGCTTGGTAGCCCTCGGTATCAAACACGTTCTTGACGTAGGCGATCACTGTGTACTTGCCGCCGGTAGGCGCCCAGTAAGCGCGGAGATCCACTTGATCCCATGAAGGGGCCTTGTTGTATTCGCGTGTGAACACGTTGGCGTAGGCCTCGGACCGGTAGAGATAGGTCGCGCCAAGCGTGAGGGCGCCTGGTTCGAACTCGAAGGTGTAGGAGCCGTTCAACGCCAGTTTGTGCTTCGGCGCCTGGGGTAGCTGGTTTCCGACCACGCTGACGGGGCCGGTGTTGATGTTGTCATTGGTATCGATCAGCGGGATGCTCTTCCGAATCTTCGTCGGATTGTAACCGTAGTCCACCGTCAGGCGTACTGGCCGGATCGGCTGCCAGATCATGCCGAACTCCAGGCCGCTGGACCGCGACTTGGCGATATTGACGAACTGACCGACGTTCGTCGGGCCCACGCGCACGGTGACCGGCGCCTGCAGGTTCCGGTAATCGAGATAGAAGAGCGCGGCGTTCACCTGCAGGGTGGAACCCACGTTCTTCTTCAGGCCGATCTCGTAGGAGTTGACAGTCTCTTCGTCCGCCTTGGGGTCGGCCAGGAACCCACCGGCCGAGAAGCCGAACGCCTTGTAGCCGCGGCTGTAGCGGGCATAGGCCATGGTGTCGTCGTCCGGCTCCCACTGGAGGCCGAAGGTCCCCGTCCAGGCGTCCGACGTATCGCCGAGCTGGCGGCTGGCGATGCCGTTGGAGCCGATCGTGTACTGGCGGCAGACGCCCGCCGTGCAGACCGAGGGGCTTGTCACCCCTTCGATCGGGCCGGCCGTACTCTTCGGCGCGAGCGTGTCAGTCAGGTCCATGGCGCCGTTGCCAAGGCCGCCGAGGGGGGCGAGCGCGTTGCCCAGCCCCAGGGCCTGGCCGACCGCCGGCAGGGCGTTGAGGTTGCCGAGCAGGCTGCCCCAGTTCGCCGCCGTGCCGGGACCGAAGGCGCTGAGGCCCAGAGCCGGGTAGAGGCCAGGATAGCAGGCGTCCGAATTGCAGACGATCCGCCGGAACTCGGTCCCGGACTTCTTGTCCTTGGTATAGCGCAGGCCGGCCGTGACCTTCAGGGTTTCAGTCGCCTGCCAGTCCACCTGGCCGAACATAGCCTTGCTTTCGGTGGTCAGGTCGTAGTTGCCGGTCGACCAAATACCCAGAGGATTGGGCGCAGCGCCCAGGATCGGCGTGCGCAAGCTGGATGGGCCATTGAGAAAGAAGTCGGCGGTGCTCCCGGTCCCGGTGTACTTTTCGTTATAGTAGTACGCCCCCACAATCCATTGAAGCGGCCCATCGGTAGTCGATGAGATGTTGATCTCATGGCTGTACCATTTCGGATATTCGAAATAGTGGAATGTATTGTCCGCGTTTACGGTCAACGGTGCGCAGTTGACCGTCGAGCGTCCGGCCGCGAACAGGGCTCCAACGGTTCCACAGATCGATCCGGGCGCAAGGGGTATCTGGAACGACTGGACGTTGGTCGCGTCGGTGTCGCCGTAGAGGTCGTACTTGTACTCTTGAATGCCTCCGACGTACCTGATGTCGATGCTCGGCAAATGGTAGACGAAGTTGGCCGTCAGCGAATTGACGTCCCGCAGCCTGACACGTTCGGGCGTGTTCGTGTTGAACTCGTGTGAATCTGCCAAAGCCGGATTCACGGTTATGTTCGTGTTGCCGAACTGGCGCAGGCTGCCCGGGACGATGCCGTTGACGCCGGTCTCGGGCGTGTAGCCGTGGGCGGAGTTGTAGACGATCGAGAAGTTCGGATCGAGGCGGCCGGTCTGATAGGGGTCGTTGAGGTAGCCGGCGCGCGCGCCGGGACCGCCGCGGTTGTGCCAGGCCAGGGTCTTGTAGGAGACCCACAGCTCGGCGTTCTCGCCGAGGTCGGCGGCGAGTTGGGCCTGGACCTGGTATTCGTCGCGCTTGCTGCCTTCCGACGGGCCGCCGGCGAGGTTCTTGAAGTAGCCCTTGCGCTGGTCGAGCTTGTAGCCCGAGACGCGGAACCTCAGATTGTCGGCGATGGGTCCCGACACCGCGGCCTGGAAGTTGGTGAACCCGTAATTCTCCGCAATCGCCCGAACCTCGGCGTAGAAGTCCTTGGTCGGACGCACCGAGATCACGTTGACCGTGCCGCCGATGGCGTTGCGGCCGTAAAGCGTGCCCTGCGGCCCGCGCAGGATTTCGACCCGCTCCACGTCCAGCGGCGGGCCGCCGGCCAGCACGGTCGAGGTGGTGAAGAGGCCGTCGATGTAGATCGACACGGCGCCGTCGACCGCGTGCACGTTCGTCAGACGACCGATGCCGCGCATGCTCGCCCGGTCGTTCCCCGACTGATAGGTGAAGCCTGGCGTGAAGTTGGTGAGATCCTGGACGGAGTTCACGCCGACGAGGTCACGTTGCTTGCTGGTGAAGGCCGAGATGGCCACCGGCACGTCCTGGAGGCTCTGCTCGCGCTTCTCGGCGGTGACGACCAGTTCCTCAATGACATTAGCGGTCTGAGCCTGGGCGGATCCGGCCGCGACGGCCAGAAAAGCGCCGGACAGCAACAGCTTATTTCGAAAGGTCATACTTGTTTCCCCCGGTAGTTTTTATGAAAACAGAAGATCGGCTCAGGCCGTAAAGGCGGATTGTTGGCAGATAGGGGGACGCCCTCAGAACTGAGGGCGCCCAGCATCGAGACCGCTCTGACTAGAACCGCTTCTTGAAGCCCACTTCGAACACGCGGCCCAGCGGATTTCCATTGGTGTAGTCGTAGTTGTATTGGCTTGGTACGTAGGGCGGATCCTTGTCGAACACGTTCTGAATGCTCGCCGTGACCGTCGTGTCCCAGGGCGCCTCCCAGCGCACCACCACGTCGTGTTGCCAGAAGTCCTTCGACTTGCCGACGGGGACCAGGTCTCGCCCGCCGGTCGCACTCGGGTTCGGGACCGTCACGAAGAGCGGTGATCCGAATGCCGGCGAGGTGCCTTCGGCGTAGCGCGTCTGCCAACGCACGGAGAGCGGGCCTCGATTGAACGCGGCGAAGGCATTCGCACGCAGTTTCGAATAGGAGAAGAACTCGTTGACCAGGTCGCTGAGGCCGGCGCGATCCTCGGCCGGGGAGATCGCGATGTCCGTGCCGAGCAGGTTCGTGACGCCCCGCTTGTACTCGATCAGGTAGGTCGCCTCACCTCCGATGGCCCATCGGCCATCGAGCCAGCCTTCCCAGTCGTACTGCGCGCGGAACTCCAGCCCGGAGGTCTTCGTGTTGGGCCCGTTGATCGTGAAGCTGCGGAGCCGCGCCACGTTGGCGGCGCCACAGGCGCCGGCGAACGTGAATCGGGCCTGCAACTGGGCGAACGCCGGATTGCCGCAGTTCACATTCGACCCACCCGGGAACATGCTGGCGTAGAGACGTGCGCCGCTCTCCTCGGTAATCTCGTCCTTGAACTTGAAGTTGAAGTAGTCGAGCGTCGCACTGAAGCCGCCGAGTTCGAGGATCGCGCCGACGTTGAAGGTGTCGGCCTTCTCCGGCTTCAGATCCGGATTGCCGCAGCTCTGAAATGCCCGATAGGCGCTACCCAGCACCCGGACGCCGTTGTTGCAGTCCGTGGAGACCAGACCGGGGCTCGGGGCCCGGAAGGTCGTGCTCGCGCTTCCGCGGAGCGCCAGGAAATCGGTGACCTGCCATTTGGCGGCGACCTTGGGATTGGTCGTCGAGCCAATGCCGCCCTGATAGTCCTCGTGGCGGATCGCGAAGTTCAGATTGAGGTTTTCGAGGACGGGAACCTGGAGCTCCGCAAAGATGGCCTTGACGTTGGCGTCATCGTCGCGATCCACGGCCGATCCGAAGAACTGCAGCGGGCCGCTCTCGTCGGCGCACGCGGGGCGGTCCGGACAGGGGGTCTCGTTGGAGTTGAAGAATTCGCCATACTTCCGGGTTTCTTGCGTATAGCGATATTGCGCGCCGACGGCCCACGCGACCTGTCCCCCAGGGAGCTCCAGACCGGTTTCGCCGGAGAACACCATGTCCGCCACGAGCAGCCGGTTGGTCAGGACGTTGGTGTAGTTGCCGTAGAGCCAGGCCACGACCTGCGGGTCGTTCGCAACGGCGGCGTTGAAAAACGGATTCGCCGCGCCGTTTACGACGCTGGTCTGGGTGCCGTTTGTGAAGGGATTGAAGTAGTAACACCCCAGCGCCCCATTGCCGGCCCCAGACGTGAAGTTGTTCGTTTCGGCCGCCGTACAGCCCCCCGGATCATCCGCCTTGGCTCCAAAACCGCGCAGGCCCAACTGGATCCGCGAGACCAGGAGGTCGTTGGTATCAGAAGTGTTCTTCTGCTCCATATAGGTGATGGCGGTGTCATATTTCACCCCGCCGAAGATCTCGCCTTGAAAGCCGCCGGAGATACGAAATGCGTCGTTGACGATCGACTGGTGGTCCGCCTTGTCGGAATTGAGCGGATGGCCCGCAAACGCGATGGCGCGCCATCCCAGTTGAATGATGTCGACACCGCGGGCTCCGAGAGGGGCCCCGGCTTGAGCCCCCACCGCGCTGTTGGCCGACGCCCGAATGGCCGCACACTGCGCGGCCGTCAGCGGCGAGCGGCAGTCGTTGAGCAGGGCGACGAGGCCCGGGTGGTTCGCCGGGATGTTGTAGGGCACCGAGAAGTTGGGGCCGTTCGGGGCGGTGGGTGAGAAGGACGTCCCTCCGACCGCCACCGGCGACGGATACTGCGCCGTGAGGTTGGCGGGAGAGATGCGCTGGACCGGCGTGTCGTTCTTGGTCCAAGCGACCTCGCCGTGGAAGGCCAGGTTCTCCGAGAGCTCGAAGTTCACCTCACCGTAGAGCTGATAATGGTCCTCGCGATTGACGAGATCGTTGAAGTTGGAGAACTGGAAGCGGCACGTGGACGTCGCCGTGGCCGGGTTCTGCGCGCCCACCGGAACGGCCACGGTCGCTGTCGCGCCCTGTCCCAGCGTCCCGCTCAAAGGGTTCGGATAGGTGACGTTGTTGGTCAGCACCCCGCCAAGCTCGGCGCACCCATTGTCACGGAAGAGGTTGGCTCCGGCCAGGAAGAGTCCCGGGTTGGAAGCGCCTGTCCAGCCGCCCGCGCCGGCATAGCCGCCGAAATCGAAGCCGCGCAACGCCCAGTCGCGGTCGTGGATGTCGAGCCGCGAGCGGTGGCGGTAGCCGGCCGTGAGCAGGACGTTCCCGTTCTCGAATTTGCGCCCCCACGCGGCGTTCGCCTCGTAGTCTCCGTTGGAACCGTCGATGAGCGCGTACTCGCCGCCGAGTTCGAAGCCGTCGAGATCCGTCCGGGTTATGAAGTTGACCACGCCGCCGATCGCGTCCGAACCGTAGGTGGCCGCGGCCCCGTCCTTCAGCACCTCGATGCGTCCAACCGCAGCCGTCGGGATGAAGTTGAGGTTCGCGCCGCCGCCTTGGAAGGCGGCCGACGGGCTGTCAGCCAGACGCCGGCCGTTCATCAGCGTCAGCGTACGCGCTGCCCCAAAACCGCGCAGGTTGATCGATGCAGTGCCTGCGCCGCCATTGTACCGATTGCTCTCGCCCAACGAGGATTGAGACGAGGTTATTGTCTTGACCAGCTGGATGACGGTCGGGGCGCCCTGGGCCTCAAGGTCGCGACTGGACAGCACATCGACCGGTAGCGCAGCGTCTTCCGGAGTCCCGGCGATGAAGGAGCCGGTGACGACAACCTCCTCGACTTCCGATACCGGCGCAGATGCGACGGTCTGCGCCATCGCGGAGCTACCCGTGATCGCGATCGCCAGGGCGATCATGGATCCGCCCCCAAGGTACGTTCGAACAGACATGGAATCCTCCCCTTCCGCTCCCGCGTTGTTTGTGTGTGCGGTTCCGAGCGCAAAAATGTTTGTGAGTTCGCGACTGCGCGGCTGTTCAAGCTCTCTAGCAGAACCCCCCGATAGCCCCGCCCATGGCGGGCGCATCTATAACGTATCCTACAATATCGTTCCCGCAAGCACCTCGCGCGCACGCGAGGAGACTGACGAGGGGTCAGCGGATCGATGGGAGGCAAAGGGGGTCAGCAATATTGGGTTGTCGGCCACCGATGCCTCAGGCACGGCGCCTGCCCCCCAACTCCAGGTACAAGCCAACGATCGAAGGCGGCCTCTTGCCGGGCGCGCGCGGCGCGCGCCACCTGCCGAGGCTTCGGAAAGGACACCTTCTTAAGCGTGGCGAGGTTTAAGCGTTACCCGAGATGAAGATATGATATGCCTACGTTACAATTATAACTCTGGAGTGAGGGCATGATGCTATCGAGAAACATCATCTTAGCTGTAGCTATGGTCGCCGGGGCGAGCGCGTCGAATGCGTCCCCTGCAGAGCATGTCGTGGCGACCTTCGCGCGTACGGACATCCCCCGCTCGAAGATCGTCGCGGGGGGCGCGGTGTTTCATTGTGAGCAAAGCCAGTGCGTGGCCAGGGCGCCCAGCTCTCGCACACTAAGTCTTGAGGCCTGCAAGGTTCTGGCGAAGCGCTTCGGACGCGTCGAGACCTTTGGCGAAGGGGGCAGGGCGCTGCCCGCTGAGAAGTTGCGAGCCTGCGTGGGCGGAGCAGAATAGCCGACCGGTGGCTCTGGCGAGCGATTGAGGCGAGCCTGGCGGCTGGAAAGCACGCCGCGCGCTCGTCGAGCGCGCGGCGCAAGTCGTTGCCCTTGGGAAGAAACAAAGTCCAAAAGCAGATGTATGCTACAATACAAGTGCGCGGCCGCGCAAGCGGGGCGGTGCTTGACGGACGCGCCGTTGCAGGCGCCGACCGCGTCGCGCGGCAGGATGCCCCTTGCATGACGCCACGGATGCCTGAACCATTGGCGTTGTGGCGAACCAACCTAAAACCCGACCCATCACCCGCCGGCCCCCCGGACTCGCCGAACCGGCGACGGCCAGCCGGGAGGCGCCGTCGCTTGCGGCGGCCCGCATTGAGAACGTGGGTTTTTTGATTTCTGACGTGACACGCTTGATGCGAAAGGGGTTCGATCGGCGGGTTCGCGCGCTTGGTCTAACACGGCCGCAGTGGCGGGTTCTCGTCTACGTCCTCCAGAACGAGGGGCTTTCGCAGTCGGCGCTGGCGCGCGCCATGGATATCGAACGCGCCCCGCTCGGCCAGCTGGTGAGAGCGCTCGAGACCCTGCAGTTGGTCAGGCGTCAACGATCCAGCGTGGATCAGCGGGAGTGGCAGATTTTTGCCGGGGAAGGCGCGGCTACAGCGGTGCCGGAATTGGTCGCCGCCGCCGAGTGGCTGCGGGGAGTGTATTTTCAGGGCCTCACACGGAGCGAGGAGCTGATGTTGCGCCGGATTCTTGAGCGCATGCGATCAAACCTGAGCTTCGAACTGGAACGATGACCAGACAGTTCGCCTGATTCGGCGACAGCACCCCGCGACAGAGACCCTTGGTCTGTGTCGGCCGTTACAATTTTCTCCCCTCACTATTGACGCACTCGGCGAGGTGACAGACCGTGACCGCAAGGCGCGCTGAGACGCGCCTGAAACGAAGGGCGGGGAGTTGATATCGTATGATAACGATAAGAAGTTTGACCGCAGCGTCTGAAGGCGCGTGCCGTTTGAGGATTGGCCGGCCACAGACCTGGCGGATAGCGACTGCAAAGAGACTTCTACTCGCCAGCTGCGCGGCGTTGGCAGCCGGAGCGGCTGCGGCTCAGCCGGCCAATACGATCGAAGAGCTTGTCGTGACGGCGGAGCGCCGCGAGCAGAACCTGCAGGACGTGCCTGTGGCGATCTCGGCGTACACCTCCGAAAAGCGCGACCTCCTGGGAATCACGACTGTAACTGACCTCACCAACTTTACGCCGGGTCTCCAGTATTCGAGCCAACTCGACCGCGTGTCGCTTCGCGGCGTGGGGCGGACGAGCAATGTCCACGCCGCCGACCCGTCTGTCTCCGTTTATTCGGATGGCATCTACACGACTTCCACCATCGAGGCCGGAAAGTCGCCCTTGTTCCTGGAGCGGGTCGAAATCCTGCGGGGACCGCAGGCGACGCTCTACGGGCGCAACGCCATCGCGGGCGCCATGAACTTGGTGTCCAAGCGGCCCACCGACGAGATGTATGCAGAAGTCCGTGCGACGTATGCCAATTACGATCGACACATCGTCGAAGGCGCGATCTCGGGACCAACGGCGATCCCTGGCGTCCAGTTCCGGCTGGCGGCGAATTGGGAAAAGCAACGAAAGGGCTGGTACGACAACATCGTTCCCGGGCAGCCGGACGAAGGCAATGTCATCGACACCAACATCGTCGAGGGCCAGCTCAAGTTTGAATTCAACGAGAATTTCGAAGGCTGGGCCAAGCTCACCACGATCCAGTGGCGAAACGGCAGTGGCGGACCCGGGTCACGCGGGAACTCTACCCCTGGGCCATACGCGACCTTCGAAATCGCCAACGGAGCCACCAGCCTTGAGCCGGGCTACGGCTGCAGTGGCCGGGTGACCAACGTCAGCAATCCTTCACCGCTGGGATGCGCCAACCCCACCACAGCGGATCCCCGCAAGTTCGCGTCAACAATTCCCTATCAGGTCAAACTCAACGACACCTTCATCTTCGCGAGCGAATGGACCTGGCACGCCTCGGACTTTGACGTGAAATATACTACGGGCGGGACTCGGTACCATTACAAGCTGAACCGTCCCGCGGACGACACCGTGGCGCCCGTTGAGCGGTTCACGCTGCCCGGCGGCCTGACCGTGTTCCCGCAGCAACTCTACAACTACCAGGAGATCGAGGAGTGGTGGAGCCACGAGCTTACCGTCGCATCGACTTCCGACGGACCGCTGCAATGGCTGGCCGGCGTATACTCCTGGAACGAGCACTTCGAGCAGCCGACTTCTACCTATCTCTACAGCCAGCCGCAGATCGCAGCGCCACTCGGGGCGAGTTGTCCGCGTTTTGGAAATGTCTGCCCGCCAAATCCACTCTTGCAGCGCACGATCGACACGCCGCGTTTCCACATACAGTCGCAGGCAATCTACGGGCAATTGGACTACAAGTTCACCGACGCCCTGAAAGCCACGGTTGGTCTACGTTACTCGAAGGATACCAAGACGGGGTCGGAAGAGGCGCGCGTCCTCTGCTTCGCCTTCTTCGCCTGCACCCCAGGGCTGACCCCGGAGCAGACCGGGCCGTTCACGCCCGCGATCGACCTGACCCAGGCGCTCTTCATTCCCGGCGCGACACCTCCGAAGGGCGTCTCGCGCGACTTCACATTTGACCCGGCCACGGGGCGAGCGCGGCGGGAGTATGACGCCGACTGGGATGCCGTCACCGGCAACGCGACGCTGCAATGGGAACCTGATCGGGACACCACGGCCTTCGTTCGATACAGCCGCGGCTACAAGGCAGGCGGCTTTCGGATCGGCGTAGACACGGCCCTCACGGCGAACCCGTACACGGACGCTGAGTTCCTCGACAACATCGAGTTCGGGCTGAAGAAAAATTTCGGCCGCACCCTGCAGGCGAACATCGCGGCGTTTCACTACTGGTATAAGGACGCTCAGATCCCGCTGACCATTGTCAACACGGCCGGCGGGATCACTCAGGCGCAGTCGGTGTTCTACAATGTGCCCCGCGCCACCTCGAAGGGGGTGGAACTGGAGGCGATCTGGCAGCCGATCGAGGATCTGCAGATACTCTTCAACTATTCTTACCTGGACTCCCACATTACGCGGGCGCGCGGGCCAGTCGATCCGGCCGATCCTGCGGCGCTCGATCCCCGGTCCACGCCCATCGGGTCGCTGGCCGATTGCCAGGCAAGGCTGCTCACGCCCGCCGTGGCGGACAACTGCGCGGCCGATGTCTTCACCGCGCTAACCGGGGGGGGCTTTCAGCTTGGCCAGGACTTGAAGGGTCAGAAGCTTCCGAACGCGCCGAAAAATAAGATCGCCGTCAACGTCAACTATACCTGGCGACTGCCTGGTTATGCACTGACCGGCTCTGTGAACTATACATGGCGTGATGCACAGTACGGCAGCATCTTCAATCGCGCCTACACGCGCTCGCCGTCTTGGGATCAGGTTGACGCGCGACTCACCCTTGCGCCCGAAGACGACCGTTACACAGTTATACTGTTCGCGCGGAATATCTTTGATGACATCGGCTACGAAGGTGGCGCGGTCGCTGGCCGCCGCACCGGCTACATCGGCCCCGCCGCGGCCGGAGGGGCGACCATCGTTCCGGTCACTCAGGGGATTGCGACGAGTTACCCGCTCACGCCGCCTCGAACCTACGGGATCGAGCTTCAGTATCGCTTCTTCTGACACAGGGGCAGGCGCGGAAGCGCTGCGTCGCGCGCCTGCCTCTCTCTTCGGCCCTCGGAGAACCTCGCACACCGGATCACTGGATGCCGCCCAGGTCCTCATCGCCGCTGCCTCCGTCGCAGGAGGACTTGGAGTTCGTTCAGGCAGCTAGGCGCTTCAACGCGACGGGAGCGATCTGGCCGTCGACGGTGCTGCCCCCCCGTTCGAGGGCCTTGGCCAAGGAAGGAGACCAGGAAAACTGGCTGTTCGAAATCCACGAGCGGTCCTGCCGGGCGCTCGGCTGGCATCTGAGCGGTGCGATGCGTCGGCACAGCAACCCTCTCAAGGTCGTGACGTCTTTCGTCGCGGGCGTCTGCAACCCAAGGCACGCTGAGTTGGGGGCGCTGGGTTCCGTCTGGTCTCTCCCGGAAAGCCGCCGGCGACATGTCCAGGGCGCGTTCCAAGAGCTCGCGAATAGGCTGGCCTCCGTCCTCGAGGCGGGACGTTCGGCCGGGGCAATCCGAAGCTGCGATTGCCTGATCGCCTCTCAGCTCATCCTCGGCCTTGTGCTTTGGACGCCTGTCGCCGTGTGTCAGGCGCCGCCACGAAAGCTGCTTAACGGCCGCCGCCTTGTCGAAGGCCTACAGGACTTGGTCCTCTACGGGCGCTCGGGCGGTGGTCCTGAGGCACATCGACTCTCCCAACTAGCGCACAACTTCTTGGTCGGGGATCAGGGTGACCCCCTACAATGCCTGGTCTCGCGGACAATCAATCGCGCTGGCGCGGAGGCCGTCACGGCGGCCTTCATCGCTTCGGAGCTGCCCTGCTCTGAAATGGAAGCGAACCAGGCCTTGCGGAGACTTCATCCGGTTATCGATTCCTGCCAACAGCGAGCGCTCGCGCTGGTCCTGGAGCTCCGCGATCACGCATTTGGGGGGAGCGAAGATCAGCGGGCGGGCTTCGCCGCGTTTATGTGCGGGCTAGCCGAAGCCTACCTTCGCGATGATGTCCAACCTTTGAGTCCTCTAGCCATTTCCTCATCGGTCGGGCCTTGCGATGCCGTCCGAGTGAGGTGGCGCGCGATTTGGGAACTGACGTGACCCCCTGAAACTCAGCCAGGAATAGCTAGAGTCCGCCCGACCAAAGGACGGACGAATGAAGCGATCAAGGTTCACGGAAGAGCAGATCATCGGGATCCTGCGGGAGCAGGAGGCCGGCG